>JAJNNC010000020.1 GCA_021730635.1 Catalimonadaceae bacterium JC749
GTCCAAGAGCACAGGCAATGTGCTGAATGTGGATGGCGGCATCCCTGCTGCTTTCTTGAGATAAATGGAACTCAGTGCCGGATAGCTCAAGGGTGGCTGTTCGGCACTTCCTTTTCGAACAGATAAATTTTAATCATCTCTGAAGCAAAAATTTTTTTAGACCCTCCATTCCTAATAAATTAGTAACTTTTACTTTTGGAATGATTGACTTGCTTTTTCCACAACCAAATACAACCACCTAACTAATACTATCTGATCACATGAAACAGACATGGTTTGTTTATCATCTGGCCGTTGTTTTCTGGCTCGCTTCTTTCTTACTCTTCCTCCAACAACCTTTGCTGGCTCAGGCTTCCTTACGCCCTGAATATCTCCGCTGCGAGTATCATGAAAATCCTTTGGGAATAGACATTATCACACCCCGATTGAGTTGGATTGTCACTTCAGACCAGAGAAATCAGAAACAGACCGCCTATCAGATTTTGGTAGCCTCCTCACAGGAAAAGTTAGACCAGGGGGAAGGGGATCTCTGGGACACTGGCAAGGTTACTTCCGATGCTACAAACCAAATCGTTTATCAAGGTAACTCCCTGACCTCCCGACAGGACTGTTACTGGAAAGTAAAAGTATGGGATGCTGAACAGCAACCCTCAGCCTGGAGTGAACCTGCGCACTGGAGTATGGGCTTGCTAAAGTTTGCCGACTGGCAGGCTCGCTGGATTAGTTTGGATGTAGGGTATAATACAAAAGATATGTATAAGGAGCTGTACCTGCCGCCCGCACGCTATCTGAGAAAATCGTTTACCCTGGACAAGCCCATTAAAAGTGCCAAAGTATATGCTTCCGCCGCCGGCCTGTACGAACTACATCTCAATGGTCAGAGAGTAGGAGAGAGCCATTTTACTCCGGGCTGGACCGACTACAACAAACGCATTTATTACAATACCTATGATGTGACTGAGCTGCTGAAAAATGGTGAAAATGCCATAGGAGCCATCATTGCCGACGGTTGGTATGCCGGTTATATAGGATATGCGTTGCTAAACCTTAAGGATAGGGTAAGAGATTTTTACGGGGTCAACCCTGCCTTTTTAGGGCAACTGGAAGTTGAATTTGAAGATGGCAGCCGTCAGATTATTGCCAGTGATGGAAGCTGGAAAGCCAGCGAAGGACCGATTCGGGAAGCAGATATTCTGATGGGTGAATCTTACGATGCCCGAAGGGAGTTGACCGGATGGGATATGGCAGGGTACAACGAAACGGCCTGGAAAGAACCTGAGAATGTGAACTGGCCGGAAGGAAAGCTGGAGGCTTATCCCGGCGTGACGGTGCAGGTGCAGGAAGAACTGATTCCTATGGAGATGACGGAGCCAGAAGAGGATGTTTATATTTTCGATCTGGGAAAAAATATTGCAGGAAAAGTGCGATTAAGGGTTCAGGGACCTCCGGGAACGGTGATCACTTTGCGCTATGGAGAAATGTTGTACGAAGATGGCCGTCTGATGACAGAAAACCTGCGGAAAGCCAGGGCCACCGATACCTATATTCTGAAAGGACAGGGTGTAGAGGTGTGGGAACCTCAATTTACCTATCATGGATTTCAATATGTGGAATTGAGCGGATTTCCGGGTGAGCCCACCCAGGAAACCATCACGGGCATCGTATTGAACTCAGCAACTCCCCAGAGAAGCACCTTTGCATGCTCCAACCCAATGAATAACCAGCTGTTTGAAAATATACTGACCACCCAGGTAGCTAACTTTTTTGAGGTGCCCACCGACTGCCCACAGCGGGATGAAAGATTGGGGTGGGCCGGCGATGCACAAATTTATGTGCGTTCGGCTTCCTACAATGCGGATGTGGCTGCTTTCTTCAACAAATGGCTGGTAGACCTGGATGATGCCCAGCGTTGGTATGGAGCCTACCCGGATTTTGCTCCTTTCCCGTTTGCCAATACGTACCAGTATGCGCCTGCCTGGATGGATGTGGGTATCATCGTCCCTTACAATATTTATTTGGTATATGGCGATACCCGTGTGTTAGAAAAAATGTATCCGGGCATGCAAAAGTTTATCCAGTTTCAGCTGGATGCCAGTGAAAACTATCTCCGGCCCGGAGGTGGTAATAATTATGGCGACTGGCTGGCCTTGGGCCGTAAAACCTCTGACCATTATGTAGCTTCAGCCTATTTTGGTTACGATGCCAGGCTCATGGCTATGATGGCGGAAGCCCTGGGAAAAAAGGAAGACGCACAACAATACCAGCAACTTTATGAAAATATCAGAAAAGCATTTGCTGATCGATATGTCAAACCGGACGGCACATTAGCCGAAGACACCCAAACCGCCTACGCCTTGGCCCTGTATTTTGGCCTCTATCCCGAAGATAAAGCACAACAGGGCGCTGACCGGCTGGCTGCACTGGTGAAAGAAAATGGAAATCGTTTTTCCACAGGATTTCTGGGTACCAAACATGTGATGCTGGCCTTATCAAAATACGGCTATACAGATCTGGCCTATACCTTGTTTGCGCAAACAGAATATCCAAGCTGGGGGTATTCAGTGGTCAACGGTAGTACCTCTATCTGGGAACGATGGAATAGTTATACCAAAGAAGATGGGTTTGGAGGGGAACAAAATGCCTCTATGAACTCATTCAGCCATTATGCTTATGGCTCTGTGGCGGAATGGATGTTCCGAAATGCTGCCGGTATTGAGACGGATGGCCCGGGTTTTCGGAAACTGATCATTCAACCGGAAATAGGGAATAATATGGATTACCTGGACGCCAGCTATGAAAGTATCAATGGAAAAATTGCCTCCCGCTGGGAAAAGAAAGGTCGTAACCTCAGCCTGCAGATCACTATTCCTGCCAATACTACAGCGAAAGTATATGTGCCAGCTTCCAGTGAGAAATCAGTTAGAGAGAGCGGTAAAGCAGTGGATAAAGCCGAAGGGGTCAGGTTTGTGGAAATGCAAGGTGATACAGCGGTTTTTGAAGTAGGTTCAGGAAGTTATGCATTCTCTTCACGACGGTGAGGTTTTCATGATGCAGCCTAATAGGGGATCCTAACCCCAAAAGGCAATGGGTGGAAAGTGCCTCCTCATCATAGAATTTTGTCTTTTGTATAAGGGTGACGCACTGTCTCGGTGGAGGTCAGGGTAGGTTCACTGCCCCGCTGTCTCTATGGCCAAAGAAAGGCTAATAAGGATGGAAAGGTCTGGATAAACTTTTATACCCAACCAGTACTCCTTCTTCATCCTTTACCGCCTCTGTGACAAATAGAAAATCTTCTCTGTGGGCTAGCAAAGCGACCTGTTCATCTACTATAAAATAGACACCTTTTTCACTTTTAGGCAGGTGTGTGTTATGCAGTATGGTCTTTGTTATGGGCACCTCTAAAATGGGATCACCATCTGTTACGGTAATCGTTTCATATTCCAAAGGTTCTCCGAAAGTAGGGAAAACAGTGACAGTGTTTCCTTCCTCATCAACTATAGTGATGGAAGATGCCGTTTTATTTTTAATAGCTTCAACCTCTTTATGGGAATCTCTGGATTTTTCTTCTATGATGACGATGTAATGGGGATTACCAATCACAGCACTGGCAGAAAGTAAACTGCTTCGGGCCGATGAGCAACTGTACTGCTGTTCTCCGTAGTGATAGAATTTGCCTTCTTTAGGTTTTTTTATCCAATGACTGCTATCCTCTTCATTGATCATATGGGCTACATAGATAGCCCGCAGGGCGGCTTTTTCTTCCCTTAAATACCCGGGAATTCCGTTTGTCTCCAAGACAAGATCATCGGCATTCACCATTAATCTGCTCGTTTCATCTTCTGAAGTAAGGGTGATTTGTGGGTGTGATTCTGTTTTCATGGCTTTTGATGGGAGGTGTAAACAAACTTAAGAAAAAGAAGCAAAAGAAACCTCCATTTATTGGCTCAAAGCTGAAAAACAAAAACAGCTTTCCAGGTATTCTCGTTGATGCAGTCTTCAGAGAACGATTCTCTATCAAACTTTACTATTGACTTTTACTGGCTGAGCATGAAAAATGACAATAAAGCCCCAATGATATTGAGTCCACAGTGTGCAAAGATAGCCAGTTGAAGGTTTTGTAGCTTCCAGGTAAAATAAGACAGTGGTAACATGGCCAGAAAAAGGGTAAGGTAAATATGGGGTTGCCACAGATGATACAATGCAAACCAGAGAGCATTGATGAGAGGAGCCCACTGTTGGTAGATAGCCATTCTTGGCAATAAATAGCCTCTAAAATAAATTTCTTCCACGATGGGGGCCAGTATACCGTTGAGCAAAAGGTTACAGATCAACGTGAACGTAATAATACTTTTGGAATAACCTTCGAAATCCTGAACAGCGTACCATTCTGGTAACCAACCCAGCAGGTTGTTGGCTATATACAGGCTAATGGGTTGGGTGAAACCGTAGACAAGGAAAGCAAAGAAGATGATGCCCAGGGAATAAAGGATCAGTTGAACCCACGATAGCTTATGTCGGTATACAATAAGCTGCATGATGTTTTCTTGCTGCTCCTTCTTTTTTGCTCTTACAAGATGCAGGTATAGGGAAGGGACGATGACCAGGGGAATCCCCAACAGAAGAATTAACTGTGGTGGAATGCCTCTTTGATAGAGAAGCGGTGAGAACACTACAAAGAAGGCAGTCAGTAATATTCCCGGATACAAATGGTACCAAAGGATTGTTGATCTTGTCAATTGTCGCATAGGAGTGAAGGTGCTACTGTGAAATGAATAATAGAGGAGATCAGGTAATTTTCATATTTTTTTGATGATAAAATTTTGATAGTATAATAATAAATATGGCATTGGTTAGAGGAGGACTTCAGGCAACACACAAAATAATGATTTTGCATTATTCATTGACACCACTCTCATACACAAATGAAATTTATATCCTGATAAACCTTTCATACAAAGGAGAATGTCAGGGTAGAATGGTTAGCCATTGCAAAGGCAGCCACATGGGTTGGATGTGGCTAAATATATATCTTTTAATAAGCCCTACAAGGATTTGCTTTTATCTCAGACCAAAATGCTGTAAATTTCTAATGAATACTTATTTTATCACAAAATGAAGTTGAGCGACAGGTTCATTGATCTTATTTCCCAAACGGCATCAGCCTTATGGGCTAGTAACTGTGATAAGCAGCGGGTGCCTGATTTGGTGCGGGTTCAGGGAGTACGGGTTGACACCAACAAAGAACAAATCACCTTTTACGTTTCTGTGAAAATGGGAGAAACTTTTTTACAGAATTTTACCATGACTGATAAGCTCTCCCTGTTGATGGCCTCCACAGAAACCCATGAATCTTATCAGTTGAAAGGAAGTTATCTTTCTCAACGCCCCTGTACATCGAGTGAAATACAGTATCAGAAAGAATATTTGCTGGGTTTTTGTAAAGCCATAGAGGGATTAGGGATATCCAAAGAAAAAGCCTTTGCGCTTTATTACCAACAACCCACAGTGGCGGTCAGGATGTTGGTGCAAGAAGTATATGAACAAACCCCAAAAATTGGAACAGGAGAGAAAATGTCTTCCCTATGAAAAAAATCTAACAATGCAATCAGCTAAGATTACCAAGGAAATGTTACCAGCCATGCAGGGGATCATTCCTGCAACCTTGTCAACCTGTGGTGGGGATGGGATGGCTAATGTAACCTATATTTCACAGGTATTTTATGTGGACGATGAACATGTAGCCCTTTCCTGCCAATTTATGAACAAAACCTGGCTCAATCTGCAAATCAATCCCTGGGCTAAAGTGATCATTACCTGTCCCTCTACTTTTAGTATGTGGAAATTAAGCCTGAGTTTCCTGGAGGCAAAAACCGAAGGACCTATTTTTGATCAGATGGAAAAGCAATTGGCGGAAATTGCATCATTGCACCAGATGGAAGGCATTTTCAAAATAAGATCTTCGCTCATCTGTAAAGTGGATGAAATAATGTGTTTATACGAAAGCCTCTCCGCATAAACGAGGGAAAACGCTGTGCATTCAGATAAAATGACAGACTAATAAGATTTTAAGGAATCGTATGCAGGTACTGAAAAGCAGGCAGAACCATTCATACAATCATTGCAATAGCTACGTTCAGTTTCTGAAAGAATAGCTTATCTGCCAAACAGGTTTTTGTAGGCAGGATCAGGGAGAAACCTGTAACAGCTGCATCAACTTCTCCTTATCCAGGGGTTTTTGTAAATAATGCCTGACTTGAAAACCGCTGGCTTTTTGCAGATCCTTTTCATTGTTGGAGGAGGAAAGAATCGCTACCAGAATCTCATCTTTACGGGCTATTTTCTGGTAGTTCTCCAAAAACTCAAATCCATCCATAACGGGCATATTGATATCTAGCAAAATCAGCTTTTCTGGAAAATGGGCTACCGGTTTGTTTTCGTCATGCCAATGTTCCTCAATGTAGGCCAGGGCTTCCTTGCCATTGTAGGCTATTCCAATATGACGACTCACTTGCATCTCTTCCAACAGATTTTCATGGATAAAGTTGCTTACGGGATCATCATCAACCAGCAGTAGATCGGTAAAGTAATGCTTCATACTTATTGAGGAGAAATTTTCCTTTCCCTATAGATACATGTCACTAAAGGGTTAACCTTGATGATTGGGTTTGTGTTTTAAATTTCTGTTAAGTCCTATCTATGATTTTATGATTGTATGGGGTGAAAAGCACAGAAACAGTGGCTCCGCTTAAACAATTTCACCTTATCCACAGCAAAATGGTAAGGTCGTTCCTATTACCTTTCTAAACCTTCTTACAATCTTCCTGTTCAAAAATCAAACCTGAGAGGGAAAAGATGAGTTATACAAAAATAGCATAATCGCAGGGCAAAGGAAGCGCAACTTTTCTCAGGATTCTTGAAATGTTGCAAAAAGCTTTTCTATATTGAGGCTTGATTTGCTTTGTATATTTCTAAGAAAGACTGTTGAAAGCAAAAAAGGGATGGACCTAAGCCAGGCTGTCAGGATAAACCACTAAAAGGGAAGGCATGAATCAAACAGGAATTTTGGAGGAAGTGCTCATCATCGATGATGACATCGTTTCACTCTATGCGCAGGCACAATTGTTAGAAACATTGCAGATAGCTCCTCAGATCACGGCCATGGAGGAGGCAGGGCAAGCCCTGGACTTCATTCAACAGCACTGGATAGCGGCAGAAAAGGCAGGCAGGAAAAAACTGCTGTTACTGGATTGGCGCATGCCTCAGATGAGTGGGATGGAATTTCTAGAACGCTTTGCCGCCATGCCTAACACCCAGGATATAGCCATCGTCGTGCTGTCAGCCATCGTACCGGACTTTGTCAGAAACCATGCCCAGACCTTCAAGGTTGTGGATTGCTTTGACAAACCCCTGACCAAGTCAAAGGTGGAACAGCTGCTCAAAAAGCTGGCTGACTGACGGGTTTAATCCTTTAGCTTCGCTGATTATCATAGAGGCCGGACCTCATTGAGAATCAGAAGTTGTCATGTCTTTTTCTTCAGGCCTGATATCATCAAAATTTTCTTACTCTAACTATTGTTGCCCAGCATGTACTGTGGGTCAATAGTAGTGTGTCCCCTTAACGCATCCATTCTTTCCATTAGGTTCATTGATGTACTATGCCTCCTTAAAAGCTATCTGATAGCCTTATCGGATATTTATTTCTGGCGTAAAAAAAATAACTAATTTACCAACAAATACACGTTGCTGTCAGCAGATCTTTTAAGAATGCTCATCCCGCTGGTCAATGGATTTTCTTCTGGTAACTGGTTCTGGCTTGCTTTTTCAAATCGTCAGCATGATATATTGTTCATGGAGGTTTATGGCTTTTCTAGGCATTGTCAACCTTATACATAGTATACTACTAAGCTGAAGATCAACAGGGCTCATGGCTTATAACTACCGACTATAACTCATTTATTTTTACCTATAACGCTTGAATAATTAAAACTAGTATAGCATCTTTGGCCTTATTTAGAATTAATCTAAAAACAAATTAACTACAATTGACTATGCGCTATATATACCTATTTCTTTTATTACTGACCGGTCAGCTACTCCAGGCGCAAACAACCGGTTCCATCAGCGGTACGATACGAACCGCAGAGGGTACTCCGGCAGAATTTGTCAACGTCAGCCTGGAAGGAACGACCAAAGGGGCTGTAACCAATAGGAATGGAAATTTTCGAATAAAAGAAATTTTGCCAGGAAATTATACGCTGTTGGCTTCGTTAGTGGGCTCGGAAGTATATCAGGAAACGGTTGAAGTAAAGGCTGGAGAGACATTGCAGGTAAATTTCAGTTTGAAGGAGAGTGCGCAACAGCTGCAGGAAATTGTTATTTCCGGAAGCAATGACAGCTATAAGATAGACAAACTTTCTTCTTCCCTTCGTCTGGTGACACCTCTACTGGAAACCCCACAAAACATACAGGTAGTTACTAATGAGGTACTGAGAGATCAGCAGGTGATCAGCATGAGTGATGGTCTCATTCGAAATGTGAGCGGAGCCGTCAGGCTGGAACATTGGGGAGACCTTTATACAAACATCACGGCAAGAGGATCGCAAATTCAGGCCTTCCGTAATGGGTTTAATGTAGTAAGTTCCTACTGGGGGCCCCTCACTGAAGACATGAGTTTTGTAGATCACATTGAATTTGTGAAAGGTCCGGCAGGCTTTATGCTCGCCAATGGAGATCCCAGCGGATTATACAATGTGGTGACGAAAAAACCGACGGGTGAGACTAAAGGAGAAGTAACCTTTACTATGGGCAGCTATGATTTGTACCGCACCACCCTGGACTTAGATGGTAAACTGAGTGAAAATGGTAAGTTACTCTACCGACTCAATCTTGCTGCTCAGAATAAAAAATCACATCGGGCTAATGAATTCAATAATCGCTATGTGATAGCACCTGTTATTTCCTATCAGTTGGATGAAAACACATTGCTCACCGCTGAGTACAACTATCAGCTAGCTAAAATGAGCGATGTAGGTTCTTATTATGTATTTTCTACTGAAGGCTTTGCCACGCTTCCCGTAGACTTTACCGCTTTGCCGGCAGGAATGCCCACGACAACCATTCAGGATCATAGTTTTTATGTAAATCTACAGCACCAATTGAGCAGTAACTGGAAAGTGACAGGGCAGTTGGCACATTTTAGCTATGACCAACAGGGTACCTCACTATGGCCTGCCGCTGTTAACCCTGATGGTACGATGATCCGCGCTACCAGCAGTTGGGATGCCGAAAGCCGCATGACCATGGCCCAGGCTTTTATCAATGGTGAAGTAACCACGGGCCCTATACAACACAGAATATTGGCAGGACTGGATATGGCAAACAAAGAATATTTTGCAGATTGGGGCCAGTATCATATGCTGGATTCTGTCGGTGCCGAATTCAATACACTTAATCCAAACTATGGTATCCCTGTCAATGGGTATCCCCGGTTCGATTTCTCCACGCCCTTGGAAGAAAGGGCTCAGGCAGCAGGTGGACTGATAGACCAGCGCTATACGGGCATTTATGTGCAGGATGAGCTCAGTTTTATGGATAACAGAGTGAGGCTTACTCTGGCAGGCCGTTATACAGATGTGGAACAATCAAACTATGGAGGCGCACCCAATACAGCTGAACGTTTTACACCACGGGTGGGACTCAGTGTGTCGCTCAACAGTCAGACCTCCGCATACGCCTTATATGACCAGGCATTCATCCCACAGGCAGGAACCTTGGCTAATGGGGACGACGTACAGCCTATCACAGGAAATAATATGGAAGTAGGGGTAAAACGTGACTGGGGAGGTGGCAAATGGAACAGTACCCTTACCTTTTATCGTATCCTTAAAAACAATGAGCTAACGGCTGATCCGAACAGTCCCCCCGCATCCGGGTTGAGTGTTGAATTGGGCCAAAAGCGTTCACAAGGAATTGAATTTGACCTGAGAGGTTCCATCATTGACGGTCTTGACCTGATTGCCAACTATGCCTATACCGATTCACGGGTAACAGAAGTTACCGAAGGCATTCCTGACATTGAGGAGGGAGATATAGTACCCGGATATGCCAAGCATACAATGAATAGCTGGCTAAGTTACAAAATACAAAATGGTGCCTTGCAGGGAATCGGTTTTTCGGCAGGATTTACCTGGCTGGCAGGAAGAGAAACTTACTGGGATCCTTCGCCAGATCCGGAAAAAACCCTGCCTGAATACTTCAAACTGGATGCTGGTGTCTTTTGGGAAAAAGAGAAACTTAAGATCACCGCAAACATTTTCAATGTCCTTGACGAGTACCTTTACAGCGGCTCTTACTATGCATGGCTTGAAGCCTATAATTGGCAGACAGAAGCCCCTAGAAATGTAAGGGTCAGTGTAGGGTATCGTTTTTAAGTCCTGGCAGTAAAAGAGTAAACAGTAGGAGTGACCTTTGAGTGCTAATGCCCTTGACGTAAGTTAAACTCAGCCTGGGAAGAGTCAGCCTCATTCCAATGCTCCATGGCCAATCCAACAATTACTTTTTCCTTTCCAATTACCTCTTCGATATACAAAGGGTTTTTGGAAGGGAAAAATTGTTGGAAATTATTTTTTACAGCAAATGAATTTTTCTAAGGCAAGCTTCTACTTGACTTTCTCACTGACGCTTCGGCATGATCCATCCGGCAAAAATTACTTTTTTCTTTTTTAGTGCATTTTAACGTTTCTCAACCTGAAGTCCACAATGCTTACGGTGCGCCCAAAGAAAAAGGAATTATTTTTTATGCGTTTTATCGTTTTGTGAGGTAAATAACAGAGGAGCGAAATCATACAAATTCCTACGCCAGGCCAAAAAGGTATGGCCGCCTTCTCCGTTTTCATAGGTGTATTGTAAATTGTATTTATCAAAAAGTGCCATGGAATTCAGATTATTCTGATAGGCTATGTCGGATGCACCTCCCATGTAAATCTTAAATAGTTTAAACGTATTGATTTCCTGGTTTTGAAGTACAGCCGCATGATGCTCCTCGAATTCCTCCAGGTGGTTGGGAAAATAACCTGTACTCAAGGGAAATACGTAGGAAAATAACTCGGGCCTCCAAAAAGCCAGGTTCATGGTTTGCAAACCGCCCATGGAAAGGCCCGCAATGGCACGATGTTCCCGCCTGGTTGAAACCGGAAAGGTGCTTTCAATAAACGGCACGATGTCTTCCAGAAAATCCTGACAAAATGGATCTTGTTCAATCCCTACGCCCATCGCCAACGCTTTCACGGGCGTATGGCCGGTCGGCATCACGACGATCATAGGTTGAAGTTTGCCTTCGGCATAGAGGTTATCCAGAATCAGGTGAGCCCGCCCGGCTGTAGTCCAGGATGCCTCATTATCACCCCCTCCATGGAGCAAGTAAAGCACAGGAAGTTTAGTCTTTTCAGGTAGATCATCATAACCTGGTGGGAGATAGACCCTGAGACGTCTGTTGATGCCTCCCAAACTTTCTGATCGGTAATGCAAGATCTCTATTCTTCCATGCGGTACATCTTTCAGAGACTGAAATTCATTCTCCGGCCCCTCGAATTCTATCAGATTAGAAAATCCATGAGCACTTTCCTTATAGGCCGGATTCTTTGGATCAAAGGTTTTGATGCCGTCAACGTAAAAATCATAGGTATAGATATCCGGGCTGGCTGCCTGCTCTGTCGTGACTGACCATACCCCGTTAAAATCTTTTTGTAAAGGAGGTGTCCTATTTCCTCCGGGAAAATCTCCCGATACTGTCACCTCTTGCGCCTGGGGAGCGTAGATGCTGAAGCGAATTTTTCCCTCTGCCGTCCTGATCACGGAGTGTAGGGTATCGTTAGGAGTAGGAATTCTTTGAAAAGGATTTGTTGATACCACTGGTTGCCAAATGCCCTGCATTTTCATCCATTCCCCAAAACGTTCATACCAGGTGTCTGCTGGAAGGTTCTGGGTTCGCATCCCAAAACCATGGCCTCCTTTTTCATAAATGTGAAGTTCGGCAGGCTGTCCGGCATCATGCCACTTACGGTAAATACTGATGCTCATGGGCATCATGCCCAACTGATCATCCCCGGCTACCGCAATGAAGATGGGCGTTTTGGTCTTCGGTACTTCTGATCCGATAATGGCCGGCTCGTAGGCATATATGGGTGCGACAAAGTTAGGACGGTTTTCATCCGTCGCATTGTAAACCACACTCATCGCGAGTGTGCCGCCTGCCGAGAAACCCATAAACCCGATTTTGGCCGGATCAATGTTTATCTCCCCGGCATGTTCACGGACATATTGTACGGCTGCCAGACCGTCTGCCATCGCCATAGGAATGATAGGTTCGTTCTCCTCATCAAGGGACTTGAAATCATTCATTTTCTGGGTCAATTCAGCCACCGGGTCATCGGTATAACTCCTGGCCACCCGGTATTTTAAAACAAAAGCGGCAATGCCCCGGCTATTCAGCCATCGGGCTACCTCACGGCCTTCACTGTTGATGCTCAGGGTATGAAAAGCACCACCTGGAGCTACTATGACCGCGGCTCCGTTGGCAGCCGCTTTGGGTGGTAGATAGGCGGTGAGGGTAGGATCAGTGACATTGTAAACTACTTCGGTTTGAAACCTATTATTCGTGCTGGTCTGCTCCGTCCAGGTCCAGGTTTCCGAACCAGGTGCTTTGCCATCATAGAGAGGGATGACTTCTTGGCCATTTACCACTGAAAAGGAACACAAGACGAAGGCATAGATAAAAATGTTGAGGGAGTACATATTCAGATCGGTTGAGCAAAGGGTTGTCGTAGTGGTAAAAGGGGGCTTTCTAATTGGATGAAGCGCTATGCCAGGCTTTCGTCATCAATGCTTTTGTAAGCAGTATCCCTTCATGTTCGCTTTTTTCTGTTCCTTCATATTCTATCCCGATATAACCCGAATAGTCAGACTCCTTTACCAGTTTCATCAGCCGGTAATAGTCAATTTTCGTAACCTCTCCGTTTGCATTGAAATTGTAGGATTTGGCACTCACTGCCTTGGCGTAAGGAAGTAGTTCTTTCACCCCCTGATAGGTATCGTAGGCCTGTTCACATTTCTCCTGAGTTGAACCCCACTTGGCAGATAAACACCAGTTTCCGAAATCGGGAAAGGAACCGAAATTAGGAAGATTCACTTCCTTGATAATTCCTGCTATCAGGGCTGCATCGGAACTGAACAGACCATGATTCTCAATCACAATATTGATATCTTCCTGTGCGGCATATTCAGCCAGCCTGGACATGCTGTCAATGATGGCTTGTCTGAAGATGTCCTGATCGGCATCACCAAAGGCATTGACCCGCACGGTAGGACAGCCCAACAGTTTCGCGGCATTTACCCATTTGTAGTGATTCTCCACCGATTTTAACCTAATGGCCTTATCGGCATCCCCCAGATCGCCTTCTTCATCGACCATAATGACCAGGTTTTTTACGCCTGCCTTTTCAGAACGGGCCTTCATATCATTCCAGAACTTCTCATTGTTGGCTTGTTTCGAATAGAAACTGTTGACATATTCTATGGCATCCAGTTGATAGGTCTCTCTGGCGATGGCAGCGAAATCGACCGGGTTCAACGTTTTATCCTGGAAACTTCGGTGCAGGGACCACTGTGCCAGTGATATTTTGAGCGTTTTTTCCTGGTAAGTTGATGTATCGGAGGGGGAGAGGGCCACAGCCGCTCCTGCCAGACAACTATTTTTGATAAATGTTCTTCTTGTCATAATATTCTTATTTATATCCGGATAGCTAAATGCGCTCGTGAAATTTGTCTTAAACTTTGTGTTGCAAGTATTTCTAATCTAAGGGTACCAAAGGCTCCTTCACCAATGTAGGAAAAAACATTAGATTTTTTCCATAGCCTATTGAAAGTGGCGCACAAAATTCCTGGATAGCTTATATAAAATTGTTGTCCATTCTGGCCACTTCATAGCCCTTGTAATCATCTCAAAGAAAAGTTGAGGACAACTTTAGTTATGAAAGAATCGAATTGTCATGTAACTAAAATTATGTTAAATAAAAAAAATCCTTTATTCTTGAAACTTCTATTCTCGTTCACCAATCAATTTCATGCAGAGACCTTTGAAGTTTTAAGGTTGCACCCTTCCATGTTTCACCATAGAAAAAAAATGTGTCACCAGTATAAAAGCTGGCAGTAGTCATCCTATTTATTCATCTTCTCCCCAGGTTGATGTCACACAGGCACAATACTTCGCCTCCAGGGTGAAATATTTTGCTGCCTGAACCTCTCATCTTTGTAGCATCAATGGTCGGAACGGAGAATCTATGGATATATGATTTCTCAAGTATGATCCTCAGCTAGCAACAACATGCATCCCTGAGTTTACCTCCATACTTGTGGATTGATCATTTCCAAAACAAGAACTCCTGTGCTGTACCCACAAAAAACATCATTAATTCGCCTTAACCATGAAAAAGACAAACATGATTTGGAGCATTTTGCTGCTCATTGTAATTACCTATTCCGCCAATGCCCAAAGTTGGTCGCTGACGGGTAATGCAGGTACCAATTCAAGCACCAACTTTATTGGTACAAAAGATAGGAATCCCCTTGTATTCAAGACCAATAACAAGATCCGAATGACCCTGAGAGCGGATGGTGGACTGAGACTGACAGATCCTGGGGTCAGTCCCAATATTACTCATCCTTATTTGCTATATGGTGAAAAGAGTAGCCCCGGCTATGGTTTGCAGATCAAAAATACTTCAACTACCAATGGGAGTGCTGCCATCTTTGGTTCCATAGCGGGTCCCGGCTTCGCTATTATTGGCGTGGCGGGTGCGGGTGGATCAGGGACGGCAGTGATGGCAGGCGTTTATGGAGAGAGTATTTTCGGCCATGGAATTCAGGGTTACTCCTATACTACCTATGGGGTAGTAGCCAATTCTTACCAAAATTCTGGTCTGTTTGCCATGGGTGCCTCCAATGCCTATGCCGGGTATTTTGTAGGAAATGTTTTTGCCAGCGGTGGCTATTATGCTGGTTCTGATCAGAAGTTAAAGCAAGATGTTCAGGAACTGAAAGGTGCCCTTGCATTGATCAACAAGTTGCAGCCTAAAAAATACCATTACCGCCAGGAAGGTCATTTTAAGCAGATGAGATTACCCCAGGGTTTGCAGTATGGCCTTGTGGCGCAGGATGTTGAAAAAATTGCACCTGAACTAGTAAGGTACACAACATTTGATCCTGCTATGGGTGATAAACCAGCAATTCCTGATGCTGAAGGGAAAATTGTTGAGCAGACCGCTACCAAATCAGTCACCTACGAATTTAAAGCATTAAATTATATGGGACTCATTCCTATCCTGGTAAAAGGGATGCAGGAACAGCAGGTTCAGCTACAATCACAACAGGAGAAAATAGAAAGTCTTACCGCACAGCTAGATCAACTCATACAAGCCCATCCTATTCCAAAGAAAGCAGGGGCAGCGAGCAGTATAAACCTGTTACCAAAAGCATCGCTGAAACAAAATGCGCCGAATCCTTTTCACCAAAGTACCATCATTGAATTTTCCCTGCCGCAACAGGTAAGTCAGGCAGTGATCACCATCACTGATATGAATGGCAGATTGGTTAAAACTTTTACGACTACGGCCAAAGATCAGGGCCAGTTGGTTATAGAGGGCGGAGATTTGACACCCGGAATCTATTATTATTCACTGGAGGTAGCCGGACAGGTGGTAGATACAAAAAAGATGATACTCCTTCGTTAGCCTTATCCTACACTGCCAGTATTAATCTTGCATGTGGCTCAACACAACAAAACCTACCTTCTCGGTTGAGAGGGTAGGTTTTTCGTTTAGCAAATTTGATATATTACTATATATTTTATTAATAGGGTAGGCCTGATACACATTTATCCCTTATGCAGTGTAGAGCGAAAGTTGTACTACCAATACCGTTAGGTATTAAATGTTTTATACTTGGCTTTTACAATCTGAAATACGCCATAACCGGCCAGTCCGATAGCTATGATGCCCATCAGTAAGGGACCGCCAGTAGCGCTCAGAAAGCTAAAGGCACTATCGGTGCCACCAGCTTGCGAGGCGTTGGAGGAGAGGGCCGCCTGCAATAGAAAATAACCTACAATGGCAAAGACAATCCCTCTGGCGATATATCCTATTTTGCCCAAAGTTTGATAGATATCTTTGATCTCTTTTTTTACATGTCCGTCTCTGACATCTTTCACAAACTCATTCGTATATCCTTTGTAAATCTGATATAAACCCTTAGCGATGGCAGCAACAGCCAGAATTCCTACCAACCACTCACCGGCTGGCTGCTGTAGCATCTTTCCTACAAAGGTTTGTTCGCTTCCACCCCCTGAACTACTTCCCATGATCATTTTGATAGCCGTGAACGCAAAAAATCCATAGAGAAGGCCGCTGGCTATGTATCCCGCACGGAAAAGCATTCCTTCTGTATCGCTGCCTCTGTATTCAGCATCTTTAATGGCCTGCACAAATCGCCAGATGGCATAACCCGTAAATCCAAGCGCTACGAGTGCCAGCAGAAACTGTCCAAAAGGCTGAGCAAGAATCGTCTGAAAAATTTCTGTCGTGCCACTGGTCTGGCCTCCGGCTCCAAAAGCAGCCATGGCTGCCAGTATACCAATGAGCAAATAAACTGCTCCTTTGGTGGCATAACCAAAACGGGCAAAATGCTCTACCCATTTCTCTGTTTTAGGAAGGCTGCCGATCGCTTTTTTACCCGCGCGTTTGGCAGCGTAGGTTGGATTGTTCATACTGTGAAAAGTTTAAAAAGTTATATAGAATACCTGATAAAAGTCAGCGAGCTGTTGGTACCATATGATACTAATTTCGAGAGAAAAAGTTTCTCCTTCTCAAAAAATCATTTTTCGCTTATCAAGGAGAAATATTTACATCTTTCAGAAGACCATAAGCCAATGATTTTACTTAAAAAATGTAGCCTTTCTCAGCACTTACCTACCTCCTTCCATTTTGTCTAAGAAACCAAAAGGATGTTTGCTCATAAATAAGTGAATGGGTTGGTAGAGGCAATGTGGGTAACCTTGAGAGCTGGCACTTTGGGTTGCAACCACCGGGCAGCATACTCCATCCCGGCTTCCTCGCTGACAGCATGGCTCAGCACCAGCAGAGACGTTTTTTGTCCCATCAGTAAGCCATCTCTGACCCGCTCTACGGTTTCCCATTCCCTGGTTTCTCCACTTAAAATCAGATCTGGCTGGTGCTCCTGGATGGCACCTATTTGCATTCTGCTATCCATATAACCAAAAGCCAGATATAACCTGGAACAGCGTTGATCGACAGGACCCACCGCCCGCACTGTCGATATGCCCAGTTTTTCTTTGAGGTGTGCCGCGATCGATTGCAATGTCATGGGTGTAGGCAAAGTCAGGAGTCTGGGGTTGTTGGCATCATAATATTTTTCCCATCCCAACTTGATCAAATTGCCCATGATAATTCCATCGGGTCGGTGGGCATGCCAGTAATCATGAAAGCGCCAGATTGCAATCTGGTATTTCTTCAATAGGTCTATTTTGTGGCGGTAGGCATCATCCTGTTGCAGCCAATCGGTTTCGTCCTGGTTATTGTAAAAAGGTGTTTCGTGGGCAATGATAAAATTAGCATTGGCCTGGGCTGTCTGCTTGATCACTTCCAGCGTAGGAAACATGGTAGTAACAATACCAGTCACCGACTGATCCATACTTCCGGACCTTAACTGATCAACAGTTTTGGCGAAGGGAGCCCCGGGAATATCTTTCAGGATAAGGTCTATTACCTGTTTTACGGTGAGTGTTTGCCATAAACTACTCGGCAGACTCGCGCCGGGTACAGCCAAAAACAGGGAGGCACTGGCTAACTTAGTCATTGATAATAAAAAATCCCTTCTGGGGTACTGAGTTTCATGGCTGTTCTGATTTATCATGATGGTTATCTTTTTTTCTTGAAAATAGTAAAATCGTGAGATACACTTTTATTGTTGATGCACTTGAATGCTGCATGATGCCATGCAGAAAAAGTTTAGTCCATATGAAAAACTTCAGGTAGGGGTTTGCTGATAGGAGAATGATCCGGGTGCGTTTCCATAATATCCTGCATGTAAGCCCACCACTTTTTCATGATGGCCTGCTGCGGTAGAGTACCCGTCGTATGATCGGGGGCGAGTTTGTAGGTAGCAAAAAGCGTTGAAGTTTCTTCATCTAGAAAGATGGAATAATCTGATACACCTGTTTCTTGCAGCAGTTGAACCAATTCAGGCCAGATGGCATCATGCCTTCTTTGATATTCTTCTTCCTGGCCGGGATACAATTTCATGATGAAAGCGACTCTTTGTAAGGATTTTTTTTTCATAACTATGAGGGAATGGATGGAAGTCCAAAATTTAGAATTTTTACTGATAAATTAAAAAGCGGAGTTCCCAGGTCTTTCTGTCTCAATTATAAATGAAAAGGAACTTTTGTGCACCAAAACTTTTTTATCCCCTTGGAAAGGGAGTATGCAACGAGGTTTAGGTAAGTGTCTGAATTATTTATATTAACAAAAGCATTGCCGATGGAAAAAATCGGTGTCATCAACCAAAGAGAAATATTTTACCTGAACCATAGGGATAATCCTTTCTGGCAGTTTTCCTTACCGGAAAGTAACTGGCTGCTGTTTGCCATTGTGCATGAGGAGGATGTCAGCAGAATCAATGAGTTTAGTGAGAAATGTCTGGATAAAAAAGTATGTTATATCTGCGGTACAGGGCAGGCAGGGAGTACCCTGGAAGATATTTTTGATTTGGAGTTGTTGAACCGGAATATACAGCACAAAGGAAAGGAGCTGACAGATCAGGAGGAAGTGCCCTTGTCCAGCTGGCATGAAGACCTGGACGAAGGATTTTGGTTTGCAGCCACGGTGGCTAATCATAGTGTGTTGCCCATCCACAGGGTTATCTGTATCAATCTGTCTAAAATTGACTATAGAAACAGAATCCTGAATTTAATCAAAGATATTCATAATGGGTGGCAACCTGTCTGATAGCTGATTTTCTGAATTTATAAGAAAGAAATTTTATCAGGTAAAAAAAGAAAGCGGTGATGTTGGCGGCATCATTAGTCTTACTCAGGAATAAACACTATCTTTGCAGCTTCATTTTTCATATAAGGCCTAAACTGTCAACTCCTTGAAAGTCAATATTATATAACATTTAATTTTTGTTCAACCAACCATTCATACCATACTTTGGCGCTTAGCCGAATCTAAATACATATCAATGCAATTAACATTTGAAGAAACCGGCCTGAAGCCGGAAATTTTGAAGGCCATCCAGGAAATGGGCTTTGAAACACCGACGCCCATCCAGGAAAAAATGATCCCTAATATTTTAAACAGTCAGGAAGATGTGGTGGCGCTGGCGCAAACAGGCACGGGCAAGACCGCTGCTTTTGGACTTCCGCTGGTACACCTGATTGATGCAGAGAGCAATACCATACAATGCCTGGTTTTATGTCCTACCCGAGAACTTTGCTTGCAGATCACCAACGATCTGGAAAACTTTTCCAAACATGTCAACCGACTGAAAGTGGTGGCGGTCTACGGAGGAGCCAGTATTGAAAACCAGATCACCGCCTTGAAAAAAGGATGCCAGCTGGTAGTAGGTACCCCAGGCAGGGTCCATGACCTGATCCGTCGGGGCAAGTTAAAAATTAATAAAATCAAATGGCTGGTGCTCGATGAGGCTGATGAAATGCTTTCCATGGGTTTCAAAGACGAACTGGATGCCATCTTGGAGCAGGCGCCTTACGATCGGCAAACCCTGCTATTCTCAGCCACCATGCCTGACGATATAGTCGCTACTTATACCCGCAACCCTACGGAAGTGTCAGTGGGGAAAAGAAATGCGGGGGCTGAAAATATCAATCATATTTATTATGTGGTTCATGCCAAAGACCGTTATTTGGCTTTGAAACGCATCGCGGATATTCATCCGGACATCTACGGAATCGTATTCTGCCGTACCCGGCAGGAAACCAAAGAAATCGCGGAAAAACTGATAGCCGATGGATACAATGCGGATGCTTTGCATGGTGATTTGTCACAGGCACAGCGGGATCAGGTGATGAACCGTTTCCGTATGAACGCCCTGCAAATTCTGGTCGCTACCGATGTGGCTGCCCGGGGGCTGGATGTCAATGACCTGACGCATGTGATTAACTACAACCTACCCGACGATCCGGAGGTATACATCCATCGCAGTGGAAGAACCGGAAGGGCCGGCAGAAAAGGAACTTCCATTTCTATCATCCATATGCGGGAAACCGGAAAAATCCGGGATGTAGAAAAAAAATCCGGCAAAAAATTTACCCGAAAGATGATCCCTGATGGACAGGAAATCTGTGAAAAACAACTGTTCCATCTGGTCGATAGGGTAGAAAAAATAGAGGTAGACCATGCCCAGATTGACCCTTATCTGGAAGTGATCTTTAAAAAACTGAGTTGGCTGAGCCGGGAAGAACTGATCAAACATTTTGTCTCCGTAGAGTTCAACCGGTTCTTGTCTTACTATAAAGATGCCCCTGACCTGAATGTACGGGCAGAAGAAAAGCGGGAACCCCGTTCCAGAAGAAACAACACTTCCTTTTCCCGTTTTTATATCAACCTCGGAAGCAAGCACAAACTGAGTGCGGCTCGTCTGATCGGCTTAATCAATGAGCAGACAGACAGAAGTGACATCGAGATCGGGAAGATTGAGATCATGGATAAAATTGCTTTTTTTGAAGCGGATAGCCGGTTTGACAAAGACATTCTACGCTCTTTTAACAAATCCGTTTTTTTTGAAGGAGCCCCGGTGCTGGTAGAAATGTCCAAACCTAAACCCAGACTGAAAGAACAGAAGAAGGACAAAGAGGCCTCTTTTTTCCGGAAGTCTCGGTCCAGGCGCAAGGAGCGAAAAAGAAGATAAATACCTCAGGGTTGGGGCTTCCGGTCTAATGCCTCGGAAGTCACCTCCTTACTGACAGCAGCCAGCCAGTGTTGAAAGAGATGAGTTTCATACTGGCAGGCTTGCTTTGCATGTTTTTCCCATTGGGGTGAAAAATCCTGCAACTGTTGAATCATCTCTTCCAGATGGCCTTCCTCTTCCACAATGATAAAACGAATGTTAACTTTACTATTCGTTTCTTTCAATACTTTGTAGTACACAGGGTAGAGTTCATCGGCCCTCACTTCAATAGCATAGGTCACCAGTAAATAAGCCGCATATTTCAGGGCATCTCCCTGCAATTGTAGCTCACGCTTGAGATAACGGCATACCTGCAAATCCAACTGAGCAAGGTAGTAATAACTGGTCTTTGGCGACAGTACATGGGCAGGCTCGTAGGTTTCGCAAAGGGTAGGATGAACCTTTTGAATCTGTGATTTCAAATGATAAGCATGCCGGGCTTCCTCCGCCGCGTGTTTCAGTATCATCAGGTTTACTTTCCGGGGATGTTCGGAGGCAGCAATTTTACGGGCGCCCGCATTTTCTAACATAGAAAGAGTATTCAGCCATTTGGCATGTAATTCTTCCTGTTTGATGATCATTCTGATCGTTTGCTCCAGCTGATGCATGACTTCGTATTAGGTTAAAGTAGAAAACGCATGGATGGCTTCCTCCATCGCATGATAAATGTATGATAATTCTTCGTTGGTGATACAGTAGGGGGGGATCAGGTAAATGACATTCCCCAGGGGGCGGCAAATGATCTTTCTTTCCAGAAAGAATTGATAAAGATGATCCCGGATTTGGCTGAAATAGGAATAGTTGGAAGCAACTTCAAACTCCAGGGCCAGAATAGTACCCTGGCACCTGCATTCCCTGACCAAAGAATGAGTTTGAACTCTATCCTGGAATTGCTGGTGTTGTGCACTGATACGATCCAGGTTTTGCTGGAAATCAGGCCGTTCTACCAGGTCCAGACTGGCCAAAGCCGCCGCACAGGCCAGTGGATTACCCGTATAAGAGTGTCCATGAAAGAAGGTTTTTGTTTTATCTTCAGAAAGAAAAGCATCGTAAATGGCTTGTGTACAACTGGTGGCCCCAAAGGCCATAAAGCCTCCTGTCAGCCCTTTCGACAGGCAGATAATATCCGGAGCATGTTGCAGGTGATCACAGGCAAAGAGTTTACCAGTACGGCCAAAACCCGTCATCACTTCATCGGCAATCAGGAGCAGCTCATGAGAGCGGCATAGCTGTAGTATCTCATCCAACAGGTCTGGCTCATACATCAGCATGCCCCCGGCTCCCTGTACCAATGGCTCAAAAAGGAAGGCGGCATGTTGGTGATCTGCCAACAGATGCTTTAGGGTTTCTTTGATTTGTGGCAGGTTGTTCCGGGTGGGAAGCGGTATGAAATCCACGTCGAAGAGCAGGGGCGTGAAAGGTGCGGTAAAAGAACTCCGGGCGCTGGCAGCCATGGCACCAAAAGTATCGCCATGATAGGCATTTTCCAATGCTACAATCCGTGTTCGGGGTCTTCCCTGATTATACCAGTATTGGAAAGCCATTTTCAGGCCTACCTCTACCGCCGTAGAACCGTTGTCTGAATAAAATAATTTCTGCGGCTGGCCGGGGAGTCGCTGTAACAGCCTTTCTGCCAGTTCTACAGCCTTAGGATGGGTAAATCCGGCAAAAATCACATGCTCCAGGGTATGCAATTGCTCCGATACTTTCTGTGCAATATAAGGATGGGCATGGCCATGCAGGTTGACCCACCAGGAGCTCACGGCATCCAGGTAACGGTTGCCCTCTTCATCAATCAGATAGGCACCCTCGCCCCGCACAATGGGAATGGGTAGGGGAGCTGTCTTCATTTGTGTATACGGATGCCATATCACAGCCTGATCTCTTTCACGTAAGCTCATCGTTGTTCAATCATGGGTTTCAATGCCTGGGCATAGTGTTTGACCATTTCTTTCGTTATCGCTTTCTCCTGCAAGATATTGCCTAAAAGCGGAACGTTACTATACGACAGTATCACTTGCTTGCTTTGGATATTTTCTTCTCCGTTAAAAATCAATCCGGTTAGGGGAATCTGATAAAGCTTTAGTACTTCCAGAGAAAGTAAGGTATGATTGATGCTTCCCAGGTAATAACGGGATACCAGTATCACCGGAAACTGCCATTGCCGCAGCAGGTGCAGGTTCAGCGTCTGCCGGTTGAGCGGCACCATCAGACCACCGGCCAGTTCAATGATCAAGGTATTTTCTGTCTGTGGAATTTTTATGTTTTCTGCCAGCAGCGTGATTCCTTCTTTTTCGGCGGATGCATGAGGCGACATAGGGTATTGCAACCGGTAAGCTTCCGGATGGAAAACAGAGCGGCTATTGCTGATGAGTTCCCGAACGGTATCCGTATCCGAGTGCTGTAAATCACCAGCCTGAACAGGCTTCCAATAATCGGCTTGTAAAGCCTCTACCAGCATGGCGGACACCAACGTCTTTCCGACACCCGTGTCGATGCCTGCTATGACAAACACCTGGGAGTCGCTTTGCTTCATTTTTTAATGTTGATTTGATGTAAACACGTTAACAAACCGCCTATTTCTTCCCTTGTGTTGAAGGCATGCAGACAAATGCGGAGTCGTTCTTTCCCGGGTGGAACCGTCGGGCTTACGATCGCTTTGGCATAATATCCCGCTTGCGCCAAGTGATGTGATACCTGTTTAACCGCTTCATTGCCGGGTATGATCAACCCCTGAATAGGACTGTGGCTATTCAATAAGGGCCAGGGTAGTGTTTTAGCTTTTTCCCTGAAATAGGCAATGTGATGCTGCAATACCTGTCTTTGGTCATTGCTCTGGGATAACAGGTCGTAAGCACAGTCAATAGCCACCAGGGCATGAATGGGTTGGGCTGTAGTGTAGATAAAAGAACGAGCAAAGTTAATCAGGTAATCCCGTAATGAGTTAGAACCCACGATGATAGCACCATGTACCCCCAAAGCCTTACCAAAAGTGAAAATCCGGGCCAGCACTTTTGATTCAAGCCGGTGGACGCAGACCAGACCTTCCCCGCCGGTGCCAAAAACACCGTTTGCGTGCGCCTCATCTACAATCAGATGCGCCCCATACCGTTTGGCCAGGGTAGCCATGTCCTGGAGTGGTGCCTCATCTCCATCCATAGAGTATACAGACTCGACTCCGATGAAAATGTTACCGGTAGCTAATTTAAGCTTCTTTTCCAGGTCTGCCAGATCATTATGGCGGAAACGGTAGCGCCGGGCATAGCTGAGCCGTACGCCGTCGATGATGCTGGCATGAACCAGTTCGTCAGTGATCAGCGTATCGCCTCTGTGGGCAATGGAAGCAAAAAGTCCCAGGTTGGCATCGTATCCGGAATTGAAAAGGAGGCCGGTTTCCGCTGCATGATATCTGGCAATTGATTGCTCCAGCGTTTCGGCATAGACTGTATTTCCGCTGATGAGCCGGGAGCCGGTTGCTCCGTTCTTGCCATTTTCTATCTCTCCCAGTTTTTGGAAGATCAGTTCCTTTAAACTTTGGGAGCGGGCCAATCCCAGATAATCATTAGAGGCAAAGTCGATGAGGTGCTCCTTGTGCTCTAAGGTCCTGAACAAATGTTCATTTTTGATGACCTCCAGTCTGTTTTCTAAAAAGTTGTCTTCGGGGAAGGTCAAGGTATTTACGATAGCTTAGATGGTTCTGGCTTTTCTACATCCTTAAAGGCCTTCCTGGGTTGAAGACCCAAAATATCAAACATCTGCTTATCTTCCTGAAAATCAGGGTTAGGGGTTGTCAGCAGCTGATCTCCGGCAAAAATTGAATTGGCGCCTGCCATAAAGCATAAGGCCTGATCAGACAGCGACATCTCCATTCTGCCGGCCGACAATCGGACCACCGTTTTTGGCATCAAAATACGGGCGGTGGCAATCATTCTCACCAAATCCTGCACCGGTACTTTGGGTTGATCTTCCAGAGGGGTGCCCGGCACTCTGACCAGGGTGTTGATCGGTACGGACTCCGGGTGTGGCTGAAGGTTTGACAATACTTTGAGCATACCGATTCTGTCTTTTCGGCTTTCTCCCAGTCCGATGATGCCGCCGGAGCAAATGGTCAGGTTTGCTTTCCGGACATTTTCCAATGTTTTGAGTCTATCCTGATAGGTGCGGGTCGTAATGATCTCATCATAATAATCTTCCGAAGTATCTACATTATGATTGTAGGCATACAGGCCCGCATCGGCTAGTTTTTGCGCTTGTTCGTAATTCAGCATGCCCAGGGTACAACACACTTCCATATCCAGGGCATTTACCTGCTTGACCATCTCCAGCACTTTATCAAAATCACGGTTGTCTCTGACTTCCCGCCAGGCAGCTCCCATGCATAACCTGGAAGAACCTCCTGCTTTCGCTTTCTTGGCCGTTTCCACCACTTCTTCCACTTCCATCAGTTTGTGCGCTTTGACGTGGGTGTTGTAGCGGGCCGCTTGAGGACAGTAAGCGCAATCCTCCGGGCATCCCCCGGTTTTAATAGAGATCAGGCTGCTGATTTGTACTTCCGCATAAGCGTTATGTTGTCGATGAACCGTGGCAGCTTCATAGATAAGCTCCATCAAAGGTTTATCATAAATGGCCTCAATGTCTTCAACCGTCCAGTTATGTTTCATCATGCGTCTAATTTTGGCTGCAAAATAGCAGCTACAACTGAATATTCCGAATAGATGAAGCACTATTCAAGCAGCGGTAGCTTGAAACGACACTAGATAAAATTGCGCTAGGGTGGGGAGGCCGGCAAAACCAGGAAAAAGATAAAATTTGCAGGAAGCATGGTAGGGATGAAAGGGTTACTGTTTAAATTGCCAGACAAAAGTAGAGGCTATGACAAAAAAAAGTATACTGGTTTGTGATGATGAAGAAGATATCCTGAATCTGATACAGTTGGTGTTGGGACAAACCTATGATGTGGTGCTGGTGGCTGCCGTCACAGATGTGGTGGCTTTGGTCAAGGAAATACAACCCAATCTGATTATGATGGATATATGGATACCAGAAGTAGGAGGGGAAAAGGCTGTGGCTCAACTTAAAGAAGATAAAGCTACCCAAAACATACCCGTTCTTTTTTTATCAGGGCATAGTGATACACAGCTAATTGCCCAAAGGGCGGGAGCCGATGGTTATATCACCAAACCATTTGAAATTATGGAGCTGAAAGAGACCATTGCCAGCTACTTATCCTCTACAGATTAATGTAACCGTTGATAATCAAACCACTCACCCATTTTAAGATACTATCATTCACCTTTTCAATCCTAGTTATTTATGTTACAAAAATTCAATCCTAAAAATGAAAAAATCAAGGTGCATGTCGGAGGAAAATTGCTGGACAGAGCAGAGGCCAAAGTATCTGTTTTCGACAGTGTAGTACAGGGAGGCGATGCGGTCTGGGAAGGGTTACGAGTGTACCAAAATGGTATTTTTTGCCTGGATCGCCACCTCGAGCGGCTGCAAGACTCAGCGAAAGCACTCTCTTTTGAACAAATACCCTCCAAAGAGGCCGTTAAGAAAGCCATTGTTGAAACTTTACAAGCCAATGGCATGCAGGATGAAACCCACATTCGTCTGACCCTGACACGGGGAGAAAAAATTACTTCCGGCATGGATCCCCGATTGAATCAGAAAGGATGCTGCCTGATTGTGCTGGCCGAATGGAAACCATTGGTGTATGACAACGAAAAAGGCATCCGTGTCATTACTTCTTCTATCCGCAGGAATGCACCGCATTTTCTGGATTCTAAAATTCATCATAACAATCTGCTGAATAATATTCTGGCCAAAATACAGGCGAATGTCAGCGGTGTGGATGCGGCTATCATGCTGGATAATTATGGGTTTGTAGCGGAGCTCAACGATACGAACTTATTTATGGTTAAAAAGGAAAAGCTGTTCACCCCTCATGCCGATGCCTGTCTGCATGGCGTCACCCGAGGCCTGGTGATGGAAGTAGCCCATTCTCTGGGCATAGCAGTGATAGAAAAGAATTTGTCGCTGACTGAATTTTATACAGCAGACGAAGTGTTTGCCACCGGTACCATGGGTGAACTGACTCCTGTGGTAGACATAGACGGGCGACGCATAGAAAACTCATCAGATCGAAAAGTCACGGAAGAGATCCGCGACGCTTTTCATGAGCTCATTCCAAAATATTGTGAAAAAGTAATGTAATGAAGAGAAATAGGTAGTAACAGTTAAAACGTTGAGCATCAATATAATAAGCGATTATACCTATACTGTTAGTTCAATGGATACCACACTCAATCTTTCAAGCTTTCATTTTAAAAATTCTAACACCTGCTTCACCATTTGCTTGGAACCAATGATCAGGGGAACCCGCTGGTGTTTGTCCTGAGGGATGATATCCAGAATGTTGCCCTCACCGCTGGAGCCCAATCCACCGGCCTGTTCTACAATAAAACTCAAAGCGTTGCATTCGTATAACAGCCGGAGTTTGCCGGAAGGATATTGCTGGGTGGAAGGGTAAAGATAAATACCTCCTTTCAGCAGATTGCGATGAAAATCGGCGACCAGCGAACCGATATAACGGGCAGCGTATCTTTCTTTTTTACAATACTGAATGTATTGCTGTATGCCTGGAGAAAAATCCTCATAGCTTCCTTCATTGACAGAATATATCTGACCTGTAGCCGGAATTTTCATGTTGGGGTGGCTCAGAAAGTATTCTCCTAACGAAGGTTCATAGGTAAATCCGTTGACACCATAGCCAGTGGTATACACCAGCATGGTGGAAGAACCGTATAAGATATAGCCTGCGGCTACCTGATCCCGGCCTTTTTGCAAGACATCCTCTTCCGTTGGGGGAGTGCCAATCTCGGTTTTCCGACGGTATATAGAAAAGATGGTACCGATGGATACATTTACGTTGATATTGGAAGAACCATCCAGTGGATCTAGGGTGACTACATATTTGGCATTCCTATTGCCGGTTTCTACGATCAGGTCATTTTCTTCCGAAAGGATACAGCAGGTTTGCTGGCCCCGGGTTAGGGCTCGGGTAAACCGTATATCAGCCACCACATCCAGCATCTGCTGATGTTCACCCTGCACATTTTCCTGATCCATGCTGGTTTCTATTCCTACCAGTCCGGCCCGGTTGATTTCCCGGTTCAGAATTTTAGAGGCCAGCACAATATCCCGTAGCAACTGGGAAAGCTCACCTGTGGCAAAGGGAAACTCGCTCTGTTTGGTAGCAATGAAGCGATCCAAAGCGGTGCCTACCGGGGTTGTAAATTTTTGGAGGGCGCTATTCATAGTAAATTTATATTATAGGAGAAAAACAGTAAGACTTGTAGGACCTTGAGCACCTATGACCAGCGACTGCTCAATATCTGCGGTCTTGGAGGGACCTGAAATAAATATACCAAATCCGGGCAGGGAATGCCCTATTTTCTGATAAGCCTGGTGCATGTTCCACACTATTTGATTTTTGTCTAATAAAAGGATGAGATCCAGTGTGATGAAAGCCAATACCCGTTGGGGTAAAGCGGCTTCTGTCACCCAAACGGCACCATTTTCAGCAACACCGATTTCCCCCTGGACAACGGCCAGATCCAGGTTTTCCAGCTGGTGGGGGCCCTGATGTAGCGACACATTGCTCTCCAGTACATCAGGGGTATCAGACCAGCAATGCCGGGCTTCCGGAAAAGCCTTCCGAATGGCTGAACCTACTTCTTCCCGGGAGAGCCCGTGAACGACACGACCACCCACTTTTTCGAGGGTCTGGGCAAAAAGCAGGCTCAGATCGCTGGAGGGAATCGCAAAGTCCGGAATTTCTGGCAGGGGTGTAGATTCCGGTTTGCTTTTCTTGATGCGGCTTAAGATGGTTTCTTTACTTTTTTCCATTGTTTCTGTTGTTGAGATACCAGTCATGAAAGCTCTGGGCTGGAGGAGGAGGCATTTCCCTGGCTTTTCCCCATTCGTTCCATCGACCATAGACTAACTGTCGGGGTAGTATGGATAAGATACGGCGTCCTACTTTTCCGGAAAGCCTGAACAGCGTGGGATGCGCCATGAGCCATCCGGCCATCCGCATACTCCATCGCTTGGAAGCAGGCAAATGACCTTCCTTGGCAATGATCTGACGCCATTTGTATAGTTGCGTATGAATGTCAATTTTGACCGGACACACATCGCTGCACGATCCGCATAGGGTAGAAGCAAAAGGCAGGCTGCTATGCTTCCTCATATCTATATTAGGCGAAAGAATAGAGCCAATGGGTCCGGGAATGGTGTAGTCATAACTATGCCCTCCGCTGCGACGGTAGATAGGACAGGTATTCATACAGGCCCCACAGCGAATACAGTTCAGCGACTTGCGGAAATCCGGTCTACCCAGGAGCTCGGTTCGTCCGTTGTCTACCAGCACAATGTGCATTTCACAGCCCGGACGGGGGGTGCGGAAATGGGAGGAATAGGCTGTGATAGGCTGACCGGTGGCGGAGCGGGCCAGCAGCCGGAGAAAGACCCCCAGGTGCTCTACCTTTGGAATCAGCTTTTCTATCCCCATACAGGCGATGTGAACGGGAGCCAGATGGACACCCATATCGGCATTTCCTTCATTAGTACAGACCACAAAGCCTCCGGTTTCGGCAATGGCGAAGTTAACACCCGTCAGGGCTACGTCTGCCTGCAAAAAGCGAAATCGTAATTGTTCCCGGGCGGCGGCTGTCAGCAATTGTGGGTCGTAGAGCCCTGCCGGTGTTCCTAATTTCTCATGAAACAAATCACCTACCTCTTCTTTCTTCATATGAATCGCCGGCATCACTATATGACTCGGCGCTTCTTTGGAGAGTTGGATGATTCTTTCTCCCAGATCGGTATCTATCACCTCTATCTGCCGTTCTTCCAGATATTCATTCAGATGGCATTCTTCTGTCAGCATGGATTTGCTTTTCACCACTTTTTTGCCCTTCACTTTCTGTATGATCTGGTGGACAATCTGATTATGTTCTTCTGCATTTTTGGCCCAGTGCACCTGTATGCCATTGGCAATCGCGTTTTTTTCAAATTCCAGCAGATACTCGTCCAGATGGGAGAGCACATTGGCTTTGATAGCGGCAGCCAGTTCTCTGAGTTGTTCCCATTCGGGAATGCCTTTGGAGGAAAGATCGCGTTTGTGTCGTACAAACCATAGCGTTTCATCGTGCCAGTTTACTTTTTTCTCGTCGGCATTAAATCGTTTCGCTCTGGTGGCATGATCTATCATAAAACTACTAGTTTTGGGTTGCATTTAAAATTTCGGCAATATGCATCACTTTGATCGGGCTGTTTTGCCTTCTCAACAAGCCTTCCAGATGCATCAGGCAGGACATATCTGCGGCGGTGATCACCTCTGCGCCATGTCTGCTATGATCCGCAATGCGATCTTTTCCCATCTTCACGGAAATAGCTTCTTCCGAAACAGAAAAGGTGCCCCCAAAACCACAGCATTCGTCAGGGCGGTCCAACGGGACCAGTTCAATACCCTTTACCATGTGGAGAAGCTGATGGGGTTTGGAAAAGTCAGGCCGGTTCAGTTCGGAAGCATGTCCCAGGCGTAAACCCCGCAGGCCATGACAACTGGCATGGTAGCCTACTTTATAGGGAAAATAGGCATCCAGGGTTTTAACCTGCAGAATATCGATCAGAAATTCAGTCAGCTCATAGATATTGGCTCTCACTTTTTGTACCTCCGGGGTAGGGTCCAGCACGTCATAATGTTCTTCTACATGAAGGCTACAACTGCCGGATGGGGACACGATATAATCAAAATGATGAAAATTTCTGACAAACAAACGGGCAGCTTGTACACTGTCTTCCTCACATCCTGCATTAGCCATAGGCTGACCACAGCAGGTTTGCTGCAAGGGATATTCCACCGTCACGCCTAAATTTTCCAACAGCTTCAAGGTGGCAATGGCTACCTGCGGATAAAACTGATCTACATAACAAGGTATAAACAAACCTACTTTCATCATCGAGTTCTTTTCAGGATATCTTTGCGCTGTTGCTTGGGGAGCACTTCCTTCTCTATCCTATCAGGATATAGGGGTTACACCTCCTTTGCCTTTTTCAATGTACTATCTTTCAATTGACCAGAAAGCTACTGAAAGAGAATACCCAAGCGCAATCAAGTAAAATATGCTTTGAAAGATAAATATATTTACCATTTTCATTAAACAGGTACAAAGGTTTTTCTGATTAAATTTAGTAAACAGCTCGCCCCGGACCATGTTTCGAATCTGATTTGATACTATTGATTTTATTTAGAAAAAGTGTTCTGTGCTATGCTGTTCCTGAACACAGCCGTAGGGGATGATACCCGCAAAGTACAGCACACATTTTATCCTCTAGCTGCTTATTTTTAAGAAAAGTCTGATAGAATGAAAGAGCGTGTTACGGCCATTTTTGATATTGGCAAAACCAATAAGAAATTCTTACTATTCAACGAGCATTATGAAGTGGTGCTGGAGGAAGTTACCGAACTACCGGAAGCAGAAGATGAAGACGGCTTTCCCTGTGAGGATATCACCCGACTGACCAGCTGGATTCAGCAGATGTTGCAGCGTGCACTGCATGATACAAGATTTCAAATGCAGCACCTCAATTTTACTACCTATGGCGCCAGCTTTGTTGGGGTGGGCGCCCAGGGGCAGCCTGTCTCCTGCCTCTACAATTATCTGAAACCCTTTCCGGAGGACCTGGCTGCCACCTTTTTTAATCAATACGGCCCTGAAAAGCAATGGTCCCTGCAAACAGCTTCTCCCTCCCTGGGGATGTTAAATTCAGGCTTGCAATTGTATTGGATGAAGTACCAAAGGCCTGAACTCTATCAGCAAATGCGCTGGGCACTCCATTTGCCTCAATATGTCAGCTACCTGGTACAAAAGCAGGCAGTGGCAGAACGTACCAGCATCGGATGCCACACCGGTTTGTGGGATTATCAGCGATCCGACTATCATGCCTGGGTCAAAAAAGAAGAAATTACCTCCAGGTTTCCTGAAATCGTTCCCTCGCATCAGACGTATTCAACCCGGTTAGAAGGGCAAACCATACGTGTGGGGGTAGGGCTCCATGACAGCAGTGCCTCGCTCTTGCCCTACCTGAAAATTATGCGTGAACCATTCCTGTTACTTTCTACCGGTACCTGGAGCATTACCTTAAATCCATATAACCAAGAGCCTCTGAATGAACAGCTTCTGGAAAAAGACTGTCTCAACTTTCTCAGTCCGGAAGGAGAGATGGTCAGGGCATCCCGTTTGTTTTTAGGACATGAACACAGTCAGCAGGTCAAGCAGATGGAAACTTTTTTTCATCGCCAGCCCGGGGCGTATAAAGCCATTGTCCTTCATCGGGAGGTGGTGGAACGGCTTGTAGGAAAACCGGTAGGCTTTTATCACAAAAATATGCCCCTTCCTGAAGGTCAGTTACTGCCGGATTACGAGTGGGAAAAATTTCAGAACTTTGAAGAAGCCTATCAACAGTTGATGCTGGACCTGGTCAGGCTACAAATCGCTTCCCTCCGGCTGGCGATGGGTTCTACACCGGTGCGTAAGCTCATCGTGACAGGAGGATTTTGTGACAACACTATTTTTCTGCAGTTGCTGGCCAACCAACTGCCGCAGATGACTGTGATGACTTCCCGCCTGCAGAGAGCCAGTGCCATCGGGGCTGGATGGATGATAGAGGAAAACGTAGGTGAGGAGGTGCAAAAAAGTATGGCGGATTTCAAAACCTGTGCACCGGAATCAGATTGGTCTTTTCTGAAAGAAGCGTAAAGGCACACTCAAAATAGAGTTAGATTAACAATAGCTGACATACTTTTATTTTTAAAGTATACCTTTTTGTTGTGCTATTTTTATTTTAATATAAATCTATTCCTGAATTCTATATTTTCAGCTTCACTTACCAACTCCCTATCTAGTAGATAAATACTACAATTGAATTTAGCCTGAATGATGAGGGTAGTATCCGATTCCATTATTATATCTTGAATTTCAAGCTCTCCTTTACCTTCTTTGTCATAGGTGGAATAGAGTATATAGCCCTTAGGAGTTTCTTCTACTATATCAAGACGAAATGCTAAGTCTGAATTATCTGAAGCTGGTTTTTCAAAATTATATTTACCTGTGGTGAACAAGCTATATAAATCATTATTTTCTAAGGTGTCACAGGGTATATAATTGCTTAAATAATAGATAAAATTATCTTTTCTAAATCCGGATAAGTAAACATGTTTTCCTAGAACCCAACAATTATTTATTTCATCTGCAATTATAGCTGAGTTTCGGTCATTTATATCCAGAGTGTTTTCAAAAATTTTCCCTTTTAGATAAAAGTTTAGGTTGGATTTGATCGAAGGTTTATCCTCTTGGCAACTAATAAATGCTAAGGACAACAAAAGCAAGTAAATTCTATTCATTGTGTGGCACAATCATTCTCATATGTTAGCTGTTGAAAACCTTATGATGCTTTGACGACTAGCCCATAAGCTTCTAATAACTGTGGATTATCTTTCATGGCCAGTTTAGAGGCTGCGTGGAATTCTCTAACCCAGTCTCGCAAAGTTTTAACCGATTCGTTTTTCCGTCTGGTAGAACCTTCGGCGGTCCCTTTTTTCTTCATTAAGCGATCTTTCAATACTAACAGAGCTTCTACAGAAACTTTGGCCTGTTCTAATTCTTCCTTGCTCACATCATATTTATTCATTTGCTCAGCATGTTCTGTCACTTTTTTATAGAATGTCATGGCCTGCAGTGTCCAGTCCCAGGTGCTACGGTCTACTCTCTGTATCTTAAGTTTACGCAGTGTATCGGGAAAATTGCGGAAGGCTATCTTGGCTACTTTTACATGATCGGTGAATATTTCCCGGCTGGATTGCAGATCAGTTTTTAGCTGAGTAGATAAATCACTCCGTTCATCATAATGTTGTTCCTGAGTGTCTAGGAGGATTTGTAGCTGTTCCAGCAGGGATTTACCTTCCAATACACGTTTCTGCGGAAAGCCATAGTTAGACATTTTTTTCTGCAGTTCTGAATCCTCCAGTGTATTGTTAATAGCCATACGAGCTGCTTCCATTAGCTTGGGTGTTGTATCTATTCGCATATAAACTAAAGATTTTGAAAAGAGTGAAGATAAAGAAAGCCTCCTGGAAGCAGCAGATGGTAACTACAGGAACATTACTAATGTAACTTTCACAGTTACTTACCAGAAAAGTTTTATCCAATTGATATTTGACAGACATTGGAAGGTTAAGTCACAAAATTGAAGGAAAAATGGATTTACAAGACATCAACCTTACCATGTGGTGTGTTGCCAAAGACTTGTTGTACATGTACCTTACATTTACCATAGTGTTTGTCTTTTTGACCTGTGTTGTATAGCTATTATGAAGTGAAAAGGTGCTCTTGAATTGTGTTGAATATATGTTTCAAAAGATAAAATAGTCTTTGATAATGTGAAAGCAATTAATTCAGGCTATGTCTGATAATTATTGTGTATCATTCCGATGCCAGCCGCTGGGGACCAGGAGGAAGCCTAATAGATTCCTCACTCTGTAGCGTTGCTCAAATCCATCGCCGCACTTTGTGGCAGTAGGCTTCATACGCCTTACCAAAATCTTTTCGCAAACGGGGTTCTTCTACCAACCGGATAAAGGTGTGGAAGGTGATGAAGAAGAATAAAGCATAAAGCCCTAGATGCCATGACTGAAAAAAAATAGCTTCTCCTGTCAAAATCAGTAGTACCCCAACATACATGGGATTCCGGGAAAACCGGTACAGGCCCCTGATCACTAGTTTTTGGGTTGGATCAACCGGGGACAAAGTGCCCCGTCCCTCCACGGCAAACCTGAGAATACAGTCCAGCAAAATCACTACACCAATCAGACCAATCATCAATCCTGCATATTGCGACACAGTGAAGGGGGAGGCAAGGCGTTGATTTACTGCGTCACCTAACATCCAATAGGGGATCAGTCCTGCTACCAGCCCCGGTTGCAGTAGGGTAAAAAATAAGTTTCTCAGCAGCAAGGATACCATTTTAAGGATGTATCGTATAACTAAATGCTTGACTGTTTCTTATTTTAAAGGTAAGAAATAAAGAAGGCCTTTGCATCAATCCTAAGCATATGCAAAAACTAACAGTTGTCTTCGTCTTTTTATTCTGCTCCTTTTACATTTGGGGCAACCGGCGATTGAACCCACCCATGCGTTTACGATCACCGGACAAGTTGAACAGGAAATCACCTGTAAGATGACTGACTTTGACCAGTTTGAAACCAGGAACATCAAGGATGTGGTCATTACCAATCACAATGGAGAGAAAAAAGGGACTTCCGAAGGGCTAAAAGGCATTCTGATGAAGGATTTGCTGGACAAGGTGCAGTTCAAGGTGGAAAGCCCAAAACAATTGAGCGAGTTCTTTCTGACATTTGAAGACTCAGACGGCTATAAGGTAGTCTTTTCCTGGAATGAGATTTTCAATACCGCCACGGGAGACAATCTCTATCTGATCACGGAGAAAGAAGGAAAAAAAATAACCGCCATGGACGAAAGAATTTTGATCATTTCAACCACTGACTACAAAACAGGTCGAAGAAATGTGAAAGGCCTTCAAAGAGTGATCGTTGGGCGAGCCCCGTGATATGGACAGTACAAAACAGTTTGATTCATTGTCATTATTCGTTCATAAACTATAAAAACAGGTGTCATGAAAACTACTTTATTTTCCCTCACAATCCTGATTGTTGCATTAAGTATAACATCCCTTGTAAATCAAAAGAAGCATCCTTTACTGCAGTTTGAAACTACCAAGGATTTTGTAGAAATCCCTGCGGGTCCTGTGAGGATAAAGGACGTTCAGCAAGAAGTAAAAGCATTTGCCATCGCCAAGTATGAAGTGACCAATCGGCAATACCGGGAGTTCCTTGAAGATCTAAAAAATCAAAATAAGACAGAGGTGTTGCAACTTGCGCAATTCAGGATCGATCAGTGGCAACAAACGGACGTGGATACAGCCCTTCAAAATGTATATCACACCTATCAGGGGTTTGACGATTTTCCTGTAGTTAATATTACTCGCCAGGGCGCTGAATTGTATTGCCAGTGGCTGACGGAAAAATTGAAGAAGGAACAGAAATCGGGCAAAGAAGTAGTCTTTCGATTGCCCACCCGTCAGGAGTGGATCAGGGCAGCCAGAGGGGAAAACTTATATGCTACTTATGCCTGGGGGAGGCCTTATTTGATAGGTGCCAATGGCTATTTTCTTTGCAACTTCAGGCGGATTGGCAGTGAACGCATCCATTTTGATGAGACAACTCAATCTTATGAAGTGATCCTATCGGAAGATAAAATGCTTATGCTGATGGATAAAGTTGATGCGTATGCTCCTAACGATTTTGGACTGTACAATGTCTGTGGAAATGTAGCAGAAATGATTGCAGAACCCGGTAAAGCAGTAGGCGGAAGCTGGCATGGTCCCGGTTACGATGTGCGGGTAGAGAGTATCCAAAACATACCGGAGGCTTCTCCCTATGTTGGTTTCAGACCCGTGATGGTCATTACTGAAAAATAATCGTTTACTGATCATAAGCTAGTAATTGGCAGTGTGGCCTTACTGGCTTAATGAGTAAAATGATTGAAAGACCAATGATAGTAAATATCTGATAAATGCTTCTATATGGAAAAAGACGGTAGTCCTACCTATTACGCCAAAAACAGAAAAGAGTGGCGTGAATGGCTGGCAAAGTATCACGACAAAGAGAAAAGTGTCTGGCTGATCATTTACAGGAAAGAAGGGGCTACACCCAGTGTCAGCTATGTGGAGGCGGTCGAGGAAGCCCTTTGCTATGGTTGGATAGATAGTAAGGGCAACAAGAGGGATGCCGAAAGTTATTATCAGTTTTTTGCCCGCCGTAACCCGAAAAGCAAGTGGAGCGGCCTCAACAAAAGGCGTGTGGCCAAACTCCTGCAACAGAACCTGATGGTGGAAGCAGGATTGAAGATGGTGGAAATCGCTCAACAGAATGGTTCCTGGACTGCCCTGGATGCAGTAGAGCAGTTGTTGATTCCGGAGGATTTACAACAGGCCCTGCAACAAAACCAGGCGGCACAGCAATATTTTGAGGCCTTTCCTCCTTCTGTCAAAAGAGGTATTCTGGAGTGGATACTGAATGCGAAGCGGCCAGAAACCCGGCAAAAAAGGATAGCAGAAACAGTCAGGCTGGCGGCAAAAAATATCAGAGCCAATCAGTATCGAGCCTAATTTCAGGGCAGGCATTTACTTATTGAAAACAATTTAATAAAATAGTAAGTAAAACAGCTTCCAACCTGAGTACAGGGAGTATCGTTAATCCTTTTTTGACCTAAACTTTTATGCCACCGTTGCTGCTATGAGATATTTGATGCCTCTTTTGCTAGGTTTGCTTTTCTCCTGTGGAGTCGCTAAAGAAGAAATAGCTAAAAAACAGCCTGCCCCGCCGCTCATCAAGGATTACAATGACCAGAAAGTGCCAGACCATATACTGGAATTATCGGATAGTGCTTCTACTGCCCCCGAGATGAAGGAAGAAGATCTGGAAGGAAACTTGTTCGGGAAGTTCTACCAAGACCGGGCCACATTTTATATCATCAATAATCCACAAAATACCATTTGTGATGTCAGGGTCAACACCCTGACCATGTATTACCTTGATGGCGAGCTGTGCAAGACAAAGTATTTATTGGAAAAGGATGTGACCAATGACCTGATCAATCAATATGGAAAATTTAAAATTCAGGGCTTTGATGTGAAAACCCGCTACCTCTTACAACATGAACCTATCGTGATCAGAAAAGGCAAACGATGGGAGCTGAATCGTAAATTTACCAACTATAAGCTAACCTGGATACTGGCCGACAAGCGACTGGAATTGAAAGTCGACAAAGATGATCAGGAAGAACCTTATAAATTCGTAGAGCAATTACCCAATTATGATAAGATAAGAAAGGAAGTGGAGCGCACAGCGCTTTGATGGGAGTAAGGCAAAGTGAGGAATAGAGGAATGTTACCGGTTATCGTTATCCATGAAGGAGTGGAAGGCCATGAGCAGCCTATATAATTCTCTACCGGCCGGATACTAACGCCTATTTCGTGGTTCATTTGTTATAAGTATAAGATAAGCTACATGAGAGAGTAGCTCTTCTATACAAAAAATCACCAAACCACTTAAACAACACCTATGGACACTACCACAACCAATACAGCCGGGGGTAAAGCCAGCCGAAATAAACAGTTATTCCGTTTGGAATACAGCGTCACCCGAAATATCAAGGCGGCACCCAAGAAGATCTGGGCTATTTTGACAGAGGCCAAGGGCTATCCTCGTTGGAACTCTACCATCCAAAGTATGGAAGGCCAACTCACATTGGGAGAAAAAATAAAACTTCGCTCAACGGTAGATCCAAGCCGCACCTTTTCGCCAACAGTCAGTGAGCTTTCTCCTGAGAAAAAGATGGTGTGGCAGGACGGTATGGCTCCCATGTTTAAAGGGGTACGCACCTATACCTTAACCCCTCTGGAGAACGGTACAACGGATTTTACCATGTCAGAAGTTTTCAGCGGTATCATGCTTCCCCTAATCGCAGCTAAACTTCCCGATTTCAGACCCTCTTTTGAGCAGTTTGCCGCAGACCTGAAACAGGAAGCTGAGCGCCAGGAAACTGCGAAGGAATCATGAACAAAATTCTAACGAAAATTGAAGAGAAAATAGGGGTTCCCGGACTGGTAGACCAACTTAGCGAGAAGCTTTCCAATTCGGAAATGAACTCCCTGCTGTTGGCGCTGTTTGAACGAAAAACCCAAAAATTATCACCGTCAGAACTGCTGCAACAGTTTTCTCAAAATCGATTTACCCTGCCCTCGCAGGTAGAGCCTATACCTTTTAAAGAGTATGAATTAGCATGGTTGCGTCAAGCGCAGGAGGCTGGTTTTCAGCTGAAAACGCTTTCACCCTTAGCGCCCTTAGGTAGTTGTTCGGCCATCGCCCGGGTAAGTCAGCACATGGTCGTAAGCGCTTTGCGAGGTACAGAGGCAGTGTCTGATGCCACCAACGTACTAGCCCTGATGATCGCCGAATCCTTTAAGAATAACAAAGAACAGGATGTGATAAAATATGCGACAACCCATCGGCATGTCAGGGGTCAGTATTTTACCAATCCGGCCTTTACCGCTCATTTCAGCGTTTTTTGTATGGTGACAGGGGGGCAGGATACGGGATACTATTCTTTCGAGCTGGCGCAGCTGGCAGATCATCTTAATCTTTATCTTTCCTTTTTGTCTAAAGTGTATGGCAAAGAAAAGCTGCTCGTCAAGTTCTACCTGAAAGAGGACAATGAAAGATTCCGGACCTTGCTGCCAAACCTGACAAAAAATATGGACCCTGAAATCACGCTGGACATAGAGACCCCCACCCAGGCTACTGCTTACTATCAGCTTGTTCAATTCAAAATATTTTTAAGGCATAAGGGCCAACTGCTGGACATGGTAGATGGCGGGTGGGTCGATTGGACACAGCAACTATTGCAAAATAAAAAGCACAGGCTTTTGATCAGTGGGGCAGGCATTGAATTATTGTATAAAATGAACCAAGGAATTTTGTAGTATAACTGGAAATAAATAGTATCTGATTCTATGGATAAACACAAAGGAAAGATTCATATTGGCACTTCAGGTTGGCATTACCCTTACTGGAAGGGATATTTCTATCCGGAGAAAATGCCAGCGCGTGACTTTCTGAACCATTACCTTTCCGTATTCAGGACGGTAGAAATCAATAACTCTTTTTATAAACTGCCTTCGGCAGATACTTTCTCCGGTTGGCGGAAAGCTGTACCTCCTGATTTCCGCTTTGCCGTGAAAGCCAGCCGCTATATTACCCACATGAAGAAGCTGAAAGACCCGGAGCAATCCCTCACGAAATTTATGCATCAGGTAGGATTTCTGGAAGAAAAACTCGGTCCCATTCTTTTTCAGTTGCCTCCTAATTGGCATCCCAATCCTGATCGGTTGCGGCATTTTATGGAACATTTACCCAAGGATTATCAGTATGTGCTGGAGTTTCGTAACAACGATTGGCTGGAAGAAAGGGTGTTTGAGCTGATGAGAAAGCATCAGATAGCATTGTGTCTGGGTGATGTGGAAAATAACAGTACATCCATTCCCTTGACAGCCGATTTCATCTATATACGCTTGCATGGACCGGAGGAAAAATACGCCAGTAGTTATTCAGACTCGGCACTGCAGGAGTGGGCCCAGCAGGTGATGACGTGGAGCAGGCAGGGAAAAGAGGTGTATGTTTATTTTGACAACGACATACATAGCTATGCAGCTTTCAATGCACAAACCCTTCAACAGTTGGTGATAGCACTGTAAAAACCCCGATCAAGAATTTTTATCCTAAGAAGACATTGTTAAATACGAGCCTATGAGTCCTTTGGAGTAACTCTGACGACTGAAAAAGAGAAATTTTACCCTCTTCGTGTATTTTGTTGAATCCATTTATACTGAAACCAGAGGGTTAGGAGTTATAGATAGTGATTAACCTTAACAATCATCGAAGGAATGAAATACCACCTCTTTTTGGTGCTCCTCCTGTTAATCGTGGGGTGGGGGAGCAACGCTCAAGAGATATCCTTACCTCCCTCGACCTGGAAAACGACTTCTGCTGATGGAAGATTTGTAGGCACTTTAGTATTTGAGGAACGCCGGCAGGTACGATACGCCATTGAATGGCATGAGGAAGAATACCAGGGAAATTACCGGGTGAAGAACGATACGGTTTTGATCACCCTGGATCAGTCTTACCTGGAAGACCATTCAGAACCCTTGCAGCCTGCCATCAAATTTGTGCTGCTGAAAAAATCTAAAAGTCTGGATATTCTGGGATTGCAGGAATATGATGAAAAAACGAAAACATGGCACTTGTCTGCGCCCCGTGAAAACAGGAGTTTTCTCAAGGAACATTAGGACAGGGGTATAGGCATGCTGTGGGTAAAGAAAACACGTATTCTGTTGTGGAGATGCGCGAAATAGGGTAATTTTACCCTGTATCCCGACGGTTGTATCCTTAATATTTTTACCCCATGAAAAAGGCACTCCATTTTTTGACCTGTCTGCTCCTTGTCTTGATTTATTCCGCCTGTCAATCCGAAAAAGGAAGTGAAAACGCCGGCAATGCCACCAACGCAGCCGACACGCTACTTTCAGATGACTCTCTGATGACCCTGGTGCAGGAACGCACTTTTCAATATTTCTGGGAAGGGGCGGAGCCTAACTCAGGACTGGCCAGGGAACGCTTTCATGTAGATGGTGAATATCCGGAAAACGACAAAAATGTGATCACTTCCGGAGGGTCGGGCTTTGGTCTGATGGCTTTGCTGGTTGGACTAGAAAGAGGGTTCATCAATCGCCAGGAGGGTGTGGAGCGCCTAGACAAAATTATGGATTTTTTAGCCAAGGCAGACCGTTTTCATGGGGCCTGGCCCCATTGGATGTATGGAGAAACCGGTAAGGTGAAACCGTTCAGTCCCAATGATGACGGCGGTGATCTGGTAGAAACGGCGTTCCTGGTACAAGGCTTGTTGTGTGTCCGGCAGTACTTACAGGAAGGCAATGATCAGGAGAAACAGGTAGCTGCCAAAGCGGACAGCTTGTGGCGGGGTGTAGAATGGGATTGGTACCGCAATGGAGGAAAAAATGTACTGTACTGGCATTGGTCACCCAACCATGCCTGGAAAATGAACTTCCCGTTGGAAGGTTACAACGAATGTCTGATCACCTATGTGCTGGCCGCTGCTTCCCCTACCCACAGTATTCCGGCAGAAGTGTACCATGAGGGCTGGGCCAGGGGCGGTGGAATCAAGGCGGATGTCACCACCTACGGGTATCCTCTTACCCTCAAACACAATGGTGCCGAACAGTATGGGGGGCCTCTTTTTTGGGCGCATTATTCTTACCTGGGGCTCAACCCGAAAGACCTGACAGACCAGTATGCCAACTACTGGGAAGAAAATAAGAACCATACGCTGATCAACCGCCAGTATTGTGTTGAGAACCCCAAGAATTTCGCTGGTTACGGGGAAGACTGCTGGGGGTTGACGGCCAGCTACTCCGTCAATGGATATGCGGCGCACCGTCCGGATGAGGATCTTGGTGTTATTTCGCCAACGGCGGCGCTGTCTTCTTTTCCCTATACCCCAGAATATTCTATGGATGCGCTGAAATTTTTTTACAATGAGCTGGGTGATAAAATCATGGGACCTTATGGCTTTTACGATGCTTTTAGTATAGAGAAAAACTGGTATCCGCAACGGTATCTGGCCATCGATCAGGGCCCTATTGTCGTCATGATGGAAAATCACCGCTCAGGACTATTATGGGAGCTGTTTATGTCATGCCCTGAAATACAGGAAGGCTTGCAAAAACTCGGCTTTGAAAGCCCAAATATTTAAAGCAAAGGGTAGGGTAAGCACAGGGTTGCTCTGTAAGCAGGGTAAAGCCAGGCAGGGATAGCTGAGGAGAGGCAAAACTGATTCGGGCATTTCCAAGTGGGTAAACATATCGTCCTTCATGAAAGCAGTAATAACAAACATTATTTTGTGGCTGTCGCCGCTCACCTTGCAGGCTCAGGATACCACCCTTTTTGAGAAAAGAGTATTTGTCAACAACAAAGGGGATTCGATGCAATACCGTATCCTCTTTCCTGAGGCGTACAACGACCGTGAAAGGTATCCTATCGTCCTGTTTATGCATGGAGCGGGCGAAAGAGGGCATGACAATGAAAAGCAACTGACCCATGGGGGAGCGCTCTTCCTCAAACCGGAAAACAGGAAAGAATATCCGGCCATTGTGGTATTCCCGCAATGTCCTGCAGAGAAATACTGGGTGAATATCAACATCAGAAGAAAGTTGTTTGCCGGGGAAGACCTGGATTTTGAAGAAGTCAGGAGTACACCCACCAAGGAAATGCGATTGGTGATGCAACTGTTTGACCGGATAGTACGGGAAGAGTCGGTAGATCATGACCGACTGTATCTGATGGGTTTATCGATGGGTGGGTTTGCAACTTTTGAAATACTGACCCGCTGGCCGGGAAAATTTACGGCAGCTGTTGCTATCTGTGGAGGGGGCAATCCAAACCTGGCGCAGCGATACTCCCCTTTTGTATCCCTCTGGATTACTCATGGGTCGCTGGACGATGTGGTACCCGTAAAATATTCCCGCAGGGTATATCTGGCATTACAATCCTATGGAGCCGATGTGAGATACACCGAATTTCCTGATGCCAACCATAATGCCTGGGACCCTACTTTTGAGATGCCCGAGCTACTGCCCTGGCTGTTTTCTAAGTCAAAATAAGTGGAATGGAAAGGAGCCACCCAGCAGGTATAGCTTAGGACAGGAAGTGGGGCACATCCAATGGGCTTTTAATCGCTATGTTACTTTGGTGCAGCAGACGGGTGTACATCATGGTGGTGCGAATACTGGCATGACCGAGTAACGATTGCAGCATTTTCACAGGACAACCCTCTTCCAGCATATGTAAGGCAAAACTATGCCTGAGGGTATGACAAGACACGGGCAGGCAGATCCCTGCGTTTCTGACAGCCTTTTTGAATGCTTTCTGCAAATAACTTTCTTCCCGGTGGGGTTGTACCAATGTGTCGGAGTGGATATCCCATTGGGGTTTCCGTGAGGGAAAGAGATATTGCCACGACAAAGCCTTGGTGACCTTCGGTTGACACAAGTCTTCCGAGAGGCTCACCCCCGCAAAAGAAGGCAGCAACAGGTTTTCTTCCCATCGGATTCTGGCCTTTTCTACCTGGATTTGTAACGGTTTGTTGAGGGTAAGGGGCAGCAAGGTTTTGTGGACCCTAAGTTGGCTGTGGTGGTAGACACTAATCTCATGGGCAGTAAAATTGATATCTTTGATCCGTAAAGACAGACACTCCATCAGTTGCAGTCCTCCCCCATACAGGAGGGAAGCCATCAACCAGGTTTCCCCTTCCAGCAGAGAAAGCAACAGTCTGACATCTTCCCGGCTCAACACAACAGGTAATCTTTTTCGGGGTCTGGCATAGGATAAGCAACTATCGGTAATCGGAACCTGCCATACCTCCCGGTATAGAAAAGTGATGGCACGTCGGGCCTGGTTCTGGGCAGAAGCTGAAACCTGACGGTCGTCAGCCAGAAAAGATAAAAACTCCTTGATTTCTTCTTCTCTGATTTCTGATAGATGCTTATGCTCATGAAAGGTAATAAACCTGTAAATCCAGTCCGAATAGATTTTTTCAGTTTGGTAAGCCAAATGTTTGGCGTGGATCTTCCAGCTTACCTGTTCCAAGAGATTTGCTTTTTCCACCATGGCTGTACAGGTTAGAAGGGTGGCTGTATTTATTTCCCACAGTGCGCCAAAAGGATTGTAGTATATAAGGTTAAATATACGGAAAAATGCGGTTTTTTCTAACAAAAAGGGAGATTATACGGCTATGGATTTTTCTTTTATATATGCGGTTTTATTGGGAACTTCATAGTTCTTGTTGTAGCCTATGTTCACATCCTAAAACAAACTACCATGAAAACACAGGAAAACATCAAACTCGTCAGACAAGCCTACGAATACTTCAAATCTGGTGATATTGACGCGCTCATGCGCTTGTATGCCGAAGACATAGAATGGATATTACCGACAATGGAAAATATACCTTTCTCCGGTAAACGTCAGGGACGTGCCCAGATGACACAGTTTTTTGCCGATCTCAATGAGATGCAGGAGGTGTTACAGTTCGATACGCAGCATTTCATCGGTCAGGGAGATCAGGTGGTGGTACTGGGACATTATATCTGGCACGTGAAAGCCACCGATCATACCTTCGAATCAGACTGGGCCCATGTGGTCACAGTGCGGGATGGCAGTATCGTAAGATTTCAGGAATATACGGATACGGCTGCGGCTGTGGCAGCCTATGCTAAAGTCGTGCATACCTGAGGATGGATAATACGGTCATTGATTTTCCCTTAAGTCCAGCACCAATATGGTGTACGAACAGAACGTACTCATCCAGTTAGCTAGCATAACGCAGTATTTAATTCCTATCCCACCCATTAAAAGTAGATGTTAGTGCAGACTGAAAGGCAGTATCCCTTACAGTACCCACCAGTATCCTTTGATGTGAAACAAAGGGGCTGCTGTCTGCCTTTCATGTCTCTACTATTAATCTGCTTAACGACCTATCTCTCCAGCTTATTTCATTGAAGAAAGGAGGACTTATGACAACTTATTTATACTTATCAAGAAGGATGCCTATCCTTTTTACTACCACTCTATTACCAATGGTCATTTTCATCTTTGGCTTCCTGTGTACTCAGGAAGTAGAGGCACAGCCGACTACTTATCTCGTCAACACGGCAGGGGATGATCCAGACCCTAATGCGGGTGAAAATGATGATGATGGATTATGTGATGTGAATCTTGGTATGCCTGGAGAACAATGCACCCTAAGGGCCGCCATTGAGAATCATAATGCCAACATTCAGGATAACCAGGGAAATCTGATTCCTAACACCATCAATTTCGATATTCCACCTCCTGCCCTGATCCAGGTTGTCGGTGAGCCATTGCCCATCGTTTTTGGAAAATTGCACATAGATGGAACCACTCAGCCCGGATACAATGGCGATCCCCTCATTGAAATTGATGGAAGTATGGCTGGCAATGATGCTGTGGGTCTTTGGCTAGTCGGATTGGAAAATATTGTAGAAGGTTTAAACATTCATAGTTTTAGCGCTGAGGGAATGATTCTTTCCAGAACCACCGACCACCTGATACAGGATAATTACATAGGCACGGATATTACTGGCACCATGGATAAAGGCAATGGAGAGGCTGGTATTCTTGTTCTGGAAACCTCTGATAATACGATCATGAATAATGTTATTTCTGGCAACGGAGGGGCTGGTATCGAGATTGACGGAGGGGATAATAACGATGTACATGGGAACCATATCGGGGTAGACAAAGAGGGGGAGAATGCCATTCCAAACGATGAGGAGGGCATATTAATCCACAATGGAGCCGAATCCAATACGATTGGCAACCAGGGTAATATCATCTCCGGCAACGTCTTGGCAGGTATTTTAATTATGGGTGTAGGCACTGACAACAACCTGGTCCGTTCCAACAACATTGGTGTGGATGAGGATGGGAACACAGCTTTAGGAAATGGTATTGGCGTTCAGATCAGTCAGGGGGCTCAATCTAATGAGATTGGAGGTTCACTGGCTGGCCAGGGTAATCTCATTTCGGGAAATGTGGAGCAAGGGGTTCTGATCACCGACGGCGGTACCAATAATAACCGGGTGCAGGACAACACCATCGGGGCCAATCAATCTCGAAGTGCCGCCTTACCCAATGGTACCCATGGGGTAGCCATTTTGAATGAAGCACAGAATAATGTAGTGACAGATAATACCATTGAGGGAAATACGATGCATGGTGTGCTGGTATCTGGAGGTGGCACCAATAGCAACGCTATACTGGCTAACTTTATAGGGAGTGCCAGTCTGCCAAACCAGGAAGATGGAATAAGGATAGCAGATGGCGCACAAATTAATAATATATCTCAGAATAATGTGGGTAATAATACGCAGAACGGGGTCACCCTAACAGGTAATGGAACCGAAGGGAATACGGTAGCTGCCAACTTTATTATTGGGAATGAAGAGTCGGGTGTGGTACTGGATGATGGAGCAACCCTAAACTTTGTAGGTGGTTTCATAGTGGAGGCAAAGAATGTGATTCAGGGAAACCTGGAGTCGGGTGTCGTCGTCAGTGGTGGGGTCATTAACACCATCATGAATAACGAAATTAGTTTTAACAATTTTGCGGGTGTTGCTGTGGTCGGTGGAACAGGAAATGCCATCCGTATGAATGCTATCTTCTCGAATATTAGTCAACCTGTACCCACCCAGCCTCTCAATGGGTTGGGCATCGACCTGGGAGGGAGTACGGCAGTACCCGGCGACAATGGCGTGACCCCTAATGACCCGGGAGATGCCGATTCGGGCCCTAACAATCTGCAGAATTTTCCTGTACTGACAGCAGTAAGTGTAACAGGGGGCAACACTACTATTGAAGGCACCCTCAATAGTACACCCAATACTACCTTTATCCTTGACTTCTTCTCCAATAGTACGGCAGATCCGACAGGCTTCGGAGAAGGTCAAAATTTTTTAGGCGCTAACCAGGTTACAACAAATAATTCTGGAGATGTAGCCTTTTCATTCACTTTTAATGGCGTCAGTGTTCCGCAGGGTTTCTTTGTCACGGCTACGGCCACGAGTCAGGCTAACAATACCAGCGAGTTTTCCGCAGCCCTGCCTTTAGGAGTACCCCAGGCCGCAGACCTGGCTTTGACCAAGGTGGCGGATCAACCTTCTTACTCCATAGGGGATGTGGTCACGTTTACCATTACGCTCACCAATGGAGGGCCAGATCAGGCTACAGGAGTGGTTGTCACAGATGTATTACCTCTTGGCATTACATTCGATGAAGCAAACGCTACGGTAGGTAGTTATGATGAAACTACCGGACTGTGGTCTGTCGGCAGTCTCAACAATGGGAGTCAGGCGGTACTCACCCTTGTTGGTAACACCACCCAGGAAGGCACTTTTACCAATACGGCGGAGCTAACCGCGAGCGATCAGGCTGATCCGGACTCTGCTCCGGCAAACGGAAATGAAAATGAAGATGACCAGAGCAGTGTCTCCATCGAGGTAACACAAGTGGCGGACCTGGCACTGAACAAGGAAGCGAACCAGGATTCTTTTACGGTGGGTGATCAGGTGACCTTCACGATTACGTTGACCAATGAGGGACCCGATGAAGCGACAGGCATTGCCGTTACTGATCTGCTGCCAGCAGGAATCATTTTTGATCAGGCAAACACAACTGCAGGTAGTTATGATGAAACAACGGGTGTCTGGACAATCAATAGTCTCAGCAATGGAAGCCAGGCAGTACTGACGCTTGTGGGAACTACCACCATGGAAGGTACTTTCACCAATACAGCCGAAGTGACGGCCAGTGATCAGGCCGATCCGGATTCCTCACCAGGCAATGGTATTGAAAATGAAGATGACCAGAGCAGCGCCTCTATTGAGGTGACCACAGCTGATAATGTGGAAATCCAACTGCGGCAGCTCATAGCCCAGGTTGAAGCATTGGTAGAGGCTAACCAGCTTGGCGCTGTTCCCGGCAATGTGTTGATAGAACTTTTAGATTTTACCATCGAGCTAAACAATGCAGGACAAACCCAGGCGGCTATCGGTACTTTAAAAATATTTATTCTGGTAGTAAAAGCCCTGGTCATCAAAAAACAAATCCTTCCTGTTCACGCCCGCAACCTGATGAAGGCAGCGGCTGACATCATTAAGCTGTTGAGAGAATCGTCACCGCTGGCACAGCATCCAATGGTTCCCATGCCTGAAAATGAAGTGTTTGTGCTTCATCCCAATTATCCGAATCCATTTCATAGGGCTACTGTCATCAGTTTTACGATGACGATGGAAGAGCATGTACACATGAGAATCTTTGACGAAAGGAATGGACGTTCCGTCGAGCTGTTGAATCAGCGCCTGCCAGAAGGAAAACACCAGGTTACCTGGGAGCCAGACCACTGGACTTCAGGCCTGTATCTGCTACAAATCAAATCAGGGAATATGACAGAAACTCAGCGATTAGTGCTGGTAAAATAACCTTTTCAAAGGGTTGGCAAAAGGACGGTGGGCCTATGGCTCCCTGTCTTTTTGTTGGAATGCCTTATTGGCACCATGAAAGTTGATCCTTAAATAATTTTGCTTTTACTTTTGTTTCAAAGCAGGTTTCCTGCTAGTTTCATAGTATCTCATGGTTTTGAGTATTTTGCAAGGGAGAAATTCTTCCTTATGTGTAAACTTTATGAGCCTAACCTATGGATGCTGATGCCCTTCGCGCTTTACAAGCGCCCTTGAAACAAAAATATAAAGATGAACCTGAAGTGGCCCTGATCACCCTCCGTGCCCAGGGACGGATTGGAGAAGGCGTTACCTGTAAAATTGAAACCGGAAAAGGGTTGGTAGAGGCCGGACTGCATCCCGCCACAGGGGGTGATGGCATAGCTGCTTGCTCAGGAGACATGCTACTGGAAGCCCTGGCAGCCTGTGCCGGCGTAACCCTCAATGCAGTGGCCACTGCTCTGGGAATCCCGATCCGGGATGGCATCGTGATGGTGGAAGGAGATCTGGACTTCCGGGGTACGCTGGGCGTATCCAAAGAAGCACCTGTAGGGTTTCGGGACATCAGGCTGCATTTCCAGCTGGATACGGAGGCAGAAGAAGAAGAACTGGCGACATTGATCCGGCTTACCGAACGCTACTGTGTGGTCTATCAGACACTCCTGCACGCACCATCCGTGAAAGTTTCAAGAGAAGTGAGGTAATCGCCTGTCTGGTGTCATCCAGGGAGGGTACTACCCATAAATCTCGTTGAGCAGGCCTGCCAGCCGGATGCCTGCCTGCAGCAATCTTTGTTCTACTGTAGACCAGTTGTGATACACGTATTCATACCCGATTTCACGATCTTCCGGTAGCGCATACACCTGTTGTCTCAACTTTCTGGATTCATCCGCCCAGACTTCTACGGTTGAAGATTGCCATGCCTGTATCTGTGCTTTTGAAGGATGATTGATGGCAGCCGCCAGCTCTGTATAGCTATATTTTTTGCTGTCTATCATGTCACTGTCCCACACCCGGTGCAGGTTAGAGTCTTCCCAGAAGAATTCCACTTCCATCTGGTTGCCGCCCTGATCCTCACCGGTGCCTACATGGAGGGGCTGATGGATGTCGCCAACCAGATGTACCAGCATCTTAAGATGTTCAGATTCTTTTGCCAGAGGGAGATCTCCCGTTTTGAGTTCATTCACCAGCCGTTGAATGATTTGAATGATATCACCATCGGGGTTCTTTTCTACGCTTTCATAAGAGACACCGTCGGGGAGGGTCACCCAATGCCAGTCGTTTGCATACTCATAGGCAGGATTGGACCGGATTTCATCCATCCAGTTGCTGACCACGGCCAGGGAAGTATCTCCTAATATTTTCTGAAGGTTCTTTTTGGCTTTTGGAGAAAGATAATAGGTCGCTATTTCACCCACTACCCTATGCCCGGTGAGCCCCCAGCCGAAAGATTGGGTATATAAAAACAAGCAACCTAAACAAAGTAGTTTTTTCATAAGTATGGAGAAAGAGACTCTCAAGCTTCCGAAAAATTTAAGAAGAAGACAAATCAACGCCTGTAAAATTATGGAAAATATAGAGGTTCATTATAAGAACAATTTCTGACTAAAGGGAAAGCACATTACCCCTCCAGCCATTCTTTGAAGGCTTTCGCCTTTCCCTTGCTCACAATGACATCCTCTGCGGAGGTGGGTTGAATAAACAGTTTCAAACGGTTGTTGAAATAGGTATGAATTTCCTGAATAGAAGACAAATGCAGGATGAACTGACGGTTGATACGGAAAAATTTAGCAGGATCCAGCAACGTATCCAGTTGCTCCAGGGTGTAGTCAATCACATATTTTTTTCCCGGGGGGGTAAACAGATACACCAGCTCATTTTCCGTATAAAAGTAGGCAATCTGTTCTTCATGAATAGGAATTAACTGTTCGCCTTTTTTCACCAGAAAACGCTTTTTAAAGGGTTTGCCCGTATGTTGCAGACTATCGAGTAACTGATCTATTTTGTGGGCGTTCTCTATTTCGGAAAATTCACTTTTCAACTGCTGCAATTTCTCCAGGGCACTTTGTAATTCTTCGAATTTAATGGGCTTGAGCAGGTAATCAATGCTTTTCACCTTAAAAGCTTTGATGGCATACTCGTCATAAGACGTAGTAAAAATAATAGGACTTTTGACCAGCACCTTCTCAAATATTTCAAAACTAAGCCCATCGGAAAGCTGTATATCCGAAAGAATCAGGTCGGGTGCCGGATGTTGCTGCAACCATTCCACAGTGCCTTGCACACTATCCAGCCTATCCACCACCGTGACAGGCTGCGCTAGTTTGTGCAGGAGTTTTTCCAGGCGTTCTGCGGCAGGATATTCATCTTCTATGATTAACACTTTCATGAAACAATAGGGGGAATTCTGACGGAAAAGACATCAGTATTATGGATAACTTCTACCTTGCTGGAGGTTAACAGCGCATAGCGGTTAATGATGTTTTGCAAACCAGTTTTGGTAGACTTCTCTAAAATATTCTTCTTCTGCACATTGTTCTCTACCGTGATGTAGCCGTGTTTGTCTATAAAGATACGCAGCATCAGCGGTTTGTCTTTGGAGATCACATTGTGTTTGATCGCGTTTTCTACCAGAATCTGCAGGCTCAAGGGAGCTACCCGCTGCTGCATGGCATCCTCTGGTATTTTGTTGACGACAACCAGGTTGTCCCTGAAACGGGTCTTGTTCAGATAAATATAGGAAGCCACAAAAGAGAGTTCTTCCTGAAGCGGAACCGTTTCCTTTTGTCGGCTAAGCAATACATAGCGATAGACGTCTGATAGTTGTTCCAGATATTTCTGGGCAGGTTCATTATGATCGTCAATCAAAGCAGCCAAAGTGTTCAGACTGTTGAACAGAAAGTGAGGGTCCAGCTGGTTTTTCAAGGCTTCAAACTGAGAACGAATGTTTTCCTTGGCCAGGGCTTCCGAACGTTGAAAGTTTTTTTTCCACTCCATAAAGAAATAAGCGCCTTCGTAAATAGAAATCACAAAGAAAGTAGGCACCAGGTTGAAAAATGACATGATGAATGTTTCATAGGGATCATGACTGCAAACACGGATCAGAGAGAAAAGATAGGAAATAATCCAGGTGGCTGCCCAGGTGTACAGGATACTGATCACCGATTGTATCACTAACCTTTTAACGGTTTGCTCATTGTGAGGAAAAGTTTTCCGCATGTAGATGACAAAAGCGCGGTTGCCTTCCCAGAGAGAAATAGTAAAAGCCAGTGAAACAAGAAGCTCCTTGAAAAATACGGTGACGTTGATCAACTCCTCATAATTGTAGACGACTGCAAAGAAAATTCCCAGCACGGGTATCCCTATGATTCTGAACCATTTGTCGTTCATGTTTTTTGTCGCTTCAATAGATGCGCCTCCTTACCATATGATTTTACATAAATGTAACTGAATTATAGCATAGTACAATGAGAGAAAGATAGAATGAGCGAATGTGAAAAAGTCAGCAGGATTCAGTACAATGTCTGAGTCTTGTTAATGTGATCAATCGCCCTATACCTTGCTTATTCTCATTGATATTCAGTAATAGTTTGCCATTTATCCTTTGGCCCTGAGTAGCCCAATGCCCAGAATGATCAGGCAGAGGGCCAGTACAAAGATACCGATATACAACAATACAATTAACTTGCCCGGCCGGATAATCTCCCGGCCTATGGCACTGCCAAAAAAGCCACCGCTGATCAGAATGGCTGCCAAAGGAACCCCTATCCGTACGATCCAGGTGAGCGTAGAAGGCAGGAACACATGGTCGGCCATCAACTGCACAATCAATGACAATAAAACAATCACACCGGCATGGGCATGCCCTGCCCGAAACATGGCTTGCTGAAAATCCGTCAAGGCCAGCTCAGTCTGTTTTCCGGATAAAAGGCTAAGCAGAAAGTAGCCTCCGTATTCAATCGTGGGAATCGTCAGTACGATAATTCCACACATCAGTTTTGCGGCATAGGTCATAGGCTGAAAGATTGAATTGTTGATTGAATAAAGTAGTTTTAGGTTGCTGCTTCACAATCAGAATAAAATTCTGTACTGTGGTACGGGAAAGAAACCCATCTGATAGCGCGTCTGTACAGTGTTTGTTCTGGGATTATAAATTTTGGAAAACTCATTCTGGTTATCTGTTACATTTTGCAGGTTGATCCCCAATTCATGGGTCACTTTGCGGGCATTGATGCGGTAAGTGATTTTCAAATCGGCACGTAGATATGCGTCTGATTTTTCAGAGAAGGCTCTTTCTTCATAGCGTATCTCGTATCCCTGTGCCAAAGATTCTTCAAAATTAATAGGCGTATATAGTTTACCGCCCGAGGCTGTTAGCTTTACATCAAAACCTAAGGTGTTCTCCTTTCTTCCTATCCTGAATTCTTTTCCACCGAGCAGGTTAACAATGTACCGTCCATTAAAAGCAGTATTGCGTAAGATTCCGTCACTGCCTTTGTATTTCGCATCATACAGGGAGGTAGTGAACAGAAAGTAATAGCCTTGGCTATAAAATTTCTCTAGGGTTAACTCAAGACCATAATTACGTCCGGTACCTTCATTTACTAAATTGGTTTCGTCGATGGGGTCGAAGTCGGCACCAGCATTGAGCAGGGAGAAAGAACTGGGGTCGCGGGTAACTCCGGCATTGTATATATATTGATAGTAGGTTTCTACTTTCATCCGCAAACTCGGCGCCAGGGTACGGTCATAGGAAAGTACGTAATGATGACTGCGCACAAAGTCCAGATTTTGGTTGGTCAGCACCGTGCTGCCATCAGGAAGCGTTGTTTGGGTAAAATACACTTCCAAAGGTTGTATCTGGCTATGTAAACCGTAGCCTACACCTACTGCCTGCTGCTCATTGAATTGATATCGTATGCCAGCTCTTGGATTGAAAGCTGTACTGCCACTGATCTCCAGGTGCTGAAAATTTACGCCGGTATTCAGGGTAAGTTTGTCATTGAAACGGTGTTGCCATTGGGCATAAGCTTGTGAGAGCAGGCTTTGTCCCTGGGCATCACGAATGGTGTATTCTTCACCAGGCACCAGCCAGTTATTTTTCAGATCAAAGTCGTATAAGTCCAGGATGACACCGCCCGTTAAGCTGTTGCGTGCGTTGAATTTCTTGCTGAGCAGCCCATGTGCTGAGTATTTGTTGTTGACCAAATCTGCTTCTTCACTGGGAATAGGGGAGCGGTTTTCGGTGCTGAGCGAGTCGCTTCGAAACCACTGGCTTTGATGAGAAGCGGCTACCGACAATTTATAATAAAGGGTGGATGTAAAATAATACAGATGAGACAAACCCACAACGCCACTTTGAAACTTAGAGTAACTATCCTGATTCTCATCAGCGTAAAAATTTTCTTCCAAATCTTCCAAATCCAGTTCGCTTCCCAGAAATTCTATGTCGCTGACACCTCCCATACCAAAGAGGGTAAATCTACCTGCTTTCTGGGTGGGCACATCTACTTTAAAAGTAAGATCCTGATACTGAGGGATGGCTTCGCCTGTTCCGAATTCTAAACCCAGTGCGTTGAATACACCCAGTGTAGAATACCGGTAGTTGGCAATGTAAGAGGCTTTGGAATTTTTAGAGAAAGGCCCTTCTATGCCCAGTTCAAACCCATTGAAGCCAATCTGTCCTAAATATTCTTTCCTTTCACTATTGCCGCTACGGAGTTGCAGGTCGAATACGCCAGCAATAGCATTGCCATACTCGGCAGGAAAGGCAGCCGTCAGAAAATCCGATTTGTCCAGCACATTGTAGTTAAGAATACTCACCGGGCCACCTGTACTGTTTAAAGAGCCGTAGTGGCTTGGGTTTGGTATGTTGATCCCTTCCATTCGCCATAACAAACCACCAGGTGAGTTACCCCGGATGACAATATCGTTGCGGTCGTCGTTGTTAGCGGCCACCCCTGCAAAATTAGCAGCCATCCTTGAAGGATCATTGAAACTACCAGCATAGCGACCTGTTTCTTCCAGGTTAAAAGACCGGCCGCTGACAGTAGCCATCTCATTGTTGGTCACATCTTTCTCAGCTTTTCCTGTAATCACTATTTCCTGGGTGGTGATGACCTGTTCCGTCAGTGATAGGTTTAACACAACCTCTTTGCCGGAAGTCACTATAACATTGGAAATGACCCTTTCTTCGTAACCCAGATAAGTTACTTTCAAAGATTGCCGACCCAAAGGCACACCTTCCAAAGTATAATATCCTTCCGTATCAGTAGCGGTGCCAATCATAGGATCAGTATTTAGTACGATTACATTGGCTCCGGCTAAAGGAAATTCAGATTGAGCATCAGTGAGACGCCCTCGAATGGTTTGGGTAAGCGATTGGGCTTGGAGGTGGAAAAGAAATACACAGAATGTCAAAGTAAAAAATAGCTCTCTCATGGCATTTTAAGTTTGGTTAATTCACGTTGTAATAATGGTTAGTTACTGAGAAAATTTCTCATTATTTCTGGTGAACCGTCGGGAAAAGAGGGTGAACGGAAGAAGGATACAGATGAATTGCATGGGCAGACTCGTTGACAGCCTTCAAAAAATAAGGTAAGAAGTTTGAAGCAGGTGCAGCGGAACAAGGAAAGAATACCTACCTTACTACATTATAAAATCATATTTTTTTAAAACAAGCATGTCATGCTAGAACAAAGAATTACACTCATTACTTTAGGGGTCACAAACCTGGAAAGGGCCATTGATTTCTACGAAAACAAACTGGGCTGGAAACGTACCGGCAGCAGTGCGGAAGGCATCGTTTTTTTTCAGCTCAACGGTTTTCAGTTAGCATTATATCCTACGCTCAAACTCGCAGAAGATGCCACCGTTCCTGCGGAGGGAACCGGCTTCAAAGGTTTTTCTCTGGCTTACAATACCAGGAGTGAAAAAGAGGTGGACGAACTGGTGGCATCCTTGGGAAAGAAAGGGGTGAGTGTAGTGAAACCCCCGCACAAAGTCTTTTGGGGAGGGTATAGCAGTTACGTGGCGGATCCCGATGGGAACCTCTGGGAAATAGCCTATAATCCTTATCTACCCTTGGATGAGAAAGGAAACGTCATAGGCGATTGAAACAACCATGGCAGACGCTTTGCCTGGCTACAGGCTGAGCTAGCGTCGATTTGTGTATTAAAACTAGGGGTAAAATAAATTTTGATATTTATTCCTCTGTTTTTCCGTCCTAGTTATTTATATTTTTGTTTTGTACCGTATCAAAAATCAACAGTATCCCTATGCAGTTTTTATTAAGATTCATGTTTGCTGTCATTTTCATGGGTGGTATTCACACTACTACCTGGGCTCAGACACCACAGAAACTATCCGCCAGCGATATCCAGCTAGCGCTGAAAAAGCTGAATGTGTTGGGAAGTGCGCTGTATCTGGCGGCCCATCCGGATGATGAAAACCAGGTGGTGATAGGGTATCTGTCTCAGGAACGGCTCATGAATACCGGCTACCTGGCGCTGACCCGGGGCGACGGCGGGCAAAATCTGATAGGTCCGGAGATACGGGATTTACTGGGTGTCTTGCGTACTCAGGAACTGATACAGGCGCGTAGTGTGGATGGCAGCTATCAGTTTTTCACCAGGGCTATCGACTTTGGTTATTCCAAATCCATTGAGGAAACCCTGGAATTGTGGAACAAAGACAAAATACTGTCGGATGTGGTTTGGGTTATCCGGAACTTTCGTCCCGATATCATTATCACCCGTTTTCCGCCTGATGATAGGGCCGGTCATGGACATCATGCTGCTTCGGGATCGCTGGCGGCAGAGGCTTTTGATCTGGCGGGTGATCCCCAAAGCTTTCCCGAACAGCTAAAATATGTAGAGCCCTGGCAGCCAAAACGACTTCTCTTAAACGATACGGAGTGGTTTACCGAAAAAATAGTGGAAGAAAGTAAGACCAATGATTCTCTGCTGGCCATTGACCTGGGTATCTATCAGCCGTTGTTGGGAAAATCTGTGACGGAAATAGCCGCAGAAAGCCGGAGTAAACACCAATCCCAGGGGTTTGGTGCTACGGGTTCCAGGGGCAGTGACATTGAATACTTCCGGCATGTGAAAGGAGAGATGGCTCAGGAGGATCTCTTTGAGGGTGTCAACACCAGCTGGTCCCGCATCAAGGGGGGAGCAAAGCCTGGCAAACTATTACAAACTGCCTATGAACATTTTGATCCGGAAAATCCTTCGGCCATAGTGCCCACCCTGATGCAAGCTTCAGAAGCCTTATCTGAATTGCAGGATGGCTACTGGAAGGAGGTGAAGCGCAAAGAGTTGAACCAGGTAATCAAGGCCTGTATGGGTTTGTATCTGGAAACGAGAGTAGGTACCAATCTGTTGACCCGGCGTCGGGGAGGGGGCGGTTCTAATCCGGGCATTGCAGAATACGCGGCAGCGCCTGGCGACACCCTACAGCTCAATATAGAGGCTATCAACCGATCATCTATACCAGCGGTATTACAGAGTGTCATTTTTACGAATATTAACCGGGATACAGTAACCCGTCTTACCCTGGAAAATAATACTGATACTATCTTTAGTATGCAGGCCGTTTTGCCCAAAGACATGGACTACTCCGGTCCGTACTGGCTGAAAGAACCCAACGATGGTTTTACTTTTCAGGTAGACCATCCATGGCTGATTGGCAGAGATGAAACGCCTGCCAGTGTAGAAGCCCGTTATGCCATGCAGATCGATGGCAAAGCCATAGAGTTCTCTTCCCCAGTCATTTACAAACGTAATGACCCAAAGGAAGGAGAAGTGTACCGGCCTTTTGTGGTCACCCCGCCCGTGTATATGAACCTGCCGGAAAAAGTAATGGTCTTTGCCAGTAATGCCCCTAAGTCGCTGACTGTATTGGTAAGAGCGGGTAAATCCAATATCAAAGGGGAGCTGCGTTTACAGTTGCCAGAGGGCTGGCGGTCAGAACCGGCCTCTTTTCCCTTTGCCATTGCGGTGAAAGGCGGAGAGACAGACTTCACTTTTCAGGTGTATCCTCCTGTGGAACAAAGTACCGGCAACGTGACAGCTGTGGCTACCTTGCAGGGGCAGACCTACGACAAAAGTATTGTCACCATCGAGTACGAACATATTCCCACACAAACGCTGTTTCCTCCGGCAGAAGCGCATCTGGTAAAGCTGGACATTGAGAAGAAAGGGAATCTGATTGGCTATATCATGGGAGCCGGGGATGAAGTGCCTGAAGCGCTGGTAGAAATTGGCTATGAGGTAGTGACTTTACAAAGCCACGATATCTACGAATCTTATCTGGATAATCTGGATGCAGTGATTGTGGGTGTCAGGGCCTATAATACTGTCGATTGGTTGCGCTACAAAAATAATAAGTTGCTGGAATATGTAGAGCGGGGAGGGACACTTATCGTTCAATACAATAACAATTACAACCTGGTGAATGAGCATTTTATGCCCTATTCCCTGGAGCTCTCCCGTGATCGGGTAACCGATGAAACCGCTAAAGTGCAGTTTTTACAACCCAGCCATCCTGTTCTGAATGCTCCCAATAAAATTACAGAGAAAGACTTTGAGGGGTGGGTACAGGAAAGGGGGCTTTACTTTCCAAACAAGTGGGATGAGCAGTATGAAGCGATTCTTTCCATCAATGACCCTGGGGAAGAAGCCCAGAAGGGCAGTCTGCTGGTGGCCCAATACGGGAAAGGATATTATATCTATACGGGTTTGTCTTTCTTCAGAGAATTACCGGCAGGAGTACCGGGTGCCTACCGTTTACTGACCAACCTGATTTCTGTGGGCAAAGAAGACCCTGAACAAGGTAAATAAATAAAAATGCCTCCCCATGCCTTTTCACTACTCAGAGGATGCTTTGAAGTGGAAGGATTTTAGCACATCTTTGCGGCATGAAGAGGAGGTCTGGTGTATCTTATCTTTTTTTGACCCTGGCGGCACTTTTTTGGGCAGGCAATTTTGTGCTGAGCAAATCTATATCTATCACGGTGCCACCTGTGGCGCTGGCTTTTTGCCGTTGGGCTATGGCCTTTGTGGTCATCACGCTCTTTTCTGCCTCACAGGTAAAAAAAGACCTGCCGGTGATTCAGGAGCACTGGAAAATACTGCTGCCTTTGTCTTTTCTGGGCATCGCTTGTTTTAATACCTTTATTTATGTAGGGCTACGCGACACCACGGCGATCAACAGCCTGCTGCTGCAATCATTCTTTCCGGTAGTCGTCGTACTCATGTCCTTTCTTTTTTTCAGGGAAAGGTTGGGTGGGCTACAAATTATTGGTGTAGTCATATCGCTTTTGGGTACTTTGTTTCTGGTATCAGAAGGAAGCTTTACCACCTTTCTGGAAGCCTCTTTTAATCAGGGAGATCTGTGGGTGATGCTGGCCATTTTCTGTTATGCTGGTTATACCATCCTGCTGCGGTTTCGTCCGCCTATTCATCCGAGGAGTTTCCTGGTGATCACTTTTTTGCTGGGAACCCTGATGTTGTTTCCTTTCTTCATTGCAGAAAGTTTTTTGTTGTCTCCCATGTATCTGGTTGGAAAGGTGCTTTGGGTGGTGTTGTACCTGGCAGTATTTCCGTCCGTGCTGGCCTATCTTTTTTTTAACGAAGGGGTGAAAATGGTAGGGCCCAATATTGCTGGCCTGTTTTCGCACCTGATGCCCCTGTTCGGCAGTATCATGGCGGTCATATTCCTGGGAGAGCGATTCTATGGGTATCATGCCCTCGGCATGCTGTTGATTCTGGCAGGTATTTTTCTGGTGATTCTCCGCCAACCAGATAAGGGTGGTAAAAAGGCCCGGACCTGAAAAGTAAAAAAAAACGCCCCGGAAATCGGGGCGCTTCAGGTTTAGGTTTATATTCTCGGACTGTCCGTATCCCTGTTATAGTTAGGATCATCGGCGTCTCTGTTAAAAGGATTGTTTACATTGCTATCTCTGTCTCTATCTCTGTCCAGGGGGTTGTTTACATCCCTGTCCAGCGGATTTTCTCCGGCACCCCGGTTGTACATCGGGTCATTCACATTTCTTTCAAAAGCGGTTTCCCTGTCCTTGTCACGGCCAAAGTAGGACTCATAGCCGTAATAGGTATGGACCTTATCAACGAAATCATTTTGAGGTGTTGAAGGCCAGTTGTCTTTATCAAATCCTGGGGAGTTTTCCAATTTTTCTTTATCAACATCTAACAAAGCAATCTCTTTTTCTGTGTCAAAACGCAGGGCTTTCCAGGGAATAGCAAAGTATTTGTGATCCAGTCCTAGGAAACCTTCACTGACGGAAAGTACTGCATAAGCGATACGACCATTGTCAACGTCTAACATGATATCCTTGATCTCACCTAGCTTTTCGTTAGCCAAGTTCCTTACATTTGTTCCCTCAATGGATGAGGAAGACAGAATAAGATGATTTGATGTGTTATGCATAATCAAAAAATTTAAAAGTGTGAAAAAATCGTTAAAGTACGGATATAACTGGCCTATCATTAAATTGTTTCATTTTTCGAAGTATTCGTAAAAAAATTTTTGTGTTGAACCATGCTGATATTTTCTTTAAACAATATTTTGCAATCACGTTATAACGCTTTGTAAAACAAGTGTTTATACAAATAATTTTCTATTCTTATGGGAAGGGGGACAGGTTCAGACAGAAAAATAAAGCCTCTTGTTATTTTTTGCATTTTAAAGCGATTTGTTAAAACAAAACGGAAGCTCCTGGCAGGTTTTATTATTTTAGTGCTTTCTTTTATAGCATTATGGAACAAAAAATTGCCAGAACCTCAAATCGTATGCAACCTTTGCTGCAAAAACGGCATCTGCTCCATAGAAAACCACAGCATTATGAAAAAACTATTCATACTCCTTATGTATATTGTGAGCCAACCCCTCCTGGCACAGGATAAGGAAACCCGCTCGCTGGATGCGTTTACTCGTATTGAATTGGAAGGTAGGGCCAATCTCTATCTGAGTTTCCGACCTGATAGCGCCCCCACGCTTGAGATTGAAGTGGAAGAAGGGGAGATGCAAAAAGTAAAAACCTGGGTATCCGGCCATACTTTGCACATACAGTATAAAAGAGAAGAAGATCAGGTACTTCCGGTAGAACCGAAAATGGATCTTTATGTCAACTATCAGCAATTAGAAGCGATCCGGGTAGCAGGTATTGTGAATATTGAAACGCAAGAACCTGTTCAGGGAAGAAATTTCAGGCTGGAGGTAGAAGGTATGGGAAAAAATTATCTGTCTTTGGCGGTAGAACAATTGCAGGTGGAGTGTTCAGGCACCGCTGATATTTATTTATCCGGCAGTGTGGATATGCAGGAAATCATTCTGGATGGTACCGGTACCATCGACGCCTTTGAGCTGATCAGTCAGCGTACCATTGCAGAAGTGAATGGCACGGGAAGCCTGCTGGTCAATGCTGAGGAAAGTCTGGAAGCAGAAGCCAACGGGTTCGGCGCAGAGATCAGGTATCGGGGGAATCCGAAAAACAAGATCATCAATAAATCCGGGTTTGTGAAGGTAAAGCGAGATAATAACCCTTGAAGGCGACGACATTGTTGAACAGCAGGACACAGCCAGCGGCTGTGTTTTTTTTTGTGCTGAACCTTCTTATCTTTAGTTACCTTTGAGAAAAAACAAACTGCTCTTTTTTTAGTAGTACATTTTATGATCAGGCATTGGCTGAAGAGAATAACTTTACTTTTTCTACTAAAATTTTTTGACTATGTACAAATCGCCTTTTGACTCCTGTATACAAGCTTGTTTGACCTGTGCCATGGCTTGCGAGCACTGTGCCACGGCCTGTCTGAAAGAAGAAGATGCTTCCAAAATGGCCGACTGTATCCTCATTGACCGGGATTGTGCGGATATTTGTCTTCAGACAGCCGTCTTATTACAACGCAACAGTACGATAGCCCCGGATATGTGCATACTGTGTGCCGATATTTGCGAACAGTGCGCTGAAGCATGTGAGAAACATGAGGCAGAACACTGCCAGCAATGTGCGGAAGCCTGTCGTGCCTGTGCTGATCTCTGCCGAAAGATGACAGTAGCTGGCTGATTGTCCTGCTTGGTTTGGTCCTGCTGATCAAGGTGGCAAGCGCAGCCATCCTAGTCTATGTCCTATCTTACTGTGTTGCATTGGTGAAATTCAAAGTCTGTATTTTGAAGAAAAAATCTATCGCATATTTGTGGTGTTATGCCTGGGTAATGATGTCATGTACCAGCCTGCAATCCGTTTCTCAGTTTTCGGAGCAGGCCCTGGCAAGCACTGGTGAGTTTGATCGGTCAGCCCCGACTTTTCAGCACCTATGCGAAGAAAAAAATATGATGGAAGCCCTTCGGATGAGCCAGGTACAAAGGAATTATCAGGGCGGATGTGATCTGGCACTGAAAGCCGATACAGTGGTGAATAAAATGCAACAAGCGGTTAATAATTATCTGTCGGGCCTGTACCTGCTTACCAGTAATCAACGACTGAAATATTCGCTGGACCCTATAGCAGAGGCGCTACAAACCAATACACAACTGGGTGTAAAAGAAGAAGTAGTCAGCGCCTATCAACAGGTACTGGAGTTGCTGTTACGATCTTCTTCAGAAGCCTATCGTAGGAAAAAAACTGCCTGGTATATTGAGCAGGCGCAGGCACCGCTGGCAAAAATACTGGATCAACTCATATTTATTATGGATACCTCCCTGAGGGAAGCCGTTGAGCAACAGCGGGAAATGCTCTATCTGCAAACCAAAGAACTGTCAGAAGGAGCTGCATCCATTTTGGAAAAACGCAATCTCATTCTATCTTATGCCCAGCAATTAAAGGAATATGAACACCAATGTCAGCGGTTGGATACTTATGTGGCCATCCTACATCAGATAAAAGCAGGGCATGGAGACCTTTTTGAGAAGCGGCAACATCTGAACAAGGAAGAGTCACTGGAAACATTGGTTTATTATACAGGGAGACTACAGCAACTACAGCGTGATTTTGAAAAAATTAAATAATTAACTATGGGTCAACTCACTCCACAACAAACCGCTCAACTGTCCAGGCAGTTTTTTTCAGTGGCCAGACAACTGACCCAATACAGGGAACAGCACTGGTACAGCCTCACCCCGGAACAGCACCAGCGTTTGAGCAAATTGCAATGGTCAATTTATAATTATACAGATGACCTGTTGGCATTGTCTGCTGTGCTGGCCTTTGAAGAAATAGAAGGTAACCTGATTAGGATTGAGCATATTACCAGAGCGGTGAATGAATATATTCAAAATGAAAACAAAGTGGAAAAAGTAATAGAAGTAGCAGCCAAAGTAGTGGTGTTGGGAGGGGCCGTGTTGAGTCAAAGTCCGTTGGCAGTGGTTTCCACCTTAGCCGACCTGGCTTCTCATTTAAGATGATTTTCTTTTCTCATTAGGTAATGGTAAACCTATAAAGGTATATTAAATTAGCAATAAAAGTAATTAACAACATTAACATGAACATACAGCAATTTACCCTTAGCAACCAAAATGGAATGGAGGTACGAATCCTGAACTACGGAGGTATTATTGCCTCTATAATGGCTCCCGATAAGCAAGGTCGTCTGGAAGATATCGTTCTGGGCTTCGACAAACCGGAAGCATACCAGAAGAAGAATCCTTATTTTGGCGCTATTGTAGGGCGGTATGGCAACCGGATTGCCCAGGGTAAATTCACGTTGAACGGAAAAGATTATAAATTGGCTGTCAACAACGGACCTAATCATTTGCATGGCGGGAAAAAGGGTTTTGACAAGGTACTATGGGAACCTGCCTTTCAAGTCTCTGAAAACAGGCTTACCTTGAGTTATACCAGCCACGATGGGGAAGAGGGATATCCCGGCAACCTGGATGTGACGGTGCACTACATCCTGACAGAAGACAACGAACTGTATATTGAGTACATGGCCGTTACGGATTTGCCTACCCCTGTCAACCTGACCAATCACAGCTATTTTAATCTGGGCGGAAAGGAAGCGGATACCATTCTGGATCATCAGATTAAGATCCATTCCAATTATTATGTGCCGGTCAACGAAAACCTGATCCCCACCGGAGAAATCAAACCAGTTCAGGATTCTCCCTTTGACTTTCGCCAACTGAAAAGTATTAAGGAACATATTGAGGAGGTTTCCGGAGGCTACGATCATACTTTTGTTTTGACAAAAGCTCAACCTAAATCCCTGACGCTGGCGGCCAGGGTCTATGAACCTCATTCAGGTCGGACGTTGAAAGTGTTGACCACACAACCGGGCATGCAGTTTTATACGGGCAATTTTCTGGATGGTAGCGTGACTGGCAAAGGGGGAAAAGTATATCATAAACATACTGGCTTCTGTCTGGAGACACAGCATTATCCTGACTCCCCCAATCATCCTAAATTTCCCAATACCATTTTGAACCCTGGAGAAATTTACCGCCATACCACTGTCTATCAGTTTGGGGTAGACAATGCTTCTTAACTTATGGTGGGTTTCCCCAGCTCTGATGGTTGTGAATGTCAGACCATGTCTTTCGTGGGATTGCGTATCTTTTGTTGTTCAGGTTCTATTTCCAGAACAGAAGGAAAGTAACCGATTAAAAATCCTTGGTGGTTGAAAGAATGCGTTGTAATAGGGCAAAATCTTTATGATTAGCCCACTGCTTTTCCAGAGTTTGACGTTGAGGTTCATCCTGCTCCCAATAGGCCATAATCCACTGTGCTGCGGGCGTTTCTGCCTTTTTCAGAGTGTCTGTCAGCGCGGAAACGGCATCCTGCTTCCCTTGCCTTTTGTAAGCGATGAGCGACAACAGATCATTCCATTGTGCTGAAGGCCCGTTTTTCAGAGAATACTGCATCAGGTTTTGGAGATGCTGATCTGCTTTTTTAGGCTGTTTACTTTTCTGATAACAGTAGGCTAGCAGATAATCCTGCTTCCGGTTATCCGGATCATAAGGCTTTCCTACCCCCAGGTTTTCCGGCCATTCCAGGGAGGTTTGCAGGGTTTTGATAGCATCCTTGTAATTTTTCTGCTGTATCTGCGCGACAGACCTCAAAAGGTGTGCTCTTTCATAGATAGATCTTCCTTCAGAAGCCCCTTCGTAGGGTAGCACCTGAATTTTTTGCAAAAGGTTGATGCAGGCTTCATATTGACCCTGGTTGAGCAATGCCTGGGCATAATCCATTCCAATAACATAATGATCAGGAAATTGCTGATAGGCCTGTTGGGCTGTTGTGATTTCCTTTTCATGAAGTTGATTTTGGTTGAGGTACTGCAGCAGCCAGTGCCAGGCACGCCACTGCTCTTTATCCAGTGATAAGGCCTTCCGTATATCCGGTTCAGGATCTTTATTTTCTGTCTTTTTCAGCAATTCGGCTCTTGCCAGGTAAAAAGGCGCATACTCTGGTTCTTCACCACAAGCTTTCAGATAGTCAGCCGCTTCTTCCGGTCGGTGTAACCCCCAGTAATTAAGTCCCAGATAATACCGGATTTTCCAGTGGGGTTGCTGCTGCACAGCCCATGCCAGCATCCGCAAGGTTTCTTGTCGGTAGGGAAACACGAAATCAGCAGATTTTTGAACGGCGCTGTTGAGATAGGTATCGCTGGTAGTTTTTTCTGATCGGGTCAGATAAGCAAGCCAGAGGTCGGCCAGTGGATGCGCAGGGCTCTGCTGGAGAATACGCAGGGCTTCTTGCTGCTGTCCCAGACTGAGATAATTCATGGCTAACTCCAAATAGGTCTGATAGGGCATCTCCTGGCGGATTAGGCTAGTGAATTGTTCAAGTTGCGCTGGCTGCGGGTCCAGCAAATACTGCTCATAACGGGCAAAGTGATGCAGAGGGTCTAGCGCCAGTAATTCTGAGAGTACTGAGTGGGCTTTCTCAGGCTCATCATTCTTCCGGTAAACGACTGCCAGTGTCTGGTAAGCGTTTACATTATAGCGGTTATAATCCAGGGAACGGCGGGCGTATTCTTCCGCTTGTTTCCTTTGTTGGCGCTCTAAGAAAATCGCAGCCATTTGTGCATAAGCAGCAGACCGGTAGGTCATGGAGCGTGCTGCCCAACCCAAAGCTTCCAGGGCATTTAGGGGGTCGCCGAGGGCCCGGTAGGTGATCCCTGCCAGGTAGTTTGCTTCAAAGTCATAAGTGTCGGCTTCCAACGCCCGTTGAATTTGCGTAAGTGCTTCACTATACTGAGCATTTCTATAAAAAAGTTCCGCCAAGGCCAGACGGGCGCGTGGGTGTGCCGCATCTTTTTCCAGACAGGCAACCCATTTTTCCATGGCTTGTTGATACAGACGGCCTTTGGATAAGGCCATACCTTCTTCATAGAGCTGATCGGCAGGGGAGCGCTGGATGACCGCTGTCCTCTTGAAAGGACGTTTCAATGTTTTTTGCAGTGAGTCTGCATAGAGTATCTCCTTGCCAAGAATTACCTGAAAAGTTGTATTGGCAGCCGGTAAAGAAAAGTGAGCCGTATCTACGTCCATGGGTGACATAGACAGCACCTGTTGGTAGAGCAGCGTATCATGGGTTTTTACGGAGAGGGTATCATTCACCGCCTGAAAGGCATTGAAATGCAGGGTAACTTCCTGTCCATTGTCTGTCAGGTTCAGGGCTCCAAGGGGAGAGACAGCCCGGAGACCGCCAATGTCTTTAAAAGGAAACCATATTTCACGCCATTGGTCGGTAGCATGAGGGGCAAAGGCAACCTCGCTGACAGGATTGTGCTGGTTGGCTGCATAAGAATACTGGTTAAACAGCCTGCCCGCCTGAAATTCAATGTACTGTCCATCCGTATCGGTGAGCAGGTCTTCCCAGATACCGCCAGAACGGGACAAGGCCCAAATCCAGAGTTTTTGTCCGGGCATGTCGTCGTAGTGAGCCCAATGGCCGAATCCGAATTTTTTCTCCTGCCAGTAGCCTCCAAAATACTGATGGCGATGACCCACAACGTGGTAAGATTTGCTGGGTCCAAAATTATTATGTTGATAGAAAGAAAGATCCCTGCCTTGCTCATCTACGGGCCAGGGGTTGGCTTCGCCACTATGTTCCAGGTAAGCATGGCCAGGAAAAAAGAACTGCAAATCTGGCCGGGCCTCCGCAGCGGCTGTCATCCATTGATAGTAAGGATGATGGAGAGGAGTAGGGTTGTACCATACACATTGTGTTTCAAAATAGGCCTTATCGGGCGGTAAGGTAATAGTAACCCGCCATTGGGTGCGGGAAGGAAGATCCATGGCACCTACTATGCAGCTGACACTACCGTCCGGATGCTCCTGTATTACATAATCCACAGGTGTAGCAGTGGTAGGCGCATGACCAATAATGCCAAAATTAAACTCAATCCCTCCCGATGTCCAGGGGCCCCGCATGGCAATGTTACGGAATTTCATCACTTCATTGCGATAGATAAATTCTTCGCCGGTCGATTTCTCTATAGCGCCCCAAATCTTTCCACCTGCTTCCGGTAACACAAAAAGTTGGATGTAATCATTTTCAAGTGTCACTACTTTCCAGGGTTGCTTCCTGCCGGTGTGGCTGTAGCCCTCAAAAGTATGATAGGGATAAATCTTTGGGTTGGTGGTAAGCACCGGAACAGGATTAGGATCAGAAAAGGGATAGGTTTTTATGGAGATAGTTTCTTCTCTTATGCTCGCCTTTTGCGCTTTTGTTGTAAAAAATGGAAACATCAGCAGGGTGAGCAGACCTAAAAAGGGATGAAGTATTTTGTGGGTAGAATACATTGTTCAGTAGTAAGCAAATTGAATGTAACGAAGCTGGTGACCTATGAATGTCAGTGACATGGGATCGCATTTTATTCAGGTTATAAGCCTAAATTGCTTTTGTGTGCGTACCCATTATTTTAATAAATATCTTTTGAATATTTTTTTTTTCAAAAAATATTCTAATTTTTATAATTAGAAAAGATACGCTGTAACTTAAAGGTGAGATTGATTATTTGCGCGACCAAATTAATTTGAAAGTAACTGTTTGGCTCAGGTGTAATTCAAAGAAATAACAATCATTCTGCATTCAAACTTAACCGTTCTAATTTATGAATATGAAAAACTTATACTCCTAACTTCCTACCTTTCTATTCCAGGTATTTGTATAGCAAATGCTTAGAAAATCAATGTGTTTGGTAATATAATCTTTGTTTATGAGGTTATTTTACAGTCAAAATGGACCTATTGTTAATTTTGCTTTATCTAGAAAATAAAAAGCAAATTATCTTTTCATTTAAAATAAATAGACTTTTATTTTGCCGCCATTCTTAATATCAAAATAATCGATTGTTAGATGATTTCTCTTTTTGGAATAACCCGAAAATGAGGAAAACGGAGAAGTGAAAGAGAGGATCTGCTTTTTCAGAAATTACAAAAGATGCATGTCTTTCTCCCATGGATGCGACGCAAATGTATGTTCTGTAATACCTAAACTTTTTAATATTATATAATGATCTTTAAACAATTAACTACCACTTATGAGAAAACTTCTATTGTCTTTTATTTGCCTGTTATGGCTGGGTTCCATCTTCGAAGCACACTCCCAGGATCGTACGCTTACGGGTACTGTCACTTCAGGAGAGGATAACGCTGCTCTACCAGGCGTCAATGTTGTCGTTAAAGGAACCACCGTGGGTACTGTCACCGATGTGGAAGGGAATTACCGCCTTTCCGTTCCGGAAGATGCAGCTACGTTGGTCTTTTCCTCTGTGGGTTATGTGAGTGAGGAAGTCGAAATCGGAAACCGGGAAACTGTTGACCTGGTCCTTTTTCCTGATATTACGTCCCTTACCGAGGTAGTGGTCACTGCTTTAGGGATTACCAAAGAAAAGCGTACGCTTACCTACAGCACCCAGGAAGTGGAAAGCCAGAGTATTGAACAAGCCAGGCCTTTGAATATTACGGAAGCCCTGAGCGGTAAGGTAGCTGGTATCGCTATTACTACAACCGGCGCAGGGGTAGGCGCCCCCACCAAAGTTGTGTTGCGAGGAAACCGATCGCTGCAAAGTAATGGTAGCCAGCCCCTCTATGTCATTGACGGTATTCCTGTGGGTGGAGATATTTCTGATATTTCTCCCGACGACATTGCCAGCATATCGGTCTTGAAAGGGGGGAACGCTGCTGCCCTTTATGGAAGCCGGGCCAACAACGGAGCAATTATCGTCACGACCAAGTCTGGTGAGGGTATTCCGGAAGGTGTTACCGCTAATATAGGGTTTAACTATCAGGTCAATACCCCTATCTTACTGACCAAATATCAAAACGAATACGGTCAGGGTTCAGCAGGCATCTATTCCAAGACGGCTTTCACCTCCTGGGGTCCCCGCATGACAGGCCAACCCGTTGAACACTGGTCCAATGACCCTGAATACCTGGCCGCTGTTGGAGGTACCTATGCGCTTTCCCCACAGGAAGATAATGTGAGAGATTTTTTCCAGACGGGCCATACCATGGCAGCCAGCGTAGGCGTCAATATTAAAAATGAAAATTCCAATACCCATTTCAACTATACCAACACCGATGGGAAAGGGATTATTCCGGACAACGATCTGAATCGGCATTACATCAACCTGAGAAATACAACCACTTTGTTTGAAAAGTTGACACTGGATGCCAAGGTGAATTATATCCGTAGCAATTTCTCCAATGTATTGTTCAGCGGTGAGAATTTTGATAACCCTTTGCGCTATGCCTATATATTGCCCAGAAATATCCGGACACAGGACCTGGAGCACTATCAGTTTGTGAATGACGCCGGTCAGTTACGGCAGCATTTCTATGTGTCCAGATCAAACGAAGCCGGTAACCCTTACTGGACCATCAATAACGTCAGGCGTCCCAGGGTGAACGAAAGAATACTCGGGTTGGTATCTCTGAAATACCAAATCACAGATGATTTATCCATACTGGCCAGATCCGGTATCGATAGGGATAATGCCTTTGAGGAGTTTTTGCGGTATGTAGATACCTACATTAACGCGGACTTTGGTTCCTATTCCAAAACCTTTGGGTATGGACTGGAGTGGAACTCCGACGTATTGCTGAGCTATCAAAAAGATCTCAGTGAGAATTTTTCACTAGGTCTTAATGCGGGGGCTAACCTCAGAGAGGCCAAAGTAGAGAGTGTAGGAGGGGCAGGCTCTAATTTCAATGTGGAAAACTTGTTTGCCTTGGGCAATACCCTGCAACCACGTCCAAATGAAGTCTTTGCTGAAAAAGAGCAACAGTCGGTGTATGCCTTTGGTGAAATAGGTTTTTATAATGCTATCTTCCTGAATGGTTCTTTCAGAAACGACTGGAGTTCAACCTTACCAGCCGACAACCGTTCGTACAGCTATCCTTCAGTAGGTTTGACGGCCGTCATTAGCGATCTGGTGTCCTTTCCTTCGGCCATTAGCTTCTTGAAGTTAAGAGGCTCCTGGGCTGAGGTAGGAAACGATACCGCTCCTTATCGATTGTCAAGACAGGCCCTCGTTAATGCAGGAACTATTTCTTTGAGCCCTGTTTTACCGCTTGCCGATTTGAAGCCGGAAAGGACAAGAACCTGGGAAGCAGGCTTTGATGCCAGGTTTCTGGACGATAATATAAGATTAGACTTCACCTATTACAAGTCTAATACCTTCGATCAGCTATTTGCAACCAACGTACCGGTGGCCTCTGGGGTGACCAGTGTGTTCCTCAATGGTGCCGATATCCAGAATCAGGGCGTAGAAGTCGTACTGGGCATCACACCGGTCAACACCAGCAACTTCTCATGGGATTTCAATGCCAATTTTGCCAAGAATGTGAGTGAGGTCGTTGAGATTTCCGATGATATCGATGTGTTAATCCAGGGCAGCGGCTTCCTGAATGAATACCGAATTGAAGCGGGTGAGGCTTTCGGGAATCAGTATTCCCGTGGATTTGCCAGAGATGACCAGGGACGGGTCTTGATCGATGCGCAAGGCTTACCGGTCATTACGGCTGGTAAAACAGTAAATGTAGCTAATTTCCAACCTGATTGGTTGATGGGTATCACCAATACCTTTAATTATAAGGATTTCTCGCTGAGAGCATTGGTAGACATCCGTCAGGGTGGGCAGGTGTCTGTCTTTACGGAGGCGATCATGGCAGGTAGCGGATTGCTGGATTATACCGCGCAGGGAAGAGACGGTACCTTGGTGTTTGGTGAAAACGTCTTTGGAGGAGAAACGGCCGTGTTGGTGGATGAGAACGGAAATCCTACCACCACACCCAACAATATTCAAATCAGTGCCGAAGCTTTATGGAACCGACTGGGTGGTAGAAATACCCCGGTAGGAGAAGCTTTTATCAGAGATGCCTCCAATATTCGCCTGAGAGAACTTGCCTTCAGCTACAATTTACCTGAAAGCGCGCTCTCCAGTCTTCCTTTCAGCAGCGCCAGTCTGTCTATAGTAGGCAGAAATCTGTTTTTCTTCAGCAATAAAACGGAATATTTTGATCCTGAAGCCGTTCAGTCTGTCGATAACAATGCGGAAGGCTTAAACTCATTTGCACCGCCTACCACGCGTAGCTTTGGCGTATCCTTAAACCTTGGTTTTTAATTGCAAAACATAAAGTATGAAAATGAATCGTAGTCTATTATATATCGCAGTTTTGTTAATCATAACTTTGGTTAACAGTTGTACTGATGATTTTACGGACCTGAATACTGATCCTAAAAACCTGACAGTGGATCAGCTAAGTCAAAGTGAATACGGTGCCGTGGTGAAGGCAGCGTTGTATACGCCTGCGTTCTTGCCCAATGCCGCCAGAGGACCCTTTCAGCTGACTCAGTCACTTTTCTCAGATATTTATGGAGGTTATTTTGCCACCACTGCCCCCAATTTTGATTCTGATAAATTTATTCTGGTAGGAGGTTGGCTCAATGGAGCTTTCAACTATTTCTATGGTAGTGCCGCTCCTCAAATCAAATATGCCGAAGACTTTGCCGCTGAAAATGGATACGAACTGGAAAATGCCATGATGAAAGTATGGCGGGTATGGTCCTACCATAGAATCACAGATTTCTGGGGCCCCATTCCTTATACTGAATTTGGCAACAGGGAACGATCCGTACCGTATGATGCGCAGGCAGACATCTACAATGATTTCTTCACTACCCTGGATGAAGCGATCCCGGTGCTGCAGAGTAATGCCGGAAGTACCTCATTTCTGGGAGCCAATGACCTCATTTACGGGGGTAGCGCCGACAAGTGGCTGAAATTTGCCAATGCCCTGCGCCTCCGCCTGGCCATGCGGGTGAAATATGTAGACCCTGCCAAGAGCCAGTCTGAAGCTGAAAAGGCAGCAGCTGGTGCCATGCTGGAATCTAATGAGGACAATGCTATTATTGCCACGAGTGCCCCTGATTTTACCAATCCTTACAATACCATTACCCAATGGGGAGAGTTTCGTATGAGTGCCGATATGGAAAGTATCCTGAAGGGTTATCAGGACGCAAGGATACAATACTATGCAGCGCCAGCCGCTGAGCCAGATCCCACTGACGATCCTGCAGGTATTTCCTTTCCTTACGAAGGGATGCGGAATGGACAGTCTAAAGTGGACAAGCAGGGCATCAATTTCAATGCCCTGGCATCCGATATGGCTGCTGCCTATACTGCAGCTGGGGCAGCCGGTCCTAACTATGTGGTCATGAATGCGGCAGAATCCTATTTCTTAAGAGCAGAAGGTGCCCTGGAAGGCTGGAACATGGGCGGTACTGCGCAGAGTTTTTATGAGCAGGGAATCATCACTTCTCATGAAGAATATGGATTGGATGGCAGTAATTTGTCAGGCAACAGCTATGTGGCCAGTACCAATACCCCTGCCTCTTTTGATGGAACAGCGCCAGCGCCTTCCCAGGTACCCGTTGCCTTTGATGCCGCTGGTACCAAAGAGAGTCAGTTGGAGCAGATTATTACGCAAAAGTGGATCGCGCTGTATCCCAACTCCCAGGAAGCCTGGGCAGAGAAAAGGAGAACGGGCTATCCCTCTTTCTATGAACGCCTGAATACGGATAATCCCAATATTCCGGTGAATACCGTACCCCGAAGGGTTCCTTTTGTGGATGGCGAATTTACTACCAACAGTGATGCCGTCAATGAAGCCATTGCCAACAAACTCAACGGACCCGATAATGGTTCTACCCCACTCTGGTGGGATGCTAAACCATAAGTTGTAAGCGTATTTTCTAAGATAAGTGCCAGATTCCTGGCACTTTTTTTATCTTTATGCATGGTGATGAATAGACTACCTGACTGGAGATGGTTGAGCTTGCCCATTTTTTATTTGTTAGCAGCCTGCAACCCGGCTGCTGAAGAGCCTAGCTTATTTACAAAATTGCCTTCAGACGATACAGACATTGAATTCCGAAACCTCCTTCGTGAAACTGAAGAATTTAATGTGATGAAGTATGGATACTTTTACAATGGAAGCGGCGTAGCCGTAGGAGATTTGAACCGGGATAGCCTGCCTGATATTTATTTTACGGGCAATATGGTGGCCAGCCATTTGTATGTCAACAAAGGGCAGTGGCAGTTTGAGGAAATGGCAGAGAAAGCCGGGGTCGCCGCGGCAGGTTTATGGAATACGGGCGTCACTATGGCTGACGTGAATGGAGATGGCTGGCTGGATATCTATGTTTGCCGCTCTGCGGCCGCTGATCCGAACAGGAGAAAAAACCTCCTTTTTATCAATAACAAGGATTTGACTTTTACCGAGCAGGCGGAAGCCTACGGACTGGCCGATCCAGGTTATTCCACACAGGCTTCCTTTTTTGATTATGACCGTGACGGTGATCTGGATATGTACCTGCTGAACCATTCGGTGCAGGAATATGCCGGCTTCAATAAAGTTGTGGGGAATTTAAAGCAAAGAAAGAACGCTTATTATGGGGATAAACTCTACCGGAATGACGGCACGCGTTTTACCAATGTGACAGATAGTGCTGGCATCCTCCATAATGTTTTAGGCTTTGGCCTGGGCATCACGGTATCAGATTTCAACAATGACGATTGGCCGGACATCTATGTGAGTAACGATTACAATGAAGAAGATTACTTCTACCTGAACCAGCAGAACGGTACTTTTAAGGAGTCTCTGAGGGAATATTTTGGCCATGTCTCTCTTTTTTCTATGGGCGCTGATGGGGCTGATATCAATAATGATCTGAAGGCAGATGTCATTACCCTGGATATGCTGCCGGAAAGTAATTACCTGCAAAAGATGGCGCTGGGACCTGAACGTTATGATAAGTACCAGGAGCTGATCAACAGCGGATTTTTTCCTCAGACCATGCGTAATATGTTGCAGCTCAACCAGGGAAACGGTTATTTCAGTGAGATAGGTCAGCTGGCGGGTATCTCCAATACCGATTGGAGCTGGGCCGTACTGGCGGCTGATTATGATAATGACGGTTGGAAAGACATGTTTATTACCAATGGATACTGGCGCAATTACCTGGATATGGATTTCCTCAGTTACCTGGTAGGCGAAAAGGTTCAGACCCAGCGGGATGATAGAGAAATCGCTTTACTGGAATTGATAGAAAAAATGCCTTCCACTGCCGTAGAAAATTATTTGTACCAGAATAATGGAGATCTCACCTTTACTAAAAAATCTACCGCATGGGGTATGCCGGAAAAGACAGTTTCCAGTGGAGCCGCTTATGCTGACCTGGACAATGATGGTGATCTGGATCTGATTGTCAGCCATATGAACGAAGAGGCAGGTATCTTCCGAAACAACAGCGAAAAGCTGAACAACCATCATTTTATTAAAGTCCGTTTTCAGGGAAATGCCCCCAATACTTATGGCATCGGAGCCAAAGTGATGATCTATGCCAACCACAAACAGTATCACCAAGAAATGATACCCGTGAGAGGATTTCAATCCTCTGTGAATCATGAATTGTTATTTGGGGTAGGGGACCAAACCGTACTGGACAGTCTGCTGGTCACCTGGCCGGATGGTACCCGGCAAACGCTTTTGAAGGTGCCGGTCAATCAAACCCTGGTGCTACGTCAGTCAGAGGCTTCCTCCGTCCAGCAACCCAATAAGGCAACACCCAACCAACTGTTTCAACCAGTAGCCCATGCCCTGGATATCGATTTCAAACATACAGAAAATCATTTCCTGGATTTCAAACGTGACCGGCTGTTGCCCCACGGTATTTCTACTACCGGTCCTAAAATGGCTCTGGGCGATGTCAATGGCGATGGAAGAGAAGATTTATACCTCGGAGGAGCGCAGGGCAGCGCCGGTAAACTCTATGTGCAATCGGCACAGGGCTCTTTTTCAGCCAGACCACAACCTGCCTTTGAAGCGGATAAGCACAGTGAAGATACCGATGCCCTCTTTGTGGATGTAGATGGAGACCAGGATCTGGACTTGTATGTAGTCAGCGGGGGCAATGAATTTGCGGAAGATGATCAAGCCTTGCAGGACCGGTTATACCTGAACGATGGCAAGGGTAATTTTATGCGGGATGCCCGTCGCCTGCCGGCGATGATGACCAGTGGCGCCACCATTTCAGCAGGTGATGTAGACCAGGATGGAGACACAGACCTTTTTATTGGTGGGAGGGTAGTACCCGGCCAATATCCTATGTCGCCCCGTAGTTATTTGCTGCGCAATGATGGACAAGGCAACTTTGAAGATATGACTGCCGACTTTTGTCCGTCTTTGCTACACCCCGGCATGGTCACCGATGCCCGGTTTCAGGATGTAAACCTGGATGGCTGGCTGGACCTAATCGTGGTTGGCGAATGGATGCCCATCCGGATTTTCCGCAATGAAGATGGTAAAAAAATGCTTCCGGATACGGCAGCGGTACCAGCCTCAACCGCCGGATGGTGGCAAACAATAGAAGCCCAGGATTTTGACAAGGATGGTGATACGGACCTGGTAGTGGGTAATTTCGGCATGAACAATCCTTACCAACCCGATAACGAACATCCGGCTACCCTGGTTTATAAGGATTTTGATGAAAACGGCTCCATAGATCCGATTTTTAGTTACTTTATTGCCGATACCAATGCCTTTGCCTATAGTCGGGATGAACTGATCGGGCAGATGGCTTCTCTGAAGAAAAAATTTCCGGATTATCGATCCTTTGCCACTGCCAAGCCAGAAGATTTCTTTTCTGCCAAAGAGTTGGAAGGGGCCGATACCCTGACAGCGACTTTACTGGAAACGGTTTATCTGGAAAATGATGGTCAGGGACGGTTTTCTCTCAAAAAGCTACCCATAGAAACTCAGTTTGCGCCGGTCTTTGCCCTGGCTGCTGCAGACGTGAACCAGGATGGTCACCTTGACCTGATGACTGGTGGAAATTTGTCGCAAACACGGGTGAGCGCCGGACAATATGACGCCAACTATGGTATCGTATTACTGGGCGATGGTTCCGGTTCCTTTACCACTCTGGATCCACAGATTTCAGGACTGAAAATACGGGGAGAGGTGCGGGATATCCGGCTTCTGCATATCAAGGATACCGACTTTGTACTCTACTCCAGAAACAATGACAGTCTGCAGGTTTATCAACTGTCGAAACAGACGAAAATACACGTCTTTTAACTTTTCATGTTATCGAAAAGCTATTTCCTGCTCTTGCCAGGGTGCTTTTTCATAGGCTTCCCGCATGCCTTTTTGGTGCAAAGCTTCTTTGGAGACTTCTTTATAGATCAGTTTGGTCTGAAATGGCCCATCAAAGGGAGATGGTGTCACCTGAATACTCTTTGCATCAAGCCAGGAGGCTGTGAGCGGTTTTTGCTGTTCGCTGCTAAAAGCTTCGGACTTATGAAATCCCTGCCGATACCAAGGATGTTCCTGGCTTTTCTCTATGCCTGGTTTGTTTAGACACACATACAAAGAGAGATTGTCGCACAATTGCAGAAGTTGAAAATGAAGCAGAAGCAATGCCTCATCGCTGACTTGTGCTGTAGCTCTCAGTTTAGACTGCCTATCCTGTTCATAAGCCAGCCAGTCTTTTTCTTCCTGCCGAAGGGGCTGACTGAAGAAAGAAGTATAGTGCAGACTGCAGAGCAAACCCGCATAAGCATTCATTGCTTCAATTTCATCCAGTCCTATTTTATAAAATGTAATTTTTGGTAGCGCAGGATATTCCATGAAGGCCATGGGTGCCTGATGCAGATCGTTCCACAGCGGTACATCATCCATGTAGATCCAACTGCGGTCGTGTTGGTAAACCGCCTGCATTGTTTCCTCAAAAAAAACAGGGGAAGAAAAAAATTCTTTTCTGAAATGAAGGGCGATGTCCCCAGCCAGCAACGCATGATCATGCTGCCTGACCATGACAAAACCCCGGGTCGACTCTCGGATAATCATAGGCTAAAGATAACCATTATCTACAAACAAGTCTGTCTGCCATGAATTTTTATACTTTATTCATAAAAAGTTTGCAAAACAAAAAGAGATACCCGATAATCCGTAAAATTGATTTTCAAAATCCTACAACAACCATCACTGTGATAATTGCATACGATTTTAATTGTGTCTTTATGAAACGATTTTTTACACTACTCACCTTCCTTTGCTATGTAGCGGGAAACACCTGGGCACAAACCGATCCTCCGCTCAGCTTTGAACGGCTAGGTGATGTTCAGCCCAAGAATGTGATCTTTATA
>JAJNNC010000021.1 GCA_021730635.1 Catalimonadaceae bacterium JC749
AAGAGCCGTTGCCACCACAGCTCCTGCTCTCAATGAGGTGCTTACTTGGAACGGCACTACTTGGGTGCCACAGGTCGCTCCAGGAAGTAATGGTAACTGGTACGCCGGCAGTACCAATCCTAATACTACTCCTCCCGCAGGGGCCATTGATGGCAATTACTATTACAATACCAATACCCAGACAGTATACAGGCGAGAAAGTGGTTCCTGGACTGAACTGGGAAAATGGGCTAAGCCATCAGGAAGTACTGTCTCCGGAGCCACTATCACTTCCATCACCACTCCCACCTTATATATTGGAACTGGAGATCCTAACAACGGAACTATTAACAATGCCCGGCCTGGCGACATGTACTATAACACCGCAAAAGACGAACTTCATATAAAGAAGAATGCTAGCCAATGGGACAAACAGTAAATAAGTTTTAAACCCTAAGCGATCATTGTAGCATCTAACAATGTAGCTTGTTTTCTAAAATACCCATCTAAGTCGTATTCCTACAATTTTCGCCTCAGTATGTCCTCATACATGTTTTTTAGGTTAACCTAAATTTTTATTTTGCGTAATTTAAAATTAGTATTAGATTTGTGTAAAGCCAACCGTTTATGAGACACGTACTTTTACTAATTTTCATCATAAGCCCTCTCCAGGCAATATGGTCGCAAAGTATAAAAGGAACAATCACAGATGAAAATGGTCCCCTGCCAGGGGCTACCGTCCAGATTATGGGTACCGACATGGGTACGGCTACTACCGCTAATGGTCAATACGTACTGGAAAACCTTCAGCCGGGAGAGATTACTTTGCTCTTTCGCTCTATCGGTTTTGTTCCCTTAAAAAAGCAAATCACCCTCCAGGAAGGAGAAACCCTGCCGTTAGACGTGGTGCTGAAGGAAAATAGTCTTGGCCTGGATGAGGTAGTGGTCACCGGTACGATGAACCCTACTTATGTGAGTTCCTCACCCGTGAAAGTAGATGTTGTTACCTCACAATACCTGAATACTTTTACTCCGGCAGCAGCTTCTTCTATTGTGGAAGGTATTAAACTGGTGAATGGTATTCAGGAAGTGGTGGCTTGCGGTGTGTGCTTTACCAACAGTATCAGCATCAATGGATTACCCGGCCCTTATACGGCAGTACTGATGGACGGTACCCCTATGTATGGCAACCTGGCTTCTGTATATGGATTAAACGGCATACCCAACATGATCATCGACCGCTTTGAGGTCATCAAAGGCCCCAGTTCTACCTTATATGGTTCGGAAGCAGTGGCAGGTGTGATCAACATTATCACTAAAGATCCTGCAACTCAGCCCTTGCTGGCCGTAGACCTGATGGGTACTTCCCATCTGGAATCATTTGGCAATATCGCTGCGGCACCAAAAATTGGTAAATCCAGTGGCTACATCGGTTTAAACTATGCGTACATAAATGACTTCGATGACCGGAATCAGGACGGTTTCGGAGATATGATCAACCTGGACCGCTATTCTCTTTTTACCAAATGGAATATACACCGGCAAAGCGGAAAGAAATTTACCCTGGCGGCCAAATACTATTATGAGGATCGTAGAAACGGTGTGGAAGAATTTTTGAAAGATCGTAACTATCGCACGCTAAGAGGCAATGACAGTATTTATGGAGAAAGTATTTATACACACCGGACAGAACTCTTTGGTTCATATGAATTACCTACAACCGAACATATCAGGATAGATTATTCCTTCAGCCAGCATCAGCAGAACAGTTATTATGGTACATCGGACTACCAGGCTGCCCAAAGTATAGGGTTTGCCAATTTTATATGGGACAGGCAAATCGCGGATCATGCGCTGCTTGTGGGGGTTACTACCCGCTACCAGCATTATGATGACAATACAATGGCGACTTCCGATACCACAGCCACCGGAAACGTACTCAACAAACCCGACAATCAGTTTATACCAGGCATCTTCGTGCAGGATGAATGGAATGTAAGTAACCGCTTTACTCTATTGGCCGGCGGGCGGTTGGATCATTATACAGCTCATGGTTTTATCTTTTCGCCGCGCCTGAATGTAAAGTACAAACCCGGAGAATGGACCACGCTCAGAGCCAACCTGGGTACCGGCTTCAGGGTTGTCAATTTGTTTACGGAAGATCATGCCTTTGTCACCGGACAGCGTACAGTAGAGATTTTAGAAGCACTCAAGCCAGAGCAGTCTTACAATGGTGCCTTTAATTTCAACCATGTCTATACGCTTGGCAACAGCCAGGGAACCCTGGACATAGACGCCTATTATACTTACTTCACCAATAAGATTATTCCAGATTATAGCAACCCTACTAAAATTATATATGCCAATACGGATGGTCATGCCATCACCAAAGGAATTGGCGTCAATATACAGCAGGAGTTTATCTTTCCCCTGAGTATGAATGTTGGTTTCAATATACAGGAAGTTACCCAGACCGAGCGTAACGAACAGGATGTATTTGAAACGACTGCCATAGAATTTGCCCCCCAATGGAGTGGAGTAGCCACGGCCAACTACCAATGGCGGGAGCCTAAGATAACTTTTGCCTATACCATGAGAGTGACAGGACCAATGGCCTTGCCCGATGTATATGATCTGGATGAAAACGGTATGCCGTTGCCTGAACCCCGTCCTTCGCGGTCTACTCCCTTTTCATTTCATAATATTCAGGTAACCAAAGCGTTCGATACCTCCTGGTCAGCCTATATCGGTGTTCAGAATCTGCTCGACTACCTGCAACCTGTTTCTCCCCTTACGGGTTACAATGATCCGAATACCTCTACCGGCTTCAGCGAATATTTTGATACAGCCTACGCCTTTGCGCCTATTCATGGGCGGGAATTTTATATAGGTATTCAGTGGAATCTAAAAAGATGATGTTTCCTGAAATTTAAAGCATTGTTTTGAAGGAAAATTTCACACTTCCTGCTCAAAGGCCATAAAATGTGTCAGCTCACTTCGCTTATTGAAGACCGGATGCCCTTCAATCTGGCATTGATAAGGGGTGCCATTTTTACGATAATTTAAGATCACTGCCTCGAAGGGTTGTTGTGTTTCAATCGCTTCCCGGATCAGCCTCCTGCTTTGAGTCGACGTATCTTTTCCCTGTAATATTCGTGGAGATTGACCCATGATTTCATGCGGAAAATAACCGGTCATCGCATAGATCCCACTGGAGGCATAGACAATATGCTGAAGCGTATCGGTCACCACCACCGTTTTCCCTTCTTGGCGAAGAATGTCTTCCAGGGGCCAATGGCATTGCCATTGATGCTGGGCCGATAGCTTCTGAAGCCCATCAATATCCTGACCTATTTTCCTCATATGCTCAAAATGCAGCATATAACAATCCCAGGTTAACAGAGGCATGGTCTTATATTTTTTTTCCTGTTTTTGTCCCAAGAGAACTAATTCCGATAAATCAGGCATCATACAATCTCTTTAACGTAACACACTCCACTGAAGAAAAGTGAATAAGGGTACTATTCATTCAATTTTTTTTTTGGATTTTTGTTTGATCCCGGGGATGAATTGTATTACAATTTATGGGAGAGAAAGACTGCTGCATGCAACTTTATCTCCTTCCCTTACGCTCAGGAAAAGCATACACAATGTTCTAACACCATGCGCATACACTTGGAAGAAATCAGGATCAGAACGGAACTGCAGGTTGGTGACATTGGCTATGTGACCTACCTGCACGGTGTGCTGTATCAGCAGGAATACAATTACGGGATTTCTTTCGAAGCTTATGTAGCCCGGGGACTGCACGAATTTTATCAAAAATACAATCCGGCTCAAGACCGTGTCTGGGTTTGTGAGCATCAGCAGCAAATGGTCGGTTTTCTGTTGCTTATGAATCGTGGATCGGCAGCCCAGTTAAGATACTTTCTTCTGTTGCCAGCCTACCGTGGCATCGGCTTGGGGAAAAAACTGATGGATTTGTATATGGCATTCCTGCGTCAGTGCGGATATCAGTCTGCTTACCTCTGGACCACCCATGAACAGACGATGGCGGCCAGCTTGTATCAAAAATACGGCTTTCGCCTGGTGGAAGAAAAAGATTCCACAGCCTTTGGTAAACCCCTGAAAGAACAGAAGTATGAATTAATCTTAGATATAATGAGTGAATGATTCTTAAAGGTGTTGCTATCACTAATATACAGCTTGAGGAAAAAGAACGAGCTTAACGCTCTTACGCAATCATCTCATTCAGAAGGTTACTTTTTACCGTCATTTGGCTAGCTATGGATAAGTTTTTTCAATTTATACAACCCTTTACGCACCTCGGTCAGGCATCAAAAGAAGCCCTGGTAAACATTGCCCAGCGATGGGAACTCCCCAAAGGGCATCTTTTAGTACAAGCGGGTACTGTTTGTCATTACCTTTATTTTATTGAGGCGGGCCTGACCAGAACTTTCTATGATAAGGATGGGAAAGAGGTAACAGATTGGCTCTCTGCAGAAAATTCTATTGCCTGTTCTATCGTTAGTTTTATCACCAGAAAACCGGATATCAGAAGTATAGAACTGCTGGAACCTTCCATCCTGTGGGCTTTACCCTATCAGCCCCTGGAAAATCTTTACCGTCAGTATCATGAGATTGAGCGATTAGGGCGGTTGATGGTGAGCGACGGGCTGGTGCAGTTACAGCAACGATTCGACGATCTGCATTTTGCCACCGCTTCGCAGCGCTATCAGAAACTGCTACAAAGTCATCCTACTTTTCTGCAAAGAGTCCCTCTGGGAATGATTGCTTCCTATCTGGGGGTTACGCAGGAAACACTCAGCAGAATCCGTGCACAAGTCTGATTTTTTGATAAATGTCAAAGGAAATGCACCGCCTACCGCTGACCTTTGCTGTCAAAAAGAACAATGATGAGACTGAAACCTGTAAAAAAACCAAAATCCGTTTTTCTGAAGATCGCTTATTTTGTCTCTAAAAGAGCATTCGGAAAAATACTTTCCGCACTGTCTGTCATCTACGCCCGCAGCACCCCTTTGTTCTTCCTGTCATTGAAAATGTACAGGACAGACAGAAAGCTAAGCCTTGACAATGCGACCCGGTTGCTGATCAGAAATTATATTTCTCACGCCAACAATTGCCCGTTCTGTTCGGATGCTATTGAGTATATGTCTCAGAAGGATAAGAATTTTGAATTTGAGAAAGTAAAGGCGCTGATGAATTTCAGACAAAACCCTGCCTTTTCCGATAAAGAGAAAGCCCTTTTATCCTACCTGGAGGAAGTTAATTTTTCCAAAACGGCTAGTGATGAGTGTTTCAATACGCTAATGAAGCATTACAATGAGGTGGAGATTGTAGAAATTACCTGGGTGTGTGCTTCCGAAAACTATGTTAACTATATGGCCAAACCCCTGGGCTTACCCTCTGATCATTTATCGGCTCTGTCTTCAACCGCCGCTATCGGAGTCTGATGATTTATGCAAAGGGGTAGCTAAAGAAAAAAGGAGAAATCAGTAACTTGCTGGCCTTGCGAACATTCACACTGATCACGCTATGGTAGCAGACAAACCACTAATCCTTACACTGCTCATCTTTGTGCATGAGGGGGAAGAAGAAACTTTTCAGGCCTATGAAGAGAAAGTCCTGCCGCTGCTATCTCACTATCATGGGAAATTGCTCTACAGACTTCGTCCCAAACCACCAAACTTTGTACAGCCCGTCGCGGAGTATCCTTATGAAATACATATTGTATCCTTTGAGACGAAAGAAGATTTCGAACATTATAAGCTGGATCAGGAGCGAAGAACCCATGCGCCTTTGTTGCAAAAATCGGTGAGGAAAGTCATCTTGATAGAAGGACAAGCCGTATAAAGAAAGGGTTAAGGGTCATCAGCTTCAAAGGGCTAGAAAAATTTTCAATTGCGCAATTTTCGGGTTTTCTGCACCTTGCGGTTTGCCTATTTTTGAATTGTATCAAACCCATTATCACAATGACTGATTACGAAAGAATAGCCAAAGCACTCGTATACATCCAGCAACATTTCAAAGAACAACCCACCCTGGAGCAGGTAGCCGAAGCCATACCCCTGAGCCCCTACCATTTCCAGCGATTATTCAAACAGTGGGCTGGCGTATCACCGAAAAAATTTTTACAGTATCTGAGTTTGGAACATGCCAAGAAGATACTGCAGGAAAACCGTTCCCTGGCAGAAGCTGCTTTTGAGACCGGCTTGTCAGGCTCCGGCCGATTGCATGATCTGTTTGTCACGGTGCAGGGCATGACACCCGGTGAGTTTAAGAACCAGGGAGAAAACCTCACCATCCGTTACAGCCTACAGAACAGCCAGTTTGGTCGTTTTCTGGTAGCCTCCACCCAGAAAGGGATCTGCAATCTGCTCTTTGTAGATGGAGATGAAAAAGCGGCGGTTCAGGAACTGCGGCAGCTATGGCAAAAAGCACACCTCCGGCAAGAGGTAGACGCCCATCAGGCTAGCATTATTCGATTTTTCCGCAGGGATTTTAATACCTCGGAAAAAATCAACCTGCACCTGAAAGGAACCGATTTCCAGCTCAAGGTGTGGGAAGCTTTATTACAAATACCGGAAGGCCGGTTTGCCTCTTACGGCACCATCGCTCATTTTATCCATGCCCCTTCTTCTCAACGTGCGGTGGGCACTGCGATCGGTCACAATCCGGTAGGATACCTCATTCCCTGCCACCGGGTGATCAGAAGCGTAGGCAATATAGGTGGTTACCGCTGGGGGCAAACCCGTAAAATGGCTATGATTGGCTGGGAGTCGGCCCGTTTGCAGGGCGCTACTGAACTGGAACTCACCGGTTCCTGATGGGGGATGAAAACATTTGTCCATACGCTCCCTGACCGAATCCATCAACTGGATTGGTCAACCATGCAGCAGCAGTTATTTGCCGAAGGCTATACGCTGGCTTCAGGGGTACTGCCTCAAGAAGTCTGTCAGGAGATCGCTGCATGGTACACCCAGCCTGACCTGTTCAGAAAAACCATCCGGATGGAGCAATTCCGGTTTGGTCAGGGAGAATATAAATACTTCAACAACCCTTTGCCAGACCTCATTGAAAGCATGCGGGCGCATTTGTATTTCCATCTGGCTTCTACTGCTAACCAGTACCGGGAGGCCCTACAGACGGACATAGCCTACCCCGCCACCTTGTCTGAATTTTTAACATACTGCCATCAAAGGGGGCAGCACAAACCTACGCCTTTGCTCCTGAAATATGAAAAAGAAGGGTATAATGCCCTGCATCAGGATTTGTACGGCAATGTGTATTTTCCTTTTCAGGCGGTATGTTTCCTCAGTGAGCCCGGACGAGATTATACCGGAGGCGAATTTGTCTTGCTGGAACAACGCCCCAGAGCACAGTCCAGGGCAGAAGTGCTCATTCCCCGGCAGGGTGATCTGTTGATCTTTACCACGCATCACCGCCCGGTACAGGGGGCAAGAGGCTTCTATAAAGTAGCGATGAAACACGGGGTAAGCAGCGTACGTTCCGGCAACCGCTACACCTTAGGTATCATCTTTCACGATGCCACATGATCCCTCACCTCAGTCTGGGGAACCATCCGTTTGCCAGAGCCAGAAAACTCAAACTCCTGATCGCGCAAGGTACTATACAGTGGGCTGGCAACCGTAACCTTAAAATTTATGGCACGTTATGTTGTTCATCCGGAAAAAGAATGAAGGTGGAAAACCGGGTGTTTTTTTCCAGGGAAGCCGAAGCACTAAGCGCGGGATACCGCCCCTGTGGGCATTGTATGAGACAGCCGTTTCTTCGCTGGCTCCACAGAAACGAAGCCTCACAACCGTGAAATTCTGCTTATTTTCTCCGGCTCATACTTTCAAAATCACCCAGGGTCGAAAGGCGGTTGATCACTTTCAGGAAAAAACGTGTGATGGTTTTTGCCCTGCTTCTTTTGGTGTGAAAAACCTTGTGCTTTTTAACGAGTGTTGCCATTGTGTTTTCCATCATTAAAGCTGTTGGATGTATACCCATTACTAATACTTTTTTCCCTCTCTGCATCTTTCTTACCTGTCTTCCGTATTTTACTATCATAAACGGTTTAGATAGTAATAAGGTTAAAAATATTTTTACTATCTAAAGTTATTTTACTGGTAATATTTATTATCTTTATCCGGATCATTTGAAATAGTATGATGGAGCGAAGTATTGAGAAAATGGCATTGGATGGCGGTAGGCTTTGCTTTGACTTTGTCAACACCGTGCATTCCAGAAAGGAACCGGCTTCTGAAGTACATGAGTATTTAAACAGTTATCAGGCCCTGATCCTCTGGAGTGACAAAACAGATATGATACCAGCTGAGCGTCAGAAAAAACTCAAAGCACTGGCAGTGGAAAATCCTTCTCAGGCGGAAGCGGTGTTGCAAAAAGTTATCAGAATCAGAGAAGTGATGTATCACTTGTTTTCGGCGATGGCTGCCGGAGTGGAACCTGGTAAAAAAACATTGCAGCATTTTAACGCTGCTATCAGGCAAATGCTCTCCCGCTTGAAGTTTACCATTGGTACGCACCAGGCAGCGCTGAGCTGGCAAAACGATCGCCTGGAGTTGGAAGAACCTTTATGGCACGTGCTTAAATCAGCCTTCGAGGTGCTGGTACAGGAAGATACTGACCGTATCAAGGAATGTGGTCATTGCGGTTGGCTTTTCCTGGATGAAACCAAAAACAATAAGCGAAAATGGTGTAATCCACATTCCTGTGGTAGCATTGTCAAAGCTAAAAACTATTACTGGAGAAAAAAGGCCAAAGAATAACCATTGACAAACTCATGAATGATGCACCTCACCGCTTGCTGATTATCCTGGCTTTTGCGGCCATCTATATCATCTGGGGATCTACCTATATCGCCATTCTCATCGGACTGACGGCCATACCACCTTTTCTGCTGGCTGGTGGTCGTTTTCTGATTGCGGGCCTCTTCCTGCTGGTCTGGTGCTGGTGGAGAGGAGAGTCGATGCCTACCCTTTTGTCGATGGGCAGAAATACCCTCTACGGCATTCTGATGTTGTTCGGTGGCACGGTGTCTGTCACCTGGGCAGAACAGTATATACCCAGCAGTGTGGCCGCTATCATCGTGACCGCGCTACCCTTCTGGTTTGTCCTTTTAGACAAAAAACAATGGAGATTTTATTTTTCCAACAAGTTCATCTTAGCAGGCTTGTTGGTCGGCTTTATCGGTGTGGTCATTCTGATGGGGCATCAGGCTTCCCTGGCTCAGGCCACCAGCCATAGTCAATACCGGGTACTGGCTGCTTTTGTGATACTCATAGGCAGTATGGCCTGGGCGGTAGGTTCGCTGTTGGCCAAATACCAGCCTACGGGAAGTTCCGTGATGGTGAATGCCAGCGTACAATTGCTCATGGCGGGTTTCTTTTGTACAGTCATCAGCCTGCTCGCCCGTGAATGGGATCATTTTTCGCTGGCCGCTATTCCTGTGAATGCATTGTCGGCGTGGTTGTATCTGATGTTGATGGGCTCTGTGGTAGCTTACCTTTCTTATCTGTGGCTATTGGAAGTATGTCCGCCGGCACAGGTGAGCACCTACGTGTATGTAAACCCGGTAGTCGCTTTGTTACTGGGAATGGCACTGGCCAACGAAACACTTACCTGGCCTAAACTTACGGCTTTGCTCATCATATTGGTGGGTGTCCTGTTGGTCAACATACCCAAATACAGGTCCCAGCCTGCCAAAGTGCCTCAATAAGGCGTTATTCCGTACCGGTCAGATAGGCCATAGTCTGCGGATTGTTGATATAGTCAAAAACTGTCCGGATCACTTGCACATCACGCAGGATACGGTTATGTCCTAAGCCGGCGGTCTTTAGAAAAGTAGCCTGGGGAAAATGTTTTACTAGCTGTTCCGGATTTCTCATAGACACCTGTCCATCCTGCCGGTCGTGCATGATCAGCAGTTGTGTGGAGGGAGGAAGATACCGGATCAGATAACTCCCTGAGAATTCATCAAAGGATTTGCCCAGGGTCTGGTGTATGTAGGTCCGCAAATAGTGGATGGCACGGGAAGAGGCATTGATTCTTCCCGCAAATTCTGAGAGGATTTCTTCCCCGATAGAGGGTGTAGCGATCATCACCAGGGTATTGACGCTCAAACCTTCATTGATGGCCAGCAGACAGGCGACGCCTCCCAGAGAATGGGCGATCACCGCATGAAAGGGCCCGGTTTTCTGGCTAATCGCCAGGATAGCATTTTTAAATTCAACGACTGTCGTTTGTTTGCCTTCCGAAAGACCATGAGCGGGGGCATCAAAAGCGACAGCCTGATACCCTTCGCGCCTACAAAATTCAATAAACTGCGCAAACTGGGCAGGCCGGCCCGACCATCCGTGTACAAACAAAATAGCAGGACCGCTTCCCCAGGTATATCCCTGTACTTTTTTGCCGCCAACGAGTACTTCAAACTTTTCGGCCTCATGGATAACAGATTTTTCCCTGGCCGGCTGAGGGTATTGCTGGGGTGTAAAGAATAGTTTTACCAGCCAGCGGTTTGCCAGTCGGGGAGCCACTACTTCCAGTTTGGGAAAGGTCCATCGGATTACCCGTAAGAAAAATGGAATAGGTACTTTCTTGGGCGTACTCCGAAGCGTTGGTTTTGGGGTTATCACAGTACTCATGTTATAAGCTTTTTCTCTATGCGTTGCTAAGGTAAGGCGTAGAGTATAGTCTACTGTCAAGGAAAAAATCAAATAAATTTTTAAATTCACCAGAGAAAATAACCGTAGACTATAGTCTATGGTCGTAGAAGAAAATGCGTTTGCAACTTCAAAATCTATAGCTATGCTCATCGGAGAAATTGCTGAAAAATCTGATCTTTCCAGGCATACGATCCGGTTTTATGAAAAATTAGGCCTGATACAGGTCCCCAGAAAGTCCAGACGGGAGAACAATTACAAAGAATACCCGGAAGATACCCTGGCTCGTCTGCAGGCCATCAAGCAGCTCAAAGCGATAGGCTTTACCCTCAAAGAAACCAAAAGCATCATCCACCTCACAGAACTGGGGATGCTGGACCCCGAACGGGGTAAAAATTATATTTATAAGAAGATCAAGCTGATTCAGCAAAAAATAGAGACGCTCACTACCATCAAAAACAAGCTGATGCAGGTGGCCGAAGCTTGTGGAAGTGAAGGATGTGAAGTCAATAAAATTCTGGAATCCTATAAACAATCCAGTGAAGCAGAAACCCAGGAACATCCGGAAGTACTTCACTAAATGAATCCCATGCCACCCACAGAAAAAAGGCAGCCCGCTACCCATCTGGTCTGGAAGCGACTGGACCAGGCCGCTGTGGAATATTGCCGGGTTTGGCCTGCAACAGATCAAATCCTGGTCACAGCAGACATTACCGGGTTGGACGAGCGCACCCCCTTTCATGTGCATTATGAGATAACCCTCCATACAAACTGGCAGGTGCAGGCTGTGCACGTTCATTGTGTCTCTTTACAGGGCGAAGCCAGGATCAGGCTGACAAAAACTGATAGCGGGTGGCACCATGAAAAAGGAGCGCTATTGCCTGCTTTCCAGCACTGTCAAGACATTGATATTTCGCTCAGCCCCCTGACTAATACCTTACCCATTAACAGACTCAGCTTACCCCAGGGAGAAAGCCGGGAACTGGAAGTCCTCTACCTTGATCTGCCTCAGGGCGATTGCCGCGTAGACAAACAACGCTATACGCACCTGGATCGTCAGCAATACCGGTATGAAGGTCTCTCCACCGGATTTACCAGTCTCATAGAAATTAATCCGGCAGGTTTTGTCGTCAACTATCCGGGGTTATGGACATTGGTATCCCATAAGGAAGTGTTTCCCTAAAAAAGAAGGATACCTTTCTTTGGTCTCTAAAAATACCGAGGCTTTCAGGGCAAATGACCGTTAGTGTTCTAACACCTCGCATTGGAACCCCTGCCGGTGCATTAGCGCCATGATATCTTTTACCTTTATTATTTTATCCTCTGTCTGTATTCTTAGGATTTTATCACAATCTTCTAAATCAAAGTTTATATCGTAATGAGGATAGCGCGTTGTCAGCAGACGAATCAAATGGAAGGCCTCTTCTTTACAGGATACAGTAGTTCTAAAAACTTCAACCATAAAGCATTGAATTGCCAGTCTTTACCTATGCATACGATTTAAGCCCAAAAAAAGATATAGCAAAAAGTGCCCGAAATGAATCATTCATAACCATCTTTTAATAAGTGACAATGGCCTACTGCACGGGTTCTCTCAAAATTGTTCTCAGTTTTTCCGGTGGGGTCCTGTTAAAATCCGACAAGTAAATTTCATGGTGGCAACCTGCTTTTTGCAAATGGTTTGTCCGCATAAAGCTAGCCATCTGCGCCAAAGTCTCTGGTTCTTTGTCGAACGGTCCCACATGCAACATTTGAACGACCCTGCCTTCGGGAAGGGTGTAACGTTCCACCGTATGCGCCATAGCCAGCAGCTTCTTCCGGGCGACAACCTCCACCGCTTGTGGCAGGGCGGTATCTTCTACATAGTCGGGCACCCGGATCAGCAGCCGCCAGCACCATTCACTTCTGGGAATCTTCTGAGGAGCTTCATGCATCGTTACATTCTCAAAATGCCGGGTATCGTACCACCAGAGTCCTTCCAGTTTAGCCACTCCATAATCTTTCCCTGCTGCCTTGTATCCAAACTTTACGCCATAGGCCACAGCATACAGGGTTTGCACCTTTTCTGCATACAGGGAGGCAGAAGGGTCGCCCTGCCCAGTGATGGAAAGATAGGTGGCCTGAGGAAACACGAGGAGTTCCGGGGTAGTACGGGCACTGTAGTAAGCACGGTAGGCCTTGGTAAGATCTAATTTCTTCATCAGTATTGGCTTTTGAGACAAAGAAAGGAGGAGGTAGTGACAACCCTATGGCAGCAGTGCTGAAAAAAGATTGATCAAAAAGAACCCTGCCGGTAAAAGCGTTGCCCGATGATATGGGTTGTATTTTATACAGCAATAGGCTTATAAAAAAAACACCCATCTAGCGAAGGGTGCCTTTTGTGAGAATTTCTACAAATTACAAAGCGGAAGATAGAAATATTCTGCACACTGATTTTACATAATAGACAGAACTTGTTTTTCTTACGATGAACAGAGAGCGTCAGTAGACAGAACACGATGATCTTTTTTGTAAAGTGCATCAGCCATATGGATGGATACCCAGGCAAAGGACAAAAACATCAGCGTTGTTTTTTCGGTTAATTCCCTTTAACGATGAATCACAGACAAATAAATCTCACACAGCTTAACAAAATTATATTTACGGTATTCCTGGTATCCCTTCTTATGTACCTGGGCAGGTCATTTCTGATCCCTATCGCCATTGCTGCCTTGCTGGCCATGCTTCTGTTTCCTGTAGCCAAAAGGCTGGAATCCCTAAAGCTCAGTAGATCCACGGCAGCCCTGGTGTCCATACTGATCCTGCTGACTTTTGTTGGCTCATTGAGTGGCTTGGTATATTACCAGGTCACAGCCCTGGAATCTAACCTGCCCAATTTAGAGAAGAGAATAGAGGAAAAGACGAGCAGTCTGCAATGGATGTTTTATCAGAAAACAGACATCACCGAAACCGAACAGGAAGAAATACTGGAAGAAAACAGGTCCAACATTATCACCGTTGTGAGTGAATTTCTAAAAGACCTTTTGGTGCGGGGGCTTTACATCCTACTCGGTATTTTCATTGTACTCACCTATACTTTTTTTTTTCTGCTATACCGGTATAAGATATTAAGCTTCCTGCTCAAACTCAAATTGTTTGACAACACGCAGGATGCCAAAAACATACTTTTCCGCATATCCAGTATTGCCCACTATTATCTGAGAGGAGTTTTCACGGTCATTTCTATTCTGATGGTCATCTATTTCTTGGGTTTCTGGGCTATTGGCATTGAGCATCCTTTGCTTTTCGCCATCATTACGGCGCTGCTTCGCATTATACCTTATTTCGGTTCCTTCGCCGGCATTGCTTTGCCTACTGTTTTTGCCTTTCTGACGAAAGATTCGCTGTGGTATCCTTTCTCGGTATTGGCTTTTTTTATGGTCATACAGTTGGTAGAGGCTTACCTGCTCACCCCCAACATTACAGGCCCAAGGGTAAAGCTCAACCCTTTGACCACTATCATGGTTATTTTGCTGGGTAATCTTATCTGGGGGGTGTTGGGTATGGTTTTGTTTGTACCCCTATTCGGCATTCTCAAAGTGATCTCTGACCAGATACCCAAGCTCAATCCTCTGGGTTATCTCCTCGGCAAAGAAGACACCTCTTCCTGAAAGGTGCACTAATCTTCACAAAGAATACTGTTACCGGTGCTCCCAGTTGTTGGGGAGCAGGCCCAGGCTTCCCAGAAAATCCTTACAGGCAGCCGCCACATTATAGCTGATGTCTTTTTTGCGGGCTACCGCCTGTATGGTGGCTACAAAAGGGTCTGGTTGCGGCACATACAGTAGGTGATTGATGGCCTGCAGGGCCAGGTCCATGTTGTTGTCCTGACAATAAGTTTTAAGCTTTTCTTCCGCTGCTTGATCGGCAAACGCCTCATAGGCAATGGCTGACGCTGTGATGGCTACCGGCGGATAAGTATCTTGTGTAGCCTGCCCCAACAGCTCCCGGTAAGGGGCTAACACTTCCCTGGGCTGTGCCCTTAAACCTGTGATAGCCCAGTAACGGATTATTTTGTTGTTGTGTGTAAGCAGCTTCCCCTGTTGTGCCGCAATGGCCTCCCCTCTTTGTCCTGACAAAGCTGCCGCCGCATAAATTTCGTCTAAAGGATATTGTGCTGTATCCAGGCGAAACTCATAGGGCGTGGTAATTTGGGAGAGCAGACCGATCTCGTATTCAGGTAGAAACAGCACATCCCTCGATTGCAGAATGTTTTCCTCTAAAGCCTGTTGCAGCGCCTGCCGTAAAGGTTGTAGTGCCGGTGCCTCCACCAGGTTATTGGTTTCCCAGGGGTCTTGTGCCATGTCATATAGAAAAGCGGCCGGACGGGCCTCGAACAGACTTTGCTGCAGGGGGTTGAGCTGCCGCGCAGCCAGATCCTGGCGCATCTGTTGTTTAATTGCTCCGATCTCCATATAGCGGATATATCTCACTTCGGGCATAAAGGGCATATAGTTGCGGGAGTAGAGATACCGCCCATTGGTAACGCTTCTGACCATATCCGGACCATTGTCGGAGCGGTCGGACGATAAAAACAGATAGTCGGTGGGTGGACTGCGATCTTCTCCCAGCAGCACCCTGCCTTGCAGATAGTCCGGTAGGGGGCTACCCGCCAGACGGATCAGGGTAGGGGCCAGATCCTCAAAGCTGATCAGCTCCTCACTGACAGTGGCAGTCCCCCAGGGCGACAGGTGCTCATACATAGGAGGAAACCAGATGACAAAGGGCACGCGGTAGCCCAGATTGATGCCATTGGTTTTGCCACGGGGAATGCCCTCTCCGTGATCGGCAAAAAAGAAGATGATGGTGCTGTCCATCAGGCGGTCCTGCGCCAAACGTTTCAGCAGTTCGCCTATGCCCCTGTCCGTCAGTTGAAGGCTGTTGTATACACGAGCCAGTTGCCTGCGCATTTCCGGACTATCCTTATAAAAAGGAGGCATATCAAAATCATCATCTCCGATGCGGCTCTCTTCCGGCAGTTGGGCCAGCACTTCCTGCTCGTATTGCGCATAGGGGTAGGTCATGGTGCGTGACTGGTGCGACTCCATAAAGTTAAAAACCGCGAAGAAAGGCTGGCCGGGCTTTCTGTTCCACCAGCCTGCCTGTGCGGAGCTTTCGTCCCAGGCTTCTGCGATGAAGGCCTGTTCGTTGGGGAGGTTATAATCTGTTTTGCTGTTGTTGGTGGCATAGTAGCCCTGTTGCCGCAGATAGTAAGGAAACCCTTTGATGAAGGGTGGAACAGGAAACTGGCTACGGTGATGTCCGCTGCCCAGTGCATAGGTACGTACGCCTGTGATGAGGGTAGAGCGACTGGGTGAACAGACCGTGCCGGTAGAAAAGGCATTGGTAAAACGCACTCCTTCGCTGGCGAGCCGGTCCATCATTGGGGTGCTGGCGTGCGGATTGCCATAACAGCCAATGAATTGGGGAGAAGTATCTTCAATGGTGATCCAGAGAATATTGGGTTTTGGTTGGGCAAAGGCGGTGAGGGTCAGGGATAAAAAGAACAGTAAGTATTTGAATGGGGTCATGATGGCTACTTTAAGATAGGCAGTCGGTTTCGGTGAGTCTTATTTAATGTTTCTTGTTTACTGTGCATCTTTACTTTGAAATCTTGTAAACCCATAGTTTTTCCCTCCTCGGCATCCTTTAATTCTTTTTCTGCTTTTGCAATAGACACCGGCCTTTCCGCTAATGCTTCTATATCAAATTTGTCAGGTAAATGTTCCAATAGTGCTGTTCACTTATATATTTTCATAATCTTCATTTTTATCTCAATCTACTCTTAATAGATCTAAGTTGCTAGTTATAGCTATATAAGTAAGCTAAGACCGTGAAAAAGACCTTGGATTGTAATCTTTCAATAGTAACAGTATGTATTTGTTTTGAAAATGGTGCTGTCATTTCACTGCTTTTATTTCTATATACTTACCATTCTGCTTTTTGGCCACTGCATTGATCAAACTTCTTCACGTTTAGAGTTCTTCTTTCTCTGGCTGGCCAAACACCAGGCAGCCATCAGGGCTGTAGGCAGCACTAATGCATCATTGACTCTTCTTTGTTGATCTTCCCTAATCACGTATATTGCAATCGTTAAGCATAAAAATGGTTGCTTGAAGTGTAGTAACCTTAAAATTACTATGTATTGCATACGATAACACTTCATTTTATATGGCTGGCAACTTGGGTTACTTAATACGGCTGATGTAATCAATGGTAAACCGCTTATCCTAAATTTTATTACTTGAAATCAAAATACGATTTGATTGTAGTAGGCACTGGTTTTGCCTCTTCCTTCTTTTTGAAAAAGTTTCTGGAAAAGTCTGACTCCCGGGTCAGGGTATTGGTGCTGGAAAGAGGACACTTCAAAACGCATCAGGAGCGCTTGCAACAAGCCCGGAACCATTATTATCAGGAAAATCCCTTGCATACCCCTTCTTCTTCTTTTATCAACAAGAATCCAAAAAAAGAATGGGTTTTTGAAAATAACTTTGGAGGAGGATCCAACTGCTGGACAGGAAATACACCCCGGTTTATGCCGAATGATTTCCGGATGCAGCGTGTATATGGCGTAGGAAAAGACTGGCCTCTCTCATATGATGAGCTTGAACCATACTATTGTGAGGCAGAAGAGATTATGTCTGTGGCTGGCCCTGCCCAAACGCCTTATCCAAAAAGCCAACCCTATCCATTGCCTGCCCATCAGCTGAGCAGAGTTGACAAGGTATTGGCCCAACATTATGGTGTCCTCCATTTTTCACAACCATCGGCACGAGCGAGTGTGGCAGTAGGTAAGCGTGGTGTTTGCTGTACCTCTGCGGTTTGCCGTGTCTGTCCGGTTAATGCCAAATTTACCATTGAGAACTCCCTGCAATATCTTTATGAAGATCCCAGGGTAACACTCTTATATGAAGCACAAGTCATTGGGGTGGATCTCTCTGGCACTCTGGCACGTGGCGTATATTATATCTACAAGGGTAAGGAAGAAACAGTACAAGGCGAGGTACTAGTGTTGGGTGCGAATGCTATCTTTAATGCTCATATTTTGCTCAATTCAGGAGATACCCATCCTATGACCGGCAAAAATATCTGTGAGCAGGTGGGGATCAATGTTATTCTTCATTTGAATGGCCTTGACCACGTAGGAGGGAGCTCGGTGATCTCAGGGAATGGTTATTTTATGTATGATGGGGCGCATAGAAAAGATTATGCAGGATGCCTGGTAGAGGTAAACAATGGTCCTTATATCCGAAACGAGTTCGGGAAATGGAGGCAGCTTGTAAAACTCAGATTGGTGTTTGAAGACCTGCCTGACAGTCAGAACCTTGTGTATCCCTCCCAGGATAAACGCAAGCCCGTAGTAGATTATCAGGATCATTCCCCCTATGTAAAAAGAGCCATAGAAAGATTAGAAAAAGATATTACAGAAAAACTAAGTGTTTTGCCAATAGAGAGAATAATCATTGGAAAACGCACGCTTGCTACAGAATATCATATTTGTAGTACTACCAGCATGGGAGCTTCTTTCACAGAAGGTGTCATTGATAAACATCTGATACATCATCAGTACCGGAACGTATTTGTATTGGGTAGCGGGGCTTTCCCCACGGTGTCGCCGGCGAATCCTACCCTAACACTTTCAGCACTATCTTTAATGGCTGCCGATAAAGCCCTGTCATCATGATAAAAAGAAGGAGGTTTCTCAAAATACTCGGATTGGCCGGAATAGCCTCAGTCATAGGACTAGGTTTGACACCCGGTTTTGAGGAAATGGTACATCGACTCATCAAAAACGCCTATCGAAACCTCTCTGTGGATGATGAAGAAATTGTTAAGTTTATCGATGAGGCGCATCGGATCAATCTATGGGAATGGTTAAATATTGGCCCCAGAGAAAAGATGGTAATTATCGTATTCGGGTTATTAAATAACCCTTACCTCCCATATTATCGGGTATATCATCGGCTGGTGGTTCGCATTACCAATCCATTTATACTATCCACTGATTTTTTCAGAAATGGGATGGATACAAGCCAACCTGTTCGTTATCTGGGTATTTATAATCCATATGCCATGCCTTGTGCCAATCCATTTTCTGCTTTGTATTATGATGGCAAGGACGCTGCTTCCATGCTATGAATGATTTTAACCACAGCCGGACATGTTAATTCGTGCTATGGTTTTGTGTATACGCTGCCGGAATCAGCAGTTGCGCATTTAGTTTATGCTTTATATTTTATAATTTACATCGATAATGTTGCTGAATAGATCCATAAATTTTTATCAACCTATTGATCATGCGGGAACAACTCAAAAAAATTGACAAGCTGCTGGTTGCCAATCGTGGGGAAATTGCCATTCGTATTCTGAGGGCAGCTTCTGAGCTCAACATCAGAACAGTAGCGATTTATACTTACGAAGATCGTTATTCTTTACACCGCTATAAAGCGGATGAGGCCTATCAGGTAGGCAGAGATGATGAGCCGCTTAGACCCTATTTGGATATTGAAGAGATTATCTTACTGGCTAAACGGCAGCGTGTAGATGCGATTCACCCCGGCTATGGTTTTCTCTCCGAAAATGTTCACTTTGTACGGCGGTGCCAGGAGGAGGGAATCATATTCGTGGGTCCGGACCCGGAGGTGATGGAAAAAATGGGTGATAAAGTGTCGGCGAAAGAAATTGCGATTCAGGCCGAAGTGCCCGTGATAGAAGATAGTAAGCAACCTTTGAGCAGTATAGAGGTGGCGCTGGAAGAAGCCGAACGTATTGGCTTTCCCGTTATGGTAAAGGCCGCTGCGGGTGGAGGCGGCCGTGGAATGCGGGTTGTCAGAGATTCCAAAATGCTAAAGCAATCTTTTACGGAAGCGAAGAATGAGGCGTTGAAAGCTTTTGGAGATGATACGGTGTTTCTGGAGAAATTTATCGAGCAACCCAAGCATATAGAAGTGCAAATCATGGGAGATAACTATGGTAACATCGTCCATCTCTATGAGCGGGATTGTTCGGTGCAGCGAAGATTTCAGAAAGTGGTGGAAGTAGCGCCTGCCACGAATCTCGAACAGGAAACGAAAAATAAACTCTATGATTATGCGCTAAAGCTTGCCCACCATGTACATTATAATAATGTGGGAACAGTAGAGTTTCTGGTAGACCAGCAGGAAAATATCTATTTTATAGAGGTCAATCCCAGAATTCAGGTAGAACACACCATTACGGAAGAAATTACAGGGATTGATATTGTCCGATCACAGATCCTCATTGCACAGGGCAGACAATTAGAAGACCCCAGAATTTATATTAAAGACCAGTCCGATATTGAGTGTCATGGCTATGCGATCCAGTGCCGGGTGACTACCGAAGACCCTAAAAATAATTTTCGTCCTGATTATGGGACGATCATCGCTTACCGGAACGCGGGTGGATTTGGCATACGGCTGGATGAAGGGAGTTCTTATCCGGGTGTCAGGATTTCCCCTTTCTTTGATTCTATGCTGGTGAAAGTCTCTGCCACAGGTCGCACTTTAAAGGGAGCTTCCCAGCGACTACAACGAACCCTGCGGGAATTCAGAATAAGAGGGGTTAAGACTAATATAGGTTTCCTGATCAACGTTATTTCCCATCCTACCTTCTACAGGGGCAAAGCCACCGTTAATTTCATTGCAGACCATCCGGAGCTGTTCGATATTCGCGAAGGTTTAGACAGGGCTACCCGCACCCTGATATATCTGGCAGACGTAACCGTCAATGGGAACCCCAACATCCGTTTTAAAGATCCTAATAAAAGCTTCCGCCCCCCTTTGCTGCCTACCCAAACCATGCAGGATCCGGAAACCCAAACCAAGGTAAACTATCAGTATATCCCTTATCCGGAAGGAAGTAAAGATTTGCTGGCCAAAGTGGGCAGAGAAAAGTTTGTAACATGGCTCAAAGAGGAAAAACGCATTCAGTATACGGATACCACCTTCCGCGATGCCCATCAATCTTTACTAGCGACCCGTATGCGTACCATCGATATGATGCGGGTGGCAGAAAGCTTTGCCAAGCAGCAGCCTCAGGTATTTTCAATGGAGGTCTGGGGTGGTGCTACTTTCGATGTAAGCATGCGCTTTTTGTATGAAGATCCCTGGAAACGCCTGCAAAAGATCCGGGAGGCTGTTCCTAATATACTTCTTCAGATGTTGTTGCGTGGCTCCAACGCAGTAGGCTACAAAGCTTATCCGGATAATTTAATAGAAGAATTCATTATAAAAGCATGGGAAACAGGCATTGACCTTTTCCGGGTTTTCGACTCTCTCAACTGGGTCAATGCCATGAAAGTGAGCATCCGGACTATCAGAGAAAAGACTGAGGCCATTGCTGAAGCTGCTATTTGCTATACAGGCGATCTGTTATCTCCGGACAATCATAAATATACCCTGGCTTACTATCTGGATCTGGCACGCCAGCTGGAAGACGAAGGAGCGCATATGCTGGCTATTAAAGATATGGCCGGTCTGCTCAAACCTTACGCTGCACAGGTATTAATCTCCGAGCTAAAGAAAGTAGTGGATATTCCTATTCACCTGCATACCCACGATACCTCTTCTTTGCAGGCAGCCACTTATAGTAAAGCTATCGAAGCAGGAGTAGATGTCGTAGATGTAGCCATAGGAGCACTTTCCGGACTCACGTCGCAACCTAACTTCAACGCCATTGTGGCCATGATGCAGGGGCATGAACGTGAACAACCTTTTGACCTGGCCCTGTTGAACGAGTATTCTGTTTACTGGGAAGCTGTGCGTGAGTACTACTACCCTTTCGAGTCAGGCTTAAAAGCAGGAACGGCTGAAGTATATGAGCATGAGATACCGGGCGGTCAATATTCTAACTTGCGTCCGCAGGCGATAGCGCTGGGACTGGAGGAAAAATTTGAAACCATCAAAAAAAATTATGCCCGTGTGAACAAACTGTTTGGCGATATTGTCAAAGTGACGCCATCCTCTAAAGTGGTAGGGGATATGGCTCTGTTTATGACCTCCAACAATCTGACAGTAGAAGATATCCTGAAAGAAGGGAACAACTTGTCGTTTCCGGAATCTGTGGTAAGTCTTTTCAGAGGTGAACTGGGACAACCTCATGGTGGCTTTCCGGAGAATATTCAGAAAATTGTGCTCAAAGGAGAGAAACCTTTTACCGAACGCCCCAATGCCCATTTGGAACCTATCAATTTTGATAAAGAGTTTCAGGAATTTCAAACGCGTTTCGATAAGGACAGAAATCTGCTAGATTTTCTTTCTTATAAGCTCTATCCTAAAGTTTATGAAGATTTCTATAACCATCAGAAAGTATATGGAGACATGACACAACTGCCTACCCCGGCTTTCTTTTACGGACTGAAATATGGTGAGGAAATTTTGGTAAAAATTGCGGATGGAAAAGCCATTATTATCAAATTACTTTTCATCGCTGATCCGGATGAAAACGGATATCGTCAGGTTACTTTTGAGTTAAACGGGCAGTCGAGAAGAGTCAATATCAAGGATAATCAGTTTCAGTCTAAAGTGGTGACTCATCGAAAAGCAGACAAAAACAATGAAAATGAAATTGGTTCTCCATTGCAGGGACGCCTCTCCCATGTGATGGCTGAAACGGGGCAAGTAGTGGAAGAGGGCACGCCCCTGTTTGTCATAGAGGCTATGAAAATGGAAACTACAATTTCAGCACCTCATGCGGGTACAGTAAAAAAAATATACCTGGAAGCAGGAGAAATGGTGACCCAGGATGATCTGGTCGTAGAAATAGAGTAGGCGATGAGATATCCTAATAAAAAGGCTCTCCCACTTGTTAGAGAGCCTTTCTATAGCGATAACCTATCTTTTCAGAATTCTGAAAGTTTTACTTTTTCCTTCATTTTTAATGATAACAAAATACAAGCCTGCCCTTGCCGTACTCATATCAAGTTGTAAATTTCCCTTATCCATCTGCTTGCTGATGACTGTCTGGCCCAGGATATCTGTTACTGTCACAGAAGAATTTCTCCAGCGGGGATCCTCCAGGTGAATGTTTACAGGACCTGTCGTTGGGTTGGGAAATATATTGAAGGCAAAGCTTCTCGAGACTTGTTCCACACCGGTAACTGTCACCTGCAAGGTCTGGACGATCTCTTTTGCTGCTGCATATTTATGATTCCCCTCTTGTGAAGCGGTTACTGTAATGTTTCCTTCTCCGGTTACTATCAAAAGATGATCCTCTAATACAGCGGGTCCTTCTACCGTAAAGGTAACGTCCAGACCAGAGGTGGCACTGGCCGCCAGGATGACCGTATCCTGAAGATTGACACTAGGCAGGGGAGGAAAAGCAATCGTTTGTGCCAACCGGGATACCTGGAAGGTAACCGATACTGTGTCGGCAGACTTATAATTTTGATTGCCCACCTGAACAGCCTTTACCGTAACCTGCCCACCCTCCTTCAGTTTAAGGCGATTTCCGTTCGTCAAATTAGCAGGTCCTTCAACAGAAAAGGAGACAGGTAGCCCTGAGCTGGCAGTAGCAAACAAGGTAATAGACTCGCCCACTACCTGATCGGCAATAGGGGCTAAGGTAATAAATTGTGCTGCCTTCAAAACCTCAAAAGTAGTGGTAAGAGAAGGAGCCGAATGGTAGTTTACGTTACCGGATTGATAAGCTGTAATACTGACAGTGCCACTGCCTGTAAGGGTAAGCAGATTACCGTTGACCTCGGCAGGACCACTGACCGAAAAACTGATGGGTAATCCGGAAGTGGCTGTCGCTGTTAATGCAAAGGGCGTATCGCCATAGGTTTTATCTTGTAATAAAGGCATATCAATAGTTTGATTCGCTTTGATCACCTCAAACTGTCGGACTACAGTGGTTGCGTTTTTATAATTGGCATTTCCCGTTTGTAGGGCTTCCACTGAAATGGTACCACTACCTGTAATGGTAAGCAAGTGATTGTTCAAAGTGGCTGGCCCGGTCACATGAAAGGAAACCGGTAAGCCGGAACTGGCTACAGCTACCAATTCCATAGGGTCTGCTCCATATACTTTTTGAGTGAGTTCGTCAAACGCAATAGTTTGAGATGCCTTGCTGATGGTGATGTTGGCGGTGGTTTTCTCCGGGCTAAGTCCTGCCTCTGTATTGCCTATTGAGGCTTGCACATCGAAGCGACCGCTTCCGGCTGCATCCGGCATAAACTTCAATCCAGCCGTAGCATCCGCGGCTGTGATAAAGTCTCCATTATGAACGGGCGTAGTACCATCTGAAAGAAACAGAGCCCCCCCTTCTATGGTAGAAATTTTAAAGTAAGTAATTTCCGAACCATCTTCCTGATGGGGCGTGATCTCCAGACCAAAGCTATTAAATGCCCCAAAAGTTGTCAGGGCATCGGTTGCCTGCGGAGTATCAGCTAACGGGGTAACATGGAAGGTTACTGGGTAATCATCATGGCTGTAATCTTTACCATCGTAAACCTTAAAGCGGAAGTTAGCATAATGGTTACCATAGGCATTGGTAGCCGGTATAAAAGTAAGCTGGGTAAGATCGCTGGGCTCGATATGGGTACCAACCGTTACGGTTTCTCCACCATCTGCTTTCTTGTTTCCGTTACTATCCAGAAACAATTGTCCGGCGCTTATATCGGAAGTAATCTGTACGGAATGCAGCGTGTCTCCGTAGTCCAGATCAGAAAAGCTGATAAAAGTGGAGGAGAAAGTATACAGTGAGTCTTCAGGAAGGGTGATCGTGCTATCTTTGGCTGTAGGAGGAGTGTTGAGAATCATACATTTCCAAAGTTCATTTCCCAGGTTTGTGGTAGCCCCAAACAGCAAAGCATCCCCTAAGACAGTTTTAAAGTTCGGCGAACTTCCTGAGGAGCCTGTATAAATATCAGCTACTCTTTTGGTACTGTCTGAAATACCGTTGCTGACCCAAAGCTCTTTCCCATAGCTTCCATCCTCAGCTGTAAAATACAGTTTGCCTCTGAAAGTGATCAAATCCTGCGGATTACTGTCTTCACTACCCGGAAAAATATCTTTTACCAGAAGCGTTCCTGTTTCGCTGCCATCCGTTTTCCACAACTCCCTGCCATTCGTTCCGTCATTGGCAACAAAATATAAGGTATCGTAAAAGCTGAACAACTGAGTGGGTCCGGTTGTATTATTACCGGGCGTAATATCTTTGACCATGAGCGTGCCTGACGCTGTGCCGTCCGTTTTCCATAACTCCAGTCCGTTGATTCCATCATTGGCACTGAAGTATAGCGTATTGTCGACCACAGTTAAATTTTTTGGAGCAGCACCACCGGCAGCAATGGTTTGTATATCTTTGACCAGGGTAGTACCGGCTGCTGTACCATCAGATACCCACAACTCTTTTTCATGAGTGTTATCGTTGGCACAAAAATAAAGTTTGTTCTGGTACGGCGTAAGAAACTCAGGAGCGCTCCCACCGGCTCCTGGGAAAATATCTTTCACTTTCAGGGTGCCGCCTGTGGTTCCGTCCGACTTCCATAGCTCTTTCCCCGAGGTACCATCATCGGCTGCAAAATACAAATAGGCTTCCGTTGCTGTTAGCTGCGAAGGAGAGACAGCGCCCAAGCTTTTAACCATCACCGTACCGGCTGCTGTACCATCGCTTTTCCAGAGTTCAAATCCTCCTCCTGTGCTTACTATAAAGAAGAGATGACCGTTCCACAGTGTGAGCTGTTTGGGGTAGCTACTGTTTAACCCACTGTAAATATCTTTGACCATGACCGTACCAGCTTCAGTACCGTCACTTTTCCAGAGTTCGAAGCCGTTCGTGTAATGAGTCGCTGTAAAATACACCATACCATCCTTACTGATAATGGCGTTAGCGGAGTTGTTATCTACCCATACACTGAGCGAAGTTTTGACTTGTTGGGTACCGGCTTCTGTGCCGTCCGTTTTCCAAAGATTATAATAAGAACCGGCCTTTTCCAGAAAGAAAACAACGTCATCAACCGGAGTAAGATAGGAAGGTGTCCCGCTCAGGTTTATTTCATTGATATTTTTCACCAGGACAGTACCGGCTTCCGTGCCATCGCTTTTCCAGAGCTCGGTTCCATCATGGATGTTACCTGCACTAAAGAGCAGCGTACCGTTCATATTCGTCAGGTGAAGCGGAACATAACTACCTTCCAGGATGTCCGCAATGAGTTCGGCCTCACCTGAGACGTGGTTTATTGTCCAGATTTCACGTCCGGTGACAGAACTTTCAGCTGTTAAAAACAAAGTGCCATCCACAGCAGTCAATTCAGCGGGGTTGCTGCTTCCTGACGGATGAATATCCAGAATTTGTGTGCCCGCCGCTGTACCATCACTTCGCCAGAGTTCTAATCCATTGATTCCATCATCGGCACTAAAGTAAAGAAGTGTATCCACGGCTGTTAGATTTTCCGGATGACTGCTACCGCTTCCATGAATATCTTTTACCTGGTAAGTATTCACTTCCGTCCCATCGGTGCGCCATAGTTCTTTATTATCTTCTGTATCGGTTGCTGTAAAGAAGAGGGTATCAGCCAGGGCTGTCAGGTTTTCCGGTTTGATAGCAGGGGAAACACCCGTATAGATATCTTTGACCAGGAGAGTGCCAGCTTCCGTGCCATTGCTTTTCCAGAGCTCAGGGCCATTAGTGCCATCATCAGCAACAAAAAATAAATAGCTTTCTAAGGCAGTGAGCTGTTCCGGATGACTACTTTGATTAGCGACAGGATTGATATCTTTGACCAGGACAGTACCGGCTTCTGTGCCATCGCTTTTCCAGAGTTCCGTACCCTCCGTATCATTGCTCGTAGCACTGAAGTAAAGAGTTCCCTGCCAGACCTCTAGATGCAGAGGATTACTGCTCCCTGCCGGATTAATATCTTTGACCAGGACAGTCCCGGCTTCCGTGCCATCGCTTTTCCAGAGTTCAACGCCTTCGGAGCCATTATTGGCCTGAAAGAACAGTGTATTTCCTATCACAACAAGTTCATAAGGATGACTGCTTGCCGCTCCTGAGCGTATATCTTTGACCATATGCGTATTAGCGGCGGTACCGTCTGATATCCACAATTCCTTACCATTAATGCCATCATTGGCTACAAAGAATAGCGTATCTCCCATAACAGCCAGTTGTTCTACAGTAAGGGTGTCTTCAATACTACTACTGCTACCTGTGTAGATATCTTTCACGAGCATAGTACCTCCTGCGGTGCCGTTCGTTTTCCATAACTCCCGGCCGTTGATCCCATCGTCAGCTATAAAAAGGGCATACCCGTTGATGTACGTAATACCAAAAGGCTCACTGGAAGCTCCTAACGGGTTAATATCTTTGATCAGCTCAATTTCCTGACTAAACAAGGGGCAAGTATACAGGAACGTAATGACTCCTATGATAACCTGTTTCATACTGTACTTTATTCTTTAAGAAATACTGTACAAAATGTAGGAAATATTGAACTCGGAAGGGATGGAAATAGGCATTTCTATTACATATGTTTACAAAAGCCCGGAGATGTGACTATTTTTTAAGGTGAATTTATTACATGGTAGAAAAATCGTTTACCTTCATTGTAAAGAGATTTTACACTTTACCCTAACAGCATACCCTATGAATCATACTCATCAAGAAATTTTTCCTTCTTTGCCATTGGAGGCTTGGGAAGATACCAAAAAGACGTTGCACTTGTATATTCAGATCATCGGCAAAATACGTTTGAGTCTAATGCCCAGAAAAAATCACTGGTGGTATGTAACCCTGTATGTCAATACCCGAGGGTTGGGGACTTCGCCTATGCCTTATGAGGATTTTACTTTTGAGATCAACCTGGATTTTGTAAGCCATCAGTTGCAAGTGATGACCAGCCGGGGAGGCAATGCTTCTTTTTCTTTGCATGAAGGCTTATCAGTAGCCGAATTTCACCAAAAGCTCTTCTCATTGCTGGCCAAGGAAGGGATTCATGTGAACATTAAAGCCATACCCTACGACCTTCCGCAAAAAGAACCTTTTGCAGAGATTACCTACCTTAGCGCCTATAGTAAAGAGTATGTGCGGCGTTACTGGAATATACTGGTTCAGGTAGACCAGGTCATGAAAGCATTTAGTGGTCGGTTTTATGGAAAAACCTGTCCGGTACACCTCTACTGGCACCATCTGGATCTGGCGGTTACCCGGTTTTCCGGGAAGGGAGGTCCCGAAGTGGCCTGGAAAACGGTAGCTGACCGGGATGCTTATTCACATGAGGTGATCAGTTTTGGTTTCTGGCCTGGAGATGAACAGACCCGGGGAGCTGCCTTTTATAGTTACACTTATCCTTCCCCCGAAGGACTGGATCAGGAAGCTTTACAGCCTGCTGCTGCCCAATGGGTAGATAACAATGGCAGCCCGATGGCCCTGCTCATGTATGATGATTTGAGGAAAAAAGCCCATCCGAAGCAAGCCCTGATGGATTTTCTGGAAAGTGCTTACCAGGCTGGGGCTAAAAGAGCGAGTTGGGATGTGGAAGATTTCAGAGTAAAGCCACTTTAATTACAATATTCTTTAAATCAAATGGTGCGCGTTTGCAACGCGTGCCTTATTCATTATGGGCACATTTCCCATACGCCTTTCTGGCCTTCATCAGTCCTGGATAAACCATTAATATGTTGACTCATCTACAGTTAGTGTTGCTCTGACTGTATCTTATAACTTTCTGATGTATAAGCACAAACATACACAGGCCAGGGAAACAATAAAAAAACCGCTGAACGCAAGGTCTCAGCGGTTTGGTATTTTCATGCTGTATATTCAATCAACTTCCGCAAGCCTCGCATCCTTCAGGATCGTCGAGAGAGCATTGCATATCCGATTGTTTTTGTGTTTTGCTCTGTTGTTCGTATACATTGGCAGATGCCGTATTAGGAACAGCCGCTGTAGCCATTTCCCGTTTAGGTTCTTCCTGTAAAGCGGTTTTGTCCAGCGTAAACTTGATAGCATCAGCGGCCGCTTTGGTACGCAGATAGTACATTCCGGTTTTTAATCCCCGTTTCCAGGAATAAAAATGCATGGAAGTCAGCTTACCAAAATTAGGATCCTGCATATGAATGTTCAGGCTTTGGCTCTGGCAAATAAAAGCACCGCGGTCGGCAGCCATATCTATAATGGCTTTTTGCGAGATTTCCCAGGCTGTTTTGTACAGGTCTTTCAGATGCTGCGGGATTTCAGAAATCATCTGTACTGATCCATTGGCAGCAATCAGCTTGTTTTTCATCTCTTCGTTCCATAAGCCCTTTTCCACCAGGTCTCTCAGCAAGTGCTTATTGACAACAATAAACTCACCTGACAATACACGGCGGGTATAGATGTTGGAAGTATAAGGCTCGAAACATTCATTGTTGCCCAGAATCTGAGAAGTAGAAGCCGTTGGCATAGGGGCCAGCAGCAGTGAGTTTCTTAACCCGTTTTTCTTCACTTCTTTTTTCAGGGCATCCCAATCCCATCGGCCACTTTTAGGAGTAACACCCCACATATCGAACTGGAAGATACCTTTGGAAGCTGGAGAGCCTTTGAAAGTCTCGTAAGGACCATGCGCTTTGGCCAATTCCATAGAAGCTTCCATAGCGGCAAAGTAGATGGTTTCAAAGATGTCCTGGTTCAGGCCAAGGGCTTCATCAGATTCAAAGGGCATGCGTAGCATGATAAAGGTATCAGCCAGACCTTGTACGCCAATGCCTACCGGACGGTGCCGCATGTTGGAGTTCCGGGCTTCCTGTACCGGGTAGTAGTTGATATCAATTACCTTGTTCAGGTTCCGGGTGACTACTTTGGTGATTTCATATAACTTCTGATGATCAAAGCGCCCATCTTTGACAAACTTGGGCAGGGCGATAGAAGCCAGGTTACAGACAGCTACTTCATCTTTGGAAGTATATTCTATAATCTCCGTACACAGGTTGCTGGAACGAATCGTACCCAGGTTCTTCTGATTGGATTTCTTATTAGCGGCATCTTTATATAGCATATACGGTGTGCCGGTTTCTACCTGAGATTCCAGGATCTCAAACCATAGCTCCTGTGCTTTTACCACCCGGCGGGCACGACCTTCTCGCTCATATTTTTCATACAGCTTTTCAAACTCTTCTCCGTAGCAGTTGTATAGGCCTGGGGCTTCATTCGGACAGAACAGCGACCATTCTTCATTATTTTCTACCCGCTTCATAAACAGATCAGGCACCCAGAGGGCATAGAAAAGATCGCGGGCTCGCAGTTCTTCCTTCCCATGATTCCGCTTTAGCTGCAGAAAATCGAAGATATCGGCATGCCAGGGTTCCAGATAAATGGCGAAACTACCTTTTCGCTTTCCACCACCCTGGTCTACATAGCGGGCCGTCATGTCAAAGTTCCGCAGCATAGGGACAATCCCGTTGGAGACCCCATTTGTACCACGAATGTAAGAACCGGTAGCCCGTACGTGGTGGATGCTCAAGCCAATACCCCCTGCCGATTGTGAAATCTGGGCGCATTGCTTCAAGGTATCGTAGATACCATCTATAGAATCTTCTTTGACGGTGAGTAAGAAACAGGAAGACAACTGCGGTTTGGGAGTGCCTGCGTTAAATAGCGTGGGGGTGGCATGGGTAAACCATTTTTCCGACAGCAGATTATAGGTTTCAATGACGGCATCTATATCATCCATGTGTATGCCTACCGCTACCCGCATCAACATATGCTGTGGTCTTTCCACTACCTTACCATCCAGCTTCATCAGGTAGGAGCGCTCCAAGGTTTTGAAGCCGAAGTAATCATAATTATAGTCCCGGCTATAAATGATGGTAGAGTCCAGGAGGGCTGCATGCTTCTTGATAATCCCATATACTTCTCTGGAAATCAGAGGCGCATTTTCTTCTGTTTTAGGATTGACATACGTATACAGCCTTTTCATTGTATTAGAAAAGGATTTGCTGGTCACCTTGTGCAGGTTGGAAATGGCAATTCTGGCAGCCAGCACCGCATAGTCAGGGTGCTTCACGGTTAAGGTAGCGGCAGTTTCAGCAGCCAGGTTGTCCAGCTCTACAGTGGTCACACCATCATAGATACCATTGATTACTTTTTTCGCTATCTCTACCGGGCTTACATAGTTGTTATCAAGCCCGTAGCACAGCTTTTCGATGCGAGCCGTAATCTTGTCAAACTTTACAGATTCACGTCTTCCATCTCTTTTTATTACTAGCATAGGCAGTGGATTTTGGATTAGTTAATTTAGCATTAAAAGTCTTCATCTAAAGAAAATGTACGGGTATTTTTTTCATCCGCACTGTTTTTTACGCCGGCCTTCTGGTATTCGCCAACTCGTTTTTCAAAGAAATTGGTCTTACCCTGGAGCGAGATCATTTCCATAAAATCGAATGGATTTTTCACGTTATACACTTTGCCGCAATTCAGTTCTACCAGCAAGCGGTCCGCTACAAACTCAATATACTGACGCATCAGTTCTGCATTCATACCAATCAGGCTCACGGGTAACGCATCCGTAACAAACTCTTTTTCTATATCTACGGCATTGATAATAATCTTTCTTACCGTCTCTACAGGCAGCTTATGTTTGAGATGGTCGTTATAAAGCATACAGGCAAAATCACAATGCATGCCTTCGTCCCGGGAAATGAGTTCGTTGGAAAAGCTCAGGCCAGGCATCAACCCTCTTTTCTTCAGCCAGAAAATAGAGCAGAAGCTTCCGGAGAAAAAGATACCTTCTACAGCGGCAAAAGCAATTAATCTTTCAGCAAAACTACCTTCTTCAATCCAGCGTAATGCCCACTGTGCTTTTTTCTTGACACAATCCATCGTCTCGATGGCATTGAACAAATGATCTTTTTCTTTAGGGTCTTTAATATAGGTATCGATCAGTAATGAATAGGTCTCGGAGTGTATGTTTTCCATGGTTATCTGAAAACCGTAGAAAAACTTGGCTTCTGTATACTGCACTTCGCTGACAAAGTTTTCCGCCAGGTTTTCATTAACAATACCGTCGCTGGCGGCAAAGAAAGCCAGCACATGCGAAATGAAATGGCGTTCATCTTTCGTCAGATTCTCCCAGTCTTTCAGGTCCTGGCTCAGGTCAATTTCCTCAGCAGTCCAGAAGCTGGCTTCCGCTTTCTTATACCATTGCCATATATCGGGATGTTCAATCGGAAATAATACAAAACGTTTTTCATTCGGTTGTAAAATCGGCTCTTGCGCCTCCAATGTTTTCTGATCCATATTTACAGTATTTGAATGTTGCTTTCGTTATAAAAAGTAAGTGATTCTCGTCAGAAATTGTTTCGAAAAGTCAAATTTAATTGATGATCTATAGCAGTACTTCTCAAAGCTTACCTGTCCGGAGACCTATACAAATATGTTGATTTAGGATAAAAAGAAAAAGGCTTTTTTCCCATTTCGGGAATAAGATTTTGGTTTCATGGTCAACCATTCATTGAGGTATTCCAACACAATAAATTGATATGTAAGTGGTTACAGCCATTGTGGAAGAGACATATCTGTATTAAGAAAATTTCATGTTAAGATAATGGCAGGTTCATGAGGTTGTTATAACTCACCCTTCAGGTGAAAATAATATGATTTTACTATTATAACGTAAAAAAACAAGGTTTGGCCGTAAAATGTCTGTTTATTTAAGAAATAAGGGAATGGAACAGAGGCAGGTACCTCCGGGCAAAGTTTCTTACCGGGCACCCTATATTTTAAGAATAAATGTATGTAATAGTTTGTGATAAGTGATGTAATATAGTATATTTGCGCCTCAATTTTTACCAGGATCTGCATTATTTATAACCTTCTGAAAGGAACAGATCCGTTATTTTCTGTGTTGGGCATTATTTAGAAAGTAATCTATTATAAAATGTACGCAATTGTTGACATAGCCGGAAAGCAGTTCAAAGTGACTAAAGACCAATTCGTGTATGCTCCTTCATTGGAGGGCGAAGAAGGCGCTTCCGTAGAATTCGGCCGCGTGTTGCTGTTTGGCAACGATGACGGTATCGAAGTAGGCACTCCCCTGTTATCAGGAGTGACCGTTGCCGGTAAAATTCTGGAGCATGGCCGGGGTGATAAAGTAATCATTTTCAAAAAGAAAAGAAGAAAAGGTTACAAGAAAACCCAGGGGCATCGTCAGGGTTATACCAAAGTTTTGATTGAAGATATCCTGACAGGAGGCAAAAAAGCTTCTGCCAAAAAAGCAGACACAGCTAAAAAAGAAGAGCCTGCTAAGAAAGAAGAAAAGAAAGCTGAAAAGCAGGAAGAACCCAAAGCAGTGCGTTCTATGGAGGAAGTACTGAAAAGTGTAGGGACCGCACAGGCAAAAGATAAAGACGATCTCAAGAAAATTAAAGGGATAGGAGAAGTGTTTGAAAAAGCCTTGAACGATCACGGTATCTATACCTTTAAGCAAGTCAGCAAACTGACCCCAGAGGATATGGAAGCTTTATCAGAAATTGGAGGCGTTACCCGCCATCTGATTGAAGAAGAAGATTGGGTAGGTCAGGCTAAAGCACTCATGAAAGAAGAAAAATAAGTTTTACTTTAACAATATTTTACGATGGCACACAAAAAAGGAGCCGGTAGTTCTAAAAACGGTAGAGATTCGGAAAGTAAACGTTTAGGCGTTAAAATTTTTGGCGGGCAGGAAGTGATCGCGGGTAATATCATCGTCAGACAAAGAGGTACCAGGCATCATCCTGGCAGAAATGTAGGGATAGGGAAAGATCATACCTTGTTTGCCTTAACGGATGGTAAAGTGATCTTTAAAAAAGGAAGACAAAACCGTTCCTTCGTTCACATAGAACCGGCAGAGGCTTAGTACTCCGTGATAAAATCTTATTGATAAGCTGTCGTACTCTAAGCGACAGCTTTTTTATTTTATACCCCTGCTTTTCAAAGAAAAGAATAGTGCCAGACGCTGATTGCCCAGCTGCTTGGCCTCATAACCAGTCTTTATCCTCCACTCAATGCTTAGCGGCATCCCAAATGGGTCAGGCAACTAAAAGAATAGTCTAAACTTACAAGGAGTAGAAAACAATCTTTTTCAACAGCTCCCCGGTATACCAAAAGTTAAATTTGTTCTTTCTTGTATATAAAGAACCCTCATTATGAAGCAGATCTTTTGGGCTACAGCGTGTTTTATTTTTTTGACAATCCACTATGGGCAGGCACAGCAGTCGGTCAATACACCCGGTAATGCCAATTACCTGCAGGCAGGTAAAGACAAACTGCAAGCCCAGGACTGGGCAGGTGCTAAGTTAGCCTATACCCAGTATATTGTAGAAAAGCCTAATGATGCAGAAGGTTACCAGGGAAGGGGCATCGCCAATTATAAGATGGAGAAGTATGAGGCTGCATTGCAGGATCTGAACAAAGCTGTAGAACTCAGGGCTTACAATGCAGAAGTCTTTTTTTACCGGGGACTTTTGCTATACGAAAATAAAGATTACAAAGCCACTGTGAATGATCTGGTCAAATCTATTCAGCAAGGCATACAAGAGCCACTTGCTTTTTATACTTGTGGCAATGCACGCTTCTTGCTGGAGGATTACCCAGGGGCTATCACGCATTACGACCAGGCGGTAGAAAAAGGGTGGACCGATGAAATTATTTATAACAACCGGGGTAAGGCTCGTTTACTGCTGGGAAAATATAAAGAGGCTATCAGCGATTTTGATCTGTCTATTCAGCAAAAAGAAAGTTATCAGAAAGCCTGGAGCAACCGGGGGTTAGCGCATTTCCATACCCAGCAGTGGGAAAAGGTAATTCACGATTACAAGAAAGCTATCATTTTAGGAGAGCAGGAGGCGGAAGCTTCCTTTCGGATGGGCGTGGCATACCATCAATTGAAGCAACCTGCTGAAGCAGTGAAGGCATGCGATGAAGCGGCCCGGAAAGGTTATAAAAATCCGGATTTGTATTTACAAAGGGGTATGGCAAGATTTGCTCTGGAGCAGTATGCAGAAGCTGTGTCGGATTTTCAGCAGGTTATTGCCTCAGGCAAAGAACCCTTGCGTACGGCAGACCTCTACAGAGCGATGGGGTTAGCACAGGCAGCGCTCAAACATAACGATGCTGCTTTGGAGGCTTTAGAAAGAGCCACAGCTTTGGGAGCTGATGATCCTCAAACCTGGTTTGCGCTCGGACAGGCTTATTTTGAAAAGGAAAACTATCAGCAGGCAGTAGAGGCTCTTCAGAAAGCTCCTGGCCAGCCGAAAGCCATTGTCTTGCTGGCTAAAGCTTACTACCTGCAAAAAGAACCCCTCAAGGCATTGCCTTACCTGGATAAAGCGATTTTGCAGGGTGAGGAAGAGGATCGGCTGTTTTATTACCGGGGCATGATCCGATATGAGCAGAAAAACTATCAGCCAGCCCTGGAAGATTTTACTAAAACGCTGGCTCTGGGTTTCAATACAGGAGAAATTTATGCTGCTTTAGGTGCCACAAAATTTTATCTCCAACAGTATGCTTCGGCGGCAGATGACCTGGATAAAGCGATAGAAAAAGGAGTAAAGACCCCAGCCGTATTAGCCAAAAGGGGAAATGCCCATGTCTTTCTGGGCCACTATAGCAAGGCGATACCCGATCTGAAGGCAGCGATTCAACAAGGAGAGACAGAGGCTATGACCTACGAAAACTTAGGCAAGGCAGAGTATGCACTGAAAAACTATCAGGCAACAGTAGCTGCTATCAACCAGGCCGTTACCCTGGGAACCACAACGGCAGCTGTATATTTATTACGAGGCAATGCCAAATACCAACTGAAAGAACCTTCTGCCCTGGACGATCTTAACAAAGCCATTGAGCTGGGAACGAAAGATACCCTGGCTTTTATCAACCGTGCTTCTATCCGCTTGTCTCAGGAAGAGGTATCATCAGCCATTACTGATCTGGGGCGTGCGATGGAACTGGGCGCCAAAGGGACTCTCCTTTATCATATGCGAGGAAAAGCTAAATTATCTAGCGGAGAGACAGAAGGCGCTTTGGCTGATTTTAATCAGGTGCTTTCCCTTGATCCTTCGTTGGCAGAAGGTTATCTGTATCGGGGGATGGCCTATTATCGTGCTCAACAATATGAGCAAGCCATAGCAGACCTTTCCAAAGCCAGTACGCTGGGAGCCAGCACGCAAATGCTTTATAAATTGCTGGGATATGCGCATTTTGCATTGGGTGATCATACTGCTGCCCTCAAAGAACTTTCTGAAGCCATCAATATGGGTTTAAATGAAGCCCAGGCGTATGTATACCGGGCAGAAATTTTATACAACAATGGCAAGCATCGGGAAGCGCTGGGCGATATTAACAAGGCTTTTCAGTTGGGAGCAGACACCCGACAGGCCTTCGAGGTAAGCGGTTATATTCAGACAGCTTTGGAATATTATGAGCGGGCCGTGACGGATCTTACCCAGGCGATTGACAAAGGTGCTAACCATAAGCTCGTGTTTATGCATCGGGGAAGCGCCTATTATGCATTAAAAGATTCGCAGAAGGCCGTACAGGATTTAAACAAGGCGGTGGAACTCGGCGCACAGGATCTGATCACGCTGTATAACTGGGGTAACGCTAAATTCCTGACGGATGATTTCGCAGGGGCAGTACAGGCTTATGACCGGGCGCTGGTGGTGGGAGGTCATGAAGATGCAGAGCGTGCTCCACTGATTTATAACAACCGGGGAAAAGCGAAGGCTATGCTACAAAATCACACTGGTGCTTTGGATGATTATGATGAAGCCATTCGTAAAAAACCGGATTATGTGAAGGCTTATTTCAACCGGGGAGAAGTCAGATTTACCATAGGCGATTATGTAGGTACTATTCAGGATATGGAGCAGGCTTTGCAGTGGGGCAACTCGGATGATAAAACCTTACGCTTATTAGGGATAGCTCACTTCGAGACAGGCAACTATACCAAGGCGGTAGAAGAACTGACACAGGTAGTGGAAAGCCAGCAGGCCGATGAAAGAGTGTATTTTAGTAAAGGAGTATCAACCTATTATGTTGCCAGAGAAAAGCCGGAAGAAGAAAAGAAGCAATATTACGAGACAGTCATCAGTGATCTGGATAAAGCAATGGCGATGGGAAGAACAGACCGTAGAACATTGCTGACACGGGGTAATGCTAACTATTTTTTGCAGCGGTATGAAGAAGCCATTACAGATTTAGGCCGGGCTATTGCTATGGGTGCCACAGACGCTGAATTGTTTTTCCATCGGGGAGTAGCCCAATATGAAACTCGCCATTATCAGGAAGCCCTACAGGATTTGAACCAGGCTCTTCTTGCAAAGAAAAATTATCCTGAAGCTTATGCTGTGCGGGGCAATACCCGTTTTCAGCTGAAAGATTATACAGCCGCTCTGCAGGACTATGATCAGGCCATCACTTTGGGATTACAGGATCCGGTAATTTTTAACAATCGGGGTAAATCCAAATACAATCTGGAGCAATATGTGGCTGCTATTGCTGATTATGACCAGGCACTTGCCTTGGATGAGAACTATACAAGAGCTTACGAAAACAGAGGGTTTGCTTATTTTAAGTTAGAAGATTATGAAGGGGCAAGAAACGATTTACGAAGGGTTGAAACCGCCAATGAAGCCAACGAAAAGGTACTTTATTTGCTGGCCGATAGTTATTTCTATTTAAATAATTTTCCTATAGCCATTGGTTACTATGATCAGGTGATTGAAAACGGTGTGCAGGAAAAAGAGGTTTACTACCGGCGCGGAAAATCCTATATGATGCGTGAAAGTTATGAAAGTGCGATCAGAGATTTTTCTAATGCTATCAATCTGGCTTATAGCGATGTGCAGATATTTATAGACAGAGCCACGGCTTTTACCTATCTGGGCGATTTCAGCAGTGCTATCAAAGATCTGGACAAGGCTCTGGGCATGCAGCCTGAAAACACCAAGGTGTATTACAACCGGGCATATCTGAAGGAGGAACTGGAAGACTATAAAGGGGCACTAGCCGATTACTCAAAAGTACTGGACATCAATCCTCAGGACGCTGGTGCTTATTATAGTCGTGCCAATGTGAAAATGATCATGGAAGATATTCAAAGTGCTGTGGAAGATTTTAACAAAGCGATTGCGCTTAACAAGCAGGAGGCAGAATATTACAGAGGAAGGGCCACTGCTTACTTTCAGTTGGGAGATGCCAATGCCTGCCAGGATTGGCAGCAAGCAAAAGCCTTGGGAGATGATAAAGCGGACTTCTTTATCAAAAAATATTGCAATGAATAATATAAAGATTAGCTAAATGTCAGACGAACTGCATTTAGCTAATCTGCTGTTTCATTTAAAACTCGAATTTGACCCCTACATTAAAAGTACTTCTGGATAATTTTGGACTATCAGAAAAATTGGTATCGGAGAATGTATTGTTGTCAAATATGTCCGAAAAGCCGAATTCATAATTATAGTCGAGGGTCAGGAAGAAAATATCCAGTCCTAAACCAGCATTTCCGGTCAGGTTAGCTCCTTTAAAATCACTTTTATTGAGGTCAAAATCATTCTCATCCACGGTCGTAATGACTGAGAAAGCAGGTCCGGCATTTACTCTTAATTTAAAGCCATCTCCATCAACTATATTGAAACCTACTTGGGTTAGCAGTTGAAGTCCCTGCCGGTTGAGATTGTCTTCAAGTTCTTCGGTCGGTGTATCATCTATCTGTGACGCCGTCCTCAGTTGAGTGCTCTGTCTGAACCAGAACAAGCCGGGCTGGAAGAATACACGGTCACCAATACGGGCGTCAAGGCCAATTTGATAACCTATTCTGCCAGATACCTCACCCACTTTCGGGTCAGTACTTAGGCGCGATGCATTGACGCCTACTTTTGGATTAATGATTGTTTGGGCATAAGTAACGCTCGTTACCAGTATGAATGCTAAAAAAAATAGAAACTTTTTCATAGTATGATGCTTAAAAAATGGTGAAAAGAAAAAAATAACTTTGCTATACTAAAAAACGGATTAACGGGTCGTATGTTAGAAGTATCCATAAAAATTTTCATTTCTTCTTTAACAAATGATCTTTTTCTGATAGTTTTTCCTCTGCTTAATCATACTGAAACGTCCGGGCATTAAAATACTATAGAGCATTTGCAGTCCTTTGCTTTTGTTTTATTGAGTCTATAGCTCTTGTGTTATTTGACTTTTAATATTTCCAAAAGGGTAGAAAGCTGGCTCAACTGGATACTTATGGGTTAATGTGGTCAGGGTTGGTTGAAAACTGCGGTGAAGGTCTTTTTGTTAGAAGGAGTATATGGTCTGATACTGTTGTTCTTCAGATCATCCGAAACCTTTATTACCTTTTTAATTGATTGATTTTGGTTACTGAAAAACATTTCGATTACATCATCACAGGAGGTGGTTGTGCAGGGCTCAGCTTGGTTTACCATCTGATGCAAACTCCTCTGAAAAATAAAAAAATACTCCTTATCGAAAAGGATGTTAAGCGGCACAATGATCGTACCTGGTGCTTCTGGGAGCAGGAGAAGAATCCATTCGAATCGCTGGTCTATCATCGGTGGCAGCAAATGTATTTCTACAGCCATGATTTTGCTAAAAAATTGAACCTGTCTCCTTTTACCTATAAGATGATTCGGGGTATAGATTTTTATCAGCATATCAACCAGCAGCTGGCTGCTCATAAAAATATCACGCACCTCCAGGCATCCGTAGAGCACATCCGGACAATGCCTGATGGGGCCCTTGTGAAGGCCGGCGGACAAACCTATCAGGGGGATTGGGTGTTCAACAGTATTCGTTTTGCCGGGGATGAAAAACCCTCCAAAGCGGATCAGCATCTGCTTCAGCACTTCAAAGGGTGGGTGGTAAAGACAGAGCAGCCATTTTTTAATCCGGAAGAAGCGGTGTTAATGGATTTCCGTGTAGAGCAGCATCATGACTGCCGGTTTGTCTATGTCTTACCTACCGATGCGCATACGGCTTTGGTAGAATACACCATATTTTCGGAAGAATTGCTATCTACTGATGCTTATGATGTTGCGCTGACAAACTATCTGGAACATTTTCTCTCGTTGCGGAACTACCATGTCGTGCACAAAGAGTTTGGCGTGATTCCCATGACCGATAGGCCTTTTGCTGCCCAACAGAGCCCTCATATTATCAACATCGGTACGGCAGGCGGATTGACCAAGCCTTCTACCGGTTACACTTTCCTGAGAATTCAAAAAGACACACAGGCATTGGTACAGGCCATGGTTTCCCAAGGAAAACCCGTACGATCCCAGCAAAAATGGCACAAGCGTTTTGATATTTATGACAGTACGCTGTTACAGGTAATGGGGCGTCGTTTGTATTCCCCGGAAGGTGTGTTTACGCATCTGTTCAAAAATAATCCGGAGGAGCGGGTGCTCCGTTTTTTAGATGAAGCCACCAGTTTTTGGGAAGAAGTTAAGGTCGCTCATTCCGTACCCGTTTCTCCTTTTATGCAGGGGATGCTCTATGCATTCTTCCGAAGAATATTTTGATTTTCATCTGTTTTTATGCATTTATAAGAGAAAAGGTACAGGGTAAGCCGGAGAGATTTTAGATTAAACTATATTGTACCCATATACAGACAAACTATGTGCGGCATCACCGGAATATATGCCTACAATGAAGTAGGCAAATTTCATATGATCAATCTGGCTTCAGCCACTGATACGCTTCGTCAACGCGGTCCCAATGCTGGACAAACAGAAATATTTTCCAGGGTAGGCTTAGGGCATCGGCGCTTGTCTATTATCGACACCAGTGCTGATGGAAACCAGCCGATGCAGGATGCCAGCAAGCGATATACTATCGTATTTAATGGCGAGATATATAATTACCGGGAACTTCGAAAAGAACTGGAGGTAAAGGGGGTTAGTTTTCATTCAGCAACGGATACAGAGGTTCTGCTTTATTTATATATACACGAAGGGGCGGCCTGTCTGCAAAAATTAAACGGCTTTTTTGCTTTTGCCGTTTATGACGAAGCGCAGGATCATCTGTTTGTAGCCCGCGACCGTTTGGGGATCAAGCCTTTGCTGTATTACCAGGATGAAGACAAGGTGATTTTCGCTTCTGAGATGAAATCGATTCTGGCCTATGGGCTTACCAAAGAGTTGGACTACAATTCGCTGTATCAATATCTGCAATTCAATTATATTCCGGCTCCGCATACTATTTTAAAACACGTAAAAAAACTGTTGCCCGGTCATTACCTGGAGGTTTCCAAAGCCCATGACCCCAGGCTTCAGATTTCACAGTATTACCAGATTCCTTTTGAGGAAGACCACCTGAATCCGGAGCAGTTGAGCTATGCACAGCAACAGCAAAAACTGGAGGCTTTGCTGGAGCGTTCGGTACAACGAAGGCTGGTGGCTGATGTGCCGCTGGGCGCTTTTCTAAGTGGAGGCATTGATTCTTCCGTGATCACAGCCCTGGCGAGTCGCCATGTAGAGAAGCTCAATACTTTCTCCATTGGCTACCGGGACGAACCTTTTTATGATGAGACTGCTTATGCCCGGCTGGTGGCTGAAAAATTCAAGACAGAGCATACTGTTTTCTCTTTGACGAACCAGGATCTTTATCAGCACTTATTCAATATCCTGGATTACCTGGACGAACCGTTTGCAGATTCTTCTGCCATTCCGGTGTACATATTGAGCAAAGAAACCAAAAAGAAAGCGACGGTGGCGCTTTCCGGCGATGGGGCTGATGAAATATTTTCCGGTTACAATAAGCACATGGCAGCCTGGCGGAGTATGTATCCCGGCTCGGCCGAACGAATGGTCGGTGCCCTGCATCCGCTCTGGCAATCGTTGCCGAAATCAAGGGGTAGTTTCTTATCTAATAAAGTACGTCAGTTGCAGCGGTTTAGCAAAGGCGTACAACTCACACCCAAGGAAAGATATATACAATGGGCTACTTTTCTGGCACCTGATGCCGCAGCGCGTTTGTTAAGCAATGAAGCCCTGGAAAAGGTTGATTTTGAAAATCAGGAAACCAGACTAAACCATATAGCCCGTTATATTTCCAACGAGAAAGAGACCATCAACCAATGGCTTTATACGGACGCGCACCTGGTGTTGCCTAATGATATGCTGACGAAAGTGGATCTGATGTCGATGGCTAACGGGTTGGAGGTTCGTGTACCTTTTCTGGATCATGAAGTGGTCGCTTTTGCTTTTCAGCTGCCAGCGGAATCAAAGATCAACCGGCGTATGAAAAAACGGATCGTTCAGGATACCTTCCGGCATATTCTACCTGAAAAGCTGTACCGTCGTCCAAAGCACGGCTTTGAGGTACCTTTGCTCGGATGGTTTCGCGCTGAACTCAAGAGCAAAATCACAGAGGATTTACTGGCTGATCCTTTTATTGAGGAACAGAACATCTTTGATCCGGAGGGTATCCGCCAACTGAAAGCTAAACTTTTTTCAAGCAATCCGGAGGATGTACATGCTACAGTCTGGGCCCTGGTCGTTTTCCAATGGTGGTGGAAAAAATACTATGCATGATGGGCCGGGGTATCCTTATTGGCCGGCTGCTCTTGATGATTTACTGAGTTTATTGGTTTTTCCTCCTGTTTTGCTTGGGTCTCTTCAGCTTTCGTTTCCTTATCGGCTGGTTTTTCTTTTACCTGTTCGCGGGTAGCACTTTTAAACTCACGAATACCACTGCCTAATCCTCTGGCAAGTTCAGGTATTTTTTTAGCACCAAAGAATATAAGTATGATAGCGATGATGAGGGCTATTTCCCAACCGCCTAGTCCTCCGACAAATAGTAATGTGCTCATATTTTTGCTTATTTATTTTATTAATACAATATTTTATTACTTCATTATCATCAATGCCTGGTCGAAACCCCTTGTGGGTGTCTATGTAGCAATGTAACAATTACACGTAGAAAGTCAATATATATGTTGTTTTAAACCAATGATATTGACAGTTGTGCCGGTTTTGAATGTCGACACAACTGCCAGTGTTGATACAGTTACGACACAATAAAAAGGGTGGCAATACCATTTTCACCGGCTACCTGCTCCATGGTCAATGGTTCGTCATAAGCTTCTGTAACTGCTTCCATTCCCACGTCGGTAAGGGTAGTGACGTCTACGCCTCCCTGCGTTACGTTATCTTCCCCTGCGTAGATAGACTGGGTAGCTTCTACCCCTTCAATGGCCTGCGCATTCACTATCCATCCTTTCTCTCCCCGCATACGCCTTACCTGAGACGCATGTCGGGCTTCCACGCCATGAATACTCAAGGCAGCGGTAAGTGCCGTGTTCATCATTTCGTTTTCAGCGGCAGCCATTAAAGCACCGGCCTGCCCCTTGTAAGCCCGCACGCCTGTATCTTCAAAAGCCTGTGCCAAGGCCATAAAAGTAGCATAATTAGCAGGATCATGAGGATCAGGGAAGGCACCACCCGCCGTAAAATCAAAGGTGGGTTCAGCCACCGGGGTACCGCCCAACGCCGAGATAGTTTCCTGTAGAAAGGCTACGTGGGCAGTTTCGTGCTTGCTGATCTGTTGAAAAACAGGCAAATCCTCGGCTGGTATCAACCCACTTGCCTCTACGCCCATCTTGTAGTAACTGGCCTCCAGATACTCCAGTGTGAGTGCATAGTTCAGCACACCCAAGACATCGGCCTCCTGGGCAAATGCGACTTTGGGCAGTGAATTCAATACTACCGCAGGGAGGGCTGCTAAGGATAATTTCTTGCTGAAATCGCCCATTTTTCTGAAAGCCTCTCTTCTGGAGCTGAATACATCCGATTCCTCCTTTGACATTTCACCAATGTTAAACAGATCTAATAATTTTATAATGCTCATAATAAATTTCTTTTATGCTTAAAAAATGAAGGTTATGATTGAATGGAATTATACAGCGACCTGAAAACCACTGCCAGAGGGTAAGCCACTGGCATCTATAGGAGTGGCAATGAAGTTGGAGGCTGCTGTGAGCACATCGGAGAAGGAACGTGTGATTTCCAGTCCATTGGCGTTGATAATGTCGTCGCCGGCGAAATCTGCTGACTTAGGATTGAGCAAATCTCGAATAGCAGCGGCATGTCTTGCCTCCACCGACACAATTTTACCAGCAATGAGCAGGTAATCACCATTTTGTATAAACTGGCCGGCTCCATTATAAGCAGAGACACCCAGGTCTTCAAATACTTTTGCGGTACCCAATACACTATCGCGACTGTCAAAATCAATATCAGCAAAGTTTACACTGAGGGCAGGGATCACATCGTCGGGCGCAGCTGCGGTAATGGCGGCTTTAAAAAACTCTCTGTGCGCCACTTCATGTTTTTGTATATCACTCAGTATTTGCTTTTCATTATCGGGAGCCCCTGCGAAATAACCACCATCCATCACCTGTGTATAAAAGGCAGCTTCCAGCTGTTCTAAAGCATAGGCATAATTGAGGATTCCTACATCTCCGGACCCGAGACTGACCGTCATACTACCCGTCATGGTGCTTACTACATTGGAGTAGGTAGAATACTCAGTACCTCTGGAAGCTCTTACCCGATAAAAGTATTCCGTAGCAGCATCTACGTCCTCATCCACATAGGTAGTTGTATTGGCATTTACTGAACCAACTTCCGCAAAACCGCTATTCATACTCATAGACCTCTCAATCTTGAAACTATCCTCGTCGTTTGCATTGTCTGTCCAGCTTAGCGAGATTTGTCCTTCTGTTGCATTATCAGCCATCAGATTAGAAGGAGCGTTGATCATGGTAGGCATGGGGTCCTCATCATCTTTACAGCCAAATAACAAAAGGCCTGAAGCGGTTAAGGTGACACCACTATACGCTAAAAACTTCCTTCTTGAGTTGTTGATAGGCTTACCCGATTGAGGAATTTCATGAAGATTTTTAATGATTTTTGACATAAGGTTATTTATTAATTGAAAAAATTGGATTGACATACGAAGGCTACTCTCTAAATAAGAATAGGCTCAAGTGAAAAAAATCAGCGTTCTGCTTGCTTGAGGTTCTTGTCAGACTTACGAAGTAGGGGTGCTGATTGGATTTGGCAGCGTTGATCTTTTTTATGATAGCCGGGTAAGAAGCATATCTTATATCAAGCCAGGCGAAAGGGTAAATGACTGTTGCTCAGCGATTTGATTGTGCAAGAAGCCAGGTGCAATCAGCTGTAAATGTAGTGTTAAGTTTTCTATGCTATGGCAAACACTATAGCCATGAAGAGGCATTACTGTGCCAGAAAACCGGTAGCGATGAGAAGTGATGAATAGGGCGTGCTGAATAAACGCGCTTGTTAAGGTAGCTTTTTTCTGTAGCAACCCATGAAAACTACATAACGAGAAACATCCATCATTGAAAGGATCTTCAGGTATTTCCTACTTCGCCCATCACATACATCGCTTCCAGAGTAGGAGATTCGCTTCCTCCTCTGGGTTCCAGGGTAACCGCAAAAGCTGATGCATTTTCTACATTTTTCATGGCGATAAGTCTTTGAATACCTGCATCAGTCACATCAAAAACTCCGGCATCTACCGGTTGTCCTTCTACAATAGCCCACAGTTGGTATTGTTTGTCGGAAGGGTTAGGAGGGAGTACATTTACTTTGAGATATACCTGATCTGAATTCTGATTCCAGTAAACATAGGCCAAACTGTTAGGAGAAGACTCTACTCCCGGCATTTCCACCGCCTGAAAGTCACGACTGCTCATAATAGCCAGAGCTTCATCCAGTTGCTGCAGGCGTTGGTTGGCTGTTTCATACTGCTGGGCTATTTGCTGATTTTGTGTCAGCAGGGTACTGATCCTTTCCTCCGCTTCTTTCCATTGGCTCCGGAAATACAAAGCAGCTACGATGGCAAGCATGGCTACTGTAACGGAAGCCGCTATACCGTACTGCAGCCAGGAAACCACTCTTTCTTTGCGTCTGGGCAGGGTTTCCTGAGCCATACTTTCCGTTTTTTCCTGTGGTGTCTCCGACTTCTTTCCAATACTATTGAGAATCGTATCTTTCAACGCCGCCCTGGGTTGAATAGCAGTGTTTTGCGCTAACCCTTGTAATGTCTCCTGAATACTCAACAGTTCCTCCTCTACCTCAGGATAACGGCCTGCCATGTCTTCCACCTCGGCTGCTTCCTCAGGAGATAACTCACCTAGCACATATAGTTCCAGTTTGCCTGACGCTATGTATTCTTCTATGTTCAAGGTATATTCAATAGTTTTCTCAATTTTATTAATGCCGATCTCAATCGGGTCTTTACCGTACCTAAGGGTATATCATACTCATCCGAAACTTCCGTATGGGTATAGCCTTCAAAGTAAATCAGGTTGATGATCATCTGTTGTTCGGGGCTTAAATGATGCAACAAATCTCTCAGACCAGTGTCTTTAATTTTTTGCTCCACATAAGTTTCAGGGGTTATCAAAGATACGTTATTCTCTATTGAGTCGGTTTTACTCTTTCGGGTAAATTCTTTAGACCTGGATTTATCAATGGCCAAATTTCGGGAAATATTAAGCATCCAGGTAAAAAATTTGCCTTTTTTTGCGTCATAATAGTGGATTTTATCCCATATCTTCACAAAAGCATCCTGCAGTACTTCTTCTGCTATACTATCCGTTTTAACGATCCTTTTGATCACACCATATAAGGCGGGAGCATAGTGATCATAGAGATATGCCAAAGCATTATGATCTTTTTGGATTAATAAATAGATCAGTTGAGATTCTTCTATATGCTTTGGCTTATCCGGATTCAAGGATTTTTTCTTTTATCAGTCTGTATGTTCAAAAATTGGAGGGATCACATTACATAACTTAAAATAAAATAGGATAGTTTAAAATTTATGACACTGCATTATTGGCAAAAAATAATTTTCAAACCTGCTACTGTTGGCTTATGGATGCTTCCTTTGCTCTACGGAATGCTCCACCTGTATGCTACTGCTCATAATCCGGGCATTACTTTCGATTCCCGCCACTACCTGGCGGCTGCCCGGCATTTTGCCAGTACCGGCACACTGGCAGGCTCCGAAGGGGATGCTTATTATGAATATGCGCCACTTTATCCGCTTATGCTATCGCTCGCCAAAGAAAAAATGCTGCTCTGGGCAACCTGGCTCAACAGGTTGAGTGTCATGATGAGTATCCTGATCATGCTGGTGCTGGCCAGAAAGTATATCATACACCCCTATCTTTGGTGGTTGTATGGCTGTTCTCTTGTTTTTAGTACGCCTTTGTTATTAATAGGGAGTTTTGTATGGACAGAACCTTTCTTTCTACTCTTATTGACGCTTCAGTTCTGGTTGTGGCTGAGGTATCTCAAGGGCGGCAATAATATCAGTTTTATCCTGGCCTGTCTTACTGCCTGTCTGTTGTGTTTACAAAGAAACGCAGGAGTTTATTTTCTCATTTTTACTTTCTTTTGGCTTGTGGTGTACCATCAGGAGAAATTTTTCAAGGCAGTTGCTTATTTGTGTATAGGAGGGACTGGGTTTATTTATTGGCAGCTGCGGGCTTACATGGTTTCTGATACGTCACATAATGTAGCCTTGCAACCTTTCGCTCAGCATTTTGCTACTAACTTTTATCATCATCTGGAAGCATTGAGTTTATGGTTTTTGCCTCCTTTTGATCCTGCACTCATCATTCCGGTCGCTTTTATTTCATGGCTTCTCCTTGGTTACTATGCTCACCGGTATATAGCTTCAGAGAAAAGATTATTGCTGTATGGGGTAGCATTTGTTCTGGCAGGTTATGTCGTTTTCCTGTCAGGCATGTGGTGGGAGATTTCAGTAGAAGATGCAGAAAGATTTACCGCCGTGATCTACCCTGTCGGTATGTTGGGCGTTTTTTCAGCAGCAGATTCCTTGTCAGGTGTTTTCAGCAAAAGAAAAAAGCTTTTAGCTGCTGTGATGATCAGCATTTGGTTGGTATACCCCGTATTTCGCAGTGTGAAGAATGTTGTCTTCTGGCACCGACAGCTGAGTGCCTATCAAATAAAAGCACGCCCGAAGGCGTGCTTAAAAACTACTAAACAACTAAACCTAACTTACTCCAACATGCTTTATCGTATCGAAATAAATACTGCTGCTAATAGAGCTGTTTTTGGGTTTCGATTCTTACTTTATCATACGTAAGTAAGCCCGGTTTAGTTAATAAAAAATTTAAAAAATAAACGACTTGCCCTTTAGGAAAGAATAAATGCAATATTTTACCTGCTATAAAACTAAATCAGACTTCTAGCATGTTATTAGAGCAACAAATAATTGCTATTTTTGCAGCATATCTTAAGCTATATCGGAAGTGTACATGAATCAAATCAGGAATTTTTGCATTATTGCTCACATTGACCACGGTAAAAGTACGTTGGCAGACAGGCTTTTGGAATTTACGCATACTATTGATGAGCGTGAAATGCAAGATCAGTTGCTAGATAATATGGATCTGGAGCGGGAACGCGGGATTACCATCAAAAGCCATGCTATTCAGATGAACTATACCCATCAGGTAGAAGGAAAGCCCGATGAGGAGTATATTCTCAATCTTATTGATACACCGGGCCATGTGGATTTTTCCTATGAAGTTTCCCGGGCCATTGCTGCCTGTGAAGGAGCGCTGCTGGTGGTCGATGCGGCCCAGGGGGTAGAAGCCCAAACCATTTCCAATCTTTATCTGGCGCTGGAACACGAACTGGAAATTATTCCCGTGCTCAATAAAATAGACCTGCCCGGGGCGATGGTGGAAGAAGTAAGCGATCAGATCATCGACCTGATCGGCTGTAAAAGGGAGGATATCATTCTGGCCAGTGCCAAAGAAGGCATAGGGATTGCCGAAATTCTGAAAGCGATTGTAGACCGAATTTCTGCGCCGGAAGGAGATCCGGAAGCACCCCTGCAAGCCATGATCTTTGATTCTGTTTATAATTCCTTTCGGGGTGTGGAAGTCTATTTCAGGGTTTTCAACGGAAAAATTAACAAAGGAGATAAGGTAAAATTTGTCAACACCGGAAAAACCTATGAAGCCGATGAGATTGGGGTGCTGAAGTTAAAACAGGACCCCAGGGGTGCTATTGGTGCTGGCAATGTAGGCTATCTGATTTCTGGTATTAAAGTCGCCAGGGAAGTAAAAGTGGGGGACACCATCACCAAAGTAGACCGTCCGGGAAAAGCTATCAGCGGTTTTGAAAACGTAAAACCCATGGTATTTGCCGGTATCTATCCGGTGGATACAACGGAATTTGAAGAATTGCGCAACTCTATGGAGAAGCTGCAGCTGAACGATGCCTCACTGGTATGGGAGCCGGAGACCTCTGCTGCTTTGGGTTTCGGCTTTCGCTGTGGGTTTTTAGGGATGCTGCATATGGAAATCGTGCAGGAGCGACTGGAGCGGGAATTTGATATGACCGTGATCACGACGGTTCCTTCCGTACGATTTCATGCGATCTTAACGAATGGAGAAGTAAAGCAGGTGAGTGCGCCTTCGGATATGCCCGAACCCACCTATCTTTCCCATGTGGAAGAGCCTTATATCTTGGCGCAGATCATCACCAAATCCGATTACATCGGCGGTATCATAGAACTTTGTATGGATAAGCGGGGGATGATCAAAAACCAGGTATTTTTAACACACGACCGGGTAGAGTTAACGTTCGAGCTGCCGCTGGCAGAAATTGTCTTCGACTTTTTTGATAAACTCAAAACGATCTCCCGCGGATATGCCTCTCTTGACTATCATCCTATCGGTTATCGTCAGTCTAATATGGTGAAACTCGATATTATGCTGAACGGTGAGAAGGTAGATGCGCTTTCTGCTATTGTACACCGCGATAAAGCCTATGAATGGGGTAAACGCTTGTGTGAAAAGCTGAAAGAACTCATACCCCGGCAGATGTTTGAAATTGCGGTTCAGGCTGCTATTGGTGCCAAAGTAATTGCCCGGGAAACGGTGAAAGCCATGCGGAAAAACGTATTGGCCAAATGCTATGGGGGTGATATCACCCGAAAGAGAAAGCTGTTGGAAAAGCAGAAAAAAGGAAAGAAGCGGATGCGTCAGGTGGGTAATGTAGAAATTCCGCAGGAAGCCTTTATGGCTGTATTGAAATTAGATTAGGGTTTAGCGTTTTGTGCTCATAGTTTTGGGTTCTGAGTTTATCATGCTGAGTTTGAAGCTTTCGATGGCATTTTTACAGTTTCATAATCTTTGCCCATTCAGGTATTGAGTCGTTTCCTGACGCTGAGTCCCTTCATGATACAATAAATTGCACAACCATAAACCTAATGTATTGCCCATGACTCTTATTGATGGAAACCACATTGCGCAACAAATTCGTGAAGAGCTGACCGAACAGGTAGCGACCATTAAAGAAAAAGGAGGGAAAATCCCTCATTTAGCAGCAATTCTGGTAGGAAACAATCCGGCCAGCGAAGCCTATGTACGCAATAAGGTGAAAGATTGTGAGAAAATCGGATATGGCTCTACCTTGGTACGCTTCGATACAGACGTAACAGAAGAAGAATTATTGGCTAAAGTAGAAGAGATTAACCAGAACGATGATATTGACGGATTGATTGTACAGTTGCCACTACCGGATCATATTGCACCGGAAAAAGTGACATTTACCATTCGTCCGGAAAAAGATGTAGATGGCTTCCATCCCACCAATGTAGGGCGTATGGCCAAAGGGTTGCCGGCCTACATTGCGGCTACTCCTTTTGGTATTTTACAGTTGCTCGAGCGTTATAAGATAGAGACGGCGGGAAAACACTGCGTAGTAATTGGCAGAAGCGATATAGTAGGTACGCCCATGAGTATTCTGATGTCGCGGAAAGCGTATCCGGGTAACTGTACAGTGACCATCTGCCATAGCCGGACGAAAAATATGCCTGACATGACCAGGCAGGCTGATATTCTGATTGCTGCGATCGGACAAGCGGGTTTTGTCACAGCCGATATGGTCAAAGAAGGAGCAGTCGTCATTGATGTGGGAATCAACCGGGTAGATGATGCTTCCCGTAAATCAGGCTATGCGTTGGTGGGCGATGTGAACTTTGAAGAAGTGGCTGAGAAGTGCAGTTTTATTACGCCCGTTCCCGGAGGCGTAGGTCCTATGACGCGTGCCGGACTCTTGTATAACACCATGCTGGCAGCGAAGAAGAAGATTTATGAGTTTTAGGTTCTGAGTTCTAAGTTCACAGTTCTGGGTTTTGTGTTTTTAGATTTAATCTTCATTAATGGCTGTAATCAGTAAATTTGAAGAATTGGAGTGTTGGAAAATGGCGAGGATTTTATGTCAGCTGATATACAAAACCACTGATTCAGGCTCTTTTGCCAAAGATTTTTCTTTGAAGGATCAGATTATAAGAGCAAGTGGTTCGGTCATGGACAATATAGCAGAGGGTTTTGAAAGAGGAGGCAATAGAGAGTTTATTCAATTCCTGTTTATTTCCAAAGCTTCATGTGCTGAAGTGAAGTCTCAAATTTACAGAGCTATGGATAGAGGACATATCGATAAATCTGGTTTTGATGAAATTTATACCTTAGCTGAAGAAGTCTCCAAATTGATCCAAGGGCTTATTGCATATTTAAGTAAATCCAGTAAGAAGGGCTTTAAACAAAAAATTCAAAACAAAGAATTGTGAACTCAGAACTTAGAACGGCATTATCATTACCTGTCATGGAAGCCTTCTATACTATTCAGGGGGAAGGGGCGCATCAGGGAAAAGCTGCCTATTTTATCCGTTTAGGTGGCTGCGATGTAGGTTGCCACTGGTGTGATGTGAAAGAATCCTGGGAGATGGATCAGCATCCCCGGCTGTCTGTCAAGGCAATAGCCAAGGAGGCAGCGCAGTTTCCGGGCCGCCTGGCTGTCATCACCGGTGGCGAACCACTTATGCACGATCTTACGGATTTGTGTGAAGCACTGCATCAATCTGGTTTTAAAGTACATATTGAAACGTCTGGGGCGCACCCTCTGAGCGGCGATTTGGATTGGATTACTTTTTCCCCGAAAAAATTCAAAGCCCCTTTGCCGGAAATTTATAGCCGGGCTGATGAGCTCAAAATAGTAGTCTACAACAAAAGTGATTTCCGTTGGGCTGAGCAGTTCGCGGATAAAGTGCGCCCGGCCTGCAAGCTGTTTCTACAGCCGGAATGGAGTGTTTCTCCTAAAATGCTGCCACAGATCATTGACTATGTGAAAGCCAATCCACAATGGCAGATTTCGCTGCAGGTACACAAATTTATGCAGATTCCCTAACCTGTTTGTGGTAAGCGCAAAACAATTTATAAAACAAGAAATATTGTTCGGGTTTTTAAAACAAATCTCTTATATTTGCCACTCTTTTCTGAAAATGAACTTAACGGGTCTTACAATCCGTTTTTTGATTGAGAAATAAAAAGCATAGGTTATGAAAAAAGATATTCATCCGAAGTATAAAAAAGTAGTTTTCTACGATACCTCCAGCGACTTTAAGTTTCTGACTTCTTCTACCATGGGTTCTTCCGAAACGATTGAGTGGGAAGACGGTAACACCTACCCGCTGATTAAAATAGAGGTGAGCTCTGCTTCTCATCCTTTCTACACGGGTAAAAAATTGTATGTGGACACTGCTGGCCGCGTTGAGAAGTTCAACAGAAGATATAAGCAGTCGGATAAAAAATAATACAGCAAGACAGTATGTTCTCTGTAAAGTCTTCGGGTTATGCTGAAGACTTTTTTGTTTGTTATCCGCATGCATAAGAAATTGTACAAAATACTTTAATTTTAGCAAGAGAAAAGTTTTTTATGCAGTTTACTGATATCCACGGCCTTGAGGAAATAAAGAAAAGTCTGATCCAGGCAGCCAATGCTGATCATGTAGCGCATGCCCAGTTGTTTGTGGGTCCTGAAGGAAGTGCTAACCTGGCAATGGCCCTGGCTTTTGCTACCTATCTGAATAGTGAGAGCCGGAAGTCTGATGGTTCCTGCGGCACAGATCCCGCTACCGAAAAGATGCGGAAGTATATCCACCCGGACCTGCATTTCGTTTTTCCCGTTAGTGCCACCAAAAATATCAGTGGTAAAGAGGTGGTAAGCGACAGCTATATCAAAGAATGGCGGACGTTTATCACTGAAAACCCTTATGGCAGCGTAGCCGATTGGAGCGCCTGTTTCGGAGGAGAAAACAAACAATTGAATATTTCCAAGGAAGAAAGCCGCAATATCATCAGAAAGCTGAGTCTGAAAGCTTTTGAAGGCTCCTACAAAATCGTCCTGCTCTGGATGCCTGAGTATCTACACCCGGCGGCGGCCAATGGCATCCTGAAAATACTGGAAGAACCCCCTGCAAAGACCATCTTTTTGCTGGTAGCGCATGATATAGAAAAGCTACTGCCTACCATTGTCTCTCGTACACAGATCGTAGACGTACGGGCTTTCAGCGATGCAGAGATCGTACAGATACTGACTGATCGGGAAGGGAGGGGGAGGGTTACGGAGGAACAATATGTACAATTCAGGCAGGTAGCGACCCTGGCCGATGGAAATCTGAATCAGGCACTACGCTTACTGGGAGAAGTAGAAGAAGATAGCCACCAACTATTCAGGCAATGGATGCGTCTTTGTTATGTAAGAGATTACACAAAGTTGGTCAACCTCACAGAAGACTTTCAAAAGATAGGCAAGGAAGCTCAGAAAAGCCTGTTGCACTATGGCCTCAGCATGCTCCGGGAAACATTGGTAATGCAAACAGTGAATGCACTACAGGAAACCCATGTGGAAGATATCATTCCTGTGGAAAAGGCGCTCATTCGGCTGCAGGGAGACGAGCTGTCTTTTGTGGCTAATTTCAGTAAAGTCGTAAATTTTGAAAAAATAGAAAAGATGAGTCAACTGCTCAATGAAGGTTATTATCATTTGGAGAGAAATGCTAATCCGAAAATACTGTTCTTGGATATTTCTCTGAAAATAGCACATATGGTCAGAAAAGAGGGAAGATGACAAAGATAAAAATAGGAACCCGGGGTAGCCAACTGGCGCTCTGGCAAACCCATTACGTCGCTCATTTGTTAGAACAAGGTGGTTTTGAAACAGAAATTATCAAGATTGACACCAGAGGCGACAAAAAACAGGATGTTACCATCGCTGAGATAGGGACACGGGGCGTATTTACGGAAGAAATAGAGCATCAGTTAAAGTTGGGAACTATTGATATTGCTGTCCACAGTGCCAAGGATATGCAATCGGAATTGCCAGCTGCGTTTGCGCTGATCGCTTTTACCGAAAGGGAAAAAGAGCACGATGTAATGGTGAGTTTACGAACTGATATTGACCTGGAGGATAAAGAACAAACGTGGGTCATAGGCACCTCTTCTGCCCGTCGTAAGGCGCTGTTAAAACATTATTACCCTCAGGTAAAAGTAGTGGAAATGCGTGGCAACCTGCAAACACGTATGGCCAAAATGGAAGCTGGCGCTTGCGATGCCATGCTCCTGGCGTATGCAGGCGTTCACCGGATGCATTATACCAATAAGATTGTAAAAGAGTTTTCTACCCGGCAGTTTATTCCTGCCGTTGGGCAGGGTAGTATCGCAGTGGAGGCATTGAGGAGCCTGCCAGAGGAAAAAAGGGAGAAAATTTATCAGCTGGTTAATCATCCGGATACCGAAGCGCGCCTGCTGGCCGAGCGTGCTTTTTTAAGAACCCTGCGAGGTGGCTGCAGTATCCCTGTTTTTGCTTTAGCACAGAGGGAGCACGACAAGCTGACTATAAGGGGCGGGGTCATTAGCTTAGATGGATGTAATATAGTGCAGGATTTTGTAAGTGGAAATCTACAGGATGCCGTTAACTTAGGAGAAAAATTAGCGCAGCGCATCTTAGAAAAAGGGGGCAGGATAATCCTGGAAGAAATAAAGAAAACAACGAAATATTCATAATAAACGGTATTTTTTCATTTATGCTGAAACGTATTCTTTTTCCTCTGTTTTTATCAGTGAGCTGTATGATAGGCGCTTGTTCTACAGAAAAAGACTACCTGGTAACCATTCATACCCGTTTTGGAGACATGCAGGCTATCTTATATGATGCGACGCCCAAACACAAGGATAATTTTATCAGGCTGGCAGAAGAAGGGCTGTACGACAGTACCCTGTTTCACCGTATCATTCGGGATTTTATGATTCAGGGGGGAGACATAAGTACGAAACCTTCTGTGAGGGAAGAAGATATAGTAGACTATACCATACCCGCAGAATTTGTGGACTCACTGTTTCATCAGAAAGGTGCCTTAGCGGCTGCGCGCCAGGGTGATCAGATCAACCCTGAAAAGGCTTCCAGCGGCTCTCAATTTTATATTGTGCAAGGCACTACTTTTTCTAGAGAACAACTGACTACCGATATGGATCAGTTGGGCAAAGGGATACAAACCCTCATCCAGAATGATAATCGGTATGCTAACCTGGAACAGGAACTGATGAACTTATACAACCAGGGCGATTTTGAAGCCTATAACCAGCGGATTCTTGAGCTGAAACCCATTGTAGAAGATGCGCTGAACATAGAAGTAGACAAAAAGTATCCTGAAGAAAGACTACAAACGTATACCACCCTGGGAGGGGTGCCTCACTTGGACGATACGTATACGGTTTTTGGTCAGGTGGTAGAAGGGATGTCTGTGATAGATTCTATTGCTGCGCAACCGACTGGCCCGGCCGACAAACCTATACAAGACATTTATATGACAGTAGAAGTAGAAGAGGTTTCTAAAAAAGAGATTACAAAAAGGTATGGAATTCGTTATTAATTCTTTTTGAATAGGATACGGATTTGTATATTATATATTAAAATTTAATATCATTTGACTATGAAAGTGCTGATCACAGGTGCCAACGGCCTTCTGGGACAAAAATTAGTTAATTTATTAACCACTAAACCTCATATTGAAGTGGTGGCTACTTCCAGAGGTCCCAATCAGATTGCCTGTGATGCGGCTACTTATACTTACCGCAAACTAGACATTACCCAGTTAGATCAGGTAAACAGAGTCATCAGCCAGGAAAAGCCTGATGTCATTATTCATACCGCTGCCCTGACCCATGTAGATCAGTGTGAGGAGGATCAGGAAACCTGCTGGCTGCTCAATGTACAGTCTGTGCAACATATGATTCAGGCTGCCGAAAAATATGGCTCTTTTTTTATTCATCTTTCTACAGATTTTATTTTCTCAGGAAAAAAAGGACCACTCCATGAAGAGGATGAGCCTATGCCGGTCAATTTCTACGGGCAGTCCAAATTAGAAGCAGAAAGGCTGGTGATGAAAAGTAAACTGCCTTATGCTATCGTGCGCACAGTGTTGGTGTATGGAGTCACACCTCATATGAGTCGGTCCAATATCATCTTATGGGTCAAGGAAAGTCTGGAGCAGCATAAAAAGATACAGGTAGTAGATGACCAGTACCGTACGCCTACTTTGGCCGAAGACCTGGCCATGGGGTGCTACCTGATCGCAGAGAAAAGAGCACAGGGAATTTTTCATATTTCCGGCGAAGAGATGATGACACCCTACCAAATGGCGCTGGCTACGGCAGCGTTTTTTCAGCTGGATGCCAAACTCATTACCCGCACCAATTCCAATCGTTTCAAACAAGCGGCCAGGCGACCTCCCAAAACAGGATTTATCATAGACAAAGCACGTAAAATGTTAAACTATCATCCCCACTCCTTCAAAGAAGGTATACAGATCGTTAGTGAACAATTGAATTCTTTGAAGAATATGCTTATTTAAAAACCGTCTCATCAGTTGTTGTAAAACGGCCTTTTATTTTTCAATAGCAGTACTCTGTAGTAAGTGACGTTGGTAGATTGGCGCATAATCTCTTCTATTTCAGATAAATGCGGAAAACTGCTAGGAAATTTTCCTTTTATTTAAGAAAGATGTTGTATATTTTGGCCTTGTTACCAAAATAAATAGATTGACTTACATCAAAGTTTATGCGTAAGAGTGCCTTATTGTCTTTTTTACTGCTGATGATTACCCATCTTCAGGGCTTTGCACAGGCCGCGGAAGAAAGAAGTGTGGATGAAATTATTGACAGCCTTTTTGCCCCTCTGGCTAATATTATCAGTGATGTTATCTTTTTTCCCTTATTTACCATCAATGCTGTAGAAGTACCCTTTATTGTTTTCTGGCTGATCACGGCAGCTATCATCTTTACTATCTATCTGAATTTTGTCAATATCCGGGGCTTCAGACATGCACTCGACATTGTCAAGGGAAAGTATACACATGAGGGAGACCCTGGTGAGATTACTCACTTCCAGGCACTCACAGCGGCCCTTTCCGGTACAGTAGGGTTGGGGAATATTGCCGGTGTGGCAGTGGCTATTTCTGTGGGAGGGCCTGGCGCTACTTTCTGGATGATTATTTTTGGCTTGTTTGGGATGACTGCCAAATTTGTGGAATGTGCGCTGGCCGTACGGTTCAGAGATGTACACGCAGATGGTAGCGTTTCCGGAGGGCCTATGTATTATCTGAGAAAAGGGCTGGCACAGAAAGGGTGGGGTAGAGCTGGAATTTTTCTGGCAGCACTCTTTTCCTTTATGGCCATATTCGCCTCTTTTGGAGGAGGAAACATGTTTCAGGTCAATCAGGCTGCCCAGCAGTTTGTTAATATTTCCGGTGGAAGCGATTCTTTCTTTGGTCAGCATACCTGGGTCTTTGGCGTTATCATCGCTTTGCTGGTAGGGTTGGTCATTATTGGTGGTATCAAGAGCATTGCTCAGGTAACAGAGAAGATTGTGCCTTTCATGTGCGGTATTTATTTAATCTCGGCCATTGTTGTCATCATCACAAATATCGGGCAGGTGCCCGATGCTTTTGCTGCTATCCTAGACGGTGCTATCAACGGAAAAGCTGCCGCAGGTGGCATCATAGGTACCTTGGTGTGGGGATTAAGAAGAGCTACCTTTTCTAACGAAGCAGGCGTAGGATCTGCCGCTATTGCCCACTCCGCCGTCAAGACCAGCGAGCCTGTGACTGAAGGATTTGTGGCCTCTCTGGAGCCTTTTGTAGATACGGTGATCGTATGTACCATGACCGCCCTGGTCATCGTGATCTCCGGAGCCTATCATGATGAGACCATACAGGATGGTATCGCTCTGACCTCCACTGCCTTTGCTACGGTGATAGATTGGTTTCCCTTCCTGTTGGCAATCGCCGTCATTTTATTTGCTTTTTCTACTTTAATTTCCTGGTCTTACTACGGTTTAAAAGCATGGACTTACCTGTTAGGAGAAAGCAATGCGGCTGTATTTAGTTATAAACTAATTTACTGCGGCTTCGTCGTCGTAGGCGCTTCAGCGAACTTGGGAAGTGTACTGGCTTTTTCTGATGCCGTGTTGCTGGGTATGTCTTTGCCCAACCTGATAGGCTGTTACGTATTGGTACCCATCGTCAAAAGAGATATGCAATCTTTTATTAACCGTATCAAGAAGGGAAAGATTGAGGTTTATAAATAACCTTCATCGCAGTAGATCATATCATACTGGTCGGCAGTCAGGGCCTGTCTTTTGATCATCTCGCCGGAAGCGTTGAGGTATAACATAATATACAGATCCGCTTCCGCTATATATTTCTCAGTCAGAAAAAGTTGATCCTTCCCATGCTGCACCAACAACACCTCATCATAAGTAGCAGGAATGAAGGCCCCTCTTTTGTTGCTCATGATCCCATAGGCTTGATCTTTGTATATTTTGAGCAACTGTTCCTGGCTGGAGTCTGACTCTAATACTTCAAAGTCACTGATACCTTCCATTAAAATTTTGTCTTCTTCCGGTGTCTGAGCAGGAGCTGTCAACCAGTATAATTGCCATTGATCTTCACTTTTGACCAGGGCCGTTGAGTCATTCCAATATTGTATCTCATCAAAAGTGAAGGAGGTCAGGTTTTCATTGGCCTGATTAATGATGCCATATTTCCCTTTCTTTCTGGCAATAAACAAAGTGTGGGAAGTACTGTCTGCGGTAGTAGTTACAGAACCGTAGCGTTGCGCGACGGCTTCATAAGCAGGCTTGATCAATGTTTGGGTAGGATGATAATACAAGCCGAACTGCTGGTCGTGAAAGATGGCCAGCATTCCTTCTTTATAATTACCAATACTTTGGTAACTCACCGGTACCAGGGTTTCTCCCTTTTGATTGACCAGTCCTTTCTTTCCTTTCCTTTCTATACTGAAAAGGGTAGAGTCATAGGCTGTAATATCATCGAAGCTGGCAGCAAATAAACTTTCTCCCAGATGGTTTACGACCTGTTTTTTGTCTTCTTTGATGATAAGCAAATACTCATTCTGTCTGCCAGTAAAATCTGGAGCCGATGCCTTAAATAACCTGAATTGTATCTCCTTCCTGCCAGAAAAGCGTTCGAAAGTGAGTTGCTTCTGGTTGGAAAAATAAGCGGTGACGCTATCTTTCTGGAATAGCAGCGCCAGGTTCTCACTTAAAATCTTTACAGAGTCGTACAACTGATGCGGACTGTCTGTGGTAAAGTTAAAAAAGGCAAACCCATTTCTGCCTTGCAGTGCCAGCCAGTTTTGATTATAATAAGCCTTTTGGTATTCCTGTGGTAGCTCATGCTGCCGGCTGTTATACAGAAAGTAGGCAGTTTGCCTGCTATTGATCAGGCTATCGTTCTTTACAGACTGTTTTATCGTCTCCTTTTTCAGCAGCCACTGATGCTGATGGTTGATTCTACGAATGATGTTGTATTTTCCGGCAGGAACTTCTGTTTCCAGGCGCTCATTGAGCACGGTCTCATACTCATTCCTGTAGGCAATCAGATATTCTTGATCGATGAGAGCGACTTCATCATATAAAAAGGAAAGTTCCAGAGGAACCTGGTTGGCTTTCCGGATAAGACTCTCCCGGTTGGTCACAGCCAGCTTTCCTTCTTTTTCGATCACGATAAAAGCATTATAGTCTTCAATATCGTCATAGAGCGGTTCTAAAAGGGTTGTACCATTGAAAGCCATCAGACCCCAAAGGCCTTTGACCTGAAATTTAACAAACTGGGCAGGAGACTGTGCCTGTGCCGAAGCGGGAGAAGAAACAAAGGCAATGGTGTCTATCCGCTCATATGATTCCGGCATCACGACATGGCCGGCTTTCTGCTGGAGAATATATCCGTCAGGGGCTGCCTGCACCAGTAGCAATCCGTTTCCCGCATCAGTAATAAAACCAGAGGTGAAAGGTCCGGAGGCCATATTAGGCAAATCGTCCTGCTGAAGGATGGCTGTGGTTTTTCCGGTTTTGGTGAGCAATATATGTTGTAAATGGCTACCTTTGATGGTAGCCACATAAATATAATCTTCAGGTACCCCTTCACATAAATACCGAGCGGCAATGAGAGGGTATTGCGGCGCAATCACCTGGGTGCCCTGGCTGTCTATAAATCCGTAGCGGTCGTTTTCTAACACAGGCATTAACAGCATATTTTCAGCCTCTATAATCTGTCGGAGGGAATCGGCAAAAGGTAGATTGGGAAAATCCGACAGAAAATGCTGTGCCTCATGGCGGGTCTTGTAAAGATGGAACAGCAGGTCTACAGCCAGTCGGGCGTAAGGGCTTTCAGGAAATTGTCTGGCAAAAGAGGCATAACTCAGCAGATCATTACCAGCTGTACTGATCTTCAGGATTTGCTCTTCGGCGTTGCTACGATAAGGAGAATTCGGAAATGCTTTCAGAAAATTCAGATAACTTTCCAGGTTACCCCCCTTGGTTTTTTCGCGAAATACCAAAGTGTTATAGCGCTCCTGGGCGGCATCAAATTGCTCGGCATCCGGATAGGTTTCCATAAAACTTTTGTAGGCTTGATAAGTATCCTTTTGTTTGGCCGCCTGGTAAGCCAACTGGTTTCTCCGGCGGATGGCTTCTGCGAACTGAGGAGCCTTACCGGTATGTTCATCAATAAAGGTTTGGTAAGCCTCCACAGTATGTAGGTCAGCAGCTTCTGCAAAGGCCAGGCTATCCGTCCGCAACCTTTGTTGCAGCAGGCTGACACTATCCAACTGCATTTGTTTGGCCAGTTTCTGTTGCATTTTCACTTCGGCCTGCTCATAGTCAGCCATAGCCAGCAGGATATGGGCATAAGAAGAGTCGACCTGGTAATACTGATAAGCAGTGTCAGCAAATAAGAGTGAATACACATAGTGCGCTGCCGGATTGAGACTGTCTTTCAACAGGCTTTTATCCAGCATCAGCTGTGCCTTTTCATATTTCCCTTTCTGCATCAGCTTTAAGGCTTGCCTGCTGCTTTGGCAGGAAAAAGTAACAATAGCCAGGCAGACCATCCACCACGGTAAGACGTAAAATTTATTCATGAGCGCATTCTCTCCATTCACCATGTTCTGATACAAAAGCAGTGCAAAATGATGAACACAAAAGATTTTTCAATAGGATTGACCGATAATTTTTTATTCGGTGTAATAATTTCTTTAAAAAAATAGTAAAAAAAAAGCAGGCTGAATCTTGATCAGCCTGCCGGACTTATTCAGAAATGAAACGGTTAATCTTGTCGGTTGAGTAGTTCTTTTTCTGCCCGGTACCAGTTAGCTTCTGCATCTTCGCTACCTGCCTGGTAGATGTCATAAGCGCGGGATGCTATTTCTTCGTGGGTAATATTTTTATGAGGAGCCTCCAGGGCATCCAATTTGTTTTCAATAAAAGCAGCATCTTCTTTGGTATGAGGATGAACCCCTAAGATCAACCCTCCCTGCTGCAAGACAGAGGCGTAATGTTCTGCTTTTTCTTCAGAAGTGCCGGCACCCACCAAAGAGCCAATGAGACCACCTGTAATCCCTCCGGCTCCGGCTCCAGCCAATCCACCAGCAATCGGGCCTGCTACCAGAAGGCCTAAACCGGGTACTACCAGGGTACTGCCCACCGCCGCGACAGCGCCTACAATGGCACCTAAAGTACCGCCAATGGCGGAACCCACACCGCTGCCCTCTATCGTTTTATGACCCCGGTACTCATCCTGTGCCTTTATCTTTTCTTCAAAATGTTGTTGCATTACTTCATCCGACATAATAATCGTAATTTCCTCATCCTGATAACCCATAGAGTGCAGCACATTGACAATGGCTTCAGCTTTATCCCGATTAGTAAAAGTAGCTATCACCAGTTCCGTCTGATCGGTACGGTTAGCTGGTTTTTTTTTCGTTTTTTTCATAGTAAAAAAAGTGTGAACGAACAAAAAATTAAACGAACTAAGCAAATAACGACACTCATTAGAGATAGTTTTAAAAGTTTGACGATTATACGATCCGGAATGATCAGACCAATAATTTTACTACTTTTCAATCTTCTTGGTAGAAGGTCTTGAAATAAGAAAAGAAAAGGTTAACTTTGCCTTTCCAAATTCAAACCAGGAGATTCGGGGTGTAGCGCAGCCTGGTAGCGTACTTGCATGGGGTGCAAGGGGTCGCTGGTTCGAATCCAGTCACCCCGACTATTGACTTACCAAAAACTATCAAAACCCTTTAAATCGCATGATTTGAGGGTTTTTTTATTTTTCTTCCGGCTGGCCGCCCGCGAATAGCCGTCCGCAACCATTTCGTAGTCTACCAGACTGGGTCTATCAGACCGGGACTTTCTTATTGTTAAAAAGTTCTGGATCAAAAAGTAAATCCACTCATTGGAGTGCCGACCAGTCGAGTCTATACCTTTCGTTGCTTACTGAATAGTGGTTGATGAACTGATCGTATCTGTCGGGACCACCGATGTCTTCCGGAGGACAGGCTCGTAAGAAGTATCTTTTTCCAGGATGAGTATCTTGCCACCCCATCACGAGTTGCACAATGCGGTGCAGTTTGGCAAGAGTTGTATCCGGCGGGACAAAGAACCTGCGCCAGATCAACGGACTGTTTAATTATTCAGGATTGAAATTATTCCTTGTGAGAGTTTTTTTGCTGCTGTTGTGTCGAAGCGGAGAAATAGCTCTGGTTCAATCAGTTCCAGTTCCATAATGGCATGCTCTCCATTATTATCTCTCACCATATCTACCCTGGCATAAAGCGGTTTATAGCCACAGTGTTGAACCGCAAATTCAGCAAATCTAATCTCATCTTCACAGGCAAAATAAGGCAATACCTTCCCACCATGATCATCTTGAACCCTGAATTCGCCTGCTTTTGCCTTTTTCTGAATGGCATGGGTATATTTGCCATCAATGACCATCAGTGAAATTTCTCCACTATTCATGATTTCTTCCTGGAAGGGTTGCACCATCATGGTCCTGGTAGCAACAAGTTCAGTAAAACGAGCCTTAAAATCAGGTATTTGCTGACGCGCTATTTTGTAGGTATTTTCACCAGCGGCAGAAATAGTAGGTTTTATCACGGCCTGATCACAATTCAATTGGTCATAAATAGCATCCAGCGAGGTATGATTTCCCTTCTCAACAAAATGGCTTGGTACGATATTAATTCCGTTTTTCTCTAAGTCAGCCATGTATTTTTTGTCAAGGTTCCATTCTAGTATCTCGGCTGAATTGATGAGAGTGGTCTTATCCTTGACATCTTCCAGCCATTTGGCAAATTCCTGAAAACGGTCAAAATAGTCCCATGTGCTTCTGAATACGGCACAACGCACCTCATTCCAATCTACTGATGGATCAGACCAGGCGATACGCTTTGCAGCAATCCCTGCCTCTTTCAGATGGGATAAAATCAAACTTTCCTCGTAGATAACCTGAGAAATGTAAAAATTATGTTCGTCTGGCTTAAGTAGACGAGTATCTGTTAAGATAGCGACATCCATAGGAACTCCCTGAAAATTCTTTTTTGTATATTAAAATTGAGAGGTTAAGCCATGCTTTTTGCCACTATACTACAAAAGAAAAAGAGCAATAAAAAGGGCTGATGATGATTCTATTTGAAGCAATAGTTGTTATTTAAATATGAAGGTTTTTTGACTATATGCCGGCTAAAGTGTGACGAAGATCATTCATTTTTTTTGATGAAGATCATTTAATCAGGCCTGAAGCATGGTTAGCTTTGGATTATTACCCGATAATTCTATAACTATGAAAAGGAAGCCCATTATGAGTCGTAATAGCGTCATATTAAATGGCATAGGCTTCATCACCTTTGGTATGGTGGCGCTTTGTTATCCGGGGCAGGACATTCAAGTCATGACATTTCCTTTTGGCTTTCTGCTCACTTTAAGCGGATTGGTTACCATGTTGAGATATCTACGTGGCTGGGATCATCGTCTGCGAAAGTTGATGTTTAAAAAAGGTGTAGCGGATTTTTTGCTGGGGATCACAGCGCTTGCAACGCTGATGAGCTCAGTACCTTTGTTAACAGAGTTGATGGCAGTCTGGACAGTGCTGACGGGAATTCTGCTGATGATTCTCTTTTACCATTTAAGAGAGGTCATGCCCGGCTGGATCGTCATGATGATCAGTGGGTTTTCTGCCATTCTGTTTGGAGTGTTTATGGTGAGCAGTATGGTGTCACCTGCGATTTCACTGACGTATGAAGTATCCATTTTTGCCATTCTATTGGGAAGCAGCATGGTTTATGCTTACTTCAAACTGAGAGAAATACCCCATTTTCAGACAAACACACCGGATAAATACGTATAGGAGAGGGTAGAATTGCGTGATACGCTTGGCGGGTTGAAAAGAAGGGAGCCAGTAAAAGCAGGCATTAACCTGTGAAGTGTATTTTTATGGTTAAGAGCTTGTTTTTCACATTTTATATTTGATCTCCAAAGCAAAGGTGATGGCTGAATGTTAGCAAATAAATGCGATGTAATGGAAGATTTTGTAGAGAAATTAAAAGCGGGTTGGCAAGGTTTGGCTCTTTAGCAAAGCTTGGGCTGAGTCCGGGACGAAAAGCTTAGCACCCACTTCTATTCCTTTCACGAAATACCAATGCATGAAAGCTGCCATTGAATACCGATGTAGAAAAAACCGCCTCACCAAATAACTGGGAGACGGCTTCTTTCAGGTTTACATTTTATTGGAACTACTCTACATCCCAAAAAATTCTTCCGTTTGCGACATCATTTGAGGCAACTCTGGCATAATTGACAGCATTGTAAGTTATTTCACTGCTCGGATAGAGTAACCTTGTAGGGGGAATTTCGGCATTCGGCGTGCTAAGATCAGGAAGAAATGTGAGCGATGGTGTATTTGTTCTCCTTACCTCGGCCCAGCTTTGAATGGACTGTATAAAACCAAAGCTCAACCATTTCTGTGTCCATATTTTGGCCAACAATTCATCATTGGTTCCGGCATAGGTTACGGAAGGGCTTGCCAATAAATTAGCCAGCTCTTCAGGAGTAACTTCCTCTTCTGTGCCACCACCCAGGCTGTTCAGGTAAAATAAGAAGTTCACAGCATCGGTTACGCCCTGCTCATACGCTGCTTTGGCATCTCCAGTATTGCCCCACCGCTGGTAGGCTTCGGCTTTCAGGAAATTTACTTCTGCCGAATTGATGACTATACCAGGAAAGGCTCTGTTAAACAGGAAAGTGGCCGAATCCAAAATAGCATATTTACCCTGGCTGATATTGGTTTCCTGTTCGGTAGAAGACAGATCGGATGGCATACTCAAATAATCTTCATTAGGTATACCTGCCGAGGAGTTCTTATCAAACCATACCCGGATTCTGGGATCATTGGCTGGCTTCAGTATGTCATCCAGTAGAAATTCGGGTGCGATGTGAGAATTAAGTTCTGTAAGGGCTCCCCGCATGTTATCATTATAGGTAGTTAAGGGTTTGAGAAGCACATCATAGGCTGCATTGTCTACCAATGGATATGCGTCAGGATTATTTAGCATTTCCATGACGTCAGTCTGTGCTTTTGCTTCATCCTGGAAAGAGATACGCATTAATAATCGCAGACGTATTGAATTAGTGTAGCGTGCCCACCAATCCAAATTTCCTTCCAGTAATATATCCTGTTTGGCAAAAGCAGCAGCTACTGTAGATTCCAGTTCCGTTGTCCCAAAGTAGTCTGCAGCATCTTCTAACAGACTCAACAGGGTTGTGTAAACCTCAGTGGCATCATCAAACTTAGGGGCCACGCTTTCTCCGTTTAAGTTCAGTTGCCCTGCTTCTGAAAAAGGAATATCCCCCCATAAATCTACCATCTGAGATGTCTGGTCAGCATACACCACCCTGGCTGCAAACATAAAAATATCTTCACGAGCCTGTTCCTCAGCAGGCAATGCCTGATAGGTTTTTTCCATCTCTCGTAAATGAGCCACAATGCCACTACCCGTAGGAGTATAGTAGTCTCTCCAGAAATCATCAATATAACTTAGCTGTTGCTGATACCTTTGATTGGAGTTTGTATAACTCACAGATTGTGTATACAAAGCGGGGTGCATAACCAGAAAAGTACGAACGTTCCAGTAAGAGGGACGGACCCGGTCGTTATTCAGCATTTTGGTAAAAAATTTTCCTATGGAAGCTTCCGAAGTCTGATCCGGATTCGTGTATCTTTCCTCCAACTCATCCTGACAGGATGATAGGCTTGCCAATGTACTCAAGCTAATAAAAAAGATAATATACAATTTTTTCATAACTAAGAAACTTATGTTTTATTAAATTATGTCAATCAGAAACGAGCATTGATTGTAAAGCCATAACTACGGATGGCAGCCATAGACCCTTCGTCTATCCCTTGTTTGTCCCATCGTGTACCCAGCATGGCTTCAGGGTCAAGGTTATCCAGGGTTCTATACAAATAGAATAGGTTACGTCCTATGAGGGATACCCGGATATTCTGGAAACGCAATTTTTCAGCGATAGCCGTCGGCAGATTATAACTCAAGGCCACTTCACGCATCTTGATATAATCATTTTTATACACAGCAGCTTCTTCATACCGGCCAGAAGCCCAGTAAAAACTGTTGATATAATAGTAGGCTGCATCTACGATGGTCGTATTCTCTTCACCGGTAGTAGTTACTCCGTCCAGCAAAACACCATCATGAAATTCTGCTTCAGCATGGCTTGGCGCAAGCACTTTGTTTCCATTCTCGTCTATATTATATGGCAATCCCCCATTGGCTTCATCCCGGTACTGCATGGTATTTTCATACATACCGGCGCCGGTGGCGTACAGCAGTGGCGCTGATGCAATCTCACCACCAAAACGGTAATCCATCAGGAAATCAAGGGCAAAACCTTTATAGGAAAGGGTGTTGCTCCAACCACCAATTGCCTTGGGTTGGATGTTGCCGGTCTTGGTATACTCCGGACTCAAAACATACAGTCCATCGTCGCTGATGATAAAGTTGCCATTTTCGTCGGTGGCGCGTGGATGTGTATAAATATTTCCCAACACTTCGCCTTCTTCCGCTTTTAGCTGAAGCGCACCGGCATCCAGGTTATAAAATACGATTTCATCCAAGCCTTCCGCCAGCTTTGTTACCCTGGTCTGGTTTTTTGCAAAATTAAAGCGGGTGTCCCACTGGAATGCTCCATTGCTATAAGGTGTAGCCGTGATGCCAATTTCAATACCTTTAGACTCCAGCTCGCCCACATTTTCTAATCTTGAGATAGCCCCGGTACTGCGAGGTAAACTCAGTCGGAGGATCTGATCTTCAACCCTATTGGTATAATAGGTTACATCCAAGCCCAGTTTGTTTTCAAAAAACCGGGTATCAAGGCCAAATTCAAGTTCATACTTACGTTCAGGCTTAATATTTTCATTACCATAATCGTTGCCGGCGCTCAATTGAGGTACAGATCCTTGAGTAGACGCGAGAACCGTCTGGTTGTAAGCAATAGTAGCCTGATAAGGAATGGGAGGGTTACTCACACTGGCATATGAAGCCCGTACCTTACCATAGCTGAAAAAGGAAGGAAGGGTAAAGGCATCAGTAAATACAAACCCGGTATTCACACTGGGATAGAAGTAACCATTATTGCCAGGAGGCAGGGTAGAGTGGTATTCCTGACGTCCGGTGGCCTCCAGGTATAAGAATTCTTTAAAACTCAGATTCAAAATTCCCAGATAAGCGTACATCAGTGAACGAGTGCGTAAAGAGGAGGTGTTTAAATTGGCATTGTAGGAATTGGATAAACTGAACCAGTTTTCTTCTATCAGACCATCCCGGGTACCAGAAGATTGATCCAGATAATCCTGTGATCGGGATTGAAACCCTCCTGTGAGACCTACTCTAAAGTCGGGAGATACATCCTGTGAATAGGTTAAAAGAGCGTCAGTATATAAAACAGAATAACGCCCTTGATTTAAGCTATAACTGCCTGTGGAGTTGGTGCCATTGAAGGCGATCGGATATTCGTTATGTCTTTCAATTTCCTGACGTACACTGGTAAAATCATTCCCGACACGACCTCTCAAACTCAGATTTTTGAATATATTATAATTCAATGTAACACTGGAAATCAGCCTATCCTGTTTTTCATCGTCGTTATCCCGTACATTTCTCCAATAGTAATTCAGCAAGTCATAAGCACGTATATCGTACTTAATGGCTTCTTCAGGATTGCGTTCAGGAACGTTGTAGGGCACATATTGAAATCCCTCGGAAGTCTGGTATTTATTACGGTACACACTCATATCATCAGCCCGGCTGAAAAAACCTCCATAGTTGGCTGTCAGACGGTTGATCGACTCAGGTCGGTTATGAACGTTGGTGTTCACATAGTTCAACACAATATCAGTGCTTATTTTTTCCCCAAGCTTCAGGGTGCTATTGAGGTTAAAAGTATTCCGATTCGAGTTAGATCCGGGGGCTATACTTTTGTAATCCAACCGGGTGTAACCCAGTCGGTAAGAAGCAAAATCAGTATTATTGGATAAAGCTACGTTGAAAATAGAATTATAACCTGTTTCGTAAAAATCCTTGTAGTTATCAGGTTGCGGTGAATAGTTGCGGGTACTGCCATCCCACCATGCTACTTCACGTCCATCCATTCTGGGGCCAAATTGTGCCCATGAACGGAAGATAGGACGTTCTGCATCGGCTACTCCATCTCCATCCAGGTCTACAGGAATAAACCCTTCTTCATTGGCACCAAAAGAATTGATATTGGTAGTCCGGTCATAACCAGGCCCATAGGTATTTTGGTATTTTGGAGTGAAAGCTACCTCTTCCAGGGTGTAGGTATAATTCAATTCAACGCCCAAACCTTTACCTTTTGTGCCCTTTTTGGTAGTAATCACGATCACTCCGTTGGATGCTTCTGATCCATACAAGGCGGCAGCACTTGCTCCTTTCAACACGGTCAGGCTCTCAATATCGGCAGGGTTAATATCCAGAATACCGTTACCCCGGATTTTCTGATCACTCCAGTAACCTCCATTGTTCATGCCAGATTGGGTCATGTTCCGGATCATCACGCCATCCACCACATAGAGAGGTTGATTGTTGCCTGCATTGATAGAGTTGATGCCACGGATTTGTACATTCACCCCGCTAGTGGCACCTCCAGGGGCCGAAGTAATCTTCACGCCAGGAGCTTTACCATATAGTGCTGAAGCGAAGTTGGTGTTCCCAACTGCTGTAATCTCCTCTGAGTTTATTTTACTCACAGCATACCCCAAAGCTTTTTGCTCTCTGGGAATACCCAGCGCCGTAACCACGACTTCTCCCAATTGCTGTATATCAGGAAACAGAATAACATCAATTACCGATCTTCCTGCTACATCTATTTCTTCTGTGGTAAATCCTACAAAAGAAAATACCAATGTAGCAGATTGGAGATCCGACACATTAATACTGTAGTTTCCCTCTATATCGGTTATCGTTCCGGTAGTAGTTCCTTTTGCAAGAACGGAAACACCAGGAAGGGGCTGTCCGTCTTCTTCTGAGGTAACCACGCCGGTTACCGTCTGGGCAAAAACTGATATTCCTATCAATATTCCCATCATGGTGAAAATGAGTAAACGTTTTTTCATTTGAATGTGGTAAGGTTAAATTTTAGAAAACATTATAAGAGGTACAACCCGCTGATAGAAAGCATGGCTGAGAAGAACTAAAGCTAGAAAAAGGCACACGTATTATCAAGAAAAAAAATAAATATGTTTGCCCACACGCAAGCCATGTGTGCGCAAACATCACGAATGACTTTCTTACAAAACTTTATCTTTGCCGGAGTAAATTCATTTCCATAATTATTTATAATTTTAGAGTTGCTTATCTATGAAAATCTTAAATCCTGTTTCAATTCTATGAATGATAAAAATGTAAGAATTAAAGATATTGCTCAATTAGCCGGTGTTTCGGTAGGAACTGTAGACAGGGTGCTTCACAACCGGGGAAAGGTTTCTCCTGAAACATTAGAAAAAATAATGGGAGTACTTAAAAAAAAAGGATATAAGCCTAACCTCCTGGCCAGAACGCTTGGGTCTAATAAAAAATTCTTCATAGCAGCACTGATACCAGACCCTACTTTAGATGAATATTGGGCACATTCCAATGCTGGCATTACTGAGGCGCAGGAAGAATGGTCTCATTATAACATAAAAGTAGGTACTTTTTATTTTAATCTTTATGATAAAGCTTCCTTTGCAAAATTAGCTGCAAAAGTGTTTGACTCTAGACCTGATGCTATCCTGGCATCTCCTATCTTTCACCAAGAAGCTATGCTTTTTTTTAAACTATGTAGTAAGAACAATATTCCATATATCTTCTTTAATAGCAATGTACCGGAAGTTGAACCATTGTGTTTTATTGGACAGGATTTTTATCAAAGCGGGCGGTTAGGTGCCGAGCTTTTAGATTTAAGCACCAAGGCTTCAGGCACTTTTGCCATTTTACATATCTATGAAGATATACACAATGCAATCCACCTTGCGCAAAAAGAAAAAGGCTTTATCGATTATTTTCTTGAGAAGAATAACCAAGGTTTTAAAGCCATAAGCTTGGATTATAGTCATCCTCAAGAGCCTTCCCTTGAAAAAGAACTATTAGCGTTACTTACCGACCCCAAGATGAAAGGTCTTCTTGTAACCACTTCTAAAGGTCTATTCATCACTGCCTCTTTTCTTGAGAAGCATGGAAGGAAAGATATTAGATTGGTAGGTTATGATTTACTCAGGGAGAATATAGAATATTTAAAAAAAGGTGTAATTGATTTTCTCATCCACCAAAACCCAAAGCGCCAGACAGCACTAGGGATAAGCTACCTTGCCAACTATATGCTCTTTAAAAAGACAATCCCAAATACTGATTTGTTTCCTTTGGAAATCATCACCCGTCAAAACCTGAAAACATTTAATATATAAAATATTTAGAAGCTGTTTACCTTTGACTTTCAGCATTTGTTATAGCTTGTTTTCGCGTCAATGGAGGCAATAAAACCGGAATTTAGCAGTGCTAAAGGAGGATTTTGCTAACGAAGAGTGAGGCTAAAAAAGCCCCATCAAAACTCAAGGGATAAGGGTAAACAGCTTCTTAGAGAAGGATGCATTAGCTTTGATACTGGCAGCATCCGCAGCCTGTGTATCTTCTGCTGCTACACAGAGAGAAAGCACCTGATCAAAAATCTGTTCAACTTATGCTTGTAGTAGGTGCCGTCTGGTTCTGTCCACTGGTTCAAGCAAATTAAGCCGTTAGATGACCCTATGCACATCCATTGGTGGCGATATGGTACCCTTATCCATCGTTCCTGCCTGGGTTGAACCTGTTACGTCAGCGAGTTCTCTTCCTATCTTGAGCAGTACATAAGGTGCGAGAGAACCATTCTAAGGGGGTAAACCCATGCATGCTCTCAAAACTTACTGTAGACAGTTGAACTAATCGTCCAAGAACCGTGGTAATTTGTGATGATCTTCCATTTTTTTCCTATGTTTGGATCTTTTACAAGTTGAAGACACTACTGAAAATGATTAATCCTACTACTATGAGACATTGCTTTTTACTGTGGCTGTGTATTTTTATGACCCTCCTCCCTGAGGCTTATGGTCAAGCTCCAACAAATTCCGGTTCACTCTCTGACATTAGTTTTATAGCAGGACACTGGAAGGCCACCCCACAGGGCAGTACGGTGGAGGCTCTATGGTCAGCACCGGCAGGAGATAATATGGTAGGGGTAATCCGCATGATGAAAGAGGGCAAAGCCACACTTTATGAAATGTTTGCCTTTGAAGAAACACAGCAGGGGCTGGTAGCACTGGTAAAACATTTCCAGCCAGGACTGGTCGGACTGGAAGAAAAAGATCAGTCTGACCGGTATCACTTTCTGCAAGCAGAAAAAGGCAGCGCTATCTTTGAGAAACAAGGGGAAGAGGTACGCATACTCTATGAAAAACGCTCTGAAGACCAATTTGCCATCGTAATAGGTAAACCTCAGGAAGGGGAGTGGGTGTACCAGGATTTTTGGGTATTCAACAGGGTGAAATAAAATTTGAGTAATGAAAGCTTCTTGCGTACTACAAATGAGGATATGGTAAACCTCTAGCCAGTATCTGCTTTCTGTACCAATGAACACCTACCCTGCAGTACAAAAAATCATGTATCAATCAAAGTAAGTGGTTTGTCTT
>JAJNNC010000022.1 GCA_021730635.1 Catalimonadaceae bacterium JC749
CGAATAAAAAGTAAAAACCTTAAAAAATTATTGTCAGAATAGAATATTAGGTAAATCGAGTATCAAAAAATTTAAAATTCACCTAATATCAACCAAGTTTTACAAAAAACAAGAGAAGTGTTAGCATTGTTGGCGTTTGTTCGGAAAGTTTTTACTAAGGATGTAGAAAAGTAAACCGGGTTTTGTCAATTAGAGCCTGTTGATATCATGTTGTACTCTCAATCGAATAACATAGGCCGGGAAGCTGTCATCACATTTCCTGCCGAATCAGTGGCATACAGATACAAACGATATTGTGACCTTTCCTGAGGAGCTTGCAGTTGTATATACCGGCCATCCTGGGATATATCCTGAATGAGGTCTACCCTTTCCCAATTTTCTTTTTTTAATACTTCCCACTCAAAATTCAAAGCCCCCTGGTAATCGTTGGTAATCCCAGCAGAAAACCATATGTGTTTGCCAGGCTTCATTTTATCCCAGGGACCTACAATATATATATTAGGAAAGTGATCTATCTGTTGGCTATCCTCTTTCCAGCTTTTTTTCAGATAATAATAGGCTGGTTTCAGTCTTCCTTGATAATCAGTAATACCGTACCAGGTGGCTGTGCCTTCATAACGGTCGCGCCAGCTAAAGGCGAATCCTCCCAGATTGAACCCACGATGTGGCTGAATATAATGCTCCCACTGCTCTTCATACCATTTGGCTTTTGCCAGACTGGATTCCTCCAAAATATAAGTTTGATTCATCAGGTCGGAAAACTCTCTGCTCCAGTAACCTTTAGGTCCAAACTCGGTGACTACATAGGGTCTTAGCGTATCAAACTGGTAAACCATTTCATTCAGACTGCCTATATTTGGCTCAAAATAAGAATTGATCCCAATGACATCTACAGAAGGCAAATGCTTACGCATGGCATATAAGGTAGACGGCAATTGGTAAAACTCATGTTCTTCAGAAGCCAATACCGGTCGGTTGGGATCTATGGCATGAATTTTCTGCGCCAGCCGTTCCAGGAAATCCAAATAAGCATTTCTGACCAGTGACAGATAGGGATTGGCGAAATTTTTTTTCAACAGCCCCCAGGTTTCATTCCCTATGTTCCAGCCAATGATAGATTCTTTGTCCTTGAATTGCTCCACATACGCCAGTACCTCTTTTTCATATTTTATGACAGCCGCCGTATCCTTGTAATAGTCAATAGTAGGATCAAACCAGAATCCATACATTACAAACAATTCTTTTTCTTCGGCCACCTTCAATATATTCTTATCATAGATACTGGGTGCATAGCGGCGAATTGTATTGGCTCCCATTTCCTTGATCTGTTGAAAATCATGCTCCAGTTGTTTCCGGGTCAGGGGCAGGAAACCATCACGCCAGTCATGTTCAGGATTATAGCAAATCCCTTTACAATAGAAAGGTTTGCCCTTCACTTGCCAGGTAAAGTCACCATAACTCCCTTCGATACCCCGACTTTCCTGCGAAAGTATGGTGGATACTTCTTTCTCATTTGCTGGAAGGTCAGGTGTGTTAAATGAAGCCAAAGCAGGACGCAGAACCTTTAAGTCATAGGTCCAGTTGATCTGTTTGTCCTCTCCCTGAGGCCGCCAGGAGGTCACCCAGTTTTTATCCTGGTCACTGTAAAATAGTACCACCGATTCTATTTCAGAATAATCCTGGTGGATATCGGTTAGGGCTTTACTCACCCATTCGGTGGCGGCCCCCCCATAGGAAGTGGACCCGAATTCTGCCAGCATCACAGGAAGGTCTATCCCCATAGATTTCATTTTATCCTTGAAGGGATGGTACAAGTCCTGAAAAGTATACCACCCCTGATCAGGATTGGCCTGACCATAATTCAAACAGGTAAGGCCTACCCAATCCACATACCGGCTCTCCGGATAGGATTTACCAGAGGGAAAATACTGATCCATAGCAGTGGGTTTCCAGGGATTCCACACCCAGGTTACATGGTGCAGGCCCAGGGCTTCAAAGCGATCATGGACATATCGCCACGCCTTCACAAATTCTTTCGGGGTGTTCTCCCCTGTGGCAGACCAGGGATACATGGGGTTGTCCATTTCATGCGCAAAACGCAAAAATACGGGTTGATCCAGGTCTCGTAGCGCCAAAGCCATCTCAGTAATGTACTCATCAAAATAACCTTCCGTTATGTAATGAAAAACCTTACGGTTGTTACTCAGATCGGGATGGTTGGCATATTGAGGAAACAAGTTGGTCCAGGGCTCCCAGGTTATCATAGGGATGGCGCCATGCTGTATAATATTTTTCCAGGATTGTACCGGCAAAGGATCAGAACCCCAGGCCAGATACGTAGAGACAATGGAAAAGGAATGCCTGGCCTCTTTTTCAGCCAAGAACAAGGGTTGCAGCGAACTTGTTTGATCAAGGGCGGGTGTATAAATACCTGTATAAAAGCCCCCCATCTCTTTCTCCAGAGGTGATATCATACCTTCTTCAATATCAGGAAGTTTGTCACTGTTGATAAAAGAAAACGGTAAAGCCACAGAAAGTACGGCTACAGAAGAAAATACCATTCCCCGTATAGCTACTCTGTTAAAACGGGCATAGGAAATTTGCCATGATGAAAAGTACAAAAATGTTTTTACATCTCTCCATCTCTTCCTGACAGAACGTACCAAGGCCGTTTGTCCGATAAAAAATGCCAGTAACAATAGCAACGCATTGAATCCGGCAAAACCAGCCATCATAAAACTATAGGGATGCCAGTCCATGTGTAAACCGTAAAATACAGCTATGATACTCAGCGTTGCCACCACCAAATTGGGTAATCCTAATAAGAACTCATGTTTGGGATTGTATTCTTTAGGCGTAGGGATGTATGGTATTTTGATATTCAGGAGGGTATAGACAAATCCCAGTATAAAGACCCACCAGGTGCCTATCCTCAAAATGCCACCCAACAAATGCAAGCCTTTTTCGTGTGCCCCGTTCAGCCATCGCTGGGCATAGAGCCTGATCCCCATAAAGATCAATAACAAGGGCGTATAATAGGCAAAAAACAAAAGGGGCTGCACTTTCCAGGGATACTCCCCGGTGAGAAGGGAATACATGGGAACAGTAAAATCTATCAGACAGATGATGCCAAAAAAGTAATAGAGTGGCAACACACCATAATGCAGCTTTTGGCGCCAGCTCAGTTGCCTGAAAATACGAGGAAAAACATGGAACCATAGATCAAAAGTACCCCTGGCCCATTTCAGCTGTTGCTTATAATAGGCAGAGAGGGAACTGGGGACCAACCCCTGGCTTACAATTTTTGGTACATACAACGACTTCCAGCCTTTTGCCATCAGTAACATGGAGGTATGCATGTCTTCTGTCAGTCCGGGAGCATGCCCCCCTATATCATCCAGCGCTTTTCTCCGGAAGGTACAGTTGGCTCCTATAGCCTGAGCTGTCCCATATTGACTCATGCCCTGCATATAAGGACCATAAAACAAATAGGTTTGCTCCGCAGCAGCCCGGGCTACCAATGATTCAGATTGATTCTTATAGGCCTGCACAACCTGTACATAACCGATCTCCGGATCTTTAAAATATGGGAGTACCTGATCCAGAAAATCAGGGGTAGGCACATGGTCCGGGTCCATGATAACGCAAATATCACCCTTCGCCTGCCGTAGCGCATTGTTGATATTGCCCGCTTTGGCATTTTCACGGGTGGTACGGGTCACATGATGAGCCCCCAACGCCTGGCAGAGCTTTTTTAACATTGGATCATCACCTTCGTCGCAGAGATAGGTCTCATGAGGGTAGCGGACATTTACCATCGCCCGCAAGGTCTTTTCTATCATCTCCCGGGGCTCTTCCGGACAAGCGGTAGTCAGCATATCTACCCGCCATTCCGGTGTCACAGGAGGAACGGGTATCCTTCTGATTCCTGCAAAATGATACCACTCAAATAATATTTTCAGAAGTTTGAGAAACAAGCCGAAGGTAAGCAGACCATAAAGCACCCGGTGGCCGATTCCTACCTCATGGAAAAAGCCGTAGATGAACAATACGAAAGCTAACAATCCTGCCCCTACTCCCAACCGTAATTTGAATGCTTCACGGTTTGATTTAAGCATAACAAATGATTTTCTGCAGTGACAGAAAGTGTACTTGACATCCTTGATGAAAAAGATCCATTAGTAGGGATTTAATGGTAGGTAATGGTAGTGTGTAGCTCATAGTTATGACAATTGACAGGGAAGTTGCAAAAAATATATATTAGTTATCAAGTTTAAAATTACTTACATATCGCAAATATAATAATTTATATAATTTAGTATATTTATTTATAAAAAAAATAAGATAATTAAATTATATGTATTAAAATTGTATTTTGCTACTAATATTTCTTTTACTGAATGTATAAAACTTACATACTATTACTGGTCATTCATTTTTCTCTCATTCTGTCATCATGCCACCCACAAAATCAACCCATTCCAACAGTGGAAGTACGAAAGGAAGGGGATCAATTTATTCTATACCGGCATGGTGAACCTTATTACATACAAGGTGTCGCCGGTACCAATCATATGGCCAAAGTTGCCCAATATGGAGGAAATTCTGTTCGGACCTGGCATGTGGACGATGCCCAACGTATTCTGGATGAGGCGGAAGCCAATGGCCTCACCGTGACCCTGGGTTTGCCGATTGGTAAGGCAGCATGGGGCAGGGATTTTAACTATGCCAACCTTTTGGCGGTCGAACAGAAGATCACAGAAATACTAAAAATTGTAGAGCAGTATAAGGACCACCCTGCCCTACTGATGTGGGGAGTGGGTAATGAAGTTTATCTGCATGGGGGTAACCCCCTTTTGGTTTTATTAACGATCAACCGGATTGCCAAAAAAGTACAGGAAACGGATCCTAACCACCCGGTCATGACTACCCTTTCCGCCAGTAAACATTTTTTCATGAGAGGTTTCTTTGACCTGCTTTGCCCTAACCTGGACCTGATTGGTATTAATAATTTTCAACGCCTCCCGGAATTGTATGATGACATGAGAGGTTTTTGGAGCTGGGACAGAGCCTATATCGTTTCGGAGTGGGGATCGCCCGGTCCCTGGGAAACCAGTACAACCGATTGGGGTGCCCCCCTGGAACCAAACAGTAGCCAGAAGGCCTGGTTCTTTGAAACCAACTGGCAACATATTCAAAAAGATACCAGTCGTTGTCTGGGTAGTTATGCTTTCTACTGGGGAAATAAATATGAACGCACACACACTTTTATGAGTCTCTTTTTGCATGAGCGCTATGAGACAGAAAGTGTGGAAAAACTAAAAACGCACTGGACCCAACGAAACCCTGAAAATCATGTTCCCCACATTGATTCCCTGGTCATTCATACGGTTAACAATCGGGATAATAAATACCTGCTTGCCGACTCATTATATGAAGCTACTATTTTTACCTATGATGCTGATCAGGATTCGCTGCTCTATCGTTGGGAAATTCGTCCGGAAGGGGAATCCAATACTTTTTACGGAAGTTATGAGCATAACCTGAAATATTTAATGGAACAGCCTAATCAACCAACCCTGCATTTTCGTACACCTGCCCAGGAAGGGGGCTATCGTCTTTTTGCCTATGTGTATGATGGCCAACAGCATGTCGCCACGCATAATACGCCCTTTTATGTAATCTTGAAGTAAAATCTTCTTTTGATGATAACCTTCTAAAAATAATAGGGATGCCATTAACTTTACTCCATCGCCTCAACTACTCGTTGAACCAACGCTCCTATCTGGCTGGGTTCCAGCCATCGGGTAACGATTACCAGATCATGTTCTTCATCAATCACGATAAAATTCCCTCCAAAACCGGAGGCATAATAAACACTTTCTGACACCCCTTCCCAGGCATCTCCCCCCCGGTTGAGCCACCACAAATAGCCGTAACTTGCATTGGCCGGTGCTGGTTGGCGCATTTGATTGATCCATTGTTCAGCGATGAGCTGTTTCCCCTCCCAGTTGCCTTTTCGGAGAAATAGCAGTCCAAACCGGGCATGGTCTTCCGTGCTGATAAACAATCCCCCTCCGGAATGCCCTCCCCCACTGACCGACTGCATTTTAAGACCATCCACCGTCACCCAGGAAGACTCATAGCCATACCAGCGCCAGGTGGTGGAGGCTCCGATAGGGTCCATCACTCTTTCCTTTAACACCTGTGGCAAAGGTTTTCGCCATACCTGCAGCAGGGCATAGGCCAGCACATTGACACGCACATCATTGTATTTGAAATGGGTGCCGGGTTCTTTCATCTCCCTGTACTTCCAATCATCAATATCTCCTTCCTGTGGAGGACGATCCGCCCAGTCTGCCATACCAAATAAGCTACCAGACCAATCAGAGGTTTGGTGCAGTAAATGTTCCCAGGTGATGCGGCTGTTGTGTTCCCCTTCAAAAGTACCATCCCACACATATTGACCCACAGAATCGCCCACCTGCCGGATCAGTCCATCTTCCAAAGCCAGACCGGCCAGGGTAGACAAATAACTTTTGGTCACACTGAAGGTCATATCAACCCGTTTGGTGTCTCCCCATTGTGCTACCACATAGCCCTCTTTCAGAATCATACCGGCCGGACCGCCCCTTTCTTTGGTAGGCCCCACAATCTCATGATAAGGCTCATGGGCGAAAGAAGTTAAGATAGCAATCCTCAGATCGCGTGAACCGCTGTACTCATGGGATTTCGCAAATTCGACGGCCTGCCGTAACTTTTCTTCCTGCATACCCAGCTCACTGGCAGAACGGGTTTCCCAGGCTTCTCCAGGAGCAGGATAATAGGGAGTTTGCGCACAGACAGTACCCATGCCCAGCAGGCAATAAATACTCACCCGTGAAAATACAACTACAAGCTGGGCAGCAACGCCCTGTAAAAATGGGTGCATCAATAGGTTCATTTGAGTTGGTACTTCACAAAATAGAAAATTATGAGCATATCTCTGTACTACCACCAAAAATTGCCGCCTGTTTTCACTGAGCCTTGTAGAACAGATAAGCATCAGTGATTATGAAATGACAGGAAGCGACATGGCATTGGAAGCTTCTGATTTATTTTAACGATTTTATCTGTAATTTTAAGAGTGAAAAATTATGTACTGTTTGTGGATACTGAAACTTCCGGTCTGCCGAAAGATTGGAAGAAACCCTACTCTGCCTCAGGGGTCTGGCCCAGTATTTTGCAGATTGCCTGGATCATCTACACCAGAGAGGGAAAGCCAATCAAAACAGAAAACCACTTTATCCACGACCCTACCTATCAAATTTCACCATCTTCTGAGAAAATTCATGGCATTACAAGGGAGTTTCTGGAAGAACACGGGGAAAGAAGAAAAAAAGTGATGCGCCTGCTCTTCAAGGATCTGCAACAGTACCGTCCCCTGGTGGTGGGCTATTTCATGAAGCTGGATTTTCATATGCTCAGTGCTGGCTTCTATCGGTCTGGACTGACCAATCCTCTGAAAAAGCTTCCCACTTTTTGCCTGATGAAAGTGACGGCTCCATACTGTAGGGTGCCCAGCCGCCAATATCTCAGGCTGGATGAATTATACCTGTATCTCTTCCATAGGCCTCTACAACACCACCATGATGCGATGGCAGATGCGCAGGCGACAGCCCAGTGCTTTTTCACCCTGGAGAAAAAAGGCGACATTGACCGTAACAAAATTGTCAGCCAGCAATCAGTGGAAAAAGAAACGAAAAAAATGTTTCCTCAGGGTGTGATCCTTCCTGTTTGTATTGTGCTCTTCCTATTAATGCTCATCATGCTATACCTGCTATGAACAACCGTCTGGAATTTCTCAGAAAGGCCAAACCCTTCCATGTGTTGCCGGAAGATGTGTTGCGCAGCGTCACTGACCTTTTACAGGAGGTGAGGCACAAAAAAGAGGCGATGATCTACTGGCAGGAAATCACAAAAATGAAGGGTGTGGACATCCTTGTGGAAGGAGAATATGAATCCTTTTTTTATGACAGTGAACAAAACAAAAGGGTCATTGAACATCATCATGCGGGCTACTGCTATGGGGGAATTTCCGTCTTACTCAACAGGAAGCGATCCCTGCGGACGGTCATTGCTAAAAAAGGCACCCTGGTCTATTTTCTGCCTCGAAAAGATTTTATCGCCCTCTGTCAGGCCTATGAGGATTTCTTCCACTACTTTACGGCTGAATTTGGCAAACAAATGCTCAACGATGAATATGCCCATTTCGTCAAGAAGCCGGCTGCTTTTGAAGAGAATTTTATTGCTTCAGACCAGCTCTACTCCCGGAAGATTGAATCCATCGAACCCCGTGAAATCATTGCCTGCCCTGCCGATACGCCCATTGTTGAGGCAGCCAAAATCATGGCCAGGCAAAAGATCAGTTGCCTTTTTGTGCAGGATGCCTCCCTTCAGCTGATGGGTTATGTCACCGATATTACCCTGCGGGATAATGTGGTGGCCCAGGCTGTCGATGTGCACTTACCTATTCAACAGGTCATGGACAATCCCATCGTGGCGATTCATCCGCAGGCTTATGTCTATGAGGCTATTTTACTGATGTTCAGTGCCAAAATCCGGTATCTGCTGGTAGAAGAACAGGGTCAGTACCGGGGGGTCATCAGCCGGAACAAACTGCTGAGTGAACAAGCCCAGTCACCTTTTGTCTTTATCCAGTCGGTGAAGCTGGCCCTTTCGGTGCAGGAACTAAAAAGAAAATGGGAGAAAGTGCCTGACATTGTTTTTCAATTACTCAACCGGGGGGTGAAAGCTGAAATCGTGAACCAGGTGATTACCACTGTGTCAGACACCATTGCCGTGAAGGTGATAGAGGGTGTCATCGCAGAAATAGGTCCACCACCGGCACAATTTGTCTTTATGGTATTGGGCAGCGAAGGCCGCAAAGAACAGACGCTCAAAACGGACCAGGATAATGCGATCATCTACGAAGACAAAGCCAACGAACAGCGAGAACAGGTCAGAGCCTATTTTCTTTCCTTTGCCGATTTGGTTTCTGCCCGCCTGGATGATATTGGCTTTAGCTATTGCAAGGGTGAACTGATGGCTAAAAACCCCAAATGGACGCACTCCCTATCCCATTGGAAAAGCAATTATGCCAGCTGGATTAATCAGTCTGTTCCGGAAACAGCCATGAATGTGGCTACTTTCTTCGACTGCCGTTATATTTATGGAGAAAAATCCATCATGACGGCCCTGAAAGACTTTTTAGACCAGGCGTTACAGCAGCCGATGGATAAGTTTTTCTACCACCTGGGCAACAACGCTTTACAATATGAACCACCCTTAACTTTTTTCAACAATATCAAAACCTTGTCTAAAGGCACTCAGCAGCTCATCAATCTGAAAAAAGCCATGACTCCCATCGTAGACGGCGTGAGGGTTTTTGCCCTGAAACACCGGATTTTCCACACCAATACCGGAGAAAGGCTGGAAGCCTTGAAAGCAAAAGGCATCTTTTCCGATCAGGAGTATCATGAGCTTACCCAATCCTATTATTACCTGATGAGCATGCGCCTTAAAAAGCAGGCGAGCCAGATCATCAGTGACAGAGCAGCGCCTGACAATTACATTGATATCAAAGCCCTCACGAAAATTGAGCAGGTAACCCTGAAGGAAATTCTGAAAACTATTCAGAACTTCCAGCTAAAAATAAAAATAGAATTTACCAAGACCCTCTTTGGTGTCTGAAGTAACCACTTCATTGCTAATTATATAGACTCAACTACTTCAACAGTTGTCTTAACTGGTCACGCACGACATGGGATGCCTCCCTAAAAAGCATTGCTTCGTAGTCTGAGATAGGAAGATCATAAATACCTATCGGTTTTCCATCCATAAATTGCAGAGGCAACCCCAATGCACTGTGCTGCACGCCATAGATTTCCCGCTCCAGAGGGATACTGATTGAAATAATAGCCTCTTCTTTGCCTATCAACACCTGTAAGAGTTCTGCCAGCAACCACTGGGGTGAGTAAAAAGGAATAGAGAATTTGGTAATGATGTTTTGCGTTCTTTGAAAGGTCATCGCTTTCACCTTTTCATAGGTATCTGCCGTAAGGGTGCTTTCCCTTAGTTGCGACAATACAGGTACACAGGCTTTCCCATGTTCTCCGATACAAAACAGACGTTCCGCAGGTTGGATCAACCCCAGCTGACTCAGGGTACGGGTAAAGCGCCTTTCATCCAGGGAAATGCCAAACCCCATCACATGCTTTGAGGGTAGTTTATCCTGACAATACAAGGTCAGCACATCTACCGGATTGCTTACCACGCACACATAACCCAGCCAGAGGGGATTTACCTGTGCCAATAGTGTGTCAATGATTTTGAGATTACTTTTCCCATCGATCAAACGATCGTTCACATGAATAGATTTTTTCCAGGAAAGGGTAGAAAAAGTAAAAAAGGTATAGTCTACAGGTTCCGGTAAGGCGTAGCCACGCAGGGGAATGACTTCGGCAGAGAGAAAACATTCCTGCAAATCAACCGCCATCCCTGCTGTCTTTTCTTCGTCTCTACCGGACAAATACACTTTCGTGACCCCAAGCTGAAGGGCTTGCCAGGCGATCTGGCCTCCCAGTCTTCCTGGTCCGATCACATAAATGGAGGTAGGTGTTTTCATGCACTATCTTTCCAATACCTAAAAGTAATCTATTGGCAGAAAGATGCCTCAAAATGATACTTTGCCTGTAATCTTTTCCGGGCTGATCCTGTCCTGATTAACCCGGTCATGGGTGGATGGATTCCGGCATTTTCTGCTCTGACCAATCACTGCTGTGAAGTATACCTAAAAATGCGTAACTTTTCAGTAACCTACACAATGCTACCATGAAAACCGCTTACATTTTTCTTTCCCTCTTGTTGTGCAGTCTTCTATCCTGGGGACAACACCAGCATGCCTCCCATTCAGGTTCGCTGCCCCTGGTAGAGCAGGTAGAAGCGCAACCCCTGCTGACGCAGGCACTCCGGTTGGAGGAAGCCTTGTCTTTTATCGGAAGCGCCTTGCCTGCTACTGCCAGAGAACCTTTGCTGGCCTTGAAACAGCAACCTTACACCCAGCAGACAGTCATGAAAATACAAGAGATTCTGGACCCTTACTGTCTGGCAATGGTAGAGATCAATCCTGAATCCAGGGTTAAGGTGATGCCGGGTCCGGCCCAGCCCAAACTCAGGCAGGAAGGCTGGACTACCTTTTTAGTCAAAGTGCATAATCAGGCGCATATTACCGCTACTTTGGAAGCGGAAAGCCCTCAGGCACAACCCGACCTGCACCGTTCTACAGGGTCGCCCCGGATGCAGCAGGAAAACAAGCTGACACCCGGACAATTAGACAATCGGTTTCTGGAAGTCGTGATGTATCAGGATCGCCCCATGCGAGCCAGTTTGTCCGGACTTGGCTTAGAATATGCAGTGATACAACTCTATACCCGGGAAAAAGGAAAAAGAGAAGCGACCCTGGGCTTTCATGTGGGACAAGGCACCCAGGATATCGGATTCCGGAATACCATCGATATTCTTTTTGATATTCAGCCTGCCGTGAAGGTCATTTTTGAGGTTAAAGACGAGGATAATACCCCTACTATGGCTTCCTTTACCATTACGGATGGCATCGACCGCCTGGGCAACAGCGAAGCCTCCAACGCTTTTCCGGAGGATTACCGCCTGGCCCTGGCCATGTCACGGCATTGGGAAGAACCTATCCGTGAAAAACCGGACTATACCCTGGCCCCCGAGCATCAACTGAGAGGGATCTATCCCCTGCCTGCCCGCCGTTTGGCTGGAAAGGACCCTTTTCCTGACTTCTTCTTCCAACCTCAGGTCTACCGTGCCGATGGAGAATATGTCTATTTGCCGCCCGGCCGGTATCAGGTGGTCTATGGCCGGGGACCTGAATACGCAGTACAGCAACAGGAAGTAGTTGTTCCCCAAGATGTAGATTCCATGACTGTCAGTTTCCAGCTGAAACGATGGATTCATATGGCTGACTTAGGCTGGTACAGTGCCGATCACCATATCCATGCGGCCGGATGCTCTCACTATGAAAGTCCGGAGGAGGGCGTACTACCGGAACATATGTGGCGGCAAATCCTGGGGGAAGATTTAAACCTGGGAAGCAACCTCACCTGGGGACCGAGCTGGTATTATCAAAAACAATATTTTACGGGTGCTGACCACCCCCTTTCCAACAAAGACAACATTTTGCGCTATGATATAGAAATCTCCGGCTTTCCCTCCTCCCATGCCGGTCATCTGGTGCTCTTACAATTGAAGGAGGACGATTATCCTAATACTACTACCATAGAAGAATGGCCCAGCTGGACGTTGCCGGTTTTGCAATGGGCTAAGGCACAGAACGGCCTCACGGGTTATGCCCACTCCGGTTGGGGATTGGCCCCGGTCACTCCCACAGAGGAGCTTCCTAATGATGTGATGCCCAAAATGGATGGGATTGGAGCCAATGAATATATTGTGACAGTCACCCACGATGTCATCGACTTTTACTCTGCGGGGGATACACCGGCACCGGCTGAGCTGAATATGTGGTATCATACGCTCAACTGTGGTTTTAAAACCAGAATCAGTGGAGAAACGGATTTCCCCTGTATCTCCGATGAAAGAGTAGGGAGAGCCCGGGTGTATGCGCAACTGGAAGAGGGCTTGAACTTCTCGGATTATATGCAAGCCATTAAAAGTGGTCGGAGTTATGTCTCAGACGGGTATGCCCACCTCATCGATTTCACCATCAATGAAGTTGCATTAGGGGAAGCCAACAGCGAACTGAAGGTCTCCTCCCCTACGTCATTGAAAATTTCAGTCAAAGCCGCCGCGTTCCTGACGGAGCAACAGGATACCATTGGGGCTATCATCGCTGATAGAAATCTGTATGAATCCCCCTACTGGCATATTGAAAGAGCCAGGATCGGGACCACCCGTAACGTACCTGTAGAACTGATCGTGAACGGAGAGGCGGTTGCCCGTCAGGAAATCCCTGCCAATGGCAGCTGGCAGAATCTCACGTTTGACCATACCCTGCAAAAGTCAGGATGGGTGGCCATCCGTGTGTATCCCAGTGCCCATACCAATCCTATTTTTGTAGAGGTAGGGGGTCAGCCCATCCGGGAGAAAAAGAGTGCTGAATGGTGCCGGCAGGCGGTAGAGCAGTGCTGGACAAAGAAACGAGAGATGATCCGTGACAGTGAGCGGCAGGCAGCCCGGGAGGCTTATGACCATGCCCGGCAGGTCTATGAACAGATCATCCGGGAAGCGGAAGCGCAAAAGTAACTGAGAGCCTACCCAAACAGAAAAGCCAGGCCTGGCCTGGCTATCTTTTTTTCCCTTAAAAGCTTCCCTATTTTTTGATCACTCGCGTTGCCTTGGAAGAGATATTGTTCTGCTGTATCGTCAGCATATACAATCCTTTAGGCAGCCCTTTTTCATCATAAAACTCAAAATAATTTCTTCCGGTATGACCTTCCTGTGTCTTGCTAAAGGCTACTTCCCCATGAAAATTCAACAGTCGGATTTCAACCGGTCCATCAGCAGGCAATGAAAAGCTGGTAAAGAACCCTTCAGAAAAAGAATTAGGGGCCACAGAATGAAGGATGACCGCTGGCTCAAGGTCATTTTCAGTAGTTACTGATTGATTGACAACCGACTGTATGGGTGAGTAGGTATACTTTCTGTTAAAATCTGTCTGCTTTAAGCGATAATAGGAAATGCCATCCATAGGTACTGTATCTGTATAATGGTATTGCACCAGTTTCTGGCTATGGCCCTTTCCCCTGATTTTAGCAATCTCCTGAAACTGTTGCCCATCGGTACTTCTTTCTATTGAGAAGAAATCGTTTTGCTTTTCCATTTCCGTAGCCCAGCGGATCTCCACCTGATGATGGTGCAGTGCCGCCCTGAAATAAGCTAAAGTGATCGGTAAGGTACTGATAGAACCATTCAGATATTGATAAATGGGTGGATATTCATTCTGTAAATCATCTTCATCTTTCGCATAGGGATTGGCATCAATGGGTGTTCCCCCGACAATGGCTTGTCCCAGTACATATAAATCAGAACTGCTTCCATTCATCGTAAGCGCATTAGGATTATTCACTATGGCATTACCCCCAATGGCAAATACCCCATCGTTTGTCAGCGTGAAGTTATTGACCAATGTCAGATTACCTGTTACCACCAACACCCCTCCCGGGTTTACCACTATACTGGAATTATTGCCCATCGTTAAATCTCCCTCTACAACCAGGGTATCCGTAATAGTAAGGGTGCGGTTACTGTTGCCGTACTGTATATTACCTACCCGGGTGACATAACGATAGATTTGAATGTTGGCCGTAAGGTTGGCAGTGGGGGGAGCGACTCCCAGATTCCAGGTGCTTCCATTGTTCCAAAAGCTACTTTGTACAGAGTAATCATTCGAACCCGCCGCTTTGATATCATCATTAATCCCTGTATTCAGGTAAAAAAAGAGTCCAACTCCTACCAGCAAAGCGAGATAAACACCTGTCGCTATATACAGTAGGGTCATTTTTTGCGATTGTTTCAACTGGGGGGTCTGCTTTGTTCGCAGGGATCGCTTTGATTGCATATTTTTTTTGTGGTATGCTGGGCTAACACAGATATTATTTTTCTGCCCATGCTTTCTACATGTTATTTCTTTATCTGAAAGGCTGAGTGGTCTGTAATTGTCGAAATCAAAATAATGATAAAAAAACCAGGGATGGCTTGCGATATGCGTGAGAACCTATGGCTGTGTAAGGTATGATTGAAGATTCCCTCTCTCAGTTAAAGCAACACTTTCGCTAATACGTACAAATATCTTTTATCCAGTCTTATTCAATACATTCAGAGCCTGATAATCCTGCCCGTTGAAGAGAAAACTGGCATATAGGAACGAGGGAATGCAGGTTTTAGTAAAGTTCTTTGACTATACCTGGCAAATGGTACATTTTCCACGATTCAATCATAAATGTAAAAATGATCAATGCAGGCCAACATATGGGACGAAGGTTTACTAGCCATATGCAGAAAAGAATCACATCCGGAAGTCTGGGACAGTCGTTGATTCCTGGCTTCAGAGCATTCCAGGTATCTAATCTTTCAGAAAGATTTGAAAAGTGGTGCCTTGTCCCTCCTTCGTTTCCACTTCGATACGCCCGTTGGCATTGTCCACGATTTTTTTGACAATATACAAGCCCATACCACTGCCTTCCACATGGTTGTGAAACCTTTTGAACAAACCAAACAACTTATCCTTGGCACTTTCCTTTAATCCCAGCCCATTGTCAGCAATAGATAATACAATCTCCTCCCCCCTTCTTTCCGTTTTAATATGGACGACCGGTATTCTTTGAGGGTCTCTGTATTTGATGGCATTGCTGACCAAATTGTAAAGCACGCTTTTTAAGTTGCTTTTGGAGAAGTATACAGAAGGACAATCTTCACAGTGAAGGTGTACAAGGGCCTGGTTTTTCCGGATGATAGGTTCAATGTCATCAGTGATCTCTTTGACCAGATCGGCCAGCGAGATATGTTCAAAATCAGCAGCGTTATCCAGGTTCTTTTGTATTTTGGCAATTTCGGTGAGGTTACTGATGGTCGTTTTGAACTTATTAATGGATGAAAAAATCAGTTCTATTGCATAATTTAACTGTGCCTTATCCACAAAATCTTTGTTGATACTCCGGGCCAGATTGGTGGTGAGCCCCTCAATGTTGGAAATTGGTGCTTTCAGATCATGAGAAGCGGTGTAGATGAAGGTATCCAGCTGATTGTTGATTTTCGTGAGTTCGTGGTTGGCATATTCCAGCTTTTCATTGTTTTTTTTCAGCTCCATTTCCCCGAGTTTCTGGTCGTGCACATCGGTGCAGGTACCAAACCAACGAATCACACTCCCTTTCTCATTTCTCAGAGGAATGGCTCTGACCAGAAACCAATGATACTGGGCATTTTCCCCATTTTTCAAACGAAGCAGCTGTTTAAAATCGCCAGTGGCTTGTAGAGCTTCCTGCCAGGCTGCCAGGGTAGCTTCTTTTTCCTCCGGATGTATGAGATGAAACCAGCTTTCGGTTTTCAGTTCCTCCATGGAAATGCCTGCATAGCGCAGCCAGTTTTGGTTATAATAGTCAAACACACCCTGTGCATTGGCCATCCATACCAGCTGGGGAATAAAATCAGCCAGAAACCTGAAATTTTCCAGGATCGTCTTATAATCCTGACTTAGCTGCCACTCCGGACTCACATCTTTCAGGGTGTTCACCGCGCCCAGGGTCTTCCCCTCCTGATCATAAAGGGCACTGATATTGGCTTTGACATAAATCCAGGAGCCATCGGGTCTTTCCACGATGATATCCCCATTGAGGGCAGGATGTTGCTCTAAAATAGCCTGCGCCATCGGGCATTTGTCATGCGGCAGGTAGCTCCCATCCAGATTGTAAATTTTATAGGAGCCACAAAATTTTTCAACCGTTTCTCCTTTGTTAGGCCTCCTACCCCATAATTCGACAGCTTTTTGATTGAAATAGACGATGTTGCCTTCCGTATCGCAGCAGTAAACGGCAACAGGAACAAGATCTAATAGGTTTTCCAGGCCAGCCTTCGCCAGAAAAGAGCGTTGCTTTGCCTTTCCGGGGTGGGAAATTGCTACTTTCATGATCAGAAAGGGGTTTCAACTGGTAACGAATATAAGGATTTATACCACTAAATGAAACAACCCTGGCAGAAGGTGAAAGAAACCGCCCTGCTTGCTTGTTTCCTGACCCACAAGAACGTATCCTTACGGCGCATTTTCTGCTGTTTCAACACCTGTTTTACCACTTTCTTCGTTATCTCATTATGGCGTTTTTTGTACATCAAGGTTCTATCGTCAGAGAGATTTGGGGCAAAGGAGACACCATCCTTTTCGTTTTTGTTGGTTCCTCTGCGGAATTTGCCCTGAATAAGGCTGTAGACTGGCTTTTTTTTACGGGCCGTCTGCCGGCTGATCCTTTGGGCAGGCTGTTTTCTACAGTGACCTATGCCCAGCAAATTGTCTTTTCTGACCTGGCGGGTGCGCATCGGGCCATTGATGCCATGGCCGCCATCCATCATTCTGTCGAACACCAGAGAGGGGCTTCCATTCCGGACTGGGCCTACCGTGATGTGCTCTATATGCTCATCGACTATTCCATCCGTGCCTTTGAGTTGCTGGAAAGAAAGTTGACCCTCCAGGAGAAAGAAGAAGTGTATGAGGTGTTTTACCGGATGGGCAGCCGTATGAAGATTCCAAACTTACCTCCTGATTACCAGCAATGGTTACCGCAGCGTGCACAACATATGGAGCGGGATCTGGAAAAAAGCGCCTACACCCAGAACTTATACCGGCAGTATAAAAAACATCTGGGGCAGGTCAGATATCAGCTTTTACGGCAGGCGCAGGTGCTGATCGTGCCGGAGCGGGTCAACACTTTATTGTCTCTGGGAAAAGTCCCGCTGCTGAAAACGCCTCTCACCTTGTATAAGTTGAGCAGAAAGCTGGATCTGGACCGATATGTCAGAGCAGCCATTCTGCCTTCCGCCTACCAGACAGAAATAAAATCTTTGGATAGGCTGGCTTCCTCAGCGCAGGGATAGCCGGCGAGCATCGGTGTCATCGTTGGCTGTTCCAATGTGTTGCTCTACATTCTGGGAAGGGACATGCAGCGTCGCTCAACGGTTGCGGAATACGGCTTCATGAGGATGTAAAGCCAGCAGAGGCTTCCGTCCCTTTGGTAAACTTTGATGCAAGGTTGCCAAAGGGTTCCTGCGCTTTGCGCCATTGATTCGCAGGGTTGTCATACCCTTCCGCCTCTCTAGGGTGAATCTTCGTCTGATTATCGGTAAGTAACCGAACCCTCAGATGGGCAGGGAATCAGTCAGGTGGTTGTTAAACTAAAGCCTTTCGTTGGCCTGCTGCAAGCTGACCAGATAAGACAAGAGCGCGTTGATATCTTCTTCGCTCATGCCTTCCAACAACTTTTCATACATCAGCGATTCCATCACAGGTTCTTCCGTCTGCACCTCCCCTCTAGGGATGTCAACGATGCGATTTCCTATGATCATCAGCCGTACTTTATCTTGATCGGCACCCACGACTCTCCCCAGCAGCACTTCTCCGTTTTTATAGGTAATCCGGGTGGCGGTCATACTGGGCTTAATGCGTTTGGAAGGTTCTTTGATTTCTTCTAACAACTCTTCCCGGGTGTAGATATGGCCAATGTCTTTCAGATTAGGCCCTAGCAACTCTGTTTTGCCATCCACGGCATGGCAGGCACTGCAAGCCCGTTCGGCAAAAAGCTGCTGTCCTTGGGCCAGGGCACCTTCCGACACCATCATGCTTTCCAGAGAGGTCGTATCTATGGGAGTGGGTTGAACCCAGGGAGCATCTACCAAACGATAAAAGGCGCCTTCCACTTCTTCCACCGACTGATACCAGTAATCCGTTTTCCCCACATGGGCCACATACAAATCGCCGTTGGCACCAAACTCCAGGTCTGATATTTTGGGAATACGGCTGGCCACAGGAAATTCTTCCACCTGAAAATGACCGTCGGGCTGGCGTTGCAGGCGCAACCGGCCTATCGCCCCCCGCTCCCATCGTTCTCCGGGACCATAGAAAGCGACAAATAAATCGCCGGTTGTACCATCAAAATCGTTTCCAGCCGGGTTAAAGGCCATACCAGCCGGTGCCACTTCCGTGCGAAGCACATACAAGGGTTCGGTCACTGGAGGGTCATCATATTTGGCGGGGTTGTGACCATAAAACCGGCCCTTCACCGCTATATTCAGTTCCTCCCCCGGATTACCCCCACCCTGGTTATCGAGAAAAAGCAAATCACCTGCCTCATGAAAAATCATGGCTGGCACGGATCGCAACCCGGTGGCATACCGCTCTACCTTCTTACCATCAGGCGAAATACGCAGCAAGGCGCCTCTCCAGCCTTCCGGATCGGGCGAAGCCCCGGCATTCCAGGAGTCAGTCGTGAGCACCAGGTACAGGTGCTCATCCGGACCGAAGGTCAGTCCGGAAGTCCACTCATAAGGATGTTCAGAATGGGGTAGGTTTCCCAGAAAGGTGCGGCTGACATCCGCCTTTCGGTCACCATCCTGGTCGGTATAGATACGTACCTCCTGGGCAGTGCCTACATACAGATCCTGTCCTTTGAAAATCATACTGGCTGGTGCCCGGAGTCCGTCCTTGCGCACATCACAGAACAATTCCGCATGATCTTCCAGCCCATCGCCGTCCGTATCAAGCAGACTGTATATTTCGCCTGTATGATTGGCCGCATACATCACATCCTCCGGTCCACGGACGATCTGTACAGGGTTCCAGATCCTGGCGCCCGTGCGGATCGGTAGTTTGACAACCGCATAAGAACCATAGACTTGCACGTTGTTGTCAAGATGTTTTTCCAGCACTGCCCGGTCAGGTTTTTCCTGCTCTTCCGGACGGTTCTGACAGGCTGCCATGCATAGCAAGCCGGTGAGAAGAAGTACAACAGGTTTCATGGGAGTATGAAAATTTCAGGGACCGTATTACTCCTGAATGTACAAAATATTCTTGTAAATACGCATAGCAGAGTCGTCAGGAATTTTCGGTTAAGGTGGAAGAGTTTGCCCCTGGGCCAAAGGCGTTATGCTTGTGGAAAGCTGCTTACGAAAAGCCTTGATACACAGGGCGATACCCAGTCTGGACATAGACTAGCCTTCACGGTAGATCGTAGGGTTAGTTTCTTTGAAAGTTAGTGTTTACTGATGTACCCTTTGATTATTCTAAATAATAATGGCGGAGGGGCGTGAGATCATCGTTCAGTTCGTAGACCAGGGGTTTTCCGGTGGGAATTTCCAGCTGGGGTATCTCCTCATCAGAGAGTTGATCCATATGTTTGACCAGCGCCCGGAGGCTGTTGCCATGGGCTGCTATCAATACTTTTTTTTCTTTTTTCAGCTCAGGAACGATGTTATCATGCCAGTAAGGTAAAAAGCGTACTACCGTGTCTTTTAAACTCTCTGTCAGGGGTAAGGCTGACGCTTCCACCTCCGCGTATTGTGGAAAATTTCCGGGATAGCGATCATCTTCCCGGGTCAGGGCGGGTGGTTGGATATCATAACTTCTCCGCCAGCTTTGCACTTGTTCTTCTCCATGTTGCTCCGCCGTTTCCGCTTTGTTCAATCCCTGCAAAGCCCCGTAATGCCTTTCATTCAGCCGCCATGATTTATAGACAGGAATCCAGAGCTGATCCATCACATCCAGTGTGATCAACAGGGTACGGATCGCCCGTTTCAATACGGAGGTAAAGGCCATATCGAAGGTGAATCCGTTTTCCAGTAATAGCTTTCCGGCCTGGGTCGCCTCTTCCCTGCCCTTTTCTGTCAAATCCACATCCATCCATCCGGTAAAACGGTTTTCCTTGTTCCAGGTACTTTCCCCGTGACGTAGCAATACGAGTTGTAGCTTGCTCATGAGCCTGTAGGTGTCCTATTTTTTTTACAATGCATAGTAAACTAAAGAGAGAGGAAAAAGTCCTGAAAGTTTCTTGATAATATCAGTAATAATAACCTACAGGTTTAGGTTTCCTACGTTAAGTCCTTGATAAAGCAAACGATACGGTTCACTTCCCGGAATCCGGCACGTTGATGAAACAGTATACTTTCCCGGTTTTCCCAGGAGGTGTCTGAGGCAAATTGCGTACAACCTTTTTGCTGACCCCAGGCTTCTCCCCTGGCGACCAGCTGCTTTGCGATGCCCGTTCCCCGGTATTCAGGTTTCACATACAGCCCTTCCAGGTAAGCCACAGGTGTAGTTGTACTCCCTTCCACATAGTCTGTCCGGACCGATAAACTGATAAAACCCACATACTCACCTTGATCTTCCGCCAGAAAGAACGTTTCCTGCTCATCAGTTAGAACCTTTTGACAATGCGCAAATTCTTCTTCAAAGGAACATTCAGGCCAAAGCCCCAGGATCAGCTTGGTCAGTGCTTCTACGTTCTCTACCGATATTTTTTCAATCCTTACAGGTTTCATAGCATACAGACACATATGTCACCAGACAAGGGTTCGGTCAGGAAGCCATTACCTTTTGTTTTGCCTCTTCAGAGGTAAGCACCGGAATGATCTCAAACTTCATCAGGTCGTCCCAGTTTCGCATCCAGGCCAGGAGGTTTTCTTCGCTGTCGCATTCCATAACCTGATAACATTTTGAGAGATCTCTTTCAACCCAGCTGTTGATATAACGGACTCCGTCCGGCATTAACCGGCCTTTTTCTTCCAGTCTTTGGTAGATGAGCTTCTCTTTACCTGGGAGAAAGGATTCTATGACCATGTATAGCATAATGTTTTAAGTTAATCTGTTAAGGCTTTTTCTAAGATAGCAAATGTTTTTTGATTGCTATGAATATTCACTGCAATACCCTTACCTGGGTGGAAAAAGAACTTTATTGAGTATCCTCTCCCAACTCTCCCATTAAAACATACCCGCTTTTAATCATTCTACTATCCATGTTGTATTTTAATATTGAAATTTGGAAATTGACATACTATCTCACCTTAACCTAAAACGCTATGTGTGCCCATCTTCTGAAAATTGGCTTTGTAGATGACACTACTCCAACATCCCAATTAGAAAATTATTTCCAGCCCTATCATGCTCCCGATATGAAACATAAAGTCAAGTTCCGGGGCGAGAAAAATTTCGAGTGGATTGGTTTTGAGAAAGTTCCCGGCGATGAAGTGAAAGCTTTGCAGACATTCTTTCAAGCGACAGGGTTTCAACCCTTTGGAGAGATTAATGGCATTTTTGGTTACCGTACCATTTCCGCAGCCCGTCTTTTCCAGGAATACGTCAGAACCATTGAAGGAGATGCTTCCATTGGTAAACCGGATGGCATAGTGGGTGCTAAAACCCATCAGCATATCGAACGATGGCGTACGCAGGGCCTGAAAGCAGACTGGATAAACTTCTCCAGAGACCATGCCTCCCTGGAATTCATCACCTGGATACGCTTACTGGAAAAAGTGAAGGCCAAATACCTGGCTCATCCGGACAAAACCATGGAACTGGTCAACCAATACACCGGCATCTCTGATACGATGAAAGTGAAAAACTGGAATTTTGATCCCGGCCTCATCCATCTGATCGGTATCCGTCGCAAGGAATGGGAGCGTACGCAAAAGCGAGCCAATGATGATATTTTTGTGTTGCTCATCAACGGATTGGTTTTTAAATTCTTTGGTTCTACCGATCCTTGCCAGCATATGGCGAGCCGACCGGATGAACCTTTTATTGTGAGAGGGCAGCATCGTTACCGTTTTGGCTGGCACAAACTATCAGAACTGGATAAAAAAGTGTACCGGGCTTTTAAACCGGCGACTGTGGGTGTGTTGGTCTTCAGGGATGTGAACAACGACAATGCTCTGACAGAAGCGGATATGCTTCTAGGGGTTCAGCCCAACCCCACCGTCAATGTACATTGGAGTGGCAATAGCACGTCCAACTGGTCGGCAGGATGCCAGGTCATTTGTGGCAAAAGTTATATCAATCATCATGAACAGGTCATTGACTGTACGGCCTTTTCCGCCAACAATTATGAAGAACTGGGTCCGAAGACGATGGGCGCCTATGCCATTGCCGCTGACCTGATCACCATTTTTGCACAAAAAGGAGAACAGGCTGCCTTGTATACGCTGCTTAAAGAAGAAGACCTGGATCTGGAACCGACCATCGGTTCGACCTATCCCGAAAAAATTCTAGGTCAATTGCTTGGAAAATAAGGGGTATGCACTACAACCAAGAAGACTACCTCAAAGACCGTCTCGATCATCAGATTGACTGGTATTCACGCAAAAGCAGCTTCCATCATAAGATGTATACGCGGTTACAGATTGTAACGATCATCGCTGCAGCCTCTATTCCTTTTCTTTCGGGATACGCCTCCGACGATACACCCATTATCAAAGTGTTAATTGGGTTAATCGGTATTGTTATCGCCTCCATTACGGCCATCCTGAGTCTGAACAAATACCAGGAAAACTGGATGTCGTATCGGCAGACGAGTGAGGCACTCAAACATGAAAAATATCTATATCTGACGATGACAGATCCTTATCAGGGAGAAGATGCCTTTCAGGTACTGGTGCAACGGGTGGAAGGGCTGATCTCCAATGAACATGACCAATGGACGCAATACATGAAAAAACATCAACAGGAGGAAAGAAGGGTTGAGGGGTGAAGGATTGAGGGAGTGAAGGACTGAAGGATTGAAGGTGATAAGGTTTGAAGGAGTGAAGGAATGAAGGAATGAAGGATTGAGGGATGGAAGGATTGAAGGATTGAGGGGGTGAAGGGGTGAAGGAATGAAGGATTGGGGGGGTGCTGAGTGGGAAAAGGGAGGTATGGGAGAGTGGACCGGATTGTTTTTTCATTTTTCTTTGCTGCTTTGGTCTTATAAAGGCTCTCAAGAAAGTTATAGCAGTAAGGAAATCATTTTAATTGTAAATATATCTTGTGATTTTGAGTATAAATTCTAAATTTAGTTTGAAATTTTACTACCAACCTACTCTTCTTGACCATGCACTTCGAAAAACATGCGTTTATCAGTTATGCCCATATAGATAATCTACCCATCCGGGAGGATGACGAAGGCTGGATTTCCAATTTTCACATGTCTCTTGAATCGCTGGTCAGTATGAAACTGGGGGAGAATGTCAAGATTTGGAGAGACAATAAACTAAAAGGGATGGACATCTTCAGCGATGAGATCGTCCAGCAATTCCCGAAAACAGCGTTGCTCATTTCTGTCATTACTCCCCGGTATATCAACTCAGAATGGTGTACCAAAGAAATCAAAGAATTTTATCATTGTGCTACAAAGAATATCGGGGTTAGGGTTAAAAATAAATCCAGGATATTGAAGGTTGTCAAAACCCCGGTAGCCCTGGACAAGATACCGCCGGAAATGGAAGGTTCACTGGGCTATGAGTTTTTTAAGATGGATGAAAATGGCCGTCCCAAGGAATTCAACAGAGTCTTTGGCGGGGAAGCCGAACAGGCTTATCTCAACCGGGTCGATGACCTGGCCTATGACATTCAGGAATTGTTGCAGTTGCTTAACAAAAGTGAGGCAGAGCAACCGGTACAGGTACCTGGTATGGACACCTTTTTTGCGCCCAGAAAAGTATCTTCTATTTATGTAGCCCAAACCAGTTACGATCTTTCCGCTGAAAGAGACATGCTGATCCGGGAACTGAGAGATCATGGCTATACGATTCTGCCAGACAAACCTTTACCTATTATTGAAGAATCGTTTAAACAGGAAGTAGCCCACTATCTGCAACAGTGCCAGTTAGCTATTCATTTGGTAGGCAAAGCCTATGGGGGTATTCCGGATGGTCCTTCTCAGCAATCTTCTACCATGCTTCAAAATGAGATGGCCGCAGGTCACAGCAAAGCCAGCGGTATGCCTCGTATCATCTGGCTTCCACAGGGCCTTCAGTGTCAGGATGAAAGGCAGCAGCAGTTTGTCGCTACGCTGAATGAAAGTGAAGAAGTCCATTATGGAGCCGATCTGCTGGAAGGTTCGCTGGAGGATCTGAAAGCAGTGATGCATGATAAAATTCAGCAGTTGGAAAATCCAGGCAGGAAAGAGGAACTTCCTGATTTGGAAACGGAAAAGAAAATCTATCTGATCTGTGATGCCCGGGACCGGGAACAAACCCTGCCTTTGCGCAAATACCTGATTTCTCAACATTTTGAGGTCACCATCCCCTTGTTTGAAGGTGATGCCGCCACCATCCGGCTGGATCAGGAAGAAAATCTACGCAACTGCGATGCGGTCATCATCTATTATGGAAAAGGTGATGAATACTGGAAAAGAAGTAAAGCCAATGAGCTGAAGAAACTCAACAGCCTGCAAAGGACCAAGCCTTTGCTCACACATGGTATTTATCTGGCTGAACCCAGTACGATTGACAAGATTGAACTGGTTACCCTGGATATGCCCAATGTGATCAACGGTATGCAAGGGTTCTCTCCTGACATCATGAATGATTTTATCAAAAAAATGCTGTTGCAAGCCTAAGGATGATAGCCACGCAAGTAAATACCAATCCCTTTCCGGGTTTGCGCCCTTTTCTGGAGGAAGAAAACTATCTGTTTTTTGGCCGGGAATCGCAGGTAGATGCCCTGATCAATAAGTTAAGTACCTGTAAATTTCTGGCAGTGGTAGGCACTTCGGGCAGCGGTAAATCTTCGCTGGTCAATTGCGGATTATTCCCAGCCCTGCATGGTGGGTATATGTCGAAAGCAGGCTCCAGCTGGCGGATCGCTAAGTTCAGGCCGGGCAACGACCCTATGCGAGAAATGGCCTGGGCACTGGCGAAAAAAAATGTACTCTTCCCACAGGATATGGTTGGCAACCTACCCCTCCCCTCTGTGATCCTGACCAACCTGCAAAGAAGCAAACTGGGGTTGATAGAAACCTACCGGCAGGCTCGGCTATCGCCGGATGATAATTTGCTGGTGGTCGTAGACCAGTTTGAGGAGCTATTCCGGTTTAAAACCCTGCGCAGTGATTATAAAGAGAGCCCATCCGAACATTTGGATAGCGCTACCGCTTTTGTCAACCTATTGCTGGAGGCCGCTGCCCAAACAGAGGTCCCCATTTATATTGTGATCACCATGCGCTCCGACTTTTTAGGCGATTGTTCCGCCTTCCGGGGACTGCCTGAAGCCATCAATGAAGGACAGTATCTGGTACCCCGTATGAAGCGAAAGGAGCGTAAAAGTGCCATTGTAGGCCCTGTGGAAGTGGCCGGTGCCCATATGACGGATCGGCTGCTGATGCGGCTCATCAACGATGTGGGCGACAATCCGGATCAGCTTTCCATTTTGCAACATGCCTTGAACAGAACCTGGGCTGAATGGGAAAAAACCGGGGATAAGGAGCAGCCCCTGGACCTGGAACACTATCAAAGAATTGGTACCATGGCCGCAGCCCTGGACCAGCATGCCAACCGTGCCTATGGGGAACTGAAAACAGATCGGGCCAGAAAGATTTGTGAACTCATGTTTAAAGCCCTCACGGAAGTAGGGTCTCACAGCCGGGGGGTCCGTCGCCCTACCCGATTAGGTACGCTCTGTGAAATCACAGAAGCCAATCCGGAAGAGATTATAGCAGTGATTGAAGTTTTCAGGAAACCCAGCCGTTCGTTTCTCATGCCTCCGGCTGACCGTCAGCTCGACAAAGAGACCATCATTGACATTTCGCATGAGAGCTTTATGCGTATCTGGAAAAGGCTGATCCAATGGACGGAAGAGGAACAGGAGTCTGTGCGTACCTATCAACGCCTTTCAGACGCTGCCGCGCTGTACCGGGAGGGTAAAACGTCGCTGCTGGGTGATCCTTATTTGCCTTTCGCCTTAAACTGGAGAAAAACCCAAAAGCCTAATGCTGCCTGGGCTGATCGCTATGACAATAATTTTGAGGCAGCGATGGATTACCTGGACAAAAGCAAAGCGCACTGGCTCCAGACTGAAGAAGAAAAGAAAGCCAGGCGGCTGGCGGAGCAAAAGCTGAAAGAAGAAAAGCAAAGACGCAAAACCAACAGGGCCAGAGGCATTGCGGCTATAGTAGGGTTGGCAGCCCTCATCTCTATTGGCTTCATGATCTATGCCTTTGACCAAAAAGGAGAAGCTGATCGCAGAGAAGCGGAAGCAGACAGCCTGAAGCTGGAAGCCGAATCCTTGCTCGCCCTGGTGGAAAAGCAAAAAGCTCGTTTAGACAGTATCGCTACCGCCGCTACCAAAGAAAAAGAATTACTGGCGCAGCTGTATAACTCGAAAGTAGAGACAGAAAGTAATCAGGCCACTATGAACAGGGCTTCTTTTGCCCTTTCTGCCGTGAGTGTCAAGGCAAAGGAAATAAAAAACGATGCGGACCTGCTGAAAGAATATGAACCTATCATTCAGGAATACAGCGGCTCGCTCAAGGCGGATACCCTCTTAGCACTTACTGAAAAGATTAACATTCTGAAAAGTTACGATGAATTGCTGGCCATGCACAACAGTGACACCCTGACGCTGAGGCAAAAACTAAATCAGTGGAAATATTTTATTTCTTATCCAAGAAATACGGCTCAGGTAGCCATTGCCAAAGCAAAAGTAGATTCTCTGGAACAACTGGTAAAAAATCATGCCTCTATCCAGCATGAGGATAATTTCCTCACCACCCACAATGTCATAGGGGCCATGCCTGTGGATACAGTAAGCCGTTTTGAGCCAGGATTCATCTATATGTGGGCCCGGGTGAACGCTCCCAAACAGGAGATGTTGACGGTCAAATTGTATGAAAAAAATCAGCTCCTACTCACCGATTCCATACAAGTAGAAATGAACACTATACCTGGCTACAGAATCTGGAAAGCAAGAGAATTTGGTCAGTCCTCTATCGGCAAACAGTATGACGTTCGCTTGTACAATGAAAATGAAGACCTGATTGGTCGCAAGGTATTTTACATCACCCCTTCCTGAACGGAGTATTTTGATCAAATACTTTCTGGCAATGTATATTCTCTGCCCTCATTGGCCTCTTGCAGATATTCCATCAGGGGTTCGAAATAGGCAAGCATGGCTTTTGCATTCAGCTCCTCCCCTGTCGTTTCTTTCAGTAGCTCACGCCAATCCTGCGTCGCGCCCGGTGTCAGCACCTTTTTAAGGAAATTGCCTACCTCTTTGTTGCCATAGTAATTGGTGGCACGAGGGTCTTGCTGTAATATATTCTCCGCTATATGGTTGTGCAACTGAAACAGCAAGGCAAAGGAAATGGCATAATCATAATACTGAGCCGCATCGTTGTTGATGTGGGTTTTAGAAGCAGCGTCGGTGTATTCTTCTCCTCTGGACGCTGGCGGCACCATGCCCTGATATTTTTCAGCCAGTGCCCACCAGCGTTGGTTCAGCTGGTCTTCTGAAAGACTATCGGCATACAGATCATGCTCATAATGGGTCATCACTCCGGCAGAAAAGGGAATGAAAACGATATAATTCAGTGCCTCTTTCAACAACATCTTCATTTGATCAGTTTGTGCTGTGCTATCTACCAGTCCTAAACCTGCCATAAAAGGTTTTTGCATGGCTGCCAGTCCCATCATACTGCCCACAGCCTCATGAAAAGCCCGGTTAGCCCCTCCTCTTAACAAGGGCGGCACCTCCGGATTTGTATAGCTCAGATAGTAATAGATATGCCCCAATTCGTGGTGGGTGGTCTCGTACCATTCCTCATTCGGAATTACACTCATCAGACAGCGTACATCCTGTTGTAAATCCATATGCCAGGCAGAGGCATGGTTATTCTTTTTATAGTCTGCCTCGGGCGGCGCAGGATATAAGCTGCTCTTTTCCCAGAAGGTGGCAGGCAGACTGTCGAATCCCAGGCTGATATAGAACCGCTCTGCCTGCTGCACAAGCCATTCCGGTCCTTTTTCTTCCAGCACAGGGTCTAAATCCAGGCCTTCCACATTGATCATGGCTGACCAATCCTGTCCCCAACGGTTTGGCAGCCAATGTGCCGGCAACATGTCAGGCACTTCCGATACCTGATACTGTTTGGCCAGTTCATAGCGGGCATAGGTATGTAATTCACGGTAGAGCGGCCATATATCGCTGATCAGTTGTTCGTTCAATTCCAACATTTCCTCTACGCTCATTCCATAATCTGACACCTGATAAGCAAAGTAATTATCATAACCTAAAGCTTGCACGGTTTCATTACGGAGTTTACGCAGGTTCAGCAAACCTTCCCGTAAGTTTTTGCCCACTTCCTTACTGCTAGTCCAGGCACTGAGCCGGCTATCCAGGTTGAAAGTGCCTTTCAGGATATCGTCAATTTCATTGGTAGACACGGACTTTCCATTCATGGTAAAGTCATAGCCAAACAGTAATTCTGTCTGAGCTGCCTCCGCTTTGATGCGCTCCTTGACCAGTTCCTGGACTGTGGCCGGGTTGTCGGCAGCCTCATACAAAATAAATTCCAGTTGCTTGATTTGCAAAGGTTCCAGGGCTTCTTCGTTTTCCAAAAGTGACAGGGCCTGGTTGATGTTCTCTTCACTACCTGTAAATTCTGCCAGGGCTTCATTGGCCTGCTGCACCTGATAGGCATTGGTTGTGTCACCTTCTTTGATACGGGTATTGGCCTCCCATTCAGCCTGTCCGGAAGCTTCATACAAGGGCAGATACTGATTGGTATAGCGATCGATGAATTGCTGGGCTTGGGCAGCCACTTCGTTCTTTTCGGTTTCCATTTCGCGGGCCTGGTTGGAACAGGAAGTCAGTAGCCAGAATCCCAGGCAGAAAAGTAAAGTATTTTTCATGAAACTGATTATCAGGTTCTTGCCAGCATGGAGGAGCGACATAGGTTGAGCCTTAGGGTTGATTTTGTTAAATGGATGGTACATAAAAGTATTCTTCATAACGGATTTCAAAAATTCAAAAACCAGTATCAAACCACATCATGAAAGCATAGCCTTGCGTGCAGGTACAGGAAACATGTTTTCAAATGCATGCTATTTACAGTTTTTTCTGGTACGAAGGTAGGCAACAGACCTATAGCATGCTTATTATTTTCAAGAAAAATGAAGGAGAAGGAGAAAAGATGGAATAGGGGTTAATCTGGGAAAAGAAAGAGTGATGATCATTTGGTATTAATGAGAGAAGAACCTGCCTAAAATGTAATCATCAAGGTCTGATTTCCCGCCATGGTTTAAAAAATAAGCGGCATTATCCGAAGAGGTAGAGACGTGAAAAATCACATTCTTGAAGTCCAGCAAATGGATTTTAAACCAGACGCCTGACAACAGTACGAAGACTTCATGAGAAACGACCAGCGCAACACGTAGGGCAGCCGTATCTTCCAGAGAAGCGGACCGGGCATCCAGGAGAAACAGCCAGTTGACAATAAAATGCTCGAAAGCATCCAGGTGGTCTTGGTTTAAGTCGGGCTTTTGAATGAGAAAAGAATGGCAGTCATACACCTGAGATAAATTCTCAGCGGCTAACATGGTTTTGATGTGTTGTTCTTCATTGCCCTCCCTTCCAAAAGTTACCTGCACGGCCTGAAGGTCTGTCAGATACTCCACTGAACCAATGTTGTCTACAAACTTAAGCTGAATCATAGAGTTTTACTTAAACAGAAAAAAGGGAAAAAAATATGGGTGTCCCTATTCGTTCTCCTATCAATCCTAGCTTGAATAAGGAAACCCATTTCTTTAGGCTAAAAAGTTTTCTTGTCAGAAATTAATGCAGTTCAAAAAGTAGCTATTAAAAAGTATTTCTTTTAAGAAAGATCGATATTTTAAGGACAGGGAAAAAATAAATAGAGGATATTCTCCTAAAAATACCTCTTTTCAATGAGTAAAACAGGGATGTCTCACTAAAAGTAGTGAAGTCGAAAGTAAGAATAGATTGGATTATTATCAGGAGGTGAAATTGGCTTTCCAAAATGAATGCCTTTCCCACAAAAGTAAGCGATTTAAGTATCTATACAAACAATGTAGCGATACTTTTTACGCATCAAATATTATTTTTATTGGTCTCCCTTACGACTTTTGTTCATCCGCTGAAATACCTTATACACAACGAAGGCTACTACCAGCACTGTCAGGAGTATCATGGCTACAGCAATGACATTAAAGCCACCATAAGGAACTTCCGACTCATTCTCATTTTCCTCATCATACTGAGAGGTTTCCTGTGCTAATACTACCTGATAAGGGGTTGTATTGTCGTCCAATAACAAAACATGGGGAACAGCATTGGTTGGTTCGGACACATTTTCAGTTATGGGCTGAAAGCTAATTAAGGCTAGGGCAAAAAAAATTAACATCATAGTTTGTGTTGTTACAAAAAAAAATAATACAGATATCTAACTTTAATGTAGGGTAATAACACTCTTGTATCCAAACTGTTATCTAAATAACCCGTTGAATTACGGGGTTAGTCATAATTTTTTTATCTAATGAAAAAGAGCTTAAAAATTTTTTTGATTGTCATCGCCGTGTTGGTAGGAATCCGCCTGGCGATGGAACCTTTCGTCAAATACTATGTCAACAAATCGCTTAGTGACATGGAAGGTTATACGGGCAGTATCCGGGATGTGGATATCCATTTGATTCGGGGTGCCTACAAAGTGGAAGGGATTAAAATTGAGCAGGTGAAAGATAGCATTGCTACCCCATTTGTGACGATCGATACCTTAGACTTGTCGGTGCAATGGGAAGCCCTGTTTGATGGGAGTATTGTCGGAGAAGTATTAATGGTGCATCCGGTCGTCAACTTTGTATCGGAAAAAGAAGGAGAAGAAGAACAGACAGGAGAAGAAACTGACTGGGTGGCCCAACTGGAAGAGTTAATGCCACTGACAATCAACCGGTTTGAGATTAAAGATGGCACCATTCAATTTCTGGACCCCTCTGTTAGTCCGGAGATTGATGTGCATATGCGCAACCTGTTTTTAGTAGCCAATAACCTGTCTAATGTACGCGACAGTGTAGAAGATATGCCCGGCTCCATCACTGCCTCTGCCACTACTGTGGGTGGCGGTGAGCTGGATCTGGAAATGGAAATCGACATACTGAACCAAATTCCGGAGTTTAATGCGCAATTGAAACTCATGTCGGTAGACCTGACACAGCTGAATGATTTCATTATGGCTTATGGCAACTTCGATGTGAAGGAAGGTATGTTTAGCGTCATTTCTGAAATAGAAGTGAACAACGGACAGGTCAGTGGATACATCAAACCCTTTTTTGAGAACCTGAACGTGTTCAGTCTGGAACAGGAAAACCAACAAAAAGAAGGATTTTTCCGCAAAGCCTGGGAGGCCATTGTCGGATTGGGGGCAGAAATATTTGAAAATCAGCCCCGAGACCGTGTAGCCACCGAAGTACCCATTGAAGGCACAGTCGATTCGCCTGACGCCAATGTGCCTGTCACGGTGTTTAATATTTTCAGAAATGCTTTTGTAGATGCCATCAACAAGGAATTTGGCAGAAGCACGGAAGAGGCTGAAGTTTAGAAAGCAGCGAAACAAACATTATGAGAAAAGGACTCATCATTTTTATATTAATATTACTTATTTTGACAGGTTTGCGGTTGGCCCTTGATCCTTTGGTGGAATATTACGCACACAGGGCACTGAACAAAATAGAAGGCTATCAGGGGAGTTTTGAGGACATAGAACTGTCGTTGTACCAAGGCCATTATCAGGTCAAGGATATTCGGATCAGACAAAGATTTAACGATACCTGGCATCCTTTTATCCGTATGGAGACTGTCAGCCTGTCCCTGCAATGGGATGATTTACTGGAGGGTGAACTGGTTGGTCAAGCCACCATTCACCAGCCTGTTCTCCATATTATACAGAAAGAAGATCAGGGTAAGACCCAAAACGACCGTTATTGGGGCAAAAGACTGGAAAATATGTTGCCCCTCAAAATCAAGTCCTTTGAAATTGTCAACGGTAAGGTCACTTTCCAAAATCCTAAGCAAAAACCACATGTGGACGTTTCCTTGCAGGATATACACTTGGTAGCTCAGGATTTAACCAACATGCATGAGAGCACTGAGGAACTACCTGCCACCCTTTCTGCTTCCGCGGCTGCTACTGGGAACGGACAACTTGAGTTGGACATGCAGATGGATATGATAGATGAAATACCGGCTTTTCAGGCAACTTTTAGGGTACATTCTCTGGCGCTGCCCCCAATGAATGATTTTATCAAGTCGTACGGACATTTTGATGTAAAAAACGGTAGTCTGAGTTTGGTGTCCGAGATGAAGGTTGAGAACCGGCAGATCCAGGGATATGTGAAACCAGTATTTGAAGACCTCCAAATTTTCAGTCTGCAACAAGAGGACCTAAAAAATCCGGGTGAAGCTGGTTGGGAAGCTGTCTTAGGATTAGGGATCGAACTCTTTGAAAACCAGGAGAATGAGCAGATGACGCTTAAAGTACCCCTGAAAGGGACCTTGGAGGCACCTCAACCGAATGTGGCCGCCACAGTGCTACAAACGTTTCAATATGCATTTCAGGATGCCATAGAAGAAAAACTACAGCTTGAACAATCCTCCTGAGGCTGCCTGCTGCTGATCTTCCTTCAACGCAAGGTACTCTTTACATGGTTGACCAAAAAAGTTCTGTATAATTTGTCAGAAGGACCGGCACACTGACATTACACTACGTATATAACTTCCATGATGCTTCAGCAAATTTACAGATACCCCATCAAATCTATGGAGGGTAATAGTTTGAAAGAATGCCTGGTGACTCCCCGTGGATTGGCTTTCGATAGGCACTGGGCACTCTTTGACGAAAATGGCCAGGTTATAACCGCACGACAGTTCCCTGTGTTACTGAACATTCAGCCACAATGGACCGCTTCAGGCTTATGCTTAGAGCACGCGTCCCTTCCGCCCTTATCCATCCCATTCACAGCAGAAAACAAAGCTCAGAGAAAGGTCTATGTTTTTGATGGGGAAGCCAGCGGTCTGGAGGTTAGTGAGGAAGCAAGTCAATGGTTTACCCAGCTTTTGGGGCAATCCTGCCGTCTGATCTTTATGGATGCACAAAGCCACCGCCCTGTACTACCAAAATACGGAGGCCGTTTGGGCGATGAGGTCAGTTACGCCGATGAATGCCCTCTTCTGCTTATCTCCGAAGCTTCTCTGTATGATCTGAACACCCGCTTACCTAGTCCTATGGAAATGCGACCTTTCCGCCCTAACCTGGTCGTTGAAGGTAGTGCACCTTACGAAGAAGATACCTGGAAACTGCTGCGGATCGGTTCCTGCATTTTTGAGGTGGCCCAACCCTGTAAACGTTGTGTGATGATCACCCTGGACCCGGTCACAGGCCAAAAGCATCCCCATCAGGAGCCACTTCGTACACTGGCTACCTACCGGAAACATCCTAGTGGAGGGACATCTTTTGGCGTACATCTGGTTCCCCGGAGTGAGGGAAGCATCAGACAGGGAGATAAAATTGTCATCCTGCAAACCCATCATCCGTCTTGAGCAGTAAACAGCCTGACCGTCATTTTATGCACTGATGAAGGGTTTGTTTGCCAAACAACCGATTCGTTTAACAGTTAATAGAAAAGTTTAATATTTTATTTAGCTTTGCCGCTGACAAATTTTTATACTTTTTGAGCTAACATGAATTATCAAGATAAACCCGTAGAGCAGCTTTTCCAGGATGTAAAGGATTATGTGATTGCCCAGCGCAATCTGGCCATGACCGTACTTTCCAAAAAGGGGGCCGATACTTTTTTTATCATCGTAACCACCATCATCCTTTTGCTGATCGGATGGTTCTTTTTGATATTTCTGAGTTTCGCTGCGGCCTACGCCTTAGGGAACCTGATTGGTATTGTCTGGGTTGGTTTTCTGATTGTCGCCTTTCTATACCTGCTTTTAGGCGTGGTGATCTGGTTGAATAAAGACCGTTGGATCAAAGTGCCTTTGTTTAAAGTTTTTTTCAATCTGTTAGCGCCTGATAAAGACCAAGATTATGAGTAAACATCCCAGCCAAATTGCCTATGAAAAGGCGAAGGCCAGACATAAAGCCATTGCTCTGGAAAAGGAAAAAATGATTCAGGAAGATCTGAAAGCCATCCGCCAGAAATATGTTCCCAAAAACATGAAGAAAAAGATACTGACCGGGTGCATTTTGTTCGGGGTGGTTTATCTGACGGAGGAATTAATCTTCAGAAAAAAAATTCCGGGCATTCTTAAATTCACAGGTGCCGTTGCTGCCACTGTGATGGCTCCCAGACTCTTTGACCTTCTGCAGGATAATTTCCTGGGGCTGGGAGAAAATGAAACCCTGGGCGAAATCTCGGATTTACCCTTAGAACCGACCGACACCAATTACCTGGAACACGAGGTGGATCACCCACCGGCAGATGACCCTACCATCTATGAATAGTTCACTGCCAGGGGGATGGCGATTATCAGAATCGCTGCCACTTTCTCAGAAACTAACAGCCTCCAAGTAGGTTTCCCAGGGCTGTGTCTTTTCATACTCCTTCTGCTGCTTTGCCAGAGAGGAAGGATTACGCAGAGGCGGCGTCTGTTCCTGCGAATGATGTTGGGCAATCGCATTTATTTTTTGCTGCATTACGTGTTTGATATCCAGCCGCCAGGGCTTTACCGCCTCATGGGTAACGATTTCCTGATGTTCCTGCTCACCTTTCCAGATCATATATTCCAGCGTCCGGATCTGGTAGGGCATTTTACCAATGGCTTCCATCATAATCTGCCAGGTAGCGAAATGATCTTCATAAGGGTGGAACCGACAGGGTAACAGCACGGTTGCCGGCAAATAACTTTCCAGTTCATTCAGGCTCAGCCTGACCGCTTCTTCAAAGCCAGGCTCTCCTTTTTTGGGCACCAATTGATTACGGATATGTAAAAAAGTAGCAGACTCTTCAGTAACTTTTAAGGTTTCAAGGGCTGCCTTGGCCTCCTCCTCTTTCATTTTTTTCAGCATGGTACCTGTTTGTGCAGGTTTGCTGATATTTTCCATATACCCATGGGTGAAGTATAAGATATGGACTCTGTATCCTTTTTCCCGCAGCAATGCGATGGCGCCACCACAGCCTAATGATTCATCTTCAGGCTGAGGAGCCACTACCAGGGTTGTTTCCCAATCGTATACTTTGCTGGCAGGATACATTAACAGATCGTCAAAGATCTTCCGGACAGTTTTAGCACTGGATATCATACAATATCAAATTAAAATTAAAAAAATATGAAATAGATGTTTGAGTAAAAAACAAAAAATAAAGGAGACGGCTTCTTAGATGTTTCCTTTGCCTGACTAAAAAACGGAATTAAGATATATGAAATAAATAGGCTAAAAATCTACTCAAAACAGAAAATATTCCTTAATCCGAATCCAACTACATGATGAAAGTATGTTATTTTGAGCCAAAAAAAAAATTTTGTTAGCTAAATTTTACAGCTAAAGAATCATCAAAACGATGACTTTTATTACATATTGTTTAAAGGTTCATTTTTCTGATTCTCTCCAGAGATCTTTCTAAAAATTTGTCAACCACCCTTGGAAAAACAATATTGGCAATCCAGTTGAGCTTTCCAAGGGGGGTCAATATCTTTTTAAATTTTCTTTTTCTTACATGGTTCACTATCACTTCAGCCACTTGTTCTGGCTTTTGCGCATGATTTCCCTGTCTGTTTTTCAATTCTAACAATGACCCATCCGCATCGATCACCGTTTTGCCGGGGTCATTTTTAGTGATTCCCACATAGACAATACCCACATGAATGCCTTTGCTGGCCAGCTCTACCTTCAAAGATTCCGCCATAGAGGTCAGGGCCATCTTCGACGCACAATAGATACTGGTTTCAGGTAGCCCCCGTATACCGGCCACGCTGGAAATGAAAACAACACTTCCTTTGGTAATTTCCAGATAAGGCAAAGCACATTGCGTAGGATACAAACAACCCAAAAAATTGATTTCCATCATTTCACGCAATACCACCGGTGATAAAGACTCAAAATACCCTCTCGAAGACTTACCGGCATTGTTTATTAGAATATCAATTTTGCCAAATTGACGTATTGTTTCGTTGATCAAAGTCTGACAATCTTTATAAGAACGGACATCACCCGAAACAGCTATCACCTCAAAACCCTGACTTTGCAAAAATTGTTTGGCATTCTCCAGCCTTTTCACATCTCTGCCATTCAACACTACCTTGGCGCCCTGCCGGGCCAGCGCCAAAGCGGTCGCTTTGCCAATTCCCATACTTGACCCTGTGATGATGGCTACTTTATCCTTAAAATAAGGCATACTCTTATTGATTATAATTTATAATGCATTTCCGGATGATAACGAACCGCCAGATAATCATTGCTGAGCGATAAAATAATATGGACAACGACAGCCACCCAAATAGTACCTGTCGTGAGGGTGATATACCCTATTAAGATTCCAAAGGGGATAGCTCCTATGGTTTCAGGCGCCCCTTTGGGTAAATGAAAAGCGGCATAGAGCGCCACATTGATGGCTATAGCAGGCCACACGCCCAGATGATAGGTACAGACGGACAATAATATACCCCTGAACAGAAACTCGTAGGCCAGCAAATAGGAAACAGTAGCCAGGGTATTGAGCAGGATCACCTGCCCGGACCAGGTCTGAACACGCATCATAGGGTACATGGCTAAGTTCTGGGGTCTTTTGGCGGCATTGATGTTCATGGGAAAAATCAGGGCAGCCAATCCACCAATCCATGCCAAAGAAAGCCAGGTATTTTGAAACCCGAGCCCGAGTTCCTTGAGGGAATAAGGCAAAAAAAGTAGTGCCAGCAACAAGGGAACAAGGCCTAAGAAAAACACGCCGGTGAATTTCTGAAAGAGCACCCAGTAGATGTGGACCTTGGGTTCCTTAAATTTTTGGAAAAACCTGTGCCTGGCCTGCGAAGATTCGGATATAAACCAGAAAAGAAAAAAGCAAAGGGTTACCACAGAGATGACAAAGACAACTTCCCACTGAGACTCTGTGAGGGCAAATGAAGGTTGATTCATATTCAAACAGGCTGACAGATTTCACTGGCGCAAAGATAGTGAGTCAGGTCAGAAATGAAAGGATAAAAACTGAGGAGGTTGAGAAGATAAGATCAGGGATAATAGAGTAAGGGTAGTTGCAGGGTGTCTCTCTCAAATTTTTTTATCTCAAGTATACACTGCTCCCACGAGTCAATGCATTGGAGTATGAAGACCATGGGATATCAGGAGACATTTGAGAAAGATAAAGATTGGCTAACAACATATATTCCGAACGCTACACAATGAAATGCACTCTCCATCCACTGATTTGATTATTTCTACTTGTTCGTTCTTTTTTCACAATCCATCATATTTTCTTCAAAGTAATACTGACGTTCGTAACTGAATACGAAGATTATTTATCAGAAAAGGATGTTTTCCAACACAAATGTAAAATTGAAAAGGTTTAACCAAGGCTTGATCCTTTGTATCATTTCAAGCGAAACTTTTTTTTACATTAACTATCAACTTTTTTAACATGAAAACAATCAAATTAATGTTTCTGACACTGATTATGCTGGTGGCAAATCTGCCATCCACTTTCGCTCAGGTAAGTGATGTACTGACAGAGGTGGTAGCCACGCCCCAGTTTTTTGTGAGTTTACTGGCAGGTGTCATATTAGCCATAGGGTTTCAGGTATTGCTTACAGCCCTCTCAGTAGCGGCAGGGATTTCCGCTATTGGCAACGTCGAGAATAAAGTTCGCAAAAGTAACAACCATGACCATGCCTCTCACTCAGATTCTTCAAGTACACCCCTAGGGGTAAAGATCAGTTCAGGGGTAGGTATCTGGACGCTCATCACGGCCAGCATTGCCTTGTTCTGTGCCAGTTTACTGGCTGTAAAACTCAGTCTGGTAGGAACTACCATCATTGGTATCACCTTAGGACTGGTTATTTGGGCCGCTTTCTTTACCGTCATGGCTTACCTAGAGATTAAATCCGTAAGCTCTTTATTAGGAAGCTTAGTGCATACAGCAATCTCTGGCATTAAGTCAACCACTTCGGCTGTGCAGCATTTATTTCAGGGTTCCCCCTATGGTAAAATAGAAGACATCGCTGATAAAACCATTCACAAGGTCAGAGAAGAAATGTCAGATGCTTTTGATATGCGTGCGATCACCAATAAAATCGATGAGTATATGGAACGAATGGAACACAGGAGTCCGGATTATGAACAAGTGAAAAGAGATTTTATCAATCTTTTAAAAGATATCCATATAGAAGAAAAAACCAATACGGGAGAGGAAGGCCTCACAACAGAAATGTTTGTTAAACTCGCCTCCGAACAACCTCGCTTCAGCAAGAAAGATGTGAAAAAACTTGCCAATGTGTATGAACAAGCGCGTGAGGCTGTCAGATCGGGGGACACGATGGAGTATAAAGCTAAAAAGGTTGCTGCTCAGTTCACTTCAGCCAGTGAAGAAGATATTGACCGGTATATTCAACAAATTGAAAATTATTTAAGAAATACAGGCAAAGATGAATTGAGTCCGGAAGCTATCCGCAGTGATATTGAGCGCATTACCCAAGACCCTAAAAATGCCAGAAGTATTCTTTCGAACAGGGTCAAGCAAATGGATCATTCCACCTTGGTAGCATTACTGGAACAAAATAAAAACATCAATCACGATCAGGCAGAAAAAGTAGCAGGATATGTAGAACAAGCCTTAAGTTTTGTAGCCAAAAAAGTAGGGGCTACTCATGCTGCTACCGCTCAGTCTCCAGAGGAGGGTCCATACATGTCAGCAACCGATCACCCGATCATGGAAAGGGCAACGAACGAGAGATCTGAAAAGAACACCTCAAAACTAGAAGATAGGCTTAGAAAATATTTTGACAGCATGAATCGGCCTGAACTGAACTATGACAGCCTGAAATGGGATCTTGAACAAATTATGCATGATCCTAAAACCAGTTTTTCTGTGCTCAAACACAGACTTAGCCAGTTTGACAAAGAGACTTTTATCGCCTTGCTCACCAACAATGATAAAATTTCAAGAGAGGATGTGGAAAGCATTCAAACCAGGGTGGAAGAAACCAAAAACAATTTGATGGCAAAGGTAGAAAGAATGGAGAAAGAAGCTGAACGCAGAATTGAATCGGCTAAACAGGAAGCTTTACATCAGGCGGAGAATGCCCGTAAAACCGCAGCTTCAGCAGCCTGGTGGCTATTTGCCACGGCCCTGGTTTCTGGAATAGCTGCTGCTGCCGGGGGGTGGGTCGCAGTGCTTTAGTGTTTTTTTATTTAGTATGATGAATAAGTAGCAGGCATCCTTATGCTTGCTACTTTTTTTATACCCTATACTTTCCTTTTTATGGGCCTTTTTTCTACCCCCAAATTGGAATACTGTTTACTTTACTACATCAACATATACACAGCACGTTTATTGATAGAAAGTCAATAAAAGACGTAGCATGCCAGACAACCATCGAAGAGAAAAAATTGCCCTGATCATTCAGCATCTAGGAAAAGCTGATTTGTTTGTCCATCTGATCAGTGCCTTAAGAACAGAAAGCTATTATTACGCCAGCATAGTGAGGGATGAAATTAAGAATAGACACTTTTCCAGGGAAGAAGTTAACAAGATCAAACAGAGTCAATTTTATCCTCAATTGAATGGAATATTTGATGAATAGGAGTTTATTCTTTCAAAAAACTGGTTTTAATATATTTGATATTTTTTTGCTGTTCCAAGTAACGCTGCTCATAGCCTGTCAGTATATTCAGCTCTTTCTCAGGAAAATCTGAACGATGAAAATCATCCGTATAGTTTAAAGTAGCCACATCTTCTCTCTCCTTTAGCAGATCCAGGGTGAATTCATACAAAGGGGCATTATCGGTTTTGAGATGCAACCAACCTCCCGGTTTCAACAGCCGCTTGTAGATATCCAGAAAGCGTGTGCTGGTCAGTCGCCTTTTGATATCCCGAACTCTGGGACGAGGGTCCGGAAAGGTGATCCATATTTCATCCACTTCATTTTCCTGCACAAAATTCTCTATTTCCAGAATTCTGATACGCAAAAAGGCCACGTTGGAGAACCCTTCTTCCATTGCTGTTTGGCTGCCCGCCCAGATCCGGGCCCCTTTGACATCTACCCCTATATAATTTTTCTCTGGAAAGAGCCGGGCCAACCCGATGGTATACTCCCCTTTGCCACATCCTAATTCCAATATTATCGGATTGTCATTGCCAAAATAAGCATGCCATCGGCCTTTGATCGTCTCAAAAATCGCTTTTCCTGGTTCAATGACGTTTTCGCTTTCGGCATTTTCACGAAAACGATCCAGTTTATTTCTCATGGTTGACTATAATTCACTGATTTCAGCGACCACAAAGGTGCTTCCTCCTATAAATATTAAATCCTGTGGCTGTGCATTGTCACGGGCTCGCTGTATGGCGGCCGCTACAGTAGCAAAAGCTTCTCCCCGAAGCCCGGCCTGTTTGCCTTTTTCCTGCAATACCGTGGCATCCATCGCCCGGGGTACTTGCGCCTGACAGAAATAATATTGTGCCTGCAAGGGCAACAGATGAAAAACTTTCTCCACGTCTTTATCACCTGAAAATCCCAACACCATGTGCAGGTTGGCATAGGACATAGAGGCCAGCTGGGCTGATATTTCACGAAAAGCTTCCGCATTGTGACCTGTATCGCAGATCATGAGCGGCTGGGTGGCTAACTGCTGCCAGCGCCCTTTTAATCCTGTAAGCCTGGTCACCGCCCCTAAGCCCAAAATAATATGATCTCTTTGAATATGCCATCCTTTGTCCTGCAGCAAAGCAAGGGAGGTTAGGATACCCGGTAAATTTTTTTTCTGATAATATCCGCCCAAAGCGAGTCGGAGATTTTCGTAGACCCTTTCAGCGCCCTGGTAAACCTGCACAGCAAATTGGCCTTCTTCCAATCCTACTGTCTTAACCGCATAGGCTTCCTGCGCAAAATAAAGGGGAGCTTTCCGTTCATCGGCCAGTTTCAGAAAGACAGGCGTCGTCTCCGGATGTTTTTCACCAATGACCACAGGAACTTCCGGTTTGATGATGCCTCCTTTTTCATAGGCAATCTGGGCGAGAGTATCTCCCAACATATCCATATGGTCGTATCCGATGTTCGTGATCAGACTTACTTCCGGATGAATCACGTTGGTAGAATCCAACCGCCCTCCTAGCCCTACTTCCACCACGGCTATGTCTACCTGTTCTTTGGCAAAATAATCAAAAGCCAGAACCACTGTCATTTCAAAAAAAGAAGGTTTGACTTCTTCCAGTAGACTTTTATGTTTCACCACAAAGTCGATCACCGCCTCCTGTGACATCTCCATGCCGTTGATCCTGATCCTTTCTGTAAAATTTTTTAAATGCGGAGAAGTATACAGGCCTGTTTTGTACCCGGCCGTTTGCAATACCGCTGCTATAGAATGGGCACTACTCCCTTTTCCGTTAGTCCCAGCCACATGTACCGATCGGAATTGATGCTGCGGATCGCCAAGCTGCTGGCAAAGGATCAGGGTGTTGGTCAGATCCTTTTTTATGGCTGCGTTCCCCACGCGCTGATACATAGGCAGGCTAAGGTACAAGTAATCCAATACCTCCTGGTAGGTCATCATGACGTCGTCAAAAAGTAAAACAAGCTGCAAAGGTATGACTTTCCATGTTATTTTATATGACCCTCCCTTTGTATTTTGATCAACCCGGGGAGAGGGCACAATCAGGTAAGATTTAATCGAGTAGAACGCTCTTTTGTCATCTGTCAGTTGTGCACTGAATTTTATATATTTTCTGATCATCCTCTGAGGCAGCCAACGTAATATAATTATATCATTTTATAATATAATTATTAGAATAATAAAATTCTTTAACATATACTTTTTTATTACATTTCTGAATTTCCCCCTACAACAAATCTACGGGGGATTTGCTTTTCTGGAGGAATTGTTAACTTCATTAATAGATGTTCCTGAAAGGGTTACAGGAAAATCCGACAGAAAAAAACTACCTGACAGACAGGTAATAAATCAAAGATTTGTGCAAGTTTTACAAACCACATTTTAATTAGAAATAAACAACAAAATATGGGAATAGTTAAATTTTTTTCGAAATTTTCTAAAAGTTTAGGGTTGCATGACTACGCGTATAACTACTATAACAGTAAGGAAGATTATTACCGCAGTCTATTAAGAGATGACAACATCAGCAGGTTGTCCTCTTTACTGGCAGAGCAGCAGAAAGCCATTCATAATTCAGAAATCCAGGTGAAATTCCGTAAGATCGCTTTCGGCACTTTTATCAACCAGGTCATCAAGAAACTGGGTAAACCCCGCTTTGCCATTGACAACCAAAAATACCTGAAAGGACATCAGGTTTTATTCTATCGCTTTCAGATTGATAGTTTCAAAACCATAGCCCAGCTCCACTTTCTGAACGGATACTTCTTTTATGCCAAATACACCTTCCGGAATCTGAATTCCTCTGAGCTCAAAAAAGTGGTGAGTATCCTAAAGAGTAAATATTTTTATCAACCACAGTTTGATGAAAATATCACCAAAGTGAAAGACAAAGACAATAATGTCATCTCCCTGGAAAAAAGTTTATATCTCAACATCAAATATATTTCCGGTAATAGTGATTTTACAGAATACCTGAATCAACAATTTCTCAAACAACTGGAAAAAAGGAAAGAAAAAGAGACCCATCGACTGGTTACTTTACGGGAATCCTTATAAGCATTTTCACTCCTGAAAAGGAATTTTTGAAAAATTAGTATAACTTGCCCCCTTTTTGATTCGTTTCAGTTTAAACTGACCAGGAAACGATTATGACACTTCGGGGCAATAACCTTGTTAAGAAATATAAGAAAAGAACTGTTGTTGATCACATTACTGTAGAAGTTTCACAAGGTGAGATTGTGGGGTTGCTGGGTCCTAATGGTGCCGGAAAGACCACCTCTTTCTATATGATCGTGGGGCTGATCAAACCCAACGAAGGCAAGATTTTTCTGGAACAGGAGGAGATCACGGACCTTCCCATGTACCGGAGGGCGAAAAAAGGAATAGGATACCTGGCCCAGGAAGCCTCGGTCTTCCGGAAACTGAGTGTAGAGGACAATATAATGGCTGTGCTGGAAATGACTGATCTGCCCAAAAGTACCCGCAAAGAAAAGGTAGATGCGCTACTGGAAGAATTCAGCCTGACGCATGTCCGTAAAAATCTGGGCATGGTCTTGTCAGGAGGTGAGCGCAGAAGAACCGAAATTGCCAGGGCACTGGCCGTTGACCCCAAATTTGTATTGCTGGACGAACCTTTCGCAGGGGTGGATCCCATTGCCGTGGAGGAGATACAGACCATTGTTGCGAAATTAAAGCAAAAAAACATTGGTATCCTCATCACAGACCACAATGTGAACGAAACCCTTTCTATTACCGACCGTGCTTATCTGATGTTTGAAGGTAAACTGCTCAAAGCCGGTAGTGCCGAAGATCTGGCCAACGACGAGCAGGTCAGAAGGGTTTATTTAGGGCAGCATTTTGAACTGAAAAGAAAAATATAACTTTCCCCTCTTTTTTTGATTATCATAAAAACTATCTCCGTATCAGTAATTTTTAGTAGACTATGAGTATCATTAACTCTGTGATGACCTGGCTGATGAAAAAACGTGTTCATCAGATTGATCTGTTCAAGAAATATCCCTATGAAGTGCAGCAGGAGGTCTTACACCATTTGATTGAAACAGCACGCTATACTGAGTTTGGTAAAAAACACGCTTTTCAACAAATCAAAACACGCCAGGATTTTAAGAACCAGGTGCCTGTCCAATCCTATGAAGAATTTTATCCATACATAGACCGACTCCTCCATGGTGAACAGAACATACTCTGGCCTACCCCCATTAAATGGTTTGCTAAATCCTCTGGTACCACCAACGCCAAAAGTAAATTTATTCCCGTGTCGCAGGAGGCGCTGGAAGATTGCCATTATAAGGGGGGAAAAGATTTGCTGTCTATCTATGTCAACAACTATCCTGAAACGGAGATTTTCTCGGGTAAGAATCTGGCCATTGGCGGTAGCCAGCAGCTCAACCCTTTGGATGAAAACGCCAATACTTTTTGCGGAGATGTATCGGCGGTTTTGATGAAAAACCTGCCATTCTGGGCTCAGTTTTCCAGAACCCCCCGGCTGGAAATTGCCCTCATGGATAACTGGGAAGAAAAAGTAGAGAAGATTGCCCGGGCCACTCTCCACGAAAATGTAACCAGCATGGCCGGAGTACCTACCTGGACGGTGGTGTTGTTGCAACGCATTTTGGAAATTACAGGCCGGAAGCACATCCTGGAAGTATGGCCTCACCTGGAACTTTTCATCCATGGAGCGGTCTCTTTCACCCCCTATCAGGCCCTGTTTCAAAAGCTAATTCCTTCTTCTCAGATGCATTACCTGGAAACTTATAATGCCACAGAAGGATTTTTTGGTATCCAGGATCAGAAAAATTCCAAAGAGATGCTGCTCATGCTGGATTATGGTATCTACTATGAGTTTATTCCTATGGAGGACATCGAGAGTGACAACCCCAGGCTTTTTGATATCAGTGAGGTAGAAACAGGAAAAAATTATGCTATGGTCATTACCACCAATGCCGGTCTTTGGCGGTATAAAATCGGGGATACCATCAAATTTACTTCTGTGAACCCCTTCCGGTTTGTCATCAGCGGGCGTACCAAGCATTTCATCAATGCCTTTGGGGAAGAGCTCATGGTAGAAAACGCAGAAAAAGGGATTGCCCTGGCCTGCGAAAAAACAGGTGCTTTGGTTGAAGATTTTACGGCAGCCCCCCGCTATATCGGCGACGGTACCAAAGGGTGCCATGAATGGATCATTGAGTTCTCCAAGGAACCCGCGAACCTGCCAGAATTTGTGCAGCTACTGGATGATGCTTTACGGTCGCTCAATTCGGATTATGATGCCAAAAGATTTAAAGATATTGTGGTAGAAAAACCCATAGTGCATGTGGCTGAAAGAGGTACTTTTTATCAATGGATGAAAAAAAGGGGGAAACTGGGTGGACAGAATAAAGTGCCACGATTGGCCAACGACCGCAAGAACCTGGAGGAAATCATGGGAATGATGAGCGAAGAAGCCAGGTCCTGAACCGTCGTCAGTGAAAAGCTGATTGGTTTTTGGAAAAAAGATCTCCGGACTGCTTCCAGCCCGGAGACCTGAAGAATCAATGACGTACTTCTACAGATTGTGAGTAGACAGATACGATCCCGGTCACTGCATTGATCACAACATCCAGGGGAGCTACTTCAGTTTTCACCGTATAGTTTTCTGAACCCCCAGCCAGAGCTTTGGAATCAACTTTGTTGATGGGCACCAATCCCCAAAGAACATACCATTGTCTTTCTGTACTCAATTGAGCACCCTGGGCACCTTGACCTATCGTATGTTCAACAGTCATACAAGAACTTAGAGAAGCGGCTATCATACCAACAGCCAACATTTTTTTGATCATTTTTTTCATGGATTTTGAGTTATAAAGGTTAATTTGTTTTGAAAGATCCTATAGAAGATTCAATGGTTTTCGCAAAAATTTCATCGTAGAAGGCTGTTGGCACCAGGTAATCTACCTGAAAGTACCGGTTTTCTCCTGCCTCATACATCAGCTTAAAATCTATCCAATCCTCATTTTGCATGAGCCATTGTTGTACTTTAAAATCGTTGTATTCGTACGTGGTCGCTTTAACCTCCTGCCATACTTTGGTAATCTCATCAGCCTGGGGTGCATCCATCTGTTTCCTGAGTTGCTGCCAATGCTGTTTGTCGATTTCAGAAAGAATCATAAAAGCCTGTGTACGCTCATCCTGGTAGACAGAAAGAATTTCTACCCCTTCCTGCTGTTGTTGCATCCCACTCTGTTGAATTTTCCGGGTTTGTTCTTCAGAAAAACGAGTGAATGAAGCCGGTGCAGCATAGGATATCCCCAGGATATGATTTTGCTCCCTTTCACCGATCAACGATGGATTTACCTGAAACTGCATGACTTGCTGTGCTGAGGGATTGCAGCCTGATATCAGGCTCAGAAACAACACAGTCAGGATGGGTAAGTATCTCATAGGTTAAAAGGTTAAGTGAAGTGTTCTTCCCCTCTCAGAGGTTGCTAAGAACAAAACAAAATTGGAGAAAAATCACAGGCGCAGAAATACCCAAGGGCAGGTGTTTTGGATACCGGATTGCCGGTATTTTCTCTACCCGGCTAAAGGTAGAAACAGGATAGAAGGTTAAACAAAAGGGCCAATGGATGGGTTATTATTTAAATATATCAATTTTAAATATGTTTATATAGATAATTTTTTATACATAATACCAATTGGTGACTATATGCTACAGGAAAAATTTGTACACAATCAATAAAATGCCTATCACCTTCCATTGATACCATGTTGAAATATTACAATTTCGCTCAAATTGAAATATGAATTAATCCTATTGATAATCAATTACTTATAGACAAACAGGAAAGTTAATTGCATAATTTAAATAAAAGGCGAAATCATTTTTTTAACTTGCGTGTTATAAGATTTTATTGATCATACCGTGTCCCCACTGTTCATGATTGATGATAATTATTTGAATTTATTACGCTGTTACTAGTACCATATGTCAAAATTTACTTATGCAGGGCGGGGTATTTTTGTATTGCTGTTGATAATCTTTTTTTCGTGTGAGTGGGATAAGGGTCAGCAAAGTCTGGATTTTACAGATCTCACTTCACTTTTTGCGCTTGGAGAAGAACCTCCCCCCTACTCAGGTTCTATCAAATTCATCGATCCCACTACTGTGGCCACCGGGGGCAATGGCTTTACCTCCTTAGTGATAGGGCCAGATGAGAAACTTTATGCCCTGTCTTCTGATGGCTTTATTAAGCGGTGGGCCATAGACCATCAGACGGGACTGCTCAGCCAGGAGGAAGTGATCTCCACCCTCAGAGATACAGAGGGTGGTAACCGTTTGTCCATAGGCATGGCTTTTGACCCACAGGCTACGGCCACTAATCCTATCCTTTGGGTGTCTCATACTTCCTATGGCTTTCACAAAGAACCAAACTTCCAGGGAAAGATCACAAAACTATCAGGCCAGCACCTTCAACACATTCAGGACTATGTCATTCATCTGCCACGTTCCATCAGAGACCATGGTACGAATGGCATTCAATTTGGTCCCGATAGTGCCCTCTACATTCTACAAGGGTCAAATTCTGCGATGGGCTCCTATGACGAGGCCTGGAAAAGACATGAAGTGCTGCTCTCCGGAGCCCTGCTCCGCCTGGATGTATCCTTGATTGAGGAACAGCAGTGGACCCTACCCATCGACTCGAAAACAGAACAGGGAGGCACCTACAATCCCTATGCACCAGGAGCCCCACTGACGCTGTATGCCACCGGCCTGAGGAATGCCTATGACCTGGTCTTTCACAGCAATGGCCAACTCTATGTACCTGGAAACGGCTCCACAGGTGGTTTGGCCAATGCGCCAGGGTCTGATCCGGGCAGCCCTTCTTACCGTCCTCCACAATACAAAACCTATAGCGGTCCGGCAGTTCCATATCTTTCAGAACTCCCTTCTCAGTCTGACTATCTGTTTACTATAGAAAAGGGTGGGTATTATGGACATCCCAATCCCAGAAGAGCAGAGTATGTGCTCAATGGTGGTAACCCTGCCAACCCTTCCTGGCCTGAGGCTGTAGTGACACAGTATCCTGTAGGTACTAATCCTGATGCCAACTACAAAGGCTACTCAGAAAACCTGGGCCACAACCAATCACCCAATGGGGTGATAGAGTACAAAAGCAGTGCCTTCAATGGAGCCTTGGCCGGTAAGCTCATCAATGTCTGGTTTGGTCCCAGCACCCTGGTGGTAATGGAGATAGGCAATGGCAGCAGCAAGCACATCAGCAAAGTCATAGAAGGCATCCCTGGCTTTCAGGGCTTCAACAAACCCCTGGATGTGGTGGAAGACACCCGCAATGGCAACTTGTATGTCTCAGAATATCAGGCAGCCACCCAGGGAGGTGCTGGTAAGATCACCCTGCTCAAACCTGAGGTGCCTCCGGCTACGACAACCGTTGCCCAGCACGAGCAGTAAAAGTCAACTTTGTAAGGGAGGCACAACCCTTCCCCCCCCAACTTAAATAATGGTGACTTAAGCGATAGTAATATATCTTTCCCGTTCAAGGGACGGACAGTACTCAATGTCTTTTGCGCTGTGGATTTAAGGGTTCATTTGTTTATTAGCTTTTTTATATAATTTATATAAAGCTAACCTCATGAAGAATATTTTTTTAAAAGTTAGCAAAAAATTCTAAGGGATTTCCTAACTTATCCTATCAAACCACCTGGCCATCTTTGTCCCCTGACCAGGTTATGGCGGTTTATTAAGTGGTAAAAGATGAAAAGGCCTCTTGCAATTTTAATTGGATTGCTATGCATGGTCGCCTCTCCAAAAATTTTTGGTCAGCCCGACAGTCTCCGCTTTGAACATTTATCAGTCAAACAAGGACTCTCCCATAATAAAATATTTTGCATCCTTCAGGACCGGGAAGGTTTTCTTTGGTTTGGAACCAGAGATGGTTTAAATAAATATGATGGATACAATTTTACCGTTTATCAGCCTGATCCGGCAAACCCTACCCACCACCTGAGGCACAACTGGATCAAGGATATTTATGAAGACAAGGCTGGCACCTTATGGGTGGCTACCCTGGGCGGATTACACAAAGTGGACAAAAGGAGTGGTACATTCACCTACTACTCTGCTGATACGGTAGCCGGTGGCTTTCGAAATGGTTGTTATGCTATTTTTGAAGACCATGACGGATCCTTGCTGATTACCACGGAGGGCGGGATAAACAGGTTTGATCCTGAAACAGAAACCTTTTCCTTCTATCCGCCTCCTACTCCGGATAATCGATTTATGTACTCCATTGTGGAAGACCAGGCAGGTATTTTGTGGATCGGCACTTTGCAGGGTTTGTTTCAACTAGACCTCCCTACGGGCCAGTATACTCGTTTTGTCCTGGATTCTACCAGGGCTGATCAAACTGATATTATTTCTTCTGTCTATCATGATATTTCAGGCACTTTATGGGTAGCCTCTAAAGGGGTAGGCCTTTACCGGTTAGAGCCTGGCAGTCGTAAAGTCACACTCTATCCAGAACTGGCCGATTGTTATATATACTCAATGGGTCTGTGGGAAGATGAGAAGGAAACGCTTTGGATAGGTACCAATAAAGGATTAAAGTTACTGAACAAAAAGACAGGGAGCCTAGTGACCTTCCGAGCCAACCACGCGGTTTCCGGTAGCCTGAGCAATGATGTGGTTCGCACCATCTATCAAGATCGTAGTGGTACCCTTTGGGTGGGAACTGTCAATGGGATTGATAAACTGCCCGGCCAGTTAAAAAAGTTTCGTACCTATCAGGTCACGCCCGACGTTTCCTTTAGTCAGTTGCCTGAAAACTTTATCAATGCCATCTGTGAAGACCGTCAGGGTATCATCTGGCTTGGCACCTATTTCAATGGACTGTACCGGTACGACCGTCAGACAGGGACCTATACCAACTATCAGTCGGATCCTGCCGATGAGAGCAGCCTGATGACCAATCAGATTGATGAAATATATGAGGATAGCCATGGCATCCTGTGGATAGGCACTGCCAAAGGGCTTCATGCCATGGATAGGAAAACAGGGCAATTTACCCGTTATCCTACCAAGATTTTTATTTTCACTATTGCGGAAGATACCAGAGGGAATATCTGGATCGGTGGCAATGGCATCGCCTCCTTTGACCGTCGAACAGGTCAATTTACCTATATTAAAAACCTACCCAACCATGCTGATGGAGAAAAAATCAGAACGATCATCAAAATACTGACCAGTCGGACGGGCGATTTATGGCTGGCTTCCACCAGTCAATTTTTGAGGAAGCTGAATCCCATGACAGGCGAGAGTTTCAGTTTCCGGCACAGTCTGAAGGATACGCTGGGTGTCTTGAACGATAACGATATCCGTTCTCTTTATGAAGACAATGAGGGTGTTTTATGGGTAGGCACCAACCAGGGCGGCCTCAACCGACTGGACCCCAACACGAATACCTTTACCGCCTTTACCAAACACGACGGCTTGCCCAGCAATCATATCGCTGGTATTCTGAGCGACAAAAAGGGGAACCTTTGGTTGTCTACTCATAAAGGAATTTGCCGGTTCAATCCCAAGACCAAATCCTATCGTAATTACGACCAAAGTGAGGGTTTACAGGACAACGAGTTTCACGATGTATATGCCATGAGTAAAAAGGGAGAACTGCTTTTCGGGGGGCCCAATGGTTTCAACATCATACACCCGGATAGCATTGAGTACAACTGGCAACTCCCTCCCCTGCACATTACCAGTTTCTCAGTATTGAACGAACCTCGCCCCTTTGATAGTGAAGTGATAGAACTCTCTCACCGGGAGAATTTCATCTCCTTTGACTTTGTCGCCTTAAACTTCCACAACTCGAGAAAGAACCGGTATGCCTATCAGCTGAAAGGCTTGGACCAGGATTGGGTATATAGTGGTACGCGTCGTTTTGCCAACTATACTGATCTGAAGCCTGGTCATTATACATTTCGGGTGAAAGGGGCGAACAACGACGGGGTTTGGAATGAGCAGGGGGCTTCTATCAACATCATCATTTCCCCACCCTGGTGGCAAACGTGGTGGGCCAAAATACTCTATGCCCTTGCGGCTGGCCTGGTGCTGTATGCCTTACGATATTATACGGTTTCCAGAGAACGTCTGAATGCTGACTTAAAGCTAAAAAGCATAGAATCAGAGAAACTACTGGAGATGGATCATCTGAAATCTCATTTCTTTGCCAATATTTCCCATGAATTCAGGACGCCGCTGACCCTGATTCTGGGCCCCTTAGAGAAGCTGCTCTCTACCAACGAAAACAGCTCTCTGAGAGAGACCTACCAGACCATGTACCGGAACACACAACGTTTGCTTACCCTCATCAATCAGCTGCTGGATTTATCCAAACTGGAAGCCGGCAAAATGAAACTAGAGCCTTCCCCTACCAACCTGATCCAGTATTTAAAGAGAATTGTCTTTTCTTTTACATCTTTGGCTGAAAGCAAAAAGGTGCTGTTCCGTTTCCAGTATCCCAATGATAACCCTGTCGTTTACCTTGATGCCGACAAACTGGAGAAAATACTGACCAACCTGATTGCCAATGCCTTTAAATTTACTCCAGAAGAAGGTCAGATCACCGTATCGGCCAGCTTGAAGAGTGCAGACGACCCACTCCTGCCCGAACCCCTCCAAAATGCAAAACTCTCATCCCGGCACAATGTGCTCCAGTTGCTGGTGCAGGACGATGGTCTGGGTATCCCGGAAGACCAGGTACAGAAGATTTTTAACCGTTTTTACCAGGCCGACAACTCCCAGACCAGAGAACAGGGAGGTACGGGCATCGGTTTGTCTTTGGTACAGGAACTGGTTGAACTACATCAGGGACATATTTCCATTCAAAGCCAGGTGGGCAAGGGTAGCTGCTTTACCGTCTATCTTCCCCTGCTCATAGCAGATTATCATGAAATTGTTGTAACAGAAAACCCAGTAGAACCTTCTAAGGCTATTTTCCCTGCCGATTCCATCAAAGAACACAACCACCATCAGCAGGTTTTCACTGATTCCATGAAGGCTTCTACTTACACAAAGAATCCCCTGGTGTTGATTGTGGAAGACAATGCAGAAATCCGTTTTTACATTCGGGAAAACCTGGAGCCGTATTACAAAGTGATGGAAGCCGCTGATGGTGCGGAAGGATATGGCATTGCCCAGGAAACTATCCCTGACCTCATCATCAGCGATGTGATGATGCCCAAGATGGATGGGGTAGAGCTCTGCCGTAAACTCAAATTGGATGAAAAAACCAGCCATATCCCCGTGATTCTGTTAACGGCTAAAGCCAGTGGCGACAACAAAATTGCAGGCCTGGAGACGGGTGCAGACGATTATATCATTAAACCTTTCGAAGCCCGGGAACTCCTGGCACGAGGCAGAAACCTGATTGATACCCGTAGAAAATTAAGGGAACGTTTTACCAAACAGATTTCATTGCAGCCTGCAGCCATCGCCATCACGTCGGTAGATGAAAAGTTTCTGCAAAGAGCCATGCAGCTGATGGAAGAGCATATGTCTGATCCGGATTTTGGGGTGGAAACTTTTGGCAGAGAAGTAGGGATGAGCCGGACACAGCTCTTTAGAAAGTTAAAAGCCTTGACCAATCAATCACCAGGCGACTTTATCCGAATTATGCGCCTGAAAAGAGCCGCAGAGCTTCTGGAAAAAGGGGCAGGTACTATTGCTGAAGTGGCTTTCCAGACCGGTTTCCAGGACCCCTCCTATTTTACCAAATGTTTTCAGAAGCAATTTGGCCAGACCCCTTCTGAATTTTTATCCAGTACCATCTGATCCCTTCCATCATTTCTCCCCTTTCTGTATTCTCTTTCTAAGTGCCTTTTCGTCACCCGGAACCTGTGGCAGCAACCTATTTACCGGTCAATGGAATAAAATTACCAGCGGGGTTTCACCACCATATATTCCAAGCTTTTAGCTGTCACCAGATTACCAGCGACAGGAATGGTTTTACTAGCCTGCACATTGCCTTAAGTTTTACTTTTACGATGACCTTTGACAGAGGTAGCATGCCTTCACTTAATAAGAAAAAAAGATGGAAGCGCTCAATTTTCAAATGAGAAACACGGTATTATCCCTAGCCAGGGGCAACAAACGCAGGGCAAGAAACAGAATACAGAGCTTTCTGCAGACCGCCTACCATACACTGCCCAAAGAAGAACTCGAGGAATTTCTCCGGGATGTGGCAGTACTGGAGCAGGATATTGAATACCTATGAAATCCTGCAAAGGCTGGGTAATACTTTTTAACAAGCTTATCAAACAATTAATTAATACTGATATGAAGAAGATCATGATTGCAGTAGGTCTGCTGCTATGCGGCAGCATCACACTCTTCGCACAAAACTGGGTCAATGGCGGTAATAGCTTTGCAGCTAATGGAAAACTGGGTACCAACGATAATTTTTCTCTGGTCTTTGAGACCAACAATGTGGAAAGAGGCAGGCTCACCAACACCGGTAGCTGGGGCATAGGCACCAACACTCCCCAATCTCAATTGCATTTTACGGCTGACCTGACCACTGGCTGGGGCACTGACATGTATCACTATGATGCCAGTTTTCAATCCGCTCACAGAAAAAAGATATGGTTGCGCAGAGATTGGAACAGTGCTGCTCCTTTTTTGGGAGATTATCTGATGTTATGTAGTTCTGGTAACCGCAGTAATACCAACCAATCCTCTATCGTATTGGCGCAAGGGGGTATCTTTTTGGGCCGCGGCAAAGAGGATGGGGCAGGCTTAAGCAAAGAATGGCTACGCATTGATCAAAATGGAAACGTAGGCATTGGAACAGCGGCTCCCAGTCAACAATTGCATGTGGTGGGCACGGAAGTTTTGTCTAGCGGTTTCCAAGCTGGGTTTAAGTTCCGCAACCGCGGTAGTGCTTCTGCCAGTGACGATTGGGTATGGTATGCGGAGAACAATATTGCCCGACTCTGGAATGCGCTCAATGGGGATATTATCAGTCTTACCAGGGCTGGCAGCCTGACCTTGAAAGGCTCTATCCATGCCCGGGAGGTAAGGGTCACAGCCACGGCTGGGGCAGACTTTGTCTTTGCAGAAGATTACGCTCTGCCTTCTTTGCAGCAGGTAGCCCGTTATGTCAAAGAGCATAAGCACCTACCTGAGATCGCTTCTGAACAGCAGATGCTGAAAGAAGGTCTCAACATTGGTGCGTTTCAGATCCAACTTTTGCAAAAAGTAGAAGAACTCACCCTTTATCTTATTGAACAAGACAAGCGGATTCAGGCCTTGGAAGCGGAAAACAAGAACTTAAAAAACAGGTAATCCACATCTTGAATGGTTTGACTATGTGGAGATAACAGCTTCTTGGCGGGTCATCTCACTAAGGCCAAACTGATCTCATACCCTAAAAGTCGTCAATAAAGCAGTAGTAAACTTTAGATGATACACTACCATGAACAGTCTAACCTTGTTGACTTTGCTTCTTACAGTCCTACAACCTGTACCGAAAAGTTGCCAGGATCAAACTGAAGCGAATCCCTCTTACATTGATGGACATTGGTCGCTCATTGAATATATACCTTCAGCTATTTTACCCTCTCCTCAGGTATTTTCTAAAGGAGCAATTGTCTGGAGCTTTGACAGTGAAGCAAGGGAAATGACTGTGTCAGTGCATGAAAGCATACAGGTCAACATCCTGGCTGAAGGCTCCTACCCTTATACCTTTGGAGACGATGGATGCAATGACAATGGCAATCAGTTCATCATCATTGGTGAGCGGGGCTTTGGTACGCTAATCCTGGATGAGGTCAGTAACAACAAACTAACCATTACGATGGCCTGTAAAGATGGCCATGTGCTGGTCTTCCATAAAATGGACTAAAACAACACATAGCGAACCTACATCTTATCCTAACAATCAGCTTATGAAACCAATTCGTTATATAATCATTGGCTTACTACTCTTGTTTTCTGTGAAGCTTTCTGGACAAACCCTGAGTCCAATTGCCAGAAAAATTAAAGAAAGCAAAGCTATGAATGTTCATTTCCTAGAAATTGAACATATGTTAAACCCTGTCACAGGACCATTCCACAGGAACAATGCCGTCATTGATGAGGCTAATTATTTTGATTTTGTTACCAGTAAGGCCACACAAATGATAGAGCATCGGCCCAAACACATGGCATTGGAGATTCCTTCTGGTCAAAAGACAGCTGGCGCATGGATATTAGACCTGATAGAGGTGCCGGAATCCTTTTATGACTACAAGGTAGTGACCAGTAGTGGGAAAGAGTATTACGGAAGCCCTACCCAGGGAGTACATTACAGAGGGGTTGTACGGGGTAGAGAAAACACAAGCATGGCTGCTATCAGCATCTTTGACAATGAACTGATGGGCATTGTTTCTCTCAAAAATGAGGGCAACTTTACCATTGGTAAACTCAAGGGAGAAAATATACATGTGATGTATCAAGACAGAAATCTGAAACAATCTCCTACGTTTAAATGCGCCATGCCAGACGACAGTTTTGAGGGTTATTCGAAAGACATATTACTCAACAGTGCTTCAACCAATACCCTATTCATTGTTGACAGATGTGTAAGAATGTATCTGGAGACAGAGTTTGATATTTTTCAGAACCTGGGCAGTATTGCAGCTGTCGAGAATTATATCCTCGGGCTGATGAACCAGGTGGCTTTGCTCTATGAGAACGAAGATATAGAAACCAGAATATCCGAACTCAGAATCTGGGATACAACGGATCCTTACAATGGATCGGGTATATTCACGTTACTTGATGAATTTCAATCACAAACGAATGACATCAATGGGGATCTGGGTCAACTGTTGACTTTCAGAAATATAGGAGGGGGTGTTGCCGCTGGGTTCAGTGGCATTTGCAACAATGATGTTGATCAGAGATTATCTGTATCAGGCATATCGAGTACCTATAATGCTATTCCTACCTACAGCTGGTCGGTCTATGTCATTACCCATGAATTCGGCCATTTATTTGGCTCACGGCATACCCATGCTTGTGTGTGGAATGGAAACAATACGGCCATCGATGGTTGTGCGGGTGCTACTGAAGGCGGCTGCTCGTTACCTGGTAATCCTGCGGAAGGAGGCACCATCATGAGCTACTGTCACACGAAAAGTGTAGGTATCGACTTTAACCTGGGTTTTGGTACCCAACCTGGCAATGTGATCAGAAATTCTGTGACCAATGGTAATTGTTTAGGAGCCTGTGATTGCATTGCTTACCAAGCGATCACGCAGCCTCTGACCACCAGTCAGACTTTCAGTGTTACCAATGTTCTTACGGCTTCCAGTAACATATCGGGTGGCGTACAGGTACACCTGCAAGCAGGACAGGAAGTACGTTTCTTGCCAGGCTTTGCTTTTAAGGCCGCGAATAGTGGGAGCGTTGTAGCCATAGCCACCAACATTAGTTGCCGTGAAGAGGCCAGCCCAATAAGTCAGCGTAATGATCAAACACAGAAGAATATTCTAATGCATGAAAAGGCGGCCACAAACCTTACTTTGGATGCAACACACCAGAAGGTGACAGCCTATCCTATTCCTTTCACTGATGTACTGACTATTCAATATATAGTGGATAAGGAATGTGATGTCAATCTGTTATTGTATGATCTGCTGGGCAACCCGGTAGCGCACCTGATCAGACAACAAATGCAAGAACAGGGTCAGCATCAGGCCATTCTGAATGGCAGTCATCTGGCCCCAGGTATTTATTTGTATCTGTTGCAGATTGGGGAGCAACGCTATCAGGGTAAAGTCATCAAGCAGTGAACTTATGGCGTAAGAGTAAGTCGAAAGGCTTACTCTTCCTCTGGCTTCTACAGGGAAAGATTGTGTAAACAGCGTGTTGCCTATAACCTTACTGTTCAAAAAAATATTGTATTCCACACTGGTTTGAATGTATTTTTTTGTCTCTGCATTTATCCCACAGTTATCAACCGTACTTACAGCTATTTTTCTATGAATCCGGATCAAAATTACCAGGAATTGGAACAAATTTACTAGCTCATGCAGACCCTAATTTTCTAATTTTAACGTACCCACTAGATGCTTACAATCATCATTTGGGAATGGGTTAATCTTCTGTTCGGAAATAATTTTCCACTAACTATTCTTTGCCTTGATTTCACGATCCAACAAACGGCCATCAATGTCTACTATGCAGTACGAATCTTTTCCGACAGATCACCACTATCCTAACTTTCCGGAACAAGAACAATGTCTTTCGGTCCTATCCATGTCTGAGAACCTCTATCATCAGCCTCTCGATTTAATTAAAAATTTATACTGCAACTTAACAACTTCTGATT
>JAJNNC010000023.1 GCA_021730635.1 Catalimonadaceae bacterium JC749
ATTAAATGATTGACATAAGTTCATAGCAAATCAGTCTTTTTCACTTTACGATTTATGCTTGAACGCTACTGGTATGTCGATCAAGTCAACCAGAGACCACTGGAATAGCTACAGTGGAATGGCATCGCCATTAAAACTTTACATCACTTCATTAACAAGAAGCGTTATGAAAAATATCAAAAAATTAATCGCTGACCTACTGATCGCGACGCTGCTCGCCATCACTATGATTTCGGATGCCAGCGCTGTATTAAAGGTAAAGAGCAATGCAGCTGGTAAGCTTTATATCGCCAAACCTACTGGTGAACCTTTGATGTGGCATACGGATACGGGCTGGGGCCTATGCCGCTTGATATCGCAGAAAAGCGATGGCAGTTATGACATAGAGAAAGCCAAAACCTATATAGCACAACGAAAGGTACAGGGTTTTAATATTGTGATGGGCGTCATCAGACATTGTATTTACGGCCAGACACTCGATCAGGCGGATCTCTTCCCTTATCCTGGCGATGACCATGCCCTGAATGGTTTTGTGCAGATTATGGAATATGCAAAATCCAACAACATGTATGTAGGCGTGCTGCCGGTATGGGGTTCGGACATCACCGGCCGCAACCAAGAAGGCGCTTATGTGATGACCGAAGCCGAAGCCTTTGCCTGGGGAAAGAAGGTAGGTGAAAAGCTACGTGCCTATAACGATCATATCATCTGGATCATTGGCGGGGATTCAAGGCCTTACGGAAATGGTAATCCACTGAATAAAGATTACCGTCCGTTATTCCGGGAAATGGCCGAGGGCATTGCCTTGGGAGTAACCAATACGACCGCTGAAATTAAGTACAATAATAACGATCCACGCTGGGAAAATGTGTTCATGACCTACCATCCGAACCGTGGTTGGTCCTCTTCCGATGATTTTGCCAGCGACTACTGGATCGACTTCCACGGTTTCGAGACTTCTCCTCAGGAGAAAATTCCCAAGGAGCGCCGTGCTTACGGCATGACTAAACATCATTGGGATAATTTCAGAAGTAAACCCGTTGTTAGTCTTGAAGATGTCTACTTCAACAACAACGCCTTCTATAACAATGTCAACCTACATCACAGCGGTTATCAGACTATGCTGGCTGGCGCGGCTGGTTACAGTTTCGGCTGGTGGGACATCTGGAACTTCGACAAGGCCAAATGGCTCAATACATTGTATCATGACGACGACATCAAATTCACCAAAACTTTTAAACAGATAATGAGCCGCATCCAATGGCATCAGTTAGAGCCGGACCAAAATATCATAGTCGCTGGTGCCGGTGAACTCTACTCGCAGGAACAGAAAATCGCCGCTAAAAAGGTTGGCAAGCGCATTGTAGTTTATTATCCGCAACGTAATGAGGCTACGATTGATGTAAGTGCCTTGAATATGGCCAGTGGCGGCCAGGCGAAGGTGACTTGGATTAACACGCTGGCGAACTATACAGAAAGCAACATCTCCACCCCTAGTGTGCCTTCAGACAAGAAACTGACGCTGACGCCCCCATCCGGCTTTACCAACGCAATCCTGATCGTAGAACCGAACAGCTTGACCACGACACCCCAAATTCTGGCTGTGGAGAAGAACGGCTCTACGGTGCGTGTGAAATTTCGCAACAGTAAACATCCGCAAAAGCCTGAGGGTGGGTATACGCTGACCATCGACGGCAGCCGCTTCGATATGAACGGCAATGTAACGGCCTCAGCGCCTTATACTTGGACGTACACCGGTGAGGATATAGTACGTTCGGGTTATATTTTTAGCGATAAGGAGACGGTAGATGTCACCTATTCAAATGTAGCTTCCCTCAGTAGCAGCTGTTTCGGGATACTGGCCCGCTGGAGCGCTAGTATGGGTGGTTACAAATCCTCTGTCTGCACCATTAGCAGTACTCCCCAGGCAGCTTTCTCTGTGGAAGTCTATCCAGTGCCTACTACTGGGATAGTGCACATTCTGCATGAAGGCACAGCAGAACAGGCACAGCTTATGCTCCTAAATGACAAAGGAGAGATAGTGTTGAGCCAAGCCTTCAGTAAACAACCAATAGAACAATTGAACTTAAGTGCCATGAAGAAGGGCCTGTATTATCTGAAAGTAATCAACAAAGAGGCTGTGCTTGTCAAAAGAATAGTCTTGGAGTAAGCAGGTCAATTCATAAAAGCGGATACACTTTCGTTGAGAGAAAAGTAGATCTTCTAGTGAAAGAACTGTCATATCCGTTCCAGGAAAAGGTTATTTCAATGATAGGTAGGCTAAGTATTTATTTTTCTCACTAAGTAGCCGCCTTACTATCCGGGCAAGCAAACAAGTTTTATAAACCTCATTTGATATTGTTATTTTGATAAAAATCCTAAAAGTTTGTTGAGGAGTCTGGATTAAGTAAAAGGGATATCCCAGCTTCAATTTTTTTATGTCGCTTTTCCAGAAAAGGAAGATAGGATATGGGTCATGTATGAATTTTTGCAATATATAATTTTAAAGATAGTATACTCTAAATTCAGTCCTTAGATGTTTAAATCTACTTGATGATGGAAAAAAATCTATTAAAAGTGCTATGGGTGCTTTCCTCTGTTTTTGTTATGTACTCTTGCGAAGAGCAGTTTTCATTTAATCAGGAACTTCTCACGACGCCTGTTGTTACAGATTTCCCAGAAGCATTTATGGCTACTACTACTACTATCGTAGACAATAACAACAGTAATAAGCTTAGCCAAAGCACTGGGTGGAAATTAGAAACTAATGGAGGATACCAGCGAAGTTACCTGCAAAATACCCAAGGGGCTGGATTTGTAACCTTTAAACCCACAATTCCCAGTGGGATGTATCAAATTTTCCTGTACTGGAAGGGTTGCTCCCTCTGTGCAACCAATACGAAAGTGCAGATGAATACCAGTGTTGGTCAAGTGGAAAAACTAGTGAACCAAAAAAATATGGGAGACTGGTTTGATATAGGCACTTTTCAATTTAGTGAACCCCCAAGAGTTTCCATCGTTGCGGATAGCACCAATGGGAATGTACAGGCCGACGCAGTAAAATTTGTTGCAATCAGCGATCCTGCTGAGCCTCCCCTCAATGTCACATGGCTCGCCACATGGGATTATGCGGACGGTTTATCTACGAATGCCAATGGCATTACCGTTATAAACGATGGAGAGCTGAATAAGTGGGGGACGGGAGAGCTCAACCTGGTTGAAGATCCTCAGGCTCAGGATGGCAAAGCCATCCGAATGGCGTTGCCCTATTCTATCCAGCATTACAGATCGGAATTAGCTATGATGAGTAAAGCCGTTGCCGCTCACGCAGGCATGGAAGCGTTATTTTACGCCAGTATGGGAAATGCTTTTGCACGAATGGACGTGCCCATCGTATATCAGGTATCAATTAAGATAACCCAAAACTGGGCTTTTGATCGAAAAGTAAATAGTCTCGATGAATGTTGTTCCCTATTCGAATTTAAACAAGATAGAGCTTCAGCATCTAGAAAGGATTTGGCAGATGCAACCTTCCGGGTACGCATAAGAGGAAATCAATACAATCTGATTTTCAAAGCAACCGAAGATGAGCCGACACAGAATTCTAATGGCGATTGGGTATATACCGACAAAAATATAATCCAAACAGCTCCCATTGAGCCAGGTGATATAGAAAACTATGTCCTCTGGACAGTAGAAGTAATATGGTCTACCAGTGACAATGGTTACCTCAGAGTTTACAAAGGGGATAAACTCCTCTTTGAAAAAACAGGCTTCACTTCGCGTAAGACTCCTTTCTGGGGCCCTTATGAAAAATCGGGCCTGTATGATGCCTGTTATAAAGCTGGCTACCCTATGAGAACTAACGTAGGGCATTACCGTGAGGTATATCAGGACTTCCGCCGGGTGGGGAAACCAAAGTAAGCTCAGGCGCAACTCATGCTGCTGGATGACAAGGGAGAGATGGTGCTGAGCCAGGCCATGAGTCAGCTACCTATGAAAGCAAAGGTAGTCAACAAAGAGGCTGTGCTTGTCAAAAGTGTAGTCTTGAAGTAAGCAAGTCATCTTAAAAAAGTAAATATGCCTTCTTTAAAAGAAGAGTAACGGTTTTGCCGGGCAGTAGACTTGCTTAGTTCAGACCTATTATATTGATTTAATGTTTCAGATTGCTACTACCATGATCATGTGGAAATGTGAACCATCCTGTCGCCATAACTTGATACAGTTATCCATATCTCCACATGATTCTCTTTTTAAGAGCGACTGGGCTACTAGGGACCCGACGGCACTGAAAAGGTTCAAGGCTTTTTTTGAGAGAGCCCTTTCCTGTTCTGCCCGATATTTGAAGTAAGACGCAAGGACTGGGAAGTTAGGGTAGTCAAGCTTAGGTGGGAGTATTTGGTTACCTTAATGAAATTTGGTTTCAAGAATTTATGGAAGAAAGCTCTTGTAAAATAGACAGAATTTTGCTAACTATAGCAAGCTTTAGAGAGATTTTCCCCTAGTCTATATAGAACATAATAGGGCATAAGTTTTATCAAAATTTATGTATGAGGATAGAGTCAACTTCTATCTCCTATTTGGCTCAGAAAATACAGGTTGTTGTTCAATTGCTATAAGCTTATTGTTCTACTCTAGATGCTAACCCTCAGAAGCCATGATAGCCCTGTTTCCTTTACAGCATGTCTGGCAAAAGCACGTCATAGCTAAAGTCAAAAGACAGTCCTTTTTCAAAAACATACTGTGGATAAGGTTTGGAATCTTCGTTTTTTTCTTCTCCCTTTACCTCAGCAGTGGAATAGACTTGATACAGACGGAGCGCAACAGAAGTAGTGGCCGCCACGATAATGATATGTACTTTCAAGCAGACTCTAGGTATGCCACTTCTGCACTTACCGATCGTGAGATTCAACACAGAAGGATTTTGCTTCATCCTCTGTTTATTATTATCTGCAATCCTTTCGGTTATGCGCTGAATCAATGGTTGGATCATAAAGAGCTTACTGCTACCGTCTACTGCAGTCTGGTGGGGGCAGCAGGCGTGTTAGCGGCCTGTTACTTTTTTATCGTGATAGGCGTTGAAAAGTTCAGAGCGATAATCTATGCCATCATACTAGGTTTCTCTGCCAGTCAGTATATTTTCTCTATTGTGCCAGATACCTATATTTTTTCTTCCTTGGGAATTATGTGCTTGCTCCTTATTGCTGAAAAGAAAGGCAGCTTGGGTAAATGGATCACTATCAGTACTTATCTGACAGGCATAACCATCAGTAATATCAGTTTAGCCTGCTCCGCTGCCTTCTTCTACCTTTTTGGTGGAAGGTTTCATCATGTATTGACGCACAGCAAAAGGGTGCTACAATATATAGGAGGTATTATCCTATCCATGCTTATCCTTTCTCTGATACAAAAGCTCATATACCAGAAATGGATATTTCAGTTTATCAGAAGAGTTGTCAAAGAACAACAGTTCTTTTATCTGGCTGAGAGTTTCCTGGAAGTTTGGGAAAGACTTACTCATCTTTTGCTCCATCTGTTTGTTTTCAATCTGTTGGCTCCCACTCCTTCCTTGGTGAAGCACCCTGTCTTTGCTTCTATAGAGTTAGTCTCCTTTCAAAAGGCTTCGCTTATTGCTTATCCCCTGGCAGGGGAAATTGCTTGTCTGCTTTGGCTTTTGTTGGTGGGTCTTGCTTTTTGGAGTTTCTTTAAAAACAGATTGTATCATCAGCCTTTAGGCAAGACTCTTTTAGCTTGTCTTTGCTTCCAGGCAGTACTTCATTTTTTCTATGGTGAAGATCTCATGCTTTATACCTGCCACTGGACTTTTTTGGTACTGGTTTTTGTCTTTGGCAGTCTGGAAAAGATCATGATAAGACCAAGCTGGAATGTTCTCTATACGCTGATACTCATTTTTTTTGCTCTTTTCTTAGGGGCGAATAATGTTCAGGTGGTAGGAAAGATGAGATTTATCTTTTCGTAGGCTGACAAGGCAATCATAAGGATGCTATCAGCCAGACAGCGTGTGAAGGTACAGTTACTGTACTTTTGTCGGAGAAAGACAGATAGTTGGGGAAGCCAAGCCTTAAGTTACTCACTCATCTGGATTCAGAGTGAAAATCTGTCAATTACATTGACAGCAAATAGTTATACAACCATGTTTTGAACCAGGAGCGTACCACATCTTCAGATGTACAGGGCTGTCAAATGCGATACACGGTGCTTTACAAAGCCAGAGGCGATAAACAAAAAGTCAAAAGAAGCATACAAAGCTTCTTACAGATCGCCTATAATACCCTACAAAAAGATGAATGAGTGGAGTTTCTCCGGGATGTGGTCGTTTTAGAAAATAATGTGAAACAACTAGGGTAACATCATCAAGAAGTCAAGAAATCCATAAAAACATTTCCTTTTCAGAAGACAAACTGATCCGAGAGCTTGCGTCCCTGCCTCTCTGCCTATGATGACCAGCCATCACGAAAAATACTTTAATTCACAGTACTATCCGTTGTGACAGCGACCGAGAAAGAATAACAATGCTTACCGATTGATCAGCATCGACTTCAACAATTCAGCCCTAAAAACCAACTTTTGCACCTATAAAACTCATTTTTCTCACCTATCCCATACCTTGGAATCATCCCCACCTTTTGCTTACTGCTGTGGTATTGTACAATAGTGAACACTTTCTGTACGATAACAGCACAACTCGGACAATGGGATCTTGGCTAAATCGGGGTAAACCAGGCAGCAATGAGGTTGGTATTATTCTAGCGATGGATTGTACGGAGACTGTGAGCGTAGCCGGGATACATCCGTTGAAAGATTTAATAGCAGCTTGGCGGCCCATCTCATAGCTATCCATAACCAAGCCTTTAAGTCATGTATAACCAGCAGTAGATCAAACAATGACAACATAAACCTATTCTTTAACCCCTAAATAACTACTCTATGTTAAAGAATCTCTTCAAAGTGGCTGTTAGAAATTTTGCCAGGCAAAGAGGATCAGCCCTGCTTAATGTTTTGGGACTTGCCATTGGTCTGTCGGCAGCGATCCTGATCTTTCTCTACCTGCAAGAGGAACTCAGTTATGATACCGTGCACGTAGATCCTGCCCATACCTATGGCATCGCGGTGGAGGTCACCGATGAGCAGGGTGAAAAAAATCAATATGGATCAGCGCCAGCCGGCTGGGCAGTACGCCTGAAAGAACAGTTTCCGGAAGTGGAAGCCATCTTCCGTTACATAGCGCCAGGGTTTCCCCATAGCATCCGCAACCAGGAAGAGGACAAAGTGCTCTTGACCCAGGATGGTGAAATCTTTTGGGTGGAAGAGACCTTTGCGCAAGTCATGCATTTTCCGCTGCTATATGGGAATGCCAAGGAAGCCTTTGCCAAACCCAACACCATGGTTTTATCTGAAAGGGCTGCCCAACGCATTTTTGGCGAGACCAATGTAGTAGGTAAACGGCTGGAAGTAAAACATATCTGGATGACGGATGGGCAGTATGCTGACCTGGAAGTGACAGGCGTCATGGAAGATTACCCGACTAATTCCCACATACGTCCCGATTATTTGCTCAATCTGCAGGCACTCAAGCCATTTATGCCGCAAACCTTTGGCATTACCATCGATGAGTATTTAAACAGTGTAGACAACGGCTTTATCACCACCTACATCCGCACACAACAGGGAACTGATATGAACAAGCTGGAAGCTTCGCTGGAAAAGCTCATGGGCAATACGTTTGTGGATCAGGGCTTTCAGGTAGACCCCTTCTTCGTGAAGCTGACTGACTTTCACTTCGATGAGCAGGTAGACTGGACTTTTACCGGAGGAGCCGATTACGATTATATCTTTGTATTCGGTTCTATCGGGTTGATGATCCTGCTGATAGCCTGTGTCAATTATATGAATCTGGCCACAGCCCGTGCCTCCAGACGCTGCAAAGAAGTAGGCGTGCGGAAATCCTTGGGGAGCAACCGCTTTCAACTCATGTATCAGTTCTTTCAGGAATCGCTGCTCACTACCTTGGTAGCCCTGCTGGTGGCGCTGTTACTGGCCATGCTCATGCTGAATATTTTTAATAACCTGGCTGATAAATCTTTTACAGTAGCCTCGCTGTTTCAACCCCAGATGTTGCTGGCACTGCTGGTGATCTGGCTGGTAGTATCGGTGGTGGCTGGAAGTTATCCGGCTGTTTTCCTTTCCGGATTCAAGCCCACGGAAGTATTAAAAGGCAAAGTATCAGCCGGAAAAGGACCGGCCCGGTTCCGTCAGGTGCTGGTGGTGGGTCAGTTTACCATCTCTGTTTTTTTGATTATCAGCACCGGGGTGGTCTTACAACAGATGCGACTGCTCCAAAGCTCCAAACTCTTTGAGAGTGCTACCCAGATGCTTTCCATCCGATATGGTGGAGGGATTGTGCCGGAGAGTAGTTATCCAGTGCTGCGACAGGAAATTCTGAAAGACCCGGACCTGGCCCATGTTACCCTGGCCAACCACCTGCCTCGGCTGGACTACTTCGGCCCTATCGATGTCTCTGTGATCTTCCCCGATATCAACAATGAGCAGGTATGGGCGTGGAAAGAACTCAATGGTGATTATTTTTTTCCTGCTGCGTTTGACATGGAATTTGTAGCAGGCCGTACCTTTGATGAACAGAATCCTGCCGATTCCAACAATTATATCCTCAACGAAACAGCCGTGCGGCACCTCAATAAGTCACCTGAGGAGATCCTGGGTTATGCGGTGATGGATACTGCGACAGATGAAAGCGGCAGGGTCATTGGTGTGGTGAAGGACTTTCCCTATGAATCGATCCATACGACCATACAACCTATGATGATACAGGGCCGGCCGCATCCTTCCAATCAGATATTGTACGTTAGATTACCCAGTGACCAGATACAGGAGAAGATTGCTTCGTTGGAAAGTATCTGGAAGGAAGTATTGCCTGGTATTGCCTTCGACTACTGGTTTGTCAGCGATGAATTCGGGAGAATGTACCAATCTGAAATGCTGATGGCCGATCTGGTACAGACATTTTCTATCCTGGCTGTGCTCATCGCCTGTCTGGGACTTTACGGACTGGCCTCTTACACCGCCGAACAAAAGACCAAGGAAATTGGGATACGGAAGGTCATGGGTGCTACCGTGGAGCAGGTTTTGTTCATGTTATTGCTCATCTTTTTGAAAATCATGCTCATTGCCTGCCTTATCTCCCTACCGCTGGGTTATTGGCTGATGCACAGTTGGCTACAGAATTTTGTCTATCGGATTGACATTGGCTGGGGTATTTTAGCCTTTTCAGTTGTCATACTACTTGTCCTGACGATAGTTACGGTTTCCTATCAGACCTTAAAAGCCTCTACCCTCCAGCCAGCGGCCTCCCTCCGCTATGAGTAGCATGGAAATGCCGATGGGGGAAGTGAAGTAAAAAAGAATCTACAAACTACGCCATTCTTTTCCTGGCAGGATGGCGTATGATGAAAAATACCTGGATTTTGGTATGGTCTGAGGCCCAATATACCGGTAGGGTGGTATTTATTGATGTAAAAATCAGAGATAAATTTGTGATAACAATTCACATTACAACATTTAATATTTATCTCCATACATCATTTAAAAAATTATAGGAAATGAAAAATCTGCTTTTTTTACTAGGCCTCATCGCTGTACTGAGTAGCTGTAAGACAGACAGTACAGGCGAAACCCCAAGAACAGAAGTACCCGATGAAATTGTAGGCAGTTGGGAACATGGCTATATTGATTTTGAGTTCTGGGAAAACTACCAGGAAGGCTACTATGCAGGTCGCAATTCCATTCCCTCCAGAGAAGCCATGATCTTTAACAAGAACGGAGAGGCCAAGTTTTACAGGTATGAGTTTGCCTTTACCCTCTATGAGGAGCTGATTGATTGCACAGGCACTGTGACTTTCAATGGTGACGGCACTTTTACTTTCTATCCCCAGCAAGGGCGGAAGCGCTTTAATGATTTCTCTCATGACAGCAACAGCGTAGACAGAGCGCTCACCAGTGAAGAACTGTCAGATCCTAAAATAGCCGGTAAGCGTGGATATACTTATATTAGTTCGTCTGATCCTGAGGCCCTGGAAATTACAGTTCCCGGTTCAGCCCCCTACTACTGGTATAAAAAGTTTTAATTATACTTACCAGGCTAGCTAACCGCTGCTCTCGGTAGAGGCACTGCACTAAAAAGCTTTTGCATGCATCTGAAGGCTCCGATGAGATATGTCTTCAGATGTCAAATTTCAGGAAAGCAAATGATTAGGTTTTCAAAGTATTGATTTTGGCTTGTGTATAATGAGCGAATTCCTTTAGCAATCCGGGATCAATCTTGTCAGAAGAAAACGGACAACTGTATTCTTTGAGGGCTTCTGTGATCAGCGAATAATAACGCGCTGGAAGATTGTTTAGCCCCCACTGTCCCCCTTCTGCCTTAGATAGCATCACCTCGCACTCCAGGAAAGCAATCATCCGACAGCTATTCAGCACCGCATACAGAGGGACAGGGCAGGGTTGATCCCCTGTTTTCTCAAGGATATGGTGGTAGCTCCAAATAAAATCCTGCACTATGGAAGCGATAAAATAGGGTCTGGGTACTTCCGCAAATACCTCCCGGATGGGTTTGCCATACACACACAGTCCCCGTTTTCTTACCATGGTAAAATGAGCGGCCAGATCCTCATCTACTGGCTCGTTGGTTTGGGGCACTCTTTGGGAGAGGATTTGTTCTGGTGTGCCCATATGAAATTCATAAGGGGTAGGATACCGGAAGCCTGTTCCGGCAAACCGGGACAGCACAATACTCATCTCCACTCCCTTAGCAGGGGCATCTTTACCATAAATACTAAGAAAAGCTTTTGCTAACGTTTTTCGTTCTAATGCTTCTAAAGGATCAGAGACAACTACCAGATAATCCAGATCACTCTGTTCAGCATGAAAGCAGCCCATAGCTGCAGAACCATGCACATATATCCCTATCAGCTTATTGGAAAGGGTTTTGGTTAAAATATTCAAATGCGCTTTCAATAATGGGACAACCCCTGACGGTAACTTTTCTGGATGGAACAGCATTCCATGAATATTCTCCTCTTTCGCTGCGCTCTGGTTTTTCATAAATAGAAATGTTATGCTTCCACTGCATTATCCAGTAAACATTCATTCCAATCGGTAGTTATTTATTGAAGATACCATTTTTTTTGTTTAACTGATCTAAACATTTTTTAAGCGTTATGAAAAAGATAAAATCATTTTTGCACACACAAAAAACAGTTTTACTGGTCTGTATGTGCCTGATAGCCCTGGGCAGTTGCAATAAGAACGTGACCCAACAGGATGTGAAGAAAGAGGTAGAAGATGCCCAGGAAGCCACCAGTGAAGCTCAGGAAGAAACACAGGAGGCGATAGAAGCACGGGAGGAATTCACTATGGACCAAAAAAATGAGCAGATGGAGGAATTAGAGCAGAGAAGTGAAGACATAGACGAAAGAATTGATGAATTGAAGAAAACAGCAAAAAAGTCATCAAACCAGGAAGCTGTATCTGATATCAACTCAGCCATAGAAGAACTTGAAGATGAAAAACAAGAGGTGAATGAGAAATTGCAGGAAGTAGAATCTATTTCCGCTGAAGACTGGTCTGACACTTATGAAGAGATCAATGAGGCTGTTTCCAGGATTGAGGGAGAAATAGAGAAAATCTCAGAAAGCTTGACTGATAATTAAGCCGTTGATCGTTCATGATAAAGAAGGGTACCTTTCATACCCTCTCCTGCTCACCCTGTTCCGTAGGGAATGATAAGGGATGTTGCATAGATGCGAATAGGTGTTCAACGTCTCATATCCATCTATGGAACTTAGTGCGCAGGAAGGGGTAAAAGTGCCCTTTTTACTTTGTTATTATGTATACTAAGCATTGACTATTGAGCTGGAATAGTACGATAAGCCTTTCTTTGTCCAGTATTCTGATTGATATGAAATAAAATCTAGGTCAACTACTTATTGAACCTCATTCAACTGAAGTACCACACTGTTTCGTCCAACCCTTACATCCGGATTGAAACCAATGTTCATAAGAAAATCACCGGAATAAATTTTTTCCGGGTCCAGTGTGGATGGTGTCCCCGGATACAGGTTGATCTCCCGGACGCGGTATTGTTTGTCTGCATCCAATCCTTTTAGGCGAATGGGAGAATGACTTCCTACCCGGTACCGATTGTTAACCAGGTAATTAAAAATGACTCCGGAAGATTTGGCTTCGTCTACATACATGACAGAAGCCACATTGCTTTCGGTAGGGTTAGACAGGCGGAACTGGTCGCCATGCCAGATGATGTCTTTCACAGTATCATAATGGTCAATGGCCTGTTGGCAGAATTTCAGATCGTTTGGCGCGAGTTCATCTACCACGATATCGAAGCCCATTTTGCCCATCATCGCCACATCGGTACGAAACTTGATTGGTTGCTTGCCCCAGTCGGTTACATGGTTGGCAGAAGTAATGGCAGGATAAAAGTAGGAGTATTCCCACTGCATATAAATGCGCTCCAGAGGGTCAGTATTATCACTGGGCCAGAATTCGGTGAAATATTGTAGGGCTGCATAATCTACCCGCCCCCCTCCGCCGGAGCAGAGCATCATGGGTACCTCCGGATATTTCTGACGGATCCTTTCCAATACGCCATACAATCCCCGCACGTAGTCTATATACAGATGCGACTGCTGATCCAGATGAGCGGAGTAGGCATTGTAGATTACCGCATTACAATCCCACTTGATATAGGCCAGCTCCGGATTTTCAGTGAGCAGGTCATCCACTATGCCAAACACAAAATCCTGTACCTCCGGATTGGTCAGGTCCAGCACCAACTGATTCCGGAAGTAGTACTCCTCGCGCTCAGGTTGTTTGATGACCCAATCAGGATGGTTTTCATACAGTTCGCTCTTCGGGTTGACCATTTCTGGCTCAATCCAGATACCGAACTTCACATTATGGGCTTCGGCTTCTTCCACCAGTACGGAGATGCCATTAGGCAGCTTTTCTCGGTTGGGTTCCCAGTCGCCCAGACCGGCCGTATCCCCATTACGGGGGTATTTGTTGGCAAACCATCCATCGTCCAGCAAAAACAGATCTACTCCCAGTTGTTTGGTATCGCTGAGCAATCCCTTGAGAATCTGCTCATTGAAATCAAAATACGTGGCTTCCCAGTTGTTGAGCAGGGTAAGGCGGTTACCCTCTCCGTTCAGGATCTTGTATTCTCGTGCCCAGTTGTGCAGGTTCCGGCTGGCCAGCCCTTTTCCCTGATTTGAGAACGTATACAAAAAAGCAGGGGTCTGGAACGCTTCTCCGGATGGTAAGGAGTAATCCGAAGCATAGTTATTCATCCCGGCCATGATACGCAGGTTATCCAGCGGATCCAGTTCCAGGTCGATACGGAAGTTGCCGCTCCATTCCAGCGCTCCGTACAGTACCTGACCTTCGTCTTCCGTAGCGATCTTGTCCAGTGAAACCATAAAAACCGATGGCTGGAACAAATTAGCCCGGGTGCCCAGCTTGGTATCCAGTGTTTTAATCCCGTGTGTCAGACGGGTTTCTTCGGGCTGCATTTCCTGGGCCCAGTCGCCGTGGTATTGACGCAGCCAGTAGCTATCCGCCTTGAGGTAGAGATTTGCGGAGGCAAACTTATGTAGGGTAACGTTCGCCTCTTCTCCATGCCGGATCACACTCCACTGCTCCACCACATCATGCTGCTGGTAAGTCTTATAATACAGCGTGACCTCAAAATCATAGGCAGGATCTTTCAGTACCACACTGAGTTGTGATACGTTCTCATCTATCCTTTCCTGCTGATGGTTTACGTATTTCAGGTCCAGAGACTTATTTCCATCCGCATGGGTTACGCTGATGGCCGGCTCGAGCAGGTTGCGTGACCCGGAGGCCGTATACGCCGCATTCAGCATTTGGGTATAGTCCTCAGACTGCCGGTACACGCCGGGTACCTGCCCATATTCTTCGGCTCTGGACAGCTTTTTTCCGAAATAGATGATGTTCAGATCCTGGTTTTCGGCAACCTGAAGGACCAGCGCATGGTGTTGGGTTTCAATAGGAATGGTAGTCAGTTGGGAAAAGACCTGGTTTAAGGATAGAAAGCAGTAGACACCGGCAAGGATGATAGTTTTTGTTAGCTGAGTCATGAGGTTTATCTATAAATGATGGATCTGGTGTAATGATATTTTAATTTCATGTAATAGTAATGGCTTACCTTCAATGCAGTTCAGACAGCTGGCCCGGATGAAAGACTTCTTTCCTGCCAACAAAATCAAACAGATCAACCCGAACTTCTTTTCCGGTGAGTACCAGATTTCTTCCCGATTGCGACAGATAAGAACTACCATAATAAAACTCCTGTAATTGCTGGGTGCTGTCTTCAAACACTATTGTTGCTTTCAGTATATTGTCAGGAAGGGAAACCAATGTTTCACTGTCTGGCGAGAATGATGTTGTATAGGCCTGTAGCGGTCCGGAATTGTTGGCAAACAGGTACACCCAATGCCCTTGGTGCTGCACGCTGGCAGCCCCTTTTGCGTTTCCCTGCACCGCCAAACCGCTGGAAACCGGCAGAATCGCTGTAAATCCACCTTTCCCGTCGCCCTTCAGGATGGTTCCTACCGAAGCATCGTAACGCCCGCTGATGGTTTCCGTGCCAAAATCATTCCCTGTCAGCAACAGGTCCAGCCAGCCATCCTGATCAAGGTCCTGCACCAGTATACCATACACTGGAGCCCACTGAGCCTGAAGGGGTAAAGCGTTAAGCTGGAAGCGTCCGTTTCCGGTATTCTCCAGATAGCAGGAGGCAAACTGAAAGGCTTTGGCCGTATAGGCCCGGCTTTTGTCGGCTGGACTCAGGATTTCTGAAATACCCGCTTCGGCGTAGCTGACATAGTCGGTAAATTTCTTCTTCAGGGCCGGAACCTGACGGATAAGATCATCCCGCGTATGTATCGGATACTCCTGATGATTGATATAGACTGTGATGATGGGATCGATAAAGCCGTTCTGATCCAGGTCTGTGGCATAGATGGTCATCGGTTCACGGCTGGATACCTTATACGTCGTATTCAGCCCCACATTACCCAGTACGTAGTCCAGATCACCGTCCTGATCAAAATCTCCACTGTTGATGCTGTTCCACCAACCAGACGTGTAGGTAAGTCCGGTCTGTCCCGATACATTTTCCAGCCGTCCCCGGGTATTCTTAAAAAACTGAATAGGCATAAACTCTCCGACGATGATAAGATCGGTATCCGAATCATTATCAAAATCTGTCCAGAGGGCATCTTTCACCATACCGATTCTGCGCAGACCGGCAGCCAGCTCCTGGGTTTTATCGGTAAACGTCCCTTCATCGTTGACGAGCAGGTAACTGTCCGGCGGAAGCGGATACTTCAGTGGGATGGACCGACCGCCTACAAACAAATCCAGATCACCATCCTGATCAAAGTCCGCTGCTTTCACACAGGAGGTGCTGGCCCGTAGCGTTGGCAGCACGTTTTGAGTGAGGGTAAAGTTTCCCTTTCCGTCATTACGATACAGTCGGTCCTGATAGTATTCCGAGTCGGCAAAGTGCTCGTTGCTGCCGCTGGCAATGTAAAGATCAAGATCATTGTCCCTATCGAAATCAAACAATAATACTCCCTGATCTTCTTCGTACTTCTCTTGAGTGGTCAAGGCCTTCTTCCGGAAGGTACCATCCGGTTTTTGGTAGAAAAAAGCGCCGGAATGCTCGTAGGCTCCTCCTACGAAAAAGTCTTCCAACCCGTCCCCGTTTACGTCGCCTACGGCGATGCCTGGCCCCTGATCCGACAGCTTATGCGGGAGCAGGTATTGACGGCTGAAATCATTGTATTTCGGGTCCGTGTGTTGATAATCTATCCTGAGTTCTTCCGTCATCTCGGTCAACCAGAGTGCCTGACCGGACGAGGCAGGCTTCTCCGTCGGGGAAATCGCCTCATCTGCACGAATCACAAGCTGCTGATCAGCCTGAGTGCCTTCGAGAGAGGATACTTTCCCGTCCGGCCATTGCACTCGAATGCTGTCAACGTGGTCGCTCGTGCCCAGACCAAAGTGCAGCGTGTAGTCTACGGAAGACTGATACCCCCGGGTTAGGGATTGCTCCGCCGTTTGATGCATCCCCGGCAGATAGACCGATACTTTTGCCCCAATGCCCTGTGGGTTCAGCCTATCGCCGAGCAGACGAATGCTGAGATAATGGTTCTCACTGATCAGGTTGCTTTGGTTTTCGTAGACGAATGCGGGCTCGTTGATGTTGTTCACCACCAGATCCAGATCTCCGTCCTGGTCCAGGTCTCCGTAAGCGGCACCGTTTGAGAGCGAAGGTTGATCCATGCCCCACGCAGCTGACACGTCCTCAAAATGCAATGTTCCCTCGTTCCTGAACATGAAGTTCGTAAGCTTGATGGAAGGCATTTGCCGGGCTTTTTCCTGTAGGATATGGTCCAGGCTATCCACGGTGATGGTGCCACTCACGCTGGCGGTGTAGTTGATAAAATCAAGGTCGGTGATGTCGCGGAGATAGCCGTTGGAGATAAACAGATCTTTCCATCCATCATTATCGAAATCAGCCAGCAGTGGTGCCCAGCTCCAGTCGGTAGCGTGCAGATCCAGCAACTGCCCTATCTCGGCAAACCTGTACTGCTGATGACCAATCCGCCCCAGGTTCAGTTGCATCGTATTTCGCATATACTGCGGCATGTAACCCGTTTGCAGGGTGTACTCGAAGAGGTTATAGTTCATAGGACCGGACATTTTCTTCCGGTGGAAATTATCCCGGGGAAGCATATCCAGGGTGATGATGTCGCTGAGACCGTCGTTGTTAAAATCAGCAATATCGTGACCCATACTGAAATGGCTCACATGTCCGAAGAAAGCGTTAGACACTTCGTCAAATGTGCCATCTTGCTGGTTGAGGTACAGATAATCATTGGCCAGAAAATCGTTGGTCACATAAATATCATCCCAGCCATCCTCATTGATATCGCTGACGCCAACCCCCAGTCCCAGGCCGTCGTACAGGATACCGGCTTCGAAGGTTACATCGGTGAAGGTTGGATTCTGGCCGGGAACAGCGCCATTGTTGCGGTAGAGCCTGTCGTTTGCCGGGCCGCTTCCGTCACTGGCCAGCGGGCGTACCTCATTGGGGTTACGGATGGCGTTGGTATGATTGAGCAGGTACATGTCCAGGTCACCGTCGCGGTCATAATCCAGGAAGGCGGCTTGGGTGGAGTAGCTGGTGTCGGCAATGCCGTAGGCCTCAGCCGCTTCGGTAAACGTAGGGATACCACCCGTGGTAACTCCGTTGTTGACGAGCAACAGGTTTTTACGTCGCTCCGCCGGATAGTTGCCCGACCGGCACACATAGATATCCAGCCATCCGTCGCCGTTGATATCCACCATGGTCACGCCGGTAGACCAACCGGAAGACACAATACCGGCCGGTTCGCTGATGTCTTCAAATTGAAGGGCGTTGCCCTGACCGGTATTCAGATAGAGACGATTCTGAACCTGATTTCCGGTAAAGAAAATATCAGGTAGTGAATCATTGTTAAGATCTCCGATAGCCACTCCCCCGCCATTGTAGACATAAAAGAAATCCACCATGTTGAAAGTATCATTCTCCTCCACGGCATTGATGAAATCCACGCCGGTTTCTTCGACCGGTAGCCGTTTTAATAAGGGCGGGCTTTTGGTAGAAACCGAAGCATCCTCCTGACCGGAGCAGCCTGCCATGGTCACTATCGTCATTAGTATGAGGCAAGCCCAAATGAATCGTATCGTAATCGACATATTTTCCTTCATCAAATTTCACAGACATCTGCCTTAAGGAAGTAAATATAAAGCTAGGCATGGTAAAGAATAAAACCTGCTTTTGGCAGGTTCTATTTTTATTAAACACCTAATAATCCGGAATTAATACACTGAGTGCTGCTGTACGTTCGGATTACCCAGGGTTTCGTTCAGTGGAATGGGAAGCACATAATCTTTCGGCGACAACTGCCGGTCTACATCATAAGTATCAATAAATTCCTGAATGTATTCACCCAGATAGTCAGGATCGCCGCCGAAGGTGCTTTTTCGTTTCAGTTCGGGGTAGGTTTCTTGCTCAAAGGCAAACTCCAGTACCCGTTCTTCCACAATGGCATCCCTTAGCTCAGCCTGGCTAAGTCCTGAAAGCGGCAGCAAACCTGCCCTTCGCCGGACTTCATTGATACCAAGGTACGGATCGCCGGTACCGCTTTCATTGGCCGCTTCCGAATGCCCCAGCAGCACATCAGCATAACGGAGGTACACAATATTCCTTTCAGTCACAGTGTAACCCGATATGCCGATTTCTACCCACTTGGCAACCCATCCGTTGGAAAAGATCAGTTCATCGGGATTATTCGGATCAGCATCGGCGGAGACCATACCTCCGAAGCGGCTCAGGTTGTAGGAGGCATCCTCACTCCAGCGTACTACAGGATTTTCTCCTGCGTCGGTCAGCCCTACCCGGTTGCTGGGATATTCACTAATAAAAGTGCCGGGAATACGCTTGTCGTTGGGGTCGTACTTCATACGGAACGCCTGGGTGCCATTGAGCCAGTGCCAGCCCACCCCTCCCAGTTCATTGGGAAGATCTGCCGGCACAAAGTGAGCGTGATGGTTGTTGTATTCGTTGGCATTGGCCGAAGCAGAAACCTGCGCTTCAAAAATGCGCTCACCGGAATTTTCATGGGCTACATCAAAGTTGTAAGAGAAATCTTCAAACAACGCAAAGCCGCCGGTATTAATAATCGTTTCGGCCGTAGTGCGGGCTTCGTTCCACTTTTCGTCCTGCAGATACACCTTCATCAGCAACGCCAATGCCGCCCATTTGGTGGCCCTTCCCACTTCGTCTCCCGTATACGATTCTGGTAAAATGTTAGCTACCGCCGTCAGATCACCTTCCATCAGATCCAGTGCTATGCGCTTACCGTTTTCGTTGGAAGGTAAATCCTGATCACTGATGGTTTTTTTGGTTGCCACCGGCACATCATCAAAGTAGCGTACCAGGTTGAAGTAATAGAAAGCTCTTAGGAACATCGCCTCGGCTTTCACTCTATCTAACAGGGCAGTATCGGACACCCCGGCCTCCTTCAGTTCATCTGCCTTTTCAATAATGGCATTCGCCCGGTTGATATTTTCGTAGGATAATTCCCAGTAAGCAGTGATGTATTCGTCCCCCGGGTTTACATTGCCATTCTGAAAGTTCAGGGGGCCTTTTTCCCAACCCACCTGGTAACCCACCCGGCACTCAAATACGTAGCGATCGTAAAAATGATTGTACCAGTCTTGACCGTACCCAATACCGTCATACACCGCATTCACGCCTAGCTCCAGCTGTTCGGCTGTCTGAAAAAAATTATCCTGGGTGATAAAGTCCGGGTTCTCATTCAGGTCTTCGCAGGCCAGTGGTATGAGCGTGGCCAGGATCAAAAATATTTTTGGAAATTTTATAGGTAACGTTTTCATATGCATCATTAATTACAGTCCTAAATTTACACCTACTGTAAAGGTTCGTGAACGGGGATACGCATCATAATCATCGCCCCGGTTCAGGTTATTTTGACCCCGGTTGTTTACCTCCGGATCAAAGCCGGAATAGTTGGTAAAGAGCAGGGGATTTTGCGCACTTATGTAAATCCGGGCATTACGGATAACATTGGATACCGGCAGGGTATAGCCCAGGGATACGTTTTGCACCCGGATAAAGCTGCCATCCTCGATAAAGTAATCCGAATCCCGGAAAGAGTTAGCAAAATCACGGTTCCCATCCACAATTGGACGGCTAGCGTCAGTGTTCTGAGGAGTCCAGGAGTCTACCAAAATGCTGGAGAGCTGATTGATCTTCTGCACGCCGTCTCCAATCTCGGATTGTTGGAGGTTCCTTACTTCGTTGCCTTGCACACCGCGAAGGAAGAGGCTGAAATCAAAGTTTTTGAAGTTCAGCGTAGTGCTGAGTCCCCAGGTAAAATCCGGGTTGGGGTCACCGATGATGACATAATCATCCGGACTGATGCTTCCGTCGCCGTCGGTATCCTGATAGCGGGGATAGCCCGGCTTATCACCGGAAAGGGAAGGATTATTGTCAATTTCTTCCTGCGACTGGAATAGTCCTATATAATGGTAGCCGCGCCATACGCCAATAGGGTTACCAGCTTCTACCCAGCTTCCATCCACACCCAAATGCCCGCTGGTAGACTCAGAGAAAAAGGGTGTGCTGCTACCCAGATCGGTAATCTTGTTGCGCAGGAAGGAGATATTACCCGACACATTCCAGCGAAAATCCTGGCGATCGATGGCAATGTAATTCAAGCTCAGTTCAAAGCCCTTATTTTCCAGTGAGCCGGAGTTTTTCAGTACCGAACTAAACCCTAAGCTAGGTGGGATAGACACGTACAGTAACAAATCTTCGGTGTCATTGTAAAAGTAATCGGCAGTCAGGTTCAGCTTGTTTTCCAGGAAAGAAAAGTCAAGCCCGACATTAAACATCTGTGTAGATTCCCATCTCAGGTCCGGATTGGACAAACGAGCGTCTGCCAGACCTAGCACCAGGTTGCTTCCGAAAACATAATTGTACTCATTCAGATTAGCCTGGGAATTGTAAACCGGGATCTCGGAGTTACCCGTAATGCCCCAGCTGGCTCGTAGCTTTAAATCGCTGAAAGCATTTACCAAAGGGGAATTCTGGAAGAACTCTTCTTCTATGACTCTCCAACCCAACGCAACGGAAGGGAAGTTGGCCCACTTGTTGGCCGCTCCGAAGCGGGAAGAACCATCGCGACGGAAGGAGAAGGTAAGCAGATACCGCTCCATCAGATTGTAGTTGATCCTTGCCAGAAAGGACTTCAACAGCCATTCACGCCGCTCGGAGAAAGGAATCTGAATGTCGGTACCGCCACCCAAAGTAGCCTGATCCACATTCACGGCGGAAAGCCCCCGGTTGGTCGCACTCATGCCTTCGTTCACTTCTTTCTGAAAGGTATATCCTGCAATCACATCAATAGTGTGGTTATCATTAATCTGTCGATTATAGGAGAGGATGTTCTCGTTCAGGATGTTTAGCGAGTTCCGGTTTGCCTTGGTCAGTTCCCCGGCCCGGTCCCGACCTAATCGGGAAATACCCACCGGGTAGAAAGTAGTACGGCTGGCGTTGATGACATCGGCTCCGATGCTGGTCTTAAAGTTTAGCCCTTCTATAATCTTAAAGTTAAAACTGGTGTTTCCCAGCACCCGGTTATTCACATCCCCATCGGTGACATTCTCCAGCTCCTGCAGCGGGTTGGTGAAAAACCGTCCGTCGTAAGAAGCCAAGACAAAATCTCCGTTTTCATCTCTGACCGGCACTGTTGGGTCTAAGCCCAGGGCCGTAATGATGACACCCCCGGGTCCGCCCCGGTCTGTAGGGGCATTGTTAGAATTGGTACGGTTGAAAGACCAGCTGGAGTTGATCGTCAGCCTGTCATTAAGCGCATCGTTATCCAGGTTGAGCCGGAGGCCGTAGCGTTGAAAATCCGTGTTTTCAATGATACCCTTATTGTTAAAGTAGTTGCCCACAATGGCGTAGCGCATCTTCTCATTTCCGCCGGAGAAGCTCAGCTGATGGCTGTTGATCCTACCGGGACGGGTCACTACGTCCATCCAGTTGGTACCTTCGCCTATGGCATCAATTTCTTCCTGGCTGTAAATGGGCGCTCCCCCCTGGCTTATTTCCAGGGTGTTGAGGTAGGTGGCAAACTCACTACCGTTGAGCACCTCCAGGTTATTGGCAATGCTTTGTACCGACACCGATCCGTCATATTCAATTTTAGCCTCCCCGGCTTTTCCCCGTTTGGTTGTGATGAGTACCACACCGTTGGAGCCCCGGGAACCGTAAATGGAAGTGGCGGAAGCATCTTTCAGGATCTCAATAGACTCAATGTCATTGGGGTTGATGGTGGCCATGATGTTGGTAGGCCGACGGTCCCCTCCTACTCCATAGGCGCCGTTGTCCGGATAGATAGGAAATCCATCGATGACATACAAGGGTTCGCTACCGCTGTTAATCGAGTTGGAACCCCGAATCCGGACGGACACCCCTCCTCCGGGAGCAGCGGATGCCTGGGTTACCTGTACCCCTGGTGCCCGGGCCTGAATACCCTGGTCAATAGAGGCTACCGGAAACTCCTTCACGGACTCGCCCTGAATGGAAGCCACTGAGCCGGTCAGATCGCTCTTCTTGACGGTACCGTATCCTACAACTACCACTTCGGATAGTGACTGAAGATCAGGAGCCAGGTCTATGTCAATGGTTGTTCTTCCGTTGATCTCGGTTTCAATGGTTTCGTAGCCTACAGAAGAGAAGACCAGAATGCTCCCATCGGCCGGGACTGTGAGGCTGTAATTTCCCTCAATATCGGTGACGGTACCCACTGAGGTGCCTTTTACCAGCACGTTGACTCCTGGCATGCCCGAATCGTTTTCCAGGTCTTTGACCGTGCCGCGTACACTCGTCTGCGCAAAAGTTAACGTGACACAGCAAGCGAAAAGCAAAAGCAGAAACCAGACAAACTTACGGTCTGGTTTTAATTTGAATAGTAAAAGTTGCTGCATTCTCATGAAAGGTAAAATTTATGGATGATAATTAAATGTATGGATTTTTATGGGATGGAAGCTTGCCGTATCATGCATTAGAAATTTAGTTTATGGCACACCCGATACGTTCTAAAAATGAACAATACCGGAAAAACTCATTAACTTATGGTTTGAAAGGTACTGGCATTTCCCACAGGAACAAATGATTCATCTTATGAAAGAATGGACTATCTTATTGCGTAGTAAAAAATGCATATTATCTGCTTTCTAAATGAAACTGCTTTTGCCATTTTACTAAAATATTAGTCATTTCAGTAAAAAATAACATCCACTGATGATGAGCTGTATAACATTACAGCTTATCCCGTTTGCGATATTCCAGCGGAGACATCCGCATCACTTTTTTAAAAATCCGAGAAAAGTAATAAGGGTCCTGGTACCCTACCTTGTATGCAATCTCCTTAATATATAACTGAGAGATGTCCAGCAACTGGCAGGCATACTGTATTTTCAGTTGAATGAAATGATCGATAGGTGAAAAGCCGGTTTTCTGGGTAAACAATTTGGAGTAATGGGCTACGGACAAGCCCGACTGCCGGGCCAGATCCTGGAGGGATAAGGCTTCTCCCAAATGTGCTCTCATATAGGAAATACTGATAGAAATGATATCCGTATCTTGGGCCTGCTGGTAGTGCATACACAGGCTTGGGTACAGAAAGGAAGCCAGCAATCGATGCAGGCCCAGGTTGGCATACTCCAGATGAGACTTCACGTAACCCATAGACAGGGTGTGGATCAGATCTTTGAACAGACTGATCCGAAAGTCTTCCTGAGGAGTATGATGAGCCGGTAAGGAGATTCTTTTTCCAAAATGATTGGCTAGCAGATCAGCTTTCTCTCCATTGAAATGTACCCAGTAGATAGTCCATGCATCTTTCTCATCAGCATGATAATGATGGAAGGTATTTTTAGGAATAATGATAAAATCATTTTTAGTGAGCACAAAATTTTCCTTTCCGATATTCACGGCACCACTCCCGTTAGATACATAAATGAGAATATATTCTGTAGATCCATGAATCCTTTTACGAAAATGAAAGCGAGCATGAGGATAAAATCCAATATCAGTAATATACAAATCCCTCATGAGTGGGTCTTCTTTCACCTGCTGACTTACTGTGGACGGCAGCACAATGCTTAGCTCACCTAAAAAGCCATCTTTCTTATTCTTAGTGGTCATAATAATATAGTCCAGTGATTCCGAAGATAACGCATTTTATGCTGTTTCTCAATTGGCGTACTTTACCGCTATGCTGGTGAAAGAAAAATTTAATTTTCAATACATACTCTCAGTCTCCCTGGTTTCAGCCCTGGGCGGCTTACTGTTTGGCTATGACTGGGTGGTGATCGGTGGCGCCAAACCTTTCTACGAACGATACTTTGAGATCACCCAACAAGCTTCATTGCAAGGCTGGGCCGTCAGTTGTGCCTTAGTAGGTTGTATGCTGGGGGCGATTAGCTCCGGGCGGATCACCGAAGTGTTTGGTCGAAAGACACCCCTGATCATGTCTGCCCTGCTGTTCACGGTATCAGCCATCGGTACCGGTATGGTCAATACCCTGAACTGGTTCATCGTCTATCGGATCATTGGCGGAATAGGCATTGGGCTGACGTCCACTATTTCACCGATTTACATTGCCGAAATGGCGCCTGCACACTACCGGGGGCGATTGGTTTCTCTCAATCAGCTTACCATCGTGATTGGCATTCTGGCTGCCCAGATCATCAATTATCTGATTGCCGAACCCATTGCCGATGGCAGTACCGATGCACAAATTGCCGCCTCCTGGAACGGGCAACAAGGCTGGCGCTGGATGTTTTGGGCTGAAACTTTTCCGGCGCTGACCTTCTTCATTCTTACCTTCTTTATTCCTGAAAGCCCCCGCTGGCTAGGGCAACGGGATCGCTGGCCGGAAGTACAAAAGCTGCTTTCGCGCATCGGGGGAAAAGAATATGCGGTAGCCGGGCAGGAAGAGATCCGGAAGTCTTTGCAAGAGCATCAACAGCAATCGCAAGGGAGGTTACTGGAGAAAAAAAATCAGTTTATTCTGCTGATCGGTATTGTACTGGCAGTCTTTCAGCAATGGTGCGGTATCAACGTGGTTTTTAACTATGCTGATGAAATTTTCTCTGCAGCAGGTTATTCTATTACAGATGCCTTGTTCAATATTGTGATCACCGGAGTGGTGAATCTGGTATTTACCCTGGTGGCTATCCGCACGATTGATCAGTGGGGAAGGCGGAAGTTATTACTGGTAGGCTCCCTGGGTCTGGCTATTACCTACGCCCTGCTCAGCATCTGCTACCTGACCGACGTGAAAGGGGTGTTTGCCCTGTCGCTGGTGTTGATCGGTATCTCGGTATACGCCATGTCGCTGGCCCCGGTGGTCTGGGTAGTGCTGTCCGAGATTTTCCCTAACCGCATTCGTGGTATGGCAATGGCGATGGCTACCACGGCTCTATGGGTGGCCTCCTTTGTGCTTACCTATACGTTCCCTCTGCTCAACAGTGGTTTGGGCACCTCGGGCACCTTCTTTCTCTACAGCGCTATCTGTCTGGCCGGCTACCTGTTTATCCTGCGCACCTTGCCCGAAACCAAGAATAAATCATTGGAAGAGATAGAGAAAGAGCTCGGCGTATGATCTATGAAACCACTAAAACACGATTACTTTAAAACAAGAATGTATTACAAGCCTATGATTTCCAGTTGTTCATTCACTTACACTACTTGACACTTCCTATGACAAAAGATGTAAAAGCCTGGAGCGAATCCGTTACGCTACCTACCTACCCCATTGGGGAACCAGAAAAATACCCGCTGTTTCTGGAGAAGAGAGTATATCAGGGCAGTAGTGGGGTGGTCTATCCCTTTCCGGTGATTGAGAAAATTTACGATGAGAAATCCGACCAAAGCTGGCAGGCGGTCTACCTGGAAAACGACTTCCTGAAGATCATGATACTGCCCCAACTGGGCGGGCGGGTACAAATGGCGTACGACAAAATGAAGCAACGCCACTTTATCTACTACAACCAGGTGATCAAACCAGCATTGGTGGGGCTTACCGGCCCCTGGATATCGGGCGGCATTGAGTTTAACTGGCCCCAACACCACCGGCCTACCACCTACGATCCGGTAGATTTTACCATAGAAGAACATGAGGACGGCAGCAAAACGGTATGGGTGAATGAGATCGACCGTATGTTTGGCACCAAAGGCAAGGCCGGATTCCGGCTCTATCCCGACAAAGCCTACTTGGAGGTAAAAGCCGAACTATACAACCGCACCCCCTTTCCCCAGACTTTCCTGTGGTGGGCCAACCCCGCCGTGCCGGTCAACGATGCGTACCAATCGGTATTCCCACCCGATGTGCATGCGGTGTTTGACCACGGAAAACGGGATGTTTCGCGATTTCCCATTGCGACAGGCACCTATTATAAAGTGGATTACTCGGCCGGAGTGGATATTTCAAGATACAAGAACATTCCGGTACCTACCTCCTACATGGCCGTAGGTAGTCAGTACGATTTTATCGGGGGATACGAAAACGATACGCACGGTGGGCTGATGCACATCGCTAACCACCATATCGCTCCCGGCAAGAAGCAGTGGACCTGGGGTCATGGAGATTTCGGACAGGCCTGGGACCGCAACCTGACCGACGAAGACGGCCCCTATGTAGAACTGATGTGTGGCGTTTACACCGACAATCAGCCAGACTTTTCCTGGATGCAGCCTTATGAGATCAAAAGCTTCACCGAATACTTTATGCCCTATCAGGAGCTGGGCGTGGTAAAAAATGCCAACCGGAATGCGATGGTTAACCTGGAGCTGAAAGATGGAACGGCGGTTATCAAACTGTACACTACCGGATTTTTTCCCAACATCCGATTGAGGCTCCTGGCTCAGGGAGAAAAGGTATGGGAGGATCAGCATGACTTTGCCCCCGGCACGGTCTATCAGCAGGAAGTAAACGCGTCGGCAGACCTTTCCCTACATGATCTGAAGGTGGTTGCCCTCATGGAAAATCAACGGGAACTGATTGCCTGGCAGGCAGAGAAGACTACCGAAGAAGCTATTGTCCCTGACCCGGCCAAACCGGCACTTGAACCCAAAGATATTGAAAGCACCGAGCTACTGTACCTTAACGGGCTACACCTGGAACAGTACCGGCACGCCACCTACAACCCTACCGACTATTATGAAGAAGCGCTCCGCCGGGAACCGGGGGACATCCGCAACAATACAGCGCTCGGGCTATGGCTGATGCGAAGAGCCCAATTCCAGGAAGCCGAACAGCACTTCCGAAAAGCCATTGAAACGTTAACGCTCAGAAACCCGAACCCCTACGATGGAGAAGCCTTTTACCATCTGGGTATCTGCCTCAAACTGCAACAGCGCGATCAGGAAGCGTATGAGGTACTGTATAAAGCTACCTGGAGTGCTGCCTGGCAAAACGCTGCCTACTTCCACGTCGCTCAGCTGGATGCTCGGAGTCAAGACTGGGAACTGGGGCTGGAACACATAGAACAGTCTCTGATGAGAAACAGCCATCACCATCAGGCCCGACACCTGAAAATAGCCTTGCTGCGAAAGCTGGGCAAGAAACAGGAAGCATTGGCTTATGCTGAACAGTCCCTGCAACTGGATGCCTTTAACCTGGGGGCTTTGTATGAAAAATACCTGATCACTCAGGAAAAGACGGTGCTGCATGAGTTTCTTGGGCTGATGCGTAACCACTCATTCAACTTTGCGAATTTTGCCCTCGACTACGCCCATGCCGGTTTTTACGAAGAAGCTACGGATCTGCTCTCTCATCATCAGTCTGAGGACGAGCAGCCCAACCCCCTGCTCTCGTATTACCAGGGATGGTTTGCCTGGATGGCAGGTGATGAGGATACTGCCAGATCTCATTACGAAGCAGCCGCAGCCCAGCAGCCGGATTTTGGTTTTACCAACCGACTGGAGGAAGTACTGGCCTTACAGCAGGCCATTGCCCTTCATCCTACAGATAAGCGTGCCCTCTATTTCCTGGGTAATTTCTTTTATGCCTACCGGCAACACGCTCAGGCGGTCGATTATTGGGAAAAAGCGGCCGCCCTACAAGATGATAACCCAATCACCTACCGAAACCTCGCACTGGCATATTTCAACAAGTTTGAAGATGGACCCAAAGCCGTGCGGTTTCTGGAGAAAGCCTTCCGCATGGATGAAGGATCGGCCCGGCTGCTGATGGAACTGGACCAGTTATACAAACGAATCAACCACCCCATATCCAAGCGGCTAAATATGTTGGAAGAATACCCTGCACTGGTAGACTTTCGGGATGATCTTTACCTGTCCCGCATTACCCTGTTCAACATGCTGGGACAATACGAAAAAGCACTGGACCTGCTCAGCCATCGGATCTTCCATCCCTGGGAAGGAGGAGAGGGGAAGGTTCCGGCCCAGTACGTATACAGCCGGATTGCCTTAGCCACTCAGCACATCGAGAATCAGGAATATTACAGGGCTATAGATCAGCTGATACAGGCCCAGACCTATCCTCATAATCTGGGCGAAGGGAAGCTGTATGGTACGCAGGAAAACGATATCTATTACTGGCTGGGCTGTGCCTATGAGGGTTTAGGAGAAGAAGAGAAAGCCCAGGCAGCCTGGGAACAAGCGTCGGTTGGATTATCAGAACCGGAACCCGCTATCTTCTACAATGATCAGCAACCAGATAAGATTTTCTACCAGGGACTGGCCCTGTTGAAACTACAGCGGGCGGAAGAAGCCAATCACCGCTTTCATAAGCTTATCTCCTTCGGAGAAGCCCGGATGGATGTCACGGTCAAAATAGACTATTTTGCGGTGTCCCTGCCCGACCTGCTTCTGTGGGATGATGATCTGCAAGCCCGAAACACACTGTTCTGCCACTACCTGATCGGACTGGGTTATTTTGGATTGGGACATACTGAAAAGGCTTTGGCGTCATTACAAAAAGCCAGTGAGATTGACATCTATCATCAGGGAGTACATTGGCACCGGCAGCTGGCGCTGGCTGGAAGGCTTGTTAGCACCCATTAATTTACACGTTTACAGCTCATAATAATACTGATCCACCCTTTAAAACTTCATTGATGATGAAAATCAGATTTCTGATAGGAATTCTTATTGCCCTGGCGTGGTCCTGCCACTCCACTGCTCCAGTCGATACGATCAACCTGGCCGGAGACTGGGACTTCAAAGTTGACTCCCTGGACCGGGGCGAGACAGAACAATGGTTTGCTCAACCTCTTGAGGAAACGGTCACACTCCCGGGTTCCATGGCCACTAATGGAAAAGGAAATGATATTAAACTACATACAGAATGGGTAGGAGGAGTACGAGATGCTAATTGGTACAATGACCCAAATTACGCTCCCTATATTGACTCAGATAGCGTCCGTTTCCCTTTCTGGCTTCAGCCTGTTAAAAAATATGCAGGGGCGGCCTGGTATCAGAAAGAAGTGGATATTCCTGAGGACTGGGAAAATAAAGAAATCTTCCTGCATTTAGAAAGATGTCATTGGGAGTCCAGTGTTTGGGTAGACGATCAGAAGGTAGACACTCAAAACAGCCTTTCTACGGCCCATATTTATCCCCTCACACAGTATCTAAGTCCGGGAGCCCATACCCTTTCCATACGAATTGACAATCGCATTAAAATTGATGTAGGTGAAAACTCCCATAGCATCTCCGATCATACGCAGTCTAACTGGAACGGCATCGTAGGCGATATCTATCTGGAAAGCAGGCCTAAGGTTTATTTCTCAGATATACAGCTTTACCCTGATGCCAGTTCGAGATCTGTTACTATCCGTGGATCAATTTCAGGCGGTAATACCCAGCATGCCCCCCTCAACATTACTGCTCAGGCCAATGGAAAAAACTTTGAAGCGAACCTGCCCGAGCAATCATTTGAAGTGAATGGCGAAGGAGCCGATAAGGACTTTGAGTTTACTTATCACTTAGGCGAGGAAGTTAAGGTATGGGATGAATTTGAACCCAATCTCTATCAAATCACCCTCAGCATTGAAAATGGTGATGCCCTCACGGAAGATTTTGGGATCAGAGATATAGCTTTTGAAAATCGTCAGTTTGTGATCAATGGCAGACCCTCCTACCTGAGAGGCACATTGGAATGTGCTATTTTTCCAGAAACCGGCTATCCGGCAACGGATATTGAGGCATGGAAAAAAATCTATAGCACCATACAGGCTTATGGGCTCAATCACATGCGTTTTCATTCCTGGTGCCCTCCAGAAGCTGCCTTTGTGGCGGCGGATGAGATGGGCGTTTATTTGCAGGTAGAAGCAGCATCCTGGGCCAACCAAAGTACTACGCTGGGTGATGGAAAGCCGGTAGATGAGTTCGTGAAAGAAGAAGGTGAGCGAATCGTTCAGGCTTATGGCAATCACCCTTCCTTTATGATGATGGCCTATGGTAATGAACCGGGCGGTGATCTTTATCCGGAATTTCTGGCGAAGTATGTGAATGACTGGAAAGCGAAAGACAACCGCAGGGTCTATACCTCGGCGGCAGGTTGGCCGGCCATTGCCGAAAACCAGTACCATGTGCTTCCTGAACCTCGCATACAAGCGTGGGGAGAAGAACTGAACAGCATTATCAATGCCCAGCCCCCTACCACCAATTATGACTTTACCGACAAAATGCCCGATGATGATATAGCTGTGGTTTCGCATGAGATCGGACAGTGGTGTGTCTATCCTGACTTTAAGGAAATTGACCGTTATACCGGCGTGCTCAAAGCCAAGAACTTTGAAATCTTCCGGGAAAGCCTGGAAGCTCATCATATGAGTGAATTGGCAGAAGACTTTCTGATCGCCTCCGGTAAGTTACAGGCCCTATGCTACAAAGCGGATATAGAAGGCGCTTTGAGGACAAAAAATCAGGCGGGATTTCAATTGCTTGATCTTCACGATTTTCCCGGACAAGGAACTGCCCTGGTAGGTGTCTTAAACCCCTTCTGGGAAGAGAAAGGCTACATTACTGCAGAAGAATACAGTCGTTTCTCCAATACTACTGTTCCTTTGGCAAGGCTGGATAAGCGGATATTTGTAGAGGGAGAAAATATGAATGCAGCCATTGAAATTGCTCATTTCGGTAAAGAAGCGCTACAGAATATTACGCCAAGCTGGAGTCTGAAAGACACAGAAGGAAATACGGTGGCAGAAGGCCAGTTGGATCAGCAAAATATAGCTTTAGGCAATGGTATTAAACTGGGGAATATTTCTCATACCTTTGAGCAAAAAAATGAACCCAGAAAAGTGGTCTTGGAAGTGAGCGTAGATAATTTCAGCAATCACTGGGACCTATGGGTGTATCCGCAAACTTCTGCCAACATCTCCAGCAATGCTGTCAGACACGTATCCGCACTGGATGCCAATACAATGAATTATCTTCAGGGAGGCGGCAAAGTTTTATGGAGTTTAGGCAAAGGAAAAGTAAAACCGGAAATGGGTGGCGAGGTTGGCGTAGGCTTCTCCAGCATTTTCTGGAATACTGCCTGGACAGAAAACCAAAAGCCTCACACCCTGGGAATCCTGTGCGATCCTGAGCATGCCGCCTTGCAGCAGTTTCCTACAGAATTCCATTCCAACTGGCAGTGGTGGGATGCCATGAGCCACGCCGATGTAGTCAACCTCAACGAACTATCGAGTGAAATTCAGCCTATCGTCCGGGTGATTGATGACTGGGTCACGAACCGTAGTCTGGGGTTGCTCTTTGAAGTAAAGGTAGGCAATGGTAAGCTGCTGATTAGTGGTGTTGACCTGAAAAATCAGCTGGCCCAGCGACCCGAAGCCCGTCAACTGCTGACAAGCCTGATGAGTTATATGGAAAGCGATGCTTTTCAGCCGACCGTAGCACTGAATGAAGATCAGCTAATGTCTATACTTCAACCATAAGGAGTGACCCAAAGCAACTATATAATACCCTTTCCTGCACACTTTGTTCCATAGATGTTAGATGTTGAACACCTACTCACTCCTATTAACCTCTTATATCATCCCCTATGGAACAGGGTGAGCAGGAGAGAATCAGCAGGCCCGTAACGCTCCTTATGCGCTGAATCTGATACCCCTCAAGACTGGCCTCTTCCTTAGTTATTAAACATGGAGATAACATTGACGCTATAAGTTATTACTGGCGTATTCCTACCTATTTTTATGCCGAATGATCAATAACATCTAAAGTGCCTTGTCCGGCTAAGGTTTACTTCGGAGAAACCAACAGGAAAAAACCATTATTCAGTTTTCGGCAAAAGTCTCGCCTCTTGCGCAAGCAAATGAATGATGAGTTATTATGTGTTTATTATTCCCCTGGAAGATGCGCTGCCTATATTGGAATCAGCCTAACCCTCTCATCACCCGGAAACGTACATCGGTTCATAAGAGTAGACTTAAACCTCAAGGAGTGAAACGCATGGCACCTGCCAAAATTATCCACTGTCGCCTAAGGGAAGCTGGGCAGAGAACCATACCTCCAATTAGCAAACCAAGCCGTCAGCTATCACTTAGTGTATCATGCTGTCGTTGCCTAAAACAAACTCAATCTCAGAAGCTGCGATGGAAGCGAAAACTTAAAATATTAAATCATAAGAAAGAAACATGTCATCTTTCCAAAGATGGGAAATCTAGCTAGGCGTTGGGTGGGGTATTGGGAATCTTCAGGATAATGGTGGTTCCTTTTCCCAGTTCAGAGGTAAGATCTACCTTTCCACAGAGTTTGTCAATGGTCTCTTTAACAATATACAAACCCAATCCTGAACCAGAACCGCTTTCACGACCTCTATAAAACATCTCAAAGACTTTGTCGACGTGCTCTTTGCTAATGCCCTGTCCATTATCGCTGATAGAAATCCGGGCTTCCTTGGTGGTGCAGTTTACCTGCACTTCAATGTACGATTGTGATTTCCTTAGATCACTATACCGTATGGCATTAGAGATCAAATTATTAAAAATCACATTCAGGCGGCGCTGGTCGGTAAAGAATGCGGATTTCTGATTAATTTTAAAGATTTTTTGAATATTTTCACTATGTGCCTGATAATCATATTGCTCAAAAATATCATTTATAAATGTTTGAAATTCAATTGGGTCTTTTTGAAGCTCCATTCGCGCATTTCTAGAGTAATCCAAAATATCCCTGATAAAATGATCGAGCTTTTGTATACTGATCTCCTGCTTGTGAAAGTAATCTTTTAACTCATTAGCATCAGTTGTCATTTTACATAATTCAATAAGCCCTAATACAGAAGCAATGGGCGCCCGCAAATCATGAGAAGCACTGTATACAAACCGGTCCAGTTCTCTGTTAGCTTTTTGCAGTTCTGTATTTAATATTTGCAGTTGTTCCATAGATTCCTTCATCTTGATTTCAGCTTGTTTTCGGCTGTTGATGTCAATGTTGATACCTGAAATACCTACTATCTTTCCTTCATCATCTATGAGGGGTTTACCTTTAGTGTACCACCACTGGTATGTACCATCGGGAAGGCGATGCCTTAATTCTATTTCATAGTTAGATCCGTTTTCTAAAGTATCTGTTACTTTTCCTGCAAGCTTTTCCCAATCCTCTGGGTGAAGCATCTGTTGATATTCTTTATAAGTTGGTTCTTTTGCCTCAGCATCTAAGCCGAAAGACTCAAAAACCTGCTTTGACCAAGTAAGCGTCTGGGTTTTTAGGTCCATCCGCCAAGTTCCCAGCTTGCCGAATTCCTGAGCCTCTTCTAGTGCATTTTTGCTTTTCAGTAATTCCTTTAAGACCAGTTTGCGATCAGTAACATCCTGTGTAAGACAAGCTACGGCAGTAACTTGGTGATGGGCATCAAAAATAGGACACACCTTAATGTTGTAATATTTTTTGAAACGATGAGTTTCCCACTTATTTTCAGGGTTGCCAAAATTCACCTCAGTTTCAAAATTACTTGTTGTTTCCCCTCGGTAAGCGCTTATAAACACTTGGCTGATACCACTTTCCTTCATGATCGGGTCTGTTAAAATGTTAAATTCTCCCACAGCATATTGAACGTTTTTTATGCCTAACAACTCCTGCTGTTTTTCATTCATGCGGATAGAATAGCCATTTTTGTCGTATAATTGGAACCCAATGGGCAAATTATCAATGATACTGTTTAAAAAGCGTTCATTTGCCTGTATTCCGGCTATCAGTTTATGTTCACTTTTCAATGCTGCTTTCAAATTCTCTTCTTTCTGCTTCAAGTCAGAAATCTCCATGGCGCTGAAAGCTACAGCCAAAACTTTTCCTTCAGTATTATAAGCTGGTGCAAATCTGTACTTGAACCACTGCCAATCGCCAATAAATTTATATTTGATGATACCCACCCTAGTTTCCCCCTTTAAAACGCTTTGAAAACTTTTCTTAAAAGTGTTCAACGCTCTTGCAGGAATAAGCGGTAAAGCACTCAAGCCTGGTTGGAAGTCACTTTTTCTTATCAATTGGATTTTTTCCTGGGCTTTTTTATTGGCAAAGAGTATGGCATAAGATGTATCAATCAAGGCATTAATATGGCCGGTATGGTCCAGAATGGCTCGCTCATATACATCGCTTTGCACTGTTTCTCCAAGGATATGTTCTTCGGTTGTTAAAGCCTTCTCTTCCAGGCTTTCACTTTGAGCAACAACTGGAGTATTTACCATCTTATTCCCTCTACTGATCTTATCTAACTCCTTTTTCAGCATCCTATTCTCTTTTTCCAGCGCGGCTATTTTTTTCCGTAATGAGGCAATGTCTGATGAGCTGCTCATAGAGGATGTTCAAGGATATACAAACATTCAATATTAAATTGCTTCTTTCAGGAAGTAACTACTGCTATCTTTTGCTTAAGATATTCAAAAAAATTAACAATATTATGCTCAACTTTTGCATTCCAGAAAAGAAGTCTCACCAAGAGAAGCCAGGATTACGATTGAGATTAAACAAGGTTGCCCTGCTTAACTATCCTGATTTGTTTGACATAATAGCTTCTATGATGATTTGCAAGCAGAATAATATACAAGATATTATATTGAAAGATGAAGAAGACAGTTATGGAGGAAGTCAGGAATTATTCTTTCCTGATACTACTTTGATAGGGCAGTTTTCAAAAAGCTAATAGGCACCGTGAAAAGTGCATTTTGGGGTCCTCATGAAGAGAGGGCAAAGTGTAAGACAGCTAGCAACCCTACGTTTCACAAGATTGAAAACCTGTAGGTTCCCCTTGAACTTTCTATGAAAAGTAGCGACAAATTCCGATAGAATCCAACCAGCCCTGCCGAAAAAGGCAGCCTCTTCCCTGAAAGAGAACGCTATTCCCACAGCGGGAATCTTTCCGCTGGTATACAATCCTATTCCCTGACAAAACTTCCAAAAAACTTACCTCACCCCTTTTGCCCTGAACGTCGTTTTAACCAGCTCATCCAAGCAAATCCTATCAAAATGAAGTAAAATGGTACATCTTGTTGAGGGTCACCATAGACACCTCGTACACTATTTGACCTTTACCATGAAGGTTCCACCACTTACTGGCTGGAAGGCATTAGTAGGGATCAAGTGGTTGAAACCCAGACGCTGTTGGGTTAATTGTGAAAAGGAATTAACGCAACAACCATCATCTAATGCTTAAATTACTGATATACTGTTAACACCTGTATTATGGGACATATGAAAAAACTCATTGATCAAATAGTTGCCCACAAAGCGCAGGGCAATTCCTTTCAGGAGCTTAATATCCAAATGAAATTAATGCTGAAAGGTATCCCCGTGAAACACATTGTGGACACTACCCCTGATGATGCGGCCATACTGCGACTCATTCACCAGGCTGCCCGTGATTTTAATGTTCAATTACCCCAAACCCTATAATGATGAATACTTTGATCGCCCACACCACTCAGCCCACAGTGGCTGAAGCCGTCAAGCAGTTGCATGACCAGCTTCACAAAACAGATATCCGTCTGTTATTGTATTTTGCTTCTTCCCAGTATCCTGCTCAACAACTTAGTGGGCAGATGCAGCAAGCTTTTCCCCATAGCACCGTCGTAGGCTGTACCACCTCTGGAGAGATTATTTCCGGAAAAATGTTGGATAACAGTATCGTAGCCATGGCTTTTACTTCGGAAATCCTATCCGAAGTGCAGGTATCCTTAGTAGAAAATATCTCTCAGGATCCTCAAGCGGTAGACAAAGCCTTTGACCGATTCGCTCAAATACTCGGCACTCCCATGGAACAGCTCGATCCGAGCCAGTATGTGGGCATCGTACTCATTGATGGTTTGAGTGGTAAGGAGGAACAGGTCAACGAGCGGATCGGGGATCTGACCAATGTTACTTTTATTGGAGGGTCAGCAGGTGACGATCTCAAGTTTGAGAAAACTTATCTATATGCTCAGGGACAGGCTTACTCTGATGCGGCTGTGCTAGTGCTGTTGAAAGCTACCCATGGGTTTGAGATTCTAAAGACACAAAGCTTTAAAGACAGTGGTAAAGTGCTGGTCGTCACTGAGCATGACGAGGCCAAACGTGAAATCAGCCAGCTAAACCACCAACCAGCTACTCAGGCCTATGCGCAGGCCCTGGGAGTAGCCCCTGAAGCGTTGGCTCATCACATGTTTAAGAACCCTTTGGGCTTGATGCTAGCGGAAAACGAGCCGTTTGTACGCAGTCCTCGGGTGGTAGAAGGAGACCGCGTTTTGTTCTACTGTAATGTCAAAGAAGGGATGGAGTTACGCTTGCTACATTCCACCGACATTGTGGAAGATACCCGGACAGCGCTTCAGCAAAAACTGCAAGAGGGTTCAGTAGGCGCTATCCTCAACTTCAACTGCATCTTGCGGACCCTGGATCTAAAGCAACAAGCCCGTACGCAAGCCTATGCTGATTTGTTTACCGACACGCCCACGATAGGCTTTAGCACTTATGGGGAAAGCTATATCGGTCATATCAACCAAACAGCCACCATGCTATTGCTCAAGAAGTCTTCCTAAAGGTGCTATGGTAGAGACACTTCTCCAAGTGAAAGGCTATGGATGGTAACTCCTATCCTGGGTTGTCCCCTATTCATAGGGGATAACCGCTGCCATGGTAGTCTGTGTGATTCTTCACAACTGTTCTCCCTAAGCATTTCGCCATTATCAATAATGGTCAACTTCAAATCCTTGATCTTTTTTTGACCACTTTCAACAGGTTCAGAAGAGTAAAGTTCAAATAAGTAAGCGTAATTTATTGAAAGACTATTTCAGCAGAATAATCTTTCCAGTACGCCAAAACCAAGCATGTCGCTTGTTTCCGATGGTTATTTGAATTTCGTAAGCATTTGTTTGAAATCTATATTTTTTTAACTTAAGAGAGTTCTTTACTTACTAACACTATTTTTTAATTCAAATAGTCTCTCATCTCTTCCTATGGCTCTCATGGCAACTTTTGAACTCACTATCAACGAAAAAAAACAGCAGGTAGTGGTGGACCCCGCCACCCCCATGCTGTGGGTACTCCGGGATCATCTCCGGTTGGTAGGCACCAAATATGGCTGTGGCATTGCACAGTGTGGTGCCTGTACCGTACATCTGAATGGGACCGCCGTTCGCGCCTGTCAGTTACCTGTATCGTCAGTAGGGCAACAAGCCATCACTACCATTGAAGGGCTTTCTGAAAATGGTGATCATCCGGTACAGAAGGCTTGGCTGGAAGTAGATGTACCTCAGTGTGGTTGTTGCCAGGCTGGGCAGATCATGAGTGCTGCTGCGCTCCTGCAAGAAAATCCTAATCCTACTGATGAGGAAATTGATTCAGCCATGAATGGCAACATTTGTCGCTGCGGTACTTATGCGAGAATCAAACAAGCTATCAAAACCGCTACCACCCTTTAAATGATTAAGACATGGCAGTATTAAAAACAGTAATAGGCAGAAGGTCATTTTTAAAATCCTCAGCCCTGGCCGGAGGGGGGTTGATGCTCAGCTTTAGCTGGATGGCTTCCTGTCAGCCTAAGCCGGAAGAAGTATTGGCAATGCCGGATGAGTGGTTTGATTTGAATGCCTTTCTGAAAATTGGCGACAATGGCATAGTCACCATCATGTCGCCCAACCCTGAAGGAGGGCAGAATGTCAAGACTTCCATGCCCATGATTGTAGCCGAGGAACTGGATGTGGACTGGAAGAATGTCATAGTAGAACAGGCTCCGCTCAATACGGATGCCTTTACCCGACAGTTCATTGGAGGGAGCCAGGCTATTCACAGAGGCTGGCAGAGCCTTCGGATGGCGGGGGCTACTGCCAGGCATATGCTCAAAGAAGCCGCAGCCCAGACCTGGCAGGTACCTGTCAATGAGGTGACCACACAAGCTGGCAGGCTATTCCACCAAGGAAGTGGAAAATCGGCAGGATACGGAGAAATGGCAGCAGCAGCCGTGACGGTAGCCGTTCCGCAAGAAGTACAGCTAAAAGAAGTCAAGGATTTTAACATCATAGGTACCTCCCGCAAAAATGTGGATGGTAAAAAGATTGTCACCGGCCAACCCTTATTCGGATTAGATTATCATCGGGAAGGTATGCTGATCGCTATGATCACTCACCCCCCGGCCTTTGGCATGAAGCTCAAATCTGTAGATGACTCAGCGGCGAAGGCTATGCCTGGCATCCGGGACGTTTTTACCATCAAGGCTTTAGAAGAGGATTACGAAAGACAGTATTTTGATACCTGCACCTTTCCTGAATTGGTGGTAGTGGTAGGTAACACCACCTGGGAAGTGATGAATGCCAAAAAAACCCTGAAGATAGCATGGGAACCTTTTTCTGAGCATAGCATCAGCAAAAATGCTTTTGGCAGTGTACAAACCGTCAGGATTCCAGCAGGATTTGAAAACACGGCTGATCACCGGGTTCAAATGGAGGAAATGCTGGCCAGGCCGGCAAAAGTAAGCAGAAAAGATGGGGATCCTGAGGCTGCTTTTAACAAGGCTGCCAAAGTGATTGAGCGAACCTATACGGCTCCTTTTCTGGCGCATAACTGTATGGAGCCCATGAATTTCTTTGCCCATGTGACAGCGGAGAAAGCCGAGCTGGTAGGACCCCTACAAAAACCGGAATATACCGAACAAGCCCTCTCGGCCCGACTGGGTTTGCCGCTGGATAAGATTGACATACAGATGACGCGCCTGGGAGGCGGATACGGACGTCGATCTTATGCACACTGGCTGATAGAGGCAGCACTGATCTCCCAGAGAATGAAAGCGCCTATCAAGCTCATTTACACACGGGAAGATGATATGACAGCCGGCATCTATCGTCCCACCTATAGCGCTAAATACCGGGCAGCTTTGGATGCAGACAATAATCTGATTGCTTTTCATGTGAAGGCAGGAGGGATACCGGAAAGTCCATTGTATGCCAATCGTTTTCCTGCCGGAGCGGTAGACAATTATCTGGCAGAAGAATGGTCTATTGACTCTAACATTACCGTAGGTTCCTTTCGGGCCCCAAGATCTAATTTCATGGGAGGGGCAGAGCAGGCCTTTCTGGACGAAGTAGCCGAAGCGGCCGGAAAAGACCCTATAGCATTCCGGCTTGAGCTTTTAGAGCGAGCCAAGCATAATCCGGTAGGAAAAGACAATGATTATGACGCTGACCGCTATGCCGGTGTATTAAAACTAGTCAGGGAGAAAGCAAACTGGGGAAAAGAAGAATCTACGGTACACAGAGGCGTTTCCGCTTATTTCTGCCACGATTCTTATGTGGCGCATGTGCTGGACCTGGTGATGGAAGCAGGGAAGCCCGTGGTAAAAAATGTTTACAGTGCCGTGGATTGTGGTATTGTAGTCAATCCTGATGGGGCTACCAATATGACTGAAGGGGCTATTGTGGATGGCATAGGATGTGCCATGTATGGAGCCCTGACCCTTAAAGACGGAGTACCAGAGCAGCGAAATTTTGATTCCTACAGACTCATCCGTCATAGCGAAGCGCCTAAAAAGATTGAAGTGCATTTTGTCCAGAATGAGATAGACCCTACGGGTATGGGCGAACCACCCTTTCCACCCATCATCGGGGCTCTGGCGAATGCCTTGTACCAGGCCAGTGGCAAGCGTTTTTACCACCAGCCTTTTGTGCAGGATCTACAGACTGCTGAATGGAAGCTGTGACAAAGTATACACTTTGATTCAGTATAAACTGGTCTGCCTGCCATATAGGGATGAAATTGTGTGCTTGAAATTTGGGAGCGGCAGATTTACTGTTGAACGATTCAGAAGAAATCCGGATGATTTTCACAATAATAATCAGCATTAAAATCTGGATTTTTATCTTGCCGCTCTTTATCTGTGCGTTGTGCAATAGGCACCATCCTTTTCTAGACCGGACAACCCAGCATCTTTAAAGGCGCCCTATCTAATAGCCAATTGGAAAGTTATGGACTTTTCTTTACATAGGAAGTGGCTGCTTCCTGATAGCCTATCCTCATCGCCTTTACCATCAAAGTATCACCTTGGTTAAGGACAATAGGTTGCTGGTGGTACACTTTCCAGGGACGTTCTGACGCAAAGATTTCTCCATTCTTGCCAACCCGGTTCAACAAACTACCAAAATCCCAGGAAACTATGGAGTGCTCCAGGTTTTTATGAGCATCATTCCCACGCCTGATTTGATACCCTATGGAAGCACCTTCGGTATCACAGTACAATGTAAGCCCCTTGTTTGTTTCTATCACAACAGGTTGTGCCGTTTGCGGTGCCTTACCCTGGCCATTCCACATGCTGTTGATCATTTGGTCTTCCGGTAAATCACTTTTATCGCCGGTCATAGCCCTCCATACCTGAAAGGCAGCACGCATTTCCACTAACTTTTCCTGGTATTCAGGATCGTCTGCCAGGTTATGAAACTCGTCGGGATCATTTTGGGTATCGTATAGTTCCTCTTGAGGTTTTGTATCGAACCAGGTCATGGTCAGTGTATCCAACTCACCCAACTCTTTCAATGCAAGGATTTCTTTCATCAGGGGAATGCTTTTTCTATAGGCGAGGTCCTGATAACGGGGTTTCTCCGGCATATAGTTATAGATATATTTAAACCTATCATCCCGGACTGCCCGTACTCGATCATACTCAGTGTCCATACGATCGCGTCCCGCAAAAATGAACTGTCGGGGATGTTGAGCTTTCTGTGCTCCCAAAAATGCTTGTCCTTGCATATAGGAAGGCACCGATATGCCTGCCAAAGACAATACCGTAGGGGCAAAGTCCACGCTGCTTAGCATCTCCTCATTGACCTGCCCGGCGTATTGCCCACCCGGAACCCGAATAATCAAAGGAATGTGCAATCCTCTGTCTAACAACTCTCTTTTCGTCCAGGGTAGGGCTCCTCCGTGGTCGCTGTAAAAGAAAATGTAGGTATTTTCATACAGACCATCTTCTTTCAACATATCAAGAAGCTCCCCCACCTGCCGGTCCATGATCTCAATATTGGTAAGTAGTTGCGCAACACCTTCTCGTGCAGTTTTGGTTTTCGGATAATAGGCAGGAATATCTACCTGTTGAGGATCAACGGTTAAAGGTTTTTGCATTTCCGGAAAGAGGTTCATTTCATGGGTAACAGCAAAGTTAAAGACCGCAAAGAAAGGTTGGCCTTGTGAACGGTTTCTCCAGGAAGCTGCCGGACTGTTTTCATCCCAGACAGTAACGGGCGGTGTAAACTGGTAGTCCTGCTTCTCATTGTTCGTACAGTAATACCCTGCCTTACGCAGATATTCCGGAAAACACTTCACATACGGTGGAATAACCGCTGAATAAGCGGGCACTGGCTGCGTCTCAGCATTGCCTGCCGTACGCATATGTTGGGTACCGATAGAAGTATGATACATGCCGGTGATGATGGTAGAACGGCTGGGTGCACACACCCCTGCGGTGGTATAGGCATTCATGTATCGGATTCCTTCGCTGGATAGCTGGTCAATGTGGGGGGTCTTCACCAAAGGGTGTCCATATGCTCCCAAATAGGGCCCAATATCTTCGCAGACAATCCAGAGAATGTTAGGACGTTGATCCTGCCCTGATTGACTGATGGCGTTAAACGACAGTAACCCTATGAGTAAAGAAAGCAGCAGACAAAATTTTATAGAGACATTATGCATATCCACATCAAAGTTTAACAAGCTTTTTAAATAGAAAGAAAATACTACCACGACTCTTTCTGATGAGATTACTCTACATTCATGACACAACGAAAGCCGGTATGGGACATGCCCGTGTCATAGGCTGTGCCTATGCGAGCACTGGGCCGGTAGTTGACACAGTAATCCAGGGCACACAAGAAGGAGCCTCCCTTGGTCACCCGCTGCTGGGCATAGGGGTCCTGGGGATCAAAACTCTGGGCAGGTCCTTGTGGATTGTTCACTAACTGTCCTGCCCTTTGCTGATACGCCCTGGCATCATACCAATCCGCTGTCCACTCCCACACATTGCCGATCATGTCATACAAGCCATAGCCATTGGCCGGAAAACTCTGCACTGGTGCTGTGCCTGTAAAACCATCTTCTCCTACATTGCGGTTGGGAAACTGTCCCTGAAAAGTGTTGGCCATGAACTTGCCCTGAGGCCGGAACTCATCGCCCCAGGCATAACGCTGCTGCTGGCCTGCTTTGGCAGCAAACTCCCATTCGGCTTCTGTGGGCAGGCGTTTGCCGGCCCACTGACAATAAGCCAGGGCATCCTCATAAGCGATGTGCACCACGGGATGCTGCAGGCGGCCTTGCAGATCACTGCCAGGTCCTTCCGGATGTTGCCAGTTAGCCCCAGGCATCCAACGCCACCACTGGCTGTAATCATAGGTAGATACTGGTTGGCTGGGAGGGGAAAAGACCAGGGCACCTGCCACGAGCTGCTCTTCGGCAGGCTTGGGCGTGCCGGCAGGCAGTTGTTTTTGCATTTCTTGCCAGTCAGGTTTTCTTTCTGCCAGGGTCAGGTAGTCGGTAGCCTGGACAAAGGCTTTGAATTGGGCATTGGTCACCTCGGTGGCATCCATGAAGAAGGGCTTGACTTTGACGGTATGGGCGGGTTGCTCCTGGGGATAGGCCTGCTGCTCATTGGTGCCCATCAAAAAGCTGCCGCCTGGCACCCATACCATGCCTTCCGGCACAGAGGCCGGGGCTTTGGCAGTCGCCAAGGCTGCTTGCCCTGTGGAGGAGGCCTCCTCAGCAGACCGCTGGCAGGCTAGCAGCCAGATCAGGAGGAACAGATAACTTATTTTTGAAGAAATAATCAAACTCTGGCATGTGTACTTTTTTACCAATGGAAATTTTTGTTGAAGATTTTTCATCGCTTTCGTTGTAACTAATCTATCGGAAACCTTTTAAGTATGCTAAGAGCTTTAGAATTTTTTGGTT
>JAJNNC010000024.1 GCA_021730635.1 Catalimonadaceae bacterium JC749
ACCGATCACGGTTTGTCCATAGCCGTTAGAGAGTAGAGAAAAATAAAGAAAAGCAAAGAAAACTAGAAACAGACGAGTTGGAGAAAAAACACTACTTACCATAGCATAGAGAATTTATCAAAAATTTTGATGTCTGAAGACCTGTTTCCAAGCCCTCAGAGAGCAAAAGTCAGTAAGCCAAGCCAGGGCTGGCTTGCACATTTCCCTGTAGGCTTATTGTAATTTCTCTATCTTTTCTCATTTTTCCCGTACTTTCTTGCTGGAAAAGCTGAGGTGTAAGTTATGGATCAATATTTGAATATTTATATAATATATAAACTTAATACAAAATTTATTTTTTGTATTTCAGTGATCTTTTTAATTTTCTTTCCATGTCTTCCTATAAAAGATTCGTCCCTGTTAAGCTGAAAAAACGAAATCTTTACACCCTATTTGCAATAAACCTGGAGTTAGGAGCCTCTGCCCTTTGCAGCTGCCTTATCATTGCATGAAACAGATGAGTACTTATGGTTTGCTATCTTATTGCTCATGTGCCTGATTACCAATTGTTTAAAGGCATGAATTTCACTAACCCCCTTCCAATTATAATCTAAGCGCAACATTATACACAAAATTTTGTATTATGTTCACAAGAAACACTACTCTAATCTTGAGTAAATAGACATGAGAAAAGAATTTTATTATGCACCATTATTATTGATGAGTTTTCTATCTGTAGATACTGTCGCACAGGATCTGTCTGCTATGGTTGACAAGCAGGTGACTACTCTGGAAGATAAGGTCATTGCCTGGCGCAGGGATTTTCACGAACATCCTGAGCTTTCTAACCGGGAGTTTAAAACCGCTGAAAAAGTAGCCAAGCACCTGAGATCACTGGGAATAGATGTGCAAACCGGTGTGGCCCATACCGGTGTGGTAGGACTACTCAAAGGAAATAAACCAGGTCCGGTTGTAGCTCTAAGGGCTGATATGGATGCGCTACCCGTAACAGAGCGGGTAGACCTTCCTTTTGCTTCCAAAGTCACTACCGAATACAATGGCGAGGAAGTAGGCGTGATGCATGCCTGTGGCCACGATACCCACGTCGCTATTCTGATGGGGACAGCCGAGGTACTCGCCAGCATGAAAAAAGAGCTTCAAGGCACTGTCAAATTTATTTTTCAACCTGCTGAGGAGGGAGCGCCGGCCGGCGAAGAAGGGGGAGCCGAACTGATGCTCAAAGAAGGCGTATTTGATAATCCAAAGGTAGATGTAGTCTATGGTTTGCACATCAACTCAAGCACAGCGGTAGGCCATATTGGCTATCGTCCGGAGGGAGAAATGGCCAGCGTAGACGGTCTGACCATTACCATCAAAGGAGCGCAGACCCATGGAGCCTATCCCTGGAATGGTGTCGATCCTATTGTGACTGCCGCCCAGATTGTATTGGGGTTGCAGACCATTGTCAGCCGTAATCTGGAGATCATCAAAGCACCCGCTGTAGTGACCATCGGTAAGATAGAAGGCGGCGTCCGCAGCAATATCATTCCGGAAGAAGTCACCATGATCGGTACCATACGAGCTTTGGATACCGGGATGCAGGAAAAAATTCATCAGCGTATTCGTGAGGTTGCTACCAACATAGGCGAAAGTGCAGGGGCCACTGTAGAAGTAGCTATTAGCAAGCATTATCCGGTTACCTACAATGATCCGGCGCTGACGGCGGCATCGCTACCCATACTGGAAAAAACGGCCGGAAAAGAACAGGTACATCTTATTCCACCCCGAACCGGTGCTGAAGATTTTTCTTTCTTTGCCAGAGAAGTGCCGGGATTCTTTTTCTTTCTGGGTGGTATGCCCCCTGAGATGGACCCGGCGGAAGTGCCTCCCCATCATACGCCGGATTTTTATATAGATGACAGTGGACTGGCCCTGGGTGTACGGACACTTGCTAATCTAACCTTGCATTATATGGATACCCATACTCATGCCACTGGTAAATAATCTTGAAAGAACTGACGGGTAGTTCTGACTTGTAATAGTCACGTCAGGTTAATATCTCCAGCTCGCCAGGTCAGCACCTTTGGGGGCACTTTCTTTGATACGTTCCAGAATTTTGGGAACGTACATCGTATTATAGCGCAGCCGGCTAATCGCATTGGGCAGTTCAGGATCACCATTCCAACAATGTTCTGCTCCATCGCCGTAGGCTACTTCTCCCTCGTAGTAAGGGTTTTCAGTATTTTCCAGAAATGCTTCGGTCAGCTTTACGGCATTGTTCAGATAATAATTGTCCATATCGCCGCAATAGAGATGAATCTTCCCTTTCAGCTTGGGCCCTAGCTGATCCCAGTCCCGTTCCATCATGTAACGCAGATCGTAATTTTCCTTCCAATAGGCAGCCACTTCAGGGTCTATCGTACCGGTGCGCTTATCCCAGATAGGCTTCGGGTAACCATCTTCTCCAGCCGGCGAATAGACTGCCTGCCAGATATCCCATTGCTGACCGGAACGGCCATGGGTACCCAACACCAATTCCCGATGATTCATATCCTCCAAGGTAGCACTGATATGTCCACGACCATCCCGATGACCGGGACGCGGGGTTTTCTTAAACTTACTGGGCAGATAGTAAGCGTTGGTATCCTCATAAAGGTTCACCACGGTAAAGGCTCTAAAATCTATCGGGTCAGGACAGGCTGCAAAGCAGGCATTGTATTCATCAGGGTACATCAGCTGTGCTGCCAGGGCCTCCCATCCTCCGGTGGAACCACCATACAGAAAACGAGCCCAGCCTTCTCCAATACCTCTGAATTTTTCCTCAATAAACGGGATGAGTTCATGCGTGATAGCATCTCCGTACGGTCCGAGATTCGCTGAGTTTACCGCATAAGAATCATCATAATAAGGGTTTTGATGTTGTATCTCTATAATGATCATCCGGGGAAAACCAGGGCCGGTCCAGGTCTTGTAGAAGTTATGCGCTTCCTGTTGCTGTATGCGATTGTAACCTTCCAACTGAAACCTTTCGCTATAGTCAGGCGGCAGGTCAGGATCAGGAGGCTCTTCCCGAAAGCCCTCAAAAGTATAAGGAAAATGTCCGTGAAAGATACAGAGAGGATATTTGGCTTCAGGGTGTTCCTCAAAGCCTTCCGGCAGCAGGATGTTGGCTCCCAGATACATAGGTCTACCCCAAAATTCCGTGAGTAAATCACTCTTCATCTTGATATGTTTGATATAGCGGGTATCCTCGGGAGCAGGAATCGGAGGGATCTCCTGATCCAGCTCAATGTCGATTGTCTGTGCACCCTTCGGATCAATACTGACCTTGACAGGGGTGCTGTACAGATTGCCGGGAGATTGGTTCCATTGCTGCCCTTCTCCCTGATCCATGGGAAGCTTGACGGTATGTCCGCTAGCCAGATGAAAAGTTTCATACTTGTGCAACAGCGCCTGCACATAATATTCTCCGGCAGGAATATCAGCCATGCTTGCCATGGGATAACCAAACACCGTATCGTTGAGATAAGCCTTTTCCTCTGCTTTCCAACCGTCAACATCTATACCATAGGCCAGTTGTGTATCCGGGCCGTCTGAGATCTGAAAGCGAGGTTCACTGGTACTATCTACCGAAAGCATCAGGATCAGGCGGCCATCCAGGGGCTCCTCGCTGAATTGGGAAGGATAAGAAACCGAAAAGCGAAGGCTATCGTTGGCAGGCTGTTCCGGGCTACAGGAAAAGAAGATAAGGAGCGGAAGCCACAGGTATTTCAGGGAGTGTATCATGGTAGAATCGCCATAAAAATGATATGTGTTCTCTATAAGTATCTCAAAAAGGATCCTGCTTTGACAGAGGATGAAGTCGGCGTTTCCGGGCTTTTGGTATAGTTTCTCAGGCAGGCAGAAGACAGGCCGTGCAATGGGTTGGATGCCTTGCTGTCAATGGTACTTACCAACCTAATTTAGGTCAACATGCCGTTCAAACGTTTATGCCAGGGCCTGTTCCAGCACCTCTTTGATGCGCTGCCCCACAATATCTACCTGATCAGGGCGAAGGGTAACCACCGCCACCCGCAGGCCTTCATCACCACTACCGATCTCTATACTGGGTGTTCCGGAACGTAAAGCTTCAGCTACCTCTCCGGGCGTAATTTTTACTTTGCCCTGATCCCAGCTGATATGTAATCCGGGAAAGACGTTGGCAGGTCCTTCGGGCACCTGCATCTCACTGTTTACAGAAGGGACAGGATTTACCAGGGAAGCGATACGTTTGGTTTGTGCCACCCATTCATCCCATTCTTTCGCATGGTCTTTCTCCAGATAGGTTTTCAGTGCCACATACATGCCAAAGATCTCCTCTTTATTTACTTTCATAGACCGGCCAATGGGAGATTCATAAGGCGAAAAGTTACGTTTGGCAGCTTCTATCAAGTCTTTTCTTCCAAATAATAATCCGGCACTTTGCGGGCCACGGATCATTTTTCCACCGGAAAAAGTGACCATATCGAAACCCATTTTCTGGTATTTGAACAGGTTTTCAGCAGGGGGTACATCGGCAGCAGCATCAATGAAGGAAGCCACCTTATGCTTTTTGGCTATCTCCACAAACTTTTCGTGCGAAATGCTATCAGGGATGCCATACCAGGAAAATGCACCGTTAAAAAACAGGGCCATCACCGTATTTTCGTTGATGGCTTTTTCCATTTCTTCCGGACCTTCCACCTCTACAAATTGGATTCCCGCAGACCGGACTGCCTGATCAAATACATACCGGTGCGACTTCTGGATAATCACCTCTTTTGGCGGACCGGGCAGGTGGGGTAGTTGTTTCATTTTTTCTTCATCCATGCCTGTCATGGCCGCTGCGGTGCCAAGGGTGAGGGCACAGGCGGCCCCGGAGGTCACCATGGCTGCTTCACACTGCAACAACTCAGCTATTTTCTCCCCTACTTTATCCATCACTTCGTGCATATTGGCAAAATCATGAGCGGTGGCATTGATGGCTTGCATGACTTCGGGTGTCATCAGCGAACCAGACAAATAGGTCATAGTACCCCGGGCATTGATGATGGGGCGTATGCCTAATGCCTCGAATAGATTGGTATTCCCAACAGCCGTTGGTGTAGCGGAGGCACGGAAAGAAGGCCATAAGCTACCGACCAGCACGCCCATCACAGGAATTGTTGAGAAATATTTTAGAAGATCTCTACGCTTCATACCATAATTTTATTGATTGTGAATAAGCTGGTACAATATAAATAATATCAGAGACAGATGGGGCTGATTATTTTTCAAAATTATCAGGCTAAGGTTTTTACAGTATCCCGTGCGAGAAATTTTTTGGTGTTAAACCACCTATGCTGTTAAATAGTGGGTGAAATGAGGGTCGTCCATCTGAGCATAGGTAAGCTTATCTAACCGTTGAGCCGTTAACAGCAGCACTGGGTAGCTGATCATTTTATAATTTTATTTGTATACTCAGAGAAAGCGAGGAAAACCAATATTTCAGCTATTCCTGCTTTTTTCCTTCCATTAAGAAGTCTTTCAGATCATGACACAAGATATGACCCATATTAGAATTAGTAAAGACTACATAGCCCATTTTCAAGTCTTGGTACACTTCAAACTGGCATTGAAAATCTCCATTATTTCCTCCGTGGCCAAACACTTTGCCATAGGGAGAATCTCTTAGGGCTATGCCTAAACCCATACCCTCTTTATACTTTGGCTTTTCTTCACCCTCTTCATAAGGGTATTCAGAATGCAGGGTAAACATATGAGCGTAAGTGGTAGGCTGCATCCCTTTTTCATGTAATAAGCCTATCATAAACTGGGTAAAGGCTTTGGCTTCCGTATACATGCTAAACGCCATCCCAGGCTGTTCAGGAATATCCGGTGTGTTTGGAAGGTTATCATAATGACCATGAGCCGCCATTTTTACCAATGCTTCATTTTTAGAAAAGTATGTATGATACATACCCATAAGCCCCATCACTTCTTCTTGTAAGATTTGTTCGACAGGCTTGCCCATCACATGAACTACTACTCTTTTCAAATATTCAAACCCCTCTCCTGAATAGCCATATTGTGTGCCTGGTGTAAATTTGATATCTATATTACCATCTTCATTCATATAGGCCCAGTTTGGAAAACCTGTCCGGTGGGAAAGTACATGCTGTGCCGTGATGAGTTGATAGCGATCATCGTGTGCGATAGCCTCAAAAGGCAGATATTGATACAAGGGTTTATCTAAATCAATTATACCTTTTTCTGCCAAGCGATTCACCACATAAGCAAATACGGTTTTGGTGATGGAAGCAGCTTCAAACAGGGTGTTTTCTGCGACTGCTTCTTGTGTAAAAGTATTCTTCACCCCATAAGTTTTATGATAAGCCAATTGACCCTCTCTGATCAGGGCAAGAGAAACACCCGGTATGTTATAATACTGCCTGTAAGTTTCAATAAAATGATCTAATGCCTGAGCCTTACGCTTGTCAAAATCATGGAGAATCCCTTTCTCAGGGATCAGATCAGGTTTAATGATATGAGTTATTTCACACAAAGGCGCTTCCACAGTTTGTCGAGATTGAAGTCTTACGGTAGCCAAGATGTTTGTATCCACGCGGTACATGTCTTCTTCATCAATATATAAAATATCAGGGACAGACACCTGATAGGTGCCAGCGGGGAGTTGCACAGTATACTGGCCCAGAGAATCAAGGTGGGTATCTACCCATAAAGAAGGCAATTGCTGAGAAGTGAGGCGAATCTTACTGGGCAATTTTTTCTTTAATCCATTTTTCCACTGAATCCTGCCTTTGAGCGTGCCTGGTTGTTCATGCGCTTTCATCAATATTACATCACCCACATTTTGGGGATTCATAAACTTATACCCTCCCTTACCCCACGCTTCAATGGTAAAATCACCAGCTATATCCTTATCAAAAACTTGATGATCCACACCAATAGATCTGCCGGCGTAAAGTTGATCTCCTAAGGCTATCCGCCATTCGTAAACAGTAGTGGTACCCTGTCGACGTGTTGCAACCTCTATATGCTCCCAACCAGCCTTAGCAACCACCGAATCCGAAACCATCTTGTTTATATGCTGCAAATCTTTACTATATAAATAAGAAACCACGCCTGAGCCCATTGCAGCATGGAGCGCATCTATGTAGAGTTCATGACCATCCTGTGAATTCCAGGCCACATTCTCTGTGGTATCTCTGATGTAGTCGTCATCAATCACTTCCAGGGCCAGATAGAGTGATTGATTGTCAAGGTTATAGCCAATTCGGAAATGAGCTGTAAAATCATCTTCATTGTCCGGTCTTGAAGGCAAGAGGTGTTCTTGTATAGGATATTGGGTTAATTGCTTGGGCCAGTCGGATAGATCACCGTCAATGGCTATAGGATCTATGGGGTAAGCGTAAGCAATAGAGGTATTCTGCCCATAACTTTTATTGCAGCAGGAGAAAAATAAAATGCTCGTAAGCATAAAGGTGGCGAGATAACTGAAAGCAGCTATGCGTTGGGAAGAAAAAGGGATCATATAGAACATCGTGCATTTTTTTAGCACTACCGCTGTTTTTTCAAAAGGTTACAGCGACTGTCTACATTTTTAGATTAAAAAAGATATTCATGCTCTTTGTTGCAACTGAGAAAGCTACCAATTACCAATCGTTGTCCCTTTACAAAATTGGAGTGAAAAAATTTTATGAGGTACAAATAAGAAACAATTACTATGATAATATTAACTTTTACTGAGTTCAATCATCCCAAGTAGTTCAAGACGCTGGTAAGCATAGTAAAAAGCAGTACTTATTTGCACTGCTTTTTACTCATTGCTGCTTCCAAGAGAGTTGAAGATGGTTATGTAAACATCAATTATTGTTTAATTACCTTTAGCAACCTCACCGCCTGATCCTCTGAGACAATTTGCAGAACATACATTCCCGCAGGTATAAGAGCAGACGTACTTACCTGAATACTGCCTCTTACCCTAGAAACTTCCACAGGATATTGTTTTCCATCCAAGCCAAAAAGTCTCACTTCAGGAGCGTTGGCTTCTAAGGCTGTGTTGATAAACAACCGATCCTGGAAGGGGACAGGATATACCCTATAATGATCGTTTAGAGGCATTATTGATTCTATATCCAATTTCTCCTGCCCTTTTTTATCTCCCTGCTTAGCCAGTCTGGCATTACTGTCATCAATAACGGTAAAGTGGATCTCTAGAGGAGTACCTGCCGCTCCTTGTTTGTTCTTTTCTGGATAAGGAATCGCTATCAAGGTATACTCTCCAGGAAGAAAAGCCTGACCGAATATGTCATTGTCAGAATCACTAAATAAAGTATAGGGTTTGGTATTTTCAATACGGTTATAGTTTATGGGGCCTTTCAGTGCTACTTTTACACTACCCACAAAATCAGGCATGGTATGAATAAGAATCGTAAGTTCATTATGAAGTAACTCATCCAAATCAATCACAGCGTACTGTTGAATCTCTGCTATCTTTCCATCTGTGACGGCATCATAGAGATCAAAGCCAGTGACCTGAGAATGATCTGTCTCATCACTGTTAATAATTGTGAAGTTGATTTCTAAAGGTGCACCTGCTATACCACCTTTCTGCTTCTCTGGGTAGGGGGTAGCTATCAGCGTATAGGCTCCCGGTTTGAATTTCCGGCCGATATAATCTCTGCTATTATTATCAGTATTCAGTTTATCTCCGAAGAGAGCATAAGGCCAATTATTTTCTATACTCTCATGAGTAAAGGGACCTTTTAATCTAAAGGCCACACTGCCTACAACATAAGGCAAAGTATAGGCAGTTATATTTAGCTTTGTGCTGGGGAGCGTAGCCAGATCAATCACATCACCATCATTAAGGGGTACTATCTCTTGATCAGCATCAACATACACCAAGCCAAGTCCTTCAATTGAATGATCATACATTACTTGAAAAGAAATCGCTAATGCAGTACCTGCCTCACCACCAAGGTAAGGGGTAACCGCCAGCGTATAGGCTCCCGGTTTGAATTTCCGCCCGGTATAATCTCTACTATTATCATCAATATTTAGTTTATCTCCGAATAAGAAATAAGGGTATTGCTTTTCTACCTGTGTATGTGAGAGGGGACCTGTTAGCTCCAGTATAACACTATCTAAGTGCACAGGTAAGGTATTGGCTTGAACAGTCAGGCGGGGATTGTCTAGTTGTAAGAGGTCGATAGTATCCCCATCCTGCAAAGGAAATAAAGATTGATGATAATCAGCATGGACCAAAGTAAGATTTTTGATGGATACCTCCTCATCAGTTGTTTCCCTGATTTTAACGATCCAGTAGTCACCAGAATCCTCTGTTCCTCTGTTATTGTCACTCTTATCTCCTGAAGCATTAGATTCAGAATACCCTGCTAGCAGATATCCTCCATCCGCTGCAGGAATCGCGCTTTGTAAATCATCTCCACCATCACCACCTATTGTTTTATCCCACAGCTTATTGCCGTTAGCATCTATCTTGACGATCCAATAATCAGTTTCACCTTTACTATCTTCACTCTTATCCCCGGAAGCAGAAGAATTAGAAGGTCCCCCCAGCAGATAACCTCCATCTGCCGTAGAGATGGCACTTCTTGGACTTTCACTACCAATCCCGCCTAATGTTTTATCCCACAGTTTATTGCCATTAGCATCTATCTTAACAATCCAATAATCAGTTTCACCTTTGCTATCCTCACTCTTATCTCCTGAAGCATTAGATTCAGAATATCCTGCTAGCAGATACCCTCCATCCATAGTAGTGGTTACAGCCAAAACCCTCTCTCCCTTACTACCTCCTAATGTTTTGTCCCACAGTTTATTTCCACTCTCATCTATCTTGACGATCCAATAATCCAACTCACCTCTGCTGTTTTCACTTTTATCACCTGAAGCATCAGAATTAGAAGAGCCAGCCAACAGGTAACCTCCATCATCAGTAGGAATCGCGCTTTGTAATTCAACATCACTATCACTTCCAAAGATTTTATCCCACAGTTTATTTCCATCGGCATCTATTTTTACAATCCAGTAATCTACATCGTCACTATTCTCACTCTTATCTCCTGAAGCAGAGGAACTAGACATCCCCTCTAGCAGATACCCTCCATCCGCTGTAGGAATAGCGCTAATAAGATCATCAAAACTATCGCCTCCTATAGTTTTATCCCATTGTTTGTTACCGCTGGAATCAAGTTTAACAATCCAATAGTCATTTGAAGATATACCTTTATTTTCTTCACTTTTATCACCTTCAGCACCGGAATAAGAAGAACCTGCCACTAGATAGCCTTCATCGGCAGTAGGTACTACATCTGTAGGTGTGTCCCAAAAATCTCCCCCAAAGGTTTTATCCCATTGTACAGTTACTTGTGCCGTCGCAGAAAAAGTGCAAGCCAGCAAGCCACAGCTTACCAGCACTGCTAAGTTAAGTGTATATTTCACGTTCGTTTTTATTTATATAATGATGATAAAAAAGTATTTACGGAACCTAGCATTATGGAAAGATGAGCCCTTACTTTCTATAAATGCACAAAAATATGGCTATGCTACGGAGGTTGATACCTATAAAAAAATTAGGCATCAACAAGCAGCATAATGCTCCTTTCTCTCACAAAAAAATAGAATCAGAAGTCGATCAGGATAGGTAATAATTTTCAACTGAATATTGATAAAACACTAAAGTTTTACAAGAGGTTACAGAAAAAAATTTCAATATAGAAAACGTTAGTAGTTGCTATTCAGATAACCTTTTTCAATAATGAATGATAAAAATGAGACCAGATCTTTGCCAGGGTTTTTACACAAACTTTCAACCCTAAAGACGTTATAAAATCTGGTAATTTTGCGTTTGGCAATGGGTTAAATGTCTGTTAAAATTGAACAGTAATTAACCTGAGTATTAATACCACGCTTTCCGTGAAGAGGATAGCAATTCATCTTTTAGTTTTGCACTACTTATTTCCCGATACAAAAAGTAATTATAAGCAATAACTCACTGAAAATTAGCTATTTACTCCCATAATAGATTTATTCAGGTACAAATAAGAGCCAAAACAGAATTAATTATAATAATTTCCCTCTTTCATTCTATAATTTTCTTTTATAGTTTTAAAAACATTACTTTAATTTATAAGCTAGCTGAAATTTTATTTTTTATTCGTAAGAATAGCCTCTATTGAGATATATCTTTACAGTTTAACATAATTTATTTATGGAATTAGAAAAACTACTTTCATCTATACAAGAAAGAATACCATACAATCAATTTAGAGCTTTATTGAAAAAAGTTGAATTGCCACCCAGTAATGGATGGGATAATACTTTTAAAAAAATAAGACAGGAAGTTGAAAGTGAAGCTGAAAATATTGAAGAAAAAATTGAGAAATTGTTATTAGCTTATCGTGAACATTTGCTAGTAGGTGAGAAGGCAGTTAAATTTTTTAAGATTAAACCTTCACTTATTCAGAGTTTATTAAATCAGGCAGAAGGGTTGAAATATGATGAGTGTCCATTTACTCAGGCGTTTCCGTTTTTTTTAGATGATGAAAATTCTAATAATGTACATCCATCCAACTTATATTTTATTAAAAAACTTAAACATACTAATGGATTAGCTTTAATTTTTTTCTCCAAAAAATACTTTCAAGAAAAGCAATCATTAGATGTAAGCACAATCAACGACTCTCTAACAAGAGAATATTTTGATCAATTTCAAGAAGTTTATGGGTTAAAGCAAAATATAAAGCAATTCGCAGATATTGTTTTTATCAATAAAAAAGAAAATTTAGTAGAATATAGGTTAGATATAAGAAACTTTTCACGTGATGAGCGAAAAAAAGGGTTTGGCTTAATTCATAAAAAGTTTGTTAATCTTTTCCCATCAATTGATTTTTCAGAGCGAACATTCAGCGCATTGAATTTTTACCCTTTGCTGAATAAATTTTATGAATCTAGTGAGGGAAGAGTGTGTGAGCTGGGTTTTACAACTGATGAAGGCGCAATAAAAAAAGATAGAATGAGATTCAAGAATACTGACTTAAGATATGAAACCTTTCATCATGCAGGTAGAAAAGCAGTTACCTTAATAACACCATACAAAATTGGTGTGGTTTGGGAAAAGGAAAACTATGTTGACGAGAATATAGAATTAATCATTCCAGGAACAATTAGTTTATTGACTCAAAGTCAGTTTCCGGTTATTGATGAGGTTATTTTAACGGGTTGTATGAATCTAAATGATTGTGAAAACGTTAAAAATAAGATCTTAAGGTTTCTAAGATAATTGCTTATTTAAAAACCTATTTGTAAATTTAGTGATGAACTTGGATGAACTATTGGAAATTATTCGTGAAGACTGGAAGGATTTCCCGGTTCATAAGAGTGTTTGTCAAGCTATCTCAACTTACATCTATAATAACTCCCACAAGCTTAATCATATTTCATTTGCAAGTATCAAGGTTCTATTAGAAGAAGATCCCATCAACGATAACCCATCCAGTGATTTAATAATTCTTGAAGCTATTCAATATTTATCTGGTTCCCGTGCAAATGTTTTAGATATCAAATTTGAATTTTACGATGGGAACGACTTTTATCAGCTTGATAAGAAAGATGTTGCAGAGGCGGAAAATACTAAAGAATTTTTTCACCCTATAAACGGCAATAATATTGAAGATTTCAGCGAAAAAATCTTTATGTATTTTGTTCCTAGTAAGCATCTAATATCTACTCTTCATGAGTCAGCCTGATTTAAGTGATTTAAGTTTAGCACAAATAAAATTAATTTGCAGATTTAATCCCAGAGTTAAGAATATGTTATCTCGAGAATTAGTAGATAACTATTCTGATTTTGTGGCTCAACTATATTTAGATATTGACCAAAGCATTATTAAGATTGAGGATGGTAGGCACTTGCAGCAAGACTCAGGAGAAGACTTACTAACCGTTCAAATTGTAAATATGCTAAATCTAATAGGTTATAATGCAAGCCATGATAAAGAAAAGGGAGGCCATGTAGATTTAGTTGTTGAGAAAGATGAATTTACTTGGCTAGGAGAGGCAAAAATATTTGGAGGCACTAACACTTACTTATGGGAAGGTATCTTGCAACTTACAACCCGATATGCAACTGGTCGACCTAATGCGAATTGTGGAGGTTTGGTAGTTTACATATTTGATGAAGATGCTAAATCAATTATGGACAATTGGGCTACTTATATTTCAAATAAAGAAGACTTAGAAGATTATAAAGGCAGTAAATGTCCAAAGAATCCATTGGCCTTTTTCTCACAGTTTAAAAATAAAGTATCAGGACTAGAATATAAAGTTCGGCACATTCCTGTATTATTACATTTTAATCCACAAGATAAAAGTGGACGGAGAAGAAATAAGACGAAATGAGTGAAGTTTTTAGATCTATTATAGCGGGAAAGAGCCTTATTCTAAAGGTTTTGTTAAACAAGATAAAGATTCTCTATTTCTTCTAGCGAAAACTGTTCACTTTGCCGGATTTTTTCCATTATTCTTAAGTATCGTTTGGTAGGTTTTCCTGCATAGTGGGTTTTAAAATATCTGCTGTATAATTGTTCATACAGCTTTTCATTTCCCAAAGCTTTTTCAAATGTTTTGAACAGTACTCTGTTTTTGTGAGAATAAGTTTGTTTCTCATACATACACCCTCTAAAAGCTTCTCGGTGCAAAAACTTTTCACCAACTGAATATAGTTTACGGCAACGCTTGCCGGTATGAGGGCAAAGAAAGTACCACACAGCACCCTTGCCTAAATTTGAAGGAATGCAAACCAGAGGTACTTTATAGTTTACAGGTTTATTCTGGCATTTGTAATCCAGTTCAAGGTAGGGATTTTCAAGTTTTGTATTGGTAGCAATGGAAATACTAGCTCTTGTATTTCCATTCCTGCTCCAGGTAATTGTACCACTTTTATATTGATTCGGTTTGAGGTAACCCCATTCTTTAAGTTTGGAAAGATGAATTTGTAAAACCTCATCGTATAAAGTGGGAAAGGTTGGAAAACGTGGCATATTTTTTTCTGAATGAAACCTAAATTATTAAGGAAGATTGCCTAAAAACTCCGAAAAGTTGAACCCGCTTGCTGAAGATTTATCTTTCTCACAACTTACAGACTCAGTCTTTGGTAAAACATAAGGCATTAACTTTATGAGAAAATTTACCCTTTGTGCAGGTGGCATTTCCTTTATTGTTTCAGGAAACCGTTCTATTTCCTTTTGCATCAAATCTTTTAAAATTTCTCGTATTCCTTTTTGTACCGGCTTCTTTTTCTCAATAACTTCTTTCAGGTTTTCAATCTGAGATTTTAATAATTTCCTGATTTCCGAAATATCACCTTTCTCAAACTCCGAATCTTTTACATACTTATAAACCCACTGGCTAACGAATAGCTTCTGCATGTCATTTAATTTTTCTCTCTCTAATTCTTGGAGAAACAATTGAATAGCTTTTAGTGGTGTCTCAAAGTGATCAGTAAAAATGTCAACTGCCTTACTGAAAAGTTCTAGTGGTTGTTCCGGATTATCAAACAGCCCTTGCTGTAATACTTCACATACCATACTAAAGGCATACCCATTCCAATGTTCGTTTTCTGTTTTAAAATAGCTTTCTATGGATTCAATCTCTTTTGTTTTCATATCAGTATGATTTAGTGTTTAATACTTGTCTTAATTCCTGTAATCGGCTAAGGTATGGTAAGAAAGCCTGTTTGCCATTATTGGCTTTAACAGTGGCAAAGTGATTTTCAACGAATAAAGAAACATTGCTTATCCTGTTACTCTGACTTAATGTTATAGGTATATTTGGCAGTGATGTATTGGCAAAGTATGAATCTAGTTCGGCAATTTCCCTGCTCCAACATTCAGGTTTTATCAGGTTATTACTATTCTCAATATGAGATTTTATAAGGTTTTCTTCTTCCTGAATATCAAGTTTTATCAAGTCCTGAACACTAAGTTTCGCTAAGTTTTGAGGTTCAATAAATCGCTTATAATCAAGCTTTACTAAGTAATCAGCCAAATCTACTCCCCGCTTTTTTTCTTCTTCTGTTGCTTTACATTCCAGAAGATCGGAAACAGTAAATTTAAAAAGGTACTTTTTTGCAGTATTTGTCCATTTTTCAAATACCGTTTCTTTACCCTCTTTTGGTTTTGAAGCATCAGGAAATAAAAAAACGTGTCGCCCACTATCATTTAAAGTCTCACATTTTTCTTTATTTAAACCCTCCGCACCACCTGTTGCCAACGAAATAAATTGAGGAAAATAAACGCTTGCAATGACAGTTGTTTTCTCACTTTCAAATAAAAGAATTGATTTTTTATCATTCCCATTTGTTTTATCCTGTAACAAATGTTCACCGAATAAACATTGCTTCAAATGATACTGCTCCTGATCAAAATAAGCCCCTTTCATGGCTTTGTGTGTCCAGGCAATATGATTGTTAGGTTCTTTCACTCTTTTGCCTGTAGCAGGGTTATAAAGCATTATTTTGCCTGCTCGTATTTTGCCATGAGTGTCAATTTGCCAAAAGACTGTAGCTGCCTCCCAATGCTTTGATGTACCTATAAAATAACGGCCTACTAATTGGTTTTTTACCTCAACACCAAATAGACTTTTAAGATACGTTACAAAATGATTCTTTTCATGGCTTTTCAAACTCCCTTTGAATATATCAATTGGGATAAAAGAAACTGGTTGTGGTTGAACTGTTTCTGTATCTGAACTGAAGTTTTCTGTAGTAGTTCTATTATCTTTTTTGTTTTGAGTGTTAAGTTTTGTTAAGGTCTGATAGCTCATTTTCTGACTGTAATAATCATCACCTAAAGAGCTTTTATTATCCTCAAAATATTCCTTTGGCGTATAATGATAACCACAGTTATTTATTCGTTCACATCTCCCAACATCAGGCGATAAATGTTCGCCTGTTTCCGTATCTATGTATCTACTGAATACTTTACTTCTATTACATTGTGGGCAGTTGTACCGGGTATTCATCCCCTCATACGGTTTTAGTATGTATCTGTAATGACTCATAATTTCAAATTTTGCTCGTACCATTCGTACCGGTCGTACAGGTGTACGAGAGGTACGAGGCGTACGAATTTACTTGGTACTTCTTTCTTCAAACTTCTTTATTCATTTTCTCACGGTTCCTTCTGATACACTATACCTTCTGCCAATCTCTACATTTGAAATACCTTGCTTTTTTAATTCCATTACTTCAGAAATACGCTGTTCTTTATCCCCATTAGAGAGTTGTTTTAAGTGTTCAAACTCCGTTGAGAAATCAATAAACTCAAACTGTAGGAAGTTGAAAGCTTTGTTTATTTGACATAGATATACGTTATCAGCATCATACCTCTTTTCTTTTGCCCTTACTTTAATCTGCTTCAAGTAGCGTAAAGAATTATCTGTATGGCTTTCTCCTATTGCAAAAATGCTATCAGCTAAAATTGAAAGCATCTTGCTACCCTGCACGTCATTCACATTTAAAGGTCTTGAATTATCTCTTTTCGGAGTATGTGCTAATGCAAGGATAGAAAGATTATACCTATTTTTTAATGCCTTCAAATGCTTCATCAATGGCAAAGCATCTTTTGCTTTTTCCGTTTCGTTCTTCAGATAGGTAAGGTTATCAATGATCAGCACCTTAGCCCCTGTTTCAACAATACTCTGTTCTAAAGAATGATTTAGGTATTCCTCAAAATTTGAAAATGATTTTGGTTGTTCTGCTTCTGGATTGATTTCAGCTCTTTTGAAATTGTCATCAAAGTCATAATGCTCAGCATATTCTATTGAATACCTGTTCTCAAATTGCTTATCGGAAAGTTCAAAATCAAAATACAGAATAGGTTGTTTAGGGGCTTCCAGTTTAAAGCCCCTTATTTGTTCTCCCCTACTGATACTATTACCAATCTGAACAGCTAGTATTGATTTACCTAAATTAGTGTCAGCAAACAAAATACATAGCTCTCCCTCAAACCAAAATTCTCCAAATAGCATTTTGGGAATAGGTCTGGTCTTCGCCTGGTCTATCCAACGATTACCAGTTTTTACTGTAAACAATCCTTTGCTTTCATTGGCTTCGTTGGCCTTTTTAAAAAGCTCCTCGGTTTCAGCCTGAATATCATCAACACCAATACCGTATTTCTCAAATTCAAATTCAGGTTCAAGACTCATTACTGAAAAGGTTTAACTGTGTTGAACCATCTTTAAACTTACTTGGATCAGTAGTCAAGTAGTAAGCCTTGCAACCTGTTTTTTGACATTTTGCCTTCTTGAGTTGCTGAAGCTTTTTAGCCTTTTCTAAATCCCTTTTATACCTGCAAATATTCTTTTGTGGTACTCCAGTTGCATTAGAAACCATTGAAGCTGTAGCTACATGTTTTTGTAAATACGAAAATATGGTTTCTAATTGATTTGGTTTTTTGCTACCTTTGCCCTGTCCTTTATGCTGGGCGTTCAATCGGTTGTTATCCATTGTTCGCCCTTTTTTTATGGTTTGACAAGTACTTTTCTGCTTCAGCTTCAATTTCTGCAACTGTTTTTTTCCGGCCTGATTTGATCCACTCAGTAAGTTGCTGCTTTGAGAAATAAAGCCTTTTTGAACGCTTGCAAACAGGAATTTCCTGCTTTTGAACATATCCATAAATGGTGGGAACGGACAAGTTTAGAAATTCTGCTGCTTGTTGAACTGTCAGAAGTTGATCAACTTCAGATTGGGTAAAGGTGCTTTTTTCAATTAAGATACTTTCAATACTGCTCAGTTTATCATAAAGCTGTGTGACTGCTTCTGGTAACTGTTCAAATGTTAAATTCTTCATTACAATATGCTTTTGGTTAAACATACTGCAATGGTACTGGTATGGTAATGCTTGTTTAGATAAGTAGTAAGTGTAGTAATAACAAAAGTAAGAACTTAAGAACAAAAGTAATTACCACTTCCTTTTTACTTTGTCTCCAAAGTTATTTTTGGTTTGTTGATAGTCCCAATTTGTGAAATTATCGGTTAACAATCTGATGTATTTTTCTTGGCACTGTTGAGTATTTTCGTACTCTTTCCAACTCATATCGTAAAATTGGTAAAAGCGTTTGACTAGAAAAAGTTTCTCTCTTGTAGCCATATTAAAAGTCTGTTTTGGCTCTTCTTCTTTCCCTAAAAATGCTCTTTTGATGAATGAATTGAATTCCTCTTCTGTAAGAAAGGGTTTTCCATTTTTACTTTTTCGTTGTGTAAATACTTCAAAGTGCTGAATTACCATTTTCAATGGCATTGATTTACAAAAGAGATTTATTGTTTCTGAATCAAAAGGAGTTGTAGCTTCCTGTAATGTATTGGTTTCTATGGGTTCAGGTTCTTTTTTCCCAAGAATATATTTTCTAACTATTACTAATTTGTTTTTCGCGTCAATATAATTACGTAGTTTTTTTACTAAATCATAGAAATCATTAATAGACCTTTTTTGCATCTCAGAACTATAGAAATAGTTATTTATGTTATCCTTTGTCGCTATAAAAACTTCACTATCATAAAAACCATCTATAAAGTAGCCGTATTCTTTTACCGTATTTTCTTCAATTTCTTTAATCTCTGACACAATTCTATCAAATAGCTTAGACAAGTAATTCTTCCTACTGTTATCATCAAAAGTATATTGCTGAAATTCTTTGTCAAGAAACGCTTTATAAGTATTTATCTCCTGTTCATCCCATGTATATTTCTTTTCATTGATTAAAACATCAATATATTTGGTTCTAGCGCATATTTCTTTGTAACAGTTCATTACATACAGTGGTGGTTCAATTTCTAATTTTTTGAAATTATTCATCACATCTTCTGCAATTGCTAAATTATCAAATGTGCCACAAAGTCTTAATCTGCTTAATTCTTCAATAAACCAACTAGCATCTGACTCTATCTGCTTTTTCTCAAAAAGATCAAAAATCTTATTTGCTAAATCATTCATTAATGTTTTATCAAACTTGCAATTTGATCTAAATGCTTTATTATACTTTTCTTTTTCAATATTATACAGGTCAATTATTTGCAGTATTAAATCTCCTTTTTCCAAATTATTAAAGCAATTACTTATTTGCCCTTGATGTTTTTCTGTCCCATCCTGTTCCTCAGGTTGAGGTGTTTTATTTAGAAAAGGTGTGATTTCTTCAAAGTATTTTTTTTCATCTTTAAACCACCTCTTTAACATTTTAATGTACTCCTTCTTTTCATCAGTTGGTTTTCCCTTTAGTAGATGTAATTTAAGCCTTCTGTTCTCATTAATTAATTCTATTTGAATTTGAGCTTCATCTTTGATAAGGCCTTTCTTATAAAGATTTACTCCATTTACCTGCTGTAATAAATTTTCTGTCACATTAATCAATTCTTTGATCAAACTATTCTTTGTATGCATTTTGGATCTACTTGTACCTAAATAGGGATTATATTCGGGCTTCCCTTTTAATATGGGCAAATGCTTTTCATAATACTGCTTAAGTTCTTTAAAATAGCTTAATTCAAATGGAAAAATACTTAGCCAATCTTGATAAGTATTAATAAGTACATTCAAGTCTGTTTTTTGTGTTTCCTTTGGATTGATGTAGGAGTTTATGTACTCTGTAATTCTTTTGCTCTTTTCAGGTGGTAAGTCCTTATTGGTTTTTATCAGTTCATTTATTAATCTCAAAAAATAACCCTTTTGAACTGGTTCTCCACAGCCTTCAGGCATTAGCCCAAGACTTTGAACTGTATAATCAACATAGTCAGTTACAATTTTATACCAATTTTTATCATCTACATTGTTTATAATATGTTGATTAGTAAAAATAACTTTGTTAGCAACTTGTGAAGGAATATCACCAAAGAAATTCTTATTAAACCATTTTTCCTTTGCTAAATTGGCATGAGCTTCACAACAGAATGGGAACTTTTCAAATGAACGTTTAACGCTATTGAATATAATTTTATAGTTATCATTGCAAGACTGACAATACTTGTAATCGTGCTCTCCCTCAGTCGGTTTAGTCTCAAATGGCAGTTCAAACCTACTGCCTGACACCTCATAAATATTTGCATTACAAAATTTAATTGCTTTAATAGAGTCGACAAAAAATGCTGTATGTCTAATCATTTATTTTTAAAGACTAATCTTTATAAAATTAATTTAATTCTTTCTGCTGCCTCCTGTTTTTGCTTATCTACTATCTTAGCGTAAACCTGCGTAGTTTTTAGCTCACGATGTCCCAGCATCTTAGAAACAGTGTAAAGGTCTGTTCCCAAAGATAGCTGTAAGGTGGCAAACGTATGCCGGAAACAATGAAAAGAGATGTCTTTTGATATTCCTGCCTTTAATACCCATTGCTTTAAATGGATATTAGTATAAGCTGAATATTTAAGCCCTTCAAAAACTCTGACAGTAGGTTCTTTGCGTTCACCTAATAAGCCGTATGCCTGTTCGGAGATAGGTAACACTTCGACTCCTTTGGTTTTCTTTTGTCTAAAGTGTAATGAATGATGATTTCCGCTTTGCCTTACTTCACTCCAAACTAATTTCTGAATGTCAGAAAACCTCAGCCCTGTTAAAGCTGAAAACAAGGCAGCCTGCTTGAGAATAGGTAAAGAGCATTCTATGTGAGCCAGGCATTGGAGTTCTTCAATGGTTAAAAACTGCCTTTCTGTTTCAGCCTGTTTGATGGACTGTACTTTTGCATTTAAATCGGTTTGTAAATAACCATCTTTAAAAGCTTGTTTTAAGGCTGCTTTTAGCTTATTGAAATAAGAAACCGTTGAATTTTGAGATAGAGTTTTTTTGTTACTCCTGCTACTGGGTGCAGTAATAAGATACTCTCTAAACTCATTACAAAAGTGTTCGTTAAGGTCTGCAAATCGTAAGCTACCTCCTGTAAATTTCTCTAAATAATTCAAAGCTGAATACCAGTTGTCAGAATTACTCCCTGTCCGTTTAGCTGCTAAATCTCTGAAATACTGAACAAAATCAGCATTGCGTTTGCCATTTGAAAGAAAGCCATAGTTGCCGTTTTGTACTTCTATTTGTCTTTTTGCCCTAATGTTTTCTGCCAGCGTCTTTGTTTCCTTGTTGTGCTGTTTCTCAATAGGTGTTTTAGGTTTATCAAGCACGTACAGTTTTAAAAATTCTCTTCTGGTTAGCTTTCCTGTTGCTGGGTGTGGGATGGGTGGATAATAGTCCAGATAGAGCGTTTGCCTATTACCTGATATTGGTTTGCACCTTAGTTTTACTTTAGTCATTGTCCTTTATGCTTATGAGTTTATGCAAATAGTTTGTCCACTTCGGATCGCTTGATAAGTGTCTTTTTTAGCTTAATATTTACCGCTTTTAAGTTACCTGCATTAATCAGGTTGTAAACGGTTTGGCGGGAACAGTTCAATAACTTTGAAGCATCTCGTACAGTAAGAAATTCTTTAGCTTTAATTGCTTCAATGGGTTGGCTTTTGACTATAATTGTTTCCTTATTACTATTCTCGACCTTTTCAGCTCGTTTCCTGGCTTTATAAGCCTGCTTAGCGCACCTATCACTGCAACATCTGGTAACGGTTGTTCTGGCTTCAAACTCATTACCACAGTGCTGGCAAATTCTGGTAATTCTAATGTTAGAACTCATGTTTCAATCTGATTAATTCTGTATTAACTTGTTATAAAATGTTTAAAAGTGTCAAGTAATTTCGCCTTAAAAAAGGACTGAGGTACAAATCAATCCTTTGAGGTACAATAAAGGTACAAAAAGATACAAAACAAACCTATAACAACACAAAACAAATATTAACATTAAGTCACAAAAAAAGCCCTAAACGATTAAATTTAGAGCTTTTATTAATAGTTATTATTTCTTTATTTTGTTCAGTTACTTTCCGATACAAAACTTGGAGAAGATGTTTCCTAACAGATCCTCTGTCGTGATCTCACCTGTGATCTCTCCCAGATAATGCAGGGCATGTCGGATGTCCTGGGCCAGAAAATCCTGGGTAATGCCACTATCCAAACCTTTCAGCACATCCTCCAGGGCTTCCTTTGTCTTGACCAGGCTATCGTAATGACGCACATTGGTTACAATGGTACCACTGGTGGAAAACTTGTTCAGGTCTACCAACGCCATGATTTTGTCTTTCAAGCCCTCCAGATTTTCTCTTTTCTCTGCTGAGATATAAACAATATCCGGTATAGACTCTAATGCCTTTAACAGGTCCGGTTGTGCCTGGTCTATTTTGTTGCCGACCCTGATAAAAGGAATGCCCAGGTTTTCCAATACATTGATATCTTTCTGGATACTGGTGATGGTTTCCTCCGTGAGGTCAAACAGAAAAATAATGAGAGAGGCTTGCTTCATCTTGGCATACGTCCGCTCTACCCCTATGGCTTCTACCTTGTCTGTGGTTTCCCGTAAACCGGCAGTGTCTATAAAGCGGAAGCTAATGCCGCCTAGAAGAATTTCATCTTCTATAAAATCCCGGGTGGTACCAGGAATATCAGATACAATTGCTTTTTCTTCATTCAGCAAAGCATTCAGCAAGGTAGACTTGCCCGCATTGGGTTTCCCGGCAATGACGGTGGGCACTCCGTTTTTGATGACATTCCCCAGGGCAAAGCTGTTGATCAGGGCATTCACAACCCGTAAAATATCCTCTACCAGCCGGCGCAGATCATCCCGACTGGCAAACTCCACGTCTTCTTCCACAAAATCCAGTTCCAGCTCTATCATAGACGCAAAATGTACCAACTGTGCCCGCAAGTCTTTGATCTCCTGTGAAAAGCCACCCCGCATCTGGTTCAACGCTGTCTTATGGGATATTTCAGAATCTGAAGCGATCAGGTCGGCCACGGCCTCTGCCTGAGCCAGATCGAATCGGCCATGCATAAAAGCCCGCTTGGTAAATTCTCCGGCCGTGGCCAGTCGGGCACCGTGTTTTAACAAGAGTTGTATGATCTGACGAACGATAAAAGGAGAACCATGACAGCTAATCTCTACTACATCTTCTCCTGTGAAAGAGTGAGGTGCTACAAACAGAGAAACGACCACCTCGTCGAGTACTTTTTCTCCGTCGCGAATACTGCCATAATGCAGGGTATGGCTAGGCTGCCGGGTCAGATCTTTGCCCTTAAACACCCGGTTACTGATAGCAATGGCTTCTTTACCTGATAAACGGATGACGGCAATAGCGCCTGTCCCTTCAGGCGTGGAAAGCGCTACGATGGTATCGTCTATAGCATAATGCATAAAAAAATTGTCATTAATCCATCTGCAAAGTTAATGGATCAATGACAACCCAAAAGAAAAGTATCTGTTTACTTACCGGCTTCTGTTTCTGCTTCGTTGAACATTTCCAGAATTTTTCTGAATTCATCGGCCTGACGATAACCGCTCAGCGGCTGGAAACGGGAGAATGATTCATCAAAGAAGACCACCGTAGGATAGCCTGAAACCCGTAAAGCACGAGCCAGCTCCGGATGCGTGAATTCTTTGCCTTTAAAATTAATTTTTCCTGGATTCTCGGCATTCAGCTTCACGGCATAAAAATTTTCATTGACATAGGCCACTACCTTTTCGTCGGCAAAGGTGGTTTTGTCCATTTTTTTACACCATCCGCACCAGTCGGTATAAACATCCATAATGACTTTGCGCGGTTCTTTCTCCATTAATTGCTGGGCTTCTTCCAGGGTAAGCCAATTGATCGTATTTTCAGGCTTCTCCTCTTCCTGCATGATAAAGGAAGATAACCCTCCCAGGGCGATCAGCATGCATAAACTATATAAATATCTTTTCATCGTGTGCATATTATTGGTTTCCTCTTCAACATTGTCGAAAATAAAAAGATTCTTTTTAACAAAAAACAAAGACAATGCCCAATGTTATTTTCCTGACAAAAACGATGAAATCAGGATAGTCGTAGGTGCCTTTTTCTAATCTTTCATGGGTTTTGCCCTTGGGTACAACGTATCTGCCAGAGAGGTCTAACCTTCCAAACGTGCCTTCTTTTGGCTATGCTTATTTCTGTTTCATCTCTTTTTCCAGATGCTTCACCAGCTTATCACACAGGTGATGCATCTCCTCCGACATGTACTCATCGCCGGTAGCGCTCAAAATGGTTTGGGCTAAGCCTCCGATGGTATCTACACAAAAACGTTTCATTTCATCAACAGGCATTTCTTTCGTCCACAGGTCTATGCGCAAGGTGTTTTTCTGAAAATTATCCCAGATAGATACGCTGATCGCTTTGGTTTCGGAAACTCCATCTTCTTCTCTGTCGGTAGCATCCCAAAACATTTTGTCCGGTACATTCTGTGCATCTAATTCGACGGTAAATTTTATTTCTGATTTTTTCATGCTTCATCCATTTATGACAATAGCAGCCAGGTAGGTAAGGGAAACCTTACCGCTTGCTGCTGAAATATCCTGCTAAATTATATATTTTCAACTTTGGAAAAAAACCAGCTGGCGAAAGCTCCTATGCTTCAGGGCAACATGCTTTTGAAATCCTGATAAGAAGGAGGATTCAGAGGAGCCGTACTACATCCGACATCCTGGGCTTTTTCTGCGATGTTCTCTACCCGATTGGTAGGATTGGGATGGGTGCTCAAAAACTCCGGCACACCACCACTTTGCCCTTCATCGGTAAGCTTCTGGAAAAAAGAACCCGCCCCGGCACAGTTATACTCCGTATCTGCCAGATACTCGACAGATTGCCGGTCGGCCTCTGTTTCAAAATCTCGGCTAAACTCCAGGCCTACCAGCCCACCGGCAATCTGCGTCAGCACAGCAGCATTTTGTCCCAGAATAACACTTAATACCACACTGATACCGTATTGCCGTTCTATCATACGGGCTGAATGCCTCAGATCCGCATGGGCCGCCTCATGTCCTAACACCCCTGCCAGATCATCTTCCTGGTCCAGGTATTTGATCAAGCCGGTATAAACATATATATAGCCACCAGGGGTAGCAAAAGCATTGAGAGTGCTGTCGTTCCGGATCAGCTTGATTTCCCAGGGAAATTCTTGCCGGTAGCGAATCGCATCAGAACTCAAAATATCTTCAAAAATATTTTCCAGGTAGCTGTATGCCTCCGGATACTGGCTTCTGCTCATTACCGGATACTGTGCAGGATCAGCCAGAATAGCCGAATCCAGTTGCCGGCCCAGTTCTATTTCTTGTTCTAAAGAGATGAACAAGGGTTTGTCATTGTCACAGGAAGCGATAACGAACCCCAAAAAGACAAAAAATAAGCAATAAACGGGTGTAATTTTCTTGATCATAAAAAATAACATTAAGGAAAACAGTTTATTCAAAGGCAACTTCTCCAACCAGGCTATTGCCTGCTAACTTCATACTCTTAACCATATCCTGGTTGTTGACATGCACAATATTAGTCTGATCGCTAAAGGTCTCGGTCAGAATAGAATTTTTTATTTTGACGTTTTTTACTTTTTTTACGCCACTCACTTCCCAGTAACACCACATAGCCAGATCTTCCAGTTCGTATCCTAGAAATACAGGCTGCACCTTCTCTTCATTCACAGCAAGCTCAAAATGATCTCGAATATACTGCTCTACTTTGCTGTTCAGCTTATCCGTGTTTTCAGGATTCAGCACATCCACATAAGGCTCCTCCTCTGTCCTGTAAGGTGACTTATTCAATGCGTCTTCCAGATCATCTGCAAAAATTTTCATGGTAATCTGCAGACTTTCTTCCGAACTGGCATAATGCACACTACAGACACTGACATGAAAAGGATGCAGCAAAAAAGCCAATACCAGGAAACAATAATGTATCAATATCATGGATAGGAATACCTTTTATATGGTTCCAAAGATGAAACAGTATAGCGCCAGCACTTGTTTTTTTCTTTGCTCATACGGGACTATGCTGTCACAATTCTTTTTGAAGTAGAACGAATAAAATGATCCATCAGGTATGGGATAATAGTTGAAGGGCCGTTTGTCGGTCCTGGATAAGCTGGTCTTTCAGCGCCTCTATGTTGCTGAATTTGATTTCATCACGGATTCTTCCTATGATCTGTACATGCATGAGGGCACCATATATGGTTTGATCAAAATCAAAAAGATGAACCTCTACCTGTCGGGCACTACCATCTACGGTAGGTCGGAAACCAATGTTCATCATACCCTGAAATACCTTTTCCTGAAGCTGTGCTTTAACGGCATAGACGCCATCAGCGGGTATTAGTTTATAAGGTATACTCATTTCCAGGTTGGCTGTAGGGAATCCCAGATTCCTGCCCAACTTCCTGCCGGCCGTTACTTTTCCTTGAATAGTATAAGGTCTTCCCAGATATTCGTTGGCTGTGTGAATATCGCCTGCGTTCAGCGCATTCCTGATTTTGGTAGAACTTACCCCAATGTGGTCTACATCCTGCCGGGGGATTTCTTCCACAGCAAAACCATATTCCTGGGCATGCTCTTTCAGATAGTCAAAGCTTCCCTCCCGGTTCTTACCGAAACGATGGTCATACCCGATCACCAGATAACGGGTGCCTATCTTTTCTACCAGAATCTTACGGATAAATTCATCAGAACTTAGCTGAGAAAATGCTTTGGTAAAAGGGATCTTTACCAGATGATCTATGCCCAGTTCTTCAAACAAGGCTATCTTTTCTTCAAAAGAAGAAAGCAGTTTTAAAGAATGATCTTCCGGATGCAATATGAAGCGGGGGTGAGGCCAGAAAGTAACGACCACCGTTTCTCCGCCCCTTTCCCGGGCTAACTCGGTCAGACGCACCAAGATTTTCTGATGCCCTACATGCACACCATCGAAGGTACCGCTGGTCACTATAGCCGAGTGAGGTTTTGCCAGTTGAATTGTTGCTTCTTCGCTGCCATCGTGTATGATCATAGGGAAGCCTCTTTTACGGTGGCTAGAAAATTCTCCAGGTGGTAAGCCTGATCTACATGAAAATTACCAATACGGGTACGACGCAGGCTTTTCAGATAAGCCCCTACGCCGAGTGATTCTCCAATATCACGTACCAGACTCCGGATATAAGTTCCTTTCGAGCATATCACCCTAAAATGTACTTCCGGCAAAACAATATCGTTGAATTGAAGTGTATCGATAAAGATTGTACGAGGTTTCAGGGCGAGGGTTTTCCCCTGCCGGGCACTTTTGTATACCCGCTGTCCCTGCACTTTCACGGCGGAATGCATGGGTGGAATCTGCGCTACTTCCCCTATGAAATTTTCTCTGACAGCCTCAACCTTTTGCGGTGTAAGATGGGCAATGGAGGTTTCACTGTCAAAATCGGTTTCCAGATCAATGGAGGGTGTGGTTTTGCCCAGCACCAGGGTCCCTTCATATTCTTTTTCCTGAGCCTGATACTGGTCAATAGATTTGGTCATCTTGCCGGTACACAGTATCAACAGGCCCGTAGCCAGTGGATCTAAAGTGCCAGCATGCCCTATTTTCTTGATTTTTAACTGATACTTAAGCTTTTTGACCACATCAAAAGAGGTCCAGTGCAGAGGCTTATCAATGAGAATCACTTCTCCTGACTGAAAATCATACTGATGTGTAGGTGAATGATGGGAAGTCATGGGCAGGAAATTAAGACCATGCCGCAAAAATAGCAATGAATCCGACGATGAAACAGTAAACAGCAAAGTAGATGAGTTTTCCCTTTTTAACCAGTGAGATCATCCACTGGCAAGCCAACAAGCCTGAAAGAAAGGCTGCGATAAAGCCTATCAGCAGTACGCCCCCTGAAATATTGCCTCCTGCAGCAGGTGCCTCAAAGTAATCTTTCAGCTCTAACAGAGAAGCCCCCAAGATAGGCGCCAATACCATGAGAAAGGAAAACCTGGCCGCTCTTTCTTTTTCCACCCCGATCAGCAAGGCCGTCGCAATGGTGGCGCCGGAACGGGAAATACCCGGTAGAATGGCGACTGCCTGGGCCATACCAATGATCAGGGCTTTTCCGAAAGTGACAGGTCCGGCTTGTTTGCGGGCATAGTAGGTCATGGCCAGCAAAGTACCGGTGATCAGCAGCATAAAACCCACCAGCAATACCTGCCCACCAAAAAAACCTTCTACATAGTCTTTTAAGAAAATACCGATCAGGCCTACAGGAATCATAGAGACAATGATTTTGGCCACATAGGCAGTGGATGTATTCCATTGAAACTGAAACAGCCCTATGATGATTTCAGCAATATCTTTCCGGAAGACCACAATGGTACTGAGAGCCGTGGCACAGTGCACGATCACAGAAAACAGGAGATTATCGGCACTCTCTGCCCCCAGCAAAACGGTACCCAACTCTATATGCCCACTACTGCTGACAGGAAGAAACTCCGTGAGCCCCTGTACAATCCCTAAAATGATAGCTTCGATGATAGTCATGAGGAAGAATGTCCTGTTTATTCAGGTTTGGAAAGAATAGCAAAAAATTCAACGGCAAAACCAATCATTACGATGATAGGCCCTAAAGTAAGTCCCAGAAAACCAAAACCATACTCTTCACTATCCAGGCTCATCAGGGTAAATCCCAGGATGAGAATGCCGATGCCTATCAGCATCAAAATGTAATTTTTTTTGCCAAAGGGAAGTAACTCTTTTCCGTTCATATTAATAAAGTTCGTCTAATGACATTTTCAAATATTTCTTGACAGCACGATACGTGCTCAAAAAACCCATAAAACCACCCATGAGCAGCAAGCCTGTGAGTAAAATAATAATTTTCAATGGTTCCTGCAGTGCTTCTATGTCCTCTATCTGCTGGTTGGCATAATTGAGAATGAGCAGGAGCAGCAGGGAAGCGAAGATGCCGCCCAGGAGGCCATGGAAAAAAGACCGCAAAAGAAATGGTTTTTGAATAAAACGCCGGGTGGCTCCTACCAACTGCATACTCCGGATCAGAAACCGCTGGGAAAATAGGGCCAGCCGGATGGTATTATTAATAAGTATAGCAACCACGATAATCAACAAAACGGCAAAGCTCACCAGAACAATGCTGATTTTCGCCACATTTTTGTTGATAGAATTGATCAGGCTTTCTACATAAATAACCTCAAAAACACCGCTGATCCGTTCTATATCCAGTTTGATTTTCTGTAGTTCCTGCCCTTCATAATATTCGGGCTTTATGTTGATGATATAAGCGTCCCGCAGTGGGTTTTCGCCCAGAAACTGAATAAAATCTTCTCCTGTTTCCTCTATAAAATCCTCTGCAGCCTCTTCTTTTGAAATAAAACTGATCTGAGGTTGCTCGTTAGACAAGGCAATATACTCTTTATTAGCCAGGGTTTTCTGGATCTTGATGCGGTCGTTTTCTGAAATGGTATGGTTGAGATATACCTGAATTTCAATATTCTCCTTGATAATCTGGGTCAGGCGGTTGGCATGCAAAATCAACAGGCCGAACAGACCAATCACGAAAAGAGCCAACGAGATACTGAACACTACACTCACATAGGGATAACTGCCCAGTTTTTTCTTCTTTCGGATTTTAACCTCTTTTACCTCCATACACAGCAAACGATTCTAAAGTCCCGATATTAGCTAAACCACAGATTATTCTTGCGCTGTTTTTGAAAAAAAGCTTACTTCGTTCGCTTATTCCTCGTTTTCTTAGCTTCCTCTGTAGCCTTCATGGCTTCTTCTAAACGAAGCTGAAATTTAGACTTTTTCTTATTACGATTGCGCTTCTTGTTTTCCTCCAGCGTAGCCCTGATTTTATCGTCATCGACAAACTTCCGGATAATTGCCTGTTGCCCGAAAGTCACAATGTTAGACACGAAATAGTAAAAGCTTAAGGCAGCCGGAAAAGAATTCAGCACGAACATAAAGATCACAGGCATCAGATACTGCATGGATTTCATAGGGCCCTGCACCGTTGTGGCCTGATTGTTTGACCAGGTATACAAGATGGTGGAAGCGGTCATCAGCAGCACAAACAAGCTCACATGATCTCCATAAAATGGAATAGTGAAGGGCAGATTCAGAATAGAATCATAGGTAGATAAATCGTCTGACCAGAGGAAAGGTTCCTGACGCAGCTCAATGGAATTGGGGAAAAAGTTGAACATGGCCAGCAGAATGGGCATCTGCAATAACACCGGTACACAACCACTCAGGGGGTTCACGCCTACTTTCCCATAGAGCTGCATCTGCTCTTGCTGTGCTTTTTGCATATCGTCGCCATACTTCTCCTTGATCTCGTCCAGCTCTGGCTTCAGCACTTTCATCTTAGCCATAGAAATATACGACTTATAGGAAAGGGGAAATAAGACCGTCTTGATGATGAGCACCAGCACGATGATAATGATCCCATAGTTGCCGATGAATTTTTCCAGGAAATGAAACAGCGGAGCAATCACAAACTTACTGATCCAGCGGACGATAGGCCAGCCAAAGTCAATGTTTTCCTCGAAATAAGGCGCTACATGCCGCATGACCTGCAAATCGTTAGGACCAAAATAATAGCTGAAGCTGGTTTGACCATTCTCAAAAGGCACCTGTACCTCCATACTCATGGTTTTCACCACCTGGGAAGAAGCTTCCGGGTTATATACTTTCACAACCGCACTCCGAAAGGGAGCATCAGCGATAACAGCCGAACTGAAGAAGGGCTGTTTCATAGAGATCCAACTCAGATTTTCCTGTATCTCTTCTACCTCCTCTTCATTTTCTCCTGTGGTAGCCAGCTTCTCAAGATCTCCTTCTGCGGTATAATAAGTCAAAGCACTTCTCCTTCGGCTTTCCTCAATATCCTTTTCCAATTCTTTGAGGTCATCCGTCCAGGCGAAGGTAAGTTGATCGGAGGTGATCACGCCACTCGCATTACTGACCTGCAGGGTATAGCCAATTTTAAAGCCTTTGCCGGGCACTGTATAAATTTGTTGTAAGCGACGACCTCCCCCCAGGTCTGCGGTAAAGGTGATGGCAGTGGTATCTCCTTCCTGCACGGATACCTGCCGGGACTCGGTTGTATAATAAAGCTCTTTCAGGTTGACACTGCCCTGCGGGGTAGCCGCCAGTAAATCGAGGGCACTGTTTTTCTTATCTACTAAAATGAGCGCTTGTCCATCATAACTTTTATAGTTCTTTAACTCTACCTGCTCTACTTTACCTCCATGGGTGTTGAAAACAATGGACAAATCTTCATTGTCTACGCTCACTTCCTGGGCACTGCCATTGACGGCGGGGGCAAAGACACCGTACCTTTGTTGATTTAAAGCTGTTTGCAGGGAATCGTCAGGATCAATTTGCGGTTGAAGGCGGGTACTATCCAACCTGGCAGGGTTTTCCTGTGCACTTTCCGTAGGCTGGGGTTCCTGAGGAGCTTCTGCCTTAGGGGCAAAAAACTGAAAATATAAGATTAATAATAAGCCCGATAATAAAAGGCCAATGGCTTGATTTTTATCCATAACGAAATTTCATTCTGCAACTAACAATTATCTATACAAATAATTTCCGGTTAAAATTTCAAAACACAATATTACGGGTGAATTTACCTTATATCCTAATGTCAGGCGACAAATCCTTACCGATGGTTATTTCTCCGATTCCTGTATTCCTTGGTAGCATGTACGAACTTGACGAACAAGGGATGTGGATTTAATACGGTACTTTTCAGCTCAGGATGATACTGGGTTCCCACAAACCAGGGATGATCCTCCAACTCCATCACCTCCACCAGTTTGGAATCCGGGTTGATGCCCGTAAATTTCATGCCTGCCTTCTCAAATTTTTCTAAATATTTATTGTTAAACTCATAGCGGTGTCGGTGCCGCTCCTCGATGGTTTTACTTCTGCCATAAGCCTGGTAGGCCAGACTGCCTCTCTTCAGATCACAGGGATAAGCCCCCAGCCGCATGGTACCGCCTTTATTGACAATATGCTTCTGGTCTTCCATCAGGTCGATCACCGGATCCTGTGTTTTGGGGTTCATCTCTGTGGAATCAGCCCTGGTCATATTGAGCATATTTCGGGCAAATTCAATCACAGCACACTGCATTCCCAGGCAAATACCAAAAAACGGCACCTGATTTTCGCGGGCATACCTCACGGTAGTCAGCTTTCCGGGAATCCCTCTTTCTCCAAAACCCGGAGCTACCAGAATACCGTCCAGGGAACCCAGTTGCTCTGAGACGTTTTCCTCATTGATCGTTTCTGAGGAAATCCACCGTACATGCACTTTACACTCATTGACAGCACCGGCATGGACAAAAGCCTCTGCAATGGACTTATAGGCATCGGGCAGTTCCACATACTTTCCCACAACACCAATGGTAATTTCACTCAAAGGGTTTTTCAGTTTACCCAGAAACTCTTTCCACTGCTCTATATCCGGCTCTTTCTTATAAGGAAGCTTCAGCTTGGAGAGTACCCGTTCATCGAGTTTCTCCTTACGCATCAGCAAGGGTACATCATAAATAGAATCTGCATCGATGGCTTCTATCACCGAATTTACATGCACGTTACAAAAGAGGGCAATTTTCTTTCTGATATCTGATGGCAAATGCCGTTCTGAACGACAAACTAAAATATCAGGCTGTACACCTGCTTCTGACAAACGCTGAACGGAATGTTGGGTAGGTTTGGTCTTCAGTTCTTTGGCTTTTTCCAGGTAAGGAATTAAAGTCAGATGAATGACAGCAATATCGTGAACATTCAATTCCCAGCGGGCCTGCCTTAAGGCTTCAATAAAGGGTAACGACTCTATATCGCCTACGCAGCCTCCAATTTCTGTGATAACAATATCAAACTGACCGGTTCTCCCCAGTTTGAAGAAGTTATCTTTAATTTCATCGGTAATATGCGGTACTACCTGCACTGTTTTCCCCAGATATGCCCCTTCTCTTTCTTTGGTAATCACATTATTATAAATCCGGCCAGTTGTAATATTATTGGCCTGAGAAGTCCGCACATTCAAAAATCTTTCATAATGCCCCAGATCCAAATCGGTCTCTGCCCCGTCGTCCGTTACATAACATTCCCCATGTTCATAAGGGTTCATCGTACCCGGATCAATGTTGATATAAGGATCAAATTTTTGAATGGTAACCTTGAAGCCCCGAGCTTGCAACAACTTTCCTAATGATGCAGAAATGATTCCTTTTCCTAAAGAGGAAGTGACCCCTCCGGTCACGAAAATATACTTTACTAAACCCATAAGTTTTCATGCTTATGGGATACAAAGTTATGTGAATTAATCGGATAATGTAAGGGAAAAATGTGCCAAATGCTGATATAAATATTGCTAGGCCCTCTTTGCTCTCTCCCAAACTACTGATTGTGAGCCTCTTACATATCTAATAAGACCAGCCAAGACAGCATAATTCATGATAAAGAAATAGTAAGGCACAAAGAAAATTTTCATTTTAATGTGTTTGGCTTCCAGCAGATAGCCTACCCCTGCCATACTGTAAAAAAGAATTTGACCCATCAGTATCATCTGATAGAAAAAGTGCCCCTCCAGGGCAAGAAAAGAGCTGCTTAGAAAGAGCGCGACCAAGGCAAAAGGAGTAATGGTCCAGCGTAACACCCGGTGAGAAATATACTGGAAACTCAACAAGCCATACCTGAAAATATTCAGTAAAGATTTTAACCGCACAATAGCCTGTATACCTCCGGCAGCAATTCTGATCTTTCGCTTCAACTCTTCTTTGACAGAAGCAGAAGGTCCCTCCAGGGCATAGGCCTGAGGTTCGTAGGCCACCTTGTATCCTTCCTGAGCAATAGAGAGCGTTGTATAAAAATCCTCTATAATAGTATCCGATGGTATTTCACGATGAAGCTGCGTTCTGATAGCAAATAACTCGCCCGCTGCCCCTACCACCGTGTACAAAGTAGCATCCCATTGTTTGAGCGCCGATTCATATTTCCAGTAAATACCCTCTCCGGCTCCGCTGGCGGTGTCCTTCTCCTGATGTCTGATGCGCTTTTCACCTGCGACAGCACCCACCCGTGGGTTTTTGAAGTGCCTCACCAGATTGACTACCGCCTCTTTATTCAAGAGCGTATTCGCATCGGTATAAATGACGATAGGTGTCTTCACAAAAGGCATGACCCGGTTGACAGCCGCAATCTTACCTCTCCTTTCGGGTTGATAAAAATGGCTGATTTCGCCATATTGACTGACCAGCAGTGGTGTACGATCACTGGAACCATCCGTAACGATCATCAGATGAAGCTTATAGGGGGGGTATTCTAAGGCTAAAGAATTCCTGATTTTTTCTTCTATAAAGTCTTCTTCATTATAGGCAGCAATCAGCAGTGTTACCGATGGTAATTCGTTGTAGCTATAATAACAATCTTTTGCAGTGGGGCGAAAGAACTCCTTTATCTTCACCATGCAATACAGGAGGATGCCATACCCTACATAAGTGTAGATGACCACAAAAAGACTTATCCAAAAAAGCAGGACCATAAGGAAGAAGAGGTTAATGGTTTAAGAACAAAATTAAAAAATATATTCACCCTTAAAGTTTAATCTCTAAATTGCTTACTTCATTTTCTTACTTGGTAAGGAAATTGAAATATTCACAGAAAATGCCAGCAGAAAATGACCTCATATAAAACAGCAAATAAGTATTTTTAACTATGATAAATAAGTATTTACAAAAGAAATTGATAAATATAAAACATTGATTTACAATTATATAAAAATAGAGCTCTCTAAATTTCAATCAAAATGGCTTTAATTTCAATCAGTAACAAGGGGCTATTTTATAAAAAATTGCGAGATGACATTTTCATAAAATTTTAAAGAATTCTGATTTCATTCAATGTAATTAATTCTATTTTTTTTATAAATTTATTAATAATATCTTATATTTCGTATATTTGTACTGTCGAATAAATTATTATCAAAATGATAATCTTCTTTTAAGGCTTAAAAGAGTCTTAGGGCTTATAGGCTTGACAGCAACAACTATTTTCAGCTATTAATGAAAAAGACGTATACCAGCATATATCAGGATTGGAGAACACTCAAGAGCACTATTGCTAGCTTGCTGCTGTTAGGGGGTAATCTTGTTTTCCTGATCGCTACACCCGCCTCAGCCCAAGCAGATCTGATGGTAAGCCCACAGGATACCATCGTAGCTTCGAACGATATTTTTTCCCTCACTGTGCAAGCAGTCTCAGACAGTCAGGCTGTGAGTGAAGCAACAGTACATTTGCAATACAATACAGATGTATTATCAGTTAACAATTTTGCGCCTAGTAGTATTTTCGACACACTGTATTATCAACATACGGATGAAAATGCCGGAATTGTTGCTTACAGTGCAAGTATGGTTGACAATGATTCTCTCGTTGGTACTTTCAATATTTTTACTGTTGAGTTCCTGGCCAAAGCGGCAGGAAGTAGTAATCTCACTTTTGCAACGTATGAGGGGGCTAATACAGCTTTATTATTAGGAGGCGTTGATGTGACCGGAAATCAAGTCACTGGGCTGGTCACAGTGAATGCTCAGGCCAATGAAGCCCCTGTGGCTGAGGATGTGGAAGCACAGACTCCAGAGGATCAGCCTGTTAGCATTACCCTGGTAGCCAGCGATGAAGAGGATGAGGATGAAGAGGAGGACGATGAGGATGAGGAAGAGGACGATGAGGAAGAGGAAGAGGACGATGAGGATGAGCTAACCTATAGTATTGTCACTGCACCCAGCAATGGTACGCTGAGTGCGATAAGTGGT
>JAJNNC010000025.1 GCA_021730635.1 Catalimonadaceae bacterium JC749
GGTGAAGATGAAAAAATAAAAGCTTGTGTCTAAAAATTATTGTATTCACCAAAAATACGTGAAGATTTTCGCTCTATCCTACAGAACAGGAGTATCTACCTATGAAATTGATAAGAAATACATACAGAATTCGCACTATATTTTCCTTCAACCCATATTTATTTGCCGTCTGGTTTCTTACTAAGGAATATTATTCTTAGAAGTCTTTCATCTCTAGGTGAGAAGCGATAATGTTTATCTGATCCGGACAGTAACTGTAATGGTGTAGGATAGAGGTCTTATAAAGTCAACAGGGTCTGACTGCACAAGCTAAGAAAAGGGGTAACCCCAAAAAAAATTGGGCGTTATATGGTCTTTAAAAACCAATCTCTTGCCCGTATGCCTACCTCTTCCAGGATGCCTGGTTCTTCAGACAAACGGCCTGTTCCTTCTACTACTTTCAGGGCACTTTCTTCTGACAGATATTGCATCAATTCACGATTCAGCTTCAATACCTCCTGATCCCTACCACCTACCAGCAGTAAGACAGGTACTTTTATCTGGTCTGGCATGGGTTTGCTCAGGTCTGGCCGCCCTTCCAGGGAGACAATGGCACTGATCTTTCCATCTGCTTTGGTAACCGCTTTGAAAGCTGTGGCCACTCCCCTGCTGGCACCAAACAAGCCAATATGTAACCCTTCTGTGCAGGGGTTCTGCTCCAGCCAGTTCCTTACGGCAATGAGTCTGTCGGTGAGTTGATCGATATCAGGAGGGGTGTCCTGTTGTTTTTCTTCATCGGTGAGTAAGTCTACCAGCAGCGTGGCAAACTTCTCCTGCTGGAACAGCTCAGCTACATAATAATTTTGTGTGTTCATACAGTGCCTGCCAGAAAATAGGATAATGGCTTTGCTATCTTTGGGCACTGTCAGGTGGCCTGTTAATACGACCCCTTGCTGAACTGAGATCATCACTACTTCATCAAAGACCAGAGTTTGGGTAGTTATCATGTCGTTTTTCATGTATTAGTTTGGTATAGTTTCTTCCCAACCGCATGGTATTCCATAGAAATGTAGCACCACAACTGCGTCAGGAGTCTGTTGTCAATGTTGTTCTATTGCAGAAACAAAATATATTTACCTATATCACTAAAATACATAAATATTCTAATAATTTTTACATTATAGGTGTAAATGACTATAAAATTGATAGAATATACATAGTCTTATAAATTTCCCAATATCCTTCTCTTCAGCGCAATCAACAGACTTCGACGGGGGGAGTATCGGACGCCAACGGAGAAGCCAGAAAGCTGATCTTTAAATAATAGCATACAATAGCAATTTATTCATCACTAAATATAATGAGTGACCTGTTGAAGGGTCATTGAAAGCAGGTATTTTTCTCCGAAACCCGACCAATAGTTTTTTATTCTGAATATAATTATTGACCTTTCATTACTCCTATTTTTCACTTAGGATTATTTTTTGAAACAGGCTATCCCTATCAAAGGATATTTTTTCAACTGCTTTTGGCTCAGACCAATATATAGGCTATGTTGGTCTGGGCATACTTTTTTTCATCGATAGATTATAATCATTTTTTTATGTCAGAGGAGCAACTACCAAGTATTACAGAGTTATTGCAGGATGAGTTGCTGGATCTTTACAGTGCAGAAATCCAACTGCTGGAAACCCTGTCTGAGCTGTCAAAGGCTACCCGTTGTCATAGACTAAATGCTATATGGGATACAGAGCTGCAGGAAACCGAAATACGAAAAAACAGGCTGGAGCAAATTGGTCAGTTATTACTGTGCGACATGAAAGGCAGGCTTTGTCTGCCCATGAAGCAACGCCTTGAGGAAGCAAACGAAGTGATAAAAGGTAGCCTGCAAGCTCAGGAGACTGCTTTTACCGCCATTCTACAGGAGATAGCGCATTATACCATTGCAGGATATTGTACGGCGTATCATTTTGCTGAAATATTGGGCTACCCGGAGGTATCTCAACTTTTGTCAGAAACTATACAGGAGGTATTACAAATTGATGCTTCAGGCCAAGACATCAATAAAGGAAATATTCGTTCGGAGATGTTGTATGTATAATAAAGTAAGGCTTTTCCAAAATGCCGGAACTAGAACCATAGTGATCATAGTGAACTCCATTTTGATCTAAATTAATTGGTGATGTTGAACATACCGGTTTTTGGATTAGCCTTTCTCCTTACTGGATCAGCTTATAGGTTTTAGAGCACTTATACACACTTTGTAAAACTGATTGATAATTAAACTACTCAATGATCACAGAATCTACTTTCAATCGATTTTCTCCCGAACAAAAAGCTACCCTGGTTGACTCCTGTGGAACATATCTTGCCACAAGGTATACCCAATTATATAAGGTAGAATTGTATATTCTAGACGGGATATACGTAGAGGTTTGGCGTTCTTTTGCTTTATTTGGCAAATTCAGATCAAAAATCAAACCTGTAGCGGCTTCTATGAAGTTGCTTGAGAAGTATGTGAAATCTATTGAGCTTGATATTTAGTGGGTTTTCAGAGATCGAGAATCTCGGCTTATATGCAGGCTTCCGGCTGTCTCCCCGGTTCCTGAAAGTTTACTTTGCAGAATGACTCATCCTTTTTGGAGACCGGGCCTATGCGGCCCAACCACGTTGGCTGCCGGTCTGGGCGACCCCGTCTGGGCGACCCCGTCTGGGCGACCCCCAGTGGAGCTGCCGGTCTGGGCGACCCCGTCTGGAGGATAGCATTTATGACTATTGATTGCTTGTCTTTATGCGATAAAACACCTGAGGACCTGAAAAAAAGTTCAGGGGTACAGGTGTACTGTTTTGGGAGTAAAACATTGGCTTCCTTTTTCGTCGCAATCTATTTTGGCGCTGTAAATTGATTGTTAATTCAAAACAGCAGTGCAAAGATTATGAACAAGTTGGAATACTATCTCAAAGACAATCCTCTTACACCGGACCCTACAGATTTCTGTGCGGTAGTGCAGCATGGCAAACCGGTAGATGACCAGGAACTGGCAGACATGATTCTCTACCGTAGTACAGGGGTGGCTAAATCAGATATCATCCGCATTATAGAAGAGATGAAGATAGCGCTGAGTCACTTTCTGGTGAATGGCCGTAGCCTGAATACTTCTCTCTTTAATGCCTCCTTTAGCATACAGGGCGTGTTTACCGATGAGGAAGATCGTTTTGATCCTGCCCGCCATACCTTAAGTCTCAATGTGAAACCCGGGATAGGACTGAAAGATACCGCAGGTCAGGTCAGCCTGGCGAAAGCCACGCCACCGGTGACGAACCCTATTCTCAACAGCTTTACAGATACGGAGAGCGGCACTAAAAACGCACAGATAACACCCGGCGCACCGGGAAAGCTCAATGGCAAAGGCCTTAAATTTGATCAGGAAGACCCATTACAGGGCGTCTTTTTTATCAACGAGGCTAATAACAGAGAGTACAAGGTAGACAAATTTGTGGAGTGCCATCCTTCCAAGCTGATCTTCAAAATACCGACCGGCATGGCGAAGAGTACCTACCGACTGGAAGTGCGCAAAGAAGCGGAAAAATCAGGTCGACTGACAGCCATTTTGCAGGTAGCGTAATAAGTTTTGCCAACCAAAACTATGGCGTATAGGCTCTCCCCCAGGGAGGGCTTTTTTTGTGAAAACCGGTCTGAATAGCTACCTTATTTTTCATTCTTATGGTTTCCTGTTTTTCATTAGAATGATTTTCCGTTTTTCATTCTAATACTTTTTTGATTTTCATTAGAATGGTTTTCTGATTTTCATTCGAATGCTTTGCACCAAACCATTCGAATGGCACGCACCCTTTCATTAGAATGGCAACCACCTTCTCATTCTAATGATAACCTCCTTCTCATTGTAATGCTTTGTACTCTACCCTTTCTAAGGGCAAACACCTGGTATAGATTGGGTTTATCATTCTGAGAGTTAATACGCTTTACACCAAATTAGTTAAACAGTAGTTTATAACTTAATTTTTTTACAAGGCGATTAGTAGCAAATCAAAAACCCTAAAAGAGCCTGTTTTATGATTGTTTTGATACTTTTCCAATCGATGAAAAGTATCCAAAACTCTTGGAGTTGCACTCCGCGACAAAATATCATTCCTCCCACATACCATTCACACCCTCAACTCCGTTGGGGCCACGATTTTGCCCAGGCTCACGCTTCTTTATTCATGCACTTCATAAACCTAAATGGTATTACAAGGGGTGTAAGTTTAGAACAACAAACCCTCTTTGACTGTCATTCCGGCAGTGTAAATACTCTGGGGAACTACCCTAGTGGAACTAGAGGCATCTTTGCCATCCCTACCATTGCTTGTTATGGGTAACAGAGCCTCCAAGGATCGATGAAGAATCTACTTTATTGGTTAGCAATAAGACTGCTCCTTTCGTCGGAATGACAGTACAAGTGACTATATGATGCCAAACATGCCACACTTGCAACAGTTGCTTCAGATGTTCTCTCTTGGAATAATAAACAAAGGTAGAAAGTATCCTCCCTAATTTTGTCTAAAACTGTGCGTGGGGCCCCCAAAATGCGCGGTCATCCTTGGCTGGTGCGTTTGGAAGGCCTTGGCACGCGTTGGCTTTGTGCGAAAGTAGCAAGGGATGACTTTTTTGGGCGTCTTTTTCTTTTGTTACTTTTCTTTTGGATGGGCAAAAGAAAAGTTAGAGCTAGTTTAAAAATTTGGCATTGTACATCCTAGCCAACATGAAATGTTGTTGTTTAATATTGCTTTACTGCTTTGTTCATTTTTTTCTTGATCCGGCGAGGACCGCAAAAAAACGAACGGCATCGGGAGTCGCCACTCCGGCCGCCGCCAAAAAAGTCAATCGGACCGCCGAAGCGGAAAATTTAAAGCTTCCTTACACTTAGCTAACGCACCCTCGCTAAATTTTCGCCCAACGCTCCAAAAAACCTTCATTTTTAACATTTGAACATACCCTTGTATGTACACGACTGCTTTATTCTAATACCTTTTTACACTGAATGAATAAACGAATCACCCTTCCTGCCTGTAAGAAATCAACCGCATAGGGTAAATTACACGCCTAAAGGAGTAAAGCACCGGGTAGGGCAGCACACTGTAAGATGAACAGAATTTCTTCCGGTTCCCCTATCCTTATCAACAGGCCATGCAGGCTCACTCAAAAAATATCAGCTAAGCTGTTTCAAATGCTCTTCCAGGGAAGCGATCACCTGTTTGATGCTGATGTCCACTTGTTGCCGAACCTCTTCAATCTGTGCTTGCGGGGCTTTTTCCCTGACCAAAGCATGACCCTGTTCCAGTAAAGCTTTCAGCTCCTGCAAAGACAGCATATCCAGAAGTACATGGGCTTTATGGATCATATTGCCGAGGGCTTCTTCATCCTGCTTAGCCATCGCCGTGGCTACCTCCTGTTGCATGATGTGTAAATCACGGATGCTTTTCTCATAAAATACTTTCAGCCGCTCCTTATCCTTGAAAAACTCCACAACTTTGTGAATATCCACAGTAGAAGCAGCAGATACCGCGGCATGGTTATGCGTCGGATTTCCCGCTGGCACCTCAGCCGATGGTTTCTTCTTTCTTCCGCTGGCATAACGGATCAGCTTTTGCCGTAAATCAGTCGGGTCTACGGGTTTGGTGATTATATCGGTAAAGAGAGTCGCTTCCTGATGTTTCTCTACTTCATGCGTTGTGTCGGCGGTCAGGGCGATAATGGGCACCTTTTTGTAGCCTTTTAAAGCTCTGATCTCCTTGGCAGCCTCGTAGCCATCCATGAGAGGCATACGTACATCCATCAGGATGAGGTCGTAGTTTGTTTGCTGAGCCATAACTACGGCTTGTTTACCATCAGCAGCTTCATCAGGTGTTAATGTCCACCATTCTTGCAGGAATTGTTTGACCACCATGCGGTTAATATCCACATCTTCTACTAGCAACAGCCTCAATTGGGGCATGGCCGCTTCATTTTCCTGGTGAGTTGCCATATCTGCCAAAGAAGTAGCAGTGGCTGAACTCTCTTTTACAGGCAGCGTAAAAAAGAAACGAGTACCTTTCCCTACCTTACTTTCCACGGCTATCTGGCTGCCCATCAGCTCCAATAATAGCTTGGTAATGGTTAAACCCAATCCGGTACCGCCATATTGCCTCACGGTAGAGAGGTCTGCCTGGGTAAAGGCATCAAAGATATCAGGTAGTTTATCCTCCGGGATGCCAATGCCTGTATCTGTCACGGAGAAATCTACCCATAGCCTATCTCCTTCCTGGCGGTTGAGGGAGGCTTCTACCGTGACCTGCCCCTGATGCGTAAACTTCAGGGCATTGCTGATCAGGTTATTCAGCACCTGAGAAAGCCTCAACTGATCGGTACGTATGACAGCAGGTAGGGCTTCGTCTATATCAAACACAAGTTGATTATCTTTCTCTTTCGCAACAGACTGATAGGTCTTCTGTAGGCTATTCAGGAGCACAGGGAGGTTCACTTCCGTTTCTTCTATGCTCACTTTGCCTACCTGTAGCTTACTAAAGTCCAGAATGTCGTTGACCAGCATCATCAGGTTCTGGGAAGAGAACATCAAGGACTGCAGGTTTTCCTGCTGGTCGGCTCTGGGGTCTCTTTGCAACAGCAGATGCGATAAGCCGATCACGGCATTGAGAGGCGTACGTATCTCATGGCTCATATGGGCCAGGAAATCTTCCTTCGCCTTGGCCGATTGTTCGGCCTGTTCTTTGGCCTGCCTGAGATCCTCTTCCATCTGCACCCTTTCCGTATGATCGCGCATGATCTTCAGAAAGCCACGTACATTGCCATCTCGAAGGGGCATGGTAACCCCGCTGCCCCAGAAGCGGCTCCCATCTTTACGCACATGCCACCGCTCATTGTCGGCACGGCTTTGTTCTTTGGCTTTTTCCATCTCTTTTTCCGGTATCTGCTGTTCCCTGTCTTCCATCGTAAAGAGAATGTCACCGGGCTGTCCGATGATTTCTTCTTTCGTATAGCCAAATATTTGTTCTGCCCCTGTGTTCCAGCCAGTGACCTTTCCCTGCATGTCCATGGTGAAGATGGCATAGTCTATGGCACTTTCCAGGATCAAACGAAGATGCTCTTCATTCTGACGAATGGCTTCCTCTGCCTGCTTCTGTCCGCTAATGTCAAGCACAAACTCAACCATCTCTTCTTCGCTGATTTTAAGGCCAGCAAACAAACCCCACCAGCGTGAACCGTCTTTGCGGAAATATTGCTTTTCATAGGGGGTGCTTTGACCTTTCTCCTCAAGCTCTGCCACCGCCTGCTCAGAAGCCTCATGAAATTCTTCCGGGGTCAGTTCCTGCCAGGTTAGTCCCTCTACCTCCTCATGGCTAAACCCTGCCATGTTTAAGAATGCCTGGTTCACTTGTCTGATCCTGAAATCAGCGTCCCAGAAGATGACGCCTACCGTTTCAATGCCGAGTGTTCGCCGTAGTCGTTCCTCACTCTGCCGTAACTCTTCCTCTGCCTGCTTGCGGTCACTGATATCGAGGCAGTACTCTACGAGGGTACCATCGCCCAGGCTGGCACCGGCAAACAGCATCCAGGAGCGGGAGCCATCTTTGCGTAGATACTCCTTCTCATAGGGACCGATACGCCCTGTTTCCTCCATTTGCCGTAGCTGCTGCTCACTGACCGCTATATATTCCGGGGGCGTCAACATTCTCCAGGACAATGTGCCGGATTTGATCTCCTCCCGGGTATAGCCAAACATGTGCAGAAAAGTGTTGTTAGCATCCAGGAGTGTGTCAGATGCATCAAAGATCAACACGCCTACCCCCTCAATGTTGACCATCTTCTGCAACCGGGCCTCGCTCTTCCGCAACGTCTCTTCCGATTGCTTCTTCTCCGTGATATCGCGGATGCCCAGCAGAACAAGCTGAACTTGATCCAGGCGGCGGGCATTCAGCAGCATCACCCGAAAACCTATATCTTCAAAGTTGTGTGTGACCTCATAATCATTGAAGACATGGTTTTCCGGCAATACTTCCTCCAGCAGTTTCTTTAAATCCGGTATGTTCCACTGCCCATTGCCCAGATCGTAAATCCTCTGGCCCACCGTTTCATTCTTACGTACCTGGAAGTGGTTGTAGAAAGCCTGATTGGCCGACTGTATACGGAGATTCGGCTTCAGCACGAGAAGGGGCTCATGGAGCGTATCAATAATGCTCTCGGCATAATCTTTTGCCTCACGCATTTTTTCCTCGGCCTGCTTACGCTCGGTAATATCCACAAAAGTGATGACCACCCCCTCTATTTTGTCCTCTCCACTACGATAGGGCAGCACCCGTGTCAGGTACCAATGGTTTTCTTCATCCTTCACTTCCCGCTCTACGGGTACCAGTTTATCGAGTACTTTTTGCGCATCGCTGATGAGTTCATCATAGCCCAGGCGGTGGGTGATGTCAGAGAGGGGGCGGCCCCGGTCTACCACACGGACATTGAAGAGCTCTCCCAACCTTGGGGTGAACCGCAGGATACGTAAATGCCGGTCCAGAAACAGGGTGGCAATATCCGTGGCTTTCAACAGGTTATTCAGGTCGCTGGAGAGTTGGGCCAGCTCTTCTACCTTGTGACGGTTTTCCTGGTTAACCGTAGTGAGTTCTTCATTGACACTCTGCAACTCCTCTTTGCTGGTTTCCAGTTCCTCCAGGGTGGAGCGCAGCTCTTCATTAGCCGACTGCATCTCCTCATTGGAGGCTTTCATCTCTTCCTGGCTGGTTTCATATTCCTCTATAATAGCCTGCAGCCGCTGTTTGGTCAGCGCCAGTTCGGTTTCCACCTCCCGCAAATTAGTATCTGCTGGTGCGGCCTGTACTTCACCGCTTGCCTTGTTGGAAGACTCCGGTGCCTGCCACTCCTCAAAGATCACCAGGAAGAAATCCTCATGGTGAGGCAACAGACTGGGATACACTGAAAATATAATGTTATGGTGACCGCCTTCCATCTGAATTGAGATAGGTTTAGAATGGATGGCAGCGCCATTCTCCCGGGCTGAATGCAACATGCTGCGCAACTCAATACGAAACTCTTCCCGCACCAGCTTGAAGACACTGGTAGTAGGCTCACCGCCCGGATGCACCAGGTAACGCCCTACATGCTCAGAGAGGTGTACCACCTGATAATCCGGATTGACCAGCAGGCTGGGCGGTGCATAACGCTCTACCATCCGCTGGTGCAATACGCCATAACCCATAGGCTCCCCTCCTGTCATCATTTCTTTTGATTTACCGGGCAACCGGTTACGCATGAGCGGAAAGACAGGGAGCCGAGGCTCCGGAACAGGCACATTTCGCTTACGGTAGAGGCAATGACCTTTGTCTTCTATGCGGAATAGCTCACTGGTTTCAATGGTCTCGGAAGTGCCCAGCAAGAGGTATGCTCCTGTATTGAGGGAGTAATGAAACAGGTCTATGATATCTTTCTGTATCTCCCGCTGCAGATAGATCATCACATTGCGGCAGGCAATGAGATCCACTTTAGAAAAGGGAGGATCGCTCATCAGGTTGTGAGGGGTGAAGATCACTGTCTCCCGCACTTCCTTACGCACACGGAAGCTGCTGTCTTCCTTGACAAAAAAGCGCCTGAGTCGCTCCGGACTTATATCCGTTTCTATGTCGCCCGGGTAGATACCATCTCTGGCTTTCTGCAGGGAATGCTCATGCAGATCGCTGGCAAAAACCTGGATGGTGGGGGGTGCCTCATGCCTGGCCGCCTCTTCCAGCAGCAGGATGGCCAGGGAGTAAGCTTCTTCCCCGGTAGCACAACCTACCGACCAAACCCGCACACTATCCCGGGAACCTTTCTCTTTGAAAAGTTCAGGGATGACATGCTGCTCCAGCTTGTGGAATACCTCAGTATCCCTGAAGAAGCTGGTTACCGTGATGAGAAAGTCATCAGAGAGCGCCTGTACCTCTTCGGGCCTTTCCCGCAGCAGACCAAGATAATCCTCCAGCTTTTCGATGTGGTTGAGTTGCATTCTGCGCTGCAGACGGCGCATAATGGTAGAGCGTTTATAACGGCTAAAGTCTCTGGCCGTGCGGGCTCGCACCTGCGTCAGTATTTTCTGCAGCAGATACCGCTCTTCATCCTCTATATCTTTACCCTCCCGGAGTGATGGAATCTGAGGCTCCGTCTGAATAAAGCGCAGGATATGGGCAGGCATCTCTTCCAGCGACAGCACCCAATCTACCATCCCGGTGGCGATAGCACTTTGCGGCATGCCATCATATTCTGCTTCCAAAGGATCTTGCACAATGATGAGACCTCCTTTGCCTTTGATCTCCTTGATGCCCAGCGTGCCATCAGAACCGGTACCCGTCAGGATAATACCAATAGCACTGCCATCGTGGGTAGCAGCCAGGGTACGGAAGAAATGGTCGATAGGGGCCCGGTCACGCCTTCGCTCTTCCAGGTCGGAGAGACGCAGGTGGGTATCGATGGTATTAAGGTTTCGACCCGGTGGTATGACATACACCTGGTTGGGTTCCAGCTTCATGGTCTCGGTCACCTGCTGCACCGGCATACTGACATGGGGTTGCAGCAGATCAGCCAGGTGGCTCTCATGCTCCGGAGAGAGATGCACCACAATGACAAAGGCCATTCCACTGTCGTCCGGCATATGAGAGAAAAAAGTTTTCAGGGCAGCCAACCCACCCGCAGAGGCACCAAGGCCCACGACAGTAACAGGTTTTGCTTCTGATTGAGTTTGGTTGTTGATTTCTTCCATAAATTCAATACAAACGTTGCATGCTCTTGCTCAAAAAAACGAACCCGCCTCGGAGAATAATCAAGAAGACATTCAGGATGATGGAGTCAATATAGCTTAAAAAGTTCCCATTCCTAAAGTAACCTATAAACTAAATACATTGTTAAGAACTTGCATTTGCACCTGCCTAAATTTTACAATATAAAGCATTCCAAAATTTCTGTTCAGGGCGCATAAAAGTAAGCCCAGAACAACAAGTACATACCGTCAATTCCTCCAGCGCAGCAGTTACTCAAATGTTTTGATAAACAGCCCGATTTAGTCAGGTAGACAGATAGGCTGAATCTCAAATGCAATATAATATCATTATTGAATTTAACTTTATCTGGAAAACAAATCTTTTATAAAACATGCTATCCCAATCATGATGCCATCAGAATGCAATATTCTATTGCTGCAAAATGTGCATTAATAACAGGCTTTCCTCCACTTTTTTTATAGACTATAGGCCATGGAAGAGGATACATAGGCTGATGCTTCGACTTATGTTTAGTCTGTCATAGGCAAAACATATCATTGCAGGCATTTCCTACCAAAGATAGGGTGGCGTATAATACCAAACCCTATTGAACAGGGTGAGCAGGTAAGGGTATAATACCATGCACTATCGATATTCGACCTAAAACTATACCTATAAGCAATTAATACAGTTTGTAATCTTATTGTATGAGGAATAAAAAGTAATTTTTAGCTTCTTTGCACCCGGTTTGATAGAAGAGGAATGAGATGGCAATTGCCGGCCATGAAAACTCAACCTTTTTGGTGCCTCAGAGAACCTTAAAAAAAAGATATAACAGTAAGTGACAACAGCAGGTTTATATGCTGTCGACTTGGTTTTTGATCATGAATATAAATCTCGGTGGGTGCCTATATGTTTCATACGATTTTATTTACTTCACTTTTTTAAAAGGAACTTATCTCCGCTGTTATTTAATTATGGAGTGAAATAAAGGCTGAGCCTTATACTATAACTTATGAGCAAATTTTTTGAGAAAGATGATCGTAATGTAGCTGAATTTAACTTTCTTTCTAGGGGTGGAGAGCTGGGAGAGCGAATCCGATCTTTTGACTGGGGCAGCACCTCACTGGGCACTCCGGACCAATGGCCTCATAGTTTGAGAACGATCGTCCGTATCATGCTTACCTCCCAGCAGCCTATCTGGATTGGGTGGGGGCCAGAATTTATCAAATTATACAATGACCCTTATAAAGCGATTGTTGGAGGCAAACACCCCTGGGCTTTGGGGCAACCGGCTTCCGTGGTGTGGAAAGATATCTGGGAAGCAGTAGGACCCAGGCTGGAGAAGGTGATGAAACAAAATGAAGGCACCTATGACGAATCTCTTTTGCTCATCATGGAAAGATACGGCTATCCGGAAGAAACGTATTACACTTTCTCCTACAGCCCTGTGCCTGATGATGAAGGAGGCATTGGGGGCATCTTTTGTGCGAATACTGACGATACACAGCGGATCATCGGAGAACGACAATTAGCGCTGTTAAGAGATTTGGCCAGCAGAACGGTCAATGCCAAGTCCCTGAAAGAGCTTTATCAGCAGAGTGCAGAAAGCCTGAAAACCAATACCAAGGATCTGCCCTTCGCCATGATCTATATGGTGGAAGAAGAAGAGCATTGCTTAAAACTGGTGAGTAGCGCAGGTATAGAGGCAGGGCATGAGGCCTCACCGGAAAAAGTAGATCTGAGGGAAAAATCCTATTGGCCTTTTCAGCAGGTAATCCATTCCAACCAGTCTGTTGTGATTACCGATATCAACCAAACTTTTAAAAACCTGCCGACGGGTGCCTGGGATACCCCTCCGCATCAGGCGGTCGTTGTCCCTATTTCACTATCAGGCCACACCGGCAAACCAGGAGTGCTGTTGGTTGGTTTGAATCCATTCAGGTTGTTTGATGAGGGTTATGAGGGTTTTATCAATCTGTTAGCCGGACAGATCGCCGCCAATGTAGCCGATGTGCAGGCTTATGAAGAAGAGCGTAAACGGGCGGAAGCCCTGGCGGAGATAGACCGTGCTAAAACTATTTTCTTCAGCAATGTGAGCCATGAATTCAGAACACCCCTGACCCTGATGCTGAGCCCGCTGGAAGACTTGCTACTGAGTTCGGAGAGCCCTCAGCTATCTACCAGCCGGGAGCAACTGGAAGTGATACAGCGAAACGGATTGCGGCTGCAAAAACTGGTCAATACGCTGCTCGATTTCTCCCGTATTGAGGCCAGACGGGGCCATGCAACCTTCGAACCTGTTGACCTGGCGCGGTATACCCGTGAGCTGGCCAGCAACTTTCAATCGGCTACCGACAAAGCAGGATTACAGCTCCATATACAAACGGAAGACCTCACGGAGCCTGTCTATGTAGACAAAGATATGTGGGAGAAGATTGTGCTGAACCTCATTTCCAATGCATTTAAATTTACCTTTGAAGGAAAGATTGAGGTAGCCTTAGCCGATGCCCAAAACCATGTGACGCTGGAGGTCAGAGATACCGGAACGGGTATCAAAGAAGAGGATTTGCCCCTTCTTTTTAAGCGCTTTCACCGGGTGGAAGGTGCCAGATCCAGAACCCATGAAGGGTCAGGCATCGGGCTTGCCCTGGTGCAGGAGCTGGTGCAGATGCATGGAGGTAATATCAGCGTACAAAGCGAATTTGGTAAGGGAACGACCTTCACCGTTTCTGTTCCGAAAGGCCGCGCCCATCTTCCGGCTGAAAAAATCAGCACAGATACCCAGGAAAAGCCAGGCTCAGTGCATGCCCATGCTTTTGTAGAAGAGGCCTTACGCTGGCTTCCCAATACAGAAGCAGAAAACCCGGTTGTAGACCCGGCACAGAAGGATGAAGCCCCGCTTTCAGACAAACCCCTGGTGTTGCTGGCCGATGATAACAGAGACATGCGGGAATATGTGACCAGTATTCTGAACCAGCAGTTTCAGGTTAAAGCTGTTGAAAACGGGAGAGTGGCCCTGGATGTGTTAAAATCAGAAAAGCCGGAGCTGATTCTGACAGACATTATGATGCCGGAGCTGGATGGTTTCGGACTGTTGAAGGCTGTGAAGAACAATCCGGCTACGGCTCACATTCCTGTGGTAATGCTCTCTGCCCGGGCCGGTGAAGAAGCCAGAGTGGAAGGCTTGCACAAAGGAGTCGACGATTATCTTATTAAACCTTTTTCTGCCCGGGAGCTGCTGGCAAGGGTGGAAGCCCGGATAGAAATAAGCCATACAAGGCACCAGGCAGAAAGAGAAGCCCAGTTTCAACGCAAACGCCTGTCTGAATTGCTGAGACAAGCCCCGGCGGCCATGGCTCTGGTAGAGGGTCCCGATCATGTGTATTCGCTGGCGAACTCGCTGTATCAAAAGGTTTTCAATCGTAATGAAAATGAGTTGCTGGGCCGAACGATCCGGCAGGTATTTCCGGAAGTGGAAGGACAGGGCGTGTATGAGATTTTTGATCAGGTCTATCAGTCGGGAGAAGCCTTTGTGGCCAACGAATTTCCTGTGACCTTTCTAAGATCAGGCACAGACACACCGGAAGAAGGATTCTTCAGTTTTGTGGCACAGCCTGTCAAAGAAGATGACGGACATATCAATGCCATTCTGATCCATGCTTTCGAAGTGACGGAACAGGTACAACTACGCAGGCAGATCAAGGAGAGTGAAGAATATTTCCGCATGATGGCCGACAATGTGCCTGTGATGATTTGGGTGACCCGACCGGATGCCTATTGTACGTACCTTAACAAACAGTGGTATGAGTACACCGGACAAACGGAAGAAACAGGATTAGGATACGGGTGGCTGGAGGCGGTGCATCCGGATGATTCAGATTCGTCAGCAGCCATCTTTATGGATGCCAACAGGCAGCACAAGGCTTTCAGTCTCTTTTATCGCCTGAGAAGGAAAGATGGTCAGTATCGCTGGTATATCGATTCAGGACTGCCCAAGTTCGACGAGGAGGGCAATTTTCAGGGTTATGTAGGGGCAGTCATCAATGTACATGAGCAAAAGCTTACAGAAGAAGCTTTGTATGAAGCCCAGAGAAGATTGAAAATTGCTTTATCGGCCGGGTCTATCAGTATCTTTTTATGGGATATGACCCGCAATGTGGTGGTCGGCGATGAAAACCTGGCCAAAACTTTTGGCATTGATGCTGACCTGGTAACCCAAAAAGGATTACCCCTGGAAGATTTCTTAAAAAAAATTCACCCGGAAGACCTGCCGTATGTCAGAGAGGCCATTACAGCCGCCATCAACAGCAGGAATCCCTTTGAAGCCGAATACCGCACCTTTAACTACAGTAACCAATATCGATGGATGCTGGCCAGGGGAAGAGTGGAATATGATCAAAGTGGGAAACCTGTCAGTTTCCATGGGACCCTGCTGGATATTACCGACAGAAAAATAATTGAAGATGCCCTTGAAAAGAGCGAAGAGCGTCACCGGATGGCGATTAACGCCGCTGAGGTTGGCACCTGGGATTTTAATCCACAAACCGGAGAACTCATCTGGGACAACCGATGCAAGGAGTGTTTCGGATTACCCCCCGAAGCCCAAATAGATTATGCGGTGTTTCTGCAGGGACTCCATCCGGATGACAGGGAAAGAACCGATAAAACCGTGCAACGCGCACTGGAACCTTCCGGATCTGGCGAATACAATATTGAATACCGGACCATAGGCATACTCGACAGAAAAGAAAGGTGGATCAGGGCTGCTGGCAAAACTTTTTTCAAACATACAGGTGAGCCAGAGAGATTCATAGGAACGGTATTAGACATCACTGAACAAAAGCAGTACGAAAAGACCCTGAAGGATAAAAATGCCCAGCTGCAAAAAATCAATGCCGACCTGGATAATTTTATTTACACCGCTTCGCATGATCTGAAAGCCCCCATCAGCAATATAGAAGGGCTGGTCAATATGCTTTCTGCAGACACTGCCATGGCGCATCAAAAGACACAAAAGATTATTACCATGATCAATGAGTCTATTGCCCGGTTTAAAATCACCATTCAGGATCTCTCAGAAATTGCCAAACTTCAGTCAGAGACAGAATCCACTAAAGAAATTATCTTATTCGAGGAAATTGCAGAGGATGTCAAACTACACATCAAAGCGCTGATCGAGAACAATCAGGCTACCATCCTGGAGGATTATACCCAGGCCCCTCAGATTTCGTTCTCCAGAAAAAACCTGCGAAGTATCTTTTATAATATTCTTTCCAATGCCATCAAATACAAGTCGCCAGACCGGGATCCTGTAATCCATGTAAAAACAGAAGATAAAAAGGAGTTCATTCTGCTATCCATTCAGGACAACGGGCTGGGCATCAAGGAAGAAGACCAACCCAAAGTCTTTTCTATGTTTAAACGCCTGCACAGCCACGTAGAAGGTTCCGGCGTGGGCATGGCCATTGTGAAAAGAATAGTAGACAATAACGGAGGCAGTATTGAAATAGAAAGCGAAGTGGGTAAAGGGTCCACCTTTAAGCTTTACCTGAAAAAATAAACAAAGCGGGTTGAATTTGTATAATCTGTTGTGTCTTGCTAATCAACGTATTACTCTTTAATCAACAGACGGGTCATATTTTTGGTGCGTGTTTTGACTTTTAGCAGATACAGTCCGCCTGACAAGTTGGCCACATTGAGTTGTAAAGGAGGTTTTTGTCCTGTTAAAAATAAGGTCTGGATCAAGGGCTGTCCTGTGACAGTATAAAGCGTAATTTCTCCTGCTTCATCAGACAAGGTAGGCCAAGACAGATACAAATCCCTACCCACAGGATTTGGAAACAGAGAAAGCGTCTGGTCAGATCGTACTTCATTTTCTTCGCCTGTCACCTGTTGGGGATTGTATTGCAGTATTGTCCCTTGATCACCGACGGCACAACCTTGCTCCGCATCCGAAAGGTAAATACTATTCAGATCATGGCTGGTGTTGGAAGTTTGCTCGATCCAGGTCTGTCCACCATCTGACGTATGCAACACCAAACCGCCTACACCTGCGGCCCAGCCAGTCTGATCATCCACAAAATGCACTTTTTCCAGGGGTTGTTCTACTCCTAAAGCCTGCTCTGTCCAATCCAGGCCTCCGTTAGTCGTTTTTAAAATAACACCTTCATAAAATCCTCCCACCAGCCAGCCAGTCAGACTATCTGCAAAATAGATATCTGATAACAGAACGCCCCCTAATTGAGCAAGCGATGTCCAGGTTTCTCCACCGTCTATGGTTTGCAGTACTTCCTGGTATCGAGTACTTAATGTCCAACCAGTTTGCGCATTGATAAAAGACAAAGCAACATAGGTTCCTCTAAAAAATAAAGTGCTATTCCAGGTTTTACCGCCATCGATAGTTTTCAGCACTGAACTATGATCGTAGGGTTCTCCCGTAGTGATCCAGCCGGTGAGGCTGTCTGCAAAATGGACGGAAAGATACATCATATCGGAGGAAGAGATCAGTGAGTGCCAGGTTTCGCCACCGTTTTTTGTGCCGAGTAGGGTACCATACCCCGTGATCCAACCTGTAAGACTATCTACAAAATAGACGGCATTGAACCATTGATCAGTAGGGGAAGCCTGCTGGCTCCAATTCCCTCCTCCATCAACCGTTTTTAATATGGTGCCTTGATCTCCAACGATCCATCCTGTTTCTCTATCGGTGAAAAAAACATCATTCAGATTGATGGAGGGATCTACAACCGACCCCGAAGCCAAAGGCTCCCAAGACTGCGCGGTGAGCGGATAGCTCACCATGGATAAACCCACAGCGAACAGCATCATCATGAGTGAAAATAAAGCACGAATAACATTTGATGATGTCATGCCTTGATGTGCCATAAATCTTAGAGGTAAGAAGCTACAAATGTGTATACCATTTGTAAATGACAAACAATATTTCGGCCTGATACTGATAGATACTTTGAGGGAAAGTTAGGAAAGAGTTACCATCAATACAACTAAAAGCGGCGACAAGGCAATCGTAATCCATATTCCTAAAAGATGGATAACCTGCTACTATATCCGATTAGGGTATTATCATTCTTATTACTTATAACAACAGGCTATCGATCCGGTGAGCCTGCACCATTTCATGACGAACCGACCAGCTAAAAACCGTAAAACGGCCATCCTGAGAGGCTACCAAAGCCAGGGATTCAGGCTGATCAAAGGTAAACTGCGCTGCCGACAGGTGACGGGTACCCCCAATCTGAGAAGGATTCGCAACGATGCCCTGACTGTTGGTGATAGGCTCGGTCATCAGGATACGCTCTATGGGCGTCCTTCCCTGTCGCGACCTTATCTTGGCTCCAAAAGCCAGCAGTTCATACTGGTCGTTGATGACCGTAGCGCCATCAATAGCGGTGAGGCCTGCCATGCTTTCTACCTTATTGCGTAAAGCACTTTGCCACTCACTCTGGCTACGCTCCTCCTGCTGCTGCCGCATCAGCTCTGCCAGTCCGGCAAAGGCAGGTTTGATCGCATACTTCATGGGGCGTAGGATAGACTCGGGCCAGGTCTGAGATTCTGCGGGTACGATCAGCAAAGTGCCCCCATGCTGGTGGCTGCGCATAGACACGGCCAGCTGAATGAGCACATTCACTTCATCGGACAGTGATTGTTCCTGGCCGGAAGTGGTGCCGTTAAAGCTAAGCAGGGAGGTTAACAGCGAAGGACGTTCGGGAAAATTAGCCCTCTGTTCATCCACTATCTTGATCTGGTCACCGATCAGTACGGCTACATTCACAAATTTCCCAAAGCCATGCCGGCGTCTATATTTGATAACCAGCAGACCAGGTTCTGACACATCCAGCACGAAACAATAATTGGGAACTGTCAGGGTGGTGCCCCACACATAGAGTTCATCTTCCTCATACCAGACTCCCAGGTGAATGCCGGCCCGTTCCACCCCCGGTGCCAGTTTGGTCAACGTGCTGGCAGTCAAGGCAAGGCGATGTTCTAATAAAAATGACTGTGCAGCCTGACCAGGCGGTAGAAAAGCCAGTGAAATTTTAGGTGGCCGCCCTTCCTCACGCCGGAGGCTCGCCCAGAAAGCGACATCAATCATCGCTTCAATGACCCTGGCAGGGGGAGCGGTTGCCAGATCCTGTTCCCCCCGTTGCTGGGCAGCTTCGATTTTTTGAGCAAAGTGATTTTCTACGGTGGATGCCACAGCGTGGGCTGCCTGGTAAGTTGCCTGACTGATCATATGCCAAATTCTACAAGTAACAGTTAATAGAAACAACTTATTAAGCTACGTGTTTCTTTTGTGTTTAGTTTTTTTAAAGCAACCTTAAGTCAGCCCATAAATCCTTGTGTTTTACAATAAAATACATTTTCTTGAGGAAAATTTTTTCAGCAAGATGTTCCATTTTTTTTTGGAGAATTTACCTCAAAGGAGGTATTGCCTTTCCTGCAAAACAAGTGAATATTTGTCCATTCACTTTGCATGGACCTAACGAAAAAGCTGGTATAACGCACGAAGAAATGTCAGCGATGATAGAATTATTTTACTTATATTGTACAGCACTATCCCCCAAATACTATGACCATATATATCATTGATGATAATGAAATTGATCTGATCATTGGCCAGAAACTACTGGAAAGAAGAAGCAGTACTTTTAATATTATCGTATGTCAGAACCCAAATTTGGCACTAAAGCAAATTTTAGAGGAGACCATTCAGCCCGATGTGATTCTGCTGGATTGGTTTATGCCCACCTTACCCGCTGAGGAATGGCTTACGCAATACAGCCAACAACAGAAAGTAAACATTCCTATTTATATTCTGACTTCCTCTATCAACCCCAGAGATCAACAGAAAGCGGAAAAATTTAAGGTGGTCAAAGGTTTCTTTTCCAAACCTTTGCAACAACACCACATTGACGAGATACTGGAAAATAGTGCAAAAGGGTAAGTGTTCAACCTTACTTTTGTACAAAGGTTGAAACTACAACCACGGGGTTCAATGACTTTTGACATGCTCCACTTGGGTGATGCATTTAGGGCAGTCAGTAGCTGATGATTATGCTGCAATACTATGATAGTGAAAGTTAGGTTGGTGCACAGGTTTTTCCTGGTGTCTGGGCATAATAAAAAATGAATAAGTCGAGGAAACCACTTTGTCAAACTATCATAGTCAACAGACGTACTACTACTTATACATTGAGAGCAGCATGTTCACAGATATTGAGTAGTAGCTATTGAAAACACACCAAGAATACCAATTGTGCTTGATGCATTTCAGGCAGCTTTTCTGAAGAATACCTATGGGAATTATTTATAAAGAGGAAATTCCGGATCCTGAAACAATCATCAGCTTTTTTAATGACTCAGATTATTTTCCCATTGAGGATCGTAGCGATGTGGCCCGGATTAAGAAAATGTTTGAGAATGCCAATCTGGTTATTACCGCCTGGGATCAGGAAAAGCTTGTTGGGATCGTCAGATCCTTAACGGATTTTTGTTATTGCTGTTATCTTTCAGATTTGGCAGTCAGGAATGACTACAAGGGGAAAGGAATTGGAAAAAGATTGGTTGAATTAACCAAAGAAAAAGTAGGAGATCAATGTAAGCTCATCCTTCATTCATCTCCCCATGCCATTGATTTCTATATAAAAATAGGAATGAAAAGAATAGATTCGGCTTTTATCATACAGCGATCTTATTAAATGGGAGATATATTTATGTGGATAGTGTCATAAAGGTTTCCTGCAGATTCTGTATAAAATCATGAAAATATTGTTTATGCTGGTCTTCCTGCCTCAACACCAGGTAGTGCTTTCTTTGTAAACCCTGGCTGCCCAGTCTCTTAAAAACCAGGGAGTCTGGTAGGGTAAAAGAGGCTAAAGCCCATTTTGGAATACACATGATCCCCATGTTGGCAGCCACCATCTCCAGTGCCACCTCTGTAAGGGGGATGGCTGTCACTTTCAGCGGCTCGATTTGATGCGCTTTCAGGAAATGTTCGTAGACAGAAACAGTTTCCAGCGGAAAAGAATGGATGATCAGGGGCACATCGCTGAAATCTTCGGCTTCCAACACCGCTTTGTTTTGTAAGGGATGCTCCTGGTGAAGAACCGCAAAGATTTCATCCTGAAAAAACGGGATCGCCTTCAAAGAGGCATGAACCGGTTTTGTCGTGACGATGGCCAGGTCCAGTTCATTGGAAAGCAATTTGGAAACAGGATGGTGGGTGGCTTCTACTGCCAGCTTGATTTGAATATCCGGGTACAACAGGCCCATTTTCTGAATAAACGCCGGTAAGCCATGGTAGAAAGAATAACATTCGGTGCTGATGCTGATTTTTCCGCTGGAGCCATTCTGAATGTCCTGAATTTTGCTGAGGCTTTTGTCTATCTCCTCCAGTATTCTGACGGATAGTTCATAAAGCGCTTTCCCCTCTTCGGTCAGGTTCCATTTGTTTCTGCTCCTCAGAAAAACTTTCAGGCCCAGTCTTTCTTCTATTTCTCTCAGCTGATGACTCAGGGCCGATTGCGTGAGAAATAATCTTTCAGCAGAATTAGAGATATTTCCCTCCTCTGCGATGGTTTTGATAAGTTTTAAGTACTTGATCTCCATGCCTCAAAATTAGAAGAATATCAATACGACGGGCTGAAATATTTTCAGCCTGGCCTGACAGATTTTCAATGATAAACGGATGCTATGCCTATGCGATTTTGCATTTTTGTGAGATCAAAATCAAGAAAAATGAATCTAGCACAAATCCAATACTACCAAAATAAGCTGTCATATGAAATGGATCCATCGGATCTTTTCCAGGCATTAGGCCATCAAGAAAATATCATCGTGATCGACACCCGTCAGGCCCATGGTTTCGAGAAAGAACATATCCCCGGCGCTATGCACTTGCCACACCGGGAGATGAACGAAGCAACGACCCAACATCTGGATCCGTCCAAAACCTATGTTTGTTATTGCGACGGCATAGGATGCAATGCCTCTACCAAAGGAGCCCTTCAAATGGCCCGACTGGGTTTTACCGTCAGAGAATTGGTGGGAGGCCTGGTATGGTGGAAGCTGGATGGCTATGCCACGGAAGGCAAAGAAGCCAAACAGGGCCTTGCCTTTTCCTGTGCCTGCTAGCCCTGCACGCTCAGGCAGTTGGTATCGTCAGTACGGAAGGGCTTCAGCAAGGTGATGCTGTGGTATAAAAGATTGTAAATCTCAGGGGTTCATCATCCTGACAGGCTCACGTTTATAGAAGATATAATCGGAAATGGGTGGTTCCTCGCCTGCCTGTCGCAGCAACAGCGCGATCTGCCCCCGGTGATAAGCGGCGTGGGCCAGCATATGGAAATAGATTTCCATGATGGTGTTTTCAAAGGTCTCCCCTTGTGTATTCTGGTAGCGAACAGGTTTGTTAAAGTGCATACCAAACTTTTCCGACTGCAGATATACTTTGGTCAGGTGAAAGTTCTGCTCATTGATGGGTGCATACTGTTCTCTTTCCAAGGGCTGCCAGGGTAAGGGAAGAGAAATACCTGCCGGATGGATACGGTGTAACCAGATCTGATGGGCATTGAGCATATGGCTGAAGATCGATGCGGCTTTTTCCGGCAAGGAGGCCCTGGTATCGATCACCTGTATCAAGGTTTTGTTAGCCGCGTATTGATGGGTAAACCAGTCGAGTAAATAGTCTTTCATGTGATGGCTGATGAATGAGCTTCTTCCATTGTTTGTAGAACAGAGGCAGGCCATGCTTACCCTCATAAGGGTTTTTGTGATGCCCACAGGTTCTGATGACAAAGTTCCTCAATACCCACGCATTCAGGTGTTGATTTTAGTTCAGAAACTATTTCAAAACAGTCATATTTTCCTTCTGGAATGCCTTGGGGGTTATGCCATAAAATTTTTTAAAGCTCTGCACAAAACTCGACAAGCTTTCAAAGCCCAACTGATGATAAATCTCGCTGGGGTTTTCTTTGTTTTGCAACAACCTCGCCGCCCTTTCCATCTTTTTCCTGAAATACCACTGTCCTGGCGTGGCCTGGTAGACAGCCCTAAATTTTCTTTTAAAAGTGGATACGCTCATATGAGATAAGAAAGCAAGTTCCTCAATGGTTAATGGGGTGTCACCCTGATGCTCAATGATTTTTCTGAACGCTGCCTCACGGTGTATTTTATCGCTCTGAAACAACAATGAGGTAAGCGAGACCGGATGTTTGTCGAGCAGATACAACAGTATTTCCTCCCATTTCAACTGCCTTATTTTTTCAGAAACGCCTCCCTGGCTGAACGCGTGTATTTGCTGCAGTGAGACCAAAAAATGATGAATAAACTCGTCGCAGTCAATGACCAGCGGAATCTCTTTGCGCTGATCTTCCGGCAACAGGCGGGGGATATAGCGATCATACTTTGCTTTGAAGTCAGCCAGTTGCTGATCACTAAAAAACATCAGTATACTGCGATAGCCATACGCCCTGTCCATGATATTTTCACTCATCAGGCAATGGCCTTTCTGCACCATCACCAACTGCCCAGGTCGGACACAGACATCCTTCTCCTGATAGTAGATTCTCTTTTCTCCGTGGATCAGAAAACTGATGAGGTTTTCCTGTAGGACCACTTTGTTGTTTTTGGACGCCTGTACCGCCTGATAAGGATATATAAATACCCCTGCGTAAGTCTTACTGAAATTTTCGGGAAGCACATAGACTGTCATGACACCAAGCGTTGATGGAACTAAGGTGAATAAAATTATTGCCTTGGTCAATTATTTTGTGATACTGAAGAAAATTTCAGGCCGTCAGTGGCGAACATATTGATAAAATATTTTTGTCAGGTGGTCGGACTGATGGTTCAGGAACTGCTCAAAAAACTGCCGGGTATACCCTCCCAGGTCTAATTGGAGAATTTCGTGCAGCTTCGTCCAGCGGTAGCTGTCGGCTTCATCGTTGAGTATTACTTCACAAGAGTTTGTTTTGCAAAGAAAGTCAATAAAGATAAAGTGTTTTTCTTCATGAAAGGAAGCACTGTAAATACTTTCCTGCAAGCTAATCAGCACGATATCATATATCTCTAATCCGGTTTCCTCTCTGACTTCTCTGCGCAAAGCATCTTCCATCCTTTCCCCTCGTTCGATATGTCCTCCAGGAATGACATACTGGTTATTCCATTTCTCAGATTTGCATAACAGTATTTCCTGGTTGGGATTAAAGATGATAGCCCCAACAGTTGGTTCAGGATAGGCTTTTGCATTGCTCATAACTCGAAAAAAATAATGCTATCTCTTTAAAAGCGAACAGAAGAACCTACCTCATTTCCTTGACTCTTCTTTTTCAAAGTCTTACTGATCTTGTCCATGCTGCTTTTCCGGCGTATAACCCTCTTTCAAAAGTTCCTTGCTCAATAATACCTTTTTTATATTGACACAATCAAACCGACGGGTTTTCCCTTCCGCTATCGAGGCGATGATGTCTGTATCCTCCCAGTAGCGTAAAGGCACTCCAGTAAGGGCAACCACATCGCCAATGCATTTTACCAAGGAGTTCCGAATCATAAACAGGGTCTTTCTTCCTGCTATTCTAAAAAAATGCAGCTTATCTACTTTTAAAGACATTAATCAACATCACATTTTTTATTTCAACGAAAACGTACAATCATCGTTTAACCCTTTATTGCTATGAAAAACAATGCATCAAAACTCCTGGAGAACCCGAATGAATGGCTGACTCCTGAGGACAAACAACAGTTTCTGATTCAATCTGAAACCCTGATTATTCGATCCAGCACTAACCTTAGTAAATACGGCAGAAAAGGTTCCGGTGCTTTTGCAGGCTTCACCCTTGATATTTATTCGCGTAACCATGGTATAAAAAATCTTTATCCGGTGAGCAATGCCACCCAGGTGTGTAAAGCGCTAACGCTACGGGAGGACCATGACAAAGGATACCAGCCTGTTTTACCGAACAATGCCTGTTATGTCTTCACCAAAGCCCAACAAGCCTATAGAACAACACATATTGTTCATCCTGTTGGCACTCAAATGCCAAGGCATCAGTTTGTTGAAAGGAAACCACGGTTCAACGCAGCAGTATGATGAAAAAATATGTAATGTTCTTTCTCCCTACCAAACAGCGATTATTGTTTGTATTGCTGGTAGCCGTCCCTTTAGTGGCTATCAGTACTTTGATCCGATTATATTTTATTTCCCATGATTTAACGCTGGAAAACTACTTTGAGAACACAGGAATCAACTTTTTAATGATCTATCCCTTGGCATTGATCTTTGTACCGGTAGCCCAGTTTTGTATATCGACAATAGAAAGGAAGAAGCCCTGAACAACAACAGGTTACCACTGATCACTGCCTTCCGTTGCCAGGGCTTACAGCTTCTGCTATTCCACAATAAACTTTCCCTTCATGAGGGCGTAATGGCCTGGAAAACTACAGATGAAATCATAGGTTCCTTTTGGCGGGGCGGTAAAGGTAATAGTGTCAGACTCCCCCCCTCCGATTAACTTGGTATGGACAATAACAGCTTCTTCTCCTTCGGGAATATATTCGTTTTCCCGGGCGTTTAACGCTTCACTGGCAAAAGCAGCAATATCAGTACCCGGTTTCAACAGCACAAAGTTATGCCCCATCCCCTCCTTGGGCATCTGACCGGTGTGGTTGAGGGTAAGGGTCACTTCCTGTCCCTCTTTTACTCTTAATTCTGTTTTGTCAAACTGTAACATATCACCAGCGTTCAATTCCAGCGTTACTTCATCGATAGAGGTTTGCTCAGCTACTAAAGTTTCCTGATTCCGGGTTGCTACAGTTTCCTCTTCCTGCGTTACTGTATTTTCCGTTTTACCACCACACTGGACAAAAACAAAAGCCAGGGCTACAATGATAATGGTTGTTTGTGCGTTTCTCAGTTTCATAATGATTCATTGTTTGTTTACTGTTTATTAAATAAGACCGGGGGCAGAATTGACCACATGAATTTATTTGTTCTGCTCCTGTCTTAGGTTATAGTTTGTTTTGAGTGTAAAGTCCAGACCTTTGACTGGCACATTACTATTATGGGACAATAGGGTCATTTCACAATGGTACTTTGTTAATACAAAGGGTGTAGCGATTAATATTAGAATTTTATGCCTATAAATAAAGCTTATTTTCCCTATTCTTGTTAGAAATCTAACTCATCGAAGTAGTAAATTAATTTAATACTAATGAAATCAGTCATCATCTGGCAATAGACAGCCTTCAAAAGCTTTACATGAAGCGTAACAGAACGGAGGTGATCAGGAAGACTTTGGAATGAAAAGATGAGTTTACCATGTATATGGGCTGTCATTACTTATGTACCAATCAGACTGAAACACTCAAACAAAAAATTATATCCGAGTGCATTCTTGCCAGGGAGGATTGTTTCTCAGCACCTACGGCTTTTCACAGGAGTACCCATATCATCCCACTACCAGTTACCTATTTTGCGCAGGTACTGCTACCTAAGCAAACCGTCAACCTACAGGCAAATACTGGCATGAAAAGGATCTCTACCCTGCCGGATCAGCCCTGGAAAATCAGTTGAATCCCTGGCGGATTGTTTGTATATTGTATACTACCCGGCGAAACGCTACGAATCCAGGACCCTTCCGCCATGAAACATGCGAATGCACTTAGCCAGGATGAAGCCTTACTTCAACAACTTAACCAGACCGTGCTGGATAACCTGGACAACGAACAGTTTGGAGTGGAAGCTTTATGCGAACAGGTGTGCATCAGCCGCTCCCATTTGCACCGCAAGCTGAAACTGCTTAAGGGGCAGTCCATCAGTCAGTTCATCCGGGCAATCAGGCTGGAAGAGGCTATGAAACTGCTCAGACAGGATGTCGCTACCGCTTCAGAAATTGCCTACCGGGTAGGTTTTGGCAGCCCTACCTATTTTCACCGGTGTTTTCGTAGACACTATGGATATTCACCCGGCGATGTCAAAAAGAGAATGGAAGATGGGTCAGAGACCGAGACCGTTCCTGTTGAGGAAAATAAAACAACCGCAGCGGGTGTACCCAATTGGCAGGAGGAAACCCAAACGACGACCTTACCCACCCCTCTTCGTTCCCGGAAAACCTTAAACAAGGTGTTAGTGCTGATGGTATTTTCCTTCGGTATTTTTTTAGCAGGATATTATTTTTACCCCCGCCAGCCTGCCCTCAGATCCATCGCTGTACTTCCCCTTCACAATTATACGGGCGACCCCGAACAGGATTATTTTGTCAATGGCTTTCATGATGCCCTCATTGGTGCCTTGGGTCAGGTTTCAGCCCTGAGGGTCATATCTCGCACGTCTACCCTGCGATACCAATCCCATGATCTGCCCTCCTTACAGGAGATTGCCCGTGAATTGGGGGTAGAGGTCATCCTGGAAGGCTCTGTCGCAGGCTCTGGTGATCATGTACGTATTCAATTACAGTTGATCGAGGCATTTCCTGAAGAGAGACACCTATGGGCGCAGGAGTACCAGCAGGACCTGCGCAATATCCTCGTCTTACAAAGTGATGTAGTGCAGACTATTGCCCGGGAAATTCATGTGAGCCTGACACCCCAGGAAGAAACCCTGCTGGCCGCCACCCACCAGGTGAATCCGGAGGCGTACAAGGCCTACCTCAAGGGCGTATTTTACTGGGACAAACTCACAAAAAACGATCTCAACACCGCTATGGGGTACTTTGAGCTGGCCCGGCAACTAGATCCGAGTTATGCGCTGGCCCATGCAGGTATTGCCTTGGTCTGGATAGGTCGTTTGCAGCAGGGCTTCGCTTCCCACCTGGCAGGGGTTACCCCCCTAAGAACAGCGGCTATGAAAGCACTGGCATTGGACAGCACGCTTTCTGAAGTGCACTATACCTTGGGGCTGTCCGGTTGCTGGGTCGAGTGGAACTATGCCACAGCAGAAAAAGAACTACGGAAAGCCATTGCGCTGAACCCGAACAATTCTGCCGCCCGCGCCTACCTATCTCACGTTTTGAATATCCGGCACCAGCCGGAAGAATCCATGGAGCAGATAGAGTTGGCACTAGCGTTAGACCCCTTCAATCCCTTATACCAGGCCCTGTACGGGATGAATCTGAATTTCAGCCGACAGTTTGATAAAGCCATTGATTTATTTGGCAACGCATTAAAAACGGATGCTAACCACGCTGTGGCCCTGTCTACGCTCCGGACCACCTACCACATGAAGGGCATGTATGAAGAAGCCTTAGAGATCTGGAAAACCTCGTACGTCGCCAAACAAGACTTCCTGGCCGTGGAGGCGTTGGAGCGGGGTGCCCGGCAGGGAGGCTATCCGAACGCTTTGGAAGCCTTAGCCCGGTTGTTAATTGACCGGTCCGATACTGCCTATGTGACGCCCTGGCAAATAGGAACCCTCTTTACTCGAGCCGGAAAAAAGGAGGAAGCCATCACCTGGCTGGAGAAAGCTTATGAGGCTCACGACTCCAATATGCCCTATATCGGGGTAGATCCGATCTTTGATAGCCTGCGAGATGACCCCCGCTTTCAGGGTTTGCTGAAGCGTATGGGGTTGACACTCCCGGAACATCCCCTGTACGCCCTTTAACCAGACTTAACTGATAAAAAGCATGCTCATCGCTGTTGAAGCCTACGCTGCTACGAAAAAGTAGGTTGCTGCAACATAGGTACGCAAAAAAGTATACTTTTTTGCAACATACCTACTAAGCTTTCCCTGCCTGTTTATTCCACCTTTGTACAAAGCTTTTCACATTGTCAGTGGCCACGGCATACTTGTAATCCATGTGCAACAGGGGTTGTAGGAACCCGATAAATTAATACGATCATGAAAAATTTAACATTCAGTATGATGGTTATGATGGCAATCGTTTTACTTTCTTTTGCATGCGATGATGAGGAAAGTCCAAGCGCGGTTGAAATTCCTTTTGAAGCCGAATTCTTTACTGAACCCGGAGAAAACAGATTTACGGAAACCTGTCAACCTCCAGCCAGTGAAACCGATTTCTGGGGAAAAGACCATCAGGTAGGAAACGGGACTGCCACTGAAATAGGTAGTTTCACTACCGATATTACCTTTTGCGTTCACGTTGTTTTAAATGAGAATGGCGCACCAAATTTCACAGGTGGCTTTGGTAAATACACAGATGGGGAAGGATATATGGAAGCGGACAATGGAGACCGGATTTTTATATCCATTCCGGAAGGACTTGTCAAACCAACAGAAAAACCCGGATATATATTTGAGTTTCAGGACATCATTTACATCAATGGAGGAAGTGGGCGCTTTGAAGGTGCCACAGGGAAATTACTAACAGATAGTTATGTGGGAACAGATCGGACGGACCATATATGGTCTGGCACCTTGATTTTACCAAATTGATACTGTCTCACTTTAAAACCATTGACACGCTTACTATAAAGTAGGGTGTCAATGGTTTGCATTTTCCCAATGCTTTTCACAAGCCAGTAGCTAATGTTACCTTTGTCTATATTGATCTATCGATGAATTGTGTGTTGGCTATAGCTGCTTCAAAAACTAACAATAGATGGATGCTTGTCAGCCTTCTTGGGCTATTATTTTTTCAACTCACTGGGCAGGATATGATAATATTTCTTGAAAGCTGCTGTAAAATGCTGGGGATTTTGGTAACCCACCTCATAGGCGGTTTCGCTAACACTTTTGTTTTTTTCTGTCAATAGGTGTCGGGCCTGTTGCATCTTCAACTGGTGAACATATCCGAAAATGGTAGTGCCAAAGGTTGCTTTGAATCGTCTCTTCAGGTGAGATTCATTCATCCCCACCAGTTTAGACAATTTATGAATGGTGGGAGGCTTTATCATATTCTCTTCTAATATTCTTTTGGCTTCTGTGAGCAACAGCAGGTCGTTGGCTTTTAGCGTGTCCTCTCCCTTCTGCCTTTCTTCCTGTTCTATCTGTTCTGTTTGAAGCATGAGTAATTCTAAAACTTTAGCCTCCAGAAAAATTCTCTTCACCATAGCTTTCTTCTGGCAGTGTTTTATTTCTTCTATGACTAAATGCATGGCAGGGGTAATGGCGAAGTTCTGAGCACGCATAAATCCATAATCATTATGTGTAATCTTATGGATAAACTGCTGTTGAAGCATGTTGCTCTGATGAAGGAGCCGCAGATAGTACGCTTTTGACAAATGAATAGCTACCAGTTCTAACTTGCCGTCAGTCGCTTGTAACTCTATAGCATCATCACAGCCATAATACAGGTTATGCTGTTTTTCACTGAAAGTATGTTGCTCTATATTGTTGCGTGTTACAATGCTCTTTCCTTTCAGGACAAACAACATTTCTATCCCCTCTCCTTCTATCTCTCGCTGCAAACGGACTGGCTCATGAATCTCAATCTTTGCGCAGGAAATCAAAATCTCATCAAAAGCAAACTGTATGGAGTGGCACTTGCCACTGTGAGGCGATGCCACCAAGTATTTTTTTTTAACCGCAGGAGCCTGTATAGAAAAACTCGCTGGAAACTCATGCTCAAAAGTCCATTCGTGGAATGTGATTTCCTGTAAAGTTCCCATGTAATTTTTCGTTTTGCGTTAGCTGAAATCCCGATTGCGTTAGCATGTTTTATAGCCAGACACCATTTTTGCAACAATTTACTACCTATTTATAATTAATCTAAATAAACTCACGATAAACATGAGAAAAATTTTTACACTATCCAGTTTGATTTTTTTGTTACAACAGCTTCTATGGGCTCAGGATGGGACATCAATGCTGACAGGAAGAGTCAAGGGAGAAGAAAAGGCTCCTTTGTCTTCAGCCAGTATCCTGCTGGAAGGTACTGCCTGGGGCACCTCCACCGATACTTCCGGAAACTTTTTAATCAGGGGAATAGAAGCCGGTAGCTATCAGGTGAGTGTCTCCATGGTAGGCTATGACACCCAAACCAAAGCTGTTACCCTCAGTGAGGGACAAACTATGGAATTGATTTTTCAATTGAACCCTTCTCATCAGGTGCTTCAGGAAGTGGAAGTCTTTGGTCAGCCCGATAAGCAACCTGAGAAACTGGCAACCATTACCCGTTTGCCGCTGAAGCCCAGCGATCAGATACAGAGTATTTCGGTCATTTCAGACCGGCTGATAGAATTGCAGGGCAATCTGACGATTTCAGAAGCCGCCAGAAATGTACCGGGCATCTATACTTTTGCCACCTATGGCAACCAGCGGGAAAGCATGTCGGCCAGAGGTTACCGCGGTATCCCCCTGCTGAAGAATGGGGTACGGGTGAACTCTGATTTTCGGGGCATAGGCATTCTGGCAGATATGCAGGGGGTAGAAAGCATTCAGGTGCTGAAAGGGGCTGCCGCCATTACCCAGGGCCTTGCCACTGACATAGGTAGTCCTGGCGGGGTCATCAACATTGTGACCAAGACCCCAAAATTTGAAAACACAGGCGCTGCTTCTTTACGAATCGGGAGTTGGGGGCAGGTGCGTCCTACCTTCGATGTACAGGGTGTTATCAACGAAGCGCAGACCCTGGCCTTTCGTATCAACGGTGCCTATGAGCGTGCCGATAGTTACCGGACAGGCGTCTCCCTGGAGAAATTCTACGTGAACCCTTCCCTGGAATGGCGTCCGGATGATAAAACTACCCTTACCCTGGAAATGGATTTTCTGGACGATAGCCGCACCCCGGATCCCGGAACCATCAACCTGGGTACCAACGATGAAAACGCCATTTATGATCTGCCTTCTGAGCGGTTTTTAGGATTTTCTTCCAACCGTGCTATTACTCGAAATACTACCTATGCCGCCCGTTTTACCAGAAAATTGAATGAGCTGTGGAATCTGAGAGCCGCTTATATCTATTCCAGACTGGATATCAACTCCATTACCTCCAGCGTTTCTTCAGGAGGTGGTGGACTGCCCAGGTTAGAAGCATTTAACCAACGCTACCGAACCATAGGCGCTTCTACCCGTGTGGACAATAATTCAGTGCTACAGCTCGATCTGATCGGTCAGTCAGTTAACACAGGAACGGTGGGCCACTTACTCCAGATAGGGGTCGACTTCAGAACCAATTATCTTGAAACCGGTGGCAGCGAGCAGGCAGATTTGCATTATGTGGATATTATTGATGTATTTCAACCCATCAGCAACACTTTACCGGCAGAGGGATTCGTCTACATACCGCCCGTCAGAGATGAAGCCGGCAACATAGTAGAACCCGGACGGACAGAAACCGCTGCGATTCATCTGCTGGGAAGAGATCCCGTCACTTCCAGAAGCACTGAATATGGTCTGATGGCACAGGATGTTATCTCCCTGACAGACTGGGCACAGGTATTTCTGGGTATCCGATACAGTTCACAGGAAAGTACAGGCTCTGCCACAGACACTGAAGTCTCCAGAGGCCATGCCATGAACCCCCAGTTGGGTGTGATGCTGACGCCCAGAGATGGATTGAACCTATTTGCTTCTTACACTTCCAGCACCAGTTTAAGAGGAGCTGCCAATGTTGATGTAAATGGGAATGAACTGGGCAACCAGCGTATTGATCAGCTGGAAGCGGGGATTAAATCGGATTGGTACAACGATCGACTCCGTTTCAATCTGACCTTGTTTAAAATTAACAATACGAATATGCCGCTTCCTGTGTATGATGCCAACTGGAATGATACTGGCTACTATCAAAAGGGGGGCAATGACGAACGGAAAGGTGTGGAAGTAGAACTGATCGGACGAATCCTGCCCAACCTGGAAGTGGTGGCGGGCTATGCGCACATCGATGCGCAATACAAAGAGCATACCTCCTATTTTGAAGGCTCTGCCCCTTTGAATACCCCTCGCCATACAGCCAACGGCTGGGTTAATTATATTGTTAACCAGGGTGCTTTGCAAGGACTGAATATAGGAGCCGGAGCCTATTATATCAGCGACCGTCCGATCAACGACTGGGCAACGACTGTCACCCATGAAGGGATTGTCCCTAATCAGAAACCCTTCGAGGTTGAAGCCTACACAGTAGTCAATGGCTATGTAGGCTACTATGTGGACAACTATGGCATCAGACTGTTATTCAACAATATATTTGATCAGATCGGTTATAACGCCTACAGAACCAGTTTTATTAACCAGATTGATCCCAGAAGCTTTGCAGCAGTCATAACGTACAGATTTTAGAATAACTTACCATAGTACTGGCAAACGGCTACGAGTCTCTCGTAGTCGTTTTCTGTCTATTGAACGAACCGTAACCAATCACATCATGAACACTAGATATTGTCTCATACTCTTCGTAATACTGGCGGCAGGCATGAGTAGCTGTGAAAAAGAGACACCCAACAATACACTTCAGTTTGAAATGAGCCGGGCTACCCTTTCCACTGATGTGCCAGCGCTTACCATCAGGCTAACCTTGGAGAGACCGGCAGAAGATAATATTCCCATAACCGTTGACATGCAAACTCTGGGAATCACACACAAAAATCAGTTTGTAGTGTCGCCTGAATCGGTAGAGGTAAACGGAACCCTATTCCTGGCTTTTCCCAAAGGTGCTACAGAAACATCTTTTACCATCACCAAGTTGGGTAATCCGGTACTCTCCGGAGGAGAAACCATTGTATTTTCAATTGTTTCAGCGACAAATCCGGTAATCATGGGACAACCCTCCACCATGGAAATTCATTTTCAATAATTTGCCGGTTCAATGCATATAAAATATCACACAATCATTCTATCTTTCAAACATTCACTCTTTCGATCTATGATTAATAAGAAAAAACATTTCAGCTGGAGAAAACTCTTTAATGATATTCATCTATGGTTAGGGATCGGCAGTGGGCTGATTCTTTTTTTGGTTTGCCTGAGCGGTACCCTGTATACTTTCAGAGCAGAGGTGGAAGCCCTGCTGGAACCTTCCAAATACTATGTGGATGCGGATGAGCAGACTCAACGACTTCCTCCTGAAACGATTATTGAAAAAATGAGGGAGAGTACGGGAGGCAAAGTAACCTCCATAGAAATTCCCCATGACAGAAACAGTGTGTATAAGGTTAGTATTAAAATGTCGGAAGAAGAGCGGAGAGGAACCACATATTATGTAGACCCTTTCACAGCCACGATCAAAGGAACCGATGAAAGTCCCGCTTCAGGGTTTTTTATGTTTATGTTCAGAATGCATCGTTGGCTGCTGCTTGATACGGAAATTGGAAGACCTATCGTGGGCACAGCCACTTTAATTTTTGCTTTCATCGTATTGACAGGTTTGGTGTTGTGGTGGCCCAAAAAGTTAAAAAACTGGAAACAGGGTTTTAAGATCAAGACAGATGCGCATTGGAAAAGAATTAACCATGATCTGCACAATACGCTTGGCTTTTATACTTTTCTGCTTTTGCTCATTATGTCACTCACGGGGCTGTGCTGGTCGTTCGAATGGTACCGTGAAGGGCTAAGCCATGTACTAGGCGCAGAAGTGTTTGGAGGCAGAGGAGAAAAACCGTTGGTTTCCGGAGCAGCCACACAGGATACCAGGCCTTTATCCGTTACAGACTATCTGAGAATGGCCGATCAACAACTGCCTTACGCGGGCGACTATCGCCTTTCCCTACCGGACAATGCTGAATCGGCAATAGTTATTAATAAGTATAGAACCGGTTTTTTTGCCTTGTCAGCCCCTGATAAACTTCAACTCGATCAGCATACCGGTCAAACTTTATCATTAGAAAAGTTTGCAGACAAACCCTTCCATAAAAAGATTGCATCATCCATAAAACCATTGCATACGGGAGAGATATTGGGTACTTTCTCTAAAATATTGTACGCTCTCGCCTGTCTGATCGCTACCAGTTTACCTGTTACAGGGACGATCATCTGGATCAATAAATTAAAGAAAAAAGCAAAGAAGAAATCAAAAACGACCTCACAGAAAAGAAGCTATCAACCAGCAGGTGATGCTGAGTAAAGACACAGTTATTATCATTTTTAGAAGCCTCTATTAAACTTTACTGCCATTGGAAGCTATATAATTTTATTAATTCTTGTGATGGGCAGTATTAATTAACATAATTTTAGTTATCATACTTTTTAATTTCAAACCTGAATTCATGCTTATAGCCTGAAACTTATCTGCTCCCATCGGCTTTGCCATGCTTTTTTTTACGCTGAGGGTAAGTACCTAATATTACATTATTTTTCACGCTGTAAGAAACCTATGACATTTCGACCTGCAAGGAAATTCTTTATTTCTGTTTGGTACAAAAACGCAATGCTAACGGAAACCGACAGCCTCTTCACTCTTAAAAATATATTTTTCTTGACTATCAAGTCTGACTGGTTAAGTGAAGCCTGTCGATCTTATCTCAGGTGAAAACCATAGTATCTACCACAAAACTTACCTGCTGAAACTCCTCTGTGGGGTCGCCTCTCCCGCTGTTTATTTCATCTCTTACCAGAAATAAAATAGTTTTAAACCCATTTTTTGATAGTCCTGTATTTCTCAAACAATCAGAAAAATTAATATCCATATGAACAAATCTATACACTCTTTTCTGCTGATACTGGGAATAATGATGCTTACTGTCCCTCCCTTGTGTGCTCAATTTGCCTTTCAATGGCAAACAGGCAGCTTAGGCGCTGGTGATGGTGAGTTTGACGCCCCCTATGGTATAGCTGTTGATAGCAATGGTGACGTCTATATAGCCGATTCAGGTAATGGACGTATTCAAAAGTTAACAACGGATGGT
>JAJNNC010000026.1 GCA_021730635.1 Catalimonadaceae bacterium JC749
AGAGAGTTCATAAGATGAAGGAATATTGGATGGTATTCTAGCATCTCATGGGCCTGATCAGGGGTGAAGAGAGCTAATCCATGCCCTACTCAGAGAGCAAAAGTATATCCTACTTTAAACAGGAAAACAAAAAGTGAAGAACAGTCAGGTATAGGCTTACAAGTGGTTCCCAAAATCACAGTTTGGAAGAAGTTTCTATTATTTTATTATTCTTTTTACTTTTTCAGGTAAGTTTCATTAATTACTTATAGAAAGAGCGTAATTTCACTTATTATTTCATTTTATACAGGTAAAAAACAGAGAAATTTTTCAGTTTATAAGTATTTGTTCTTAAAGAAAATATGCCACATGCTTAGATTAAACTAAGTATTTATCACTACTCTGATTTTACGCATAATTTACCAACTACCTGATTATCAGGAAGTTATAATATACAGACAATAAATAAAGAATGTATTAGCACCCTATCCTTAGAGTAAGATCGTAAAATACAAGTGACAAATACATTATTTTTTACCCATGTAATAAATATACTCAAATTACATTTTTTTATAACATTTATAGGGGATATCCGAATTTTTCGAGACCATAAAAGTACTTTACTAAAATAAAATTGTTTTTTATAAATATTTTTTTGTGTAATTATATTTTCTTATAATAATTTTTTTAATACTTTTATTGTGTTTTTACCCTCTTTAAATACGTCAATTAATGAAAGATTTAAGACGATTAATCAGAATCATCAAGAAAAAAGGTCAAAGAAGCATCCAACTGGTAAACATTAATTTTAGAAAAAAAGAAACCTCTAAAGACAACCTGCTCTACGAAGGCATTACCAGTGATCAATTTAAAAGTGACGAAGATGCTGCCAAAATTATTTTTAATGCAGATCCTGGCAACAGGAATTATCGCAATGCCAAAGGCAAGCTTAAGTATAAATTATTAAACCATTTATACTTTTTAGATTATGATAAAGATATCTACACGCAATACCAGAAATGTGAGTATAGCTGCATGCACACCCTGCACCAGTGTAAAATCTTAATCAATGAAAACGCCTCTGATATTGCGATGAGATTGCTGCCTCAACTCATAAAAAGCGCCAAAGAATATGAGTTTACATGGATTGTGGAGGAAGCTCTCACTATCTTAAGAAACCTGTATGCCGAAAGGGGTAAAGTAACTCCTTATACAGAGACAAACCAGGAATTGGTCAAATACAGGAAATTTCACCTCGCACACCTGGAATGTGAAGATCTATACAACGGTATGCTGGTTCATATCAATAAATCTATCAGTGCCCAAAACAGGGTTATCAACAAGATTCCGGCAACCATCGACAGGATATATAAAGAAGCCCAAAAACATCGTAGCAAAAGTCTGTATGTGATGGCCAGTAAACTCAGTCTGGTGTACCATAACATTCTCTGGGATTTTGAGAAAAACGCCAAACTGTGTGGCGATCTGGAGAAAAAGTATCTGAATCGTAATAATGATGAGATAAGTGTTAATCTGGACAAACAGGAAATTGCCTTCATCCGGCTGAATGCCTACCTCAACATGGCTCAGGTTGACGAAGGCAGTAAGTATGCTAAAGCCAAATTGAAGCTCTTCAAGACCGGTAGCAGGAACTGGTTTAAATTTGCTGAATTGCATTTTCTACTGTACCTGAAAGAAGAACAGTTTGATGAAGCCACAGGTCTCTTCCGTCAGATTCGTACCAATAAAAATTATAATACACAGCCGGAAACTATCAGGAACCGATGGCATATTTACCGCGCCTATCTGATCTTTTTTAACGACGCGAAAATATTACGATGGGGTTTTAACATTGAGGAATTTGTCACCAGCAAACCTTCCTATCCCAAAGAATACAATGGTCTGAATGTTGCCACCCTGATCATTCAATTTTTATTTCTCCTGCGGGAAGGATACATAGAAGAAGTAAAGACCTGTGTCACTGAAATACAAAAATATAAATCGGCCCATCTTGATAAAAGGCACAATTATCGTAACAGTATCTTTATCAGAATGCTTGAAATCATTATTGAAAAGGATTTTGATTTTGAGAAGGTCCAGGAGAAAGGCAACAATTACTATAAAAAGTTGCTCAAGCACCGTATACCCAGTGATCTTAACCTGGATGCCGAGATTATTCCTTATGAGAGGATGTGGCAGCATATTCTAAGCATTCTCAAAACAAATAAATCCTATATACATTTCCGTTTTTACAATGCGAAAGCCATCTGATCAGAAGTAATCACGGCTCACAGAACAACTAAATTGTTTGCCGTGTATACTTCTGTCTTGGTTGCCAGGAAATACTACCACTCAATTACCGGTCAGAATTTTCACGATGATGTTACTTCATTGCAGCCTTTTGTTTTACTTTTGCAGCAATGAAAATTGATAAGCTACTGTTACAGCTCTTAATCTGGCGTGTAAAGCATATTAGTAACCGGGATTTTGTTTTACTATTAAGTGTACTGGTAGGTTGTCTTTCGGGAATCGCGGCCGTGATCCTCAAACTGGCTGTACATTTTCTTGAAAACCTGCTGACCCGGGGTTTTGATACTTCGTATGCGAATTACTTTTATTTAGCCTATCCGCTTTTTGGCCTGATCCTAACAGTCCTTATCGCTAAATATGTGCTCAGAGAATCGTTTGGTCATGGGGTCACCAGCATTCTCTATGCTATTTCCCGAAAATCCAGCATCCTCAGCCGAACCAAGATGTATTCCAATATGATTGGAAGTGCCCTCACTGTAGGCTTTGGAGGCTCAGTCGGTCTGGAGGCGCCTATCGTCGTGACGGGTTCGGCCATCGGCTCCAATATTGGCCGTATGATGCACCTGCAGTCCAAAAAAAGAGCTTTGCTCATTGGTTGTGGCGCTGCCGGTGCCATCTCCGCTATCTTTAACTCTCCTATCGCTGGTGTTATCTTTAGTATCGAAGTCATTCTGATAGAAATCAATATCAATGCATTCATCCCCCTTTTGATTTCCTCTGTCACAGGCTCACTCACCTCACTGCTGCTGGTAGGGGAAGAAATTCTTTTTTCTTTCCACCTGAAAGATCCTTTCACCGCGGCAGATACTCCTTATTATCTTCTCCTGGGGGTGGTCTGCGGCTTTGTCTCTCTCTATTTTACCCGCCTGACTTATCGGATTGAGAAGGTAATCGCTACTATCAGGGGAGATATGAGAAGAGCTCTGGTAGGAGGACTTTGCCTGGGTGTGGTCCTGTTTGTCTTCCCCCCTATCTACGGTGAAGGTTATAATTTTATCAAAATTATGCTCAGCGGTAATGAACAGGAAATTTTAGACCATAGCCTGTTTTTTCAGAAGTTTGAAAACAACTATGTGATCATACTTTTTCTCCTTGGACTGATTTTGATCAAACCTGTGGCTTCTTCCATCACCATTGGAGCAGGAGGAAATGGTGGTATTTTTGCCCCCTCATTATTCATCGGCGGTGTGACCGGATTTCTTTTTGCCAAGCTGATTAATACGGTAGAAGTGCTGGGGATTATCAGTCTTAGCAATTTCACCCTGGTAGGTATGTGTGGCCTCATGAGTGGGGTGTTGCATGCTCCCCTGACGGCTATTTTTTTAATCGCTGAAATCACGGGTGGGTATACCTTATTTGTACCCTTGATGATGGTGTCCGCCATTTCCTACAGCACCATCTTTTATTTCGAACGATATTCCTTGTATACCAAAAGTCTGATCAATAAAGGGTTTCTCATCCCCGACGACCGGGACCGCTTAGTGCTCAGCTTGCTGGATATCAAAAAACTCATAGAAACCGATTTGCTGACCATCAAACCACAGGCCACCCTGGGTAATCTGGTAGATCTGGTGAGGGTTTCAAAAAGAAATATTTTTCCCGTCGTCGATGATAAAAAACAGCTGGTAGGCATTGTCACCCTGGATGATATCAGAAATATCATGTTCGACAAAGAAGCCCAGAAAAATACGCTGGTGAAATCGCTCATGCATACGCCTCCTGATGTGATCACGACCCAGGATAATATGCAGGTGGTCATGGAAAAATTTGAAAGAACCGGTGCCTGGAACTTACCGGTATTGGAAGACGATCAATACGTAGGGTTAATTTCCAAATCCCGTATTTTTAATGCTTACCGCAATAAACTGATCCGGCAAAGGCAGGAATATTAATGGCAACCCAAACAGACTGCTACATTCAGGTTTAATTTCCAAAAAATTGAGCACATAAAGGGAAAGAAAGGATTTCTGGAGGTGGTATTCCAGGTTATTATCCTATATTTAAACCAGAAAACATGTATCATGATGAAACATTTTACCAGCATTCATGACGTGGCGGATTTGGCAGAACTTCTCAGACAAGCCAAGCTGGTGAAGGAAAAACCTTTTGCCCGTGAACAGCTAGGCCACCATAAATCCATGTGTCTGCTGTTTTTCAATGCTTCGTTACGAACGCGTTTGAGTACCCAAAAAGCTGCATTTCACTTAGGGCTGCATACCGTTGTTTTCGATATACAACAGGGGGGATGGAATCTGGAATTTGAAGACGGCACGGTCATGCGGGGAGATAAAGCAGAACATGTCAAAGAAGCTGCCGCCGTGATCGGTCAGTATTTTGATATCATTGGCATCCGGACCTTTGCCGGTCTGAAAAACAAAGAGGAGGATTATGCCGAACAGGTGATTGGCCAGTTCAAACGCTACGCAGGCAAGCCTATCCTTAACCTGGAATCCTCTACACGGCATCCATTACAATCCTTCACAGATTTGATTACCATTGAGGAACATAAAAAAACGGAGAAACCCAAAGTGGTCCTTACCTGGGCACCTCATCCCAGAGCCCTGCCACAGGCTGTCGCCAACTCTTTTTTGGAATGGATGGGTGCCACAGCGTACGAAGTGGTCGTTACGCACCCGCCAGGGTATGAGTTGGATGAAGCTTTCACGAAAGGAATACCCATTGTTTATGACCAGCAGGAAGCCTTTGAAAACGCAGATTTCATCTACGCCAAAAACTGGTCTTCCCTGAAAGAATACGGGAAAGTAGTATCTGAAGATCAAAGCTGGATGGTGACGGCCGAGAAAATGAAGCTCACCCGTCAGGCTAAATTTATGCATTGCCTGCCAGTCCGGAGAAACGTCATCGTAGAAGATGCGGTTTTGGACAGCGACCAGTCTATTGTGATTCCTCAGGCAGCTAACCGGGTAGTGGCTGCCCAAACTGTTTTGCAGGAAATGCTACGCACGAACCCATGAAAAAGCCTATTAAAATAGTAAAGATCGGGGGCAACGTCATTGATGACGATAAGACGCTGGCTGGTTTCTTAGATGATTTCGCCGCCCTGGAAGGTCTGAAAATACTGATTCATGGGGGCGGGAAAATTGCTACTAAATTGGCAGCCCAATTGGGTGTCTCTACCCAGATGATAGGCGGCAGAAGAGTCACTACCCGGGAGATGATGGATGTGGTGCTGATGGTGTATGGCGGTCTGGTCAACAAAAAAATCGTCGCCCAGCTACAGGCACGGTCCTGCAATGCCGTGGGTTTAACGGGTGCTGATTTAAATTGTATGCTCGCCACCAAAAGACCTCCCGAACCCATTGACTACGGCTATGCAGGTGATATACAGCAGATTAATGTGGCAGCCTTTGAGGGATTGTTGCAACAAAAGAGTACGCCTGTTCTGGCCCCCTTGACCCATGATATGCAAGGACAACTGTTGAATACCAATGCGGATACCATTGCAGCCACCACAGCAGTAGCGCTGGCCGAGCTCTATCAGGTAAGCCTGTTTTACTGTTTTGAAAAAGCCGGTGTACTCACTAACCTCGAGGACGAAACCTCATTGATCGAGCGACTGGATTTTCCTGCCTATCAGCAATTAAAAGAAGAAGGGATTATTGCCGACGGCATGATCCCCAAACTGGATAATGCCTTTCATACCCTCAGGCAGGGCGTTACTTCAGTTTGTATTCTTCACCACAGCCAGATAAAAAACATTGAGAAACAACATTGTAAAGCGACCAACCTATGTCTCTGACCCAAGAAAATTATGACCTGGCCTTACTGACAGATGAGGCTGTGAACTTATTGATGAAACTGATTGCCGCCCCTTCTTTCAGCAAACAGGAAGAAAAAACGGCCTGTATCCTGTATCAGTATCTGGAAAGCAAAGGACTGGAAGTTCATAGCAGACATAACAATGTGTGGGTCTGCTCAGAAGACAACCATCCCGACTGGCCTACCATTTTATTGAACTCACACCATGATACGGTAAAACCTTCCAGTTCCTGGACCAAAGATCCCTTCCAGCCCCACCTGGAAGAGGGCAAATTATTTGGTTTAGGCAGCAACGACGCCGGAGGCTGCCTGGTCTCCCTCCTGCATACTTTTCTCTCTTTGAACCGGTTGCCTGACAGGGGTTATAATCTGATATTCGCAGCCACCGGAGAAGAAGAAATTTCCGGTCAACAGGGGATTGCTGCCATCCTGCCTGAACTGGGAGACATTGATTTAGGAATTGTTGGAGAACCCACCCAGATGCAGATGGCCGTAGCGGAAAAAGGCTTGCTGGTTATCGACGGCCTAGCCAAAGGAAAATCCGGTCATGCAGCCCGTCAGGAAGGGATCAATGCCATTTACATTGCCTTGCAGGATATTCAATGGCTGAAGGATTTTCACTTTCCCGAAAAATCAAAACTCCTGGGAGAAGTGCATATGGCTGTAACCCAAATTGAAGCCGGCACACAACACAATGTGGTACCCGATGTATGCAAATTTGTCATTGACATAAGAACCAATGAAAAATATAGCAACGAGGAGGTTTTCAAGATCATTCAGAGAAATACCAATTCTACCATGAAACCCAGATCGTTGCGGCTGAACTCTTCCCGCATTTCACTGCAACATCCGGTGGTGAAAAAAGGATTGCAATTGGGGCTTTCTTATTTTGGTTCGCCCACTCTGTCGGACCAGGCGCTCATGCGAGGTTTTCCTACGCTGAAAATCGGGCCTGGCCATTCGGAACGATCTCATACTGCCAACGAGTATATCCTGTTGGATGAAATTAAAGAAGGTATCCGTTTATACCTTGAACTTTTAACTGATTTAACCCTATAAAGCTTTGAAACTCTGGGATAAAGGAATAGCGATTGACAAACAAATTGAAGACTTCACCGTAGGGAAAGACCGTGAACTGGATGTCTTTCTGGCTCCCTATGATGTACTAGGTTCCATCGCCCATTGCCAAATGCTTCAGTCTATTGGTCTGCTCACCACAGAAGAATTACGACAGCTCACCCAAGCCCTGCGGCAGATTTACCAGCAAATCCTTTCTGGCAAGTTTGTGATCGAAGAAGGCATTGAAGATGTACATTCCCAGGTGGAACTGATGCTGACCCGGCAGTTGGGAGATACCGGAAAAAAGGTGCACAGTGGCCGTTCACGCAACGATCAGGTACTGCTGGATTTACGGCTCTACATCCGTCAGGAGATTCAGGAGATTGTAGAAAGCACCCAAAAACTATTTGACCGGTTCATCTCGCTGAGCGAGCAACACAAGGAAGTGCTCCTACCCGGGTATACCCATACCCAGGTTGCTATGCCTTCTTCTTTTGGATTGTGGTTTGGCGCTTATGCGGAAAGCCTGGTAGACGACCTGCGGCTCCTACAGGCAGCTTATTCTATTACCGATCAGAATCCTCTGGGCTCTGCCGCCGGTTATGGCAGCTCTTTTCCCCTTAACCGTACCATGACAACCCGTTTGCTGGGATTCCATACTTTAAGTTATAATGTGGTCTATGCCCAGATGGGACGGGGAAAAGTGGAAAAAACAGTGAGTTTTGCCCTGGCATCGCTGGCGGGCACTTTAGGAAAACTGGCATCTGACATTTGCTTGTACATGAGCCAGAATTTTGGCTTTATCTCTTTTCCGGATCATCTGACTACCGGATCTTCCATCATGCCCCATAAGAAAAACCCTGACGTGTTTGAGCTGATCAGAGCCCGGTGCAATCAAATGCAGGCGTTGCCGGGAGAAATCAGTATGATTACCACCAACCTGATTTCCGGATACCATCGTGACCTACAGATTGTGAAAGAAAGCTTCATTCCCGCCTTTGAGCAGATGAAACAAATTCTTCACATCGCCGAATACAGCTTACAGCATATAATTATTCAGCCCCACATTCTGGATGATGAAAAATACCGCTATCTTTTCACCGTGGAGGCAGTGAACAAGGAAGTTTTGGCAGGAGTCCCATTTCGTGATGCTTATCGTAAGATAGGGCAACAAATTGCCGATGGCACTTACCAGCCTGATCTGAAGTTGCAACACACCCATGAAGGAAGTATGGGGCAGCTTTGTAACCAGGCGATACAGGATAAAATGAAAGAAGTATTAAACCTTTTTCCTTTTGAACAAGCCCGGAATGCCTTGTCTCAACTCCTGCAACCCTAGTAGAATGTTTCTACAGAGTGTAGGAAATTGTTCCCTGCAACAACCATCTTTCGTTTTCAGTAAGGGAGGGATTTGATTATTTTCTAGCAGAAAAAATCATGACCAACCCAATCACCAGGATGGCAACACATAGGATCAGGGGTGTCCAGTTAGCAGAGCTTACGGCTACATCCAGCCCTAATATGCTAAAAGATTCCGAATCCTGGGCGGCCTGAATGCCTGTGATCAATGTGCCTATGGCACCGATGATGGTAAGGACTACTCCGATCGTTCTTTGCATGATAATTGAAAAATGATGGTGAAACTAAAAAAACTGTATTATGAATGACATGGATGCCAAAAAAATAGTGGATCTCACAATAGATGAAATAAAAGAGCTTACCTTCCAATTGGAAATAGCTCTTCAACAGCTTCAACTGGAATTTGAACAAAATGAACCTAGCGATTCAAAAATTTTACAAGAAAAAACAGATTTTATTAAAGAAATTATTTTGAAGCTAAATCGTTAAGGGCTTGTTCAAATACCGCCCCGAATCAGTCTTAAAAGAATAGCAATGATTGCTATGACCAACAAAATGTGTATTAAGCCTCCTGCATCAAAATAAAAAAATCCCAACAACCACCCAATGATCAGGATGACTGCGATGATAAATAAAAGATTGCTCATAGGTTAGGAGTGTTTAGGGTTAAAAAATTCATATAAAAATAATCCATAATTTCAGGATAGCAAATTTTTCTCAGTTTTTTCCCCGGCCTGAGGCAGGTTTACCACAGTTCCTGATTTTTGGCTTCCAATGGGCGCTGAAATGTGTGTTGGCAAACAGTTTGTCCTATAAGGAAAGAAGAGGGTAGCATAGGTATTTTTATAATAAGCTGATAAACACTTTTTCAACTACAATCGATTGACCTAAAGCTATCTCATCAACAACTGAATACTTCAAAACAAAAAAGCGGCTTATGGATGTAGGCCGCTTTTTTTTAAGGGTAGCGTTGATGGTCAGACCGTCTGTAATGAAAGCAGAGGTTCCAGCAAATAACGCCCGTCTGTATTTTCCAGTGCTTCATCACAGGCTCTTTCCGGATGAGGCATCAAACCGAAAACATTTTTTTGACGATTGGTCACTCCCGCAATGGAGAGCAGAGATCCATTGAAATTACTTTCTGACAGTATCTGACCGTTGGCATCGCAATATTGGAAAAGGATCTGATCATGATCCTGCAGTTCTTTGATGGTATCTTCGGAAGCATAATATCGACCATCCGCATGGGCTACCGGAATTTTATAACATCTTTGGCTATCCAGAGAGGCAGTCATCAAGGCAGAGGTAGACACCGGTTTGATATAGGCATTTTTGCACACAAACTTTTGACTGATATTTCTCAGGAGTGTTCCGGGCAACAATCCTGCTTCTGTCAGGATTTGAAAACCATTGCAGATGCCCAATACATACCCCCCCCGATTGGCATGCTCCACTACGGCATCCATGATGGGTGAAAAACGGGCGATGGCGCCGGAGCGCAGGTAATCTCCATAAGAAAAACCACCAGGGACGATAATAAAATCACAGCCCTGCAGGCTGGTCTCTTTATGCCAGAGCTTGACAACATCCTGCTTCAGGATGTTCTGGAAGACATAGAATACATCTTCATCGCAGTTAGAACCGGGAAAAACGGTGATACCAAATTTCATAGGGCAAAGTTAATAAAAAAGCCCGTATTTGGAACGGGCTGGGTGATTTATGCTTGTTTCCACTTGATGGTGCAGCCAATGGCTTTGGTTTTGGCTTCCTCAACGGGCTGGTCATCCATGAGAGCGTCAAGCGCTTCTCTTACATAGTGTTTATCAGCCTCATCAGCGTCCTTGTAGTTGTTATCTATAGTCCCGATATAGGCTACCTTAAATTTATTGTCAGCTTCTTTAGCCAGTACATAAACGTGGGGTGTGTTGGTCGCACCATAGGTACGGGTGATTTCCTGTGTTTCATCGGCCAGATAAGGAAAAGTAAAATCTTCCTGCTGAGCTCTTTTCTTCATTTGATCCAGAGTTTCCGCTTCTATTTCTCCCGTGCTGTTAGGATTAATTGCAATGACAGGATACCCTTTGGAAGCATAATCCTGGTTGATCTGGTTGATACGTTCCTGGTAAGCTTTTGCATAGGGGCATTCATTACAGGTAAATACCACGACAAATCCTTTGGCATCAGGATAATCAGCCATGGAAACCATTTTCCCATCGGTGCCTTTCAGCTCGAAGTCACGTGCATAATCACCCACCGAATAACCTTGTTCGGACATGGTACCCTGAAAAAACAGGAGTATAACGCATACAGAAAGTAAAACAGTGCATGTTCTCATAGCGGTTCAATTTAGTTGAAGTAAATGATTGATTGTTTGATTAAGTTCTTCCTGAGAAGAAAATTTCTTTTCGTAAAACTTTTCCGTCCCATCAGGCAAAACGATCAGCGTAGCTGGAATGGCTCCACTCCATTCCGGAGAAATACGGTCGATGAAGGCGTTCTGGTCTACCTCATCCAGATACACTACCTCAGCCTGTAAGCCTTTTTTGTGCTTAAAAGCAACAGCTCTATCCACTTCCATATCCAGACTGACTAATAGTACCTTCACCGATCCGTCCTGATAGGTTTGAGATAAGGCTTCAAAATAAGGGAGTTCTTCAATACAGGGTTTACACCAGGTAGCCCAGAAATTGATCACTTTTACCTGATCTTTATTATCCACTCTGATTTTCTGATGAAGTTCTTCAAAACTCAAAGAGGGAATCTCCTGCGACCATCCCCAAAAGGAAGTAAAAAACAAGGTTAAAAAACAAAAGACTCTGATCATCTTGTCAACGCTTGATGTAAAAATTTGATGAGGTGAATCATGCTATACGTTATTAAAACTCATGAAAATTCATTTAGGTTACGTTTTCACACCTTCAAAAGGTCAGAATGTGTAGATCCCTATCACCCTGCACATCTGCTGGTATGCGTTCTCACCTGCTAAAGAAAGAAATGGAAAAAGGGGTTCTCTGTAAAAGATGCCCCTTTTGTTAAATAATACCCTTGACTGAAAAATGCCGTTCCTGGATTTCCAGGAAGAATTGCTATTTTTTAATATTAGCAATTTTTTTATGAGAAGCGACAACGCCTTTGATGACAGCGGAACTTAATCCGTTGTGCTCCATTTCATTCAGACCGGCGATAGTACAGCCCTGGGGTGTGGTTACCTTGTCAATTTCCATTTCAGGGTGTTGTCCCCCTTCCAGAATCAGAGTGGCAGCCCCCCGGCAGGTCTGTACGGCAATAGCCTGGGCTTCATCGGCATGAAAGCCCATTTGTATGCCACCCTGGGCCAAAGCCCTGATGTATCTGAGACAAAAGGCAATACCACTGGCTCCCAAAACGGTGGCAGCGGCAATCAGCTCTTCTTCAATGATAAGCGTACGTCCCATGATGTCAAAAATGGACTCAACCTGCTCCATCTGTTCCCGACGGGCATGTCGGGTAGCCAGACAGGTCATAGATTCCCGGATCGCGATGGCGGTATTGGGCATGGCCCGTATAATTGGAAATTTTTTGCCTACCGCTGCTTCTATCTCTTCAATTGAGATCCCTGTAATGGTAGAGACCAGCACATGATGGTCTGCCGAGAGATGTTCTTTTATTTCCTGCAACAGCTGTTTGAGCTGTTTGGGTTGCACACACAACAATATCAGCTCGGAGGCCCTCACAGCTTCCTGGTTGTCGGAAGTGACCCGAACCCCTTTCTCCGTGAGATCTTCGATTTCCTGTACTCTGCGGCGGGTGACAATGATGTGGTCAGGCTGGTATTTTCCCGTGCTTAATAAGCCCAAGGCAATGGCTTTGCCCAAATTCCCCCCGCCCATTATGGCTATCTTTGTGGTTTGCATTGTTGTAGGTTTTAATTTTCACTGCCTGGGTTTCCTATAACCCAATCATGAAAATTCGGTTGGTGGTATTGTTAAAAATAAGCTGCTTTCAGCTGTAAGCCTGCGGTCTCTTCCAGACCAAACAGTATATTCATGTTCTGTACAGCCTGCCCGGACGCTCCTTTGAGCAGATTATCAATGATGCTGACAATTAAAAGCATATCATCGTGCTTCTCCAGGTATACTATCGCTTTGTTGGTATTGACTACCTGCTTTAAGTGCGGATTCTCCTGGCTGACAAACACAAAGGGTGCCGAAGCATAAAACTGCTCGTACACTTCCTGAATCTGTGACAGCGGCTTTGCTATCGGCGTATACATGGAAGCCAGAATACCCCGGGTAAAGTTACCTCTGATAGGGATAAAATGGATTCTCTTTTCAAAACTATTCTGTAAAGTCCTGAGGCTCTGCCCTATTTCCCGAAGGTGCTGATGCTGAAAGGGCTTATAAACGGAAACATTGTTGTTTCTCCAACTGAAATGAGAGGTTTCTGTCAGTTGCTGCCCGGCCCCGGTGGAGCCGGTGATGGCCTGAATATGAACCTCCTGCCGTAACCACTGCTGATGAGCCAGGGGTAACAGCCCCAGTTGAATGGCTGTGGCAAAACACCCCGGATTGGCTACATGATGGGCCTCCCGGATTCTGCTTCTGTTGAGTTCCGGTAAACCATAGATAAAAGAGTGCGACGGGTCGGTGATCCGAAAATCCTGGCTGAGGTCTATGATTCTGATCCTGGGATCTAGGGTATTTTTTTGCAAAAAGGTACGGGAGGTGCCGTGGCCTGTACATAGAAACAGCACATCAATATCCTGACTGAGTGAATCGGTAAACAGCAGGTCAGTCTCACCGAGTAAATCTGAATGTACCTGACTCAACGGATTTCCTGCATTGCTTTGACTGTGTACAAAGGTGATTTCGGCTTGTGGGTGGTGCAGCAATAAGCGGATCAACTCGCCCCCGGTGTAGCCTGCCCCCCCTACGATGCCTGCTTTAAGCGTTCTCATCCTTCCAGGGATTCATGGTGTAATAGATCTGCGCGGGATTGGCCAGAATTTTTGTAAACCCTTTCACATCTTCCCCGCTCCAGGCTTTGTTCATCTCTCCGTATTGCCCGAATTTGGAAGCCATCAGGTCAAAAGGAGATTCAATACCCTCCAATTCGAAACGATAGGGCATTAGTCTGACGTATACTGTACCGCTTACATTCTGTTGCGTACTTTCCAGAAACTGCTCTATATTTCTCATCACAGGATCCAGGTATTGTCCTTCATGGAGCATCATACCATACCAGGTTGCCATCTGGTCTTTCCAATAGAACTGCCACTTTCCTAATACATACTTTTCCAACAGCTGATGCGCTTTGAGAATGACCAGTGGGGCTGCCGCCTCAAAACCGACCCTTCCTTTGATTCCAATGATCGTATCGCCTACATGGATGTCACGACCAATCGCATAAGGATTCGCCAGTGTTTCCAGGTGACGGATAGCCTCCACCGGATTGTCAAAAGTCTGCTGATTAACGCCTTTCAGTTCTCCCTTTTCAAACTGCAGACTGATCTTCTGAGGTTCCTGCCGGGTAAGTGGATGAGGATAAGCTTCTTCTGGCAGGGGCTGGTTTGAAGTCAGGGTCTCCTGCCCTCCCACACTGGTTCCCCACAACCCTTTGTTGATAGAGTACTTAGCCTTTTCCCAGTTCATTTGAAAGCCTTTCTCCTGTAAATAGGCGACCTCCTGCTGCCGGGAAAGCTGCTGGTCTCTGATGGGCGTAATAATTTTGATATTAGGAGCCAGCACCTGAAAAATCAGGTCAAAGCGCACCTGATCGTTGCCAGCGCCCGTGCTGCCATGGGCGATATATCCTGCCCCGATCTGACGGGCATACTGCACGATGGCTAAAGCCTGAAACACCCGTTCGGCACTCACAGACAGGGGGTACGTATGGTTCCGCAGCACGTTGCCATAGATCAGATATTTAAGGCACTGCTGGTAAAAGTGGTCTGTCTGATCCACTGCTTCATGGTGTGCCACTTCCAGGCTGCGTGCCCTCTCGGCGATATCCTGCAGTTCTTTGTCGGAAAAGCCTCCGGTATTCACGATCACAGAATGGACTTCATACCCTTGCTCCGCCAAATATTTGGCACAGTAGGAAGTGTCCAATCCACCACTGAAAGCCAAGACTAATTTTTTATTATTACTTTGATTATCAGTGTGTTGGTCTGACATTATAAAAGGTTAGGTTTAAGATACTAGTTCTTTTTTTCTCTTTTTCAGGAATGTATGCTGTTTCAAACGCAACCAGCGCTCATATTTCTTGATATGGTCACGCACATTAAAACGGTTATTTTTTTGCTTTTGGGAAGATAATTTTGGGTGAGGGTCATACAACATGGCCGTACACAAACAATTCTTCCGATTATTCCGGGTGAGGATGTCATAATTGGGACAACTCTGGCAGCCATTCCAGAACTCTTCATCGGTGGTGAGCTCTGAAAAGGTTACGGGTTTGTATCCCAGGTCAGAATTGATTTTCATGACAGCCAGGCTGGTGGTAATGCCAAACAGTTTGGCATCTGGGAATTTTTTCCGCGACAGTTTGAACGCTGCTTTTTTAATTCTGGTGGCCAGTCCGTGCTGGCGATATTTTTCGTTGACAATCAGTCCGGAGTTAGCAATATATTTTCCATGGCCCCAGGTTTCTACATAACAAAACCCAGCTACATCTTTTCCCTGTAACGCAATGATAGCTTTTCCTTCCGACATCTTCCTTCTGATATACTCTGGAGGACGTTTAGAAATACCAGTCCCCCTTGCTTTGGCTGCTGCTTCAATCATAGTGCTGATCGTTTCGGCATAATCGAAATGGGAAGCATCAGCCACAGTAATGTTAAAATTCATGATATTTTATGATCAAAATATTAAGGTGAAAAAGGACAAGAAAAATCAGGAGGAGTACTGCCCCATAGGCAATACATTAATCGTCAGACCCTCGCGGGCCTGAAGTACCTACGACAAACAGGAAGGTTCAGATATGTTAGGTACAATTGCATTGTTTTTAAGAAGTTACAAAGCTAAAAATCCTATACGTTTTTTCAATGAATTAGTACAAACATTTCGCCAGAATAATTCACTTTCACCAATAATTTTCTATCAAACCCAATCATTCTTAATTTTTTAGCAACGCAACCTTAAAAGATTCAACTATTTATCAGCTGAAGCCAATTATTTACCTTCTTTTCTTTTTTGCCAGGCGGCCGGCAAAGATTTGCAATACTGTGACTGAGCCGCCTCTTTCTCCTTTTCCAACTGTTGTAACAGTGTTTTTTTCTGAACGGAGGCCGCATCCGCTCTGGACAACTCCACCGACACAATACCGGTTGGCACGGCAATGATGCCATAACCCAAAATCATGACAATGGAAGCAATGGTCTGACCTAACACCGTCTGGGGTGCAATATCGCCATACCCTACCGTCGTTAAGGTCACAATGGCCCAGTACACACTGACAGGGATACTGGTAAATCCGTTTTCCGGCCCTTCTATCAGATACATCAGGGCACCGATGATAAAAATCAAGGTGATCACAGTGCCTATGAAAACAATGATTTTTGCGGCGCTTTGTCGCAGGGCACTTCTCAAAATCTCAGCTTCACCCAGGTAATGAGACAGTTTCAAGACGCGGAATACCCTGAGCAATCGTAAACCTCGAATGACCAGCACATAATGCGTTCCTGTAATGAAAAGGCTCAGGTAGGTAGGCAGAATAGAGATAAAATCCACCATCCCATAAAAGCTGAAGATATATGCCAGGCGTTTGGGAGCACTGTAAATCCTCAGCAGATACTCCAGGGTAAAGATGATGGTAAAAAACCATTCGATGATTTTGATCTCCTGGCTGTATTGCTGACTGATCTGCTGTACACTTTCCAAAGTCACAGCCACTATACTGAGCATGATGGCTACCAGCAAGGCTACATCGAAGGCTTTGCCGGCAGGGGTATCGGATTCAAAAATGATATGATACAGTTTTTTTCTCAAGGTTGCTCAGGCTGTGATTTAAGGGTGTTACGACCATTTTCCTGTAAACGAATGGGTTTGCTTTCCATGAGAGAAATTCTGTTTTTGGGTAAAGCTTCCGGATAATTTTCCTGTATAAAACGGATGAGTTTTTCCCGAACGGAGCATCGCAGAGACCAGGCACTGGAAGCATCAGCCGCACTCACCAGTATTCGCAACACCATCGCTCTTTCAGTAGCGTCGGTTACCTGTATCACATTGGCAGCTCCGTCCCAGAGGGGTTCTTCTTTCAGAATTCTGTCAAGCTCAGTCCTGAGGGATTCAATGGGTAATGTGTAATCCACATAGAGCATGACCGCTCCCATGAGTTCGGAAGAAGTCCGGGTCCAGTTTTGGAATGGTTTTTCAATAAAATAGTTGATCGGAAGGATCATCCGTCGTTTATCCCACACCATGACGACCACATACGTCAGGGTAATTTCTTCTATCGTTCCCCATTCTCCTTCCACAATAACGGCGTCGCCGATTTTAATAGGTTGCGTGATGGCGATCTGCATGCCGGCCAGCAGATTAGCCAGCGATTTCTGCGCGGCAATACCCACTATGATACCTGCCACGCCGGCGGAAGTGAGCAAGGTGGCTCCTAACTCTCTAACATTGTCGAAGGTGAGCAGGACGGCAGAAAGTACCAGGATAAAAATAACGACGGCCAGAATCCTTCGGATAAACTGCAGTTGGGTCTGAATTTTCCTGGCTTTGAAAGGGTTTCTCAGATCTTCTCCATAATATTCTGCGGCCACATCCTCCAGCACCTTCGTGAGCCGTAACAATAGCCAGCCAAAAGTAATAATGAGCAACGACTGAGTGATTTTAAATATAATTTCTTTGGGTTCATCAGCCAGGGGAATGAAGGACTGTAACAAAAAGAAAAAGAGCAGGGGAAAAAATATTTTGGTACGTCCGCCCAGATGTTTGTGGAGCGATTTGAAAAAAACACTATCGGCTTTATGGCCGTAAATGCGTAAGGCATTGATGAAGATAGCACGCACTAGCATACCTGCCAGGAAACTGAAAGCCAACACTATGATGAAGACCATACCGGAAGGCAAAGCCCTGATCTGCTGGACGAGGTTTTCAAAGTAGGCTATCAAATTATTAAACATTGGAATCTAAATAGCTATCTTTCAGTTGTTTAAAATTTATTAATTAAAGTTACACCTTAATTAGTATGCATCTTGTTTTTTGAGTTGGCCAGGCTTTCACAACCTGAGGGAGAGCCTGTGATTGAAGACCTATAATACTCAACTTTCCTTTAATCTTCCTGTAGCCTCATCTCAAAGGACCGGTATTGAAAGCCCACTTTTTCAAACAGTTCCCGGGCTGGATTTTTAGGATGCACATGCAGGGAAATACCACCATTGACCAGCTTGATTGTTTTTTTTAGCAAGGCGGTACCCAGCCCCCGCCCCCGGTAGTCCCGGTGAACGGCGAAATAAACCAATACATTTTCAGGGATAAAAGCCTCCATGCCTGTTTTGCAAACTACGACAGCTCCTTTGATAGAATCATTCTCTTTGGCCAAGACCACAAATCCACCCTGATGTGGGTAGTTACTCAGGGCAAAATCCAGACATTTACTGATTTCTATATAATCGTCTCCATAGCCATCCATCTGCTCAATTAAAAATTCGGCGATCTCATTTTTTGTTAAGATAGTAGCTCTGTCTATGGCACCCAGCACTATGTATTCCATATCATTTATTTTTGTTCAAAAAATAATAACGAAATATATTCCATCATGATCTAAAACTACTGTTTCAGTTTAATGATTTATAAATATGCCAATTATTCTTTCATCGGATTATCAGCCACCTGCATTTTTATTTAACGGTCATTTACAAACAATCATTCCTTCTCAAATGCGAATCGTGAGAGGCGTTCACTACGAACGGATTAAAATTAAGACAGAGGATCAAGATTTTCTACTGTTAGACTGGTCAAAAGTAGGATCCGACAAACTGGTTATTATCTCTCATGGTCTGGAAGGCGACACCTATCGCCCTTATATGCTGGGAATGGTCAGGGCTTTCAACCGGGCTGGTTACGACGCTTTGGCCTGGAATTTCAGGGGTTGTGGTGGAGAAATGAACGAAACCTTGCGGTTTTATCACAGTGGAGCCACCTATGATCTGGATTTGCTCCTGCGCCATGTTACCCAACATCACCCTTACCTGCAAATAGTACTGGTAGGCTTTAGTCTGGGAGCTAATCTCACCCTGAAGTATGTAGGAGAGCAGGGCGGACAGATCAACCCCCTGGTGAAAAAAGCTATTGTCTTTTCCGTCCCGCTGGATCTCAGCAGTTGTGCCCGGAAAATTTCATCCAATGCTAATTTTATCTATAGCTGGCGGTTCCTATACAACCTGAAGAGTAAAATCCGTCAGAAGTCCAGGTTGATGCCTGATCTGTTATCCATTGAGCATTTTCCTAATATCAGTACGTTAAAAGATTTTGATGATTTTTACACAGCCCCTTTGCATGGTTTCAAGGATGCTGAAGATTATTATACCAAGTGCAGCAGTTTGTATATCCTTTCAGAAATCAAGATCCCAACCCTGATTGTGAATGCCCGGAATGATCCTTTTTTGGCTTCCTCCTGCTTTCTGACGGAAGAGACAGGTTTATCACCGTGCCTCTTTTTTGAAGCACCCCGCCAGGGAGGGCATTGTGGATTTATGCAAAAGGGTGTAAAAAAAGACCAGAATTTTTGGTCCGAAGACAGGGCTGTTGCCTTTTGTCAAAATGGATGATCGCTTTATTAAGAACACTTTTCGTTTTTTTGCATTTATTATAGGTGAGCCATTTATTATAGGAGTTACGCTATGTTCATTTGGATTAGAAAAATTGCGCGAAGGATGGGAAAAATTGCGCTTACTGCGTAGGTTTGTGCGTATGGCTATTATTTTTCCTTGATTTCTTTGGCTACTTTCTTGATCAAGCAAGAAAGTAGTAGAGCAGTAAAGTGGCTTAAGCATCTAAATAGCTGTTTGCCAAGTGAAGTGTGTAACTTCTATATTATTCATCATACAGCCCGCATCAGGAGCGCTTAGAGAGATATTGATATGCAAAAAATAAAACAGACGGGGTTGAAAGCCGCTATGTACCTTCTGCTTGCTTTCCTCTTCCTGCAATGTAAAGAAGAACAAGACATGATTTCCATTCAGGACATGATTGTAGGAAATCGATATGTATTCAATCCGGAGGATTGTGAGTCTGACAACTGTACCAACTGGGTAGAGTTTCTGAACCAGCAACAGGTGGCCTTTTATTTAGCAGGCAATGCCCAGGTGGATAGTGGAAGCTATGACATTGATAATCAACAGATACATATATACCAGGAAGATAGTGAGGAGCCCGTACTCTCTTTGCAATTTGTAGATCAAAACACGCTAGGACAAACCAGTCTGTTCAGGGAAGAAAGGTTATGGCTGAAAGAATGAAAAGCTGAACAGTTGTTCAATAACCTGATTCAGCTTTTCAATAGATATGTCTGGTTAATCCATGGATTTGATTTGCCGGAGCAGCACCAGACTTCTGGCTTTCAGAAGATAGTGATCTTCAACGACTTTGTCCTCAAACTTACCGTCATAGGTATCGACCACCAGTTCCCATTTTAATTGCTTCTGTTTGTCGGGCATATAAAAAGGCACATCTTCCCAATAACTGTTGACCATCAGGATATAAATGTCGTCGGTGATTCTTCTGCCTTTCTGATCATATTCATTCATGGCCTCGCCATTCAGCAGCATGCCCATACAGCGGACATAGGAATGATGCCATTCTTCTTCCGTCATGTCATCCCCATCGGGAGACAACCATCGTATGTCTGTCACCCCTTTCCCATGAATATCTCTGCCATGAAAAAACTTTCTACGGCTGAAGATATTAGTATGCTTTCTTAAATGAATAAGCTTACAGGTAAAGTCGAGCATCTTTTTCTGATCCTCGGTCCAGGTCCAGTTAAACCAGCTGGTCTTGTTATCCTGACAGTAGACATTGTTGTTGCCATTCTGCGTG
>JAJNNC010000027.1 GCA_021730635.1 Catalimonadaceae bacterium JC749
TATGTATGTCTTCCAGAGAAATCTGAATACTACCAACACCAGCGGTGGTACCGTTTTGATGCATGATACCAATGTGATGAGAATCCGCAATACGGGAGGCAGCACGCTGACCATCACCAACCTTGTCATCTCTAAAAACAATAGGTTTAAAATTACCAAGGTCAATGGCGTGGATTTCACCGGAACGTATCCTATCAATGTGAGTCCCGGAGGATTTGTAGACATCACCATACAGTTCATTGAAGCTTTGGGCAGCAGGGGGCTTAGGTTTGAAACGCTTACCATCCATTCCAATGCTAACAATGCAGCTACCATGACAGTCAAGTTAAATGGTGCTTTCATGGTCAGAATAGAAGGTGGCAATGAGATCAATTCTATTCAGATCATGCAGGCTTTTGGCTTTACCACTTCCATGAACGGGCAGCCCAAGCCAAGCTCCGACTATCCCACGGCTACTGATGTGGATAATGGGGTACATGGGGATATTGTACTATCGAAAACTTTTGTACAGGCAGATCCTTCTCAGCCGGTGCGGGCTTTCCAATTAGCCTCTTTCAAAGGGCCTGGTACAGCCACTGCCCGTTTGACTAAGGTGAACAGTACGACTGTGGTAGGAGGATTCCAGTTTAATTTTGGTTCACAATGGCACCAGACTTTCTTCCCCAAAACAACGAATACCTCCAGCACCATTGCCAATGATGTAGCGAATACCATAGGAGAACCTTTCCGCCTTAACATGGATGGGTATTCTACCAGTGGTGGTAACACCAGCGGAAATTTTGCAGACCAGATATTGGGTGTGAGGGTATTCAAAGTGTTTGACAGGGATGGAAAGCTGATACCCTATCATTATATAGTGATTCAGGATTATATCATGAATGGTTGTGGCGCTGGATCCGCTAACTGCGACTGGAATGATAACCTCTATTATTTCATGAATATCAAGCCGGAGACAAATCCCTTTATTGCATCACCAATCAATGATGTGACCGTGCAAGTAGGTGTTCCATTTAATTTTAATTTATCTGGTGCCTTCGATAAAGGATATCCTGGCAATAAGTTGACCTATTCTGCGAATCTAAGTAATGGGAACCCACTGCCTAACTGGATGCAGTTTGATCCTGCTACTGGTAGGCTTACCGGAACAGCTACTAGTGGTGCAGGAACATCCCTTTCCATCAATATCACAGCGACGGATATCAACGGCATTGATGTCTTTGATGCGAATGCTACCGGATTCCAGATGCAGATTACGACAGGTGGGGGAGGTGGCATCACTGATTTTCCTTTGGAAGCTGAATGTGCCACGGCCATTGGCAGCAAATGGGTTCAGGGCAGTGATGCCAGTGCCTCAGAAGGAAGCTACATGACAGTCACTTCTTACAATAGTTACAGTGCGGCCCCTACCGGCACAGACGATATACTCTCTTTCACTTTTAATGTGAGTACACCAGGCAATTACAGAATATTTGCCCGTGTGTTAGCACCCAGTGGCAACAGAGATTCATTCTGGGCCAGAGTCGATGGGGGTGCCTGGTTCTTCTGGGGGCTCAGTCAGGCAACTTCATTTGCATGGCAGGAAATGAGCAACAGCCCGTTTGCGCTAAACAGTACAGGATTACATACCATACAGATTGCTTACCGGGAAAGTAATACCTACTTGGATAAGCTGTTTATCACAGCGGGGGGTACCATACCAACCAATACAGGCCCTGTATCGATCAATTGTGGAGGCGCACGGTTTGCTCACGAAAACAGCAAATCCACAGCGGATAGTCAGGCGGCTCTGGAGGGTGAGGCTACCGGTCAATATGAGATCAATATTCATCCGAACCCAAGCCCAGGCATGTTTGAGCTCAGCTTAGGTAAGTTACCCTGGAAAGGAGAAGGAAGCATCACTATCCTTGATCTGCAAGGTGTTGTTGTCAAGGAGTTCAGATTTAAAGAGGCGCTACCTCAGAAACTGATGCTCGATTTACGAGAACATGCCGGTGGTGTTTATATCCTTCAGATTGAGTCAGATACCCGTACTATTATAAAAAGATTGGTTAAAGGGATTTGATATCATTGAACATTGCTTTGAAATGATATTTTTGTGAAAGATGACTTCCTTCTTCGGGAGGAAGCATCTTTAACATTTTTTTATAGTGTTCACTTTTACCACTACTGATATGAAAAAACTGTACACGCTAACCTTACGCCTGGCAGCCGAACAATCACTGGTCATCACTGGTGTATTTTTTTTCGGTTTGTGTTTGCTGCTAAGTCCTGTTTCCCGATGGTCGCAAACACCCCTGCAACCTGCACTCATAGAAACCTCCTCCTGGCAGGAAAATATCAGTGTCTGTGGCCCTTCACCAGAAGGTAGTACAGCCGCTCTGCCCCTCAGTCTCACGCAAGCCAATGAGTTTGTCTTTGCCAGTCAAGGATCTATCAAATGGAGCTGGATTACCCCTCAGCCTGTCGTCAATTCAGAAGCACAGGTGGCCGTAGTGGGTGGAAAACTGTATTCCTTTGGAGGTTTTGACCGTCTGAAGAAATGCTGTACGCCTACTGACAGGGCTTATGTGTTTGACCCTGCTGATCAGAGCTGGACGCCCATCAAAAATATGCCTGCCATGAATGGTTCCGGACATGGCGGCGTAACCCATTCTGGATTTACCACCGATGGGGTGGATATCTACTTCGCCGGGGGGTACACTTCTAATAGCGCTGGTACAGGACAGATTTATGGTACCAAAGAAGTCTGGAAATATGATGTCTCAGAAGATACCTACTCCAGGCTGCCTGGCCTACCAGATTTTTACTCCGCTGGGGGGTTAGAATATTTGAATGGAAAGTTGCATTGGATAGGAGGTACCAATAAGCCCAGAACCCTGGATTTGGGAATACACTATGTATTGGATCTGAGCAATACAGGGGCTGGCTGGAAGAGTCTGGCTCCACTGCCCAATCCCCGTAATCACCTGGGGTCAGCTGTACATGGGGGCAAGATTTATATTTTTGGTGGGCAACATGGCCATGATTCCAAACTGGTGACACAGAAAGATGTGCATCGCTATGATCCTACGACTAACCAATGGACAAAAATGGCCGATATGCCTCAGGCATTATCTCATATCACCGGTTCTACCTTCACCTATGGAGATCGAATTTTTATTTTAGGTGGAGAAAAGGCCAATGGTGTTACTAATTATGTGGCCAGTGTGGTAGCCTATAATCCCCTCTCCAATGACTGGACCCAGTACAATGATATGCCTTCCAAACGTGCATCGGGTGTGGCAGGGGCTATCAATGGGATCATCTACTATTCCACAGGAAATGCGAAATCTACTTTCAAAGGGGTATTGCAGAATGAACCTCAGCCACCGCCTCCACCTCCGTCAGGTTGTACAGGCATCTGGCTGGAAGCAGAATGCGCCACGACAGTGGGTAGCAACTGGGAGCAGTTTAGTGATGGGGCGGCTTCAGCCGGTTCTTACCTGACCGCCAAGAGTGGGCTTACCAGTACCGGATCTGCCCCTTCAGGTGTAGCAGATAGGGTTTCCTTTACCTTCAATGTCAGTGAAACTGGAAGTTATCATATGTATGGTCGGGTGAAAGTGCCTAATCATGAAGACAATTCTTTCTGGATACGGGTAGATGGCGGCAGCTGGATCCTTTGGTCGATTGATCCTAACCCCAATTTTGGGTGGCACCAAATGAAGAACAGCCCCTTTAACTTGAGCACTACAGGTAATCATACAATAGATATTGCCTACCGGGAAGATGGGGCACAACTGGATAAAGTATTTATCACCAAGCAGGCCTGTTTACCGCAGGGAGTAGGGGGAACTGCACCTACTTGTAACACAGGAGGGGAAACCAATGCACCGGAAGCACTATGGGCAGAGGCAGAATGCGCCACGGCAGTGGGTAGCAACTGGGAGCAGTTTAGCGACGGAGCAGCTTCCGCTGGTACTTACCTGACCATCAAGAGTGGGCTCAATAGTTATAATAATGTCCCCACTGGTGAGGCTGACAAAGTTTCTTTCTCTTTTAACGTCGGTGAAACTGGTAATTATCACATTTTTGCCCGGGTGAAAACCCCTGATTATGGCAGCGATTCGTTCTGGTATAGCGTAGATGGAGGCACTTGGGTATTGTGGGGACCAGGCAGGCAGACTACTTTTACCTGGAGAGAGTTATCCGGTAGCCCCTTTAGCTTCAGCCCGGGTAGTCATACCCTCGACATTGCTTACCGGGAAGATGGCGCACAGTTGGATAAGATTCTGGTATCCCTCAATAGTACTGTACCTAGCGATGAAGGAGCACCCGATCCTAATTGTGGTAGCGCGGGTGCTTCGGCTGTGGCAAGTAGAAACGCTCATCCGGATACGAAAGGAGCTTCCGGATTTTACGATCAAAGACTGGAAAGCCGGTCTATCAATGTGTATCCCAATCCGAGTAACGGACTGTTTCATATTGAGGTGAGCGAAGAAGACTTCAGTCATCTGGGGATGGTTACTATTTTTGATCTGAAAGGAAATCTGGTCAAACAAATTACTGTTTCGGAGACCCAGTTCAAAGGATGGACCATCGATTTGAAAGATATGTCTCCTAATATTTATCTGCTTCAGATTACCACGCCCAAAGGGACGGTCATCAGAAGAATTGAAAAAATTTAATATTCCTGTATCATTGTTAAAGAATTATTAGTTTTATGCCGCATTTTATTTGAAAGCAAATGAATTTTTATAAACTGATTGTAATTATTTAAAATTGTTTGTAAATATAATGGTCACGTGTCTTCAGGCTCGTGACCATTATTAAATGCACTGAGTCATTCATTTTTTACATTGTATTCGGTTTTAAAATCTTGAGAATAATGAGAAAGCTTTTCTTTTACTTCAAACGTTTTGCAAATTTTATCAACGAGCGTCGCCAAAAGTCAGGAGAATTACAAGAGGAGTTAGTCAAGTTTATTCCCAGGGAAGGAAAGGTACTGGAAGTAGGGTGCAATGTGAGACCCTTCATTGATAAGAACAAATATCCTAACATAGAACTGCACGGTTTGGACCCCGACCCTGTTATTGACCGGAAACTGACAGCGAAAAAATTCGATAAATTTCATTATTCAACCTTCGAGCAGTTTGATACTGATGAAAAATATGACCTCATTCTGTTCAATTATGTATTAGAACACATAGAAAATAATGAAATAACCTTTAGTAAAGTCAAGGATTTGCTCACAGAAAACGGTAAAATGATTTCTGTGCAGCCTTCCAACCTGCACCCATTCACTATTATCAACCGGATTCTGACCCATGACCTGAAAATTAAAGTATTGAAGCTATTTGTTCCCTGGGCTAAAGTAGGAACCATGATTGGTTGGAGGTCATACTATAACAATTGTAACATTCAAGCTTTCAAAAAACTAGGAGAAAAAAATGGCTTATCGCTCTCCTATGACAAGTGTATCTACAATGGCTCTTCCTATTTCAGCTTTTTTCCACCCCTATTTTTGTTAGTCGTTTTTTACGGGGAACTTACCAGAATTTTGGGGCTCAAGCTTTTATGCTCACACTTCATGGTTATTCTGGAAAACAAGAATAAAGTAGAAATGAGTGCGGTGAGTGCCGCTTAGTCAATAAGCGACACTTCATCAATCATTCAGTCAAGGACACCTACTTTGCTGAATGATCTCATTCTTCATGATCAAAAAATATTCTCATGCTATTAATATCCCATTCTAATAAATTTATTTTTATTCATAACTATAAGGCCGCAGGGTCCAGTGTTACTTCTGCTTTGATGGGGGTTTCCGCTATCAAACCTTCCATTTTTTCGATGTTTAACGCTCATCCGAAAATTTATACTTCTGATTTTCCGCATCACATCAAAGCCGCAGCATTGAAAGAGAGAATTCCGGAAGAGATGTTTAACACTTATTATAAGTTTGGATTTGTGAGAAATCCCTGGGATTGGCAGGTTTCTTTGTACAATTATATGGCTAAAGAAAAAAGCCATCCACAGCACGCCTTGATCACGGGTATGAAAAATTTTGATGAGTACATAGATTGGCGGATCAACAAGGACTTACACCTGCAAAAAGAGTTCTTTTACGACAAAGAAGGGAAGCTGCTGATGGATTATATTGGAAAATACGAGACGTTACGGGAGGATTTTAACAAAATCTGTGAGAGAATTCACGTAAAGGCCTCCTTGCCTCATATGAAGAAAAGCAAGGACGCTGATAATCTCCTGAAAAAATACAGCGATCAGGCAGTGAACCTGGTCTATAAGACAGTCAACAGGGTTTCACAAAAGATACATATCAATGCTTCCTTGCCGGCTTTAGACCAAAGAAAGAAATCGGAAAGCTATCTGAAGTATTATAATGAAGAAACTATCGACAAGATCTATGAGGCTTTTAAAGAAGATATAGAAACTTTTGGGTACAGTAAACCCAAATTACAAAACGCTTCTTCACCTGTCTATTAGGCGAGATCATCCAGAAAAGACAGTGCCCCTGAAAGGAATTTAACAACTACTTGTCTTTCAGGGGTATTTCAAAGGGTAGGCGCAGATGCAACTGCTCATACACATTGTATACCACCTTATCCAGGGTAAAATCCTGTGCACGTTGCCGGGTGTTGGCTTTCAGTTGGTTCAACACTTCTCTATGCTGATGCAGATGGGCGATCTTCTCACCCATGTGTGCTGCCAGACTGTTTTGAGTTTGCCGATGAGTTGGCACCACGATGCCACAACTTTCATCAATGATCTGGCAAGGTCCTCCCACATCCAGACAGAGCACAGGCAGTCCATGAGCGATGGCTTCCAACACCACATTACCACTGGAATCTCTCAGGCTGGGAAAGACCAGCAAATCGTATTGCTCATACATGCTGAAAAGGGTAGCCTGATCCACTCTATCGATCCAGGTGATGCGGTCATATACCTGCTGCTGATGCGCAATTTGTTTAATCCATTGCTCATCGTTGCCATTCCCAATGATGGTAAATTGTGTTGTGGGAAATTTCTCCAAAACTTTCGCATACGCGGCAATGCCTAAATGAATGCCTTTCCAATAGACCAATCTTCCGGCAAACAATAGTTTCAGACCCTGAGCATGGTTCGTCAGGGCAGGAGAATGAGGCTGCTCGATTTCTTTCAAACCTATTTCCAGGGCTACCCTGCATTTATCATGGTACTTCTTTGGAATAATCTTCAGCGTTTCATTGGTTTTACAGGCAATCAGGGCACTGTAGCGAAGGGTCAGGTGTAACAGTGGGTTCATGACAGAGAAACGGTTGACCCAATCTCTGATCATTTCTGTTTTAAAAAAACGAAAAGGGAGCGACTTTTTGATCAAAAAGGGGAAAGTTTCACCGCCTCCTACGGGACCAAATAGAAAAGGTTTGTCTAACAATGCCAGGAAGGAAGGAGCCCGAAAGCCCCCGTAAGTGATATGGTGAATGACATCAATATGGTATTTTTTGACGATATTCCTGGCTTTGAAAAATATGCCTATTTGCCAGAAGAAAAAGTATATATGCACCAGAGCCGATTCATAATTACGGATTTGTAACCAGGAGGGCAGATCATAATAAACAAAAGTCAGGTTATTTTTGTGTGTTTCTTGAGCGATACCCCGCTCAATCTCATCTTTGTTGCGGTAACCTGTCAGGACGATCACCTGATGCTCTTTGGCCAGCGTGGTAGCAAAATTCCAGCCTACACCTGGCTCACTACCATAATTAGGGCGACAGGCAAAGGCGGAGAGTAAAATATTCATAGTAAGGTATTAAGTATGGGATACCTGTTGGAAAGCCTGTTGCATATTGCTTAAAAAATTTTCCAATCGGAAATATTCCAGATATCTATTTCTACCAGCTTTTCCCATAGACATTCTCAAGGATTCATCTTCGATGAAGGTTCGTAGCGCTTCGGCAGTTTTGTCAGCATCTTTAATGGGGACGAGTAAGCCTGTTTTTCCATCTTCCACGATATCCGGAATACCTCTCCAACGGGTAGCCACAACAGGGAGTTGAAACATCATGGCTTCCACGGCTACATTTCCAAAGGATTCTGACTCATAAAATGAAGGAAAACAGAAAATGTCGGCCTCTAAAAAATAACGCCATTTTTCTTCTCCTTTTTTCACCCCTACCCAATGCACCTGTTTTTCAATGGCATGTTGCCTGCAGTAAGACAGCGCTTTGTTTTTAAACTGTTCGGAGGCAAAGTCACCCACGACAGTTAGGTTCACCGGGTGTCCGGAAGCGATAAGCTGGTGCACCGCTTCCAACAAAATATGCACACCTTTAGACTCACTGATGATACCGACAAACAATATGTGTATAGTGTCTTTCGGGGTGCGTTGTATGGGAAGGTAAGGCAGGGCTTCATCTTCCAGGCCATTGCGCACCACTACCTTTCTTTTCGCTTCAAAGTAACCACCATCGTCCGGATTCAGGGCGGAGAGGTGGATCGCCAAATCCGGCGCATGGTACACCGCTTTAGCAAATCGCCTGAACAGGGACCCCCGGCTCTGAATAAATTCCGATAGGCCTGCCGCTCTGAAATGAAAAATAGTTTTATGAAAGAACAGGCGTAAAATGACCAGCATAATGATATCCCGGATCACAGGCACCAGATTAGGCCCTGCCGGCATATAATACAGTATATCGGTTTTATGCCTGAACTTACACAAAATAGCCTGCCCCACCACAGAAAACATGTGGGTTACCTTACTGAGCTTAAAGTTGCCAATGGATTGAATAGAATCCGAAAAAGACAACCGCACATGGTAGGTTTCGATGGGGTCCAGCCGGGCACTTATGAGTCGTTGGGTCATCATCGCTTGCCCATGATAGGGCGGCGGGGTTTGCCCAATGATAAGTATCCTGTTATTTTTCAATGAGATTCCTTTCCCTTAAATGCAGAAACCAACTAAAACTTAAGAAACCTTAGTCCTGGCAAGCCACGACTCATAAATTTCTTGAAAGGTGGTTTTTAAATCTTTGGTGATAGACCAATCAGGATAATGGGCTTTCATTTTACTGAGATCAGATATATAGCAAATATGATCGCCCTCACGGTTTTTATCTGAGTAGTCATAGATCATATCTTTGCCAGAAATATCCTGGATCAGTTGGAAAGCTTCCAGGATGGAGATTGAATTATCACGACCACCGCCAATATTATAGACTTCGGCAATACGGGGTTTCTCAATAAATCTTTCAATAAAGGACACCACATCATAGGAATGTATATTATCCCGTACCTGTTTTCCTTTATAACCGAAAACGGTATACTTACGACCTTCCAGATTGCACTTGATCAGATAGCTTAAGAAACCGTGCAGTTCTACTCCGGAATGGTTGGGACCCGTCAGGCACCCGCCCCGCAGACAACAAGTGGGTATATTGAAATATCGCCCATATTCCTGCACCATAATATCAGCGGCTACTTTGGAGGCTCCGAAAAGGGAATGTTTTGACTGGTCGATGGTGAAGCTTTCTTTGATACCGTCATAATATTCTTCATCGCCATAGTCCCAACGGGTTTCCTTTTCTATCAGGTTAAGCTTGTTAGGAGCATCGCCATAAACCTTATTGGTAGAAAGATGCACAAAAGTAGCTTCCGGACAGTGCCGCCTGGTAGCTTCCAGCAAGTTTAGGGTGCCATTAGCATTGGTATCAAAATCATCGAAAGGCCGGCTAGCTGCCAGATCATGACTGGGCTGGGCAGCGGTGTGTACAATGGCATCTGGTTTTATCTCACGGAGTGTCTCCAGTACTTTTTCCCGGTTTCTGATATCAACCTCAAAGTGGCTGAAATTTTTATGAATCTGCTCAAGCCTTTTCTGGTTCCATCGGGTATCTCCATTGGGACCGAAAAAATCAGCCCGCATGTTATTGTCGATACCGTAGACATCCCATCCGCTCTTACAATATCTTTCCACAATTTCGCTACCGATCAAACCACTTGAGCCTGTTACTAGTAATTTCTTCATGTGGATCTACTTAAATTTTAGTGAGTGTTTGATTTTATGCATTAAAAACAAATAGATGAAATAACTATTGGTGAATAAGTATCGTTTCCAAAGCCTTTTAGGTTCCTGGACAAGTCTGAAAAGCCATTCTAGTCCATTATCCTGCATCCAGGTAGGGGCCTGTTTTAAATTTCCTGCATGAAAATTAAAAGCAGCTCCCACAGCCATGAGTACAGCATCTATTTTACCCAGGTGGTCTGATACCCATCTTTCCTGGCGTGGGCAGCCTCGTCCGACCAATACGATATGCGCACCTGATTGATTAATCTTTTTGATATCTTCTTCGTCTTCTTCAGGAGTGGCATCTCTGAACCTGTCGACATGTACCCCACAGATTTCAATGTTGGGGAATTGGTGCTGGATATTGAATTTAAATTTTTGCAAGGTTTCCTGTGTGCTGCCATAAAGATAGATCTTCAAACCCAGTTGGTTGGCCTTTTTGAGCACAAACCAGGTTAGTTTACCACCGTAGACTCTGTCTTTCAGCCCTGCTTTATAAAAATGATTCAAGGCCCAGCGGATCGGTTGCCCATCGGGTACAATGAGATCAATTTTGTTGATTTGTGAATTGAGGTTTTGATCCCAAACGGACTCAATCAGGCCATGGACAGCTAATGCGGTTAATCCGAAACTGACTCTGTTTTGAGCTTTTTCTACCAAAAGATCACTAGCGGCATCATAATCTGTTAAGGCATAGTTAACAGAAAATAGATTTCTTTTCTCCGGTAATTTGGCTTCCATAAAATCATACTGTTTGATTAGTCAATAGTTTGTTTAGTTAAAATCAAATTTGACCAGTTGCTGTTTGTTTTTCTTATCAAGCCTTATCTATTTATAATTTGAAAAACAATAGTAAGGATACCGGTTAAATAAGTAAAATATCAGACTGGTTATTTTGAGAAGTAAAGCGTTGCTATATTGATTCTGAAAAGAAACATGAGGGTAGATACATGATATATTGTGCTGATCCCTCTTCTTTTCCTTCAGATTTTGCTCTGACAAAAACAGTGATCTTTTTTCGCTATTAACAGAATGAGCATAGTATTCCTGGCAAATCCCGCGTTTGATCCGGTCATGCTTTTCGGGATTCAGGATCGTGTAGATGAGTAGAAAAACCCAGCCACGAACCTTTTTATAGTTCATAACCCTATGATGACTGAGTTTATCGAAAAAAGCATGTAATAGTAAATCTTTGTCAGCAGCAAAAGTTAGTACCACGGTATAGTTTAATTTTTATCCCATTGGGCTGTTATCCCAGCCTTGAACATAATTTTTTAGTAAATGTGTGATATATATAATCTTATCCTGTTACATTTTTAAAACATTATTTGGTTGAATCGGAAATTGGGAAATTACTTCTTCTTGGGTGTTTGTTGCAAAGGGTATACTTCCTACCTTAACCTCTTGGAGAATATTGAGGAAGGTTTTGGAGTGAAAGAATAGAAGTTGCCAGGTTGTTAAGCAGATGAAATACAAAACAAATGTTTTCTCTGAGAACATAAATGGCAGAGATGTATCATATAAAGAGAACTCTTTCATAAAAGCTAAAAAAACAACCCCAGTCATTGACAGTAAAATGAACAAAACGATTATCCATTGGTGCGTTCTTAAATAAATATAAAAATTTCTCACCATCGGCTATGGGTTGAATTTATGAAATATATCAGTATTGCGGTGTTTAGCGCAATGACAGATTTTAGTGAATATTAATTGTAATATTACTCAAAAAAAATGGCTAATTACTAATATTTATATTAATTTTTTACTAATTCTTTTTAAGTGTATTTACAATTGCTTTATCAAATTTATAAAATAAAGAGAAATATGTTAAGAACTCACTTGGTATTTTTTATATTACTTGCAAAGAATACCAGGAGACCGCTCTCGTCCAAATTCACTTCGTTTGATTGTGTAGGAGATTTTTTAGATGTAATTTTTTTCATCAAATTAAATATTTAGCAAAGTACGACACCAACCTCTTATGCAAGGTATCAGTATATTGCATATGCATTTTATAACTTTATTGTGATGATAGTAATTTGGCCAGTGCGCGCGTTATCAATTATATTATATTTTCTTCTCGAGGATCAATCTCCCCCATATCCAAAAAATTATTCTAAGATCTACGCGCAAAAATGTAACCAGTTCGCTTAAAACAGCTGTTTCTTTTCCTTTAGAGTTTAAGAAAAACCTTAATACTGTAGCCTGAGGTGTGGAGTTACCCATTTTCAATTAGTAGAAAGACGGAGTAACACACTTACTATATATATATAAGATTTATCTGGCCAACTTTTTTTTCTTCTCAAAACAACCTGGTGCCAACCTGTTTTTTCTTTCAAAATGAATCATTTTCTCACTCAAAAGGATACATCAGAGGGGAGCAGTAAGATTTTTTTTAAATTTTTTGCACTTTCCCGATATAGTCTAAGTATGTTAGCCTAAAGTTAAATTATTTGGGTAAAACATCCATTTGTCTCTACAAATCACTTATTCTTTTTAAATGAAGGAATTTAAATTTATTAAGAAGCGCTAAGTGGCAAATTGAAGCTCAACTTCACCTTATCTCAAAATGATAAATAGCGGCCCCTACAGAAGTTTAGCTTTTAACCTTGTCTCATATAATTCATTAGGTTGGAATTCATTTCGGAAGGAAAAAAACATCACATGTTATTAGTTACTGCTTCTGTGTCATAATAACACTTATAGAAGCCTTCACAAACCGTAGTAATTACAAATTCTAGGGATAATTACTTTATAGAAAGCCGCTATAGATTTCATAAAAAAAAGAAGTTGCTTCCGAAAATTACCCAGGTACTAAAAAAGTGCTTCAGAAAATCACTAAGGTTGGCTGAGTAGATTCACTCAGATTGCTTTCTCATAATGATAGTCTGTTTATCAGTTCTTAGAGCTTTAGTTTTCTAAAAAGTTCTATTTTTCAACGATTTATGTGAGATTTCTAAGAAAAAAATAGGTCATTTGAATTTTTAGGAGTCTAAAACCCACCTGTCTCAACCCGTTTTTTCACCCCGCTACTTTTCTTCCTTATGTTGGAGTGCTTTTTGAAAGTAGGCACACTGATTAAACACTTTACTATCTACTAACAAAACAAGTTTTACAATGAAATTACTTTACTTAAAAACCCTGATGGTGATGTTAAGCCTTTTGGCGATGGTAGAACCAACAGTGCAAGGACAACCCAATGGTAATCACGGCCCCCAAGATAAGGATTACTCTATTCCTTCCGGTGCTTACTTCGCTTCCCCGGATGGTAGTGGAGGTGCACCTTGCAGTAAAGGAAATCCCTGTTCTTTAAAAAACGCCCTCTCATTAGCTCCTTCCGGACGTACTGTTGTATTAATGGGAGGTACCTACAGAACCAGTGGTTTTAACGGAAGAATACCTAGAAGTCTTACCATACAACCTCATCCGGGGCAAAAAGTAATACTAAAAGGTAGCAAAATAGCTTCTCAATGGCAGTCTGTATCAGGAGGGTGGAAGACAAAATGGTCTACTTTGTTTCCTGCTAAATATCCTTCTAATGTTAACAAATCTGCTATTATTGATCCCGCCCATCCTATGGCCGCTTCTAAGGATATGGTCTTTATCAATGGTACCAGACTTAAGCAAGTAGAAAGCAAGGGCCAGTTAGGTTCAGGCAAATTTTATGTAGATTATAGTAACAAAACAATATTTGTGGGTTCAGACCCCAGAGGCAAGACCGTAGAAATCACCGCTACACAGTGGGGACTATACACAGGTGCTTCTAATATTACTGTGCGCGGCCTGACCTTCACGCACTACGCTGGTGGAGGGATGAAAGTATTGAATTCCAACATTGAGTTAGAAAACAATGACTTCAGTTACAACGCTGTTTCAGGTTTTAAACTCAGTGGCGCTCATAAAGCCGTGATCAGAAACAATCGTGTGAGTCATAATGGTCTGCAAGGTGTTGCGGTTAATACGGCGTCTCATTACTTGTTATTTGAAAACAATGAGATTACGCATAACAACGCCAACAAGTACAATCCACATTGGGCTTCAGCCGGTATCAAGATTCTGCAGTCTAATGCACCTGTTGTACGAAACAACTTATTCAAAGACAATGACGCCAAGGGTATCTGGACAGATACTAATGTGAATGGTGCTGTGATTGTTGGTAATTTAGTTCAGTATAATACTGTCTACGGTATCTTCATTGAAGCCTCTAATGATGCGATCATCGCTGGTAATGTGGTAACCCATTGTGGTCTGCCTGCAGAAGAAACAACCGGAGCTGGTATCATTATCATGAACAGCTACAACGCGAAAATATTCAATAATACCTTATTCAAAAATAAAATCAACATGCGGGTAGGCGACCATTTCCGGTTTGCTGGAGATGAGTATGCCACCAGGAATACGGTAGTGAAAAATAATATTATGACAGATGCCACCATCGATGAATTTCCTGCAGCTCAACTGTGGGTGGCTCAGCAAAAATGCGGAGATGCTGTCATCAAGGCCTTAGATCATAATGCCTATCATAAAACAAACGGTGCTCCCAACTGGCTGGTACGCTGGAAGATTGGCAACAACTCCTGTAACCTGCCAGAGAAATTTGATAAACTCTCTGAGTTAGAGGATGCTTTTGACTGTGGTGGTAGCAGTATTTCAGTGAGCGGCTCAGATCCCTTTTTCGTAGACAGATCTTCTAACAACTTCAAATTAAGACAGGGTTCTGATGCCATCAAAGCAGGTGAAGCCCTACCTTCAGATGTAAAAGCAGCTTTAGGATGGAATATTAGTGGCAGTGTAGACCTGGGTGCTTACCAGTCTGGGTATTCTGGTGGTGGTTCCTCTCCCGCACCTTCTGCACCATCAGCTGGTAATCTGCCTTGGGTTGAAAAGTTTGATAGCAATACATCCTATAAAGGCAGTTTAGAAACCGGAAGCAAGTATAAGAACGGAACGTTTAAAGTACAGAATGGCAAGCTTACGGCTCGTGGGGTAGGTAAAGTGGCTTACAAAACTGAAGTGATCGACCTGGAAGGTAAAACAGTAGACTTTTCTATGGTATTGAGCTCTATAGGTCCTTTGGAGACTAATGATAATATAAAGGTGTACTACCGCTTGAATGGTGGGGGTGAGCAGCTAGTGGCAACCGCTGCCAGTAAGATATCAGGGGATAAGTTAGTGACCAAGAAAGGAGTAAAAGGTAACACTCTACAGATTGTGGTGCGTTTCAAGAACAGTGATGTGTCTGAATACTATATGCTGGACAACGTGAAAGTGGAAGTTTCAGGCTCTTCCTCCAGAGAGGATGACAGCGCGAAGGAGATTGCAGAAGTGCAACAGGAAGAACAGATGGAGGAAATAGTTCCGAAAGAAAACAAAGTGGAAGTGTATCCAAATCCAGTAGCCTCTTTTATGCAGGTTGAGGTGCAGAGCATAGAATCTAATGCTGTCAACATGGTGATGTATGATATGAGTGGTAGCAAAGTTTATGAAGCCAGCCAGTTGCGAACCAATGAAACCCTGAGTGTAGATTTATCTTCGCTGAATCCGGGTATATACTTGTTGCAAATTATAGATGAACAAGGTAAGAAAGAAACCCAACGTATTATTAAGCAATAGTAGTAACTGATAGTATGTTTCCAGCCTTGTGATTATGAGGCTGGAACTTTTCCTACTTTTCTTCCCTTTTCTTTAAATCCTGTCTTCATGGCAGGATTTTTTTTTGACTGGAACAACCCATGATGATACTTGAATCACAGTTAATCTTCAAAAAATTGAAAGGTTGTGCCTGAGCCTGCTTCAAAGGGATGCAGGCAAAGCTTCATTGTGAAGGATAAACCATAGACAGTATAAAAGGGAAAGGATGTTTACCGGAAATACAGGTCTTGATACGAATCAACTGTTGTTGTCGTCAGAACAGACTGCCTTCTTTGCCTTATGACCTGTAGTTTCTACAATTCGTAGTCAAAAAACTTAATCTCCCTGGCAAAAATTTTTGCGATCAGGTCAGTTTCCCTGTCCGATAAAATCTCCTGATAAGGTCTTTTATCCTTCCGCACATTACCCTTTGTTTTTTTACTGGGAAGTTCAATGGCACTGTCTAAATTTAATTTCGTTCTTAAATCTTCAAGTGCTTCGGGCAGTTCCTCAAATTTATAGACCCGGTCTACTACAGGTATTGAATCTATGGTATACAGTTCAAATCCTCTTACCTTACTGGCTCTTCCCGACATGATAAAATCAAAAATAGTAGTGTATTTCTGTCCTACCCAATAATACCAGGAGACAACTTTATCATAAGGGTTCCTCTCAATACTGAACTTGTAATAGCTATTCCAAATGTCCTCGGTAACATATTTTTTTATTTCAAGGGCTGAGATATGGTTGTAGAACCTCCTTCTCTTTCTTTTATAAAAAAACATGAGCCAATCCTGTTTTGTATACTTTGAAAAAGGAACATAATAATTTTGAGGGCCAGGATACCCCAGTTCCTTTCGTGCTCGTTCGTCTGCCGGAGAGATAGGTGTTATAATATCATTTTCTCCACAGAATCGTGAAAGGGCAATCTCTATACTCGTACCAGCCGTTTTCTCAGTCTTAATAAAAATGAATTTGTGCTTGTGAGATATGATCATACGTTTAAAAGTAGCCAGGCTTGTTTCTTCGTTTGCAAACAACCCATTCAGACTTTAATAAAAATTTGAACTAGATAATACTTCTTTAGCAATTCTACAATATGAAATATCGAATAAATATAATTCAGATTAATCAATAACTTTTCTTTATACCGGTGATTAGTTAAAGTAAGGACAGAAATCAGGTCGTCTGCATATACACAAATAATATTTCTATGTCTACAGGGTGCAACATATCCAAACTCTTATTGGGCAATTCATGTTAAAACACTAAATTGTCTGGTATAGTCTATAAAAGTAATTCAAGCCATCCGGCTAGCAGACAAACCTTTAGAAATCTTTAACTACTCCAGTGTATTGTTTTTATACCATTATTTTGAGTCATGGCAAAGTC
>JAJNNC010000028.1 GCA_021730635.1 Catalimonadaceae bacterium JC749
GCCTATCAGGTCTATCCAGTGCCTACTACAGGAGTAGTGCACATAATCTCTGGGGCAGGGCAAGAAGCTGAACTACTGTTGTTGGATGAGAAGGGCAAGACCATACTGACCCGATCTTTCAAAGGACAAGATCAACTAGACTTGACTGCCTACAGGAAAGGAATGTATTATCTGAAACTAGTCCACAAAGAAGCTGTACTGGTCAAAAGAATTGTCTTGGAGTAATCTAGTACATTTGATATTGACACCCTTAGCTATCACTGTTATTCATGCTTTCATATGCACACCACCAACGCTACCCCTGCTGCTCCTTTTAGTTGTACTTACTCACCCAACCTGCCCGAACTCTTGCAACAGCTCAACTGTACCCTGGCTTTGAGCACCTTCCAGGCAGGTAAGGTCATCTTCCTGAGTGCCACATCGGCTGACAAACTCATCCAACTGCCTCGCAGCTTTGCTAGTCCTATGGGTCTGGCCACCGATGAGCATCGCCTGGCCATTGCCACCAAAGAGGAAGTCTTGCTGCTGGCTAATGCCTCCTCTATGGCTCCCAACTATCCTGTCAAACCCCATACCTATGATGGCTTGTATCTGCCCAGAGCCCTCTACTACACCGGGCAGGTAGACCTGCATGACATGGCCTTTGGACAGCAGGGACTGCTGGCAGTCAACACCCGCTTTTCCTGTCTTTGTCGCATGAGCTTTGACTACAGCTTTGAGTCATTTTGGCAACCCCGTTTCATCAGCAAGCTCACCCCAGAGGATCGCTGTCATCTCAATGGGATGGCCATGCTGGAAGGACAACCTTTTTGTCTAAGTGCTTTAGGACAGACCGATACCACGGAAGGCTGGAGAGCAGGTAAAGAGCAGGCAGGGGTATTGATAGACTTTGAGAGCAGGGAAGTGATGGCTCACAGCCTACCCATGCCTCACTCTCCTCGTATTTATGAGGGAGAGCTCTATGTGCTGCTCTCTGCCACTGGTGAGCTGGTGCAGGTAGATGTGCAAAGAGGCAGCTATGAGGTCATCAAACGATTAGGAGGTTTTGTCAGAGGCATGGCCAAGCAGGGAGATTATCTCTTCATTGGTATGTCCAAGCTCAGAGCCAACAGTTCCACCTTCAGAGATTTGCCCATCGCTGCCAAGTCACTCTCATGTGGCATCGTGGTGTTGCATCTGCCTACGGGTAGTCTGGTAGGGCAATTGCAATACCAAAGCAGTGTAGAGGAGATTTATGATGTCAAGATCTTGCCAGGCTTGCGCAGACCCAATGTGTTGAGTCATCAGCAGGAGGCTCATCGTATGGCTTTGAGTCTGCCCCAGACAGGGTACTGGATGGCCACTCAGCAGCAGGATCAGCCAGAAGAGAAGTAGTAGCATAGGGACAGTGATAAATAGTAGTAGACAGGATAAATTCTTGTAAAATTTACTTAGAATGAACATGCAGTAAATTCACTATTTTTGCTTATCTTTTCTCTACCCAATGGTAGCAAGCTCTCTTGAAGGAAAGGGAGGGTGAATAGCTATGCTGCCCAGCATGTAGCTTCATAGTAGTTACCAAAATAAACTAGTCTACGCTATAACTTTTCTAGCCAGTTAGACAAACCAAGCTCCTAGAAAAGCTGATAAACAACCACCTAATACCCACTCTCCATGAAAAGAAGATACATACTGGTCGCCTGTCTGGCCGCTGCCTTGAGGGCACAGGCACAGGACATACCTGCCTCAGGTTTTGGGCCTCAACAGCTGCTGGCTGCCCCGGCTAGTGGAGCCCAAGATGTCTATGCAGCTGATTTAGATGGTGATGGAGACCTGGATGTGCTGTCGGCTTCTCGCTGGGATAATAAGATAGCCTGGTATGAGAATGAAGGGGATGGCAGTTTTGCAGAGCAGCAGGTGATTACTGCAGAGGCAAATTTTGCCCAATCAGTGTATGCTAGTGATTTAGACAATGATGGGGATATAGACATACTCTCTGCCTCAGCTTCTTTCTTTGATAGCAAAATAGCCTGGTACGAAAATGAAGGAGATGGCAACTTTTCAGAACAACTAGTGATTACTACAGATGCCTATTATGCCACTGCCGTTTATGCTTCAGATTTAGACAATGATGGCGACCTGGACGTACTCTCAGCTTCTTACATTGATAATAAAATCGCCTGGTATGAAAATCAAGGGGATGGTAACTTTGCAGAGCAGCGGATCATTACTACAGATGCCTATTATGCCACTGCCGTTTATGCTTCAGATTTAGATCAAGATGGAGATATGGATGTACTTTCGGCTTCTGATGGGGATAACAAGATCGCCTGGTATGAAAATCAAGGGGATGGCAGCTTTGGGGAGCAACTAGTGATTACTACCGAGGCCTTTGGGGCTAGTGCAGTCTATGCCGCTGACTTAGATCAAGATGGAGATATGGATGTACTTTCTGCTTCAAGTTCTTACAGTGATAGCAAAATAGCTTGGTATGAGAATGAAGGGGATGGTAACTTTGGTGTTCAGCAGGTCATTACTGATAAAGTTATTAGTGCCCAAGATGTTTATGCAGCCGATTTAGATGGGGATGGCGATATGGATGTGCTTTCCGCCAACGGTAACAATATAGCCTGGTATGAGAATGAGGGAGATGGCAGCTTTGCAGAGCAGCAGGTTATTATAGCAGATGGTGCCACTGCAATTTATGCTAGTGATTTAGACAATGATGGAGATATGGATGTGCTGTTGGCTTCTTCTTCTGATAATAAGATCGCCTGGTATGAGAATGAAGGAGATGGCAGCTTTGGAGAACAACAAGCCATTACTGATGAAGTTATTAGTGCTCAAGATGTCTATGCAGCCGATTTAGATGGGGATGGCGATATAGATGTGCTTTCCGCCAACGGTAACAATATAGCCTGGTATGAGAATGAAGGAGATGGCAGCTTTGCAGAGCAGCAGATCATTACTAAAGAGGTGTCTGGGGTCCAAGATGTCTATGCAGCCGATTTAGATCAAGATGGAGACTTGGATGTGCTCTCTGCTTCTTTCCTTGATGACAACATAGCCTGGTATGAGAATGAAGGAGATGGCAGCTTTGCAGAGCAACTAGTCATTACAACAGAAGTATATGGAGCCCAAGATGTCTATGCAGCCGATTTAGATGGGGATGGAGACATAGATGTGCTCTCAGCTTCTCTCTTTGATGACAAGATAGCCTGGTATGAAAATCAAGGGGATGGCAACTTTGCAGAGCAGCAAATCATTACCACAGAAGCCTATACTGCCCGATCTGTTTATGCTAGTGATTTAGATGGTGATGGAGATCTGGATGTGCTTTTTGCTGGTTCTTACCCTGATTCAAAGATCGCCTGGTATGAGAATGAAGGGGATGGCAGCTTTGGAGAGCAGCAGTTCATTACTACAGAGGTATTTAGTGCTCAATCTGTCTATGCAGCCGATTTAGACAATGATGGAGATATGGATGTGCTCTCTGCTTCTGATGGGGATAATAAGATAGCCTGGTATGAGAATGAAGGGGATGGCAGCTTTGGAGAACAACTAGTGATTACAATAGAGATAGATAATGCCCAATCTGTTTATGCTAGCGATTTAGACAATGATGGAGACATAGATGCGCTGTCTGCTTCTTTAAATGATGGAAAGATAGCCTGGTATGAGAATGAGGGCAGTGGCAACTTTGGAGAACAACTAGTGATTACTACCGAGGCTAGTGGTGCCACTTCAGTGTATGCTTCTGACTTAGATCAGGATGGAGATATGGATGTACTGTCTGCTTCTCACTTTGATAACAAAATAGCCTGGTATGAGAACCTGATGGGAGAAGCAGCCATGCCCACCATTGAAAGCTTCACCTTAGTGAATGCTGATACCGATCAGGACATCGCTGCTTTGAGTGAGGGAGATATCATCAACTTGCAAGCTTTAGGCAATGCTCGCTTGACTGTCAGAGCCAATACCTTGCCTGCCATAGTAGAGAGAGTCAAGCTAGAGATCAAGGGTCCTATCACTTACAGACAGACAGAGAGAAATCTTCCTTATGCTTTGTTTGGAGATTATCCTGATAAAGAGCCTGTAGATTACATAGGCCTAACCTGGATAGTAGGAGACTATGTCTTGAAGGCTACTCCATATCTACAAGGCAAAGCAGGCACTCCCTTGAAGATCTCCTTCCAGGTGATCAAGAGCAGTATGGCTCAGCCAGCCTTCTCTGTGCAAGTCTATCCAGTACCTAGCACAGGAGTAGTGAACATCTTCTCTGAGGCAGGAGAAGAAGCTGAACTACTGCTGCTGGATGACAAGGGCAAGACAGTACTGACCCGATCTTTCAAAGGACAAGGTCAACTAGACTTGACTGCCTACAGGAAAGGGCTGTATTTTCTGAAGCTAGTCCACAAAGAAGCCGTTCAAGTCAAAAGAATTGTCTTGGAGTAAGCAGGTCATCTGGTTAAACTGTATCTACTCTCTCATGAAAGAGGGTTATCTTCTTGTGAAGAACTGTTTTGTCCTGAGTAAAAAAGGGTATTGCCATGCTATTGCGATGAATAAAGATAACTGGCAGTATGACAACTCTTTTCTTCTCTACCTTGATAGTCATTTCAGTTCATTTCAGTTAAGGATAAACCCGGAATGGTGGGTAATAAAAAATCCATGGTCCAGCTTTCTCTCCTCTTTTCCTGCTCAACAATTTGTAATTCCCGGTTAATGCATTCTCTATATCATATCGGGAGAGTTACCTTCGCCCGGAATATACAATTTACTTCAATGAGAAGCCATTTGTACAAACATTCGTTCTTCTTCTCTGTTTTCTTCCTGGTCTCTATTTTTTAACCGTAATTTTTTTAACTAATTCTCTTGGAAGATTTTATTTTGAACCATACGCCCTCATTGTGTAAGGAACCTCCTGTGCCCGAACTGCTCGTTTCTGTGATTGTACCGGCCAAAAATGAAGAGGAAAATATATGGCAAACACTGCATGCATTGTATCACCAGACCACGCCCGAAGGAAACGCCTTGTCAAAATCGGTGTATGAAGTGATTGTGCTGGCAAATAATTGTGAGGATCATACGGCTACTTTGGCACGAGCTTTTGGCACCCAACACACTGACTTTAACCTTCATGTGGCTGAAGTGGAGTTGTTGGCACCACAGGCACATATAGGTTTTGTGCGAAGGCTGCTGATGGATGAAGCCTATCAGCGGCTAGCTTCCCTTGATAAACCCAAAGGCATCATTGCTGCTACCGACAGTGATACGGTAGTAGACTCTCTTTGGCTTTACCATATCATACAGGCCATTGAACAAGGGGCCGATGCGGTGGGGGGCAGGATTCTTACTTACCACGAAGCGAACTGTAGAGAACGACTTTACCATTTGCAGGACGTGACTTACCGCTACCTGTATGCACACCTGGAGGCTTTGCTGGATCATGACATACACGATCCCTGGCCAAGGCATTTTCAGCACTTTGGGCCAAGCCTGGCTGTGACTTGTGCCATGTATGACCGTGTGGGAAGGCTACCCGTGCTTTCCAGCCTGGAAGATGTGGCTTTCTATGAAGCATTGCAAAGGTTTGACAGTAAGATCAGGCACAGCCCGGAGGTGAAAGTGTACACCTCCTCCAGGAAAACAGGTAGGGTTGCTTTTGGCTTTTCTGTGCAACTACAGCAATGGGCAGCCATGCGTGAAGCAGGCAAACACATCATGGTACCCGACCTGTCGACCTGCATCTACCTGATCACCTTACGCAAAAGACTACGTACCTGCTGGTTTCATCTTTCTCAGAATCTTGACGAAGTGTATAGGCTATCGGCAGAACTTGGACTTGCTTCCCATGAATTGATAGACCTGATCACTTCCAACTTGTATTTTGGTGCATTGCACCAGCACCTGATGGGTATGCCATCGGTGCAGGCAACCCTGGCGCAGCGATTTGCATCAGTGCAAATCGCCGAAGCAATTCGCAAGCTTCGTGTGTTTGTCAACAGACATAACCCACAAGGGGTATGCAGTTACATGGCTACTCACTTGCCTTTTCAAAAAGATCCAGACGATAGGATGATTCCCTCTGATGCTTTGAGTGCTTGAGTTGCCCACTTCCCCGTGCCAACGTCATAAAAGACGCATGTACTTCATCGCCAGTCAGGGGGTAGTCTTCTACGTAGGGTGTCCAGTGCACTAGTAGCAGATGCCCCTGGGGTTCCAAGCTTTTCAAAATCAGTTGTTGCGCCTTGGCCATATCCTGCCACGACCAGTAATATCCTACCTCTGATACCAGGATCAGATCAAATTGATCTTCCGGAAAAACATCAGGTACTTTCATTTGCTCAAATCGTACATGAGGAGCAGCCTTGAGCCTTTCCTGTGCTTTCTGCAAGGCAAGGACGCTGCCATCTACGGCCAATAAGCGCTCACAGCGTTGTGCCAACTGCCGGGTGAGGACACCAATAGAGCAGCCTATTTCAAAAGCATTTTTATAGTATACTTTGGGAAGGGCCGCTAGCGTGGCAGCGTATTTGTCACGTTCGTACTCGCTGGTTTCAAAACGCCAGGGATCCCTGTTTTCCTGATACATTTTGTCAAAGTATGCTGTAGGCAAAGATGGTTTGTTGTGTGTGTTCATGTCAATACATTATAAATTTTATGCCAGGGGTCAGACAGTGAGAGAATCAAAAGCGCTTATGAGGTTTGATCGCTGAACTCTCAGACACCTTTCACCAAAGTATATAGCCAGCCTATCGTCGATGATAGGCACTCGGTTCCAGAAAAATTTCATAGGAATGTGTAAAATGAGACAGGATTTCTTTGGTCAGGATAAACCCTTCCGGGTCGTCATCTATCAGGCGGGTGGTTTGCGAAAGATGTGCCGCAATGGCTGCTTTCTTGTCTGGCAATACGGACGAGATGTCCAGCTTCCACACCTGCACTTCATCAGGCCGAGGCCAGTCTTCTGCAGCGGCCAGTTCCCATATCCATATGGGATAAGCCAGCATGCGCATGTGCTGTCCTACCTCTGCAGCGGCAACCTGTGCAATCTCCCAGGAGGCACGATGGTCACAGTGTGGATCACGCTGCCAGGGCAGCAGGATCGTATTAGGCTGAAATCGCTTTAGGTGTTGTACCATCTCTGCTACGGCTTTCTCAAAGTATTTGCTCCCAAGGCGGGGCACCTGCGTATCCTGCCAGCGCATAAAATGGATGGCTGAAGAGGCTACGCCCAAAATGTGCAATGCCTCTGTAGCTTCCTGCTCCCGCAGGCGGCGCCTGGCATCAGCAGGATACTTTTGTGAACGAGGATGCGACATGCTGCCATCACTGACAAACACCACTTCTACGGCCTGCTGCCCCTGCCGAAGCAAGGCAATGACACCGCCACATCCCAGCGATTCATCGTCCTGATGGGGCGCTACAACCAGGGTTCTTCCCCAGTTGTTGAGCCAACCGGCAGACTGAATGGGTACCTCAAGGTGTAAAGGATTAGCGCGTTGACCAGAGGGCATGGACAGGATTATTATTTTGTGCAACATATTGTCCGACCTGCGCTAACGCCGCATCGGGTGCTGGCTGGCGCAGATAGGTGGTCAGGTCGGCATGCAGACGGCTGAAGGGGTGTGGTTGCAGCAACCCTCTGGCACCTACACAACGCTCCGCCAACCGGATCGTTTCTATGCAAATTTTTTCAATCGCCGTGCGGGTCATGTTGGCGTAGTTGATGGTAGTCGTTTCTTTATCGTGCCGGTCGGCTTGTTCGCCTGCCTGCCGCAACCACAAATTGCCGGTTTCTATCAGGATGGCCATCTCTCCCAGCCTCATTTGCTGGTAAGGGTCTTCTGTCCGATGCAATTCCTGGAGATAATGGCGGGTAGCATCAAAAATGGCTTCGGCACCGCCCAGTTGTACAGCTGCAAAACGAATGGCTCCCCCGCTGAAATGTGGCTGCCGGTGATAGTCATCGGGAGTGCCCAGCAGGTCATCTTCCCTGATCTCGACACCTTCAAAACGAATCTTGTAGCTGACACTAGACTTCATGCCCAGGGGTTTCCAGAAAGATGGATCAATAGCATCCTGGCTGATCTTTTCCATCGGTACAATGCACATCTGCCAGCCCAGTTGTTTGCCATCTTCATCAATTAATACCCCCGGCACAATAGGACGAGTAATCCATGCTGCACCAGAACAGAAAGTTTTCGCGCCTGTCAGCTGATAGCTTCCGTTGGGCTGTTTGACAATGGAAACACCATCTTGCGCCTGCGTATTCCATACGCCGAAAATTTTTTTGGACTGACGAAGAGCCTCATACCATCGTTGCTTCTGATGTTGCTTTGCAAAAAGATGTATCAGGTAAAGCGCATTGATGTGTCCTTCGTAGATACGTCCTACCGACAGATTGCCTTTACCTATGAGTTTGAGCAGTTGCAGCAAATGCGCAGTACTTTTATGTTCATAATCGAGCGACTCGCCTGGTAAGGTTATTTCCAGCAATCCTGCCTCTGCCAGCCAGGAAAATTCCTGGTGGGGAAAACTGGCCGCCTCATCAGTTTGTTGTGCAATTTTTTCCATTTGCACGGCTAAGTGCGCTGCCAGTTGCAGAACATGTTCAAGATTACTATTGATAGCAGCTTCTTCATGACAGGCAGGTAGATCTGATAATACTTTCATACAATTCTGGTAATTCCTCTTTCAAATGGTTATAAGCTTGCGTTCTCCTGTCTAATAACTCCTCCGAGGCAGAATGTTCTAATACTATCATGACAAATCATACACTTTTTACGCATTCCATGCCAACACAACCAAAGAACAGGATTGACTCTCTTTTCATGATTCAATGAATCATTAGATCATCACCCATTGGTTGTAATGGACACTATTTGATCTGGCCAATATGATTTCTCGGACATCATGGGCAGTGTCAGCTGTTGTAGTATTTGTTATTTCTTTTCCAACGTCTTCAGTTTTTGTGAAAGGCCTTAGACAAGAAAAAATGATGTTCTATGGATTGTTTGAGAGATTGTAATTAGACAACATGATATGTTAGCTCAAATTCTGACTATTACAGGTATATAATTCTTTTCTCCGGATGGATGAAATTAGGTAAATAGTCCTTTCTGCCAGGTTCAACCAACGAGGGCATAATAAACCTCTAGCCAGTATCTGCTTTCTGTACCAATGAACACCTACCCTGCAGTACAAAAAATCATGTATCAATCAAAGTAAAGAAAGCTGTGAGCCTC
>JAJNNC010000029.1:0-2500 GCA_021730635.1 Catalimonadaceae bacterium JC749
AAACGCCAACAGATGAAAGGGAGGAAGGGAGGGGGATATAGAAAAAGAAGAAGCCAGGCTGGCAGTTCCTTGTTGAAAGGAAGTCACCAGCCTGGCTTACTAGAAAAAAGGAAAGGGCAGCGACCTACTCTTCCTCTTGGATAGAAGTACCATTGGCGCTGCCGGGCTTAACGGCTCTGTTCGGAATGGGAAGAGGTGATCCCCGGCGCTACAGCCACCCTAAAGTCTTGACAGCAAGGCTTGACAGCCTGCTGTTGTTTTGTGAGTGTACATGTTGTAGATAAGAAAGTAAGCCTAGTATAAAGTCAGCCTTGAAAGAAGTGCTAGGGTTATTAGTATGGCTCAGCTTTGACATCTCTGTCTTTACACCTGCCACCTATCTACGTTGTCGTCTACAACGACCCTTCAAGGGAAGCCTCATCTTGAGGAAGGTTTCGCGCTTAGATGCTTTCAGCGCTTATCCTTTCCGAACATAGCTACTCGGCAGTGCAGTTGGCACCACAACCGATACACTAGCGGTTCGTCCAATCCGGTCCTCTCGTACTAAGATCAGACCCTCGCAAGCTTCCTACGCCCACCACAGATAGGGACCGAACTGTCTCACGACGTTCTGAACCCAGCTCGCGTGCCACTTTAATGGGCGAACAGCCCAACCCTTGGGACCTTCTCCAGCCCCAGGATGTGACGAGCCGACATCGAGGTGCCAAACCTCCCCGTCGATGTGAGCTCTTGGGGGAGATCAGCCTGTTATCCCCAGAGTACCTTTTATCCTTTGAGCGATGGCCCTTCCATACGGAACCACCGGATCACTATATCCTAGTTTCCTACCTGCTCGGCTTGTAGGCCTCACAGTCAAGCACCCTTTTGCTATTGCACTCCACATGCCATTACCAACGGCATTGAGGGTACCTTGGAAAGCCTCCGTTACGCTTTAGGAGGCGACCACCCCAGTCAAACTACCCACCACACACTGTTCTCTTTCTAAGAGTTAGGCACTAGATAAACCAAGGGCGGTATTTCAAGGGTGACTCCACCGAGCCTAGCGACCCGGCTTCACAGTCTCCCGCCTATCCTACACATGATTTACCCAATGTCAATGTGAAGCTATAGTAAAGGTTCATGGGGTCTTTCCGTCCCGTGGCGGGTAAGCGGCATCTTCACCGCTACTACAATTTCACCGAGCGCGTGGCTGAGACAGTGCCCAGATCGTTACACCATTCGTGCAGGTCGGAACTTACCCGACAAGGAATTTCGCTACCTTAGGACCGTTATAGTTACGGCCGCCGTTTACTGGGGCTTCGGTTCAATGCTTCGCCTTGCGGCTAACATCCCCCCTTAACCTTCCAGCACCGGGCAGGTGTCAGGCCTTATACTTCATCTTTCAATTTTGCAAAGCCATGTGTTTTTGTTAAACAGTCGCCTGGGCCTATTCACTGCGGCCTCCTCTACAGCATTGCTGCTGCAGGGGTAGGCGTCCCTTCTCCCGAAGTTACAGGACTATTTTGCCTAGTTCCTTAGCCACGTCTCACTCGAGCACCTTAGTGTTCTCCACTTGACTACCTGTGTCGGTTTGCGGTACGGGTAGCTAACAGTTAAACGCTTAGAGGTTTTTCTTGGAAGTATGATTACAGTCATTATCCGCTCAGCCGTAGCCTTGCGGTACTATCAGGTTTGAGCATCTCTGGCGGATTTGCCTGCCAAAGATCTACCTACACCCTTTAACGGGGACTTCCGTCACCCCGCAGACTTGTCACTGCTCCGTCACCCCATCACTACTGTTAGCTAGTATCGGAATATTAACCGATTGTCCATCGGAGTTGAGCTTTCGCCTGCCCCTTAGGACCCGACTAACCCTGATCCGATTAGCGTTGATCAGGAAACCTGAGTCTATTGGTGGGCGGGTTTCTCACCCGCCTTATCGTTACTTATGCCTACATTTGCTTTCCCGAAGCCTCCAGCCTGCCTTGCCGACAAACCTTCGCTGCCTTCGGGATGCTCCCCTACCAGTGTATATTGCTATACAATCCTACGCTTCGGTAATAGACTTGATGCCCGATTATTATCGACGCTCCGTCGCTCGACCAGTGAGCTGTTACGCACTCTTTAAATGAATAGCTGCTTCCAAGCTAACATCCTGGCTGTCTTTGCAACGAAACCACCTTAGTTCAACTTAGTCTATATTGAGGGACCTTAGCGGTAGGTCTGGGTTCTTTCCCTTTTGGACTAGGACCTTAGCACCCTAGCCCTCACTGCCGGGTATATCTTACCGCATTCGGAGTTCATCAGGATTTGGTAGGATGTGACTCCCCCTAGTCCTATTGGTAGCTCTACCTCGGTAAGACTCAATCCCAACGCTGCTCCTAAAAGCATTTCGGGGAGTACGAGCTATTTCCCAGTTTGATTGGCCTTTCACCCCTACCCACAGTTCATCCAAAAACTTTTCAACGTTTACTGGTTCGGCCCTCCAGTAGGTTTTACCCTACCTTCAGCCTGACCATGG
>JAJNNC010000003.1 GCA_021730635.1 Catalimonadaceae bacterium JC749
GACCTGTTTTCTTGTTGTGCCTGCTGTACCATCCATCAGGCAGCAGGGCTCAAAGTTACAGCAAAAAGGCAAGATTGCTAACACTGTCAGCCCGCAACAGTAAAAATGAAAATGTGCCGCCCGGTTCTATACCTTTCCTGATGATAGATAAAGCAGCCCTGTCCATAAATGTTTCAAGCACCCTCACTAACAACTACCGTCAAAACTAAATACGTTACACACAAAGCACTTAAAACCTTGTGAAATTTATGGGTAATTGACAGACAATAAATTCACTACTTTTGCTTACCTGTTCTGTACTCAACGGTAGCAAACGGTCTTCAGCGGAAAAGGGAGGGTGGCAAGCTAAGCTGCCCGGCAAAGAGCTCAATTCCTAACCAAAATATTCTTCTTTACCTTTTCTGGCAGGTTACCCAAAATCAGCGGATTTAGATCACGCTCTGCTATTAACTCTTTTTTATTGCTACTTCTGTGAAGAACACTAAGCAACCATCAAAGTGAAGAAAGTGTTCTGCTTTCCTTATCGTTTTATACCAGTGCTTCAAAGGGGCGACAGTAAATTCAATCCTAGAAATTTTGTGACCTGGTGCAGGATATTTAACTTAACAGGAATCTCTAACACCCCTTCCATATGCCTAAGTTACAATTTTCTACCTTGGCCTCCTGGGCTGCTTTCATGAAGCAGGTGGCTGGTCCTGCAAGCGCTCCGCATGAAATTCTCAATAGCCCTGCCACTCAAAAAACCATCCCCTCTATCGCCCACGAAAAGCCGAAAAGATTGCTTTCCATCGATGCGCTGCGGGGTTTTGATATGTTGCTCATCTCGGGCGGTGGCACCTTTCTGGCCCTGATGGAAAACAAAACGGGCTGGCCCTGGGTAGACTGGCTAGCCAGGCAGATGGAACACCCGGCCTGGCATGGCTTCACTTTTTATGATTTTATTTTCCCTCTTTTCCTCTTTATTGCCGGCGTGTCTCTTGCCTTTTCTTTGCCCAATGCACGGAACCTTGGCTTGCGTAAAGCGGAAATATATCGTAAGGCTTTTTGGCGCATGTTGATTCTCATCACCCTGGGGATCTTCTATAAAAACGCACCGGTGCCGTTTTTTGAGCCTTCCCAGATACGGGTAGTCAGTGTGCTGGGGCGGATCGGTCTGGCAGGTTTTCTCACAACCCTGCTCTACCTGAATTTCTCAGGGTATGGCCGGATGGCGTGGGTAGCTGTGATTCTACTCTTCTATTATGCGGCGCTCTTTCTAATTCCTGTACCCGGCTATGGAGCAGGTGATTTGTCCATAGAAGGCAACCTGGTAGGCTGGATCGATAGGAATTTTTTGCCGGGACGACTCTTGCAGGGCAATTATGATGAACTGGGTTTGTTGACACAATTACCAGCCCTGTGTCTGACCATTTTAGGCTCCATGGCCGGAGATATGTTGCGATCCAACCGCAGAGACCACAGTAAACTTCTGTTCCTGGGGCTGGCAGGCATTATGGGAGTAGGGCTGGGTCTTTTGTGGAGCCTGCATTTTCCCATCAACAAACATCTTTGGACCAGCTCCTTTATACTGTTGACCGGCGGAATGGCCTTTCTTTTTCTGGCCTTATTTTATGGGCTCATCGATGTGATGAAGTATCGAAAGTGGGCTTTCTTTTTTCAGGTTATTGGCCTGAATTCTCTCACCATCTACCTGGCTTATCGCTTTATAGATTTCTCTCATAGTGCGCATCTGCTTTTTTCAGGCTTATATGCCCCTGCTCCTGAACCCTGGCATGAGGTGTTTCAAGCGCTGGGCGCTTTGGGACTGGTATGGCTGTTTTTGTATTTTCTGTATCGTCAAAAAATATTTATCAAGGTTTAATAAAAATAAGCTCAGCGCCTTTAAACAGGCTGTGACTTTTTAGACCATGTATTGGAGTGAGAGGCAAACTTTAAGCCCTGTTTTGTAAGTGTGCTTTTGTACCCTTTCAATGGTTATGGCTCCATGGCGATTGTGTCGGAAACCCACACCCCATTCAGCATCACGCTATGGATCTGACGCATGGCGGACATATCGTTCAGGGGGTTCGCCTTGAGTAAAATCAGATCTGCTTGTTTACCTTTTTCTATACTACCCAGGCGATCAGCTATTCTAAAAAAACGTGCATTCTCCATAGTAGCTGCCACGATGACTTCCGCAGGACTCATGCCACTCTCCACTAATAATTCCATTTCATGGTGAAACGACCATCCCCAGGGAGCATAAGGCACAATGGAATGGGAGCCCACCACAACAGATACGCCTGCTTCTTGGGCTTTACCGACAAAGCTCATCATGTTTTTGAAACCATTTACTTTCACACTATCTTCTTTGCCTTTTTCCATACGGTACTCAAAGGCGCCTAAAGTAGGACAGAGAAATGTCTGCTGATCCACCAGGAAGTTTATCAGGGAATCTGTTTCCGCTGCGTTCACATCGATCGTATTCCAGACGGCATAGCGCCCTTCCCTTCTGGCATTGTTGTCTGCCAGCACAGCTTGTCTGTACTTTTCAGCTTCCGGTTCGGGAATCAAATCCGTGCCAAAAGAAGTGACATGCTCTATGCCATCGACGCCGGCCAATATGGCATCTTTTGCCTTGACAATTTCCAAATGAGCCGTTACCGGCAAGCCACGCTGGTGGGCTACAGCACAAATCTCTCGGATGAGTTGAAGGGAAACCCTGAAATAGATTTTGATGGCAGAAGCTCCCTGATCAGCCATACGGTTTACCTGTAACCGTGCCTCCTCCACATCCCTGACAAGCAAGGCATTCAGCGGATAGGCCGGAGGTGGCATATCCAAATGAGGGCCCGTTAAAAATAAACGGGGCAAAGCATAACCCGAAGCTCTCTCGCCGGCATAAGCTTCTATCCAGGCCCCAGGGTCTCTGAGGGATGTGACACCGTGTTGCAGAAAATGGTAAGGCAACTCTTTTGACCCATCCAGATGAAAGTGGGCATCGATAAGGCCAGGAAGCAGGTATAATCCTTTTACGTCCACTATGTCAGCCTCAGGAGGTATCGGAATATCTCCATTTTTTCCAACATCCGATATGGTGTTCCCATCGATGAGTACACAAGCATCTGAAATAGGTTCTCCACCCTTGCCATCAATGAGCATGGCTCCTACCAGGGCCCTTATTTTTTTTCCTGCCGGTATTTCCTTTTCATTGACTGCTGCAAGGGCAGGTGAAGTGTTTGGATTGGTTTCTTTTTCACGCGTTACAGGTTCTTCATTCTTATGACAAGAAAACAAAACGGTCCATGTGAATAGGTATATTACTATCTTTTTCATTGTACAATTTGATAAAAAGGCCAAGTCTGCCTATGCGTCGGCAGCCTAAAAGAAGGCATAACAGCGGCTGCCAGGCAGTTGATCTGATCCTTCTTTAAGAAGAAAAATCAAGATAGCTTATTCGGAGGGCAGATTGATTTTTTTCTGTTATATTTTTTCAAGTTCAACCATGAAGCTTTAGGTTCAAAGTACCATACTGAAATCCTGGTAAAATTTTCTTACCACAGACCTACCATAAATTCATCAAGATTGCTTACCTTTTCTATACCAAGGGTAGCAAGCCCTCTTGCAGGAAAGGAAGGGTGAAAGGCTATGCTGCCCGGCCTATAACTTTTCCAGCCAGTTGCACAAGCCCCTGGAAAATCTGCCCTGAATGTCCACCTAACTGACACTCCCCATGAAAAGACGATACATACTGATAGCTTGTCTGTCTGTTGCTTTAGGGATAGAGGATGTGACTGCTGCTGATTTTGCGCTGAACCATCGCACTGAGGGAGTGGCCAGTATAAGCCACGAACCAGTGAAAACGGATACTACCTCTGCCTATCATCCTGCTATCAACCACAGGAAAGCACTGACATCTTTACCGGGCGACAGACAATCCTTAATAGCAGGAGTCCTTCACGATAAAAATGTAGGTCATGAAGATTCTCATTCAGTAGCACAGGCTGCTACCCAAATGGGACTATTGAATGCGCCGGATATTGAAGCTACCCAGGAACTCATATTTAGTGGGGTAAAAGGAACAACCAGTACAGCCCAGAAAATAATAGTAAAAAATACGGGCGATAAGTCTTTAACCGTAAACTCCATGAGCTTCAAAGGCAGCCATCCGTCGGCTTTTAAGCTAGTGAACCCCCCGGCTACCCCTTTTTCTATTGCCCCCCAACAGAGCAAGGAGATCAAGGTGGCTTTTGCGCCGGGAAGTCTGACAGGTGCTTTGAGTGCTGCTTTACAAATAAACAATAATGATCCGCAGGAAGGAAAAACCCAGGTAGGCCTCTATGGTTTGAGTGCCAAGGGAGAGCAAGGGAACAATGAGCCCCCCTTAGACCAGATCGTGAAAACCCTGGGATACCCTATCAATGTAGGTGGCACTCATTTGATCTTGGGGACCGGTTCTGCCCCTATTGGGGACGAAGTGTTAGTCCCCATGTTTCAAAAAGCAGCCGCAGGCCCGGTGACTATCAAGCCGGTGGCCCGCTACTCCCCCGATGCTTTGTTGCCTTTTGGTTATTATACTTTGAGTAACACAAAGCCCGTGCACCATCAGGTAGCTGTCATTGACATCCATCAGGAGCAGCAATTGAATCCGGCCATTGTCTCAGGAGGCAAAGACAAATTTGATCCGGGGAATGCTGTCTTTGGTTTTTATGTGGGCGAAACCAGTTATGCGCTCTATAACAACTACACCCAGAACCATTTGAATGTGGGTCCCACCAAACATGCTGCCCGCATTTACCCCCTCAAAGACCGGAAGCAGCAGCCCATTGCCCATAGTTATCTGGTAGCTTTTGAACCCGCCTCCAATGGAGATTATCAGGATTACGTATTTGTGGTAAATAATGTAAAACCGGCTGGCGAACCTAACCCCGGCACCCTGATCTCGAAAGTGTCAGTGGCGAATGGGAATACTTATCAGATCACTACCCTGGCCGTCAATAAAACTTATTACACAGACCGGGCTTATACCATCACCTCGCTTCCGGAGTCTCTGAAAGGTGCCGCGGCCATCAAAACGGCCAATGCCGACAAAGCCAACACCCATCCATCACTCGTAAGCTTTACATTATCCAAAACGGCTACTGTCTTTGTGGCCTACGACCCGCGGAGTAGCAGTTTACCCGCCTGGTTAAAGGGCTGGACCAAGCGATCGGGCAAAGTGGGGGTCAGTGATACTGGTATCAACTCTTTGGCACTGTACAGTAAAGTCTTTCCCTCAGGTACCGTTACGCTAGGAGGCAACCTGGCAAGTCCCGCTGCTGGTGCCAAAACGAATTACATCATAGCTGCTACAGCAACACAAGCAGGCAATACTGCCTATGAAGCGGAAGATGCCTTTTTGCATGGAGCCATCAAAGCCTCTAACCAATCCGGTTTCAGTGGCTCCGGGTTTGTAGATTATGTACACCTTACGAATGATTACATACAGTGGAAAGTAAACTCCGCCACCGCAGGAGAGGCTACCTTGACCATACGATACGCAAACGGAGCTACCGGTAACCGGCCCATGCTACTAGCGGTAAATGGAAAAACAGTAGATTCCAGTGTAGATTTTCCACCCACAGGCAGCTGGTCTAAGTGGTCTGTAGTGAATATTGCCACCGCTCTTCTGGCAGGTGACAATACAGTTAAACTGTTGGCCAATGGAGCCAGCGGGCCTAATGTAGATTATCTATCTGTGACCTATCCGAATAACCAGAGAACCGCAGAAGAAAAAGGAATACAAAGCACCACTGTAAGCAGTGAAACCAACCCTATAGCTGAGAAAACCGTAGACATTTATCCTAATCCGGTTTCCTCAGAATTGATTATTCAATATCAGTCTGCTACAGTGGAGAAGATACACATGATCCTGACAGATTCATACGCCAGACCCGTGAAAGACATAACCATTTGGGTACAGCAGGGACGAAACCAGATCAGGTTGCCTGTGAGCGACATGAAAAATGGTTTATATGTACTCAGCCTGGTATCGGAAGATCAAAGAATTCATAGAAAAATAATAATAACCAGGTAACATCAAAGGAGGAGCAGAAAAACAGCTTCCACTTGTAGAACAGAACACCTGATGCCTCATCATACAGATGGTCGAAGATCAGGTGTGCAGAATGCTATAAAAGCTTACTTTACCTTTACTCATTGTATGTATGCGTCAACTTGCTGCCATAATGTTTTCCGATATGTTTGGCTATACTGCGCTGATGCAGCAAAACGAACAACTAGCCAGTGAAAAGCGTCGCAGACTGAAGGAGGTTTTGGAAACTTCTGTTACGGGTTACCATGGCAAAATTCTTCAATACTATGGGGATGGCGCTTTAAGCATGTTCAACAGCGCTATTGATGGCGTTCATTGCGCTGTGGCCATACAACAACTATTACAGCAGGAACCCAAAGTAGAGTTGCGCATCGGTATTCATACAGGAGACATTTCTATTGAAGAGGAAACTATTTTTGGCGATGGGGTGAACCTCGCCTCCCGGATCGAATCCCTGGCGGTGCCGGGTTCCATTTTTATTTCAGAAAAGGTGTATGATGAAATAAAAAACCAGGAAAACCTGTCAGCCCGTGAAATGGGTTACTTTGAACTAAAGAATGTCATAAAACCCATTCGCCTGTTTGCCATTGATAACAAAGGCCTTGTGGTTCCTACCCGTGATGCCCTCAAAGGAAAAACCAAACAACCTACCAAACGTCTGGCGGTGCTGCCTTTTGTCAACATGAGTACAGATCCTGATAATGAATACTTCAGCGACGGGATTACAGAAGAATTACTCAATGCACTTACGAAAGTAGAGGGCCTTCAGGTAACCTCAAGAACCTCGGCCTTCGCCTTTAAAGGAAAGCATACGGATATCCGTGAAATAGGCATACAACTCAACGTAGACAGAATATTGGAAGGAAGTGTCCGTAAAGCGGGAAACCGTGTACGCATTACGGCACAGTTAATCAATGCAACTGACGGGTATCATATCTGGAGTGAACATTATGACCGGAACCTGACAGATATATTTGAAGTGCAGGATGAGATTAGCAGTATCATAGCGAATAAGTGCCGTAAGAATTTGACTGCGAGAGCGCATGAGGAAACCCTGGTAAAAGTACCCACGCAAAATCTAGAGGCTTATACCCTCTATTTGAAAGGCCTGCATTTTTATAATAAGATAACGCCCAAGGATGCTAAAAAAGCGATAGAATGTTTTGAAAAAGCCATAACCCTTGCGCCTGATTATGCCCAGGCCTATGCTATGGCTGCAGCCAGTTACACTTTTCTTGGAGCCACAGGACAGAGGCAGCCAAAAGAAGCTTTTGAAGTGGTGCATACCTACAGTGATAAGGCCTTGCAACTGGATCCTTCCCTGGCCGTTGGATATGCGGCTAAGGGTTCGGCCTATTTGTTTTACGACTGGCAATGGAAACAGGCCCATGATGCCTTGCAAAAAGCATTATCGCTCAATCCTGCTACCACTGGTGCGCACCAGATGCTTTCTTATTATTATATGATCACAGGGCAAAAGAACGAGGCTGTTGAGATCATGGAAAAAGCCTTGCAGGTAGATCCTCTCTCTCTCATGGTTAACAAATCTCTGGCAGATGCTTACCTCAATGCGGGAAGAATGGACGATGCCTTACAACAGGCAGAATGGTTGTTAGACCTCCATCCGCAGTTGCCGGTGGCTATGGAGTTAAAAGGCTGGTGCCTCGGCGTAACAGGAGATTGGCAACAGGCAGCAGCACTATTTGAACAGGTCCACCGACTGACAAAGCATCCTTTCAAAGGGCTTACCCCCTTAGGATGTGCCTATGCACACTTAGGAGAAAGGGAGAAAGCCTTAGCCTGTATTGATAAGATAGCGCAGTGGCAAAAAGAAGAACCCGGCCTTGTATTGGATGCAGACCTGGCCATGATCTGGTCGTCTTTAGGAGAAAAAGACAAAGCTTTTCATCATTTACTTCAATGCGTAGAAAAAAAGATGGGGCCTGTCGCTATTATCATGGAGCACCCTATGTTCAAAGTAGCCGCTGAGGACCCCAGGTATCTGTTATTAAAAGAGAAGCTGAACCTGCTTGACTATCTATAGGTGACTGATAGCTTTTCCTGACAGTGCTGAGAGTCCCATTTGCTTTTCATGCATGCCAGATCATTCTCAAAACCAACCCTACGGGTACTCTGCAAGCCGATATGGAAGAAAATGAAAAAATTGAACCATCATGGACATCTTTAATAGCATCGAAAATTAGTTTTCACTGATAAATGAGCCATCAGGGTACTATGAAAGACATTCCCATAAGAAAAATTAATTCACGCCAACAAGAGCCGAATTTTTCTGAAAGCTTTGGCATAAGAGACCTGCGAGATATTCTTGCCGGAAAAGATATGGTGCAAGCACTGCACCGGCATGATTTCTTCTTCCTTTTAGCCCTGAAGAAAGGAATAGGTCGTCATGTGATAGATTTCACACCTTACCAGGTTAATGACTATTCCGTTTTCTTCATGCGCCCGGGGCAGGTACACGAGCTTACGCTTAAATCGGAATGTGTTGGATACCTGATGGAATTCAGGATTGATTTCTATGCCCCTCATGACAAAGTATCAAATCAGCTACTACGAAAGGCAAGCAACAGGAATCTATGTCAGCTTGATGCCAAAAGATTCAAAAAGTTATTTTCGCTGTTAGCTTATATTTTTCAAGAATATTCCGATAAAAAAGAAGGGTATCAAGAGGTCATCAAAGCGAATCTGGGGATTTTCTTCATCGAGCTGGTCAGGCAAAGAAAAGATCCCAAAGACCCTTCCGGTAAAGTCAACCTTTATTTGCAGGAACGCCTTGAAGCATTGTTAGAACTATTAGAGACCCATGTTGCCACCCATAAACAGGTGTCTGAGTATGCTGATATGTTGCATCTTTCTGCCTATCAGCTGAATGCCATCACCAAGGCAACACTGGGTAAAACGTGTTCAGAACTTATTAATGAATACATTATCCTGGAGTCCAAAAGATATCTTCTTGCCACATCCAATCAGGTAAATCAGATAGCCTACCACCTGGGTTACGAAGATGTTTCCTACTTTATAAGATTCTTTAAAAAGCATACCCGATATACCCCTGAGGCCTTCAGAAACAATTTCAGATAAGTTCTATTCAACTACATTTTTGTCCTATCCTACAGATGTCTGAGCGCTCTACCTTTGTAAATAAATAAAAGTAAATCTGTATGAACACGAAAATGAAATTGATGGCCTCTCTAAAAATATGGGTTGTCATCTACCCTTCTATCACTTTGTTTCTTTATCTGTTTGGAGAAGCTTTAGCCGTGCTACCCTTATATCAAAGAACGCTGCTGCTGACACTCTCGCTGGTTCCCTGGATCGTATTTATTGGTTTGCCTTTCGTGAATTTAATGATTGGTAAGTTCTCTTCTAAACATAGTAGCCAATAAAAAAGGGGGAGTGTTGGTGAGAAAATCCTGATCTCACCACCGAAGCGTGCCTAGAGCAGCAAGGCGATCCAGCCCTGTTCACACGCTCATTTTGTAAAAATTTTCCAAATATACTCAAATGAAAAGCCTTAGACATTTTGACGTAATCATCATAGGCGGGAGTTATTCAGGACTTGCCGCAGGCATGGCATTGGGCAGGGCGTTGAGACAAGTTCTGATTGTTGATAGCGGTAAGCCTTGTAATGAACAAACGCCTCATTCACACAACTTCATCACGCAAGACGGAAAAACGCCTGAAGAAATTGCCACTCTTGCCAAGCAGCAAGTAGAAAAATATGATACGGTAAAGTTCTTCAACGGCTTGGCCATTCACGGAACCAAAACTGAAAACGGCTTTGCTATTCAGACAGCCACTGGTGAAACATTTCGCGCAAAGAAACTGATTTTCGCAACCGGACTCAGAGATATCATGTCCCATCTGGCCGGATATGCTGAGTGTTGGGGGATTTCTGTTCTTCATTGCCCCTATTGTCATGGATACGAAGTAAGCAATGAAAAGACTGGCATTTTGGGTAATGGAGAATATGGCTTTGAATTTTCTGCACTTATCTCAAATTGGACAAAAGATTTAACACTTTTTACCAATGGGATCGCCACCTTGACACCCCAACAGGTCCAGAAACTTGAAAGCCACGCTATAAAAATAGTAGAAACGGAGATTGAAAGACTTGAACATACCCAGGGGCATCTTCAAAAAATCATCTTCAAAGACGGTTCGAAGACTGCTATCAATGTCTTATACGCGCAAAGCCCCTTTGAGCAACATTGCACCATCCCCGAAACTTTAGGGTGTGAACTGACAGAGGAGGGGTACATCAAAGTGGATAGTGCTCAAAAAACTACTGTTCCCGGCGTTTTTGCCTGTGGGGATAATACCACCCGTATGCGTACCGTAGCCAATGCAGTAGCCATGGGTACCGCAGCAGGCATGATGGTCAATAAAGAAATTGTTTTGCAGGAATTTTAAAGATACACAGATGATAGTATTAACAACAGGCACAAAAACAGACAGGACAAACGCAGTCTTTACAGGGGTGTTTTTTATCGCTGCCACCGTGTCAGCGATCACGGGTCTTACCCTTTATGACCCCATTATAAACCATGCCGATTATCTTACGATGGGCGCAAAGAACGCTACTCAAATCATTTTCGGCGCTTTAATGGAATTAATTCTTGTCAGTACAGCTATAGGTACGGGGATCATGCTATATCCTTATGTCAGAAAATACAATGAAAGTTTGGGACTTGGATACGTATGCTTTCGTTTGCTGGAAGTGGTTTTTATACTGGTCGGTATAGTAAGTGTGCTGGCGTTATTATCCTTAAGCCATTCCTATACCAATACAACCCACCTTGATCTTACAGCTTATCAAACCACGGGAACGGCTTTACGAGCTATCCATGATTGGACATTTATACTTGGTCCGCTTTTCATGCTTGGAATCAATACATTCCTATACAGTTATGTCTTCTATCAATCCAAACTTGTCCCCGGAAAACTAGCCATACTCGGCATAGGGGGAGCAGTTTTAGTATTTATTTCAGCCCCTTTGGTAATGTTCGGTATCATTTCTCTACTATCCGTATGGCAAGTATTATTGGCGTTACCAATCGCCAGCTATGAAATGATCTTAGCCCTATGGTTGATTACTAAAGGGTTTAACCTTGAACATTTTACAAAACAAGCTCACGGATAGCCTGCAACAGCACCCGCCATCAATCTTTGAAAGAAACCAAATAGCTAAAACAAACTATCATGACACTATCCTCAACTTTACCGGCAGCATCCATCAAACTTTCATTTCATAAGGCAACGGATGGGTTTAATCGGTGGGATATGGGTATACAGGCAGGGGGCGGATACGTGTTTCATCTTAAAAAAACCAACCTGGCGCTGGACTTACGGTATAGCTACGGGTTAAGCAGTATAGCACAAGATACGGAAAGATATAACAGGGCACTCAACCTCAGTGTATTGATCTTTAAACCGTGGAAGAAGAATCCGTTTGCAAAACATCAGTAATATTTTTTGCACCTACAGCTACCAGATAGCGACACTTTACCTGCTCACTGCGAAACATTTAGTGGATGCCGATTTTCTTTCTTGCCTTATCGAAGTACCCGGCCTGGTCATATTGTCTCTCTGGAAACACCCTCATAGCTAGTGCCTTGTTGTGATACGCAACATCCTCATTCCACCGCAGCGGCCAATGCCTGTACCAGTCCAGCCCCCAGGGCCAACCAATCATCCACTGTTCTGTTTGCCCCTAATTTCTCTACTCTCTCCACCTTCATTTCCATCAGATAAGCGGGTACACCCTGCGCTGCCCATAAGGCCTGGTTCACGGTCATCCTTCCCGGCTTTCCCATCGTTGTGGTTTCAGGCATAGGCCTGAGACCTTCTGCTTCAAAAGAAGTATAGGCTGTCATATAGGCTAAGAGTTTGTGTCCCGCAGGCAGGTCCGGTCCCTGCACATAATCGGCCGACTCTGTGTTGTGCAAGGTGAGAAAGAGATCCATCGGATGGCCTTGAGAGAGCCAATCCAGCATGGCCTGTTTCTGCGCTTGTATCTCCGGCATCTCCGCCGGCCTGACCAGGTCCCAGTTTCGGTTGAGATCGTGCCCGAAGGTGTTGAAACGAACGCCACCGCGGGCTACCCCATCCGGATCGCCCATAGGCATGACCTGAAAGACTATCTTGTCCAGCAGGGCGCGTCCTGCTGTAGTATCCATCAGATACCGGATGGCGGCTTCTACCACCCAGGAGGTAGTCGATTCCCAGGCATGTTGTCGTGCCATCAGCCAGACCACCTTCTTTTGTTCCAGGGGAATAGCTGTATTGGTCAGGGTAAGCAATACCAGGGACTCTCCTGCTGCACTTTCTCCCATACTTTGTATCTTCATGTAGGGTTCCTCCTGATACTGTGCCAGTAATTGCTTGAGTTGTGCAGTCGTATAGGGAGGCTGATGGGCTATCCAAAAGGTATCTTTCCTAGGTTTGAGATGTAGCCGTAAGATTACCTTTTCCTCATCCCAGGATACCTCCTGGTCACTGAGATGCCGCCAATTCCTGTTGTCGTAGCTGATCACAGGGCGGGTCTGGGCTGTGATGGCATGGGCACCAGGTTGGTAATTGTATTCCCCCACCAGATCAGTCAGATCAATGGTGAGGGTTGAGTCTCTGGCTCCCTCCACCCGGAAGTAGTACCAGCTTGCCTGCCGGTTTCTGTGGTCAGCATCTGTCTCTCCGGCTACGGCACACTGCCAGTGATGGGCCGATAGTTGCTGTACGTCGCCCAGGCTCCCCGCTTCAAAGTCAGTATAGAAGGAAAGCACTGAGTTGTTTACAGCATTCTGGTCAGTGGCCGGCTGGCAGGAAGCGATAGCTGATAGTGCTAGTAGGTATAGGTAGCTTGAGGGGCTCATCAATACGTTTTTTCATCAAGGTCATACAATCCCCCAATATAAGGATCCGCACGTGATAAATCAGCATGCAAGGCAGAAAGCGCATGCTCCTAACGGCAGTCCATACGTTCTGTTCTTTTTCACCAGACGCTTTTTCTTGGCCAGTATGTGCCATAACAGGGCGGATAACCTGCCGATCCTTTCACAGCGAGGCTACCGCCCGTTTGTATACAGCTACCCTCAGTGGACCAACTGCGGTTTGATGTTGCGATTGGTGCGGAATACGTTCTCCGGATCCCATTTTGCCTTAACTGCGGCGAGCCGCTGGAGGGACTTGCCCAGGGCCGCCTCAATGCGCTCAGATCCTTCATCCCGGGTCAGGAAGTTGATGTACGTACCCCCTGTTGAAAACACTTTCATATCCTCCCAGGCCTCACGTGCCCAGCCCATATTCACCGGGTCCTGGTCTGCCTGCTCCCATGATCCGGCAATGTTGAGCACATAACGAGCTTCTCTATTGCCCACAGGAGAGTGTTCTGCTTCAAGTTGGTTCAGGGCCCCGCCGATCTGGAAGAGGATCACGGCTGAGTGAGGAGAACGAATCTTTGCCGCATGTTCCATCACTTTCTGACACAATGCAGGCTCTATGCGTGAAAGATACTCACTCTTCCAGTAGTACCTTCTACCCTTCGGCTGCGTCGCATCGAGCATCGACTGCATCTGTGCATAGGGCCGCCGTACGAGTACATCCCCAATGGGGTTGCCAAAAGCTTTGATGGGGGCAACTATTTTCTCCCCTTCCTCAGGCAATCCGCTGTAGCAGGCCAGGATCGCTACCATCAACTGGCCATGCATGTCTTTCGGAAGCCATGGTGCCGGTGGTGCCGGGCGCAGGAGTGCCACCAGTGTAAGTTCAGGGGGAGCATGCTCCGCCAGGGTGCGATACAGCTCCAGTACGCCTGCCGCTTCGCTGGCTGGCCAGGCGACCAGTCCTCCCACCACCTCCGGGCCAACCGGGTAAAGCTTGTAGTCGATGCCGGTGACAACGCCAAAGTTTCCCCCGCCACCCCTCAACCCCCAGAAGAGGTCTGGGTTCTCCTCACTGCTGGCGCGCACCAGTTTGGCATCCGCCGTGACAACATCCATGCCGATGACATTATCCGAGGTCCACCCCCATCGCCGGGTCAGATAACCAAACCCACCTCCCAGGGTAAGCCCCGCGATGCCGGTCTGTGCGTTGAAGCCCAGGACGGTAGCCAGTCCGTGCACCTGCGTTTCACGATCTACATCGCCCAGCAGGCAACCGGCTTGCGCATGGGCAATCCTCGCCTGCGGCTCCACCCAAACGCTACGCATGAGCGACATGTCGAGCATCAGAGCCCCGTTGGCGGTGGCTAACCCTGCAATATTATGGCCTCCTCCCTTGATGCAGAGTAATAAATCGTGTTCCCGGGCAAATTGTATACTGTTGATCACGTCGGAGACACCGATACAACGGACGATGGCAGCCGGTTTCCCATCAATCATAGCATTCCAGACGGTTCGGGCATCCTCATAACCGCTATCACCCGGTAAGAGTACCGGTCCCTTCAGGCGTATTCTCAAACCCTCGAGCAACGCCTGCTTCAGCTCAATCTCTTGGTTATTAATAGTTTTTGCATTCATAATCAGCATTTTATTCTGATGAGTATATGGTTATTTAAAATTTAATTGTGTTACTGCCTGCCCTACTTTTTTGCCCTGATCCAAACCAATATCGCAGGAAAAACGATAGTGGATACCGCCATAGATCCGTGAGATGGACGCTTCCTGCGCATAGGCGGCGAAGGACTTGTAGGTACGTGCCCCGAAGACACTTTTATAGGAGTTGTCAGTAAAGGTGTATTTATCTCCAAATAACGATCTCATTACTTCGGCAGAGGCTCCGGATAAGGTAGCATGTGCGGAAGGATATTCGGGATGCGGAGGCGTGTTGACCAACGGGCTCCAGTTTGTCTGGTTCATCACCATGGGAATGTAAGAAACCGGACGTATCAGATGATAACGATACTTCGCCTTAAAGCAGGAAATGCTGGCATCATTTAAAGCGATTCCATGCTGGGCATAAGCCAACGCGGCTCCAGCCAAATGTACTTTTCTCATTGACAGTATCTGTGTCAGGATGTGCGTGGCATGTCCGGGTACGTTGAAGGTGACCGGCGAATCATTCCAATATTTGGCAATGGTGGTCTGTTCATCCGTAAGACCTTGGGAAATACTATATAATTCTTCGGCTGCTGCATAAAACGGAGAGGCAGCAACTTCTGAATAGGCCATAGGCGCTGCGGGTTGGGTCATAGCCACAATCCCTTCAATGAAGGGACGGTTATTGCCCCAGTGCGGTTGCAGGGGTTTGGCGAAAGCAGGGGGCGTTGACACCCACAGGCCCTTCCCGGTCGGTGGAATATAGCTATCGTCAGTGTTACGAAGGTAAGCCTCATGCCCTCCGTCTGTTTTTGACCAATCAAAAATAGCCGCAGCGACTTGCTTGCCGAAGGCTACCGACCGGTTAAATGTCTCTATATCCACTTCTTGCTGGTAGCGCTCATTATAGGCCATCTCCAGGGAATCAATCGTGGTATGATTAGCGGCAGTGGTGTGAGGAAACAGGCTCCTGCTGATGGATGCCAGGGCAGCATTGGCACTAGCAGGCCAGTGGTAATCCTTTTTTTTATCTACGCCAGGCATGTCGGGCATTTCCGTTAACTGTGAAGAAAGAGAATGATATCCGTTCATGCCCGGTACCACCGACTCATACAAGGCTAAGCCCGTATAGGCAAAAGAGCGGTTGCTGACGAGAGAATTATAACCGGGGGTGGTTCTGGTCAATTTGACCACATGGAGTGTCAGCCACTCCCTGGCCACATCGGCCGGATATTTTTTGGTGTCGTTATTTTTTGGACCCCGTTTAAAGAATTCTAAATCTTCTTTACAGGCGGTAGAAAATACTATATTCAGAAAAGTGAACAATAGAAGAGGCAATAGAAAATTGGGCCAATGATATGTTTTCATAGGTATAAGGATTAAAAGGTGTAGTAAATTTTTTCCCTCAAAAGTAAGGGGAATAAAAAAGCTTGACTGTCACCTTTGGTTCAAAGGCTGGTAATCCTGGTTCAAGCAGAGGGATAGATAAAAAATTACAGGAGTATAGGGTTCGCTATGAGAGAAGCGTAATCCGAAGGTATGATATGAAACCTTTTATGAAAACATTTGGAAAAGTAAGAAGGGCTGGTGAAGCCAGACAGGTAGGCAATTTCAGAAATATTTCCTTCCTGGTTTTGTATGAACTTCACCGCTTTATTTAATCTGAATTCCTTGATAAAGTCATTGGGTGCATATCCTGTTAGAGATACTGTTTTTCTATAGAGTTGTGATTTACTAATGCCTATTTGTCTGGCAAGATCGTGTATGGTAAAGCCAGGGTCTTCCCAGGAGGTTTCCATGATATCCCATAGCTGACTCAGGAATTTCTCTTCCGGCAGACTTAACGCTCTGATCGTTTCTCCTTTATCAAGCACAGACAAACCTTGCTGATAAAGTTCTCTCACCATGGCTGAGGCAATGACCTGACTATCACTGGGAACATGGCATAATCGTTTTGCCAGTTGTACAGCCTGCCCAAATAATTCATTACTCTCTGTGACAGGCACACCGGCACTCAAACCGATTTGTATGTGCAACTTTTGGGCTGAGGCATAGCTGTTATACTTTCTGACCCTCTTCTGTATCCCGGTAGCACATAGAATAGCTTTCGAGGCAGAAGCAAAAGAAGCCAGGAAGCCGTACCCGCTATATTGTACTTCTCTGCCATCGTATTGATTCAATGCCTCCCGGATGATTTCATTTTGTAGGCCAATGAGCTTACCGGTGACAGCCGTACCCAGTATTGAGTGCATCAAAGCCACATCCTTCAACTCCGTAACCATGATCGTTCTGAAAGCCGGATCATGGAAGACCAAAAGATCAGCATCGGTGGCATCGTCAGAAGCTTTGGGATCTTCAATTCTACCCAGAAAAGCTTCCACCACATGGCCGTCCACTTCTATGATCTGATAAGGCACCAGGCCATGGGCATGGTGATGCATGGCTTTGACAGCCTCCTGATGAGGGCCTTCAATCAAACAAAAGGCAGTTTGCCTTTCTTCATCAAACCAATAGGTCAGGGCGCGGCAACCATAGATGGCTTGTATTTTCAGGTCTTCCTGATGCGCTTCTGCCACATCTTTTGCAGTAATGCCGGGCAGGTCATGACGATCCATATAAATGGGCATGCTCGTTTTAGTATTTTAACTATGAGTGTCTGTGATAAAGCTTTCAAATCCAACCGATAGTGAGCCTTCTCTGTCAACCATAGGATCGCTGTATGCTCAGGATACCACACAGGCACGATCTACGCTTACCGTGAGGCATATCATGGTCTTCTTTGCCCTTCACCACCCAGCGTACCTGAGATGCACTGCAACCAAGCGGGATACCCGCCAGAACGCAGTTTAAACAGCGCTGCCTCGCCTGCTAAGTGAGGTCTGTAAAATTCCTCTCTACCAGGAAAAGAATAACAGATGAGCAGACTTTCCACGGTTGTTCTTCCATTTAATGAAAGTTTCACTAATGAGTGATTTTGGTCAATCAGCAGCTGTGTTTATTCATAAAACTCATTGAAAAGCAAGCTATTACGAATATAGCTACATTCATGTATAATGTTATCATTTTCTCCTATATTTTATAGGATGACCCGGCGATTTTATGCAGCACACCTTTGTGTTCTTCACGACCTCTTGTCAGAATGAGCTTATCCATTACCAAGGGGAAACAATGACGCAAAAACCCCTTTACAATGTCGTTTTTACACACGCTTACTATGAAAAATCGACAGTATTTTTGCTTATGAAACAATGAGTAAGTCAGTCAAAACGGTGACTAAAACAGAAAACACATGAAAAAGACCTTAAAAAAAATCGCACCACATCTATGGTATAACAAAGAAGCCAGGCAAGCTGCGGAGTATTATGTGACTATCTTTCCGGGTTCAAAAATCACTCACGTGGCCACTTTGGAGAACACCCCTTCAGGGAGTATGGAAATCGTCCACTTTGAACTCTCAGAGCAATCCTTTTGTGCCATCAGTGCTGGCCCGCTATTCAAATTTAATGAGGCCGTTTCCTTTATGGTGTACTGCGACACACAGGAAGAAATTGATTACTATTGGGAGAAACTCACTGAGGGCGGAGAGGAAGGTCCCTGCGGCTGGCTCAAAGATAAATTTGGCCTTTCCTGGCAAATTGTTCCAACAGAAATGGATACGATGATACAAAATGGCAACAAAGCACAAGTAGCCAGCGTGACGGAAGCTTTCCTGAAAATGAAAAAGTTTGATCTGGCAGCCTTACGACAGGCCTATCAGGCATCCTCTAAACACAACAGAACAATATAAAAAAAATAAGCGATGAAAAAGAAAATTCAAGGTATAGCCAGCCTGCTGTTTGGTCTTATGTTTATCAATGCAGGACTCAATAAATTTTTCAACTACATGCCGACACCGCAAGATATACCGGAAGACACGATGAACATGTTTATAGCCATGATGGAGATCGGATGGCTCCTACCCCTGGTGGCGGTTGCGGAGATCATAGGTGGCGTTCTTTTTCTTACCAACCGGTACCGGGCGCTGGGTGCCCTCATCCTCTGTCCAATCATGACAGGGATACTGATCATCAATTTGGCCATAGCCCCTGAAGGACTTCCCATCGTGCTTGTATTGTTGGCTGTATTGGTATGGGTCATGATAGAAAACCGGAATAGATACCTGCCCCTGATCCAAAGTTAAAAAATGGTTAGTCATGAGCGACAATGCGAGATAGGCAACAGCCTGCAACGTTACATCACTTTTTTGAGTTAATACTTTTATATCACTAAAACTATTCAGTTATGAAAACCTTATCTGGAGTATGCTGCGTGCTGATATGCATGGCCTTTTCCCTATATCATCACGGCTGGAGCAATTATGATCAGGATAATCCCATCCAATTTACCGGAGAAATTACCAAATCCACCTACGAGAATCCTCATGGCTATGCCACTGTGCAAACCCAAGAAGGCAAAGTTTGGACAGTAGTGTTAGCCCCTGCCAGCCGGATGCAGAGTCGCGGTTTGCAAGCCGACATGATCAAAGCAGGTACTACGGCTTATGTGGAGGGTTATCCGCATCGTGAGAAAGAAGAAGAAATGAGGGCGGAACGCATCAGGATCAATGATAAAACCTTTGAACTACGCTGAACTTGCCTGAGGTACATGGCTGGGCTGCATGGCTGGAGCACACAGAACTGGCCGTATGGATTCGTCAGGATTTGTGGCTCTACCCCATCCTGGAGATTGTCCATATCGTTGGCATTGTACTCCTGGTAGGCCCGGCATGGATGTTTGACCTGCGGATTCTTGGGTTTGCTGAAAATATCTCAGTGGTAAAACTGGCAGACCATTTTCTCCGCTGGTCGCGCCGTGGGCTTTTTTTGATCCTTCCTTCCGGCTTGTTGTTGTTTATCACCCAAGCCGCTACCCTGGTAGCGAATCCTGTATTCTGGCTTAAGTTGAGCCTGATAGGGCTGGCCGGCCTCAATGCGTGGCTGTTTCATCGCCTGGTATTTACCTCGGTGTCAAGCTGGGATTCCCACAAGGCGACCCCTGTAGCAGCCAAAATGATCGCACTTGCCTCTTTGATGCTCTGGGTAATGGTTATTAGTTGTGGCAGACTCCTGGCTTACTAGGCTGTGTCTGACAACAAGCAAACTGGCCAGCTACAGGCTGCCAGGTTTTCCCCTCCACATAATCATTTACTTTTTCATTTGGGTCGTTGCTCCAACCGTCTAAAGGATCATTCCAATCCGGCTTTGCAAACTATCTCTGATCACTAATCTATTCATCGCTCTGGGCACCTTCCTCCCTACTGTTTTGGCCACAAGCAACAACCCTCCTGCTATATTCAGTATCCTTTTCCTTTACACACGGGTTATAGCGATCCTAGAATAAAAATACCCTATCTGGCATCAGAAAACCACACGGATACGGACACGACTGCCGAGACCCCCAGGCCACTATTATTTAAAGTAGATATTATACCCTCTCCTGCTCACCCTGTTCCATAGATATTGGATAGTAGAGGTTGGATGTTGAACACCTATTTACAGCTATGCAACATCCAACATCATTCCCTACGGAACACAGTGCACAGGAAGGGGTATTATATGACTTGTTTCGCCATGCGCCATTCAAACTTAAATTTTGAGATTATTGGCCCTGTCCAAACTCAGGAGCCTGCTTGTCATACCATACTCTTTCACTGCTCAGATCCTGTACGTCCTGTGACCGGGGAGTGAAAGCCTGTTCTACCATGGCGTTCTCCCAGTTGGTCCTGTTTACCTCTCCCGGATCATCCAGCCAGAAACGGCGTGGGATGATCTGGTTCATGGTTTCGCGGGGGTAATAATCTGATCCGAAGCGGGGATAGCCTGTTCTGCGACAGAAAACAAAGGCTTCATTCGGCTGACGGTAGAAGTTCAGGTATTCCTGAATATAAATACGCTCCAGATCATTGGTGCCATCCAGTTGTATGGCTGGCTGCTGCAGGTAGGCTTCAATCTCCGCCGTACCTTCATCGCCAAAGGCGGTGGTAGATCCTGCATCATCGGCGATCATGTTCATGGTACGTATGGAAGCTGCTATGCCTTTCTGGTACCATTCCTGAATATCCCCGCTTCCATACCCTTTGGCCAGCAACTCCGCCATGTAAAAACAAGTTTCCGCATAAGAGACCAGTACATCGGTAAAAATGCCGGTAGCACTGTTGAGTTTAGGGGAAAAGAATTTTCGGTTGATGGTAGACATCAGAAAATAACGGCTGGTGCCTACAGGCAATGCATTGCTGTAATAGGCTGCCTTTTCTGGCTCTACCGACCAGTCGGCAGGTCCACCCTGGTACTGTATGAGCGGATCGGCCGGATCTATAAACGCCGGCAGAGAAACGCCATAGGCATCCAGGGAATCCTGGTAACTTCCCTGAAGATCGTTGGGATCAAAGTAGATAGTCAGGCGTGGGTCTCTGGTATCTTTCAGGAAAGAGATGATAGTCTGGGTGGCATATCTTCTGCTTCTGTAGTCAATTTCTCCGCCTATGCCAAAAGGGGAAAAATTATCATTGGAATACACCATCTGCGCCTCTTCACTATCGATAGGACCAATGGGGTCCTGCAACACGCTTTGCAGGATCTGCGCAGTCTGGGAAGGATCCTGGTTTTCCCAACGCACCGCCAGCCTGAGTTTCAGGGTATTGGCCAGCTTTACCCATTTGGTCCAGTCGCTCTGATAGAAAAGGTCGGCATTGCCGTAGGATTCCTGATCGGTATCCAGGTTGGCAGAAAGCACTTCTATGGCTTCGTTGAGCTGCTGCAGCCAAGTAGTAAATAGCGCCTGCTGACTGTCATAAACAGGGTCATACTTGTCTTCATACCTGGCCAGCGACGCTTCACTGTAGGGAATGGAGCCATTCATGTCCGATACTTTCATGGCCTGCAGTACCTGCACAATGTAGGTCAGCATTTTCATGTTCTGGTAACGGGCTGCATCCTCCCTTTCATCGATCTGCCTTCTGATCTCCTCCAGGTTGGGTAATATGTTCCTGTAAAAAGCCGAATAGCGTGTATTGACATTGATGGAAAGTTCGTAAGGATCGGAAGACAGGTGCTGTGTATAGCGCAGCAGATGCTCCATGTATTCCCATACCCATTCTGTGCCTGTATAACTCACCAGGCTGTTTTCAGCATAGGTAAACAGAAAGCGCACGTTGGGCTCTGTCACAACGCTGGGATTGGTATTGATTTCATCAAAATCCTGGGTACAGCCCAGACAAAGCGCTATAATAGTTACAGCAGATTTGATACGTAAGATTATATTTTTCATGGTGTTCACAGGTCAGGGGTTAAAACTGGAATCTCAGGGTGGCACCCAGGGTACGTGTCATAGGCAGAAATCCTTCCTCACCGGAAAAGGCCGTACTGTTGGAATTGTTGGAAGCCGGATTGAAGTTATACGGCAGTGAATTATACAGATAGAAAAGGTCTCTTCCTATCAGCAATACACTCATATTACTCAGTCCGATGCGCTCTACAACCGACTGCGGTATCTGATACCCCAGCGAAATTTCTCGCATAGACACCCAGGTAGAGTTGAAGATCCAGTAATCGGAAACGCCGGTAGAGTAAGAGCCATAGCGGTAGTAAAACTGTGGAGCATGGGTAGGCTCTACCAGCCCCTGCTCGTAGGCCTCCCGGTAGGTCATACCACCCACTTCTGCCTGACTGCCATCAGGAAGGGTAATGGTTTGTCCCTGGGCAAATACGCCTTCGGGAATTACACCATCGTCGTAGGTCTGATTGTCATAGGCACTGGTCCAGGTAATACCTCCGTATTCCGCATCCCGGCCTGCCAGGGTATTGGGCCAGACACCGGAGTGCGTTCCGTAACGGTACGAGAGCAGTACAAAATCACCACCCACCTTGGCATCCAGCAAAAATCCCAGAGAGAAATTTTTATAGCGGAAGGTGTTGTTCCACCCTGCCCTGAAGTCGGCATTGATATCTCCTACATCACGCAATTCGTTGCTCCTGGCAGGGAAGCCGGCACGGGCATCGGAGCGCCAGATCAGCTCCGGCAGACCGTTGTTGGGATGGTCAACAGGATTACCGTCGGTATCTGTTGCCTGAAAAATTTTGGCGTGAATGGGAGAGCGAAGGGTCCCATAAGACTTACCCACTACTGCCCAGGTGCTGATTTCTCCGATGGTAGCTCCCAGATTGTATTCCTCTCTGCCCTCATACAGATCTACAATCAGGTTTCTGTTGCGCGAGAAGGTAAGTATGGAGTTCCACTCAAAGCTGCTGTTTTTCACGGGCAATGCGTCCAGACTCAGCTCTATCCCTTTGTTCTGTATATTTCCTGCATTGATAAGCGTGGCATCCACTCCGGATTCAAAGGGGGCAGGAATATCCAGGATCTGGTTTCTGGTGTTGTCCTGATACAGGCTCAGGTCAAAGCCAAAACGATTATCCATCAGGCGGGCTTCAATCCCGATTTCTTTGGCAATCTTTCTCTCCGGCTTGATGTTTCCGAGCAAAGCTACTTTGCGACCGCCCCTGCCGCTGAAGGTAGAAAGAGGCAGGTTGTTGCCTCGAATGTTGGCAAAGCCATTGAACTCAAAACCCTGGTTGAGAAGAAAGGCGTCTGTGTCTCTACCCAGTGCTGCCACGTTGGTACGCAGCTTGGCATAGGTAACCCAGCGGGGCAGGTTCAGGGCTTCCGTAAAAACCCAGGAAAGGCTTACTGCCGGGTAGTTGAAGAAATTGTTTCCCGAACCATCGGAATACGTGAGGGCCGATGACCAGTCACCTCTCCAGGTAGCCAGCAGAAACAGCTGGTCTTTGAAGGAAATATCCGCACTGGTATAGAGAGAATTGATCGTTTTACGCTCGCTGACGCCTCCCTGGCTGATGGGAGGGTTCATGGAATTTTCTATAAAAAAGTTGCCAGGGTAATTCAGCCCCCCATCTGTCCTGCTGTAGTTGAATGTCCTTTCAAAGTGCTGGGTCTCCCCACCAATATAGCCATTAACCTCCCAGGTTTCATTGAACATTTTGTTGAGCATGACCATCCCTTTCAGAAATGAGCTTTTTCTGGCCGCATGTCCCAACCCGTACATACCTCCCGTGAAGTCTCTTCCCTGCCCCAGCTCCTTGTCCTCATTTCTGGTGTAGTTGTTGAAAAAATTTCCTTCCAGACGAGCCTGCATCCAGTCGGTGAGCGTAGCGGTCAGGGCCAGTCTTCCTCTCAGCGACTGTTCACTCTGCAGGTAATTGTTTTCGAAGAGGGAAAACCAGAAACGGGACTCCGGCGAACGGTTGGGCTCTTCCGGATCGGAAGGATTGGGAGCTCCGCCATAGATACTGGTATATTTATCTTTCTGCATCCAGTATTTGGTGTCGTAGTTCCGGGGCAGCACCCAGGTATACAGTTTGCCAAAGTTATAGGAAGCAAAGGCATCCAGGCCACCCAGCCGCGGAGGGTTTTTTCCCTCAAAGGTAGTGTAGTCTACACTGGCATCTGCCTGCAGAAAATCGGTCAGCTCATGGGTGGCTCTCAGGTTAAAACCATTTTTTGAAAGTTTGTTGTTGTAAACCACTCCCTGGCTTTCGTTACGGGAATAGGACAAACGGAAGGTGGAGCGTTCCGTACCTCCATCCAGGGCAATATTGGTATTGGAACCCCATCCGGTGCGGAATGCATCCAGAAAATTGTTTGGCTGCGGCAGATACTGCGTGGGCGTGCCATCGTAGTTGAGAACCTCCTGCCCTTCCATGCGCGGCCCCCAGTTCTCCAGCTCCCGGTAAATCTGCGGATCTATGTAGGACTGACCCGTCACAGGGTCTCTGGGAAACACCTTGGTACGCCAGGCTTCATCGGGCTGGTAATTGGGATCACGCCGGTCTGTAAAAAACGCACCCACCGTACCTCCGCCAAATACATTCTGGAATTCCGGGCCTGCATAAGGCTGGTAGGCCACTGTATTCTGTGTTACTGACACACCTATCCCCTGGTTTTTTCTTCCTTTTTTGGTGGTGATCAGGATTACTCCATTGATAGCCCTTGAACCATACAAAGCAGCGGCAGCCGACCCTTTCAAGACGGACACACTCTCGAAGTCTTCCATGTTGAGGTTCTTCAGGTTGTTTCCAAAATCCCTGCCTGTGCCTCCGAAGACATCATTGTCTATAAAAACCCCATCAATGACGAAAATAGGCTGGTTGTTGTTGCTCAGGGTGGAGTTACCGCGTATCAGTATTTTGGAGGTTCCGAACAGGCCACCCGCTCCCTGATCGATCTGCACTCCTGCCACCCGGCCCTGCAGGGCATTGACGGGGTTGATTTCGTTGGTACGGGATAGCTCCTGCCCCTGCAGTTCTGTCACAGTATAGCCCAGCTTTCTTTTCTCCTGCTCTATGCCCAGGGCTGTGACCACCACCTGGTTGAGCAGTACCCCCTGCCTGAGAATCACATCGAGGGTGGTATTCCCATTCACCGGAACTCTCTGGTTTTCATAGCCCACAAAGGAAAAAATCAAAACAGCATCCTGATCCGGTACGGTGATACGGTATCCTCCTTCAATATCAGTGATAGTGCCATTCGTAGTACCTTCTTCTAAAATATTGACACCCGGCAGAGGATTTCCTCCCTCATCTTTCACAGTGCCTGTCACAATGAGCGCCTGCTGACGGGCATGATCAACGGGCATGACTGACAAAGAGGGAAGCCCACCCGGCAGACTATTCAGTCCCTGCGGCTCTTTTTCATGGATTCTTTCCTGTGAAAGTTTTTGCAAAACAGGCTGGCTCTTCAATATAATCTGATGACCAGAAACCTGATAATCCAGGTGAATAGGTTTGAGTATACTTTCCAAAACCAGATCAAGAGGCTGGTTCTTTACATTGACGGAGATCAGTTTATCGGGATCTACACTGCTATGACTGTAAATGAAGACATAACCGGACTGATTTTCTATTGTTCTCAATACATCAGCCATCCTGACCCCTTCGGCCTGAAGGATGATGTTAGCAGAATTTTGATTAGGATATAATCCTGCCTGAAGCTCCTGCGCTTTTAATACACAAACACTGCATAGGAAGCACAGGCCCATGAGCAGCAAAGCACTCATTTTTTTTGGTTGCAGCACAAACGCTGAATGAATATTCTTCATGTTAGGAATAGTAAAGTTGTTAATATTAGTAGACATACCTGGGGCAAATCCAGACAGGATTCTCTATCGTTTATGCCTTCCGTCACAAACTACCCATATTGAGGGGAAAGTAGACTTTTTTCATATGTATGATGTTTATGGTTAATAAAAATTTTTTCTAATGATTCGCCTGATTGGAAATACATCCCTGACCTTTTATCAAAACCTGGCGCTGTATCTCATAGCTAAAGTCTCCTGTCATAGCGATGAGCTGCAACACCTCTTCTATATTTTCTTCCTGGAAGGTGGCTGTCAGACGGCAATTCTTTATCGAAGGGTCTTCAAAACCAATGGTCACATTGTAGGTTCTTTCCAATGTTTTGGCGATCTGGCTCCACGGCTCATTTTTGAAAACCAGTTTTCCCTCAATCCAGGCCCTGTCTTCCCGGCTATCTACCGCAACCTTTTCAACCTGGCCTGAATCTTTGAAAAATGCCAGCTTATGATTAGGAGTTATAAAATAAACAGAGTCGTCTTTTTCTGAATGGGCTCCATGTTTGATAAACTTCACTTTCCCTGTCACCACTGAAGTTTCCACAATCTTGTCATCAGCATAGGATTTTACATTAAAAGAGGTTCCCAGCACTTGAATTTGATGCGCTCCCAGATCAATGATAAAAGGAATAGCCGGATTTTTTACCACCTCAAAAAAAGCCTCTCCTGTTAAATAGACGGTTCTGCTTGTTTCTCCAAAATTCTGATGATAAGTCAGCTTACTATCGGCATTCAACCAGACTTGGCTGCCATCAGGGAGCATGAGTTCAGACCGGATTCCCCTGGCATTTTCTTCTATGGTAGCCGTGAGGTTCAGCAGCCTTTGCGCTCCATATTGAAAAAGCAACCAGGCAGCCAACAGACACAGCGCAACCGCTGCCGCTATTCTGTAAAACCGATAGAAACTATATTTCTTAGCGCTATTGACTTTTTCTTCTGCTGGCGCTACCTGATGGATCTTTCGTGAAAGGGCATACCAGGCACGGCTGGCATCACTCTCCGGTATCTTTTTATTATTTTGCCAGTATGCACCAATTGATTGATATAGCCAGGCATGATCAGGATGGGAACGTAACCAAACATCAATTTCATCCAATTCTTCAGGAGTCGCTTCACCCGCCAGCTGCCTGCCAATTAGATTCCAGATACGTTTGTCCTTCATGGTTTAGAATAGTTATATTTGAAGGACAGGATTTTGGAGAAAATCCCCCAAAGAGAATTTGTTATTTTTTCAAAAAAACAAAAAAATGAGACTGGTAATCGTCAAAGTTCCTGATCGCCACTTTATTAAACGGCGCCGGGTTTGCCCCTGAAGATGCAGCGCTAATCTCGCTCCTATTTTTTGAACGGCGATACCTACCTGGTTTTCTACCGTTTTGACCGATATTTTTAACATTTCTGCTACTTCCTTATATCTGAGGCCATCCATGCGGACAAGCTGAAAGACTTCCTTACAGCGTGGGGGAAGTTCTTCCATGGCTTCATCAATTTCCGTGATCAATTCTTTTGTCAAAACCTGCGCTTCCGGAGATTCATCCTGATCCATCGTATCGAAAGGAAGGTCATATATAGAGAAGAATGAAGCTTTTTTATGTTTTTTGATATAATTAATAGCCTGGTTTCTGACTGATACATAGAGATACACCTTAAGATTGTGGATGTCAGGCAGGGACTCCCTTTTCCGCCATATTGTTAAGAAGACATCGGACACTAATTCTTCTGCCTCTTCTTTATTCTTCAGGTAGCTGTAGGCGAATCCGTACAAATAATCATAATATTCAAAAAAAAGCTGCTCAAAAGCTTTTTTATCTCTCTTGTCAATAATGTTCTTATCTAACATTGTCTGCCACGGATTTCATCTACAGGTAATATAGACCATTTTGAAATTACATGAAAACATTCGCGACAAATCCTTTACTAAATACGCTGGAGGGGGTTCCCTACTACATTATATTATTTATAAGCCCTTCTTTTTCAGTATATTATAAAACAAATACTAATATCTGCTGGGCTCAACGTTAAAACATATCCTGATACAAAAGCCATGAAGATTTCCTCATTTTCAGAATCCTTTAGATACGCTCATACAAGCCGCACCAACGGAAGGATTCCGGACGCCTGGCCGTTGTAGAACCAGGGTTGCAGGAGGAATTTCAGTCATATATGTTTTCTCTTCAGGGTTCAACGATATGAGGGCTGTCCTATCAAACAATAGAGGAGTACTGAAGACCTGTGTAGCAGCGTATAAAAAAAGAGCTGTCAGACAACCATTTACTGGGTGGATGTGTCATAGGCTGAAACCACTACTTACCAAAACATGAAAAACACATGTTCCAAAGCAATGATTGTCTGTTGTCTGCTGGTCTTTGCAGGCTGTGAACAAGACGGTGAACATGAACCCATCCAGGAAGAAGAGGGATATGTTCAAGGGACCGTCAAAGATACACAAGGAAAACCCATAGCGGGGGCTCAAATTGTGATTGATAATACCCTGATCTATGATTCCAATCTGACAACCACCACCGATGAGCAGGGAGTTTATAAAATCAAACTACCGGGAAGCTTTACCTGGATGGCCTATGCTCAGCTCCGACAGTCTTATCATGGAGAAACTTTTGTGCTGGATCTGCATCCTGACAAGGCAGAAGGATTTACCTCAGAGGGCGCCATCCGTAACTTTGAATGGAAGCTAAGCGGGAAAAGACCTGGAGGATCTTCTACCGGTTATTATGGAGGGCTGCTTACCTTTGATGCTTACCCGGGTATATGGGATGTGGATAACAAAGCAATTGAATTTACCCTTACCCCTATAGGGCCTCTCATAGACGGCACCTCAGGACAGGTATTGAAGATACGTGCTGAAGATGGATATCAACTGCTGGATATTCCGATAGGCAGATACACTATTTCAGCCGCTTATCAGGGAGTTGCTTTATCACTACGGCAGTGGAATACCGATGATGCCTTTGCGGCTGCTTTGGAAATCAACTTTCAGCCAACCATTGAGCCTCACTGCTACAATTGTGTAAAGTTAGAATATAATAAGTAAGAGGCTTGTTCATCAGGGATTTGGTCTGGCATTCTTTTGATGATGAATAGCCTGAACAAATCTTGGAAAAGTAGCAGGAAACCTTGTTTCCTATTCAGCGCCTGTTGCCGTGCGTTTACGCTTTCATGCCTCTATCAATGAAAGAGAATCAGCTTACCGCTATGCAAAGACCTATAGCGTATGGCAGGGCAATGACCAGGATAAATTAAGGCTGATGCATTGGCTAGTATTTATTCAAATTAATATCTTTATACAGGGTGAGTTTTCAGTAAATGGAGATAAAATCTGACACTCATGGACTCCCCTTTTACAGTCTGACTGATGGTTAACCTTATAAGCTCAAATACGATGGCAGTACATACACAAAAGATTGTTCCTCACCTGTGGTTCGACAGGGAAGCCAAAGAAGCAGCCCACTTCTATTGCTCTATCTTTCCCCATTCAAGCATCAAGCACATCACGACGCTACACAACACCCCTTCGGGCGACACTGATATTGTATCCTTTGAACTCTGGCAGTACGAGTTTCAGGCTATTAATGCCGGACCGCTTTTTACCTTCAACCCCTCGGTTTCCTTTATGGTCAATTTTGATCCCTCACAGGACAAAGAAGCCAGATCGCGTATAGAGCAAGTCTGGGGTAAACTCATAGAAGGTGGTCAAGCACTCATGCCGCTTGACAGCTATCCGTTCAGTGAACGCTATGGGTGGGTGCAGGACCGGTACGGACTTTCCTGGCAGCTGATCTATACCGATGCCGAGGGAGAGGAGCGCCCCTGTATCATCCCTTCGCTTTTGTTTGCGGGAGACGTCTACGGCAAAGCCGAAGAGGCCTCTGATTTTTATCTCTCCGTATTTAAAGATACCCGGCGTGGCGCAATCGCCCGCTACCCTGCTGGCATGGAACCTGACAAAGAGGGAAAGATCATGTTTACTGATTTTCAACTCGAAGGCCAATGGTTTGCGGCTATGGATAGCGCCCGTTCGCATGGCTTTGCTTTTAATGAAGCCATTTCCCTGATGGTTTACTGTGAAGACCAGGCAGCATTGGATTACTATTGGGAAAAGCTTTCTGCCGTTCCTCAGGCCGAACAGTGTGGCTGGCTCAAAGACCCCTATGGCCTCTCCTGGCAGATCGTACCCACTGTGCTGGACAACATGATGCAGGATCAGGATGCGGAGAGATTGGCCCGGGTTACCCAGGCCTTTCTCAAGATGAAGAAATTTGATCTGGCTGTCCTGCAAAGGGCCTATCAGGGAAAGTAAGCCGGAACAACAAAATTAATGCTACCCAGCCAAATTTCCCTCGGTCAAAGTAATCCTGCTCAATGATCATGGACTATGCACATATATTCTGTACTATATCTCCTTGATAACTAAGCCTTTAAACCTTTGTACATTATATGGCTGACTATGCAGCGTACACCAACTCCTCACACTTAGCCATAATTTATTAGCTGAAAACTAAAAATTCATTAAATTTAGGCTTCAATTTTTGTTGTTGTTATAAAATAGCTATGTTATAAAGATTTTTATACGAAAAATACAATCCAGCTCAATTATTTAGTATTCTAGTTTTGATAAAAAGTAGCAAAAATATTGAAAGGGAAATTGTTGAGAAAGTAGCTAACGGTGACCATCAAGCATTCAGGATTATTTTTGACCAGTACAAAGATGTGCTCTATGGGTATAGCTATAAGCTGACCAAATCTACAGTGCTAGCCGAAGAAGCCATTCAGGAGGTTTTTTTAAAATTTTGGCAAAACAGAAAAGACCTAAACGCTGACCTTTCCATCAAAGCTTATCTCTACAAAATCACAAGAAATCACCTCTTTAACCTGCTGAGGAATGCAGCCTATGACCATCAGCTGAAGCAACAGCTTTTTTATAACCGCCAGGATTCGCATTACAGTACCGAAGACCAGTTAGTCTATCGTGACCTGGAAACTTTTAAGAACCAGGCGATTGCCAACTTACCACCCAAAATGCAAGAGATCTTTCAGATGAGCCGGGCAGAAGGCATGAGCCATCAAGAGATTGCCCATCAGCTTGGTATCTCTCAACATACCGTGAAAGATCAGATTGTAAAAGCCCTTAAATCCATCAAAGAATACTTGCGTATCCATACCGATATTGCGGTTAACATCATTTTGTTCATGCAGATTTTCTGTTAAAAGAAAAAAATTTCCTTCCCGCATCGTCCTATCTGCCGGCTCATGTGTAATAGGTTTATAAGTATCCACAAAACCAACACACATTGGCTGACCATCATTATATCAGATCCTTGTTCCTTAAGTTTCTTTCGGATGAATGTACGTCCGAGGAGATAGAAGAGATTGTTAATTACCTGAAGACGTCAACGAATGTTGATGGCTTGCCCGGGGTAGAAGAAGTGAAAGCCAAACTCGGTCCGCTTCCCAAATTAGACGATAACCATGCTAACCTTATTTTCAATAAAATCATTAACACCGATCGGGTGGTAAAGACTTTGAACACCCCCAAGCCTACGTTCCATTGGTGGCGGGTGGCCGCTGCCATAGCGGGCATACTATTCATAGCAGGGATATTCTTCCTGAAGCAGTACCAGCCTTCATCCTATGCTACTTCCTATGGAGAAACGAAAACGTTCCGGCTTCCTGATGGTACCAAGGTCACCCTGAATGCTAATTCTGAACTCAGTCTTACGGAGGAGTGGGGAGAAGGAATTGTCCGGGAAGTATGGCTGGAGGGAGAAGCCTTCTTCTCGGTAGTGCACACCCAGGATGAGCGGGAATTTCTGGTGCATACCTACAATGAACTCAGTGTGGAAGTACTAGGCACACAGTTTAATGTAAACAGCCGTAATAATAAGGCTACTGTCGTACTCAACTCCGGTAAAGTGAAAGTGCAGACACAGCAGCAAGGCGCGGAAGCACAATGGATCATGCAGCCCGGAGACCTGATAGCGTATGAACACGAAACGCAGCAAGTCAAACAGAAGACGGTAGATACCACCTTGTACACTTCCTGGAGAAATAACCTGCTTCTTTTCAAAGATACTCCCTTGCATGAAATAGCGCTCACGATAAAGGAGAATTATGGTTATCAGGTCAGCTTTGAGCATGACAGCCTGGCACAATTGCGTTTTACCGGCTCTAACCCGGCAGACCAGCTGGACCTGCTACTCAGGACGTTGGAACTTTCTTTCGATATTCAAATAACAAAAGAAAGGAAGCGAATCCTGATGAAAAGTACTGAATAATTTACCTGTCAGCGCGGTACTGATAGATAGCGATTGATTAATTAAACCTAAAACAACTTAGACTATGAAACACTTTCACCGATGTATTTCATGCATCATAGTGCTAATCCTGGTAGCGTTTAGTCTGCATGCGCAGCAGCTGGCTGTGAAGGTCAACCGGGGAAATGATCCCTCTCAAAAGGACCAGAAAGCACTTTTAGAGGTTATTTTGTCCCTGGAATCCCGTTACAAGGTACGCTTTAACTTTAACAGCCAGTTGGTTAAAGATAAATTTGTGGACGCTGATGTGATCAATGCCCTCTCTTATGATACACTGAATACGGTATTGGATAAGTTACTCCCTCCCTTATCGCTTGATTATAAGAAAATAAGCCAGGAGCACTATGTGATTTTCTCAGCACTCAAAGATGAGAGTAAACTGCTGCCCCTGAAAAACCAACAAATGCGATTGATGACAGACGAAAAAAAATGGCAGGGGCAACACCTGGTCAAGCCATTGGATCGTCAACTTTACAAAAATCATGCGCCAGCTTTTGCCAAATCCATCAGTGGCAGGGTAACCGATGCCGAATCCGGCGATGGACTTCCCGGCGTCAATGTACTGGTCAAAGCGTCAACCTCAGGTACAGTGACCGATGTAGATGGCAATTACCGGCTCTCGGTCCCTGATGAGGCGGATACGCTGGTGTTTTCTTCCGTAGGCTACACTTCCAGAGAAGTCGCCATAGGTGGACAGACAGTGATTGATGTGCAGTTATCTACGGATATTCAATCCCTTTCGGAAGTGGTGGTGATCGGCTACGGTACGCAGGACAAAGCGACCCTTACTGGTTCAGTGGCAGCGATTAAAAGCCGTGACATTGTGACGACCAAAAACGAAAATGTACAGAACATGCTGACAGGGAAGATCTCCGGTGTGCGTGTATCGCAAAGAACAGCAGAGCCAGGAGCCTTTAACAATAGTTTTGACATCCGTGGTATGGGAACACCCCTGATCATCATCGACGGTATTCCTCGCACAAACGCTGATTTTCAACGATTAGACCCCAATAATATAGATAATATTTCAGTGCTGAAAGATGCCTCGGCCGCGATTTATGGCGTGCGTGCTGCCAATGGCGTTGTGCTGGTCACGACCAAAAAGGGAACCAACAAAAAGATAGAGCTGAACTACTCCGGCTCGTTTACCTGGCAGGTGCCCTCCGGTTTGCCGGCCACAGTCGATGCGATAGAATATATGACCCTGCGCAACGAAAGAGCGATGCACAACATAAACGGAGGCTCCCCCATCTTTAATGAACAGCAATTTGAAGACTACCGGAACGGAACGCTGCAGAGCACCGACTGGTATCCCTTGGTTTTCAGCGATTATGCGCCACAAACCATGCATAATTTAAGCGCCACAGGTGGCAATGAAAAAACCACCTATTATATAGGGTTAGGTTACTTATACCAGGAGGGTTTTTTCAAATCCAGGGATTTACATTATAACAAATACAATGTCCGGTCCAACATAAGCACCCAGATCACCGATCAACTGACCCTAAACCTGAACTTAGGGTTGATCATGGACGAACAGGATAGACCCTACCAGGATTCCTGGTGGATCATCCGGGGGTTCTGGCGGCAAGGGGCTCATATACCCGCTTACGCCAATAACGATCCTACCAAGCCTTATCATGGACTGATAGAGGGTGACAATCCGCTCTCATTCATGAACAGAGACATTGTGGGTTACCGGGAATTCAATAAAAAAATAATTCAAACTTCCGCCAGCCTGCAATACGATATCCCCGGCGTAGAAGGCTTGTATCTGGAGGGCTTGTTCAGCTACGACTATAACGTGGAGAACAACAACATTTTTCAGCGGGAATACAAACAATACCAATACGATGAGGCATCGGATACCTATACAACATTCACCCGTCAATCTCCCAACCGGATCAGAAGAGAAGCCTACTTCAGGCATCAGACACTGGCCCGGGCTTCGGTCAATTACGGCGCTGATTTCAACAAACATCAGGTAAATGCGATTGTGTTGGGAGAGGCACAAAAAAGACAGAGCGATAACTTTTACACCCAAAGGGATTTGTTGCTTCAGCTCCCCTATCTGTTTGCCGGCATTCCTGAAGGGCAACTCGCCAGCATGAATGCAGACCCCAATATCGGTTTATATGAGAACGCAAATTTGGCACTGGCCGGCAGGGTCAACTATTCTTACGATAGTAGGTACCTGGCGGAAGTACTTTTCCGCTATGACGGATCATCCAAGTTTGGAGAAGGTTCTCAATGGGGCTTCTTCCCCGCGGCTTCAGTAGGATGGCGTATTTCTGAAGAAAATTTTATGAAAAACGCAGCAGGCCTTTCCTTCATAGAGCAGTTGAAGTTTCGTGCCTCCTATGGTAAAACAGGAGATGATGGCGCCTCAAGCTACCAATTCATTTCAGGATATAATTACCCTACCGCTACCGACAGAAGAAACTTTACCGGTGGCTATGTGTTTGATGGAAATTTCAATGCAAGCGCGGACAACAAAGGCATTCCCAATCCATTCATTACCTGGTATACGTCTAAAACACTGGATTTTGGGGTCGACTTCATTGGATGGAATGGCCTTTTCGGAATAACGGCAGACTACTTTAGCAGAAACCGCGAAGGACTCCTCGCCACCCGAAGCGGAGGAATACCCACGGTGGTAGGTGCCGGACTTCCTCAGGAAAACCTGAACTCGGATCTTACCTATGGCTTCGATCTGGAACTATCGCACCAAAATAATATCGGAAAGTTTTTCTATAGCGCTCGGGGGCTGTACTCCTTGGCACGGGTCAAACGCCTGTATGTGGAACGTGGCCCCATAGGAAGTTCCTGGAGCAACTGGAAAAATAACCAGAACGATCGTTTACAAGGGGTGCATTCCGGACTTCAGGGGGTAGGACAATTTCAGTCGTGGGAAGAGATATGGTCCAGCCCGACGTATGTTGGCCGTGGCACGATCATCGGTGACTATATATACGAGGACTGGAATGGGGATGGCGAAATCAATGGGAATGACGTACACCCCATCCGCTATAACCAGGACCCGTGGATGAACTTCAGCTTGATTCTCGATGCTTCCTACAAAGGATTTGATTTGAATTTACTGTTGCAAGGCTCGGCCATGAGTTCCCTCATCTATGGTGAGCAGCTTCGTGAGCCCATGTGGGGAAGTGGCAACTCAGGCGCCATGGAACAGTTTATGGACCGATGGCACCCTGTAGACCCCAATGCTGATCCTTATGATCCGGCAACCGAATGGGTGTCTGGCCATTATGCTTACACCGGAACCCTGCCTGATGTCAACTCCACCTTCAATACCGAAGACGGGGCTTATATAAGACTGAAAAGTGTAGAACTCGGCTACACGCTTCCTTCAGAAATCCTTCAGCGCATTGGTATTACTAGTTTGCGTGTTTATGCCAATACCTACAACCTGTTCACGCTTACCAAGGTCAATTATGTGGATCCAGAGCATCCGAATGATACCTATGGATATTTGTATCCATTGAACAAGAGTGTTACTGCCGGAGTCAATATTAATTTCTAATACAAGACAACTATGAAATCAAAATATATACTAGTCGTGATATGGATGTTGAGTAGCCTGGTCATTTCCTGCTCTGACTATCTGGATATACCGCCTACCAACGTCGTACGAGACGAGGATCTTTTTACCGATGCATCTACGATGTCGGTATATATGGCACGCATATACAGCCAAATGCCTTTTGAGGATTTTAAGTATTCCCCGGCCCGACAATTCTTCGATGACTGGCTCGTCACACCCGGCGCCAACTCCGGTGAATCTTTAGGCCGTGATGCCGGCACAGCCATGACCTCCGAAGGTTGGGCTCGCAATGGCCCTTATTGGGAACGCGCCTACAACTTACTTCGGGATGCCAACCGACTGCTCGAGACCTTGCCACAATATCAGTCCAATTTTAGCGAAGAGGAATATAACCATTTTGTAGGGGAAGGCTACTTTGCCCGTGCGATGGTTTTCTATGCTTTAGCCAAGCGTTACGGAGGGGTTCCCCTGGTGACATCCGTACTGAATTACCCTGAAACACCGGTCGATGAACTCGAAATCCCCAGGTCAACGGAAGAAGAAACCTGGGATCAGACACTGGCTGATTTTGATATGGCTATTGCAAACCTATCGGAAGCCAGCCCCATGCGCGGCTATGCCAATAAGTATGTGGCTTTAAGTTTTAAGTCTGAAGCCATGTTGTATGCCGGATCAGTTGCAAAATACAATAGACTTACCGGGTTTGGCGAAAAAACCGGCGTGCGGGTAATCGGCTTCGAAGCGGGAGCCACCGCTTCGGTAAAGTATTTCAAGGAAGCCTACAATGCTGCCCGTGAAGTAATGATGTCAGGGAAATATTCACTTTATATGGCAAAATGGGCACCCAATGATAAGGAAGCCCAATATCAGAACATGGTGGATATGTTCTTCGATCTCTCAAGTCCCGAAAATATTTATATCAAAGAATATACGTTCCCGGATCTGACCCATGGCTACGATGCGTACAACATCCCTCGACAGCTGATGGGTGGAAACGGTTATTCTGCCGGCAATGCTCCTACCCTTGACTTTGTGGAGCTGTTCGACGGTTTCGAAAAGAATCCTGACGGCACCATTAAAGTACTGGATGATAATGGCAAGTATTTATTGTTCGACAATGTGACAGACATTTTTGCCAATGCCGAACCCCGCCTGCGTGCCAATGTAATTTTACCAGGCGATGTTTTTAAGGGAGAAGTCATGGAAATCCGCCGGGGTATCTATACAGGAGATGCTTCCACCGGTATTGATCCGCTGAGAGTGGTCAATGGCAGCGCTCCCAATTATTCAATTTCCGGCCCTTCGAAATACAACCAGGTGGATGCTTACAATGCGGAAGGTGAATTCGATGAGAAAGAACTTTTCTTATCGCAGAATGGCACAACCCACGAAACGGTGGAACTCCCCGATGGCACCACCATGAATGCAGGTGGCAAAAATGGCCCTTTCACAGCCGATGGTACAGCAGCCATGACTGGCTTTATCGTTCGCAAATGGTTGAACCCCAGTATGCCGCAAAGCCTGGTATTGGAAGCCCGCTCCGAGCAGCATTTCATATTGATGCGATACGCCGAAATCCTATTGAATGCCGCCGAAGCTGCGGCTGAGTTGACACTGGCCGGAGCGAGCGTGGAAAGTGGTGATAACCTTCAACAAGTGGCCTTTGATGCGATACAGGCGATTCGCGAAAGAGCCGGAGCAGACCTTCTGACTAACATCACTGAAATTTCAGGAGAAAGTGGATTGCAGGTCATTCGCAAAGAGCGTAAGAAAGAGCTGGGGTTTGAGCATAAAACGCTCTGGGACATCAGGCGATGGCGCATTCAGCACTCCGAAAGGCTGAATGGCTCTACCCAAGCGGATGGTGCCTATTACCGGGGCCTGTATCCCTTCTATTCATCAGAAACCGGCAAATATTTCTTTGATGCGGGTCTGGATGAAGACAGGCGCCTTTTCCGGTTTACGGAGCAAGATTATTACCTGGCCATACCAGCCAATGAGGTATCTAAGAGTCCTGTCATTGACCAGCAGCCTGGCCGTTAACCTAATCCAAAATTAACAAAAATGAAAAACATAACTTATATCCTTTTAAGCTGCCTAGCCATCGTTTCTTTCAGTGCTTGCGAAATTGATAACTATGACTTGCCTAAGGAAACACTCAGAGGGAGAGTGGTGGACGCTGAAACCGGCGAACTCGTTTTGACTGACCAGGGATCTGAAGGAACACGCGTAAGAATGCGTGAACTTAGCTGGACCGAAACGGAAGTCCCGGATAACTTTGATTTCTACTGTATGAAAGAAGGGGTGTTTCAGAATACAAAAGTTTTCAAAGGATTTTACAACATTCAGATCGACGGCGCTTTTATTCCGCTGATACGGCTCAACAGTGAAGGGGATACCCTTGTCGACGAATCCATTTATACTACTATTGAAGGGGTTACCGAAGTAGAGTTCCGGGTACAGCCTTTTCTGAAAGTGGAATGGGTAGGCGAACCGACGGTCAGCAATGGTCAGGTGACCGCGACCATACGGGTAACCCGAGCTGTCAGTCCTGCTGATTTTAAGGCCAAAATCGAACCTATGGGCAATTACAGCGATGACATGCTGAATGTAACCGATGTGCGCTTGTTTGTAAGCCAGGTGCCTTTTGTAGGTTACCGCGAATGGGACAACCGCTACACTACTGAGATCAATTACGAAGGGAACTCTTTTGAAGCCCTTTTGGGTCAGCCGGTAACGATTACCACGAATGGTCAGATTCCGGCTGGCAGAACTGTTTTTATACGGGCTGCCGCCCGCATCAACTATGCTACGGAGAATATCAGACGCCACAATTACAATGAGGCGGTGAGAGTGGATATTTCTCCCTACTAAATCATTTGATTGTGTATAAAGGGCAGTCATCTCCTCTGAAGGGGTGAGATGACTTCCTTCTAAATAAAAAAACAAACCATGTATAGAAAAAAACGCATCTATCTTACCCTAACGATCATGCTGGGGGTCATCACCGCCATGCACACCCAGGCCCAGCGGTCAGATCAGACACAAAGAGAGAAAACCGCTTTTCAGACTTCCAATCCCTGGAAACCCGTTACTGATATCAGGGCTGACGTTGCCATCGTGTACAGTGTGAAAGACCATCATGCCCGTGGAGGCTCAACCTTTGAAAAACGTGTACAGTCGTGGCGCGACCGAGGGTATACTACCCATTTCATGACCGGCATCGCCTGGGGTGAATACCAGGATTATTTCACCGGAAAGTGGGATGGCAAACCTCACCTGGATGAAGGCCAGGTAACGCAAAAAGGAGATACCATATGGCATGGACGCATGGTACCTTATATTGTTCCATCCGAAAACTTTCTCAAGTATATGAAGGAAACCCAGATAAAGCGGGTCATCGATGCCGGGATCGATGCTATTTATCTGGAAGAACCGGAATTCTGGGCCCGGGCCGGATACAGCGAAGCGTTCAAACGGGAATGGAAAGAATACTACGGATTCGATTGGCGGCCCCAGCATGAATCCCCTGAAAACACCTACCTGTCTAATAAATTAAAGTACCATCTATATTATCGTGCCCTGGAAGAATGCTTCAGGTATGCCAAAGAATACGGGAAAAGCAAGGGAATGAATATACGGTGCTATGTTCCCACCCATTCTTTGGTCAACTATTCTCAGTGGCAAATTGTGAGTCCTGAAGCAAGCCTGGCCTCTCTTCCTACGATGGATGGCTATATTGCCCAGGTATGGACAGGCACCTCTCGCGAACCGAACTATTTCAATGGAAAAGCGAAAGAGCGGGTATTTGAAACGGCTTATCTGGAGTATGGTTCCATGGAATCCATGACGGCCCCGACGGGCAGGAAAATGTATTTTCTTACCGATCCGATAGAAGACCGCGCCAAAGATTGGGCAGATTATAAAAAGAATTACCAGGCCACTTTTACTGCCAAGCTGTTGTACCCCAATATTGGCAATTATGAGGTGATGCCCTGGCCCGACCGTATCTACGAAGGCCTGTATAAGGTGAGCGCCAATAGTGAGGAAAAAGCAACCATTCCCCGTTTCTACTCCACCCAAATGCAGGTCATGATCAACACGCTCAATTTTATGCCGGTGTCGGAGAGTAAGTTGACCGGCTCAGCCGGTATCAGTGTATTGATGTCGAATTCGCTGATGTTCCAGCGTTTTCCGACCCATCAGGGATACGAAGACCCACAACTTTCCAATTTTTACGGACAGGCTCTACCATTTCTCAAGCGTGGCATCCCTATCAAAACCATGCATCTGGAGAATACTTCCTATTCCGAAACATGGCAAGACACCAAGGTGCTGATCATGTCGTATTCCAACATGAAACCTTTATCGCCCGATGGTCATCAATACATTGCAGAGTGGGTGAAAAACGGGGGCGTCCTGGTTTATTGCGGCAGAGATATAGACCCCTTCCAAAGTGTGCAGGAATGGTGGAATACCGGGGGCAATCATTATCAGGCGGCTTCAGAGCACCTGTTTGAAAAGATGGATATCCAACCTTCAGCGGATGAGCATGGAGCATACTCATACGGAAAGGGTACGGTTTATATCATCCGGCAAGACCCGAAAGAGTTTGTGCTGGAGGCCAATGCTGACAAGGAATTTATCAATATCGTAAAGCAGTTATATGAGCAAAAAGCCAAGGCTGGCACTTTACAATTCAAGAACAATTTCTACCTGGCACGCGGACCTTACGATCTGGTTTCCGTACTGGACGAAAGTGTGAGCGATGAGCCTTACGTGCTGAAAGGGCGGTTGGTTGATCTGTTTGATCCCAAGCTGCCTATGCTGAAAGAGAAAACCGTACAACCCGGCGAACAAGCCTTTTTATTTAATGTGGACCGTGTGACAGACCAACAGAAACCCCAGGTGCTGGCTTCGGCATCCCGGGTGTATGAGGAGAAAGTTGCCAATGGCAGTTATTCCTTTGTTGCCAAAAGCCCCTTGAACACAACCAATGTGATGCGGATACTTTTGCCCAAAAACCCAACGAGATATAAGGTTTACGATCATACAGGAGCCCCAATAAAAGAGGCTTCCTGGGAATGGGACAATGAAAGCAAGACAGGGTTGATGACTTTCGAAAATAATCCGGAGGGAGTAAAAGTAGTTTTGAATTGGTAAGCAACCTGAGAAAGGAATCTCAATAGCGGCTTATCAGGTAGCCTGGAAACGCTTCATGGCCAGGGTAGAAAGCAGTAAAGGTACATATCTGCCTCTGTGTCACTACCCTGGCCTTTTCAAAGTAATTAAACAGTGGCTTATCATTTTTTTAGACTATATTTTAGCAACGGGCGATCCCAATTCATCCATCCACGCTTCAATGTATGAAAGTAGCGCTTGCAGGTCTGGACTACTGCCGTTTTCAACATAGGCGCCTAAGATCGCAAGACCAAGGGCCATACAATGGGTGATTTCAAGGTTGAGATGTAGACCAAGACTATACCCTACATTGAAATAATCTGTAAAATTTCTGATTTTTTTGCTTGAAATAGCGCTCCTGGCCCTCCATGTAAAGTTTTGATCTTTGTAGAAAGCCCGGGCCTGATAAATTGAAAGAATCAATATTCGATCGATTTTTACGGTCTCTAAAAGGTATTGCGCTATTTCATGAACGGTAGGTGACTTACCCGAAAGCTGTCCATACCATAACGTCCACAATTTAGCTGCTGCCTGCTCATTGATTACCAAAGAAACCCGTCCATGCAACGAGAAATCACTGATAATGTCCAGTATCTCATCTACCTCATATCCCATTTTTTTGGTAGGATCTCCCAAATAAAAAATAAAGTCAAAATCATTTCTCTGAAGCGGCTTGATGACATCAAAACGCAGGCGATCCCACAAATCAGAAGCATGTTGAAAATTTGACCAATCTGAAAAAGCAATGATCTGGCAATCATGAAGAAGATTTTTCATGCCTTCACTTCCAAGATTCCTGTCAAGAAGCTGTTGTGGGTTATGACTAGCATTTTCCAGCGTAAGATTGATAGCTGACAGTGCTTCATGCTGCGGGGAGTGTTTGAAGGTCAGGCTTCTAATGCCTATTTCTGCTAAAATTGCTGGCTGATAAGATTCATACAGCATGCTGAGGGGTGCTTGATCCTTACCTTTCCCCGCTGCTATGATTGAGCTATCTGTTTTTTGTATAGTTTCAAAAAGCTCTGAAAGTATGTTTTGTGTAGTAGCCATCATCTTTTTGGTTTTATTTATTTTTGGAACTGACCTATTGCCTTTGATCGCTTTCGCGCTGTTAGCAGAAAATCTTTGATTTATCGTGTTGCCACCCTAAAGGCCTTATTTTAATAGCTGACTATTTGCATGCCATTCCTTTCGTTTTATTGAAAACTTTAGAAAGCCACGTTTAACACGATATGTACCCCTTTCAACCATGTAAAAAGAATGTAGCTGAACACCTCTGCACCCCATTTTCTGAGGTAAACCCAACATTTCTGGGTTGCCACCATTTATCCGCTTTCTCTTGCCCAAGTAATTTTTCAGGATTATGATAAAAGGGTAGCGGCAGACTGCTAGCGATACACTCAGCGCCCAGTGCCATAATCAGATCACGACTGACGGATCAAACTTTAATAGGCTAAGTAGTGATTATTTTGCGAATACCCAGTTTTTCTATGCGGTACTCGAGTGTAGAGGGTTTCAGGTTCAATAACTCAGCAGCACCTCCACTCCCCCTGATGCGTCCGTTGGTTTGCCTGAGAATGGATAGGATGTATTCTCTTTCTGTCTCTTGTTGCATCTGTTTTACTTCTTTCAAATTTTTGGGCTGCGCATCAGCGCCCTGTTTCTGGTCTGGCATGTTGTGATCAGCCTGTGCAGAGGGTGATTCCATTGAAAACAGGTTATGGCTCAAAGAACGACCCAATGCCAAAGGCTCCTGACTGTTGTGGAGAATAACGGCCTGTTCCATCACGTTTTCCAATTCACGAATATTTCCGGGCCAGGAATAATTGACCAGTTGTTGAAGAGAACTATGGCTGATACCCCGGAAAGGTCTGCCCATTTTTCTCGCCGATCGCTGCGCAAAAAAGGCAGCTAGTTGTGGTATATCACTCTTACGGTCGCGCAAAGGAGGCAAGGTAATGGGGAAAGTTGACAGCCGGAAATACAAATCCATCCGGAAGCGTCCTTCATGCACTTCCTTTTCCAGATTACGGTTGGTAGCCGTAATGACGCGCACATCCGTTTTAATGAGTTGATTGCTTCCCACCCGTTCAATTTCTTTTTCCTGTAAGACCCTCAATAGCTTTACCTGAAGCTCTAAGGGCATCTCCCCAATTTCATCTAAAAAAATAGTACCTCCCTTTGCCAGTTCAAACTTACCCACTCGTTTATCAGTGGCCCCGGTAAAGGCGCCTTTCTCATGACCGAAAAGTTCGGATTCAATAAGGGAAGCGGGCAAAGCTGCGCAGTTAATTTTCACCAGGATTTTGTCCTTACGGGAAGATAAGTTATGGATAGCCCGGGCAAAAAGTTCTTTACCTGTACCACTCTCACCCAAAATCAACACATTGGCATCGGTAGGGGCTACCTGCGAAACCTGATCAAAAACCTTCAACAGGGTTTGGCTCGTGCCAATGATTTCTTCAAAGTTGGCGGTTGTTTTTACTTCCTCCTGCAGATAGGTCTTTTCCAGCTGAAGTTGCTCGCTGAGCTTTGCAATCTGCTCGTGAGCGAACACCCGATCCAGGGTGAGTATCATGGGTTGTTCCAATCGTTCTAATAAATTCAGATGGCCAGACAGGTATGCCTCAGGCTTACGACTATACAATGATAGAAGAATCTGTTCTCCTTGCACCAGTTGCATGGGGAAAACCAGCACTGATGCTAACCGGTATGTATTGGCAAGCAGTTGTACGAATTGATTTTTTCTGGCTAAAGATTCAAAATCACTTTGGTTAAATCGTTTTGGATTTTTAGTTACCTTTTCAGATAGCATTTCCTGGAGCCGCTCAACCGGGACCTTTGTCAACTGTGACAGATCATGCAACGCAATGGATTGATACTCCTCAAATCCAGTCCGATAAAAGACATAGCTTAGTGTTGAGGAATCCTTTTGATAATGCAATGTTAAAAAATCAAAGGGTATATGAAGCTGGAGCAGCATAGCCACTTTTAACAGCTTCTCATCCCAATCTTCTTTACCAGATAAAGTATTCGTAAGGGCAATCTGCAGGGCTTTTTCTTCCCCTAGCTTCCTTTCAACACTATGCTCATATTTGTAACGCGCAATTTCAAGGGTAGTGAGGAGGTCTTGATCCCGAAAAGGTTTCACAATGTAACCACTGGGTTTGGTAGCTTTTACTTCTTCCAATACGCCTTGGTTATCGTTGGCAGAAATATAAATGAAAGGTATATTGACTTCTTCTAATTGCTTGGCAAGGTCGATACCGGTTTTTTCTCCTTTCAGATATATGTCCAGTAACACTATATCTGGTTTCTGTTTCTCCATTAAAACTTCGGCCTTGTCTACTGCATTGGCTATCCCTATGACTGAATATCCTGCCTCGGATAATGTCAGTTTCAAATCATTCGCAACAACAAACTCATCCTCTACTATTAAAATCTGGTAGGGATTGACAGGGGGAGTAGCTTTATTTAATGACATGGCTTCAAATGTTTAATGATGCATTCCTGAAATTATTTTGAGCTAGCCAATAGAATTATCATAAAGACAGATAATTAAATTGGCTTACTGGCTATGATGTAATCATCTCCCTCATGTATTAGCCACTGAAACATCTTCTGAAGGTAGTGAAAATCCTTCAAAAAACGAACCTGGCCTTTGCCATTACATGAAACAATATTCGGTCATTTAAACCATATAGAAAAGTATCTATCTTTTCATGCTTTCTTCCATTCATGCATGATGATGCAATTGAATATTCAACATCTCTGATTTGTATTATTATATGATTGTCCATTCGGATAATTTTTCTTGGCCCCTGATTATTCTGTGGCACTGAGCATAATTCAGACACACTCCCCCAAAAAATTTGGATATGCCTGAATTATTTGGATTTATTCAAAAAAAATTTCACGATCCATAGCAACTACCCTGAATACATGAGCTTAATGATTCATATTTACGCTATAAAATATACCCAATCAAACCTTTTTATTCCTCAACTCCTTTTAAGGAGGCTGGCATATACCTTGAGTTATCCTCAAGGTAGTATTCACACTTCTACCACGAGTATGATGAATAACAAACAAATTATTGAAGGGCTTTATCAAAATATGTTTGAGCGTAATATCAGTAAAGTTCTGCCTGTATTAGATGAACATATAAAGATTTGGGTGCCAAAATCCTTGCCTTTCGGAGGGGAGTTCCTTGGCAGAGAGGGTTTTATCGCTATGGTATCTAAGCTCAATCAGATCTGGGAAGACCTCAAGGTCCTCTATCTGCATTATTATCTGCCGGAAACAACCGGTACTGATCATGTATTGGTTCATGGCAAATTGGAGGGGAAAGTCTTTCAGGCTGAAGAGTCCTACACCTTTCATTTTATCAGCCAATGGCTTTTAAAAGAGAATAGAATCATAGAACATAGCGTTTTTTTTGAAGATACATCTGAATTACTTCAATACATAAATAACCACACAAACAGTTCTAATCATTTGCTTAATGGATTGTAAGCGTCAATGGAAAAAGACTGTTCCAAGAATGCCCGGAAATTACTATGAATTACCCAGGTATTTTGGGTTTGTATAAATAGTCTGGATACCCATTCCTGTAAGCTACCAGTTTGTTAATGGGCAAAAAAGGCCTTCCATCGATTTAAATTAACATTATCAGGATTTTTTTTCTCCCTCCCTTCCGTGGCATACCAATAGCCTGAAAAATCCAAAGTAGAACCATAAAAAAACAAATCATGAAAATTGTAGTAATTGGCGGTAGCGGGCTTATTGGATCTAAGCTCGTCAGCAAGCTTCGTCAGCACGGCCAAGAGGTCATCGCAGCATCCCCTGACTCCGGAGTGAACACCATTACCGGGGAAGGACTGGCTGAAGTGCTCACAGACACCCAGGTAGTCGTAGATGTAGCTAATTCTCCTTCCTTTGAAGACAGTGCTGTCATGGAATTCTTTGAAACATCGGGTCGCCATTTATTGGCTGCGGAAGCTGTTGCCGGGGTCAAACATCATGTGGCCTTATCAGTAGTAGGTACAGACCGGCTCCAGGAAAGTGGTTACTTTCGTGCCAAACAGGCCCAGGAAAACCTGATCAAAAAATCGGGTATCTCTTATTCCATCGTTCATTCTACGCAGTTTTTTGAGTTTTTGCGTAGCATTGCTGCCGCTGGCGCAGTAGGTGAAGAAATTCATATATCACCGGCTCCCTTTCAACCCATTGCCTCTGAGGATGTGGCAGCAGCCATGGCAGAGGTTACCATGGGAAAACCCATCAATGGTATCATAGAGATTGCAGGCCCAGAGCGAATCAGTCTGGCTGAACTCGTACAGCGCTATCTGAACAAGATGGGAGATACACGAAAGGTAGTGGCAGATAGGCATGCCCGTTACTATGGTGCCGAGTTGAACGAACACACCCTGGTTCCTGAAAACGGTGCCAGGATCGGCTCGATTGATTTTGAGACCTGGTTTAGTAACCAGAAAATTGTAATTAACCATTAAATCACAAATCAATGACAAACACAAATGTAAAAAACGTGATGCTGGTACATGGCGCCTTTGCAGACGGTTCGGGATTCAAAGCACTTTATAAAGTACTGACTAAAAAGGGCTTTAATGTCACTGTCGTTCAAAATCCTTTGACCTCACTGGAAGATGATGTAAAGGCAACTCATGTTGCTTTGGATAAACAGGACGGGCCGGCAATTTTGGCAGGTCATTCATGGGGTGGGGCTGTGATCACTGAAGCAGGGAATCACCCAAATGTGACGGCACTGATATATATTGCTGCTTTTCAACCTGACAATGGCGAATCAGCGCTTCAATGGTTGCAAACCGTACCTCCTGCTCCTGAAAATGGGGTTCTTCCTCCCGATGAAAAAGGGATTGTATATTATGACAAGGACAAATATCACGCAGGTTTCTGTGCAGATATTGAGGCTGAGGAAGCAGCATTTATGTATGCCTCACAAGGCGCCTTTTATGCCAAAGGTTTTGCCACTCCGATCACCAAGGCTGCCTGGAGAAATAAGCCAGCATACGGTCTGGTAGCTACTGAGGATAAAAGCATAGATCCGGAAATACAACGCAATATGTATAACCGTTCAAATACCCAGGTCAAAGAAGTCAAGGGCAGTCATGTCATCTATATGTCACAACCGGAAATTGTGGCTGATGTCATTAACCAGGCAGCTCAAAATGTGCCCAAGATGCTTCAAACCCAGGAATAGTCTGATCTAAAGGTGCATTATGTATAATGTAAGCTTCTCGCCCGCCGTAACAAAGATGACGGGTGTCAGTTCGTTGAGGCTGTTGTAAGGGGTTGTGCACTTTCCACCCGTTCGTGCACGGGACCACCCACGTCGGCGCGATGTCCCCGCGGAAAACCGATCAACAACACAGCGAAACAGGGGGCGGGAACTTTCCTTCTATCCTGCTGAAATATTGCGTGCATGATACAAGCCATATGAGCTGGTTTATATCATAAAGTCAGGCGCTATTTTTTGCCGAATACCAGGTAGCAGCCTATCATGCCTGAACCTGCATTTAACCCATTCTCTTTCGCTTTAGAATACCCATAAAAGCTATCTTCGTGCTGCTCCTTTACAGCCCTTACCTACCATGCCAGAGTAGCTTACCTCCGACCGGATCTCCCTATCAAATATGTGTTCGCATACCATGAATTCCTGTCTGATTTGTTAGCGTTTTGGCTTCAACTTCGGCTACCAAAAAATAAAGTAGTGCTTCTCTTACTCCTTTCTGATGTATTTATAATGACTGATGATTACCTATGCATCCTGGCATCTTTGCCAATCTACTACAACCCTTATAAGAAATGCATAAGCAGTAGTGTTCTGAATGGATGATAACATAAGAACGCAAGGGTCAATCTATCAAAAAATGAGGTCTGATAAAATGACCTGAATCACCCAGGAATTTCGGGTTTGCCCAAGAGTTTCGGATATGTAGAAGTCAAAACTGGTATGGTTTGTTTGAGCAAAACGGCCTTACATTGATTAAAATGGACATTAGACAAGTTTTTAACGACCCCTTCCTGCCTGGCATGTAATTCGTCTTCGTTGAATCACACCACACAATCATTCTTATTCAACTCAATAGGTGTCAATCTATTTTGTGGGTGAAGTATCCGAAACAGTGGTGTCTATTTAACTTTTTCATCAAAACTACATAAATGTCAAAAGTCATGAATGACACAATCACTTTAGAAATCAACTCCTTACCGGTAGACAGTGATCCTGCTCTTTCCAGAAAAACAAAAGCGTTTTTAAACAAAATCAATGCTTCCGATGGCCCACCCCTGGAAACATTACCGCCAGTAGAAGCCAGACTAGGGTTGGTAAACTTACAAAACGCTTTTGAAGTAGATTTGTCGGGTATCGATGTTTCTGAAAAAACTATCAACAGCAACGGCTTCCGGATAAGGCTCCACATTGTTCGGCCGGAAGGTGTCAAAGAAAAACTACCAGTTTTCATTTTCATCCATGGTGGGGGTTGGGTGTTAGGAGATTTCCCTACCCATCAAAGAATGGTAAGAGACCTGGTCGTCCTGTCAGGCTACTGTGCCGTTTTTGTAAACTATACACCTTCTCCGGACGCGCACTATCCGCAGGCAATACAGGAGATTTATGCTGCCACCCAATGGGTAGCAGAAAACGGAGATGAGATCAACGTAGACGGTAAAAATCTTGCTGTGGTAGGCAATAGTGTCGGTGGCAATATGACAGCCGTGACCACCCTCATGGCGAAGGAAAAGGGAGGCCCTGACATCAAACTACAAATCATGATGTGGCCCATTGTAGAGGCTGACTTCAATACAGCTTCTTACCAGCAATATGGTGAAAAGCGGTTCCTGACTACCCCCTTAATGAAATGGATGTATGACCAATATACCTCAGATTTAGAACAGCGGAAAGAAATTTATGCCTCTCCATTACAGGCATCCATCGATCAGCTGAAAGGCTTACCCCCAGCCTTAATTCAGGTAGCCGAGGCGGATATTTTACGGGATGAAGGAGAAGCCTATGGCCGTAAGTTAGACGAAGCCGGGGTAAAAGTAACGACCGTGCGTTATAACGGTATGATCCATGATTTCGGATTGTTAAACGGTCTGGCAGAATTACCGCAAACCCAATCTCTCTTTTTACATGCGGCAGCCGAACTGAAAAAGTATCTGGGGTGAACCTTCCGGTTGGCCGGTTTCATCTGAAAAGAAACGAATATCACATAAAGAGCGTGTTTTAAAATTTTATTCTGATATCATGACAAAAAAGCGGCATATGTTCTTTTTAGCACCCCATGCTTCTCCGCATTTTTAATTTGTCGGTTTACAGAAACTTATAAAATTTAAACACGCTCTAACTTGAAAACTATACACTAATGGAAAAATCAAAAACTATCGTACTGATTCACGGAAATTTTGTGAATGATGCCACTTGGGCTGAATGGAAGCCATATTACGAACAAAAAGGGTACAAAGTTTATACACCCACCAATCCGGGACACCAAGGAAACCCATCGGAATTAAGAAAGCATGTGCATCCTGATTTAACTAAAACAGGATTCATAGATGTGGTGAACAACATTGCCAACTTAATTGACACCTTGCCTGAAAAACCGTTGGTTATTGGACATTCTATGGGGGGAATGGCAACGTTGAAACTCGTTGAATTGGGTAAAGCCGTAGCAGGCGTTAGTATAGACGGAGCACCGCCGAAAAATGTGTTCCCTCCCTTACAGACACTTAAAACTGTACTACCAGCCTTTGGCTTTTTCTCCTTCAAAAGATATTTTATGGGAAGCCGTCAATGGTATGACTATGCATTTTTCAATACTATAGCTGATACAGAAAAAGAAAAAGCATTTGAAAAATATGCCGTACCCGAAAGCTATAAGGTGAGTCGTCAGTTGGTTTTGAACACCTATTCAAACATAGATTTCAAAAAACCTCACGTACCAATTTTATTCATAGGCGGCGGTAGCGATCATATATTCCCTCCTACTCTTACCAAAGATATCGCAGGGCGGTATAAGGACACAAATAGCAGGATTGACATCAAGATATTTGAAAACAAAAGCCATTTTATTTGCGGAGAAAAGGGTTGGGAAAGTGTAGCTGATTATATTCTGGATTGGTACGAAAACTATCACGCTGCACACAACAAGGTATTGCCAAAAGCGGGGCGGCCGCAATACTATTAGGCTGACATAAGTAATTCAATCGCTGTGGCGGACTGCCTTGGTATTTCTGTTGAGCGGTCATGCTGAAATGCCCTGCCAGGAAAATTCGATCTGGAACATATCATGCTTCTGTGCTCAAGCCATTACAGTTTTATTTTTTTGGCTTACAGCAACTTATAAAATTTCAACAAGCGCTACACAGGAAGATTCAGGCGAAATTTTTCTCATGCTATATCAAATAAATTCCTTCAGCTTTTCGCCTGGGTTTTCATTACATCCATTTATTCACCTTTACCTTTAATAAAAATGAACAAATATTTTATTTTCAACAATAGGAAGGCAGGTTTGACATTCACTCCTATGCTAACCGCCGGATTTACCCAGTTTGCCACCTCAGTGCAGGCTCAGACTAATCCCGAAATCAAAAATATTATCCTGGTGCATGGCGCCTTTGTGGACGGATCAGGATGGCAGGGAGTGTACCAGATTCTGGCTGACAAAGGCTATCATGTGACTATTACTCAAAATCCACTTTCTTCTTTGGAAGCTGATGTAGAGTCCTTAGACAGAGCCATTGAAAAGCAGGATGGGCCGGTCATTCTGGTAGGCCATTCCTACAGCGGATGTGTGATTACCCAGGGTGGAAATTCGGATAAAGTGGCTGGGTTGGTATACATATCATCTCTTCAGCCGGAAGTGGGAGAATCAGGTCTGGACCTGGTACAATCGGCTCCTGACTTATCGGGTGGCGGTATTTTACCTCCTGATGAACATGGTATCTTTTATTATGACAAAGAAAAGTTTCATGCAGGTTTCTGTGCCGATCTGAGCCAAAAGCAAGCGGATTTTATGTGGGCCTCACAAGGCACCTTTTATGTCAATGCCCTTGCCACTCCCATGACCATGGCTGCCTGGAAAACGAAACCTACCTGGGCTATTATTGCTACCGAAGACAAAACCATCAATCCTGCACTTCAGCGGCGCTTGTGTGAACGGTCAGGAGCGATCGTTACCGAAATCAAGGCAAGCCATGTGGTTTTCATGTCTCAGCCGAAGGCGATAGCGAAAGTGATTGAAACTGCGGCCAGAGGTGCCTTGGTTGACAATGTGTCAGAATGATACCTCTCTTTCTATGACTTTATTTTAGATGATCAACCTTATAAATTTTCAACAAAATGAAAAACAGAATCAATATCTTTGAACAAGGGCAGAAAGGACTAAAATCAATATTTCTGCTGGGCGGCTACCTGAAACACGCCTCTATTGAAAAGAAGCTGAGGGAATTGATTGAATTTCGGGTATCGCAAATAAACAAGTGTGCCTACTGCCTGGACATGCATTCCAAAGAGGCCCGGGCTGCAGGCGAAACAGAGCAGCGTCTGTATGGCCTGGATGCCTGGCAGGAATCACCTTTTTACACCGATCGGGAAAGAGCAGCCCTGGCCTGGGCAGAAGCCGTTACCTACTGCGATGTGCCGGATGAGGTGTATGAAATCGCTAAAAAACAGTTCACGGATGAAGAATTAATTGATCTGACGCTGGGTGTGATCAGTATCAACACCTGGAATCGACTTAACCTGGCATTTCCCAATGAAGTCGGCAGCTATAAAGTCGGACAGTTTGGCTAACAAATGCAATACTAGCGGATCACAAGACTGAAAAAGGTGTTGAAAATTTTTCAGCACCCTTTTCCTGAAGCAGTTGCACACTTTAATTTTAACAAACATGAAAAAGCAACTATTGATGATAGGAGGTAGCTTTGCCGGTTTTTGGAGCGTAGTAAGCACTATCCGCCAAAGCCTTAACATGTTAGCAATAAAGTTAACAACAGAGCAAAATAGCAAAACAGCTAGCTTCTTGATACCGATTCACGATGATCTGGCTCGTAAAAGGACAGACTCATTTCCAGATCGAATCAAGAATAATCTGACACGCCAAGACAGCATCCCATTTTCAGAAGAGACCCATGCGCCCTTAACACCTCACATGTCTTGGATGGATGAAGATGAAAGTCAGGGCGGAGAATTTTTGGACGATACACTCAGGGTAACAGATCAACCGCTGTAAGCTAGTCTTTCAGGATAAAGGGAAGTGATCAATGATTAAAATGGTATTGATGGCGGGTGCTGCTTCCGGTACAAGCGGATTCCTCAAAAAACAGGGACTGACAAGCCGTTTGACAGATAAAGGTTGCGCTAAAAATAAGCAGTGAGTAATACCAAATTAGTTCAACAGTAGTGCACAAGTAAATTTTACAAAAAGTCTATTTATAGCCAAACCAAAAACCCTAAAAGAGCCTGTTTTATGATTGTTTTGATACTTTTCCACGGGGTCGCCCGGCGATCGATGAAAAGTATCGCAGTGGCGGGGCCACCCTGGCGAACCACCCAAAACTCTTTGGCAAAATATCATTCCACACACATACCCTTCACACCCTCAACTCCGTTGCGGCCACGATTTTGCCCATCCTTACACTCCTTGATTTATGCACTACTGTTTAACCTATCTGGTATAATTCCTTATTCATAAGATGATTTTATGTATTCAGGAATTTTTCCGGGAAATGTCTGTGCTATGCGTCATGGTTGTTGCTTGTTTATAAACAAAGGTGACGATAATGGCTGTGCCTTCACCATTTTCTATCGTAAAACTACCGCCGATGTCGGTACTCAGACCTTCCATCAGGCTCATTCCTAAAGATTTACGTTTCTGATTTTCGAAATTGGGAACCAGCCCTATTCCATTGTCCCGAATGGTCATCACATATTGTTCATCTCCCATGTGTTTCAAAGAAACTTTAATCTCGCCTTCTCTATTTTCCGGAAAAGCAAACTTGATCCCATTGGTAATCGCTTCATTGAGGATTAAGCCCAGCGGGACGGCATGGGATACATTCAGCTTCACCGGATCATTTTGGCATTCAAAGCGAATGCGCCTTCCTGTGTTGAATAAATCACGTAAATATTTTACCAGTTCATTGATGTAAGCGGGCATATCAATCGCAGCAACGCTTTCCGATTGATAGAGTTTTTTATGGATCAAGGAGATAGCCTGTACCCGGTGCTGACTATCCCGGATAGCCTGTCTGGCAGCCTCATTATTCAGGTATACCGCCTGTGAATTCAACAGACTCATAACGATCTGTAAATTATTTTTTACGCGGTGATGAATTTCTTTCAGGAGCCACTCTTTTTCTGTCAGTAATTGGTCTTTCTCCACGATTAAGGTATCCTTCTGGATAAGGAGGAGGTCTTTTTCAGCAAGCAACTGGGAAAGGTGGCCATTCTTATAGTTTATTTCTTCTTTTTGGGTTTGCAGTTCCTGCTGTTGCGCTTTTAAATGCCGGTTGCTGTGCTGCTTCAGGCGATAACGGTTGTATACAACGCCTAAAAGAGCGATCAACAAGGCTGTGCCTCCAATGAGGGTATTCCGTTGTGCTTTTTGCGTTTCACTTAGCTGGGTAAGCAGTTCAATGTCTTTTTCTTTGAGCTTAAGTTTCTGTTCTTTTTTTTCTGTCTCATACTGAATACTCAACTGTTCAATCTGATGACTTTTCTTTTCGTTGAACACTGAGTCGCTAAGGGCTTTGTAGCGCTGATACTGTTGAATGGCTGCCTGGTAATCGCCCTGTGCCGAATCCACTTTGAAACGCATCAGATGCACCTCAATGCGATGACTGGGTATGATATTCTCGGCAGAGGCCTTCAGCAATCGATTTAAATAAGGGTCAGCCTTGGCATATTGACCTTTGGAAACGAAAAACTGGCTGATAGTTTTCCAGACAAAATGTTGAAACTGCAAAGGGGTCTGTTTGCTCCAGGCAACCCCTTCCAGGTAATACTGCTCAGCCAGACTGTATTGTGCCAAAGCATCATAACAGGCACCGAAGCTTTGGGCGACATAGACTTTATCTTCATAAGTGAGTTGCCAAATGTTAGGCGTAGCCTCCTGTAATAAATGCAGGGCTTCCTTCGGTTTTCCCTGCTGTAGTAACGCTACGACCATACGCCTGATAAGCCCTATCCGGATAAAGGCCTCCCCCTTCTTTTGACTCATCGCCAGCGACTGTTGGTAATATAACATACTTTTGTCGTACTGCCCCAACTCCCAATACGCATTACCCAGCCGATAATAGGTGTAGTCTAAATCCCCGGGCCTTCCGCTACTCTCCGCCTCTTTGACCACTTCCAGTACATACAATAATTTCTGATTCAGATCCCCATTCAGTTGGCCCAAGTCTGAAAGCAGATAATAGGCATTGGATAGGTATCCATAGTCGCTGGGCATATGATATACACTTTCATCAGCCAGTGCCTGATAAGCATCGCTCACAGCGCGAAAGCCAATTTTTTTTTGAATCTCCACTGCCTGAAGCGCATAATTTTGTGCCTGTGTGATAACGCCACGGTCTTCCAGCAAATACTTATATCCCATCTCCAACAGAATCAGTGCCTCATGCGCCCTGTCTCCTACCTGTTGGGCAAGGGTTAACGCCCTGGATAGCGCCATGATATTTTCACGGCAGTCATCACAAAACCTGACTGTTGCCATCCTCAGCCATGCTTTCATTTCTCCATGTTTGTCACCTGCCTTCTGGCGGGCTTCTATGACCTGTAAAAAATACGCTTTCCCTTTATCCCAATCCCCTTTCAGCAGGTAGGTGGCTCCCAAAAGGCATTGGCTCTCTTCTTTCCATACGGAGTGTCCAATACGATCACTAAGTGTTTCTGCACGGTGGAAAAACACCAACGCGCTATCCCAATGGGCATTGACCGTATAGGATGGCCGAAGATGGGATTTTCCCAGGGCTATCAACAGTTTGATATGAGTGGTATCGCTCAGGCTCGAAAGCATACGGAGCAAAACATCAGCCTTATCCTGTCTGATATAAATTTTACCCCTTAGCGAAACAGCTTCTTCCTGTGCTTTGGCATCATTGAGTTGGTGGCTCAACACTTCAGCCTGTTTTACAAGCACCAAAGCACTATCCATTTCCCTGGGAGAAGCAAAGGTTTTATACAGATAAAAAGCGCTCAGGTCAAGGAGTGCACGTACCCGGTTGGTATTGGGCTTACTACGCTGGATGACCTTGTACAGACTGTCAGCTTCATCAATGGTAATTATTTGAGCATTGACTTGGTTCATTGAAAAAAGTACCGTGCAAATAACAATCAGTAATTTCATCTTTTTTCTTATTTCGCAGGATTTGTTTCAATAAGTAGTCCAGTCTAATTATCTAAAGATACATCTTTATTTCTCTATTTAGTCTTTCGGGGTAAAATCAAGTTATCCAATTCCAAATATTTTTCCGATAACAAACTCAATGCAAAAGCCCCGGCAGAAGCTGTAAAAACCGAATAGTCAAACGCTCCTTTTATTCCGGTCGAGAAAGTCATTGACAAAGCAAATATGAGCAATAGAAATCCACTCAATTTTGCAAATAGCGCTGTTTTAAACCCAATAAGTAAACATATGGCAAAAAAGATTTCAGCGGTTGTTGCTATGATCCCAATCGCCGGGATTAAAAAATTTGGAAACCAAGGATTTATTAATTGGGTATACTCTAAAAAACTATTCCAATTTCCCCAAACAGAAACATCCTTGTTCCACAATCCGAATCTGTCAGCTACAGCAGAAAGAAATGACGTTGCAATGGCAAGTCGCAGGAAAATCTTTATTATTTTTTTACTCATTTGTTGTGTGTAGTTTTTTCTTATGCCCTTCATAGTGTCCATCTCTGTTTTATCCAGCTGACAGGTGTAGAGTCCCTACTGGATTTCTTGAATATAATAAGGTTATAGAACAATATTATTTTTAGGGGGAGCTACTGATGGTAAATCTGTTTCGCCAAGCATTTCCCGCATATCTATTTCCACGATAAGGCTCATTTGCGAGATGGGTACATCATTGGCACTACCCTCAAATGGGTTTGACGTGCTTTCTCCTACCTGTTCCAATGAAGTGTAAATCCATGAAATTAAAACACTGAACGGGATCACCATCCAGATCATATTTCCATGCATAAAACCTGTTACGCCATTATTAAGTTTGTCAAACTCCTCAAGCAGACCGAATGGAAGAAGAAAAGAAAAAAGTTTTACAAAAAAAGCGTTGACACTAGCATACTGTCTTGGGTACGGAAAATTTTTGATTCTTTCGCTCTTACCCTGATGCTCAATAAGCTCCCTCACAGTTCCATGCATATCTAAAAATTTAAACAAGTCAATTTCCCCATTTTCATGCAGCGCTTTAAGCTGCTTGCTTTGCAGACTTAATAATTGTCCGGCTCTGTTATTCGTAGCAAGAATATAATTTAATTCGTCTTTCGTGATGTATTTTTTCAGCGCTTCCTCCAGAGGTATTTCTTTCTCAGGAACTGTATAAAACTTCTTATACTCTTCATTATAAGATCTGTTCGTATTTTCCCAACCTCGTTCGGATCTCAATTGATAGCGCAGTGCGGTAAGCCATGCAAAATGACGATAAATGAGTTCTTTAGAATGATCTTTATCCGTGATAAAATCCCTGCACATGATTCCCCACCCCCGGCTTTTACTCACTACTGCTCCCCAGATTTGTCTTGCTTCCCAGGTGCGGCTATAGGTCTGCTGGTTTTTAAACCCAATGATAAATGCTGCTGCTGTCCCGAGTAAGGCAACAATGGTCCATGGAATGGCCACCCACTTCATTCCTGATTGGTAGAGAACAGTAGAAATAATTCCCATGATTAAAGGCAAAATCATGGTCCTTCTTGTCCAGAATAGAAATTCCGGAAGCTTGTATAATTTTCCGATATGCATACTTCATCGTTGGTTTTGAGTATTTATGATCTATGCATCATACCAGATTTTACCCAGCTTTGCTGAAGAGCCCGATAGCAGCGTTTTGTCATTTGATTTTGCTCCAAAATATGTTGCATTCTCATCGGAAATTGCGGAGAGTGTACAATGCTATAAGGAATTTTGGATTCCTGTATGAGATTTTCCTGAGCCTGTTTTACCCTGAAATAACCGCTTTGCTGGAGTCGGTCTGTACCGACAGCGGATAAGGCTACATGATGCTTGACCCCTGCCTTTTTCTCTTTCCCCTTTTTCACGATATACTTCCGAATAGCCCAAGTAAGATTTTCCTACACCTTTTGGGGACAGGATCTGCTCGCTAAGTTGCGAAAACAACAACGCGGGTGTTGGTTATACTTTCCGGAGGAAATTTGGACCAGGCAACACATTTAAAAGCATGGCAGACTAATTTTCTGAAGGAAAGGCCTAATCTTTAAACAATTACCCCGAAGCCTATTTCTTGTCAATTCCTATCCAAAAGAAGCCACTGATACTCGCCAAAGATCTAATTTTTCCATATCTGGACTGTATCCGCTCTGATATTCCTGAACAAGTACTTCCAACACTGACAAATACTGGCAGGCACACATTTCCTTTTTCCGGCAGATTTCAATATCATATTCAAATTGCGGACTCTGGTCTAAGATTTTATAAAGATCCGGGTACCGATTCTCTATATTAACCAAATATGCTACCACCTCATGATATTGTTTGTTATGAGATGTGTAGTCTCTTTCTCCTTGATAGTTTTTAATCCACATGATATTAAAATTAAAGTTGATGTAACCTGCATGTATCAAACCATTCCTGTGAAAAAGTCCACCTGATGATCCTTGCTGGTGGACTCAGTGGCCAATGCTTGTGCTGAGCACTTAAAGTAAGACTATTAAGGTGCCAAGATCAATACGCATAAACACCATTCGACATTTACCTGAAAATGAGTAAGTTATAAAGTAAATCTGCCTGACTGTAGTGGAGGAGCAGTGTTAAACTCCAAAAAAACTGGGGATCAGAGACGAGATCTCCAGAATTTTTGTGGAACCCATACATTGCGTGATATTTTCATTGTTTAAGATAAACAGAGGGTTCTTATTTTACAGGGTTACCACCAACTTTCCGGCCACTCGTCCCTGCCCTATTATCTGCAAGGCTTCCGGCACGTCATCCAGAGTGAAGGTTTTATCCACGACCGGCTTGAGTTTTCCTTCTTCTGCCAGCTTACTGATAAACTGCAGGTCGGCAGGGGTAGCACTTGCCAGTAAGTTCATCATTTTCTTCCTTTCTATCATGGATTTCCAGGGCCCTGAGACCATGACACCTATTGAAAAGCTACAGGAAACGTAGGCACCTTTTCTTCTGAGCACCCGGCTGATAGCCGTAAGGGAATGGTTTCCCACCACATCGAAAATCAGATCGTATTGCTTGTTGTCTCTTGTAAAATCCTGAACCCTGTAATCAATGACCGCATCGGCTCCCTGTTTCAGAGCGTTTTCTATCTTGCCCGTGCTGCAGACTGCCGTAACATTTGCTCCAAAGGATTTAGCGATCTGAATGGCATAGCTGCCTACCCCACCCGAGGCTCCATTGATCAAAACCTGTTGTCCGGCATTGATCTTTCCCTTGTTGCGCAAGCCCTGCAACGCCGTGATGGCCGCCACCGGCAGCGCTGCCGTTTCTTCGTAGGTCAGATTGGATGGTTTTTTCGCTAATCGTTTTTCATCGGCAGCAACATACTCGGCAAACCCACCAAATCCGCTACCGGAAAGGTCGCCAAAGACTTCCGCTCCCCTTCCAAACTGGGTAACCTTTCTACCTACCCTTTCCACCACTCCGGCAATATCAGCCCCCAATATTTGATATTTAGGCTTGCGTAGGCCTGCCATCAAACGAACAGGGAATGGCTCTCCTTGGAGCAAGTGCCAGTCGGCTTTATTGACAGAGGTGGCCAGCACCTTGACCAATACTTCATGGGGTCTGGGTTCCGGACGATCCACTTCTCTCAGTTCCAGCATATCCGGTGACCCATATTTCTCATGGATGATCGCTTTCATGCCGGTTGGTTTTCAAGTTCAAGGTGACAAGTCTTCTTAACCCCTTTGATAAGCATATAAAGAGTCAGTTCAACTTCTCCCAGGGCAGCGGAAAGCCCGACGACCCATGCGAGCCATACTTCATTGCCAGGATAGAGAAAATTACCGAAAGTTTCCATTTCATAACCTATGGCAGCTACGATCATCAACCAGCTGAAGAACTTCGGAATCATATTGGATTTATACAGCAGCAAACCCAATAGAAAGCAATGCACACCGAAGAATCCACCTGCAATCAGGTAGCCATACCGATGCGCATCCATCAATAGCAGGCTAAGTGATTCCAGTTGTGCCGCATCGAAAGAAGTGAGAAAATCCGCTCCGCTCAGCACATGAAAGGCCATGTAATGGTTGAGCAGATTCAACGAACCAATGGCCGGATGTGCCAATAACCGTAGTGCGGAGGAAACCATCGCCAGTGTTTTGCCAAAGGGTTTCAGCATCTGATAAAACAGGACAGCAATGACCGCATCCAGTATGAAAGCGATCAGATCGGTCACCAGGCCCATTCGGAACAACCCTTCATTTTCCAGGATATTGGTAGCGGTAGCCATCGCATCTCCAGGGACAAGCAGATTTGCCCGAACATAACCCTGGCTAAATCCGGCACCTATGATGACCAGCAGATACAGCAGGCCGATAAGTCTTACGGAACGCCTGTGCATCAGGCTAAATCCTTGCTTTTTCAGAGTGGGGTACATGGGAGAAATAGTTAGTTGGTGAACTCAACAATATGGGCGCTTACCGACACCGTTCTCGTATAGTAGAAGGGTGGCACCCCTCCGACATGCTCTTCTGTCAGTACGTTGGTCAGTGTTCTCGATCCGGTGGTCAGGTCTGTTTGTTGGAGCATATCCGCATAAGCCGCTTCGTATAGCTGTTTCTTTTTTGCTCCACCGAAAATCAGCACATAACTGACCTCCGCTGTCCCTTTTACCTGACCAACTACCTTGAAATTGTTGCTCCCAAGATGTACCTGTGTAGCGTTTTGGTTTTGATTGAATACCCATGCCTTGTTCACACCGCATGCATTAAGCCCGACTATCAGTGCCAGACCCATGATGACCTTTGTTGTCTTTTTCATTTTACTTTTGTTTTTAGTTCAGCAGTAAAATTACTGGAGCGGGCAGCCGGATGCTTGACACTCTGGGCCAATGGTTTGACATATGGGGCCAGGAAGGTTATTTCCAGGTGTTTTTTCGGTAATCGGCGGGAGATTGCCCCATCCACCGCCTGAAAGCGCGGTTGAAAGCACTCTGCTCGGAGAAACCGGTTTGGAAGGCTATTTCACCCATGGATTGGGAGGAATTTCTCAACAGGTCTAGGGAAACGTCTCGCTGAATGTTTTGAACTAAATCTCTAAACGTCAGGTCCTTCTCCGACAGCCTTCTTTTCAATGTTCTGGCGCTCATTCCCAGGTACTCTGCCACTTGAATGATACTAGGAATACCACTTGGAAGGGATTCTTCTATCAGCTTGTGAATTTCATCCAATAGCCGATCAGCATTGGTATGCACTCCTTTTTTCTCCTCGTCCATCCGCTCCACCAGAAACTGATGAATACTTTTATCTGCTTTTACCGTAGGGATGTCAATATCCGAGGTTTTAAAGTGAAGGGAATTTTCAACCTGACCAAAGCTTACCGGGCATTGGAAGAAATCGATGAAAGGAGCTTTTTCCTCAGCATGATGTTTGAAGAGGACTTTTACCGGATGTATTTCCTGATGGGTCACTTCTTTCATGATGCCTGCCAGCATGACAAATGTAGCCTCATTGGCCGTCTCCAAGCCCTTCCGCTTCGCGTCTCTTACGAGCTTGATTTTAGTAATGCCGCCGCTTTCTTCTATCCTGGCCTGGCCATGATCGGTCACCAGGATCATGTACCTCTCAATCCGGTCCAGCACATCCTTAGCCCGCCAACAGGTTTTCCAGGAAAGGCCCAAAGTGCCATAATCATCGGCAGTCAGTTGCTTACCCTGCCTTACACCAAAGCCTGCTGGCAGATACTGATCAGCCAATTCATAGACTTCAAGAAGCAGCTCCATGGGAATATATTTGGATCCTTCCTTAATTTCTTTTCTTTCATGGTGGTGACCCAGCAGATCCAGGGATAGACCTTCCCTCAGGGTCAGTCTCTTTGCTTTTTGATAGATGCTAGAAGAAACGTAAGACATAGTTTTGGTAGAGTGCTCAATTAATTTACACAATAATATTTACAATTGGCAGCCATCAAGAAAAGCGCTGAAAGGGTGTCATAAGAAAATGGCTGGCCAATAATGTCGTACAGGCCCTTGTGAGGTTATTTGAAAATGCTGTACAAATCAGATATTTTAGTGGATATCAAAAGGCTTCAGAAGCACATACCCTTTCTGAAAATTCAGGCTATTGGATAAACCTTTTTATAACAATCAATCAAAACTATGGCAACATTAGTGGTTGGAGCCAGCGGTGCCACTGGAAGGCAACTGGTAGAACAACTCTTAAAAATGGGACAAAAGGTAAAAGTGATTGTACGTTCTACTGAGAAACTGCCTCAATCATGGCATACCAAGGAGCAAGTGTTTATCATCAAGGCCAGTGTATTGGACATTAGTGAACATGAGATGGCAGGTTATCTCAAAGATTGTCAGGCGGTTGCCTCTTGTCTTGGTCACAACAGCCTCTATGGAAAACCCAGAAAATTAGTGACAGAAGCTGTTGCTTTTCTCTGTCGTACCATTGTTACAAATGCGCCGGAAGAACCCGTAAAATTGGTCTTGATGAATACGGCGGGCAACAGAAACAGAGACTTACATGAGCCTGTTTCATGGACAGAAAGGTTGATCATTGGATTACTTCGTTTACTGCTCCCACCCCATCCAGACAACGAAAAAGCAGCTGACTATTTAAGGGTCAGTATCGGTCAAAAAAATCCATGGATCGAATGGGTAGTGGTTCGTCCCGACAATCTGACTGACCAGGATATGGTAAGCGAATATGAATTATACGCTTCCCCCACAAGAAGCGCCATTTTTGATCCGGGGAAAAGCAGTCGTAGTAATGTCGGACATTTTATGGCGAAGCTCATCACTGAAAATGATATATGGCATCAATGGAAGGGGCAAATGCCTGTAATCTATAATAAGGAAACATAATCTCTATACCTGCAACTTTTTTTAGTACAGAATAATCAAAACCTATGCTAGCAAGGTAAATGAATTGTAGATAATCCAGTTGACTTAGCGCTTATAGGGCTTCAATTTTATCCATGATGATTTTCATTTTCTCTTCATTAAGTGGTTTTTCAAAATAGGCTGTTATACCGTAGGCAAAAGCTCTGTCTTTGTCTCGCTGAAGGGTAGTTATGTTAATCCTAATCGAAAAAACCACACCCTGCTGGCCAACTACGGGATTATCATCAGCATACTAAGAAAAAATGCAGGTACTGTTACCGATAAATATCATAATATTTGCTCAAGCAATTTTATCATAGATTTGATAGAGAAACATGAAAAGATGGCGGGATTACTGAACAATTATTTAACACCGCATAGTTCAAATAACGAAAGCTGAAAGCCCTAATGCACTTTGTTGCCTTTTCTATAAAACTAAGAACAGTACTTCCGTATTGCGAAGAGTTGGCGACTACTATTACTTTAGATGCCTGGATTGATATTGCTGAAAATGTACACCTTGAACCTGATTTTTATAGAAATCTACAGCCTGAATTAAGTGAGAAGGAAAAAAACAAACTTAATCTGGCCATTAGCATCAGTAGCCATACAGTGAGTAAGATCAAATCTTTCTGGCATTCCATTTATGATTTTAACGCGCTGAAAGAAGAACTTAAGAACCTTTTCGTCACTGAAGGAGATAGCCTGCTGAATCAGGTACACAATGGTATCTTTGAAATGATAAACGTGGAAGATGCAGGCCTCTTTTTCATATTTAATATAGATCCTGCCCTATGGAAAACTATTTCGTAACCAGCTTTTATTTATTTTTCACGTAGATAAGCTTAAATCTACCTTTTTGATTTTCTCTTTGTTCAATATCAAACTTTCCGGTTGCGCTAATGAGTGGTGTTAATTTTTGATAGCCATAGTTTCTTGAATCAAAGTTGGGTTGTTTCTTTTGCAGTAAGCTTCCAACATCACCTAAAAAAGCCCACCCATCTTCATCTGCTAAATCCGATATAGTAGAAGCAATGAGATGAATGACTTTGGGTGTTATCTTTTCAATACTATCTTTTTTAGTAGCTTCTCCTGTTTTTTTCTTGGAGACTGTCTCTTTAGGAGTTCGTTGTAAAATTTCTATGTAAATAAATTTATCACAAGCTACTATAAATGGTTCCGGTGTTTTCTTTTCTCCTATCCCGATCACATACATACCGGCCTCTCGTAATCTGGTAGCTAATCGGGTGAAGTCACTATCACTGGAAACCAGACAAAAGCCATCGACTTTGAGTGAGTATAAAATATCCATGGCATCAATAATCATGGCTGAATCGGTAGCATTCTTACCAGTCGTATAACCATATTGTTGAATGGGTGTGATGGCATTTTCCAAAAGCATGTTTTTCCATCTAGATAAGTTGGGTTTTGTCCAATCCCCGTATATTCTCTTGATCGTTGGATTGCCATACTTGGCAATCTCTTCCATCATTTCTTTTACATAGGCTGAAGGGATATTATCTCCGTCAATCAATACGGCAAGTTTTAATTCTGTTTTTATCAATAGTTTAGCAGTTAATAAAATTGTATTTGATCAAATTGTTTTCTTCTTTCTGACCGCTGTTATAGCAATTCCTGATTTTTATGGGGTTCAAGTACCAGTTTAGTCATCAGAACCATATTTTGACAAAACTACTTAAAATTAATGAATTACAGGGGAGAAGGTAAACCCTTGTCATTTATCCAAATTAGACTATCTTGTTGAAGGATACAGCATTGAAGCTATTTTGCAAAGAATGGATAATAATAGCTTAGCATTGTGTTATTGGGTTTATGAAAATTATTAATTCCAGTGATTGTAGTTTAGCTCCTCATTGTTGGGATCATATAGAGCATAGTTCCAACGAGCTGAAAAGAGAACATAGAGATAGTGTACTGCTATTGAATGGTAAGACTTATTGGCCGGCATCACTTTTACATGAATGGGAAGCTATCATTGTTGAGGCTATTCAAAAAATTGAAGATCAAGGCGCTTGGGTTCCGACACGAAGAGATGATCATAAATCCATAGCCTGGAAGTTGTTCACTCATAAAGGTATAGAGCTGCACTTGAGCATTACTAAAGATGATAATGACAAATATTGGATTCATGCTTACCCAACAGAGAAACAAACTATGTCTGGACGACATGTTCTAAAAATATAAATCATCAAGCTTTACTAAATCATTTGTAATAGCTGGCAAAAAACCATCTTTATTTATAATATTTTCTATAATGATTGAAAAAAATACCAAGTAGTAGAATTTATATGCTCTTTTTTTTAGCTCAGATACTTCATGGCTGATGTCCTGGATTGCTTTTTTAGCTGTAGAATTTCATAGCATCAGTTTCTGTTGAACAGAAATGAATAACGACATAGCTGAGACTTTATCCTAAGTAAGACCGCAGTAAATTGCTACGCGCACCGTGCCTGAGCCTTCGGGTAGCTTTTTCTTTAATCTGGCGAACCCGCTCTCGGGTGAGATTGTATTGCTTTCCAATTTCCTCCAGTGTCATAGCTTGCCTACCTCTAAGTCCAAAGTAGCAGATAATTACATCTGATTCCCTTTCGGTAAGCGTAGAAAGTGCCCGTTCTAATTCTCTTCGTAAGGAAGAAACCATTAAATCAGCATCAGGTGAATTCCCAATCTCACTCTCCAGCACATCCAGCAGTCCATTTTCTTCACCCTGCACAAAAGGAGCATCTATGGAAAGGTGACGGCCGGAAAGTTTTGTATTAATCATCACTTCCTCCACTTTAATTTCCATTAATTCAGCCAGTTCCTCTGGTGAAGGATCTCGCTGAAATTTTTGCTCAAGTTCAGAAAATGATCTGGAAATTTTGGTAAGAGAACTTACTCTGTTCAAGGGAAGCCGCACAATTCTGGATTGCTCTGCCAGCGATTGCAAGATAGACTGCCGTATCCACCATACCGCATAAGAAATAAATTTAAATCCCCTGGTCTCATCAAAACGTTTAGCAGCTTTAATCAGGCCCAGATTGCCTTCATTGATCAGATCACCCAGGGTAAGGCCATGGTTTTGGTATTGTTTGGCTACAGAAACCACAAACCTGAGGTTGGCTTTGGTTATTTTTTCAAGCGCCTTCTGATCTCCCTCTCTAATTCTTTTTGTCAACTCTGCCTCTTCATCAGCAGTGATCAAATCCACCTTACTAATCTCTTGTAAATACTTATCCAGCGATTGACTTTCCCGGTTAGTGATCTGTTTGCTGATCTTTAATTGTCTCATAAGGCATTTTTTTAATTAGTTCTAAAAGTGGAGCCACCACGAATGCATATATGCATGAAAGTAAATGATGGGAAGTAAGACTTCTAATTCCGTCTGATGATGAAGGTAATGTCAAACTGGAGGGAATGTAAAAGGCAAAGGCTCCTAAAGTTTTGCTCAAGTTACGATCTTTTATCAGACTTCATCAGTAAATCTTCATTTAAAGTAAGCCTATATCAAAAAATGTATTACTTTCTACTTATTATTTTGTCAGTATAACAAAGCTGTATTCCCGGCAATCAATCAGTGCATCACTATGGCCGCACAACAACAGGTACTGCTTGACTTTTATCCTGCCCCAGTGCTTTTAGCATTCTGATGTGCGACTGTAAGGCTTGCCCAAAGGTGTGTTTGACATTATAGGGCAAATTAAAATCTGCTGCGGTCTGCTCTACAATTTCAGAAATCTTCCGGTAATGGACATGGCAAATGTTGGGAAACAGGTGATGCTCTATCTGATAATTCAATCCCCCTATAAACCAGTTGAGAACGCGGTTGTTACGGGCAAAATTAGCTGTAGTCTGCAATTGATGGATCGCCCAGGAATTTTCAATATTACCTTCTGCATTAGGCATAGGCTGATGAGCTCCTTCTACAATGTGAGCCATTTGAAAGATAAGACTTAAGATAAAACCTGTAGCCAGATGCATGGCCACAAACCCTATCAACACTTGCCACCACAAAAGAGATGTTACCAGCACAGGAAGCACAAGCACAAAAAATACATAGACCAGCTTCAAACTCACTAGTCTGATCAATTCTTTGCTAATGGTAGACTTCTGTTTCTTAATCAAGCCCATACGATGATAATTCAGCAACTTGAATAAATCATTGGTGAGCAGGTGTAAAGACAGAAAACCATAGATGAAAAACACATAAATGTGCTGATACCGGTGAAAAGTTCTCAGTGGAGATTGCTCCGAGAGACGTATCACTACCTTTGTGTTAATGTCTTCATCCATGCCATGAATATTCGTATAAGTATGATGCAGCACATTATGTTGCGTCTTCCAGACAAAGGCATTAGCCCCTAACAGATAGATACTGTTGCCCATTAAAGTATTCACAAAAGCATTTTTTGAATAAGAACCATGCAAGGCATCATGCATGACTGACATGCCTATACCTGCCTTGGTTATACCCATTACCAGTGCAAAGGGCAGTAAAAGCCAGGCATTCAGTGGAAGAGTTAAAATGGCTACATAAGATAAGAGATAGAGGCTGATCAGCGTCACCGATTTGATGACCATTTCCCTATTGCCATGTCGGGAAATATTATTTTCTTTAAAATACTGATTAACTCTGCTTCTTAAGATAGGAAAAAACGAAGATTGGCTTTGGTCAATAAATTTAATAGCGGAATTCATAGAAAGAACTACAGGATTAATTTAATTATGGAAATTTCAAATACATTTTGCAACGAATGGCAGTCTTTCTTTAGATTAAAAGTTTGACCTCATCAAGTTGAAAAAATCATGTGCTTGAGCTAGATAGCACGAATCGTTAGCGTTACCAAAGAAAATTTATGTGCAGAGCCAGCAGTATATATCTTGTCTTTGACTGATATTTGCAGAACGCTAGCTCTGTTTGCACTACTTTCTTTTCATTGTTTAGAAAGCATAAAAAACATGCTCTGAGCATGTTTTTTTTTTAAGAATTAGTAAATTTATATTGTATTTACACGACTCTCACATTGACTGCGTTGAGTCCTTTTCTTCCTTGTTCCACCTCATACTCTACCTGGTCGTTTTCACGTACCTCCTCTTTAAGGCCTGTTTCATGAACAAAAATGTCTTCGCCTAAATCAGACGGCTTAATAAATCCAAATCCTTTGGAATAATTAAAAAATTTTACTGTACCTTTTTTCATTATATTTTATTATATGTGTAAGGCTATATAACCTGTTTATATTGTCAAGCGTTCCATAGGCCTCTGTTTATTTTTACTTTTCATAAATTCACAAAAAAATACTGACAAACATTCGATGAGCTGTACAGGTTATGAAGGATACAACTTGTAACACCTATGCGCAAACAAATAATTGACCCAGCTTCTGAAAATCTTTCGTCAATGGATGGGGAGTGGCTGGATCTAAGGCATCAGGCTCAGGTTGAATTAACTTCTGAGGACATGGCTTATCCCATAGAGGAAGCGTTAGTTGCCATTGGGAAATCAGGTTGGCGAGCCTCTCAAGCAGGAAAACAAATGATCCGCATCATTTTTAATGAACCACAGTATATCAGACGTATACAGTTACTGTTTAAGGAAGATCAACAGGTGCGTACCCAGGAATTTGTACTACGATATAGCTCAGATGGAAGACAATCTTATCATGAGATTGTTCGCCAGCAGTATAACTTTAGTCCTTCTGGCGCCATCCGTGAATTGGAAGACTATAAAGTTAATCTGGCTGGAGTAACAGCTATTGAATTAGTTATAATTCCAGATATAAATAAAGAGGGTATTAAAGCATCACTAGCTCATCTACGTGTAGCTTAACTTGAATATAGCAGCTTTATAGCTTCATCTCTGTCTTTTCATTCCCTCTCATAAGCCTAAAGAATTGGGCATTAGTGGCAAAAGTTGGATAAATAGAAAATGCCAAATGATAAAAGATATGCTGCAGAGTGAAAAAATTCTTATTGACTCCCAGTGTATGGCCTTTTTGCGCAAGAGAGGTTTAAATAGTAATCTAAAATGTGGGAATGAGCTACACCAAAATATCAGATTGAATAGCATAATCTACCAGAATTATCTGTTGCCATCAGTAGTGGCTATTTTTGGTATACACTTGGAAAAAACAGCCACCACAGTTTGCCAATGTAATTACCAATTAACTTTGTCTGCTGCATATATTTGGTTTCAAAAAATATTGGTATAAAATGTAATTCTCCTTTATCATTATAGAAATCAAGCTTACTACACATTTTCACTATAAGGCTGTAATTATTTTCTTTGATCAAAAAATCAAAGTGGATTCCTCTACATCATATGAGCCAGTGGATTAAATTTTTTGGTGTGGTAGAGACAGCTAAAAGCTCTATAGATACTTTTAAAGCTATTATAGCATTAAGAGAAAACATCGAAAGGGAAAAGATGATCTTGCTGGGCAAACGGGCAGAAAATGGGCACAGGCTGATAAAATCCTTGTATCAGCATCCTATAACCGATACCCAAAGAGTAACGGAAGAACTTCCAGTCAATCCTTCTACAGCCAATCGTTTGATCAATGATTTTGAGAAGTTGGGTATGCTAAAAGAAATGACGGGCTACAAAAGAAATCGCATGTTCGTATTTGATGAATATCCCCATTTGTTTATGAAATGAAAAGGCTTTGTATTAATGAGGTTGACTAAAATTTAGTAAAAGGGAAGAGAAATGTATGCAAATAAAAAAGGAGCAGCTTCAAAAGCTACTCCTAACTTATTGACTTTCAGCCTTCCAGGCCGGATGTGATCCCGACAGGACTCGAACCTGTAACCTACTGCTTAGAAGGCAGTTGCTCTATCCAGTTGAGCTACGGGACCTGTTCTGTACACCAGAGAATGATTGCCTGAGAAGGGCCTTTTTTCCAGCCCTGCCCATTAAAATCGCAATAGCTCTCTAAATGAGGTGCAAATGTATATATTATCAGACTAAAAAGCCAAATTTTTTAATTCGATTATACATCTCCCTGCCCCATGTCTACTGGTATCCCTGCGCCTGCAGACTGAACAATTCTGCATACTTACCTCCTTTTTCCAACAACTCCTGGTGTGTACCTATCTCCCGCATCTGCCCGTTTTCCAACACCAAAATCCGGTCAGCCATGCGAACCGTGGAAAAGCGGTGAGAAATTAATACGGCAGTTTTGCCACGGGTCAGATCAGAGAAACGCTGAAAAACTTCATATTCCGCCCGGGCATCCAGTGCTGCCGTGGGCTCGTCCAACACCAAAATCTGTGCATCCCGCATATACGCCCGGCTGATGGCTACCTTCTGCCACTCCCCGCCCGAAAGATTGACGCCATTGGCAAACCGCCGGCCAATCATCTGGTCGTAACCTTTCGGCAGTTTTTGAATGACCCGATCGGCCATACCCCGATAAGCAGCATCGTCAATTTTTATGTGATTGTACTGTTCTTCAATGTTGCCCACCGCAATATTGGTGGCTGCCGTCATCTGGTACTGGACAAAATCCTGGAAAATTACCCCAATTTCTGCCCGTAACTCTTCCGGATTGTATTCTTTCAAATCTACGCCATCCAGCAGTATTCTTCCTTCCGTTGGATCGTATAAACGGGATAGTAACTTAATCAAGGTCGTCTTGCCTGCTCCATTCTCTCCTACCAAAGCCAGCTTTTCGCCAGCCTGTAAGGTAAAGTTCAGATGTCGCACTGCCCACTGATTGGTGTTGGGATAATGAAAGCCTACATCCTCAAAGACAAACCCCTGCCGTATGGGCTTCGGAATAGCGGTGGCCTTTTCTTGTGAAGGAATCAGTGGTTTCATCTCAAAGAAATCAAAGAAGTCGCGCAGGTATAAGGCCCCTTCCGCCATACTGGAAAACTGATTCAGCACTGATTCGAGCAACCCCCGGAGCCGCATGAATGAGCCGGAAAGAAAGGTGAGGTCACCAATGCTGAGGGTGCCGTTCACGGTTTGAAAGATGATGATAATATAAGCCCCATAATAACCGGCACTGCCAATAGCGGCAAATACACTACCCCAACGGGCCCTGGCCACTGCGACCTTCCTGTTAGCCAGGTAATACTTATTGGCCAGGGTAGCGAAATGACTGACCAGAAAGCCGGATAAACCAAAGATTTTTACTTCTTTGGCAGTTTCGTCACTAGCCCCAATATAGCGGAAGTAGTCCAGTTCTCTGCGCTCCGGCGTCCACTGGTTGTTCAACGAATAGCTCCGCTCATTGAAGTGCGATTCTCCCAGAAAGGCAGGCACCACCGCTACCAGAATGAGCAGGATCAGCCAGGGGCTGAAAGCCACCAATCCAATGGACAAAAAGCCAATGGTGATAATATTCTGCATCTGACCCAATACCTGTGTCATCAGAGCCGTCCGGGTCACCGTTTGCCGACGGGCACGTTCCAGCTTATCGTAAAAGGCCGCGTCTTCAAACTGGGCCAGATCCAAGGTGCCGGCATGCTTCATGAGACGGACAGAGGTTTCATTGGAAAACTTATCTCCCAACAGGCTGTCCAGCAGTACCGTAGCCCTGTTGGTGGCATCAGAGATAATCGCCAACCCAAATTCTGCCCCGATCAGCATAAAAAGATAAGACAAGTCTTTGTCACCGGTGACATCCGTTAGCCGTACCACTTCGTCGATGATCAACTTACCGAGATACAGCATCGTCACGGGAATAGCCGCCCGAAAGGCTCTTAAGATCACGTTGGTAATAAACATGGCCGGACTGGTCTGGTAGATGAGCCTGAAAAATTCCGGCAGATTTTTCAGTGCCTGAAACCGCTCCTGCACTGATAAAGGCTGATCCTTACCCTGGTTGGATGCACTCTTTTTTCTACCATTGCTAAATAAGTGTTGAAATAATGCCATTATGCTTGACAAAAGATGATCTGAAACTAATTTTTTTCTGTATAATTGCTAAATCATTTAGCAAAAAACCGCTTCACCTTTGGTTAGTCAGAATATTAAATCGTTAAGAAGAAAATACCACTACACACAGGAGCAGCTCGCGCAGCAACTGGGTATCAAACGTTCCCTGCTAGGTGCTTATGAAGAAGCACGCGCCAAACCCCGGCTGGAGATTCTGGTCAAAGCGGCAACACTTTTTAACGTATCTGTTGATCAATTAGTTGCTGAAGACATGAGTCGTCAGGAACCTGTTTCCCAAAGGCATTCGCCCTCCGAAAAACCTCCTTTGCCCGTCCGGTCAGATACTGTGATCCCTTTGCTGGAACGGGAAGCACAGGCACAGTACTTCTCCCGACGGGAAGATCAGACCTACCTGGCAGGGTTGCCTACGATCTCTTTGCCTATGGCCAACAGCCAGCACCATACCTACCGGGCTTTTGAAATCACAGATGATGCTATGTGGCCCCTCACCCCAGGTACTATTGTGGTGGGACAACGGGAAGAAAACCTGCAGGCCCTGGAAGATGGTCTGACCTACATTGTCTGCACCCGGCAAGAGGGGATGATGGCCAGAAGAATTTTCAACCGTATCCAGGAAAACGGAAGTCTCCTGCTGCTGCCTGCCAATCCTGCCCATGTTAAAATCACCCTTTCTGTATTGGGCAAGGAGGTGGAAGTCTGGAAAGTTATCTGTTACATCAGTCAACAGCTGCCTTTTGCTGAAAAAACTGCCTCATCCGCTCATACACTGGATCTGGCCCAACTAACGGCACTGGTGCTGGAGCTGCAACAGGAAGTGATCAAGCTGAAAGAACAAAAAGGGTAAGCCTTAAGAAATTGGCTCAGGTAGCCACCTCTACCATTCGGGAAGTTTCGGTAGAGAGCTATAAACGGTCACACCCGACATTCCTTCTGTGCGGTAGCTCCTTTCTCCTCCTTATCTGCCTGCATTAGCCATATACAATAAAAAAGGATACCCGTAGGTATCCTGTGATAAATAAAAAGCCTGCGGATCATCAATATACCACGGCGTTATAAGCATTCACCTGACCATGCCCTGAGTATGGATCACGACCGGGCTTATATATGTCATCAGCTGTTTTTTTCAATTCAGCTTCTACCTGGACTGGCGATAGCTCTCCTCCATGCTGACCGATAATAATAGCTGCCACGCCGGAAGCATGGGGGGCGGCCATGCTCGTTCCCGCACTCCAGTACCAACCGCCGTTGCCAGTGCTGAACACCAGGTCAAATACCCAACATGGATTGGTAATACCGGCTACTGTACAAAGCTCTTCTCCCGGATAAACGAAATCTCCTCCAGGGGCCGCAAAGTCTATGGTGTTTCCATAATTAGAATAAGAAGCCAAGCGATCAAAATTGGCATTCGAAGGGTCTGTCGCCCATCCTATTGGAGCAGTGGCAGAGATATTGATCACATGGGCTAAGTCGGAAGGCACATGAACACCACTTTTGTCGGCTTGTCCGTTGATGGCATCATTGCCTGCTGAAGCAATGACAGTAGTGCCCTGCTGGTAAGCGTAGGTAACGGCTTTTTGTATCGCATTTTTTAGTGCTGCCACTTCACTGGCGGGAATCGGAACGATAGAACCATCAGCGTCCAGTACGCCTCCATTCTTAAACAAATACAGTCCCAGACTCATATTGATTACATCGGCATCTACATTAGCGGCATGAATAATCCCTTCAATCACATCAGCAAATGATCCGGACCCTTCATCGCCTAAGACTTTTACCAGAATAAGCTGCGCTTCCGGTGCCACGCCAATAATACCAAAACCATTATCAGCAGCCGCCACTGTGCCGGCCACATGGGTACCATGGCTGAAAGTATCGTCTTCTCCATATTGAAGTGTTTCACCTTCTACAAAATTGGCACTCCTCCCGAAATCAATATTAGCGGCTAAATCCGGATGATCAAGATCAAAACCACCGTCCAGTATGGCCACGCTAACACCCTGACCCCGTTCGCCCGCATTCCAGGCTTCCACCGCATCTACGGCATCATGCCCCCATTGTAAGTCAAAAAAGAAGTCATCATCGCCACTGTAAGGCGGGTTTTGATAATCCTCCACCGCAACATTTTTGGAAGGAGCCGTAAACCGGAATTGAATGTCAGCCATAACCGATTGAATCCCTGAGATTTTTGAAGCTTTTTCAGCAAAAGCTGAACTACCAGCAGTAACTACTGCCATTCCTACTTCAGGCGTAGCCTGTACCAGAGTACCTCCCATGTCAGCCACTGTTTTTTCCAACCCCTTGGGTAAACTGGTCTTGGCAAATAAAATATAGCGCTGTCCGCCACTGATAGCACGCCCCTCCGCACTGATGTCTGCATTGATTTTTTCTTGAGAAGCGGTAAAGTCCTCTTCACAGCTGCCCAGCCCATACAGTAAGCCTGTTATCATCACAAGCCTGCCCAAAAAAGTAAATGCTTTCATAAAGTTTAGTTAGATTAGTTGAGAAGTTTATTGAAATATTTAACTTCTTCGATATTAAATATTTACCTTTACTTCACCTGCTTAAAAATGATATTTTTTATAAAAATCTTGTTTTTATTATATTATTTAAAATTTAATAAATATTTAATACTAGCTCTCTAATCAAATTTATATTTTTCAGTATTACCATATATTAAAAATATTCTCCTGAATTATTATAAATATTTACTTTTTCATTTTAATGGGATATGACAGCGGTTATCCCTCTGCCGAGGCTCATAAGGGCAGCACTCTTTGGATAAAATGAAAGAAGGGTTATGACTGAATGTAACACTGAATGCAATGGGCCTAATTGAATTCTATACAATAAAGAAATGAAGCAGCCACTTCTTCATCCTTACCTATGGGTCCTGCTATTTGTGAGTATTACCCAATGCCTGCCACCTGTGTTCTCCCAGGAGATACGGGTGATGAGCTACAACATCCATCATGGGAACCCGCCAGCCCGCCAGGGTGTGATTGACCTGGAAGCTATTGCGCAGGTAATTACAAAAGAACAGCCCGATCTGGTAGCCTTACAGGAAGTGGATGTCCGTACAGGGCGCTCCGGGCCCTATCACCAGGCAGAAGTGCTCAGCAAAAAAACGGGTCTGTATGCCTATTTTGCCAAAGCCATTGACTATGATGGGGGTGCATACGGACTGGCTATTTTGTCTCGTTTTCCGATACAGCAACCGCATACCTACCCCTTGCCCTCCCACCCCGGCACAGGCGGTGAACCCCGAGTGCTGGCCACCGTGCAGGTGGAGCTGCCCAATGGTAGTCCCCTGCTCTTTGCCTGTACACACCTGGATGCCCAGCAGCGTCCGGAGAGCCGTCATACGCAGATACGGGAAATCAACCGTATTCTCCAGGAAGCCCCTCATCCGGTGATTCTGGCAGGCGATCTGAACGATACCATCGGCAGTGAGACAATCCGGGTGCTGGACGAACACTTTCAACGTAGCTGTGAGGATTGTGCGCCTACCATTCCTGCTGACCGGCCTGTCAAAGCCATAGATTTTATTGCTTTCAAACCCCAGGATCACTTTACTGTATTACAGCATCAAACTATTCCGGAAAAGGATGCCTCAGACCACTGCCCTGTCTTGTCTGTTTTCAGGCTGAAACAGCAGGAATAATCGCTATTTCTCGATAATTAGCCCCTCGAAGGCTTGCAGCTGGTCTAAAGTAAAGGTCAGGTAACCGTTGTCCCAATCGAAATCCAGGGTCTTCTCCTGTACCATGGAAAAGAGATTGGCAGGCCTGAAATCACACCTTATCCGAAAATTGATATCCCTGACAGGGAGAGGTTCAAAGTAAGTGTTGCCGCTAAAACCCGTGATATTCACCAGATGCAGCAGCATCCCTTCCACCTCACTTTTACCGAGATTGGCAGGAATGTTTCGGGTGTAATGCTGTAAGATGACTTCTACCCTGGGGTGAGCATTGGTTTGTATCAGCTGACCGGCTTCGGGAAAGAGCCAGTCGATCAGGTCCAGCAGAATGTTTTTGTGCTGCTCATACCCATGAATATAATAGAGCCGGCCTAGGTTGATCGGAATTAGCACAGCTTTCCCCTGCTGATGGGTTTTCATGCCTACCGCAAAATAGCCGCTGGGCTCGTGCCCGCCAATTTTTTCCGGAGGGCCCGGACGACCCGGTGTGTAGATAGGAAGGGCCATGGTGTCCGCATCAGCAAAATCGTATAGCCCCAGATTAAACTTCCAGAACAACAGGCTCTGCTCTTTAAAACGTTTGAACAGATTTTTATCCTCCGGATGCAGATAGAAACCGGCTCCCTCATGCGATTTCTTTTCTATCCTGGCACCAAACATTTCCTGTACATACGCTTCATCGGCAGAAAGGCTCTGGTTGGTGGCGATCAGGGCCGCCCCGTTTTCACAGGCTTTCCGGAGAACCTGCTGGGCGCCTTCGGAGATCTCAACAATCTGTGGCAGAATAATCAATTTATACTGGTTGATGGCCTCAGCTTGTTTTTCTATCTGACTGTATTCTATGATGTCGTATGGTAGATGCGATTCTTTCAGCATCAGCTGAATACCCCGGTATTCCTGGGCTTCCTCCCCATGCGGCCAGTCATCAGGTGAAATCACACAGATTTCTGCCGGAGAGGTATATTTACCAAAATAGGGCTCGTATTTCTGATGAAACGCATACAATTCTTCCCAGGCTTTGAAGTTCCTTTCGTCTTCATAATCCCGGAAATCACCCATCAGGCTCATATCCAGTCCCGAACCGTTGGCCAGGTTCTCATACAAGCGGATGACCGTCTCTTCAGGCTCTATGGCATTGTAGCGCGACTGAAAGGAAATCTGCTGAATACTGGCATTGCTCACGACATGATTCGGATAGGAATGCAAGGTATTGTTGACATTATCAGAAGCCATATAAGGCCAGTAAGGCAGGCTATTGGTTTGTGTTTCATGCCGGATGATATCTACATATTCATCCATATAGGTACAAATGGCAATCTGGGGATTTTTGGCCTTCACGGCCGCATGCATCCGCTTCATCCAGTCATCCACCGTATAAGCTTTGAATGCCTGGTATCGGGTATAAGAAGGTTCCTCAGCACTTTCCTCTTGGGGTAGTGCCATCCCCTGGCTGAAGGCTTTAAATCGCTGCTGATCGTAAGTGTTCTGATCGACACCAAAATGAGTGCCTTCATAGGCATTGCCGGTATGGTAACCCGGCATATTGATAAAAATACCATCGATGTCATACAGGCTGATCACCTCTTCCACTATCTGTATGGATTTCTCCTGCACATAGGGTGCGTTCACCGAAACCATATACATATCGTCGTTGATGATCCGGTCCCCTTTGGCAGAGATGTAGGCCCAGTCGGGATGTTTCTCAAAAATGCTGCGATGGATGCGGCTGAAATCAAAACGGGTAATCACCCTGATGTTCAGGGCATGGCATTTTTCAATGACCTCCTTCAACATATTTTCCTGCATATAAGGATTGGTATACTGAAAATCCAGCCTTGTGGGATAAAAGGCCATGATCCCTCCTCCGTTGATGATCAGCGTATTGACGGAAAAGCGTTGCAGATCTTCTATCAGGGAATCCACATTAAGCTGTGCCTCATAAGCCGGCAGGTTGGTCTGCATCAACCGGAGGTTGTTGGGTTGCCACCAGGGAAGGGTATCGGGCCATTCGGAGGGGGCAGCAGGGAGTGTGCGCTCGAAGCCTGCTTCCTGGGCGAAACAACCCAGGCTAACCATGACAGCGAGCAGCATCTGAAGTATAAAGCGTCTCATTGTGTTCATAAGGAAAGGTCTGCCAGCCAACCAGGCTATAGCACTCACGAGGTACTTTGAATCAGCCCCGCCTCTCTACAAAGAGGTCATTTTTGTGGCAAATCTTCTTACGTCCTTTTCAGTAGCGAAGGGAGGTTGGCAATCTCTTTCATTCTATTAAGTTCCTCTGTTAAGTAAGCAAAAATTTGGCAGTAAGCTACTATAACTTTGTAGCTTATTTCAATAATTTATTAACTTGAGATAGTTTTAAACCTTATGCCCTTATGGAAAACGATAAAAACCAAGAGGAAAAAATTCAAGCCAAACTCAAGGAGTTTTATGCCAAAATTCAGGAACTGGAAGCCAAAGCCAAAGAGCTGAGAATGGAACTGGATGTAAAGCTTGATGAACAGATACATGATATGAAAGAAAAAAACACAAAACTCTACCAGACTTTCGAAGACCTGAAATTTTCCAGTAGCGCTGCTTTCCATGATATCAGAGAAGGTTTTCACAAAGCCACCGATGCACTGCATGATGCCATCAAAAAAGCGTCTAATCATTTTAAAGGCTAACGCTACACTGTGGGCGAAGCTTACCCTTACTTGTATAATGCCGTATAAGCACTGTGTGTTTCTACACCATGCCTTTTATCCCTACCATTGTCAACGATAGGCAGGTTCCATGATCCTGTCTTTTTCTGCCAATACTAAAAAAAGAAGAAGGAGCTTCAGATCGTAAATGTTATCCAACCCGATGTATGCGGAAAAAATAAATACACCAGCGCTTGCCAAACCCGCCGAAATACAGCAACAGGTAGAAGCATTGGTCTATCAGGAGGTGCAGCCGGTATTAGAAAAAGTACTATGCGAGCAGCGTCATCTTGTTCAAACAGTGCAGTCCACCATCCGGACACTTCACGATGCGCTCCAGGAAACAAAAGATTCTGAAGCCCTGGCAGCGGAGGCACTGAGTCGATTCAGTGAACAACTGCTGGCGCTGGCAGCCGACCGGTATCATCAGCCGGAAGCGCATCACTTTACCGAGCTGTTTGCTGACTATGTAGCACAGATAGAACAATTTGCCAGAAAATTTACCAACCACTACCGGGAAATCCAGAAAGAAGAACGGTTTGACGGCCTGGAAGAAGACGGATGGAGCATACGGCTCTTCAAATATGGAAAAAGGCAAGGCAGGGCACTATCCCGCTGGCCGGTCAGGATGCGCAACCTGTATCGAAAACTGCTGAACAAAAATCCATACCCCCACCGTCAGTGGATTTACCACATCCCCTTACGAAATCTGATATTACAACATTACCACACTAATTTTTCAGAGTCGCTGGAGACTCTCCTGGAAGACTGCTACCGCCTGACAGCCACCACTTCCAAGCAGGTATGGCAGGCAGCCGAACAGGTGCACATGCAGGTCTATCATGCGCTGACGGCCCCGGAAGCTACTACACAGGAGGAGGCATGGGTATCAGCCTTCCCCATCACTGAAGCTGATGAAACTTTTGTCTCCGTCAGCCAGACCCTACAGGACATGTCAGCACATATGGAAAGCAGGCTGGAAGCACTGCTGGCACAAACTTCCGAAGCCTTTACCTATCAATACGAAAGGGTCGGCACCATTGAACTGAGCGTCAGCCGGTTCAGTACTGCGGCTGTCAAAAAGAAAAAGTTACAGGCAGATCGCAGCTTTCAGGAGTTTGTACAGGGATGGCAACAAACCCTCTTTGCTCTGTACGAAGACTGGCGTCTGGATGAAGAATACAATCAGCTTTGCGATGCTATGCTACTAGCCCATTTCCGGCTCGAGGCGGAAGCGGAAAGGAAAATCCACCAGGTGGTGGTCCCCAAGATAGAAACAGCGGAAAAGCGGATTCAACAGGCGCTGGATGCGATCGACCAGGCCGGAAGGGCTGTCAAGAAAACGCTGACAGAGCAAAAAACCTATATAGACCAGCAACTGATGCGTACCCTGATTCCTTCCACCATGGCTTCTTTGTATAATCAGCGTTTGCCGCATATGCTGGATCAGATGCAGCAGGAAGCGCTGCAATGTGTGGAAGAGTTGTCAGAAAAGAAAGGACTGGTATCCCAACATGAATTTGATGTTCCGACCAAAGCCTCAGAGATCAATTATATTTCTCCCCGGCAGATCGTCAGCTACGAAACTTTACCGGTGCTCCAGGAAGCCTTGCAGGCCGTGAAGGAAAAAATCAAGCAGGAAATCACGCTGGTGCAGAAGCTGATCAACGAGCTGGGTCAGATCTCATATTTTAACCTGGATTCTGCCCTTTCTATCTATGATGATGAGAGCGACCAGGTACAGAAACCCCGGGAGATTGCTGAAGAAGGATTACTCCGGGCCCTGAAAAATGCCGAGAATATCAGGGTGCAACTAGACCAGATCTGCCAGTTTTTTCAGAAAGATGTCCGACAGGCCGTAGGCCAGTTCAACAGCCGGATCATTGACCTGAAAGACAATGACTATGTCTTCGAGATCAAGATGCGTATCGCCAAAGCGATAGCCCTGGAACGTACCCGCACCCTGAAGAGGCAAACCGTGCGCTACCTGAAAAATACCATCCCCCGTTCGTGGCATATGGTACAAAGTGGTTTTTACCGGGGTAACCAAATGATCAGCGATTATCAGAAGATAATAGGGATCAGCCTGAAAACAGGGACTGTCAGTACGGAAATCTCTGATTTTCTGAACGCCACGGAAGCGGCTGTGAGCAAGCTGCCCTATGTCTATCAGCGCCTGTTCAGTGTACGCCCACTGGAAGACATAGCCTTTTTTGAGGAAAGACCTGCAGAGATGAACCGGCTGGAAGAAGCGTATCAGAACTGGGAAAAAGGACGATATGCCAGCACCGTGCTGGTGGGTGAAAAAGGCAGCGGCATGACCACCCTGATCAATTTCTTCTTAAAGAATTTTTCCGGCAAAGCCCGCTTCCTCGTCATTCAGGGCAACGTGACACGTCAGATTAATACAGAAACGGGCCTGCTAGCTTACCTTCATGACATTATACCAGACCTGGAAGCCAACACGCTGGAAGAGGTAGTCACCTACCTGCAGCAGCAAAAGAAGAAGGTCATTTTTGCTTTTGAAAACCTGGAACACTTTTACCTGCGCAAGGTAGGTGGTTTTCAATGCCTGAAAAGATTGTTTGAACTGATCTCTAAAACACAAAAACAGGTGTTCTGGCTTTGCTCCTGTACCTTATATGCCTGGCAGTTTCTGGACAAGACCACCCGGATTTCCAGCTATTTTGAATATATTGTTCAGATTGAAAACGTACAGAGCCAGCAATTAAAAGAAGTGATCCTCAAACGCCACCGCGTCAGTGGTTATGGTATCCTGTTTACCCCTTCTCAGGAGGAAAGCCGTCGGAAGAAGTTTCAACGGCTCAGTGAACCGGACCAACAAGCTTACCTGGAAAATGAATACTTTCAGGACCTCAACAAAGTCACTGCTGGCAACTTCAGCCTGGCACAGTTGTTCTGGCTGCGCTCTACCCAACAGGTGACAGACGACCTCATCACCATAGAATCCTTAAAAGATATCGATTTTTCTTTTCTGAAGGCTACGCCTTTGCCCCAGATGCTGGTCTTGCACACGTTGCTGTTGCACGATGGCCTTACGGAGTCGCAATTCCGGGAGGTAGCCGAACATCTCCGGCTGACAGAAGGAGTTGAACCCCTGGTACCTTCCGGCAGCTTAAGCCTGATCCAGATGCATGACGATGGCCTGATCACCAAACGGGAAGAAGTATATTGTATCAACCCCCTGCTCTACCGGCAGGTAGTGGCCTTATTGGAAACTAAAAATTTTATTCATTGAAAAAAATGGGCAGCTCTCTACTGTGTCTCCGGCCAGGTGTATCTCTCCTCCTGCTTATGTGGCTGCTCCCCTGGCATTTGGTAGCACAGCAGGATACCCTTGCTCAGGATTCGGTGACCCAGCCACCTCCCGCTTCCGTAAGCATACAGGCCAACCAGGTTACCATCCAACTGGATACTTCCCAAAGCCTGCTCGATTCACTCCGGGAAGCTTATCAGGCAGAAGCTGAGGAAGAACCGCAAAGCATCACCGAACCGCCCCAGATGAAGCATATTTCTTTTGCCAAAATCTTCTGGAGCCTGCTGCTTTTCCTGGTCGGTTACTTTACCATCCGCTTTCTGACCCGGTTGCTGGAACTGATCTCTGAGAAGAGTTCCAGCACTACCTACCGCATCACCATCAAGGGATTTATACCCATTATCCGCATTATTGGATGGATCTTTGTCATTTTCATCATCATCGCCGGCGTGATTCAGCCTAAGATAGAAGCGGTATTAGCGCTGACAGCCTCGGTAGGTGTCGCGGTAGGTTTCGCTTCCCAGGATATCCTGAAAAACATCTTTGGCGGTATTGTCATCCTGCTGGATGCTCCTTTTAAGGTAGGAGACAAGATTGAGATTGGCTCTTATTATGGCGAAGTCGTGGAAATCGGCCTCCGTTCTACCCGTATTGTCACACCGGACGACTCCCTGGTCTCTATTCCCAACGGGGAGCTGATGAACCAATCTGTGTCTAACAGCAATGCCGGCGAACTTAACTGTCAGGTAGTAGCCGAGGTTTACCTTCCGCTCTCTATTGATACGGAACGTGTTCGACAGCTCGCCACCGAAGCCGCCCAGACCTCACGGTATATTTACCTGAACAAGCCCATTACCGTGCTCTTTTTCAATGAGGTAAAAGACCGGAAATCCTACCTGAAAATGCGTTTGAAAGCCTATGTGATGGACATCCGCTATGAATTTATTTTTAAAAGCGAACTGACCGAAATTGTCGTGCGGGAACTACTTCACCAGGAGATTATTTCTGCTGAGGATTACCAATGAGGGAAGGACTGAAGGGTTAAAGGACTGAAGGATTGAAGGGCTCATTGGGTAAATGAGTGAATTTATGCATAATCTCTGGTGATGCCTTTGCCCATCGTCATTACCTATTGTCTTATTGGCTATTCCTTATGATTCAATCCGGTTCGTACAGATCCTGAATAGGCGTATGGGCCAGTGCTACCAGAAAGCCGGCAATCTTTTGGGCCGTATCTTCTAGATACAAACGCCCTTTTTCTGCCGTGGCTTTAGCGGGATTCCCGACGCCCGTGTCGTGGGTAGCTTTACTCCAGGCACGTTGCGCCCATACCCAACCTTCCTGAATACCTTTCAGCCGGAAGGGGCGGGATTTTCCTTCACCAGCTTCTGACAAAGGCAAAACCAACTGCGGCGCGATGTGCATCATCGCACTGGTTTCCATTTCGCCGGCATGGTCACCGGGTTCGTCAAAATACTGGTTCCAGTCGATGGCCCGGTACCAGTGCAGGGTACATAAAAACATATCCGGAAAATGAAGTTGTACCTCCCGGATCATTTGTTTAAAGTCATTGCCCCCATGCCCATTCATCACCACCAGCTTGTGAATCCCCTGCCCGGAAAGCGACCGGGTCACATCTTTCAGCACGGCCAGCTGCGTGCTCGGGTTCATGTTGATACATAAAGGAATATCCATCTGACCGGTATTCACACCAAAAGGCACTGTAGGAAGCACTATCACTTTAGCCCCTTGTGCCCAGGCTTTTTCAGCAGAGGCAGCGGCTACATAATCGCACTGTGCCACATCCGTAGAATAAGGCAAATGATAGTTATGGGCCTCGGTGGCTCCCCAAGGCAAAACAGCGACTTCGTATTGAGTCTGCTGTACGGATTGCCAGTTGGTTTCAGCCAGGATGTAGGGTCTGGGTGTCATCGTGTAAAGGTAAGCAACCTGATGAGGATTACCCACTGATTGTTATCCTTCTTTTTTAAACGTAATTCACCGGAGGCTATCCTTTCGTGTGGCCTACCGATGTATTAGTTTCTTTTCTGTCAGACGCCTGCTATCCTTTGTTTATATACCGCCAAGGCTTCTTCGAGTCTTTGCCGGGCTGTCTCATCACCGGGCACATTGTGAGAAGGATGGATATACAGCTTCACGCCTCTTTCTGCCAGGATTTCTGCCACAGTAGTCACGGTCATCCAGACAGAGGTGACAAAGGCCATGGTGGATACCGGACCCACCTTATCCTGATGATTTTTCAGAGGAACGGCGGCATCCCCGAGGGGCGCACAGGTATCTACCACTATATCCGCAACGTCGAAAATAGTTTTGCCACTGGAATGGCGGGTTTGCTTGCCTTGGGCTTCCGCGGCCGATCCGAAGGCTACCACCTTCATTCCTTTCTTTTTGGCCTCCAATGCTACATCAATGTTGACGTTGTTAATCCCGGAATGAGAGAAAATCCACATGGTATCCCGGGGATCAAATTGATACCCTTTCATGATTTCTATTCCGTAACCTTCCACCCGTTCCAGAAACACAAACTGATGCACACCCATTTCTCCGGTGATTCTGGTAAAGAAACTGAGGGGTAATTCGATCATAGGATGAAATCCTACAAATCCTCCTATGCGCGGATACATCTCTTCTATGGGTAAGGTCGCATGCCCGCAGCCAAAGGTATGCACCCACCGGCCGGCTTCAATAGAATTAGCCATGATCTCAGCCGCCTGGCGTATATTGTCCATTTGTGTTTCTTCGATGCGGGTCATCACTTCCCTTGCATGCGTAAGCCATTGTTTTGCTAACATAATTGATTCTGATAAGGGTTATATTTCATTTTCTTTATGATCATCAGTGATAACAAGACCATGACCGCCAGTTCTACAAAGGCTACCGTGGTCAGGTGGTGAATGCCATACGCTTCGGCGATGAAGCCCATGAGAAAATTGACCAGCATATTCCCAAACAAGGCAATCACCAGCACCACGCTAAAGGCAGTACCGGACAACGCTGCATACCGGGTTCCTACAAAGCCAAGCATTATTGGAAACCCAACACCCAGGCCTGCGCCCAGGATAATTAACCCGGCCGTAGCCAGGAAGAAGGTATCCCCTGTTTTCAGCAGTATATTGCCTATCAGTAGCAATCCAAAAGAGAGGTACAGGATCAGCGGGGCGTCAACATTTCTCAAGACACTGCCAAACAACAGCCGCATCACAGCCATGCCTACCACGTACAAAGACAAGGCATACAAGGCACTGCTTTGTGCGATGGCTAATTCCTCGGTGAGAAAGGTGGTGGTCCAGTTGTTAATAATTCCCTCATAACTGCTCTGGCAAAACAAAAAGAAAGCGATTAAGAGCAATACAGGATCTTTGAGCATTGCCAAACTTCTGGTTATAGGAACACCCTGCGACTGTTTCGGCGGAGGGAAGGTAATGAAGAGAAAGCCTACACTCGCCAACAAGGGAATGATACCTACAAAGGCAATTACCGTATCGAAAGGAAAGCGATGCGCCAATATGCCGAGCACAAAAGGCATGCCCAGGGCACCGAGCGCAAAAAACACACCCAGCAAACTTAAATTGGCACCTTTTTTTTCCGGGCTGATGTCGGCTACTACGGCATTGGTAGCCCCATTGATAACGCCGCCTCCCAAGCCGAAAAGAAAAATAAAGATCTTCAGGAGGTTGAAAGAAGCTGCATGGGCAATGCCCTGTAGTCCGGCGAAAATGCAGAGGGCAGAGAGTACGAAAAAGGCTTTATACCCGTATTGGTCACAGAGCGGGCCAAAAAGCAGGGAGCCCAGCAGGATGCCAATGGGAAGAATAGAAAACAAGGTTCCCGAAGCGATGTCATCCAGCTGTAATTTCTCTTGCAGGCCGGTAGCCACTGCGCCTAAAGTGATCAGCCCGATCCCAAAGAGGAACAGCCCCAGGCAGGCGGCAAAAAACACGTATCTACTTTGGTACATAGTATCAAGAATAAGTCAAACAGGGTATTGATGCTGTAAGGCCAGATAGCCCGCGCCATACAGGCCGGCATCTCCTTCCAACTGTGATTTTTCCAGGCTTACCTGTGCCATGCTGATAGGCTGCGCCCATTGACAGGCCTCTTGCCGGATCGCTTCCAGAAACTGCACACCCGGACCGAACACCCCACCTCCGAAGAGGATCTTCTCCGGGTTGAAAATACTCACCAGGTTGGCGACAGCCATACCCCAAAAAGCAACACACTGCTGCATCACCGCCGTGGCAAGTGTATCTTTTTGCTCATAAGCCTTGAAAACATCATGGGCTGTCATCGTTTCGGAAGCCTTATGACTTAAGAGGCCCTGGTATTCCGGCTTCTCCTGCAACATTTTCCTGGCTACCTTGGCAATGCCTTCTCCTGACGCATGGTATTCCAAACAGCCACAGGAAGTATAAACATCCAGATAAGGTCTGTCCAACGCCATCCACCCGACAGCCCCGGCAATGTCATGAGCCCCCCGAAGAATTGTCCCGTTGACAATGATACCTGCGCCAATCCCCGTGCCGATGGCCAGAAAAATAGCATCTTTACAGCCTCTGGCGTTGCCCTGCCACCGCTCTCCCAATATATAGCAGGCGCGATCACTATCCATGATGACAGGTATGGTACCAGCTTCCCGTTGTAGTTCCTGCTGCAAGGGGTAATTGTCCCAGCCTGCTATGTTTGGCGCCCAAACCGTTCCTGTTTTACTACGACAGATGCCCGGCACAGAAACCCCAATGGACTGAAGATCTTTCCTGTCAGCCAAGTGTTTTTTTAGCTGTGCGGTGATCAAGGCTCCTACTTCTGCACCCTGTCTAACACCCAAGGCTACTATCTCTTTAGAAAGCAACGCTCCCTGTTCTGAAAATACGGCGGACGCCAGTTTGGTCCCTCCTAAGTCGATGCCTAATACTGCCATAGTCAAATCATGTAGCCATAGATGGTTAATGGAGTAAGGTGTTAATACTGACAAACTGATAGCCTTTACCTTTTAATGCATGCAGCAGCCTATCCAGTCTGTGATAAAACTTATCTTTTCTTCGGGGATCGGTGCCTATATGGAGCAACAGGATAAAGCCATTCAAACCATGGGGATCATTTGCTTCGCCATTGATGACAGACTGATAAATTTCCTCGGATGACACATATCTTTTTCCCATCTCCGGATATGTATAATCGGCGGTAGAGCGGGTACCCGGTGTAAAATTAACTAGCTGTAATCCTGCTTCTTCTGTCCACCGGACAATGTCCGCATTATACCATTCATAAGGAGGTAGAAAGTAGACAGCCTCTTTTTTTTGAATGCCAAACGTTTCCATCCTTTCATAATTATACTGCAAGTCGAGTACAAATTGCTCCTGGGTTACTAAGGTACTATCGCGTTTCTCCCAGTCGGCATAGAGCAGATGTTGGTCTGAGTGTGCCCCCAGATAATGTCCATCCTCTTTCAAAGCCATTATCAGCGAATGAAAGGCAGGATTGCGATAGAAATTCCCCGTCAGAAAAAAAGAGGCAGGCACCTGGTGCTGTCTGAGGGTTTTCCGGATCAATTCCCCTCCCTCTGCAAATTCGTCGCCTGTGAATACCAATGACAAGATTTTTCGGGAAGTGTCTCCTCGAATAATTGCTCCGTGTTCGTCCTTAATAACTTTCTTTCCCGAGGCAAAACTGGCGAAAGGAGCAGCCCAGAAGGGGCAAGTACTCATCGCATATCCCACGCTGTCAGCCATCACATTGCCCTGGGTGATATAATCGGGCGGATGAGACATCTGTGCATGTGCTTTACAGTGTTCTATGAAGGCATCCCATAAGAGCAGGAGAAGACTGAAAAGCAGAATTTTTTTATAGCTGTACATACCGAAAAAAGGAGAAAGTGGCTCCATGCATTTTGCCTCTCTGAATGTATTGAGTTGCTCCCAAAAGCGCAAGTGAACCCGGGCGATACGCTATCAAAACGGGTTAATCTTTCCACCTCTACGGCTTCAGTAATGCCGACCATGCATTAATCAGCTTCCTGCTTAACCCAATCGGGTGACAGGCTGACATACTTCATGGTTTTGGCCTCTTCTGGCCGGTCGTGATAATGGTAACTGTACACCACATGAATACGCCCATCCTTGCCTTCAATGATGGCAGGGTAATGACTTTGCGTCGCCTCTTCCCCCCGTGTATCCTGTTCCAGGTGTCTGATCCAGGGCCAGGTCTGACCTTCATCTTCTGAACGTGCTAATGCCAGGCTATGGCGTCCTTCTTCCGTATCGTTGTACACTAGAAGCCAGTGTCCGTTTTGCAGGGTAACACCATCGAAACCAGCACCCGGGTTGGGCAGTGAGGTATCTCTGGGAATAGACCAGCTCCTGGCGCTATCCATCGAGGTCGTATACTGCATTCGATAAGGCGCCGGACCATTATCCCTGAGATAAGCCACCAGAGTGCCATCGTTCTTCTTCAGAATTGTAGGTTGGATGCCAATACCCCCTATCACCGGGCTACTTACCTGCCAATGGTTGCCTCCGTCATCCGTAAAGGCAAAGATACTACAGTCCAGCCCGTCCGAATAAAGGGGCACGATAATCCTGTTTCCCAACAAAAGAGGCTTGTTCTTTGTCTGCCACCCGATCCGACGGGAAAGCGGATAACCCAGTTCCGCCGAAGTTTCCTGTCCGTTCTCCAGGATTCTACCGCTGCGCAGCATATTTTTTCCTGATGCCAGACTGTCCAGCTTGCGTTGGTAGGCTTCCCAGGCAGTGCGTTGATTTTTCACTTCCTCTGCCGGCAGTTGTGGGAAAATAGAATCTTCCAGGTACTGCTCATATTGTGCCATTTGTACATGTACGGAGGCTACAAAACGGTCGCCAGGCTGGATGCCTCTTTCCGTGGGGTCACCGGGTTTCAGGAGTACATCATCCTGCCAGCGCCATTCCGGGGCCATAGTATCTTCATAGTTTTCGCTGATCCGGTATTTGAGCAACGACGTTTCCCATTGGTTGGCCAAAACGGTGTACCACATCAGCCACAACTTTTGTTGCTGATCGACAAACAGCATGGGATTGATGTCGGGAAAACCGGGCACATCAGCCATCAGAAAAGGAGCAGACCACTGCGATGCTCCTGCCCTCAGGCGTGCTCCCATAATGCGCACATCATCTGCCCAACGTTCTCCGGAGCCCTGAAACCAGGCTGCCAGCAGATCCCCGTTACGCAGCTCCACCAGGGTAGGGCCATGCACATGCTCATGCTGGGGTGGGAAAATAATCAGCTCTTCCTTCTCACCGCTCTGGGTTACCAGGGGGGATGTTTCCTTGCTTTGACTGCGACAGCTCCACAAGGTGGTGGCTATAAAAAGTAGTACTGCATACTTCATCATTCGGCTATACATTATCCCTCGATCACTTGGTAATAACGCGCCATCCAGTAAGGCAACAGATATTCGGCACCGGTCAACTCATAACGCCCGTCGCTGCCGCCATCTAATTGAAAAGGATTGGCATTGAAACGAATAATGGGTCTTTCTGCCGCCGGCAAAAGTTCTTCCGTCAATTGGTCACGAAAATTAGGCTCCAGGAAGGTCAGGTCCTTTCTATGAGAATTTTTGGTAGTATAACGAACCAGATCCATAGGATAGTCGCGCAAAAACCAGAGGGTAGCGGCCTGATCAAAAGAACCTTCCGTGCCTAAAGTGATGAGGTGCCAGAGGGCATTTCGCTCGGGCTTTTCTATCTCCCAATGATTCTGGATAGAGGCTTCGTATGCCTGCTGGAGTGTATCATTGAAGGCATGCCGGTGGATAACCCAATAGGTCAGGAAAGCCATCTCATCATCGGAATGATTCCATCCGCCCTCTCCCATATTATTGCCTTTATAGACATAACCGGGCGTAGATTTGATCTCTTCCATAGGAATCCGGATGTTGTCCAGATAGCCGTGTTCTTCCATCATTTTGAAAGCTTCTTTTTTGTATATTTCTTTTCCGGTCAGGTCATACCCCAGTTGTAATCCTGCGATGAGGTGCAGGCTCCCCAAGCGGCGATCTCCTATACTGCGTGGATACCAGTTGATGTAGTCCGGATGCCAGCGTCCCCAGAGGGTAGGCTCCCCATCCACATCTACGAAGTAATAGTCGTTTTCTATAATGTGGGTGAGGATGGCATCGATAAAATCGGCCACCCTGGTTTTTTCGGCTTCTGTCTGCGCCAGGAATTCATCCATGATGGAGGCCACATAGATATAAGCCACAAACTCGTCGCTGCTGGTATGGCCTTTCCACTCCCACACCGGGTCGGGAGAATCCCGCCAGCGCTCCGCATCCGATACTTTGTATCCTTTGCGTTCGAAAGTACGGGAGGGAAATCCTTTGAGCAGATTGATAGACAACAGTCTTTCGTAGGCTTCAAACGCTTCCCAGGCATGGCGTCTGGCTTTTTCTTCTCCTGTCACCGCGTACTTAAACGCCTGGCTGCCCAGATAAAAAGAGGTCCATAGCCCATCGTTGTCGGTGTCTATCATTTCAGCAGTCGTGATATCCCCGGGTGTCTTCAGTCGCAATTCTGCGATAAAGCCGTAGCGTATATGCCTTTGCCTTATCTTCTCTTCAAAATAAGCCGCCTTATCGGCCAGTGTATGCTTTGGGAAAGCTACCTTATTCAGGCCGGTAGCGGTCAGCAGGTACATATTGCCCTCGCTGTCGGCAGCCAGATCGATGACTTCATTCTGATCCAGCCAGCGCTGAGAAGCATAGTAGCGGAAGCGCCCTTCCGCCTTACGCATGAAAGCCCCTTGAGGCGTAGCCGCCCAAAGACCGTCCTTCGTCAAAGCCAATTGGGTGATTTGCGGAACAGGTACTTTGGCAACAAGGTCAAAGGTTTTTGTCCCGTCCAGGCATGAGATGCCGTAGTAGCCCTGCTCTGTGCCCAGGATAATTTCGTCGCCTCTGAAGGTCATACTGCTCACCGCTTTCGTATCGTGGAGCGGATGAAGCTTATCGGCCTCCAGTCGGTACAGTTGTTGGTTAGTCAGCACATAAAACTGCCCGCGATGCACCTGTATATCCAGTATCCCGGCTGAAGGATGTTTTAGCTTTTTCAAGGTGCCATCGGTATACAATCCCAGGGCCTTGGGGCCAGAAAGCAAAACATTGCCCTGATGATTGACGGCCAACTGGTCAAAATTAGAAGAAGGCAGTTGTCCATAAGGTTTACCGGCATGGGCATTGGTGAGAAACTGATCCGGATAGAGATAATACAAATAGCCACTTTCTTCCTGTATACTAATATCCAGGGGTTGGCGGTCTGCCAGCGGCCGATAGCCAATATCGCTGACCAACTGCTGATCGATGAGACGCAGCAGCCCTTTATCAGACAAGATGTGCACCACATCGTCGTAGTCTACGACTACCTTTTTCAATACGGCTCCTTGGATTTCGCTGGATAAAGTATATTTCACTGAGACAGGCTGCCGAAAGGGAAGGTCTGGATCAGCCATCAGAAAATGGGCTTGGAAGAAAATAAAAGAGAAAATCAGGCAAAGAATTTTCATGGACAAACTTTGTTTGGATTACGATAATGTGAGTATTTATTTCTTCAGGCGATCACGTCTTTTTTTAAGCTCCCGCCAGGTGGTCAGTTGGATATCATTGTCTTTCAGGTATTGTTTCAGGCGTGGATCCATCATTGCCAGCAGGTCTCCTTTTCTGGACAGCCCCGAATTGGAAATCTTAGCAAAAACTTCGGTAGGATCCGTACAATGCACAATAATCATGGTGACGCCGGGCTGCATCTGCTCGAAGGTTTCTTTAAACTTTTGCACTTTCAGTTCATGAATATTGGCCTCATTCCTTTCTACCCCTTCCGGAAGTTCCCAATCGCCACTGATGGTATGCAGATCGTCCAATACAGGCAATCCGGCTTTCCATGCTGTAGCGCCTACGGCTTCGGCTTTACCGACTGCCTCCGGCAAAGGGACTTCCATCCCCACCTGATATTGACCCGCTTCCTTCAGTTGGCGGATGGCCTGCTCCCGGTAACCCTCTTTGAGCAAGGTATTGTGTCCGCCGGGAATCATGACGGGAATATCATACTCAGTTCCTACTTTGATATACCTTTCCAGAAAGGCATCGGTAGCAAAGAGCGTTCCCATATGAGAGTCCAGATGGGTAGGCTGGTAACCCATTCTCAGGGCACGTTCTACCTGTTGCCGGATTTCCTGCTCTACTTCATCGGCTGTAGCGTGCTCTACTACCTGTTCTACAGTATGCCACAGGGCACCCTCCTCATCTACCAGGCCGGGCACTGCCGGAATACCACTCAGCGGTTCCCAACGATACTCTTTCCATTCCGAGGTAAGGGTCAGGTGTAAGCCCGCATCCGTTTCCGGATGGTCCTTCACATAGTTGATAAAGCTAGCTGCCCAGGGACAAGGCATCATGATACTCACCGAATTGGCAATGCCTTTTTCCATAGCCTGTATGGCCCCCTGGTTGGAGTCGTAAGACATGCCAGCGTCATCCACATGCATGATCAACAACTTTTGCCCCGCTTTCCAACCCAGTTTCTCCGCGTAAGTTTGCGCTTCAACTGTAAAGGGCAAGTAAAGCAGAGATAGAAGAAAGAGTATAATGCTTTGATTTTTTAGCCTATCTGATATTATCATGAAGATTTTTTTTAAGAAGCTATGATCGTTATATTTCAAGCATTAGTTTACCATTAAACTAAACGCTATCAGGTTATCGATATCTTTTTCATTGATTTGCCTCCGCTGACTTTTTTTGTCTACTCTATTTTCTGAATATATCATGGCCTCATAAAAAACCCTATTCTCCAAAAATAAACCGGGCTTGTGCCCCGGGAAGCGCATCATGTATATTCACAAGGATTAAGCTGAGGATCACAATAAGCAGGATCGCACTTACCCCCAGCTGCACATACCGTTGACGAAAAGAAATCGGATTGACAGGCCAGACAGGTTTAGAAAAGCCCATGCCAATACCTGCTGCAATGATCAGTAGATTGGCCCAGTAAAGGTATTCTTTCAAACCGCCTCCCTGGAGCCAAAGGGCACCCATTACATTGCTTAACAGAATATACCAGGCCAGGTAAACGAACCACAAAAGCAAACCATCCTGGTTTCGCCAACGCTCCTGATTGATAATTTTCTTCCGGTAATACCAGGCTAAAAAAACTCCTAACAGGATCAGGCTGCCGCCACTAAGCCCATATTCCAGCCGGACAAAAGCCTGAAGATCCTCAACACCCAGATTTTCAGCTCTGCTAAGAAGCTTTTCATAGCCAAAGGCTTCTACGATGTTGGTAAAGGGCAGAAGAAATATCAGAAAAAACCAGCCCAGGCGATTAGCCATCAGGTCGGGGATGCCCTTTTCGGGCCATGATGCGGAAAAGACGCCGTAGGCCATCCCCAGTCCGCCAAAAAATCCCAGAGAGTACTCCATCACGTTCCACCAGTTGAAATCTATGCCAGAAGTGTTACCCAGCACCTGCAGAAAATTACCGAAAGCAAAACCAAAGCCTGCTCCTAAGCCTGACAAAAGGGCTACCTTCAGGCTGCTGCCATATTGATGACGATAAGCATACCAGCCAAGCGCCAGGGCAGCGCCCAGACAGGCAGCCCAAAGCTCAGAACGTGGCGGTGTCATCAGCCATTCCAGCTGGTATATGAGTATCCCCCAAATCAGGTAAGCACCCGCTACCATTTGGGTAACCAGCGATGCCCAGTCCACCTTTTTCTCAGGAGTAGAAGCCAGGGAAAGCCCTGTGAGCCCTCCTCCTATAAAACCGTACAGCCCTCCGATGAGGAAGAGCGACAACAGACCATAGCTTACATTCAGCAGATCCTGGCTTCTGCCATAGCCGACCACCATGCCATAACTCATCATGCCTCCCACGCCCCAGCCGATGGCCCCCAGCGCTACGATGGCTGGAAGCCGGCGATACCAGTCCTGTCGCTGGCTCAGCACCAATACTGCCAGTACACCAATGCCCCCGGCCCAGGCAGCACCATGCTCATGGCCAAACTGCCCTCTGACCGCCCAGGCGGTTCCCAGGGCCATGGCTACCCATAGTAACTTCAGCATGAAGGGAGAAAATTTCATCAATCAGCGGGATTCAAAAGCCAGAGAACTGGAAGGAATCTGCTCGCGGGTTCCCATCCAGACAGCAATCTTGTCTCTTTGCCAGGTATAGCTCACCGCGATGGTATCGCCAAAGCTGATAATGGCAGGATAAGAGAATTCGTCATCTTCCACCCCCTTTTCAATGTCCAGCATACGCGGCCATGTCCGTCCGTTGTCCTCCGACAGAGCAACAGAAAGCGGTGCCCTGGCACCCCAGTTTTCATTGTCACGGTTATAGGCCAGCGCCAGCGTGCCATCCGAAAACTTTGTCACATCAATGCCACTGTTAGGATTAGGTAAGTTCGTTTTGTAAATGGGCGACCAGGTTTTGCCGTAATCTTCAGAATCGCTCCGGCAGATGACACCTGCTGAGCTCCGGATGAGCATATGCACCTGACCGGGTTCAGATTCCCACAAGGTAGGCTGAATGACACCTTCTCCCGGAATCTCACTTCTGTCTATTGGCAGGTATTCGGATGCTTCCCAGGTTTTACCCTGATCCGTACTACGGTCTACAAAAGTATTCCAGACCTCATTATCTTCATGAGAGGCTCCCGCCAGCCAGCTACCATCTGAAAGAATGATAGGTTTATTTCTGACAGGTCCCCTACCCCCCTGATCGCCCGCTACCAGTTCCTGTGATTCAGTCCAGGTCTTACCCCCATCGGCAGAAGTGATAAACCAGGTTTCCCAGTCATCTATTTCTTTGCCTACTTTGTAGAACAAGAACACCTCTCCCTGCGCTGACTGAAAAAGCACAGGATTCCAATGAGGTTCTTCTCTGATTTTAGCCACTTCCTGAGGGTCGCTCCATTGGCCTGGCCTGCCTTGGGAGAGCCAGATACCCACATCGTCATTTTTCTCATGCTGTCCGCCAAACCAGGCTACCAGAAACTGTCCGTTATCCAGTCGCACCAAGGTAGAAGCATGACACTGCGGAAAAGGCTTGTCATCACCAAAGATAAAATCCTTGATGGGCAGAGTATTCATAGAATTCGTCTGAGATAAGGGTTGTGCCTGATTCTCTGGCTGTTTAGGTTGGTTGCATGCCGTCAAAAGACCGCCAAAAAAAATAGCGTGATATAAAATCCATTTCCATTGCATAGGTTTCAAGTAGTTTTATTTTTCAGGTGTATCAGGAATTTTATTGATTAACATATTGGGTTTCCCCTTTCTTTTTTTCAGTTGAAAAGCATCGTACAACTCTCCGGTGGCGGTATAAGCCTGATATTGCAGCTCGTCGCCGCGGATGGTAATGATCTGAAAAAGCTGGGTATTGCTTGCCTTTCTATCCATCCAGGGATCATCAGAAACTTCATACATTTTAGGCCCGGATACCGAAACCACATACATGGTGCCGGCCGCACCCGCTACCACCTGGCTCCCACTGGCTACATTGCTCACCATCCCCCTTCCGTAGGCATGGTCATGACCCTGTAAGACGATATCCACCCCATAGCGATCGATGATGGGTTTGAAATGCTGCCTGAGCTTGGGATTGTCTCTGTCGGGTTTGGTAGAATAAAAGGGATAGTGCAAGGTAAGGGCTGTCCAGGGCCGGGGGTCATGCTGAAGTACGGAGTCTAGCCACTGCACCTGTTTCTCCAGAAAATAGGGCGACTCATCAATTTGTTCGGCATCCAGCGATATGACTTTGAGGTTGGGAAAGTTGATCTGATAACAGGTTTCTTCCAGCCCCTTTGGTCCATTGCCTGGCAGGTTAAACTGGGGTTGCCACTGCGGAGAGAGCACAACACCTTTCCCATATTCGTGGTTGCCGGGGGTCATGATACTGGGAATGGTCGCATGAATGTAGGCACCGGCATGAAACCATTCTCCCCACTCTATATCCCGGTTGTGGCGGTTGATGAGGTCGCCGGCGTGCAACATAAAATCAATATCCGGCCATGTCCGATAGGCTTCCCGGATCACCCGGGACCACATAGATTTCACCTCATTCTGAGCGTCTCCAAAATACAGAAAAGACAAGCCTTCCTTTTCAGGATCAGGCACGTCAAACTGAAACCATTCGCTCCAATGCGCGCCTTCACCTACCCGGTATACATACTTTTTACCCGGTACCAGTTGATCGATAGTCGCGGCGTGGTAATGAGCAACTACCGCCGGCTCATCTGGAGGGCACACCTTCAGAGAATCTGTGGTGGCCTGAATAGTACGAACCTGTTGCAGAAACTGAGGCCCATCTGTCGCTTCGGCTATTTCTACCAGCCCCAGTACTTTGGACGTATCGGTACGCCAATTCACCGCTATCGATGACAAAGGGTCTGCGGTCAGATTTACTATAATTCTGTCGGGAGTAGCGGAAGGAAAAAGCAGCTTGACATCCATTCCTAACCGCAAGGCCATGTCGTAGTCATAGGTGGGAGCGCCAGGGTCCAAAAAGGGAGAACCCGGTTGCCCCTGGACGACAGGAACCCATACACATAGAAATAATACAGTGAGAAAAGTAATCAATACGTGTTTCTGAAAAGCCATGATTTTACGTGTTATAACCAGCAGAGAAGTAAAAGGTAAAACTTTTTACTTCTCTGTGCCAGTCTTACATCATAAGATGGTTGATTCTCTTACCAGGGTTTTCCGGTTCCCTGCAACACCCACATTTTAGACCAGGGGCTATCGGCTCCTACGGATCCTGAATACTGAGTAATTTCCAACCTATCTATCGCTACATTGGCATTCGACGTATTATTATTCAGTTCGTCGCCCCCGTAAGGATACCGGAGGGCCACCACGGGCTGGTCGGAAGCGGGGCCTACCTGTAAGGCCGGAAAACCTGTTCTCCGGTAATCCATCCAGGCCTCTGTGGCAGCAGTCCAGCTGGCGACCCATTTCTGGGTGATCACCTGCTGTAGGGTACCGTCAAAGGCCACACCGGGTTCCGCCATAAAGCTGCTGTATTCATCGCCCCTTCCCCAGGTATTCAGGGAGTACTGGATAGCATTGTTATAATGCGTTGCTGCATCCCCTACATTCCAGCCATATAAAGCCGCTTCTGCCAGAATAAAGCTGACTTCAGCCGCGGAGATAATTCTGGCTTTCAGAATGTCACCGGCAGCCCCTGCCGTCGAGTAAATGGGTGCCAGTTGAGAAACATGCTGATTGCGGGTTCCCTGACCCGGATCGGGATTTCCATTGTAAGACTCAGGGATGGTCAGGCCGGGTGGCAGGCCTACATACAAACTGGTATCATAAGAGGCGGCGTTCGGATTAAAATGGCGCGTAAATTTAGTATCACGTTTATTCATAAACTCAAGGTAGGTGTAGGTCACGGCTCCATCGCTGACTACTTCACCATCGGCTCTGAGCACACCTTCCACATCAGTGGGTAAGCCCGGATCTGCCACCCATTGTACAGCGACAGAATCAAACCATACGGATATTCTGGGATCATGGGTTGATACCATCTGGTCTATCAGCGTCTGACAAGCCTGCCACCGGGTAAAATCATCGACCGTTGTATATTGAGAAAGCCACACATCGTTGGCTCCGCCTGTATAGTCCAGGGTCACATCCTGGTCAGCCGACTGCAGATACATACCACTATTGTAGACTGCCTCTATGCCCGCCCGTGCTACCTCCGGCTTCTTGGCTGAAATCCGCATATAGTATCTGAGCAGTAAGGAATTGGCAAAGCGCTGCCACATTTCAGCATTACCCCCAAAATACAGATCAGCGGCTGCGTTGACTCCTTCCGTATCGGCAGAAGCAAAGAGGGTCGCTGCGCTGTTGAGGTCTGCCAGGATGCCATCATAAATTACCTCCTGGCTATCAAAGACAGGGTACTCACTTTCGCTTCCTCCTTCATCCCCTCTAACGGCATTGGTATAGGGCGCATCGCCCCATATGTCTGTGATATTGCCATAAATAAAAGATTTCATGGTCAGTGCCACCCCTTGAAAGAAGTCACTTTCCAGCGCGATGGCGCGTTCTTCCAGCAGATCATTGGTTCTTAACATCCCATACCAGTTGCTCCAGTCGGTAGCGCTCCAGTCATAGTGGTTGTGCGCACTGTACCACCCATTCTTCTGGGTATGCTGTACGGCTCCCGCCATATTGTTGAACCCTAAATCCAGATAGGCCTGCGCCGCTGGCGCCAGCACAGCAGGCATCAGCAGGTTTGGATGTGCCGTGGCAGGATTAATCCCATTGGGGTTGACATTCATTTCAGTCAGCTGATCATCGCAGGCTGAGGCTATTAAAAGTCCGATCAGGATCACCCAGGTCTTTTTTAATATTGCTATATGCTTCATGGCTAAGATTTTTTGTGGTGTCATTAAAAAGTAAAGTTCAACTTGAAACCGAACGGAATACTCCAGGGCATTACATTTTGCCTTTCAATGCCTTGTCTGAATTGGCTCTGGGTATCGCCTTGTTTGTCACCGCTCGCCATAAAGGCACGTTCCGGATCAATGCCAATATCGGCTGCCGTCCATAGCATAATATTTCTGGTATAGATGGCGAGAGAAGCATTACGGATGCTGCCAATATTGGGTAGCTGGTAGGCCAATGACAGTTCTCTTAATTTGATAAAAGAAGCATCAAAAGTGATCTGCTCATTGAAGCCCCAGGGATAAGTGTTGGTGATAGGATACACATTGGTGCCAGGGCCTCCCAAATGCTCTACATACTCATCATCGCTGAAATCATCGGGTGTTTCGGCACCGGCTGTCTGAATGACACCAGGAGCAAAAGCACCATCATTGCCATCGGCGTCGACAGGAAATCCACCGGTTTCAGCGGTATGTCCCCCTACCCTGGGGTAGTTGCCTGCTTTTGGAATGATATACTTCTCAGGATCTGACTTTAGCAGCGCTACCAGCTGATCGGCTGAATACAGCCCTCCCTGGATCAGGTTGTCCAGCTGACGTTGAGACTTCCAGTCAGATTCACCATAACGGTAGGTGAAGGACATAAACTCACCGCCTTGTCTCCAGTCCAGACTGGCACTCAGCGTAAAATTTTTAAAACGGAAGGAGGTCTGCATTCCCATCAGAAAGTCGGGATTGAAGTTGCCCACATGACGCATATTTTCTCTTCCGGATAGTTCTATCCATTCTCCATTCTCACTCAGGATAGGCCAGCGATAATAGGGAGAACTTTCATCCTGCACATAGGCATATCCTCTGCTATACAGGTTACCGATTTCTTCCCCTACACTCGTGATGGCTCCCCCACCATTTTCATCCCACAGGGTGATAAACTCCAGATTGTCGCTCAGTTCTTCTACCGTTGTAGTGTTCTTACTCCAGTTGACATCCACATCCCAGGTTAATCCTTCTTTCCGGATGGGAGTCCCTCCCAAAGTAAGCTCCCAACCTTTACTGCGGATCAGACCGGCATTGATAAATTTGCTACTGTATCCGGAAGACTGGGGCAGATTGATAGCAAAAATCTGGTTTTCGTTGTCCATGGTATAATAGGTACCACTGAAGCGCACTTTATTGTCAAACAGGTTCAGATCGATACCTCCTTCCACAGAGGTAGACTGTTCGGGCAGCAGGTCCGGATTGAGTAAGCCGGCCGGCACACTCACAAGCGGCACTGAATTGTAATTGCCGGTACTGAGCGAAGGTTCCAGACGGTATGGGTCAGTATCGTTACCCACCTGAGCCCATCCGGCCCTGAGTTTCAGCATGGTAACAGTCTCCGGCAGGTCAAACGTATAATTCGCCAGCCAGCTCAGAGAGGCAGAAGGATAAAAATAAGAGCGATTGCTTTCCGGCAGGGTACTGGACCAGTCATTTCTTCCTGTAATATCCAGGTACAGCATGTCTTTGAAGCCGATAGAAGCCAGCGCATATAAGCTATAAATCGATTTTTCGCTGATAGCGCTTCCCACACTGATATTATCCAATGGTATGTTGGCTACATTGTATACGCCGGGTATGACTAAACCATTGTTCCGGTTTCCACCTGACCCTACGTTTGAGCCGAAGTATTCACGATGCATGATGTTTCCACCAAAAGAGAGGTTAACATCAAACAATCCAACGTCTGTGTTATAGGATGCCAGAAAATCCGTATTGGATTCCTGTGAAGAAATATCTGACAGGAAGTACCCTCCTTTGGCCATTCTGCTGTAGCTGAAAGGAATTTTAGTTTCCCTGTTTTCATTCACCCTATCCAGGGCATAGCGCGCCATCAGGGAAAATTTCTCCGTAAAATTGTATTTCAGAGACAGGTTACCGTAGATTCTATCTCTTACAAATCCATTTTCAATGCCATAAGCGATAAAATAAGGATTGTCGCCGGCATCTGTTCTTATCTGTTGTATACCTTCCTGTCCTTCTTCCCAGATACCTTTCATCTGGTTGAAATCTACATGAGAAGAGGCGTATACTGCTTCCAGTGGATTCGCCCTGCGGTCGCCTGTACTGGGCCGGTCGTTGGCGTGGGTACGTCCTACATTGACATTAGCACTAAAAGTAAGGTTATCCAATATGTTGAAATCTACAGCCGTCGACAGGTTGTTTCTGAAGAGATCAGAGTTAGGGATCATACCCTGATGGAGCATATTGGAATAAGACACTCTGAAACTCCCTTTTTCATTGCCACCACTCACGGCAATGTTGTTGTTGGAAGTAAGACCCGTTTCCAGAAAATCCTTCATGGCATTGGGATAAGACCTGAGTTCCGTAGGAATGGGAATCCCATTTTCATCTACCGGACTGTTCCATTGCACGGCGGTAATGCCGGCATCCAGGTTAGGACCGCCCCAATAAGCTGATCCTTCATTGAAGACACCGTTTCGCTGGCCATTGGCATATTTATAGTGGAAATCCAGCAGCCGGGTAGCGCGTTCAAATACATTGGAAGTAGAGAAAGAAACCCCTAATTGTTTGTTTTTGGAACCGGATTTGGTGGTAATAATGATCACACCGTTACCGGCACGCGTTCCATACAAAGCTGCGGCACTGGGCCCTTTCAGCACGTTCACACTTTCAATGTCGTCGGGATTGATATCAGAAATAGCATTTCCATAATCCACCTGGTTGCCATCTCCGTTTTGGGTAACATTATTCAGACTGTTGGTCATAGGCACACCGTCTACCACAAAGAGCGGTTGATTATCGGTGGTCAGGGAGGTAGCCCCCCGGATGATGACACTCATGGAAGAACCCGGCCCGCTGGTTTGGTTGATGGTGACCCCAGGTACCCTGCCGGCCAGAGAACTCAACACATTTTCCTGCGACACCTGCCTCAGTTGTTCTCCTTCTACATTAGCCACATCATACCCCAGCGAGCGTTCCTCACGCTCAATCCCCAGCGCGGTGACTACTACTTCAGACAGTTCGCGAGTATCGGTTTGCAAGCTGATGTTGAACGTTTGCTGATCCCCAACGGCCACTTCCTGTGTCTGATAACCAATAGAACTGAAAACCAAAACGGAGGAGGAGCCTTCCACACTCAGCGAAAAATTACCATCCACATCGGTAATGGTTCCATTGGTCGTCCCTTTCTCCAACACATTGACTCCCGGCAGTCCGTTGTTCCTTTCATCCGTCACTTTTCCCCGCACGTTGATTAGCATGGGTCTGCGCAACAGCGTAAGCATACTGCCCCCACCTTCGAAGGCCATCATATTTTCACTTTTGGCCTGCACAGGGGTGGAGGTATCTGGTTTGACCACAGGGCGTATCACATAGTCTATGTCGCCAATTTTTTTGTATTCCAAGCCAGACCCCGACAGCAACTCTTCCAAAGCTACTTCCGGGTTAGGATATTTATTTTGTAAAAGGTGTATCTCCACCTGGTGTTGTGAGATTTGCTCTTCACTGTAGTTCAGGCTGATATGATACGCTTCTGCTATCTTATTCAGTGCTTTCTTCAGGGAGACCTTCTGAGAAGTTTCATCCTGCTGCCAGCCCACATCAGCGGTCATGGCCGGCTCCGTGGAGTTTTGCGCTGCTACAGAAAAAGAGAGACTGAAAGCACTTAGCATCAAGAGCCAACGAAGATCAGGGAGTAGATGAAATGGTTTCATACATGCATGGGTTTAGGGTTGATACCGGTTTTGGGTGTAGAAATGCTAATAGTTATCATGTTGTTCTATGCGTATTTGTTGATCGTCAAGGGTAATTTTCAGATGAAAGCTTTCGGAAATCGCCGTGAGTAGGATAGAAATATCGTCCGAAGGACAAGAACCTGTAAACGTATAGTCGAGCCATTCAGGCTGCGCCACTTTTACCTCATAACCATACAGATCCTCCAGGCGCCGTGCGACGTTCCGGATACTTTCATTTTCAAAAAAGAGGCGATTATCTTTCCACGAAGTATATACCTGAGGGTTTACCTGGGTCTTGACCAGCTGGTGTTGCCGGACGGTTGCCATCTCACCAGGTTCGAGAAGTATATCCTGTTGATCATACGCCGGATCAGTCTGATGCAGTTTGACTTTGCCCGTATTCAGAACTACCTGTGTCTCTCCGTGCCGGGCCTGCACATTAAAAGTAGTGCCCAGTACTTCCACATCCAGCTGTTGGGTATGCACGATAAAGCGTCCATCGGAGGCATGCGGTTTTTTGACCACCTCAAAAAAGGCCTCCCCTTCCAGCCATACTTCCCGGGCCTGATGGGCCAACCAGTCTTTTTTGTATTTCAGTTGGGAATTCGCGTTGAGCTTGACCACCGTACTGTCGGGTAACCTGATCGACTGCCATTCGCCAAAACCTGTTGTGTAGGTCTGATACGGCTGGGTCAGCACAAACTGCCAAAGCAGGTAGGCCCCTATCAGTAACAGGGAGACGGTGGCAGCCATGGCCAGATAGCGTTGCGTGACATTTAACTGGTGGCCGGAAGGGTTGCCGGCCCTCAGTTGCTTCATGACCTTTGCCTTCACCTCCTGCTGCTCTTCCAGACTGGCTTTTTCTACCGAAAAGTTCAGAAATGCCACGATACTTCTTGCCTCAGCAAGGATATCCGCTTTGTCAGGCCGTTCTTCCAGCCATTTTTGCCAGAAAGCATTGGTTTCCTTATCAGGGTATTTCACCCAACGATTGAAATAGGAATCGGCGACAAAGTCATTCGTTTCATAATGGTTGTAATCCATAGGACTGTGGTATAGTAGTGCTTCTACTATAGGGAGACAGGAAAAGAGCGGATGCCCTCAGAAAAAATAAAATATTTTTAAAAAATTTCAGCAGCTAAGTAGTAATGGCAGGAAAGAGGCCAGCCTAAAGAAATAGGGCATAGAGGGTGAGGCTACCGTCCAGGTCTTTGATACATTCTCTGAAGACGCTGATAGCCCGGTATACCAAAGTACGGGCATACTTCACTTTTTTCATTTTCATGATATCCGCAATTTCCTCATAGCTCATGTTTTCATAAAAGCGCAGAAAAACAGCTTCTTTCTGCCGGCTGCTTAGATTTTTGAAAGCCCGCAGCAGTTTGCGCTGTTTCAGCCCATCCAGCTGATCCTGAATCATGGCCTGCTCATGAGAGAAAGTGACTTCAAAGTGATAGTGGGAAGTAAGGAGTTCCAGCATGGGTTGTTTGCCTGAAACCTTCCGGATGATACGATGACGAAAGGCGGTATACAAATACCGTTTAACATATTCAACTTCCTGTAGGGAAGCCCGCCGCACATATAAGTCTATGAAAAAATCCTGTAAACAATCTTTCACCGCTTCTCTTTCAGCACAAAACCGAAGTCCATAGCCAAACAGGAGAGGAAAAAACTTATCATACAAACACTCAAAAGCCTTTTCAGAGCCAGCTTTCATCTGACGCCAGGTGAGAACATCAGCCTGTTCGGGGAGGTCAGCGCTATCCATAGAGGCCTGAGATTCGGACTTCAGTAAAGTCATACCTGTCAAGAGGCTATGTTGATGAATATAAGGTATTAAAAAATTCCGGCTTTTTACTTTTCGTATATCACACGCGCTTCAACCTTTTGTCTGAAACAACTTTTCTCAATAATTGCTGAAAGATAACCATTTTTCATCCCGGATGTACAGACGGTTTGGTACTTTAGATCATTCTTTATTTCAGAGGTCAGCCTGTATCCTGCTAACCCTTGACTGTCGCCCGTCGTCTATTCCGATTCCCTACACCAAAGCCCGATGCGCTGCTTTGGCTACTGAAAGATTCCACAGCAGCCTGTCGACAATGGACCGCATCCCATTATTGTTCATGACCAAAGATTGTAAAAATTTAGTGAATAAAAACGATATTGTAAAGTAAGCATCGACAATAGCTTATGGAAAAGAGATTATTGAGAAAGCTGCACCGGACAAGTTTGCCGGCAAAGGGGATGGTTCATTGGCTATAGGGTAAACTCCTCCCAGCGAGAGCCAGCACCTCTCTGCAGCCGATGATGCTAAAATTCAGAAGCGAATGGGCACTCTCTGCTTCATTCTTTGTTATATTAGTCTATGGAAAAAGCATACAGCCCTATTGACGGCACCTTCAGGGATCACCTGAAAGCCGCTGCCACCCGAAAGAGGTACGTCAGCTTGCATTACTTTACCGAACTCCATGAATATATGAGAGTCATGGTCGTCGTATTAGATATTGTAACGAAAAACCAGATGGAATTTCTGGCTTTGAGCAACGGAGAGGAAATCCGTCTGGACCAGATTGTCAGGATAGATGCCCTGACGGCCCCTCGTTTTGCTCATTTTGATGATTATTCCTGTGATTGCTAAACCCGTTAAAGATATTGCGATGCCAGATCAAAAAAAGCGATATGCGGAAGACCAGGAGGTACAACAGGAAAATGCCAGTCCGGTATGCTACCTGCATGCGGCTGAGTTGCGTCCTGAGTTTCAGGAAGAGTTCAGTGCTTCGTTGACAACCCGGACGGATCATCACCAAAGCCAAAAAGTAAAAAAATCCGGGAAAAAGAGTAAGCATCCTAAGCAGTAAGCGTACCGCTGAGCAAAACATGGCAACTCATGGACAGATCCGCCTGATGGATCAGGATTGTTCTATCCACCGGATAGCCTGTTCTTTTTCTGAAAAATGGAAACTTTTCAACTTCATGCCAGTCATGTGGGTGGCAAAATGGGCCGCTTCTGAGAGCCAATCCTTGGAAGTGATGACTACCGCTTTTTCAAAGGCCTCCAGATGCCCCAGGCTGAATTGCAGATCCTCTATCAAAGTGTCCATCGAGAACCCATGCATATCTACATATTCCACATATAATTTTAGCTTGTCATATTGCCTGAGCTTTTCTTTCAAGGCAGGCAGCATGGGTTTGATATCTGCTTCACTAATGGTTCCATCTATCCGAAACCCTATAATGTCATCTCGTTTGGTTTTAATAGTTTCAATCATTTTGTTTCAACAGCTTAAACATTGAATGGGTGACCTTACCTGTTTTTGCCTCTCATCAAGCATGATAAAATTTATCATACAAATTTCGTGTGCTGGAAAAAAAATTAAAATGATATTAGTCACTTAATAGGGAAGACAAAAATCATTTTCCTTCTGAAGGTAAGTGATTATCCTTCGAAGATAAATGCCATAGGTACCACAGATGAATTATTATACACCGAAAGAAACAACCACTGAGAGGGACTATCCAATGTTGAAAGCTGTTTTTGAATCCTCAGCGGAAGGTATTCTCATGATCAGTGAGGAGGGAAAAATTGTAAAGGCCAATCCTGCCAGTGAAAAAATATTTGGCTATCCTACCAGTCAACTCAACGGCCTGACTGTCGCCACAGTATTACCAGACTTTCTCCAAAGCTATCTAGGGTATCATAACAGTCAGACCGGTCAGTCTGAAAACAGGGAGCAAAATGTAAAGCTGATGGGTCTCCACAAAGAGGGTACTGAGCTCTCTCTTGAAATACGATGCCGCCCCACCGATTATGAAAATATAGTCATCACTTTTCTCAAACCTGTGGTCGAAGACCATCCGGATACTAATGCGCCAGCGGAGAAACCCTGGGACCATCCGGAGCCTGCGGCGCTAAACAGGCATTTACCCGGCGTGTTGTATCGGTGCAACAATGATACGGACCGCAGTATGTTGTACATCAGTGATAGTGTGGCGCACCTGACCGGATATCCGGCAACAGCTTTTTACCAATCGGGCAAAAACCTCAGTTTTCAGCGCCTGATCCATCCGGACGACCGCCAGCGTGTAACAGATAAAATGCAAATGGCCCTGCAGCAGCGAAACTATTATGCCCTGACCTACCGGATCATCACTAAACATAAGAAAGAGAAATGGGTATGGGAACATGGCTATGGCGTATATACCGAGCAGGCAACTTTCATGTATTGGGAAGGTATGCTGTTGGAGGTGTCTGATCCGAAAGAAATACCCATCCGCTGGCAGGCCGGAGAAATGAAGCTGCGGGATTACGCGGTGGAGTTAGAGCAAAAAGTAAAAGAACGTACCCGGGAACTCACGGCTACCGTCAAGAAATTGGTAGAAACCAACCTGAATCTGGAATATCAGATACAGGAAACGAAGGCCGCCGATGCGCAAGCCAAAAAAAACCATGCGCTTTATGTAGCCATTGCACGCTATTTTCCTAAAGTGATGATCGTAGTGATCAACCGCGACTATGAAATCGTTTTTCTGGATGGAGAAGAACTGCGTAAGACAGGACTGGACAAAGAAGTAGTGGAAGGATGGCCCATCAAAGATATTAAGAACTTTTCTGCTGAATGGAAACATCGTATGATAGAACATGCGCAAAAGTCCTTTGGAGGGGGTCACTTCTCCTATGAGATAAAATATAAAAACAACAACTACAAAGTGAATACCATGCCTTTGGACGACGGGCAACTGGGGGTCAACCTGGTCCTTTTTGTCTTCACGAATATGACAGAGCAGAAAAGAACGGAGCTGAAAATGCTGAAAGCCCTGAAGAAAGAAAGAGAATTGAGCGAGCTTAAATCCCGCTTCGTGTCCATGGCCTCTCATGAATTCCGGACTCCTTTGAGCACCATTTTATCGGCTGCCAACCTGATCGCCCGGCAAAATGAACCTGGTAAAGAGGAAAAAAGGCTCCTAAACGTAGAACGCATTAAATCCAGTGTAAAAAACCTGGTAGATATTCTCAATGAGTTTCTCTCTATTGGCCGGTTGGAAGAAGGCGAAGTGAGTATGAAGAAAGAGGTGTTTGATCTGATCAGTTTCATGAAATCCATTATTCAGGAATTGCAACACGTTCAGAAAGAAGGGCAACAGGTACGTCTGATTTCCAAAGAAAAAAAGATGCAGGTTTATCTCGACAAGCAGTTTACCAGGAATGTGTTTTTAAACCTGATCTCCAATGCGCTGAAATACTCTCCTGCCCATCGTCCTGTGGATATCCTCATCAACGCGGAAGCCGACACCCTCACTGTCAAGGTACAGGATCAGGGCATTGGGATCCCGGAAGATGAGCAGCAGAACTTATTCAACCTTTTCTTCAGGGCACGCAATGTGACAAACATAGAAGGTACCGGTTTAGGGTTGCCTATCGTCAAGAAGTATATGGAGCTGATGCATGGCAAGATTACTTTTGAAAGCAAATTGCAGCATGGTTCTACTTTTACCATCCTATTACCCTATGATCCGCATGGAGATGAAAAAAATAGTATTGATAGAAGATAACACCGATGTCAGAGAAACCACTGCCGATATTCTGGAGCTGGCCCATTATGAAGTCTTTACGGCAGAAAGTGGAAAAGAAGGCATAGAAAAAGCCGTACAATTTCAACCGGATCTGATCATCTGCGATATCATGATGCCCGGGCTGGATGGGTATGCTGTATTGCATATCTTAAGCAAAAAGCCGGAGACAGCCAGTATTCCTTTTATATTCCTGACCGCCAAATCTGAAAAAGCCGACCTGCGCAAAGGCATGAACCTGGGCGCAGACGATTACCTGACCAAACCCTTCGAAGAAATGGAGCTGCTGCATGCTGTGGAAAGCCGATTGCAGAAAAATGAACTACTCAAAAAGGAGTTTTCCAAAGGCATCAGCGGCCTTGATGAATTTTACCATGAGGCCAGTGAATTCCGGGAGCTGAAGGATCTTTCCAAAAAAAGAAAGGTAAAAGCATTTCCTAAAAAGGCCACCATTTATCTGGAGGGAAGCAGCGCCCTCGTACTCTACTTTGTCCATACAGGCCGTGTGAAAACCTATAAAACCAGTAAAGAAGGCAAAGAATTTATTACCGGTTTGTTCAGCGCCGGTGACTTTTTCGGCTATATGCCTTTGCTCGGTAAAACAGAGATATACTCCGAAACGGCAGTGGCCATGGAAGACACGGAGTTGTGTCTGATTCCCCAGCAGGATTTCTACAAGCTGCTTTATAGCAATCGGAATGTGGCCAGAAAATTTATCAAAATGCTTTCCAATAACCTGATGGAGCGAGAAACACAGCTCTTGCAGGTGGCTTATCACTCTGTCAGGCAAAGGGTCGCGGAAGCCCTCTTGCAACTCAGCAAAACCGCCAGTAACACTGAAGAAAAGCATCCGGTGGTGATCATTACCAGGGAAGACCTTGCCGGATTTGTCGGAACGGTGAAAGAGACTATTGTCAGAACACTGTCTGATTTTAAAGAGGAAGGATTAATTACCCTGGATAGAAAGAAAATTGTCATCATGGACAGGGAACGGCTGGCGAAGGTAAACGCCTAGCATGATATTAATCACCTAATTGCTGAAACTAAAGTCATTATACGTTACCCTTTTTTATGCTTGCTTTGGGTCATGAAAAGCTCAGCAATCCGTGTAAAAATGGTTCGAGAGTATTCCATTAATCATCCTGTGAAAAAGTTGAAAATAAACCTGTATCTAAAAGTGTGCAACACTGATCAGGAAGTGGAAGGGTTTATTAGAAAAATGAAGCAACAGAATAAGGATAGCCTGGATCATATCTCTGTTTTGGGTAAAGTCCGGACCTGTCCTGACCCAGCCTTTACAAGGCCTGCACCCTATATTAATCATTTCCATGCAACGGACATAGATTATATTCATATTCCGGAAATAGGTAAGGTGTTCGTCACAGGATATTTGTCCTCGCTGCTGCTGGAAAAAATAGCGGGCAAAGCTTTGGGCTCTCTGGACGGCGGACTCGTAGGCATCCTAACGGGTTACGGGGTGACCAACAAAAAATCACTGCAATATATAGAGCATCTAAAGCAGGGGAAACATATCGTGGTTACCTGGGAGTATGCTAAAGAAAGGAGTAGATGACGCCAAAGCCGTATGGAGCATACCCGGGATAAAACCAAAAAGCAGCGCAAACTATGAGGCTTTCCTCAGGTAAGGCTTAGACTTTGACTGTATCCAGGAAGTCGTCGCACTCGAAAAGACATCCCATAAGATAAAACACCTCCCTACCCTACCAAATTTTCATTTGAACATAGTAAGATTTTAGTTTTTAGCCAAGGCCCATTAAATGTATAGCGAAGATGAGAAAGAAAATTATTGTTACGGAAAGAGATTATTTCCTGATGTCCAATTTCATCAGTTATAACCCCTCTAAGTTATCGGAATACACCTTTTCAAGGCTGTCCAAAGAACTGAAGGAAGCCAAGATAGTAGCCGAAGATAAAACACCGCGGGGCGTCATTAGACTTTATTCAGAAGTGGATCTACTTGAAAATACCTTGCATAAGCGTTTGAAGGTAAAATTTGTACTGCCCAGTGAAGCAGATGCCAGGCAGCAGAAAATATCAATATTTTCTCCGCTGGGAATGGCTCTGATCGGGTATCAGGAAGGAGACGAGGTAGCGTGGGAATTACATGGGGTGGTAAGGCGATATCAGGTGCTAAAGGTAACAAATCAGTAAAAGTTTGCAGCCTACAGTCCTGCTCCTGACAATACGTCTAATGGTTTCCAGGGTAAACAAAGCCCTACCTTGAAAAACATTGCTTACATGCATTCCTCAACACCATGAAAAATAGTATATAGAAAGATGTTCAAGTTTAGCTTAAAAAAAGGGTCCCATATGGCCATAGATCTGGGAAATAACAATACGGTACTCACAGATCAGCATTACAGAAGTGTTTCCCAACCTTCTTTCATAGCTTTACATAAAGCCAATCGTTCGGTAAAAGCCGTGGGCAGTGAAGCCTATGAAATGCTGGGCAAAGCCAATGAGCATTTGAAAGTGGTGAAACCGCTGAAAGGCGGCGTGATTGTAGACTTTGACGCTGCCAACAGCCTGTTGAAATCTTTAGTGCATCAATGGTATCCGTCTTCTTTTTTTCGTGGTTTTGATCACGTCATCGCCGGCATTCCTTTCGATACCACTGAAGTGGAAAGAAGGGCCCTGCGGGATGCTTTGGAACAATTCAACGCCCCCCGGACATTTTTACTCTTTGAACCCCTGGCAGCTGCCATCGGACTGGGTCTGCATATTCAGGAGCCGGATGGAAAATTCCTAGTGGATATTGGGGGAGGCATCACAGAAATTGTTGTGATCTCTTTGTCAGGGATTGTTTCGCATCAGTCAATCAAAGTGGCCGGAGATACTTTTGACGAAGACATTCAAGATTATTTTAAAAAGAATTATAATATGTCTCTGGGAAGTAAGGTAGCCGAACAGCTCAAAATAAAGGTGGGTTCTGCGGTAACCGCTTTACAGGAGGCTCCTCCCCCGTTGGAGGTAGTAGGTAAAGATCTGATGACCGGACTGCCGGTGAGCCGGTGTATTGATCATGTAGAGATGGCCGGTATTGTAAACAGTACCGTTAGCAAAATCGAGCAAGCTATCCTGCTGGCTCTTGAGGAATGTCCGCCGGAACTGGCCGGTGATATTTATGGCAATGGCATTTATCTGACCGGAGGAGGTTCTCTGTTAAGAGGACTCCGGCAAAGGCTGGAAGCCAGCACGAAGCTTCCGGTGCATCATGATACCCATGCACTGCTTTCTGTGTCGAAAGGGATGGCCACTGTCATGCAAAAGCCTTCCGCTTTCAGGCCTGTGCTGTTTCAATAATTCTCAATTGACTGTGTCCTGTCATTGTGCTCCTGCTGCCTTTGCAGCTTGAGTCATGCATCATATTCAAAGACAAACACAAGAGGCAGTATCTCCGTTGGACCCATGCTGACCCCATCGGGGATACGCTTTTCATTCACTCTTCAATGACTTTACTGGATTCACCACCGCCGCTGCTATCGATTGGTAACTGACGGTCAGCAGCCCGATCAAAAGGGCGACTACCCCTGAAAGCAGAAAAACGCTCAGGTTCTCCAAAGAAAGTAAATCAATGCGATACTGGAAGTCGCCCAACCAGCTTTTGATGGCCAGGTAAGCCAGCGGCCAGGCGATAGCCGTCGCAATCAGGATCAGCCATACAAACTCTCTGGAAAGCAGCATCACGATTTGTGCAATGCTGGAACCCAGCACTTTGCGGACCCCGATTTCTTTCCTGCGTTGTTCTGCCATATGGGCCGACAGCCCAAACAACCCCAGACAGGCAATGAAAATAGCCAACCAGGTAAAGTATGACACCAGCCGGGAGAAATTCTCATCGCTCTTAAACAGGGCCGCAAATTCCTGATCAAAGAACTGGTATTCAAAGGGATAGTTCGCATACGTTGCTTTCCATTCCTCCTCTAAAAGCGCCATCGTCTGGCGGATATCCCCTTTCATCTTGATAGAAAGATTGCTCCCTCCCTCGGGATTATAGAACATCACCAACGGCTCTATGCTATGCCGCATGGAAGCAAAATGAAAGTCTTTCACCACCCCCACAATCGTGCGCTCATCTTCGTCGCCCACTGTCAGCTTTCTGCCTATGGGGTTTTCCCACCCTACCTGCTGGGCGAGTGCTTCATTGACCAGAATACCCTCCTGCTGATCGGTGCCATAGGAAGGCGAAAAGTTTCGGCCCTGTACGAGTTGCATGCCCATCACTTCCAGGTAATGCTCATCGAAAGAAAAAGAACTCACAATCCAATCCTGTTCGTCTTCTGAAGCCCCCTCCGGGGTGATGCCGATACGCCCAAACGTTCGGCCGGGCATATTGGAAGAAGCCGTTGCCCCTTCTATGGCTTCATATTTCAGCAGGCGATCCCGAAAAGCAGCTCTGTTTTGCGCCAATCCCTGATCATTCATCTGAAAGGTGACGACCTGATCCTTCTCAAAACCCAGGCTTTTATTTTTGATGAATTGTAACTGCTGATAGACCAGGATGGTACCGATGATCATGGTGATAGAAGCGGCAAATTGTGCGACTACCAGTATTTTGCGCAGGAAAATGCCGTTTTTGCTGGTCTGAAATTCACCCCTGAGTATCTTCACCGGTTCAAATTTTGACAGGACAAAAGCTGGGTACAACCCCGCCAGGATACCAATGGTTAGCGTAGCCAACCCCATAGACAGATACACATCAGGCTGACTGAATATGAAGTCAAACACAGTCGTATTGATATCTAGGCTCAGCAGCGGTGTGACCAGCAACACGATGATGGTGGCCAGCACGGCGGCTACCAGGCAAAGCAAAAGGGATTCTCCCAGATGCTGCTTGATCAGATTGTATTTAAAAGCCCCCAGCACTTTCCTGACACCTACCTCTTTGGCCCGGGTCGAAGACTGGGCAGTAGATAGATTCATAAAATTGAAGGCAGCAATCAGCAGCACAAACAGGGCTACAGCCGACAAAGAATATACATAAGTGATATCACCCTTATTGCTGTTATAACCATCGAACAGGATGCCGGAAGATTTCAGGTGAATGTCTTCCAGGGGTTGTAACTGTGGTATCCAAAAGGCTGGAGCCTCATTCTTGAGGGCTAATTCTTTCATTTTGGCTTCCACGTTTGTTTCTGAAGCCCCCTCGCTCAGCAGGGCATACCCAATCATACCCAGCCCCTGCCAGGAGTCCAGGTACTGCGCCAGGCTGGAATCTGCCTGCGTAGGATACAACGAAAGCAGCAGATCAAGTTTTAAATGGCTCTTCTGCCTGGGGTCTTCTAAGAGGCCTACCACTTCCCACTCCTGCCCGTCTATTTTGAGGATTTTTCCCAGGGCTTCCTGCTGTCCAAACAGTTTTTGAGCCATCGTTTGGGTAAGCATTGCTTTGCTGGGCTGGTTGAAAGCCTCTTTCGCCTCAGGATTTAACAAGCGGTAATCAAATATGTCAAAAAAAGAAGCCTCTACCGATTTGGCATCCTCGGCATAGACATAATCATCTTCTACTTCTACCCGTAATCTTCCCTGCTGGAACATCCGGGTCGTGTTCACCATTTCAGGGATCTCCGCTTTGGCAGCCGCCGGCATCACAGGTTCAGTAATACCCACGCTATTGCTGGTTACGCCCAAAGCCTCGTCTATCGTATAGAAGCGATAGATACGATCCGACTTACTATGAAAATCATCATAGCTCAGTTCATTTTTAACATAGACAAAAATTACCAGACAACAGGCCATCCCGATAGCCAGTCCTGAAAGATTGATAACAGCGGAGGCTTTGTTTTTACCTAAGGCCCGCACGGCGGTAAGCAGATAATTTTTCAGCATACGTGGTTTCCTTATGAATTTTTATCATTCCGGTTGATGAGAATACTACCCTGTTTCAATGACAAGCATTGAGCGCAAAGACCTATGAAAAGATACTAAACGCTGCGTTATCAAAAAAGGCCTGATGACAGTTTCCACAGGGTGATTACAACTTTTTGGAAAGGCCAGCCTCCCGTTTATGCGATTGACAAGGCATACAATGTACCATGGATGAAAAATCTGCCTTATATTCGCACCTTCAATGCACGGAATGCGTGAACAAAAGATAATCAGTGTGGAGGCCAGAATGTTAAAAGAAGGGCAATGGAAAAACTTATGGCAGAAAATAGTGGAAAGGCATACAAACGTGGTTTGATCCTAATGGCTTATACCACACAGCACGATGACCCCTTGCCCGCTGAACAGCATGAAGCCTCTGACCGGATGGTCTTTTTATTGAATAACAAGTAGTCAACGATACCTCATTTCAGGATGGAAACAAGAATTGGCATTATCAATGTTTCGGACCGGGCCAGCCAGGGCATTTACGAAGATATTCCCGGGAAAGCGATTATAGAAACGTTAGAAGCATACCTGGCGTCGCCCTGGGAAAAAGTATATGCTGTGGTACCCGACGAGCAGGATCAGATTGAAGCTACTATGAAAAAAATGGCCGACGAAGAAGGGTGCTGTCTCATCATCACGTCCGGGGGTACAGGCCCGGCCAAACGGGATGTCACTCCTGAAGCGACGGAGGCGGTCTGCCAGAAAATGATGCCTGGTTTTGGCGAACTGATGCGGCAGGTAAGTTTACAATATGTGCCTACGGCCATTCTTTCCCGGCAGACCGCCGGTATCCGCCACAAAACTTTGATTGTAAACCTACCGGGAAAACCCAAAGCCATTCGGCAGTGCCTGGACGCTGTCTTTCCGGCCATCCCTTATTGTATTGACTTGCTGGAAGGACCCTATCTGGAATGCCATGAAGAGGTGATCAAACCTTTCCGGCCAAAAAGCAGCTAAGGCCTTTCCCCCCTTACCACTTGTTTTGCGGAGAGAACTTTTTTATAGCTTTCATGAGCAATACCTGAACAGCGATCATTCAGTGATGCGCCGGGGCTTCTTTATCTCCACACCAATACAAGCATCCCGGCCAAGATGAGTCCGGCTCCGATTAATACCTGTGCTTTGACAGGTTCCCGGAGCAAGGTGAAAGATAAAATCAGTGTCACCAAGATACTCGCTTTATCAATACTAGCCACATAGGTTACCAGTCCGTCTTTGAGCGCTCTGAAGTAATACAGCCAACTCAAAAAAGCAGTTATTCCGGAGGCCAGCAGTAGTAAAAGCTGTTTGCCTGTCAGCTTAGAAAAATCCGACAAAGCCTCCCCACCTAATGCTGTAAAAAGCACCAGCACAAAAATGATGGAGGTTCTGATAAGAAGTCCAAGGTCAGCATGCACATTTTCCAGTCCATATTTGGCAAAAATGGCAGTCACGCCTGCAAAGACCATGGAGGCAAGCGCATATGACATCCAGGTTTCCATTTTTCTTATATTTGATTTCATGCGTATGAGAAAATCTCTTTTTTATGTTTGCCAACGTTCAAGCGGTAGATAGCGCTTTTCATTGAAAGCACAAAACGCAACCCGTTCTAAAATAAGTGCATTCATTATTCGTATATTCAACAATCAGAAATATATCTCGACAGGGAAATGATGATGTGGAAGCAGATACTATCTACCATACTATTACTGGCACTGAGCCCCTTTTGCCTGAAAGCACAGGAAAACAATACCGTTTCAGGACAAATATCTGATGCTGCTACTCAGGAGCCGCTGGCCTATTCATCCGTTTCTGTTCTTTCACTTCCTGACAGCACTTTGGTCACGGGGGTGATTACCGATGCAAAAGGGCTTTTTGCCATCGAAGGATTACAGAAAGGAAAATTTACGCTACATATTTCTTTTGTCGGCTACCAATCACAAACAGTAGCTCTTTTGGTAGGAGACCTGAATACTTTTTTCGATGTAGGCAATATTACCCTGCAACCACTTACTTCACAATTAGACGAAGTTGTTGTGGAGGCACAAAAAGAAATGATCTCCTCCGGACTTGATCAAAAATCCTTTAAGGTAGACGCACTGCTCTCCCAATCGGGTGGCTCGGTGCTGGATGTCATGAAAACCATGCCCGGTGTGACCGTTGACCAGGAGGGCAAAGTCATTTTGAGGGGCAGCGACAAAGTGGCTGTGTTAATAGATGGAAAACAGTCCAGCCTCACCGGGTTTGGCAATCAAAAAGCATTGGATAATATCCCCGCTGCCAATATCGACCGTATTGAGATAATCAATAACCCTTCGGCTAAGTATGATGCTTCGGGTATGGCGGGGATCATCAATATCATTTATAAAAAGGAGAAAGAATCAGGACTTAGCGGAGATGCGGGGCTATCATTGGGTTTAGGGGCGTTTTCGTCCCCACCCAGAGCAGACCTTCCCACCTCCCTGGGCAGCTACAAACATAACCCAAAAGCTATTCCCAGCCTGAACCTGAACTATCGAAGGCCAAAACTGAATTACTTTCTGCAATCACAGGTCATTTTGCAGGAAAATTTACCCAACAACGAATTTACAATTCGCCATTATGCCGATGGCAGCCATACGATTTCTCAGGTGCCTGAAAACCGCCGGCAGGTACATTATATCCTAAATGGAGGGATTGACTGGATGATAGATGATCAAAACACCTTTACCTTTTCAGCCATTTACGACTTTGAAAGCCACACAGACACAGCACAGGTGGTCTACCTGGATCAAAACGCGGAAAGGCGTTACCGCTTTTATGCCTGGAATGAAGAAGAAGTGACGGGCTATATTAATCTGTCTGCCCAGTACGAACATAAATTCAAGGCTGCCGGACATACCTTGGAGGCCAGTCTTCAGTATACCCGAGGATGGGAAGATGAGACCTATTCTCTGAACGATAGTTCGGCTGTTCGGCAGGGTAAAGACAAAACAAATATTCTGGCTATTGAACATACCACCACAACAGGGTTGGATTATATCAAACCACTGAGGAGCGGCCGGTTGGAAGCAGGTACCAAAATCAGGATCAGAAGACTTCCGGTTACCTATACGATCACACCCGGTGAAAATTCTATCATGTATCCTGAATTGGGCGACTGGTCCAGGTGGGGTGAAGATTTATATGCGGCTTACCTGAATTATGTATGGGAACAACCTCAGTATGACCTGGAAGGAGGGTTAAGGGCAGAACAAACTGATGTGTTTTACAGACTGGACCCTGCAAACACTTATTACCTAACGAATGATGCCTACGACTACTTCAGGTTGTTTCCTAATATTCGCTTTACCTATAAAATTGACGAAAACAATAGGCTCTCTGCCTTTTACAACCGTAGGGTCGACAGAACCGGAGAGCCCGAACTGCGTGTTTTTCCCAAATTTGATGACCCTGAATTGCTCAAAGTCGGCAACCCTTACCTTCGTCCTCAGTTTACCCAGACCCTTGAGTTGGCTTATAAATATCTCTGGCCGTCGGGTTCAGTATTTCTGGCAGGCTTTCATCGCATCATTGAAGATCCTTTTATGCGAATTTTCGCCATTGACAGCAGCAACACCCAGTACAATATCATTAACAGGGTATATCAAAATACTGGCAGGGCCACCAACACAGGCATAGAACTCATCATTACACAGGATTTGGAAGGGGTAGCCAAACTTTCGGGCAGCTTCAATTGGTATAATAATCATATTGAGGCCTATACCGGCACACTGCTTTTTCCTTATGAACGCCCTTTCCAAATCGGTGAATCTGATGACGCTACCTGGGATTTCAAAATCAATGGCTTATTGAATCTGACTCATAACATTCAGGTACAATTAACAGGCATCTATTATGCGCCTAAGAATATACCTCAAGGCAAACAATTGTCACGTTCTTCAGTAGACTTAGGGGTAAAGAAAGGCTTCATGCAGGGCAAAGGGGAACTTACCTTTTCTATCAGCGATATGTTCTATCAGTTTGGAATCCGACAGGATATCCGGGAGGAAGCCTTTACCGCACGTTATGAAAACAACTACGAAACGCAGGTACTGCGGGCCGGATTTAAATACAAATTCTAAAAACAGGATCAAAAAGGGGGGTGCTAGGGTAACCTTTTCTCAAAGCGAGCGGCTGGCATAAGACGAAAAAGCCCGTAAAAGAATCTTTTCTTCTTCTACAGGCTGTATCCTTTCAAAAAGCAGCGCCTCCACATCACTCTCCCAACATATCCAACATGCTACCCTTCAGTCATTCTTCTCAGACTTCCATCAAACTGGCATCTGAATCATAAACCTGTACCTTTTTCCAGAGGTTTTCGCAGTTTTCCACAAACTTTTTATGGGTAGGATCCACCTGATAAGCATTCTGATCTTCCAGATTGTCAAACACCAGCATCAAATGATAAGAATAGGTATTATCGATAACCGGACGATCCGTAGGTGCTGGCTTTCCCAGATGATAATCTTTCACCAGCTTGATTTTAGACAAGGAATTGATACCGGCTTCCAGCTGCGCAGCTTCTTCGGCATTATCGGGGTTGTTTAGCCAGAAATAAACATTGTGAATAAAACGGTTTTTCTTGCTGGCTTTGACTGCAAAAGCTGTGCTTGCCAAACCGACCCCGGCTAGCAGTGCCGTAAAAAATTTAAAAAAATTTCGCCTTCTGTTACGCATAATGTATGTAGGTTTAAATATAGTGCGACAAAAATATAAACTTTTGAAATTTATTGTTGTGAAAACTTGCTTAACTGTCTGTCAACCTCAGTACAGTCTTCATTTCCATATTAAAAAGGAATGAAGGGGTAGGCATCCCCTTTTCGAAAGGTGTTTTTTTCAGGCGGCAGCTCCAGAAATCCATTACACCGCAGCAAATTAGCAAAATCGCCTGACCCATGTCCAAGATAGGGGTGGGCTCTGAAAACACCCTTAGCATCCGTATGAGCCTCAACCTGTAGAAAATAAGTGAGCGCCGGCTCAAAAGAAACGTCTTCAGTCAATACGGCATAGACCGGACGATCGTCTTTTTTACCCATACTGGCATCAAGCCAGGGCTTCACATACCGGTGAAAGCACATGAAGGTGGATACCGGATTACCGGGCAGCGCAAAAACCACCTTACCTTCTTCGTTGACACCAAACCAGAAAGGTTTTCCCGGACGTTGTTTTACCTGGTGAAAAAGTTTTTGCACGCCTAGCTCCTCCAGCGTCTCCGGTACATAATCTTTTTTCCCTTTGGATACTCCACCACTCAGGATCAGCACATCATGTTGTGACAACGCTTTTTGCAAACCCTTCCGGATAGCATCCCGGGTGTCTTCAAAATGATACTGAACCGCCGGAAACCCCATACCCGATAGCGCTGCCTGAAGGGCATACCCATTGGATCTGCGGATCTGATAGGGTTGGGGAAGCTGGCCTACCTCTACCAGTTCGTCACCGGTAGAAATGATGCCAAAACCAGGCAGGCGGCTCACCTGCAGTTGCGTCTTCCCGATAGAAGCGGCTACCGCAATAGCAGCCGGGTTGAGCACCACACCGGGTTCCAGCAGCAGATCTCCTACCCGCTGGTCTAAGCCCTGCGTATGGATGTTCTGACCCTGTTTTTCGGGCATCACCAGTAGGCGTGCCCGCTTTTGGCCGTCCTCTTCCCAAATTTCCACGTCTTCATAACGGCTCACCGTATCTGTATTATTAGGCAGCATAGCGCCTGTCATCACCTCCAGACAATGGCTGGTGTCTTGCAACGTTTTTTGAGGTTCACCGGCCAGTTGCAGGTCTTCTACCACCAGCGTACCGCCCTCCTGAAGGTTGGCAAAAGCATAGGCAATCCCGTCCATCGTCACCCGGTCAAAGGGAGGAAAATCCCGATCGGCCAGCAGGGGTTCCTGTAAAATATGACTTGTCGCTTCTTCTAAAGAAATATCTACCGTTTTGAGCGGTAGCCGTTGTTCCATCACAATCCGGGAAGCATCGTCAGTGCTAATCATTATAGGTAATATTTTGTAGTTTTGTAAAATGAAAGCGGAAGATACGAAAAATACGCAGCTTACTCATATAGATGCAGCAGGGAATCCTGCGATGGTCGATGTAGGCGATAAAAAAGTTACCCGACGGATGGCTACGGCAAGAAGCATCGTAGTGCTGCCTGAAGTCATCCTCCAACAGCTCCAGAAGACCGGAGATACTTCTAAAGAATGGTTCACCAAAAAAGGACCTGTGTTTCAAACAGCCATCATTGCCGGTACCATGGCTGTGAAAAAAACCAGTGAATTGATTCCGTTCTGCCATCCCTTACCCCTGGAAAACTGCAAAATTGAAATCCACCTGAACGAAAACCAGGAGGTGGTTATTGATTGTACCGTGACAGTAACGGCTAAAACCGGCGTAGAAATGGAGGCACTGACCGGGGCAACGGTGGCTGCCCTGACGGTCTATGATATGGGCAAGGCCCTTTCTCACGATATTATCATCAAACATACCCAGCTGATAGAGAAAAGCGGCGGTAAACGCGATTTTAAAAGAGAAAACTAAGCGCAAAGCCAGCAGTTATAAGGCTTGAACGATTGATATAAAAGCATGATCCTGGAGAATCATTGGCTGATACTACGCCCCACAGAAGAAAAAGACCTTGAATTTGTTCTGGAAGCTGAAAACCATCAGGAGAACCGACCCTTCATCCTTCCCTACACAAGGGAAAGGCACCGGAAAGTCATCACCAGCCAGGAAGAAGAACACCTGCTTATTGTAGAAAAAAATACAGGCAGCAAATTAGGATTCATTGTATAAGCCCATGACCCTCACAATAAATCCCTGGAGTTCCGGCGTATCGTAGTCAATAAAAAAGGAAAAGGTATTGGCCGGCAATGCCTGCAATTAATCAAACAGTACTGCTTCCAACAGTTGCAGTATCAACGACTCTGGTTGGATGTTTTTGATTTTAACTCCAAAGCCATTCATCTCTATAAATCGGAGGGGTTTGTAGAAGAGGGAAAAATGGTGGAAAGCCTTTACCGAAATGGCCATTTCCATAATCTGGTTATCCTTTCTATGCTCCAATCGGAATATTAGTCTTTTCTTTACCCACAGGGCAGTGAATCCCCTTGAATTATTAGAGTAAATTATGTTTATTTTTTTATAAAATTTCATAAACAATAAAAATATTTAAACAGTGTTTGAGACTTTCTGTTTAATGTTTATAGAATAATTTTAAACAGAAAAATAAATTTTTAACACTATGAAAATGAGATTTTTGAGTATGATAACAGCTGGTTTGCTGGTGTCCGGTATGGCATTCGCCCAGGAAACTACCGCTCCGGCTCCTGATCAAACCCAGGATGTGCAGTCAGAGCAGAATATGAATGAAGAAAGTACCGATCAGGCAGATGCTACGGCACAAAGTGATATTGTAACACTGGCTATGGAAACACAAGACCTTTCTACCTTAGTGGAGGCTGTTAAAGCAGCTGGTTTAGTAGAAACTTTACAAGGGGAAGGCCCATTTACGGTATTTGCGCCTACCAATGCTGCTTTTGAAGCTTTACCGGAAGGTACTTTAGAGGAACTGTTGAAACCTGAAAACAAAGAGAAACTTGCTAAGGTACTTACTTTTCATGTGCTACCCGTAGAAGTTACCTCCGGGCAGTTGCAGGATGGTATGTCATCTGCCAGTGTAGAAGGTAGTGACCTGAAATTTATGAAGCAAGGTCAAGGTTTTGCAGTAGAAGGTGCAGCGATCTCTAAAGCAGATGTTGAGGCTTCAAATGGTGTAGTGCATATCATTGACCAGGTCATTTTACCACCCGATATGAAAGACACAGCCACCAATAAATAAACCTACAATAGCATCACAGATAAAAAAACTGTCTTGCCTTGCAGGGCAGTTTTTTTAGAAGCTGTTTACCTTTGATTTTCAGCATTTGTTATAGGTTATTTTCTTGTCAATTGAGGCAACAAAACCGGAATTTAGCAGTGCTCAATGAGGATTTGCTAACGAAGAGTGACGCGAAAAAAGCCACATCAAAACTAAAGGGTTAAGTATAAACAGCTTCTTATAATAAATACCGTTGTGTCAGTCCCTGAAAAGCATCTATTCTTCTGTCGCGAAAGAAGGGCCAGATCCGGCGGACATCCTCTGATCTTCTCAGATTCACTTCTACCACCTTATTTTCTTCCTGATCAGCAGAAGCCTCTATGATAATCTCACCCTGCGGACCGGCTACGAAACTATGTCCCCAGAATTGTATGCCATTGGTGTGCCCGGAAGGGTCTGCTTCATGTCCGGTGCGGTTAACGGAAATAACAGGTAAACCGTTGGCAACGGCATGGCCCCGCTGAGAAATCATCCAGGCCTGAAGTTGTCTCTGTTTTTCCTCTTCCGGGTCGGTAGATTCCCAGCCAATGGCTGTCGGGTAGATCAGCAGATCGGCACCGGCCATCGCCATCAGCCGGGCTGCTTCCGGATACCACTGATCCCAGCAAACCAATACCCCTAGCTTACCTACCGAAGTAGCAATCGGCTGAAACCCCAGATCACCGGGCGTAAAATAAAACTTCTCATAATAGGCCGGATCATCCGGGATATGCATTTTCCGATACAGGCCGGCAATATCTCCCGTTTTTTCTAATACGACCGCCGTATTATGGTAAATGCCCGGCGCCCGTTTTTCAAACAAAGAAGTCACCAGTACAATGCCTAGTTCCCGGGCCAGTTTTCCAAATGTTTGCGTGGAAGGGCCGGGAATGGGTTCGGCCAGTTCAAACAAGTCTGTATCTTCCGTCTGACAGAAATAGAGGCTGTTGTGTAATTCCTGTAAGACGACCAGCTTAGCCCCCTGGTCGGCACAGTCACGGATGTTACTGATAAGTTGGTCAATGTTCTGGTCTACATCTGCTCCGTTGGCCTGCTGCACAAGTCCTACTTTGATCAGGTTCTGCTGGTTCATCTTTGTTGGTTAAGATTAATGTTGAGTATGTCGTTCATGTTACAAAACACCTTCCGGATATTGCATGGTAATGCAATGCAAAGAACCATGTTGTTGAATTAATGGTTCACAAGGAATACCAATAATTTCTTTGTCAGGAAAAGCCGTTTGCAACACCTCCTGAGCCTGCCGATCTTTGGAAGATCCGTAGAAAGGAAGCAGCACCACCTCGTTCATAATAAGAAAGTTGGCATAAGTAGCAGGCAGGCGATGGCCTTCTTCATCCAGGGCTTTGTCAGCCATAGGCAGCGGGAGCAAGCGATAAGGTTTTCCTGCCAGGGTCGTCAACTGCCTGAGTTCTTCTTCCATGGCTGACAGCGCCTCAAAATGAAGATCGGAAGTATCCGTACACTGCACATAGGCAATGGTGCGCTCATCACAGAAACGAGCCAGTGTGTCTATGTGACTATCCGTGTCATCCCCTTCCAGAAAGCCATGACTAAGCCATAAGACTCTCTTTAAATGAAAGACAGACATAAGTATCTCCTCTATGGCTTGTTGGCTCAAATATTCATTCCGGTTTTTCGACAGCAAACAGGCTTTTGTCGTGAGCAAAGTGCCCTGGCCGTCAGACTCTATCCCACCCCCTTCCAACACCAGGTGCTTCATGGATCGATAGGCTACCTCCGGCCGGAAGGCTTGCTGTCCATAGAGTTGCTTGGTGATTTGGTTGTCGTGGTTTGCGGCAAATTTCAATCCCCACCCATTGAAAGTAAAATCCAGCAATACCGGCTTACCTTCTTCTATCAACGTAATAGCACCATGGTCACGGGCCCAGGTATCGTTGGTGGATAAGGCATAAAAAGAAATATTAGCCAGGTTGGCCTGCTGAAGTTGGGATCTGACCTGATCCACATCCTGACAAACAATGAGTAGCTTTTGCCGCTCGGCAATGGCCTGTGCTACTGCCACATAACAGGGGATCACCTGATCAAAAGTAGTATACCAATCTGTGGCTTCATGAGGCCAGGTGAGTTGCACCCCGCTTTGCGGATGCCATTCCGCCGGTAAAAAAGTGTTTTCATTCATGCGGCAAAGATAGGCAGAAAGTTGACGAATGCAGATTTTGTGAAAATGGATTTTTATGCAACCTGCCAGCCACCTACTATAGGAAAGCTGCCTTGCTACCCTGAAAGAAAGTTGGCAAATAAGCCCTTGGTTTGTCTTATGGAAACCTACAATGCCCCTTCATCCTTTTTCTTCCAATAACGCATCAGACCGGCCACACTCATCCAGGAAGGATTGGCCGCTTCATACTGACGGATCACTGCCGGGGGTGTTCCTTCTGCCTCCAGCTGATTAGCCACATAACGGGTAAATTCAGGTACGGTTTCTTCTGCTGTTTGTCCCTTGTCCATTTTCATCCGTATCCAGTCGGCCCAGTCAATTAAACGTTTTTTAAGCGCATCCAGGTGGGCTTCTATGTCTTCTATCTTCCCAAAATGGGTCAGATACAGGGCACGAGGCTGTAAAGATTGGATCACTTTGATCGATTGCTGCCACGCTTCTAGATGAATGTCAGGTGGAGGACAGGGCGGCTCTACCAGCCCCTGGGCAATGCGTACACCCGCCACATCTCCGGTAAACAAAGCATCGCCTACCTGCCAGGCAATATGATGTACCGCATGGCCAGGTGTATGCCAGGCTTTTATACTTACCTCTCCGAACCTCAGCACCTCCTGATGCGCCACAGCGACCAGCCGCTCTTCTGCAATCGGTTGCATATCGCCCCAGAGCCGGTCCATTTCTTCCTGATAGATACGACGGGCAGAACTGACCAGCTTTTCAGGTTGGGCGAGATGCTGAACCCCAAAGGGATGCACATAAATAGTAGCGCCCTGTTGGGCCAAGGCCCAGGCAGCACCGGCGTGGTCAAAATGAATATGCGTCAGCAACACATGCCGTATATCTCTTATTGAGAAACCCTTGGCCTGTAGAGCCTTTTCCAGGTGTCCATACGTGGAATAAGGACCTGTCTCTACTAAAATAGGCCCTTCGGATGTTTCTATGGCAAAGGCTGCAATCGCTTGCGGAATGTCTAAAAAATGCAGATCTAGCACATGAACCTTCATATGAATAGCTTATAGATGAAAAAAACGCAGGGCCTGTCCTCACCTGCGTCTGTAATTTACAGCTTTTTAAGCTACAATATCAAGGATGGACGGCGCCAACGGGTATCACCTCACCAAAAGTCAACAGGTTTCCGTTGACATCCACTACAGAAAACTCTTTTTGCTGCCAGGGTTTTTCTTCCAGGGCACCCAACTGAGCCAAAGAGGCCTGATGGGACAAAACCTCCGCATAAAGCTGGTCAATTCCATTCACTCTAATATAACACATGCCGTAGTTGTCCGCTATAGACAGGTCATCAAATCGGAAAAAGTGAATTTCTACCTGATCTTTGCTGACGATCAGGTAATCAGCCCCATAGGTCGCTATTACTTCGAACCCCAGCTTTTGGGTATAAAACTGTTTTGTTGCTTCCAGATCCTGCATAGGGAGTCTGGGATGAATACTTTGAAGCCTTGTTTTCATTCTTACTGTCTTACATCAATTTTTCTGGTAACGGTATTGCTGAAAGGAAACAAACAACCCTTTTTATTTTACGGAAACAGTAGGTCTGGCCTTTACCACTTCTTTGTAGAGATCTTCACACATCATTTTCATACCATCTCTGAACACGTCGGGCATTTCCGATTTTTTAAGTGTGGATTTTTCACTGAAAACTTCATTATCCAGCACCAGTGTTTTTCTGCCGTTCTTATAGATGATCCCATCATAACGGAACAAAGCAGCTACCTCCGTGATAGTACCGGAGCTAACATATCCGTCATAACCACTCACGTAACTATTCCTCGATTTGACCTCCGAAGCGGGCCTGACCCGGTAGAGTACCACACTTACACCTGTGCTATCTATCTGATCGGCAAAATTCACATCCTCAAAACTATTAACGAAAGTATAGTAAAGAGAAAGTTTCAGAGATTTTCTGAAATGCTGCACCTCTATATCTCTGACACCGGGCCCGGTGACGGTAAACTCATCCTTGACACCTTCCTGAAAGACAAAGGTGAGTTTTTCGTTGAAGTTTTCTCTGTAGGGTTCTATATACCCATCAGCACTGAAAAAATTAACCATCACTGGTGGGGATTGACATCCGCCCAGCACCAGCAGGCAGATGATACAAACAGGAAGGGATGTTTTCATTTTTCTCTGTAAAAATGAGCCATAAAATACGCGAAAGGAAGTTCCGGAAAGGAGCAGCCCTCTCTATTAAAAATAGTGAAATTCCCTCATATTTCCTTGCTATACGGATAGAATATTATGGGGATATTTCTACTGACAAAGGCTGTAAGGCCGGTACCTATGCCTTTAAATTTTGACGTCTGAAGCTTTCACGCTCATTTTCTTTCACAATCTGATCTGTTTTGTGTTATAGTTCTGGTGAGCGGTATTTTTATACAACTTCGCCATACCAATTTTCAGTAACAGTAACCTGACAGTCGTAAAATATTTTGTTCCATGAATGCAAAAAAAATTAAGCAAGCTTTGAGAAAAGAAACTTCTTCGGCGCTTGAGAGAAAAAGAAAAATCGTGTTGCTCTCAGCCATTGGGCTGGTCGATTTCAGCCTGATTTCCTTATACCAGACGGGGGTCATCCGAAAATTACCGGATTTGCCAGGTAAGATTTTTGACTCCAACCAGGTGAATGCCTCCCCCAAAGCCTATGCCCTGGGTATGCCGGATGGCCCGCTCTCAGCGGTAGTCTTTGCCGCTACCATGGCCCTGGCCACCGCAGGGGGCAGCGAGAAATCGGGTCGTCATCCTATTTTTGACGTACTCATGGGAGGGGCTGTATTGGGCAATGCGGCCGGAGCGGCTGAATACCTGGTAGATATGATCGTCAACCAGAAAAAGGCCTGTCTGTATTGTTTACTGGGAGCCGGCCTCAGCTTCGCCTCTCTGAAGCTGGCTGCCCCTGAGGCGATCCGAGGTGCCAAAAAATGGTGGAAAAGAAGGTAAAGCCGTTAAAAAGGAGCTTCATCTTCCGGACTGTGGCTGCCCGGCTCCTGATCTTCGTTAGAACCTTCCTGGTTGAAATTAGGGTTGTTGGCACGGCTGCCGAAAGTAACGATGTTAGAATCGTTAAATTCATTGGGCACATTGGCGCTGACCAGCTTGTTACCATAGCCCGGATCAAAAGTATCACCATCCAGGTTGGTAAACTTGGTGTATTTACCAATAAACTTCAGCCGGATGGTATCCAACGCCCCGTTCCGGTGTTTGGCTATGATCACCTCACCTGTGCCCTGTACGGGTTGACCGTTTTCGTCTTCACTGAAACCATAGTATTCAGGCCGATACAGAAACATGACCATATCGGCATCCTGCTCTATGGAACCACTTTCCCGAAGGTCCGATAGCTGCGGTCGTTTGTCACCACCCCGGGACTCTACCGCCCGACTCAACTGGGAAAGCGCTATAACAGGTACATCCAGTTCTTTGGCCAGGTTTTTCATCGCTCTGGAAATGGAAGCAATCTCCTGTTCCCGGTTACCACCGGCATTTTTGGAAGAATCCCCAGACATGAGCTGCAGGTAATCGACTACAATCAGTTCTATATTGTGCTGGGCTTTCAGGCGGCGGCACTTGGAGCGCAGTTCCCGTATAGAAAGCGCAGGGGTATCATCTATGAAAATAGAAGCTTCTGTCAGGCCGGTCGTTTTATGGTAGAGCTGTTCCCACTCATAATCTGCCAGGTTTCCTTTCTTAATCTTCTCACTTTCCAGCTGTGCCTCTGCCGAAATCAAACGATTGGCTAACTGCACCGCCGACATTTCCAGAGAAAAGATCGCTACGCTATGCCCAAAGTCTACAGCCGCATTACGCATCGCAGAAAGGATAAACGCTGTTTTTCCCATCCCGGGCCTAGCTGCGATAATGACCAGGTCAGACTTTTGCCAGCCGGAAGTGATCCGGTCCAGCGCATTAAAACCGGTAGGCACACCTGTCAGCCCATCTTTTCGCAGCTTTTTACTCTCCAGATCACTGATGGCTTCCCGCATGATGGAGCGCATGTCCGCATAGTTCTTACGAATATTGGCCTCTGACACCCCGAAAATACGCTGTTCTACCTTGTCCAGCAGTACGAAGGTGTCTGTGGTATCTTCATAAGCTTCTGTTTCTATCTCCGAAGCAATATTGATGAGTTCCCGCTTGATGGCCTGCTCAGAAACAATCCGGGCATGAAATTCTATGTTGGCCGCAGAATTGATTCTCTGAGTGAGTCCACTGATATAATAAGCCCCCCCTATTTTTTCCAGGTCCCCCATTTTTCGAAGCTGGTTTGTCACTGTCAGCAAATCGATGGGTTCTGAGTTATCAAAAAGCTGAAGGATCGCTTCGTAAATAAGCTGATGGGTTTCTTTGTAAAAGCTTTCCGGTTTTAAGATGTCAATGACGGTCGTCAGGGCATCTTTTTCCAGCATCAGGGCACCCAATACCGCCTCTTCCAGATCTACGGCCTGTGGCGGCAGTTTGCCCAGTCCTATATTGGCACTGGCTTTACCCAACACATTGCGGATCTTATCACGAGTTGCCGTATTCGCCTTATTAGAAGCCGTTTGCCGCGCAGACAGATGATTCCCTGGTTTGCCAGTATTCATAGAACGTATATTGCAGGTTTGGTTAATGTAGCGGCAATGAAGGTACAAAAAATTAGTCCCCTCCGATACTCTTTCAAATAAAACATTTTACGATTTATTATCTTGTCACTAAACACAGTTCGCCCTTACGATTTTTTATACAAACCGCTTATTTATTGTTAAAATATTAGATGAATTACTACAAGTCACAAAAAGCGGGAGGCAAACATAAGGAATAAATTGTTTCGGTGTAAAGGCGAGTCTGTAATTTTAAGTGGAATTTTTTTTCCTCCCCCCATAGCTGCTTTTTTTTGTTTTCGGGTCATCCGGCGTTTCATCCGCTTTCAGATAATCCTGTAAATCCGTCTTTTCCCAGAAAGGTATTCTAATATGGCTGGCTGCTTTGGAAATGATATGAGCCGATACCGGTGAAGTAAGCACAATGAATACCAACATAAAGGTTACTTTCAGAAAAATACTCATATGGTTGAAATACAGCGCAATCCCTACCAGCATAAAGCCTAACCCTATGGTAGAAGCTTTGGTCAGCACGGATATTCTGATGAAAAAGTCGGGCAGACGAATCATGCCGATAGAGGCTATCAACATAAAGATAGCCCCCGTTAGTATCAGCAAAGCACTGGTAATGGATATAAACTCTTGCATCATTCCTTTTTATGAATTAAAAAATAAGCAAACGACATGGTCCCTAAAAACCCGATCAAAGAGAGGATCAGCGCCGCATCCATCAGCAGCAATTCTTCGCTGAAAACAGCATAAAGGGCAATGATCCCGATCAGGTGCGCTGAAAGAAGATCCAGCGCTGCAATCCGGTCAGCCAGAGTCGGTCCTTTGATAAACCGGTAAGCCACCAGCGTCGCCGATACTACCAGAATAAACATGGAAACCATTAGTATGACCTCATAGAACTTCATTGGGTGATAGCCAGTATTTTTTGTTCAAAATTCTTTTTCAGGTTGTGCTTGAAGGTCTCCGTGCTACCTCCGTCCAGGTAAAGGGTATGCACATACAGCCATTTCCGGTCTTCGGAGACATCCAGGCTTAACGTGCCGGGTGTCAGGGTGATCAGATTGGCGAATACCATGATTTCAAGATCCGTGGTTAAGTCTAACGGAATGGCAACGACCGCAGGACTCATATGATCATGGATAGACACCACCTCATAGGCTAATTTAAGGTTTGCCTTGAGCAGTTCGTATAAAAAATACAAGACCAGGTAATACAGATGGGGCAACTTGTAAAAGTGCTTCCTGTGATAAAAAAAAGACAACAGCCAGAGAAGCAGATAGACTCCCGCAAAAGTCATCAGATAGAGACCTACCCGTTCGTCGGTAGCACCCAGCAGAGGAGCAATAACGGCGGTAATGATCATTGCCAGTCCGAGGTGAATCGGTATCATCCATTTCAATGCCCTCATAGTATTATGGTTTTAATACAGCGTCGATATAAGCCTGCCGGTCGAATAATTGCTCGGCAGCCTGTATGGAGATCTCTACGATAGGGTCTGCCTGAAACCCCAGCCAGAGGATGAGCAGGGTCAGGGCTGCAGAAGAAACGACCATCCCCCTGTTTTTCCTGACAAAGGCACCTTGTGTCAGGGTAACCTGCTTCTCTGCCCCTTTGTGTTGCCAGAACACCGGCAGCCATATCCGGCTGACAGCCCAAAGGGTGAGCATACTGGTCAGCAAAGCGACACCTACCAGCAGATACTGCTCCGTTGCCAGACCGGTACTGGCCAGCATATACTTTCCCCAAAACCCTGAAAGCGGTGGTATGCCTACCAGGGAAAAAGCACTGATCAAAAACAAGGCCGCCATCCAGGGAAGCCTTTCGTATAGTCCTCCTGCTTTTCTGATATGAAAGCTCTGCTGATCCGCAAAGACTAACCCACTGATAAAAAACAGATTGGTTTTAACCAGTATGCTATGCACCATATAAAAAATAGTGCCTGCCAGGGCCAAAGGTGTAGCAATAGCTAGTCCCATCACCATATAGCCCATATGGCTTACGATCAGGAAAGCCAGTATTTTTCTCATATCATATTGGGCGATAGCCCCGAATATGCCGGTTAACATCGTCAGTATGGCCATGCCCAGCAACAGCTGCTGCACAAAAGCATTGTCGGGGAAAACAAGTATCAGTGTTCTGATCAGGGCGTAAATCCCTATTTTCGTCAGCAAGCCTGCGATGATAGCCGCTATCCCGATGGGAGGCGTAGGATAAGAAGCAGGCAGCCAGAAAAACAGAGGAAACAAGGCCGCTTTGATGCTGAAACTCACCAGAAAGAAAAGCATAGCCACATATACTATATCCGATACGCCATCGGCCCGTAACCTGACCGCCAGGTCGGCCATATTCGTACTGCCTGCCATACCATAGAGAATGGCAATCCCTGCCAGGAAAAGGGCGGAAGCAATGAAGTTAATGGTTACATATTTGACAGCCCCCTCCAGTTGCAGCCTTTCGTTGCCCAGAGAGATAAGGACAAAGGAAGAAACCAGCATCACTTCAAACCACACATATAGATTAAAAATATCACCCGTCAGCAAGGCCCCGGTGATCCCAAAAAGCATGAGCAGCAAGCTGGGATAGAACCCAAAGCTTTTACGCTCCTGACTCACACTGACTGGCGGTAAGGTATAAAAATATATAAGGACCCCCAGCACATGCGTCACCACGACAAGTAACACACTGAAGGCATCCGCCACCAGGGTAATCCCGAAAGGCGGTTCCCAGCCTCCCGCCTGTATGCTGACAATGCCTTCCTGCAGCACCTGCCAGGCCAGTGCGGCCGCCCCGGCCAGTGTGATCATACTTCCGCTCAGATAAATATACTGCTGCCACTGTTTCTTTTTCCAGGCAAACAGGCAGGCCATGGCAGCCAGCAGCGGGGTCAATAAAGGGACTAATAGTATATGTGCTGTCATGCTTCCGGAAGGTCAGTGGTCTTTAGCGTGTCCAGGTCATCGGTTTCGGCAGTAAAATGAACCTTGTTCAGCAATACGATGGTGAAGATCTGCACCCCCATCCCAATCACAATGGCGGTCAGGATGAAGGCCTGCGGAAGCGGATCAGACAGTGCGGCTGTGCCTGCTTCTTCTTCTGTGATGAAAGCAGGCATGCTGCGCGTAATCTTCCCGGCAATAAACAGGAAGAGATTGATGGCATGCGCAAAAACGATCACACCGACAATCATCTTAATAAAACTTCTGTGGAGCAACAGGTAAACACTGATGGTGAAGAGCAAACCCGTTACCACGGATAAAATGATTTCCATATCATCAATCTTCAAAAAGTGAGAAAGCGGTTTTGAGGACCATGCCTACCACCAGCAGATAAACCCCCAGATCAAAAAGGATAGGCGTTCCTAACTTGCCAATGACCGGCAGTTCTATAGGCAACCATAAGGCTTCCATAAAGTTTTTCCCAACCCACACAGGTATTAGGGCACTGAGCAGGGCAGCCGCCAGTCCGCTACCCATCAGGGCAAAGGTGTTGACATTGTATGTTACTTTGGTGGTCTCTATGCCAAAGGCCAGCATATGGAAAATAAAACCCACAGAAGCCACCAGGGCTGCGATAAAACCGCCCCCGGGATGATCATGCCCCCGGAAGAAAAGATACAGGGAGAACAACAGGAACATGGGTAGTATGATTCTGATGGCAGTTACATAGATTAAAGTTCTCATGGCTTCATTTTTTTTGGTTAAGAAACACCAGCGTCATGATCCCTATGGCCGTAACACCCAAGACGGTGATCTCCCCTAAAGTATCCAGCGCCCGGAAATCAATCAGGATTACATTCACAACATTGAGCCCCTTCCCTTCTTCTTCACTGTGGGAGAGGTAGTATTCTTTCAGCGGAGAGGCAAGCTCATAGCCATGCAGGTTCAGCAATATCAGGGTCATGGTAGCGCCAAACAGGATGGCTACCAGCAGATGCCTGACAAATTTTGTCTTGCTTTCCAGCCTGATATGGGATGGCAGGCGGTGCAGAATCAGCATAAAGATCACCAGCGTAATGGTTTCCACCAGAAACTGGGTCATGGATACATCGGGTGCGCTGAAAAACACAAACAGGGCCGCCACCCCGAAGCCGACCATGCTGGTAGCAATTAAAATGGTAAGCCGTGACCTGGCGCCGAAGATGGTGATCAGCCCCAGAACCATAAAGAAAACAGGGATCCACTCATAAAGATAATCTACAGTAACGGGCAATTGGAAACGAAGCGCCTGTGGCCACAAACGGAAGTGGATGATTTGTGCCAGTACGGCCAGCACCAGAAAGCTGAAGATCACCAGCAGGTAATTGCGCAGATATCCGTTTTGTAGCAAGCGGGTTTGCCAGAGAGCCACCTGCCGCAGGCGGCGGAGCCCTGTAACATACAGTTGTTCAGGGGCTAGCGTATAATCACCTGTAGCAAAGGCCAGCCACTTCCTGCTTTTGTCCCGCCCCCGGTAAAGTCCCCAGCCTGCCAGCACAGTGAGGAGGCTCAGCCCTAAGGCCGGTGTCAGACCATGCCAGAGCGATAGTTCCAGCCCTGCTTCGGTCCCGCTGATGAGCTGCGTGCCCCGTTCCAGCAGATACGCAGGGGCTTCTGTCCAGACCCCCAGCAACAGGCCTCCGGCTCCCAGCAGCAAAGGAGCCCCCCAAAGCGGTCCATGCGATTCTGTCGGAGGTTTGGGCGTTTGCCGGGTCAGCGTCCCGAAGAAGAGACGATACCCGATGACCAGACCCAGCGACACATAACAGACACTGCTCAGAAAAGTGCTGCCCAGCAGTAACCAGGAAAAGCCTTGTCCGTGCAGCGCACTTTCATAAACCATCTCTTTGCCCACAAAACCGAAGAAAGGCGGAAGACCCGCCATAGACCCGCAGGCCAGCACGCAGCCCGCCATGGTCAGGGGCATGGCCTGCTTCAACCCGTGCAGCAGCCTCATATCCCGGGTGCCTGTCTGATGGTCTATGCCGCCGGCTACCATGAACAAAGCTCCTTTATAGAAGGCGTGTACCAGCAGGTAGACCAGGGCAGCCTGCAACGCTTCCTCCGTGCCCAGGCCGGTCATCCCCACCATCATCCCCAGGGCGCTGATAGTCAGATACGCCAGCATCCTTTTCAGATCGGTTTGTACCAGGGCCATCACCGCCCCAAAGACCATGGTGATACTTCCTGCCAGCAGCAGCCCCCAGGTCCATACCACATGGTCGCCGAAGACGGGCTGTAACCGGAACAACAGAAAAATGCCAGCCTTTACCATGGTAGCGGAGTGCAGGTAGGCACTTACAGGGGTAGGCGCAGCCATGGCGTTGGGTAGCCAGAAGTGAAAAGGAAATTGGGCGGATTTGGTAAAGGCCGCCAGCAGCAACAGCAACACGATGGCCAGCGTATGCTTCCCCCCTGCTGCTTCCGTCGTTTGCAGCAAGGCTTCCACAGAAAAGGTATCCCACTGCTGACCGATCAGCAGGAAGGCTGCCAGCAAAGCCAGTCCGCCCACATTTGTCACCAGCAGGGCTTGCAGGGCTGATCTGCGGGCCTCCGCCTCCCGGTTGGCATAACCGATCAGCAGAAAGGAACTGATGCTGGTAAGCTCCCAGAAAAGATAGAGGAGGATCAGGTGATCGGCCAGCACCAGCCCCAGCATGGAAGCCATGAACAGGAGCATGTAGGTAAAAAAACGGTTGGCATAGTGTGCCTCCTCCATGTAGGCGGTCGCATACCAGAGGATCAGGGCCCCAAAGCCACTCACCAGCAAACCGAAAAAGAGGCTCAGACCATCCAGAAAAAAGGTAACATGAATATCTAACTGCGGCACCCAGGCATACGAAAAGCGTACTTCTCCGCCTTCCAGCACCCGGGGCGCAAAAGTGGCCAGATACAAAAAAATGGCAGCGGCCAGCATGACCGTAAGGTAACCCCATATCCTGGGATGCTTACGGTAGAACATACCCGTGAAGGGAGCCAATACATAAGCCGACAGTATGGCTGTGAGCATCAACACCAGCGTTTAAAAAGTGAGTAACAACAGCAGCAGATAAAAAAATAACAGGATAGCTGTCCCTATGTTTAAATCCTTAGTAAGGCTTCTAAAAAGCTCATGTTCTCCTTTTTATTTTTAACAATAAACAAAGGGATGTTATTATCATAGTGCAGTAACTGTTCTGAAACGCTCCCCAGCAAGATAGAGGCCGCCGCTGTCCGGCCCCGCGACCCTACCAGAATCATATCGGCATCCTGCTCGATTGCAAATTTGTTCAGCTCATCATGAATCTTATCGTCTTCACTCAGGGAGTAGGTCATTTCATATTGCTGATCAGAGATACTGCACCTTTTACAGAATTTCTTGGCATCCTTTTTCGCGTTTTCCAGCATAATATTAGCGAATTCTTCATAGCTTTTACCCGTTTTGTAATAGCCATGCGGTACATGGTATACATGATGCCCGTATACTTTTACATCTTTTCCTTCCTCAGCAATATGTGCCGCCTGCTCCAGGGCCGATTCCGCATTTTTAGAAAAATCCATGGCTACCACCAGGTTATCTATCTTGATATCGGCGTGTTTGGGCACAAATAACACAGAACAATTACTCAGCTCTGCTATCCTACCAATATTGATATCAGATTTTTGGCCGACAGGCGGTTTTCCTACCACAAGCAGATCAGCATTTTTGTGTCTAATATAATTTAAAATAGTATCGGTAGGCTTACCCTCTAACACCTCAATGTGGCTTTCGGTGCCATCTCTCTCGCTGAAATATTTACCGACAGTCTGCTGTACCTGGTGCTTGATGGTTTCATCCACAGGTGCCAGCAGGTCCGGATACTTCTTTGCCACCCTTTTGGGTAGGTTCAGATTTTTAGCAACATGCAGAAAATAAATAGTGTCGGCATCCATGATTTCAGCAATGATAGAAGCATAACGAATGACTTCTTCATCCATCTCGGATAGGTCTACGCCGACCACTAGTCTCTTGAGCTGATACATAAGGCAACTTATATTAGGCTGTGTAAATAACAGAGAATATGAATAGTAGCCTGCCAGCTTTTGTATAGCAAGCTAACACATAAAAATAAGGACTTTCTGCATAGGACAAATAATCTTAGCCAATTTATTATGAAGCTTCGAACCTGAAACCTATCTTGCACCCCATGATTTGCCATGGTTTCCGCTTCTTCCCGCCTGTATGGATCATGATAATGCTCACCCTCGAGCTTTCTTCCTGCAACAACAACACTACAGAAAACAAGACAGTGACCCGGCCACCCAATGTGGTACTGATCCTGACCGATGATCAGGGCTATGGAGACCTGAGTATGCACCGTAATTCCTGGGTGGAAACCCCCTTTCTGGACAGCATGGCACAAGCCAGCACAGAACTGGCTAACTTTTATGTATGTCCGCTGTGTGCTCCTACCCGGGCCAGCATCCTGACGGGCCGTTATCACCCCCGTACCGGCGTGGTTGGGGTTTCCGGAGGATTGGAAAATATGGCTCCGGAAGAATTTACGCTGGCAGAGCTGTTCAAATCGGCCGACTACGCCACTGGCTGCTTTGGCAAATGGCATAATGGCGCTTACTGGCCTTACCATCCGAATGCCCAGGGGTTCGACGAGTTCGTCGGTTTTTGCTCCGGTCACTGGTCCAATTATTTTAACACAGAGCTACAGCACAATGGAGCGCCCTACCCCACCGAAGGGTATATCACGGATGTGCTCACCAACGAGGCCATCCGTTTTATAGAGCAAAATAAAGACAAACCTTTTTTCTGCTATGTCCCTTACAATGTGCCGCACTCCCCTTTTCAGGTTCCCGACCAGTATTTTGATAAGTACTATGCCAAATTATCGGATGTAACGGACGAAGAAACCCGCCGGAAAAGAGCTGCCGTTTACGGCATGTGTGAGAATGTGGATGATAATGTACGAAGAATCTCCCAAACGCTGGATGAGCTGGGATTGACCGACAATACCATCATCATTTACCTGTCGGACAATGGCCCCAACGGGTATCGGTACAACACCAATTTACGGGGTATCAAAGGCTCTGTGCATGAAGGGGGTGTCCGGGTGCCCTTCCTCATCCGCTGGCCGACACAGGTGCCTGCCGGCCAAAGATCGGAAGCCATCACCGCCCACATCGACCTGCTGCCTACCCTGGCAGGACTGTGCAACATTTCGGTACCGGAAGACATTTCCCTGGATGGGATGGACCTGACGCCCCTGCTCACAGGCCATATGGAGGCGTTGCCTGACCGTACTATCTTCTTTCAGCAATCCGGCGAGGCGCTGGCTCCGGTCAAAGGCGGGTTAAGAAACGAACAGTACCGGCTGGTGCTGGAAGAAGAGGAATCCGGGTTGTTCGACATGCGCCAGGACCCTTCCCAGCTGCACAACCTGGCAGACTCCCTCACAGCGAAGTACGACAGCCTGGGCACTGTTTATACCCATTGGTATGGAGAGATGGCGGCCAGCTATCAGGCCCAAACGGTGATCCCGGTAGGCTATCCGGAGTTCCCCCGGGTAGTGATGCCCGCGCATGAGAGCCACTTTAGCGGCAATCTCCGCTTCAAAGAAGGGCATGGCTGGGCCCACGACTGGCTGATCAACTGGTCAGGGACCGGCGACACCCTATGGTGGGACATGGAAATAGTGCAGCCGGGTGCCTATCAGGTTGCCCTGCAATACACCTGTCCGGCCTCTGATGTGGGCAGCGCAGTGGTTATTTCCATAGGAGCGCAGCAGCTGAGGGCTACCGTCACGGAAGCCTTTAATCCTGCTTACCTGGATAGCCCTGACAGAGTTACCCGGCAGGAAGTGTACGAAAAACAGTGGGCTGTCCTCACGTTTGGCACACTGACCCTGGAGAAAGGAAACTACCGGGTCAAAGTACACGCCTCAGACATACCCGGCAGCCAGGTGATGGAGTTGAAAGGCCTGATCATGCAGAAAGCACCATAAAATGGTCCCCGAAGTGCTTCTAATAACCCCAGCCTAACAAAAATTACGGGTTTTGTTAGTGAAAGTATGCGGAAACCTAACATGGCGTTATCGGATGCCACCTGCTGATCCATTCCGGTCTGCGGAGCAAAGTATCAGCAGCCTTACAGCATGATTCCCCATGCAGGGAGGAAGCCTGTTGCCAGCCCGCATCATCGCTCCTCCTTTGGTTTTGTTAGCCAATAGGTGCCTCACGATCACACGCAGTGAGGCGGCGCTTGTACAATCCTAACGGGTCTTATGAAAAAGTAAGGATATCTTACTTGCCAGTCACATGAATCAGGTTTATACTTGCCCCTAACGGTTTTTGTCTTAATTTTGGTGGCTAGAATTGAAAAAGATATATATGCGTGAAACTATTTCCCGGGTACATTTTATTGCCATAGGTGGCAGTGTAATGCATGATCTGGCCCTTCACCTGGCTAAAAAAGGCCTGAAGGTGACCGGATCCGACGATGAGATTTATGATCCCGCCAAGACCGCCTTGGCCAAATACCAACTTCTCCCTGAGAAAACGGGTTGGTTTCCGGAGAAAATAACCCAAGAACTAGATGTTGTTATTCTGGGAATGCACGCCCGGGCTGATAATCCTGAACTGAAGAAAGCTTTAGAACTCGGCCTGCAGGTTTATTCTTATCCTGAATACATTTATCAGCAAAGTTTGAATAAGCAGCGGATTGTCATTGCCGGGAGTCATGGAAAAACGACCATTACTTCTATCATCTTACATGTATTGCAATCCCTGAACCGGGAATTTGATTATGTGATTGGTGCCAAGGTGGCGGCACTGGAGGGCATGGTTAAACTCTCTGATGCCCCGGTCATCGTTATCGAGGGGGATGAATACCTGACCTCTCCCATTGACCCAACGCCTAAATTCTTAAAATACAAACACCATATCGGCCTGATCAGTGGTATTGCCTGGGATCATTATAATGTATTTCCTACGCTGGAAGATTATGTGCGGCAATTTGATCTTTTCGCCGACTCTACGCCCAAAGCAGGGACCATTATCTATTGTGAGGAAGACGATCTGGCCACTGTGATAGGCAACAAAGAAAGAACGGATGTGAATGCCCTAGAATACCGGGCACACCCGCATACGGTGGAAAATGGCGTCACGTATCTGCGCACCGATGAAGGCAAAGTGGCTGTCAAATTGTTTGGCTACCACAACATGCAAAATATCAACGGTGCTTTACAGGTTTGCAAGCGTATCGGCGTGTTGGAAGAAGAGTTTTACCAGGCGATCCCTTCCTTCAGCGGTGCCAGCAAAAGACTGGAGCTGGTCGCCAAAAATGACCATACGATCATCTACAAAGATTTTGCCCATGCGCCTTCCAAACTACAGGCCACAACCCGGGCGGTCAAACAGCAATATCCCCACAGAGAGCTCATTGCCTGTATGGAGCTGCATACCTACAGCAGTTTGAACAAAAACTTTATTAGCCAGTATCAGGATTCGCTCAAAGATGCCGATACGGCTATTATCTATTACAATCCGGAAGTTTCCCGCCACAAAAAGCTGGAGGTGCTCAGTGAGCAAGACGTTAAAAAAGCGTTCAACCAATCAGACCTGATGGTTTTCAACGACAGCCAGCAACTGCACCAATACCTGAAAGAGGTGAACTGGCACGGAAAAAACCTGCTGATGATGAGTTCCGGCACCTTCGGTGGCATTAACCTGGATACCCTGGGGAAAGAAATCATACCCTAGCACGCTGACATTTTTCATCAATATTGACAAAAAATGTTAAATTGCTAAAAGGCATACGATGTGTCATCAACCATTCATCATGAGCAATACCTGGAGTACCCGGCAGGGAATACTTTGCATAAAAAAATACAAATCACAGAATCTCAATCGATCGTTTTACGGAAGAAACAGAAATTGAAGCAATTATCATGAAGTTAAGCCTGAAGTTAAGAAACCCACTGGCATTTTTTGATCTGGAAACCACGGGTACCAACATCATCCACGATCGCATTGTGGAAATATCCATCGTCAAGATCATGCCCAATGGAGAGGTTCAGGAGAAAACCATGCGTATTAATCCTTTAATGCCCATTCCTGCAGAAGTAAGCCTGATTCATGGTATTTATGATGAAGATGTGAAAGACGCCCCTCCATTCAAAGCCGTAGCGAAAAGTTTGCATAAGTTTCTGGAAGGCTGCGACCTGGCTGGTTTTAATATCGTCCGGTTTGACGTGCCCCTGCTGGTAGAGGAGTTTCTTCGTGTCAATGTGGATTTTGAGGTCAGCAACCGCAAACTGGTGGATGCGCAGAAGATTTTCCATCTGATGGAAAAACGCACCTTGTCGGCCGCTTATGAATTTTACTGCAGAAAAACACTGGAAGATGCCCACAGTGCTGAGGCCGACACCAAAGCATCCATTGAAGTACTGGAAGCCCAGGTACAGCGCTATCTGAATAAACCGGTAATAGATTCTCAGGGCAACCAGGTAGGCATGATCCGGGACGATGTGACTTCGCTGCACGAAATTTCCGTTACGAAAATGGTAGACCTGGCGGGCCGGATGGCCTTTAACAATGAAGGGGTAGAGATTTTTAATTTTGGCAAACACAAAAACAAGCCGGTGCTGAAAGTGTTGGAAATAGAGCCGGCCTATTATGACTGGATCATTAAGGGAGATTTTCCGCTGGATACAAAAAGAAAATTAACCGAAATCAAATTACGTAGTTTTAAGTTTAACCGATAGTTGACCTACTCACGAGTGCCTATGAAAAAATGATCATTTGCGATGATACCTGTTTACAAAACAAACAAGATAACCCTACATTCTCTACCTAAAAACAACTACACTTAAACAACCTACTATATGTCAAAGACCATTATTGTATCCAACCGCCTTCCCGTTAAAATACAAAGAAATGAAAAGAAAAAATTAGAATATCACTCCAGTGCCGGAGGACTTGCCACTGGATTAGGCTCTATTTATAAACAAGGGAACAATCTGTGGATCGGGTGGCCTGGTATTGTCACCAACAAGAAGGAGGAAAAAGCGGAAATTACGCAGGGTATCCAGAAAGAAAGTATGTTTCCGGTTTTCCTTACGGAAGAAGATATTCGGGATTTCTATGAAGGCTTTAGCAACGAAACGCTATGGCCCAACTTTCACTACTTCAATCAGTACGCCGTTTATGAACCCCGGCTCTGGGAAGCCTACAAGCGGGTGAACCGGAAGTTTGCCGATGAAATCATCAAAAAAACCGATCCCGACGATACCCTCTGGATTCACGATTACCAGCTTATGCTGGTGCCCGACATGATCCGCAAAGTACACCCGAATGTAAGCATGGGCTTCTTTTTACACATTCCTTTCCCCTCTTATGAAATTTTCCGCCTCATTCCCTGGCGCAAGGAAATACTCCATGGGGTACTCGGCTCCGACCTCATCGGCTTTCATACCTACGACGATATGCGGCACTTTTTAAGTTCTGTCAGCCGCATTGTGGGGCTTAGCAACAACCAGGGGCAGCTGGTGGTGGGCAACCGGCGCGTCATGGTAGACTCCTTCCCCATGGGTATCGACTATGACAAATATGCAGAAGCCGCTGCCTCACCGGAAGCGCTGGAAAGAGAAGTACACTATCGTATTTCTCTGGGCGATCAAAAGCTGATCCTGTCTATCGACCGGCTGGATTATTCCAAAGGCATTCCCCAGAGGCTACAGGCTTTTGATATGTTCTTTGAGCGGTACCCGCAGTACAGAAACAAAATATCGCTGATTCTGGTGGTGGTACCTTCCCGCGACCAGGTAGGGAAATACAAAGAGCTGAAAGAAGAAATTGAGGGGTTGGTAGGCCGTATCAACGGAAAGTATGGTAAGATCAACTGGACGCCCATCCACTTCTTTTATCGTTCTTTTCCCTTGGGAGAACTTTCTGCTTTTTACCGTATGGCCGACGTGGCGCTGGTTACGCCGATGCGGGATGGGATGAACCTGGTCTGTAAAGAATTTATTGCCAGCAAAATCAACAGAAAAGGCGTACTGATTCTCAGTGAAATGTGCGGTGCTTCTAAAGAGCTTTCGGATGCCATACTGATCAACCCCAATGATCTGAACCAGATTGTGGAAGCTATTTACCGGGCCTTGACGATGCCGGAAGAAGAGCAGATTCTTCACAATACCAATATGCAGAATTCACTGAAGCGTTATAACATTTCGCATTGGGTGGATCTGTTTATGAACAGCCTGAACATTATCAAAGAAATGCAAAGCAGTATGCAAACGCACAAGCTAGACGATCTGTCTCTGGAAAAAATGCTGAAAGAGTTTTCCAAGGCGGAAAAACGGGTCATCTTCTTAGATTATGACGGTACGCTGACCGGGTTTGTCAGTGACCCCAGAGAAGCAAAACCTGACGAAGAACTGATAGATATTATGAGGAGGTTGGCCAAAGAACCCAAAAACAGTGTCGTTGTGATCAGTGGTCGTGATAAGGATACCTTACAGGAATGGATGGGCGAGTTTAACGTTGACCTGATTGCCGAACATGGTGTCTGGACGCGGGAACACAGCAAAGACTGGAAAACGGTGGTAGCCATGAAAAACACCTGGAAGAAAGAAATCCTTCCCGTGCTGGAGCTCTATGTGAACCGGACCCCCGGCTCATTTATCGAGGAAAAAGATTTCTCACTGGTATGGCATTACCGCAAAGTAGAAACCGGTTTGGGTGAATTGAGAACCAGGGAACTCACCAGCCACCTGAAATATTTGTCTTCCAACAGCAACCTGCAGGTGCTGGAAGGAGATATGGTGGTGGAAATTAAAGACCGGGAAGTCAACAAAGGACGCACAGCCTTACAGTGGTTGCAAAGCCACGAACACGATTTTGTCATGGCCATTGGTGATGATTTTACCGATGAAGATACCTTCAAAGCGATGCCGAAAGATGCTTACACGATCAAGGTGGGAAGCGTGACCTCTGCGGCCCGTTTTAATGTAAATACCTATAAAGATGTACGGAACGTGTTGAAGGCTATGCTGGCCTATTGAGGTTTCGTAGACAGAAGAATACCGGTTGATGGGTTACCCTTTCTCTTTTCGTGTGGTAGCCCTCAACCCTTTCAGGCCAGGAAACTGGGCGCATCCAGCTTGGTGGCTATTCTGAAAGCGGCATTCACCAGCCCTACATGGCTATAAGCCTGCGGAAAATTACCCCATTGACTGCCTGTAGACGCTTCCACATCTTCGCTGAACAATCCCAGGTGGTTGCTGTATTTCATGATATTTTCAAAAGTACTGATGGCTTCATCCGTACGCCCCACACAGGCCAGGGCTTCCACGTACCAGAAAGCACAGATCAGGAAGGTGGACTCCGGTATGCCAAAGTCATCAATATGTTTATATCGATAGAATAACCCATCTTTTGACCTGAGGTCTTTTTCCAGGTTTTGCAGATGATCTTTTGCACGCTTGGAATCACTTTTCAGGTAATTCATCATAATAAGCTGTAGCGTGCTGGCATCCAGGTTCCGGGTACCAATCGCCTGGGTGTATACGCCTCTTTTTGCATCATAACAGGCTTCTATCTGCGCAGCGGCTTTCTCTTTTACTTTGGTAGCTTTTTCTCTGAGCTGCTCATCTTTCAGGAAGTTAGCGATTTTCAAAGCAGCCGAACTACCGGCCCAGTGAAAAAGGTAGGTATAGCAATGGTATTGGTTGAGATCTCTGAACTCCCACAAGCCCGCATCGGGCTCATCGATATATGCCTCTATTTTACTGAGTACTTGGTAGGCCAGCTGATGGGTGCCTGCTCTCTCCTCGTTGTTGAAGCGATGATCTACATACAAAGGTAACAGCGAAAGCAGTACCTGTCCGTACACATCATTCTGAATATGTTCATACGCCTGGTTCCCTATCCGGACGGGCTGGTTACCCAGGTATCCTTTCAGGTTCATGATCCTTTCCGTCAGATCATCGCTTCCGCTGACAGAATACAGGGGTTGGTATCGTTCTCTCTGGTTAGCAGAAATGTTGGCAATGTAGTGAAAATATTTCTCCAGCTCCTCAAAGTGTCCTATGTTGTTGAAGGCTGTCAGCGTATAGTAAGTGTCTCTCAACCAGCAATAACGATAATCCCAATTTCTTCCGCTGCCAGGGGCTTCGGGGAGCCCGGTGGTAGCCGAAGCAATGATGCCCCCTGTATCTTCGTATTGATGAATTTTCAACACTAACGCTGAGCGGATCACCTGAGGCTGATAAAAATCCTTGATACTGGTACTTTTCACCCAATTCCGCCAGTATTTGATGGTCTTGTATAAAAAACTATCGGCGGTACTCTCCACTGGTGCTTCCAATGGGGCACCATAGGTAAGGACCATATAATGAGCATCGTTCAGCACAAAGTATTGATCTTCCAGAATATAGGTAAGGGAAATATTGGTGGTCAGCCTAATCTCACTTTCCAGCCCTAGAAATTTGATGTGATTACTGGCCTGGTTCATGGAAGGTACAAAATCGCCATAAGCTCCTACCGGTTTGCAGGTCACCTTGATTCTGGGAGTGCCGGAAAGTGGCTCTATCTTTCTGATCAGCATCAGGGGTTTGAAGTACCGGTCGTACTGAAAAAAACGGGGCGCAAAATCTGTCACCCTGTATTTACCATCCTCATTTTCAATCTCTGTACACAATACATTCGTGTTTTCCATGTAATACTGATAAGAGGAATAGCTATCAGAACAGGGATTCACGCTAAACTCACCTCCTTTTTCATCATCTAATAAATTTCCAAAGATGAAGCTGCTGTCGAAACGCGGCCAGCAAAGCCAGCTGATGTTGGTGTTCTTATGCACCAGTGCGAGAAAAGCACAGTTGCCAATAACACCAAATTCGTAAAGATGTTTACCCATACCAGATCTAGATTTTTCGCAAAATGCTAACTTTCCTTTAAAATCAAAAAACGATCTTACATGCTGTATAGTGTTTGAAGAGGAATAGGAGGTACTTAATATTACATACTAAGGTTTTTATTTTACTTTGATAAAGAATTCAGACAAAAAATAACGTGCCCGTAAACACTTTGAAAACTCCTGGGCTATGCTTTAATTTACTCCTTAATTCTAAGCCTGATTTATACCATCACCACCATGAGAATCTTTGCTATCGGAAGGAACTACGCTGAACACATACAGGAACTAAATAATGAAAACCTGGGGGAACCAGTCATTTTTATGAAGCCTGACACCGCCCTTCTGAAGGATAATGAACCCTTCTTTTACCCGGATTTTTCCAAGGATATTCACTTTGAGGTAGAAATCCTGCTGAAAATTTCAAAAGAGGGCAAATACATACAGGAAAAATTTGCCCCAAATTATTACGATGAGATCGGTATTGGTATTGATTTTACAGCTCGTGACTTACAGCAGAAGGCGAAAGAAAAGGGATTACCCTGGCTATTAGCGAAAGGGTTCAATGGTTCGGCTCCGATTTCCGATTTTTTACCCAAAGACCGGTTTCCGGATCTGGGCAATATTCACTTTTCTTTAGCAGTAGATGGTGAAATCAGGCAAAAAGGTAACACGAGTTTGATGCTCTTCAAATTCGATTATATAATTTCGTATCTATCAACGTTTTTTACTTTGAAAAAGGGAGATATCATCTTCACCGGAACACCCAAAGGAGTAGGTGCAATCCAGAAAGGAAATATCCTGAATGCTTATATTGAAGATCAAAAAATGTTGACGTGTGAAATCAAGTAGAATCCTCTTACCACTTATCGCTTTTGTTACTGTCTTGACGCATACCTCCGTGAAGCTGGAAACTAATTACTACATGTTTCCTATCAATCCGGGACAGCGCAATTATCTATCGGGTAATTTCTGTGAACTACGAGGTTCTCACTTGCACGCCGGCCTGGATATCAAAGTGGGTGGCGTGGTAGGTGCTCCTGTCTATGCAGCCGCTGAGGGTTATATTAACCGGATCAAAATCTCCTGGGGAGGCTATGGCAACGCTTTGTACATACAACACCCCAATGGCACCACCACGGTTTACGCCCATTTAGACCAGTTCAATGACCGAATAGCCCGTTATGTGAAAGAGGCTCAGTATAAAAACAAAAGCTTCACGGTTGAACTATTTCCGGAAAAAGAGGAGTTGAGCGTCAGAAGAGGAGAAATCATAGGAAAGGCCGGCAACTCTGGCTCCTCTGGCGGCCCCCATCTTCATTTTGAAATAAGAGATGATCGTCAGGATCCTTTAGATCCTCTGTCGTATCATTTTGATGAAATTGTAGACCGTATTCCACCCTATGTGCGGAAAGTGGCGATCACAACCTTAGACAGACAAGCCAGAGTGAATGGGCAGTTTGGCCGTTTCGAGTTTTCAGTACGTGCCAATGGAAACCACTATGAAGTGGAAGAGCCCATTGAAGTATATGGCACCGTGGGTATTGAAATTGCCGCGTATGACAGAGCCGATGGGGTCAGGAACATTTATGGGGTTTCCAAAACAGAGTTGCTGCTGGATGAAGAGCCTCAGTTTCAGTATGTGATGAACAAGTTTGCTTTTCACCAATCCAAAAACATTTATGTCCATACCAACTATGAGGAAAGATACAGACAAGACAGAACTTTTTACAAGCTTTTTATAGATGAAGGAAATACATTGCCTGTTTATCACACCGGAAATCACAAAGGCAAACTTACCATTCGTGACAACGATAACCATACGGCTTTAATCAACCTGTCGGATAGTTATGGTAACCAAAGCCAGCTGAAACTGACGCTTAAGGGAAAAGAAAGTAATGAATCGGTATTGAAAGTACGATATTTCAGCAAACCCTATAACAGCAAAAATTATCATATCCGCGAGAACACACTGCAACTGTTTGTCCCTGTTGAACAACATCCGGAAAATTTGTATGAAAACAAAATAGCCCGTTTTTACGCTAATCGTATGAGTTTCGATGAATCGCCCGCTTATGTGGTCAACGATGTAGCTGTATATCTCTGGGATCTACAAAAGGGCCTTCCAGACTCCGTGAATGTGAGTAAAAAGTCGGAAAATATGGGTATTAAAATGCGGGTTCCTTCTGCTAATTCCTTCAGTTTTTATCAGCCGGAGATGGACATATTCTTCCCAAAATATTCTCTGTTTGATACTTTGTACTTGCAGACCTATTACAAGATAGAGGCAGGACGCGAAATATTTACCATCCATGAGGATAATACCCCCCTTAAAAAGAGTATAAATGTCAAACTAAAACCCAAACTGATTCCCGGAGAAAGGAATAAAACAGCGGTCTATGCGATTACCCCAAGCGGTGAATTAAGCTACAAAGGTGGTACCTGGGATGAAAATATTATTTCTTTCAATACTAATAATTTCGGTGACTTTGTACTGGCCACAGACACTATCTCACCGGTCATCACCCCACTTAATATTACAAGCAGTAGTCTGAAATTCAGGGTGCAGGATTTGCTGTCAGGCATTGAAAGTTTTGAGGCACAAATCAACGGAAAATGGCTCCTGATGCATTACGATTACAAACGCGACCTCATCTGGTCAGAGCGGTTGGATGAATCTATCCCATTGACGGGCAATGTCAAACTGGTTGTAAAAGACAACGCTGGTAACGAAACGATCTATACCAGTAAAATCGGATAACCCATTTTCTTTCTTCCCATTCTGTTTTTACAAAAAAACTGTTGGCATTTATATAATAAAGTGATGGAAAAAACTAAACCACATAAAGATATTATGGCAGCCGCTGTATTTATACTGGTATTCTTCCTTTTATGGCTGTTCTTCGGATAGACAGTAAAAACTGAAATTGAGGGTTAGTACCGATTTTCTTCCAGGAAGCGCAGCGGATAATGATCGGCATAACCTGACTTAAAAATCCCATTGTCTTTTCATGTTTTTTATACTCTCTAAAACGCTGTATTTTCTGCTGATGCCTGTTACATGGATTGTGCTGGCCTTTTTGTGTTGTGCGCTTATCCAAAAATACAGAAAGCAGTTTTTTCTTCTGGGATTCGCGCTGTTACTGCTGTTTACCAATGCCTTTATCAGTAATCGGTTGATAAGTTGGTGGGAGGTTGCACCGGTTCGGATTTCTTCCCTTACTTCCTACGAAGTAGGCATCGTATTGGGAGGACTTACATCCGATAAGGAACCTTACGACAGAGTACATGTTACAGGAGCAGCCGACAGGATTCTACAGGCCGTTCATCTTTATCGTTTGGGAAAGATCAGAAAAATCCTGGTAAGCGGCGGTTCGGGAAAGCTCCTCAAAGACAGTATTCCGGAAGCTGTTTTACTCAAACAAATCCTGGAACAATGCAAAGTGCCTGAGCAGGACATTCTGTTGGAATCTGATTCCCGTAACACCCATGAAAATGCGGTCAATAGCACTTCCCTTTTAGAAAAAAATTTTCCGGAAAAATCTTATCTGCTGATTACCTCTGCTTATCATATGAGAAGAGCGACAGCCTGTTTTCAGAAAACAGGACTGCCGATAGATGTATTTCCCGTAGATCAAAAAAGTAGTGATATGTTGCCGACACCTGATGTGCTGTTAATCCCCAATACTGAGGCTTTAAGCCATTGGGAGAGTGTGATCCGGGAAATGATGGGTATGGCAGCCTATCAGATCGCAGGGTATATCTGATGTATGCATAAAAAAGCTCTTTTTAAAAAAGAGCTTGATACTGTTCCAGCAAAAGCAAGAATATAGAAAAGCTCCTTTTTATTCCTATTTGTTATCTGTGCTTTCCTTTGGAAAAGCAAATACCTCATCGCTGATTTCCTCGTTAAGAGCAATTTTTTCAATGATAATCTGATTGACGGTCTGGCCGTTTACTTTGGTTTCAATATGGTGTGGCATCATAAGCCCTCCTTTTGTCTTCTGGTAATCGCTCAGGTAAGTTTCAGACTCAGAACCTTGTGCAGGCCCGGCCTGTGCTGTTGTCTTTACCATCACAGGGATATATTTTTCGGTATCAAAGTAATAGTACTCCGTCATTTTCCCTTTTTCATTGTTTTTATTCTTTTCAAGCTTTAAGACATAGGTTTGTACACCGGCTACTTCTTCCTCTCCTTCAAAAGTCACTTCATGTCCTTTCTTCTTGTAATCTAAAAGGGCATCCTCGAATTCAGCATTGGCAGCCACTTCCCGGGCTACATCATTCGGTAAAGCTTGGGGCTCGCCACCCCCCATCATTGGATTGGCAGCCCAGGCTGTTTCACCATCATAAGCCTGAGGTACAATCGTTTGCCCCTGTACATCTACCTGCAGTTTGATTAAGTCAGGGCTCTTCTTATACATGGTAAAATTAAAATCTCCTTGTGGTGTAGGAAATTTCCCATCCATTTTTATAGTTTTTAGTTTCTGCCAGGTTTTCTTCCCTCCGGTATTTTCAAAATACTTAGAGAGTACTTCGTCTACATCTTGTGCCTGTCCGGCAAAAGCCAGTAAGAGCCACGCAGCGATGAGCAAGATTTTATATTTCATTGTTTCCAAAGTTTAGATAAGAACAGCAAATTAGGGGTATCTGATAGGCATACCAAAATAATCTGAGAAAAAAACAGAAAATAGTTTGGGAGATACAATAGGCAGAGAAGCAGCCTTCGTTATCGTCTGAACTTCAGAACGTTCAGCCCTTTGCTTCATGAGCATTCCGCTTTTATTTCCCATGCATTCCTTTTCTCACTTTATTTTTATTTAACTTGATCCGTTTTTTGTAACCTGCTGAAAAATAAAATACCATGGATAAGTCGATTGCGCATATTCGCCAAGAGTATACACAGCGTACCTTAGACCTAGGGGATGTACATCCGCACCCTGTTCAGCAGTTTCAACAATGGTTTCAGGAAGCGATCGATGCCCAGGTACCCGAACCAAACGCAATGACCCTGTCTACTATCTCTGCGGAAGGCACGCCTTCGGCGCGGATCGTACTTCTGAAGGGGGTGGAGGAGCATACTTTTGTGTTTTATACCAATTACCAAAGCCGTAAGGGGCAGGAAATGGAAGCACACCCTCAGGTAGCGCTTACTTTTTTCTGGCCTGCCCTGGAAAGGCAGGTCCGGGTGGAAGGCACAGTCCATAAAGTCAGTGAAGCGCAATCTACCCATTATTTTCATAGCCGCCCCCGCAGCAGTCAGATTGGGGCCTGGGTGTCTCCGCAAAGCCAAAAAATAGAAGACCGGTCGGTGCTGGATCAGCGGCAGGAGGCCTTTGAGAAAAAGTTTGCAGGGCAAACCATTCCTAAACCACCCTACTGGGGAGGATATGCCGTGCAACCGCACCGTATGGAATTCTGGCAGGGAAGACCCAGCCGATTACACGACAGAATTTTATATACGCTGTCGGGGCATAATCAATGGCACAGGGAGAGGCTTGCGCCTTGATATTTTTTTATATTTGCAAACCTTATCATTCAAGAACATTAAGCAAAGACACCATCCGGCAACGCTTATGCGCCATGCGGTGGAAACCATTACCTTATGATGAAAACGATAGAGCAAGAATCCACACAGTACATACAGGAAGCTGACCAGCACTATTACCTGCCTGTTTTCAAACGATACCCCATCACCATCACCCATGGCAAAGGCTTCAAGGTCTGGGATACTGAGAAAAGATCCTACATAGACGTGTTGGCCGGTATTGCTGTCAACAGTGTGGGCCACTGCCACCCTAAAGTGGTGAAGGCGATCAAAAAACAGGCTGAGAAGCTGATGCACATCTCTAACCTGCTTACCAGTGAACCTCAGGTTCGCCTGGCCCAGAAGCTGGTAGAGCTTTCCGGCCTCGACCGGGCATTTTTTGGCAACTCCGGTGCCGAAGCGGTAGAAGGTGCTTTTAAGCTGGCCCGTAAGTATGCACACAAACACGGACGTGGTGGCACCATTATCTCTATGGAAGGTTGTTTTCATGGACGCACCCTGGCCACAGCGGCGGCAGGAACTCCAAAATACCAGAAAGGCTTTGAACCTATCCCCGAGGGGTTTGTGCAGGCAGCGTTCAATGATATAGATTCTGTCAAAGCCTTGGTGGATGATCAGACGGCGGCTATTATTGTAGAACCTGTGCAGTGGGAAGGCGGTATCCGCACAGCACAGCTGGAATTTTTGCAGGCCTTAAGAGAACTCTGTGATGCGCAAAACATCGTACTCATCTTCGACGAGATACAGTGTGGCATCGCCCGTACCGGAAAGATGTTTGCCTGGCAGAGATTTGGCGTGAAGCCAGACATTATTACCCTGGCCAAAGCGTTGGGCGGAGGCGTGCCCATCGGAGCTACCATGGTCATACAAAAAATAGCTGATGCGCTGGCGCTGGGTGACCACGGCACTACCTTTGGCGGAAACCCCTTGACCTGTGCTGCCGCCCTGGCTACCCTGGAGGTGATAGAAGAAGAAAAACTGGAAGAGAAAGCCCTGCATACGGGTGCCCGTCTGATGGAGTATGCCTGCCAGAAAGCCGCCAAAGAGCCGGCCGTTGCAGGCGTTGATGGCATGGGCCTGATGGTGGGTATCGCTCTTAACCGTCCGGCACGCCCTGTGGTAGAACATATGCTGAGCAAAGGGGTGCTGGCCAGTGCCGTAGGCGCGAACACCATTCGTTTTGTACCTCCGCTGAACATTGAGTGGAAAGCGCTGAAGGAGGCAGTAGATGTCGTATTTGAGAGCCTGAAAGAGTTGCCCGCCTAAGCAACGCTACCTTATCCACAGTAAGCTACTACGATGCCCGCCGGCTGGTGCCCATAAAACATGATTGCCAGGCAGCAGGGCAGGCAGGGTAAGTTGGCTATTGCTTTCTACCTGGCTTTAGCTGGCAGAAGGCACGAGGATGCCGAAGCTTTCCAGCATCTGCGGGCTGTCTTTAAAAGCATAGCGCGCCAGGGTCCGGAATTCTACAACCCACTCTCTCAACTCCTTGAACGCTTTCTTTTTCTCCTGTGTCGTATCTTCTGCGACCCCTTTCTTCCGGGCGCGTTCTTCTTTCATATCCAGCAGGGAAGCCACTGATATTTTTGTCTGCCGGATCAGTTCCAGGTTGATGCCAAAAGGCTCCATGACGGCAGCATGTTCTTCCAGCTTGGTGTAAAAATACAGGGCCTGCCGTACAGACTCCCATTTTCTGGTAGAAAGACGCTCTATTTTCAGCGAATGTAATACCACCGCATCATGGCGGAAAGCCGTACGGGCTACCAGCACATGATCTTTAAAAGTAGCTTTCATGATTTCCATATCGGCCTCCACCTGTTGGGAGATCGCCCATCGCTCATCATAGTGGATGGTTTTGATATCCTGTAGCAGAATGGCTTTTTCCAGCAAGGCTTTTCCGTCCTGCAGGCGCTTTGGCGGAAAACCATAGGTACTCATTCTTTTCTGAATATCTGGATCTTTCTGCGTATTGTAAATGACCAGTCGGGCTGCTTCCAGTATCTGCGCATTAGAATGTAATTTCATGGGGTTTGTTTATTTTGGGTTTTACAGGCAAAGAAAAAACAACGCCCCCTTTGTTACCGGACCTATCGTGGTGCTTTGTCACTCAGGTAGTTTTTCTCCAAAAATGTATAAATACAGTCAGATCACAGGTTCGCTGCCCCGGGAGTGCCGTTTTCCATACCGTTATGGTCCATTCTCAGGGAGAAAGTTACACTGACCCTACGGCTACCCTGATAGTTGCCAAGAAAAATTACATGCCCTGCCTGCCTTGACCCGATAGCCAACCCCCTGAATGGTTTTTCCAGGCGATGCTCTCTGATAGTTATCAGAAAAAATGGTTTTTCTTAAGGAGAAACAGAAACAGTCAGGAGGAGGCATCATTTGTGCTACCCAAAATCCGGCATTTACTGCCGGAATATTTGCCTGGTAGGATGAAAGAAACTGGCAAACCCTTAACCACGCGCATAGAGCCACGGGTTTTCCTGTCTACACACCGACAAAATACGTATCAAACAGGCTTTTATCTCTTCTTTCTTCACGTCATAGGTTTGACTCTTATCCAAAAATAACGAACCGAACCCCTACCTATCAATTTCCAAATAATAATTTTATTCAGCCATTCTGATGAAGATACCGGGAATATCTTTTAGCTTTAACGCATTACGCACCACAGCATCACTGCATCAAGCTAAGTCAAAAACTATGGGAGAATACACTAGTCTGTTGATTATTCTGGTAGCAGTTGTGGCAGGCCTTTTCCTGCTGATCTATATACTGCCGCTCAACCTCTGGATTCCTGCCATTTTTTCGGGTGTCAGGGTGGCACTTCCGGAATTAGTCTTTATGCGGGTACGGCGGGTGCCTCCTTCCACCGTAGTACAGGCCATGATTCTGGCAACCAAAGCTGGACTTTCCAAGGTGTCTTCTGCCGAACTGGAAACCCATTACCTGGCGGGCGGCAACGTCCCTTTGGTGATCAAGGCGCTGATTGTGGCAGACAAAGCAAATATCAACCTCAGCTTCAAGCAGGCTACCGCCATTGACCTGGCCGGAAGAAATGTATTGGAAGCCGTGCAGACCTCCGTCACGCCGAAGGTGATGGATACTCCCTCTATCGCGGGTGTGGCAGGCGATGGGATTCAGCTGATCGTGAGGGCACGCATCACGGTACGGGCCAATATACAGCAGCTGGTAGGCGGGGCCGGGGAAGAGACCATCCTGGCCAGAGTAGGCGAAGGCATTGTAACGACGATAGGTTCGGCAGCCACTCACAAAGAGATACTGGAGCATCCGGACCATATTTCTAAAAGAATCCTGGAACGCGGACTGGATGCCGGTACGGCCTTCTCCATTCTTTCTATCGACATTGCGGATGTAGACGTGGGAGAAAACATAGGGGCCAAGCTACAGATAGACCAGGCCACGGCCGATTTGAAAGTAGCAGAAGCCAGGGCGGAAGAGAAGAGAGCCATGGCGGTGGCTTCCGAACAGGAAATGCGTGCCAAATCACAGGAAGCCAGGGCTAAGGTGATCTACGCGCAGGCAGAAGTACCCCGAGCCTTGGCAGAGGCCTTCAAAAAAGGAAAATTAAGCATCCGATAGCCATTTTCTCAAGCCTTTTCTCAATAGCTCTCTGGCTTTCATACTTCTTATCCTACAGGAGTTACGCACTTCAGTTGACAAACGGTTATTTAGATGCTTAAGCCATTTTATTGCTCTACTACTTTCTTGCCTAGCTGGCCGCGCTTGATCAAGAAAGTATCGCAGCGGCGAACCGCCCAAAGAAATCAAGCCGACGCGGCGCGGGAAAAATAATAGCCATACACACAAAACCTACACAGCAAACGCAATTTTTCCCATCCTTCGCGCAATTTTTCTAATCCAAATGAATATTGCGTAACTCCTTTCCTATTAAAAAAGCCAATAAAGCAGTAGATTTCGCTTGTATATCGTTTCTTACACCCATAGTGGCAACCTAAATCTTATTGATATGGCTGGCAAAGCAGAAATGGATTTTACCTACTCCTCCCTGGATCAGATCTTTCGCCTGAGTATAGGGGAAACGGGTGACTACAGCGGGGCCAAATATGATGGCAATTTCTCCCTGACACTGGAAGAAGCCCAAAGAGCCAAACACGCCTACATAGTGGAGCAACTGCGTATCGGACCCGGAAGCAAAGTGCTGGACATGGGATGCGGTTGGGGCCCTTTCATCCGGTATGCCAAGGAAGAAGCAGGCATTCACTGCATTGGCCTTACCTTATCCGAAGGGCAGGCGCAATCCTGCAGGCAAAAAGGCATGGAAGTGTATCTGAAAGATTGCAGAACGGTTACGCCTGAAGATTTTGGTACTTTTGATGGCGTGGTATCCTTGGGTGCCTTCGAGCATTTCTGTTCTGTAGAAGATTATCAGGCAGGCAGGCAGAGGGAAATATATCATGCCTTTTTCAAAACGGTGAGCCAACTATTGCCGGTGGGAGGAAGATGCTACCTGCAGACGATGGTCTTTGGTAAAAATATGATCCCCTATGAGGATATCGACAGTAAGGCCGACCCGTATTCTGATGCCTATATTATGTCTTTGATGCTGAAACAGTTTCCGGGTTCCTGGCTACCCTACGGTTCCGAGATGGTGATCAGAGAAGCGGAACCTATGTTTAAGCTCATCAATATCAGCAGCGGCAGACTGGATTATATAGAAACCCTGCGGCAGTGGAAAAAGCGATTTAAGCGTTTTAGCCTGAAAAAATACAGCTTATATTTCCGAAAGTTTATCACTGATAAGGCCTTCAGGCATAAGGTCGCGGTCTTTGGTATTGATGCCAACAAGATCTGCTTTGAGCGTGAGCTCATGGAGCACTACCGGATGGTGTTTGAGAAAGTGTAAATAATGAGTCTGTCTGGATTTTCAGGTTTCTTTGCCAATAAAAAGAGGGGTTCTTCGTCCTAGGTAATAACATGTTTTTCCTCAGCACCCTGAATCATGGTCCTGGTAACTCACTAAATGCTTATGTACACCTCTCCAAACTTCAATGGGAAGAAATTTGTAAACACGGTGCCTACGGTGGTCTCCCGGCCCGGCACTACCTGGAATACCTTGTGGCAGTATCTGACCAACAAAGAACAAAAAAAACCTGCCCAACCTTTGGGTCCCTTTCCGGTGCCTGCTTCTTTTCCTCCGGCCAACCCGGATGTGCTTAGCATCACCTGGATCGGGCACTCTACCCTGCTGCTGGAAATAGAAGGCAAACGATTTCTCACCGATCCGGTCTGGAGTACCCACAGCGGCCCTATTCCTTTTGTAGGTCCTACCCGTTTCTTTCCCCCACCCCTTACGCTGGAGCAGCTGCCGCCACTGGATGGTATTATCCTCTCTCATGATCATTACGACCACCTGGACAGGCCAACCATTAAAAAACTGGGGCAGCAGCAGGTGCCTTTCTATTGTCCGCTGGGGGTAGACCAACATCTGGTTCGCTGGGGCATTGCTCCGGAACAGATCACCACCCATGACTGGTGGGACGAAACGGTGCTGGATTCAAATCTTACACTGACAGCCACCCCTGCCCGGCATTTTTCCGGCAGGCGCCTTTTCGACCGTGACCATACCCTCTGGTGCTCCTGGGTGATCGCAGGCAGCCAGCACCGCGTGTACTTTGGCGGCGACTCCGGCCTGTTTCAGGGTTTTGACACCATTGGAGAGAAGCTAGGTCCCTTTGATGTCACGATGCTGGAGATAGGCGCTTATCATCCCAACTGGGGAGACATTCATATGGGGCCTGTCAGTGCTATTAGGGCGCATGAAGCGCTGAAAGGAAACATCATGATGCCCATTCACTGGGGCACTTTTGACCTGGCCCTCCATGCCTGGACCGAACCGGTAGAGACTTTGCTGAAAGTGGCCCAGGAAAAAGGCATAACGCTGATGCTGCCGGTACCCGGTGTGCCTACTCCCCTGCCGGAGTCTAACCATATTTCCTACTGGTGGCAACCCTCCTGACCTTGCCACAGATTTCTGCTGGCTGGTTTCATCGCTGTTTTAGCATCACTTTTCCTATAACTAATGGGCTAAAGGGAAGGGTGGGCGTTGTATTTCTATTGATTTTAGCGTTACTTCAATGGCAAAACCTGTCATCCGGTTATGCTACTACGCCACTACCTCTTCCTGTTCATTGTCACGCCGTTTCTCTATGCCTGTCAGCCATCCTCAAAACAAGCGACAGCAGAATCCACCCTACCACAACGGTTGGACTCTCTCTTTGGCACCGTTCCGGATTTTAGCGGCGTAGCCCTGGTCGCTGACGAGGGCAAGCCGGTCTATTATAAGGCGTTTGGCTACCAGAATTTTGACACAGGCACAGCCATGGACACGGCAGCCCTCTTCGAGCTGGCTTCCCTTTCCAAGCCATTTACGGCCATGATCATCATGATGCTGCAAGAAGAAGGAAAATTAGCCTTTGATGATCCTGTAGAACGGTTTCTACCCGACTTGCCTTATGATGGTATCACCATTCGTCATTTGTTGCAGCATACTTCCGGTTTGCCAGACTACCAGGCCATCATGGAAGCTCACTGGGACAAATCCAGGGTAGCCGGTAATGAGGAGATCCTTGCTTATCTAAAGCGGTATCATCCGCCCAAGCAGTTCGAGCCCGGCACTCAATACGAATACAGCAATACCGGGTATGTTTTGCTGGCCAGTATTGCTGAAAAGGCTTCCGGAGAAGACTTCATCCGTCTGTGCCGCGACAACATTTTTCATCCGCTTTCTATGAGGCAGACGGATATTCGCAACCTGGAAGATAAAGAAAAGCGGGAGAACATGGCATGGGGCTATCTCTATGTGCCTGAACAAACCCGCTATGTGCGTGCTGACTCTTTCCCTGCATCGAACTATACGCTCTGGCTGGGGCAGCGAAAAGGACCGGGGCGTGTCAGTGCCACAGCAGGAGATTTATTACGCTGGGACCAGGCCTTGTACACGACACAGTTGGTTAACAGAGAAACCCTGGAAGCAGCGTTCAGTCCTGCCCTTTTAAAAGATGGAAGTCTTTCTCACTACGGCTTTGGCTGGGAGATCGCTTCCGATGCTGTTTTGGGCAAAGTGGTCAGGCATAGTGGCGACAATCCAGGCTATAAAAACCACATCATTCGCTATGTAGAGGCCCACAAGACCATTATCCTGCTTTGCAACAATGCTCATGCAACATTTGAAGAGGTACTAAAGGGTATGGAACAACTGGTGGCGCAACAGGCCAAGGGTGTATAAGGAGTGATGATTCAAGGCAAAAAATCAGGATACGCCTGGTCTTTGACAGACAAAATAGGTTGATGGGTAGGCCATTCAATATTAAAATAGGGATCATTCCAACGAATACCTTTTTCTCCTTCAGGAGCCAGAAAACCAGCCGTGTGGTAGAACACTTCACTTCTTTCTTCCAGTGTGATGAAGGCATGGGCAAAATGCTCCGGGATGTAAAGGGCCCGGTAGTTTTTGGCGGATAATTCGATAGAGAGCGACTCGCAGTAGGTAGGTGAATCTTTCCGCAGGTCAATGATAACCCCCAGCATACTGCCACGGATACAACGTATCGTTTTTGCCCCACGTGTTTCTTTCTGATAATGAAAACCTTTGAGCGTGAATTTCTTTTCCGAGCGGAACAAACTGCATTGCGTAATCATTGGGTCAAGCCCATATTTTTCATATTCCTGGGCACAGAAAGTGTGGGCATAAAACCCTTGTTCATCTTCCATTCTTTTTAAATCAAGAATGAAAGCCCCCTGCAGTTTGGTGGCAACGAATATCATGTGAGGGTTAATTTAGCTAATGCCCTTGATTGCTGTAAGAAGAAGAAAAATATGGAAAGTATCCTTAAATGTAAAATTTTTTATGGAAAATAGCGAAAGGTTTTTGCATAGAATTACAGACACCCTTCATAATACAAAATCTTAATGTTTCTTAACTATCATCCGGCAGATGAGAAGTCTGTGCTGAGTGTAGAGCACCTGTTAGCTTTTGCTTCCCCTCTTGCTTCTATTTATAAAAGGTATGTTTGAAAGCTTCACTTTTTTCTTTTCTCAGCAGCACATTATTCCAGAAAGCATAGAGGAAACCACTTCCATAGCCAATGAGTTGGATAAAACCGGCGGGAACAGAAAGCAAACCAATCATCAGATTCTTATTTCGGGCAGAGGCATCTACCAGCAGGATCAGCATCAGCAAGAAGATGGGCCATAAAAATCGCCAGTCTATGAAAAGGGCTAACAAGAGCAAGATACCCAGTCCGACAGTAAATAAGGCGGGCAGCAAATGTACTATCTTGAGTGTACCGGGATGCAAGCGGGTTAAGTTAATCCGGGCGATTCCTGAGTTGAAAACCTGTTTGTAAAACTTCTTAAAATCCGTTCTTCTTTTATGAAAGACATACGCTTTCTCGATTAGCTTAACAGTGAAGCCATCCTTAAGAATCCGGATACTCATATCGATATCTTCTCCAAAACGCATTCCTGAAAATCCTTTGGTCTTATTGAATACAGCCCTGGAGTAGCCCATGTTGAAACTGCGGGGATAAAATTTATCCAGTCTTTTATGTCCTCCCCTGATCCCCCCCGTTGTGAAGAAGGAAGTCATGGAATAACTGATCGCTTTCTGCATTTTATTAAAAGTGGGAGCCGCCTTGTCTGGTCCACCAAAAGCATCAGCGTATTCCTGTTGCAAAGACCGGTGTACTTCTTCCAGGTAATGCTGAGGAATGATACAATCTGAATCTAAAAAAATGAAATAATCGCCCGTGGCATGCGCCGCCCCGTAATTCCGGCTGAGCCCGGGGCCGGAATTCTTTTTTTCCAGGTATTTGACATCCAGCCGATTTTCAAAAGTTTGGACTATCGCTTCGCTTCGCCTTTGCGATCCGTCTTCTACTACCCATACCTCAAAAGCCTGATAGGTTTGGTGGGTCAGGCTTTCCAACAATTCCTGTATTTCCTGGGGCCGGTTGTAGACGGGAATGATAATAGAATATTTCATGTAGGCCAAGATTCGCTGCTTCCGTTACTTTTTCTCACAAAAGTAGATAATTTCATCCTCCATCAATGCATACCAGCGGATTTGTTGGGGCGTAAAATGCTTGACATAATCATCTTCCTTAACGGTAAAGCCAGCGCTTTGAAGACGTTTTCCGTAATCCTTGCCATATTTGCGTACATGGTCGCGTTGACCAAAAGCTATTTCCCGCTCTACCGGATGGGTGAGCAGAGGATTTTCATACGTTTGTGCTATCGCATAGACGGGTGACTGGATGATAGCCCATCCACCAGGTTTCAGCACACGATACAGTTCACGCATACACTGAATATCATCTTCTACATGCTCCATCACATGGTTGCAGAAGATTACGTCAAAAGTGTGATCGGCAAAAGGTATGTGATGTAAATCCATTTTGATCTTTGCCCAGGGAGAATCCAGATCAGCGGTGGTATAATCAAGGTTTTTCATTTTCTCGAAAAGAGGAATGAAACATATTTCAGGAGCTACGTGTAATACCCTATGTTCCTTGGTAAAAAAGTTTGTTTTTTCTTTCAGATAAAGCCACATCAGACGGTGGCGTTCCAGGGTCAGGGAACCCGGACAAAGCGCATTGGCGCGGGGATGAATTCGTCCGTAGGGAAGAAATTTGCGATAGGTCCTGTCGTCTACCGGACAATAGACCTGATTTCCCCGATAAAAAAGAGCTGCTATGTTGCGGGCAGGACCGCTGAATAACTGTAAATACTGGCGGGGAATACGTCTGATGGCCCAACTAATAATCCGTTTCATTTTGCAAATATAAACCCATTTAGGAACGAATAAAGTTTGTATACATTACGTTCACATAACTTTTAAATAAGGAACTTACTTTCTTGAAAAGAAATTTATATTATTGCGAATCAGCTTTAAGGAAAATATATGAGAACCTATAAGTTTAAAACTAATATTAATTGTGGAGGATGTATTGACAAAGTATCCTCTTATCTTGACAATGCACAAGATATTTTGCATTGGAGTGTAGATACTGGTGATGAAGATAAGGTACTGACAGTGATAGGCAGCGAAAAGCTTGAACAAAGAGACGTTGTTGATATTGTCAACCTTGCCGGATTTTCAGCCAGACCTTATAAGAAGAACATCTTAAGTAAAATATTTGGAGCTTGATCAGGATTCCTGATCACTCCAAAAACCTTCCTTTCTCCTTTTAAATAAATCTTTCTCCTTTTTCACTTCATCCATACTACATAGTTTCTTTAACCGGTTTATATCATTGTTCCACTGGCTACCATCATAAAATTCGGCGCCTTTGTGGTCACGTACTTTGTAAAGAGACTTTTCCTTATAGCAAGTACCGATATAAACGAAGGAAAGGTTCTGCTGCTTTGCCCAGTCGATCACTTTCCACATCATCCATTTACCGAGGGAATGTGATCGCATGAAGGCAGTATCATAAAAGGAGAACCAGTAGTGCAGCATGTTTCCCTGCACCACTGCAAACACATAACCATAGGTTTTTGCTTCCGATTGAAAAGTAAAAATATGGGTAAGGGTTTCCCGGCTCAGCACATATTGCAGCCGGTCATGGTCCATGCTGCCGCCAGAAAATCTTTCTTCTGCATAGGCAGCACAAAACTGCTGGAAAACCTCATCCTGCCAGTGAAAATCCTTTTTAGGCTGCAGATACATCTGAATCTGGAGGGGCTGGATTTTACGATCCACCCGCCGGTTTTCGGAAGTACTGCTAAAGGCTGCCAGGTTTACTCTTAAGCTTCTGGCCATATAAAAAATATCCTCTGGCAAAGATAGGTCTCCTGTATAGGGCAGAAAACCTTTATCATAAATAGCCGGAAGTTCTTCCTGTTGCTCCTTGACACAGTAAACAGCATAAGAAAAAGTGTAAGACGTATAATCTGTATTGTACTCGGAAAAGAAAATTCTCATGTCTTATCTCGTTGGTAAAATATGTAATCGGTCACGGGAGGATCGTAGCCATGTTCTCTGATGATACTGGCGATTTGTCCGCGGTGATAGGTAGAATGATTTACCACATGCAATAAAATATCACTCAGGCGATTCTGAAAGGGCGTACCTTCAAAGGTCTGATAGGAAATGATACGGGAAAAATCGGTAGAAGCAGTAATCAGTGGCTGCGTTTGGGTATGATTCGCACGATCCAATTTCTCAAACTCGGAGGGAGGATGTACCTGCCATACGGTGTACAGCGTCTGTTGGTTTGCAATTCTTGAAAGCCACACATGATGTGCATTCAAAATATGGCTGAAAAGGCGGATGGCTTTCTCTGCCGAGAAACTATGCTGCTGAAAGAAATGAATCAAAGTCTGATTGACATGTTGATTGTAAGCAAACAGTTCTTTCAAAGAATCTACCAATGGTTGCATAGGCTCTCTCAGTATTTACATTGTAAACTAAGAACATTTCAGGGGAAAGTCCTAGCCAGTGTACGCTTACCTGAGACAAAATTTACTTTTTCCATCCGGCAAAGATAGCATGGCCTGCCTGCAGCCAAAAAACATCCACATGCTGAAAGCCAATTTGTGTAAGCCAATTGAGCTGTTCGTATAAGGCGGAAGGTTGATCTACAGGATCATGGGGGTATTGGAAATAATTCCAGCCCTGCTCATGAAAATAATGGCAAGCTTCCGAAGGAGCTTCTTGCTCCAGGTAAGTATCCCAGGCTTTTGCAGCCACCTGAAACCCAACGGCAGTCGTTGGGCGAATGATATCTGCTACCACCAGTATGCCTTCTTTGGCCAACAGCCGGTACAGATCCTGATACAATTGTTTTTTCTCATCCGCATTCAGATGATGAATGACCAGGGATGAAACAAAGGCATGGACAGGCTCATCAAAATGCCGCCATGATGTATGAGACAAACGGAAAGGTTGCAAGTGGAAGCGATCAGGCCAGGAAGCCAATCGCTTGTTTGCCTGTTGTAACATTTCCTGCGAACCCTCAAAACCAGTGACCTGGCAAGCAGGAAACTGCTGCAGGATCGCTTCACACAATACACCTTCTCCACAGCCCAGGTCTACTACCTGATGCAGTGTTGGGGCAGAGGATAAGAGCTGGCAGATGATTTGCATTTGCTGTTTTCTTTCCGGCACAAAATAATCTGCATATTGGATAAAAGTCCGGGAATCTTCTTCTGACCATGCTCTTTCTGCTGCCATTAACTATTTAATCTCTGAGTTTACTAAAAATAGCGATAGCATTGTGTCCACCAAAACCAAAAGTATTGCTCATGGCCACGTTAACTTCTTTCTCAACAGCCCTTCCTATGGTCAGATCCAGTTTAGCAGGAATGGCTTCATCTACCTGCCGGGTGTTGATGGTGGGCGGTATCATGCCATGTTGAATGGCCAGAATACTGGCTACGGCTTCAATGGCGCCCGCAGCCCCTAACAAATGGCCTGTCATGGATTTGGTGGCACTCACACTGATTTTGCTTAAACTTTCTCCAAACAACTTTGCGATCGCGTGCATCTCACTCACATCGCCAAGGGGTGTAGAGGTGGCATGGGCATTGATATAATCTACTGCGTCGGGAGACAAGCCAGCATCTTCCAATGCATCTTGCATAGCCAGATAAGCCCCCAAACCTTCCGGATGCGTAGCTGTCATATGATAAGCATCAGCAGCATTCCCTCCACCGACTACCTCTGCATATATCTTAGCCCCTCTTTTTCGGGCATGCTCGAGTTCTTCCAAGATGAGAGTAGCCGACCCTTCTCCTAATACAAATCCATCCCGTTCCTGGTCGAAAGGACGTGAGGCTGTTTGCGGATCTTCATTTCTGGTGGAAAGTGCTTTCATAGCGTTGAAACCACCCACACTGGCTTCTGTGACAGAAGCTTCCGATCCACCTGTAATGATCATATTGGCTTTACCCAGGCGGATATAGTTGTAGGCATCAATGATAGCATTGGTAGAAGAAGCACAGGCAGATACCGTAATGAAATTGACCCCTCTGAGTCCGTATTTGATAGAAATAAGACCCGCACTCATATCGGCCAGTATTTTGGTGATAAAGAAAGGATTAAACCTGGGGTTTTTACCTGTCTCCGCATAGTTAATTATTTCATCCTGAAAAGACCAGATACCCCCGATACCGGATGACCAAATGACGCCCACCTTGTTGGTATTTATTTTTTCAAAGTCCACCTGAGCATCGCGAACCGCTTCTTCTGTGGTGGTAAGGGCATACTGACAGAAGGTATCCATCTTGCGTGCCTCTTTTTTATCCATAAAGTTGAGAGGATCATAGCCTTTTACTTCACAGGCAAATTTGGTTTTGAACAGGGTTGTATCAAATTTGGTAATGGGAGCCGCACCACTTACCCCTTCCAGTAAGGCCTGGCGGTATTCTTCTACATTATTTCCTATGGGTGTCAGGGCGCCCATACCTGTTACGACTACTCTTTTTAGTTGCATTTTATTTGGTATATGTTAAATTGATGTTTTCAAATCTGTTTTGATCTGCGCTATTATATGATAAAAATGTTCATTACCGCAGATTCTGGCGAGTTGTAGAGCCCCGGTCAAACTACTGGCTGTAGCAGCAGCTTTGTAGTGTGCAGGCCCTTCAAAATGAAAGTCGCCGGATATCCGTCCTGTTTCCAGTAGTTTTGTCAGCCAAGTTAAGATTTCGCTGGCCAAAGCCAATGCTTCCTTTTTGACAGAGGCGGGCAGTGTATAATAAGCGCTGGCAGCAATAGCAATCAGGCATACCTTGTTATCCTCATGCAGGTTTGTTTGATATACTTCAATAAACCCATCAAGCTGTGCCCAGCAATCTACCCCTGTCTGCCATCTGTTGACAAGCGCATGAAATCTTTCTCGGTTTCTTCTGATAATATCAGCTCCCAGATGCTCTTTGGACGGAAAATAATAATGAATCGCTGCATTTTTAATACCAAGTTGAGAAGAAATATGCTGGTAGCTGAAAGCATTGTAACCCAGCCGCTGCATTAAACCTTCGGCTATATCTAGAATTCTTGTTTTGGTATCTGAACGTGAGGCCATTTTCTTTAGAAAGGCAAATATATTTACTTACTAGTAAGTAAGCAAACATAAAGATGCCTTATCTTTTTATATAGGCTTTCTTATCGGGGAGAGAAATTTATTTTGTTCAAAAAAAAGGTGAAAGAATTATAAATAATGCAAGAGGTTGTGCCTCAATACCTTGCAAAAACTACTAAAATATTACATTCTAAAACCACAAGGGTTACCTATTGAAAATTCAAAATTACTAATCCTGAGTATATTTATAAAACTGGAAAAAATTGGCCTCATTAGTATTAGTGTACCATAATTCAGCGGAGTGAAAAGGCAATGTTTAAAATCATCTTACATTAGTGAATCTCTATCGTAAAACGATTAATCCAGAATTTAGCGCCAGACTTCAGCGCCATAGTAAATGCCTTCTACATTTGTCTATATCTCTGTTAGGGATTCTTCCTCACTTTACCATAGGAGACAGCTTAAAAGATGAATTTTCCCTTCCCTGCCACTCTACTCACAGGATTATTGAAAACAGCAGCTTACCTCTTGATAATCAGAAGATTGTTAGGATATCCCTTCACGCCGGACGACAAACCCCTATTTATCCTGCTACACAGTATGCCCATAATCTTGCGATTTGGTCAGGAATCACACGTGGCTTAGATTTTACAAAAAATGAAATAATTTATGCTGCAAGATCTGTCCCGGACAAAAGAGGTGACATACTGCTACAGGCGGTTGCTCCGCAACCAAAACTGGCTGATAATGTACAGCTGAGACCACTTCAAATTACCGGTTTTATTATTCTAATCGTACTAGCCCTGCTGCTCATCCTGGCAGGGGTTAATTACAACCGAAGCAGAAGACTAAAAATTAACAACAAGAGACTTGCCCATATGGTACAACTAAGAACAGAAAGCATCGAACGCCAAAAACTGGAGTTAGAACAAAACGATGCTATTAAAAGTAAACTTTTGTCCGTTATTTCTCACGATCTGAGAAGTCCATTAAGCTCTTTAAAAGGGTTACTGGAATTATTAGATGCGGGTGCCTTATCACCGGAAGAATTTGTAGGACTCTCCAAAGACATTGACGACCAGGTCAATAATCTCATTAGCCTGATGGACAACCTGCTTACCTGGATTAAATCCCAGATGCAGGGCATTGAGTTAAAGAAAGGAAATGTGAACCTGTTCCCATTGGTAGAGGAGAATCTGAGACTTTTCAGAACCGTAGCCATAAAGAAGGGGATTGTGCTGTACAACCAAATTCCACGGGACACCAAGATCTTTGCAGACCCTGATATGCTGAAACTGGTATTGAGAAATCTTTTAGCCAATGCTATTAAATTCACCTACGCTGGCGGTGAAGTAAAGGTCTCTGTATACGAGTACCATCATGAATTAGTAATTTGTGTTTCGGACACGGGTATTGGTATGAACCAGGAACAGCAGGAAAAATTGTTTCATCTCCATACACAAAACAGTGTGAGAGGCACTGCCAATGAAATCGGAAATGGACTGGGGCTCATACTCTGTAAAGAGTTTATTGAGATCAGTGGCGGAAAAATATGGGTAGAAAGCGTTCCTAAAAAGGGCAGCACCTTTAAATTTACGATTGAGAAATTCCAGCCAAATTTACAGGTCCGTTTGGGATAACACCCTGTCAGCGTTACGTGAAACAAGAAAATAAACAGCAGCATACCACTTACTGCTAAAAGTATTCTCTTAAATTGCAACTTGATTCTCTCACGTTCGTTACTACCGAAAACTACATAGCCTTGAACTTCATAGAAATACAGCAAAAGATAAGGGAGTATCAGGAGGCTGGAAAAAAACTCTTTACGACCTCCTCCTTCCAATCGCATAGCCTGGTATTACTCCACCTTATCAGTCGAATTGATCGTACCATCCCTGTGTACTTCATCAACACTGGGTATCATTTTCCGGAAACCTTAACATTTGTAGAGGAGGTAGCCGATCGTTTTGGTTTGCGAGTCAAACCCTTAAATCCCCTTGTCCCTAAAAATCACCAGCGGGATGCAGAGGGTAATCTGTTATTTACCTCCGACCCTGACTTCTGCTGTTACCTCAACAAAACCCAACCGATGGAACTGGTATTGCAGGAGTATGACATCTGGATTAACGGCGTGCGGGCCGACCAAAGTGCTGCCCGTTTTGCCATGAAGGTAGAGCAACCGGCACCCCACGGTGTGCTGCGCTTTCACCCTATGCTAGATTGGTCTGCCAGAATGGTGTATGCTTATCTGCGAGAACATGACCTGCCCCGCCACCCTTTAGAGTCCCAGGGGTATGTCAGTATTGGATGTGAGCCTTGTACCAAAAGATTTGATCCTGAGATGCAGGAGCGAGAAGCCCGTTGGTACGGAATGAATAAGACGGAATGCGGCTTGCACACCGATCTCATCCATCAGTAAGTAAGCAGCCCCTGCCAACGTTCTTATGTCTGAGGAGAGGGTCGTAGCCGAGGCCAGACTATTTTCTTCTTATCGCATTAATGTTTAACAATCCATGAAAGTATTAGTGACGGGAGGTGCCGGATACATCGGTACGGAGTTGGTAACCCGCTTATTACAGAACCCCCATACAGACGAAGTTATTGTTTACGATAATCTGAGCCGGCACAACTACAATTTCTTTTTAGGTCACAATGTCTATGACCGCGCAGCCAATTTAAAGGTAAAGCTCACTTTTGTGAACGGTGACCTTTTAGATACACGAAAATTGAGAAAGTACCTGGAAGGAGTGGAAGTGGTTTATCATCTGGCTGCCAAAGTGATCACGCCCTTTATGACTACCGACGGTCATTTCTTTGAACAAACCAACAACTGGGGAACCGCCGAACTGGTCTATGCTATCGAAGAGATGGACCATATACAAAGAGTCATATTTACCAGCAGCACATCCATTTATGGAGCAGCCCATGCCGATGACAACAGTTTGCCCAATCCTCAGACAATCTACGGCTTCTCAAAGCTGAGAGGTGAAGAACATGTGCGGCGATTATTCCCGAAAAAGAAAACCTATGTAATTCGTTGTGGTAATGTGTATGGCTACAACCGAAGCATGCGGTTTGATGCAGTGATCAACCGGTTTATGTTTGAAGCCAATTTCAACCGCCGTATCTCTATCCACGGAAATGGCAAGCAGCGGAGAGCGTTTGTCCATATCAGGACTGTGGCAGAGGTGCTGGCCCAGTTGCTGGAAGCAGAACTACCTTCAGACACTTACAATCTGGTAGAGAAAAATTTACAGGTGTTGGATATCGTGGATGTGCTCAAAACCATTTATCCCGACCTGGAATTTATTTTTGTGAATCAGCATATCACTCTGAGAGAAATTACGGTAGATACGCAACTGAAACTGGATCAGTTTGTGACCAGGGAAAGGGAAGCCTCGCTACTTCAGGAACTTGAAGAATTCAAAGCGAGATTTTCTTTTTGAGAAACAAAAAACCGCCTCAATTTTTACTGTTGAGACGGCTTCTTCTCTAATAGAAAATTAATCTGTTAATAAAATCTGGATTTATCTTTCTGGCCGGTCATCGCTTTCAGTTCTTCCACCATATTCCTTTCGGTTTGCAGCTCTCTTCTCAACTTTCTCTCCCTTTCCAGAGCCGTCTTTCTGAATTCTTCCAGCTCATGCTGTAAGGAACGAAAATCGTATCGCGTTTTGGCTGTAACCCTATTGCTTCTTTTAAACTGGTAAATGGCAAAGGCCAACAACAACGCTAGTACAGAAACTGAAATCCAAAAGAAAGTAAGAAAGCTCTCTTTCATAATATCGATACCCAGCACATTGATGTGCGTGCTGGCATGTTCACTGGCCTGGATAGACTCGTCCTTGTCTGTGATTGTTTCATTCAGTTTCTGAATCTGCTGATTTTGGTCGACAACTTTGGCTTGTGTTTCATTGAGCTGTTGTTGGAAATTGGCAATAGAATCCTGGATGTTCACCCAAAACTGATTCAGATTCGTTTCTTTCACAACTCTGTATTCTTGCCAACGATTGGATTTTTTTTTCAGCAGTACAAACTGCTCTGTCAAGGTGTTGGCGACTTCTTCCTCTGGTGCTTGTGCTTGTGCTGGTGTTTGAGTGGTTGCAGCGTTTTGAGCAGCAAGGCTCAAAGAAAAGCAGCAGAGAATTCCCACTAGGACAGTACGAAAGTTGATAGTTTTCATCATCACTAAGTTATTACAAATGGTATGGCAAAATCCGTGCAACAGCCATAAAGGCTACAAAGGTAATAATGTTTAACGTTTATGAAAAACACTACTTTGGAATTGTACGTTCGGTTTATGCCAAAATAAGTTTTCCTTCCTTAACGAAAATCATCTCATTTTCTGATAATTACAACTTATTATGTGGTAAAAAAAGATAATTATTATTAGCTAGATTGTATAATACCATTTTAACTTGGATAAATTTCATAAATCCGCCTGATGTCTGGTATCCGCGGTAAAATTCATTCCAGGCAGTGCCGAAACAATACCAGGTGAGAAAAATTTTCTTTATACAGAGCGTTGCTTTACAAAGGGCAGGCAATAGATGAATATAGGAAATACCCTATATTTCCATCTGTCTGATACGGCTGTTTTGATAAAAACTGACTGCCAGATTGGCCATCAGTGCTCATCAAAGGGCGATTATCTGATGTCCAGTTTCTCATGATGGCCCGCATCTCTGGCTGACTTTCCTGTGAGAGTAGCTTTAACAAAACCATATAGCTGAACCATCTTGCTGGAAGCTACATCCCAGTATTCTGCCTTGTCGACGGTTATTTTTAGCAAGGCAACGTCCGGCGTATCTAAACCATCGGGAAACCAGGCTTTCAGGGAAGGATTCCACAAATCGTGCATCTTTGCCTTGTCCTTCACAATTTCCGCTTTACCGGAAACCGAGATATACGTATCAGCGCCAGGGTCAGCATAGGCCAGATTGACCCTACTGTCGTGGGCAATGGCACTGGCTTTATCCGTATGATCACTGGTGAAGAACCAAAGAATACCCGTAGATTCCGCTTCTGTGGTATACATAGGGCGCGACCGTAAATGTCCGTCTTCTTCTTCGGTCGTTAACATAGCCACCTTCACTTTTTCTATTTTCTCTTTCAGTTTGATGGCAGCATCCGGGTTGGAAGGTTGATCATGCATAGCAAATATGATTAGATTTTTGATTCTACTTTCGAAAAAACACTTACAGTGTAACCTGCAGCTACAGACAATGTTTATGGTTTTCTACGAAAATAAAGCAGTAACTTTTTTCAATACCGAATAAAAATAGTAGCGGCCAACAGGGCTTATCGAACATCCATTTGCCGGGTATGCCAATAGCCTGAAACGGTAAAAAGCGCAAAATACAACAGACTATAAAGCTCTATTTCACTGAGGATACCCCAATGAGCTACAGCGTATTGTCCCCGATACACCTGAGTATATAGTAGTGGGTAAGCATACGGAATCCACTGAACAACGGGCTCACTTTCTATCAGGATGGTAGCCATGACAAAGCCAATCACCCCGGTTCCCAGCGGTACAATGAAGCTCTTGAACCGCATACTGATCCAATACTGAATGGCCAGTAGCCCCAGCACCGAAAGAATAGTTTTGAAAGCCAGCGAAAACACTTGCCCCATGTCCGGAAGATGGCTTAACAACCCCCGGGAAGGCTGTAAGATACCCAGCACCACACCCGACAGCAGCATACCTGTTATAAAGTAGGCATGCGCACAGGCAAAGAGCAGGATGATGAATACCAGTTTTGAAGTGTATAAATGCCAGCGGGACACTCCCAACACATACAAATGCTTCCACATATTTCCCCTATGTTCCAGGTGGGTCACCAGACTGGCAATGATGATCACAAAGAGAGGCAGCAACATAAAGTCGGTACCAGCGTAGTAAAAATCAACCAGGTGCTTCCAGGGATTACCTGCCGCAGACATGCCTTTTTCCGGACTGGCCCAAAGAATGAGAAAGAAAGCCAGCAGGATACAGGTGGTTCCAATCCATGCTAGCCAAAAGGCAAAGGAATTCCGGCCTTTCAGGATCTCCGCCTCTAAGCTTCTACGAAATGAATGCATGTGCTTTTTCAGTCAGGTGCAGATACAAATCCTCTAGTGAGGCTTCCTTAGGACCGATCTGATAAATCTCCAGTTGTGCTTCCCGAAGTACATCAATGGCCTGGGTAATGGCAGACATGTGCGGTACAAAAAATGAAACCAACGGGCTAGCCTGATTCATGTCGAAACCATGCGCCAGGAGAATCTGATAGGCTTTAAGGTTGTCGCTGATATCCAGAAATATTTCCTGATGGCTTGCGTATTGCTGTTTTAAGTCAGAAACCGAACCTTGGTAAAGCAGGCGACCTTGTTGGATGATACCTACATAGTCGCAAACAAGTTCCACTTCATGAAGCAGATGGCTGGAGAGTATAGTGGTTTTTCCGGTTTGCTGCTGGAGACGTTGTATCAGGTTACGCATATCAATGATACCCTGGGGATCCATTCCATTGGTCGGTTCGTCCAGAATGAGCAGGTCCGGATCGGGCAAGAGTGCCAAGGCTACGCCCAATCTTTGTTTCATCCCGGTAGAATAGTGACTCACCTTTTTAAGCGCCATTTCCTCCATCTGCACGATAGCCAGCACCTCCTCTATCCTTTGAAAAGAAAGATGCCGGTATAAGCAACTTATTTTCAGGTTTTCCCATCCCGACAAATGGGGGTACAAAGGAGGCTCTTCAATCAAAATACCCATCCGGGAGCAAACTTGCCGATGATGCGCCGGTAACCTTTGACCAAACAGCTCTACACTGCCTGTATCCGGTGGTAAAAGTCCGGTAATCAGCTTCAAAACTGTAGATTTTCCTGCACCATTTTGTCCCAGCAGCCCGAAAGTGACACCCTTCGGAATTTGTAAGGAAAGTTGTTGCACTGCCGGTAGTTGGCGAGTTGTATAGGCAAAGTTAACTGCATGAGTTTCTACGATATACCCAGCACGCTCTTTTCCTTCTTCTTTCGGCTGACTTGTGTGATTACGCATTCGGATACTTTGGCTTAAATAAATTTCTTCGAGTCTTTCCAGGCCTCCTCTATGGGTCGTTTTAAGGTTCTGCAGACAAAGATTGGCAGATTATTTTCATAGGGCATGGCATACTCCGCCTGATGCACCGCTACCTGTTCTACCTGTGCGAAAGTCTTCAGATGATCTTCTCGCTCGCCCCCTATAATGATTACTGTTTGTATGTCCGGATCACCATAGCCCCAGATCCAGTAATTATTGTGACCGGAAATGACAGGTGGCAGGGGATATTGTTGGCTAAAATGTTCTAAGGCACCTGCTTCTCCATAATTCTGGGCATAGACCCGGGTATGCCGACGTTCTTCCCCGGGCAACGCCAGGTAGACTTTTGACACATTTTCCGCCATGCTTTCCCAGCCGAACATATCGGCATAAAACTGAGGTAGCTCTGCCATCTCTTTCCCCTCTGTATTGGCAGGACCAAATCCTACGATAGCTGCATAACGAATATAAGTTTGTACCGGCAACAGGGGTAGTGCCATAGGCAACAGCCCTATCACCAACGACAGGGATATGACCATGGTATAAAAGAGCCATCGCCATCGTTTTGCCACTATTATCTGCTCGAATAAAACACCGCCACCGGCAAAAAGCAGGGAATAGGCCGGTGCCAGATACTCCGGCTTACTATGCCCATTGATTAAAAGTATGGTCAAAGTTGTGAGAAAGATAAGGCCCAGAATACGGTACGGCTTGCCGGTAGCCGTCAAAAAGTAAAAGTATAGTCCGCCCAGCCAGAGCGGAAGGGCTCCGGGATTTGGCAAGAGCAACTGTCCCATCAGAAAGTCGCTCCGGCTGACACCACTGTATTTATAGGTGACCGCATTTTGCATAAACTCCAGGTGTGCCCATTCATGCTGTGCGTTCCAGAAAACAAATGGCAGAAATAGAAGAAAAGCAATGCCACCGGCTACATAGGGCCAGGGCGTGTACCATTGTTTTCTTAATGGCGTCGCCAATAGCCCGACCAGTAATCCGGCACCAAACCATAAAAAGCCAATTTTATTGAGCAAACCCAGTCCCATGATCACGCCCAGGATGATCCAACGCTTCGGTGTTGGATTTTCCAACAGGCGCAGCAGCTGGTAGGCAGCCACAGACCACAGCAGGATGTCCAGGCTGTTCATAGAATAAAAAGTACCCATGGCCAGAAAAATAGGAGCCATCATCACCGCCAGACAGGCTAGTAGGGTAGCCAGAGTTCCTCCTCTCAGCTGACGAACCATCAGACCGGTAAAAACAACCGTACCGGCCAGTGCCAAAGCAGGTACCAGCCGGATGACAAACAAAGAATCGCCAAGAACCGTGCGGACCAGTGCTAAAATAAAAACGGATAAAGGTGGATGGTCTACATACCCCCAGGCCAAATGTTGGCTACAAGCCAGATAATAGAGCTCATCCCGAAAATAACCATAGGAGGTAAAGGCATTGGCAAAGAGATGCAAAAAGAAAAGGAAGCCGGCCAGGCTCATCAAAATAATATTCTCTCTAACGAATGACTTAGCTGGGGCAATGGTTATTTCCATAAACTGGTTTCTTCCTTTCCAAAAATTTCTTTCATCACCTCATTCAGATCCAGCAATGCCTGACGGCAATCTCCATTGTAAGAAGAACCATGCATGGTGGCCAGGGTTTTAGGTTGAAGATTGGCCAAATTGGCTAATATCTTTGGCGTTTTGAGCGTGTAAGGTGCGTAGTCCATTAAAGGGCCCTTTTGATCTTCCAGCATTGCCTCTCTGTGAGCTCCTAAAATATCCTTATCAGTGATGCTGACTACATTTCCATTCTGATGAAATAAATCCGAACAGAGCAAAGTTTTCGTGGTTTCTTCGAACATCACGCCTGCATCCCAACCATGAGGGAGGTGCGGGGTTTTGATGAAGCGGTAGGCATGCTGCCCGGTCTTCAGAACGCCTTCATGCGGTAACCCAACGGCAGGTCTGATGGCAAAGTCTTCTATGTTCACCATGGCGGCTGCCTCACTGCAAACGGCCTGCGCCTGTGGTGCTATCTGCAGCCATTCGTTGAGGGCACCACATTCGTCCATTTCGAAATGGCTAAACCCAATCCACCTGATTTGAGAGGGTGGAATAAGCTTGCCCACTGCCTCTTTCAGAACGGGAAACATCATACGCATGCCTGCATGAAAGAGCATGGGTTCCTCATCTTTGATCAGAAAGTGGTTGAATTGCAGATTGAATTCGGGCACGAATACAGAAATTCTGTAAATATCAGGTGCTATTTCGGAGATGGCAGCCATAGGTGTATATATTGTATCGTGTAGTTCCCCTAAGATAGCGATTTGTGCCTTGCTTACCAATGGTTTGGTGAAGAGGTAATTTAGAGTTGACCGTTGGCTAGATAGGATGTAATGTTGACTATCGCTAACTTTTATTGATTCATCAGATATTCTCTTGTAAAAACTGGTCTAATTCAACTGGCCGCAGATCTTTTTTTATAATCTTTCCTTCACTGTCTAAAAGGTAGTTAGTAGGAAATTTATTGATAGAAAGCTTAGAAGACTCCTTCCCATTTCTGTCCCAATATTGAGGCCAAGGAAGCTGATATTTCTCAATAGCCTTTTGCCAATTTTGTTTATACTTTTCTCTGTCAGTAGATATACCTACAATCTCAAAGCCTTTGTCTTTATATTGTTCATAAGTATCTTTTAAATGGGGAAATTGGACTATGCAGGGAGCACAGTTGCTATACCAGAAATCAACAAAGGTGTATTTGTTTTCTGAAAAAAGATTTTCATTTATGGGATTATTTTTTACATCTATAACAGTAAAGGAGGGAAATGGCTTACCCATAGCAAGCATACCTGAAGTGGCTAATTTTTCTGTGAGTACTTTGCCTGCAAAAGTATTTTTAAGTGAATCAGAAAAACGAGCTAGAATGGCATCAAAAATTTGATTATGGCCATCAAAGCTGAAGAGCTCTATAAATTTCCAAAAGGCTATATAAGAATTAGGATGAACGGAAACATAGTGCAGCAAATTACTATCACTTTCTACATATATGTCTTTGATTTCCTGTTCCAGAACAAGCTGAATACTGTCAGGTATTTTGTTTTGATAAAACTGCTTTAAGCTATCTCTTTTTGCATTGTAAAGTTTTCTTTTGCTGTTTACACGCTCAAAAGCAGCGGCATACTCACCTGTATACTCACTCATAGATTGATTATCTATTACAGGAACTTCTCTGCTGACATTAATATCCACAGTGACAGACTGGTGACCAGGTTCAATGACAAAAAGACGAGAGATATAATGCTCTCCGTAGCTTAAAGTGAATCCCTGTGGATAGGGAATGTAGCCGTTGAAGGAAAAATGATTATTTTTCACTTCAGCAACCAGCTTCTCAACGCCTGCCGGGTAATAATCCTGGTCATAAAAAAGATGCAATGCTACTACCCCAGTATCTGCATTGATATTTCCTTCAAGGGTAAAAGGCAGCTGTTTTTCCTGAGCAAGAAAAATATGACATTGAAATAACAGGATTGTTCCTAACAATAATTTAAGCATAGCATTCCTTATAAATTAAACTTCTCTTAAAAGAGATATAGCATTTATCCGTCCAACCTGGTAATGACAAACTCTACCTTTAAACCTTTATCACTTTAGCTTCACACAATAAGGGCATAACAATCCTGTTAATCAAACCCATTATGAAAGAAACAATATTGATCAATACAGAAGTGTAGTAAGACCTTATCGCGTACAAGGCAATGCAAGCCGGCAAAGGCTATTCAAAAATTATCTAAAGCAGCGAAAGCCCAATAGGATAGCTCCGAATATACGAACCTTTTATGCTTTGCTACCTTACCGTCCTCTGACAGCGGTGATGTACTGCTGAATGTCTTTCTCCAGATCTTTGCTCTGCTCCAGCACTTTGATAAAAGCACTACCGATAAGGGCTCCATTGGCATAGGTGCAAGCTGTGGAAAAAGTATCATGATTGGAAATACCAAAACCAATGAGCGTCGGATTTTTTAACTGCATTTTCCGAACCCGTTCGAAATAAGCTACCTGCTCCGGTCTGATCTCACTTTTGGCACCCGTAATGCTGGCGGAAGAAACCATATAAATAAACCCATGCGAATGCTCGTCAATCAGGCGGATACGGGCCTCTGAAGTTTGGGGCGTGATCATAAAAATATTGTACAATCCATAAGCCTCAAATATATCTTTATATTCCTTTAGATATTCCTGCATCGGCAGGTCGGGTAGAATCAGAGCATCTATACCCACCTGCTGGCAGTGCCGGCAAAAGTTTTCCACCCCAAACTGCAACACGGGATTCATATAGCCCATCAGAATCACAGGAATATTAACCGTCTGACGAACATGCGCTAGCTGCTCAAAAAGCAGCTTGAGTGTCATTCCCTGTTGCAGTGCCTTTTGGCCACTATGCTGTATGGTAGGCCCATCGGCCAGGGGATCGGAAAAAGGCATACCAATTTCTATCAGGTCGACGCCTGCATTTTCCAGATACTCTGCGATGTGAACGGTATCGTCGCGTCTGGGAAAACCGGCTGTATAATAAATGGAAAGAATGTTATTCTTTTTCTCCTGAAAAATCTGATCTATGCGGTTGGATAGTTTCGTAACAGACATGTATACAATAATTTGAATGGGTAACAGTAAAGATTGATCGCTCCGATCATCGGTAGCCTTCCACGATCAGTATTTTCCCCACTTAATATAAGTCTCTAAATCTTTATCTCCACGGCCCGACAAGCTGATCACTACCACGTCTTCGGGTTTTAAGTCCATGTAATGGAGTGCACCCAAGGCATGAGCCGACTCGATAGCAGGAATGATACCTTCCAGACGGCTCAGCAAAATACCGGCATCCATGGCTTCATCATCCGTGATACTATAAAAAGTAGCGCGACCTGTGTCATACAGGTGCGCATGCAGCGGACCGATCCCCGGATAATCCAGACCGGCAGAAATGGAGTAAGGTTCTACCACCTGCCCATCATCGGTCTGCATCAGCAGGGTTTTGCTGCCATGTAAAATACCGATACGTCCCAAGGCGGTAGTAGCCGCCGACTCACCGGAAGTGATACCATGGCCAGCCGCTTCTGCGGCAATCAGCTTCACGTCCGGTTCATCCAGAAAATGATAATAAGCACCCGCCGCATTGCTACCCCCTCCTACGCAGGCAATGACATAATCGGGTTGCTCAGTACCTGTCTGTTCCAGGAGTTGTTGCCTGATTTCCGCACTCACCACCGACTGAAACCGGGCGACCATATCCGGGTAAGGGTGGGGCCCTACCACCGAGCCAATGATATAGTGGCTGTCTACCGGATAGTTGATCCAGTAGCGCATGGCTTCATTGGTGGCATCTTTCAATGTCTGGTTGCCACTGACAGCTGGAATCACTTCTGCCCCCAGAATACGCATACGCTCTACATTGGGTTTCTGACGTTCCATATCCAAAGCACCCATAAATACTTTGCACTCCATCCCCATCAGGGCACAGACGGTAGCCGTGGCTACCCCATGTTGGCCTGCCCCTGTTTCGGCAATGATAAACTTCTTGTTGAGCTGCCGGGCCAGCAGAATCTGACCGATAGTATTATTCACTTTATGAGCACCTGTATGGCAGAGATCTTCTCTTTTCAGGTAAATCTTCGCACCGAATTTTTCCGACAGGCGGTTGGCAAAATACAATGGTGTAGGACGCCCCACATAGTCTTTCAGCAACTGATGAAAGGCTGCCTGAAAGGAAGGATCCTGCATGATCTGCAGGTAGTTTTCCCGCAGTTCTTCTATATTCGGATAAAGCATCTCCGGAATATAGGCACCTCCAAACTTGCCGTAGTAGCCATTTTCATTTACCTGATAGGATGTCTTTTTAAGTTCCTTGACCGCTGCCATAAGTGTGAATTAGAATTTGAAGCTTGAAAATTACAAAATCAATGGTTGAGTTAAAAGGGAATCTATGAGAGCTTTTGGATGAGCAGTTTTAATTGATCAATATCTTTAAGTCCGGGTTCAATTTCAAACCGGCTGTTCACATCCACCGCATGCAGGTTGAGATGTTTCAGAGCCTTCAACTGCTCTATATTGTCCAGACTTATCCCGCCACTCAGAAAGAAAGGGATTTCATTATCATACTGCCTGAGCTTACTCCAGTCGAAAGCCACACCGTTCCCACCGAGCTGTTGACCCTGGGTATCAAAAAGAAAATAGTCTACTAAAGGCTTATAAGGCTCCAGCTGGTTGAAATCAAAAGTGTCGTGTCCGATACTGAATACTTTTGTAATAAGGTATCCCTGCTCTTTAAGCTGTGCACACTGTTGAGGAGGTTCCTGTCCATGCAGTTGCAGAATGTCCAGCGCATAATCGCTGGCAACCTGCTGAATGTAGTTGGTCGTTGCATTGACAAAAACGCCCACTTTTTTAATTTTTTTGGGTAGTGACTTTACCTCTTCAGGAGACAGTGAGGTTGCCATATAGCGGGGCGATTTTTCATGAAAGATAAAGCCCATATACTGAGGCCGGAGCCGGGCTACCTTCTTCATATTGTAGTAGAACTTAATGCCACAGACCTTAAGCTTGAGTGTTTCCAAGGGTAAAGTTTTTTTGTACTAACAAAAAAGAATCGGCAATTCGTTCAGGAGATTTTCTTTTTCATCCCTGCTGTAAGCGCTTGAATAAACTCCCCGCAAGCCTTGGCCGGATCAGCCTGTTTCATAAAATGTTCTCCCATCAAAAATCCCTGATAACCGTGCTGCAGCAGGCGAATAATATTTTCAGGATCACTGATGCCGCTTTCAGAAATTTTCACCATGCCTTGCGGCATCAATGCAGCCAACTCTACAGAGGTTTCTATATCCACCGCAAAGGTTTTCAGGTTGCGGTTGTTAACGCCTACTACGTCGATGTAAGGGGCAATACGATCATCCAATGCCGTTTTTTTGAGTTCTTCGGCATGGTGAACTTCCAGCAACACCTCCAACCCTATGGCATGGGCATGCGTCGCTAGTTGTAAGACCTGCTCCGATGTCAGAATGGCGGCGATCAGCAGAATGGCATCTGCCCCAATGGCTTTGGCTTCCGTAATCTGGTAGGGGTCAATGGTAAAATCTTTGCGCAGAATAGGACAATCGTTATGCGCACGGGCGATCTTCAGGTTTTCGTCACTGCCCTCAAAAAAATCCTTGTCTGTCAGCACAGAAAGCGCCACAGCCCCTGCCTGCACATAGCCTGTGGTGGTTTCCTGCACATCGGCTTTGGCATTAATCATCCCTTTGGAAGGAGATTTTCTCTTGAATTCGGCAATGATGCCGGGAGAACCCGCCAACAAGGCTTGAGAAAGAGAATAGGGCTGACGAGCAAACAAAGCTGTTTTTTCCAGCATATGTACTGGCGTCTGTGCTCTTCTTTCAGCCAACTCCTCTTTTTTACGGGCTACTATAGTTTCTAAAATATTCATCCGTCAGTTGATTTGAACGCAAAGGTAGCAAAATAGCCGTGAATGAGAGAAGGATAGCTTAAGTGAATGTGAGAATGTTTGAAGGGGTGAAGGATACTTTTATTGTAAAGCAGAACGCAAAACACTAAACTATAAACTTAGAACCTAGAACTTAGAACCTAGAACTTAGAACCCAGAACTTAGAACCCAGAACTATAAACTCAAAACTCAGAACTTTACTTTCACCAGAATCTGTTATTTTTGTAAAACAGTCTCTTTAAAAAGCATAGCATTTTATATTCAAAAACAACATTAAACCATTTTGTATGAGTCATAATATTCGTGTCACCTCAGAAATCGGCAGGCTCAGGCGACTTCTCATCCACAGTCCGGATGCGGGCATCGGAAAAATCGTTCCCCGTATCAAAGACCAGCTCCTCTACGATGATATCGTGTATCTGGAAAAAATGCAGGAAGAATACAGCGAATACCTGAAAGTGCTGTTGTGTTTTCTCGACCAGGACAAGATCAAAGGCAAAGCCCGGGACCCCCAGTATCGGCAGGCATCCTACGACAATAACTTCGATTCGGATTGTGTGCTCACCATTGAGCAGTCTTTGGTTAGGATTTTGAAAAACATAGATGTAAAGTACCTGCTGATCCCTTCGGTGTGTGCTATCGAAAAATGTGGGTTAAAAGTACAGAAAAGATTGCTGGAAACGCCTGCGGAAGAACTGGCTAAAACACTGATCACCGGCATTGTCAAAGAGGAAGATGGAAAAGAAACTTTTATCTTCGCCCCTATCCCCAACCTGATCTTTACCCGTGACATAGGCATCACCATTCATGATCACATCTTGCTCAATAAACCTTATGAGCCAGCCAGAAACCGGGAATCCCTGTTGTTCAAATACATTGCCCATTTCGAGCTGCTGGATCAGTCTACCAAAGATGATCCCGACCGGCTGGCCGACCGGGTCATAGAATTACGGGAACAGAACCTGTTTTTCTTCGCCACAGAAGAGGAGAGAAAACTGAAGAACGTATCCATTGAGGGAGGCGATGTGATGATGATCAGTCCGGGACACCTGCTGGTTGGTTTGAGCGAACGTACTTCCGCCATGGCTACCGATTATCTGATTGAAGAGGTTTTTGGGCGAAATATCGTCCAGAAGGTTTCGGTGATCAAAATACCTCAACGCCGGGCTTATATGCACATTGACACCGTCTTTACGCAGGTACGCAAAGATTTATGGATTTTATTCAGCCCTTTCTCCAAGAAAGAGATTACAGGGAGAATCAAGAACTTTGACTTTGCCGGACACCTGTCGCCGGTGCACACCGAACCGGTTTACAATGTGGAGATTACCCAGTTTATCCGCGTGCCGGAACGGCATAGAAACTACAGCGTTACGGTCAACCGATTCGACTATCTGGATGACCTCTTCGAGCAAATCAGCCAGGAAGACTTTGGCGCCGAACGTTGTGAAATCATTCCCTGTGCCGGAGGTGTATTTCCCTACAGTGAAAGGGAACAGTGGACCGACGCCTGTAATTTCCTGGCGATCCGTGAAGGGGTGGTCATCGGCTACGACCGTAATATTAAAACAGAAGAAGAATTCAGAAAAAGAGGCTTTGCCGTGATGCGTTCTGCCGATATCATAGCGCAGGTAGAACAGGGCAAAGACATTGACGAAGTGGTAACGGGCGATACCCTCATTCTGCTGCCTTCGGCAGAATTGTCGCGTGCCCGGGGCGGTACCCACTGTATGAGTATGCCTCTGTGGCGGGATGATGTACCCGTATGGGTCTGATCCGCCACGGCAGCAGCCTACTGTTTACCAGCCAAGGGTCAGGGGAAGCCAAGGCGAAAAGCTTTCCCTCTCCTTTTTGATGCCGTGGTCAAATTCAATCCTGATAGCTGGGCCATGACTTTTCTCTACCTCCACTGTACTTTCCATAATGACTTTCTGTAAGGAAGGCGAAAGATGATCCGGATCCGGCAGCTGGAGTATGACTTTCGTCATCGAATGGAAGTTTCTCGGATGATGAAGCGGCTGTTTTATTTCTTCCGGGTAATCTTCCGGTTTTATCTGGTGGAAAGGCATTTCAAAAAGCATAGGCTCTGCCTTCTCGTTCAGATTACCAGCTACATTCGCATATTGACCGGTGGGCAGATAAGAAGGTTTATACCGCCAGTTGTCAGGCCACAAAGGTGCCTGCTGATCATCAAAGGGTGACTTTCTGAAACAAATGCCAAAAGGAGCATACTGCGTTTCCTGATAGTGGGCACGCTCCCACAGCTTGGTGCCGGCCACCTCCGGATGTCGCATTTCTTCTTCCTGTATAACCCAGGCCAGTTCCAGGTAAGCATTGTGAAAGAAGAAACGGCGGCAAGCCGTTCCCTGACCAGGATGCACGTTGGATGCGCCTTCTGTCAAGCCAAACTGCTGTAACCTTTCGGCGGCGGCTTCAGGACTGCTGGTCATGATAAAGACATGATCTACTTCCATCGTGTTTAAAATTTATTTTTCAGAAAACCTATTTCTCAGCAATCGTATAGATCATCCTGTTGCTGTTTTCTGACGTTACCTCTTTCAATCCTGTTTGTTTCAGATAACGATGAACGATTTCTGGCGTCACCCTTATCTTCTGGTAAGCGCTGATCTTCTGAACCCACCCCTTTTCTGTCTTTTCATACAACTGGTCGGTGACCATCACCTTGTCTTCCGCATAATCCAGGATGCAGGTTAAGATTCTGTTTTCATCAGCCTTCACAGGAATAAATCTCTGGGTTCCGGTCAGGACCGCACTATAATCCCTGTAGGAAAACACTAATTTACCACCCGGGACGAGCGCCCGATAACAATGCGTGATCATGGCTTGCAAATCTTCAAAAGCATCCAGATGAGCAATGGTGTCTCCCATACAAACGATCAGCTCCGCTGCGGGCATATGCTGTGCAAAAAGCATCAGGTCTTCCTGTATCATTTGAATATCATAACCTCCACTTTTGACTTTGAGCTGGGCTAAGAGCTGCTCGTTAAAATCAACGGCCTGCACCTGAAACCCAAGGCTGGCTAAAGGAATGGACTGCAACCCATGACCGGCGCCCAGGTCAATAGCCACCCCATTGCTTTGCGGAACGATATGGTGCGCCACAAAAAAGTCATATTGTTCCTGTTGTTTCGTGGTAAAGTCGCCCACCATCCAGTCGTAGAAATCTCCTAAATGATGATCATAGTGTTCTTTGGTGTTCATATAGTTCGTGCCTATAAAAGCTTTCCTACAAAACTACACTGTAGCTAATCAATTTTCATTGTTTCAGATTGTATTGATTATGCCGTATATGATACTATCCGGCAGGAAAAGGCCATGACAGCAGCCACAACCTCCTCCCTGCTCTGATCAGCACTGCGTCCCGCCAAAATTTACCCAACAGGGGCAAATCACCTGCTCATCATAAATTTACAAATTTCCTGGCACAATGATCGCTTCTTTGGCTGAAACCCCTGCTCCGCCGAACCAGCCTACCGCTTTCAGTCCTTCAGGATTTTTGTTGACGACATTGGTCCGCACATTCGCCGGTGGATTGGCAAACAAGCCGAAATTTTCTATCTGAGGCAGTAATTCCAGGTAGAAGTAGTAGGCATCTTCTGTGATAGACCAGTTTTCTACCCGAATCGTATCCCCTTCCTGAAAAGCTTCATCGTTGAGCATAAAATCATGGATGTAGTTGCCATCTACCAGCTCATCATCCACGAAAATCAAATCGCCGGGATCTGCCAGCATCTGGTTATTCTGATATACTTTAAACCGGTAAAAATCACCTTTTCCGGCAGGTTCCGGTCCGAAATAAGAAACATAATAGCCCTCTTCTTCTATAAAAGGAGATTCTTCTTCATATTCAAAGCCCAAAGAATCTATGAGAGGAACCCGCCGGATGCTCGTCTGTGCCTCATATTCCTCACCTTCCACCGCTATGTGTAAGGTGTAAGTATTCCCAATTTTGCCCCGCAGCTGGCTCGTCTGATAAATGCCGGGCTCATTTTCCTGTAATACTTCACTAAATCCTTCGCTGTCGGTGATACGCACGCTTGCCTCGCTGACCCTGGGCGTTGACTGATTGCTGAAATAAGGGGCTGTGGTAGTAAGCCTGATCGTGTAAGGACCAGGCTGGTCGGTCACCCAGCCATCCACCACGAGTAGCGTTTCCCCTTCATCCAGCGCCACATCAATCACATCTTCACAGCTCCACAGACCCAACAACCCGCAGCAAATAATTAACAATTGGATAGGATATATTCTTTTCATCGTTTTTTCAGTAGTTGATGATGTAGAAAATGATTAAAAGGTAAAGTTATAGGTCACCGACGGCAGGATACTTCCTAAGATAGAAAGCCTGACCGCTTCTGTCTGGGTGGTGATGTCATCACGCTCATCGTTCTGACGGAAGTACACCGTAAAAGCATTTCTCCGGCTGTACACGTTATAGACAGAAAACACCCATTCTCCCTGCCAGCGTCTTGTTTCGTTCTTTTTGGATTGCAGTGTCAGCGACAAATCCAGGCGATGATAGGCAGGTACCCGGTAGTTGTTACGCGTTCCGTCCGTATTGTGCGGCACGGTGAGTTTCCCCCCGTCTATTTCATACCGGGCATTGGGAAAAGTGGTGGCTACCCCTGTATTGTAAGCGAAATTTCCTGACAGGCTCAGGCGCTTGTTGAGCGCATAGATACCTACCACAGAAAGCATGTGCCGTCTGTCATACTTGGCAGGATACCATTGGTGGTTGTTGATACCCTCTATCTTTCGCTCCGAACGCGACAGGGTATAGCTTACCCATCCGTTTAGCCGGCCGGTATTTTTCCGGACATATAATTCCAAGCCATAGGCTCTTCCCTTTCCATACAACAGATCTCCTTCCAATTGCTGGTTCAGCAGTGTTTCGGCTCCGGGCACGTAATCTATCTGATTTTGCATGGTTTTATAAAACACCTCCGCTGAGGTTTCTATCTGGTCGTCATTTAAATTACGGAAGTAGCCCAGCGCGACCTGATCTGCCAACTCCGGTTTGATATTATTGGTAGAGGGTGCCCAGATATCCAGGGGTGAAGCCGCCGTCGTGTTGGATATCAAATGAACATACTGCGCCATTCGGTTGTAGCTGGCTTTGAGAGAACTACCAGGGGTGAGACTGTATCGCATAGAAAAACGGGGTTCCAGATTGGTATAGAGAGCGATAGATTCTCCTGCTTTGTAGGTTCTTTCATTCACCGGTTTTTTTCGCTGGCCAACAGGCCCTTCATAATCAAACACCGTTTGCGGACCTGTAAAATCATAGGCAGAAAAGCGAAGGCCATACTGCAAACTCAACCGCTGCCCCAGCGACTGCTCATTGTCAACATAGGCGGCATACTCTACCCCACGCTGTTGTTGTAAAATATAAGGATTGAAAAAAGACTCATTACCCAAGGGTTTAGCCTCTCCCGGATGAAAACGATAGTGAATCAGGTTGGCCCCGAAACTCAGGGTATTACGTACATTGAGATAATACGTAAAATCAGCCTTACCACTGTAGTTATAAATGTGGGAAGTCCACTCAAAAGCCTGACTTCCGGTAGGCACCCCCAGCAGGTAATCATAATGGCTGTATATCCCTGTAAAATTGGCAAACAAGCGGTCTGAAAAGAGATGGTTCCAGCGGATCGTACCGGTTTTGTTACCCCAGCGCAGTTTGGCAGAAAAATCTCCGTCACTAGATTGAAAACGGAAAGCATCGTTGCCAAAATAGCCCGATAAAAACAGACGGTCTTTCGGCCCTAAAGTAAAATTCGTTTTAGCGCTCAGATCGTAGAAATACAATTGATTATTTTTCATGTCCTCATCACCGGAGAGTTTTAAAAACAAATCGGCATACGAACGACGACCTGCGATGATGAAAGAGCTTTTATCCTTTTGAATAGGACCTTCCAGGGTCAGGCGGCTGGATATGGTACCAATCCCCCCGGAAGCAGCAAACTGCTTGGCATTCCCCTCTTTCATCCGTACATCCAGCAGAGAGGATAGCCGCCCCCCATATTGGGCAGGAATGCCGCCTTTGACCAGCTTCACATCTTTCACAGCGTCCGGATTGAAAACAGAGAAAAATCCCATGAGGTGAGATGCATTGTAGACAGGCGCTTCATCGAGCAGGATCAGGTTCTGGTCTACACCACCGCCTCGTACATTGAAGCCGCTGGCCCCTTCTCCTACCGTACTCACCCCTGGTAAGAGCTGTATGCTTCGGATTACGTCTACTTCTCCCAACAGGGCTGGCATGGCTTTAATGGTTTTCATCTCCATCTTGCTCACCCCCATGTCCATACTGCTCACGTTCTGGTCGGGTGGGGTGTCGGTCACAATAACTTCCTGCATTTGTATATCTTCGGTAGCCAGCTGAATATCTATCTTTTGGTTGGCCTGCAGGTCTATTTTCCGGGTCTGGCTGGCAAACCCCAGGTAGCTGTACCGCAAGGAATAATCACCTTCTTTCAGCGTAAGAGAATAAAAACCATATTCATTGGTAGTAGCCCCTACCCCCTGCCCTTCTACCTGCACTATAGCCCCGATCAGCCCTTCTCCATTGGCGGCATCCCGGATATGTCCGCTCAGGGTATATTGCTTTTGTCCAAAACTCCAGAAAGGCAACAACAGCATAAGAAAAATAATGGGTTTCACTGTTTGCATAGAAATTTCAAGTTTGCTTTAAAACATTTTGTACCTGTTACTATTGAGTGCTAAGCCAGTAGTCACTGAGAATGGATCCTTTTTTGACTGCTGGCTGATTGCTAAGCATGAGTAATTTTGATCATAGAGCTGACGGCACATATGAATCCCTGGCTGACCAGAAGCACCCTTTGTGTGTCAGCTTTTTACTGGCTGAAACCATTCGTCATCATTTCAGCGCAAGACTATTCTTTCGAAAGAATGAATTTTGCTAGGGTTGGCATACATCCGTAAAGGCATGCGCGGAAGAGAATGTAATGGGCTTCTTCATGGGGTCGATCGTTTAAGTGTATATGTTGATTTATAGACAATACAACCAAGACCGCTATGACCCTACCTGGTGGCCAAAAAAAATTCTGCTGATTTTCGTAATGGGAAGGCTGATTACCCCAGACCCGGGGCTAGAGGCAGGATACTATCTCCTCATGCTAACTACCATGCTCTGCGCGCCGTTGATCCGGCATTGGCGTCCAATCAAAAAATGGCAGTCAAGAAGAAACATAAGCAAATAGCGCCTAAAAAATGAAGTAAATATCAGGCACGGCTTACCTATTCCAGGGACAGAGAGGCTAAGGCGAATTATAGTTGAAACAGGCCCGCAGGCACCGCATGAAATCCTTTATGTCTCACTTCATCCTGTATTTCTTTTACCTTGACCAGGTTGTACGAATGAATCGTGATTTCCCTGGGAAAAATTTCATGGTTATAAATAACATCTTTCACTCCATAAATTTTGAGTAGCTTTTCTTTGACTTCCTCAAAATCACGCAGTTCATTGATGTCAACAATAAAAACTCTTCCGTGATCTCCGGGTATAACATTGTCTCCAATAAGGCTCATAACATATGATGTCTGTTTTCTTCTTAGATAAATTTAACGATAAATGCCTGGAAGCACAACGAATTTTTATGAAACAAGTCAGAAACCTGCCCTGATTTTTTAATAAAACAGGTAACATGCTTAGGATTGTGTCAGAAGGTATAGCGATAGTTCTTTTCATACTCAGCTGTTTTCCTGTTAGTTTACGCCCCTGAAGACCATCAGGGGTGGCCCAGGCTTTTTTTCTTTATCTTTGGTACCTTATATTATAGAGATGTCATCTTATGGACACTACCACAAAACCTGATGTCTTCGGAGAAGCCCTCTCTGATTACTTTTACGATAAACAGAACAGCCCTCTCCTACTGCATACCAGCTATGGCACTATAGAAGATATGCCTGTTGACTGGTTTTTTAGGGAGGAAGAGGATTTTCCACCCCTGGAATTAGAAGCATTACACGCCTGCCGGGGTAGCGTCCTTGATATTGGCGCAGGCGTAGGCAGTCATGCGCTGTATCTGCAGGAGAGAGGTTTGACCGTCACCGCTTTGGAAATTTCTCCTCAGGCTGCCTGGATCATGAGCGAGCGGGGTGTACGCCATGTCCATTGCATGCCTTATCAGGAATATAAGGGCAAAAAGTTCGATACCCTTTTATTACTCATGAATGGGATTGGCATTATCGGACGGCTGCCATCCTTACCGTCTTTTCTCCAACACATGCAACAACTGCTCAGGCCGGGGGGGCAGCTTCTGTTCGACTCCAGCGACATCCATTATCTTTACCAGGATCATCCGCTTCCTGAAGCTTCCTACTACGGTGAGGTTCGTTTCCAGTTCGAATACCGCGGACAAAAAGGTGAATGGTTCGATTGGCTTTATATTGACCCGTCTACCCTGTTGAATCGTATTGCACCGCTCGGATGGCAAGGAGAAATCCTGTTTACCGATCCTCTGGATCAATACCTGGTCAGACTGACACCTGACGATTAACTAGCCATATGGAGCTTTTCACATATCCTGCGTCTTTGAAGCACCCTCACAGACATAAGCTTGTGGCCACCGCACCCCCTGGAAACCTCAGAGATTTGTAAAATAACAAACCCGTCGGGGGAGTCTCTATGAAGCTTGCCGGTTACTGGCTTTTGCCGGACAGGCCGCTATGATTGTTTATCCTTTAAAACCCAGTATAACCCTTTTACATTATACTTTGACTCGCGGAAGATGAAGAGCAGCACGGTTTCCTCAATCGTTTCTACAATAGATATGGCAATCATAGCGTAAAAGAGCCAGGGGATGAAGCCAAAAATAAACATAGAGGAAAAAAAAATAGTCTGAAGCACGGCGGAGGCTTTTGCTATCACCGTATGAAAGCTGGTGGTGGTCCTGAAGCGAATCAAACTGATGATCTGTTGCAGCAAATAAAGCGACACCACTAACACAATGGGTATCCGGTAATACAGGAAATACTCTGTTTCAAAAAAATAAAAACCATACAATCCGACCAGCAACATCAATACATCACCGGTGGAGTCCAGTTTGGCAAATCGGCGGGTAACCAGCTGATAGGTACGCGCCACAAATCCATCCAACGCATCCGTAGAAAAAGTAGCCAGATACAGTATGCCTGTGTAAATACGCACATCTAAGAGGATAGTAAGAAAGATGAAAGGGACCGCAACAATGCGCAAAAAAGGTATCCATTCTGCTACGTTATAAGTAGAAACATTGAAAAATTGTCTGAGCACTTTCGCCTTTGGTAAATGATGAGATGGAGTTTACAGATCGCCTAAGGTGGCATATAATAATAAAATACGGGAAGCTATTGTTTAGGTTTGTGGAAAAATTTGTCCTTTCCTTTTCAGGAACATCTGATGTAAGATGTTGGAAAATGATCGGTGACACTGTAAATTACCCGCCCGGTTGCATGGCTTATGATTTTTCAGACAGCAAGACTCATTGTCAGAGACTTAACCTTGGAAGATTTTTCTTCATTCCATGAAATGCAGGGAAATTCTCGTGTGATGAGATATACCACAGGCATGCCTATGACCCAAGCAGAAAACGAGGAAGATTTGAAGCGGGTGATAAGCTTATATCACAAAGCAAATAATGATTACTGGGTATGGGGCATTGTCAGGAAAGAAGATGCTCAATGGATCGGCACCTGTGCACTGATTAACAATGAGAAAAACGAAAATGAAATTGGATATAGACTGTTGGAAAGGTTTTGGGGAATGGGCTATGGAATGGAAATTACCCATGGCTTGATCGACTATTGTTTCAACCAACTGAAAGTAGATGCTTTGGTCGCGTATGTCCACCAGGAAAATATAGTTTCTATCAAAATTTTAGAGCAATCCGGATTCAGGTTCATGAGTGAGGTTGAGAACAAGGAACAGGCATGCATCGACAGATATTACAAAATTCAAAGGCAAACGTCATAAGGTTCTTTCATTTTTTCAATACCCTCAAAAAAATTTACAATCACCACCACTATGAGAAAAATCAGTATACAAATCTACTTTTCCCTGCTTTTATTACTCTGGGGGTCCGAACTGTATGCACAAAATGCAGAAAAGAAAAAAAAACCAGCTCCCCTAACGCCAAAAGAACAACAGATGCTCACCACGCTGACAGAGAAAGAGGAGCAGTATGCAACCCTAGCGAAGGAAATCTGGTCTTTGGCCGAACTGGGCTACCAGGAAGAAAAAAGCGCCCAGCGCTTGCAACAAACCCTGCAGGAGGCTGGCTTTTCTATTACTCCATCAGTAGCCCAAATTCCTACCGCTTTTGTAGCCTCTTATGGACAGGGCGAGCCCGTCATTGGGATACTGGCCGAATTTGATGCACTGCCCGGCCTTTCCCAGGAAGCAGTGCCCGAAAGAAAAATAAGGGTTGAAGGAGGCGCCGGACATGCCTGTGGTCATCATCTGTTTGGCACAGCCTCTGTAGCTGCTGCTATCGCGGTGAAAGACTGGCTGCAAAACACCGGCACCACAGGCACCATACGGCTCTATGGAACACCCGCGGAAGAAGGAGGCGCCGGCAAAGTATATATGGTACGGGCTGGACTGTTCGACGATGCCGACGTTATGCTGCACTGGCATCCTTCCAGTAAAAATACAGCAAACGCTGCTTCCTCCCTGGCCAACAAGTCTGCTAAATTCAGATTTTATGGAAATGCAGCCCATGCGTCGGCCGCACCCGAACAGGGTCGTTCGGCACTCGACGGAGTAGAAGCCATGAACATGATGGTGAATATGATGCGGGAGCATGTGCCTTCAGAAAGCCGTATCCACTACGTCATCACCAAAGGAGGAGAAGCCCCTAACATAGTGCCTGAGTTTGCTGAAGCTTTTTACTATGTCAGACATCCGGAAATGCAGATGGTGAAAGACATTTTTGACAGAGTCGTCAAAGCGGCTGAAGGGGCTGCGCTAGGCACCGATACCCGCCTGGAATATGAGGTGATTCATGGCGTATACAATGTTTTGCCCAACGAAACATTGGCTGCCCTGATGTTTAAGAACTTACAACGGGTAGGAGGTGTGCAATATACCCCGGAAGAAGAAGCCTTTGCAGAAAAAATCAGAACCACTTTCGATGTAGGCAAAACAACGATTGACGCTGCCAACGAGGTGGAGCCTTACAAGGTTGAAGCCAAAGGTAGCGGAGGCTCTACCGATGTGGGTGACGTGAGCTGGATGGCACCTACCGCCGGTATGACAGCAGCTACCTGGGTGCCGGGTACCTATGCGCATAGCTGGCAGGCCGTGGCAGCCGGGGGCACCAGCATTGGTAGTAAAGGCATGATGGTCGCTGCCAAAACCCTGGCACTAACCGCTTTAGATGTTTTTAAAGATCCTTCTATCGCGACCCAGGCGCAAGCAGAACTACTGGAGAAAAAAGGAGCCGATTTTAAGTATGAATCCCTGCTGGGCGACCGGGAACCACCCCTCGATTATAGAAAATAACAAACATTCACCCATGATCCCATTCAATCATTCGTTCATCAATTCTCTCCTGCAAATATGACCAACGAACCACCCTCTCAAAAGACTGAATTAAAACGTACGCTGGGTCCGCTGATGTTGTGGGGGCTGGGTGTCGGCTATGTGATTTCCGGTATGTACTTCGGGTGGAACCTGGGGTTGGCCGAAGGGGGTACGCTGGGACTGGCCATCGCTACCTTTTTTATTATTATCATGTATGTCACCTTTACCTTTGGGTATACCGAACTGGCTTGTGCCATCCCCAAGGCAGGTGGCGCTTTCGATTATGCTACCAAAGCTTTGGGTCCACAATGGGGTTTTATCGGAGGGATGGCACAGAATATTGAATTTATTTTTGCTCCGCCTGCGATTGCTTTTGCCATCGGTGCCTACTTCCATATCTTTCTTCCCTCCATACCGGTCATAGCCATTGCAATGGTGGCTTATCTGCTTTTCACCGGACTAAACATCTATGGGGTAAAAGCAGCCGCTACCTTCGAGCTCATCATCACTACCCTGGCTGTGGTAGAGCTGCTGATTTTCGCAGGAGCTACCTTACCTCATTTTGAGCTGGAGAACGTACAAACCAATGCCCTCCCACATGGCTTCTCAGGAGCTTTTGCCGCTATCCCCTTTGCCATCTGGTTCTTTCTGGCTATCGAAGGGGTAGCCAATGTGGCAGAAGAAACCATCAACCCTCAACGGAATGTGATCATAGGCTTTGGTTCGGCTATTGTGACTTTGGTGGTGCTCTGCCTGCTTACATTCAGCGCTTCCGTGGGGGTAGCCGGTTGGGAAGCGATTGTCTATCCCGAACCGGGAGCACCTGCTTCTGATTCTCCGCTACCCCTGGCCCTAAGCAAAGTGGTGGGTGAAAATAATTTCCTGTACCACTTATTGGTTACCGTCGGCCTGTTTGGCTTGGTGGCTTCCTTTCATGGGATTATCCTGGCGGCCGGAAGAGCCACCTTCGAGTTTGGCAGAGTAGGCTATGCTCCCGCCCTGTTGGGAAAGGTACATCCCCACTTCCAGACGCCAGCCAACGCTTTACTGATCAATATGGGTATTGGTATCATCGCCCTGCTCACAGGTAAAACAGCGGAAATTATTACCATTGCCTGTTTTGGCGCTTTAACCTTATATATCATTGCCATGATCACGCTGTTTGTACTCAGGAAAAAGGAACCTGACTTACCCCGTCCTTTTAAAGTACCACTATATCCTCTGTTTCCCGCCGTAGCCTTATTCATAGCCACCATCGCCCTAATCTGCGTCACTATCTATAATCTGACACTGGCCATGATCTATTTTGGCATTTTAATAGTATCTTACCTCTGGTTTCACTTTTTTGTACGGAAGTCTCGCTGATGGGAAAAGAGGTTATCAAACCCGAATAGTCTATGACAAATAAGGATATTATCCAGCAAATTAAAGATCATCCCGCCGGAAAGGTAAAACTGGCTGTAACCGATATTGATGGCATTCTGCGGGGCAAAGTGATCCATAAGGACAAATTTCTGACGGTAGCCAACAGTAGTTTCGGTTTTTGTGATGTGGTTTTTGGCTGGGATGCAGCCGACAAAGCCTATGACAATGCGCAATTTACCGGATGGCATACGGGTTATCCGGATACAGAAGCCTGTATTGACCTTTCCACCTTCCGTAAAATCCCCTGGGAAAATGACTTACCTTTTTTCCTGGCCGATTTTGTAAACCAGCAGGGCCATATCTCTCCGGTTTGCCCTAGAAACCTGTTGAAGAAAATTAAGAAAGAAGCGGTGGAAGCGGGTTATACCCCCCTGTTCTCCCAGGAGTTTGAGTGGTTTAATTTTCAGGAAACACCGCAGGAGCTCAACGATAAAGCCTTCCGGCATCTGAAGTCCATGACCCCCGGCATGTTTGGCTACTCTATCTTGCGTAGCTCCATGAAACATGCTTTTTTCAATGACCTCTTTGACCTGATGGAACGGTACGGCGTTCCCCTCGAAGGGCTACATACCGAAACGGGTCCGGGCGTCTATGAAGCAGCTATCCTGTATGCCGATATTCTGGAAGCAGCTGACCGAGCCGTTCTCTTCAAGACAGGTACCAAAGAAATTGCCTATCGGCATGGGCTGATGGCCAGTTTTATGGCCAAATGGAGTATGGAGCTGCCAGGTTGCAGCGGCCATGTCCATCAAAGCCTCTGGGACGACAAGGGAGAAAAGAATCTCTTTTACGATGAGAGCCACGAAAACCATATGTCGTCCCTGATGCAAAGTTATGTAGCCGGGCAGTTGCATTGCCTGCCACATATCTTGCCCATGTATGCCCCTACAATCAATAGTTATAAGCGCCTCGTAGAAGGGGCCTGGGCTCCCACCACCCTCACCTGGGGAATGGACAACCGCACTACCGCACTGAGAGTACTGACAGGCGGTCAGAAATCGGCCCGGCTGGAAACCCGTGTCTGTGGCTCCGATGTAAACCCTTATTTAGCAATGGCGGCTTGTCTGGCCAGCGGCTTGTATGGTGTCAAACACCAGCTCAGACTCGAACAGCCTCAAACAGTGGGTAATGGCTATGAAGAACTTCGCTATGGCACACTGCCCAGAAATCTACACGAAGCCACACAGGCCATGAAACAATCTTCCATCGCCAATGAGATATTCGGCGCATCTTTTGTAGATCATTTTGTCAGAACCCGTGAATGGGAATGGAGACAATTTGCCCAAACGGTCACCGACTGGGAACTGAAACGGTATTTTGAGATCATTTAACAAAACAATGAAGGTCAATCAAAAGTAACATAAATACAATCAATCAATTATTCAACCATTCAACATCATGCTGGAACTTCATAAAATCTATCAATATAACTTTCCTACCATCATCCGCTTTGGTATTGGTGTTATCAAGGAACTGGCTCCCTACCTGAAAGAGCAAAACATCAAACAACCTTTGCTGGTGACAGACCCTGTGGTGGCAGAACTGTTTTTCTTCAAGAACGTCCTCAAAGAAATGAAAAGCCTGGGGTTACACCCGGCTACCTATAGCGCCATCTCTAAGAATCCGGTAAAGTCTGATGTGCTGAAAGGCAATGAAGCCTATCAAGAGCACCAATGTGATGCTATCGTAGGCATCGGGGGTGGGGCTGCTATGGATGTGGCCCGGGCCATCGCCCTGAGTATCCACAACCGCCGCGACCTGTTTGATTATGATGACCTCATCGGGGGTGACCAGTATATTACCGAGCCTATTCCTCCTTTCTTCACCGTACCCACCACCGCCGGCACGGGTAGCGAAGTAGGAAGAAGTGCGATCATTTCGGAAGATGATACCAAAAGAAAGCGTATCCTGTTTCACCCTTCGTTAATAGCTAAAAGAGTGTTTGCTGATCCGGCACTCACCTTTGACTTACCCGCTGCTGTCACGGCAGCGACTGGCATGGATGCCCTCACCCACAATATGGAAGCGTATCTGGCCAAGGGTTTTCACCCTATGGCCGACGGTATTGCCCTGGAAGGTATCCGGCTGATCACAGAATCCCTGGAAAAAGCGGTCAACCAGCCGGATCCCGAATCACGCAGCAAGATGATGATCGCCTCCCTGATGGGGGCTGTGGCCTTTCAGAAAGGATTAGGCGTGGTACACTCTTTAGCACATCCCCTGTCTACCCTGCTTGATATGCACCACGGTCTGGCCAATGCCCTTTGTCTTCCCTATGGCATGCGTTTCAACATCAAAGGCTGTGAAGATCGCTTTGTAGCCATCGCCCAGGCCATGCAGTTGCAGGAGCATTCCGGAGAAGAAGTAGTGCAGGCACTGTTCGACCTTAACCGTAAGATTGGACTGCCTGCCCGGCTGAGTGAGCGTGGGGTACAGGAGGAACATCTTGAGAAACTATCCGAACTGGCTCTGGCAGACTTCTGTCATCCTAACAATCCAAAGCCGGTTACTTTAGAAGATTTCAGAAGATTGTACGAATTTGCCATATGATCAAAGTAGGTGTTTCTTCCTGCCTGATGTATCCAGATGTGAACCGGATTGTTTTCATCAAAAAATATCTGTGCTATCTGGAAAGGGATATGGCCCGGTATCTGTCTCAGGAAGGGGTTATGCCCATACTGATCCCCGACCTGGAAGGGAAAGCACTGGACGATCTGCTGAACCAGATGGACGGTTTTGTCTTTCAGGGTGGCAACGATATTGCTCCGGAAGCTTACGGAGAGAAACCCATTGGCCGTTGGATTGGCGACGCCTACCGGGATGCCTATGAAATGAAAATCCTGGACTATGCCATCCGGCATGAGAAACCCGTACTGGGCATCTGCCGGGGATTCCAGTTGATGAATGTATATTTTGGCGGCTCCCTCTACCAGGATATTCAAACCCAGAAACCGGATGCCATCCAGCACCGGGATGCGGAATCATACGACCAGTGGCATCATCGGATCACCCTGACAGAAGGGGGGCTGCTGGACAGGCTGCATCAGCACGAAACGGTGCGCATGGTCAACTCAGTGCATCACCAGGGGGTGAAGCAACTGGGCCGTGACCTGGAAGTATTGGCTACCTGCCCTGACGATGGCATCATTGAGGCCTTCTTATGGAAAAACACCGAACCGGGAAAAGTGATAGGGGTGCAATGGCATCCGGAGTTCTTTTATAATTCCCAGATCCAACTCATGGATGCCCATCGTATCTATCAACTATTTTTAAGTTTTTGTAAACCTTCTGTCAGAACCTACGCTTCACATTAATAGTAGGTAAGCCCTTAAATTTTTTACTGATGAACATTATCAACCCAGCCACAGAATCCATAATTACCTCCCTGGAGGAAGACAATAAACAAAGTATTGCAGAGAAATATGCCCAGGCCAGGCGAAGCCAACCAGCCTGGTCTCAGGTGCCATTACAGGAAAGAATAGAGAAGATCAGCCAATTTCATCAACTGCTGGAAACCGAGTCGGAGATGCTGGCCGCTACCCTTACCCGTGAGATGGGTAAGCCGCTGAGTCAGTCTCGCAATGAACTGAAAGGTGCCCGGAGTCGTATTGCCTTTTTCCTGGAGCATTCCGGGCAATGGCTCCGGGAGGAATGGGTCTGGCAGGAAGAAGGGCTGGGCGAAAAGATAGTCTACGAGCCGCTGGGCGTGATCGCTAATATTTCTGCCTGGAATTACCCTTATCTGGTGGGCGTCAACGTCTTTATTCCAGCGCTGATCGCAGGCAATGCCGTCTTGTACAAACCCTCAGAGCACACCACCCTGACCGGTATGAAAATAGCAGAGCTTCTGTACCGGGCAGGTATTCCCCAACACACCTTTCAGGTGGTAGTGGGCGCCGGGGCAGCCGGACAGGCCCTGCTGGAGATGCCTATCGATGGCTACTTTTTTACGGGCTCTTATGCTACCGGCAAACATATCTATGAGACGGTGGCCCCCCGGATGGTACCCTGCCAGCTGGAGCTGGGCGGCAAAGATCCGCTCTATGTGCCCAACGATAACGCGAACCTCAGGCAGGTAGCCCAGGCAGCCGTAGAAGGTGCCTTCTATAACAACGGGCAAAGCTGCTGTGCGGTCGAACGTATTTATGTTCACGAACAGATCTATGATGCCTTTGTGAACCATTTTATGGAGGAAGTACAACAGTTAAAAGTAGGCTCACCCGAAGCGGCCGACGTGTTTATCGGGCCGGTAGCCCGGAAAGAACAACTCAATGTCCTGGAACAGCAGGTAGAGGACGCCCTCGACAAAGGAGCCAAGCTGCTTACAGGAGGCCGGAGAATCGCACAGGCAGGGTATTACTTCCAACCTACCGTGCTGGTAGATGTCAACCATCGGATGCGGGTCATGACGGAAGAGTCCTTTGGACCTATCATTGGCATTCAGAAAGTGACTGATGATGAGGAGGCTGTTGCGCTCATGCAGGACACGGACTATGGACTCACCGCAGCGGTATATGCCGATACACAGGAACGTGCCGAGCAGGTTTTATCCAAAATCAATACAGGCACAGCGTATTGGAATTGTTGCGACCGCGTGAGCGCACGCTTGCCCTGGTCAGGACGAAAGCATTCCGGCATTGGCACTACCTTGTCTTATTTAGGCATACGGGCTTTTGTCAAACCCAAAGCGTATCATCTTCGAAAGCCCGTTTCCTAACGGGGCCTTCAGCCTGTCAGGGCTGGCTTTCAGACCGGGCTACCCTTTCATGGCTTCAGCCACGGCCTCTTTCATTTTAGCCAGTCCGGTTTTGGCCACCGACAGGGCATCCTGTTGCCAGTAAGATTTGTTGAACAACTCCAGGGATAGCACTTTGGGGCCACCGGCCAGGGATAAAGTGCGCAACACCTGCGATACCGGTGCCACACCATCGCCGGGGTAGACACGGTAGCTGTCGTCAATCTGTGCCCGGCCGGGTTCTGCCGGATAGTCATTGACATGGAAAACTTCTATAGCACTGCCACTCACCATCTGCAAGCCGTTAAAGTCAGAACCCCCTTTGTAGAGATGATAAATATCGGGAAGCACCCGGGCTTTGGGGTGGCCGCTGGCGATGGCCACATACATTACCTGGGCCAGCTGGTTGAGATTTTTGGAGAAACCCCACACTTCTAACTGGGGAATCACGCCCATCTGATCGCCCAGCTCCAACAAAGCATGATATCTTTCCGCCGCCTTCATCAGGTCCAGTCCTGCCTTGTCCGTGGCCCCTGCCGGAGGCGCTGCAATCCGGGTGCATCCGATCTGGGCCAGCATATCCATTTCCTGCCTGGCCTGCTCCATCGCCTGGTTTCTTACCGTTTCATCGTCGACGATCCAGGGCGCAAACCCTATGGCATCCTCTACCTTTAACCCCAGGTCATCCAGACGGCTTTTCAATTCTTTGGCGGAGCCCCCCTGGTCCAGATAGGCTTTCAAAGGATCAATCCAGATTTCAACCCCGTCGAAGCCGGCCTGAGAGGCCACTTCCAGTTCCTTTACAAATCCCAGCTGCTGCCCTCGAATGGTGCTGGTATTCAGACAATAGGTAAAGGGGTGATCGGCAGGAGGCGTAGTGGGTTTGTCGGCAGAGGCTTTTACATAAGTGGAAGAGAGCGTGGAAGCGCCTGCAGCCATACCCAAACCCGCCAGCATTTTCCGGCGGGATATTGTAGTCTGACTCATAGTTTGTTGCTTTTACTGAAATGCTTTAGGTTTATTGTATGAATACAGGATCCGTAAGGGCAGCTCACGGCTCTTTCAAGCCCACCGGCTGCGCCGGGATCCATTTTGGTCAGCGGCGGACTATGCCATTTCTTTTACTTTCAGATTACGCCAGCGTACCTTAATGCCACCACCATCATGTATCTGTAGGGCGATAGCCCCTGTGGCCTGTCCGATTTTTTCATCTTCCAGTTCTACCATCTTTTCCCCGTTCAGATAGGTCGTCACTTTGTCATCGATCACTTCAATCCGCATCTTGTTCCACTCTCCCATCTTCAGAATATTTTCTTTCTCTTCCGGAATCTGCACCAGCCAGCCTCTCCCATACGATTCATAGATGGCACCGGTATCATTGCCGGGAGGAGCCACTTCTACCTGCCAGCCAGCAATGGTAGTACCCTCAATGGAAGACCGGAAAAAAACACCGCTGTTCCCATCCGCTTCCTGCTTGAATTCCAGCTCCAGAATAAAGTTCTTATAGGGTTGGGTGGTTGCCAGATAGCCATACTGCTTGTCAGGTCCGCTCTCACAGACAATCTGACCCTCTTCTACGTACCATTTCTCTGTTCCGTAGACCTGCCAACCATCCAGGTTGTCGCCATTAAATAAGGGTTTAAACTCATCTTCCTGTGTGGAAGCGGAAAGTGACTGCGTCGCTGCAGAATCGGTGGCATCAGTTTGTGCCGTCTCCTGGCTACTGTTAGACTGGCAGGCAGCGAATAGGCTCCCCGCTACTACCCAGGATAATATTCGATGATTTTTAAGCATAGGAAAGGTTTTGTTTAACAGCATGCTGTACGATAAAAACAGTGTGATTGACCTTGAGATACTGAGAACAACGAATGCTCTATCGCAATTCTTCGTACTTGTCAGCAATGTAGGCAATAGACTCTTTGATCTCATCTATTTCCCTTTGGCACAGTTTCTTATAGGTGTCCTCCATATCAGAAACTTCTACCAAACCGGCTATTCTGTTGATACCTCCTAAAAAACGCTGATGGTGGATATCATAGACCAGCCCGTCGTGCAACACCTTATAATCGGTAGGTTTGCTGAGATAATGGTTTTTAATGTAGTTGATGGCAATATAGATGAAAGTAAAGATGACCAGGGAAGCTACCAGGTCTAGCCAGAGCGGTGTTTTGCCAATGAAAGGTAAGGTCTCAAAAGTCAAAAACACACCAAAGGCAACCGCGGATAAGGTAATAAACTGCAGCGCATGATCTTTCTTGGGAACCGACAAATACCAGGCAATCGCCAGGACTAAAAACATGAAGTAGGTAGAAAAAGTCCAGATGAATACATAGAGAGAGTTATAGTGCGGAAAAGGGATGTCTTCGGGAATAATACGCCATACGTTCCCAATTACTGGCAGGACAACCACCGTCAGAGCACTCACCACTTTCCGTTTGTCTTTGAAGAAAAATTGCAGACTTTTCCTGGTGTAGTATATTTTTGGTTTGTTGATAACTTCCATGCTTTGTGCAATCAAGTTCCTTCGAAAAATTAAGATTTAACTTCTAAAAATTAACAATCTCACGAATATAATCCAAAACTTTGATTTTTGTTAAAGTTTTTAAGGAATTCAATCTTATCCTTTCAACCTCAGTTATTTCTTTATTACATTAACGGTTCTTTCACCTTAAAAATGACCCTATGAAAAGTCCAATGAGAAAGCCAAATTCTTTTATTCTGGCCTTGTTGATTCCCGTTTCCGTCCTAATGGGATGCCAGGATGATTTGCCCAAAATTATGCGTGGTGCCACACCCCATCCAGGTGAAATTATGACACCTCCCAGGAAGTAGTATTATGCCTTATTAATCTTTTTTTTAAACCATAAACATAACAGAACGATGAAAACAATCATTAAAAAATCTATACACCTGCTTTTCGCGGTGTTGATCCCTGCCTCTGTCCTTTTCAGCTGCCAGGAAGACCTTCATGAACCGGTGAAAGCAGGTGTACCAGAGCCCGGCAAAATTGTGCCGCCTATCAAAAAGCAGTAGTTTCTATTCCTTCTTATCATTTATCACCTCAAACTTTAATGACTATGAAAACGATCATTAAAAAATCCAGAATACTGTTCTTCGCCCTCTGCATTCCGGCTTCTATGCTATTCAGCTGCCAGGAAGATATACAGGAACCCGTACAGGATGGTGTACCCGAACCCGGCAAGATTGTGCCTCCTCCTAAAAAGAACGGTTAATACTGCCTTCCCTATCTCTTTATCTATGACCTAAACTTGATTGAGCTATGAAAACAATGTTTAAAAAATCCATACACCTTTTCTTCGCTTTACTGATCCCTGCTTCCTTCTTGTTAGGCTGCCAGGAAGACATTCAGAAACCTACTATGGATGGGATACCCGAGCCTGGCAAAATCGTGCCTCCTCCTAAAAAAGAAGGTTGATACCGGCCCTTGTCTAAACTCTTGATCTTTAAATTCTAAACCTATGAAAGCGATTATAAAAAAATCCATTCACATGTTCTTTGCCCTGTTTATTCCGGTCTCCTTCCTGTTTAGTTGCCAGGAAGATGTACACGAGCCTGTTCGTAATGGTGTGCCGGAGCCCGGTAAAATTGTGCCTCCTCCTAAAAAAGAAGGTTGATCCTTTTGAGCTTACATGATTTATCACCTTAACAATTCATTACTATGAGATCTGTCATCAAAAAATCCATACATCTTTTCATTGCCCTGATGATCCCCGCTTCCGTGCTTTTCAGCTGCCAGGAAGATATACAGGAACCCGTACAGGATGGTGTGCCCGAACCCGGCAAGATTGTGCCTCCTCCCAAGAAAAATGGCTAATGCTGATTTATCCTTTCTATTATCATCTATGACCTTAACATGTAATAACTTATGAAAACGATCATCAAAAAATCTCTTCACCTTTTCTTCGCTTTACTGATCCCTGCTTCCTTCTTGTTAGGCTGTCAGGAAGACATTCAGGAACCTGTATTTGACGGGATACCCGAGCCCGGCAAAATTGTGCCTCCTCCTAAATAGGAAGGCTGATACTGTTTGATGAGAAGGTTGCCTGCCTATGCTACCACCAGCACTGTTCTGTACGAAGCGAACTCATAGACAGGCGACCTGACTTTCAGAAAATGAAATAAAAAAACTGGCGGTATATAGGGATACCGTCAGTTTACGCTGTGGTTTGAACGTTACTGCATTGTTACTACCGGGCTGGCAGCGCTTCGGTTTCGTGAGGCAACTTCTCTACCCTATTCGCCCTATTTTTTAAGGCACGCTATCGGACACGAATCCTCTCGGACTACATTGGAACCTGTGGATGGAATCCATAAAATACGCGATCCTTCCCGGCCTCTGTCCGGTAGCTTGTTAAGCTTTAACCATAATGCCCAAGGTCTGCAGGGCTTCCGGTTCATCGTCAAAAGCAATACCGGCCACACGGATAAATTTACTCATCCAGGCATTAAGTTCTTCTAAAGCAGCATCTCGTTTCTGGGTCGCCTGAAGGGCTTCGCTATATTCTTTTCGCTGGTTTTGATGCGCCGCAAATACGGCTTCTATCATGGCTTTACCCTGCTCCAGCTCTGCTTTGGTCACATTGTACCGGGTCATGATGTTGATCACCGAGCCAATATTGGCATAAAAGGTACGGGCCTGCTCCAGCCAGCCGAATAAAGACCGCTGACGTTTTCCTCCCAGCTGCAGGGCTTTCCACTGGCTCCGGTCGTTGGTGAGGGCAAAGCGTGCCGTACTCAGATGATGCATATATATTTGTCTGGCTTCTTCCTGCGCCGCATGCAGGGCATCGGTAGCGCCATAGCTTTCTCCATATTCTTTCTGCTGAGAAGCGTTGAGCAAGATCACCTTTTCATACAAGGCCTTTCCTTCCATGATCTTGGTCTTTTTATAGCCATAGGAATCCAGCTTCTTCTGAAGGGTGGGCTGCTCCAACACGGCACTGATGGTGACTTCTGCTCTGCGTATTTGTTCTTTGATGGTCATATTAAATGGTTTTTGCCACAAAGATAGTCTCCCTCCTGCCCTTCCCTAACCCAATGCCCCCGCTGTGGTACATATGAAAATAATAAGGGAAATTTTGAGTATTTTGTCCAAACAGTGCGTCAATCGCGCTTCATTTTTCCTGCAGCCAGTGGCACCCTCGTGAATTTCCTCACGCTTTCTTCCATTTCATTTTAAAATGAATGGCTTTTTCCAGGAACCTTACACAAAATGCCAGGCCGGGTCTCCGGTTCCCTGCCCTTCCTGCTATGCTCTAAAGGCTAAGGTTCCGGGGCCCCTGGCTTTCAGAAAATCTGACAGCCCACAGCGTCCCGGGTCACCGGCCCTTCAAAGGGCTCACGCCAAGAGTCGGGCCAGAGAAACAAGCCACTCCTCCTTCCCAAGGAAGGGCAGGGAAGCTGGGTATCTTTCAGCAGGCGGGACGGTATCGCACAGCCGGATGCCATGGCCTTTGTCCGCTTTCGGAAAAGGGAAGCATAGCGCCTGTTTCCTTTGAAAAGTATTATCCTGATTTCTTAACAAAAATTCTTAGATTTAAGAAAATGTGCCTAATTTTACACTCAAAACCTAATAAAACACTTTATGGACCAAGCAACAGCCCTAGAGAAACAATTTGAAAAAATTCCTACTACCGTCTATGAGGATGCTTCCACGGCCTCCGCTGAGATTGCCAGAACGATCCGTGACCTGATCGTAAAGAAACAAAAAGCTGGCGAAAAAGCAGTGTTAGGACTGGCGACGGGTTCTTCTCCTACCCGCGTCTATGATGAGTTGGTACGCATGCATAAAGAAGAGGGTCTGAGCTTTAAAAATGTGGTCACTTTCAACCTGGATGAATACTATCCTATGGATCCGGACCGCCTGCAGAGCTATGTGCGTTACATGAAAGAATATCTGTTTGATCATATTGACATTGATCCTAAAAATACCAATGTTCCGGACGGCACCATTCCCATTGACAAAATCAGCGAATACTGCGTGGGCTATGAAAACAAGATCAAATCCTATGGCGGTATCGACCTGCAACTGCTGGGCATCGGGGGCACGGGCCACATCGGGTTCAACGAACCCGGTTCCCGGGAGCTTTCCCGTACCCGCCTCATCACCCTGGATAAGATCACCCGGATAGCGGCAGCCAGCGACTTTTTTGGGGAAGAGTTTGTTCCCCGCCGGGCCATCACCATGGGAGTAAAATCTATTCAGGAAACCCGGCAGATCATTCTGATGGCCTGGGGTGAGGCCAAAGCCAAGGTGGTTCAGAAGGCTGTGGAAGGTCCCATTACCGATCAGATACCAGCTACCTTCCTGCAAAATCACCCTAACGCCCATATCATTATAGACAAAGCGGCCGCTGCCGAGCTGACCCGGGTGAAGACCCCCTGGCTGGTAGGCCCTTGCCAGTGGGACCGGCAACTCACCCGCAAAGCGGTGGTATGGCTGTGCAAACGGGTGAAGAAGCCTATCCTGAAACTCACTCCGGAAGATTACAATGAAAACGGGATGAGCGACCTGATTGCCGATCATGGTCCGGCCTACGATATCAACATACGGGTGTTCAACGAACTGCAACATACCATTACCGGCTGGCCGGGGGGTAAACCCAATGCCGACGACAGCCAGCGTCCCGAGCGGGCACAACCTTTCCCCAAACGGGTGATCATTTTCAGTCCCCACCCCGACGATGATGTGATCTCTATGGGCGGTACGCTGCTGCGTCTGGTAGACCAGGGTCACGATGTGCATGTGGCCTACCAGACCTCTGGCAACATTGCCGTCTTTGACGACGATGCCCTCCGCTTTATGGACTTTGTCAAAGATTTCAAAGAGGCTTTCCATATTCAGGACGGGCAGATCAATACCCTGTTTGAAGAAGTCTTTGCTTCAGCCGAGCAGAAAGCCCCCGGGCAGGTAGACCCCCGCTCCGTACAGCTCATCAAAGGGCTCATCCGAAGGGGAGAAGCCAAAGCGGCCTGCCGTTACTGCGGCATAGACGATGAAAATATCCACTTCATGGATATGCCTTTCTACGAAACCGGCAAGGTGCGTAAAAAACCCTTGAGTGAAGAAGATATACAGATCACCGTAGACCTGTTGCAAAAGGTAAAACCCCATCAGGTGTATGCTGCTGGCGACTTGTCTGATCCGCATGGTACCCACCGGGTGTGCCTGAGTGCCATCATGCAGGCCTTTGACAGACTCAAAGAGGAAGAGTGGACCAAAGACTGTTATGTATGGTTGTACCGGGGTGCCTGGCAGGAATGGGATATTGACCAGATAGAAATGGCAGTGCCCATCAGCCCCATTGAGCTGATGCGTAAGCGCCGGGCTATCTTCAAACATCAGTCGCAGAAGGACCGTCCGCTGTTTCCCGGTTCAGACCCCAGAGAGTTCTGGCAAAGGGCTGAAGACAGAAACAAAGCCACCGCTCAGGACTATGATGCCTTGGGCTTTGCCGAATACGAAGCCATTGAAGCCTTCGTCCGCTATATTTTCTAAGGGATCAAAATACTCCGACAGACTCTCCATCATCAAAAGGAAAGGTGGATAGTCTGTCCAAGTCTATCACCCCGGAGAAAGGAGACAGGAGGAATCTCATGATGAACAGATAGTGAGGATTCCTCACCCAACCTCTGTAGTTCTGTCAGGCATGCCAGGAATGAAAAGGATTGCCAGCGTACACCGCCTGGAATATTCGATGTGCTTATTCTACCAGCAACTTTCGCTGCGCTACCTGATATCCCTGCCGGAGGGTCACCAGGTATAGGCCGGTAGGTAGCCTGTCGGGCAAAGTGAGGAAGGTTTGTGTATCCTTCAGGGTGATCTCCCGGGAGAGATACATCCTGCCTGTCACGTCATACACGGCCAGGGTAGCCTTAGAAGCCGGTTCTGGCGTGATAATCCGGATGGCCATACTTTCCCGGATGGGCAAAGGATTGGACAGGAGCGTCATATGGAACAACAAGGGCTGCTCAGAATAAAAGGAAACGACAGGAGAATAGTCAGACCGTTCGTCAAAATCCACCTGCTTCAGGCGATAGAAGTTGTTGCCATAGAAAGGCGCCAGATCTGTATAGTGATAATGACGAGGCTCATAGCTGGTGCCTGCGCCTTTGATCCGGGTGAGGGGTGTCCAATGCTCCGCGTCCGCAGACCTTTCCACCACAAAATAATCGTTGTTTTGTTCCGAAGCGGTTTCCCAATACAGGGCGGCATATCCTTCGGGGGTGGCCGTCACGTGGAAGTCGGCCAGCACGATGGGCAGCGGTGTGGCCCCTTCAATGTGATTCCCGCCGGAGAAAATACTGAAAGAACTGATACCGTCGGCCCACAGGGTGTTGGTCTGGGTATCTACCTGCCCCCCGATCAGCCATCCATCCTCGTCGGAGTACTTGATGATTCTCAAATCAGATTCCTTATCGCCCGCTGCCAGTTCCACATCTTCTTGCAGATACTGGTATTTCACATAGTACTGATAATCACTCAGGCCCTCCTGCCGCAGATTCCAATACCGGGATAGCAACGGACTGGCCGCTCCGGCCTCAGGGGGGTGGGTATCGGCTACTGTCATCTTCAGTTTTCCATCGGCAATAGTGCCTGCTTTCAGCACAAAGGTGAAGGGCGTATAATGCTGGTTGTCCCCTACCGGAAAGACCAGGGCTTCGTTGCGCATGGATTCGTCTATCCGGTAAACCAGATCGCCCTGTGCTGTGGTCTGCACATAAGAGGAAGCGCTCCCTCCTGTCAGGGATAAGGGTTTCTCCAGGGTCAGATCATATCCTTCCAGGCGGATCACACCTGCTGTGAGTGCCAGGGTGCCCGTCACGGTCAGGTCTTTATCCAGGCGGGTGACCCCTGCCGTCTTATTCATTTTCAAGGTTTTCACGGCATCGAACCCCTGGAGCAGCATGTCTTCCGGCCCCGTCAGCTCCAGGCTACCCTGGCTGGCCGAGAGTGTGCCCTGAATATGCCAGCTACAACTGATCCGTAGCTGTTCCTGGGCTAAGTGCAGGGTTGCCTGCTGCTTTACGGTTAGCACCCTGATCTCCTCATCCCGGCTCAGGGTCACCGTGTGCCCGCTTTGGATAGTTACCATAGCCTCACTGCCGGGTACTGTGTTCAGGTTCCAGACAGCCTTATCCGTATACGAACCACTCTTGACAGAAGTATAAAGACCGGCGATTCTTTCATAGACCAGGGACTGCTTCACTTCCTCAAACAACACCCGGTGCCCTTCAGCATTGAGGTGTACCCCATCGCCCAGGGCCAGAGCCGTTTTTATTTTCGGCTGTTGATTCTCATCGTAGCGGACAATATCAGTCCAGAAATCCAGCGCGTATACGCCATAGGTATTCAGGATGGCATCCCTTACCGCAGTCTGTATCTCATTCTGTGCGGTATTCAAGGCATCCCGGGGCTGGGTGGTGGTGATCCATACCGGTATTCCTTTTTCCTGCGCCTTCTGGTACATGACCGCAAAATTTTGCATCTGGTCGGCAGCACTGTAATTTTTGGCAGCATCGTTGGAAGGCAGGTTGATGATAATCCCATCCGGGTTCAGCGCAATGGCTTTGGTGATATTCCTGTCGGTCTTAGGCGTCGGGCGACCGCTGGGGGGTGTAAAGTCAGAAGGCATCAGATCGTAGGTGGTGTAGCCTCCTTTCGCCAGATTGATGACTTCATGGTCTGAATCTATATTTTTCAGATAGGCTGTATACCGCCCTACCCAGGACTCTGCTTTAGACACCCCATGTCCTTCCGCGGTGGAAGAACCAATGACGACAATAGTAAGGGGAGCCACCGCACCACATACCCCTTGTATATTCTGTTGAGGCGAAAAAAAGGAGTGTTGCGGGAAAGAAGAGGGTACTTGTGCCAACCCTTTCTCCGGTATGTCGGTTAAATAAAGCTGAAGACTATGATTCTCAGGAATAATATTTGTAGTAGGTTTTGCAGGCGTATAGGTGCTAAAACAGGTGAATAAGACAAATATCAGCAGCATCCGCCTACATCGTATAATGGTCAGGTTTTGCACAATAAGTAGTTAAAATTACACAATTACGCTCACATCCTACAAAATCCTAATATAATAATAACTTAAGTTAAAGTATCAACCTTTGGTATTAAAATTTTCACAGCACAACCACCTGGAAGTTTAAGCATCAAAAGCAAAGACAGTCTTGTTGAATCATTAATATAAAATGCATTTATGCACCTAGTTTTTTTTGACGACCCTCTACTTCGCGACGCCCTCAAACCTTTTACACTGACACGTCCGACTGCCCAGCTACGGGTTGGCATCTGGACTATCGCAGAAAAATGGGAGAAGCAACTTTCCGGACAAACCCCTGTGGCGGGAATAGGCTATATTACTGAGCCTTACCTGCAGGAGAAATTTCCCCTCCGGTACGCAGAGGACACTTTGCTGATCCATGGCGCTGTTTGTCCTGACCCTGCCCTGCTGGAAACTGTCAGGGCATTACCGCCGGGGCATGTATTGAAGCAGCAGGATCAAATTGTGGCTGTTCGTATGACAGGCACCGCCCTGGAGCAATTACAAAAGCGGCTGCGTCATAACAGTTATACGCACTTCTATGCCTTTTTGCAGGAGAGCATTGCGCATTATCCAAATAAAGATTATGCACAGGAATTTGCGATGATCCGGCACAAATGGGACATCTTCCTGCAAAATGCCCAACAGCTCACGGCTGATTTCCGTTGGATCGCTGATCATCATACTTCTGCTACTATCACGGACCCGCATACTATTATCTATCATCCGGAAAATGTCTTTGTGGAAGCAGGGGTTTCTGTGAAAGCGGCCATCATCAATGCGGAAGACGGGCCGGTCTATCTGGGCAAAAATGCCACTATTCACGAAAGTGCGGTGATCAAAGGGCCCTTTGCCATGCTGGAAGGAGCACATGTCAACATAGGGAGTAAGATCAGGGAGGCCACCACGGTAGGTCCGTACTGCAAGGTAGGCGGTGAAGTAAAAAACACGGTATTCTTTGCCAACAGCAACAAAGGCCATGAAGGATTTCTGGGCAATGCGGTCGTAGGAGAATGGTGTAATTTCGGTGCCGACACCAACGCTTCCAATCTGAAGAACAATTACAAGCCGGTTAGCTTGTGGCATTATGGGATGCGGGCTTTCCAGGATTCGGAGCAGCTGTTTTGCGGCCTGATGATGGGCGACCATAGCAAATGCGGGATCAATACCATGTTCAATACCGGAACGGTGGTGGGAGTTAGCGCCAATATTTTCGGCAGTGATTATCCTCCCAAATTTATTCCTTCTTTTACCTGGGGAGGTATTCAGGAGAACACGGTATACGCGCTGAACAAAGCGCTGGAAGTAGCTAGCGCCGTGATGCAGCGAAGAGGTATCCCACTTTCAACAGCCGATGAAGCGATCTTAAGATATGTTTTTGAACACAGGGAGGAGGAACAGGTTTTGAAAAATAATCAGTAAGTGGAAGAAACCTGATCCTTGTAACAAATTCATTTTTTTTGTGATTTTTTGGAAGGCAAACCTCTGTAAGTTGAACAGGTTCTTTTCACTCGTTATCTTGTAGACACATTATTGAGAAGATACCACAAAATATTAGAAATATTTAAGTGAGAACGAATATTTGAGTACTTCCTTATTGCTAACATCGTTAATTAAAAGGTAATAAACCCAACTTATTATGTGTGGAATAGTAGCTTACATCGGACATCGCCAGGCACATTCTGTCATCCTGAAAGGATTGAAAAGGTTAGAATACCGAGGGTATGACAGCGCCGGTATCGCATTATTAAATGGAGGACTTCATGTATACAAGAAAAAAGGCAAGGTAGCCGAACTGGAGGCACACCTATTGCTGACGGGTGATGAACAGAATCTGAAAAGCCATGTAGGCATTGGCCATACCCGTTGGGCAACGCATGGCGCACCCAGTGATGTGAATGCTCACCCACACTTCTCAGGCAACAAACGCCTGACCATCATTCACAATGGAATTATAGAGAACTATGATGCGCTGAAAAAAGAACTGCTTCAGAAAGGTCACCGGTTTGAAAGCGAAACTGATACGGAAGTACTGATCCATTTTATTGAAGATATACAGCAGCACGAGGAGTGTTCTCTGGAAGTAGCAGTTCGCTTAGCCTTATCGAGAGTTGTAGGGGCGTATGCCATTGTGATTATGTCGGCAGATGAACCGGATATGCTCATTGCTGCCCGCAAAGGAAGTCCGCTGGTGCTGGGGTTGGGCAAAAACGAATTCTTTCTGGCCTCCGATGCCACGCCTATTGTAGAGTATGCCAACGAGGTGGTATACCTGAACGATGATGAAGTCTGCGTGATCCGGGATCAGCAATTCACCATCAAAGATGTGAACGACATACCCACGAACCCCTATATCCATACGCTGGACATCGAACTGGAGGCCATCGAGAAGGGAGGGTTTGACTATTTTATGCTGAAAGAAATTTACGAGCAGCCCAAGTCTATCAGCGATTGTATGCGGGGAAGGCTCAACGCTGACACAGGCACGCTCATGCTGGGTGGTATCCGCGATTATGTAGATCAGCTGGTAGAAGCCAAGCGGATTATCGTGGTAGCCTGTGGTACTTCCTGGCATGCAGGTTTGGTGGCAGAATACATCTTTGAGGATTTGTGTCGGATTCCGGTAGAGGTTGAATATGCCTCTGAGTTCCGTTACCGCAATCCGGTGATCAATGCAGGGGATATTGTCATCGCTATTTCTCAATCGGGAGAAACGGCGGATACGCTGGCGGCCATCGAGCTTGCCAAAAGACAGGGTGCTATTGTTTTGGGCGTTTGTAACGTGGTAGGTTCTTCTATTGCCAGAGCTTCCCATGCGGGTTCTTACACCCACGCCGGTCCGGAAATTGGGGTAGCCAGTACCAAAGCATTCACCGCCCAACTCACTGTCTTGACTATGATCGCTATGCTGGTTGGAAGAAAAAAGGGAACCCTGAAAGAAGATAACTACCGTCGGTTACTGAAAGAAATGAGCCAGATTCCGCGAAAAGTAGAAAAAGCCCTGGCACTGAATGCACAGGTAGAATACATTTCCGGTTACTACAAAGATGCCACCAATGCGATCTATTTAGGGCGAGGATACAACTTCCCGGTAGCCTTGGAAGGAGCACTAAAACTGAAAGAAATTTCTTATATACACGCAGAAGGATATCCGGCGGCTGAGATGAAGCATGGTCCTATTGCTTTGATCGATGAGGAAATGCCAGTGGTATTCATTGCCACCCGGGATAGCTCCTATGAAAAAATTGTGTCTAACATTCAGGAAGTAAAAGCCCGGAAAGGACAGGTCATTGCCATCGTTACGGAAGGAGACGAACTTATTGCCAGTATGGCCGACCATGTGCTGGAAGTGCCCGACACTTCTCAACTGCTGATGCCCCTGATCTCGGTGATTCCTTTACAGCTATTATCTTATCATATCGCCGTAATGAGAGGTTGTGATGTAGATCAGCCCAGAAACCTGGCCAAGTCGGTGACAGTAGAATAAATAAACTTTTCAATATTTTCTGAGAGCAAAGCCACCTTTTCAGGTGGTTTTTCTTTTCGATACGCTCAGTGTCATCCACCTTTACCCTTTCCAGCGGCTGGTTTTGTCTGAACCCAGACTACGGAAATGAGCTATGATGAATGCTACTACCAGTAAGTTCTATCAATGCCAGGGAGAAGAGCGCATAAGATTCACTGTCTGGCTGATAGGATGATTCAATCAAAACCCCTTCCTTCTCCAGACAGCGCATGCCCTTTGCGAACCCAAGACTTATTGCCTGAGATATTTCTGTATTTATACTTTATTTCCAATATTTATTCTGTTATTACAGAACATTTCAGCATTATCATTTGAAAATTTAAGAATGACAGTACACACCAACTTGACTAACCAGAAGAGAAAATTTTTGAAGCAACTTTTTACAAGTTCCTTTGCCTCACTGACCTTGCCGGCTTGGGCAAATGCTCCTAATGATTTGTTTCCTTCTCGAGAAGCCATTACAGCATTGGCTACCAATGATGATCCCAGTGAGGAGCGTTATTGGGAAATGGTAAAGAAACAATTTTCTATTCCTGATCACCTGCTCATGGTGAATGCGGCCAATCTCTGTCCAAGTCCCTATGTGGTCAACGAACAAGTACACACCGCTCATCAGAGGCTGGAGAAAGATGTATCTTTTCAGCTTCGCTCCGGTTTCGCTACCGAGCGTGAGCAGGCACTTCAGCTGATGGCTGACTTTGTGGGTGTGCGTAAAGAGGAAATTGGTATCACTCGCAATACCACCGAAAGCAACAACATTATCGTCAATGGTCTTGATTTGAAAAAAGGGGATGAAGTGGTGCTTTGGGAGCAGAACCACCCCTCGAACGGAACCGCATGGGAACAGCGAGCCAAACGATACGGGTTTACCATCAAAAAAGTGAGCCTGCCTGCCAATCCGACCGCTGCTGAAGAATTGATTGAGCCATTCGCAAAAGCCATTCATTCAAAAACCAGATTGTTATCGTTTTCGCATATTTCAAACACCACAGGTATGGCACTACCTGCTCAAGCGCTCTGCCAACTGGCGAAAGAACATAATATTTTTAGTTTGGTCGATGGGGCACAATCGCTGGGTATGATGGACCTGAATCTTAAGGAGATGGGATGCGATTTTTATACCGGTAGTACGTATAAGTGGTTGATGGGACCTTTGGAAAACGGAGTTTTGTATGTCAATAAAGCACATCTCGGCCATGTTTGGCCTACCATTGTGGGAGCCGGATGGAAAAGTGAAAGTGCTACCGTGGATGAAAAACTTTGCCTGTTAGGGCAGCGGAATGAAACAACTCTTTCTGCTTTATCCGCTGTTTTGAAGTTTCATCATGCTATCGGCAAAAAGCAGATTGAGGAAAGGATTCTGGCTTTAAACAGCTATCTTAAGCAGCAAATCCGGGAAAAAATTCCTGCCGCTACGTTTATTACGCCCTTGTCGCCCACTTTCAGCGGGGGAGTTACCATTCTTCAATTACCTGGCAAAGAGGCTCAAATCCTGTTTCAAAAACTGTATGACCAATATGGCATCGCTTGTGCGCCCACCGGTGGCCTCCGCTTTTCACCTCATATCTACAATACCATGGCGGACATGGACAAAGTGGTGGATGCCCTGATAGCTATTACGGTCTAGTCTGTTAATCAAAATAAAAGCGGCTTCAAAATCCTCTAGTCGTGTTGAAACTTCTAAAGGTATTGAAGCCGCTATTATCCTGCGAATTTTTTCAGGCACTCACTTGAATAGGCACATTTACCTGGGTGTCGCCCCAAGCCATATTCATAGAACTACCATCGGCACTAAACCAGATGGTGAAAGCCTCAAAAGTCTTTTCCGCTTTTTTCACAGGAACTTCTACACGGGCTACATCTTTGCTTTCATCGTAGCTATACGCACCCCACTGGCCTAAACCACTGTTGAAAACGATGGTCCAGTTTCCTTCTTCAGGAATAGCAAACATGCTATAAGTACCGGCTTCCAACTGAGTATCGCCAATGGTAATGTCTTCGGTGAGTGTGATTTCCGTAGCCTCATTAGCGCCCAGACGCCATACTTTTCCATAAGGTTCTTTCTCCCCTATCATTTTCCTGTTTTTGAGATGTGGCTGGCTATAGACGACTTTTACATAAGCATCTCCTTTCTTCATGGTGGCTACCGCCATAGGACTGGGTCTTGCCTCTACCGCTTTTCCGGTAAGTTTGCTTGGGTCAGGTGTGACGGCTACCTCCTGCGCTGATACGCTGTGGAAGTAAGACATAGACAAGACCAGGGCTAGTGTCGTGTAGATCAGGTTTCTTTTCATATGATGTATATAATTAGGTTGGTAAAATGACTATACCTCAAAGGTAATTAAAATAGCAATGTTGTGTGCAAATTAGAAGACAAAAGAAAGGTGCTTTACTCTATAACGGTAAGAGGAAAAGATTTTCTGACCAGTCTGAAAATCCAAAAATCAAGGATACTGATTTCCCTGTTATCACAAAAAATAAAAGCAGGTTGCCTCAAATGATATTGACTTCCGGCATGATCTCGATGCCAAACTTTTGGTATACATCCTCCTTGATCTGATAGGCAAGCGCTTTGATCTCCTCTCCTTTTCCTCCCCCATGATTAACCAATACCAAAGCCTGCTTATCATGAACGCCCACCTTCCCTATTCTTTTTCCTTTCCAACCGGCCTGCTCGATCAGCCAGCCAGCAGGCACCTTCACCAAATGGCCGGGCAGCTGATAAACCGGCATAGCCTCATAGGTTTGCCTGAGTTGCTCATACTTTTCAGCAGAGATGACGGGGTTCTTGAAAAAACTTCCAGCATTACCGATCACCTGCGGGTCTGGTAGTTTGCTTTGTCTGATCTGTATCACTGCCTGGCTTACTTCCTGAATGCCAGGTACTGCAGGGCTCCCGTTATGCGAACGCATCTGTGCCAGGGTCTCTTCAATGGCTCCATAAGTAGTATTGATGATGGGTTTCTTATGTAAGCGGAAAGTAACAGAGGTGATGACATACTGATCTTTCAATTCATTTTTAAAAATACTCTCCCGGTATCCGAACTGGCAATCCTGATGGTAAAATGTTTTCACTTCTCCTGAACGCCTGTCGACGGCTTCCAGAGAATCAAAGGTATCTTTAATTTCCACGCCATAAGCGCCAATATTTTGCAGGGGAGCTGCGCCTACCGTACCCGGAATAAGGGAAAGATTCTCGATACCGCCATATCCAAGCCTAATACAATGAAGCACAAACTGGTGCCAGTTGACGCCTGCGCCGGCTTTTACCCAAGCATGTGCTTCATCCTCCCGGAGGATCGTGATCCCCGCTATATTGATTTTGAGTACCAGTCCTTCAAAGTCTTTGGTGAACAGCACATTACTCCCTCCTCCCAGAATTAATGTGGGCTTAGCCATGTATTCCGGATTCTTTAAGAGCTGTTGTAAATCACGCAAGGAGTTGATCTCAACAAATTCCTTGGCAGTAGCATCTATATGAAAAGTATTATAAGGCTCTAAGGATACGTTTTCCTGTATATTCATGCGTGTAACAAACATTACCATAACTTTACTATATCTTTGATGTAACATCAAAAATTTTACCCAAAATTCAGTATCTCAATTGTGCAAAAACATTACTTTGTAAACCTAGCTGATATTATATACAAAGATGGAGGGATTTGAAGAATATCTGATAAAGAAAAAAATTAACCCTGCTGCTTTCAAAACGGGTGACCCTGATAGATGGCAAGATTTTGAATCACTTTTTGAGAAGATGCATCCTGATAGTTTTACCGCTCAGAAATTATTCCTGATCAATGCGATACGCAGGAAATACCCTTTGTCTGCTGAGGCAGCGGAAGAGCCCAAAGAGACAAGCAAACCCAAACCAAAAGTAAAGATTCCTACCCGTCGGCCTAAAACAGATTAATCAGTTTCCGCACTTACACTTTTGTCTGCTTTTGCCTTCTCCTTTTCTTTTTCCTTCTTCTGAATAAAAGCCTCTTCTTCGGCTTTTGCCTGCTCTATTTCTGCCTTTGTCTGTTTCAGTGCATATTCCTCTTCGTCTCTCTCTTTTTCTTCTTCAAACAAATACTGGTTCACTTTCTTTCTCAGCTCTTTGGCGGGCAGGTTGTGAGAGATGTGACCGTTCTGCACAGATGACATCTGCCCGGTTTCTTCTGAAACCACCACCACCAGTGTATCTGTCAATTCGGTCATACCAATAGCAGCACGGTGCCTGAGTCCAAACTCAGCCGGCAGGTTGTCTCGTTCGGTAACGGGCAAGATGCAACGGGCTGCTTTGACTCTGCCATTATGGATAATCACAGCGCCATCGTGAAGGGGACTGTATTTATTAAAAATAGAAAGCAACAGACGTTTGGAAACCACTGCATCAATTTCATCCCCTGATTCAGCGTAAAATTTCAGGGCTGAATTTTTGGAAAAAACAATGAGTGCTCCCGTATTGGACCCGCTCATACTCTTGCAGGCATCGATGATAGGGGTGATGTTCAACTTTTCATTTTCTTCCTGCCGGCGCCAGAACCCTTTCAGAAAATTATCACGATTGAAAGTAGTCGTCTTTCCCACCAGGAGCAGAAACTTTCTGATCTCCTGTTGAAACAGGATGATGACTGCCAGCACACCTACGCCCATAAACTGCCCCAAGATGGCCGTCAGAAGTTCCATCTGCACAGCTTTGACCACCAGAAACAGCAGATATAAGGTAAGGAAGCCGAAAAAAATACTTAGGGCAACACTGCCCCTCATGAGTTTATAGACCTGGTACAATAAAATGCTGACCAGTAAAATATCTATAATATCAACCCATTTGATCTCTAAAAACCCTATAGAAAAAAGAAAAATCAATGATGTATGTATTTGATAATCTGGATAATAGTTTTCGGTTATGGTTGTTAATAAAATTTTTCTTCGTCATGCTTTTATTTGGTTGACGAGGATAATAAATTCAGCAGCTTCACAGCTTCTACAGCCTCTTTGACATCGTGCACTCTCAAAATAGAAGCTCCTTTTAATAAAGACACCGTATTGAGCACAGTTGTTCCGTTTAAGGCATCATTTGGCGAAATCCCTAATCTTTTATAGACCATAGATTTCCGTGAGACACCCACCAGCAATGGTGCATCCAATACCTGAAAAGCTTCCAGGTTCTGCAACAGTTCAAAATTTTGGTCAATCGTTTTGGCGAATCCAAAACCCGGGTCTAGTATCACATCGTTGACACCCAAGAGACGAAGTTCTGCTAACTTACGTTGAAAGTAGTCTAATAGTTCTAACACCAAATGATCGTATTGTGTTAGTTGTTTCATCGTTTGTGGCGTTCCCCGCATGTGCATCATCACATAGGGTACTTGTAATTGAGACACTGTTTCAAACATGTGGTCATCCAAGTTGCCACCAGCAATATCATTGATCATGCAGGCTCCGGCTTCTACCGCCTCACGCGCTACTTCTGATCGAAAAGTATCGACAGAAAGATACGCTTTTGGAAACGCTTTCGCTACAGACTTTATGCTTTTCAACACGCGTTTTTTTTCTTCCTCCATACCAATCGCCTGGGCCCCTGGCCGGGAGGAATAACCACCAATATCAAGGATTGTAGCACCTTCCTGCAACAATTTTTCTGCCTGATTCAGTAAAGCATTCTCATCTTGATAATATTTTCCACCGTCATAAAAAGAGTCTGGTGTCACATTTAAAATACCCATGACCACAGGCGTACTTAAATCTACAAGATTTCCTTTTAGATTTATGGAAAAATGCTTTACCTTTTGATGCCAAACCAATTATCGTACCTGTTTAACTTTATATAGGAATTAATTTTGAAAAACCAAACTTATCGCGAATATAATTAAGTTATATAGGTCAGAAAAGTGGTTTTTGAAAAGAAATAAAAAGTAATGGTACGGTCATTGGAAATGCGTACGCATGAACCCAAACCCATTGATTTTAGTATAACTCGTACGGGCGCTGGGGCCCCTAAAAACTAAATACATTGCGATAAGCACGGCGTGTTCAGCGTATCGCTTCTGTGCATAAAATTACTCTGATGAAACTGCTGACTCAAACTGATTGTATGACATCGAACCATCAGGATTTAATTCACGATGCTGTTATTTCATTACACAAGTTAAATGTTGCCTATTCATGAATGTGATTGCTCAGGTATCCAGGCTGCTTGTTGGAAGCTTGTTTATCTTTTCAGGACTTATTAAAATTAACGATCCGGTAGGGACATCCATTAAACTGGAAGAGTATTTCGAGGTATTTGCCGTTGACTTTGCCCCTTTCTTTGCTAGTCTGGCTCCTTTAGCCTTATTTCTCTCAGTTTTGTTGAGTGTCATGGAAGTGGTATTGGGCGTCGCTGTACTCATCAAATACCGCATGCGCACGACGGCCTGGATACTGCTTCTGCTCATTGTCTTTTTTACCTTCCTGACTTTTTATTCTGCCTACTTCAACAAGGTGACCGACTGCGGCTGCTTTGGCGATGCCATTAAGCTTACACCCTGGCAGTCTTTTATCAAAGACATTATTCTGTTGGTACTGACAGGGATTATTTTTGCTTACCGAAAAAGATATGTGCAGCAACTTGCTTTCAAAACTGCCGACCTAACAATCGCCCTGCTGACCCTGCTCAATATCGGGGTAGCGATCTATGCGATTCGCCATTTGCCCTACATAGATTTTCGTGCTTATAAAGTGGGCGCTAATCTACCTACATTAATGCAACCCTCAGAAGCCCTGCGTTACAAATATATTATGACCAAAGATGGGCAGGAACAGGAATTTACCACTTATCCTACCGAACAGGGTTACGAATTCAAAGAGATGGTGCTTCTCAATCCGGAGGCACAACCAAAGATTACTGACTACAGTGTATGGAATAACGATGGGGATTTCACACAACAGACTTTTGAGGGCAATAAGCTGCTCGTTATCATGTATGATGTTACTAAAGCCAATACTTCTTTTCTGGACGAAATTATAGCGTTGACAAACCAGTTACCTGAGAATATTGATCCCATTATACTGACTGCATCCGGAGAGCAACCCTATGAAAATTTCCGCCATAATTATCAACTGGCAGCTCCTTATTATTTCGCCGATGCTACCGTACTGAAAACCATGATTCGTGCTAATCCCGGTATCATTCTGTTGCAGGATGGCACCGTGATAGACAAGTGGCACTTCCGAGATGTGCCCACCGCAGCACAAGTAGAAAAACTCATCAATAGCCGCGTAGCTGATAACAACTGAGCCATGAAAATTTTCCTCTGGGGTATGCCGGGCAGTGGGAAGTCTACTACAGGTAAAAAACTTGCCAAAAAGTTAGGTTTGCCCTTTATAGACCTGGATAAGGTTATTGAAAAACACACCGGGCAAACCATTGCTTCCCTTTTTCAAGAAAAAGGAGAGTCTTACTTTCGGATCTTAGAAAAAAATCTGCTGGAAGAAACGATTCAAAGCCAGCCAGCATTTGTGATGGCTACCGGAGGAGGCGCTCCCTGTTTTTTTGATAATCTGCAACGCATGAAAGAAGCAGGGACTACTATCTTTTTAAATAAATCTCTGGTTGCTATTGCGCGAAAGATCAGCAAAAAGGGCATAGCCAAACGACCGCTACTGGCTGGTATGGACCAGCAAAACCTGGAAAAAGAATTGGCTGCTAAGTTTCAACACCGGATGGCGTTTTATCAGAAAGCCCACTATGAAATAAAAGAAGGCGATATAGATGCTTCTTATATCGCCTCTTTCATCAAATCTAAATCAACTAAAAATTAAAGCCTAGTGTCAGCATGGCCTGTGTATTCCTGATCTCTTGCGGGTAATAAATACCATCGTAATTGAGATACGGAGGAAAATCAGACTCATACTGCGTGTTGGAGACCGTCAGATCTGCGAAAAACTGAGAAGAGTAAATACCCACGCCAGCCGAAATGGTTCTCCGATCTCTGTTCAATTGATCTCCCGTAAAATTGGTAGGGTCCTGATTCATGGCATACCCTGCTCTGAGTCTGAACATATCTAACCTTAACTCTCCTCCTACCCTGTAATTGACCACAGGTTTATAAATTCTGTCCACATCTTCATTCACATCAGACAAGGAAAAATTTTCAGACGTGCTGAATCTGCTGTTAGTAAAATTCACATACTCTATATCAGCTGTGATAAACCCATATTTCTCAAAGAAATAAGCAAGGCCAGCACCCAAACGGGAAGGAGCTGTTAAGCTGTAATCCGATACGATCCGGTTGCCCCTTACAAGGCCATCACCCTCGTCTACGCCTATATCGTAGGCTTCGCTGGTATCACTTTCCTGTATTCCCAATACTCTTGAAAACAAGTCAAAATACTCTTCATTGGTCAGGCTGTAGAAAGTGGGCGTCTGGTAATTTAACCCAATGGTAAAGGCTTCTATAGGACGATAGATAATCCCTAAGCTAGCATTAATGCCTGAGCCGTCTATCCGCAACGTTTCATTCAGTTGCACATAATCCACTTGCTGTATGGAAAGCTGATCATCCACAGGAAAGAAAGTAAGATCATTGTCAATATATTCCTGCGGATAGTTATAGGTTTCCCGGTATTCGTTTTCCCGTAGATAACTGAAATTACGAAAACCAACGGTAGCTCCAAAATAGATCATATCCTTGTAGTTACCTCCATAGGCAAAATTCCACTGGCTCAACCGACTCTTTTCTGTCAGATCACCTTCCTGCCGGGTTGTCACTTCCGCAGGTATAGAAGCAATATACGTATTGCCAGTGGCTGGGTCTGGATTGATCAGGAAGTTAAAATAAGCGGCTTCCGGAAAACCGATAAACTGCCCGTCGTCTATGTTATTATCTATCTCGCTGATAGGAATCCCATTGGACTGGGCGACAAATTCATCAATGATAGAAAGGGGCAGATTGTCGGCAGGACCATAGTTATAATCGTAGTCGATAGTATTGACAGCATTATAGGTAATTCCAAAAGAACCGCCCCGAAAATCGGAAGGTATCACATCGTCTTTTGTGTTGTTAATGATAATACCAAAGTTGGACACATTGAAACGGGTCATGAAAGCATCCGCTGAGGTTCCTTCATAGTTGGTAGTGGTACCCACATAATTGAAGTTGGGGGTGAATACGACGGAAGAACGGTTGTAAAAACCCAAACCTGCAGGGTTCAGATAGGCAGCGCTTGCATCGCCCCCCAGGGCATAACCTGTCCCTGCCAATCCCTGTACCCTGGCCGTACCTGCTATTTGTAGCCGCCCCACCAGTAAGGCATCTTCAGCGATTTGCGCAGGGGCAGGCGCTACGAAAAACAACAGAGACAGCGTAAGAGCAGAGTAGAAAGGTAACAGGAATTTATTATTTATTTTTAGCATAAAAAGTGACATATCCATACACTGAAATAAAAATAGTGTAGCAAGATAACGCTCTTACTACACTACATATTGTTAAAAAAACGGGCTAAACCGCCGTTAATTATCTTGGACTTCTACTTCTGGAGCTTCCTGAAGAAGAACTACCGCTACTTCTGGAACCACCGCTGTAAGAACCGCTACTTCCATAGCTGCTACTTCCACGGGAAGGAGAGCTGTTGTAGCTGGGTGAGGAACTACTTCTGCCATAAGAGCCAGAATTACTGCTGCGAGAGCGCTCATAAGAGCTGCCTGCATCATAGCTTGGGCGGCTGCTTCTCGTTCTAGTATAAGAATTGGAGTTACCACTCCTGGTCTCAGCCGGTGAATAGCTCCGGCTGCGAGTGGCCGGCGTAGCGCTGTACGTTCTGTTGCTGCTGTAAGTAGAACCTGAGCTTCTTCTTGAATTTTGGTTTAATTCATTGTAAGTTCTGGTCACACTGTTTCTGCTGGAACTTCTTGTGCCATAAGAACTTCTCGTACGATCCGTTGCCATGACCCTATCGCTGGAAGAGCGGGAACCGTTTCTTACTGTTTGTCTGGTTGCATCATTATCCGGATTATAGGTCCGGCTGCTGCGCAGATTGCCTCTTCCGTAGTTGGTGGTTCTTCCACTGTTAATGCCTTCTCCATTGTTAATGATAACGATGTTGGGTCTTCCCCAGTAACCATAACCGCCACCATAGAATCCATTATAGAAGAAGGGGTCATAGTAAGAAGCATAAAAAGGATCATAATACCCCCAAGGGCTAAATGGGCGATAGCGCCATGGATTCCCCCATCCCCAGGCATTGCCAAAGGTAAAACCTAGACTAAATCCTGTGCGGAAACCTGGTCTGAAACCCCAGCCAGAGCCCCAGAAAGGATCGTAAAAAGAGCTATAAAATGGATCATAGAAAGGGTCATAAGCGTAACCTGTATAGAACGGGTTGCCAAAACTGCTATACATAGGACGGCCATTGGGTCCATAAAAATTATTGACGACCGTCGGTTGTTCTCTATCCTGTTCCTCTACATAGTAGTCAGCTTCCTCTTCTACTTTTTTCTTATCCTCATTTTGGTACTGAGCAATAAGGTCAGGGTTTACATTCTTGCTGGAGTAACTCTCCTGGTCAAACTCATAGGAGCCTTGCCTATTGTACTCCGCCTTGCTAGGTTGGTTGAGCTCCGTAAATTCAACCGTATTCCGGTCACTGGCCGTAAAGTACATGTCATCAATCTCTCCACTTTGAGCGATCTGATCAGTGGTAGCACAGGCTCCCAACATGACCATGGATGCTAATCCGGTTAAAGTTGAGATTAAGTAAGTTTTCATAAATATCCTCCTGTTATAAAAAATTAGCGGTATACTGAAATATATAACGGCAATTTAATAAAATAGATTTCATTTAAATATCTTTGCACGTATTAAATTTATAAAATATAAACAGAAAAACACAATTTTAATACCAACAATTCAATTTCATGAGTAAAGGACTTCCCAAACGTAGTGAAGATTATTCGGCCTGGTATAATGAACTGGTCAAACGTGCTGAACTGGCAGAAACATCCGAAGTGAGAGGCTGCATGGTTATCAAACCTTATGGCTACTCTATATGGGAGAAAATGCAGGCCCAACTGGATCTTATGTTTAAAGCGACCGGCCACGTAAACGCTTATTTTCCAATTTTTATTCCTAAATCATACCTCAGCCGGGAAGCCGCCCATGTAGAAGGCTTTGCCAAGGAGTGTGCTGTCGTCACCCATCACCGCCTCAAAAACGCAGAAGATGGAAGTGGAATCGTGGTAGATCCGGAAGCTAAACTGGAAGAAGAACTCATCATCAGACCTACCTCTGAAACAGTGATCTGGAATAGCTATCGAAACTGGATACAATCCTATCGTGACCTCCCCCTGCTGATCAACCAATGGGCCAATGTGGTACGCTGGGAAATGCGCACCCGCCTGTTTTTGCGAACTTCTGAGTTTTTATGGCAGGAAGGGCACACTGCCCATGCTACCCGGGAAGAGGCCGAACAGGAGGCTATACAAATGATGCAGGTTTATGCAGACTTTTCCGAAAAATTTATGGCAGTGCCGGTGGTACGGGGTATTAAGACAGAAAGCGAACGCTTTGCCGGTGCTGTAGAGACCTATTGTATAGAGGCCTTGATGCAGGATGGTAAAGCGCTGCAGGCGGGTACCTCTCACTTTTTAGGGCAAAATTTTGCCAAAGCTTTTGATGTGAAATTTGCTACCAAAAGTGGAGAGTTAGACTACGTTTGGGGTACCTCCTGGGGTGTCAGTACCCGCCTGATGGGTGCTCTTATCATGGCCCATTCTGATGATAGTGGCCTGATACTCCCTCCTAAACTGGCTCCTATCCAAGTGGTGATCGTCCCTATTTTCAGGAATGAGCAGGAGTTGCAGGCTATCTCCGAGAAGGTAATGTCCATCAAAACAGCATTGGAAACGCTGGGGATTACCGTTAAGTATGATGACAGAGATACCCAGAAGCCTGGATGGAAATTTGCCGAACATGAGTTGAAAGGGGTTCCTGTTCGTATAGCTATTGGTCCACGTGATCTGGAAAATAATACGGTGGAAATCGCTCGCAGAGATACCAAAGAAAAACAGATGTATGAGGTTAATGAAGCATTGCCCCAAAAAGTAGAGCAGCTCTTGCAGAATATCCAGGATCACATTTATAAGAAAGCCATTGATTTCCGGGAAACTAACACTACACAGGTCGATTCCTTTGAGGAATTTAAACAGGTACTGGAAGAAAAAGGCGGCTTTATCCTGGCGCATTGGGATGGTACAGCAGAAACAGAAGCGAATATCAAAGAGGAAACCAAAGCTACCATCCGTTGTATTCCGATAAACGCAAAGCAGGAAGAAGGCAAATGTATCTATTCAGGCAAAGCTTCCCGGCAAAGGGTCATATTTGCAAAAGCATACTAAACAGGACGAATGCGTATAAAAATATAAAACAGCCTGCATGAGTTACGGCTATGAGCGTCAACTAAGAAACTTATCCAAGTAACCATATAATGGCATTTCTATGTTGGATTGGCTGACCATAATCATTCTTTTAGTCATTGGGGTAGGCCTGATTGTCACGGAGCTTATTTTTATCCCGGGTACTACTATTTTCGGGATAGCCGGCTTGGTACTGGCTATCGTAGGCATTGTGCTTGCCTTTATAAATCATGGCACCGGTACGGGGCTGGTGGTGCTGGGAGTCACTTTTCTGGCTACTATAGCCATTGTTCTGATCAGCCTCCGCACAGGTACCTGGGACCAGTTGTCGCTGAAAGGTACCCATACCAGCCGGGTCAATGAAGAGGAAAGTGTAAATAATATCTGGAAGGGCGACGTAGGCAAAACTATTTCCTCCCTGCGTCCTTCCGGAAAGGCAGAATTCAATGATAGAATAGTGGAAGTCAGTACGTTGGGGCAGTATGTAAGAGCAGGCACTAAAATACGGGTCATTGAAGTACAATCCCATAAAATACTTGTTGAACCCGTAGAAGAAGCCTGATCGTGGGTAGTGCCCGAATAAAGTTTGTCGAAGAAACTTTAATGGATAACTTTAATCCCTTAACTTATATCCTGTAACTTACTATCGGTAACCAAAAACAATCAATCGTGGATTTTCAAAATATGGAAGGACTCTCGCTCATTCTTATCATTGTCGCTGCTATTGTAGCTTTTTTTACATTTCTCTATTTCATCCCTCTCAATCTGTGGATCACAGCTCAATTTTCCGGCGTTAAAGTAGGGTTGCTGGAACTGGTTTTTATGCGAATACGCAAGGTGCCGCCACGGATTATCGTAGAATCTATGATTACCGCCACCAAAGCGGGGTTGGAGATTACCACCTCCGACCTGGAAACGCATTACCTGGCTGGCGGCAATGTTCCTTCTGTGATCAAAGCCCTTATCTCTGCCGATAAAGCCAATATCCGCCTGAGTTTTAAACAGGCAACGGCCATTGATCTGGCAGGTCGTGATGTGTTTGAGGCCGTGCAGATTTCAGTGAATCCCAAAGTGATCAACACCCCGGAAGTGGCTGCCGTAGCCGCTGATGGTATCCAACTGATGGCGAAAGCCAGAGTCACAGTCCGGGCTAATATTGCGCAACTGGTAGGAGGTGCCGGCGAAGATACCATCCTTGCCCGTGTAGGAGAAGGCATAGTTACCTCTATCGGTTCGGCCCGTACCCATACGGATGTATTGGAAAATCCAGATAAGATATCCAAACTGGTATTGGAGAGAGGGCTGGATGCGGGTACGGCTTTTGAAATTTTATCCATCGATATTGCGGATGTCAATGTAGGAGAAAATATCGGCGCCAAACTACAGATAGATCAGGCCAATGCTGATTTGAAAGTAGCAGAGGCCAAGGCAGAGGAAAGACGGGCGATGGCTGTGGCTTCCGAACAGGAAATGCGTGCCAAATCGCAGGAAGCCCGGGCTAAAGTTATTGAAGCAGAGGCAGAAGTACCCAAAGCCTTAGCCGAAGCCTTCCGTACGGGCAATCTTGGTGTGATGGACTACTACCGTATGCAAAACATACAGGCTGATACGGACATGCGACAGTCTATTTCCGGTGAAGATAGAACCCGAGGGAATAAAGAAGGCGATGATCGCTAACGTATGACAGCGAAGGGGGCTTTCATGAATCCAGCAGATCCTCCAGGGCTTTCCTGCAGGCCTGAGGCGTGGTGAAATGGATGCCCCACAGGCCTAATGCCTGGGCAGCTTCCACATTCTGCCACACATCATCAATAAAAACTGCTCTGCCAGGCTCAATAGAGAATTTTTCCAACAAATGATGGTAAATCTCTGCCTGCGGTTTGACCATCCTTACTTCTCCTGATACGACCCAACCATCGAACAGTCGCAAAAAATCAAATTGTTGTTGCGCGACAGGAAATTTCTCTTTAGACCAGTTTGTCAATGCATACAATTTGTACTGCCGGGAAGCATGCAGTTCTTCCAGCAACCTCACACTTTCTTGAATACTTCCTTTCAGCATTTTTTCCCATTCCTGGTCATAGGCCATTATCTCTTTCTCATAAGCAGGGAACTGGCAAACCAGCGCTTCTGTCGCTTCCTGAAAGGCTCTACCTCCATCCTGTTGGGTATTCCAGACATGATTACAGACCTCTGATAAGAAATATTCCATTTCTTCAGGTTTGTGAAACCGACTGCTATACAGATAGCGGGGATTCCAGTCAATCAATACACCGCCCAGATCAAAAATGATAGTGTTAATATTTTTTTTCATATTACTTCGATTTTTCTTTGATGAAATACGCTCAGCTTCTCATCATCCGGAGATAGCTCTGTAATCAATGTGTCTATATCATTCGTTTCACATACCTTAAAGCTCTCACACTGACCTATCTTTTCAGAATGAGTGAGGGCAATAATTCGCACAGAAGAATGTACCATTGCCTTTTTCACCAACGCCTCTTCGTAAGAGCTTATGGTTATGCCCTGAGTGGCGTGCATACTGCAAACACCTAGCAAACAAAGGTCTGCATAGACCGTACGGATCATCTCAAAGGTAGAAGCTCCTACCAGGACATCATGGGTCTTTAGATAAGTCCCGCCGGTGAGAATGACCTCCACTTGAGCATGGGCGCTCAGCTGCTGGGCGATGGCAGGGCTGTTGGTAATAACTGTGGCCTGAAAAGTAACGGGCAGCAAGCGAACCAACTGCAAATTAGTGGTTCCCCCATCGATCAGCATGACCTGCCCGTTATGGAGCAGCGGGAGTGCCTTCTGTGCTATTATCTGCTTCACTTCCTGGTTTACCTGTTTGCGCTGCTCAAAAGAAAGAACAGGATGATTGGCTAGAATAGCCCCGCCATGGACCTTCCGTATTTTTCCCATGGTATCCAGTTCTGTCAGATCCCGACGAATGGTGGCTTCCGAAACCTGTAAAGCTTTACTGACCGTAGAAGCATCGACCCGTTGTTCCACGCTGAGTGTCTTTAAAATATATTCAAAGCGCTCGTGCTTTAACATTTGCAGAAATTGATCATATTTGATTATATTTGCTCAAATATATTTATTTATGATCATTTAATCAACGAATGTTAATGAAAATACATCATATTGCTTTATGGACGCAGCAACTAGAAAAGATGAAGTGTTTTTATATAGATTTCTTCTCGGCAAAGGCAAGCGCCCTGTACGTTAACCCCAAAAAAAACTTTTCTTCTTACTTTTTAACTTTTGCTTCAGGAGCACGACTGGAGTTGATGCATCGGCCAGAAGTTGTCAATGCCTCTCAGGAAGGAACTCTCTCGAGTGGTTATGCGCATATCGCGATTTCGCTGGGAAGTAAGGAAGCAGTAGATGCTAAAACACAGGAACTGGTGTTGGCAGGCTATACAAACCCGGAAGGCCCTCGTACAACAGGAGATGGATTTTATGAGAGCATTATTCTGGATCCCGATGCTAATATCATCGAATTAACCATCTGAAATTCCTGCGTCCTCATTTCTGTCTACAATGGTATCTTTCTTTCCTGGCCTGTTGCGTCCGGGAGGATTGACTGATCTTATTGTTGCTGTCAGAATCATTCCCGGGATTTGCCTTTGCCAGCGCTATACCACCTTATTTTGTATCTTCGGTGGTGTACTGAAAGCTATTTGCTTTGCACTGCCGGTAAATCAATGCTTTGCCATCCTTTGGTTTCCAAAGCCAGATAAATATCGTTGTAGGCATCGTAGATAATATCATCATAGATCAAAGGGATCGTACTCCGTCCTTCCATCGTCAATAATCCGAATTTATCGCCACGGCTGATGACTACATAACCATTTTCCAGATCCAGGAGAGAATCATATTTGGGATAAATGAGAGAACGCCCTGTGCGACTTACCAGTCCTACCTGCTGATGTCCATTGTTTTCCCGGGTGACCAAAAATCTATTCTCCTTACCAGGAGTAATGCGATCATACTCTATGGGAACCACCGTTTCCCCTTTTTTATTAACCATACCCAGTTTGCCATCTTTTTTTACGACAGCCAACCCACCGCTAAAGGGATATGCCCTGTCAAACTGTGGTTGCACCACTAATTTCTCAGATTTGCTGATGTATCCCCAACGGCCTAAAAGGGAGATGGCGGCCATGCCACTCTGATAGTGGGTAATAGAATCGTACCGGTTAGCAATTCGCAGCCTTCCCAGTGTATCTACAAAACCAAACTTATTGTCTATTTTCACCCCGAAGAACTTCTCACTGATAGGATGTAACTCCTGAAAATTGTTATCCAGATTGACCAGCATTTTTCCTTCGCTACTCAAAATACCACTTTTGCCTTCTTTTGCGAAAATATAAGCCACGTTTTCCTGCAAAGCAGAAATGGTATCGTATTTGGTTTCCAGCAGCCGTTGCCCCTGATAACTAATCAAACCATATTTACCCTGCACATTTCTTTCCCATACGCTACTGCCATTGTCGATAAGCTGGTCGCTGGAAACATATATTTCCCTGCCTTCACTGTCTACCAGGCCATATTTGGCAGGCTGATACTGATAGGGCTGGGTGCTGAAAATATAAAGATCATCGTGGATACGGTCCAGATGCAAAGTGGCCCCATTGTGTTTGAAGGGTTTCACCACCCAATTGCCCGAAGTATTGATAATGCCTTGTCCTTCTATAAAGTCTACTTTTGCCCGTGATTGCTTAAAAGGTTCTGCCATCATAAACTGGCACGCAATGGCTTCTTCCCCTTTCAAATTGACATAACCCCAATAATTTTTTCTTTTTACAGGAAAGAACCCTTCACTACTTTTTTTGGCATCCTGATAAACATAATTGGTCAAGAGCTGCCCTGTGCTGTCATGTAAAGTCCATGCACCTTCTCCCGTATTTATTTTTTTACAGGCCAGAATATGCGACTCGTCTATGACCAGAGAATCATATTCAGGTTGTAAGATGATCTGATTCGTATCAGCTGAATTGCTCAACACACCATACTTGCCTTTATGGGCCACAATGGCAAACCTTTGCACCAAGGATGTGACATGCCACTGTTCAGGCAGGATGGTATTTCCTTTGGTATCAATAAACGTTTTCAGGTCACCTATTTTTACCTGATACAAGTTAACACCAGCAGGCTTGATACTTTCATAGGTATATTCCCGGACGTGCTTATTTTCAGCAGAGAAAACATGCCACTTACCAAAAGGCAACACACTTACCTGATGGGCGCCGTTGATTTTTACACGGTTATATTTTACAGGAACGACTACTATTCCGTCTTCCCGGATAACGCCTTGTCTTCCATTTTGATAGACAACGGCCAAATGATGTTGAAAAGGCGCTATGCTGTCGTACAGAAATTCGGTCAGGAAGTTTCCTTCTACATCAAATAAACCCACCTGATTTGTATGGTTATATACCGCATAGGTCTTGTCGGACAAAGGAAAAATATGATTGTATTTGAACCCTAATAAAGCCTCTCCTTTGGCATTGATCACTCCGTATAAGGGGAAATTTTTTTCTAGCACAGAGGCGATCAGTTGTTCATTGTGTTTCTCCAGAGAATGATAGCGGAACTCCAGTTCCTGCTCACCCTTGGTATTGATTAAACCAAATAAACTTCTGTGCTTATGGTTGTCTTTTTTAGAAGCAATAATTAATTTATCATAAAAAGGCTGTAGGCTATTAAAAAGAGGAGTTGTAATTTTATGATTCTTCACATGGATTAATCCCCATGAATCTGCTTCCCGGTAACCCAATACTTTATGGAACACTGTAGGCAAACCCTGGCTCCATCCTAAATCGTCATAAATTACGGGAATTATTACTTTTCCATTGGTATCAAACAGTCCTTTCTTACTGCCTTCCTCCACAATGGTAAATTCGTTATCATCACCTGTGATGGACCCTAAAGCAGCATGAAAAAAAAACAAAAAAGTAAGTAACAGCGGATTAAATTTTAACATAAGGGGATTGAATCAAAAATTCGGTAGATGAAGAAACAGACAAACACTTGTTCAACACACCAAATATTTTCGTAAAACATGTGATTGTATTATACAAATCTTCGTCCAGTTTTTGAAATAATCAAACAAGTAACCCAGAAATTTAAAAAAAAGGAAAGTTATTACTAACAGGCGTAAGATTATGTCATCATTGGCAATACCTACCCTGATAAAAAGAAAGCAGCCCGTAAAGAAAGGCTGCCTCATATTGGATTCGCTTAATGTTTTATGTAAGAACACACTCAATCACTTGAGTACTGTGCATCCAGTTCCAGCATTCTATGTCGAAATTCCTGGGACCGATCTCTCTGTACTGTAAGCATACGTTCTACAGTATCCGAAAAGTTATGTTGATTGATCAGCTTGTCATATTCTTTAATAGCTTTCTCCTCTGCTTCCGCACAACTTTTAAGAATGGCAGACTCATTCCGCCGGACAATGATAGAGGTAAAATCTAACCAGAACCGGTCTGCGTCTGAGGCCAGCGATGTTTTATCTTTCGGTGTGCCGCCTAAGTTTCTGATCTCCTGCCTGATTTCTTCTGAATACTGTTCATGAGAGATGGCAGCTTCTTCAAAAAATGATTTCATGGGCCTATTGTGTACATTTTTGGCGGCATTCCTGTAAGCTTCACGAGCATTATTGCTTCTTACTAATAAGTGCTCTAAAGTGGCAATAGAATTTTGATGGCTAGGATCCATAGCTTTTAATTTAATGTCATTGAAACCAGTTTATATATTCTATAACTTGACAGCACGCTTTTTGTGTGGAAAATGCGTAAAAAAGCCCTTACAGGTGAAAAAGAAGGAATTTTCAATTCATTAACGCATCATACTTATTATATACTACGATTGACAGGTTAATTCTGACAGTGAGTTAATGTTTTAAAATGTTGATAATTCTTACAAAGCCACAACCGGTCAGCAGGCATTGGCGTGGTAGTGTTATCAAAGACTTTCAGGGTTTGACTGGTTATTTTTCCTTATATACAAAAAGGCATATATTCCTAAAAATTAGTGCGCCAGCACCATGAATCTCCTGTATATCTCATACCTGATATTTTGCAAGGGACTCCAATCCTTATGTTCTTACTTCCTTATATGCAAGATAATTAATTTTATCTTGGCAAGGATATTACATACTATTTTATCATTGGCTTTCTTGGTGTACGGTAATTTTTTTTTTCTTCCTCAGAATATTACGTTGTAAAAATGTGACATTTGTTGGCATCTAATTCTCCCCTAAATTGCCAACATTTATTGCACACATACTCAATTAATTATAAACGCTTTTCCTTATTGAAGCCTTTAGTTTGCATTAAGATCAGATATGATAAAAAAAGCGCTCTTAAGTCTCAGTTATATTTTCTCTTTGCTGCTCAGTCATCAGGTGACCGCCCAGGAAACTGAGGCTAATAAAGAATTAGCCCGACAGTTGCTTGAAATTGGTGATGAAATTTACTATCAACAAAAAGCACCAGAAGTAGCAAAAGAACAATATATAGCGGCTGCTCAGGCCGATCCGGAAAATGTAAGGGCCAATTATATGGCCGGAAAACTGATTACTGAAACCATTAATAAACAAGAGGCTACTCCTTACTTTCTGAAAGTTTACGATTTAGATCCGGATTACCGTTTTGACATCCTTTATTCTATTGGAAGAGCTTTTCAATATGGGTTGGATTTTGAGAAAGCCATTGAATATTATCATCTCTATACAGAAAAGCTGAATAAAGAGACGGATTACCGGGGTGAAGATAAAATTCCTCTCAGCCAGGTAAAAAGAAGAATTTCGGAGTCAGAAAACGGTATGGAATATGTGCAGCATGCACGCAACTTCTCGATTGTCAATATAGGGGAAGCCATCAACTCCAATAGCCTGGACTACGCTCCTGTCATCAATGCAGATGAAACCATGATGATCTTTACCTCACGACGACAGGAAGGTAACCTCAACGAAAACGTTTATGACGATAACTTTCCTTATGAAGATATTTTTATCTCACGGAAAGTAAACGGAGCCTGGGCACCTGCAGAAAATATTGGGTCCACTGTGAATACGCTGTATTTTGAATCCAGTTCCTCACTTTCAGCCGATGGGCAGCAGTTGTATATTTACCGGGATGAAAACAACGGAGATCTGTATGTCTCCGACAGAAAAAGTGATGGCACCTGGTCTTCACCTCAACCCCTCAGCAACAACATCAATTCAAGTTTCTCGGAAAATTCTGTATCTATCTCTCCGGATGGCCAGACTATTTACTTTTCCAGTAACCGTCCGGGTGGCTATGGTGGTTTTGATATTTATAAATGTGAGAAAGACAGAAGGGGTGTTTGGGGAAAAGTTACTAATTTGAGTGATGTAGTCAATACGCCGTTCGATGAAGATGGGGTGTTTATTGATTATGACAGCAAAACACTTTATTTCAGCAGCCGGGGGCATAAAGGAATGGGTGGCTATGATATTTACAAATCAGTGTATGACAAAGAAGCGGGTACCTGGTCGCCTCCTATCAACCTGGGCTATCCTATCAATACGCCCGATGATGACATCTATTTCGTAAGTACAAAAGATGGTAAGAGAGGATATTATGCTACGGTAAGAAATAACGGGTTGGGTTACCTTGATATTTTTATGGTAGAAATTCCGGACTTAACTGCCGATGTCAAAGACAAGATAGAAAGTCAGAAATCAGACACCTTAAAAACAGAGGATAAGAAAAACACACCCCAAATAACCAAAGTAGAGACACCGGAAAAAGCCATTGCATTGAAACCGGTCAAACTACTACTAAAAGTAGAGGATGCCAAAAGCAAAGATCCCGTTAGTGGTACCGTAACTATGAAACGCACTACAGATGGCTCTTTACAAGTGCCGCAGCAAGTAGCCCCGGGTGTCTATGAGTTTGCGCTGACCAACGATCAAGCACATCAGTATGTCCTGGCAGTAGAATCCTCAGGGTATATGTTCAAAAGTATGCAGGTGGAAGTTCCTGCCGCTACCCAGGAAGCACAGGAGTTTAGAAAAAAGGTTGCGATGGATAAAATTGCACAGGGCTACCGGATGGTGTTAGACTTTATCTATTTTGATTTTAACAGCGACAAGCTTAGTGCTAGTTCTGACGGAGAGCTTAACCGCCTGAAATTATTTATGGAAAGCAACCCCACTACTACCATTGAAATAGCCGGACATACTGATAACTGGGGACCTAAAGTATACAACAAAGATCTTTCTCAACGAAGAGCCCAGGCTATTGTAAACTATCTGATTAAACAAGGTATAGACACTTCACGCATGATTGCACACGGCTATGGAGAAGAACAGCCGCTGGCGTCGAATGATGACGAATTGGAAGGGAGGGAGTTGAACCGCCGGGTAGAACTTCGTATTTTGGGAAACAGCCAGCAAGCCGTGAAATAACCCTACTGTCATAAAAATAAAAAGGCTCATCCTTTGAGCTGAACTTACCGCCTCAATGCCTGTTTTATTTTCCGGTAAATTTATAACAAAACAGGTACAGCGGCGGTTGGTCGAGCAAATCCTTTTGAAAATATTCCTTACCTTTGCTCGGCATGGCAGTAGTACCTTACAAAAACCAGAAAACCAGTAAGAAAGAACAGGTAGCCACGATGTTCAACAACATCAGCAAACGCTATGACCTGTTAAATCATCTCTTAAGTTTAGGCATTGATATTTACTGGCGCAAACAAGCCATTAAATTGCTGAAACCGGAAAAGCCTAAAAAAATACTCGACATTGCTACCGGTACCGCAGATTTTGCAATTGAGGCCCTTGCCCTGAACCCTGATCAGGTGGTTGGGGTAGACATCTCCGAAGGTATGCTGGAAGTAGGCAGGAAAAAACTCCGCCGCCTGCAACTCGACAACCGGATTGAGCTACAAATGGGTGATTCAGAAAGATTGCTGTTTGACGATAATATATTTGATGCGATCATCGTTGCATTTGGTGTGAGGAATTTTGAACACCTGGAAGAAGGGCTTAAAGATATGTACAGGGTATTAAAGCCCGGAGGTTCTGTAGTGGTTCTGGAGTTTTCAAAACCTCATAGTTTTCCTTTTAAGCAGCTTTATAACTTCTATTTCAAATATATATTGCCGGCTATAGGCCGTATTATTTCAAAGGATCAATCAGCATATACTTATCTGCCCGAGTCAGTGCAAGCCTTTCCTGATGGAGAGGCGTTTTTGAAGAAACTTCAGGCAGTAGGATTTAAAAACACCCTATGCAGAACACTAACATTTGGCATCAGCTCCATTTACATGGGAAAAAAATAGTTGTTTTTCTTTGGTTGCTCTTTTGGCTGATCCCACGGGTAGAAGCCCAACAGCATTACAACAAATCTGAGAATTTACCGAACTACGACAATCGCTGGCTTCATTACGGTTTCCTGATTGGTATTCATTCCTCCAGTTACCGTGTCAAGTATTCTGACGCCTATATTGCAGGGGGATTAGACTCCCTACACTCTGTTATGCCTGGTAATTCTGCCGGGCTTTCGCTTGGATTGATTGCCAACCTCAGGCTGGCCGATTATCTTGATCTGAGAGTACTGCCGGAAGTTGTTTTTTATCAAAACAGGGTAGATTATAATATCACCAGTGCGGCAGGGCCTAAGGTCGACCGGCAACTGGTGGAATCTACTTTTGTAGAATTTCCCATCCTGTTAAAATATAAATCCGTCCGCAGGGGCAACAGCCGTGTGTATCTGGTAGGAGGTGTAGAACCTGGGATTGAAGCAACTGGCAAAAAAGATGAAGGAGAAGCAGAGAAGTTAGGTATCAAAAGCTCTAACCTCTCACTACAACTGGGATTTGGGGTGGACATCTATTTCCCTCTCTTCAAGTTTTCACCGGAAATCAGGTACTCCAGAGGTCTGGTCAATGCCCTGGGTGACGCCTCAAACCGATATGGCCAACCCATCGACCGGCTGATGACCAACACTGTTACTTTGTATTTGCTGTTTGAATGAAACAGCGGAAAAAATCACAACTCCCCACAAAAATCTGCCCAGTATGCCATCGCCCCTTTACCTGGAGAAAAAAGTGGAAAGATGTATGGGATGATGTGGTTTATTGTAGCGAGCGTTGTCGCAGAAACAAAAAGACAGACTAACCGCCCCGCTTATCGTTTCCTGTCATCAATTTCAGGGTGAAGCATTGAATTCTTTCCGGTTTTTGATCACATCGCAAGCCAGATAAAGGGCTTCTCTCATAGAGTTGGGGTTCGCTCTGTTTTGTCCGGCAATATCATAGGCTGTCCCATGGTCGGGTGATGTGCGAACAATGGGAAGACCGGCTGTGAAATTCACTCCTTTTTCAAAAGCCAGTGTTTTGAACGGAATCAGCCCCTGGTCATGATACATGGCCAACACAGCGTCAAATTGCTGGTGGAGAAAAGAACCAAAAAAACCATCGGCAGGAAATGGACCAAAAATGAGTTTTCCCTCTTCTTTCAATTGCTGAATAACCGGTTTGATGATGTCCTGTTCTTCTGAGCCCAACAACCCTTCTTCTCCCGCATGGGGATTCAACCCCAATACCGCTATTTTTGGTTTAAGGATGCCAAAGTCGTATTTCAGAGATTGCTCAATGATCTGAAGTTTCTGGCGAACCTTATCGCGGGTAAGGTGTTTACTCACAGCCTGCAAAGGAATATGTCCGGTGACCACTCCTACCCGGATATCTTCATGTACCAAAAACATCAGGCTTTCCTTCGCATCAAAAGATTGGGTAAAAAACTCAGTATGTCCGGCAAAGGTAAATTCTTCATTCTGAATGTTATTTTTGTTGATAGGGGCAGTAACTACACCATCCAGCAAGCCCTCCTTCAACTCATTCACCATTTTTTTCAAAGCAAACCAGGCAGCGCTTCCTCCTACCTCATTGACCTGACCCGGGGTGACCTCCATATTTTGTTTCCAGCAATTGATCAAGTTTACCTTCCCAAACGCAATGTGATCTATATCTTTGATGGTCATGAAATTAAACTGATCATTCTCCATCTGCTTTCGGTAAAAAGAGATTACTTTGGAAGATCCGTAAATCACAGGCGTCATCATGTTGAGTATCCGTTTGTCTTCCAGGGCTTTAATGACAACTTCAGGACCAATCCCGTTGATGTCGCCCAGACTGATGCCAATCACCGGGAGGCTGTTATTTTTTCTCTTGGCTTTCGCTTTGGGCTGTTGCGTCGCTATATCTGTTTGGGGATCATGCATGGGCTATGTTTTTAAAAAACTGATACAATAATCGCACACCATAACCAGTACCGTTTTTGCCTTTATAAGAGTCGGGCGCATCCAGGAAAGCAGTACCGGCGATATCCAGATGTATCCAATCATAGTCGATGAAGTGTTGTAGAAAGGTTCCGGCTGTGATGGCTCCGGCGGTACGGCCGCCAATATTCTTGATATCAGCAATATCTGATTTAATATAGTCTCTATATTCTTCCCAGAGCGGAAACTCTACCATCCGTTCATATACTTCATTACCAGCTTCCTTCAATTTTGTTTTATAATCTTCGTGGGCCGATCCCATCATCACGGCGCCCTCTTTGCCAATTGCTACTGCCGCTGCGCCCGTTAAAGTGGCCAGATCAATCACCAGTTCGGGCTGGTACTTTCTGGCATAAGACAAGGCATCGGCCAGGATAAGCCTCCCTTCTGCATCTGTATTGAGTACTTCTACCGTAGATCCGTTGGAGATGGTAATGACATCGCCGGGAGTAATCGCATTTTCACCAGGCCGGTTATCGGTCGCCGGCACCAGCCCTACCAGATAGATAGGCAGCTCATTTTTTACCGCAGCATAAAAAACGCCTGCCACAGCTGCAGAGCCTGCCATGTCGGATTTCATGGTGTCCATGGAGGTAGAAGGTTTGATACTGAGTCCGCCCGTATCATAGGTTACCCCCTTTCCTACCAACACATACGGCTTTTTGTTGATAGCCTTATCCGGCTTGTATTCTAAAATATTGAAAGAGGGCGGATCTTGGCTGCCAGCATTGACACTGAGCAAGCCCCCCATCTTCAGGGCCTTTATTTTGGCTTTATCAAAAACCTCCACCTTAAAATTCAACTCTTTTCCGATTTTTTTGAAAACTTTGCTCAATTTCTCGGCATTCAATGCGATTGCAGGCTCATTCACTAGGTCACGGGCCAGGAAAGTGCCTTCCACAATGGCTTGCAACTCTTTGATGTTTTTATTCTTGATGGCTGCATGGCAGGCAGTTATCGAGGAAAGGGCAAGCCCCCGATTATCTTTCTCTGTCTTATATTTATTGAAATTATATAATGACAACAGAAAGCCTTCGCAAAAATCCAGTATAGGGTCGGACAGTTCGGCAGTTACCTGTATCTGTTGCAACTTTTCTGCTTTGACAATGCCCGCTATCTCAAAACCTTTTCTACGGTAAGCTTCCCGAAGCAAATGGCCCTGTTTGTTTCCTAAAGGCGCCACAAAAAGCAGCAGGCGGTCATACTGATTAATAAGAATAATACTTTTTTGGTCTGCTATCTTTCCTTTAACATATTGAACAGCACGCTCGTCCCGGCAATACAGTTCTACTTCATCCACCCGATTTAATAAAATAACTAAATGGGATTTTTCATCTACTGTTTTGGCATGCTTTAACTTTATTTCCATATAAATTTCCTGGATTTTTTGCCTGCAATTTACTAATGCTTTTTTAATAACGATGAATATTCCTGATCTTTCTGACTGCTTAGCAGGAGGATCAAAACAATTAAGACAATGCATTCGTCGGTAAGGCCTAAGAAATTTTTAGGACAGCATTTTTTAAAGGATCAGAATATTGCCCGCAAGATTGTGAGCAGTTTAACTTTTCACCAACACTACCAGTATGTACTGGAAGTGGGGCCTGGCATGGGAGTACTTACACAATTCCTGATACAGCTGCCGGAAGCTCAACTGTATTGCATAGAAGTGGATAGCGAGTCTGTGGCATACCTGCAACATCATTTTCCCACCCTCAAAGAAAGGGTTTTTCACCAGGATTTTTTAAAAACAGACCTCCCTTCTCTTATTCCTGAAAAATTTGCCATCATTGGCAATTTTCCTTATAACATTTCTTCCCAGATTTTTTTTAAGATTCTGGAAGAAAGAAACCATATTCCGGAAGTGGTGTGTATGTTGCAAAAAGAAGTAGCTGACCGTATCCGTTCTGAACACGGCCCAAAAACCTACGGTATCCTCAGTGTGCTACTGCAAGCTTACTATGACATAGATTACCTGTTTACGGTAGAACCCCATGTTTTTCATCCCCCACCTAAAGTACGCTCGGCCGTGATCCGGCTTCGGAGAAACCAGAGAGCGCAACTAGACTGTGATGAAGTATTGTTCAAAAAAGTAGTGAAACAAAGTTTTCAAAACCGTAGGAAGACCTTGCGCAATGCCCTCAAACCTCTAAATTTGCCGGAAGCCGTCAGGCAGCTCAGCCTCTTGGATAAGCGCGCTGAGCAACTAAGCGTAGAAGATTTTGTTGAACTTACCCATAAAATTCAAGCATCTTGGAAGCAGTAACATTTATGGAATTCGAGGTATCGCAGGAGTACCTGGAATGGCTACGAGAAGCGATCAGAAGGAATGACGCTGCGCTTATCCGGGAAAGTATGCAGGAAGCCAATCCGGCAGATATTCTAACGGTACTGTACGAACTCAATACGGAAGAGTCAAAATATATTATCAACCTGCTGGATAAAGAACGGGCCGCCGATGTGATTGTAGAGATTGAAGAAGAACAGCAGACGGCCTTTTTAAAAAATTTTTCCGCAGCGGAGATTGCCGATTTTATCGATTACCTGGACTCCGACGATGGGGCTGACATACTGAATCGCCTGCCGATCCAAACCCGGGAAGAGGTGATTGCCAACATGGAGAATGCGGAGAAATCCCGGCATGTGAAAGACCTGATCCGGTATGAGGAAGACCGGGCTGGCGGGCTCATGGCCAAAGAACTTATCAAAGTTAGTTTAAACTGGACAGTCAAACAATGCATCGACGAAATCCGCAGGCAGGCCGAAAATGTAGAGAAAATTTATTCTATTTATGTCGTAGACGAAAAGAACCATTTGCTGGGAAAGGTTTCTGTCAAAAGGTTACTGCTGTCGCAGGATACTACACGTATTGCTGATATTTATGACAACGAAATCATCTCGGTTCCCACCTATATGGAAGAGGAAGAAGTGGCTTCAGTGATGCGCCGTTATGACCTGGAAGCCGTGCCGGTGGTAGATGTTTTGAACCGCCTGGTAGGAAGAATCACCATTGATGATATTGTGGATGTGATCACTGAAATGGCCGAAGAAGAAAGGCAGTTGATGTCCGGTATTACAGAAGATGTGGAAGAACGCACCGATACGGTTTGGTTACTCTCCCGGGCACGTTTGCCCTGGTTGATCATCGGGATGGCTGGTGGCTTGCTAGGTGCTCAGTTCATTGGTATTTTCGAAACGGATATTTCTCTGGTACCAGCCATGGCTTTCTTCATCCCCCTCATCACCGCTACCGGTGGGAATGTCGGTATACAATCCTCCTCCCTGGTGGTGCAGAGTCTGGCCAATTCTTCTGTTTTCGGGGAAAATCTATCCAGGCGCTTATTTAAGGTACTGGTAGTTGCAGTGATCAATGGGGTAGCTTTGTCAGCCATCGTATTGGGTTTTAATATACTGTTCGGACAAGAATTCACTTTGTCTCTGGTCGTTGCGATTGCCCTTTTTTCCGTCGTTTTGCTGGCTTCTTTAATGGGAACCATTACCCCATTGATTCTGGATAGATTTGGCATCAACCCTGCTATGGCTTCCGGTCCGTTTATCACCACTGCCAATGACTTGCTGGGACTGGCCGTTTACTTTTCCGTAGCGCATCTGCTGTATAATTTTTGAATAACACCTTTTAATGTTACTATGAAAAACGCTTGTCTGATTATTGACAAAATGCACCAAAGTATTATTCCTATGCTGGAAGCCATCGGTCTCCAACCCGACTACCGTCCGGATATCCAGCGAAAGGAAATTCTGGAAAGTATTGGCCGGTATACCGGATTAATAGTAAGAAGCAAAACCCATATTGACCGTGAGCTCATTGCCGAAGCCACTCATCTCCGTTTTGTAGGAAGAGCCGGAGCCGGTCTGGACCAACTGGATGTTGAGGCACTGGCCGAAAGAAATATAACGGTTGTCAACGCACCAGAAGGCAACCGGGATGCCCTGGCTGAACATGCGGTAGGCATGCTGCTTTGCCTGATGAACAAAATGCATACGGCGGACCAGCAGGTTCGCCGCCATGTTTGGGATCGTGAAGGAAACCGGGGTACCGAACTAATGGGTAAAACGGTTGGCCTGATCGGTTATGGCTACATGGGTCAGGCACTGGCCCGACGATTAAGCGGGTTTGGCGTAAAGGTTCTGGCTTATGATAAATACAAAGCAGATTATGGCGACACCTATGCGCAGGAAGCCAGTATGGAGCAGATCTATACAGATGCCGATATCCTCAGCTTGCATGTACCGCTCACGCCCGAAACTCTTTTTTTCATCGATGAAGCCTATCTGCAGCGCTTCAGGAAAAGTATTATTTTGCTTAATACAGCCAGAGGGAAAGTGATAAAATTAAAAACATTGTACGAAGCACTGAAAAGTGGAAAAATTATTGGAGCGGCCCTGGATGTATTGGAGAACGAAAAGTTAGCAAAATTGTCGGAAGAACAAGCGACCTACTTTCAACAATTAACTCAGTCGGACCGGATACTTTTTACTCCTCATGTGGCTGGCTGGACGTACGAATCATATGAAAAAATCAATCAGATATTGACAGAAAAGATCAAAAGGCTAAACTTGGTATAGTTCCCTACATCGTTATGTTTCTGTTCAAATAGCATCATGTCATTTTCGTTCAGCATTTTATCTTTAAATGTTTGTAGATGCGCAATATTATATGTCTGAGCGGAAACTAAATAGAAAACAGATTTCAGAAAAATTCACAGCCGTCATAGAAAAGCCGATGCTAACCTCCTTTTTAGTATTGGTTCTTCTGGCCTTCCTGGTCATTGGTGCGAGCTGGCATTATTATCAGGAAGATTACTACAACTTTGTTGGACAAGTATTAGCAGAAGCTCATGGTATGCTCTTCGATATTACTGTCATTGGTATACTGATTTACTGGTTGAATGAAAACGGGCAAAGAAGACAGCGCATTCGCATGTATAAAGACGAAATTGAAGATTTCCGACTTTGGGAATCTGAAGAAGCTGCTTTCCGTACGGTGGGTAATGTCAAAAGATTGAATCGTCATAAAATCTATGACGTAGACCTGGTCAACTGTTATCTGGCTCGCACCAACCTGAGTTATGTCATTCTACAGGGCGCCAACTTAAATTCTGCCAATGTAACCCAATCTCAACTGGTGCAGTGCAATCTGGCCAAAACCCGGCTCAACCGCACCGATTTTGAAGGATCCAATCTGAACCAGGCTAATTTATCCCAAGCCTATGCCAGCGGTGCTAATTTCAAAGACAGTTTCATGATCAAGACGCATCTTGAAAAAGCTTCTTTGATCAAGGCCACCTTTCAAAATGCTTTTTTAATGGAAGCATGCCTGAAAGGAGCCAATGTGGTGGGTGCCAATTTTGATAATGCTAACCTGTACAAAGCAGACTTACGAGAAGTAGAAGGCATTACGGTTGAGCAGTTGAAAAAGGCCAAAACGCTCTATCAGGCACAGTTAGACCCTGATATTCTGGAACAAGTTCAGATGGAATGTTCCGACCTTCTGCTCAGGTAAAGCACTATTTTTGAGAATCGTCTCCAGCCACCCCAAAATAAGCCATTATCAGGATAGCATCTGCCGTTCCGTCCATGGTAGGTTCGTTGGTCGAATAATCTCCTATATCATCGTGATAGACCACAAAGTCATTTTGAACTTCCTGAAACTCATCCGGTTTACTCAGGTGAAGTCCTTTTAAGTTACGGTAGATAGAAGCATAGACCGGCCCGTCTACCAATCCTCCCGGTACCTCCTGCTGTGTTAAATACCAGACACTGGTATGTACATCCTGTGGATATTCTCCCTGCACCGGAATGCCTGTAAACATAGAGGTTCCCCAGGGGTTTCTGCCAAAAAGCCAGTCTCTCTGTGCCAACAAAAAAAGATGATAACGCTGATCCCCAGTCATTTTCTCATACAGTAAAATCTGGGTGATCAAAGCCACCGTCAGGTTATTGGAACACCAGATGAAAGGAACCCCCACCGCAAAGGGATTCTTTTTTCCTCTGGCCAGGGTATGTTCAATACCGGCACGGTAATAAGCGGCTAGCGTATCTTTCCAGGCCCCCTCTACATGTTGAGACAAAGCATAATGACCTATATTCACAAAGGGATAGTAGCGATAGTGGGCCGCTGTATCCAGCGGCATCCAGGAGGTAGTACCTGCTTTTTGAGCGTATTGCTTTGCTTCCTGCAGATAAACAGGCTCTTGTGTGGCCGCATAGAGCGCTGCTGCCCCCCACTCCATATCATCAGCCCAGGTATCTTCTGTGTACCGGTAAGGAGCCCCGAAAGAATTTCCCTGCTGATATCCCTCCTGCTTTTTTCCCAAAGCATATAAGGATCGGGCAGCTTGCAGGCACTTTTGAGCGTAGACTGTATCCTGGAGCACTTCCTGCCAGATACGGTATCCCATGGCCATGGCCGCTGCCGAACGCCCGGCCAGGTTCGCAATACCAGTCGCTTCGCTTTTGTATTGTTGTAAACCCTGAGGCTGGCCGTTGGCAAAGTAAACAACCCGGTAACTGTTGGCACCCCAGCCATAATCTGAAGGGTCCTGGTCTGGCCACTTCCAGCCTATGTGGTCCCGGTCATCGGCCACCTGGTGGAACAGATAATCCGGACGAGGGTGCATTTTATGAATCCAATCAAGGCCCCATTTTGCCTCATCGAGTACGTCGGGAATCCCATTGGGTTGCGGATGCCCCAGCGCATCTACCTGATCCTCAAACTTTTCAGGAGACAGTTCATAGGCCAGCAGCATACGAGCCGTCGCATTGCTGGAGGTAATCAGATACTTTAGCTGGTCGCCGGCGTCATGCCATCCACCACTCACATCAAAATAAGTACTGTCTGGCACGGGCGCATACATGCTTCTGCCATCCCGCTGATGACAGACCCTGTCGAGATAAGGATTATAACCACAACGCTGTTGTCGCATAAAGAGCAATAAGTCCTCATGATACCGGCCATACACTTCCGGACCAATGCGAAAGGGAGTAGACCGTTCTTTGGAAGCCGATAATGTTATATAATATTGACCATGTTGTTGTAAACGGGTAAAGTCCAGCAGATAATAATAAGAAAAAGGCGCCCAGCCTTTGACCGGAGCGGCCGCCAGGGGTTCTTTCCACAGGACTTTTCCGGTAGTATATTCCACCACGGAAAAGGTTCCCCGAACCGGTGATTCAGAAAATGCGACTGCCACTTTCTGATCTTCCGGGAGATATCCTATCTGATTGACCCGCAAATAAACAGGACTTGTTTCTTTTTTGGTAAGAGACTGCGCTTGCTGAGCCTCTGATGCCAGACTGAAAAGAAAGCCTAGCAAGAGCAGGAGGCCTAAAGGTTGTTTGTAGTTCATGAAGTAAAGATATTATCCGTTTTGGTTTCTATCATACCATCTTGAAGTTAAGATAGATACTGTGAATTACAGTTGCTGTTAACATCTCATTTCCCTCTGACAGACGGTAATCAATCAGCCTGTTTCTTTCTCCGAGCGGTGATGCTTTTTGAGAGCACGACTATTTATACTCAAATTAAGATAAATCTATGGGAAAATGTATATTTAAGTGATACCGCACCTTAACTGCAGTATGTCCTACAAAAAAGATGATTTTCATGCTACTGACAAAACACAACAACCGATCAATTTCGCAATGCCGCTATTATACCTGTCTCATTTTTTCTTTTCTCTTCATGCGCTGCACCAGTGCTGCTACAGAAAGTCCACACAACGAACAGGTTGCTCCGGCCCGACCTAATATACTGTGGCTGGTGGCTGAAGATATGAGTCCATATTTGGCCTGTTACGGCGATTCTACCGCAAAAACACCCCATCTGGATCGTCTGGCGCAAGAAGGGATAGTATATACGAATGTATATTCTGTGTCCGGAGTCTGTGCACCCAGCCGATCTGCCATTGCCACCGGCAGTTATCCTACTTCCATAGGCACTTTGCATATGCGTACAGGCGGCAACGCTGAATTTCTTCCCGAAGGAGTGATTCCATACTCCGCCGTTCTACCACCCGAGGTAAAAATGCATAGCGAATATCTGCGGCAGGCTGGCTATTACTGTACTAATAATGCCAAGGAAGACTATCAGTTTACAGCACCTCTCACTGCTTGGGATGAAAGTAGTAAAAATGCTCACTGGCGCAATCGCCCGAAAGGAAAGCCGTTCTTCGCTATCTTTAACTTTGAGGTTTGCCATGAATCGGGTATGTGGCGCAATGCCGAACATCCATTACTGGTTCATCCGGATAGTGTGCCGGTTTGGCCTTACTATCCTGATACGCCAGCGGTCCGGGATGAAATTGCCAGGATGTATTCCAATGTCATGGAGATGGATCAGCAGGTGGGTGAAATACTACAGCAGCTCGAAGAAGATGGGTTGATGGATAGTACGATCATTGTTTTTTATGCTGATCATGGCGGACCACTTCCCCGGCAGAAAAGAGAGTTATATGATACGGGATTGAAGGTTCCGATGATCATTCGATATCCTCAGCAGCAGGAAGCTGGCAGCAGCGATGATCAGCTGATCAGTTTTGTGGATCTGGCACCTACCTTACTTTCTATGGCAGGTGTGCCACCGCCAGCCTATCTGCACGGACAGGCTTTTGCCGGTAAGTATCGGGCGTCCTCGCCCAGAAAATACGTTTATGCAGCGCGCGACAGGCTGGACGACGAATATGATATGGTTCGAGCTGTACGCGATCAACGTTTCAAATATTTCAGAAACTATCAGCCGGAGAAACCTTATATTATGGATATTGATTACCGGCTGCAAATGAAACTCATGCAGTGGCTGAACACCTACCAGCTAGAGGGTCAGCTTGATGAGCAACAGGCCCTTTGGTTCAGAAAATCTAAACCTACCGAGGAACTGTATGATCTGAACAATGACCCCTATGAGTTAAATAATTTAGCCCTTGATCCCCAATACAAAGATAAACTGGAGGAATTAAGAAAAGTACACAAACAATGGCAGCAACAATATGGAGATCAGGGGTTTATTCCCGAACCGGAATTGCTCCAAATGATGTGGCCTAACCTGGAACAACCCACCACTGAAGAGCCTAGTTTTCATGAAAATAATCAGCAAATTTCTATTCACTGCGATACAGAAGGTGCTTCTATTGCCTATCAGATAAAAAATGAACAGGGTGAAGAGGTCTTTGACCATTGGCAGGTGTATTCCACCCCCTTGTCACTTCAGCAGGGGCAAACTCTGGTGGCGATCGCGGAAAGGATCGGTTACAAACGTAGTAGGGAGGTGAAGTGGGATGATCCTACAGCTTCTCAAAAATAGACCTTACATCCAAAGTCTTCGGGTACTGTTCCTGACCTTCAGCTCGGTTTTCAGTACACGCATTTCAGGTTGAAAATGGTCTTTATCTCCGATCCATTTCAAAAATAGTTCTGCTGCCGCACGCCCCACCTCGTAGGTAGGTTGCGCTACGGTGGTCAGCGAAGGTTCTATCAGGGAACAGAAAGGTTCATCGGTAAATCCGATCACGGAAATTTCCTCAGGAATATTGATACGCCTTTCTTTCAATCCTGAGAGTACGCCAAAGGCCGGATGATCGCTGACCACAAAGACAGCATCCGGCATAGGAGACAATTCCAGCAATTGCGACATGGACGCTTTACCACTCTCAATGCTAAAGTCGCCATAAACAATATAGCCCTCGTAAATATGCAACTGATGTTTTGCCATCGCGTCTCGGTAGCCTCGTAGCCGGCTCTGACTGATACGCAGATTTTGGGGACCGGCGATGTGGGCAATCCGACGGCACCCGGTATGAATTAAATATTCTACTGCCTGGAAAGCCCCCTCATAATCCTCTACTTCTACCTTGGAAGCCGGTAGCCCATCCAGGGTTCTGTTGAAAGAGACCAGAGGAATCCCTTTTTCCACTACCGATTGAAAGTGCCGCAGGTCCTGAGTACCCAGCGATTGAGACACGATCAGACCGTCTACCCGGCTATTTACCAGTGTCTGTACATTCTTCACTTCATGATCATAAGACTCATTAGACTGACAGACCATGATGTTGTATCCGGCCGGGGCTAGCACATCCTGAATCCCTACAATGGCAGAGGAATAAAAATGAATCACAAAATTAGGGATACTAATGCCCACCGTATAAGTTTTACTTTTTACCAAACTGGTAGCTACCGCATTAGGATGGTAGTCCAGTTTTTTCGCTAAATCCTCAACAGCCCTACGGGTTTCATCATTCACATCCGGCAACCCTCTCAGTGCCCGTGATACGGTAGAAACTGAGATGTTGAGTTTTTTGGCAATATCTTTAATAGTAGTTTGTCGGCCTTTCATGCGAATATGTCAGGGAAGTACTATGTCAGGGGATGGGAAACAGAGTCCAAGAAACTATAACTTATACTACTTTTTCAATAAATAATTAAATATTTCTTGTAAATATATATAAATAATCATATTATTGTATAAATATTACATATGTACTTTTTTTTAACTAACACTGGTTTTTTATGAGTACTAAAGCTATGACTGAAGCAAAAGTGAGAATAACACTACTCTTATTGATCTGGGCTCTGATTTGTCTTACTTCGTTCTCAGGAAGATCGTCACTGTTGAGAAGTAAGCTCAAAGCGGAGGTAAGCCCTCAAGCGATTATTGATTATTTTGCGAGTAAAGAGTAGGTTTATTTTTTCAACTCATTTTTTAAACCTGTTCATATACTTTAAAACTAGCCTGACTGCTCAGCCATTTGAGATACAGTCAGGCTGGTTTTTTTTATGCCTGGTGTTCCAGGAGTTTCTCCAGTCGCTTGATACTCTGTACCATCGCCCTCACAGAGTGGTAGTTGATCTTCCAGCTATGACTCATATGCGTCCAGATAGGTTCTCCCTGCCGGGTGAGAAGTGGCCACCACTCCCCTACCTGATGATGGATCATTTTATCAAACACAAAGCGGTGCACATTCTCATAGACAGGCCAGTAAGCTGCTGAGCCAAAAGTGATACAGGCTTCCAGCATACCAATCATGAGCTCGGCCTGTTGCCAAAATTCTTTTTCCCGGTCATACACTTCTCCCGCGTGGGAACCTTCCACATAAACACCGCCATACTCCTGATCGATTCCATACTGCACAGCATGATCATAGAGCGTTTTCAATAAGGGTTTATAGTTTGCCAGATCTTCATTCATGATATGCAAGGCATGGGTCAGCAGCCAGGCAAATTCCACATTGTGACCATAACTGGTATTGTCTTCCGCACTGGCTTTCTGCCCTTCTTGTGTGAAGCGATCCCATCCCCATACAATGTCAAACTTGATCTGGGGAGCCACCTTCCAGTCCGGATAAAACTGTGGAATACCGGTGCGATACTGTGGGTGAAGCATACGATTGATCAGAATATCAATATCTTCCTGCAGCTTGCGGCGGTGAATAGGTTTCCGGCTGCATTCATACAGGTTGGTGTAAGCTTCCATCAGGTGCATGTGCGCATCCAGCGTTTTGCGGTCACCACCCGCTGCCCCTGGCCCTTTGAGTTGCCAGTCGCGCTCAAACATTTCAAAATAACCGCCATACAGGGTATCAGCAGCATACTTTTGGATCAGGTCAAAGACTTTCTCAGCATATTCCAGCCCTACCGGATCGTTAGAAGCCAGGGTATATTCACACAGGCTGTAAATGGCAAAACAATGACCATACAATATTTTTTGGTCGATCTTCACTTTTCCTTTTCTATCCAGGAGCCAGTGAAAGCCTCCAAACTCCTTATCCCACATTTTGTTGAGTAGGAAATCCATTCCATGTTGTGCAAATTCCAGGCATTGGCCATTCCCATAGCCGGCACGGTGCGCCGAGGAAAAAGTGTAGACACATCGGCTTTGCGCAATCAAAGATTTTTCATCTTCTCCGCTATCATTACCGTCTTTGTCAAAATGAGTGGTAAAACCTCCGTTTTTGTCATCTTTGCAACGCTCAAGCCAGAAAGGGAGCAGTTCGCCGGTCAGGTGCTGTTCAGCTTCTTGTTTGCACTGGGCAATTTTTTCTCGGTTCATGTAGTGATGGTTGGTTAAAAGTCAGTGTGTATGAATAATGAGTTTGCAGGAACTCACAGCTTAAGCTTTTGCGCAATGGGAGCCGGAATAGCGTCTTTATGTAACATAATAGAAACGGACTTTAAACGAACGTAAGCCTCCGACATATATAAATAACCGCCAAGTCCGTTGCTTTCTGTACCCCATGAATTTTTAGTCAGATAATATTTGTTGCCATGTTTATCGCTGACAACGCCCAGGATATGCATCAGATGATCGTCGGTGGTCTGGTAATTGTCGAACATTTCCTGGCGCATCTCTTGCGTAATTTCTTTTTCCGGTTCATATTTTTGGAAGGTCTGTCGCTTCTCTTCAGCTGTTTTCTCATGCCAGGCTTTCTCAGGCACCAGGGCCATCCCATTTTTGTGGGAGAATTCCTCTTCACTCACGTCTCCATCCCAGGTCATAGAATACCCTTGTTCAAGGGCATAATCCATAATCTCCAGCAATTCGTCTAGGGGCACATTGTAATACAGACCTGCCGACCAGTTGTCCGGAATCTCCAGCACCATAGGCTGGTAATAAGGATGATGCGTAAAGGAAGTAATCTCTACATAATTGTCAGGGTTAAAGCCTATGGCTTCTTCGGCAAAACGTTGGGGAGTATAGGCTGTATTCTGATAAACGAAACTTTCCGGCTCCTGCCCCAGATAGGCATCCAGTACCCCTTCCAGCGCAGGCTTCCAGTGATCGCTTAAGGGTTTGCTGGCTTTTTCCACCAGTGGGCTGAGCATCCCTTCCAACACAATTTGCAATTCCGCATGATCATGAGGCTCCTGAGCACTGGCTTTTCCCGTATATACATTTTCTGGCACCATCCCATACTCGCGCGCCACAGTGATTACATCGTGCGAGAGTCCTCCCGGGCCAAAGTTGGTTTTACCCTGCATTCTCACATACCGGTCGGCCTTGGCCTCATACGCATGTCTCACAAAATACATCTCCGATAAATCATATTCTCCTTTATTCATCCGCAGGGCTTCCGACTCCAGAAAAGAAGCGGTAGAAAAGCTCCAGCAGGTACCCGTATTTTCCTGATCTTTCACCGGCGTAGCTTTCACCATTTTCTCTACTTTTACCTCATAATCCTGGTTACCCAGCGAAATTTCCTGAGCGATAGAAGCGCTGGCAAACAGAATACCTAGTAAAATGGATACATGCTTTTTCATAGAACACACTGGTTGTTAAAAAGACTAAATATAGACAATATGATTTTCGTATAAAACGGGATTTTCATAAATCATTAGATGAGCATGAGAACCCTTCCTGAATTTTTACTACCTTTATAAAGGGCTAAGAGCCACATGAACTTTTCATGCGTTTGATGCTCATTTCATGACGATCACTTCATGACGATCACTTCATGACGATCACTTTCAATGGATCTGTACCTCTAACAACAACCATCTATGAAAACGATACCCGCCATCTTTGCTTTACTGATCATAGTCTTCTTCGCATTCCAGGGTTTTGTAGAGAAAAACAAGGAAGCAAAATTAGTAGCGACGGCCCAGCAGTTTCTGAACAGCCTGGACCAGAATCAGAAAGAACAGGCTACTTTTTCCTTTGAAGATAAGGAAAGGTTCAACTGGAATTTTGTCCCCAAAGAACGCAACGGGCTACCCCTGAAAGATATGAGTGAAGCACAGCGGAAAGCTGCCCATGCACTGATACAAGCCTCATTGAGTCAGCAGGGTTATGAAAAAGTAACCAATGTGCTGGCCCTGGAAAGTATATTGAGAGAAGTAGAAGGCCGGGAACCCAACGATACCTACCGGGACCCTCTCAACTATTATTTTTCTGTCTTCGGCACACCCAGCGAGGAAGCTGTATGGGGATGGCGCCTGGAAGGACATCATCTGGCAGTTAATTTCTCTTCTGTAGACAATCAGATTGTATCCGCGACCCCTACCTTTTTTGGAGCCAATCCGGGTAAAGTACCTTCCGGACCGAAAAAGGGATGGCGGATTCTGAAACCGGAAGAAGACCTGGCCAGAGAGCTGGTCCGTTCTTTGAATCCGACCCAGCTACAAACGGCTCAAATTGCGGAAGAAGCTTATCCTGAGATTGTAACCGGTATCGAACGCCAGGCCAAAATCGGTGAGCCCGAAGGAATTGCCTTTCCCGACCTGACAGCCGAACAGCAACAGAAACTGATGCAACTGCTCCAGGTATACTACAATATCTATACTTCCGAACTGGCACAGCAAGAGATGCAGCAGATCAAAGAAAAGCAGGATGCGCTACATTTTGGCTGGGCTGGCAGCCTGGAGCCTGGTGACGGTCATTACTATCGTATTCAGGGACCAGAATTTGTGATTGAGTATGACAACACTCAGAACAATGCCAACCATATCCATACGGTTATCCGTGATCTTAAAAATGATTTTGGCGATCATGTGCTGAAACAACACTACGAAGAAGCACACAATTAAAAAAGATAAAATTATCAATCATAGTAGTATAGTATTTTATGTTTAATTTATTGTATTTTTTAAATAATTTTTTTAATAAATAAGCTATATTTGGCAGTAAAGTTCAAATATAGTTTGTTATGGTAAAAAACTATTTCATCAATGTATTCCTTTTTCTTTGTCTTTTCACTTTTCTATCCTGCCAGGAAGAGGAACAAGCACCTCTTACCCCTGCTCCGGATTCAGATACACTGGCCGTTAATCATCTTAATCTGAAAGGTTATGTACAGAAAGGGCCTTTTATCAATGGCACAGCCATTACCGTGGCTGAGATGGATAGAAAACTGGTCGTTACGGGAAAGAACTTTAATACGCAGATCATAGACAACAAAGGAACCTTCAACCTCAAAGACATCAGTTTACAATCAGAATACACTTTGCTCAAAGCAGATGGTTTTTATTTTGATGAAGTACAGGGTGAAAAATCAGCGGCACAACTCACCCTGTATGCGCTGGCCAATGTCTCTGATGTCAGCAGCGTGAATGTTAACTTGCTCTCCCATCTGGAAAAAGATAGGGTGCTGTACCTGATACAGGAAGAAGACTACAGCTTTGCGGAAGCCAAACAGCGGGCAGCGCAGGAAATACTCGCCATTTTCGGGATTGAAAAAGAAGACATCGTGCAGGCCGAACTACTGGATATTTCCCAGCAAGGAGACGATAATGCGATTCTGTTGGCCATCTCTGTTACCTTGCAAGGTGATAACACTGTGGCGGAACTTTCCGAACTACTGGCTAACATCATTACCGACATCCGGGAAGATGGCGCCCTGGACAGTGAAAGTAGTCACCAAAAGCTACGCCAGCAGGCCATGCTCCTTGACTTGCCAAAGATCAGAATGCATCTGGTGAAGCGCTATGAAGAACTGGGTGTCAAAGCCACTATCCCCAACTTTGAAATGTATGTGGATAGCGATGGAGATGGCATCCTCAACAAAGACGAAGACGATACCCCTGATGAGTTTGCTTTCCCCACGCAAAAAGATGTAGCTATTAGCTCGGAAATCATTTCTGATGAAATCACTATTGCTGGTTTGAAAGTAGGGGGTGTTTCTAATTTGAAAGTGAGCAATGCTGTTGTGGCTGTTAATGGTATAACGCTTACAGACTCTACAGCACAAGTAAAGAATGGAGATAAGATAAAGCTGCTCGTCACTTCCAGCAGCCATTATGCTGATACCGTGGTGGCCAGTCTGATAGTGGGTTACCTAAGCAGCTATTTTACGGTGGTTACTGATGATTACAAACCTGATGCCTTCAGTTTTACCGCACAAAAAGACGTAGCGGTGGATTCTACTTATACTTCCAATACTATCACTATCAGTGGATTACCGCATCCTACACCAGCTTCTGTTGACAAGGGAATCCTGATCAAAAATGGCGTTGAAATACAAGCTGATACCACTTTAGTAAAGAATGGTGATCAATTGGCTGTCCACTTACAGTCTAGTGATCAGTATTTTACTACTATCTCGTCAAAGTTAGATATCAATGGAGTAATAGCTTCTTTTGATCTCATTACAGATGATTACAAACCCGATGATTTCAGCTTTACTCCAATAGAAAATGCTAAACGGGATTCAATTTATACTTCCAATACTATTACTCTTTCCGAACTACCTCATCCTACACCTATCAACATTGATGAAGGAACTTTAATCATTAATGGAAAAGAAGTACTTGGTACAGAAGCGACCGTAAAGAATGGTGATCAAGTAGTTGTGAGGCTTATTGCCAGTACAGAATATGAAACAAAGGTAAATAGCTTTATTAACATTGGTGCTTCCCGCCATGAATTTAGCATTATTACTGTTCTTAATCCTTGGCAAAGGAAAGCTGATCTTGCTTTATCCAATACAAGACGAGGCTTCTCTATTGATGACAACATTTATATTACTGATGATAGCATGCGTATTTATCAATACGTAGCTGACAAAGATCAATGGAGATACAAGACTAAATTTCCTGGTAAACATAGATCTGATTTTGTTACATTTTCTATAGGTAGTAAAGCATATATTGGTTCAGGCAACAATAATGAATTTACTTCAGGTGCTGAAACTGGAAAGTCATTCTATGAAAACAGGCCGGAAAGAGACTTTTGGGAGTATAATCCTTCAACAAATCAATGGACGCAAAAGGCGGATTTCCCCGGGGAGAATATTGCCTCCGCAACAAGTTTTACCATTAATAACAAAGGATATGTAACTGTCGGGTATTATGACGACCCTAACTATGATTATGAAAATAACTATTATGAGGATCATATTTATTCAAGGCAATTATGGGAATATGACCCCTTGACTGATCAATGGTTAAGGAAAGCTGATTTTCCTGGAGGGACTCGTCGTGGTGCTGCCAGTATTGGATTTGATAGAAAAGGATACTTAGGTGGAGGAAATAAAGGAATGGAAGGAAATCCTGTATATGGCTTTTGGACCTATGATCCTGTTGCTGATAGCTGGACTGAAAAAGCTAATTTTACTGAACAACTGCCACTTGATTATTGGGGTTTTGGTAACTGCAGTTTCTTCTCTGTCAACGGTTCATTGTATTTTATGGCAACCTATAGTAGAATTTTTCTTAAAGAATACGATGCTATTCATAGCCTTTGGAAAGATGTAGAGTTGCCCAATGATTCATGGTATGGCATACGAGGAGTAATCAGTGGAAAACAAAAGGCATATTTCTATCCAGGTCTATATGAAGGGCCAGTTGAATCCTGGGAATTTACTCCTCCCATGGAGTAGATTTACATAGTCCAATTCTTTTGAAATAAATCCGCAGCGGCACTCCCTCGTAGTTGAAATGCTGAAAGTATTTGAATGAAGCCTGGCTCTCTCCGGGCTTTGTTACTTTATCTGGAAAGGATATAGCACAGTGAGATACTCAATTTTGTGAAAGTCCTTTACATTTCTGGTCACTAAGTAGCATCGACAGCCATCGCTGAGGCAGCAATAATAGCATCAGGCAGTTTCATTTTATGTGTTATCCGTAAAGCAATGGTTTTGTTAGCAACTTCATCCGTAAGACTTATGATAGAGGCAGTATTAACAAAATCAATGATTTCCTGCGGTACCATCGAAAATCCAAGCAATTCTATTTTGTTGATCACAGAGATATAAGGCTCACTGTCAATAACATCAGCCACAAAAGCTTTTCCTTTGCCTTCTAGCCGATTGAGGGAAAAGTCAATGATGACATTAGTATCTATTAAATATCTCTGTCCCATTCACTACGCATTTGTTCCAGTTCTTTCATCATCCTGTCAGCTTGCTCTTGAGAAATGCTACCTACCAACCGGTCAGAAAGTTTTTTCCCTGAAGTTGTTTCGTTATTCCTGATAATACGAATAAGATTCAAAGCTTCAAGCTCCTCAATGAGTTTCAAAGCTTTATCGTTGTTGATTTCTATGGTAATCGTCTGCATACAAATTTTGCGAAATACTAAATCAAAGCAGTCATTATTTAAAGTAACCCTAAAAACTTGGCTTTGACAACGTATAGTACTTATAAAACGCTTCTTCCGACTGAATAGTTAGCTACCTTTCAGTGCCAATAATGTCTGATACTTTGTTAGAAACTTAAAAAAAGAAACTTGAAAACAGGTTACTTCTTCCTGAAATAAATCCGCAGCGGCACTCCCTCGTAGTTGAAATGCTGCCGGAGTTTATTTTCTATATAGCGGCGGTAAGGGGGTTTAACATATTGCGGTGAGTTACAGAAAAAGGCAAAAGCCGGGGTGGCCGTTGGCAACTGGGTCACATACTTGATCTTGATATACTTACCCTTCACGGCGGGAGGTGGATAGTTTTCTATTTCCTTCAACATGACCTCATTCAGTTGAGAAGTACTGACCCGTCGCTTACGGTTCTCATAAATTTCTGCCGCTTTTTCCACCGCCTGAAAAACCCGCTGCTTCTTCACCATGGACGTAAAAATAATGGGAATGAAGTTATACTCTCCCAGGCGTTCCAACACATTGTTTTTATACTGATTGGCGGTATGGGTGTCCTTTTCTAAAAGGTCCCATTTGTTGACCAGGATCAGAATACCTTTTTTGTATTTGTCGGCCAGATGAATGATATTCATATCCTGGGCTTCCAGTCCCCGCTCGGCATCCAGCATCACAATACACACATCGCTATCCTGCAGAGCCTGTACGCTGCGCAGCGTAGAATAAAACTCTATATTATCCGATACTTTTGATTTCTTGCGCAACCCGGCTGTGTCGACGAGAATAAACTCCTGTCCGTACATTTTGTAATGAGAATGCAGGGCATCACGGGTGGTGCCGGCAATTTCCGTGACAATACTCCGCTCTTCTCCCAGCAACACATTGAGGAAAGAAGATTTGCCTACGTTGGGTCGCCCCAGAATGGCCAGACGGGGAATACCGGATTCCGGATCTTCCGCATCATCGGTTTCAAAGTGAGTAACAACCTGGTCGAGCAATTCTCCGGTACCGGTGCCGTTTACTGAGGAAACAGGAAATACCTCTCCCAATCCCAGCCCATAGAATTCAGACGCCAAATAGCTACGCTCCGTATTATCAGCCTTGTTGGCGATCACATACACGGGTTTTTTTGTACCCCGCAGAATGCGGGCAAAATTCTCATCCAGGTCTGTAATCCCGGTCAGGCAGTCTACCATAAACAGAATGACAGTCGCTTCATTGATAGCCAGTTCCACCTGGTTACGGATCGCTTCCTCAAAGATATCATCAGAGTTGGCCACATAGCCTCCCGTATCAATCACGGTAAAATGCTTACCGATCCATTCGGCGTAGCCGTAATGGCGGTCGCGGGTAACGCCACTGACGTCATCCATGATGGCCTGTCGTTTTTCTACCATCCGGTTAAAAAACGTAGATTTACCTACGTTGGGTCTTCCAACAATCGCTACAATATTTGCCAATGTCTATCGTGTTTTTTGTGTGCTGACAGCCTGCTGTCAAAAGATCCATAGGCTCAGCTTGGTGAAGCCATGGATATGTTCTGTTTAATAGCCAAAATGACCCAGCTGTTTTTGTTTTTTCCGCCAGTTGGGAGAAACTTTAACAAACTGTTCCAAATACACCTGTTTGCCAAAAAATGTTTCCAGATCAGCCCGTGCAGCAATCCCTACTTTTTTCAAGGATTCGCCCCCTTTTCCAATCAGGATACCCTTCTGACTTTGTCGTTCCACATAAATTTCACTTCGTATCCGGATAATATCCTCTTCTTCTTTGAACTCCGTAATAACGACTTCACAGCTATAGGGCACTTCTTTTTTATACTGAAGGAATATCTTTTCCCGGATCATTTCAGCAGCAAAGAAACGCTCCGGCTTATCAGTTAGTTCATCTTTGGGAAAATAAGCAGGATGTTCGGGCAGGTGCCGCAAGATAGCTTCCAATACCGCTCCCATGTTCAATCCTTCCAATGCTGACACAGGAATGGCTTCAACCGGGGCGATCTGTTCTTTCCAATAGTTCAATTTATCTTCTGCCTGCGTTCCTTTCGCCAGATCAATTTTATTTAGCACCAATATCACTGGCACTTCTGCATTTTTGAGCTGCTGAATTTGTGTTTCCTCTTCTGATTTTTCGAACAGGTCTGTCACAAATAAGATCACATCAGCATCCTCCAGGGCCTGATTGACAAACCGCATCATAGAGGAATGCAGTTCATACTGAGGTTTCAGGATACCGGGGGTATCGGAATAGACAATCTGGAAATGTTCTCCACTCAGAATGCCCAGAATACGATGGCGGGTGGTCTGTGCTTTAGAGGTAATAATAGACAAGCGCTCTCCAACCAGCACGTTCATCAAGGTTGACTTGCCTACATTGGGTTTCCCTACTATACTGACAAAACCGGCTTTGTGGACGTCAGGCATCATTTATTTTTAAATATTTATGCAAAGATACTTGATTCAACTATATTTTTACCCTACTTTTGTATCTCATTTCGCCAACAGTCGTATAAAAAGATATATCGCGGGGTGGAGCAGTTGGTAGCTCGTCGGGCTCATAACCCGAAGGCCGTAGGTTCGAGTCCTACCCCCGCTACTATTTGATCCCATAACTCTCTGATTCAAAGAAGGTTATGGGATTTTTCTTTTTCCAGGGGACACTATAGGGGACACTTTTAATTATTTAATCCTAGGAATAAAATATATTGGGATGAATAACCTAATAATGTTGATCCTTTTTTAATAAATTTAAACTTCTTTAACAGAAGAAGCTGAAAGTTGAGCTTGACACATTGTCGATGCAATGTTATTGTAGACCTCTATATAAACTCTTCAAAGTCGGGTCGGAGATATTCACTCTTCCTAATTATCCACCTCTTGAATGCTGTGAAATTTGATGTAGGTCTTAATTGTTGAATTATCTTTCGCTTGAATTCAATTTTCTCTTCTTGATTGTAATCATCGTTTACATATTCAAAAAGCAGGTCTTGAAATTTTCTAATTTCTGACAATAGTTTATTTCGAATATTTGCAGACTCTATTTTTTTCAAAGTAGTAGTTCCATTATAAATTTCATTTAATAGTCTTACTGTATTGTTGACTTTATTGTTGTTTTCTAGAGCAATTATCCTAGCTTTTTCACCCGGAAATGGGTCTATTTCATATTTAATTTTTATATCTACGCCATCTGTTTCAATGGTACAGTTAAGTATTTCATCGAATACAGCCCTAGCTAGTTTATTATTGTTACAATGACTACAGCAATAAAATAAATTTTCCCATGCAAACATTAAATCTTTGTTTCCTTTATGGGGGACAAAATGCTCAATATTGATAGAATGTGGCTCTCTATCTTCACATATATAACATTTGTTGTAAAAATCATTTCTCAAAGCTTCTAAAACACCCTCGCAATTATATGTACCATTGGCCTTTTGTTTTTCTATTTCTAAACAAGGAGGGGTATTTTCGGATTTGGGTAAAAAAATCATTTTTTCTTACGTTTGTTTAGCTCTTTTAATTTTATCTGTTGAATTTTTACAGCTAATTCATCTGATATGAATTTTGGTATTTCATTAATATATTTCTTCAGATCGAGAAGCCTGTCTTTCTCTGATTCCTTCAAGTTATTGTTTCTATCCAATAATTCTTCATACTCTTTAATGTAATCTTGGAGAATTAAAGAGTATTTATCTGAGTTAAAATAACTTTCTATTAACGTATCATATGAGTAACCAGATAAATTATTTGTGACAATCTTCTTTTCAAGATCGCATATAACAGAATTTTCAATAGAACTTAAAACGAAAGGTGAATGCGTAGTGACTATAAACTGGATTTTTGGAAAGAACGAAGTTAAAAATGGTAGAATTCTTTTTTGGAGTTCTATATGTAAATGAGTTTCTAGTTCATCAATCAAAACTACTCCTTGTACATCATAGTTTTTAGCTCGATGTACTTCCATTCTCATTATAAGTTCTGTAATTATACTAAGAATTGCAGAGTACCCTGCAGCAAGTTGGTTTAAATTGTAAGGTTCTTTGCCATCTTCAAATAAATAAAAATTGTATAACTTTCGGTCAAATTTTAATTTAATACTGGAAGAATCGAATAATTTATAAATATTTTCTTCAAACAACCTAAACCATTCATCAATCTTTTCTACAGTTTCTAAATCATTATCATCTTTGGCAAAAGAACGATCAGCTTTTAAATTTACCATATGTTGTATAAATTCAGTTCTAGCTGATTCGTCCAATTTATAAACTGGTTTTATATCTATTAAATTTATACCAGAAGGTACCTTTAGATTAGTGTTTCTTTTTGCTTCAAAAAAAGCAATAATGAAATCTCCCCTTTGAAAATAGGAGGAAACCAATTTTGGCTTATTAAATTGTATTATTGTTCCTCCAAACTCATCTATCCAGAATTGATAATTTTTGATTTGTGAATCAATGCGATCAATTTGCTCCTCAGTACTATTGGAATCTTTAAGAAGTTTTTCTTTTCGGATTTTAAGCGCTTGTAAACGTTTTACATTAGGCTCGTATGATTCTATACTATCATTGCTGGTCTGATTTAAAAACTTTTTCAGTTCGATAAGAAGTGATGTCTTACCGCTGCCATTTTTACCAGTAATTATTAAATTTTTTTTGGTATCTAAATCAAGAGGTATTTCAAAATTCACTAGGTTTCTAGCTTTATTGACCTTTATTTGTTGTATAAATACATCTTCCATAATATCTGTAATGGCTGGCTATAATGATGAATTGATGTTGGATTATTGAGCGATTTAATACAATTAAATTGAATATAGCTGAAAACTCTAAAACATTCGCTATTTCCGCACATATTGGTTGTCGTCTTCCCCTAAGCCGCACCCGTTTTATAGTAGAGAGTTGAATTTTGCTCCAACTCATCCGGTGTTTTATATTTGATGGAACTATGGGGGCGAATATAGTTGTAAACATGCCACCATTCCTGAATTCGCTGGTTCAGATGTTCTAAATTCTCAAACCATTCCAGGTTCAAGTAAAGGCTCAATTTGCTTAACTCTCTACCATTAAATGGTTGCTTCTAAGGGGAAGTGGATAGTTTCACTAACAATTTTTAGAAGTCTATACATTCTGTATCAAATTATTAAACTTCAGTTAAAGGGATAAGACATCAGTAATACTTATGAAAAGATGTGTTACCATTTGAGTATAATTTCATATGTACATATCAATTATTGAAGACTTTATTTTGTTTAGAGGATATCAATGTTGGCTAGTTAATAATAAGAATTTCGTCCATGCCTAAAAGATCAAATACATTTCAGAGATTAATTAAGTTTTTACATAAATATAAGACACCAGATGTAGAAATTATTGAATCATGCGAGCTAAAAGAGCGGATATCAGGAGAAAAGAGAGAAGTTGATATCTGTTTAAAATCCAAAGTTGGTGATTATTCAATAATCATTTCTATTGAGTGTATAGATAAAACAAGAAAAGCGGATAAGCCTTGGGTAGAAATGATGAAAGCCAAGCATGAAAAACTTGAAACTAATTCATTAGTCTTAGTGAGTAAAAAAGGGTTTTATAAACCTGCGTTAGATCTATGTAAAGAATATGGTATCAAGGCATACACAATTGAGGAAGTTGAGAATAGCAAAAGTATCTATTCGGTTAAAACTCTGAACTGTAAAATTGATAAGGTTAACATCTTATTGTTAGAACAAAACGGGAGCATAAAAAATGTTGCTACAGTACCTATAAATGATATTTATAACAAAAATTCCGAAATTATAGCTAATGTATTTGACTTGGTTACCGAGATGTTAAATAACAAACATGTTTCAGAAAAATTTCTACTTGAAGGGACAGAGGAGCATGACCGTTTTATAATCCGATGGGATAATAAACATGAAGTTCCAATTTATATGAAAAAAGTAGATTCTTCTGAACTTGATCTTATCAAAGCTATTGTAATACAAGGTTGTCCATACTTTAACATTAAAAAAATTGATACTCAGAGCGGTAAGTTTGGTGAATTGGCATTCGTATATGGAGAAACTTCATTAAACTCTAAAAACATGTTTTTTCTTGGGATAAAAGAAGGAAATGAAGAAACGATAAATGTATACACAGAATAATAGTTTCTTTAAGTTATCGGTAAGGAGTATTCACCTTGTTCATTGTGAATAGGTTTTTATGTCTCAACAATTAGTCTGTTTAGATTGAATTAGGTGCTACAAACTTTTTGGTGTCAAAGGTTTCAATTTTCACTTATCAAGAAATTAGGACCTGATGTGGTAGTTTTTTCGGATGTTAGGACGGTTAGTAATACTGGTGTATTGCATCAAATTACAAGCTGTTAATAGGGTTATATTAGAGATTGAGGGAGTCGTTTCGGACGTTGAGTAATGGGATTACTTACTTAGTCAGGCATAATTCCGCCGTCATCTCTCTTTAATATTGTTTTTGTCCTATTTTAGGGTAATTCTGTAATTTTTTCTCAAAAAACCCCTCTATTCTCCTTCTGAAGTTACTGCCACACATTTTTTCTTTTCACTTTGAAGACTCAGCAATTGCCAATTTTATGAATATTCATAAAAATTCATGATACCTGGCTCTAAATATGAGAATAGTTTCATTGATTTATGGCATTATTAATAAGATAATTCTTATATTAGTTTTATTACATATTGTAAAAGTGTAAGAATTTTTCTCTTTCCTACCAAAAAATCTTCCTAGTATGAAAAGTACACATTTAACCGTTCTATGGCTATTTTTCCTGCCTCTTACCGTCCTGGCACAATTCCCTAAAGAGAAAGATTATAACCTCCGGCAAGTTAGCCCTGTCTTGATTGGCCCGGGGGAATATGTGTATACTGTCTTTGAGTATAGCACTCTGAAAGTATATGATGTGGAGCACAATGAAATTGCCTCTATTCCTATTGACTACAACATCCAGGGAGATGGCGACTATGTCTATTATAGCCACCTTTCCCGGCACCTTTTTGACAATGACAAAGCTTTAGAGGTACTGATCAGCCCTTATGAAAACTTTGACACTAACCCTACTGTCATTACCGTAATCCTTAATGAAGATGGCTCTGAGTTAGCTAAATTCGGGGACGAAAGAATAGGGATTCATCAAACTCAGGATAAGGCCAAACTGGTGATGTATGATGGTATCAATTCTACGGTATATGCCTTGCCAGGAAATACACCGGAGTATGATCAGCAGCTATGGTTGGCACAGCAGCATAGCGGAAAAACAGATACTATTGTAGTGGTAGAATCTCATACAGATACATTGATCGAACTCTCAGAGGTTCACCACTACACTCACGATACGGTTTATCTGACCGGAGAGAATACCACGATTAACAACTATATGGTAGAACATGAATGGGAAGATACCAAACTCAGATTCAAAAATCCTGATGGATCCTGGAATGCTTACGTAGATTTACAAGGTGAACAAGGCCCACAAGGAGAAAAGGGAGATATGCCAGCCCATGAATGGCATGAAACAAGTTTGAGATTTGAAAACCCTGATGGCACCTGGGGAGAATTTGTCAACTTAAAAGGTAAGGATGCTGATTCTGATACTTCAGATGCAATAACTGGGATTGATAATGCAAGAGTCTATTATAATTTGACTAATCCTAAACCAAATCCGGCATTTATTTCCACAAGCATTGGCTATTACAGCCCTATTCAAAACAGTACTCTTGTAATCTATGGTATGAATGGTAAAAAAGTAAAATCTATTAAACTACCCTCAACAGATGGTAACATTTCATTGAATGTTACCAACCTATCAACAGGAACTTATTACTATAGACTAGAAAACAAAAAAGGATCAAGCGGTGCTAAAAAACTTATTGTATCACATTGAATTACAGGAATGAAATTCCTATTTCTCTCTGACAGTTTTACAACGCTTTAGCGATGCGTTAACGATATAAGTGTTCATCTGGTTTAGCATTGCTATCTATGTGAATTTCATGTCTGGTGCCCTTCCAGAAAGAGAGCATCTCTTTCTGCTCTTTTGTCAGTTTGAGGAAATCGTTCATGTTAAAAAGTGTTTGACACCCGATATATTTCCTCACCCTTCTTTTTAGATTGTTTCTAGGGTTGCTATCCTGGTTCCTTACTTTGTGTGCTTCTTTGTATCCTACGTTCTTTGCTGAAATAAACTTACTTCCTGGCCTCTGGTCTGAGATATCTATTCCAGTAATCTTACATCTTCTTCCAATTTTGTAGGGCTCAGGAATATTAAGGTATTTTAACTCTTTATACGAGGGGTTAAAATGGCTAAACTTCTTTTTCCGGAATGTGGTTAATTTTGCTAAAGTATTTTCATCCGGTTGAGCTAACTTGTTCCATGTTTTGTTCATTAAATCCGCTACCTGCGTCTGTACAGGATAGGGTATATAGTTGCTGATGATTTGCTGGTATCTTTTACGGTGATAATCATAATTTTTAGGATTGCCATATTTCAGGTTTTCCCAATACTTAGGGTTAGTGTAGTTTGGCAGATTTCGCTCCTCTACAGGCTTCAATTTCTTCTTTTGAAGTTGTGGTTCAATTAATAAAATCTCATTGAATTTATCTAGCACATACTTTTTTAGGTGCTTATAGTTTTCAGGATCACATAAATCAAACAAGTTATATATACCAAGAGCATTTAAGTCATGCATTTTTGAGAACTTGATTTCAAATCTCAGGACTGGATAAGGTAAGGAGTATTGTCTTCCCTTATCATAGATTTTAATACCATACCGCTGATGATATACCTCAATACCTATAGATTTTCTATGGAGGTTCTTGATTCTATTGAAAGGCTCTCCCTTGTGAATGATAACAGAACGGATAAAAGAACCAGTAGGAACCGGCAACTCACGCAAATTGACACCAACCTCTAGATTTCTTAATTCAGCTTGTGATAGGTCTATATTGAACCGATCCCTCAAATCATTTATGGCATTAACAATTTCATTAATGGAAAAACTATCATAGTTTATTCCATCATGCCAATACTTGTGTAGTGAACCAGATATATAGCAATGCTGATCGTTTATTACTGTAAACTTTAAATTTCTGAAATTTGCTATTTTTCGGCTTGTAATAACCTCTCCTGTCTTGTTCGATACTTCAGATTTTAAGTCTAGAAGGTCATTATCCAGAATATTGGCTGAGGCAAGATTTATTTGTACCTTCACAAAGTCAATCATAATTGCCGTGATTGATATTTTGAACCAAAAAAGAGAGGCCTTTGGCTTCTCTTTTCCCTTCTTCAATAAATTCTCTGATAAATATTTCCTTTTTTCTTCCTTTCGGGTTTCTACCAGGGAAATAGAATAACTTAAAGGTTTTGCAGTCAGAGGAGAGTTTTACAAGATTAAGGCTGGTTACCCTTCTTCCGGTTCTGGTAAACCTTTTCTCATTACCTTCAAACCAATGATTACCTACTGGCCGGAGGCCGGTAAAGTAGGTTCTATTACCATTCACTAATCTACCTTCCAGAACCTTTGAGGCCTTGATAATTTCTGGCTTGAATACCTCTTCTAATTTCAGTTCATCTGGGACCCTATCTCCTGGCTTATGTAAGTCTTGTTTGTCATAGAAAAGAGTATAGGGATTGTATTTAAATTCATATACCAGCGCTTTCATACTCCTGCCCTCCTTCCTATGAATGTGCTCTTCAAGGCCTGCTCAATGGCATCTTCTGAATAAAGTAGCCTATTACCGATTCGATTAGCTTCAATTTCTCCGTTCTTTGTTCTTGTATTAAGGGTTGGCAAAGAGATATGGAGAAGTTGAGCAGTTTCCTTCCGGGTAAAGTATTTTTTTTCTTTTTCCGGAGCAGGCTGGAAGTTAAGGAGCTCTTCTTTGACTGTTTCAGAAATTATATTCCGAAATTCTTCGATAGGTAAACTGATTAAGATAGAGGGAGTCATGTTTTATTTTTTTTGTTCAACATGACACAATCTTAACCCAATTTAATCGCTGGAACCCTTAAATTATAGGGCTCCAATTTTTGCGTTTACTCTTTTTTATTAAAATATTCTAAATTACTGTCGACTTTTTGTTCATACTCTTCCAAGCCCAGGTCATTAAAAAATTGTTTTAATATCATTAAATCCTTATATGTTTTTGGGTCATGCTCAGATTTCTTCTCATCTTTCTTATAGTTATACCTAGTAAATCTAAGAGTTGTGCGAACATTCTGGATTGACCGATTAATTATAGCTGCAACTATCTTTGCAAATTTATAGTCAGGTAAACCTCGTTTGTCATCCAGCATTCCAAAGTAATGCATAATGAGCACTTGCTGATTTAATTCATAAGGGTTTTCTCTTTGATTGATCTTTGAAACAGCAAAAAGCTCTCTATATTCTTCTTCGTTATCTATGCGTTGGCGCAAATACTTCTCGTATTGTATCAATCCCTTAAGATGCGCTAACATCATAGGAAATTTGTAATTCATGCAACTTGACATGATTTCTTCATAATCGTCAATAGTGCGTAATACAACAATATCCTGCCTAAGCTTCGCTATTTCATGTACCTTTTCTTCCCTTACCTCTCCTTCTCCCTCTTTTTTGATTTTTATTACAGAATCCGTTATTTGCAGTTCAATTTCCCAACGTACTTGATTTAGCTCTCCTTCCAACAAGTCCAACAAATCAGCTTTAATACTTCTACTTTTCTCATATCTTTCCAGAATAAATAACCTTTGATGAAATATTTCATTTACCTGTCTGACAAAATTCCATTCTTCAAATAGCTTAAGATCATTGGTATCTTGGGGTTCTGGAATGGCAGAAAGATCATATGATAATTTTTTCTTGAGTTCATCTCTATGGGCTTTGCGGAGATGATTTACATCAGTGTTCATTATATGATTTCTTTAATGATTCGATTCTTAAGAAGATTTGAGTCTTTGTCTGAAATAACTAATTGATACCGTTGATTTTTGATAAGTAGCTAACAAAACTTCTTTTCTAGTTTATATATGGAGTAACTGTATTGGGTAGCCCCCCAGATGTTTCGAAGGAAAACTGATTTTTACAGACCGGGTAGGTCTGATAAAGAAATAGGTTAAAATTTATAAATATGAATATCCCCTTAATCCTTCAATTGCCGGTTATCATAAATACCCAGTATCAATATTTTGTGGCGTTGCACTTCATAAAACAGAGAGTTCTGTTTGTTGAGTACTAATTTTCTAATGCGGGTATTATTTTTTGTTCGCCTTCCGAGTTCGGGAAACTGTATCAGTAAATCCAGTTTACGATTGACCGTATCAATGAATTTTTCAGCAATAGCTACTGACCAATTGTCAATCAGATAGCTAACAACTTCACGATATTGGGCCCGGGCAGTGGCTGTCCATTCTATTTCTTTAGCCACGTCTGCGCCTCTTGTTTTACTTGTTCATGACCGTAAGTTTTTCCTTCGTCTACTTCCCGTAGTGCCTGGATTAACTCCTTTTTTTGCCGTTCGCTCAATGTATCCCAATAATCCCCTTTTTGCTCGTCTTCCAACTGATCTAGAAAAGTTTCTTTCAGTTCAGGGTTATTGCTGGCCATAATTTCAGCAATGGCTACAAACACTTCTGATTGTGTAGATGCCGGCAAGTTTTTAAAAGTACTTACCAGTTGATCTGCAATATTTGAATTACTATTCATCATAAGTTTTATTTATCGTACTGTTGTTTAATTAGCTACCTTCATAAATGTCTGTTCATCGCTCTGTTTGCGATTCCATACCCTTTGAAATTCATTCTCTACTACCTTATCTGTGATCTTAATATATTTCTTGAATGTCTTATAGCTCTTGTGCCCTGTAACAGCCATGACCAGCTCCGGCCTCACCCCAAATTCTAATGACAGCGTTACAAAGGTTCTGCGGGCACAGTGGGTTGAAATGAACTCATACTTAGGTTTAGTAAATTCAATACGCCGTGCGCCCTTATATCGACTCACAGTAATGGTTTGGTTAATACCTGCCAGTTGACAAAGTTCTTTTAAGTATTCATTGGTCTTCTGGTTGGTAATCACCGGCAAAAAATCTGCATACGCTGTATACTTGTCAATAATATGTTTTGCCTCTGTTCTTAGGGGCACTACTACGGTATCCCTGGTTTTGTAAGTTTTGATCAACAGGCTATTTCCTCTGATATGTTCCGGCCTCAACTGTTCCAGATCGGAAAACCGTAAACCTGTATAACAGCCCAAACAGAAAACATCTCTGATCTTTTCCAGCCTGCTATTACCTGACAAATCCAGCTTAACCAACTGTTGCAATTCATCAGAAGTCAATACTACAATGTCAGCATCTTCTTTGATGACCTTGAATTTGCGGTAATCTAGTTTTGTGTTATACCCTCGGTCTGTCGCCCAGTTCATGAAGGTTTTGAAAGAAGAGACATATTTACCAAAGGTATTATTGACAAATCCCAGGTTGTTGTAATAGTAGTCTGTGAGTTTATCAAAGAATTGTATATCAATCTTTTCAAAAGAGATTTTCACTCTGTTTTTACTCTGAAAATCTAATAGCTGTTGCCGAAGGGTATTGTATTTTTTGATAGTGCGTCCACTACGGTGTATGCCAGTAACATTCAAAAAATCATCGTAGATACTAAAAAAATCTTCCTTCTTAGCCGGTGTTGTTTCCTCAAACTTCAGACTGCTAAGAAGTTTCTTTTTTACATTCTCAAATTTTGCTATTGTATCAGAAGATTTTTCAGCTAGTAGATACCGTTCAGCATCTTTCGCCAAATTGTTCAGAAAAACATTCAGTTCTGGATAGGAAGGAAAAGATTTGGATTTCTTAGCCCTTTGTTTTTCTGCATTCCAGTAGGCTGTTGGAATTTTTTCGCCAGTGTTAACCTTGACGGTTGTTTTCTTTTCACGAAGGAATAAAAAAATGAATGACTCTTCCTTCTGAGCATCTTTCAGGTAGAAGTTGATACTTGCCATTGATGTAAATTTTGAACCAACAGCAATATAATCATTAAAAAATTAGGGGACACTATAGGGGACACTTTTCTTTAATTTCCTTTGTCTTATTCTAATCTCATTTAACTATACAAATACATAAATCACTGATTATCAGTACAATTAAATAAAACCAGATTTAATCAATTTGTATAGGTGTGAGTCCTACCCCCGCTACTACTTAATCCCATAACTTTTTGATTCAAAGAAGGTTATGGGATTTTTCTTTTTCTCCTATATCCTTTTATTATAGAATGACATTTTTATCAATTTTACCTAACTTAAACAGTATTTAATTATAATACTTCTTACCGTTAATTGTATAGACGGATGCACTTATTGACTGGAAAACCTATACATACATATGATAAAAAATGTCTTCATGGTTATGCCCTTTTCCAACCCCGTGGCGCAAAGCAATTATGAGCACTCAATAAAACCTATTTGCCAAGAGTTTAATTTGGTAATACGAAGAGCTGATGAGATTTTTAATGTCAGTCCAATTTACGAGGATATTGTAAAAGAAATTCAAGACGCCAGTATTGTTATCGCAGACACTACTAGTAGGAACTCCAATGTTTTTTATGAGCTTGGAATTGCTCATACACTTAAACAAAATCGCACAATAATAATTACGCAAGATGAGTTCAACGAAATGCCATTTGATATAGCTCATTTCCGAATTATTTACTATGAGAACTCAATTGAGGGTAAAACAAAATTTGAAGAAGCACTCAGGAAGACCCTCAAAGCACTCTTATCAGATTATAGAGAGACATTTAAAGACGAGTTTAGTATGGTGATTGAAATTTTTAGTTCTTCTGATAAGAACGATTCAATCATAGCATTGCATGGTACTAGTCAATATAAAGGGATATTAAACCGGAACGAAATATGCGATTACAAAGGAGTCCATCCTAAGGGGTCATGTCGTGGATCTTCTATATTAGATGTAATTCTCAAGCCATTTGAAAGAATGGGTTACATTAGGTTTGAAAATGATATAGTCTCTTTTACAGAAAAAGGAAAAGCTTTTGTAGAAGTGATTGTCATGAGAAGATTCAAATGTGAATTTTTTAAAGGTCAAAATTTTGAGTAAGCCATACTAATTTTTAATAAAAGATCTAATGATTTAATTATCACTATCCTGTAACTTAAACTATTGCTGAGCAGTTATAGGCTACATCCGCTTTTACAATAAATAAACTGACTCTTTATATCTGTCAAATCTTTCTTCAATGTATTATTACGCTATCCCTATCAACTCCCTTACACTATATACTTCATCAATAGCCAAAAAAGAAAGATATTGATTATCGATGATCTCAAAATCAGCACGTTGTTCTAGTGTGAGTTGGGCAATAGGCAGGAATTTGTCCAATGGCACTAATACAGTGCGTTCATTAGTCAGGTGCAGAAACATGAGATTATTACCCATGAAATCTATTTTGCTGATACCTAAAGTTTCTGTCGTTACATTCATAATCGTATAGCGGTTACTCGGTTTCCTGTATAAAATTCATCCAGCTGTTGTAATAACACTTCTTTATGTTCTTCAATTAGTTTTTCAATTTCACCTAATTCTTTGGTACTGAACTCTCCTGTTTTATTTTCATCTATCTGAATTTCTGGTTCTAACCAGAACTTACAAGATTTTTTATAACCTCGCCTTGTATGTGTTACATGTATATGCCTGCGGGTTTCGTGTATATCACTCCCATAGATCAAAAAAATATATTTGGCTAGAATCAATAGTTTACCCATTGGCTATATTAATTAGCTAATTACGCTCATAAGTTTTAATTCCAATTGCACTTTTTGTGTTTTCTCAGAGCATGTTATAGACCAATGCTTCTCTCATAAGTTACCGCCTGTTGTTTTCAAAACTAACCGAATCTCCATACCCAATACCTCCGCAATTTTCTGTAGTGTTTCAAGCGAAGGATTTGCCTTTCCAGCTTCTATCGCTTTTACAGTGCGTAAACTGATACCAGATAACTCAGCTAAATCCTGTTGCTTTAATTTCAAGATCGCCCTGCGTGATTTTATTATTTTTTTAATCATGAGATGGTGCAAGGTAATACACTTTTATACAGACATATGCCTTTTCTTCCATGAAAACTATAAAAAGGGTAATATAGTGCACTTTCGCATATTTCCTATCATTGCGTATATTTATTTCAAGGGAACTAAAGGTTCACAATAGGACTGATGCTAAGCTATGCGTGTTCCAAAATAGGTTCTCACTAGGCAACGATGCCGCTTCTGGTTTCCTAATGATAGCTTAACGATTTTATCTATCCTTAAATTTAAAGGGTATTTTTCAGGGGTTTCACGAAAAAAACTATCTTTGCCTGAAATAGCCTATTGCTTATGACCTTATTCCACTATATTGTTTGGACAGCAGACCCCGATTTGTTTCACCTGGGTGGATTAACCATCCGATGGTATGGGCTGCTGTTTGCGCTGGGCTTTCTGATCTCTCAACAAATTCTGTTTTATATTTTTAAGAAGGAAGGCCATAAAGAACAAGATGTGGAAACACTCACCATCTACATGGTGATCGCTACCATCCTGGGGGCCCGCCTTGGTCATGTATTTTTTTACGAACCGGCCCGCTATCTGGCCAATCCTATTGATATCTTTAAAATCTGGGAAGGTGGTCTGGCCAGCCATGGAGCCGCTATCGGTATCCTGACAGCGCTCTATCTATATAGCAACTACGACATCAAATACAACTTTATTAAATTCAAAGGCACCTTTAAGCGAAGAAAACGCCCGGGCCAGAGTTATCTCTGGGTCGTAGACCGTATTGTGATTGTTGTGGCCCTTACCGGATGCCTGATCCGATTCGGTAATTTTATGAATTCAGAAATTGTAGGTAAACCTACGGAAAGTGAATATGGGGTCGTATTTGCCCGCCGGGTGGTGGAAGCTATCGAGAGCAGCAGTAATGCCGTGGAAAAGGTGGAAGCCATCGAGCGGGAAGGGGTACCGCCCAACGGGAATGCCATGTATCAGCCCATCACCTTAAAGATTTTCTTTAAAGACAATAACTATACAGAAAAAGAAATCCGGGACTTTACTGAAGTGCAAATCAAAAGTTTCCTTACCAATTACCAGTCTATCAGTGAGGATATCTATCAACCCCCGGCAGAAGCCCTTCAGTACCAGTTGCAACAACAGCGGGGCGCTTTTGTGACCACCATCAACACCTTTGGCATTCCCCGACACCCGGCACAGCTCTATGAGTCTATCAGTTCGCTGCTGATCTTTGTCTTGCTTTTCTATCTTTGGTATAGGAAAAGACAGAACACCCCGGAAGGTCAATTGCTGGGATTGTTTCTGGTCATCCTGTTCGGACTTCGTTTCTTCTATGAATTCTTGAAAGAAAACCAGGTTGACTGGGAGAATAGCCTACCCCTTAATATGGGGCAATGGCTCAGCATTCCGCTGGTCATTATCGGATTTATTCTTCTATTCCGAGTGGGCCGGAGAACGGAGAAAATTGCTTGAAAAGTCAGTGGAAATGGTGCTGGCCTGTAGGTGGAAGGCCTGCTCCTGAGGAATATATACTTTCAGCTCGTTTCCAATCTGTAACATAGAGTCGTACAACCCATTCCAGTCTATCAGATCCTGTACGGTGCATCCATAGTGGCGTGAGATTTCATCCAGGGTGTTACCCGGCTGAATGGTGTGCGTAATTCTGATGAGATGTTTTGCCTTCGGAACGATCGCTTTTTTGCCCTTGATCACTCGGGCGGTCATCGCTACCTCTTCTTTCCATCGGTTGGCCTGAAACAGGTCTGTCCTTATTTTTTCAAAAGTAGCGATCTTGCTTACCGGCAAAACCAGACGGTATCCTTCCTGGCTGGCCGGTATGATTTCCTGCATAATCGCCGGATTGAGCATCGCTAACTCTTTCTTACTGACGCCAGTATATTGTACAATTTCGTCGAAAGCAATCTTATCGTAAATCCGGACAGTATCTACCGATTTAAAAGAAACATCTGGAAATTGAGGCCGTAAATTGTGTTCATCCTGAAAATGATACAGATACACCATAGCGATGAAGGCAGGCACATAATGACGAGTCTCCCGGGGCAGGTAGGGTGTCACTTTCCAGTAATCTTTTACATTGCCTGCCCTGACAATCGCCTTGTTCAGGTTATTAGGTCCATAATTGTAAGCAGCAATGGCCAGCCACCAGTCGCCGTACAAAGTGTACAATTTTTTCAGGTATGCAATCCCTGCGATACTGGACGTATACGGGTCCCTGCGTTCGTCGATGAAGTCATTGATAGTCAGGCCCAGCCATTTTCCGGTATTGTAACGGATCTGCCACAGGCCGGCGGCTGATTTGGAAGATTCTGCGGTAGGCCGTAAGGCTGACTCTATCATGGTAAGCAGCTTCAGATCGAGCGGTAACTGATGTTTTCTCAGCAGCTTTTCTATATGGGGGTAATACAGCGCACTTTTACCCAGCATACGTTCTGTTAAATCTCTTTTTCTGAAAGCATAAAGCTCTATATAGGCTTTGACCTGTTCGTTAAATACCAGGGGCAAGAGAGAATGCAGGGAAGTAATGCGTCTTTCATAAATAGAATCAGGGTAAAGGACTATATCTCTTTCCTGAAAACCGTAAGGATTCCGGTAGCTAGTATCATACTGTTGCTGGTGATGCGCAAAAAGCTGACTGGTAGCACTATCCAGGTAGGCACTACTCAACATTTTCTTCTTCTGCTCGCTGTCAAAAGAAGAATCTGCCATCCTATCCTGATTAAAATTAGTACAGGCAGCTAAAAAAATGATGGCGAATATAAAAAAGTGCAATGTATTTCTCAGCCTCATGACTATTATTACAATACATTATAGAAAGAAATTGTTTGGATACAAAAAGAATTTCTGCTCTTACCTTTTACTCTGTGCGCTCCTGCCTGGCTCTCATCTATGATAAAAGCCACTCACTTTATTTCAATGTAAATCATACCATTCTATGTCTTCCAGATTCTTGCGCCGGCCTACCTGCTCAGGGGCATAATGTTTCGCAAGGTAATCCAGAATAATATCTTCGTTGTTGCCCAGGTCCCACAGGTTTTGCGTTTGTTGCATCCATACAATCATGCTTTTCCATCCTTCCCGGGTGGCCCGGTTCTGGGTAATGAGCTGGGCAGAATGACAGGCCGTACAATTTCCTTTTACAATGGGCAATGCTTCGTCTATGACCAATCCGGTTGCCTGATCAATACTGTCGCTGGCCGATACAGTGGTTTGAATACTATCTTCCTTACTTTCCTGGGTGTCATGTTGTGAATGACAGGCGGAAAGCGTCAGGCAAACCGTGGTGATAAAATGTATACAGTTTTTTACAAACATAGGTTAAGCAAAGCATGACGTCCGTTTTTGGCTGACAGATCACTAAAAAAATGACCTGCACTTTTAGAACGCCGGCTCGATCGTCTAAGATAAAATAGCCTGCACGGAATAACAAATTATATTTTCAGTTGCCCTGCTTTCTATTTTCCTGTTTCTTTCATGCGCAAGATCTTCTACCTAAGAAAAGGGGCAGCCAAAGCTGCCCATTTCAAATTAACTATAACTACCAAAATTAATTCAACAACAGCTCAAACGTATATTCTTTTCCGGCCGGCTGCTGCTTGGGTTGGGTAATCCCCAACAGCTCGTTGACATGTGCTTCGCAGTGTTTGGCCGAATCATACTGATGAAATTCTTCCCTGAGTTTTTCTACACGCTTTTTATACATTTTATTTTGCAATACTTCTTCCACACTAATCCGTATCTGATCTTGCGTCGGATGCTCCGTCTTGAGGTTGATACCCAGCTTGAAGTACCCTACCCTTGCATTGATCTCGCTTTTTCCTTCATGAATACCCGCCACTACCAAAGGTAACGCATGCTCAATCCCCAGCAATACCCCTCCGTACCCTCCATTGGTGACATAAATATCCGCATGGGGCATAATGGCATTAAAGTCAATAAAGTCTTCAATGATGATATTGGCCTGTGGATAGCGGGCCCGCAGGGCATCCGTTTGAGAACCGCCGGTTGTGGCAACCACCAGGTAATCAGTTCCTTTAAAAGCTTCCAAGGTGGGCACAATGATTTTTTCCACATCTCTTTCTACCGTACCCTGAGTGACCAATATCACTTTTCGGTATTGCCCCAGTTTTTCCTGAAGCTCAGCAGGCAATGCTAAAGTTTTGGTTCTGTAAGGAAGCAATGAACCGATAAAACGGATATTCTGGCTCAGGTCACTTCTATGATATTCAAAGCCGGGCACTCCACTTTGCAAATACAAATCAGCACGGCGAATCATGACGTCAAAGATACTTTCCGTGGCTGGTTTCATGGCATAAGACCTGAATATATGATTCATGGCCTGATCAGCCCCTTTGAGTAACAGGTTTCTGGCCACAAAGCGTAGCACTTGCTGGCGAATTTGCCCTATCAGACTGCCCGACGGCGTAATGCCCATCCCATAGGGAGCCAGATCTCTGGAAGTTTCCATCAAAGGTATAATACCAATGGCAATGACCGGTTTATGCAGCAGTTCCCGGACCATGGGAATACCGCCGAAGGAAGCATCGGCAATCATTACATCAAAGGGAAATGTTTTATTGATCTCTTTGATATCCAGATAATATTCCGGTGCCCGCCGTACAAACACATTTTTAATGTCAAATTTTAGCTTACGGGTAAGGCTCTTATACTGTTTCCTTTCCGGAAAAATCTCTTCAATATTGTCGCTATTCACTTCCAGGGCTTTGATGAAAGGGAAATGGGGAATATGTAGTTTCTCTAGTTTTTGTTGGAAAGTTCGCCCCGTATACCAGCGCACATCATGTCCTTGCGCCTTCAGGTGCATGGCCAGAGAAGTCAGCGGATTGAAATGCCCCTCCAGAGGCACGGTAGCAAATAGAATTCTGGCTTTCATAGGTTTGTTATTTGGGTTCATGTTGTATATGACAAAGTTGCGTCAAAACAACAGAAGACACCATACCCTCTCTGCCGTATTCTGTCTACCGTGTTGGGTGTATTTTTATTGATAAGCCTGATGAATCCACAGAGCGTACATTGGTTGGAAGAAAAAACGGGTGGCTGATACTGAGCTGCTCAAAAAACAGAGGAAAGATTTTCTCTCACATGCTGTAAATTATCTAACTTTCTGCCTTATCAACTGCAGAGGTGTTTTGGTTTCTGTAAATACTGACCCTATTGAAGCATCGCACGATCAGCCATACCGCATTCCCTGCTACGGCAGCCGGTATCATGGCTTTGGTTTTATGGAGTTCTAACATTGCTTTTACCCGTTCGGCCACTGAGGCCATGGGAACGCTGAACGCTGCTTTTTTCATCAATTTACTGAGTGGGATTGCCTGTTACCTCCTGCTGTATTTTCAAAACAGAAAACATCCTCCCTTTTCGCTGGCTAAGTTCAGGAGCTACTTCTTCAGGGTAGGTTCTTTCTTTATTGCCTATATCGTCCTTTTTAATCTGGCTATTGGGTTGGCAGGCAGCCGCATAGAAGTGGTAGTGGTGGGTATTATTAATTACCTATGGCCGAGCCTGATCTTTGTTTTTTCCATCCCTATTTTGAAGGCAAAAGCAAATTACCCGGTTTTGGCAGCAGGCATTGCTCTTTCATTTCTGGGCACCACCATCGCCATTTTATATGGCAATGATATTCCTGTTTCCCAGCTACTGGCCCTGGCTCCTACCCGTCTGCTGCCTTATGGACTCTCACTGCTGGCTGCCATAGCCTGGGGTATTTATTCTAATATGACCTATCAATATCAGTTCGCAGCAGATTATAAAGTGCTTCCTTTTTTGTTTCTGGCTTGCAGTATGATCATTCTCCTCCTACAACTTTTACGAGGCGAAATACCTGACCTGAATATCAGCGGGAAACAATACCTGGAATTGATGTATCTTGTGCTTTTTCCTTCGGCTTTAGCGTATCTGCTATGGGACGTATCCATGAAAAGGGGTAAAAAAATTTTTATTACCGCTCTATCGTATCTGGTGCCCCTGGCTTCTACCCTGATCAGCAGCTACTACCTGCACATCTGCTTGGGTTTTGCTTTTTGGCTGGCCTGCCTGCTGGTGATTGCCGGAGCCCTTCTTTGTTCCGGGGGGATACGGGAGAAAGCTTGAACCCTTCTCAGGTTTCTACAATTTTAACCATATGCTGTGTGGAGGGGGTGAATCCCAGCGAGGACCAAAAACGAAAGGCATCCGGATTCTGTACGGATACCTGTAGTTCTATATGATCGGCTCCCAGAGATACCAGCCATGACTTGGCTGCTTCAAACAGGGCATGACCTATACCACTACCCCGGTATTTCTCCTTCACCACTGTTTCTGCGATATATCCTTTCCGGTGATATTGTAGTCCCTCCGAAATTTCCCTGAAACTTGCGATGAGCATACCGCTACTCTCACCTTCTGTTTCTGAAAGGAAGAATCTGGTATTTTCTTCATGAAGTCTTTTCAATAATTCATTTTTCAGGATCTGAGGCTCGTGCCTACGATAGGCAAAGACGGGATGGTAAAGCTGGTGTGAATTCATTAATTCACACCAGAGAGGGTAAATCTGGGAAATATCTTTCTGTTGGGCTATTCTGATCACGGCCAGTCAAAGGTTGTCAACTATGTGATACCACAAAGATAACCCCCCTGGCGGAATATTCTTATTTAAAGACCAGCTTAAAATAAAGTAAAGTAGAAGCCAAAGTCAGGGTCAGCCCATTGGTAAAAATGATGGGTATATTGTTCGTTAAAATGCCATAGACCAGCCACAACACCACTCCCACTACAAACATCAAAAACATACCCAATGAAAGATCTTTGGCAGACCGGGACCGCCAGGTCTTAACGACCTGAGGAAGAAAAGCGGCAGTGGTCAGTACACCCGCTATCAAACCTAACATGTTGAGAAAATCCATAATTATGTGAAGCAATAATCTTTTTTCATGACGTATCTTAGAATAGCAAACGGTTATAGAAACATGGCAGCAACCTCCTGCCAGTTGTTGACCCGGCGAAACCGGGTTTCATGCACATTATGGGGTGAAGTAAAAATAATTGGCTCTCCGGAAAATACGGAAAGGTTCTTGGGATGGTCATCGATCAGATAATCCGCCCTGATAATACTTTTGTCGCCGCAAAACACGAAATTTTTCCAACTCAAAAATGAAAAATGCTCTCTGAGCCACTGGTATTTGTGGGACAAAGAATCGGGAAACTCCATGGCTGCCGTCACAATATAGACATCATAATGCTGTGAAAGCTCAAAGATCACAGCCTGACTGTCTGGCATGACCTCCAGATCCTGGAAGAAATCCTTCTCAAATAAATATTCCCGGATGACGTGCTTGTGATCAGGATCTATCACTTCTTCCAGAAAATGCCCCTGCAATACTTCCTGCTTAACCGATTTGCCAAATTCCTTTTCATACAGACGGATCAGCTTGCCCAGCGCATCCGCCATCACCTCATCCATATCTATAGCGATCTTTTGTCTCATGTTTGTTCGTGTTTTCAATTCAAAACCGTAATTACCAGCAAATATAAAGATATTTTTTTGTATTTGTCTAGTATTTTAACGAAATTATCCGCACAAAAACGAATATATGCTTAGAGAAGAGAGATTGCAATATATTTTGCATAAGCTCAACAAAAACAATAGGGTGAGTTCCTCTGCCCTCAGTGCCGAACTGGAAGTCTCTGATGACACCATTCGCAGGGATCTGAATGAACTGGCTGCCTTGGGTTTTTTGAAAAAAGTACATGGCGGAGCCATCCCTCCCCCCTCTTCTCCCCGTGATTATAATGAGCGTCTCACTTTTGCCCAGGAAGGCAAACAAAAACTGGCGCAGAAAGCCTTGCCATTCTTTACACAGGATATGGTCATCATCTTTGACGGCGGCACCACCAACCTGCAGGTGGCTAAACTATTACCGCAGGATTTTAGAGCTACCGTGTATACCAATAGTTTTCCTATTGTCAATGAGTTGATCAACCGGGAAGGGATTTGCCTTTTTTTCCTCGGCGGCCAAGTATATAGCCGTTCTCAGGTAGCTGTAGGCCATGAAGCCATGAAAGCCCTGAAATATGTAAGAGCAGATCTTTTCCTGCTGGGCTCCCGCAGTATCCATTATAACGCCGGCATCACTGTGCCGGATCGGGAGGAAGCCCGCCTGAAAAGGAAAATGGTGGCCTGCAGCCAGAAAGTAATTTTACTGGCTACGGAAGAAAAATTAAGTACGGCTTCTCACCACCTGGTCTGTAGCCTTCAGGAGATTGATACCCTGATCGTGGAGGATGAGATACCGGAGGAAATACGGCAGCGTTACCGTCAGGTAGGCGTCCATATAGTGTAATTACTTTCATAAAGTGACCAGAAACTATCGGCTGTAGCTAGATGGGGCAACGCCCAGCGTGAGAAAAACACCAGGAAAGCTTACCGGACAGTGTCCGACATGCGTTTCTTCCCTACCAGTGAAATTATCTGGCATACCTTGTATCAGCAAATCATTTCTGTCCGCTTCACTCATAACCGTCATCCGGCTTGTTTTACAAGGGTGATAGGTCAGGAAATATCCCAGATCAGACTGATGACAACACGCAGGGAAACGAATGGGGTAGATAAGACAAATACATGGAGAGTCCGTCTACTTTCCGTAAAAACGTAAGTAGCTTAGGTTTCTCTGGTAAATTTCAGGAAAATGTGAGAGAATAAACAGGCGCTCCTGGCTCAGTACACCCAAAGAATCAGTCCCCATATATAAAATATCCATTATCCTGATAAACCCAGTGGCGCAAATACGTTATAATAATAGTATTTATATGAAACGAAATACAAAATTGTCCCTGACAATATCATCAGTAAATTTGTAACCGAAAATGGCCGACCATCATAAAGCACTGGAAAACTACATCAAAAAGTTGATGGAGTTGCAATACAGTCATACCCCTGACCAAACGCTCACCGAAGAGGATTTAAAAAGCATTGCCTTAGAAGCGGGACTTACAGAAGAAGCCTGGTTGCAGGCCCGGCAAAGAGCGGCACAACACCTGGAACGGGGAAAAGCCTACGTCAGTACCCATAACTGGGAAGATGCTGCCGAAGAACTGGAGCAGGCTGCTACCCTCATGCCTAATTCAGCAGAAGCCAATTATCTGGCAGGCAAAGCTTATTTGCAACGGGGAAAAATGCTGGAACAGCCTGCCGATTACGATAAAGCAGAATATTACCTGGATCGTAGCCTTCTGATCAGTCCTACTTATGGCGAATCATTGCGTTTAAAAACTGAACTAAACAACCACAAAAGAGTACACACGCAAAAAACTACCCAACAAACAAAATCAAAGAACATGACCAAATGGATTGTCATAGGGGCTATCGCTTTGTTGCTGATCTTTGGCTATTTCTCCATGTATAATACGATGGTAAGCGCCGAAGAAAATACAGTGCAGGCCTGGGCACAAGTGGAAAATGTGTATCAGCGCCGTGCCGATCTGGTGCCCAATTTGGTAGAAACGGTGAAAGCAGCAGCTAATTTTGAGAGAGAAACGCTCAATGAAGTCGTACAGGCCAGGGCAGCGGCTACCGCAGTCCGGATAGATGCTTCAACGCTGGATGAAGCTTCTTTGCAGAATTTTGCTCAAAAACAGGATGCGCTGACGGCTTCTCTGAGCCGTTTACTGGCTGTCTCGGAGAGTTACCCTACCCTCACCGCTACTGAGAACTTCCGGGATTTACAGGCACAGCTGGAAGGGACTGAGAACCGCATTGCTGTAGAAAGAAAACGTTTCAATGAAGCCATTCAGAATTACAATGCCCATGCCCGACGTTTTCCTTATAATTTGTTAGGTTTCGATACTAAAGCATATTTCTCTACCGATCCACAAAACCAGCAGGCACCCAAAGTGGAATTCTGACCGGTTGGAAGCAATTCTATGCCTATCTGAACCTGCTTGGAACATGCAGGATTTAAAAGCAACAACATGGCAAAAAAACTATTTACTGCAGAAGAGTTCACAAGAATAGAACAGGCTGTCAAAGAGGCTGAAACCTCCTCAGGAGGAGAGATTGTGCCGGTGTTTGCCGCTTCCTCATCTTTTTATGAAACAGCGCTCTGGCGGGGAGGATTTTTGTCTGCTGTCTTCTCCGGGATTGTGTTAACAGGCCTCTATTTGCTTACAGATAGGCTCCTTTTCCTCCCTCCCTACCTGTGGCTGCTGATTATATTGACGGCTGGCCTTTTAGGAGCATTTTTCGTTTTGGGGGTCCCCTCTTTGAAAAGAAGTCTGATCGGGAAAGAACTCATGCAAACCAGAGTGCTGGATCAGGCTAAAAATATGTTTTATGATTACCGGGTGGCCGATACGGAACAGCGTACAGGCATTTTACTATTCATCAGTTTTTTTGAGAAACAGGCTGTCCTGCTGGCTGATGTAGGCATTGCCGAGATTGTTTCTGAAGAACGCTGGCAGGAGATCATACAGGCACTTACCCAAAAGCTAAAACAGGGCCATACAACAGAAGGCATTTGCCAGGCTATTTTGCATTGCGGCAGGTTGCTGGAAGAAAGCGGTATTCAGCAAGCCAAGTCAGAGGCAAATGAATTACCGGACCATATCAGAATTCGTAAACAAGACTCCTAAATGTAGCAATGATGGATGCCTTCACCGATAAATTTCTCTGCTGCCTGATGCTGGTTTTATCACCTTTCATCCTCTCCGCACAGGAAGTGCCTTATCTTTCAGGGAGGGTCAACGATTACGCACATCTGCTTTCGGAAGAAAGTAGACAGCAACTGGAGAGCACATTGCAGGATCATGAACAGCGAACAAGCAATCAGATAGTAGTACTTACCATTCCCAGTTTAGAGGGAGAAGATATTGCGGCCTTTGCAGTTCGCACGGCTGAAACCTGGCAATTAGGACAAAATGAAAAAGATAATGGAGTTCTCCTGTTGGTTGCCGCACAAGACCGAAAACTGAGAATAGAGGTCGGTTATGGCCTGGAACCTTACCTGACAGATGCGGATGCCAGTCGCATCATCCGCGATATCATCGTACCCTATTTCCGAGATGAAAATTATCAGGAAGGTATTGTCAAAGGAACTGAAGCTATTCTGGCAAAAATAGAAGGCATCGAAGAACTCAGCGAAACCACATCTCAAAGTGATCAGGATAGTGGTGGAGGTTTTGGTATTTTTACGTTCCTGCTGGCTATTGTTTCAGCCATATCAGGCTTTTTCCTGGTGAAAAGAAGAAGGAGAAACGCACCCCGTAAAAGTGAAAAGACAGGCCTACCCATGCATAAACTCGGTGAAAAAGAAGAGGATGTTCACTTGTCTCAGGGACAGCAAACCGAAGAAAAAATCGGGTCGATTGATTATGATGTGTGGATTTCCGAACAGCCAGGCGATGTGTTGATCTTACCCTATAAAAATAACTTTAATCGTAAATTCTCGAAGTGCCCCCAATGTGGCTATATTACTTTTTATCATAAGGGCAGTACGATTCACAGAAGTGCCACCTATGCCCATGATGGAGAAGGTGAAAGGCAATATGCTTGTAAGCATTGTAATTACTCAGAAAAAAGACAATACCGCATACCCCGCCTGAGGAGAACACAAACTGTGATTATCCCGGGAGGCGGTATAAGTAGCGGTGGTGGAGGCTTTTCTGGTGGAGGTTTTTCAGGAGGAGGCGGTTCATTTGGAGGAGGAGGGGCTTCCGGCAGCTGGTAAGAAGATAAGAGCGTATCTTTATGACGCAACTTTTTCAGCTGCACCTCATACTATTATTTATTTTTAATTCTCGCCTTTTATATATCATGAACGCATGATATCTATAAAATTTATTTTATTACATCAGTGATAAATTATATTCATTGTAATAGTGTGTATTCCAAATTAAGACTAATTTGCTTGCTACTATAATTTGGAAAATTGGGTCTGATGGCGAACAAAGAAATTAATCCATCTTCACAACAGGAACTTCAAAAGCAATTAGAAGTACTGCAACTGCAGAATCAGCAGTTGAAAATTGAGCTGTCTGAAGTTCGGCATCAGCTGGAAGAACAATCCAACGTTTTCGAGAATGTCGTTGAGAATTGTGTGGCTGGTTATTGGGATTGGCATATTACCCAAGATTATGAATATCTAAGTGGTGGTTTTAAAAAAATGATCGGATATCTAGATCATGAATTACCCAACCATCCCTCTACCTGGCAAAAAATTATTCATCCGGAGGATCTTCCTTATGTGATGACAAAATACGATCAACATGTCCAAAGTAAAGGAAAAATACCTTTTGACGCCGAAGTAAGATATTACCATAAAAATGGTTATATACTGGATTTTTACTGCCGTGGAAAAGTGATCAGCTGGGATGAAAATGGTGCTCCCTTACGCATGGTAGGTGTATACATAGATATCAGCCAGCTGAAACAGGCAGAACGAGCTATCACCGCCACTAATCAAGAGTATGAGGCATTACACGAAGCCCAGCTACTGCTGGAGAACGAATTAAGGGATGCGATTGAGTATCAGCAAGATATTATATTACAGCTGGAAGAGAATCAAAGGAAATTAAAAGAAGTTCAACAGCTGACAGGCGTTGGCCATTTTATTACCTATTTTAAACCTCGACATACGGTCTGGTCACCGGAAATTTATGCGCAATTTGGGTTATCTCCCCAAGAAGATCCTCCTGTAGGTGAAGATTATTATAAGTTCATGCATCCCGAGGATGTCATTATTGCCAAAAAGGCTATCAGACAGGCTTTGCGTGGTGAGGAGGTTACCTTTGAGCAACGGATTTTACGTCCGGATGGCAAGATGGCTTATATCAAAGCCACCATCAAACCCAGACGCAACGAAGAAGGAAAGATAATTGGGATATATGGGGGTTCAGTAGATCTCACAAATATCAAAAAAGTACAGGAGGAAAACACAAGAAGCGAAATATTGCAAAGAGCCGTTTTCAATAGTTCCCTGGACGCCTTATTCGTCATCAACACCCAAAACGATCGGATTATAGAATGTAATGACAGGGCTGTGCTGCTTCTTGAGTTTAACAGTAAAGAAGAAATTATAGGCCGGTCAGGAAAATCTTTACTGACAAAAGCATTCTCTATAGAGAAAATAGATAAAATACAGCAGGAGATCTCCAGCATCGGCAGTTGGTCTTCTGAGATGCAATATTCTACTGACAAAGGAAAATGTTTCTGGGGTAATCTGGCTTTTACCTCTATTGATACGGGGGCAGAGAAAATGATGCTAATCCGTATCACTGATATTACAGAGCGGATAAAACTGAGGGGGTTGCTCACAGAAACACAGAAAATGGCAAAGATCGGAGGTTGGGAATATGATATGCAAACCCGACAGGTAACCTGGACTGATGAAATGTATCATATCTATGGCTTGCCGGTAGGCACGGTAATCACCATGGAAGAAGCGATGGCTTATTGCGCCCCTGAATACCAGGAATCTGTTATGAAAGGACTGAATAACCTGATTAAAGAAGGAGGCACTTATCAGTTTGAAGCTGAACTCGTCAATGCTGACAGCAAGAAAATCTGGATACGGGTGATAGCGACAGCTCATCGGGAAAACAACTGGACAGTTAAACTGAGCGGCACCTTCCAGAACATAGACCTTTCCAAAAGACAAGAGATTTTACTTCGGTCTAAACAAAATGAACTCAGAGCTTTTGTAGAAGCGGCACCAGCCGCCATTGCTATGTTTGACCGGAATATGCATTACATCGCGGCTAGCGAGAAATGGTATGAAGATTATCAACTGCTGGATCAGAGAATATTGGGAAAAAGCCACTATGAAATTTTCCCTGAGTTGTCCGAAGAGTGGAAAGAAATTCACCAGCAATGTCTGCACGGTGCTATTGCCAATAAAGAAGAAGACAAGTTTGTGAGAGCTAATGGCGCCATTCATTGGGAAAAATGGGAAATCAGGCCCTGGTACGATAGCATCGGAGAGATCGGTGGTATTATTATGTTTACCGAAGATATTACGGATCGCAAATTCCAGGAAGCCGAACTGTTGGCGGCGACGAAGAAGGCAGAAGAAGCTTCCCTGGCAAAGGCACAGTTTCTGTCTACCATGAGCCACGAAATCAGGACGCCCATGAATGCCGTGATTGGCATGACTCACATTCTCTTACAGGAAGATCCAAAACCCGATCAGGTTGAAAACCTGCAAGCCTTACGTTTTTCAGCGGAAAACCTACTGGCGCTCATCAATGATATCCTTGACTTTAGCAAAATAGAAGCAGGAAAAGTCGAGCTGGAACAAGCTGACTTCTCAATTCGTGATTTAGTGTATGGTATCAAAAAGTCTTTAGCATATAATGCAGAAGAGAAGGGTCTCAAACTGAAGATTTTGCTGGATGAAGATATACCGGAAGTGGTAGTAGGGGATCCTACCCGATTGACACAAATCCTGGTCAATTTACTCAGCAATGCGATCAAGTTTACGGAGAAAGGATCTGTTACTTTAACTGTAGAAGTAGCCCATAGAGATAAAAACAACGCCCGACTGCATTTTGGTGTCAAGGATACAGGTATTGGTATCCCTGAAGATAAAATGGAAAGAATATTTGAAAGTTTTTCCCAGGCAGATACACACACTACCCGAAAGTATGGAGGAACTGGTTTAGGACTGGCTATTACAAAAAGTCTGTTAGAGTTATTTGATAGCCAGATACACTTAGAGAGCAAAACTGGACAGGGAGCACACTTTTATTTTGAGATCAACTTTGTTGTCAATCATAAGAGAACATACCACTCTCTGAATTTTGAGTCTACACAGCCCTCATTTGACAGTTTGAAAGGATATAAAGTGCTATTAGTAGAAGATAATCCTATGAATGTACTGGTCGCCAAAAGATTCCTAAACAAATGGGAACTAGACTTTGACCACGCAGAAAACGGAAAAATAGCAATACAATTGGCCTTTCAGAATGACTATGATCTGATCCTGATGGATCTTCAGATGCCGGAAAAGGATGGGTTTGAAGCAACACAAGAAATCAAATCCTTCGGAAAACAAATTCCGATTATCGCTTTGACAGCCTCTGTTATGCTTGAAACGCAGGAAAAAATATTTACCGTAGGTATGGATGATTTTGTGACCAAACCATTCAATCCTAACGAATTATACCAGAAAATAAGCAAACACCTCAGCAAAAATAAGATCAGTGCCTCCTCCTGATCACCCTAAACAGGTCTGATATTTTTTAATCCATAAAACGACCTGCCCGACACAGACAGCATGCAGTCTGTAACCTGAAGGCTGGCCATAGATCTTTTCAACCTACAAGAGTATCAGGCCTTCCATTCACAGCGGCCTTTAAAGCTTCTATTTTTCAAAGCTCAGTTTCCGGTCTTCAGCCAAAATAACCCTATATTTTACATCATTCACCTGTTCATTCAAGCTCCCTTTTCCCGCCAGATAAAAAAAATTTCTTCTACCTTGTAACTTTCTCTAAAGCCAATTGTCATACGCATGAAATGGTTCTAGAAGAGTTTAAAAATAGCGTTTTACCGGTAAAGAATAAGCTCTACCGTTTTGCCCTGCGCTTCTTAGGCAACGAAGATGAAGCGAAAGATGTCGTACAGGAGGTGTTGATCAAAGCTTGGGACCGGAGAGAAGAAATTCAAGGGTACCACAGTATTGAAGCCTGGTGTATGCGGCTTACCAAGAACCTTTCACTGAATAAATTGAAATCCGGACATTACAGCCGAACCATGATGTTGGAAGAAGAGGACCGTTATGATAGTGCACAGGACAGTCCTTATACCAGCACGGAAACACACGATGTGCTCACTAACATACAAAGGTTGCTGGGCCGATTGCCTGAGAAGCAGCGTCTGGTGTTGGAACTGAGAGACATAGAGGGATATGCCTACCAGGAAATCAGTGATATACTGGGTATAGACCTGAACCAGGTTAAAGTCAATTTATTCAGAGCGCGCCAAACATTAAAAAAACAATTAATCAGCATCGATGCCTATGGACTTACAAACAATAGATGAACTGCTGGAAAAATACTGGAATGCTGAGACGACCCCAGAAGAGGAAGCTACGCTCCGACAATATTTTAGCGAGCATGAGGTGCCCAGGCATCTCCAGGGGGTAGCCCAGCTGTTCCGGCAGTACCAGGCAGACCAACACTTCAAAAAGCTGGACGCAGCCTTTGATGATAAGGTCTTGAAAGAAATCAGTAGCCGGAAAAGCCGGTTTGACTGGCAACCATTTCTGAGAATTGCGGCCGTACTGACGCTGTTCCTCATGGCCGCTCTGCTGTTGAAACAATCTCTGTTGCCACCGCCGGAAACGGAGCAGGTCAAAGTCGTACAGGCTGAAGATACCTACACAGATCCAAGGTTAGCCTATGAGCAAACCAAACAGGCTTTGCTGCTGGTGTCCAGCCTGATGAATGAAGGAACGCAACATATAGAAGAACTTGAGAAATTCAGTGAAGCACAAGAAACCATTAAATCTGAAAAATGATGAAAAAATTAATTGTAATTGTCTTATTGATAGATCTGATTGCTTTTCGGGTAAACGCACAAGATGCTGCTATCAGCTCTATGTTTGATAAATATGCCGATAACGAAGACCTTACCAAGGTTACTATTACCAGCAAGATGTTTGATCTTTTCACAGAGTTCGAGCCCGAAGATCCGGAGACTAAAGAACTGACAGAAGCCATCAGCAAGCTGAAAGGATTGAAAATATTAGCATCTGACAGTATCCAGAATGCTAACCAGTATTATCAGGAAGCTGCCAGTAGTATTCAAAGCAGTAACTTTGAAGAGCTGATGTCAGTACGGGATGGTAAAGAAAATATGCGATTTCTGATCAAGGAGAATGGAGGTAAGATTAGCGAACTACTCATGCTGGTAGGGGGCAACCATAAATTTGTAGCCTTGGACCTGTATGGAGAGATTGACCTGAAACAAATTTCCAAACTCTCCAGAGGAATGAAAATCAATGGCATGGAGTATCTGGAAAATATTGACAAGCAAGGAAAGAAAAAACCTGCCGAACATTAACCCGGATCAGCTGGCATGAGTGATGAGCTTGTGCCAGCTTTTTAACCTTCATGTTATGAAATACCTGGTTGCACTATCTACCTGCCTGATTTTCGCCTCTGCCGCCTGGGCACAGAGCAAGAGTATTGCTCAATTTCAAAAAGATCATACGACAGCCCAGGCTTTGTACTTTTATCCCAGCACCCTGAGAATGATCAATCTGGAGAAGAACCCGGATTATTATCAGTTGGTGAAGCATGTGGAGAAACTACAGTTTCTGGCATTTGACAAGAAGGAACAGTCACTCAATGCCAGCCGCATACAGCAACTCTTGCAAGCGCTCCAACAGGAAAATTATACCACTTTGTTCTCTTTGCATAATAAGGACAACCACATTCAGATTTATGCCCTGGGAGAAACGCCTGTACCAGAAGAGATGGTTGCTGTGGTGAACAACCCGGAAAGCCTGTATCTGGTCACCATGGAGGGCTTTGTGGATATGTCTTCTTTGCTGAAATTAATGAAGAGTGATTTTGACTTCGGAAAAGTGGCGGATATTATGAAAACCACAGCAGACAAGGAAGGTGACCACCGGAAAAATGACAACGCTAACTGACCAACATGCATCCTGTTCTCGCTATCAAAGATCTTCACAAAAGATATGGTAAAGTACAGGCCGTCAGTGGACTTTCACTGGAGGTACAACCCGGTACTGTCTTTGGCATTCTGGGACCTAACGGAAGTGGTAAGACGACGACCTTGGGCATCGTACTGGATGTGGTGAAGAAAGACGCCGGCACCTACGAGTGGTTTGGCAAGTCGCCTTCATCGGAGAGCAGGAAAAAGATAGGGGCCATTCTGGAAACACCAGTGTTTTACCCTTACTTATCGGCAGTGGAAAACCTGAGAGTGGTGGCTCGCATCAAAGAAGTACCCTTTACCCGGATTGAGGAGGTGCTTCTCTGGGTAGGATTAGCAGAGCGTAAAATGGATGCCTTCAAGACCTTCTCTCTGGGTATGAAACAAAGACTGGCCATTGCCTCTGCCTTGCTTTCCGACCCTGCTGTGATGATTCTGGATGAACCAACCAATGGCCTGGATCCACAGGGTATCGCTGAAATACGGGATTTGATTATCCGCATTGCCCAGGAAGGCAAAACTATCATTATGGCCAGCCACCTGCTGGATGAAGTGCAAAAAGTATGTACCCATTTTGCCGTGCTGAAAAAAGGAAAACTGATTTATAGCGGTGGCGTCAGAGAAGCCCTTTCCGGTACCGATATGGTAGAGGTGGCTTCCGCTGATATGGACCGACTACAACAAATCGCCGCACAATTTCCATTTGTCCAGCAAGTGTCTCGAGAAAATGGGATCCTGAAAGTCAGGTTATTGCCAGAAAAGTCCAGCCTGGATTTAAACCAGTTTCTGGTAGAACAGGGAGTTGTTGTATCACACCTGTCGCAGAAAACGAAGAGTCTGGAAAAACAATTTTTAGAAATATTAGCCTCCTCTCATGAATAAGTTACTCACGATTGAATGGTTAAAACTCAAAAGCTACCGTCCTTTCTGGATATTGCTTACACTTTATTTTTTGGTACTGGGATTGGTCTGCTCCAGTGTGATGCTGTATCTGGAATACATTGCCAGCAAAGGTGTGCAATTTGAGAGTATTGACCCGTCTGTGGTGCCTTTCTATGACTTTAATGACATCTGGCAGAACATTACCTACCTGGCCACTTTCTTTAAAATATTCCTGGGATTCATTGTTGTCATGTCTATCACCAATGAATTCGACTATAAAACCATCAGGCAGAATATCATTGACGGCCTCACCAAAACAGAATTTATCAGCACCAAGTTGCTGCTGATCCTACTGCTGACTGTAGTAAATACCCTATTCCTATTGTTGTTGGGGATCATCCTGGGCTGGATTTACTCTCCGGTGCAGGGCCTGGATGTGATGTTTGACCAGGCCGGCTTTCTACTGGCTTATTTTCTGGATGTCCTGACTTTTCTGGTCTTTGCCCTGCTGGTGGGTATGCTGATCAAACGTACGGGCTTTGCCATTGTACTGCTGGCGTTTTATTCGCTCTTCATTGAGCCCATCGGCGTGTTGATCCTGTCTAATTTTTATGCGGACTATACCTTTTATAACTATTTCCCCATCCGGGCTATCAACAACCTGATTACCATCCCTTTTGGAAAATATATTTTCCAGGAGATACAGGACTATGTAGCCATACTGGATATCATAGTGGTCTTCGTGTATCTGGGATTATTCACTTTCCTGAATTACTGGATACTGCAAAGAAGTGATATCAAATAACCCATTCTGCTTATCCCTTTGACAAAGCTCACGGAAAATGATGCCAATTAATTTTTAACCTGTGGGTTTGTATCGGGTTATATCATTATGGCATTAGAAATCAGACCGGCAGCGCCTGAAGATTATCCCGACATCTACGCGCTAACGCAAAAAGCCTTTCAGCAGGACTTTGAGAGCATGCTCATCGCCAAGTTAAGGAATAAACCAAACTTCATACCTGAACTGTCGCTGGTAGCTGTAGAGCATGCGATAAGAAAGGGATATGTTCTGTTTTCTATCATAAAAATCAAGGCTACCCAACAAAGTTATGAGACCCTGGCCTTGGCCCCTTTGGCAGTGCATCCCCGCTATCAAAACCAGGGGATTGGAAAAAAACTGGTTTTATCCGGATTAGAAAGTGCCAAGAACTTGGGATATCAGTCAGTCATTGTATTGGGACATCCTGAATACTACTCAACATTAGGCTTTAAGAAAGCTTCTCTGTGGCAGATCCATTGCCCTTTTGAGGTTCCGGATGAAGCCTTTATGGCCATTGAACTGAAAGAAAATGCGCTCCAAGGCAAGGCAGGGATGGTTGAGTACCCGCCTGAATTTATAGAAATGTGATACGGAGGAGCTATAAAAAAAACAGGCTACCTAGCGTAGCCTGCTTCCTTTCAATTACTTTTATAGCTTACTTTTTCGCAGCCTCAAAACGCTTGCCTACCTCATTCCAGTTCACTACATTCCAGAAAGCCTGGATATAGTCTGGCCTTTTGTTTTGGTATTTGAGATAGTAAGCATGCTCCCATACATCTAACCCCAGAATGGGTGTCCCTTTCACTTCAGCAACATCCATGGCAGGATTATCCTGATTAGGCGTAGAAGTTACTTTCAGGTTGCCACTGTTATCCACAATGAGCCAGGCCCAACCTGACCCAAAGCGGGTGGCCGCAGCATTATCGAATTCTTCCTTAAACTTATCAAAAGAACCGAAAGCACGGTCTATCGCAGAAGCCAGTGCACCACTCGGCTTTCCACCTCCGTCGGGTGATAAAACTTTCCAGAAAAGAGAGTGGTTATAATGACCTCCACCATTGTTGCGCACAGCCGTAGAAAGACTACCAATACTTTTCATCAAATCCTCAATGGACATATCAGCCTGAGGAGTACCTTCAACGGCTCCATTTAATTTGGAAACATAGCCACCATGATGTTTGCCATGATGTATTTCCATCGTCTTAGCGTCAATGTGTGGTTCTAATGCATCAAAAGAATAAGGAAGGTCAGGAAGTTGAAATGCCATTAGTGTTCTTGTTTAAGGTTTAAAAAAATAAAAATTTTTGATTCAACTGTAAATCTAATAAACGAATTTCAATCGTCATTGTTTCCTGGAATAAAGTCCGTTTCAGTAAGTCGGATACGGAGTTTTTACATATTTTAGCGTTCTAAACAGAAAAGTTTTGACAGAAAGGATAAAGATCATCATCAGAGCTTCGTGGATCGGGATTGTGGGTAACCTGCTGTTATCTGTCTTAAAAATATCCATTGGTTTTATAGCCAACAGCCAGGCAGTGATAGGAGATGGCATAGATTCTCTCTCTGATGTAGCCACTTACTTTATCATATTAATCACTGCAAGAATCACTCAGAAGCCCCCCAGCCTAAAATTTCCTTACGGATATAGCCGCGCTGAGACCATTGCCACCAAAGCACTGGCTTTTTTTATCTTCTTTGCAGGAGCCCAACTGCTGTTTCATAATAGTGGTAACCTGATCCGTCAGATTCCCCGGGAAGTGCCCTCTCTGTTAGCCATTTATGTCACTGTTTTTTCCATCATCGTGAAGCTACTGCTCTCCTGGTGGCAGTTTCAAATGGGAAAAAGAACCAACAGCACCATGCTGATCGCCAATGCCAAAAATATGCGTGCCGATATGATATTGTCGGCTGCTGTGCTGATAGGAGCCGGCACTGCCGTGGCTTTTGACCTGCCCCTGATGGATACAATTATGGCGATAGGGGTGAGCATCTGGATTTTAAAGATAGGCTATGAAATTTTTAAGGAGAGTAATACAGAACTCATGGAAGGCGTAGACGACATGACGGTATATCAACAGGTTTTTGAAGCGGCTGACGCAGTGCCTGGCGCCCACAATCCGCACCGCGCCCGAATCCGGAAAATGTCTAATCTTTACCTAATCGATCTGGATATTGAAGTAGAAGGCAACCTTACCGTGGCTGAATCCCATCGGATTGGCTCTAAAGTAGAAAAGGAAATTAAAGAGCGTATCCATAATGTCTACGACATTATGATCCATGTAGAACCCAAAGGTAATGTGGAACATAATGAAAGGTTCGGCCTGACCAAAGAGGATATTTAATGTGCAGGAAGCTACTTTGCGTTATCTTGTAGCTTTTCCAGCAGAAAAGAGGCCACCTTTGCAATGGTTTGTGCAATGATCTCATCAGGAGACCCTTTAAAAAATAATTTGGTTTGCCAGGCTTCCTCCCTGATAAAACCGTGAGCAAACATGGTCCCTACCGGCTTATCCGGGCTTTCACTCCCTCCTGGGGAAGCCAGGCCCGTGACAGCCACAATGATGTCAGCCGGAATGAGCTTCTTCAGCCCTATGGCTAAACACTGAGTTACTTCCGGAGATTCGGCAGTATATTTTTTGATAATTTCCTCCGGTACACCCAGCAGTCGTTTCTTCACAACTACATCGTAACAGACCAAACTACCCTTCACCACGCTCCCACATTCCGGAACAGAAGTAAACTCATAGATAAATCTTCCCGTGGAAGCGCTTTCCGCAAAAGCAATGGTCAATTCGTTTTTCAGCAAAAAATGGCATAGTCTCACCACTGACGAAGCAGGCATAGGTTATTCTTCTTTAGATTTTCCTGTATGCTATTATACAAATGATGGTAAAATATGTTTTATAAAAATTAAACAAATATCCAGATTGATTATGATAAAGTTGCCGGACGATAACCGCTTCCTCAAAAGCAGATAGCATCAGCGGGTCGTTTACCTTTCCTGATGGCAACCATCCCATAGAAAGCTACTCTTTACAGCCAGAAAGGAGACAGTACTTTAAAATATTGCTGTGGCTCTTTCCAATGTCTTGTCTATGCCTGCCTCTACCTCTTCCTGCGTATTGACACAGTGAATGTCCGGCATTAATCCAATTCCTTCGTACGATTGTCCGTCAAACAGTTTCACTTTTTGGGTTGCCAGAGAATAATGCCAGCCATTGGCAAGCTCACGTCCGATCATGGTAGAATGGGCCCCGCAGGTGGTGTCTCCCAGAATAACGGCATTGGGCAAGGTCATGAAAGCCATCACCGAACGCTCTCCGGCACTGATGGTGTAACGATCCGTCAGTACCACCATTTTTTTGTCGTAGTATTGTCCTGCGGGGGTAATATACCAGTCATACCACGCTGTATAATCCTGCTCACCGGGACCATTCTTGGTTTGAGAAGTAAAAATCAATCGTTTTTCCTGTGTAAACCTTCCCATTTCAGAAAAACAGTAAGTAAAATCTCCCCCTTCATTATGGCGCAGGTCCAGAATCAAGCCTTTAGCTTCCGGATAAGTATCAATCACTTCGTGAATGACTGCAAAATTCTCAGCAATCCAGGGCAGATGCAGATATATGATATTGTCTTCTAACAATCCATACACATAAGATTCCTCCGTCCCTTCCTGAAAGTTTCCTTTCAGATAATTGCTTTTAATCATGTCCAGATCAAAAAGCTGATCACCTCTATATTCATTTAAAATAGCATTGGCATTAAAAACACTTTTATTGGGAGCCGACAGCTTCACATGTCCGTCATCCAGATGCGCCAGCATATGGGTCATCACCTCATACAGTTCTTCTTCGCTCATTGTATGATTCACCATCGGCCGGTATTGTTCGTAGAGAGCCTCCCAGTCTACCCCTCGTTCTTCAAAGGGAGCATAATGCTGGTCAAAATCATGCCACAAATACTCAAACAAAGCTTCGGCATTGCTTTCCGGTTCTTTTTCAAACGCCATTTCTTCGCAGGCGCTCATTGTCATCAGCAGCAGGCTGATCCACAGATATGTATTGTATTTCTTCATAGCGTATTTAAAATTTTAAGCTTCCTCCAAAAACTATCATGTGCTGATAGGATAAGAAATTGGCAGGTTCTTTATGGTGTGTGAATGAAAAACGATATTCTCCCAACAGGTCCCATTGCGCATTCAAGGCATGCCGGTATGTCAGTTGTATATCCACATTTTGAAATCCATGAATGGTTTCCCAATGACCGTCCTCCAGGTAGGCCAGAAATGTTTTAAACCATTGATGCGAATAGGTATTGTGCATAAATTCATCATCATTGATCAGATAGGGAGAACGGGCTACCCAGATCAGCAAGGGCACAGACAAAGAGGCGCTTAGCTGGCGCTTTTCGCTAAGATGAAAATCCGTTTCCAGCCAGGGACCTATTCCCAAGGAAGCCAGATACCCAAAACCGCCGAATGAACCAAAATTGTAACTGGAAGCCTGAATTTTGTTTTGAAGCATACCCCCTATACTGATCTGCCATGGCTCACTTTTTCTTATTTTCCAGGCCAGTCCATAGTCTATATTTACCAATATAAAGGAATGGGGAGCTGTGGTGAAGGTTTCTTCCGGATCAGCCCGCCAGTAGGTATAAAGATTACCGATAGAAGGATTAAACTGAGAGAACGAAAGTTGTGCCTTTTGCTTCAGCTTTTTGTCTCGCTCATACTGCAGTGAAAGATGAAAAGGAGACACATCCCGGTGCACAAAAGGAGAGAATATCTGGTCCTGACGGGACAAATGCCCGATACCCAGTGCCAGTGACAAACGGTTAGCCTGCTGCTGAGCATACAGCGGAGAGAAAAAACAAAAAAAGACAATGAGCAAAGTAAATGGATAGCCGATTCTATGCATGGTTATATAGGTTTGGTATGGTCTGTATTAATTAAAGGTCAACTGGCTTATACCTTCCTCCTTTGCCATACGCATCCGTTTTCAGTATAAGTGTACCCACATCCCTTGCCATTGACGAGTACAAAGGTGAGGATCATGGCCATCCTAAAAAATACCGGCATCAGCGTATTTTACTACCGTCTGAAAGGTATATATCCATAGCGTTTCCTGAATAGCAGACCAACGATGCCCGCGCCACTCAACTTAGTCTATGCGGCTCAAAGTAAAGACATAAAAAAAGTGCAGGCCATAGAAGCGCCTGCACCTTTCACTGTGTTTGCTAAAATACTGATTAACTACTATACTACTCTACATCGATGCTTTTGGTGTACACATAATCGTTGCCCAGAATGGCCAGAGAATACAATCCGGCTTCTAAGCTTGAAATGTCCAATCCTTTGACATATTTTTCCTGAGAAGATACTTCTTCCTTATAGATGACCTTGCCTACCTGATCATACATTTTTATCAGTACAGGTGTATTCATCGGATTAATGAAAGCTACTTTAACCATGTCTGGCACTACCTGAATAGCAGGCTTGAAATACAAGGGAGTAGCTTGCTGGGGTTGCAGCGTGAAAGATTCTGTCACAATACCGGCTTTGGTTCTGATCTCTACGGTGTATTCTCCGCTTCTTAAGGCTGAGAAATCATATTTTCTGGCGAAAGCCTGTTGTTTGTTGATCACTTCTTTGTGCAACACCCTGCCTTTTTCATTCCTAATCTTTAAAAACGCCTGCTGATCGTCAGGAAGGTTGGCAATACTGATGACAGCTTTCTTAGGTTCCGACTTAATTTGTCTTACACTCACCAGGGTGTTTGTGCCTTCGTGGTCATTAGCCAGCAGGAGACCCACTTGTGAAAAAACCAGGGCAAAGGCGAACAGGGATATTTGGGTTAACTTTTTCATATACTTCATTTTAAAATAAGGGTTCAATAAATATTTGTTGTTTTGTATCTGTATTTGCAGATTACTTGCCAAACTTAAAAATGCCTCAAATTAGTGAATTTGAGCAGTTTATAAGACTACTCACTGTTCATTTCCGGACAACCATTGTATAAATTCCGAACAATGCCGGAGCAAAACAGCCCCCTGTTACAGTCTCTTTTTTGCTATGGTAGAGTAAGCTAAAATCTCTATATTTAGCCCCCGAACAAATTGGCCTTAGATTATTCATGGTATGACATCCACACCGGAGAAAAAGCGCATCAGGTTTATTCATATTCTCTTACCCCTACTTTTCCTCACTCTGATCATTGCCTATGGACTGATTTTAAGACCCAAAGTTTATGATTTACCTCCTTTTCCGCTGGAAATTGTTTTTCTGCTGGCCGCCGCATTTACCATTGCGGAACTCATGTGGCTAGGCTATCCCTGGGAAGTCATTCAGGAGGCTTTTATGGCTAAACTGTCCAAGGGTTTTCCGGTGGTGCTCATTTTATTTGCTATCGGCATCATCATAGGCACCTGGATCATCAGCGGCACCATTCCTATGCTGATTTATTATGGGATCAGGCTGATTGATCCTACTTATTTATACTTCCTGGCTTTCTTTGTACCCATCATCTTTTCTACTGTCACCGGCACCTCCTGGGGATCGGCGGGTACCATCGGTGCTGTGCTGATGGGGGTGGCAGGTGCTGTGGACGCTAACCTGGGCATCACCGCAGGTGCCGTGATTGGAGGGTCCTATTTCGGCGACAAGCTTTCTCCCTTGTCTGATACCACCAACATGGCATCACTGGCCACAGAGGTCCCGCTGTATGACCATATCCGGTCTATGATGTACACTACCCTCCCCTCAGCCCTAATGGCCGCTCTGATCTACTTTGTGCTTGGATTCGTCTATCCACCGGCAAATCAGGAAGTGAACAGTCCACAGGTGCAGGCTACCCTGACCACCATCAGCGCGATGTTTCATTTTCATGTGCTGTTGCTGATTCCTCCGCTGATCGTTTTGTATGGTTCTATCAAAAGAATAGCCACGCTGCCTACCCTGCTCACCTCTGCCTTCTCCGCCTGCCTGCTGGCCCTGATCTTTCAACCCTACACGATTACGGATATCATGGGGGCAGTGTATACCGGGTTTGATACCCGAATGGCTACCTGGCTGCCGCAAATCCCTGAGAATGTGACAGCACTCTTTACCCGGGGTGGACTGTATGAGCTTAACGAGGCCATCATCTTTTCTATCATGGTACTGATCTTTATCGGTGCCATGGATGTACTGGAGGTAATGCCTACTATGGTGGACAAAGTTTTCGGCTTTGCCAAGACACGACCGGCAGTGATCTTATCTTCCCTGGTGGCCACTGCCTTCACCAATGCGGCTACTTCCAACCAGAATGCCACCAGTTTTATTGTAGGCGATGCCTTCAAAACCCGTTATGATAAGTTTAGGATTCCCCGAAAAGTACTCTCCCGCTCCATAGAAGACGCAGGCACTATGCTAGAAAGTATTATTCCCTGGACCTCCACCACCCTTTTTATGACCGCCACCCTGGGTGTCGCTTACCAGGACTACTGGCACTGGCAGTTGCTGACGTTGATCAACCTGGTGGTGGCGCCTACCTTGGCACTCACCGGCATCGGCTGCTTCTATCATGAAGTGGATCAAAAGAAAAACAAACAATCTATCGCTGAATAAAAAGTATTTGATATATGAATAAAAAACTGAAATTAGAAACCCTGCTCATGCATTTCGGAGAAGAAAGAAAAGCGTATGAAGGGGCCGTAGTACCGCCTATTTTTCAGAACTCTCTCTTTACGTTTGAGAATTGGGAAGCCATTGATGAGGCTTTTGAAGACCGTACCCGGCATTATATTTATTCCCGCGGTAAGAACCCGACCGTTTCCATTGTGGAGCAGAAGATAGCTAAAATGGCCGGAGGCGAAAAAGCGCAGCTTTTTCCTTCAGGCATGGGAGCCATCTCGGCGGCTGTCTTGCATTGTATCAAGGCCGGTGATCATGTCGTCGCTATCAAAAATATCTATGGACCTGCCAACAACCTGCTACAGCGATATCTAACCCAGAAAATGAACATAGAGGTCACCCTGGTAGCTGGTGACAGCGTAGAGGATTTTGCGGCAGCCCTCCGCCCTAATACCCGTCTGATCTATCTGGAAAGTCCCTCTTCAGCCGTCTTCGGCTTACAGGATATCCAGGCAGTTGCCCAGTTAGCCCGTGACCGAAATATTCGTACTATCATTGACAATACCTGGGCTACGCCCATTTTTCAAAAACCCCTTGCCCTGGGTATTGACCTGGAAGTTCATTCCTGCTCCAAATATATAGGCGGGCACAGCGATATTGTAGCCGGTGTGGTCATCGGACGAGAAACCGATATCGATGCCATAGCCACCCAGGAATATCAATGGCTGGGAGCCAAAACAGCTCCTTTTGAAGCCTGGCTCATCCTGCGCAGCCTGCGTACCCTGCCCATACGGATGCGGCAGCATCAGGAAAATGCAATGAAAATTGCCCGCTTTCTGGAGACACATCCGAAGGTAAAATCCGTCCGCTACCCGGGACTGGAAAGTTTTCCCCAGTATGCGCTAGGCCAGCAACAAATGAGTGGTTACAGCGGCCTGATGAGCTTTCAACTGGTGACCGACAACCTGGAAGAAATCAAAACATTTTTCAATGGTTTACAGGTCTTCCAGATTGGTGTAAGCTGGGGGGGTCATGAAAGCCTGATCTATGCACCGGCCATCAGTTACCTGAAAGAACTCAGCCCGGAACAGTTTGGTGGGATGGGTATCTCTTTGGGCGACATGCGTATTTCCGTAGGACTGGAAGATGCCGACGATCTGATAGAAGATCTGCAAGCAGCGTTACAGAAAATCAGCTGAGCACTTTTCGGACATCGTCTACTGGGCAGAATGGTTGATGCCTCAGCAGGTTTCTGCGCGATTAAAATGAGCCGATGGGAAGTGGAAGCCTCGTAAGAATGGAGGTCATAATCCCCGAAAACCTGACACAGATCTACACCTGCAATGGCAAAGTAGTAATGAAAATCCTTCAGGGTGATGGCTTTCACCCGTTCCTGAAAATGGTAAGAGTTATTTCGGTCAGTGCAATATATTTCCTTGATAATAAAACCATTCTCTACGCGGCGGCTGATCTCAAAACGGATGCCTTCTACTTCTTTGATCTCGAAAGGGACCAGGCTGGCTATGACCTGCGGCACGTTCATAAAATCAATGACTAACTTGCCGCCCGGCTGCAGGGCTTGAACAGCCGCACAGATAGTGTCGACATTTTCTGCTTCCGTGTCAAAATAACCAAAGCTTGTAAACAGGTTCAGAATACAGCTATAGGCGTGTGTCCGGAAAGGCTTCCGCATGTCGTGTACAAAGAAACGTAGTCGTTCGTTTGCGAATTGACTAGCATAGGCAATGCTCTCAGGAGCAAGATCAAACCCTGTGACATCCAGTCCCTGGGTATTCAGGTAAATAGCATGGCGTCCCCGGCCACAAGCCAAATCCAGTATGTGATCCTGGGCACTCAGGCGAAGCCAACGACTCAGATGATCTATAAAAAAATGAGCTTCCTGCTCATTCCGGTGCTTATATAACACAGGGTAATAAGGCGAGTTAAACCATTCGCTAAACCACGATTTGTTCTCTGGTAAAATCGTTGTCAACTCTTTTTCTGATGTTTTACAGGCCAATAAAGGCTTGCCCATCAAAGCTTCAGATATGGTGTTTGGATCTTTTTTCATAGATAAGTCAATCATAATTCATGATAATTTTGTGATAGGATGATAAGTACATACAGCGGGCTCGACAGATCTGATAAGAATGATCTGTTGAACAGCTATCTGCCAGTAAAATCAATGGTAAGACAATCAGGATTGAAGCGGTGGTATCTTCTCCGGGGGCATACTTACCGGACAGACACTTCCCGGAAAAGAATGGGCTTGCGAAGAAAAGCGGCTATCCATACTAATGAGAAAATGATCGTAGGGGCGATCATTGCATTTCCTGATACCATTTCAGTAGCCATGGCGCCACCCAAGTAAGCGGTGAGGAGCAGGAACCCAATCTTCATGGTGCGTGGATAGAGAAACAAAATGGTAAACAACAGTTCCATCGTAGCCAGTAATCCCACATAGGGCATCAATCCTAAGGGTGTAAAGAGCTCAACGATGGAGGGCGGGCTGGATAATTTATAAGCAGCGCTCATTGAAAGGAGGGTGGCTACCAAAACAGAAGGCACCCATCTTACGATATTTTTGGTTTTACTTGTCATGGTGTTTTGCATTTAAGTGTTTGAATACATGAAGTTTACAAGACAAAGCTATCCTGTCTCTCACTCCTGGGCATTGATATAGATCAAGAAATGAAAAGTAAGACAGTCTGTTTACCGCTTTTGTTTACGAATGCGGCTGAGCGTTTCCGGTGAAATGCCGAGATAAGAAGCCAGCATATGCTGAGGCACCCGCTGGGCAATGGAAGGATACGTTTTAAGAAACTCGAGATAACGTTCTTCGGCAGAAGTGCTGAGAGCAGCCACAATGCGTTTGTCTTTGGAAGCCATATGCTTTTGCAATCCCAATTGATATTGGCTGGCATAAGCAGGCATGGCTTCTATTATTTTCTGATGAGATGGAAGATCAATCTGCAATACGTCCGAATGTTCTATGGCATCTACGAAATACAAGGAAGGCAATTGATGCAGACCGCTTTCTATGTCGCCAACCCACCAGTCTTCCGGTGCAAAATACAGGATATGCTCTTTCCCTTTGGCATCAATCACATATTTGCGCAGGCATCCGCTAACCACAAATGCTCCGTATCGGGTAACTTCTCCGGCTCGCTGTAAGAATTCTCCTTTCTTCAGTTTCATTGGCACAAAGCATGTCTTGAGGAGATCAAACTGCTCTTCTGTCAGTTTAATGTGCTTTTCAATATAAGCCCGAAGTTTCTCGAACATACTCTACTTATTTGCTGATGATCCAGCCTCCGTAAAAATAACTCTTTTTAAAGGATTCTATCGAGGAAAAGCCCGCTTCGCTGATCAGTTGAGTGAGCCGTGCTTCCGTAATGTAAAAAATATCGTTTTTGATATGTCGGATACCTTGCTGTATCCAGTCCGGGTCAAAATGACCCTGTAGCCGGTCTTGCAGCTGCATCAGTTGTGCATCAAAATCATCACTATGATAAATATCTACCAGCAGCAACTGTCCGCCTGCTTTCAGTCTGCGACCCATGTTAGTCAACAGGTCCAGTTTGGCGCCATCGTCTGACAAAAAATGCAATACCAGCATAAGCGTAGCTATGTCAAAGTCCTCTTTTTCAATAGCCGCCACCGTACCATGCACTAATTGTAAATTGGGTTGATTCGAATATTGCTCCACCGCCTGACGGATCATTTCTACAGAAGGGTCAAAAGCCGTAATCTGCCAATGCGGAGAAAGGTTTACCTCTTGAATTTCTCTTCCGGTGCCACAGCCTGCTATCAAAATAGCCAAAGGATCGGCTGTACTGAAATGCTGCCGTAAATGCGTAGCGATAAAAGCGTGGAATTCATGATAAGCAGGAATCCAGTGTGGTATGGCCTTATCATATTGAGCCGCCCGGGCACCTTCAAAAATTTCAAGCATTTTCATAGGTATGGAGTCAAGGGATTTTCCTGATATTACGCACAACTGCCTGCTGACGTTGAGCCATGAATGAACGATTCTTTTTAGTCAACCACCTGTCAGAGACTTCTTTCAGATTGCATAAAAAATTTTCCCATAACGGCTGTACAAAAATTTCACAACAGCTTTTCCGGGTGAAGGCTCATAAAGGCAGGAAGTGATACCCAAAAAATCAGTATTATTGATTATATTAGAAATGGTTCAGAGAAATGACATTGTTACTGCTTTGTGCCTATCGTTCGCGGCGCTTGGATCAAGAAAATAATTAGTGACCTAAGCATACATCTCATGAAAAATCTAACACGCCACTGCCTCCTGATTTTGTTGGAAACCTCTGTCATTTTTGGCTGTCAGCCCTCTACAGTTGCTGAAGAACAATCCGATACAGACTCCTCAGAAAATGTAAAGCAAATTATTGAAGAGAAAAATGCGCAACTGGAAGCGTGGTACAAAGCAGGCATGATTGATTCTGCTGCCACTCACTTTGCAGACAATACCATTCAGATGCCTCCCCATCAGCCTGCCCTGGTGGGTATTGAACAATACAAGGAATCGTGGAAGCAATCGGTGCAGTTTGGCCAATGGGAATTTGATTTACAGACACAGGAAGTAAAGCAAAGTGGAGATTTAGCCGTAGAACTGGGCAAATATACGCTTACTTTTACCCCCAATGAAGATTCCCCCATTCCGGCCATAAACGACAAAGGGAACTATGTGGTCCTTTGGGAAAAAATAAACGGGGACTGGAAGATCGTATGGGATGCCCCAGTGAGTGAACTCCCTTTACCAACGCCTGTAGCCGCAGAGTAAACATGTTATGAAGCATGTTTTCCTGAAACAGGTACCTTTTCAGCTCTGGAGTGCAAAAGAAAGCAACAGTGTGTAAAAAGAATGTGGTCTTTCAGGCTTGCCAGGCTCCTCAGAAATTGAAAATCCGCTTGTAAAATATTGCAAAATTTCAGATTTGTGCTAAATTTAGTATTGTTATCTCTAACGGATTTCTGCAGTGACCTGAGCCGGTGATTATCCGTTAACGCGCAAGCTAAAGTCATTTTGGCTTTCACTGGTTTTCGGCCAGGTTTTCTCATCAGCCTGAAGTATTACTTTGTTTTTTTCATGCAAACTGCCTTTATGACACCACCATAAGCTTAATCCAAACCCTCCTAAAGTTTCATTCTCAACTTTTACCATCGCTTCATCCATGATGGCGCTCTGATGATCATTAACCCATAAACTGTTACGTATGGAAGAAAACATAATTTGATGCAAGCTCCTACACCATCATGGAAACAAGACCTTGTAGTCCTACTGCTGTTTCGTTAGAAAAGATGCTGGCATGAGAAAACCTTAACCCCTAGGATCACAGGCCCGCCGCCCCTGTATGGCAGATACTTTCTCTGAACACCCATAGCCTGTAATTGCTTTGCCATTTTCACTTAACCCAAAAAAACCATGAAACTACTCATTCCTTTCTCTCTCCGAATGTATGCTATTCTGATGCTGACACTCCTTGCCTGTACGGAGGAGGACATCACCGGCGACCTTGCTTACACCAACAAAGCACACATTGAATCTTCACCATACGCCTTGCCTACCATGGTCAATGTCTATCCCAGCGGAGATATGACCGGTATGACCGATGCCAATGCGATTGAGGAAGCCCTACGGAATGCCTCCCCCGGAGCAACCGTGATACTGAAAGCTGGTAAATACTTCGTGGGTCGTCCTATAGTGACTCCTGGATTTCACGGTATCCTCAAAGGGGAAGGACCTGACAAAACGCGTATTGTAGGCGTTGGTTCGCCAGCGGCACCTTTTTCTTTAACAACCATACGGGGTGACTTCGGGCCCACTGACCTGGCTGTGTTGTTTCACTTTCCCGACCCTTATGGAAAGGTTATCGTTGCTGACCTATCCGTTTCTCTCAAAAAAGGTTTTTTCAGCGAAACCATTGTATCAGGATTTATCGGTCCTAATGATCTGTTTGCCTTTTTTGTGATAGACATCGGATATGATGAGGTCAATACTTCATTTCACAATGTAGCACTGAAGGGCATTGCCGTCAACGAGGGAGGACCTTTTGAGAATCTGCTGCGTTCTCAGCCCTCTCAGGGTATTGTAGTCCACGGACTGCGGGATCATTTTCCGTTCCCTATCAGTGGAGGCGACCACACCATAAGCCATAGTCGTTTTCATCAAATAGGTCTTCAGGCTATTGTATTACAATTACTGGATCATGCCCGGTTGAAGATCCATCACAACCAGTTGAGTGAAGTAAAACAGATCATTACCCGGTATTTGAATGGCTCCCGGGTAGAAATTGAGCATAATCATATCAGCAGTTTTTCCTTTGGGGCGGTGGTGGTGACCCAGGAATTCCAACCATCCGGAGAGGACAAGAACCAGATTCTTATCCGGAACAATACCATTCATACAGACGGATTTATGGGCATTGAAATTGGAGCGGCTTCCAATTTTCAGGTACTCATTGCCCATAATCACATTGAGGTGGGTCCTGACCCCACCGGCTTTTTTTCTAATTTTACCGGCATCGGCCTGTTTTCAGGACAAGATAGGGCCATCCTGCATCGCAATACCATTCGGGGTATCAGCGAATCTGCCATTGCCTTGTTTGGGGTCTCTAAAAGTTTATTACTGGGCAATGAGGTATCTGAACATTTTTCTACCGCTGCTGCGTCCTACTGGCTGGATGCAAATACTTTTCATAATCTGGTCATCAACCGGGGCGAAGCCTCTTACCTTGACGAGGGTATTGCCAACCGGTTTGTCTTCGTGCCAGAACTGAAAGGAAAAATCTGGGATGCCGAAATCAATAAGGCCTTGCAGGAACGGGGTTTATCGAAGGAGATGCTACCATAACGCTTGTCGCCCCACCCATCAAGCCCCTTTGCCTATCGGACTCTCTTTAAAAAAAATGGATCAGTCCGACCTTACCGTAAACCGAACAGATGCCATGATTCTCATTAGGGAAGCTACTAAAGAAGATAATGATGACCTGCTGACCTTGACCCGGCAAACGCCGATGCACGGAATTATTTCTCTCCGGATCGACAGGGAACCGGATTTTTTCAGTCTCCTGAAAAGAAGGGGAGCTTACAAAGTGTTTACGGCCGTTAGCCATGATCAACTCCTGGGCGCTGTGTCTATCTCTTACCAAGAGGTATGGATCAATGGCCACAGGAAACAAGTAGGATACATTGGCGACATGAAAGTACATCCTGACTTCAGAGGTAGCTTCCTGGCATTCCGGCTCATGGCCGAATTATACAAATACCTGCTCACCGAAACCCCGGATCTGGTCTTGTGTCTTACAGCCAGAGGTAATCATGAAGTGGAAACCTTATTGGAAGGAAGGCTTGGTCTGCCAGGTTTTTGTCATGTGGGGCATTTCAAGGTATATGAAATGCTTCCCTCTCCCCGTCGTAAAACAAATGCAACTTATCGTGTTGCCAAGGTGGAGGAGAACGATCTTGGTCAAGTATGTCTCCTGTTGAATGAATACTACAAAAACTATCAGGTCGCTCCTGTCATAGAACCTCATCACCTGACGTCTACCGTGATAGGGGCCGTATATCAGAAAGGTGAGATGATAGGGGCTATATGTCTGACGGATACAGACCAGGACAGGCAAAATGTAGTCATGGCAATCCCGATAGGGATCAAGCTGGCGCTGTCGTGCCTGCGTTTTGCCTCCCTTTTTTTTCCGCTTGGCAAATTTCCTGGCGTGGGAGACCCCATCCGTATGTTGTATATCAAATACATCGGCTTCCGGGAAGGACATGACAAGGCATTTGATCTTTTAATTCAGTTTGCCAGAAATGTGGCTTACCAGCAACACTATGCGTTTTTAACCATAGGCCTATACGAACGTGATAAACTTATGGAAAGGTTTAAAAAATATCCTAAGTTCTCCTTTACCTCCAATTTGTTTGCCCTTGATCTGAAAAGAAATGACCTGCTTCGCTCCATTGAAACAGGCCTGTTTTACGAAGATTTTTCACTCATCTAACGCTATACAACACCATGGAAACACAACAAAAGGTACCTGGCACTCAATCTACTGAATACTGGTTGGCCGTTGCTGACATCTTCTCTCAGGCTGTTACGGGGGAACTGATCGGCATGGCCAATTTTGCCTCACTGACAGACATTATCCAGGATACGGAGGAAATGATAGAAGCCGTTGAGCATGCCTACAGCGAAAGAGGACATGCCATCGGGTTCCTGGCTATGGCCAGAAAATACGAACTGAAAGTCAACATCAACCTACAGGGCACTTACTGGAAGGGTATCCGGGAAAGTTTTCTCCGATGGGCTGGGAAAAAGGACTACGCAGCCTGTATCCTCATTCAGGAAATTATGCTGGAATCTTTTGCTGTTTCTATGTACCAAGAGGTAGGCCAGGCCATGAATGGCGAGATCGGAGAACTTTTCCTGCAAATTTCCCAGGAAGAAGAATCACATCTCCATCATTCCATTGAATTTTTAAGGGTAGCACTGGAACAAGATCCAAAAGGATTTGAACAAAAGGTATACGAAGTCCATCAGGATTGTATGACGATCTTGTCTGAACTGGCGGGAAAATCCGATGCGAGAGGGCACTGCGGTGTCTGTTATGGCGACTGTGTAAAACATTCACTCCACCATGTAGGACTTGATATAGTATCCTTAAGAGGACATGCGCTGAACCTGTATATGAAATCACTGGATAAGATAGGCATACCTGGAGAAAAATCATTGCAATGGATCGCCAGTTTACCCGTGTGAAAGTGCGCTTGTCTCCCGAACCGCTATGGCAGAGAGATACGAAAGTAAGATGCTTGTTTCAACTGATCCTGAGCGGCTTATACATGACAGGCAAATATACCCTGACACCCTGCTTATATCTTTTTCGGCGGATGGGACTTAGCCCGACCTTACCCAATCAAATAGATGCCTTCATGAACCGTATGGTTTTGCCCCTGACAGAAAGGCCGGACAAAGTGGAGAGAATGGATATCCTCCCAACCATAAAAACGGGAGAGCTTCTCCACGCCTTTCTCTCTGAGCATAGCGCAAGCCCTTTGGGCAAAAGGATGTACGCTATGAAAGGCCGGCCTTTGCTGCTCGTTTTTATCCGGGGAAGCTGGTGCTCCTATTCCCGTCTGCATATGTCCCACCTGCAGGCACATGCCCCTGGTTTTGAAGCGATGGGGGTACAGTTAGCCGCCATCACCAGCGACAAGGATATTTCTCTGTGGAAAAAGAGGGGGATATCCATACCCATATGGGTAGACAAAGAGGGAGCCTTGTTCAAGGCATTGGGTATTCTGAAAACTTCCTGGACTGACTATGCCTGGGGACGGGTCCTTCCACATGAAAGTGTTTTCTTGTTTGATAGCCAGGGCCGGCTGGTCTTTTCAGATATCAGAAAGATCAGTGCCTTCCGGATGCAACAGACCTTTCTGGATGCGCCTTATCTGCTGGAACGCTGCCGGGCCATGTTACCTACAAACTAATGGAAGTGCTATGGATTTTGCATTAATAGGCCACCAGGAATGTTGGGAAAATATTAACAGATTCATGCAGGCTTTGCGAGGGGAAGAAGCTAAAAAAATATCCCTGGATGAGATCAAAGAGATATATCCATGGATACCTCCCAGAACTGTTTTCAGGGTTAAAGTAACCTCGCTGTATAGCCGTAAACAAATCAAGGGCGTTTATATTGATAGTTTTATTCCTCCCGATCATCTAAAGCCCGCTTTTCTGCGTAGCAACCTTCACAGGGTACAGGAAGCCGCAGCCTATGCTTCCAGAGAAAAAGCTAAAATTGCGGCGCTTGGTGGCTTTACTTCTATCGTGCTGGAAGGCAATATATTAGCCCTTCAGACAGATACTTATCCGGTTTTTACGACCGGCAATACGCTTACAGTCGCTTTCATCTGCAAAGGGGTTGAGCGGGCCTGCCAGTACAAGGGCGTAAACCCTCGACAAGCCAGTCTGCTGATTATTGGTTCTACCGGAGATATAGGTTCAGGATGCCTGCATTACTTTGCAAAAAAATTTCAAAAAATACTGCTCTGTGCCCAGCATAGTGTGTCACTCAACACCCAGCGAGAGGCGATTTCCAGTGTCGCAGAAAATGTAATGGCAAGTACCAACGCCAATGACCTGATCCCTCTGGCAGACATTATTATTTGTGCGGCCAGCGTAGGCACCCCCCAGTTTGACCTTTCCAAAAGCAGATCCAATGTGATTGTCTGCGATGCAGGCTATCCAAAGAACATAGACTTTTCTCCAGCCCTCAACAAGAGCCCCTACCTGTTCTATGGAGGAATGGGACGGGTACAGGGCGGTATTGAAAGTGAACCGGATCTTCCTAAAGCCTTTTATCAACACCCCCTGCCCCATATAGTGCACGGTTGTCTGCTGGAAGCCATCGTACTTGCGTTGGAAGAAAGGTACGAGCCCTACTCTTCGGGAAGAGGGAATATCAGGGTGGAAAAAATTGAAGAAATATACAGACTTGCTCAGAAACACCATATTGTCTTAGCGCCCTTTTTTAATGCCCAGGGACTATTATCGGATGCCTAACACTCATTACCCGATGCGTACATCCCAGATGCATATGGCTTGTGGCGGTCTTAGAGCTCTTTCCTCCTTAATGAAACTTGGCTAAGAACCGAAAACTTTGCTTTTGACTTTTACACACCATAAGCTGAATGCATTGTTAGCGGTTCGGGCTTTGTCTGCTTATAACGGCCCACTAAAAACAGTCAATTTTTCTATCCATTCATATACTGGTCAAACCAACCAATCAAACGCTCAGGATGTTGACCGAAATGGTTGTAAGCATAGAAGCGTTGATTTGATTCCTCAATCCACAGCAGTTCTTTTTTTTCCGATCCTAAGGCATCAAAGATAGCCTGACCATCCTCTTCTGCATGAATAAGAAAGTCTCGGTGAAGCTGCGCCATTAGTGTAGGTACTTTTACATGTTTTGCATGCGGCAGTGGTGTTTCCTCATCGAGGCGAAATCCTGTTAACTCGCGAAGACGCTCGTCTAATTGTCTGGCTGCTTTTTCCGGGTCAGCCTTTATGTTCTCAGCCCCTTTCTCAATAAAGGTTCTGCCTGAAACTACATTGAGTAGGACCATTGCTTTAATTTGGGTGAACTCTTCCGGCCATTTAGCCATAGCAATGATAGTCGAGTTGCCTCCCATGCAACGACTGTATAGACCTGTCGTCATTCCAGCCAGGTCTTTACGGCTTTTTGCATAATGAATAGAACCTACAACATCCCTGCATTCCAGAAGGCCTAATCCGACAATCCCGCCATTTGCTGTTCCACTAAGTCCGTGATTTCTTAAATCATAAGTAAGAATATTATAACCGGCATCGTGCAAATGCTTTAGCTCAGGTAAAAAGTTTACCTCAAATCCACCGAACATGATGTTCCAAGGAGGCAGGTGTCCGGGATAGCCATATCTGTTGCAGGTTTCCGGATGGTTGATGATTAACAATTTATTTGAGTCGGCAGGGATAAACCAGCCCTCCAGTGGAACTCCATCAAGAGATGGAAAAAATACATCCTCGTATTCTAAGCCCACCTCATCAGGTCGCCTTAATACAGGGGTGCGGACACTATGTGCAAATAAATCAGCATACCGCTCTATGAGCGGATGGAGCTTGTGAGAGATTAAGGTTCCTACAGTCTCTGCGATATTTTTAACGTAGTCAGTGACGCTGGCATCATTTTGTCCTAAGTCTTTTGTAGTGTCTTTCATAATTTATGGATTCGTGTTAAAAAAATCGGATTTTTCAATATGTTTTGACAAGCGATTATGATGGGATTCTCTGCCCGACCGCTAACGACCCTATAATAGTGCTGAAAGCATATATAAAACCAATTTGAAGCGGTAAATGGCTATGCATCAACCTTTATCATGGTTCGCTTCTGATTTACGCTTCCATCTCACTTCTTACTGCCTCTAAAAATTCGTCTACCTCCATTTGCCGGGTCATGCGACCACGAATAACAAATATGTGTTTAACGAAACTGCCTCCTTTTTTCTCTATTAATTGGGCAAAGTTATCAATATAATGCTGCTCGAATTTACTGTTTAGTGAGTTGAATAAAATGACGGCCTTATCTTTGAAATTATTTTGCCTTGCAAATTCCCAGATTGGAGGGGCTGGGCTATATAACCATATGGGCGAACCCATGTAAATGGTATCATAGCGTGTTAAGTCTATTTCTTCCGGATATATTTCAGCTATGGTATCTCTGGCATCCTGCATAGCATGAAACCACCCTTTTATCCCAATTTGATAACGGTTCGCATTGATGGTTAACAAATTCGCATTTTTCAATCTTGCAATTTCAGTAGCCATCAAGGCCGTGTTTCCGGACCGGGAAAAATAGACGACCAAAGTGGAAGTATTAGCCCGTTCTTTGGACATTTTCTGTAATGCCTTATTCCGCTTAAACTGATAGTGCTCTATCCCGATGACAAAAGCCATGGGAATCATGAATATTGCAGCGATGATTCCTGACAATAAATAAACCATCTTTCTATGCTTTTTTACATCTTTCATGGATGGATTTCAGTATGCTACTATGTTTCTATTTTCAATAAAAAGCGGGTTTATCCCCATCTGTGTTGGGTTTATTGATACCTACACTAGCTTTCACGTCTCTCTCCGGATGCTGGATAACCTCAGCGATGTAGGCACCCACACTTCTTCGGGAAACCTCTGTGCCTTTAAAATCCTCTTCTTTTTGAGTCAATTCATAATCAACCTCGTCATTGTCAGTTAACCAGGCCGGTCTTACTATAGTGTAATCAAGGTCAGATGATTCTATGATATCGGCTGCCTTTCTATATCGGACTAATTCGGCACCAATCATTTTTCTATTCCACTCTCCGAATGCTCCGGGAATTTCATCGTAAATACCCAAGCTGGTGACAAAGATTAATCGTTTTGCCCCATGCTTTTTCATAGCTTCCACGATGGATTTTGCCATCCGGTCCACCGCTCCGGCCAGGTTGGCGTAAACGACATTTTGTCCTTGAACAGCCTTATTTAACTCATTTTGATGGAGTACATCACCCTCAACTAAAGTTGTGTTCGGATTTTGGAAGCCCCTCAGTGTATTGGTATTTCTTGCCATTAATGTTAGGGTCAGATGCTGATCCTTTTGAAGGTATTGTATAGTGTGTTTGGCAATCTGCCCACTAGCACCCAGTATTAGAACATTTCTATTTTCCATTGTTGATGATTTATTTTTAGGTGAGGTAAAAAAAGCCGAAGCTTTACTTCGGCTTTCTCATAGACATCTTAGATGGTGCTCATTTCATATATTTATCGAAGAAATCAAGTACCAATTTCGGATTTCTTCCAAAATAGTTGTACCCATCTTTGAATCTTCTGCTGGTATCTTCTATCCAAAAGAGTTCCTTGTCTTTACTTCCTAAAAGGTCAAAAGTTTTCTGTCCATCTTCAGGGTTCTTCGTCCAGGCATCCTCTTTTACCTGAATCATCAGCACCGGCATTTTTACGCTTGGCGCCGCACTATGCGGAGTCATTTCATCCATCAGCCAACCTCCGGATTTCAGTAGCTCAAAATCAACTAAATCCAAATATTGGTCAACACCTTGTAGTTCTGAAAATGCCCGATAAATGGCACGCATAGAGACAACCAAAGGACTTACCATACACTTTACATTTTCAAATACTTCAGGATAACGCTTGATGGCTTCATATTGAGAATTTCCTCCCATACACTGGCTGTAAAGACCTACTTTCATCTTACTTAACCTTGGGTGGGCATCCACATATTTCTTAACGCCTACGCAATCTCGCCATTCTAACTGACCGATACCGCTTACACCATTGTTTGAAGCTCCACTTTTTCCATGATTTCTTAAATCATAGGCTAAAACATTATACCCTGCATCGGTTAAATGCTTCATCTGAATGACAAAGTCAATTTCTACATTATCATAATTGCTGAATGGTTCACCCAAATGCCCCTGGAACCCTGCACGGCACATTGGTAATGCGTGATTGAAGATGATTAGTTTGTCGCTTTCACCACCTTTGGCAGGAATGTACCAACCTTCTATGGCAACACCATCTATACTTTGAAAAAATACATCTTCCCAATTGGTCATGCCATAATCATCTGGCGTTTTATGCAGTACACTTCTAAAAGGTTTACAAACATTTACCAAAGCCATTACTTTTTCATAATCCTCTTTTGAAATGGATTCTAATTGCTTTAAAGCACTTTCCAGTTTTTCTTTTGGCATCCGTGCTTTGTGCGTTGATTCTCTTTCGAGACCATCAAGATTTACTTTGTTTTTCATAAAAATTTATCTTTATAAGTTTAAAAAAATTAATCAAAGTATTTTTCTGCTAGTTTTTTTGCATATATCCCTGCGGTTTGTTCTTTGACTCCACCACCAGGATGACTGACCACGATAGCAGGATAATGCTGACTTTTATCAAATCCTTTCGGGAAATTTACAACGGCAGACATCGTGATGTTACCGTTGTTACTGTTTTTAAAATTTACTTTCTGTGACATAATCTTTACGGTTTAAGGTGATGAATTATGTTGAGAAGGCAAAGTTACAATCAGGCATAGCTGCCCAACGAAAACAGATTACTCATTTGATGAAACAAATTACTGATTACGAAAAACGGTAGGTGTTATACCCGTTTCTTTCTTGAAAAACCGGGTAAAATAAGTAGGATAATCAAACCCCAAACTATAGGCAATCTCACTGATCGTCAGGCTTGATTGTCGCAATTTATTCTTAGCAAGTTGAATGATATGCTGGTGAATGTGGCTTTGTGCAGAATTCCCAGTAAAATGCTTGATGACATCGCCAAAATAGTTGGAAGACAGATTGGCTTTTTGAGCAAAATAAGAAACCGATGGCAGTTCAATGAGTTCTAGAGTGCTATCAAAATGATCCTCCAGGTGCTCATAAAAATCGGCTACGACTTTGTTGTACAGCTTGCTCCGTGTCTCAAATTGCCGCTTATAAAAATTGTGGATGTAAGTAAGAATTAAGGAAGCATAGGAAATAACAATCTCTTTTGAAAAATCATTTTTATTGTATTCCGAATAGGCCTTTTTAAACAAGTCTAGTAATATGACTTCTTCTTCTTTATTCACAAACAGGGCTTCATGATTATGATAATGCATGAAGTTATAATCTTTTGCATATTTGCTAAAAGTCCTTTTGCTAATCAGAATATTGTAGCCAGACAATGATTTTTTTAAATCCCATGACAAGGTTTTGTCGGGAGCATCAAAATACAGGTAGTAATCAGCCTTATCAAATGCTGTTTGCCCAAAATCCAGGTTGTTATCACAATTTTTTTTAATAGCCAGAAGATAAAAATCTATATGAATAGGCTTTGATTGAAGACGGATTTCACTTTGGCTTTCATACTGCACAATATGTATGTCATCACTTTTTGAACTTTCTATGTTCAAATATCTTGCAAAATCGATAATGTTCAATGAATGGCTCAATTCGTGATCTGTAGGGGATTAAACTAAGGCAAATTTACTGTTTTTGCGTAGATTAACCTGAAACGTTTTAAGGGTGAGATGAAACTTATTACGGTTTTTCTTAAAATTACCGCCAACTGATGGTATCGAGACCCTTTGGTACTTTTCAGCTAACATATGATATCAACAAGACAAACGTATGCCTCAGGGAATAACCTCACCACAGAAGAGAATACAAGTGTTTGCCCATACCATTCGCGAGAACTTTCCTGAGCTTGACGTGCGAAAGGTTGAGAAACTGGGCAGAGGATGGATGAACGAGGCTGTGCTCGTCAATGAGGAATGGGTCTTTCGCTTTCCCCTGCAACAGGAAGGTGCTGAGGCGCTGGAAAAGGAAATCATTATCCTGCCACACCTGGCGCATCGTATCACCCTTGCCATTCCACAATTTGACTTTATCGGCCAGCAGCGAAACGGACTGCCTTTTGTGGGTTACAAAAAGTTGCCGGGAGAAATCCTGGGCGAAACGGAAGTTCTCTCGCTTTCAGCAGAGGAACAAGACATGGTGGCCCGACAGATCGCCACCTTTATCGATGAACTCAGCGCTTTCCCGATTGCCCAGGCCAGAGCCCTGGGTATGCTGGAGACTGATTTCTATCAAGAATTCACTGACCATTTCAAGGCAGCCAGACAACATGTTTTTCCGTTGGTGAACCAGGAGATGCAACAGTATCTCGCAGCCCGGTTCGAAACCTACCTGGGGCATCCGGAGCATTTTCAGTACAGGCCCACCCTCATTCATGCCGACCTTTCACCGAACCATTATCTGATGGATCCGCAGAAGCGTTCTCTGACAAGCATTATTGATTTCGGTGATATACAGATCGGCGACCCCGATTATGAGTACCTGTATATGCTGGAAGATGGCGGCGAAGCATTCACGCGGCGGGTGATGGCTATCAGAGGGCAATCTGACCTGGACAAACGACTGGCAAAAATAGCATACTTCATCACCTTTGACCATGTCGATCTGGTCCTGGAAGGCATTCACAGAGGCCATCAGGCATGGATTAATGCGGGCATAAAGGCCATCCGGGAAGAAATGAATAGATAATATCAATGCACACTATGAACATAAGAAATGTTTATTCTTCCGGTTAAGCGCAAAGCTACTCAGCGCTCCTATTTTATATACATTTTGTGTGTACTCCTTTTTATTTAGATAGAAAAGTGAAGTTTTGCTTTGCCGGTTTTTTCAGAAAATTTACTTTTGTCAACGATGAAGATGACTGTAATGCGATAATCCCCTTCTAGCCTAGCGCTCAAACAATGCACTAAGACATAGTGCCCCACATGTTATTTCCCGATTTTTATATTTATTCTATAAATTTACCCTGAGTGCCACGTAATATTGGTTGAACTACGGGTTTATTAACTCTGAGATTTTATGGCAGATATATTAAACACAACAGAAATAGAAGCGTTCATTCACAATGGCTTTATTCGTATTGATCATGTATTTTCCACAGCAATTGCTGAGGCTGCTGTAGATATTTTATGGAATGATCTGCCTTGCGATAGGTCAAACCCAAATACATGGACAGAACCTGTGATTCGTTTGGGGATGTATACGCAACAACCTTTTATTGATTCGGTCAATACGCCTGAATTACATCAGATTTTCAACCAATTGGTAGGTGTGAATCAGTGGCTTCCCTGTAGAAGTGTTGGTACCTTTCCTATAAGGTTTCCTTCAACAAAAGAGCCTCATGACACCGGCAAACACGTAGATGCCAGTTTCCCCGGAGAAGATCCGTCAAACTTTCTTGAATGGCGAATCAATATAAACTCAAGAGGACGCGCCTTGTTGATGTTAATATTTTATTCGGATGTTACTGAAGCAGATGCACCCACTATTATTTATCAGGGCTCACATATAGATGTTGCCAAATTACTTTCTAAGGAAGGTGAGCAAGGACTCTCGTTTATGGAACTTGCAGGCAAGTTGGATGCTTTACCCCAACGGGACAAAGTAACTGCCGTTGGCAAAGCGGGTACTATCTACTTATGCCATCCTTTTCTGGTACATGCCGCACAGGCACACAGAGGACATACGCCAAAGTTTATGGCTCAACCCCCATTGGTACTACGAAATGAATTAAAGATTGCTCATTCAGCAACGGATTATTCCCCTATAGCAAAGGCTATATATTTAGCTTTGGAGGCATAATTGGTTATCACTCTTTAACAAAGTATACTAAATCGGATTTCGGCTTTTGAGTTTTACCCTTCATTATTTTTAAAGAGTGAAGAGTAAGGCTACCGTAGGTTATACCAACCTTTGCTGCACAATACAAAATAAAGTGTATTTCTTTATGGCTGATCACCATCAAGATCAGTACGTTGTCGTAGGACTTTCAGGTGATCTCCTGCATCTTGCATTTCATACAGTTTGCCCCGGGCATTTCTGAAAGGACGGTGAAGTACCATCATCAATTGGCCTTCAAAAGTGTGAAATAACATACCGTGGCCGCTGTCTTGTTTTACGATAGGCTGCAATTGCTCCCAAGGCCCCTCAAGTTGCCCTGATTGGGAACGTGCCACAGTCTGTACATACACTCCATTTTCATAGCTAGACCAGAGCATGAGCAGTTTTTCGTCTTTTGTACGAAAAAGTTGGCATCCATCTGTGACATAGTGCAGGCCAAAATCGCGGGGACGAATTGATGCGTTCAGCCACGGCGCATCGGATGCCTTGAACAGATGAATTGGATTACCAGTGGCCTTTGAAAGGTCATCGTTCAATGGAACAGCTTCCATCGTACCGTCAATCTTCTGAATCCACTCATGCGCATAGACCATCCAGGGCTGTTCCTCAGGATCCATATAAAGCGTACCGTCCAGAGTCATGAAATCGGCAGGAAGAACAGGGCTATCTTTTTTAATTAATTCGAATGGCCCGTCGGGTGAATCACTAACGGCAATAATAGTGCTCCGCATGTAATTTGTGCGCCATACCTCTGGCGGTTCAGCGATGACCTTGTTCTCATTGTGTAAGGTAGTAAAGAGATAAAATTTACCTTTATAGGCATGTACTTCCGGCGCCCAGGGATTGTCTTCAGGATCGGCCCAGGAGTTCACAGGTACGGTAAAGACAACGGTAGGCTTATCCCAATGGAGTAGATCTTTGCTTTTATACACCATGGTCCCTGAATTTTGATCACCTGTCATCTCTGGCACATTGGAGGTATAAAGATAGTAAGTCCTGGTAGGCTCGTGAGGCAGGATATAGGGATCATGCAGCGGCATAGCTGGTAATTGTAATGGCTGAGACGATTCAGTGACCTGAGCGTAGATACTACTTTCCAAGCCTCCCAGTGCCAGTGTCAAAGGAATTGACAGTATAGAAAAGAAATTGACAGAAAAAAATAAGGTTGTTTCCTTCTGAATCGGATAAGACATGTTATTGTGATTTAAGTAGTGTATGTAAAAAGAAAAGCCATAGATTCTCTCGTAGTTCCTGCCTTTTATCACTTACTGTTTTTTTGGTAAACTCTTACATAATCGACTAAGTATCTGGCGGGAAATGTCGTCTTGGCCGGGTCACCTCCATTAGTACCTCCGATAGCAAAATTTACAATGATATAATGAGGATGATGAAATGGGTTTGATCCTGAACCATCTCCGTTGATTGTGGTGCTCAGATCTACCTGGTTTAATAACAGATCATCTACATACAGTTTGATGGTATTTTCGTCCCAGTCCATTCTCCAAGTGTGAAATTCATTGGCCCAGGCAGGATCATCGAAACTTTCAATGTTCTTTTTTACATCGTCCCACATGGTTTTTCCCTCAGGCCCTGCCCAGGCCGCATTAGCCAGTATCATGCCACGGTAATACTCCATAATGTCAATCTCTCCACAGGCAGGCCAGGAGCCTTTTTCTCCCAGTGTCCAGAAGGCCGGCCACATACCGGGCCTGGTATCGATTTTAGCCCTTATTTCAAAGCGTCCGTATTGCCAGGAGTGAAGCCCCCGGGTCAGCAGACTGCTCGACGTGTACTGAATCGTATCCCGGTTCTTCTTCCAGTCATCACTGCCCGTCTGGTAGTCGGGGTTGGGCTTTTGTTCCTTTCGGGCCTCAATGATCAGAAATCCGTCTTCACAAAAGGCGTTCTCCGGCTGATACCACTGATCTTCCCGGTTACGGACAAACCCCTGTTCAAAATTCCAGTGATTGGGGTCGGGCTTTCCATCTACCTCAAATTCGTCTTGCCACACCAGTTGATAAGTAGTATCCATAGTGGTACTCGTCGGATTTTCCGGTGGGGAACATGAATGAAAAGCGATAGGTAATAAACAAGAGCAGATAATTAAGCTTGAAAGTTTCATGATTTGAATTTTGCTTATTCTACCATTAACATGCCAGCGCTAATAGATAAATCACTTTCGATGGAAATAATATATACCCCTGGATGTAAAGGGGGTGTATCCAACACAATTTCTTTGTCTTTGGTGTTTTTGTTATTTTCCTTGTAAACCAACATTCCGTTGACAGCTCGAATGCTGATCGAAAGCTGTGGATAGTTGGCAGGCATTTTTATGTGTAGTGGATGCCCTGCTTTTGCAGGATTGGGATAAATACTAACTTCCTCAGCCATAGTATTTTCAGGCACTCCCAATACTTTATTTTCAAAGTATCTTCGGGCGTGCTGAAACGCTGCTTCCCCCACCTTTTCTCCGATCAGCCGACCTGGGATATCATCGACCGGGGGATGGATACCCCCCCAGATCCGGGATAAACTGCACTGATCGGAAGCATCCGTATACTTTGCCCATTGCAACACCACGTCCATGCTGGGACCTTCTTCAAACACCAGAAAATCATTTTTCTTCGCTACAAACTCACCTACCCCTCCAGGAAAATATTCATCTCCGGTCAGCAGAGTGAGTACCTTGGCAGCAGCCCGCGAAAAGGTAGAATGCCCTGAGACATATCCGGCAAAAGGGGGCGTGACAAAGCTAGGTCTTTGGTAGGGCCACCAGTTTTCGGCCAGGATCCAGCCTACTCCTGCCATATCAGTAGTATCTTCAATAAAATCATGGCCTCTCCAGGCTAGCACTTTGATCTTCCCCACATTTTCTCCGTTGGCGCCTGCCAAAGGATCTGTGTCAGTGACCAGTTCAATGTAACCTTCAATCAGGGGCATTCCATCGGGGTGGTAGCTGGGTAAATTTTCATCGCTGGATTGCCCTTTGTCTGCCATATACCTAATGGCTGAAATGGGCCTTATAAAATCATAATACCCCTTAATACCCCAGGCCGTAATGGCTACATCATGCATGGCGCCTCCCAATACGAAATAACTCTTCACATCCCATTCCAGCGGATCTAAAATCTCTCCTTCGCCCTGGAATTTTTTCTCCAAAAGCGGATGATCATTGACATAATTCAGGATAGTGAACCAATGTCCGGGAGGGGTTTCCGAATCAGGACCATCGGCCCAGAACTCTGCCAGCACCCTGGTATAATCCCCTCTCGGAACGATCTGTGGTGCATAAGGCTGGTTGGTTTTGGGATTCATCGCATACCCTAACCCAGGATCTCCGCCTTCCAGCTTGTTGTAGAAATCTCTGAGACCGGCGATCGTCTTGGGAAATTTGCTGATATCGAGGTTTCCCATATGGCCGGGAGAAATATCCCAAAGCACGCCATCAGTGGGGTCAAGGTGAGCAGACCAGTTGACTACCAAACTAAAATTCCACTTATAATCGTATGACAAATCATTGCTTTCCGGATTGATATAGCAAGGATCACCAGGGTCATGATACACCCAGCACTCCATCCCATCTCTTTGATGCACAGTGAGGTCGCCTTTTTTCAGAGAAAATGGGATCACCTTACCCCACTCCGGACCCAGAAAGGAGGGCACGCCACCCGGCACCTCATTTCCTGACTGATCAATAAAAGTTTCAAAGGCCAGCGGCTGCCACCGGTTAGGTTCTTTGATGTTCTGGCTACCGGGATTTGTCAATATCAGGGGATTATTCACCGACTCGTATTCAATATTCTGATAACTGCCTCCTTCGTTGGAACCATCCTGAAGACCGAATTCAATAATGCTGGCAGCTATATAATTGCCCAGGGCTGCGGGTTTCCCTGATTTGTAGTCTTCACTAATATAGCCAGGATCATATCCCAGAGAATCCATCAGATTCTCGACATACAAAAACGTTTCTTCCCATCCGGGACTATTGCGAAACCTGAATCTGAGCAACTTGTAACAAGCATAGCTTATGGCTTCCTGCCGGGCTGCTAAGAGATCCTCTGGCAATGCTATCCCGTCAAACAAAAATAAATACTCCCCATGTTGCTTACCCAAAAAATAGGTGGCTACAGATGGATCGTAAGCAGCCCAGGCATCATACATCGCCGCAGATGTATGAAACAAGTTTCTGGCATGCACCGTTGGTCTTGCAAAGTCATTTCTAATGGCTTCCAAAAGGGCTTCATTCCAAAGGCGTGCGATGGAATGCTGAGCAAAAGAAAAGCCACTGACCATGAGGAGACCTATGAGTAGCAAATAGCTTTTTTTCATAGAAGATTTCGTTTATTCCATAATAAATCTCCGTAAGATAGCCTCAGGCCCGATGTATATTTTCATAAAATAAATACCTGGTCGAAGTGAATGAGGTGCTTTCCAAAGAATAGTGCTATCTTCTATATCCTCTCTCTTCACTTTCAATTGATCTACTAACTGACCCTGAAAGCTATAGACCTCAAGATGGACTTCTTCTGCAAGCCGAAAGCCTCCTACACTCATTTTAAGATAATGATTAACTGGATTTGGATACAGTGTTACTGATGGTAATGATGGTGACGCATCCAACCCTGTAATCACAGCCTGATCTACTGTAATTAACTGATTACCCTCTGGTTCATACAGCGTTTGCACACCACCGCCCATCCAGCGTACTACCAGAGAATCCGCTTTCGTTGCATTAGCCAAACCGAAGTGCGCGATGGTGCTATTCTGTGACTCGTGGCTGGAACCGCCGTCTATTTCTCTGATGAGCTTATTTCCGTTTACATATACCTCCACCCGCGATCCAATGCCATTTTTATCAGCTGTCTGCCCTTGCAGCTTCACTTTCAACCAGTTATTTCCGGCAGTCTCATTCCGGAAAAGCCTGACCCCTTGTGTTTCTACCACATACCCCGGATCCCGGTATTGTGACTGATTCACTACCAACAGGTCAAGGTCACCGTCATTGTCATAATCAAAAGTGACGGAACCCCTGCCTATGGACGGATCAGATAATCCGTAAGAAGGTCCACCCAGCACAAATTGCCCATTGATATTCTCTAACAATAAATTGGGATTAGGTAAAATGCTGGGGTTAAGACAGCCATTGGCGATATGAAGGTCAAGATCCATATCGTTATCATAATCAAAAAAATTAACCCCCCAGCTGATGGCAGGTACACCCTGTCCCTGTGCTGTATAGAGGATAGGATGAGAGGTGCCTAATTGCTTTGTTTTTTCAAGAAAAGGAATATCACCCTGGCCCTGATTTTCCAGAAACGGACTGGATGAGATGTTAGTGATAAAATAGTCCATCCAACCATCCAGGTTGTAATCGCCTATGCCTACTCCCATGGCGTTCATGGCTATGTCAAAGCCCATGGCGGTGCTCACATCGGTAAATGCTTTTTCAGGGTATTCATTTCTGTACAAAAGGTTAGGAGTAGCACGGTTTCCAAAATCATTGATCACCATCAAATCCAAATCTCCGTCATTGTCATAATCGGTAAAGATACCTCCAAAGCCTAATCCGGTATGATCCATGCCGTACACTTCGCTGGACTCAACAAAGCTTCCACCATTGTTGTTAATATAAATAAGATCTGCAGCAGGCGCTTGCTCACCTTCGGTAAGCACCCCATTGTAATCATCCAGCCGCCCTTTGAATTTGTTAAAATAATTGCCCACGAATAAGTCAGGAAATCCATCCTTATTCACATCGCCAAAGGCGGCACCTGTGGAGAAGGTAATTTCATTTAATCCGTAGCTTTTCGTTTTATTGACAAATTTTCCATTGCCATCATTGATAAAAAGAAAGTTGGTAGCAGCGGTAAATTGGTCGTTATTCACCGAGGCAATGGTGGTAATGAAAATATCGGTATAGCCATCCTTATTCACATCGGCACAAACGGCCCCTTGTGTCACTACCGTATCCAGGTCTGAGAATCCGGCTTCCTCGATGACGTTGGTGAAGGTACCGTTTCGGTTATTTTTGTACAGGGCATTTTTGCCACTACCTCCCGCAATGAATACATCTTCATGACCATCATGATTGAAATCCAGGACGGCTGCTCCTCCTCCGAAAGTTCCCTGGAAAACCTGAAAATAATGAGCTATCCCCGCTGCCTCTGTTACATCTGTAAACAGTTCCTGAGCGTATAAGACCGATGACAACAGCATAGAAAACACCATCAAAACAACCCTTCTCATTTGCGCTACTTGAAGTTACCTCTTTAACATCCCACCGGTAGAATCAGACCAACAGTGTGCTTACAACAGTACTTAATAACCAGGATTCTGTTCAATATCTGAATCTCCATCTATAACAGATTGCGGAATAGGCCATAGATAGTTCTTCGTCGGATCAAACTGCCTGTTTTCTAAAGTGGGTACCGAGGGAATGACCTCTTCAGCCGTTCTCCAGCGGAGAAGATCAAAATAACGGGTGCCTTCCATGGCAAATTCCACTCTTCTCTCATGCCGGATTTCGGCTCTCATTTCTTCCTGGCTAAGTCCTGCCGGAAAATCAGGCATCCCAACCCGCTGTCTCACCTTGTTGACTGCGGCATACACAGAGGCATCCGGCCCTACCGCTTCATTCTGGGCCTCTGCGTACATTAACAGCACATCTGCATATCTCAATAGTACCAGATCCACCGGGCTGTTATCAGTGGCAGTGTTGCCGGTTTCAGATACCCATTTCCGGCTTCTCATGACAAAAGCGCTGGGATTGGTCACCTCACTGCCATTCACCATGAAATCCTCCGGAGCCTCCAGTACTTCGCCACGATACATATCGCCGGGAAAGAAGAAGGTCATGTGTAGACGAGGGTCCCGATTGGCCAACACATTGTCCGGATCATACAAGGGGGAACTGCTGATAGGAAGACCATCTTTCATGTAATAATCATCCACCAAGTCTTTTGTATAAGTAAAGGAACCCCAGCCACCTCCCTGGCCACTGATGCCCGGTGCATAATGTACTTGGAGAAAACTCCCTTCTCCACCCGCATCGGTCAGGTATTGTATACTAAATAAAATTTCTTTGCTGTTCTCATTAGTTCCTCTGAACAAACCTTCATAATCTTCATCCAGAAGGACAGTTTCTCCCTCCAGGTCGATCACTTGCTGAAATGCGGCAGCAGCCGCTGCCCACTGGTTCTGATACAACAAGACTTTCCCTTTCAAGGCCAAGGCAGCCTGTCTGGTAGGGCGGCCAATTTGTTCATTATTAGGGACATCATCCAGATTTCCGGCAGCAAAGTCTAAATCGTTCATAATCTGCTGAACCACTTCCTCCTCCGTATTCCTGGTAAGTTCTACGGCTTCTTCGTTGGTCAACACGCTGGTAACAATGGGTACGCCACCATACACGGTGACCATGTCAGAATAGACGAACCCCCTTAAAAAGTGCAATTCTCCCAACCACCTGGCAGCATTTTCTGCTGTCATATCACTCACAGTATTGGCTTCGATCACTTCTATCATATTGTTAATCCTGGCAAGTGCCTGATAACCGTAAGTATACTTCCAGGCCACCATACTTCCTGTAGTAGGACTCATGGTGCCTCGGGCAATAGCTGTAAAACCATATTCCCAGTCACAGCAAAGCACAGCATTATCAGTAGCCGCATCGAAGTGAGGTTGCACATGCACAAAGGCACCTCCCCAGATATCTCCCTGAAAGATGGAATACACCCCGTTGATACCGGTGACGATGTCTTGTTCCGTCCGGAAAAACCCTTCTGCAGAAGCAGAACCCACTGGTTGCTTGTCTAAAACCTCATCACTACATCTTACTGATAACAGTATCAGAAAAATAGACAGCCCCAATCCATATATTTTATTTTTCATGATTCCTTCTTTTGTAGTTTTTAAAACTTAATGTTTAAGCCTGCGGTAAGAATTCTTAAATTAGGATAAGAGTTGGTACCCCGGTCTTCTCCCGGAGGTCTCTCCGGATCCAGATAAGGAAAATCAGTGGCTGTAAACAGGTTAGTTCCGTTGACATAGAGCCTGAGGCTTTGGATAAACGTATTACCTATCAGGGTCTCCGGCAGCGTATATCCAATCTGAAGGTTTTTCATCCGCATGTAGCTTCTATCATACAGCCAAAAGCTATTGGTAGTGTTGTTGCTTGGTCCTGTAGAAACATACAGCCTGGGCATAGAACCGTCAGGATTATCAGGGGTCCAGCGGTCTACCCATCTGGCCTGCAGGCCGGAGGTATTAAAGAAAGGAGCGGCTAGTTCTTCGCTGGAGTATCCGTCATAATCTGCAGCTCCCTGAAACAGTGCGAAAAGATCAAATCCCTTGAAAGCCAGCCGGAGATTAAATCCATAAGACCATACCGGATTTTGCTTGCCAATCACGATGCGGTCGTCGGGAGTAATGACTCCATCCGGTACGCCTTCGGGTCCGCTCACGTCGGCCAATCTTACGTCTCCTACTCCATAATTGGGATCTAATCCGGAATGATCCGGAGCATTGTCAAATTCTTCCTGGGTTCTGAAGATTCCTAGCGCTTGGTATCCGAAATAACTGTTGATGGGCGAGCCGGGTTCAATGATGGTCCGGCCAATGATCGCTCTGTCGGTACCGTCATTGGGAATATTGGGATTCAGTTCTTCTACAATACTTTTTACATGGGTGACATTTCCGCCTACAGATACATTCAGCCCTCCAAAATTGTCATTATAGTTGATTGCCAGTTCCCAACCTTCATTTTTGACTTCTGCCGCGTTGGAAATCTGAGAGCTAAAACCTGTGGTAATTTCCGAGGGCAGGTCGTAGAGAATGCCGGTCGTGTTTCTGGTAAAATAATCTGCTTCAATATCTATTTTTGATTCAAACAGTCCCAAGTTCAGTCCTATATCACTCATGGTAGTAGACTCCCAGGTAAGGTCGGGATTACCCAGGTTGGTAATGGCAACGCCCGGTACCAGCACACCGCCAAAGGAATAGGCCTGCGTGAGAGAAAGGCTTCTGGCAAACCGGAAGTCACCGATGTTCTGGTTGCCGAGTTTACCCCAGGAGGCACGAAGTTTCAGAAAATCAATGGCCTCAATATTTTCAAGAAAACCTTCTTCTGATAGGACCCATCCGGCAGAAAAGGAAGGGAAAGCGCCCCATTTATCATTCAAAAATCTTGAGGTGCCATCGTACCTTAAGTTCGCTTCAAACAAGTATTTTTCCTGAAAGTTGTAATTCAGACGCCCAAAATAAGACTGCAACGCCCAAGTAGTGCCGTCTTCATTGTTGGTGGCTGTAGAAGCATCTCCGGAAGATAAGGTTTTTACAGAGTTGGAAACTTGCCCGCTTCTAAACGTTGAGAACTCGTCGCTGTTATGCTCTTCCTGGTTGAAACCCACTAACGCATTAAAATTGTGAGGCCCAAAACTTTTTTCATAAGAAGCCTGCAACCAGGTAGTCACATTGGTTGCCTGGCTGGCATACCGGTTTCTACCCCTTACCGGCGCATATTCCTGCGCCACTTCTCCTGTCAGGATATCGAAGACTTCAATGAGGTTGTCAAAGGTAGCTTCATTACCATTTCTGTAATTGATGGCCGCTGTTCCTCTGACATTCAATCCATCGATAATCTCATAATTAATATAAGTACTGCCCAGCACATCATGCGTTAATTCTCTGTATTCCCGGGAGGCAGCAACGGCTAGCGGATTAGCCCGGCCGGCTAAACCCAAAGGAGCCGCGAATCTTCCTTGATCATCATAAGGTGTGTTGAAAGGAAGTCCCTGTATGGCAAGTCCTGCCACGTTGCCATCGCCCAGCACCGTGCCGCCAGGCGCATGTACATCGCCCCTGATCAATGAAACACTCGTTCCGATGCGTACCTTGTCATTGACATAGGTATCTAAATTAAATCTGGTGTTAAAACGTTTAAAATTAGAGTTAGGAATAGTGCCATCCTGATCCAGGTAGCCCAGCGAAAACCTGAAATTCGTTTTTTCCGATCCACCGGATACACTAAAGTTATGCTGCTGAATGGGCCCCTTCCTAAACACTACATCAATCCAATCGGTATTGATACCCCTTTGTCTGAATTCTTCAATCTGAGCATCCGCATATTTGACCGGATTACCAAAGTTGGTCAGTCCTTCGTTCCATAGTTCGGCAAATTGTACCGAGTTGTTCACCATTTCTGGCAAACGGATCGCTTCAGTGGAGCCCAAATAGCCATTGTAGTCAAAAGTGATGCGTTCACCTTGGCTGCCCCTTTTGGTCGTTACCAGCACCACCCCGTTGGCGGCGCGGGATCCATAAATGGCAGCAGAAGCTGCATCTTTTAAGACTGTCACACTTTCTATGTCATTTGGATTGATATTGTTAAGCGGAGCCTCAATACCATCCACCAGCACTAGCGGAGCTGAGTTATTTAAAGTGCCAATCCCTCTGATATTAATTTGCACATTATCCCGGCCTGCCTGACCGGAATTCTGATTAATGTATACACCTGAAACGGTACCTTGCAGGGCGGTAGCCGCACTGGTGATCGGACGGTTGTCTATTTCCTGGCTTCCTACACTGGATACGGAGCCTGTCAGATTCGCTTTCTTTTGCGTACCGTACCCTACTACCACTACCTCCTCCAAACTCTGTACATCTTCGGCAAGGGCCACATTCACAGTGGCTCTTCCGTTCACACCCACTTCTTGTGGCGTATAGCCAATTGAAGAAAAGAGTAAAGTGTCATTGGCATTGGGTACACTGATGCTATAACGGCCATCGACATTAGTAACCGTTCCGGTGCTGCTGCCCTTGACGATGATATTGACACCGGGCAAGGCTGTGCCGTCTGAGACAGCGGTAACCGTACCATTTACTGTTGTTGCCTCCTGAGCATAAGAAATTCCTAGAGGGGATAAGAGCAAAAGCAGCAGCAAATTCATGCTTGCCTGCCTCGTCGGTGAGAACCGATGATAGAGCAGTAGAATTTTGACCATAGCAAATAGTTTAGGTTGCCAGTTTAAGTGTAATTTTTACACCTATTAAAGATAGTTCAATACTTTCCGCAATAGCAAGTGTTCTATTCAAAAAATCTTTTTTTTACCACAATTTATCGCGTTGGAAATGAAATTATGTAATATTTATAGATTAGTCAATTTTTGCTGTACCTGATACGAATTAAAAATAAAAGGGTCGTTGGAAGCATGTCCCTTGTATTCATTGATAAATGGTTGAAGGACAACACAGCCTGTTACCGCTAACGTAGGTTTAACAACTTTTTGCCTGTCCAAAATAATTCGTAGCTGATGACATCCCAGTCAAAGTACCGCTTGAAACATCGTTTTTATTGCTGACTACCTGGGCATATCAGCCATAACAGCTACTGCGCTTCTTCCTGAGGGTATTGCTCAAGCAGTTCTTCGGGTGAGTAGAAATCCTTTTTGGCTTCTGTGGCTGCCCGTACTTCTTTAACTTCTTCCGGTGTCACAACAGAGGCCTTGTTGCCGAAAGAATTTCGCACATAGGTCAGCACAGCGGCCAGTTCTTCATCATTGAGTAATCCTCCGAATTGCGTCATCGGCACCTGTCCGGGGTACTGCTTGCCCAACACCTCGATAGGTCCCATGAGTCCTTTGAGCGTAAGCTTGATCAGCCGCTCTTTGTTGCCCAACACCCACTCCGTACCCGCCAGCGGTGGAAAGCCGGAGGCGCTAAGCCCCTGCCCATCGGGCTGATGGCAGGTCCCACAGTAACCTTCCCGGTTATAAATCTCTTGTCCTTGGATGAAAAGATCACGGTCAGCTCCTGTCAGCTGTGTCTTCACTGCTTCTTCTTTTACCTTTAACACCGACTGACCTTTGAGGTGTGCCAGTGCCGTTTCATGCGCATGCACCATCCACTCATCCAGCGGATGCTTACCAGCTTCTTCCACAATAGGAAGCCCTTCTTCCTGATCCAGCCAGGAGGCCGCGACTATCGCTTCCAGCCGTACCCGACTATGTGCATCCCGGGCAGCCTGCAGCAGTAAATCAGCTTGCTCTTCCACCTGATGCCCTGTATATCGTAGCACACGGACAGCCGCTGCCCGCACCCTGTAATCCTCAGCTTGCAGCAGTTGCCGCAGGAGCTTTTCATCTACCTGATTCAGGCCCCAGGTTACCCACAGTGCCTCAAGCAAATGGTGTTCGTACCGGGGATCTTCCTGCGGCAGTTTGTCGATCCAGTTGTAAAGATTCGATAGTACCTCCGAGGGATTCCGGCTCCGGAGTTCCCGGCGTGTACGGTAACGGATTCTGTACTCAGGTAACTTTAAATTATTCAGCAGTTGTTCAATACTGGCGCCTGCCACAGGGGCCGGTTCTACCAACGGCCGGGAAGGATAGGTAATGCGGTAGATGCGTCCGTGCACATGATCGCGCAAGGGATCCCGGGCATTGTGCTGCATATGACCGATCAGCACATTGTGCCAATCTACCAGGTAAAGAGAGCCGTCCGGGGCAAACTCCATGTCTACCGGACGAAAGTTCCTGTCATCGCTCCATACCAGATCCTGTCGGTGCTGGCTCTGATAGCCCGTGCCTTCATCCCCCATCGTGTGCTGCTTGGTGCCTAAAAAACCGATGGTATTGTTGATCAACATGTCGCCCTGCACTTCTTCCGGAAAGTGGCTGCTGTAAATAAACTCCAGACCGGAGGTAGGTCGTACCCTGTGGGCCTCTTCAATTAAATCCTTCGATTTATGCGTAGCTTCTCCATAGCGGGGTTTGATCGTTCCGGGCATCATCCAGCGTACATCCGGACTGGAAGTTTCCGCAAAAAAGGGCTGCCCCCATTCATCAAAGGCAATACCCCACGGGTTAGGGATAGAAAGCTGCGCCGTACGTTCCAGATGGCGCCGCTGCGGATTATAGCGGTAAAAACCACCGTTGGTGCCCCGAACAGGTCCATAGGGCGTTTCTACATTCGTATGCAGGAACACTCCTTCGCCCATATAAATGGCGCCCGAAGGGTCGGCACAGAAAGCACTGATTGCATGATGGGTATCATGATCGTCAAAACCACTTAACACAATTTCTTTTTTGTCTGCCTTGTCGTCTCCATCGGTGTCAGTAAGCAACACCAGATTGGTGCCCTGTGAAACATAGACACCCTCGGGAGCAAACTCAAAACCAATGGGAAGGTGCAGCCCTTCGGCAAAAACAGTCTGCTTATCAGCCTTGCCATCTCCGTCCGTATCTTCCAGAATGAGCAACTTGTCGTTGGGTTTTGCATCACCAGGCCTGTAATGGGGGTAGGTGGGCATGGTGGCTACCCACAGTCGCCCCTCGTTATCAAACGACAACTGCATCGGATTGGCCAGATCCGTAAATTCCTTTTCGGAAGCAAACAGTTCTATCTTATAGCCTGGTGCCGTATGCAGTTGAGCCACGGCCTCCTGCCCATACAAATAATTAGGGTTTCCGTGTTGGTCAGGATCAAAATTAGTTTCGACAGGCGGCAGCTTCGTGGTTTGTTGGTCTGCCGCTGCCAGATCCATTTTCTCCCCTTTCAGGGCCTTCCAGATGGCCTCATCCCGAATGGCCGTCATCTCACGGATTTTTTTCAGCTCTGCTGGGTAGTTGTCCGGACCGAAAGGATTGTAACGACGCCCGAAGACATGCACGCCATTGGGGATTTTGAAATCGTTGTGCCAGAACCAGTTTTTCTCCATAACAGCCTCATGGACCAAATCCCGGTGCTCCTCTGCTTTCGGCGCCTCCTTTCCAAAAACCTTATCGGCCAGTAATTGGGAGAAACGGGCATAACCCGCATCGGTCAGCTGAAAACCATCAATGGTCAGAGGTTCTTCACTACTGTCATACCATTCCTTTGTAGGGGTATAGACATCCACAAAATGCACGTTATTTTTGGCAGCGACTTCCCGCATTGCTTCGGTGTATAAAGCCAGATTCGCGTTTTCCTGCTGTCCATCCGGGAGGTCGTACTGTCCGGAAAGGTTCTCAAAAGCGATGGGAGATACAAGCGCAAGCTGAGGGGCCGATTCGCCATTGTATGATTGACCGAGGGTATGCCGGATAAAGGCGTCCAGTTCCGCTTTGTAGTTTTCCAGCCCCTCTTCTCCCTGGAATGATTCGTTATAGCCAAAGAATGCAATGATCACATCAGCTTCCAGGCGGGTGAGCCACTGATCTTCTGTTTCAAGATGACCTTCACTGCCTGAATTAGTAGCCAGTTCGGTCTGGAATTTTTCAGCACCCGGAAAGGCCCAGGGTGACACCCGTCCCGAATGCGGTCTGAAGCCAGGTGTATTGCCCCCGTCACACATATTGCGGATAAAGAGCAGGCTGTCAGGATAACGGAGTTGCAGTTCTGTCTCGAAATGACCAAAATTTATCATCCTGGAGCAAAGGTTATTACCGATCAGGGCAATGTGGGTTCCTTTTTTAACTACCAATGCATCTTCAGGGGGTGTACACTGCTCTAAAGTAAATAGTAGTAGACCTGTGCAAAAAAAAGAGGATACGGTATTGACTAGCTTTGTTAGGGTTGTTGACATGGGCTTCTTTACTGTTTCCATCAATTATAGAATAAGTTGACTGATAAAACAATATTTATCTGGGAAGATGATACCTGTAAAATTTCTACCCACCCTACAGTCTGGGAAAGCCCGGCTTGCCTTGCTTTATTCCAATGGATCATGACCCTGGGAAACTTCCAGCAGGAAGGGTCAAAACAAACTTCAGGAAGGAGCCATGAGCCGGAAAACCATGCAGAAGAGATTTGTGCCGACAAGCATATTATTTACCAAACTTTTTCCTAATTTATGATCCTCTATGGTTTCTAAGGGTATCACTATGAACAGACGCCGTTTCCTTCAAAGTAGCGCTGTACTCACAGCTTCAAGCATTCTTCCTATTCATCCTATGGTCACACAACCGAACCGTTTAAAAAAAATAGGGATACAGTTGTTTTCTCTCCCCAAGCTGCTGGAACAAGATTTTCGACAGGCCATTGCCATGCTGGCACAGATAGGCTACCGGGAACTAGAATTGTATGGCCCTTACCCTTTCAGTGCCGCAGCCGCTCAGGAGCGATGGAAAGCCGTTACCCCTGCTTTAGGATTCAGCGGCAGCGGTTATTTCGGACATACCGCACAGGAAGTGAAAGCTATCCTGAAAGAACATGGCCTTTCAGCCCCTTCCATGCATACCGACCTGGACACACTGCAAACGCGTATGCCTCAACTGGCAGAAGCCGCAGCGATCATAGGCTTTCAGTATGTGGGGTTGCCTGCTATCCCTGAAGAAAAGCGTAAGAACCTGGATGATTACAAAAAAATGGCCGAGACCTTTAACCAGATTGGGGAACAAGCCAAAAAAGCAGGTTTGAAGTTCGCTTACCACAATCATGGTTATGGCCTCAAAGAAATGGAAGGGCAGATACCGCTGAATCTTATTCTGGACCGTACGAACCCTGAATACGTATTTCTGGAAATGGATATTTACTGGACTACAGCCGGTGGCGCCGACCCGCTGGCCTATCTGGAAGCTTATCCCAACCGCTACCATTTGATGCACCTGAAAGATATGAAGCAGAAAAAGCAGTTCTCCGGCGACGGAGGAGATTCTCAGCAGTGGATAGAACTATTTCCCTATATGACTTCCGCGGGTCAGGGCGTACTGGATTTGCCCTCCATCATTGACAAGGCGCAAAAGGCTGGGGTAAAGCACTTTTTTGTAGAGCAGGATATGGTAGCCCAACCGGAGATTGCGCTGAAAAGCAGCTACGATTATCTGAAGTCTTTGTAAGCCTGTTTCCTGACAGGGTGATGAAAGGGCATTAGTACAAAATTTTAGCACAGACAGATCATGGTTACTGACCATCAGCCACTAAAAATCAAGGCAAAACCGCTATTAGATTATATGGCCCAGTATGTCCGGCTGACGGAAGAAGAGGAAAACCTACTGCTCTCTAAAGTACAATACAGGAAATACCTGAAAGGACAGTATGTGGTGCAGCAGGGAGATGTATGCCGTTATGAGAATTTTGTACTCTCAGGGTGTTTGAAAACATTTTATGTAGACCGCCAGGGACAGGAACATATTGTGATGTTTGCCATCGAGAACTGGTGGACAGCTGACCTGGGCAGTTTCCTGACCCGAACTCCCGCCGATTATAATGTGCAGTGTCTGGAAAATACAGAGGTCATCCAATGCTCGTATGAGAACCTGGAACAACTTTACCTGGAAATTCCTAAGCTGGAGCGGTTCTTCAGAATCATTGTCCAGAAAGCTTTTGTGGCCTCTCAAAAACGTATTATCCACAATTTCAGCCTTTCGGCCAAAGAACGTTATCTGAATTTTCGTGAGAAATATCCTCAAATAGAACAACGGGTACCGCAATACATGATTGCCTCCTATCTGGGTATGACGAAAGAATTTCTGAGCAAAATCCGACATCAACTTCTCATGGAATAGTCACTTTGTTAATCTAGTTTAACCTTCTTTTTTAATCTACTTCATTTCTTCCCTGATCGCTGCTCCGGATCTTTGTATCAAAACAATTAATACAAAGTATATGACAACATTATTAGAAAATATCAGCGACTTGAATCATTTAGTCCTTCAGGGAAAGGCCATGGAAGCCTTTGAAAAATACTACCACGAAGAGGTAGTGATGCAGGAGAATGAAAACCCACCCACTGTTGGCAAAGCAGCCAACCGGCAAAGAGAACAAGCTTTCTTTGCTGCGATCCGGGAATTCAGAGGGGCCCAGCCCCTGAAAGTGACCGTGGGTGATGGCATCACCATGGTAGAATGGCATTATGACTATACCCACCACGACTGGGGGGTTAGAAACTATAGACAGATTTCTGTACAGGAATGGAGAGATGGTAAAATCATCAAAGAAAAGTTCTACTACGGATCCTGATCAACGGTATGAAAGAGCGGATTTTCCGAACAAGCAATTCCTTGTTTCCATTGGTGCTAAGGCTTAGTCTGGGAGGCGTCATTCTGCCACATGGCTACCTGAAAATCACAGATTACGGGCAGACGGTAGCGCACCTTACCCATGATTATGGTTTACCCTACCTAATCGCCTTCCTGGTAGTGATCATTGAGTTTTTTGCGCCACTCTTTTTGTTGGCAGGCGCTGCCAGCCGGTTAATGGCCTTGCTGATCGGTGCCATCATGGTGGGAGCCCTTCCCTATCATTGGAGCCATGGTTTTTTTATGAATTGGTTTGGCCATCAGGCAGGAGAAGGCATTGAATTTCATCTATTAGCCCTGGGGTTAGCCTTGGCGATCGTCTTGGAGGGGAGTGGTAAATACTCGGTTGACCGAAGCCTGATCTTAAAAAATCAAATGGCTTATTCCTGAGTTTCTTTTTACAAAATCGACCACTATATTGTAGCGGGTAGAAAGCGAAAACTTTTCACCCGCTTCTTTTTTATATTGCTGACAACCGTTCGGCGTATGCTGAAGAAACATACATATACACAACCAAAACCTATAGGATATGAACAAAATGATCTTACCCTTCCTGCTGTTATGGATGGTGATCCTGTCTCCTTCCCTGGCCCAGTCCTCGCTGGAAGGCAGTTGGAAACTTATCAGCGAAAATGGCAAGCCACTGGCTGGCAGCGAAATGGTAGCCATCTACAGCGATGATTACTTCATGTTTGGCCATTATGGTCAGGATGGCCATTTTATCAAAGCAGGTGGTGGCACCTATGCGCTGCAAAATAAGCAATACCAACAGCAGTATGATTTCTACACACAGGATAGTTCACGGGTAAGGAAACCTGAGCACTATGCGATGGAACAAAAGGGAAACCAAATGGTACTGAAAAATAAGCAGGGCAACGCAACACAAACCTGGGAGCGGCTGGAATCTACAGAAACGCCCTTGACGGGAGCCTGGCGCTTTGCAGCACGCGTGGATGAGGAAGGAAATGCCGGGGAAAGAAGAAAACCCGGCCCCCGACAAACGCTGAAAATTTTATCGGGCGATCGTTTCCAATGGGCTGCTTTTAATTATGAAACCAAAGAGTTTTCCGGTACAGGCGGTGGCACTTATACAGCTTCTGAGGGAAAATATACGGAAAGTATTGAATTTTTTTCCAGAGATGATCAGCGGGTGGGCCAGTCCTTACAGTTTCAATTTGAACGGGAAGGCAACGATTGGTTTCACCAGGGAAAAAGCAGCAAGGGTGAACCGCTGCATGAGATCTGGGAAAAACTTTAGCAAAAGGGCTGGCTTCGTTTGCTATCAGAAAATAATTGTTCTCTCTGATGAAAGCTTCCGGAAGATGCTCCTATATTGAACGCTTCAAGACTTTAAGCTCTATTTTCAATGAAATTAACCTGCTTAACACTATTACTGTTTTTCCTCATGAATTCCTCTGTTTTTTCTCAGAAACCAAAAAATGAGATCATTCCCCTTTGGCCGCAGGAAATTCCCGGTGAAACAGAAGCCAAACACGAAGCGGTGGTCACCGATGATACCAGCCGAAACGTTATCCGCCTGACCGATGTCACCAATCCTGTTTTGACAGTGTTCGAACCGGAACCGTCCAAAAATCTGGGGGCTGGCATCGTCGTCTGTCCGGGAGGAGGTTACAACATTCTGGCTATCAACCTGGAAGGATATGAGATTGCCCAATGGTTAAACAGCCTGGGATATACCGCTTTCGTGCTCCAATACCGGGTGCCGCAGAAGCAGGAAGGTGCCTTGCAAGATGTACAACGAGCCCTTCGGTTGGTCAGAAGCCGTGCCAGTCAATGGAAGGTAAATCCTGAGCAGGTAGGGGTCTTGGGTTTTTCGGCCGGCGGAAGCCTGTCTGCCCGGGCCAGCACCCTTTATAATACCCAGACCTATACTGCTGTAGATTCGGCCGATGGTTTATCCTGCCGCCCAGACTTTTCGCTGCTGATTTATCCGGCCTACCTGGATCAGGGCAACAACCGGAGCCTGACGCCCGAACTGAAAGTGGATGAAAAGACACCCCCTATGTTTATCTTCTGCACAGCCGACGACCCTTATGCCCACAGTGGCCTGGTGATGGCGGGGGCCTTGCGCGACGCAAAAGTGCCGGTAGAACTACACCTGCTCCCAACGGGCGGACATGGCTACGGCCTCCGTCCTGGCAATGTGGCTGCCGAAACCTGGCCGGCTTTGGCCACCCAATGGATGAAACAATTTATACCTCTTCCTCAGGGAAGGTGAAGCTTTACTGACTGACAATCATGAAAGGAAATAAAAGAAGTGATATCAGACCGGGACTCAGAGTAGCCATTGTGCTCAAACAAGATCAGCGGAGTGGTAAACGTACGGAAGGTATTGTGAAAGATATATTGACCAATGCGCCTACCCATCCTCATGGCATTAAGGTGCGGCTGGAAAGTGGGGCAGTAGGACGTGTACAGGAAATTTTAACGTAAACTCAAAAAAAGGCAACCGAAAACCAGTTGCCTTGGTGAGCCTTTCTCCTGCGCTTAGTCAATCTTTACTTCCTGAGCAGGCTGTTGTGCTTCCGGCAATTTCGGTAAGGTGATGATCAGTACACCTTCCTCATGCCTGGCTTTAATTTGGGTAGAGTCTACTTGTCCGTGCAGGCTCACCACCCGCTCAAAGGATTTGATCGGGTATTCCTGTCGCCTGAATCTGGGCAAATTATGCTGGTCTACCGTCCGGGTACCCCGGATATACAGCACATCATCTTCTACGGAGATTTTGATGTTGTCCTTGTCGAAGCTCAAAGCATATACATGGACTTCGTAGTTTGTGTCATTCTCTACGATGTTGAGCGGCACATTGTATTTAGGGCGTCTGAAGAAACCACCCCGCATGCCTTCCCAAAATTCAGCGCTAAAGGGTGAACTGTGTTTTCCAAAGGCAGGGCCCCATCCCGGGCCACCTCCCTGATAATATTTTCTATGCATAATGACGAATGTTAATACTAGTTAAAAGACAATGAATTACGTTGAAAATTTTCCGACTGTCCGGAAGTGTCGGAGTGCTGAGGGCCGTTCTCCGCGTGCCTGTCGCAACGGAAGTAGCCATCCCGGACTTGCGCGTTCTGGTCGCCCCAGGATCGGGGGCCTGTCAGCGCCATTAAACTGAAAAAGGTAATAGCGGCGGCCGCCAGGCCTGTCAGTATTCTTGGGTCTACTCTCATGGTAATGTTGTTTTAATAAATATACTAGTCCGTAATCGGAATTTCTTTTCTGGAATGATAGGGATATCCTCCTTCCAGGCTTTGCCTGAACGACTGGTATTCTTCATCGGTCATCTGACGGATGGTATCCGTGAAAGCCGGATGCAAGCCGGTGCGTTGTCTCCAGTGATATCTCCTCCGGGAGAAAAGTCTGAACAAGCCTCCCATGATCAGGAGCAATAAGGCAGCCTTTAACAAAAAGAAAGGCAGGATAAACAAGATAACGCCAGCGGCGATGCCTATCAGAATCGGTTTGAATGGATGAATATACATGGTTAAATTATTTTACGGTTAATAATAGGTGTACAATGAGGTAGACGGACGAGAGAAAAAATTACTTTAAGCACTCCTATATTTTTTTATAAAAAAAACCCGGTCAGCAGTAAAGTGGCCGGGTTCATACAGAGAGGGCAGATTTTCAGGATTTTTTTTCTTCACATCGCTTTCGCCAGGCCTCTTTGAATTTTGATTTCTCTTCTTCGCTCATCCGCATCCATCTCTCGCGGATGTGGCGGGGCGGTCCGCCATAAGGAGTTCCTCCTTTTTTTCCTCCAAACCGGAAGCCTCCCAGCAAGATTCTGGAGAGGATCAGCAATCCGAATGCCTGCCAGTAGGTAAGGGCCCTTACCTGCAATACATCAGGCAGTATGGCGTTCCATAGCAGCATCACCACACCCGCCAGGATACAGAAGAGCACAGGGATCATCAGGAAAAAGAAAAACCTTCTGTTCTTCATACCGGATTTGTTATGACGGTTAACCATATTTTCTGAATTAATATGATAAAAATTCTTTGTAAAAAGTATCTAAACGCTGTCGCAAATGTTTTACAGCATAGCCTTTCCTGGAAATGATAGTTTTCAGCTTCTCTCCTGTTTTATCAGCAATTTGCTGCAAAGTCATATCTTCCAGTTCGTTCCAGACAAATACCTGGCGCTGATTTTCAGGCAGTGTTTCCAGGGCGACAAACAGCTCCTGCCAGAAAAGTTCTCTTAATAACGCTGTCTCGGGGTTGGTATCATCTGCCAGCAAGAAATCTTTAAAAAGCGTTTCCCCTTCTTCATCGACAAAGCTAAAATCTTCCAGGGAATCCGGCTTTTTTTTCCGGCGTTTGTCAATGATTTTATTTCTGGCAACCCGGAAGAGCCAACCACTCACCTGCTCAATTTCACCCACATTAAGCGCATTGTTCAGCTGATACCAGACTTCCTGCAAAATGTCTTCTGCATCTTCATCCGATTTTACCCTGCCACGGATGAAGCGAAAAAGACGGTTGCCGTAGTCTTTGACTATCTGAACAATCTTTTGCCTGGGTTGATCAGCCATCAGTGAATATATTGGGTCTTCCATTTATTCAGAAGACGTATAGGCTGGAAAAATACTTTAAGCTATAGACACATAGATTTCATTTTCTTGCACTGAATCCAGGAAGACAGAAAATTGCCAAAGTAGTTTCTATCATATCATCAATGACCGCCCCGGTTTAAGATTTCATCCCATGAAAAATTGCGCAGGCGGAAGGTTTGGTCATCTATGTTTTCCAGGTCTAGGTAGATATCCAGAAAATAACCATCATTGCTGCCGGGGTGATCGCAGTCAATATATTCCCTTCTGTCGGGGAACCCCAGATGGATGCCTAAGGGTAACACCTCGTTTTTGGCAGGAACCGCTTCACTTTTGAGTGTCAAGGTTATGCTTTCTGTGTTGACGATGAGGGTATCTATCAATTGCCACGAATTATTCCAATCTTTACCATATAGATCTTTGGTACGCTCTACTACATCAAAGGCTGAGAAATAACTTTCCGGCAAGACGGCCAATACCTCAGTATCAAGAGAAATCTGAACGCTTTGTGCAGCATCTTTAAAAACAGTATCTGCTTCTATGGCTAGAAAAGTATCTCCGTATTTCTCATTACAGGTGTCTTCCCCGCAACTGTTCAATAGAAGGCAAGTGCAGCAGAAGACCAGAAAAAATAGTAGTTGCTGTCTGTATGTTACGCTGTGTAGTATCATGGCTTGTAGGACAGTCTATGTGTAAGCTAATCAGTTCATTGAGCATTTTTATTATGTTACTTTTTGTCATTGCCACAAAAAGTAACCAAAAAAGTTTAGAAAATCCGAAAGCTACCATCCACCTCCCTCCGCACGCTCGCTGGATTTTCGACCTAACGCCCCAAAAAACATATCTAATGATATTATTTTGTAAATTTTACTTCCTCCTTTTTCCTAGATTGTCTTCTGCGGGATATTCAAACATTAATTCAACTTCCTTAGCAAAAGAAACAACTTCATCTGTTAAACTCCCATTAAAAACTGAGCCTTTATTTTTGCCATGAACCGAAACTCCATCATTTGAATAGAAGATTCCACCCATAAACAATTCGTTGCTATTTATTAAATCAATTTGTAACATGGGAATTTCATATTTATCTATCACTTCTAAACCATTTGCATCATATATTCCTTTTGAAATAATTATTTGGATTGATTTCTCACCTGTTATCTTTAATTTCAGCAACAACTTTTTTATCAATGCTTGTTATCGTTGTAGAAACTTTTAATCCCTCTTCATCTTTTCTAAGCTTAAGAGCTGCTTCAAATAAGCAAAGCTTAACCTACATATATATTTAAATGGTTATTGTTTTGGCATTACAAATTGTTACCAATGTATTTCACGCTTATCTCTGAAGAAACAACCGGTTTTCTTACCAGCCCCTCCCTGTGCTAACCAGACAATGGTTTCAGCACCTTTTTCCACACTCCGGGAAGCCTGCCGTCCCCCCATATCCGTTCTGACCCATCCCGGACAAATGGCATTCACGTAGATATTTCTACCTTGGAAAGCATCGGCCAGATGCCGGGTGAGGGCGTTGAGTAAGGTTTTGGAAGCACTGTATAAAGGCGCATAAGCACTATAATCTCCGCACATTTCACCAGCACCACTGGAAACCATTACCACCTGTGCCTGAGGCTGTAAAGAATCCTGCAACGCCTGGGTCAGATACAAAGGGCCCAAAGCATTGGTATGCATGGTTTGTTCTACAGCTTCTGGCTCTACCGCCAGGAGAGCCGTATGCTCATGCAACAAGATGCCAGCATTGTGGATCAGCACCTCTAACCTTATTTTATCCTCTTTCAGAGCGGCAGCCAGTTGCTGAATACTTTTTAAAGAAGCCACATCCAGTGCCTTAAAATCTGCTTGAAGCTTCTGGGCAGCTTCCTGCCCTTTCCGAGCATCCCTGGCTGTCAGAATCACCTGGAATCCTGCTTCAGACAGTTGCCGGGCTGTCTCAAAACCAATCCCCCGGTTGGCACCGGTAATCAGGGCTACCTTTTGGTCCATTTTTTTGTCGGGATATGCTTACGAAAGATAGAGAGGAAAAGGAACACAAATCAAGCCTTTACTAATATAGAGAGATAAAAATATTTCGCAATACAACCAAGGCACTTTCCCTGCTTGGATGCCCCCTTTGGACTAGTCCCGCCTGGAGAGTTGTCCCTGTATTCGCTCCTCTTATTTCGTGATACGAAAAATTTTTAACGGGCTGGGAGACGGCAGCGGTCCGCTACGGGCCTGATCCCGGTTTCTGCCCAGCGTTTCCCATCGGAGTATATACCAGCTACTATCCTGGACAACATGTTTGTTTTCTGTCAGCCAGTGTACCTGCATCCCTGGGAAATCAGATAATACCGTGTCTAAAGCAGCAGGTGCTTTCAGCGGCAAAGGAATCTCCTCCTGTTGCGACAGGGTTTGCTCGTCCAGGATAAAGCGGCTGTTACCCAGAGAGTCGCTATAAAATTCCTGAATAAGTTGTCCGTTGGCATCTACCCGCACCGGACTAACACCTACCGCCGCCACAATGGACCCGTATCCTCCAAACTCCCATCGGAAATTCCAGTCAGTTGCCTGATATATGACCCAGCCCGCTTCTTCCAGACGGGCATTGTAAATCTGGGTATAGCCTGCACTATCATATTTATGGTAGGTAACGACCAGGCGTTGTTGCTGGTCAAATCCTATGACTGTATTGCCGTTGATCATACCTCCATGAGCAGGTACCGGATCGATTACCTCTGCATTGTCATAAGTGATCGGTAAGGGCTGGGATGTACCGTCGCTCTGCTGCCAGTGAACCAGATCTTTACTCTTGGCATAGCTCAGGTCATGATTGGTGGCTGCATCCGGTGTATCACGCCACACCCAGATCAGATGATAATAGCCATCAGGCCCTAATACCGGACCATGCAGATAGGCATTCATGGCACCTCCCCCATCTACCAGTTGGGTATCCAGCAGCCGTTGCCATGTTTTTTTTGTGACATCGTACAGGTTATAAATCTGGTTGCCCTGACCACTGCCCCCATCCCGGTAGGTAAATACTAAATGTCCTTCAGGATGGTAGAAGAATTCCGGATAGGTCATCCGGGTTTCGTCTTTGCCTATCATTTCCGAAACCTGCTGAAAAGTGCTGATATCATAGGGCTTTTCGGTACGGTAATAGTTCAGCGTATCCACATGCATGTTGCCGGAAAGATGCAAATGTCCTTCAGCATCTAAAGCCATGCGGATGTAGTTATGCGAATCCCAGCCTATTTTTTCAGGCAGTGGCTGGTACTGCCAACGGTCCTGATCGAGCTTCCGATGCGCCACAACCATCTGACGATCCTGGTTGTAGTAGGCAACAAACTGATGAGGAGGTTGGGTCAACAAGGCAAAGCCTACCGGATGCCCTGCCCAGACGCTATCTACCAGGAGTTCTTCCGCTACTGATACCTGAGAAAGCGGTATAGATTCGGGAGATGGCTGGCAACTGAAGAACAAAAGCAACAGGTAAATAATATTCGCGTTTCGTAGCAAGAGCATAGACTGTCTTTATCTATTAACATCAACAAATAGTGGTAACTCTGAATCAGTGATATAGCGTTCTTTCTGGCATCACTGCTTTAGACTGCTGCGGAAAGAAGCACAAAGGACTTCCTGGCAATAAGCCTGGGTGAACAACAAACCCTGGGCTGCCAGCCTGTCAATATGAGGGGAATGAACCCGCTGGCCATAACAACCCAGTTCCCGCCTCAGATCATCTACCGCAATGAATAAAATATTGTAAGGTTGTTTTTCTGCTACCGGTTGGTTTTGTGCCTGCATGCGCTGCATCACCCCTAAAAAAAGAGAGATAATGATGAATATCCTTACCATGCCACGTACTTTCATCGGGTATGATGTTTTGGTTGTGTTGTGTATCAGGAACCTCCCCAAAGTTTGTCAGACGAGCCGATGCGACAGGAAAAAGGTGTCGCTAGCCCTGACGCTTCTTATCCTAAGTGTTACACTTATTTCAAATGTGGCTCAATCTGCTCTGTCCAGATGTCGTAACCCTTTTTATTCATATGCAGGCCATCTTCCAGAAAAATATCAGCGATCGGCTCACCTGCTTCATTCAACATAGGGTCCCACACATCTATAAATTCCACCTTATCCTTTTTCCGTGCGTATTTTTCCAGCTTACGGTTGGCCCGCTCATATTTTTTCCGCAGGTTCCAGCGGGCCAGACTGGGCTTCACAGAGATAAAAGAAATCTGGGTATCCGGCAAGGTATCTTCTATAATTTGCACCAGTGTCTTGGCGTCCCGCAAGACTGTACCGGGTGATTTGCCCGAAGCAATATCATTATCGCCTTCATAGACTACGACCTGCGCCGGTTGATAGGCAATGATAACCCGCTGGGCATACTGGATCACATCAGTCATCTGAGAGCCTCCAAAACCCCGGTTGAATACTTTTTTATCCGGAAATCTTTCTTCCAGATCTTTCCACATGGCAAAAGAAGAGCTACCCACAAACAGAATGCCTTCTTCAGGAGGCGGAGAAGTCTTATCCTTTGCCTCAAATTGCTGAATAGCCTCCTCCCACTGGCTTCCTTCCTGGGCAAAGACAGCGGCTCCGCCAGCCACAAACAGCATAAAAAAAATGAATCCGCTTTTGAAAATAGAGTAGTTTCTCATCGTCTGTAGGTTCTTTAAACGAACATGGCCTTTTAATACCTGCCAAATATAACAGAATCATGTTCAGTTTTAAAGATAGATGATCCTATTTCAGGATATGGCCTCTTGCAGGCGCACATTTCTCCTGACTGTAGGCTTTACCTGTGACCGGCTGCGCCAAAGCAGAAATCCGGTGATGGAGAGGAGCGCGGGAAGTATGGCGCCTACACTATAGATTATTTTCACCCAGAGGCCGGCATAGTCTCCGAAATGCAGAGGCTGTAACACCCTGAACATACGGACATACCAGGGACTGTCTCTTAAAAAGAGGGCTTTTGCTATCTCTCCTTTTTCACCGACAGAAAGGCCACTGTAATACTTTCCATAATACAGTGGATCCTCCTGCAAACGCCCCAGCAATTGCAGACTTCCTTCCGCATTGACAGGAAACCGCAGGTAGGTGATGGTAAAATCCGGATAAGCAGCCCGGGCTTTCGCCATGGCCTCATCCACAGAGTAAGTCAGGGCCGGTACTGCTATAGATTTATTTTTTGGCTTGATCGCATTGTTGACAACCAGGTAGGAAAGGAACAACCCTGAAAGGCACATCAGCAGGTTGAAGAGCAACCCCCAAACGCCCAGAACACGATGCAGGCTGGAGAACATGATCCGTGGTGTACGGAAGGAAATCTTCTGGCGGAACAGCAACACTTTGCCGATAGACTTTCTGTATAGGATGATTCCTGTTACCAAAGAGATCAAAAAAGCAATGCCTACCAACAGAACCACTACCTTTCCCGGCGTACCGGAAAAAAGATTGTAATGGATGTTCAGCAGGATGTAGGTAAAGCGTAAGTCTGCCCTTTCCACCTGCGATTGCACCTCCCCGGTAGCAGGATGGACAAAGAGCCATTTTCTTAATTTTCCCTGCCGCAGCTCATATAAAATATTTTCGTGCAGGGTGGCCGGCAGCTCCGGAATCCTGATTTCCCAACCCGGATAGGCGGCTCTGATCTTTTCAAAAGAGGCGTCAAAGGTAAGATGCGTGGCCGGCACAGCTAACCTTTTATGCTTTGCAAACAAAGTGCTGTCTATGTCATCATCAAAAACCAGTATGGCACCGGTAAGGCTGATGAGCAGTAGAAACACACCAGCCAGCAACCCGCACCAATGATGGATCGCAAAAGTTTTCTTTATTTTCCTTTTGCCCTTTACCATCGTACTGATACGCCAAGTTGATACCGTGCGCCATTGGCGCGTATGAAGTCCGTATCCCGGCCATACCAGTAAGCCACCGGTAAATAGTAGGTATTGTTTAAGAGGTTCTCTATCCCCAGGTTGGCAGCGATCTTATCCGTCAGTTGGTAAGACCCACTCAGGTTCCATACGTTGAAAGAACTCACCGGCCCTTCCCCAAAAGCATAGGTGCCTTCTTCTCTGGGCTCAAAATGCTTTCTCTCGCCAGAGTAAATCCACTGCAAATGAAGGGATAGCTTCTCGATGGGTTTTACCTGGAGGTAGGAAGTGATTTTGGCAGGGGGAATCCGTATGCCGGTCAGGTAGGCATCCCCTTCGCTGTCGAAGTCACCATTATCGTCCAGATCTACTTTGCCTTCGCTGTAGGCAGCACTGGCACCCCATTGAATCTTGGGGGAGAAAAAGACATCCACCACCGCCTCAAAGCCCCGGACTCTTTCCGGAGCGCGCTGTATTTCAAACCTTGAATTGTCGGCATTGGCTATCAGGTTAGCACCCAGTTCCGACTTACTCAGGAAGTAAGCCCCACTGAAAGAAACCATGCCTAGCTTGCTGTGAAAGCCTGCCTCATAGCTATTGACAATTACCGGCTCAATATCCATCTTGGCAATATCGTCTTCGGTAGCAGCCCTCACATATCGTCCTACATCTATAATGGAGAAGCCCTGTGAAAAGCTGACAAATGGTTTGAAGGTTTCTATCGCCGCATAACGTAAACCGACATTGACAGTAGAGGCGCTGAATTTAATGTTACCGCCCCCTACAAACTGTCCTCCATTGCCCTGGGCATCCCGCAACTGGGTGAAATCCGGTACATCAATAGATACATTATCAAAGCGGTAGCCAGCTTTGAAGATCAGCTGGCGGGGTAAATTCATCTGAAGCTGGGCATACGGCGCCGCATTGCGCATGTTAATTTCCGGTACCCAGGTACGACCATCCACCAGCGGCTGGGAGGTGATGTCATTCAGATAATCCACACCATACACAATGTTTCCACTCCACTCCTCATTCACCATAAAAGGGGTGTTCAGGCTCAAACGTGCTCCTTTTTTATTAGAAAGGATGGTGGATTGTCCTCCATTCTCAAAGAAAGCACTGTAACCGTATACGGTCTGGAACTGTTGCGTATACACACTGGCATCGATACCGGTCTGCCCGAATATATTTTTACCAAAATACCTGAGCTGTACATTGTGATTGAATTTAGTTCCTTCATCGGCACCCTGGCGATCTCCCTCCACGCCAATGGTGGGTGTTTCCAGAAATTTGCCCACCTGCTCTACATAGTCAGAAGCCTGCTGGCTGCCAAAGTAGTTGTACATCACCTCTACCCGGTGGTCTGAACTCAGGTCATATCCTGCTTTCACAAAGGCATTGTAAATATCTGTCTCGCCCAGACCGTACACGGGAGAAAGTACCAGCCCTTCCGCATCTTTATAGACGCCGGTTCTTTCATAGGTACCACTCACCAGGTAATCCAGGGCATTGACTTTTCCGGAGAACTGCTGCGTCAGCCTGCCACCAAAAGTCTGCTTGCTATGCGCCAGCATGCCTGTATTGGCCAGGGAAGTATAGGCGCTGAAAGGCTTCAGGCCCCGGGGGCTCTTGGTAATGTAATTGATCAGCCCGCCATCGGCCCCATTGCCATAGATAGCGGTAGCGCCTTTCACTACTTCAATCCGATCGATCACCTCCGGATCAATGGTGCGGATGTCGCGGCCACCGGCACGGAGAGGAGTGGATTGCGGAATACCGTCTATCATCACCAGCACGTTTCTGCCTCTCAGGGTTTGTCCGGTATTGCTTGTTGTATTGGTATTCAACCCCAAACCAGGTACCTGAGCCGCCAAAACCTGAGAAATATTGGTGTTGATCTTCATCTGGTTTTCAATATCCCGGCTATCTACCACATGCACAGCAGAAGGGGTTTCATCCAGTGCCTCCACACTCCGGCTGGCCGATACGATGACACTGTTCAGAATGCTGGTCGCGTTTTGTACCGTAAAGTTCAGGGTAAGAGATTCGCCGGCGCTTAGTGTCACAGGTTCCTGAAGTGTGGCATATCCTACCCCGCTCAAGCGCAGGGTATACTTACCCGGTTTAACAGCGGAAAGGGTAAACTTCCCTTCCTCATCGGTGGTAGTACCAAGCACAGACCCTTCCAGCATCACCGTCAGATACGCGGCGGGTGAGCCGGCTTCATCTTCTACCGTACCCTGAAGGGTGCTGTGATCCTGTGCGAAAACACTTTCGAAAAGAAATAGAAAGGAAAAGAAAATCGGTAAGGGTAATCTCATGAGTAGCAGTTTATTTAGAATCGTTACAAACTGCGCCAAAGATAAGCCGCACCACCTTGGCAGCAAAATTTATTTAGAATAATTATAAATAATTTTACTTTTAAGATGCTTTTCTTTAGCAGGGTGTGCCTCTGGGAATAACTGTAGCTGGCATCACAACCAACCTTTCATTTTACCATCTGCCTGATTATACTATTCCCTCCTATTGTTTTATATCAGGTATTAAGCTTATCTTTTACTCCGATTTCTTGAATCATGTCTGTGTCAAATTATATCAGAACTTCGCAACAACCTTTATGAAACACAATACCCCAAAATTCATCTTACTGTTAGTTCCTTTTTCTGGAAAATACCCTTCCTTCCTGCTGACTGTACTGCCCCTCATCTTCGGGCTGTATGCCTGCCAGTCTGAGAGAACCCTGCCGGAAGAAACCGATTATCCTCAGCAGTTTCGTGAATGGAGCTCTTATATGGGGGATCCGGGCAGAACCCATTTCTCCTCTTTGGACCAGATCAACAAAGAAAACGTGAATGAATTGGAAGTTGCCTGGGTATACAATGCCGGCGATGCCGATCCGGAAAGCTATATACAGTGCAATCCGCTGGTGATCGACAATATCATGTATGCTTCCTCTCCGAAACTCAAAGTGTTTGCCCTGAATGCGGCCACAGGGCAGGAGCTGTGGAAGTTTGATCCTTTTGCCGGCACCGATGACAAAAGCTTTACCCGTGGACTGGCCTACTGGGAAGAGGCCGACCAGCAAAGAATCCTGTTTACAGCCAAAGGCTACCTGTATGCCCTGGATGCCAAGACGGGTAAACCCGTTGCTGACTTCGGAGAGCAGGGCAAGGTAGACCTTACCCAGGGCCTAGGCCGTGATATAAAAGGATTAGCATACAGCTACCTTGCGCCCGGCACAATCTATAAGAATCTGATCATTATGGGAGCCATCAACTCTGAAGGACACCCGGCCGCTCCCGGCCATATCCGGGCCTTCGATGTGCGCAACGGAGAACAGGTATGGATCTTTCATACCATACCGCATCCCGGAGAATTCGGCTACGATACCTGGGAAGATACCACCGCCTACCAGTTTATCGGAGGGGCTAACAACTGGAGCGGCATGACGCTGGATGAGGACCGCGGGATTGTTTTTGTACCTACTGGCTCGGCTTCTTTTGACTTTTACGGCGGGAACCGTAAGGGTGCCAACTTATTTGCCAACTGCCTGCTGGCCTTGAACGCGGAAACGGGCGAACGCCTCTGGCATTATCAGACGGTGCATCATGACATCTGGGACCGCGACTTACCTACGCCTCCTACACTGGTTACCGTGGAGCACGAAGGAAAACCGGTAGATGCCGTGGCACAGATTACCAAATCAGGGTTTGTCTACGTATTCAACCGGGAAACGGGTGAGTCGTTGTTTCCTATAGAAGAAAAACCCTATCCGAAATCGGATCTGATTGGAGAAGAAACCTGGCCTACCCAGCCGCTTCCGCTGAAGCCCCCTCCTTTTGCCCGTCAGCAGCTCACAGAGGAGGATATCAACCCTTACTCTGAAGATAAGGACTCGCTGCTGGCTGTCTTCCGGAAGTCTAGTGGCGCAGGACAGTTCATTCCTCCCAGCCTGGAGGGCAGTATTATCTTTCCCGGCCTGGATGGCGGAGGCGAATGGGGCGGCGCTGGCTATGACCCTTTCTCCAACATGCTGTATGTGAATGCCAATGAGGATGCCTGGATGCTGGCCATGGAGGAAGTAGAGGAAGTGCCGGAGGGCGATCTGCTGGCTTTGGGAAAAAATGTCTATCAGTCTAATTGCAGCGTGTGCCACGGAGCAGACTTACAGGGTTCCAGCTTTCATGGTAATGCCCCAGCTCTGGTAGACCTGGAACAGCGGATGAAAGAAACGGAAGTCCATGAACGCATCCGCGAGGGTTTGGGAGCTATGCCTTCTTTTGCTTTTCTTTCCGAAGGACAGATCAAGGCTGTCTCTGCCTTTCTGCTAGACAAGGAAGGAGCCTCTGGGGTAGACGAGGAAGCCCTGGAATCCACCAGTGAGCAGTCGTTGCGCTATAGCTTTGCAGGATACACCCGTTTCGCTGATTCAGAAGGTTACCCCGGTGTCAAACCACCCTGGGGCACGCTCAATGCCATTGATCTCAACAAAGGAGAGATTGCCTGGCAGGTACCACTGGGAGAATATGAAGAACTCACCGAAAGAGGCATTCCCAAGACCGGTACGGAAAACTATGGCGGTCCGGTAGTCACGGCAGGTGGCCTGATTTTTATCGGAGCCACCAAAGACAGCTATTTCCGGGCGTTCGACAAAGAAACGGGAGAAGAACTCTGGAAATTCCGCTTGCCTGCGGCTGGTATGGCGACCCCCTGCACGTATGAAGTAGAGGGGCGGCAGTATGTGGTCATCGCTGCCGGAGGCGGAAAGAATACCGATGAGCGGGGGGATGCTTACGTTGCTTTTGCCCTGCCGAAATAAGACATGGTCATTATAAGTCACTGACATTTGTATTGGGACAGGGTTACTCCCCGATATGCTTAGTATACAGGGAAGGGTGAGTCGCTGAGCCACATCGTTGATTGATGATACAATAAAGCTAATAGGGGATGGGCACGTCATTCCTGTGCCAGCGGAAATCTTTTGATTCAGTGCAGCAACCCAGGGATTCCTGCTTTCGCAGGCATGACTGCTCTTATCCATATACTGCTTACTTATGATACCTCCTTCACAGGAAAGCGCACAGGCGTTTAATACGTCTGGCGTAAGGCAACCTCTTTGAGACGTACTGCTTACAGGCATTTCTGCCTGGAAAACGCTTGCTGACCCATTGACCGGTGTGTTTTCTTCAGGAATTCTCTTTCGGATGGGTTGCCACGACCTGTTTCCGGCGGCATTCTCATAATGAACATGATAGATGAAGAAATTATATGTATTAGCGCAACTATAAAGGTCATTTTGATATCCCTTACCGAGACAGATAGTAAATAATAGTACGCAGCTTTATTTTAACGTGTTGATTTAGAGCAAATCAGGAAAGATAAGAGAGCCTGTTTTCTAATTGCTTTGATACTTTTCCACGGGGTCGCCCGGCGATCGATGAAAAGTATCCGCGCGGCGGACCGCCAAAACTCTTAGGCAAAATATCATTCCTCCCACATAGCCTCCACACCCTCCACGATTTTGCCCAAGCTCACGCTCCTTTAATTCTAAATTTATATTCATTTCACTAAAGCCTAAGCAGTATTTTTCATACTCTTTCAGCACATAATAAGAAAAAACCCTTCCACACAAGGGCAGAAGGGTTTTCCAGAATCAGAAAGGTAGACTGATATGAAGAAAATGTATGGGGTTCTGTTGAGTTATGAAATTTGGTTGAACGCTTCGGCGAAATACTCCATTTCTTCCATCGTTCCGATACTCACCCGGCACCATTCTTTGTTGTCGAAGCTCCAGCTTCTGACGCCTACGCCACGCTTCATCATCTCCTGAGCGAAGCGGCTGCTCTCTATCCTCACGGGGAACAATACAAAGTTGGTGTCGGAAGGAAGGTATTCGTAGCCAGCGTCTTCCAACGTTTTATATAAAAACTCTTTAGATTTTTGGTTCATCTCTCTGGCATACTGGTGATACTCCGTATCCAGATAAGAAGCAATGGCCGCGGCCATAGAGGTGCAGGCAATATTACCATTGCCGTTACTATACTTACTCATTTCCGTGATCACATCGGCCTGGGCCAGTGTATACCCGATTCTCAGCCCGGCGAAAGCATGCATTTTGGAGAAAGTACGGGTCACAATGACATTGTACCCCTCGGTCACCAGATCAGCCATAGAATACTTGTCGGGATCGGGTGTATAATCGATATATGCTTCATCAATGAAGATGGGTTTCTTCTTGGAGACCTCTTTGCAGAAGGCTCTCATCTCATCCGGATTGACTGAAGTGCCCGTCGGGTTGTTAGGGTTGCAGATATAGACCAGACTGTGCTGATCGGTGAGCGAATCGGACAGTCGGTTCAGGTCATGCACATAATCTTTGGTAAGCGGCACCGAATCCCACTCTGCCCCTACATTCTGTCCGGAGCGGATCAGCGACATATACGTAGGATCAGCGGAGAGGATACGCTGCTCATTCTGACCGAAAGCGACGGAAGCAGCTAATAACAGTTCGGTAGAGCCGGCCCCTAACATCAGCTGGGTAGGCCGGGCAGGACCCCAGGATCTTTCTCCAAACTCAGTGAGCTTGTATTTATCGGCCAGCAGTTTGGCAAATTCCAGCGATTTCTCAAACCCGTACAAATATCCTTTATCGATTTCGCTGATCAGGGCTTCTTTTGCTTTTTTAGAAGGACCGAAAGGATTTTCATTTGCCAAAAGGCGAGCTTTTAAAGCCGGGCGCTCCAGAATCAGCCTGGCTTCTTCGTCGGCAGGCAGGCCGTAGAGCCTGGCCGCTATCTGGTTGGCTGTATTCGTCAGGTTCCACTGCAAATTGGGAGCCACCATAAAGCCACCGGCCATCATGGCGCCGGATTTGAGCCAGTTTCTTCTGTTCATGTGTGTAGGCATATTGTTAGGTTTAGAAATCATATCATTTATTGTTATTCATTCGATTGATATTGTACGGCCCCTTCCGTCACCCGGGCATGAATCTGGGCTACTGTTCTCCGGGCCGACTGAAAAGCCCCGGCCATCCAGGCCGTATGATAAGAGGTATGTTCCCCTGCCAGATACACATTGCCATCCGGTTGAATGAGGTCAGGGTAAAACCGCTGCCGTGTGGCTTCTGTATATTCCGCCCATCCGCCCAGTGAATGAGGAATCTTATGCCAGGCCAGAGAGAAAGCGTTATCAAACTCTTTTTGATACTGGGGATGAATCTTGCTCCCCTGATCCAGGGCCTGTTCTTCTCTGGCTTTGAGTGATAAATTGCCGGTAGCTAGCGCTTTCTCACTGAAATTGTATAAGCCTTTCACAATACCTTTTTGTCCCAGGTAATCATAGTTCGGATACATGATCTGGGTAATATCCTGGCTGGTACGGGAGATGCCTCCATAGATACCGTCATCTTCTTCCCAGAACCTTCTTTTGAATTGCAGTCCTACTTTGCAGGCCTTTTTGTATTCCACAAAGTCGCTGGCTCTTTGAATGTTGGAAGACAGGTTAGACTTCACCTGCGAGAGTACGGGCAAAGGCAGGGTGCAAATACAGTAGGCTCCACTGATCTCTTTCATCTCGCCCTCCTTATTCTTGTAGACTACCCTGGCTCCCTCTTCCGTTTTCATGATTTCCTGCACAAGGGCACCGTATTCTATCACATCCTGCACCTTGGCAGCCAACGCAAAAGGAATCTTGTCCATACCGCCAACCGGCTGGAAAAGGGTCATCTGTAGATCCAGCGTATACACCGGCAGGTTTGACATGGCAGGGTCCATGAAGCCGGAGTGCAGCATATCCATAAACCTATGGGGGTCTGCATATTCGCCGGGCTGGTCGCCCGCTCCGGGAGCCACCTGATAGCCACGGCGATCGCTGCCTTTGTATAGCAGATCCGGATTCAATCCCCCTTCTACCCTGAAATATTCTATCAGTTTTTCTTTGTCTTCCTGGGTCAGGGGTAAGTCCAGCGCATCCTGGTGGATAGCCTTTTCTACAAACTCACACATATACCCACGCATATCGTGGGAAATTTCTTTGATGCGAACAGGCTTATTGGAAAGAGGGCCGTTGCCTTCAGTATACAGATAGGCATTCTCATTCACATTGTTGAAGATTTCCAGGGGTACGCCCAATTCACGACAATACTGTAAGGAGATTTCATGATGATGCGGAATACGGGCAGCACCGGCATTCAGGTATTGTCCCTGATCAAAAGCACACTGTTGGGTTTCACCTCCCACTTCCGTTTCTTCGGTTCCTCCCCTCACCGTCCAGACTCTGCCACCCGGACGGTTTCTGGCTTCCAGGATGGTGCAGTGGTAGCCTAACTTTTTCAGTTCGTAAGCAGCTGTCAGTCCTGCTAAACCGCCTCCTACAATAATCACACGGGTATCCTGACCACTTCCCTGCAACTGGAAGGGATGGGCAGACGCTTTCTTCATCAAGCCAAGAGCCATCATCGCAGGATAACTGCTGCCAGCCAATACTGAAAAGCGATGAAGAAATGTTCTGCGTGTTATGTTTCCCATAAAAAAAGTTATCTGTTAGAAGATAAAGAGCCTCTCTGATGTCGCAGGGTTTCTTGTTTAGAGAAGCCGTTTCCATCACCAATCTGCGACAAAATAAGATTTTAATTATTATTTATTCACAGGGCAATATTAAATGATGATAACGAAAAATGCAAAATAAAATTTTAATTAAAGATAAATATAAAAATTAATATTTTGACGCATTTTACCTTACAAAAAAGCTTTTGGCAAGAAAGCGATTCCACAGAATTACAGGGATAAAAGGATTACTGAGTTGTTGCTGGCAGAAGCACAGAAAAGGACACCAAATATTGATGTCCGTTTCCCACTGAGACTCTCATAAAAAGTCTACTTAACCGATGCTATCCAAAATTTCTGCATCTTTATATTTTACTATGGTAGTTTTCTGTCTTTACCCTCTGCCAAATCCAAAGGGTATGTTTGCCTTTTACTCGCCAAAAGAATAATTGTACGATTTTCTAAAGGGGACTTCCTGATAAGTACCTACCCACTCCAGTACACCGGAAGAACTTAATTCAGCCGCTGTTTTCTCGAGCATGATCTGCCCATTACTGTCTGTTGTGTAGTTGCCTACCAAAGTGGATCCATTCACATAGACCTCAATAGCCAAATCAGCGACGGCAATGGAGTCAATCCCTACTTGCTCGTCTAAAATACCGCTCTTGTCCAGTTCATAGAAACTGGCCTGAAGCGTTAGCACATCGGTTTGTCCATTATCTATAGATTGTATCTCTACCAGGAGCGGGGCGGCTACCCGGTGGATAGCCAGATCATCCACTTCTTCACAACCAAACCACAGCACCATGAGCGGAAGAATAAGGCATTTTTTATAGAAAGATATCTTTTTCATCATTGCTTTTTTTTAATTGATATTTTAGGAATCGGAAGAAAAATCAGCAGCCCGTTATTCTACCCACCAGAGGGGCGTCTTCATGTCATCAGGTCCGCCATTCAAAGAGGCCCCTGCCTCTACGTTACTCGCGTTGAGAGAATATTCGGTAGAAGGATACACCAAACGGGTAGGCAGCACACCCTCATTCTGAAACTGCGCCCTGGAATCTGCCGCAGGCATAACAGGGTATCCGGTTCTTCTGAGTTCTGTCCATGCTTCAATGCCCTGACCAAACAAAGCAACCCATTTCTGTGTCATGATATTTTCTTTCGTAGCCGCTCCCAACTGAGCAATATAGCCGTCGGGGGTTGCCAGACCGTATTGAGCGAAAGAAGCTTCAATCCCTGCTTCAAAAAAAGCTTGTGCATCTCCTGCGATATCCCCTTCCAGGGCGGCTTCCGCTTTGGTGAAAAGAAGTTCCGCATAGCTCATCAGCACCGCTGGCGAATTGAGTTGCGCAAAGACATCAAAGTTGACAATCGCGCTATATCCTAAATAGGTAGTGGCAATTTCGCCGGGTAATCCACTGGGATGACCCAGAATCTCTCCTCCTGACTGGTCACCGGGAGTAGCAAATATCTCCAAACGCGGATCGTTGAGCGCTTTGAGTTTATCCACCAAAGTGCTGTTGATATTCCAATCACTTCTTCCCTGCTGGACTAAAATATCATTCCAGGGGTTGTGGGTAGGCAACGACCCATAAATCAGCTGCGCGATATCCGCATTACTTTCCATCATAGGATAGGTAGCCGGATCGGCTAGCATGGTCTGCATTTCGGCAGCAGAAGAAGCTACTTTATGCGCCTGCCGATTAAGGAGCTTGAATCTTAGAGAGTTAAAAAACTTTTTCCACAGCAAGAGATCTCCTTTAAAAAGTATATCACCGCTAATGGCCGGACCGTCAGGGCTCAGTTTCTCATTGGCTATCTTAAGATCCTCTATCACGCTGGCGTAAACGGCTTCCTGAGTATCATAAGCGGGTGAATAAATGGGTTCTTCCGCCGTACCTTCCAAAGACTCTGAATAAGGAATAGCACCCCAGACGTCGGTCAGCAAGGTAAAGATCCAGGCTCTCATCCCAATACCGATTCCCTCGAAGTTCGCATTAGGACTTTCACTCTCAGGGCCTGCAATTTCTATAATCTTCTGGTAGTTAATCAGGGCATCGGTGTAGAAAACCTCCCAGTTGGTAATATTTACTGAAGGTTGCACATTGTAGTTATCCCCTTCATTTTCATAAATATTTCTGGTAAAATACCCTACCCAAGACATGGCATGGTCAAAATTCAGGCGTTGGTTCCTGGTTTTGTTGCCCCAATAATTGTCGATGGAAGTCTGCAAAGCCTGCGGCAACAGATACTGGGGTGTGATGGTGGTAGGATTGTTAGGATTTGAATTTATTTCCTCAAAATCCTCCGTACAGGCTCCTGCAAAGATCAGGATCAAAGAAAACAGTATACTTATATATAATTTCATGGTTAGATCGCTTTAGAATTTCACATTAAGGTCAAAGCCCAGACTTCTGGTGCTGGGTAACTGGCCATAATTGTACCCCAGGCTGGCACTGCTGACTTCAGGGTCAATGTGGGTGGTATTTTTATGGAAGATAGCCAGGTTTCTGCCGATCAGTGAAATGCTGGCAGACTGTAAGAAGTTGTTGGCGAACCATTTCTGAGGAAGGTTGTAAGTAACAGAAGCTTCTCTTAGCTTGACATAGCTGGCATCAAACACGGCCGTTTCATGGAACTGACGCCCACTGTAGTAGCCATAGAAGGTTCTGGCGGAAGCGATCACATCATTGGGGACATACTCAGGATTTTCATCGGTTCCTATGTTTTTCACCCCGGTGCCGATCACGCCTTCTTCTCTGCCTAAGGCAGTTTCATCTAGTACACCCGTGATGCGGGCTATGCTGGTACCCATATCATAAATGTCTCCTCCTTTTCTGACATCTATCAAAGCGCTGATGGTAATGCCTTTGAAACTGATTGCGTTAGAAATACCGCCGATCCAGTCAGGGGTAATATTACCGATGACGTGCTGGCCAGGGATGTTATAAGGATAGCCATTTCTAAAGATTAGCTGTCCATCATCGGTACGGGCAAATTTGTTACCATACAGGTTACCATAGGGTTCACCCACCCGTGCTTCCAGAGAGGCACCTCGTTCGGTCCAGAGGGTCAGTGAAGTGAGACCATCGGCGAGTTCTACTACTTCGTTTTTGTTTTTGGAGAAATTGATACTGGCATCCCAGGTAAGACCTCCAGGTAACTGAAGAACAGTACCGCTCAACATAGCCTCTATCCCTTTGTTAGTAATTTCTCCTGCATTCAATACCCTACTGGTATACCCAGAAGCTCTGGAGATATCTACTGCCAGAATCTGATCTCTGGTAGATTGGTCATAGTAAGTAACATCCAGGCCAATCCTACCATTGAAAAATCTTAAATCTGCACCCACTTCAATACCGGTTGTGATTTCCGGTTTCAGTTCAGGATTAGCAATTTTGTTGCTTTCGGCAAACTTAGGAATACTGCCATCCCAAAGCCCCTGGGATTCAAATACCTGCTGTAACATATAAGGATCAGCATCATTACCCACTTCTGCCCAGCTTGCTCTCAGTTTGGCAAAAGAAAGGAAGCCTGTAGAAATATCGAGCATATCTGTAATGACGGCGCTCAAAGAGACAGAAGGATAAAAGAAGGAGTTATTCTCTGTCGGCAGCGTGCTGGACCAGTCATTTCTTCCTGTAATATCCAGGAACAGGTAGTTATTCAAGCCTAGCTGTAAAGATCCGAACAAGCTGTTCACTTCAGACTCCTGAATCATACTTTCGTCTGTGTTAGGGCTGGCATTGTTGCCCAGGTTGTATACTCCATCTATGGTCAGCTGCTCCACTTTAGAGTAGTTGCGCTTATAATAATTGGCTCTGGTAACGCCACCGGCCTGTGCGACCACAGAGTATTTATTGGCAAAAGTTTTATCAAAAGAAAGGATAAGATCAGAATTAGATTCCTGTCTGCGAAGCACTTCCTCGCTATACGCTCCGCGGGCAAATGCACCGCGGGTTCTTTCATAGGCATCTACGCTGATCCGGGTATCAGACCACACATCCGTACCGGTTCTTACCATCAGATTCAGCCAATCGGTAAATTCGTAATTGACAGAAATATTGCCCAGAAAACGATCTTTTTCATTTGGCTTCACCATCACTTCTTCCCAGAAGTATGGATTCGTGAAATAGGTGTGCTGCCAGTTGGGGGGCTCATCATTGCCTACCGGCTGAATATGTACATCTTCATACTGCCGATAATTTTTGAGCTGGTCATAGTTGATATGCCGGTGATGCCATATAAAAGTCTGGTTGCTTAAAAAGCTTCTGTTCTCTGAGCCAGATTTGATATATTCCCCCAAAGCTGTGACGGTCAGCTTGTCAGTAAAGTTATAAGAAGTACTCAGGCGAAAGTTGTTCCTGTAGTAATCGTTATTATACACAATGCCATCCTGCTGCAATCTGCCGATAGAGAGCCGGAAGGATCCATCATCGTTACCTCCGGTAATGGCAACACTACCATTCAGTGTTTTGCCGGTTTCCCACCATTGTTCCCAGTTGTCGGGCTCCGGCACAAGCGGTGCTGTTTCTGTGCCTGACCACCAGTGACGCACCAATCTGCCATCCATAGGAGACCCCCAGCTTTCGTCGGTACCGGCTGTCCCTTTGTAGCCATCTACCGTACCGCTCCAGCCATCGGCATACCAGGTATAGCCAGAACCGCCACCATAAATATTTTGAAAGCTAGGCTTCACAAGCGGACGCTCAAAGGTGGTACTCAGGTTGACATCAACGCCCACTCCCTCTGTACCTTTCCCGGTTTTGGTAGTCACCAGGATGACACCATTGGCAGCACGGGACCCATAGAGGGCTGCCGCATTCGGACCTTTCAGCACACTGATTTCTGCAATGTTGTTAGGGTCTATTTCCGAAAGACCACCCCCATACCGCTGGTTGTCTTCTCTATCATCTTTTGTACTGTTGGTAGTCTGTTGCAAAGGCACCCCATCCACCACAATCAGTGGCTGGTTATTACCCCCTACAGATGAAAACCCCCGAATAACAAATTCAGGGCTTCCGCCGGGTGTGCTATTGCCTGCAACCTGCAGACCGGCTACTCTACCAGAGAGATTGTTGACCACACTCTGCGTGGGAACCTGGTTGATCGCTTCACCATCAATACCCTGCACGGAATAGCCGAGGGCTTTCTTTTCTCTTTCCAGACCGAAGGCCGTGACAACCACTTCGGAAAGTTGCTCTACGTTGGCAGTCATTTGCAGATCGATGGTAGACCGATCATTAATTTCCACTTCTTCGGTTTGCAGTCCGATGAAGGAAAACACCAGTATTTTCGCATCAGGTGTTACGGTGAGAGAATATTCTCCATTGATATCAGTGATAGTTCCCTGGGTAGTGCCTTTGACAACCACGTTTACTCCTGGCAAATCCACACCATCTTCAGAAGAAGTTACTTTACCAGTGACGGTATAATCTTGTGCCCAAGCAGAACCACACAGTAGTTCAAAAACCAGGAAAAGGGTAATAGCCCATCCTGATTTTCGCATAAAATCTGGTAAGGGAAATTTAGTAGAATTGCATCTCATAAGTTAAGCAGTTTAGAAGTGATACTCGATAACTATAAACTATTATAAGGCTTTACGTTAAAATATTAGAATAATATTCTATAATTATCATTAAATACAATTATTAATTTTGGAGGATAGTTTGAGTTGCCAAATCAAAAAATAAAATTTTTATAATCAAAACATACTTTTAAAATATTTCAAAAAATATTATTTTTATTTCTGTAACTGGTTTTTATTTGAAATATTAATTGCTTAAAAAGCAAGTTTTTAGAATTTTTTATGGATTATTTTTTGTATTTCCTTATTATCACACATATTTGCACGAAATTCAATTAATCTAACCATTTGGTATTATGCTATTCAATAACTATCTCACTTTGTTGAAGAATTTACAGATTCTTCGTGGTTGTCTTGCTTACTTGTTTTTCGCACTTTTTTATCCCTCCGCTATGGCACAGGATGCACCACAAGCCAGAGGTCTTACGCCGGAAGAATACAAACTTGCACGGGAGGCAACAGTGGGTGATCTGGACAATGATACTTACATCAAGATCGAAGATGGCCAGTATGTACTGGATCGCTATGAAATGAAACCGCCCTACATGATTACTGGTGACAGTGGCATCAAGAAGAGACTGGATCTTTACAAACTGATGGAACGAGAATCCATGCAGGAATTAGGTCTGGTGGTGTTTTTTACCAACACAGAAAACCAGGAGACTTTCAATCTGGTTATCCCTAATTTTGCTTCCAGTGCGGAAGTATGGAATATGTATTTTGATGATATACACCAGCACGACCGGGAAGAACAGGATGTGGCGCTTAAAATGTCCTATATACTTTCTAAAGAAATGGCCTATCTGGTACAAAAAAGTAGCGGGGCAGATATGAGTGCCATGGAGCCAGCGAATTCAGACTACGACTTCTGCTTTCCGGCCACCGCTCAGGTAACCATGCATGATGGCAGCATCAAATCAATGATGGATGTCAAAATAGGCGATGCCGTGGCTGCTTATCAGGATGGTCAGCGCATCATCACGCAGGTAGAAGGTATGACCGTGCATAAGAAGCGTTCGATAGCGTTAAGCAAGGTTATGCTGATGCCCGAAGAAGTACTGACTGCTGCTTATGCGGGAACGTATCAGGCACCCGCCCTGGAGTTGTTAGCCACCCCCAATCATCCTGTTCTGACAGATCATGGTAAGAAAGCCATAGGCCAGCTCAAATTGGGTGACCGGCTTTTCCGCTGGAACCCTATGACTCAGACTTTTGAGAAGTTTCAGGTCTATTTCGTCAAAAACCATTTTGATACCACCCAGGAAGTGTATAACCTCAAGACCAGCCAGGGAACCTACCTGATTCAGGAAATGGTTGTGTTGGAGAAATAATTCATTGTTACGCTAATGAAGGAAATACTGTCAGAGAAGACGGCAGTATTTCCTCCCATTATGCCTTTGAGCGCTCATTTCACCCATTGGTGCGGCTCTTAGAAAAGACACTGCAAATTCTGATTATTTCAGGTAAACCGATTTTTTTCGCTTAACTTTTACCGCTTTCCGAACTGTTACGATAATCTGAGGTTTGTATGTGCGGTATACACCTGATTCTGGATAAAAGACAAAAACTCTCTCCTTCCAATTCCCTCCCTATTGAATCCATGATGCTTTCCTGTGCCTACCGTGGTCCGGATGCCCAGGGGTTCCGGCAGAGCACTGGCAATCGGCAACAGGCCTGGTTAGCGGCCAACCGGCTGAAAATTATGGACCCTTCTCCGGTGGCTGACCAGCCCATGGTATCGCCCTGTAGCCGCTACCTCTTACTATATAATGGAGAACTCTATAATTTTTATGAGCTGCGGAACCAACTGCTCCAGGAAGGAGAACGGTTCAACACGCACGCCGATACGGAAGTATTGCTCAAATTACTCATCAGAAAAGGAAAAGAGGCTCTTCCCCAGCTGCACGGGATGTTTGCCTTTGCCTTTTATGACCAGCAAGAAGAAACACTCCTGGCGGCACGGGACCGTTCTGGCATGAAACCGCTGTATTTTTTTGAGAACAGCCACTATCTGATATTATCTTCCGAAACGAGAAGTATACTGGCTTCCGGCTTGGTCCAAAAAGAACTGGATGAAGCACAGATTGATCATTATTTACAGTATAAATATGCCACGCCTGGCCGTACTTTCTTCAAGAATATAGTGGCACTTCTTCCTGGCCATATACTGGAGAAGAAAGACTTACAGGAAAAAACAATCGTTCCTTTTACAGTGGGCAAGGAGCCCCCCTTGGCGCTTCCACAATATCATTTGTCAGAAAGCAAGCTGCTGGATGAAACAGAAAATCTTTTGACGGATGCTGTACTCCGGCACCTGGGCGCTGATGTGCCCTGCGGTTTATTTTTGAGTGGCGGTGTTGACTCCACCCTGTTGCTCTCTATCATTCAAAAGCAGGGTGCTCATCCAATACCTACTTTTTCTATCCTGAACGAAGCCAATGAACGTAGTTTTGGTACAGAAGATTACCATTATGCCCGCAAGGCCGCTGAAATGTATGGCCAGTACCACTACGAACTGACCTTACAGCCTTCCCTGATAGAAGAGGCCTGGCACACATATTTGAGCAAAACGGACCAGCCCATAGGAGATAGTGCTTCCCTGATGACTTTTCTGCTGGCCAGAGAAGCCAAAAAAGCCGTAGGCGTGGTGCTGTCAGGGGCGGGTGCAGATGAACTGTTCGCCGGATATAATCGCCACCAGGCTTTTCAATGGTATCTGAAAAACTATGCGCTAATAAAAAACGTTTCTCCTGCGATCAAGCTGGGCCGTCACTTACCCACAGGCTTTCGGCATCCCTGGCGAAAATCATTTCGTTTGTTGAAAAAAATGAGCCAAAGCATTACGGAAGATCCGGCCACTACATATCAAAACTTTGTGCGTTTGAGCATGCCTTTCCCTACTGGCGAGCCAACAGCCGTGACCCAGCCGCTGACTGAACCTGAACCCAGGGAAGAAACCTATCTTCAATATGCGCTTGACCAAGATCTCCACCATTACCTAGTGTATGACATATTAACTCTCAGTGATCAGATGAGCATGGCACAAAGCCTGGAAATGCGGATGCCTTACCTGGATAATCCCTTGATACATTTCGCTACGCAACTTTCTCCCAGGCTACGGTTAAGACATGGTCCTAAATGGATACTCAGACAGCTTCTGGAAAGAAACGGAGGGAGGCTGTTTACTCGCCGAAAGAAAGAAGGCTTTGGGTTGCCGACAGGCGCCTGGCTTCGCAAAGAAAAATTTCATTTTTTACGGCAACCCTTAGAAAATCCTCAGGCTTTGCTTTTCCAATACATTGCCTTTTCCCAGGTACAAAAGATGCTGCATGCTCATGTCCGCCAAAAGGCTGATTACAGTCAGGAGCTTTGGGCATTGCTGCTTCTTTCTGCCTGGTTGTCGCATCATTTTGAGTAAAAAAATAAGAAGATAACAGCAGGAAAAGTAGGCGTGATTACCTAGCCTCAAGCCTTCTGATAGCTTCTTGCCAGCCACTGGTAGGTCCTATTTTTTTCTTTCTCATACGCACAACTTTTATGGAAAAAGCCTGTTAATTTTATCATCTGGGTTTTAGGTTTTTGATCTAAAATCCTTGTATCTTGCAATTACGTTTCTTTCATTTTTTGCATTTTTTTACTCGTCGCTTTTAGTCAAAATGCAACATATACTATACATTCATCAATATTTTAAAACACCTGAAGAAGGTGGCTCCATACGCTCTTATTATATAGCAAAAGGTATGGCTGATGCAGGCTATCGGGTTACACTCTTAACTGCGCACAATGAACCTCATTATAAAAAAGCCTTTATTGATGGTATTCATGTACACTACCTGCCGGTAAAATACCACCAGTCTTTTGGTTTCCTGGCCAGGCTATGGGTTTTCTTTAAGTTCTTATTACTGGCTTGTCATAAAGCCTCTGCTTTTAAAAAAGTAGACCTTTGTTTTGCCACTTCCACTCCTTTGACAGTGGGTTTGATCGCCTGGTATCTTAAGTTTCGTTTTGGCATTCCCTATTATTTTGAAGTGCGAGACCTGTGGCCTGAAGCTCCTATCCAGATGAAGGTCATCAAGAATTACTTTCTAAAAAAGATATTGTATTGGCTGGAGAAAAAAATCTATGAGAAGGCCACCCTCATCATAGCTCTTTCCCCTGGCATAGAAATGCACATTCAGAAAATAGTGCCTTCAAAAACAATACTTTTGTTACCCAATTTATCCGACTGCCATTTTTTCAGAAAATCAGAAAAGAACTCTTACCACGAAACACAATTCAACACGGCAAATAAGTTTGTAGTCAGTTATTTTGGCTCTATTGGCAAAGCCAACCATCTGGAATTTATGATCCAAGCAGCAGAAGCCTGTCACCGTACTTTACCGGAAATACAGTTTTTTATTGCTGGCGATGGCAGTGAAAAAAATAACATTGAACAGGCTGTTCAAAGAAAAGCGCTAGACAATGTCCACTTTGTTTCTTATCAGAATAAATATGGACTGCTATCCCTGCTCAATGTGACCGATGCTGCCTATATCTGCTTTGACGACAAACCTGTTTTACGAACCAGTAGCCCCAATAAGTTCTTCGATGCCTTGGCTTCAGGTAAAATGTGTATCACCACCACCGAAGGCTGGCTGAGCCAGTTGGTCGAAGACCATCAATGCGGAGTGTACGTCGACCCAAAGCAGCCTGATACTTTTGTGGTCAAACTGGCTCCTTTTGTCAACGACCGCCAGCTACTGGACACTTATCAGAGCAATGCCCGCCAACTGGCCGAACGGCAGTTTGACAAGCACAAACTTGTAGAAAGCCTTTTGGCTGTGATGAATCCGAATGCTAAAAAGCAGAATGCTAAGGCTTATACTTTGACTGTCTGAAAATTTCCTGTGCGTTATTTTCCTGCATCAAGGCTGGCAAAGAGCTATCTGTTTTCTGCATATAGGCCTGAATAATTTTCCAGCCCAGCCACCGACCAATCCTGCCCGGAACCTGATTGCTGATTTCAATCGTATTAGGGCGTTCGTCAACATAACGGGGTTTGATAAAGTTACTTTTTTCAAACAAAAGCTCGTTTTCTACGAAATGAGACCATATTACTTTGGTGTTATTTTCTACCAGAGATGCCTGCGCTTCCGAATAACCGGCTATCATGCTGTCCGGCAAACAGGGTATTATCTTCTGCGTAAAAAAGTAGCTTTTCCCATAGAATACCATATCAGACAATAGTGTCTCGTCCTTAACACTGGTCTGGTTGTATTTGCCGGAATAAAGCATGATCACCGTCGGGACAATGTATTCGGGACTATAACGCTTCAGAATGTAATCATACACCTGAGGGCGGAAACTGGCGCTATCTCCCAAAAAAAAGTCCAGGCTCACCATCATAATGCTATCGCTCACATACAAGTCGGACCCAACAGTACCCAAACCGGTAAAGACCGTATAGAGGGTGGGCGGCTGAAAATCAGGATAATAATATTTGACATGTCGAAAGGCCTCTTCAAACTCCTGTTTCAGACGGGTAAGATCGCCAAAGGTACGCTGGGTTTCCCGATACAACGTATCAATATGAGGATCCCGGATGAGCCGGTAAAGCTCATTGACCACGATAGAATCATGGGGATAATTATGGATACCAACAAAATTCCGGGCATATACCGGATATTGCTGGAGAAACTGACGAATTTCCTCTTTGGATTTTAAAGAAAAGAGCGTTTCATCCAACCGATTTACCTGCAAATTAATGGGAATCTCAGACACATCGGGACCATCGCAACGGTTATTATTACAAGAAGACAATACCCATGACAGGGCTGCCATCCATATCAATGTACGCATAACACCTTATTACCTCTAACCTGAATATAATTGCAAAATAAAGCTACAAAAGACAAAGGTAAACGATTTGATAGCTTATTCTATTTTATAGGACAAACGATATTTTCGGCGAATTTATATGAGTATTTGCAAACACATGCATAAAAGTTGCGTTTCATTAGTATGAAAAGAACATTATTTATTTTTTCGTTTGTACTTTTTACACTTCCTGCATTTTCTCAGCTCAAGATAGGTTTGCAAGTTTCCCCCAGTTTATCTTTCAACCGGGTAAGGGATGAGGCCCCCAATGCCGACTTTGCATCCAGCGGTGTGGGTGGCAGGATGCTGGCCGGTGTGATTGGCGATTATAACTGGCAGGAAAATTATTTTTTTAGTTCTGGATTATTTTTCATTCCCAAACGCGTGGGTATACAGGGAAGTGAACCCAATGAGATCAAGGAAACCCACAAACTGCACTACCTGGAAATACCAGCTACACTGAAACTGTTTACCAATGAGGTAGCCCTCGACACCAGAATTTACTTCCAGGTTGGCTTAACCGCTGATATTAAAATTCTGGAAGACAACATCAGCGACAGAGTTGAGTACATCAGCGACTTTCGGGCCTTTGACTCCAATGTGTTGGTGGGCGCCGGCGCAGAATATCGATTTGGTTATAACACGGTGTTGTTTGGTGGACTGACCTACCGCCGGGGTCTGGTGAATGTACTGAAAGAACCCCTGAATGCCAGTGCTGATGGCCTGATTATCAAGAACGATATTCTTAGTCTTGACCTGGGCGTTAAATTCTAGAAACCAATAAAGTTTAATTCATTTTCCTGAATATCATTTCTGTATTATCATCTACGTACAGTGTCAGCAGACTATCTTCCACGGAGTAAGTGTTGACCTGTTCCAGTTGAATCAAAAAATTGTTTTCAAAACTACCGGGGCAACTCATTCTGGTTAACACCGGCTTTTGAAAATGTATTTCTTTGTCTTCAATCGCTACCTGTCCGCTCATATGGTTGCAGCCGGTATGTCCGGTAAAAGTTTGCTCAGCGTAGTTGATTTCCAGGGTGGGCAACTCTTTGTTGAATGATGCCTGCTCCACACTATCTCCGGCGAAACGCTCTAACACCCACAGCGCTTGCACCAGGTAAGCGGGATTGAGATAGCGGCCACATCCCGTGTAGGTTTTTCCCTGCCGATCAATTTCTACCGTATATTCAAACAAGGCCCCTGACATATTGTCCGTACAAGGCTCTTTTAGCATTTGCACCTTGAATATTCCAGCTTCTGTCGTGGTATCATAAACCAGCGTAGTATTTATCTTGGCCCTTTGGGCTTCCGGTATTGCTATTACGATGGAGTCCTGGTTGTCTGGCGTTTTGAAAGTCATGGCTTTCTCAAAATCTATGTCCAAAGACCAGAAAGGCTCATTGCCTAAGGCGACAAAATCAATCCCTGCCTCCCGTTTTCTGTCAAAGACTTCCGGATTTTCTTCAGCTGGGCTACTTCTTTGTAAAATATACTGATCAGCCAAATCGCCTTCTATTCTTTCTCCTTTCTTATCCAGCATGACCAGCTGGTCCTGCCCTACCCAAAACTGATCTTGTTCTGTGCCTGCCGTATCCAGCACCAGGGTCGTGTCATTCTGTAGAGACCATACCCCTCGCGTAGTCACAATCTTATCCGACTTGCCCAGATAAATGACTGACGTTTCATATTGAGCCTCTTCGTCTAAGGTGAGGGAATATTGGATACCTTCGCAATCTGCACAGGGAAGGGTGCCGGAATAGGTTCCTAAGATTTTGGAAGCATGAGGAGAAGTGGTTTGTAAATCAGTATTACCTATATTTTGGTTGTTTTGTTTTTGGGGATGACAAGCCATCAGAAAACCGGAGAGGACTAACCAGAGTAAAAGGTTTTTCATACGTTTATGTAAATTCAATGGCACACAGCAGCCTATCGTTCGGGTACTGTACTCTAATTAATATTTCAGAGAAAGTACAGTAAAAACGATAACTGTCTGTTCAGCTAAATTGTTAGAGACAGCACTTTACTTTAAGCATGCAGGATGCTTCCTTATCTGCTAGGGATAGGCTGCTGTTGCAGGGTTGGAAAAAAGTGCTGATCCGCAAAATTCAGATAGTGCTCCCAATCATAGGCAGTCAGATCATGCTGACCAGTCCGAATATGATAGCCCATAGCAGCCCCCATCACAGGGCGGTTTACAGCAGGCATTTTTTCTACGGGTAATCCTTCTGCTCCCAGAAGCTGGTAGACAGGTTCTGCTTTTTTTAGCCCCAAAAACTCTCCCAAAGGATCTGCCCACAGATCTTCCTGAGCACTGGCTACATATACCGGTCTTGGAGCGATCAACGCGAGAAGCATATGCTGGTCTACCGGCAAGGCCTCCTCCCGGTCATTATATTGGGTAAAGTTCTCCGCAAACCAGTGAGGAAAAGCGGTGTTGATTACTTTGACGGTTTCTCCAAAACGACGACGCGACAAGGCAGCACCACCACAGCCTGAATCATTGGAGATCACGATGGCAAACCTTTCGTCTTGTGCGCCCGCCCACAGAGCTGCTTTTCCCAAACGGGAATGACCGATAACAGCCACTTTCTTTTCATCAATATCCGGATCTGTGACAAAGTAATCCATGGCTCTGGATAATCCCCAGGCCCAGGCAGCGATAGAACCCCATTCGTTGGCAGCCGGTGTTTGCTGGCCTTCCTGGTAAAACAAAGGATGGATGCCATTCTGAAACTGATCATCAAAATCCGGATCAATATCCCCATAATAAATAGTGATCAGCGCATAGCCACGGTCAATGATGCGCTCAACGGGCCAGCGGCTTACCCTGAAACCTCTTGACTTCTCGGTAGCACGATGATCTTCGGTGCCACAGGCTTCACAATTATTTACCCACTGATCGGTGATTGGAATGCGCGGATCAGGATGTACCGTTTGGTTGCCATAGAAATTGTACCCAATGAAAGCGGGTACCTGTCCGGAATGTCCTTGAGGAATAAACATCAGCATACGCATCCGTTGCTGGCTGCTTCCGTTGCTAAACGTTGCCGTCACTTCTTTCATGGTGGCACGACCTTCTAAAGCATTTTCCCATACCCCTGTCGTTTCAAAACGCGTTTGTATAGTGCCAGCAGGTACCTTACCATACATTTGCTCTTCAAAGAGACGCAGAATTTCCGGTCTTCGCTGTTGCTGCCAGGTTTTGGCATCTTTTACCGTTTTTCCACCGGAAAGCATCAAAGGGTCAGGAAGCTGGTAATCAGGCACTTTAGCTTCATCGTAATTAGGCTGCTCAGACTGGGCCATAAGGTTAGGAACAGTTAGGGTGAAACAAATCAGACACAAAACATAGACATTAATGACAGACCTTTTCATAGGCATTCTACCAAGGTTATAGATTCTTTGAAGATTATACCATACATCTCTGTTGAGGAACTCCCACCCACCGGGAATACCTGCGGGGCATAGTTGTTTAACAAAGTACAATTTTTTTGGGAATGATACTTCCTGTGAGGCTGTTTATACGGTCTGAATGGGTGGGTGTTCATCACTTGAATTTAATTCATCAAAAATTTCCCTATACATTCCACCAATAGGTCAGTTTTAATACCAGCGCCCGGTTACGGACGAGAAATGGAGCTGGAAAATAATTATCCGTATATACAAGGAAGAGATCAGAAGCGGGCTGGTAACGCCACTGTAAACGGGTGTTCAGGTTGATGTTATCAAGCTGCTCATTATACTGTAGAAAGGCAGTAATAAAGAGTTTATTGGTCATGGTCACATCCAGACGGGGGCCTATCAGCCAAAACGTAGTACGCGCCCAGGGTTCCGGCAGGCGTATATGGTTATAACTTGAGGAAACAGCCACACTCACATAGGGCTGAAAGCGATAACCCAGCTCGGTTGTGATGTTAAGCCGTGTACCATCGGCATAGTAACCGCCGTAGCGGGTGGTGAAGCCAAAGGTAAATAAGCTGTTAGGTTTAGAGGTGAACTCTGTTCCCCAGGCATTCCAACGGTGTTCAGTTCCCTGGGCCAAGGTATCCAGATTTGAGTTGGTAGGATCAAAGGGGTTGAGCAGCTTTACGTAGTTATGGGCAATCCAGGCAAGGAAGGTACTTTGATCACGGAAAGTAAGACCGTACAGCAAAAAACTTTCATGATCCGTTTGCCTGAAAGATTTATCCAGATAGTAGGTAGCACTCAGTTGAGGTCCGTGACTCAGAACAGATCCACTTTGTGGAAAAAAACGGTACTGTATATTCGGGCTCACTTTCACATAACCTTGCCTTGGTACATAGCCTACCTCTGCACTATAATGACGGCCTACATATTCATACTGTCCTTTAAGGGTCCAGCGCCGGCTGGCATATTGTGCATTCGCTGCATAAACTATGTTGTCTGCCGCATTATGTGGACTAAAAGACTTTAAAAATAAGGCTTTTCCCGTCCAGAGATTGTTGGAAGAAGCCAAATTATATTCCAGGCCTATATTTCTGTTGTACTGGGAATATAACAAATCATCAGGATCGGTACTGGGTTTGTAATTCATCGACTCTTTATCGATGAAAATGATGCCGATGTTTGAGCGGGTGAAAACCTGCCGTTGTAGCGAGGCTACTGCAAAATTCTGAGCCGGAAGGCCACTTTCCTCTACTTTACCGGTTTGCATATTCATCAATCCTATCCGCCAGTTCTTGTTTAACTTGCCGCTCAGGCGTGCCCCAAAACGAATGGGCACTCCCAGCCCTATTCTGCGGGAGAAAAAAGGCCTGATATTTTCATAGCCGAAATTGGCAAAGAGATCGCCATTTTCCAGAAAGAACTGTCGCCTTTCGGGAAAGAATAACTCAAACCGGTCAAGATTGGTCACCTGCCGGTCTACTTCTACCTGAGAAAAATCAGGGTTTACTGTCAAGTCCAGGTTCAGGGAAGAAGTGACAGCCACTTTGGCATCTACCCCTACTTCTTTGCGAAAATCAGTAGACTGGTCAGCACTAAAGTCTTTGGCTAGTCCACCCAACCCATAGGGAATCACAGACACATTCGGCCCTGCTGCTGGCGGAGGCTGATCCCACAAAAGAGTACCCGTATAGGCCAGGGAAGCTGTTGGAAATTGACGGGGCACGGGTGCCCAGCTCGACTTTTCCGTTGTTTTCACATCCAGTCTGCTGAAATTGATGCCCCAGCGGGTAATCCCTTTTTTATACCGTATCGTCTTGAAAGGAATGGCGGCCTCAAAGATCCATTTATCCTCATAATTCTTTACGGCTGAGGTCCACTTATTATCCCAGCTTAAGTCTACTTTGCCTCCTTCATACATAAGCCCGTCCCACTGGGCACCGGCAGCATTGGCGCCAAAAGAGAATCCGTTTGTCTGGTCGTCAAAGGGATCCATAAACAACAGGAAATTATCGTTTTTTCCGAAGGTAAAATCACGGCGAAGCGACTCCACAATGTAAGGCCCGGGCAGGGCATGATAACAGACGGCGATGAGGTAAAGGCTATGAGCATCATAGGTCATCCGGACGTCCGTACGTACCTGCGCATAGCTGGTATCCATGGGAAGTACCATGTAGAAATCAGTAGCCACTTCGGCCTCCTGCCAGGCAGGATCGTCCATAGCCCCATCGATGCTTATGGCAGAAGAGGCCTTCTGTAATCGGAGTTGGTAAGCATCATTCTTTTTTTGGGCAATCAGAGGCAGGCTGATAAAACACAGGAAAAAAAGCAGCAAAGAAATTCTCACAGTAGCTTTGGGTTTGTAGTAGTATAGGGTAAAAAGTAAAAATAGGGGTTAGCTTCTGAATGAGAAATAAAATACACTTTTATATTTTAGACAAGCATAGGTCAGGAACCGCTCGTAGCAGATAACGTTAAGGGGTATGTATAAGATATTCTTCTACGACTCACCTTCAGCGTGATGGACCGTTTCATCAGTGCTCAGAGCAGCAAAATGCATTGCCTGGTATTTCAATAAAATCTGTGCAAACTATGCTGTCAGATCGGATAAGTTTTTCTCCATCAATACCTCCTCCAAAGCATCCTGCCATATGGTCAACATTTTCTGGTCAGCGGGCGTGCATGTGGGTGCCTGTGACAAGGCCAATAAGCCTTTTGGAACACTAATTAACAGGTACAACTGATAGTAGACGGAAAAATCTATATTAAAATCCGATAAAAACTCCACCATCCAGGGGTTCTTTTTCCAATGATCTATTTCCATTTTTACTTCGGCCAACCCCTGACCCTGAACAACTATTTTAGTATGGAAGATAAAATGAAAGAAATCAAATAATACAGGATATCCCTGTTTTGCCTGCTCCCAATTGTAAACCTGTAACTTATTTTCGCAAACCTGTGTGTTTGACGCTGTGAAATTATTATGCGCAAAAGATATCTGTACTATCGTGCTATCTTCAAATGCCAGAAGTAAGTCTGTTAATAAAGACTGCAGGCCAAAAACAGATTCCTGTGTCAACTCTTGGGCTATTGGTCGCTCAATCTGCCCAATATTCTCGTATATCTCTTCAAATAAAGAAGAGGCGGTAAACCGGACAGATTCATCCGTTTGATAATATATTTCTTTCAGAGCTTCCAGGTGAACAACTGAGAAGGTAGCTGGGTAAAGATGAACAGGATAAACCGAATGGTTGAGCACCAGCAGATATTCTGTACTTTTAATAATAGATGGACAGGCTAAGAAGGATAGCATCAAAGCATGGCAATTTTCTAAAGTTGCCACCTCCTGTTTCAGGGAATTCCGGGCAGCCTGATCGAGTGCAAATTTCGCCACGGCAAACGTTTCATCATGCCGGTGTAGCTCCAGCAGCACCTTTTTTTTCTGATCGAAATAGTCAAAAGAAACCGTGTAATGATCATAGTCTATATTTTCTAACTGCTCATCGATGAAGAGCGTTTGCTGGTGATAAATATATAGCTTGCCTAAAAAAAAGCGCAGGACCCTGAAAATAAACTTTCCTGCCAGCGGAAATAATTGTTTTGCACATTGTCTGTCCAGCCAAAAATTTTTCCGGCTATGCCCGCTACCGATCCAACTCATCGTGTTTGAAGCATTGGTGGCATAAGACCAGACAGTACGATGATATGGACTGGCAAAGCGCTGTTTGAGTTTTACGAATGAAATGAGAATTACTGAAGCGGGTAAGGCGGGCATTTTGGGCATACCCGACAATAGCACCACACTATAAGCAGTGGTATTCAGCTCGGACATCAGTGTACATAGGTGCAGACTTTCTTTAAACACATGTATTTCCTTCACATCCTCATCCCGCACCAACTCACTTTTTGGGTCGTAAATAACCAGCTGCTGCCGCTGACCTGTCAATAATTTTTCTATTTTTCTAATATCTGACAAATACACCTGTTTGGCCATTTTATTTAAATTTTGCCCTCAATCAATGTAACTCTTCTACAGGTCTCGGTTGTGTCTTCATCAGAACCTCAGTAACTACCTACTTTATGTTGCTGACTGTCTAACTGAATTTCATGCAGTACTTCTGCTATTCTCTTATCAGACTGATCATTTTTTATGATATAGTCATAAGCTCCTTCCTTGATCAGAGAGACAGCCATTTTTATGCTTTCTCTCGATGAAATCATGATAACATAGGTATCAGGATAGCGATATTTTATATTCTTCAGAACCTGTATGCCTTCCATATCCCCCAGGTCGTAATCCAGAAAAACGATACAGGTTTCATCGTAATAATGATTGATGGCCTTTTGTCCGGAAGAAAAGCATATGATATTTTGATAACCTAGCTTCTGCAGACGATAGCTGATCATCTTTTGGTAGAATACATCATCGTCTATGATAAATACTGGATATAGTTTCATGCATTCCATGGTTATATTTATCTTATCCATTTCTATCATTGTACCATGCAAGCAAATTATTTATAATACACTGATTGTCAGGCTTTTGAAAAAAATGATAAAATTCTTACTGTTTTAATTCTGGATTTCATTCCCATTTTTGGAAAGGCGCTGTTACAATATCAGAATGAGGACAGGCAAAAAAAAAGCAGCGTCTTTTATGACGCTGCCTTTGACTACTACCTAGTTTAAACCTTTACTACCTGAATATGAAAGTTAAAAAAATTAAGAAAAAATAAAGTTTAAAAAATTATATGTTAACCCCTCATTGTTGTTATAGTATAGGCCAAAGCTATGCCAACCCTTATAATTGGGTAAAATCTATCATTTAGCCATTAGATATAGTGGAAAAATTTCCACACATGAGGAATATTGACAACTATTATCTTCCCGTTTAGCTTCAAAATGGATTGTCTTGAAGAGCTGAGAAATCAGCAGACTTCTCTAAGGATTAGAAGAACCTATCTTGTTTTCCATTCTGATCCAATCCACTATTTTTTGATAGAGTTCAGCCGGATTAAAAGGTTTGGTAATGATTTCGTCCATGCCTACATCCCTGATTTTTAACTTGGTTTCAAGCATAGCAGAAGCTGTGAGCGCAATAATAGGAACTGTTTGATCAAATTTTCTGATTTCTCGGGCAGCCTGATAACCATCCATGACCGGCATCTGCAAGTCCATCAGAATCAGGTTGTATGCATAAGCAGCAGCCATTTTCACCGCTACCTCTCCATTCTCTGCATGGTCATGCGCTAACTTCCATCGCTCCATAAATTTGGAAGCAATCAGTACATTGGCAGGATTATCCTCAACCAGCAAAACCTTCATCCCCTGAAATCCTTCCTGCTGGATTTTAGACATGGAAGTGTTTTCATATTTTTTCTTTGGCGCTTGCGCAATGTCATAAGTAAGTGTAAAGGAAAAAACAGATCCCTGGTTCAATGTACTGCTCACATTGATTTTACTGTTCTGAAGCTCCAGTAACTTTTTGGTAATAGTAAGTCCTAAGCCAGTCCCACCGAACTTTCGGGTTGTGTTTGAATCAGCCTGAGAAAACTGCTCAAATATGGTTTCCAGCTTTTTATCCGGGATGCCAACCCCTGTGTCTTCCACCACAAAAGACAGCGTGATACTTTTATCATTTTTCTCCTGTACTGTCACCTTCACCCCTACGCTCCCTTTTTCCGTAAATTTTATAGCGTTACCCACCAGATTGTTCATGATCTGGGATAATTTAGTAGGATCCCCTATCACAAAATCCGGAATTTCCTCGGCCACTTTTAGATCAAGTTGTAAATTTTTTTCCTCAGCCCGGAATTTCATCGTTTGAATGATACTATTCAATAACTCCGCGATACTGAATTCTATCTTCTCCAATTCTACTTTTCCGGCTTCTATCTTACTAAAATCCAGTATATCGTTGATCAATGCCAGTAGATTTTCGGCAGAAAAACGCAACAGATGCAGATTTTCAGATTGTTCAGGTTTAAGATCTTCCTGAAGCAGATAATGAGAAATACCAATAACGGCATTGAGGGGCGTTCGCAGCTCATGACTCATGGTAGATAAAAACTGGGCTTTAGCCATAGAAGCTCTTTCCGCTTCTTCTTTTGCTTTGATCAGCTCCTGTTCATTTCTTTTACGCAAAGTAATGTCTTGACTGACCATGAGCCCGCCATTGATCACATTGTTGGCATCACGTAATGGAACACCCCGCATATTCAAGAACTCTTCTTTGAGTGCAATATCCGTAGATATTTTTTCCCCTTTGATAACTGCCTCATACAGCGGTTTGATACGGTCCTTAAACTTCTCGTCCAGCACCTCATCCACCAACTTGCCTTCAAAAAAGCGGGAACTCAAACCATGCTTTTGCATGATGGTTCCTTCAGCCAGGATGATTCTCAACTGTTTGTTGAAAAGAAATATATCAGTATCCGGAATATTAGAAGCCAGTTTTCTATAATTTTTCTCACTTGCCTTTAATCTCTCTTCTGCCTTCTTTCTTTCTGTTATATCTAAAGAAGTACAAATTACCTTAACCACCTCGCCCTGCTCGTTGACTACCAAGTCGCTTTTGGTATAAATCCATGTAGGATCACCCTGAGAAATTACCCGAAACTCCAGTTCAAAGGTTTTTTTATCTGACAAAAGGGTAGAGAGAGCCTTCTTGATTTTAGACAAATCTTTTTTATGCACATGAGTCACAAACTGATCAAAGGTTATTTCTTCCAGTGTGTCGTCTAGAAGAAACTGATTCCGAACTTCTTCGGAGCAGTGGATCACATGATTAGTGGCGACATCCAGATGCCAGTATCCTAATTTTACAATTTTCTGTACTTTCTTTAAATCTTGCGTCAGGTTTTCTAATAAGATGGCATTCTCTTTATTTTCCGTAATATCCGTAAGTCTGGCTACCAACAGGTTTCTATCTTCCAATTCCACGTAGGTAAGTGCCAGGTTTCCCCAGAATTCATCTCCGTTATACTGCTGGTACTTACCGTCTGAAGTCCATCGCTTGTCACGGGCAATGGCTTGCTCTATGGTAGCCATCACAGATGTATCCGGAAACTCTTTCTGTAATGAAAAAAAATTGTTTCCTATAAAATTCTTCCGATGAGGGAAACCAAAGATTTCAAGTGAACGATCATTACATTCTGTGATGATCTTGGTTTTTGGATTCAGAATAAAGATAGCGTCCATCGAATTATCAAAAATTGCTTTGAGTTCTTCGTAGGTGTTCTGAATTATTGTATCAATATGCTGGTCAGAAATACGGCGAAAGTAGTTGATAGCAGCCAGTATGATCACAATAGTAGCACCGACGCTGGTCAAAAAGATGGACTTCTGAATATCTTCGGATAAGGTAGGCAACAGCAATAAAGAAAAATCGGTCAGATGCAGGGCGATAAGAAAAGCTCCTGACAAAAGTGAAAAGAACCACATCTTCCCTTTTTCTCCTTTATCAAACAACAAAAACGGGCCCACCATCAAAGCAAAATAAGCATAGTGTTCCCCGCTGTTGTATCCAAGCATGGAGCTTGTCAGAAAGAGACTAATATTGGCAGAAAGAATCAGAACAACTTTGGCCAGTTCAAATCTCTGGAAATAGTTGAAAACCAGAGGCAAACCGTAAAAAACAACAGAAACACTCTGAATATAGATAGCAAGACTCAGACGATCAATACCATAAGAAATCAGAACAATAATCCCTAGTAGAAACGTAACAAAGGAAATCTGATTTGTAAGAACGATGAGCTTATAATTTGCAAAACGATTAGCCTTATTAACTCCAATATAAGAAATTAACTTCCACCACTTAACTATCTTAGACATCACATTTTCTCTTTTGATTTCTATACATAAAGTTACATACCTTTCTAACAATTAGGTAAGATATTACAGTTTAAACCTATCCTAATGTAAGAAAAGTATTAAGAAAACATTATTTACAAAGAAGCGCTAAGATAGTTATAGTGACCTAAAAAGCTTGTTTTTTGGTAAAATAAGCCTGTAAAATTCTAATAAAATATGGTTTATTTTAAAACTTTTTGGAATATATTTTCATTCTCTGCTTTCTCGCCGGTGGTTAATTTAAAGGCTCTGTGGATCAAGTGTCTGTTAATAGCATGTTGATGAAACACTGACGGCAATTCCTGAGCAATGGTATTTAACAAACACTCAATGTCTTCCAAAGTATGGTGCAATGTAACAGGAATTCTAAGTCCGGTCTGGTTAATGGCCACACTTGGAAAAACCGACAAGTTGATATAAAAACCCTGATCCATGATCTTCTTTACCATATCGTAACCAGCATCTGGTTTGCCTACCCCGATAAAAAACACGGGAGAAACGGACTCCCCTATCATGGGCAAGTTCAATTCTTTAACTTTCTGGTTGAAGAAAGAAACTCTTTTGTGTAAAGCTTCCTGACGGACAAGTATTTCTTCGCTCAAATGAATTTTAGCGGAAGCGATGGCAGCACCCAATACAGGCGGCTGAATAGGTCCCGAAAAAATCATAGTAGGCCCACAACTTCTGACCCGGTCTCTGATCTGTTCATTGGGATACACCATAACACCCCCACAAGCGGCGAAGCTTTTAGCAATGGAAGTGACCAGGAACATTCTTTCATGATGCCAAAGCTGGCTTTTAACATATCCCGCTCCGTTCTTACCAGCCCAACTCATGCCGTGTGCATCATCTATGTACAGGTTAAACTGCTCGTATTTATTCAGTAAATAATGTAGCTGTTGCATAGGGGCAAAATCTCCCAGCATTGAATAAACACCGTCGGCCATATACCAGATTTTCGAATATTTTGTCCCCAGTTCCTGAATTCTTTCTTCCAGTACAGCCATATTACTGTGTCTGATGGTTTCCACATGGATATTTCTGAGCTTCAGAAGCTGAACGGCACTTTGTACACATTCATGTACCTGATAGTCCAGAATAACAGCATCATGATCGCCAACAAGCACCGGAATGTTAGATTGATGACATAAGGTGACAGTAGGGCCCAAAATAATGGGTGCTTGAAAGATTTGCTCAAGTAAATCTTCAATTTCTCTGTACAAGGCTACCGATAAATAAGCCCTGGAAGAAGCAAACTGAGAACCATATTTTAAGACAGCCTGTATGGCTCCCTCTTTTAATCTTTCATCGGTTTCCAGCCCCATATAACTGCAAGAGCCGAAATTGACTAGTTTTTGACCGTTGATGGTAATGGATCTTCCGTCCAGTACATCATCTTCGATGGTTTGGTGTGCAATTTTTAAGGTTTTAGATCTTTTTACTACTTCACTGACAATGGTTAAATTTCTATCATGCTTACTGAGTGGTTTGTTTTCCATTTTTTGCTAAATTTTTATGGTAGATAGTAGTTTCTCCGAAAAGAGAATGTTTATTAATAATTAGCAAAAATTAGGGTTAGAAAATTAGTATAAAGCCTAATAGAATGACCTTATATTACATAGGAATGAAAGAGAGAAATACTCCTTGTAAGCTATTTGCATTTTCATGCAAAAACAACTTCATATATGTCTATACATGAAAAAAAGCCGATATTGACGCTTTTCAAGCTAAACTAAACAGGAATACAGGGGTGTAATTTCTGATTCCGAAATGAATCTTTTGTATTTTTCTTATTGAGAAAGTCGGGAAATGTGCAAAATATGTCTTCATCGAACCTCATACTGCCATCCCTCTGACATTCTTTTTTTTACTTTTTTAGGAAATAAACTTTCCACTAGAACAGTGGTACCGATACCTACTCCCAATGTTAACAAGATATCTCCGGTATCGGACAATTCACTTCGGTCAATAGCTTTTCTGAATAAGAGAATAGAACCCACAGCCACCCCAAGTTGAGCGACTGTTTTCAGAGCACGTCTGGACCTGACAAACTTTCTGAAGCCTGTAATATCCTCCAGCAGAATAGTTCTTTGGGTTTCGGGAATCACAACCCCAAACATGGTTTGACCCAGCACCACAGCATTACCACCTATCTGTAAGATCTTATTCTCCAGCACCTCATGCTGCCCCAGGTAACCGGTATATTCAAATTTAACAGCATCTCCTGAGCGGATGAGTACTTCCTGTTGCAAAGAATCGTTATAAAAACGCAGGTGGGTAGGTGCCTGTGCCCGGGAAATAACGCCAGAGAGCATCAAAAGAAAAAGAACTGCAATAAAGCGAAAGGGCATACATCAATAGTTATTGCTCTTTGAAATCTCTATAGCATTGATCAATAGCGAGTATGATATCATATTCATTGGATTCATCCACAAAACTGTCAGCAAGCTGACAAAAAAGCATGAAGTCGTCTAATTCCCTGTCTTTTAGTCCCGTAATTTTTCCTACCAGATCCCGGTTAAACTTTTTAGAAAGCAGTTTCTGGTGAGCATACGCTTGTGCTGCCTCTCTAGCCTCCCGTTCATACCTGGCCCGCTTACTAAAACGGTCAAAAACAAAAGAAAGCGGACTGGCAAGACTTGGCCTTTTCTCAGTTCTGGGGCCATTGTAAGAACCAGGAACGACTATCTTAGGATTTTCTTTGGGCAAATCATCCTCATCCAATGCTAAAATAGCCTTTTTGAAGGCTTCTTCATCTTTAAAAGCAAAAACAGTAACATTTTCCAGCTGATATGTCTTTTCACTTAACCTGATGTTTAAATCATAATTATCAGCTGTGGCTGTGTCTCCCAGGTAAATCTGATGCTTTTTGAAACCAACTGCCGAAAGCTCCAGGGTATCATTCTTGTCAAAAGTGATCAAAAAGAAACCTTCATCATCGCTGACAACACCATTTTGCTCATGGGTATTCGTGACAGTCACAAAAGGAATAGGTTCGTCATTCTCATTAACAATAGTGCCCGACAAACTGATTTCCTCTATGTTTTTTACCTGCGCCCAACCCAGAACAGGCAGACAAACCAGCAGTAAAAAAATTATTTGTTTCATAAACATTTAGTCAAAAGTAGAGAGGTTGTCTCCACTTCATATTACAGCCAACGCCGGAAATTTGTTCTTTATTGACTCTTTTCTCAAAATAAATTACCTCTGATCTTCTTTGATAAGTTTCCTCACAGACTTATTATTTTCAGATTCACTGCAGCAAAGGTAATACCTTTCAGTGGATAATCCTTCGCTAACCTGATTGCTCCCTTTTTTCGGTATTTCATGCCGGCAATAAGAATCCATAAAAATCAAGGTTGGTCCCCCGCTAACCTAATCGTTTATGAAAGCTGTAATTTTATTCTGAAAGGGCATTTTGCAAGAGGCAATTAGGTATCTCCCTTATGGTAAAAGGTTAGAAGGTATTTGACATCAGATGAACATATGCTTGGGCAGGCGTCTAAATACATGAGCGTGGAAAAACAATGTTTTTTTGCATGCAAGCTCTTCTATGGCAAACACAAGGAAGACAAGATAGTTACAATAAAAACAAATCAGACCTCATGAAATATGACATTCTGTCACCCTTGGAGGGTATGGCACAGCCCTTGTTCGCTAAAAAGTAATACTGACATTAACAAAACTGAATCATAGACATTATGGGAAAAATTATAGGAATAGACTTAGGAACAACCAACTCTTGTGTGGCTGTTATGGAAGGTAACGAACCTGTTGTCATTCCAAACAGCGAAGGTGGAAGAACAACTCCTTCTATTGTTGCATTTCTGGACAATGGCAATGGAGAACGTAAAGTGGGTAGCCCTGCAAAACGTCAGGCGATTACTAACCCTAAAAACACTATCAGCTCAGTCAAAAGATTTATGGGTAAGAAACATTCTGAGGTTACCTCGGAAATGAAAAATGTTTCTTATCAGATTGAGAAAGGTAATAATGACACTGTCAGAATCAGAATAGGTGATAGATTGTATACCCCTCAGGAAATCTCAGCTATGATCCTTCAGAAAATGAAGTCTACAGCGGAAGATTACCTGGGCACCACCATTAATGAAGCTGTTATTACTGTTCCTGCTTATTTTAACGATGCGGAGCGTCAGGCGACCAAAGAAGCTGGCCAGATCGCAGGTTTGGAAGTAAAACGAATTATCAACGAACCTACGGCCGCGGCTTTGGCTTACGGACTTGACAAGAAAAATAAAGATCTGAAGATAGCTGTCTACGACTTGGGTGGTGGCACTTTTGATATCTCTATTCTGGAACTGGGTGATGGTGTATTTGAAGTAAAATCCACGAACGGAGATGTTCATTTAGGCGGTGATGACTTTGACTCCCGCATCATCGACTGGTTGGCAGAAGAATTCCAGAAAGATGAGGGAATCGATTTGAGGAAAGATCCTATGGCTCTGCAAAGGCTGAAAGAAGCCGCTGAGAAAGCAAAAATAGAACTTTCCAGTTCGGCCAGTACGGAGATCAACCTGCCTTATATTATGCCGGTAGATGGTATTCCAAAACACTTGGTGCGTACCTTGAGCCGCGCTAAATTCGAGCAGTTAGTAGACGATCTGGTACGAAGAACTTTAGAGCCTTGCCGTAAGGCAATGAAAGATGCTAATATGTCTACTTCTGATATTGATGAAGTCATTCTGGTAGGTGGATCTACCCGTATTCCCAAAATCCAGGAGGAAGTAGAAAAATTCTTTGGCAAGAAACCTTCTAAAGGAGTGAATCCTGACGAAGTAGTGGCTGTGGGTGCGGCTATTCAGGGAGGTGTCTTCACCGGTGATGTTAAAGACGTGCTACTGTTGGATGTAACACCACTTTCTTTAGGCATTGAGACAATGGGTGGTGTTTTCACCAAACTCATTGAATCCAATACTACTATTCCTACGAAAAAGTCTGAAGTATTTTCTACAGCTTCTGACAACCAACCTTCCGTAGAAATACATGTGTTGCAAGGAGAGCGCCCAATGGCCAGAGACAATCGCACCATTGGAAGATTCCACCTGGATGGTATTCCGCCTGCTCCGAGAGGGGTGCCTCAGATTGAAGTAACCTTTGATATAGATGCCAACGGTATTATGAATGTTTCGGCAAAAGACAAAGGTACCGGCAAAGAGCAGAAGATCAGAATTGAAGCTTCTTCAGGCTTAACGGAGGCCGAGATCGAGAAAATGAGGAAAGAAGCAGAAGCCAACGCGGAAACTGACAAACAGGAAAAAGAAAAGATCGATAAGATCAATTCAGCAGATTCTCTCATATTCCAGACGGAAAAGCAGTTGAAAGAATATGGAGACAAGCTTTCTGCGAATAATAAGAAGGCTATCGAAGATGCTTTAACTGAATTAAAAAATGCTCATAAATCACAGGACGTTGCCGCTATTGACAGCGCCATGAGCAAGTTGAATACTGCCTGGCAGAATGCTTCTCAGGAAATGTACCAGGCTGCTGGCGCCGGCGAAACCGGCAATCCTAATCCTCAAGGAGGCCCTGCAGGCAGCGATCCTAAGGCTGGCCCTAATGCAGGTGGAAGTGGTACCGAAGGCGATGTTTCTGATGTAGAGTATGAAGAAGTAGACGATAAGGATAAGAAGTAAACCTTATAACAACATAGTTAAAAAGTGCCCCAATAAGGGGCATTTTTTGTTTATAAGGGGAATGCCTATATTGTATATAACTTTTTATTCCTGAAAAGTGATTTTTAAGAATTATGAATTTTTGCAGCCACTGTGGAAGTAACCGGCTCACCTATGAAATCCCCGCAGGAGATTACAGATCACGTTACTGCTGCCAACAATGTGGCACTATTCATTATCAAAACCCAAAGCTGGTAGTAGGCTGTCTCCCTCTCTATCAGGACAAAATCCTCATCTGCAAACGTGCTATTGAACCCCGATATGGATTTTGGAATTTGCCTGCCGGTTTTCTGGAAAATGGTGAAACTGTAGAAGAAGGAGCCCTCCGTGAAACCTGGGAAGAAGCCTGTGCCCAAGTTGAGATTACCAAACTACACTGCCTCTACAATCTACCCCATGTAAATCAGGTTTATCTCTTTTTTTTGTCCCATCTGACATCTCCCAAATTCGCCTGTGGTTCTGAAAGTTTGGAAGTTAAATTATTTTCAGAAGATGATATCCCATGGGACAAAATAGCGTTCAGCTCCAATAAATTTGCGCTAGAGAAGTATGTTCTGTACAAAGAAAAGTATGAAGGTATTCATATTGGTACTTATCGCCACTAATAAGCGGTCATAAATCTTATTAAACTCCAAAAAACTATACTAAAAGTTTAGTCCTCAGAAAGTAATTAATAAAAAATCACGTTTTCGGCGCATTTCTTTCTATGTAATGTATTTTTCAAATTGCTCGCATAATTAAAATAAGAGTAGGTTAGTTTTAAGTTTAAATAGTTCTACTTACTCTTATTTATCTGTAAAAAAAACAGGTTTGTGCTAAAGGAAAAAAGAAATATAAGATTCAGCAGAAAATAAGATTAAAATTTTAAAAAAACTTACTAAGTTTCTATTTACACCTTTGAACGTTTTGAGAGTTTTTGCCATTAATAAGAAATACAGATTCAACAGGATGCACTGTTGCGATATTAATTTCAGGCAATACAAAAGTAAATTAATATTTTTTTGACTGAAAATTAAAACCAAGAGGGGTGATTTATTGACAAAATTTTTTAGCAATGGAAATGTTATTTTGTGAAATTGTAGGGCGAACGCATTCTTATATGAAGCTTCTTCTCAGTACGCTTCAAAACTTCATATCAGAATTATTTTCTTATCCTAAAGGAATGTATAGCTTCTGGAAACCAAATATCATCTGGCTGCATGCCATCTCTGACTTTCTGATTGCCCTGGCTTATTTGGCTATACCGGCAGGCATCTATTTTGTGATGAAAAAAAGAAAGGATCTGCAAAGATTAAAGCCAATCTTTGTGCTGTTTATAGCCTTTACGCTATTGTGTGGCCTAAACCATATAGCAGAAGTCTATACTATCTGGGATCCTGCTTATCAGATATCCGGTTTTTTGAAAGCGCTGAATGCTATTGTATCTATTGCTACGGCTGTAGTCCTCTGGCCTTTGCTCCCTCATATTCTGAAATTGCCTTCCCCCACTGATTTGCAGGTTACCAACCAGCAACTGCAGGATCAGATTGAAGAAAGAATCAGAACAGAAAAAGAGCTTCAGCTTCATAAAGATAATCTGGAGCATATGGTAGATGCTCGCACAAAGGATCTGGAAAATGCTACTCAGAAGCTGACCAGTGAAATCAGAGACCGTAAAGAAGCCCAGGAAAAAGTTCAGTTCCAGGCTTCCCTTCTGGATCAGGTAAACAGTGCTATTGTGGCTACCAACCTGGAAGATGAGATTGTGTACTGGAATAAATCTGCAGAGAACCTATTTGGTTGGAAAGCATCAGAAGTGCTTGGCAAAAGAACTATCGATGTTCTGGTATCATACGAACAGGTAGAACAGATCAAAAGAATTTTCAGGATGCTCCATACCACTAAAAAGTGGGAAGGGGAGATAAACCTGCTTCATAAAGAAGGTCATAAAATTCCTGTCCATATCATAGACTCTGTGTTAAAAGATCAATCAGGAGAAGAAATTGGATATGCCTTTGTATCCTTTGATATTTCAAACCATATAAAATCTGAAGAAAAGCTTCAAAAGGCAAAAGAACAAGCAGAACGAACCGCATTGGCTAAACAAGACTTTCTTTCTACGATGAGCCATGAAATACGGACGCCTCTGAATGTTATTATCGGTATGACCCGCCTGCTTCTGGAAAGTCAGCCCAAGGATGAACAGATGGATTATTTGAAGAGCCTTCAGTTTTCGGCTAACCACCTGCTGGTCATCATCAACGATATTCTGGACTTTTCTAAAATTGAAGCAGGAAAAATCAAACTGGAAGAAATCAGCTTCAGCATTCCGGAAGTACTGACAGGGATCGGCAAAGCGTTTTCATTCAAAGCACAGGAAAAAAATATCGCCCTCAATATTCATGCTGACCCCTCATTGCCCCAACGAGTGATAGGAGACCAGGTCAGATTAACCCAGATACTCAACAACCTGGTAGGGAATGCCATTAAGTTTACAGAAGAGGGATTTGTGAGTGTCCATGTCAAATTGCTGAAGGGTACACAGAAAAACCTGGAAGTACAGTTCGAGGTGCGGGATACGGGTATAGGCATTGAAACCAGTAAAGTAAAGAACATATTTGATAGTTTTACCCAAGCCAAAGCAGATACAACCCGCAAGTTTGGCGGTACCGGATTGGGCCTTACCATCTGCAAAAAACTGGTAGAACTGCAAGGTGGCAGAATTTGGGTTAAGAGCAAAGAAGGGGTAGGTAGCACTTTCGGCTTTCAACTTTCTTACCAGCAGGATACCTCTAAAGAGAGTAAAACCACAGAAGAAAAGCAATATCTGGACAAAAGCTACCTGAAAGGGTTCCGTCTGCTACTGGTAGAGGACAATCCTTCTAACCAGATGGTTGCTTCCAATTTCCTGGATAAAGTAGGCATCCATGTAGATTATGCCGACAATGGTAGCAAGGCACTGGAATTAGTCCAGCATAAAAATTATGACATCATTCTGATGGATTTGCAAATGCCGGTCATGGATGGTTTTATTGCTACCCGGGAAATTCGCAAGCTAGGCGGAAGATTCGCTAAAATTCCTATTATCGCCTTAACAGCTGATGTAGTGTTGGATGTGAAGGAACGTGTATACCAGTCGGGGATGAATGATTATTTGTCAAAACCCTTCAACCCTGACGAGTTGTATCTTAAAATAGCTAAAAACCTAAATTTGCCTATTGACCGACAGACCTTTCATGTGCAAAACAATGAGGAAGTTCTTTCTTTGTTACGCATCGTAGAAGAATATAGTAACGATACTCAGTTTGTAACGGCCTTATTGGATTCGCTTAAAACAAACTTCGCCGGACTGTCGGGTCAGATTGCCGAACTCGCCCATCAGAAAGATTTATACAATCTCAGAAAGGTCATTCACAAGCAGATGCCCTCCATCAGAATGGTAGAAAACCATTCCTTGAAAACACACCTGGATAAGCTGAAAAATGCGCTTGCCCAGGAATACATTGAGGAAGATGAGATAGACAGGTTATTGGATGCTATCCGGGTATCCGCTTTTGAATCTGTACGATTTATTGAAAGTCTCTTCGATAGAATCGAAAATGTACCTGACGGCGACAGTGTAGCAAAATAGGAAAATTCCTGATTAGCGGCCTGTCTTCATACAACATTCCGGTAGAATTTATTAGTTTTACAGAAACACCAACGCTCTACCGGATATGAAATCGTTTATTGTATGCTTCAGCCTTACTTTTCTGGCTATCTTTCAATACGCCTGCCAGCCTTCAGAAACAGGACAAAGTGATGTAGGAGCGGTAAACCCGGGACTTGCCGAGGTAAACCCTCCGGCAGAGGGTTTTGATCAAACGGGCTCGGATACAACGGCTATGCATATTGCGGACGAAGTCATGCAGGCCATGGGAGGTCGTGCGGCCTGGGACAGTACCCGTTTTGTATCCTGGAACTTTTTTGGCAACCGCAGTCTGCTTTGGGATAAACATACAGGAAATGTCAGGATAGAGGTACCCCGCGACTCTGCCATTTATCTGATTAACATCAACGAAAACACCGGAAAAGTGATGCTGCATGGTCAGGAGATCACCCATGCGGATTCTCTGGCAAAATATGTAGAACAGGGCAAAAAAATCTGGGTAAACGACAGCTACTGGCTGTTTATGCCTTTTAAATTAAAAGACTCAGGCGTTACCCTTACCCATGTGGGTGAGGATACGATGCAAAATGGCGAGAACGCTGATGTGCTGGAGCTACGTTTTAAAAATGTAGGCTTCACGCCTGAAAATAAATACCGGGTTTTTGTAGACCAGGAAGATCATTTAGTGAAGCAATGGGCGTACTTCCCTGAAGCCAGCATGGATACACCCCGATTCATTACGCCTTGGGAGAATTATCAAAAATATGGCAGCATTATGTTGTCCGGCGACAGAGGAGAGCGGGATATCACCCAGATAGAGGTCATGCAAAGCGTTCCTGACTCTGCTTTTACCAGTATGGATTTTCAGATGTAAGACCGTGAATTCTCACAGCAGCCTGTTCACGAAATACCGGCATTCTCTGCAATTTGCCGGACCAAGGCAGAAGACCAGTCGATATTTTCTTTTCCATGATTGACAGCCGAAGTGCAGTTATCTTTTAAAACGGAAGCAAAAGGCATAGGTACAAAAAAATCGCGGGCTGCTTCCATCACCAATTGTACGTCTTTTAAGCCATGGATAAGCGGAAAGCCGACAGCCTGCTTTTTTTCCTCCAGCATTCTTTTCCCGTAGCTCTCATAGATAGGTGACTGAAAAAGATTCATCATAATGGTAAAGAAATGGTGGTGATCCGTCTTGGCTTTTCGCAGGAGGGCGAAAGACTCACCCATGGTTTCTATCATAGAAGATATCCAGAAATTGCCTGCTATTTTAAACAGATTAGCCTGCCAGGGCTCCTCCCCTACATGATGATGCGCTCTGCCCAATGACTGAAACAAAGGTTGCACAGCTTCTACCTGTTCTTTCGGACCGGCAGCCACAACCAGGAGCGCCTTGTTGGCAGCGGCCTCCGGCCGCCCAAAAACCGGAGCGGAAATAAAAGTGTGTCCGGCTTCCTGATGCTTCCGCGTCAGTTCCTGGGCAACGGCTACGCTGACTGTGCTCATAGAAAGATGAATAGCGCCCGGTTTCAAAGCCTCCAATACACCTTCCTGAAATAATACCTGGCGAAGCGCTGTATCGTCAGAAAGCATGGTGATTAAAACCTCCACCTGCCGGGCTAATGCGGCGGGATTTTCTGCCACAGGTACCTCCAGCGCCCTGGCTTTCTCCGGTGTACGATTGTATACGACTAATGCTACACCGGCTTCTTTCAAGTTGCGTGCCATTGGCATACCCATATGGCCTAACCCTATGAATCCTACTTTCATGCTGTTTTCTTGATCTAATGAGTGAATACGATACTCCCCTTTAACAAACCAGAGGGGAAGCCGTTTGAAAAAAGAAGGGGCCTATCTTATGGATGGGCTGCCACCCATATCTGCCCGTCTTCAAAGATTTCTTTCTTCCAGATAGGAACAGTTTGTTTAAGCGTATCAATGGCAAACTGGCAAGCGGCGAAAGCCTCTTTACGGTGCGGGGTTGAGACGGCAATTACCACAGCTACCTCGCCAATCTGTAAAACTCCCTTTCGATGATGAATGGCAATCTTTTCTACCGGCCATCTTTCCCTGACTTGCTGTGCCAGCTTCTCCATTTCACGGAGCGCCATGCTATCATAGGCTTCAAACTCCAGCCGTACTACCTTCCGCTCTTTGGTGCTGTTCCTTACCGTGCCAATAAAGACATCCACAGCACCTGCGTTTTCCGAGTTGACTGCCGCGATCACTTCATCTACCGCTATCGGTTCTTCTGTAAGATAAATCGCAGGTACAGCTTTCCATATTGTTTCTTCCATCGGCCTGTTCTTTATATTTTTATTGTATTTTGTTATATCCTTTATTATCCTCCACTGACCGGCGGAATTAAGGCGACCTCATCACTTTCCTGCAAAGTTTGGTCTTTTTGTCCGTACTCATTGTTCACGGCAATCATCATGGAGCTCAAATCCTTTAAAGCAGGATATTTCGCTTTAAGGCTTGCGATCAAATCCGGGACAGTAGACCGGTCTGGCAACTCAAAAGCTAGTTTAGACTGTCCAATAATATCTTTGGTAATGCCAAACATTAAAATATTCAGTTTCATGGGATATAAATTAGCGACAATATGTTTAATACCAAAACATCCTTACATTTGTTATTGAGCAAACTACCAGAAAACGTAGTTGCAAGCAAACGGTTGCATTATGTCTAAAATCCTTTACGATAATCATGGTAGACCTATCAACTACCTGCGGCTAGCCGTCACTGACCGCTGCAACCTCCGTTGTTTTTACTGCATGCCAGCTGAAGGTATTGCCTATCTGCCCAAACAAGCCCTGCTTACTTATGAAGAAATGGAGCGATTGGTATCGCTGCTGGCCGAAATGGGAATTACAAAAGTGCGTATTACCGGCGGTGAACCTTTTGTGCGCAAAGACCTGATCTACTTTCTAAAGCAAATCAGCCAGATCAAAGGAATCCGGGAAATTCACATAACCACCAACGGTGTGCTCACCGTTCCCTATGTAGCGCAATTAAAAGAAATAGGAATCGCTTCCGTTAACCTGAGTCTGGATACACTCGACAGAGAACGGTTTACACAGATTACCCGCCGTGACGAACTGGAACGCGTGATGGATTGCTTTCACCAGTTGCTGGCCCATCAAATTCCTACCAAAATTAACACAGTGGTGATGGAAGGAAAGAATACGGAAGACCTTGTGCCGCTCACAGCCCTCACCAGGCAGTATCCGGTTTCGGTGCGCTTCATAGAAGAAATGCCTTTCAATGGAGAGGGTAGCCATTATCCAGTGTTGGTATGGACCCACAAAAAAATTCTGGATACGCTGAAAGAGCATTACCCTGACTTACAAAAGGTAGCCGATGGGGCTTTCTCTACGTCTTATAACTATCACATTCCTGGCCATCAGGGAACGGTCGGAATCATCGCTGCTTTCAGCCGTACTTTCTGTGGAACCTGCAATCGCATCCGCCTCACGGCACAGGGGACGCTGAAAACCTGTTTGTATGATGAAGGGGTGCTTGACATCAAGTATCTGATGAGAAATGGCGCTACCGATGCAGAATTGCAGCAAGCCTTGCGCTATGCATTCAGTCACCGGGCTAAAGACGGATTTGAAGCGGAGCAGCAACGAAAGCATGTGTCTGCCGAGTCTATGTCGACCATCGGAGGATAACTGACTGAAATATAGTAGACACTGCCGTAGCATGCCTGACGCTCAGTTATTCTGCCTCGGGCAGGGCGAAAGCCACATAAGCATCTCCGGATTTGGTATCCATCTTACCGCCCCCACAGGCAATGACTACATATTGTTTGCCCTTGATTTCGTAGGTACTAGGGGTCGCATAGCCCCCAGCCGGTAAGGCCGTTTCCCAAAGTATTTCCCCGGTATGTTTGTTAAAAGCCCGGAATTTTTCATCCTGGGTAGCTCCTATAAAAATCAGTCCGCCAGCCGTGACAATGGGGCCTCCATAATTTTCAGTGCCTGTAACCGGAAATCCCTGTGCTGTCAGTTCTTCAAATTCCCCCAACGGTACCTGCCAGGCAATCTCTCCTTGGTTGAGATCAATGGCACTGAGGGTGCCCCAGGGAGGCTTCACCGCCGGATAGCCATTCTCGTCCAGAAACCGGCCAAAACTAGACACCGCATACGGTACTTCTGCTTTACTGGCTTTGGTGCTGACCTGTCTGTTTTTCTCTTTTGTATTTAGCAGGTAAGCCACCAGCGCCTCTTTTTCCTCTTCTTCCAGATGTGCAAAAGGCGGCATAGCCCCTTTTCCCTGGTTTAAAATCTGCACTACCTCTGCTTCGGATTTTGTCTGCTGCAAATTCAGCAAAGGAGGGTATACTCCACTCTGTCCTTTCAGATCAGCCTGATGACAGCGAGCACATTGCTGCTGATAGAGATTTTTACCCAAAGAAGCCAAGGTCTCCACGCCTTCCTCTTCAAGCTTTCGCATCCGGAAGATCCAGGGCATTTCACTGGCATTCACATACAACATACCCGTAGAAGGGTCTACAGCAGCTCCACCCCATTCAGCGCCTCCGTCAAAGCCGGGAAACATCACATTTCCTTGTTCGCTGGGAGGAATAAATTGCCCTTCCGATTTCACCTGAGCCAACTGCTCTGGCAGGCTCTGGTAAGGATCTTCAGAGTCTTCTACAGAGAATTCTTTAACAAAGGCTTTCGCCTCCGGAAACATATCATTTAACGCATCTGTCGTCAGCTTCTGACGGGCAAAGGGAGGAGGCAAAGTAGGAATAGGCTGCGTAGGCCAGGCTTGTTCTCCTTCCAGCGTTGAAGCGGGAAAAGACCGTTCTTCTATAGGAAACAAAGTATCGCCTGTGAGCCGGTTGAAAAGAAACAACAAACCTGCCTTGGTTACTTGTGCTACGGCCGGAATTTCCTTCCCCTCGTGGGTGACAGTGACCAAGTTGGGAGGGCACGGCAGATCCCGGTCCCAGATATCATGATGCACTGCCTGGAAATGCCAGAGTCGTTTTCCGGTGGCGGCATCCAGTGCCAGCAGGCAGTTCGCAAAAAGATTTTGTCCCGGACGATTGCCACCATAAAAATCAAAGGCGGCAGAACCTGTAGGCACATAGGCAATACCTGCTTCTTCATCCAGGCTGATCCCTGCCCAGGAGTTGGCCCCTCCGATGTAGGCATGGGCATCCGAAGGCCAGGTGTCGTAGCCAAATTCTCCCGGCTGAGGGATGGTATGGAAGGTCCAGACCAGCTTGCCTGTTTTGATATCGTAGGCCCGTACATGTCCCGGTGCGGCTCCCGGCGACTCCAACACCCTGGAACCCTGTATCAGCAGGTTTTGATAAACGGCACCGGGGGTGGTAGCCACCACTGACAGTTTCTCCGGATCACGGCCTAACCCTTCCCTTAAATCTACCTTACCGTTTTTCCCGAAACCAGGAATACGCTTTCCTGACCGGGCATCCAGGGCATACAGATAGGATCCTGCAGAAAATAAAATTCTTTTATCTTCTCCTTCTTCCCAGTAGGTGACTCCCCGGTTGACACCCATGCCAGCTTCCTCCAAACTGTCGGGTATAAATGTCCAGACTTCCCGGCCATTGCCTGCATGCAGGGCAAACAGTTTAAGTTTTGGATTGGTAGCATACAAAAGGGTATCTACGATAATAGGGTTGCACTGAATCTGGGATTGATTTTCCGGACTCATATCGCCCGCATGGTACGTCCAGGCTACTTCCAGGTTTTTCACATTCTCCTGGTTAATCTGATCGAGCGAAGAGAAATGGCTCCGGGTAGGATCCCCTAAATAGGACTGCCAGGTGCGGTATTCTTCAAATGCCTGTACTTCTGGCTTTTTCGTGCATCCCTGCATAGCCCATATTCCTCCTAAAAAAAGGAGAAAGTTTATATTCCAATGGTTACCAAACATAAATATTGATTCCCTTTTATAGTTGCTGAATCCTTTATCCAAAACTAGCAGGTTGTGGCTAAACAACTCAAAGAATAATGAAAAAGATGATAAAAGATTGGCAAACTATCGCTTACACCTTATTTGACAGCAAAATATTCACCCTAACTGATGTTGCCGAAACAATCCACAAGAACTTTTAAACACAATAGCTTATCGCATGTTGTTAATCTGAATAATACTTTTCAGACTTAATTTTTTAACATCATGAGACCATTATATTTTTTTATGACCGCTCTGATCATGGCAAGTGCCTGTGTAGAAAGAGGTAACAATGAGGAGAACAACAACATCAGCACAGAAACCAACAGTGAGGAGGCTAACGAAATCAAAGACAACAATGAGTTTGATAAGGCTTTCACCACTTCTCCCTATTTCAGCAAGTGGGACGCCAATAGCGATGGACACATTGATCAGCGTGAGTTCTACGATGACTATTTTGCGATGACTGACAAAAACCAGGACGGTGTGCTCAACCAGGAAGAATGGGAAAAAAGTATTTCTACACATTTTGGCACCAACGGAGAAGAGAAATACGGAGAGTTTGCCGAATGGGATGCTAACAGCGACAAGCAGGTTCAGGCTGAAGAATTTCAGCAGTATTTAGAAGAGAATAGATATTTTGGGGAATGGGATGAGAATGGAGATGGACAATTACAGGAACCTGAGTTTGCTGAAGAAACTTTTGCCCGCTGGGATACGGATGGAAATGGCGTCATAGAAGCTGATGAGTATGCTGAGTTTGATCAAAAAGTAGGAGAATTTTAAGATGAACCCGAGAAAAATTTTACTGGCAAGTGGCGGCGGATTAGCCGGTGCTGCCATGCTAAACGTACTCCACGAAACCCTTAGAAAACAGGTGCCGAATGCACCCAGGATGGATCTGTTAGGGATGCAGGTATTGGAAAAGACATTAGCTAAAAAAGGAGACCGGTATTTCCGCCGGAAGAAATTACGGCGCTGGGCCCTGATGGGCGATTTGTTATCCAATACGCTTTATTATAGCTGGATTTATAGCCCTTCCCGTTCTAAATCCTGGAGAAAAGGCATGTTGTTAGGAACTCTGGCAGGGTTGGGAGCCGTATGGCTGCCAGGGCCTTTGCATCTACAGAAAAGCGCCAGCAACCGGACAGAGCAGACAAAATGGATGACCATTGCCCTTTACCTGACAGGCGCGCTGACCGCAGCAGCGACACAAAACCTGTTCAAAAAGTCATAAAATAAAATTGCCGGAGCCAAAAGCCCCGGCAATTAATTGTTCAGCTGTGTTTACCGATTAGGTTGAGGAGTAGTCCTCAAATAAGGCTTGATGACCTTATGCCCTTTGGGAAACCGGCTGGGAATTTCTTCATCCGGAATCGCAGGGGCTATGACCACATCTTCTCCCTCTTTCCAATCTGCCGGTGTGGCCACACTATATTTTGCCGTTAACTGCAAGGAATCTATCACTCTGAGCAGTTCGGTAAAGTTACGTCCTGTGGAAGCCGGGTAGGTCAATGTCAGCTTTATCTTTTTATCGGGGCTGATGATAAAGACCGACCGTACTGTCATGTTATCCGATGCATTGGGATGAATCATACCATATAAGTTGGCGATTTTCCGGTCAGCATCCGCAATCAAGGGAAAATCAACAGTTGTATGCTGTGTTTCGTTAATATCCTTAATCCATCCTCTGTGCGAGTCTAAAGGATCTACACTGACAGCCAGCACTTTCACATTTCTTTTGGCAAATTCATCTTTAAGCTGGGCTGTTCTACCTAATTCGGTAGTACAGACAGGGGTATAATCGGCTGGATGAGAGAAAAGCATTCCCCAACTATCGCCTAACCATTCGTGAAAATGAATTTCACCTTCGGTGGTCATGGCTGTAAAATCCGGGGCAGTATCTCCTAATTTAAGGTCCATAATAATCAATGGGTTAGGTTAAAAATGTGCAATCAATCAATAATGAAAATATTAGTTTATTTCTACGAGATCTTACGAATGAAGTTCCCCTTGCCTGCTAAAGATTTTCAGCAGCATGGAAATCACATCACAAAAATGAAAAAATTATAAGCTAGAAATCCTGCCAGGAGCGGCGGCGTTGCAGCTTCAGATCGCGGAGCATGGAAGATTTCACGTTAACCTGCACATAGTAAGAGGTAAATCTTCCAAAGGGAATCCAGTCGAAGCGCATTTCAAAACAACCCAGATCACGAAATACGTTGATACTGGTCTGGGTAATTTCTTCCCGTTGAAAATCATATCCGGACTGAAATCCTATTTTCCATTTTGGCGCTACATTCAGGTCGCCATCGAACATCAGCGATTGGCGGATACGGCTGAAATTTTGCTCATTGGTTCCTTCTCTGATCACCCTCTCACGGGGATCGAAAGTATAGCTGAGGGAATAGCGCAAGTTTAAACTCCATGGAATGTCAAAATCTACAAAATCCTCTGCATGCTGGTCGACGTAATCCAGCTCTTCTTCCGTAATACCCGCTGCCTGCGCCTCCTCCTCTTCCTGACTCCGATTTTCCCTGGCTTTAGGATTCAGATTGGTATTAAAACTAATATTAGCACGGGTGATGGTTCCCAGCTTGGGTTTAAAGCTTTTTTCACCGTCCCCTCCCAGCCAGGCATAGCGGTCTACCCGTATGAAATTCTGATAAATGGTCCCGTCTCTTAAAGTATCATATTCATTAAAGGTGTCAATATCATAGCTATAGGGATCTACGCTCATATTGGCACTCACATTGATTTTATTATCAAAGAGTCGGGTTCTGGCCGCAATATTGACCGGTGCCAGCCGAAATGAATCTGCAATGAGGTTATAGCTGGTGCTCAGGGAAACGCTTTCCAGAATGGGAATCTTACGGGTAGCAGCAGCATCCTGGGCGGTGTCTTTATCGTTGCGTACCTTCATCTCCAGGTTATTATTCAGAGAAAAGCTGATCGCACCACTTTTTCCGGGAGAAGGCGCACCATAAAGGAAACCGTCATAAATGGAAAGTACTTTGTTGTTACGGTCATTGCCGGGCGCGTAAGGATCATAGATGCTATCTCTGTCGATCCGCACTACCTCGTAATAACCGAAACTTTCTTCGCTGAAATCAGGGCGGTAGCTGAAGCCAACAGAGGGAATCATCGTATGGCGGATCGCCTGTAGTTTCCGGTCCCCCCTGAAAATAAAGGTACCATACAAACGGGTGGTAGTGCCGGCTCCTATGCTCCAACTGGAAGCCCTGTTGAATCCTGGAATTGTATCGATCTCCACTTTATTCAGGTCTTCACGGAATTCATAATCCAATCTTTTAAAATACCATAACTCCTCATAGTTGAAAGAAGGAGAAACGGTGAAATAATTCAAAAAGGTAAAAGAAGTGGAAACCGGAATGTTATGCCTGAACCCTAACTGAGAACGTTTTAGTATTTCCGAGAAGTTTTCCTGATTGATCGGCAAAACACTATCCGCCAAAGGATTAGGATTTGCAATCTTATCAAACGGGACGGCACTGGGCAGCCGTACTCTGTCATTACTCAGCTGGTTGGAGCCTGTCAGCTGGTAATTCAAGTTCACTTTACTGAGCCAGCTCCGGTTAGATCTGGCAATATTTTTCAGCGGATAGATCCGGTTCATATTGAGCGAAAGGTCTGGCAGGGTCACATTAAAGACATCAGTCAGCAGGTTTTGATTGTGCCGGAAGCTCAACGACATGTTAAAGGGTGTATTCCGGAAGGAAGTAGAATACATGACACTGGAGTTCAGCGTAGTCCGCAGGTTGTTGTACACATTGGGCGACGGATTGTTCTGAATATAAGAGCTTGTGGCAATATTGACAGAAGCAGAAAAACGGCTGACGCCTCTGGAAAAAGGACTATGCCGGAAAGTGAGGCGAAAATCATTGGTTTCCTGCGGTTCGTTGCTGTCTACCTCCAGCTTCTGCTTGTTGTACTGAAAATTGAGCCCACCGGAATAGGCATACCTTTTATTATAGTCAGAGATTACCTGGAACCCATAACTTCCTTTGGAGTAGATAGAACCCAGCAAGGTCAGGTTCACATATTCGTTAATATCAAAATAGTAACCACCGTTTTTCAGAAAAAATCCCCGTACCCGTTCTTCACCATAGGTAGGAACAATGATGCCTGAATTTTGCCGGCGCGGCATGGGAAAGATGCCAAAGGGCAATCCCAACGGTGTAGGTACATCCGCAATAACAATATTGAAAGGGCCGGACACCACCAGGTTCCCGGGCACTACCTTCATTTTACTGGATTTTATATAAAAATCAGGCACTTCTCCCGGCTCACAATCACAGGTAGTATACCACCCTTTTTTGATAAACACTTCGTCGTACTCATTCTTTTTCACCGTTTGCCCATACACAAAGCCCTCTGCCTGCTGGGGTTTGGTCAGTACACCTGTGATATAAGCCCGTCGGGTTTTGAAGTTATATTGAATCTCCTCTGTCTGATATTCTTCCGATCCTTCCTTAAAAATGGGCTTGCCTGCCACCTTCCCGGTAGAGTCTGGCATCCCCTTGGCTTTAAGCATATCATTGACCCAGTCCAGTTCTATGTAAGCCGCATCCAAAGACACTTCGCCATAGTCGATATGCGCATTGCCATACAAGTGAATAATCTGTCGGGCTACATCAAAGTAAATAGAATCTTCGGCATTGTATTGGATAGTAGTTTGAATATCTCCACTGGCCTGTACGGCAGTGGAGTCTGCTACTTGCACAGAATCCGAAGGGATAGAATCTAATGCCTGAACCTGATCAGAAGGGATGGTATCTGTAGGTTCCAGTATCCCCATAGTATCTGCCGACTGGAGCGGCCTTTCCACCTGTGCATAAAGATTAGAAAGTGGATAAAATACTATAAAAAGAATACATACGTATTTTAAATAAGACAATAGATTTTTCAGATTTAAGGAAAAAATGACAATTTTTGTGCAAAGTTATTGTTTGTTTATTTAACAACCGAGGCACATTGAAAAATATTATCTATATCATCTGTTTTTCTTTCTTCCTGCTCACTGTATCTTTTAATGGTGCTGGACTCAAACAATACCGCTTAAAAAAAGTAGTTATTGATGCCGGGCATGGTGGAAAAGATCCGGGTACCCATGGCGTTTTCTCTAAAGAAAAAGATATCGCCTTAAACATTGCTTTAGAACTGGGAAGGATCATTGAAGAGAACATGAAAGACGTGGAAGTCATTTATACCCGCAAAGACGACCAGTTTATAGAGTTAGAACAACGGGCCGCCATTGCCAATCAAAATGACGCTGATGTATTTATTTCTATCCATGCCAACGCTATTGGCATAAAATCCGTACATGGAACAGAAACCTATGTAATGGGGACTAACAAGATAGAAGGCAATATAGAGGTAGCCAAACGGGAAAACGCTGTTATTTTGATGGAAGAAAACTATGAGGAACGCTACGAGGGATTCGATCCTTTGTCTCCTGAATCTCATATATTGTTTTCACTATACCAGCACGCTTATCTCAACAACAGCCTTCTGTTGGCTGGCAAGATAGAAAAACAGTTCAAAGAGCGGGTCGGCAGGCGAAGCCGGGGTGTAAAGCAGGACGGTTTCTGGGTGCTTTGGCGCACTTCCATGCCTAGTGTACTGGTAGAAGTAGGTTACCTGACCAACACGACAGAAGAAAAATATCTGAATGATCGTTTAGGCAGAGTGTACCTGGCCTCTGGCATTTACCGTGCCCTAAGAGACTATAAAGCTGAAATAGAATCAATGAATTAACGCATTAAATCATTTTTAGGTGAAAATATCCAAAGAAGCCAAGATTGCAATCTTGGCTATTATTGCAACCACTATACTGTACTTCGGACTCAAGTTTTTAAAAGGATCTGAGCTTTTTTCTGCTTACAACAATTATTATGTCATCTATGAAACTGTAGATGGCTTAACCCCATCTAACCAGGTTTATATCAATGGCTATCCGGTAGGCCAGGTGGATAATATTAGATTGCTACAGCATAGGAATAACCAACTGCTGGTCACGCTTAGTGTGGATGACCAGGTTCAGATTGGTAAATCAGCGGCGGCTGTCCTGGTGACCAGCGATTTGCTGGGTGGCAAAGCCATTGAGCTGGAAGTGGGCGACGTGTCGCAACCTATTGCTGATGGAGATACCCTGCAAGCTAAAAAGGAACAGGGTATCGCAGAACTGGTACAAGCCAAAACACTGCCTATCGTCGATAAACTGGATTCTACCCTGATTCGTGTCAATTATATTCTGGGAACTTTTGTGAAAGATACCAGCAAAGTGTCCAATGCCATGGCCAGCCTCGAGCAATCTACTTTTGCGGTAGAAAGTATACTGCAAGAAAATCGCCAGGATCTGGGGACTACCATTACCAACCTGAAAGAACTGACCGACGCCCTGAGTGATGCCAACAACGGGGTAGGCCCCCTGATGACCAAACTTCATTCCCTGGCCGACAGCCTGCAGCAAATTGAGATTCAGCCCACCATCAACCAGCTGGAGCAAACGGCGCAAAACATGAGGGAACTGACAGAAAAAATAAACCAGGGAGAAGGAAATCTGGGCCGGCTGCTCAACGAAGACTCCGTGTATATCAATTTGAATCAAACCATTGCCGACCTGGATAAACTCCTGATAGATTTGCGGGAAAACCCCAGTCGCTATGTCAACTTCTCTCTGATTGGGGGAGGAAAAAGAGACAAATAACCGGTAATTCAGGAAAATCCTTAAAACATTCCTGATTTTCTGCATTCTGGTTCACAATCTTCATCATCCTGTTTATCTTTGTACTTTATTGTACGTTTATGTACCGACCAGAAGGTCTTTGACCCCGTATCATGCTATTTGCCAGTCTTATACAAAGATGATATCAAGAAAGTTACAATTAGTTATTGGGTTTATATTTTATGGATGACAAAGAGATTAAAGCACTGGTAGCATTATTGGATGATGACGACCAGGAGATTTTGGATCATGTGGAAGAAAAAATCATGTCGTATGGGGATGCTATCATACCCTTTCTGGAACAAGAATGGGAAAATAACTTTAATCCTGGCGTACAAAAAAGAATAGAAGACCTCATCCATTTGCTCCAGCTCTCTTCTTTGAAGACCAAGTTAAAAGACTGGTATTTTGGAGAAAAGCAGGACCTGCTGGAAGGATTGTGGCTGGTGGCGACCTATCAATACCCGGATCTTTCCCTGGAAAGCCTGAGAGAACAGTTAGAGCAGATATATTATGAGGCCTGGTTAGAGTTTAAAACGGATATCCATCCTTTTGACCAGATCAAAATTCTGAATAGTGTGGTTTTTAGTAAGCTGAAGTTCAGGGCCAATACTAAAAACTTTCATGCGCCAGCCAATTCCATGATTAACATTGTGCTGGAAACACGCAAAGGAAACCCTATCTCTCTTTGTGTCATCTATATGATGGTGGCGCAACGGCTGAAATTGCCCGTCTATGGGGTCAATTTACCCAGCCTGTTTATTCTTACCTATAAGTCAGAAGACCGGCAGTTTTATATCAATGCGTTCAACCGGGGCCTCATATTCTCCAAACATGACATTGACAATTATATCCAGCAACTGAAGCTAGAGAAACTGGATATGTTTTACCAGCCTTGCACCCATGTGGATATTGTACGCAGGGTATTGCGCAACCTCATCGTTTCCTTTGAAAAATTGAAGGACTACGAAAAAGCAGACGAAGTAAAAATGCTGCTCGAGATCCTGACAGAAGGCGATTTAGGCATCTGACCGTACCGCTACAAAATCAGCTGAAATGATATTTTGATACCAAACTTGGTGACATTCGGATTGTCCAGATAGGTCAAACGGTGAAAAGCATCGATGCGTCCGATCCGGAAGATATTCTCAATACCGTACCCTACCTCAACAAAAGGGCGATGGTCTAAAAAGCCAAAGCCATCGACCGGATTGCCCTGAGAATCTGTTTCAGGGAGAATACTACGGTTTTCCTCCCGCATACCGCCATAAAGCACATTGGCACTGGCCAGCAATCGCCACTTTAGTTTTTTCATCAGTGGAATACGATTCAGGATGAATCCCTGAAAGTGATGCTGATAATGGAGCGCCACATAATGATCGCTGATAAATTCATTACGGTTCATCGTGTTGTAGGCAGCCGTAGAGTAAAAAAGGGATTCATTGCCCAGATGCACCTCGAGTAGCGGATATGGCAGGCGGTTGAAAATATAACTGCCCTCGATCTCATAGTGGGAAGTGCCCAAAAATCCCATTTTTAGATCCTGACTAATGCTGCCTTCCAGTTTGTGATAGCGAAAATCACCTTCCAAAAGATTTTCCAGTCCTAGGGTATACCGGGCTTTCACTACCGGCCACTTCACCGTACCCAGACTGACCCTCCGGTTACCTTGCTGGATAAATTCTTCATCGCGGGCAAACCGGATTTCTGTCATTAATTCCGTATTGGTAAAGCGGTCTTCTAGGATAGCATTTTGATCTATCGGGTCTTTGACGTAGGCAAAATTGAATAAGGGATTGAATTTCTCCTGACGTAAAGTGATTTTGGAAGAAAAACCGATGGGCAACTGCCGGAAAAGACTCAGACTGCTCCGGTCATAGAGGTAAGCGCGGGAAAGATCTCCAAAAAAGGTTCCGGCATAAAAGATATAGTTATCTTCCGACAGGTCTTCTGCGTACACACCAATCTGGCTGAGGTCATGGGCATAATCCACACTGATCTGCGCCCAGGGCGTCCGGGATAGAATAAAGTCTACTCCAGCGCCATACTTAAACCTTTGATCGCCAGTACCATAAGCGCCATACCCCCTTAAAACCCAATGTGAACTAAAACCGCTGTTGGTTCGGAAACCCAGCCTGAAGCGGTGACCTTCTTCAGAATTGAGGGCATAGAGAAAAAGATAAGGGCCGATATCCACATCGCCAACAGGTTTATAGCCATTGATGATGGTATCAATGATGGTAGCATAAGTACGGATGACCGGAGTTTTATTGAGGGTATCGATCATTGCGTACATGACAAGTTCTCCTTCCGTAAGACGCTCATGACGGTGTTCCTGCCAGTAAGCACTGTCGAATTGATAAGCCAATTCTTCTACGGAAACATCTGTCTCATAAAACCGGCCTGGTTTCAGGTCATTGACCACAAAATCGCGGTTAGAACTATAAAATTTGGCTAGCAAACCTGGAAGATTGCCTATTTCCTCCGTATCGATCAGCACACGGGTCTTTAGAGGAAGCCAGGCGCCTGCCGGGGTAAGGGTCAGTTCCTGTTGTATTTTAATCTTATCAATATAATTGAGATTGGCACGCTCATCAACCGTGACGTCAATCTGCCGAAGGGCATATTCTTTTTGGGTAATCCAGAGGGTACCATTAAAAGCCAGATCCTGTTCGCTTTTCGGGAAAAAGTCGATCCGATAGCAGAAATCATTGCCCACGTAGGTACTATCGCTTAATTCATATTCATAGTAAATCCGTCCGGTAGTAGCGATGGGAGAAACAAACTCCTTGTCAACAATATTCATCCAGTTATTATAGAAATTGTACTGTTGAAAAGAAGAGCCTGTGAGTTGAGAGAGCCAGCTATCGGCTTCCAGGCCTACGCCATTTACTTTTGCCTTGATTACATTTTCCCGCTGAAGGTCAGGATTATTCCGGTGGTACATGCGTGATACCGTCTCTGACAGAAAAACCGGAATCACAGGTCTGCCATCGTCACCGGTGACCCTGCCTACACTGTCTACTGCCTCCATTACTTTTTTGATCAGCTTATTTTGCAGCGATTTTTCCGTGAGATGATTGATGTCAATTTCCGTTTTGGTATAGCTTTCATATTCGTAAGCTTCTAAATTTTTCCGGTCGTTGACATTCCGGTGCGACTGCAACTTTCTTAAAATCTCAAAAGCCGGGTTTTCTCCCGCATAGAACACAACTTCCTGTAAACTGACTACATCGGGAGAAAGCTGAAAATTAATCACCTGTGTGATGCCAGCCTGAACGGGTTTTTCTTTATAGATATACCCAATATAACTTACCACAAGGGTATCTACCCGCTCTTCCGTAGCAATCTCGTACTGTCCTTCAAAATTCGTCGTAGTACCTGTACTGGTATTTTTAAAGATCACATTGGCAAAAGGAATCGCATCTCCGGTTTCGGCATCCGTAATCTTCCCGGAAACAACCGTTTGCTGTGCCAGCAAAGGTGACACCGATAGTAAAAACAGGAAGGAAATAGAGATTGTAACAAACCGCTTAAAGCAAAACTGGCCGAACATGCAGCTTTCACATTAGAATGACGGTTGAGATACCATCAGGATTACATTTACGGAAATTGGCCGGAGAAGTTGATGAACAAAAAAAAATTAATATCGGATTTGTAAGAAAAGCAGTAAAATCTATAAATAATGATAGTTAGAAAAAATGGAAATGTAAGAGCCTCAGGCATGTAGAATACCTTCTCGTTCTATTGCTTTGATATAGGAGAAGTTATCATCCCGTATGCTTTCCGGCATGAAGAGAAATTTTTTATCATACACCTTACGGCCAATATAATAGCTTACCCAAAATTGATTCACCAGCTCAAACAATTCCGGAAGGATAGCTTCCAGTTTCACAGCACTATGGGCTTCCATATGCTCAATGTAATGCCGCAAGGTAGACGTCTTTTTGTGCTCACTGTACCCGGAAGAGTTGACTATGACATTCTCCAGGGCCACCTCATTCTCGTTGATCACAAATACCCCATACTCATAATCGCCTGTCGTTTGATTGGGCTCCCGGCTAATGGCAATAGAAACTCCTTCTACTTTAGGAAACTTAATGTCTTTTCTCATGTGTCCATCAATTAGTTTACTGTTTTGAAAGAAGCCTCATAAAACTCCATCTCAAACAACTGCTGCAAATGATATTTCAAGGTAGCTTCCACTTCCATCAAATCCTGGGGGTGCCCCAACTCCTTATCCAGGGAAGTAACAGCTTTGTCACGGATGCCGCAGGGAACAATATAGTCAAAATAATGCAGATCCGCGTTGACATTCAGGGCAAAGCCGTGCATGGTCACCCAGCGACTTGATTTCACACCCATGGCACAGATTTTTCTGGGATGTATCTGTTTCTCGTGGTCTACCCATACGCCAGTGAGCCCGGGAATCCTCCCGGCTTCCACGCCATATTCCGCCAGGGTACGAATAACAGCCTCTTCCAGGAAGCGTAAATACCGGTGAATGTCTGTAAAAAAATTATCCAGATCCAAAATAGGATACCCTACCAACTGGCCTGGCCCATGGTAGGTAATGTCACCCCCCCGATTGATCTGATAATATTGAATCTGCTTGCGGGCTAGTTCTTCTTCAGTCAGCAACAGATGGTCTGCCTGCCCACTTTTACCTAAGGTGTATACGTGCGGATGCTGACAAAAAAGCAGGTAATTGCGGGTTTCCTGTTGGAGTTCCTCCGGCAAGTGGCGGTTTTCAATTTTCACCCGGATAATATCTGCAAACAACTGCTCCTGATAATCCCAGGCAGCCTGATAATCTATCAATCCCAATTGTTGAAACGCTACTCTTTTGTTCAGCTTCGCATTCATAATGGCTCATTAAGGCACATAAGATTCCAGCATTTTATAACCCGACCGGGTCAGGAGTTCTACCTGCTGCATATGGGCCGGAATCAGGTAAGCATCTCCTTTTTGTACTGGGTAGCCTTTTCCTCCGCATACAATCTCAAGGTCACCTTCCAGGCATACATAAATGATAAAGGAATCCAGGTCCTGATAGTTCCTTTTGGTGTTTTCCGTATACGCCAGCCGGTTGGTGACAAAATAAGGACAGGAAACCAGCGTGGCAGGCTCATTGGTTTTGGCTTCATACTGGGTTTTGTACTGGTCATAATACTGGAAATCAATAGCGTCCAGGGCTTCTTCCACATGCAATTCCCGTGTATTTCCCTGCGCATCTTTCCGGTCAAAGTCATAAATGCGATAAGTAATATCCGATGTCTGCTGAATTTCTGCCAGCAACAGCCCTTTCCCAATGGTATGTACCCGACCGGCCGGCAGAAAAAACACATCGTCAGCATGTACTTCTTCCTGGTTCAGAATTTCCATCAGTCTGCCTTCCTCAAAATATTCCAGATATTTCTCACGGCTCATAGGCTGGTTAAATCCTGTAATTAACCTGGCTCCTTCATCGGCCTGAAAAATGTACCACATCTCGGTTTTTCCAAAAGAATGGTGGCGCTTCTGTGCCAGCGCATCGTCAGGGTGCACCTGAATAGACAGATCGTCGTTGGCATCAATAAATTTGACCAGCAGCGGAAACTCATCCCCGAATTGCCGGTAGACATGTGCTCCTACCAGCTCCCCTTTGTAGGTCTGAATCAGTGCTTTCAGGTTTTTACCAGCCAAGGCACCTTCCGCTACTTCCGAGAGGTTACCCTCTACGCCGGAAATCTCCCAGGTTTCTCCGCAGTTGGGCAGGGGAGAAAAATCTTTTCCTAATACGGTATTAATTTTTTGTCCACCCCAGATCTTATCCTTGAAGATGGGTTTAAACTTCAGTGGGTACAGTGCTGTCATAGGTATTTGTGAATAAAAAATTTTGCAGAATCATTATTGATTCTAAAGTTGACATTTTTGGCAAGGAATGCCATCATAAAAAGAAAAAAATTCCTTTATGTATTGTTAAACACAACTTTGGTACATCCCAAACCGGAAAAGCTGTCATAGATAGGGGTGATCTTTCGGCCACAGATGATAAAACCTCCTGGTGTTTGAGGACAGTTGCGCCGCTACCTGAGTTATAGCCAGCTGTTTGATACTGGCTATTTTTTCAACGACGGAGACGACCATATTAGGATGCGTCATCTGCCCGGAGAAAGGTCCCCGGAAAGGCCAGGGGCCATCGGTTTCTACCATCAGGCATTCCAGCGGATACTGCTGCACCAATTGTTGTGTAGCTGGCTTGTAAAAAATGTCGGGAGTGACTGACACAAAATACCCCTGTTGCATCATGCGTTGGGTAGTCTGCGCAGGTCCTTTGTACCAATGAAAATGCGCTTTGTGCCAGGCATGACGCTCCAGCAGGTCGCAGGCTATTACCGCATCTTCGTGTACGGCATGCAATACAACAGGCTTGCGCAGTGTTTTGGCTAAGAGAATGAATTGTTCCAGCAGCTCAATGTAAGGCTGCCTATCCAGTATGCGTCCCTGCTCTGCATACTGCTGGCGGGTATAATAAGGAAGCCCAACTTCGCCTACAGCTACCATTTCCTGCTGGTGCTGTTGTATAAAATCAAACAGGGCCTCCTGCTGCCATGGACCGGGAAAAGGTTGTTCGGGATGAAAACCGTAGGCAGGATACACCACCCCCGGAAACTGCCGGGCCAGCGCTTGTGTTCTCCGGCAGGAAGCCAGATGGGTAGAAACAGCTATCATCCCATCAATTCGTAAATCGCTGAAGAGCTGTGTCAGTGCCTCCTGACTGTAGCGTTCCAGATGAATATGAGCATCATATAACATCTTTGATATACCTTTTAACTTTCTGGTAAGGGTTTCGTATAGCCTAGTATGCCCGCAGTACTCACCTTTCTTCTGACTTTCCTTCTGGTAGCAGCCTGGATGGCTGTAGAAACTTACTGCGGCCTGCTCATCGGGCGCTCTATCAGGGCCTTTATTAAAAGAACAGGATCCATTTCCTGGATCCTGCTGGTACCTGTAGGGTTACTGATCAGCTATTTCCTGATTGTATTTATCCTAGCGCTTTTCTAGCGAATACGGAAAACAGCCCTTACCTGTGCCTGTAGTTTAATCTTTTTAAAATCAATTTGTGGTTGTTCCATCATATCAGCAGACTGTGCCATTTCCATCGTTTTAGCATAATAGATCGGCGGCTGATAATCCACATTGATTTCCTGCACCTCGATGATCTCTCCTAACCCTTCTTTGATACCATCCAGCAGATAATCCGCTTTGTCTTTGGCATTTTTCAGGGCTTCAATTTTTAATTCCTTGCGAATTTCTTCTATGTCAGAGTGAGAGTATCCCTCCACATTACTACTTTGAATGCCTTTGGCATCAACATAAGCAAAAAGCCTGTTGATCTCGTTGAGGTCTTTAAATTTGACACGGTATTGCTTTGTGGCTAAAAATTCTTCCCTTTCTTTCTTCCGGCCACGCCAATACCAGTCATAGTTATAACCCGCTACGTCTTGTACCTGAAAATCTTCATCACTCACCCCTACTTTTCTTACTGCACTGTAAAGCTCTCTTTCCAGTTCGTCGATGGTCACCTTGTTTTTACCGTCATTCAGATACTCTTTCAAAGTAATAGAGAAAAATATTTCATTGGGTGTAATTTCCCGCTCTGCGTTTCCATATACCTCAATTTTCCTGACCAGGTCGTGATCGTCATCGTCATTATTCTGTGCATGTACCAAACCTCTGCTGGCAACCAGTAAAGCACTTAACAAACTTATTTTTAATATTTTCTTCATAACTTTTTTCATTAATAATACATATTCTATTATTTCATTTATAAAAAAGATGGTTTTATTGCCAACCTTATGCTTTACGGCTAGCAGCTACCTATTCTGTCCTGACACATGGCAACCCTAAAAAGTTGTAATGACCTCCTGATCTTCACTGCCTTTACAGGTGTGCTTATGTAAGGTTTATCAGGTATCAAACAAAAAAGTTACCATTCTCATAGGATAGAAAATAATTTTTCAAGCGGAAGGTCCTTTGATGATATTGATCAGTTTTGAGCTTTTCTGAAAATCAGCGCTGTCATTGGATTTTGGAAAAGGAGCATCAGGGACGGGTACCTTCAAAAATTGGCACAAGGGTTCCCATCCATCCTTCACTTGATATACCAGTAGCTTGTGGCTAGGTACTGTTTTTTTCACGGTTTCATTCCACTGATTAAAAACAGAGATCACAAAGTCTTTGTTATGGGCTCTTCCCTGCAATATTCCTTTCAAACCTGCTGTTTCCGCAAATTTGAATACCCTGGGCAGGTACCGCAGCCGGCTGGAAAACAACCCGAACAGCCTGACAGCACCAAAAGCTACAGCTGGAGGTTTCCGAAAAATGGTATTGCAAGCGCTTTCGTACCATTTTTCCGGATCTCGGACCGTTAGAATAACCTTAGCTTCAGGATATTCTTGCATCAATTCCTGGTAATATAAAAAGGCCGGCAGGTCTACGGCCGATTGATAACCGTTGAACAAGTCATGATAATCGGGTTTTTCTCCCCGATGTAGTTGTTCCCAATATACCACCTTATGCCCTTCTTTGATGAGCTCAAACATGTGATAACAAGGGCCTAAGCCCAGTTGCTCCAATGCTTTCTTTAAAGAGGCAGTGCCGGTACGGCCCCACCCTGCACCAATCACTTTTAATGACATAAAGTAGTTGTTCTTTTCTTCTATGATAAGATTATTAATGACTTCAGAAATTCAGGGCTTTTCCAGTTGTTTCAACTCTTTCTTAATATATTCTTTAGACAGCCACAGGTTGCCCATCATCACGCCCTCTATCTGTTCGGTTTGCCGGATGTCTTCCAGCGGATTACCGTTGAGCAATACCAGGTCGGACACGGCTCCTTCTTTAATCGTACCTGAATTTTGGGATTGGTTCAGGTAGGAAGCCACATTGACCGTACCTGTCCGCAGTGCTTCATAGGGAGTAAGCCCTGCATCCACCATATATTGGAGTTCCTGGTGGGTGGAAAAGCCAGGCACATTAAATACCTGGGGAGCGTCTGACCCCAACAGCAGTCCCACATCATAATCATGGCAGGCTTTGATCAGCTTTCTACGCAACACAATAAAATTCTCTACTTTAGCTTCCTCATACTGAGGGTTGGATTGCAGATTCTTCTTGCTATTCAACCAGTCGTTTCTGGTTTGTGCCGACATGTAAATCATTTCAGGGGCTTCATAAAATTGCTCCGGGTCACCGGGAGAAAACCAGCGTTCAGCCAAAGCCTGCGTGGGCACCACCCAGGTGTTGGTTTCTTTGAGCCTTTTCATGAGTTTGGGAATCTGGGTAGTATCCACCTGATCGGCTACAAAGATGCCGAACAGGCCGGTTTGCTCAAGGTTCATCGTCCCAATCTCTGGCACCATGCCTTCTATAAAGCCATCCAGATGGTCAATAGAAGAATAGCCAGCATCCAGCGCACGCCAGATACCGACCGCAAACGAAACATGCCCTACAAAGGGGATACCCACTTCTTTGGCTGTTTGGGTAGTAGCACTGAAGGTTTCTAAGGTCAGGCCAGGATGGAACTTGAGATAATCATATCCTGCTTTCTTTTGTTGCCGTACCATGTCAGCAGCCTGCGCTGCGGTTTGCACACTCTGTCCGCTAAAAGAAGGGCCGGTTGTATAGAAACGAGGTCCCAGGATAGCTCCTGATTGTAACTGGCTTCGCAGTTCCAGATGTCTGGGATGCCCCAGCATCCCCCGTATGGTAGTGATGCCATTCACGACAAACAGGCGCAACACTTCTTTCATAGGTTCCAGATCGTCAACCGGTGGCACATGCGCATGCATTTCGGCCAATCCGGGAATGAGGTATTTGCCCTGCGCTTCAATCACCATTGCCTGATCGCCATAGTCGGCTTCTTCTGCATCAGACAGCACCGTAATCTTACCCTCTTTCACCACCACGGTTTGGTTTTCCATTATTTCTTCACGGTCCATAGGAATGACGTTGACCTGACGAAAGACGATTTCCTGCTGCCGGGAATCTACCGGTTGCTGGGCCAACAGCAGAGCAGGACTTAGCACAAAGAGGACGATCAATACATGTTTCATAGTTTTTGATAGTTACGACTTGATAAACCGGAGCAATGGTAAGATCCGTCGGGTTATCAATGTTGAGAAGTTCTTGTATAAAAAATACGCCTGAGGACAGTGTCTGCTTACTTTTGCAAGCCCCAATTTACTTACGGGTATACCTCTGTTAAAGATAAAGAATTTTGCACAAGTGCAGGCTTACAAGACGCAGTTTTATATCGGTTGGGCATGATGGCAGCCACCAAGGCATTAAGCCTTTAAGTTGACGTGTTCCTGAAAAAAAGGAACCTTTGTGCGAGACAAAGAATAAGTTCTCCGGAAGGAGTTTGAAGAGTCCTCGTAAAATGAGAAGGAGCCACGGGCAAGACTATACCAGCCTCTTGTCCATGCGCTCCCTCTCTCTACTTAGCGCAGTAGTACTATCTGTATCTATTTCTTGGCTGCCTGATCTAAAAACAGGTAGCGATCACGATTTGCTTCTGTTTCAAGACGGGTATCGACATCAATAAGCATCACCTTGGGGGTGTCGCCACTGTTGAGGGGCTCCCAGGTGGGCACACCCAGCCCATTGGGATCTCCGGTTTTAATAAAGTTAGCAAAGAACCCCTGCATGATCTCAGAAACCTTGTAATCTTCCGGTTGCCAGTCGTAGACCCTGTTGGTAGAAAGGTTACCCATCGCATACTCTATTTCTGCAGAATGTACAGCACCCCGTGCAACTGGCGGCTTGTTTTTTTGCGCTTCAGGTCCGGTGACCACACCACCTGCCAGCCCCGGCACAGCATCCCCCATTTCAGGGCGCATTGCAGGTCGGGGACGCATATAATAATAGCGGTACACGGGTTGGTCACTGGTTTTGCTATGCATATCACCCCACTTCCAGGTGCTAAAGCCAATAAACCTATCACCTGCCAGGTCTGTGGCGGACTGAATGACTTCCTCGGTCGTAGCCCCCGGATACTGTTTCAAAACTTCATTGGCACGATCTCCATAGAGGGATTGCAGTACTGTTTTATAATTTTCTGGAGTAGGCTCTTTCTCTCCCATCAACGCCCGGTAGTTCATTTCCTCGGAATTCCACCCTAGCAGCAAAGGCACCTGCGCCTGCTGGCCCGCTGCATAAATCTCCATGGGCGATTCCGGAAAGAAATAGCCGTCTACCGTTGAAGGAAAACGGGATACCTCAGGGTTGGCAGTTGCTTCCAGCAGTGCCTCCGCAGGCATCTTACGAAGGTCAGCCAAGGACGATGCCCCTACTATTTTTGCGAACTTAACACCGATTTTTTCTGCCTCAGCCAGAGGGGTAGCCGGAAGCGTTCCAAGTAGCGAACCGCTTTCTCCAATAGCGCCGGCAATCAAATCTTTAGAGAGTGGGGAAGCCATCTGCGCACTGACAGAGATTGACCCGGCTGACTCCCCAGCGATGGTAACCTTGTCGGGATCCCCCCCGAAAGCAGCGATATTCTTCTGTACCCATTGCAAGGCGGCTGCCTGGTCCAGAAAACCATAGTTGCCAGAAGCCTTGTTGGGCGATTCTTTCGTCAGTTCAGGATGAGACAGGAACCCAAATACGTTGAGACGATAGTTGACGGTGAGGGCTACTATACCTTGGCGCGCCATACTGGCCCCGTCGTAGCGTGGCTCCGAACCGTCGCCGGTAAATAATCCGCCTCCGTAAAAATACACCAGCACTGGCAGACGCTCCTCTCCTGTCTTGGCAGGAGTCCATACATTCAGATACAAGCAGTCTTCCTTCATCCCATCAGACCGGAAATTCATATCGCCGAAGATGGGGAGTTGCATAGCCCTTGGACCAAATTGATCAGCTTTACGCACGCCCTCCCAGTTTTTTACAGGTTGCGGGGCTTTCCATCGCAATTCACCCACCGGCGGCTGGGCAAAAGGAATGCCTTTAAATACATAAATGCCTGAATCATCCATCCCTTCAACCATGCCATTAGCTGTCTTGACCTGAGGAGCCTGGTTTTCGTGATTCAGTTGAGCGACTGTCATCAGTGGAATTGTGAACAGAGTAAGAATTGTAAAGATTTTCATCATAGTTATCCTATTAGTAGTGAGCAATGCACTTGATTTTGACGCCGGCGCTGTGGTGAGAGGAAAGGCGTTTTCTTATTGTCTCATTTTGTAACAATAATACATGATTCCCTGCTAACACCCAAATTTTTTTGTTTATTGCAGTTAAATTTTAAGTACATGCATGAGCCACCCCATCCGGAAAACCCCAATGGCAAAGGTTTCCTCCCCGGCCTTGCCATGGATGCTGTTATTTTTGGATTTCACCAGAACCAGCTGAAGATTCTGCTACTGGAGTATCATAATACGGGATTATTTGCCCTGCCGGGTGGGTTTATCAAAGACGATGAAAATCTGAATGAGGCGGCGGATCGTATGGTGACAGAGCGAACAGGGCTCAAAGAGGTTTATTTGGAGCAGTTTTATGTTTTTGGCAACCGTGACCGGCACCACAAAGATACACTCCGAACCATTCTGAAAGGAAATGGCCTAACGGTTACGGATGATCACTGGCTCCTGCGCCGGTTTGTGTCGGTAGGCTATTATGCCCTGATTGATTTTACAAAAGCAGTTCCTATTCCCGATGCCTTTTCGGATAGCTGCGACTGGTATGACTTAGGCAGTCTGCCCCCGCTGATTCTGGATCACCGGCACATTGTTGCAAAAGCACTGGAGACACTACAGACCCATCTGGACCGTAAGCTGATTGGCTTCAACCTCTTGCCTGAAACCTTTACCATGGGTGAGTTGCAAAACCTCTATGAGACAATTTTAGGGCATAAGCTGCATCGAACAGGTTTCCAGCGTAAGATGCTCAGCTTAGGTGTTTTAGAACGGATCGCAAAAAAATGGACGGGAGGCGCACACAAAGCTCCCTATCTGTATCGTTTCTCAGCCGGCTCTTGAACCTTTCCATGTCATTAGGTAAGCGGTAGCTCAAAAATATTCCAGGCTAACTACTTGACAATAATAAAATTACGACGTTAATTTTCCTGGATTTTTCAGCCATGAACAAGTATCTGATCAGGTCCTGTTTTGTACGTACCTTCTTTCTGGGGGTCCTGATCACCTTTGTAGCCCATCAAAAGTTCTCCGTTTTACAGCACAGTGTGGATACCCTGGTGAGTCATCATCAGAATCTGTTTGTGCCACAGGAAGATCCTTCGCAGGGGAACCATGTTACTACTTCTTCAGACAGGCTCTTTGGCGAAATTGATAGTGCCAGAGGACATGAATTTAATTTTAACCATGGTTTTTCAAGGGTAGAACAGTCATATGCCGGCTTTTATGCTCATGCTGCCTATTCCACCAACCTTGCCAGAAACATGGGCTGTACCAGAAGTGTCAGCATCTACCTTCTGAATCGTTCTCTTCTCCTTTAGCCCGACAATCCCTTCTGTGTGAACCCTTACCGGTTACCAGGGAAAACCCCTGGGGTTATACTTATTTCTTTCTTATTCACGCAGCCAGGCTGCCTCCTGCTAAACAGGCCGCTATCCGGGCTAAATATCTATTATTATGAGTTACTTATCTGAAAATATTATTCCGGGAAAAATGGGTAAAACTTTTTTTACCGACATCAATGACCAGGATTTGCACATAGTATTGAGAGTGCTGAACAAAATAAGAGGCATAGGTAGGGTAGATTTCAGTGATAAAATCTTTCCGCATGAAATTACAGTCCATACTGCCGGGCCTGTCGCTATCCAGGAAATACAAGACCGCATCAAAAATGTTGGCTTTCATGCAGTGCCTAAATCTTTTCTTTGCTTATAAATAAGTTATTATATGTTGCATAAATGGTAGAAGGCTGCGGCGTTCGCTGCAGCCCTCTATTTTATTTATAGCTCCAATACTGTAAGCTGATGACAATAAATATTCAATCCTGAGGAGGGGAGTATCTGACCAGGTCAATACCAATGCCATTAGGATCCTGGATGGCAAAATGTCGATCACCCCAAGGTTCGTCTCGAAGCGGAATTTTAATGTCTACACCTTTTTCCCTGAGCTTGCGGTATAAATGATCCACGTCTTCCACTTCTATGGTCAGGTAGACACCTTTGCCCTCAAAAGGCTGCTGAAACAATGGCTGTTGTGTCGGATGATGAGGTAGCAGAAAAGCAAGTTCTGCCTGATGACCCGGTGTATGCATCAAGAGATAAAAGTCATTCTCGAAGGTGACACCAAAGTTCAGAACCTGGGTGTAAAAATCTTTGCTTTCTTTAAGTTTCGAGGTTAAAATGCCTGCATTGAGTTTCATAACATGTTGTTTTATGTTTGTTTTGATGTTATAAAACTACGTCGCTTCGGGCTGTAAAAGCTTGTAAAAATCGGACAAAATTTATGGCTTGAAAGCCTGTGAGGGTGTCAACCCGGCCATCAGTTTGAACTCCTTGATGAAGTGTGCCTGGTCATAATATCCAGCATCATAGAAAGGTTTATCTTTTCTCAGGCTTTCCGCAGAAGCGCTGGCACCCAACAAATTTTGAAACCGAACCACCTTGCTAAAGGTCTTGGGAGAGTCTCCGATATAAAAATTAAACAAACGCCTGAGCTGCCGGCTGCTGATGCCCGCATCCAGGTCTTTCTCAACATTTACCCTTCCCTGTTGCTGAAGTATGGTTTGAAAGGCACTGAATAAGCGGCTATCAATGGCCTTGGGTGCCTTCTCCAGGCGCCGGAGAAAGTAAGCATCCAATACAGCTTTGATTTGGTCAAAGGCAGTTGTATCAGATAGGGCGGGTGTCATCCACTGAGCGACCCCGGGCAACACCTGCTCCAGCGGTTCCCACCGGTGCGAGAGTTCTGAAGCATCTATCCGAAAAAGCCAGGGAAAGACAGCAGGTAAAAACCGAACCCCTACATAATGAAAAGTATGCTGCAGAGGAAACGTGATGTGCGTAGAAGAAAAACCTACCACAAACTGATCTTCAGCCTTTGAAAGATTGAAGAAAATATCCATACAGCCGTCAGCCACCACTCTGTAATGAAAGGGCTTGGTCAGTACGGCTTCCGTCTGAAGCTGCCAGTAACAGTATATATAGGGTAAGAGGCGATGATCAGGCAGCCATTCCGTATAAGTTATTGGGGCATGCGTGTCTTTTACAGCGGGTTGTACCGGTCTGTACCATTGTCTGATGTTGGGAAGTTTTTGCACACCTACCTGGGTCTATTGTGACGCAATGAAAGAAAAGCTACCGCCTGCTGACAAGGCTTACCTGATCATACGCAGGCCGCCGGTCAAAGTTTATACTCCCGGCTGCGAGCCGTATTAGCACAATAAATTTGATAGTAACAGCGGGATGAAACTATCAATAATATATTTCCGGCAGAGAAAACCAGCCATAAATTTTAATGTAAGTAAAATCTATTAAATAAAACTCTTTGGTAATATTGCTGATAATTAGTAAATTATCTAACTGATATCTACTTATGCTCAGTGTTCATAATAGTTTTTAACTCTAAATGGTAAAACTATGAATTTTACAGGAAGAAAAGTCGAAGATCCCAAACCTCGCGTCATGAATTTCCCTTCTGTCGAAAAATACATGGCCACCGATGAAGTTACTTTATCTCCGGATCTCAACATCAACGAGGCCATTGATATTATATTAGAAAAAAAATTAACGGGCGTTCCTGTGCTGGATAAAGACAGGAAAATAGTAGGCATGATCACGGAAAAAGATTGTCTGCGGTTGATGATCGATGGTGCTTATAACAACCTGCCCTATGATGACAGAACAGTAGCCGACTATATGACGCCTGTCGTGAAGCTTGTCACGACAGATCATGACATCCTGGATGTTGCCAATGAATTTCTGACGACCCATTTCCGGAAATTTCCGGTAGTTCATGATGGTAAACTGGTCGGACAGGTGAGTAGAAGAGACATCCTGAAAGCGTTCCGGCAGATAAAAAACACTACCTGGTAAGCTTTAGCAGGATACTCCTGGAACATTACAATTCTCTACAACAAATACCGGGACATACCCAAACTCCCGGTTTTATTTTGCTTTTTTCGGTCAAAAGTGTGGCTCGAGAGACCCTGATCATGCACATTTGTCCGCCAAGCCACGCTGTAAGGCCATTACAAAACTAAAGAAATTATTAGCAGAGTGCAATCTTATGAGAAGCACACAGCCATTTTGTGGATTAGCAGTCTATTTTTTACTTTTTTGATCGAAAAGCATATCAAAAAAAATACTTACTACATATATTTGCACTATTCAAACACTTCATCTTTTAGATAGTTATTGAAGGATATACCATAAAAATGCTTTTTAAACTTAAACTCCAGTAAAAAATGAAAAAGCCAAATCGAATTATTAAGAAGGTAATAAGCGCTATGCTTGGAATGAGTTTTATGATGGTTGTTGTTACAAGTTGTGGAGGTAGTACTACAGATCAGAATATGCAGGAGGAGGATGATGCCATGGAGGAGCCTATGGAAGAAACTATGCCACCTGACACAACATCACAAATGCAGGATACTACCCAGATGAATCCGAATTGATCATTGGTACGTAATCTGTGTCTATTTCAGGAGGCCTTTGTTTTGGCTTCTTGATTTATTATCAAGGATAAAATATCACCACAAAGTAAAACAATTGATTATGCAGTGTCCCCATGAAAGAGAACCTTTCGTTTGGGGACATTTCTTTTTCGATATACTATTGCCGAAGCTAAGTGACGGAAAAATAAGAAATTGTATGAAAACCCGGCTGGTAAGTAGCAGCACAAAGGATTTTATTCTTCCAAAACGCAACAGCTAAAACCTAACGACCTGACGAATAGTGCAATATTTTCTACTTTCACCTTGTCGCCTTCTACCCTCAGAATTTTGTCACAGTCATCCAGATCAACATTAAAAGCATATTGAGGAAAACAATCAAGAAGCCTTTGCAGAAGGTAAGCTGCTTCGGAAACTTTCTGAATATCAGTCTTAAATACCTCAACCAGGGTTTGAGCAGGCTCGAGTGTATCAGAAATAGAGTTGGCCATAGGTGTTTTTCATGAATGAAGCCCCAATATAAGCCAGAAACATCGCCAGAAATTGTATGTTTTAGACATCGGTTCTTTTTAAGCACAGGGGTCGGGTGCCTTCGGTGTCAGGTTATTATATCCCCACACATGCCTTGTCTATGCACTATCGGTGTTCACCCATCATACTGATTGGAAGTCGATGGTAAAGGTAGTGCCCTGGTCTACCTCGCTGTCTACTGTGATATAGCCCCCGTTATTTTCCACAATTCTCTTTACGATGTATAAGCCAATCCCTGTGCCTTCCACATGCGTATGCAGACGCTTGAACATCTCAAACATTTTGGCTTGTTGCGCAGGATTTAACCCTAATCCATTGTCTTTTATACTCAACACTGTGCTGCCTTCTTTCCTGTAGGTATTGACCTGAATGACCGGGGGCCTATGAGGAAAACGATATTTGACGGCGTTAGACAACAGATTATACAGGATACTTCTGATATTATGTTTACCGTAAAGGATAGAGGCTACTTGGAAGTCCTCCAAGATAGTAGCTCCGGAGTGGGTAAGCATATCGCTGATGTCTGATTTGACTTCCTCCAGCACTTCCCTGAAAGAAACTTCTTCTACTTTCTCTTCTATGTTCTTCTGAACCTTACTGATTTCTGTCAGATCAGCAATCGTGGTTTTAAAAATGGTAATAGATCGGGAGATCATCTCCATTACCTTTTCCACAGCAGGATTCATCTGATCATTCAGATGCCGGTACAAAGCCAGCGTTAGCCCTTCAATGTTGGCAATGGGAGATTTCAAATCATGGGAGGCCGTATAGATAAAATTATCCAGGTCCGCATTCACCTTTTGCAACTCTTTATTCTTCAGAATAAGCTCTTCTTCGGCTATTTTCAAATCATGAATATCGGTATGAGTGCCTACCCATAGCATGACTTTGCCTTCTGCATCCTTTTGTGCCAACCCTCTGCTCAGATGCCAGCGGTATTCTCCATCGTATCTTTTGAGACGGTGTTCCGACCTGAAATCCGTTCCCTGTGCGATAGATTGTTTCCAAAGCTGCACATTGTCTCTATAATCGTCCGGATGTACCACGTTGACCCATCCCCACCCTTTGAGCTCTTCGAAATTCAGGTGAGTATAATCCATCCAGCGCCGATTATAATAATCAATTTCCCCATTAGGCTGCGCGGTCCATACTTTTTGGGGCATGGCTTCTGCCAGAAAACGGAAACGCTGTACACTGGCTTTCAAGGCATCTTCTGCCTGCTTCTGCATCGTAATATCTTCATGCTGCACCACGGCATGGGTCACTTTGCCCAGCGCATCTTTGATGGGAAAAACAGTGACCACCAGATAAATCTGCTTTCCCGTGGGAATTTGTACATGCTGTACTTTGCTTAGATTGTATTCTCCTCTAAACTTGGCGATCTTGCCTTCGGTAAATACAGCCTGAATGTCTTTGAAGAAAGGTCGGTTCATCAGGGTTTCGTCCCGGAGAATATTATATTTCCCCAATCCCAAACTGGCATCTTCCACCCCAAAAAGTCTCATACACGCTTCGTTGACACGAATCTGCGTACCTTCCCCATTAGCGATCCAGGTACTGACGGGGGTTTGATCAATGATACTGGAAAGGAAATTCTCCTGCTCGATCAGAGCATCGTTCAGCTCGATGGTTTTGTCCAGTGTCTGCCGGATTTCCTCTTCACTAGCGGCAAGCTCCTCATTCTTTTGCGCCAGCTCTTTGTTTAAATTTTTCAACTTGTCACGCGACATCACATGGTCGGTCACTTCTACCCCATACATAATTACCCCATCAATGGCTCCAGTAAGATCTCTGTAAGGCGCATAAATAAAATCGAAGTAGGCCAGTTCCTGAACTCCGTTGTTCTGGCGGTCGATATGAGCTGGAAATTCATGCTTTATGACAGATTCTCCGGTGTCGTATACATTTTCAACAATGTCAAAATAACCTTGTCCCTCCAGTTCAGGCAAAGCTTCCCGCATAGTTTTGCCGATGACAGGCCGATGGCCCCACAACTGGCTGAAGGTAGCATTAAACAGCTCTACCCGGCCTTCCCGGCCTCGAAAGATACCGATGAGTGCCGGTACCTGCATAAACAGGTTGTGCAGTGCCTCTTTTTGTTCTTCCAAAAGGACAGTACGCTCGCTAACCCTTCTTTCCAGGTCATGATTCAACGCAATGAGACATTCCTCCGTGCTTCTTAAATCCTGCAAAGCGGTAGCCAGATCCTGATTCTTAATGTGTACTTCCCGTTCTGCCTGCCGTACCGTTGACAAATCCCGGATACTTCTGTAATAAGCACTCATAGCCACTATAAGGGCCAGCATGGAAAAAACAATAATCATGGGAGGAGCGCTGCGAACGTACCAATTGTTTTGCAGGTTTCTTGCTTTTAGCAGACTTTGTTCTTCTGCTTCCATCCGGTTGACCAATGCCCGGATCTTTTCCATCACCTGCCCCCCTTTCTCTATCAGCCGGGTATCATAAACCTTACCTTCCCGCAAGCTTTCTATTTCCTCACGAATGATATCATATTTCATTCTGATCAAAGTTTGCAAAGTATCCAATCGGATTTGCTGGCTGGGATTATCCCTTGTCATGGACACCAGCGATTGATACTCTTTCACAACCCGCTGGTAGGAATTGTGATAAGGCGCTAAGAAAGCTTCATTGCGTGTTAAGAAAAACCCTCTTTGCCCTGTTTCAGCATCTTTGATCAGCGAAATAATCTGCTCCAGGTTAATAATAACATCCTGCGTGTGGTCTACCTCTTCACCGGCATCAATCAGGCGGGTCACCTGGCGGTAAGAAAGGAAAGCCATGAGCAAAAGGATAAGCATGGCTATAGGAAATCCGATTCTCAATCCCCTACTGAAGGAATCATCGTATTTCATTGATTTTACACCATTAAAAACTTGTTAAAAAATAGATAATATTCCGGATAGAGTTCATCTTTTGTAGTAAAGCAAAAAATTCCTAAAAGTATCTGCCTACGATCGCGCATCATTGAAAGAATGATAAAATTGGTACTTGTGAACCAGCTTTCCAGAAGCATTACCCTCTAACCATTAAAAACCATAGCCGGAAAGATAAAGCCTAACGAGCAGAAATACTATTGAATCATTCATTAACTATTCCCATAGGAATCAGCAATTTATCTACTCTGTGATCCTTCATGATAGAAAACAGAAAGATATTCTTCCCCGCGCTTCTGTTTTTTTATGCTCCCCCTTCATTGCAGGCTCAACAGGTAAGAAAGCAGGGCATTAAAATCAGCCTGAGAAAGTCTTTCTCCAAAATTATCCGGCATCAGGGTATAATCGGAAGCTTTGCGTTCAGCTATCTCTTCTTTAGGTACTGAAAACTCCTGGCCTGCCATATTGGCGAAGACCATTACTTCCCCTTCGTCGCGGCGGTACAGGCCACTCATGACCTTGCCGTCTTTCATTTCAATCGTGTAGTTTTTGAAAGCCTCTGAAATATTGCGGTTAGGGTCCAATATCTTGGTGGCCAGAGCCTGTGCGCCCCAGTGTCCTACACCGGTAAGCTGGGGCCCTACCAGGCCTCCTTCATTTCCTACCTGATGGCAGGGTGAACAGTGCTGCACAAAGACGGCATGACCACTGTCGATCAGCGCCTCATCCCTTTTAAAATTAGCAATACGCTCCTGGATCAAGGCTTCTTTTTCTTCACTCACAGAGGTCAGATCCGCCGTAAGGGTTTCCCATTCTTTTTGTTGGGCCGCCGTGATGTTGAGCCGTAATCTTTCTTCTATTCTGGGTTCTACCAGCGTGCGTGGAAAGATCTCGCCGTTCTTTACTTTTGTAAAGATAATATCCCTGCCCTGTACAGAACCTGCCAGGGCCATCACTACTTCTGTCTGCAAATCAGGAGAAAGGTTTTTCAGGCCAGCCAGCACTTCCCGGGTAGCGGGAGAGGAAAATTCTCCTAAGATGCTCACCAGCTGTTTCTTCAGTGGCAACGGCTGGTTTTCATCCTGCAAGCGTGCTTCTATCATAGCTATGTTCTTTTGCGGAGCCATCTGAAGCAATGCCCGGGCTGCCGCCGCTTGTACGCCAGGGTCTATGCCTTCCTGTTGCAGGCTCGTTCGGATAGCAGGTTCCAGCGCAGTGAGCTTGTATTTACCAGCCAGGTTAATGGCCAGCTGTTGCTGTGCGGCTGCCTGGGCTGGTGTTTTAGAAGTGTCGGCAACTACCTGTCCGGACTCAGCAGGAAAATACTGACGCAGTATATCTTCCGCCAGCTGTTGCCCCCATTGTACCAGGGGTGCCGGCTCTTTACCACCTCTTTGTGCGATGCCCTGCTGCATGGCAGAAAACAGCTCATATGCCCCATCCACATCGTCGGCTGCCCGTTGCTGGGCCATGCGGATCGCTGCCCTCATTTGCCCTTCCGGGACAAATCGGGCTATGTGTTGCCATACAATGTCGCTTCGCTCTTCAGGTACACTATGGGAGGATACAAAACTCAGCAAGTAGCTACCCGCGTTAGCGTTGTTAACCCCTGTCATCACATCGGCCAGTGTGGCGGCCTCTTCCTCGCTCCAGGTGCCCGCCACCACCTGCTCGGTCATCTCTTCTTCCCGCAACAGATTGCGCAGACACAAACGGGTCGTAAAGCTTAGGTGAGAATCCTGTTCGGGAATGGTGAGCCGGTAAGCCAGCAGCGTTTTCAGCGTTTCCATATCAGGATAGGCACCCATGGCTTCCACAGCCACCCGCTGTACATGGGGATTACTGTCTTGCAGCGCTTTGGCGATGAGTGGATAGAACTGAGGTTCCGCCTCTCTCTCCCGGAGAATGCGTAGGTTGTGTACCCTCACAACAGGGTCTGAATGTTGAGCAGCCGCCTGTATTATGTCATCCGGCAAGGCTTCCAAACGATGTAATACCCATAAAGCTTGTATATACTGACGGGTAGGGGTATCCTGGTTACGCAACAGGGCTTCCACAGGCTGGACGGCAGACTGTCCGATACGCTCCACGAGCTGATCTGCCGCCATCATTCTGATACCCAGATTATCGCCATCCAGGGCAGCGATGAGCCCCTCTACCGAAGCAGTAGCCAAATTCACGTTTTCAGCCTCTTTGTCTGTTCCTTTGTAGGTAATACGCCAGATTCTACCCCTGACTCTATCTCTTTTAGGATGATCCAGCGGCACCTCGTAATGGCCGATGATGCTGTTGTAGAAGTCAGCCACATAGATAGCACCGTCGGGGCCCATTTTTACATCTACCGGCCGGAACCATGGATCTTCGCTCTTTACAAAATCCGTCTCGGCTTTAGCGACAGGCGTGGAACCCTGAAACCCAAAAGAATTGCGGTGAATACGGCAGGTGACCACATCGCCTATATAAAAATTTTGCCGGTATTCTTCCGGAAACTGGGTGCCGGAATAATAGGTAATTCCCGACAGGGCTGTAGATTCCTCTCCATGCGGCTTGGTATCAGGGGCAAAGCCAATGCCTTCCGGTTTCTTGCCGAAGTGAGGGTAATCAGCCCCCCGGATGAGCTGGTAGATAGGAGACGTATGACAATCGGTAGAATAGATATATCCCCACTCGTCATAGGCCAGACCAAAAGGATTTACCTGTCCGTAGGTCATCTGCTCCACACGGCTACCATCCGGACGGAAGCGAAAAGTATTACCCGACACCATGCGGATAGAATCTCCATCGTCGCCTGCCACTACAGAAGTATTGGTAAAGCCATGACAGGCATAAACCCAGCCGTCATAGCCTCTGGTAAAATTGTTGACCATGCCGTGGGTATCCTGATGCCCGAAGGGCCCTAGCACGACCTCGCTTTGATCAGCCTGATCATCGCCATTCGTATCAGTCATACGGTACAGACTGGGAATGCTATAGGCCAGCACGGCCTGGGTGATGGGCAATACACCAATAGGAATATTTAAGGTGTCTTCATAGTGAACAAACTGATCGGCCTTACCATCCTGATCCGTATCTGCCAGCACAGAAAGCCGGTCGGCTCCCTTACCCGGCTTGGCAGCAAAAGGATACTCATGCGACTGGGTGACCCAAAGCCTGCCCTGGGCATCAAAGGCAATATTCATGGGCTTGCCGATATCCGGTTCAGAGGCAAAAAGCTCTATCTGAAAACCTTCCGGCAGTTTGAACCCCGCCTGCTCTTCTTCGGGTGTGCGCGCTTCCGTGCTTCTGATATGTTCGCTGAATTTCTCTCCGCTGTACAGGCTATCTTGGGGGGCTTCCGAGCCCGCTTCTTCGTGAGGCGTTCCACATCCCGTTGATATATACACTAACAAACAGGTATAAAGCAGTACGCTTGGTACCTTTTTAATTTTCATAAGTTTCGTTTTAGGTTAGATATAGTGAGTTGAGCTTAGCGGTGGGATCATGATCAAAAAGTTTTGAACCCTTTTGCCTCTCAGGGAATAGAAGAGCGATCATTAAAAAATCAAGGCAATCCATTGGACAAAAGAAGTAAAGCGAACTATCAGATTTTGTATTAGTATTTATTTCAGAAATATATCGTATCTGCCGAAAAAAGAAAAACCTCTTCAGTGAATTTCCTGAATAAAATGAAAGGGCAGACAGGCCACTTTGGCAGCATTTATTGAATGCGATAACTATGAAAGCCTAAGCTAAGGGAATGTACGTATTCTATGGGTGAGCTTTCCTGGCAAGCCATCATTCTGTAGCTTCTGCTTATCATCTTCATTTTTTGCTTGTTGCTGACTGTAGCGTTTCTTTCAAAAGTACCTCCAACTGTTCTGCTATGTCGGGATGCTTACGGTAAACATTTTTCTTTTGTGTTGGGTCTGTTTCCAGGTTGTAGAGCTGTGCCGGAGGTGCCTCTTCCTTGATTTTACCATTCCTGACATCACTGTTGAGCTGTCCTGTCAGCAGATGAGCGGCAGCCCCTGCTAAAGAATGTTCTCCGATTTTTGTGCCGGTAAAGCCTCCCTCTCCCTGGGCAGGAATATACATCCATTTCCCTTTTCGTATGGAAAGATGTGTCTGCTGGGAAGGGCTGATCACCAGATGATCTCTGATAGGTGTTTGGGGCGATCCTGTCAGTGCAGGCAGCATATTATAGCTATCAGGACCTTCGTTTGCGGCCAGAGGCCGCTCCACCAACGCTGCCAGGGTGGCCAGGAAATCTACGTTTGAAAGCAATTCGTTTGAGGTGGTTCCTGCCGGAATCTTTCCGGGCCAACGGGCGATGAAAGGCACTCGATGACCACCTTCCCAGGCGCCAAATTTAAAGCCAAGCAGGTCACTATTCAGTTTGTGGCCTGCTTTCCATGCGTCTTGTCCTCCCTGATTCAGCATACCTCCATTGTCGCTGGTCAGGATCACCAGTGTATTGTTAGCCAGTCCTTCTTCTTCCAGCGTGGCCAGCACTTCGCCAATCATCCAGTCCAGTTCATGAATAAAATCTCCATATCGGCCAGCCTCACTCGTGCCAATAAAGCGTGGAGCAGGTGTAAAAGGATGATGTATATTGGTGGTGGCAAAATAAAGAAAGAAGGGTTCCTGTTTATGCGCTTTGATCCAGTCAATGGCTTTATCTTTCAGGGTGGTGCCCACCGTCCGGTCGTCAAAAAGAAAATGAGCAGCCCTACCGCCTCCAATAGCCTCCATCCCAAATTTTTCCGGAAAATACCGTGTCTCTGCCTGTTCTTCATACACTAAAGGATCATCGGATGTTAACCCCACCACTGTATGATTTTCTACAAATACGAAGGGAGGATGGCTGTTCAACACTGGTACGCCGAAGTAATAGTCGAACCCCAGTTCAAGAGGGCCTGGTTTGAGCGCTTTATTCCAGTCCACGGGATATGATTTACCAAACCCCAAATGCCATTTTCCTATGGCTGCTGTGGCATAGCCCGCTTCTTTCATCAGCCTGGCTACCGTCATCCGGGCTGTATCTAGCACCAGGGTATCTTTTAAAAAGACAGGAAACCAGAAGTTGATACGACTGGGATACTGACCGGTCATCAGCGCATACCGGGAAGGGGAACACACTGCAGAAGCTGAATGGGCATCCATAAATTTACGTCCCTGCTGAGCCAGTCGGTCAATGTGTGGCGTTTTCACTTGAGTAGCCCCGTAGCATCCGACATCGCCATAGCCTAAATCATCTACATTGATCAGCACAACGTTAGGTTTTTCTGATGGCATTTTCTGCTGGGCAGCGGCTTGAAAATAGCAGATACCCAACAAAAGCAAGGTGATCAGTGTGTAACGACCATAAGGTTTCAGAGAGGAGTTCATTGGAGATTGGGTCATGTGCATCCGTTCATTGTTTTGCCTACTTAATAGTGCTCAGGTAGTCTTCAGGCTGCCTGTTTGGCCTCTGTGTTTCGTGGAGAAAGGAAAAGTCCTTAACCTCCAAAAACGGCCTCCTGAAGAGCTTCCTCTATGTATTTTCCATGTGCTGTTTGATCTGCTGTAATTGTTCTTCACTGAGTGGCTTGTTGAAAAATCCTGTGACAAAAGGATACTTTGCAGAGAGATCCTGATCCTTTCGCATCATGGAGCTGGTTAGCACCACCAGCTTCGTATCCGGGAAATGTACTGCAAATTTTTCGGCATATAACTGCATAAATTCATAACCACTGATCAGCGGCATATTCAGATCCAGGAAGATAAGATGGGGAAAGTGATCCGGGTCAATCAACAGATCTTCCAGATACCGGAAAGCGCTCTCTCCATTTTCTTTGACCACAACAGATTGAGCAGACAGTACATCCTCAATCAGGTACTGCAACAGCATCGCAGCTATTTCATCATCTTCAATGATGAGAATGTTATTTATTTTCATACTCTATTGAAAAAATGGCCCCCTAACTGACTCACCTGTATAAAACAGGAATGACAGAAACCAGTAGGCAAAAAAACAACAAAAAAACATTATAAAACAAATAAAAGTGTAAGACCGCTACGCTGTCATGCTCCCCTCACCATAACAACATTCCATGTAGACGCAGGTTATTATAGTATTAGATTACTGTTTGCAGTATTACTCAGATAATTCATTTCGATATGAAAAACCCGGTTCCTATCCCTATTACCCGGAAGCATACACCATTATTTGATGTGGCACAGGGTGTCACCGGCTTGCAGGTGATGATGGTAAATGTATATTTTATCAGCTATGGGGATGAAACAGGCCGTCCATGGTTTTTAGTAGATGCCGGCCTGGGTCAATGTGCCAAAAGAATCAGAAAAGCCGCCGAGACGCTGTTTGGCAAACACACCCGACCGGCTGGTATTTTGCTTACCCATGGCCATTTTGATCATATTGGTGCGCTTTCAGACTTATTGAAGATATGGTTTGTTCCTATATATGCGCACCCTTTGGAACTACCCTATCTGACTGGACGCTCCGCTTACCCACCTCCAGACCCCACTGTGGGTGGAGGGGCACTGGCGCTGATGGCAGGTTTGTACCCCAAAAAACCGATCAACCTGGGAGAAAGAGTGCAACCCTTCCCTGCCGACGGCACCATTCCCGGTTTGCCGGGCTGGCAGGTACTGCATACCCCCGGACACACCCCAGGACATGTATCTTTTTACAGGGAAAGTGATGGTACGCTGCTGGCGGGAGATGCCATTACCACAGTGAAACAAGCGTCATTATCGGCAGTCCTTTCACAAAAAAAGGAAATTCATGGTCCTCCCGCCTATTATACTTCCGATTGGCAGGCAGCACAGCAGTCGGTATCTCAACTGGCGGCCCTCCAACCTACAGTGGTCGCCAGTGGTCATGGCCAGCCCATGCAGGGAGAATCCCTGCCTGCTAAACTCAGTGCCCTGTCCCGGCATTTTCAGGAATGGGCTGTTCCCAAACATGGGCGTTATGTTGACCAGCCTGCCCGGGCAGATGAAAACGGCGTAGTGGATATTCCACCCCCGCTTTCTGATCCTTTGTATAATTTTAGAACCATCCTGCTGGTTGCCCTTGGCGGCATCGCCCTGGCGCTGCTAGGCAAGAAAATGGCAGATGAGAAGAAGGTTAAAAATAAAGGTAAGGGCAAAGCCAAAAAGAAGAAACCGTTTTCAAAATGGCGTTGAACGAGAAGCTGATCAAAAAGCTGAGTAAAATTTTTCCTCCTAAAACAAGAGTAGACGATGTTTTTAAAGGAAACGATATCACTGTAATCACCAACGAACGGGGCGAAGCAGTGACTTTGTTTATTGGCAAAAGAAAGGAGGATGGTAGTATTCGGGGGGAGCGGTATGTGCGCACCATCATAAGAAATGAAGAGGGATCAGCCATAGTAAAAAGCCACTGGGATAACAAAGGCAAGGTGAACGGACGTTGATAAGGCCCTGGCCAACAGGTAGTATGAATATAAATACGAAAAGAAGGGAACAGAAGCTGTTGGCTCTGCTCCCTAAAAAAACTTGTTTCAGGAATTTTTCAGATCGTCTTCCTGCGGGTATTCGTCAGAAGCAGGCGTACTTTTATCTCCCTCTGTTTTGTAAATACCCATATCGTTTTTTAGCACTCTGTCTTCATCAATATCCACTTCTTCCGGTCTCGCTTTGGTGTTGAGCTTTCTATCTTCTTGCATGGATTCCAGGTCACGCTTATCTTCATCGTTCAGACTATCTCCTTGCAGGTCCTCTTCTTCATCCATCATACTGGCCACATCCAGAATATCATTCATGATTTCGGGCAGGTCATGCTGCGCTACATAAAACACCTGGTGATGATCCATCTCCAGTTCTTCATCATAATGCGCATACTGAAACCCTTTCAGTACATCCCAGTCTATATCGCCATACTGCTCCTTGAACTCATCAGAAAGCAAGGCGGCAGCACCACCTATGATGACCATTTGAGCACTGACTTCCTCCCGGACATCCTCTCTGATATTAAAATCTTCGTAATCTGTCCCTCCCATATATCCCTGGATCTCACGAATAGCATCTGCTATGTCCAGCAGTCTCTGTTTATCTTCGGTTCGTATATCCATAAAGTAAATCCATTTAAAGGTTCCAATTATAAGATTATATATGATACCACTTTCTATAGCTTTTGTTTATCGAGACCTATGATAAAACTAAAAAGATGTCTATTGAGGAAGCTATCTTCAAGAAAGAGCAGAAGGGTTCAACAAAAAAAATGATATTTTTTTAATGCGTTAAAACTTTTTTTGTCCGGCCAACATCCTTGCAGTAGCTTTATCAACACAACCTTATACCATTGGATATACCGGGGCAAACAGCGTATCTTCTTCAACTAGCCAGCAAAGGTGACAGGGCCGCTTTCAGCCGGTTGACGGCGATGTGGTACAGGCGTATCTACCTTTTTGCCTATAAATATATCGCCGACCGGGACACAGCCCTGGAGATCACGCAAAAAGTATTTATTGCTGCTTTTGAAAAGCTGAAACACCTGCAATCGCCCGATAAATTTAAGGCCTGGCTCTACCGGATTGCGGTCAACTACTGCCATGAAGAGGGAAGAAAGAAGAAGAGAAACCGCTGGGATGACCTGGACAAGCTGATACAGCAGGAACCCCCGCTCCCCAAGGGAGAAAATCCGGAACAAAAGCTGATGCAACAGGAGCTGAAAGATCAGTTGCTGAAAGCGCTATCGATGATCCCCGGTGAGCAACGAGAGGTAGTGATCATGAAAATATATGAAGAACTTAAATTCAAGGAAATTGCCGGTATCCTGGCTATCTCGGAGAATACAGCTAAATCACGCCTGTATTACGGATTACACGCTTTGAAGAAAATTCTGGATCAATGGAATATCACTGTAAAAACTATTTTTTATGAATCATAAACCTGATCAACCGACCTTAATGGCTTATCTGTTTCAGGAGCTGGAGGAAGAAAAAGTCCGTTGGGTAGAAGCCTATCTGCAGGAGCACCCTGAAGTTAAGGCCGAACTGGAAGCCTTGTCGGAAATCCATCACCTGATGAAAAAAGGGGCGGAAGAGGAAGTGCCTCCCCTCCTGTTGCCGGAAGTCTATCCACCGCAACCCACTCCTCACAGAAATCTGTGGCTGCGCCTGGGCAGTATTGCCGCCTGTCTGACGCTACTGGTGCTGTTGATCTCCTGGGTGGGTTTACAGGTGCAGTACCGCAACCAAACTTTAACCATTCAGCTAGGGAAATCAACAGAAGACGCTATCCCCCGAAACGAGCAGGCTCCCCCTGTCGAGCATACACCCTTGATCCGGCAGGTGGTACAGCAGGAAATAGAGGCCCTTCAGGATTCTCTCTCCGGCACTTTGCATCAGTTACAACAGTTGCAAACAGCCCTGCAAGCGCAAATACAACAAGATAGCCTGAGGCAAAAAGAGCTGACACGGCTGGCCAGAGACTATCAAAAGGAAACCAGCCGTCTGGTGTCTGAGATTATCAGCCAGGCCAGCCGTCAGCAACAGCAATATACGGATGAGCTACTGGAAGCTTTTTCCCAACATACCGCCCGGCAACGGGTGCGTGATTTGCAACTGATAGAAGAAACGCTGCTGAACATCCAGCAAAACACCCAGGAAAAACAACAACAAACGGAATTTATTGTCACACAACTGTATACCCAATTCAAACAGAAAAATGATGAAAAGTAAACGCTTATATACCCTTGGACTTTGCCTGCTGGTATTCACCTCCGGATGGGCGCAACAGAAAAGCATAGAAAAGGCCGCGATCCTGCAGACAGCTTTAGAAGAATTTTTTAGGGCAGAGGGTCCTGAGGCCAAATTATGGCAACCGGAGCAGCATCGGGCACAAGGCACCTATATCCCCGGCTATGGCATGGTACTGAAAGCGCCTGCTTACCAGCCAGAGCCCATGATCATAAACCAGCATGCCTCTTCTCCGGATAGCCTGAACCATGACCTGAGGCAAAAGGTAACCGACCTGATGACTGCCTTTCTCCAGCATTATGCCTCCCTGGCCTCCCTGGCCCCCCAGGAAAAAATATTAGTGTATTATGACAACACCATCCGTTGGAATGACTTTAAATACTTTTATATTCCCGGACCCGACACAAAATTGAAAAAGAGTGAAGCACAAAATAATCCCGATTTTAATAACATTACGGCTTTAGTAAGCCAGGAAGATATTCAACAGCATCCTAACGACCTTAAAGAATATATTAAGATAGAAGTAAACCAGGAAGAAAATGACTACCTGCCTTACCGGGTGCTTGGCAAAATATGGCATCAGTTGCTGGAAAACTCCTATGACAGCTTTGGCGATGTTCATCTTAAAACCGGCAGCATGGTCAGTTATCAGCTACTCAGTGGATTTGGTATCATTTATTCTATCCCGCTGTCTCATCCTTTTTTCGCGTCCACTTTCCAACAACAGCAGATAGTAAAGGCTGTGCAGCAGGATATCATCCGCAGCCAGAAAGGCAATGCACCCAACCCGGACAATACAAAGGAGACAGTAGAGGTAGCCAATATAAAGGCAGAAATGGAAAAAATGGACCAGGCTGTTGACTCTATGTATGCGGCTTTCAAACAATCGTGGAAGCAACACATCGTGGAGTATGGCAGAACCCTGAAAAACTTACCCGCCGACCAAAGGCTGATGGTACACTTTACCTTGCCAGAACCGGGCTGTGAGTCGTGCACTGTGCCCTCTCAGGTAAGGTTTGTCGTAGAGAAAGAAGTACTGGATGATTATGATCAGGGAAACCTTAGCCTGCCACAAGCAGCGGAAAAAGTGCAGGTAGAAGAATTCGGCAAAACTTCCCGATGGTAAGTAGTTCTGTCGTAAGCAATTCGACCACCCTACTCTTTTAACTTTTATCGAAAACCTTGTCAGGAACGCTCTCGCCCGTCAGGGTATTCCTGCTTTGTCTCCCTTACCATTCCTCTCTATCTTCTGAAGATTTGCTACAGCAATGCAGGTGGCTGCAAAAAATTTTCGTTGTAAGGTGTAACCTTTCTGTTTTTCCCAAGTTTCCCCTCTCAAAAATAGCCAGCTATTGGATTCTTACTCTGATAATGCATTAATGCTCAAGGTACAACAAGGCCATCGGGATGCGATGGGGCTGCTTTTCGAAAGGCATCACCGCAAACTTTTCGGTTTTTTCTACCACTTGTCAGGACAGGTAGCATTAAGCGAAGACCTGGTGCAGACAGTCTTTTATAGAATGCTGAAGTATCCGCATACCTTCAAGGGAGAAGGTAATTTCATGACCTGGATGTTTCATCTGGCGCGCAACGTATGGGCAGACCATTACAAAAAACTAAAGAAGATGCCTACCCAGGAAATTCAGGAAAAGCAAGCACCCTGGGAGGAAGCAGGCGCCGAAGCAGACCATGAAGACCATCTGTCACTGTTACAAAAGGCACTGCATTTCCTCAGTCCCGAGCGAAAAGAAGTACTGCTGCTGAGCCGTTATCAGGGGCTACGATACCGGGAAATCGCAGACTTGTTGCAATGTTCGGAAGCGAATGTAAAAGTGAAAGTATTCCGGGCTATACAGGATTTGCGAAAAATTTTTCAGCAACTGGAAAAACAACATTTATGAAAGATACACACAAGCTTTTGATCATGGATTACCTGGAAGGAAACTGGGATGAGCAGAAAGAAACCCAATTACAACAACTGATGATGGCACAGGAGATTGATCCAAAAGAACTGCAGGCCTGGCAACAGCTGTATGCGCAGACGGGAACCTTACCACAACCTGCTCCTTCTGAGCGGCTGAGAGAAAATTTCTATGCTATGCTCAGCCAGGAAAAACGATCGTCTGAAAAGAATTTGTGGCAGCAGTTCGCCGGTTGGCTTCAGCAGAATCCCTCCATCCGCTTGTCTCATCTGGTCATAGGGATGGTGTTGGTCGCTATCGGTATCGCCATTGGTTTTTATCTGAATCCTACGGAACAGTACAAAGCACAGATCAGCGGGTTGTCCGGAGAAATTCAGCAAATGCGGGAAGTGATGGTACTCACCCTGCTGGAGCAACCTTCGGCTACCCAGCGCCTGAAAGCTGTGAGCATTACAACCGGTTTACAGCAGGCCGATGCGAAAGTGTACAACGCCTTACTCAGGACCCTGAATGAAGATGCCCAGGTAAATGTCAGGCTGGCAGCCTTAGAGGCTTTGCTACAGTATGCGCAGGATCCTATTGTGCGGGAAGGTTTGGTACAATCCATCTCTCTGCAAAGTTCTCCCCTGGTGCAGATTGCCCTGGCTGAAGCCATGGTGAAGATGCAGGAAACCCAGGCCGTAGACCCCCTGAAAAACCTGCTCGAACATGAAGACCTGAATGAAGTAGCCAAGCAGGCCATTGAAAAAAGTATTCGGACACTTATTTAACCTTTATGACCATGCTCTTTTTGATACTATTCGCACTGCTATTCGTTGGGAACCCTTCGGAAGCACAATCGCCTAGCCACCGGGAAACCATTACCCGGACCCTGGAATTTTCTCAGGCAAGTGCCGACAACCTGCTTCTGCTGAAAAATATCAGTGGCGATGTAAAGATAGAAGGCTATGAGGGTACCGAAATCAAAATAACGGTAGAGAAAACCATCGAGGCCAGAAACCAGGAAGATTTGCAGCGGGGTGTGGAAGAAATACAACTGGCTACCCAGCAGGAAGGAAATACCATGATGGTCTATATGGATGCCCCTTTTGTGTTTTTTCAATGGAAGCAAGGGCATGCCCATTACCATGTGGATCGGGATGATGATGACTACCAATACCGTATGGACTTCACCTTGCAGGTGCCCCGTCAACTGAACCTGGAAGTCTCTACCGTCAACGGAGGGATAGTAGAAGTGGAAAAAGTGCAAAGCCAGCGGATTGAAGTAGCGAATGTCAACGGTGGCATCCGATGTACTGAGATCAGTGGACAAACCAAAGCCACTACGGTGAATGGTGATGTAGATATAGAATATGCACAGGCTCCCACAACAGACAGCCGTTTCAAGACCATCAATGGCGACATCACCCTGCTGATCCCTGAAAACCTGTCGGCCGACGTCACTTTCAAAAGCATGAATGGCGATTTCTATACTAATTTTGAAGAATTGAATTATCTGCCTGCAGAAGTTGAAACCCAAGAAGATCAGTCTGGCAAACGTACTACTTTCCGGATTGACCAAACCACCAAATTACGTATCGGCAAGGGTGGACCGCTCTATGAGATGGAAACCCTCAACGGTGAAGTATATTTAAAACATCAGTAATTATGTTATCTATGAAAATGCTACATTCTACCCGGCGACTTTCTATCAAGCTGATTCATATCGTATTGCTTATGCTCCTGGTCTATCTACTGGCTTTTAGCCTGGCCCAGGCCCAAAACCAATCGGAGGAAATCCGCATTCCGCTGAGTAAACCCGGACAGGCCGGAGAACTGAAAGTACAACTCCTGAATGGCTCCATCATTGTAAGGGGTTATGAAGGCAATGAAGTGATCATACGGCCTTCCAGTGATGATGATGAAGACCATGAAGAAGAGGAAGAAGAAACTGAAAAGGGACTTCGCAAAATTGGCAGCAGCAGCTTCGGTTTGGAAGCCGTGGAGGAAAACAACCGGGTTCATGTCGAACCTACTTTTCCCAATGGCACTATGCTGTTGGAAATTCAGGTGCCCACTAATTTTTCGGTGAAAGCCCAAACGGTGAACAACGGAAGAATCCGTATTGAAAACGTGCGGGGAGAAATTGAAGCGACCAATGTGAATGGTGATATCAGTCTGGAAAAAATTTCCGGCTCAGCCGTGGCTAATACAGTCAACGGTGAACTAACCGCCACCTTTGAGGAAGTAACGCCTGATACGCCTATGTCTTTCACCAGCCTCAACGGAGATATTGATGTTACTTTTCCTGCCTCCACTAAAATGCTGGCCAAAATGAAATCGGCTAACGGGGAAATCTATACAGACTTTGACATGGAACTGAACCAAACAAACAACCGTGAAACCTCTAACAAAGGAGGTGTGTACCGTGTCAGATTGGATAACCAGGTCAGTGGCAAAGTCAATGGCGGGGGGCCTGAGATGTATTTTGAAAACCACAACGGCGACATTGTGATCCGAAAGCGCTGATGACCTCAGGGCTTTACCTGCTCAAAAAAGAAGACGCCTTTTTTGTTGGAAGCTATGATATCTGGCAGACCATCGCCGGAAATGTCCTCTACCTTTACCTGCAAACCCACACCGGAATTATCGTCAATCTGGTGTGGTATCCACTGCGGCTGATGGTTTTCACCCAACTGATATTCAAACCAATAAAGTACAGAAGGTTCACGGGCACCCGGGTCGTTACCATTGTGGGCAAAATAACGCTTGCCTGTGACCAGATCAGGCTTCCCGTCGCCATTGATATCGGCAAAAGCCAGGCCGTGGGTTTGAGAAAATTCATCAAAGATCAGGTGCGTTTTCCAGCCTGAGGCCTCCTGTTCGTACCACCATATTCCATAGTTGTGGGCGGAAGAAGAAACCACATCGGCATCTCCATCCTGGTCAAAATCATAGGTATACATCTGGGCACAGGGTTCCCCTAGTTCCGCTTCATGGAACGTCCATGGAGAAGACTGCCGATCGGCAGGGGCTTCCCACCAACCCTCCCGTACCAGAATATCAAGCCTGCTATCTCCATTGATGTCTCCTACGCCCAGCCCATGAGAATATTTTTCCGTTCCGGGAGCACCCGGCTGGCTGACAGGAACAGCTTTCCACTGTCCTTCTCCCTTATTGTGAAACCAGACGATCTTTCCCTTATCCGCATCAGAAAATAAAAGATCCGGGCGATCATCCCCGTCTATTTCTATCAGCGCCGGCGACTCATTGCATACACTGGTATGGATCCGGTGAGAGGTCCAATAGCCTTCGGCTTTTTGAGGATTTTCATACCAGTAAATGCCTTCTCCCGGCGTATCTATACGGATAAAATCTATCCATCCATCGCCATTCACGTCGGTGGTAAAATTCAGAAAAGAGTTGCTATAGCCATCAGAAGGAGAAAACTGCTGTGGCGTATCCAGTGCATGCGTCGTCCAGTCCGGTGCTTCAAACCAGTAAGCCCCTGCCAGGATGTCTTGCTTGCCATCGTTGTTCACATCTCCTACGGCTACCCCTTCTGAAATAAAATCAGAAGTCAGCACATGTTTTTTAAAAGTGGGGATATGAGCCTCAGGGGTATTATTTTGATCATTGGATGCCTGAGAGCATTGGATGAGTATCAGGCTCAAAAAAATGAATCGCATAGAGTGGTGCTTCATGATGAAGAAAGATACAGTTTTTATTTCTGTTGGTGAACAGGCTATCGCTTTATTCATCAAATCATATTACTTTCTCTTGCTGGCAATAGGCTTTACTAACCTCTGATTTACACCTGCAACGGGAAAGCGGTTATTCCTCAGGGATGATGGCAATCATACGCAAAGGGGCGCCACTTCCGCCCCGGATTTTCATAGGCAGTGCTACCACGATGAATCCCTGAGCTGGCAGCTGATCCAGATGGGCTACATTTTCAAAAGCAGGAATATTTTCTTTGAAGAGTGTCTGATGTGTCTCGAATAGCGTTGACTGCCCGTAGTCAATACTTGGCGTGTCAAGTCCTACGGCTTTAACAGCACGATTCTCGATGAGCCACCGGGCTGCTTCAGGGTGCAGGCCTGGAAAATGCAGCTTGGCCACAGCCTCAGCACCCCGTTCGTCCGTACCCATATATTGAAGCCGGTCGGGCCAGTATTGGCCATAACCCGTGCGCAGCAGTACAATGGTGCTATCCGGAATCTCTCCATGCTCTGCTTCCCACTGCTGGAGATCTGCTACTGATACCTGGTAATCAGCATTCTGGGCTGCCTTCTCACGCACATCAACTACTACACCCGAACCGATCAGGTTTTGCAGGGGGATGGCATCGACGGCCTGTCGACCTTCCGCAAAATGAATGGGTGCATCCAGGTGCGTACCCCCATGTTCTGCGGCGCGAAATCCATTGGCTGTATAGTAATAGCCTTTATCAGTATACCCTTCACTACCTTTTTCTAACACAAAACCTTCTTCGGTAGGCCAGTAGACGGTACTATCATCGAAAGCATAAGTCAGGTCGATCAGTGTACCGGAGAGCCAGGACATAGCCAGGTCGTGTGCAGTGGTGGCAGAGGTATTCTGCGCCTGCGTGAGGCTAATGATGCCAAACAGGGTAAAGAAAAATATTATGCATTTTTTTTTCATGACTTTTCTATGGAGCGGAAAGCAAACCAAACCGTAAGGATAAAACTATAGGCTTCCTATGTTGTAGCGGAATGCGCTTACCAGGAAAACGCTTCGCCCTGCTTGCCCAAGCTGTCACACTCAGTTAATTTCTGTATAAAATGCTTCTCAAGCAAACAAAACAGCTTCCTTATATGCGACTTACGAAGCAGTCCCTGATGCAGGCCGTCCGGCACTTACCCATAAAGCACTGGGTAGCCCCACACCCAATACATGTATAAGCAACCCATTGACAATTACAGGTAACGATGCTCCCCCTGTCACTGCTGCTGATAAGGGTACCACTACGAAGTTCATTACAGCATACACGAGTAGACCATAGACAGGGCCATATACGAGTGGGTGACGACGGAGCGCCGGCAAACGCCGACTGGCCAGATAATAGACAGCTACGATCCCAAAGGCAATAAAAAAGTGAAGCAACAAACCCAGTGCTGCCATGGGCAATCCGCCACGAAAAGCAGCGCGTCCGAAGATTCCGGAAGCAATACTATGAAGAATCTGAATCGGGGCAACACCCCGGAATCCAAAGAATATGATAGCATCCAGCAGGTCGGCTACCCCTACGGTAAGCGTACCCAGAAACAGCACCTGAGCAGGAGTGAACATCTTCCGGGCTGAAGCCGATGGATCAGTCGTCATGCGTCAGACAGTAAGAATTTCTCATACAAAGCAGGGGCTAAGGCAATTCCCGCAAAGTAATGTTCTTATACCAGACCTCACTGGGGCCTCCACTATGAATTTGTAATCCGATAAGGCCCGTTTGTGGAATAGTATCCAGGGGCTCCGTATAGGTCACTGTTGGATAACCATTGATGGTTAGGTGTATACGCCTGCCTTCTGCCCGTATTTCATAAGTATTCCAGCCATTGGGTTTTAAGACCTGTGCCAAAGCAGCAGAATCAGGACAGGCCAGCGTGGTATTCCGACGGGATTCATCATACAAACACCCCCAGTAGTGTTGCCCCATGTCTGCCTGATAACCCACCATTTCATAATGAGCAGGAATGCGCTCTGAACGAAACTGAATACCAGCGTTCGCATTGTCGCCCAACAACCTGAACTCCAATGTCAACAGGAAGTTGTCGTAAGGTTGTTCAGTAGTCAGAAAGGCATTATGCGGCACTGCTTTCATCAGGCTGCCTCCCACCAGGGCTCCGTCTTCAATACGAAAGAAATTAACGGTATCCCCCTGCCATCCCTGAAAGGTGGCACCGTCGAATAATCTTTTTTCTTCCGGCCTGGTATGAAATGCTTCTGTGTTCCTTTCCTGGTTTTTCTCTGCCGAATGGGTACAGGCCAACAGACCTGTCAGCAACCCGGCCAAGAGACACACCAAAAAATGATTACCCATTAAACGAGACCATAATATAAATGACAATGGCGATTACGCCCAGGGAAGCCAGAATATCCCACATGTTATAACTTGCTCTGTTTTCTGCTTTCTGCTCCGGAGTGATAGTCCCAAAGGTAAGGCCCTGCAGTTTTTCTTCCGAGGGTTTGGGATTCATCAGGCTGACCACCACAGCTACAGTAACGGAGATGAGGAAAAGCCAGGCGGCAAATTTCAGGAAGTTCATACTGCCGATGATAAAAAGAAAGCCATCCGGATCCAGCGAACCTTTGTTCAGTTCCAATATCAACCGGATAGCGGCCAGAATCAGTCCGGTCACCAGGGTAGCCATCGCCCCTTTGGCATTGATACGTTTGGAAAATACCCCTAACAGAAATACCGCTGTGATGGGTGGCGCAATGTAGGATTGAACAGATTGCAGATATTCATAGAGCACTCCGGAAATATTCGCCATCACCGGTATCCAGATAATCCCCAGAATTACCATGATGACTGTGGCTAGTTTTCCGGTACGCAGTAGGTGCTTTTCTGAGGCATTAGGCCTGAGTTTCTTGTAAATATCTACGGTAAACAGGGTAGAACAGGAGTTGAACACAGAAGCCAGCGAACTCATGAGCGCAGCGAGCAAACCAGCCGCTACCAACCCCCGCAGACCATCTGGCAACAGGTTACTCATCAGCACCGGAAAAGCCTGATCGGCTGACTCCCACTGCAATTGCCCTTTCTCTTTTAAAGCCAGCGCAATCACACCGGGAATAAGAAATAAGAAGACCGGTAATAATTTAAGAAAGCCGCCAAAGATAGTACCTCTTCTTCCCTCTTTGATATTTCTGGCCGTCAGTACCCGCTGTACAATGTATTGGTCGGTACACCAATACCAGATCCCTACAATTGTGCTGGTGATCACCAGGCTGGGCCAGGGAAATTCAGGGTCAGTCGCCGGACGCCACATATCAAAATAATCATCTCCCAACGTAGCCTTCAGCTCTCCCCAGCCTCCTACGGCATTCAAACCCATAAAAGTCAGGGTGGCCGCTCCCAAAATAAGGATAACAGTCTGCAAGGCTTCGGTATACACTACAGCCCGCATTCCTCCCAATATGGTATACAGACCGGTTAATATGACGGTAGCTAGCGCTCCTGTCAGAAAATCAATATTCAAAAGAGAAGATATTACCACACCTCCGGCATAAATAGTCACGGAAATCTTCGTCATGATGTATGCCACCAGCGAGAAGATAGAAAGAAACCAGCGGGCATCAGAATTGAAACGTTTTTCCAGAAATTCCGGCATGGTAAAGACCCCGCTTCTGGCATAAAAGGGCAAAAATACCCAGCCCAGCATCAACACGACCCAGGCATGTAGTTCGTAAATGAGCAGTGGCAACTTGTTGGAGGCTCCCGTACCGGCTAATCCAACGACATGTTCAGAGCCGATATTGGAAGCAAAGATAGAAGCCCCTACCACAAACCAACCCACATCCCGGCCTGCCAAAAAATAATCCTCCGTATCTTTTTGTTTCTGCAGGATAACCCAAAGCGCAATACCAAGCAGCACCAGAAAGTATATCCCTATTACGATCCAGTCTAAGGTTTCTAATCCTTTCATGTAAAGAGTAGTTTTGTTGTGTGTTTAGTGAAAGTCGAAAATCTATCGCTATTAGCAAGTGTGGGCATAAAGGTAAAAAGATTATAGCATCAATTTGCCATGTGCCAACTGTACAATTTCTGAAAATTGAAAATCAACACTTTTTTAACATAGCCCTTAGTTAAGTGTAAAAATAACACTTTTGCGCTATTGTACAAGCGTCTACGCTGACTGGCAAAAAATTCTCAGCCACTTGTCTGAGGGCTCCCTATCTGGCAACCCTCAGGCCAGGCAGCAAAACACCAGGGAACATGCCTTTGCTTATTGAGCTGTCTTGCGGTAATTCCAGACGGCCAAGGTATTACTGGCAATGGCAAAGACCGTTACCGCACCTATCAGGTGCGCCACTTCTGGCAACCCACTGCCCCTGAGCATCACCATCCGCATAAATTCTACCGCATAAGCAATAGGGTTGATCCGGGTGATCCATTGTGCCCAGTAAGGCATATTCTCAATGGGAGTGAAAAGGCCGCTCATCAGCATAAAAATGATAATGAGAAAAAAGGAAACAAACATAGCCTGCTGCTGGGTATGGGAAATAGTAGAAATAAACATACCCAGCCCCAGCACAGCGATCATGTACAGGTTGATAAACAACATCATCAACCAGAAGCTGCCTACAAAAGGTACTTCAAACCAGAAAAGAGCCACCGACAGGCCAATAAAAATGTCTATCAGCGCTATGATCCAGAAAGGAATGAGCTTCCCCAGAATAAAATGATGCTTTTTCATCGTGGTCACATTGAGTTGCTCGATCGTTCCTATTTCTTTCTCCCGAACAATGTTGAGGCCGGTGAGAAACACCCCAATCATAGTGACCAGCGTGACCAGAATACCAGGTACGATATTGAATTTGTAGTCTAACAGCGGATTGAACCAGTTACGGTATTCCACATTGACCACAGCCAACGGACTTCCGGCTGGGCTTGGTATGGATTCCATCCGTAGCTGCTGGTTGAAATCATTGATGATCGCATTCAGGTAAGCATTGGCCAGTCCGGCCTGGGTTCCATTGATGGCGTTGATCAGCAACTGCAACGCTGTCTGATTGTCTTTGCGCAAATGTTTTTCAAAATTAGGAGGAATCCGCAGGACCAGATCCGCTTCATCTTTTTCCATGACCCGATACCCTGAGGATACATCCAGCGAGGCGCTGCTGAGATCAAAATAGGTTGAGCCCTGTATTTTGTTAATCAGTTGGTAGGAGACCGGTGAGAAATCCTGATTGATCACATGTATCTTCAAATGCTTTATTTCAAAGTTGGCAGCATAGGAAAGCAATATCAGCTGCACAAAAGGCATGATAAACAAGATGGGCAGCAGAAATCTGTTTCTAAAAATCTGCAGAAATTCTTTCTGTACCAGGTATAATACGGTTTTCATATCGCTAATACATTTTCTTTTTTTCTATCGGCCCTTTTACTCCAGCCTTATCTTGAATTTTGCCACACTAGCCAGAATCAGCAGTACGGTAGTACCTGCCAGAATCAATGTTTCCTGCCAGATGGTGGCCATACCAGCTCCCTTTAACATAATATCTTTGCTGATGATGATAAACCACTTGGAAGGAATGATATTGCTGATCCATTGGAGTACGGTCGGCATACTTTCTATCGGGAAGATAAAGCCCGACAACAGCACACTGGGCATCATCAGCCCCAGCATGGAAGCCAGTAAAGCCGTCTGTTGCGTATCTGTCACCGTAGAAATCAGAATACCCAGGGAGAGGGAAGTACTGATAAACAACAGGCATTCTAGCAGCAAGAGGCCCAGATTACCGGTCAGCGGCATATCAAAAATAGCATAGCCGATGTACAGTACCGTGAGGGCATTAATCAGCGCAATAGAAACGTAGGGAATGGCTTTCCCCAGAATAATGGCAATCGGATGCAGAGGCGATACGAGCAGGATTTCCATGTTGCCAAATTCTTTCTCCCTGGCAATGGTGACGGAGGTCATCATAGCAGAGACCAACAGCAAAATCACGGTGATCACACCTGGCACAAAATAATAGGCTCCTTCCAAACGTGGGTTATACAGCATCCGGGTTTCTGTCTGTATCTGTAAAGGCATAACCCCGGTGACCTGCCGCGTCTGCTGATAATCCCGGAGGATAGCACTGATGTAGTTGGTCAGGGTGCTGGCCGTATTGGGTTCCGTAGCATCAGCGATGACCTGCACTGTCGCCATGTTATGTTTCTCCAGGTGCTGATAAAAGTTTTCTTCAAATACAATGGCCAGCTTGGTATCACCCTCTTGAAAGGCTTGTTCCAGGGCACGCTCCGACGTTAATACTCGTTTCAACTTAAAATAGCCGGAGGAAAGGATTTTATTTTTGATCTCACGTGTGGCCGGATCGTTCGACTTATCCAATATTACAATCTTTGCATCCTGTATCTCTGTTGTAATGGCGAATCCAAACAAAATAACCAGTACGATAGGCATACAAAACAATAGCAACAATGTTCGCTTATCGCGAAAGATGTGGTGTATTTCTTTGTTGACAAAAGCCAGAAATTTTTTCATAACCGTTGAATGATTGAAAAATTGAAGGTATGAAGGATTGAAGGTATGAAGGGTTGAAGGGTTGAAGGACTTATGTTACTTTTATTTTACACAAAACCATAAACGCTACAACTCAGAACTCAGAACTTAAAACTCTCAACTCAAAACTATTCACCTCGTCAGCTTCAGAAACACCTCGTCCATACTACTGACCTGATACTGTTCTTTCAGCTTACCCGGCGTGTCTAATGCCTGAATCCTTCCTGATACCATAATGGATACCCGTTTGCAATATTCCGCTTCTTCCATATAATGTGTGGTGATAAAGATAGTCGTACCCTGATGGGCCGCTTCATAGATCATATGCCAGAACTGCCGACGTGTCACCGGATCTACCCCGCTGGTAGGCTCGTCCAGAAAGACAATGGCCGGCTCATGAAAAGAAGCCACGGAAAAGGCCAGCTTCTGCTTCCATCCCAACGGTAAAGCACTCACCAGTTGATCTTTTTCTTCCCACAGCCCCAGCTTTTTCAGTACCGCTTCCGCTTTCGGTTTGATCTCTCTGCGGGGCAGTCCATAGATACCACCGTAGAAACGCAGGTTCTCATACGGACTTAAATCTTCATACAAGCTAAAGCGTTGGCTCATATAACCGATATTTCTACGGAGTTGCCCTGTCTGCCGGAAAATATCAAAACCACCCACTGAAGCTTTTCCTCCTGAGGGCTGAAGTAACCCACACAACATTTTGATGGCAGTCGTTTTTCCGGCACCATTGGCTCCCAGAAATCCGAAGATCTCTCCTTTTTCGACCGAAAAGGATATATGGTCTACTGCTGTAAAAGCACCAAACTTCCGGGTCAGGCCTTCTGCCCTGATGGCCACTTCATGGTTCATCTTCCCTGCTCATTAGTTCCATAAAACGATCTTCAATACTGGCTTCCAGTGGCTGTATGCGTACCTCCCGGTGTCCCTGCTGCGCAAGGTACTGCCGCAAAGCTTCAGATATGCCTTCCTCCTGCCGGTCGGTATAGTGTACACTTTCTCCGAAGGTGAAGGCAGAAGCGGTACGATCATACCGGTTGAGATCCTGCAACAGTTGGTACATGTCCGTATTGGAATTAACAGACCACAGTGGTTTGGAAAAGCTTTTCCTGATCCCTTTCGGCGTATCAATGGCCAGTACTTTTCCTTTTTGTAATAAAGCAATCTGCTCACAGCGACTGGCTTCGTCCATAAAGGGTGTGGAAACCAGTATGGTGATGCCCGCACGCTTCAGATTTTTCAGCATATCCCAGAATTCCTTTCTGGAAACAGGATCTACCCCGGTCGTAGGTTCGTCCAGAAACAGCACTTGTGGACTGTGAACAAGCGCACAGCACAAAGCCAGCTTCTGTTTCATCCCTCCTGACAGGGCACCCGCTCTGCGGTCTTTGAAGGGTTCTATCTGCACATAGATATCCTTGATGAGATGATAGCTCTCCCGGATGGTAGTCCCAAAAATGGTGGCGAAAAATGATAGGTTTTCTTCTACGGTAAGGTCCTGATATAGCGAAAACCGCCCCGGCATGTAGCCTACCTGTTTGCGTATTTTTTTGTAATCTTTCCGGATGTCCCATTCTCCTACCCTGGCCTGACCTTCATCAGGGAGCAACAAGGTGGTAAGAATACGAAACAGCGTGGTTTTCCCGGCCCCATCCGGACCGATCAGGCCAAACAGTTGCCCTTGCACCACGTCAAAGGAAATGTCCTGTAAGGCTTTCGTACTTTCATAAGATTTGACAATATGCGCTACTTGTATCATGATTTTGTTAGATTAAGGATGGTTGGCCAGCGATTCCTCCCGGTTGAGAAAGTTTATCTCCCCGGGCATACCGATCTTCAGGCTGCCATCATTGGGTACTCTTACCTTCACGGCATAGACCAGGTCTACTCTCTCGTCTTTGGTTTGGATCACCTTGGGTGTGAATTCAGCCTGATCGGAAATCCAGGCAACAGTACCACTAAGCTTTTTATAGGCATCAGCGCTGCTGTCAATGAGTATTTCAGCTTCCTGTCCTAATTTTACATGAGCCAGCTGGCTGCCGCTGATGTATACCTTTAGATGGAGCGTATCCAGACTGGCCATCCGGAAAAGGGGTGTGCCTGTGGTTGCCATCTCACCAGGCTCCGCTATCTTCAGTAAGACCCGGCCTGTGATGGGTGCCTGAATTTTGGCGTCCTGCAATTGTTCCTCGATCTGGGCAATCTGGGTTTGTATCATCTGTTGTTCACTCACCAGCGGATCCTGCTGGGTCTGGGCTGATTGAATTTGTCTTTCCAGCACCGTTACCTGTGCCTGCAGGTCATCTACCTGCTTTTGTGTGGCTGCCCCTTCCTGCGCCAGGGCCTGAAATCGTTTCAGTTCCTTTTCTGCATTTCTTTTCTGCTCCAGCAATACGGCGACCTGGGAAGTGACACCCGGAGAACGGGATTGTATCGTCCGGGCCTGGGCCTGCAACTGTTGTTTCCTTAAGTACAGTTGGGTGGTATCGATCAGCCCGACATACTGCCCCTGTTGCAGGGTCTGACCTTCTGTCACCTGCAACGATTGGATTTTTCCGGCCACTTCAGCCGATACCGTTACTTCTGTTGTTTCGAAATTGCCGTATGCATCGGCTCTCTCGTTGTTCTGCTGACAGGCAACTCCGGCCATCATCAGATTCAAATAAATCAGGATATTTCTCTTCATATCAGAATGTTCCTTTTTCGGTTACATAATTAATTTTTGCCTGGGTCAGCTGTAAAGTATGCCATTCCAACTGGAGTCTGGCCTGCTGCTCTGCATTGACAGCGTCCACATACTCGGTAGAAGTGATCACACCATGGTCCAGTTGAGCAGAAGATAGCTGGCGGATTTTTTCCTGTATCCTGACAATCTCCTCGTCATCGGTGATAGCGGCCTGCAAGCGGGTGATGTCGGCCAGTTGCTGCTCCAGGTTCAGCTGAATATTCCGTTCCAGATTTTCTTTCCCGGTTTGCAGTACTTCTGACTGCACCGCCAGTACTTCTTTCTCCCGGCGGCTGCTATGCCAGTTCCAGAAGTTCCAGCTCACCTTTGCCCCTACCATATAGAAAGGAGATACAGAGGCATCAAAAAAATTAAATGGATTAGGATAACCGTAACCTCCCTGGGCAAAAGCTGATACTTTGGGTAAGGTTTTCGCCTCTACCAGTTGGGTATGGGTGGCTAACTTTCTTTGTTGAAAATCAAACATCTCCAGTTCCGGACGATAAAGATTTTCCTGAAGGTCTATGGATACGTCAGCGGGCATTGCCAGTGGCTGCGTGTCTGTGATCTCCGTTCCGGTCAGGATGCCCAGACTGGTACGAGCAGCTTTTGCTTTTTCCTGACTTTCCCGGATTTGCTGTTGCAACCGCAGCATTTCCGCCTCTACTTTCAGCACTTCACTCTCCAGCACCACGCCACCCTGCACACCTGCCTGCAGCGTCTTCACCTTTTCTTCCAGTAACTGTAAAGTGGATTGCAGAATAGCCTTCGACTGCTCAGCCAGTAAGACTGACAAATATACCTGATTCACCTGTTTTTTCAGCTGCTGTACGTCCACCAACACCTGTTGCTGGTCTATTTGTAACTGATCTTTCTCCACCGCTTTATGGGCTCTGGTTGTGCCGCCATCGTAAATGGTCTGGTTCAGGTCAAGGCTTACCTGCCACCTTTCATGCGGTAGTTCCAGACGCTCCATATTGGGTTGAGAAAAAGGCAGTTCGACCACCTCCGACTGGTAGGAAGCCTGTCCGTTGAGTGCCAGTCCTGGCAGAAAATTGGTTTGTAAATTCCGGATTCGGAGGGCAAAAGCTTCATCATAAAGCATTTGCTGCCTGAGTATGGGAAAATTTTTCTCTGCCAGCTGATAACTCTCTGCGAGCGTGAGGGTGTCGGCACCGGTGGCGGAAAAGCTTTTTATGAGAAGGCCAATTCCTAAGCAAATAATATAAAGATTTTTAGCCATTTGGGTAAATTTTAGACAAAAAATTTATAGTGCACGATATTGAGTCATATATTTTTGAAACCACTGTTGCTGCACCACCGCTCCGGTCTGCTCCATCAGCAAAAAGAAGGAAGTCACTTTGGCAGCCGGTAGGGAGGCATGCATCAGCACACTGTATTTCTTTTTAAGGTCCAGGGTTTTCCCTTCCAGCAGAAGCCAACGCTGGTGAAGGCTGTGGTAAGCATCCTCGGAAATGGCATGTTTGGTAAGGGCATTCATGAGCTTGACCTGCTGATCGATAAGCGGATGAAACTCATGCAACATCTGCTCAAAAATAGGCTGGAAAATTTTCTCCTCTTTCCGTGTAAACGAAATCTGATCATCTACCAGCTTTTCCAACTCCACCATGATCATGTCGTATTGCCTGTGCGACAGGCTATGGATTTCTGCCTGTGACCGGACTTCTACCAAGGGCAGTAAGGCCAGCACAAATATCAATAGGATCATTCGACTAATGGGTTTCATAACATTTTACCTATTTGGGTAAATTATACGTAAAAAAATTTATGGGGTTAAAGCATCTCTCATAAATTGCACAATATGTTTTTTGCGCTCCTGAATTAGCTGTGTAAACTGCTGGTTATCCTGTTTCAGCACTACCTGTAATAAAGGCCTCGCCAGAAAAGGAAAAACACACATTGCCATCAGATTCATCAGAAATTGCCTGGGGTCTATCGGTTTTATTCTTTTTTCCTCGACTTCTTTTTGTACTGTCCGCACTAAAGCGCTGATGTTTTGGATCAATTTATCTTTAAAATAGACTTCGATGAAAGCATCTGCGTTCGTGTTGATTTCATTAAACACAAAGCGAGGTAATGAAGGGTTTTTCAACAACAGGCTAATGTACTCGTCCACAAACAGTTCCAGCTTATCGAACAAAGAGGCTTCTGATGCCACCACTCCTTCAATGTTAAACATTATCTGATTAAAACTCTTTTTAAAGATAGCCTCAAATAGCTTATGCTTGGTCTTAAAGTAATAATGCAGCAGCCCTTTGTTGATGCTGGCATGGTCGGCAATTTCCTGCATGCGTGCGCCATCAAATCCTTTCTGCTGAAAAACTTCCTCGGCGGCATGCAATATTTTCTCTTCTGTATTTCGATCTCTCTTCATGTTTACCCATTTGGGTAATTTTTTCAATGTTATAAAATCTTTACGAATTGGCCAAAAAAAAGTTTTAACGCTGTCGGAATAATTAATATACTTACCTTCCTGAAAATCAACTTTTCTCAACCAGCAGAGTATAGGGCCAGCAATGATATCTGGTAAATGTTGCGGTCCTTCAGGGGCATATGGATTTGGTATGAGCACAAAAGTAACCCATGTTCTGAGTCACCTGGCAGGGATTGTTTTTTTTCTGACCATCCCTCTTGTTTTTTCTCCTGAGCAGCAGATCGGCCCTCACTTGCAAAGGGAATGGTTCAGCTATTTGCTGATGGTTGGCTTTTTTTATTTGAACTATCATGTTTTAATCCCAAGGCTTTATTTTCACAAGAAATACTTTTGGTTTGTGACCCTCATTCTGGCCTGCTACCTTTTCATTACATTTTTACCCCAGCAAGTTTTTCAATTTACCGATCCTTTTGAAGGAAGAGGCGGTCCTTTCCCTCCCCCTCCCGGCACTTCCGGCCCTCCCAGTCCGGAACTGATGCGGCATGTAGGGCATACAATATTCTTGTTTTTTCTAGTAGTTTTTCTATCCCTGGCCATGAAGATCAACAGCCAGTGGAAACAAACCGAAAAAGAAAGGCTCCATACAGAATTATCATTTCTGAAAGCGCAGGTAAACCCTCATTTCTTATTCAATACCCTTAACAGTATCTATGCCCTTGCCATAGAAAAGTCAGAGGAAACGGCCCATGCCGTGGTGAAACTTTCGGGCATGATGCGTTATGTGTTGCATGATGCCCGGCAGGATTTTGTTTCATTACCACGCGAACTGGAATGCATTGGTGATTTCATAGACCTGCAAAAAATCAGATGGGGTGATTCGATCCCTATTCATTACCAGGTAACGGGTGACCCTTCCGGCAAGCGCATTGCGCCAGTCATTCTGCAACCCTTTATTGAGAATGCCTTCAAACATGGAGTGAGCACGGAAGAAAAAGCTCCTATTGACATTCTTATTCATATAGGAAAAGAGTGGGTAAGCATGCAGGTAAGGAATGTCAAAGTAAAGTCTGCCCATGCACACGAAGAGAAAAGTGGGTTGGGTATTGAAAACACCCGGCTGCGGCTGGACCTGATCTATCCGTCTGCCTATACATTGACCCTTCAGGAAGATGAAAAAACGTTTCAGATCAACTTACAGTTAAACCTTAAAAGCTGATATCAGATGATCACTGCCATTGCCCTGGATGATGAAACCCCTGCGTTGAAAGTCATAGAAAGCTTTTGCAGTAAAGTTGATTTTATCAACCTGCAAAAAACATTCACCAGCACGCTTGAAGCCAAGCACTATCTGGATCAATACCCGGCGGATCTGATCTTCCTAGATATCAATATGCCAGCGGCATCGGGCATTGATTTTTACAAAGCTATCCGGCAGGATACGATGGTTATATTCACCACAGCCTATAGTGAATACGCGGTAGAAGGATTTAACCTCAAAGCGGTAGACTACCTGCTGAAACCCTTTAAGTTTGACCGCTTCTTGCAGGCGGTAGAAAAAGCCAGAGACTTTTATGCGCTGACAAAAAGTAAAACAGCCTCCCCCTATCTGTTTATCCGGGCTGATTACAGTCTGATCAAAGTCGACTTTGATAATATTCTTTTCGTTGAGGCGATGGAAGATTATTTAAGAATACGCCTGAAACAGCAAAGACCCGTAGTGGCCCGGATGACCATGAAGCATATGGAAGAGAAACTACCCCCAAATAGGTTTGTCAGGGTTCACAGGTCTTATATTGTGAGTATCAGCAAAATTGATAACGTGCGAAGCAGGACAGTAGTGGTGGAAGGAACAGAAATCCCTGTGAGCAAAGGATACATGGATCACCTGAGGCAGGCTATTCAATCCTAGTTTCTTCACAAAGATTACCTTACTACTTCCGGCTGTGTATCCATGGCCAGCAACAACAGAATAGCTTCCGGTGAAAGCGCTTCAAACGCCACTTCTTCTACACCCCACAAGGCCAATCCATCACGAGACTCTAACAACCTGTCCTCCACCTCCAAGACACCCTCTATAACGAAAGCAAACACACCGGCCGTAGGGTTTTTGAGCGTATAACTGCCTGATTGCCTCCCACCAAACTTCCCGATACTGCCTAACACTATATTGGAATTTCTATTTTCGTAGAACAGCATAGGAAGTAAACAGTTCGGATACATTTCCAAATCGAATACACCCACACTGCCCTTGACAGGCTCTATGGATACCTGCAGGCCTATCTGAAAAAAGTTGACCAGCTCATTGCGATAAGGATTCGATATTTCAACAGCGATATCCTTTACGGGATGCAGCAGACAGGCTTGTCCGGCTTCTACAAAACCGTTACTTTCTCCTTTATAGGCAATGCCACCTACTACAGGTAATAACAACAGCGATGTCCCTTGCTGTACCCAAGTGGTGGTATGGGCTCCTCCGTTCAGCGTATCGTCATTAAAAAACAAGAGGTTACCCACCGCTTCCTTGTGTTGAGCAAAATAGGTACCCCTATTAAAAGTATGATAACTGCGGTAGTCATTACCTTGCTGCGTAATGCCACGCTGAGAAGACACATATATTTTCCCCTGAGACTGCGGTATGGTCATGGCTTGTTAACTTACAATATTTTAAAGAAAGAAATACTCAGATGCGGTATCATACTGACCAGGTCGGTTTCTACCTCCTCTCCCATTTGCAGGGCTTCCAACTGATCGCCCGGTGCCAATAACAGTTGCTTGTCTACCGTGTCTATCCAGATCAGGGGTTCGCTGTAAAACTGTATGGCCACCTGATGTTGTTTTTTATCCCGAATGTGAGATTGCACCATCTCAAAACGAAAATTTTTGAAAGAGATACACGGTTTGCCAAACACATTGGTCACATCCGGTATCCTTTCTTGCAGTTGACGGATATAGCCGACAGCCGCCGTACTCACCAGATAATGCATTTGATCAGCTTTGGGAATATGCTTTATCATTTCCTGAAAGGTGGTATATTTCCCCGACTGGTCAAATTGTTGCGCCTGCAAATAAAACTCTTTGTAAGTATCTTCAAATACATATTGCTCCCATAGCCTGGAAGCAGTACTATCAATGAGCTTACGATAACTCAGCCGGATCATTCCTTTGCGCATAGGCTTAGAAAATTAAAAGGATACTACGCTTGTACGACGATGGCATGGGTGAGTACGTAACCTTCAGCAACACTTCCCGTCAGGGTTGCCAGTTCCTGCTCATAGCCATCACGGAATACGTTGTCGTTGTCATTATAAGTATCCTGTTCTCCGTTTGTATAAAGATCGGTAGCGGTGGTGTAAACAGTTTCTGTGATTTCCGTAGGAAAAGCAATTTGAGTGACCAGCAATGATTTTCCGCTGGCGTCATAAATATGCACATGAATGTGAGGAGCCCTGCCTCTGTACCATCCTGGAAATATAGAAATGAAGTTGACCAGTCCGTCTGCATTTGTCACCTGCCGCCCTCTGAGGAAATGATAAGTGATATAGTCTGTTGATTGCATCTGCATGCCTCCGTATTCTGAATAACTACCATCCGCATCACAGTGCCAGATATCTACCAGCGCGCCCTCCAGTCCGGCACAACCGTTGTTAAGATCCTGTACGGTAAGGTTAATTTCCATTGCAATCCCTGCGCTATTCCCGCGAATATCTACCCTCTCCAGAGAAGAAGGATCTTTGGTAGGGAAGGGCCCTTCTGTCTCACTGGGTGTCAGGGTACAGTCGCCCGTCTCCCGTTGCCTTCCTCATTTTCGTCAGGTATGATCTGGTCGTCTTCCGAACAGGACAATACAAAGGGGGTAGCAGCCACCAACCCCAGTCTCTTTAAAAATTCTTTTCTTTCCATACTTTACTTGCTTGTTTTTTTAGCATTACGCAAAGCAGGGCAAAAAAATTTTCCCACCTTCTTTTTATGAGGTGAATGGCCCTATTTTGTAGACCAATGGGGATCGCATCATGTCAAAAGCGGTCATCTACAGTCACTGTTTCCGTGGCTGCCTGTTATGATAGCTGATTACAGTGTAGGCTACCGTTCAAAAATCAATAAACCCTGACTGTCGGGCTGTTCAGCGAAATTTTACTTAAAAGCCTGCTTTAGCACAGCCCCCGTCTCATGTTCAGGGCGATATTCCAATCCCAGAAAAGCTGCTATGGTTGCGGCTACCTGGTTCTGATAATATTGTCCTTGGGTACTCACCGCCTGCATGGTGGGTGTGTCCGGCCCTATCACAGCCATCCAGATCTCATCCGCTCCCTTTACTTCATCGCCATGGCTGCGCCAGGTATCCAAGGGCTCGGTGCCCCTGCCATGATCGGTCGTAATGATGAAGGTAGTTTTATCCTTATATTTCTTTTGAGACTGAACCCAGTTCCATAGTTCCTGGATAAACTGATCGGTCCGATAGGCTGATTTCATATATTGTTCATAAGAACCATCATGCGCAAAGTCATCCGTTTCTCCATAAGCAATATAGATCAGGCTGGGCGTTTTCTTTTTCAGGTATTCCCAGGCATAATAATGGGTGAAAGCATCCATCCGGACAGAAGACCAGTGGCCCGGTAGCAGTGGCTGCAAGGTATTCAACGCTTTTTCCATGTCGGTCAGACGGGTATCGGTGGCTGTATCGTAGCCTGCATTGACCGGAATTCCTGACCGCTCTTCATGGATGATATAGGGAAATACGTCCCATGAACCAAAAGCCGCTACCTTTCCTTTGAAGGCAGGCTGGTTGTTGACGAATTCCAGCACGGTCTGGTTCGGATTGAGTTTCTTTTCGTTGCTGTCTATCCTTTCATCCCCATAGCCCGACAGGATTTCATTATAACCCGGATAAGAAAACCAGTGGACGTTGGTCACATTCACAAGGGAGCCTTCCTGACGATTACCATAGAGCTGTCCTTTCCGGGCAATCACCTCCCAAAAGAAAGGCAACAACGTTTTTCTCCGCTCTTCCGGCGTATTTCTCCAAAATAACTCTTTTAGCTGGGCGGTATCACTTACATAGTCCGGATGGGCTATCAGCTGAGGATCAGCTCCGGTAAACACTTCCTGCCACCGCATGCCATCCCAGGTGATAAGGAAAACATATTCGGTATGCTGAGGCTGCTGCGCTTGAAGGAGGCCACAGAAAAGCAGGAGTGAGACTGTAAGCAGTAGTTTCTTCATATAAGATTAAAGTTAAGTTGAGAAGACAATAAATATAGATAGATCCTTAGGGGGTTAAAAAAAATACCCGGTCAAAGATAATAAGCCCACTTTATAACTGCCTCCTGTATTGCTTTCTTAATGATTTCTTAATAATCTTAAGAGCAAAATGACAGAAGCTTTCTAAGCCACAGAAAATATTGCAAAAAACTAAATAAATTTTACTCTAATCGGTTCGCTTATTGGGAAAAATTTATAATTTGCTGGAATTCTTAATTATTTTGTTGGATAAATGATGATAAGGGAACAGGCTTTTTATAAGACGGAACTAGAGCCTACCTCATTTTGGAGTAAAATTACGGGGCAAAAACCCGAAAAGAACGCCGTTATTGAGATCAACAATCTGCTCTCCGAAAAACCTATATTGGAAGTACAACCGGAAGACATTCAGCCTATTCTGGATAAATATGGGCTGAATCTTTACCGGGATTTCCATGATGGTTCCTTACGGGAGCTTTACAAAACGTATCTGCGCTATTGCTTTGATGACAACCACCTGGATCATGGGGAGATCGTACGCCTCAAACACCTGAAAAGGTTGTTGGGCTTATCAGACAAAGCCGTTGAAATTGCCAACCACCAGGTATGTCAGGAAGTGTATGAAAGGGAACTGGAAGTAGCCCTAGAAGACCAGCGGCTGGATCAAAAAGAAATTTCCTTTCTGAGACACCTCCAAACAAGCCTACAACTGCCTCAGGAGCTTATCGACACCATTCATCAGAACAAAGCCCAAAGTCTGATCCTTCACTTTATCAAAGGAGCCGTCGCGCATGAACAGCTTTCCCCGGAAGAAGAAAAAGAGCTTAAAGCTTTATTGGAAAATCTGAATGTAGAATCTTCCTTAAATATCTCTACCCAAGCTGAATTGGCTAAGTATCGTCTTTTCTGGCAAATAGAGAACGGAGAAATTCCTGCCATTTATGTCCCTGTCAAATTAAAGCCAGAGGAGCAATGTTATTTTCTGACTGACACTGCCTGGCATAAGGAAAAAGGCGGAAAAAAACCGGAAGCCAACCTGCGCAACCTGAAAGTGAAATTGATCAAAGGAGGTTACTGGAAAGCACCGGAAGCCAAAGAGATGGTATTGACACCTTCCTCCTGGAATTCTGTAGCCCAGGGAAAAGTATATATCACGAATGAGCGCATCATTCTAAGAAACCGCAATCAGGAAGACAGTATCCTTCTGGAAAATATCCGGGATTACTATAACTATAGCAACGGGGTGCACCTCTCTATGAGCAAAGGCAAAAACCTGTTCTTGGAACTGAAGGATAACCGTGAAATATTTGCCATGATCCTGGGAAGAGTGTTAAAAGAGTTGTAAACCCACTGCTTTTGCGTTCCCGGGTTTTATGATTTTTCAGGCTTTTTCCAGGCACAATGCTTTATTACTTTTTAGAAGATGATCGCTAGTAAATTGTCTTCTTAAAGCAGTTTCGAGAGGAAGCATTTCCTATGGAAAACCACACGCTTGCTCTTCCTATACCCTTAAATGTCAAGTTCTTATCAGCTCCACCTTTCAGTGGACCGGTATTTTCCCAACACATGTCATTTTTGCTGCTTTTCCGTCTTATTGCCACTTAGACAATTTAAAAATATATACTTTATTTTTTCAATTATATTAACATCCATATAATATTTTACCTTATTTCTAAAAATACACTAATTTTTTTGTAAATCTTTTTATTTAAAAAATTTATTAACTTATTTAGCATCTTCGTTGGTTAAAACCATTTTTATTAGAATTAAATATTGCATTTTATAATTTTACCATTTAATCCTAATATAAAAACAAATAATACCAGCATAATCTAACATAACTCTCATGAAAAAAGTCGAAGCCATCATCAGAACTTCCAAATTCGAAGAAGTCACCGAAGCCCTGGCGAAAGTGGGCGTTACCTTTATGTCATTTTATGAGGTAAAGGGACACGGCCTGGAAAAAGAATACCAAACCTATCGGGGTGCTACTTACGATGTAGGATACATTCCCCGCACCAAACTGGAAATCGTTGTTTCCGACAGCTTTTTAGATCCTACCATTGATACCCTGCTCAAAGTGGCCAAAACAGGCAGAGTAGGTGATGGAAAAATATTTGTAACCCATCTGGAAGACGTGTTCCGCATCAGAACGGGTGAACAAGGTAGTGATGCGCTTTAAAATGAATTCTTACTTAACCGATTAATTATTAACTCCTAAACAAAAATAAAGTCCATGGAAGAAGTACTATTTACAACGAACAACCTTTGGATGATGATTGCCACCTTCCTGGTGTTTATCATGCACTTAGGATTTGCCGGCGTGGAAACAGGTTTTACGCAATCCAAAAATACCGTTAATATTCTCTTCAAAAATACTATTATTCCCCCTATTGGTTTGTTAACCTATGCATTCTGGGGGTTTAATCTGATGTATCCTGGCGACGACTATGCCGGAGCATTTTTTGGTTTTTCTGGTTTTGGATTAGATCCGGGAGAAGACGGGCTGACTGCTGCTTACAATCCGGGGTATACTTACTGGACAGATTTTCTTTTCCAGGGAATGTTTGCGGCCACCGCAGCTACCATTGTTTCCGGAGCCGTAGCCGAAAGAGTAAAACTAAACAGTTTCTTGATCTTCGTGCTGCTTTATGTAGGTATCTGTTATCCTATGACCGGTATGTGGGATTGGGGTGGAGGTTTTCTGGAAAACGGGCTGGCTACTCCTTTTTATGACTTTGCCGGTTCTACGCTGGTACACTCCGTAGGTGGTTGGGGTGCTTTGGCTGGTATCATTCTCTTGGGTGCCAGAAAAGGAAAATATGTAGACGGAAAAATTCGTCCTATCCCTGGTCATAGCATGCCGCTGGCTACCATTGGTGTATTTTTACTTTGGCTGGGCTGGTATGGCTTTAACGGCGGCTCTGTCCTGAGTGCCGATCCGGGTTTAGTTTCTTTGGTATTTGTGACCACTACCCTGGCTGCAGCGGCGGGTGCCATCGGTGCTCTGTTCACTTCTCTGGTTGTGATCCGCTCTAATGACCTTTCTATGGTGCTAAACGGTATTCTGGGCGGCCTGGTCGGTATCACAGCCGGTGCTGATCAAATGGGCATTACTGACGCTATCCTGATCGGATTTATCGCTGGTGTGATCGTTGTCATAGCAGTAGTAACCATCGACCGTCTGAAACTGGATGACCCTGTGGGTGCTACCTCTGTTCACTTGATTTGCGGAATCTGGGGAACCTTAGCGGTAGGCTTATTTGGTAATTTGGCCAGCGGAGCACAGTTTCTGACACAGCTCATAGGTGTTGCCTGTGTAGGTGCCTTTTGCTTTGCCTTTGCCTTTGCCTCCTTTTATGTACTGAAAAAGACCTTAGGCATCAGAGTTTCTGAAGAGGAAGAAATAGAAGGACTGGATATAGGAGAACACAAAATGCGTGCTTATGTTGACGTGAGCACACCTGCTGAAAAAGTTTATTCTTAATCAGGTAAATTATAAATCATATGCTAAACCTGCTCACTTTTTAGTGGGCAGGTTTTTTTATACCAAAACACCATCTTCTTTGTCTACAACCGGTCTGGAAGGACCATTTACGGGTAACGTAACCCCCGGTGGCAGATCAAGTTCTGGAAAATCAAGCTCTATTGGAAGCCCTCCATCATTGTTAGAACTACTGGATTTTTTATCTTCCATCACTTTGAGAAAGAATACGATAGCTGCTATGGTAAACAGAAAACCTAGAATGAAATAATCAATTGCCATAATTCGTAAATTTTTATCACCAAACTTGAATGATCTAAGAAGTCAACCCCTGACAATCTCTAAAGAAAAAATAGCAAAAACTGAACCCGTTTTATAAGCTCTCGAAAAGCTAATTCCAGCAAGGGTTTCAAGAACAATGCAACACTACCCTGATACTGCCTTTCTTGTTTGAAAAAATCTCATTATTCTGTGCTTTCTTTCGAAAACTTACGGATTGCCCTTTTCTAATGGTTGCTCTACTTTAATAATACGAAAAGCCTGTCAACGGTTTGGCTTAATCAAAAAGAATAAGCACTTTTGCAGCTATAAACGCAATCATATATCATCTCATTATTTACTATACGTAGAATGGAAATTAAAGGTAAACTTTTGGAAATATTTGATGAAGTTCAGATCAGCGACCGCTTCAGAAAGAGAGAGTTTGTAATAGAATATGCGGAGAATCCACAATATCCGGAATATGTAAAATTTGAATGTGTTCAGGATAAATGCAGTATACTCGATGAGTTTAGTATAGGGCAGGAAGTTAATATCAGCTTTAATTTGAAAGGAAGAAAATGGACAGATCCTAAAGGGGAAGTGAAATATTTTAACACCATCCAGGCCTGGCGCATAGAAAAAGCAGATAGCAGTCCCGGCCATACTCCGCCTACAGCCCAAAGCCAGGCATCCTCCGGCTCTGAAAACACTAATCTTTTCTCTGCAGAGGAAGACCAGGAAGATGATCTGCCATTTTAATTAAAATCTTACTTATACGTTCTGAGCAGCATTTAAGCATCCTATACCTAACTTTTGACTGTACTCTCCTCCGGCATGCATCTTTTACAAAGCTTATGTGAAATTTTTTCACCTTCCGGCCATGAAGCAGGCATGAAAAAATTCCTGCTTCAATATGTGGAAGATCATCAGTCCGGCTGGAAGGTGCAGCCGGAGATCATCGCCGACGAGTTTCTGCAAGATTGCCTGATACTAAAATTTGGTAAGCCTACAACAGCCATTCTGGCGCACATAGATACCATAGGGTTTACAGTACGTTATCAAGACCAGCTGATTCCTATTGGAGCGCCCGAAGTAAAAAATGGGTACAAGCTGGTGGGTAAAGATAGCCTGGGCCCTATTTTTTGTGAGCTAGTAGTGAATGAAAAAAAGAAAAGCAGGCAAAAACAACTCTCTTATAAGTTTGCCAGAGGCATTGAAAGAGGAACTGAACTGGTTTTTGAGAGTCATTTCAAAGAAACGAAAAAATATATACAAAACTGCTATCTGGACAATCGTATAGGTATTTACAACGCCCTGAAGGTAGCAGAATCGCTGGAAAACGGTATCATTGCTTTCACCTGTTGGGAAGAACATGGAGGGGGCTCTGTCCCTTACGTATCCAAATATATTTATGAAAATTTTGGTGTCCGGCAATATTTGGTTTCTGACATTACCTGGGTAACAGATGGCGTCCATCATGGAGAAGGAGTGGCTGTTTCCATGCGTGATCGCAATATCCCCAGGCGAGCTTATGTAGATAAAATTATCGAGCTTGCTACAGCCTCTAAGGTACCCTTTCAGTTGGAAGTAGAGGGAGAAGGTTCCAGCGATGGCAGGGAATTACAGCTGGCACCCTATCCTTTCGACTGGTGTTTTATAGGCGCTCCTATTGCTAATGCGCATTCTCCCAAAGAAAAAGTGCATAAAGAAGATGTAGCTTCTATGATAGCACTCTATGCGCACCTGATGAAAAACCTATAATGCTTTTATGCACATCAAAGACCATACGTTCGGCCTTTTCATCCCTGAAAAAGAAATACAGGAAGCGGTAGCCCGATTGGCTGACCGTCTGAATCATGATTTTCGCCACTTAAATCCTTTGTTCATCGGTGTGCTCAATGGTGCCTTTATGTTTGCGGCCGATTTGCTAAGAAATATTCATATCCCTTCAGAGCTTACTTTCATTAAGGTAAAATCTTATACCGGAACCCAAAGTACAGGAACAGTAAACACCTTACTGGGCCTCGACCACCCTATTCAGGACAGGCACCTTATCATTGTAGAAGACATTATCGACACGGGGCTTACCGTACAACACCTTCAGGAAAAACTCAAACAGGAGAAGCCTGCCAGCATTCATATTGCTACGCTGTTGCTTAAACCTGAAGCCTTGCTGACACCCCTGTCTCTCACTTATGTAGGCTTTGAAATTCCTAATGAATTTGTGGTAGGATATGGGTTGGACTATGACGGGCAGGGCCGGAATCTGCGGGATATCTATAAAGTATCAGAGTAAATCGGAAACGAAAGATTAGATAATTTCAGTATTTTTGTTTTTATTACGCCTCGCTATTTTCTGGAGAACATAATTTCTCCGGTGAATTTCTGCTGTTTTATAGCCAACAGGCGTGTTACTAAATAGTTATAAAGCATGTTAAACATAGTACTTTTTGGCCCTCCAGGTGCAGGCAAAGGAACTCAAAGCCAAAAATTGATAGAATATTATAACCTTACCCATATATCTACCGGTGATCTTTTCAGAAAACATTTAGGGGAAGGAACTGCCTTAGGCCAACAGGCTAGAACCTATATGGATGCCGGACAGTTGGTGCCCGATCGCTTAGTCATTGATATGGTTGATGAAAAACTGGATGAAGATCACCAAAGCAAAGGGATTATCTTTGATGGGTTTCCCAGGACCATTGCCCAGGCGCAAGCACTGGACGAACTCCTAGAGAAAAGAAAAATGCCTATCACCGGCATGATTGCGCTGGATGTGCCAGATGAAGAGCTTGTTCAGCGTATCCGCGAAAGAGGGAAGACATCGGGCCGGGTAGATGATCAGGATGAAGCTAAAATTGCTACACGGCTGGAAGTATACCGCAGTGAAACACTACCGGTTGCCAATTATTACCAAAAACAGGGGAAATACGTAGCCATCAATGGGGTTGGAAAAATTGAAGAGATTTTTCAGAAGATTATGCACGAGATTAATCAACTCCAGACTTATAGATAGGCAGGCAACCAGGGCGTAAGCTATATTCGCTTACTGATTACACTTTATCTGGCTTACTGATGCCTGAATGAGCTAAATAGACAAGGGTTAAATTTTTTATAGCTTGGCTTCCAATTTTGTCGATTATGTCAAATTCCAAGCCCGCTCAGGTAAAGGCGGTGCCGGATCAGCCCATCTCCGCCGGGAAAAATTTGTCCCTAAAGGCGGGCCGGACGGAGGAGACGGGGGCCGGGGAGGGCATATTATCTTACGTGGCAATGCCCAGCTCTGGACGCTCCTTCACTTAAAATACCAGAAACATGTACTGGCGAAAAACGGACAATCTGGCGCAGGAGGAAAAAAAACCGGAGCCCAGGGTGAAGACGTAACACTGGAAGTGCCCCTTGGCACCATCGCCAGGAATGCCGACACAGGAGAAGTAGTGGCAGAGATCATCCATGATGGGCAAGAAATGATTATCCTGGAAGGCGGGCGTGGTGGATTAGGCAATGACCATTTTAAGTCTCCAACGTTCCAGACCCCCCGTTTCGCTCAACCGGGAGAGCCTGGAAAAGAACAATGGTTTATCCTGGAGTTAAAAGTACTGGCCGATGTAGGGCTGATTGGCTTTCCCAATGCAGGCAAATCCACCCTGCTGTCGGTTATGTCGGCTGCCAAACCTGAAATAGCGGATTACCCCTTTACCACCCTTACCCCTAACCTGGGCGTGGTTGCTTACCATGACTACCGATCTTTTGTGTTGGCAGACATTCCTGGTCTGATTGAAGGGGCCGCTCAGGGAAAAGGGTTGGGTACCCGGTTTCTCCGGCATATTGAGCGTAACGCCATATTGCTTTTTCTGATCCCTGCCGATTCTCCGGATATCAATGAAGCTTACCATACCCTTTTGCATGAATTAGAAGAGTACAATCCGGAAATGCTGGATAAAAAAAGAATTATGGCCATCTCCAAAGCAGATTTGCTGGATGAAGAACTCATGGAGGCCGTACGGCAAACAATTACAGTGGATATTCCTTTTGTATTTGTTTCATCCGTTACGCAGTATCATCTACAACAACTCAAAGATCTTATCTGGCAGACTTTACATTCGGCATAGAAACTCTGCCATCTTGTCATTATTTAGATATTGGCAAAATAGTTGTCCCCTTACAGACAAATATTATCGTTAGAAAAAACATGCAGCTATGGTAAACAACGAATCAGAAGATAAAAAAGCGATGGAATCATCTGTAGAAGAAAAAGAGAGAGAATTTACAGATGAGCAGGAAGAAATAACAGAAGAACCACAAGCTGAACATAAAGACGCTCCGGAAATGCCAGAGCATAACCAGCAGGATCAGGTGGCAGAGCTGGAGGAAGAACTGGCAGCCTCCAAAGACAAATACTTACGGTTGTATGCTGAATTTGAAAATTTCAGAAGAAGAACTGCTAAAGAACGCCTTGACCTGACTAAAACAGCGAATGAAAGCTTGTTGGCAGACCTGTTACCTGTGGTAGACGATTTTGAGAGGGCTATGAAAGTTTTTCAGGATGATGAAAACGCAGCACCTCTGTATGAGGGAATTAAATTAGTCCGTAATAAGTTTATGAAGATATTGGAGCAAAAAGGATTAACATCCATGGACCTCAAAACCGGCGGTGATTTTGATGCAGAGTATCACGAAGCCATCGCACAAACCCCTGCTCCGGAAGAAAACCTGAAAGGAAAGATAGTAGACGTCATCGAACAAGGATATTTCTTAGGTGAGAAGGTATTACGCCACGCCAAAGTTGTAATTGGATCATAATCATATGGCAAAAAGAGATTACTACGAAATACTGGGAGTTTCCCAAAACGCCACACAAGAAGAAATTAAAAAAGCTTACCGCAAGGTGGCTATTAAATTTCATCCCGATAAAAATCCGGACAATCCGGAGGCCGAGGATAAATTTAAAGAAGCGGCTGAAGCTTATGAAGTGCTCAGCAACCCTGACAAACGAGAGCGCTATGATCGCTTTGGTCACCAGGGAGTAGGCAGTGGAGCCGGTGGTGGTTTCGGTGGCGGCATGAGTATGGATGATATCTTCTCTCAATTCGGAGATATCTTTGGTGGAAGTGGTAATCCCTTCGAGAGCTTTTTCGGAGGAGGCGCCCGTTCGCAGCGGCAAAGGAAAGGCTCAAACTTACGCATCAAGCTGAAACTCACCCTGGAAGAAGTAGCGCACGGCAGCGAGAAGAAAATCAAAGTAAAACGTTATGTCAGCTGTGATGTATGCGGTGGCAATGGCGCAAAAAATGGTACTGCTTTAAGAACTTGTGCTACCTGTAATGGCACGGGCCAGATTCGCAAAGTAGTGAATACCATGCTGGGGCAAATGGTATCTTCCAGTACCTGTCCTACCTGTGGCGGAGAAGGGAAAACTATTGAGGATCGTTGTGATAAATGCCATGGTGAAGGTCGTATCCTGGAAGAAGAAGTGATCAATGTTAAAATTCCGGAAGGCGTAGGCGACGGCATGCAACTTTCCATGTCGGGTAAAGGAAATGTGCCCAAGCGAGGAGGAATTCCCGGCGATTTGCTCATTGTGATTGAAGAGGTGGAAGATGCTGATCTGAAAAGAGATGGTATCAATATCATTTATGATCTCCACCTGAGTTTTGTGGATGCTGCCCTGGGAACTTCCGTAGAAGTACCCACCATTGACGGTAACGTGAAGATAAAAATTGATGCAGGTACGCAAAGTGGTAAAATATTGCGCCTGCGAGGAAAAGGGATTCAGGACATTAACGGTTACGGCCGTGGAGATCAGCTCATTCATGTCAATATCTGGACTCCCAAAAATCTGACTGACAAAGAGAGAAATATCCTCGATAGCCTGAAAGATTCTCCGAATTTCAAACCACAGCCCAGTAAATCAGAAAAAAGCTTCTTTGAAAGGATGAAAGAATTTTTCTGATATTCCATATATTTTATAAAATATGCAAAAAGCAGTGTTTTTTCACTGCTTTTTTTTTTCATGTAAGAGCAAACAGTAACCTTCAAAGCGATGTTACCGTATGATATCAGCATGAAAGTAAATTTATTTCTGGTTATAGCTACTTTACTAGGAATAGTAGAAAGTAACGGGCAGGCAAAAAAGCATTATCACGCCGGAACAGTTGAAAATCAAAATAAAGTTGTACTTAATCTCAATGCTTCCTCTGTCTCCTGCAGAATCAACCCCACTTACAGTATGCATGCCGTTAATGTGTTTGGCTATCCGGAAGATCGCAATTTTAACCCCATCACTACCGATAAACCCTCTGACGACGTTCGAACCATATCTTTAAATTTTGAGGAAAACCAAACAGAATCTTTTGGCTCCAGCCTGTCGGCCAAAGTACTTTACCGTTTTAGTGAATCCCCTGAAAAACCCTGGTATGTCTACCTGTCCCGCAGTACCCCCTTTGCCCTGGAATTAAATTACGGTATGGGTTCCTCTTCTGTAGACCTTTCCGGATTGGCGGTAGAAACCTTTAAAATCAATACGGGCAGTGCAGAAATCCGGGTAGGTTTTGATGGTAATATGCCCAATAAGGTCACGATGGACACCTTGATGGCTAAAGTAGATCTAGGGGTTCTTGAGCTGGATAAATTGGATATGGCCCGTGCACAGGAAGTGATTGCCGATGTAGGCTTTGGAAAGCTTTTTATGCACCTTACCGATGACTGTCAACAGCGAAGCCATATCAAAGCCAGTGTAGGGGCCGGCACCATGGAAGTTACCTTTGAAAACATGGACATTCCCGTCATTATCCAATTCAACAACTCTCCTCTCTGCCGCATAAAAATGTTGAAAGCTTTTAAGAAAATAGGACCAGAAACCTTCGTCAACAAAGCTTACCGGCCCGATGCCCCTAACCTGCTTTCCTTTGACCTGGACGTGGCAATGGGAAATGTAGTATTCAAAGTAGAAGAATAAGTCCGGAGGGAATCCGGAATTTTTAATTTCATCCGATCATATTTTGTTGTTTTTCAGGCAATTCAGTGAATCTGTTTGCCTTCTTCTTCCTGGCAGGATATATTTGTTAAGGAGAAGTTTAAATGATCACCGCATTGAACGTACTGGATACATCGCATATCTATAAAAGTTATGCTACTCATACTGCTTTAAAAGATATAAGCATTTCAATCCCGCAACAGACTATTTTTGGCTTGTTGGGTCCTAATGGCGCTGGAAAAACTACTCTTATCCGGATTATCAACCAAATTATTGTACCCGACAGTGGAGAAGTGTTCGTGAATGGAGAGCCCCTCGCCCCCAGACATATTGGCGTCATAGGCTATCTGCCGGAAGAACGTGGCCTGTATAAAAAAATGAAGGTAGGAGAACAGCTCCTGTATCTGTCCAGGCTGAAAGGGCTCAACAAAAGTGACGCGGTTTCTCGTATAAAAAACTGGTTCGAACGGCTGGAGATTTCCGGATGGAGTGAAAAGAGAGTGGAAGATTTATCCAAAGGAATGCAGCAGAAAGTACAGTTCATTGCTACAGTGGTGCATGATCCTGACCTGATTATCCTGGATGAACCTTTTTCCGGTTTCGACCCAATCAATGCTAATTTGATCAAAAGTGAAATTATGCAACTGAGGGATCAGGGGAAAACCATCATTTTTTCTACCCACCGTATGGAATCTGTGGAAGAAATTTGCAGCCATATTGCGCTGATCAATAAATCCGAGAAAGTACTGGATGGTTCTAAAAAAGAAATTAAAAACCGGTTTCGCTCCAATACCTATGAAATCATCCACCAGGGGAACCTCAATGGATTAAGTATGAACTATGAAGTTTTGCAACAATCCGGTTTAGAGGATGATCATTTGTATACAGTGGTAAAAATAGCGGAAGGACTCACGCCCAACCAACTCCTGTACGAATTGATACAGCATGTGGAAATTCATTCTTTTCAGGAGAAGATCCCCAGCATCAATGATATTTTTATAGCTGAAGTTCAGAAAAAATAAAATGAGTAAAGTAGGACTTATCATTCTCAGAGAATACATCACCCGGGTACGGAAGAAATCATTCATTGTTATGACGATCCTGGGGCCACTGATTTTTGGCGGTATTGTCATTGTGCCGGTTTGGCTGGCTTCCAGAGAGAATACCGGACAAAAAGTGATCGCGGTGGTGGACGATAGTGGCATTTTTGGCGATAGCTTTCAAAATCAGGGTGATGACAACATCATTTACGAATATGTTCGGGAACCCCTTGAGGATGTCAAAACTGAGGTTCCCAATGGATATCGTTATGGACTACTTCATATTCCTACCATAGACCTGGACAATCCTCAGGGTATTACCTTTTATTCGGAAGGGAGCCCTAGCCTGAACACGATAGGTGAGATCAGAGGAAAACTTCAGAGTATTATCAAAGACATGAAGCTCTCCCGATCGAGTATCAGTAAGAACACCCTGGCCCAACTGGAAACAAAGGTAAATATCAACACCATCAATCTTTCCAAAGATGGAACGGAACAAAAAGGAAGCTCCAGTGTCTCCTCTGCCGTAGGATATGTGAGTGCCTTTCTCATCTATGGTTTTATCTTTTTGTATGGAGCCCAGGTGATGCGGGGGGTCATTGAAGAAAAATCCAACCGCATTGTAGAAATCATTATTTCTTCTGTAAAACCCTTTCAACTCATGATGGGGAAAATTATTGGCGTGGCTTCCGTAGGTCTGACACAATTTCTGCTTTGGGTCCTGCTGACTTTTACGGTAGCCTCTTTGGCTTTCAGTATTTTCCAACCTGATCTGACTGCCGGACAGACGGGCGCTTTCGCACAACCGATGCCTGAAACGGATATAGCCCAGGCAGCGGCAGTTTCACAAGTACAGGAGGCTATTGACACCATCAACGTACCTTTTATCCTGGCTTGCTTCTTGTTTTATTTCCTGGGGGGGTACTTATTGTACGGTGCCCTGTTTGCCGCTATTGGCTCAGCAGCCGACACCGACACTGACACCCAACAATTTATGTTACCGATTGCCGGTCCGCTTATTTTCTCTATTGTTACGCTGGCTTCGGTGTTGAATGATCCGGACGGGCCCATGGCTTTCTGGCTGTCTATCATTCCTTTTACCTCGCCTGTAACCATGATGATGCGCATTCCGTTTGGTGTGCCTGTCTGGCAGTTAGCCCTGTCCGTTGTATTATTGGTCGGGGGATTTATCTTTACCACCTGGGTGGCCAGCCGAATCTATCGCATTGGCATTCTGTCTCATGGCACCAAAATCAATTATAAAACCCTGGGTAAGTGGTTATTTCATAGCCATTGACTTCCGCATTTCGTCCGGCTGTAAAATCAAAAACATTTATTAACTTTTTGAAATACTATTCACGCCAGAAAACGTTAAATTACAGAAGCATAAGCAGCCTGATGGAAAGACTTTTCATCATTTGGTTTAACCAATTGTCATTCTACGATGCTTAATCCGTTCAGCAAGGAAAAGGTAGCCAACATTTATCAGCAGAAGAACACGCTAAAAATTTTAGTACTGGCTGTCTCTGCTATCATCGCAGCGGTTTCTATTTATTATACCAATAGCTTGGTAAAAGATCTAAAGGAGAGAGAAAAGACCTATATAGATTTGTACGCCAAGACGATTGAAATGTCGGCCAATCAGGACAATCTGGAGATTCCTTTTTTGTTTCAGGAAATCATCGTTCCCAACAACAATATTCCGGTCATCCTTACTGACAACATGGGCAATTATGTAAGCCACCGGAATATAGATATCAAAGAATCCTACAGCAAGGAAAAAAAGGATGAGATCATCGCAAAAGAACTGGCGGAAATGCAGGAAGCACATCAACATATAGAGATTGTGTTGAAAGATCCTAAAACAGGGATGGTGTACGACTATCAGCATGTCTATTACAAAAACTCCTTTTTGCTTACCCAACTGCAATATTACCCTTACATTCAGCTTTCGGTTATTGCAGGCTTTGGACTGCTGGTCTATCTGATATTCAGCTATTCGCGAACGGCCGAACAAAACAGGGTTTGGATTGGCATGGCCAAGGAAACAGCCCATCAGTTGGGCACGCCTCTCTCCTCACTGATGGCCTGGCTGGAATATTTTAGGGCTGATCCGGACGTGTATGACGACAGCATTGTTAAAGAGTTGGACAAAGATATCAGTCGTTTGGAGATGATCACGGCACGTTTCTCCAGCATTGGTTCTATCCCTACCTTAAAAGAAGAAAATCTCTATCTGGCCATTAAAAACACAGTCAACTATTTGCAAACCCGTATTTCTTCGAAAGTCAGAATGCATCTGCAATCAGAGTCAGAAATGATCAGGGTGTTAATCAACAAGCCGCTTTTTGACTGGGTTATAGAAAATATTTGTAAAAATGCAGTAGATGCCATGAGTGGCGTGGGAGACATTACGATCCGCATCATGCATGATAAAAACAACAAAGTCGTTATTGATATTACCGATACGGGAAAGGGTATCCCCAAGTCTAAAATCAATCAGGTATTTACACCCGGCTATACCACCAAAAAGAGAGGTTGGGGGTTGGGCTTGTCATTGGCACAACGTATTATTGAGAATTATCACAAAGGAAAAATTTTTGTAAAACATTCTGAAATCGATGTAGGAACGACTTTCCGGATTATCCTGGATGCCCATACTTCTGTGAACGGGAAACCTCTCAAAGAAGAAGCCCAGGCTCTGGCCTAAAACACGTTTCATGCATTATTTCAAACACATGATAGAATGGTTTATTGTTGGTTCACCAAATCTGTAACACTCCTTGATTCCTATTGAACATTATCTGATCGTCAGTGCCCTTTTATTCTGTATCGGTCTGGTCACCGTTATTATCAAAAAGAATGCTATTGTAGTGCTGATGGGCATTGAACTCATTTTGAATGCAGCCAATATCAATTTAGTAGCCTTCAGTCAGTTTGATGCTTCCCGCATCCAGGGTCAGGTGTTTTCTCTGTTTGTCATTGTCATTGCAGCAGCAGAAGCAGCCGTCGCCATGGCCATTGTATTGAAAGTGTACCATTTTTTTAAAACGGCTGATGTGAGTGAGGTAAGCGATTTAAGAAAGTAGTCATTCTTTCAGGCAAAAGTTTAGTAAATTACCACTACAAACTTTATCTCATTGTTTCTCTTTACTTGATAATACAAGAAATCCTATGCGCTTAGAAGAAGAAATTAAACAGAAAAAATTTCAAAATGAATATCAAAAAGCGGCTGTTAATCTTATTTATACAGGCAACTGGGTATATTCATTGGTCAATACTATTTTAAAACCATACAATTTATCCCCAGAGCAATTCAATGTACTAAGGATTTTACGGGGAAGGTATCCTGAGCCAGCTTCTGTCCTATTGCTGAATGAAAGAATGCTGGATAAAATGTCTAACGTCTCACGCATAGTGGAGAAGTTAAGACAAAAAGGGCTACTGCTGAGAGAAGAATGTCTTACCGACCGCCGACAAGTGGATATAACCATCACACCAGAAGGGATGGAGTTGCTCAAACAGATTGACTCGCAGACCAATATTGCCGAGGAAGCGGTAAAAAGAATTACAGATGCGGAAGCCGCAACACTCAACCAAATTTTAGACAAACTCAGAGGATAAAAGGGTAATTTGGTTCCCTTTTGTTCTAAATAATGCGAGAGAGGCTGAGTCACTGTGCAGCACAAAAAAAAGCAGGAAAAGTTTCCTGCTATTTTACATTGATCGAACTCTGATTACGTTTCATTAGATTTTTAGCCCAATCCGTTCTGCATGGCATAACGGATGAGCTCTGATGTTTTGTTTACTTTCGTTTTTTTGAACAGGTTCTTCCGATGGGTGCCTGCTGTATGATGGCTGATTTTCAGTTGGTCAGCTATTCCTCTCATGGTATATCCCTGGGCAATGAGCCGTAATATTTCTTTTTCTCTATTGGTCAGAAGGTCAGCCGGTCTATCATCCATTAACTTTGATGGATCCGATTTACAACAAGACAAGCCATTCAGTATAGCTGCGTTGAGTACAAAAGAAACCTTTAGAAACTTTGGAGACGTGCTGTGGTCAAAACGGTTGACCAAAGTATAATTCCAACGGTATTGCTGCGGGCTATCGCTATCTTCTACTCTGAATGTACAGGCTTCTACCTTGTCAGGAGTAGCTTGCAAACGAGTTATTGTATCATTAATATTTTTCAGGTCGTTGGGATGCACTTTGTGTGCAAGCAGAGGTTGTTCTGCTTTGCTTTCCGGAATCAATTCTATGTTAAAAATTTCTTTGGCTTTTTTATTGGCCCACATGATACGCGGCTTCTCCCCCTCTGTCAGATAGATAGCTACCGGCAGCTTTTCAATGACTTTGTGATAAAATAATAATAAAGCCTCGAGCTCTTCCACATCTTCTTCTATGGAATGCTTTCCTTTTATCAACTTTCTGATACCGTTTTTTAAATTTTCTAAAATTTTAATTGGATGTTTTTTAATCATAAAGGGATTTTGCCATTGCTATTTAATATGTTAAAATCCATTAAGGAGTAAATTATATAATGATTTATGTTTAAAAAATCGTAGAATATATCTTAAACAACCAAAAAAATAAAATATTAATATCCTATCCTTCAGATAGCCCTAGCTTTAAAATGACAAAAATATTATCAATATTTGATAAAATATTGGTTGTTTTTATGATTCAAAATAATAATTTTTTAATAAAAAGAAATACAATCCAAAACTTATTTACCGGTTAAAATCCATAATGAGCTTTATCCACTATAAAGCATGGGTATTTTACCTGAAACTTATGTTATTTAAGATCCTCAAGAAAAAAACTATCGTGCGCCAGTGCTCATGTCGCCTTTTTGTCTCATGAATCATAACAGGCGTTTAGTCATCAGGTAACGCTCATGGTCTTTAAACTGTAATTTGCGATAGAGTTTTTTGCCCGCTTCGTTGTGCTTTTCCACCTCCAGATGGACAGCTTTTACACCCAGCATCTCCGCTTCCTGTAGTACAAATTGTAAGGTTTTTGTCCCAACTCCCTGCTGCCTGAAAGGTTCTTTCAGAAAAAATTCATCAATAAAAGCATCCTTGCCTTTGAATTCAAAACTAAACCCGAAGGTCAAAGCAATATAGCCTGCGACATGTTGGTCGATCTCGACAATCCATAATCTGCCGAGGGCAGGATTTCCGATAAAATGTATAATATTTTCTCTGGTGATAGCTGCCTCAAACAGATAGTGATCTATCTGATAAAAGGCTTCCATCATTTGCAGCACTTCTTCCGTATCCTGAAGAGTAGCCAATCTATACTGTATTTCCATTTCTCATTTTTATACGAAGTTTATACAACAGAGATGTGCTATTTTCTCTGGGATGTGGTGCACAAAAAAAATCAGGGCAACCTCACCGGGATGGTGTACCATTATGTATCTCTGTTTGGCAATAGGAAGCAGCTATTCAATGCAGAAGCGGGAGCAAAAAAAAAGAGCCCTCGCAGGCTCTCTTTCATGTCAATTTTCACACTTATTTACGCACTGATCAACTGTGCCGTTTTTACAGTTTTAATAATCCGGGCAGCTACTCTGTAAGGATCTGCATTAGACGCCGGACGACGATCTTCCAGATACCCTTTCCAGCCATTTTCTGTGACAGCAATAGGAATCCGGATGGAAGAACCCCGGTCACTGATGCCATAGGAGAATTTATCAATAGACTGGGTTTCATGTAAACCTGTCAGACGGTGATGGTTGTCAGATCCATACACTTCAATATGTTCTTTATGCACCGGACGGAAAGATTCGCAAATATTCTTAAACAACTCTTCGCCACCGGCTTCGCGCATTTCTTTGTTAGAGAAGTTTGTATGCATTCCTGACCCGTTCCAGTCTCCTTTCACAGGTTTAGGCGCAAATTCTACTTTGATGGCATGTTCTTCAGCCACACGATGCAACAGGTAGCGGGCAATCCAGAGGTCATCTGAAGCTTTTTTGGCACCTTTGCCAAAACATTGAAACTCCCACTGACCTAAAAGTACTTCTGCATTAATACCGGTGATATGAAGTCCTGCTTCCAGGCAAAGATCTAAATGTTCTTCCACGATCTGCCGACCCGTAATATTACCATGTCCTACAGAACAATAATACATTCCCTGAGGAGGGGGGAAACCGTTGGCAGGGAATCCTAGAGGACGGCCATCAACGACAAAGGTATATTCTTGCTCGAATCCGAACCAATAATCTTCATCATCCTCAGCAATAGAAGCACGGTAATTAGAGGAATGCGCTGTGCCATCGGGATAAAGTACTTCGCACATCACCATGTAGGCATTTTTTCTACCGGCATCAGGATACACCCCTACTGGCTTTAATAAGCAGTCGGAGGAATGTCCTTCAGCCTGCTGGGTAGAACTCCCATCAAACGACCACATAGGAATTTCATCTAATGTAGCTCCAAACGCTTCTACATCCAGGATTTTAGTTTTGCTTCTCAAATTTGGTTCAGGCTGATAACCATCCAGCCAGATGTACTCAAGTTTAACTTTTGCCATTTGTTTTTAGAGTTAACAATAATGAATTAGATATTGAATAAAATTTTTAATCTCTTAATGAACATGAGAATTCTCTATAATTTTCATATAAAAATAACATGAAGGGAAAGAGAGCAAACACCAACCCCTCAAAATGCGTATATTGTGATAGCAAAAGTTTATTAAATCATATTTAGCTAGGTACCAACTAACTAAACAGTACGCATTATGAAAAGAACCATCTTTACAGTGTTTGCTCTATGCTTTTTCGTGACGGCGAGTATGGCAGATCCGCCAGCCCGCAACCACAAGCTTCAGCGCCATTTAAAGTCCGGAAAATCAGAAAAACCTAATCTCATACCGATGAAAGAGGTTAAGCATGTGTCCGACATTACCTTACCCGAAATTTCATTCCGTAAGAACAAAGCTTACCTTTCACGTAAGACCCGGCGCCCTATTCATATCATTAAGAATTCAAAGAACGAGTATCACTACAGAGCCAGAAACCATAAGTTTAAATATTCTCAGTAGTGATGATACTGAAAGCATGGGAATGAAATTTGTTCGCTCTCATGCTTTCTTCCATTAAAAAGCGTACACAACTGCCATTAATACCTGCGTAGCAGACTTTGTCAGATTTTCATCACTATCCAGGAAATTGTCGCTACCGCTGGAATCTAATCTTATTTCAGGGATGAAAGTAAGCGGACCCGACTTCACATTGCCCGAAATGGTAAAGGCAGTATAAGAACTTCCCTCATATACGGTCACATCGCTGACAACCACATCTTTCTCGTCAAAGTATTCTGCTCTAAATCCCAAAGAAAAACTTTCGCTGAAAGCATATTGCGGATACAAGGCCACACCAGAAAATCCAAACAGACCGGATTCTGCGGCGATGTCGTCATTAAGAGATCTGTCAGCAGCATTTAATCCCAGGTAAAATTCATCGGTCACCTGGAAACCTGTAGTCAGATCTATCTCTGTTCCTGAAGGACTGCCTGTGATAAAGTTCAGGTAGGCATCCCACCCTTCCATCGGAGAAAAATAGATTTGGGCACCAAAATCGGAAACACCATTATCGTCCAGGTACACATTCCAGTCATTAAACAAACCTACCATCACGGCAAAACGGTCTGATATCGCATAGTCGAGTTTGATACCGGCATTCTGGAAAGGTCCGTTGGTAAACATATAAGAGGTAGAATAATTGAAATTTCCTGTTGGAGAAATCACTTCATATCCTACGAAAGTACCCATATAACCTGCCGTCAAAGAAATCTGCTCTGTAAAAGCATAAGAGGCATACAAGTTTTGAATATGGAATGAATTATTATCAGCGCCTGCATTCGGAATGGACAAGGACTGACCACGGGGACCGAAGGATACTTCTCCTACAAAGCTTGCTTTGCCAATTTCTTTTGATAATGCCACATCTATCATACCTATAGAAACAGAATTTTGCTCATTGGCAAAGCTTGTCCCGATGTTTTCCTTGCCTGAAAGATCATACTTATAGTACAGATCCACAGAACCGGAAATTTCCAGTGGACTTTCTCCTGTTTCTTCCTCTTCCTGAGCATAAAGGTTGGTAGCAAAGATTAAAACAAAGATCATAGTTGGTAATAGCGTAAACTTTTTCATTGAGAGTAACACATTTTAGTTGAAACAATAAATCGTGATTATGAAACTATGTATATCGGTTAAGAGAAATTCTTCAGGCTGCTGATAAGCACAACACACTGCCTAATCCATCATGATGACATTATACACGGGCATTTTTTCGCTATAACCTCTGCTATACCGGAGGAAGTTTAGGGAATAATGCAGATTCAACATAAGGGACACATATAATTTGAATAAATTAATTACTTATAACATAGATTAAGCAATTTTATACTATTTGCAGAATTAAATTTGCAGTATGAAATAAATTGACAAATCTTAATAAAGCAATTAATTGCGTGATTTTTTTAATTAAGAAATATGCAAAAAGGGTCATTTTTATCAGAAAAATAGGTAAAAATATCGCTAATTTTTGTAAAAATGATAATATTGCTCTCGTAAAATTGGGATAGATGAAAAATAGGAGTGAAATTGATGTGGAAAAATAGAAGGTTTATATTTTTTTGGTAGATGATCTATATTTCGGAGGCAAATAAATTTTGTTATATATTATGTTAGCAATATAATATTACTATAAGATGCACATATAACGTTAGTTGCTTCTTCTTTTTGCAATTTTAGCAGAATCCCTGAGTGTTATTCATGTAAGCTTTCAGCGCAAATAGAAACACCAGATATTCTTTTATAAAATACACAGCGGATACGGATGAAATCGACAAACTTTTCAGGATGACTTGAGAGGGATTTCACATGACAATGCCTATCATGGAGACACCCAAGCTGACTATTGTTACATAAGAGGACAGGAACAAAGCCACTATCCATTCACTTTGACCTTTATGGCTACGAAAGCCGGAGAAATACAGGGAAGCCTTATCCTGCTTTAACTTTTCAAAATCCCCGCTTCAGACATATAATTTTTGATGGCCAGTAAATCTTTTCGCATCACCTCTACGGTCTTTCTTCGCTTCTCCCTTTCACTCAGGCTCGAATCGTTTTCTGGCATTTCATATTCAAAATGGACAGAGACAGGCACTGACAGATTCAATGATTTAAGCCGGGCAAAATAGGCAGGGAAGTCAACCATACCTTCTCCAATGGGAGTATTGATCACCTGCCACGCACCGTTTACGTTTCCCCATTTGAAATCCTTGATCACAATGGTATTGATATAGGGCTGCAGGATATTGAGTCCTAAAGGCCATGAAAACCCTCCCTCTACAGTAGCATGCCGGATATCGTACTGGCACCCCAGATATGGGTTTTTAACGTCTTGCAAAAGCCAGCCCAGATCCCAGACCGGCGCGCCTACATAATGGCTTCCTGAGTGATTCTGATAGGAGCCGTATATATTTAACTTCTGGTTCAACGCAGCCAGTGCGCTCAACCGCTGCTTGTGTTGTTCCATGGCTTTCAGAATATCCATATTCTCAGGATAGCTTAGCCAGTCTGTACGATAGTACCGGATGCCCAAACCACTGGCAGTCTGTAACACTTTTTGATTGATCGTGTCGGTTGCATCCATCACAGCTGTTGTCATCGTCAGGGCTTGCAGACCGCTATTTTTAACGGCCTCAACAGCTTTGGGCAGATACTTTTCTACATTCTCAGGCAAAACATGTCCTCCAGGCCTTACCGTCAGGTCTACCCCGTCGAAACCTACTTCTGCCGCCGTTTCCGCCATTGCTTCATAATCTAAAAACTGTAGGTGCTTAGAGAACACATGAAAACTAAATGTCTCATCAGTCAGCCGGTAAGGCTTCACCGGTTGCCAGGGCGTCAGTGGGAGAGACATACTACCGGCAGCCATCAGGCCAAGAAAGTTACGGCGCGTAAAGCCTTTGGAGTCAGAAGGAGTTTCCATACCAAACAGATAGTTGATCAATTACTTGATCAAAATAACGGATCACAACTACTTTTCAAATAAAACAGGAGATAATCCCCAATCCTCAACCTTGCGAGTCTAGATTTGCTTGAAAAACGCCCAGGAGTTTTCTATCCTGAGCTGGCCTCTTAATGCCAGATTAATTTTGAGAGAGAGAATAGGGGGCGGCATCTGCTCCTGTGCCCCAGGACTTGTTGGGCTCTTTTCCCATGTCAAAAGTAAAGGTTCCTCCTTTCAGTATTTCTTCATGGCTGATCCAGGTACGGGTATGCTCCTTTCCACCCAGCCGGGCCGATTGGATATAAGGATGATCCAACCTGTTACCTTTTGCTTCAATGGTAAATGTACGGCCATTGGGTAACTGTAAATCAACCTTATCAAATAAAGGACTTCCTATTACATATTGTCCGGTGCCCGGGCAAACCGGATAAAATCCAAGCGCACTGAAGACAAACCAGGCAGAGGTTTGCCCGTTATCTTCGTCACCACATAGACCATCCGGACCAGGACCGTATAATTTGTTCATCGTCCGGCGAAGCCAGTGTTGGGCTTTCCAGGGAGCCCCTGCATAGTTGTAAAGGTAGATCATATGTTGTATGGGTTGATTTCCGTGTGCATATTGCCCCATATACCCCAATACCATCTCTGTCATTTCATGTATTACCTGCCCATAGGTCCCTACCTCAAATTCGGCGGGAGTAGCAAAGACAGCATCCAGCTTTTCCACAAACGCTTCCTGTCCCCCTATCAGATCGATCAGACCCTGCGGATCATGGAACACAGACCAGGTATAATGCCAGGAACTGCCTTCGGTGAACGGTCCTCCCCATTCTTTCGGACTGAAAGAGGGAAGCCAGCTTCCATCCGCCCGCCGGCCCCGCATGAACTTGGTTTGCGGATCAAAGACATTGCGGTAATTCATAGCCCGCTGACGATACAGGGCTACGTCTTCCTTTTTGCCCAAGGCTTTGGCCATTTGCATGATACAGAAATCATCATAGGCATATTCCAGGGTTTTGGCAGTAGACTCATGATATTCGGGATAGGGCACATAGCCCAACTGGTTGTATTCCTGAAAACCATCGCGCCCCAGTTGTGCCATGGGTGCGGGTTGAGTAGCATCTTTGAGCATGCCCTCATAGGCTGTTTCCACATCAAAATCCCGGATACCTTTGGTATACGCATCCGCAATCAGGGAAGCGCTATGTGCTCCAATCATCGACTGGCGGTAACCGGGACTGATCCAGGATGGCAGCCACCCTCCTTCCCGGTAGGTGTTGACCAGGCTTTGCATGATCTGCCGGGAGCGTTCCGGAAACATCAGGGTGAAAAAAGGATGTACCGCCCGGAAAGTATCCCAAAATCCATTATCTGTATAAAGATACCCTTCATGCACTTTCCCATCGAAAGGACTATAATGCATAATTTGACGCTGTGCATCGTACTCATAAAACATGCGGGGAAAAAGCAAGGTCCGATACAGCGCCGTATAAAAGATGGTTTTCTGCTCTTCATTGCTCCCTGTTACTTTTATCTTATTCAGTTCCTGGTTCCATCGGGCGGCTCCTTGGGTCTTCACCTGCTCGAAGTCAGCCTTGCCTATTTCTTGCTGCAGATTCCTTTCTGCCTGCTCCAGGCTGATAAATGAGGAAGCGATGCGGACCAATACCGGACGGTTCTCCTCCGATTCAAATTGCACATACCCCATTGTGTGCTCTCCTGTTTGTTCCGGGTTCCCTCCTGTCAGCGTTCCATCCCGCCAGGTACCATACGCCTGAAAAGGCTGATCAAAGACCGCCACGAAGTAAGAAGCAAAGTTGTCGGGTACGCCCCCTCGATTAAATTTACTATATCCTACAATTTTATTTTCTTCAGGAATAATTTTAACCTGTGAGCCTCCCTCAAAAGCATCCAGAATAAGAAAGGCGCTGTCGGTCTGCGGATAAGTGATCCGGAACATAGCGGCCCGCTCTGTCGGCGTCACTTCCACCCTGACATCATAATCCTGCAAATGCACCTGGTAGTAATGAGGCTGCGCTGTCTCTTCCTGATGAGAGAATCGGGATGCTCTTTGTGACTCTTCCAGGTGCAGTTCGCCCACTACTGGCATCAGAGAAAAGCAGCCATAATCGTTAATCCAGGGGCTGGGCTGATGCGTTTGTTTGATCCCTCTCAGCTGATCTGCCTGATAGGTATACATCCAACCGCTGCCCATCTCACCGGTTTGGGGTGACCAGAAATTCATCCCCCAGGGTAAAGCGATAGCAGGATAGGTATTGCCATGCGAAACTTCAAAACTGGATTCAGTACCTACCAGTGGGTTGACATACTGTACTAAATCAACTTCTCCGCCGGAATTTTGGGCATATACATAGAAAGAGGATAGAAAAAGGAATAGGCAGCACGTAGTATATTTCATCAGGGTGTGATTAGTGTTTGAAAGCAAAAATGTGAAGTTACTTTTATGCACCTGCATAAACAGCTATATTAGCTAAAATAAATACCTCTGCTAATCTATGAAGAAATTTTTACCTTACCTCATAGTTGTCTTAACACTGAAAATCCCCTGCACTTTCGCGCAGCAGGCCAAACAACCTATTGTAACCTCCGATCTGCTGAAGATGAGAATGGGTACGCAGATTGCGCTTTCACCGGATGGTAACCAGGCTGTTTATGTTGTCACTAGTATCATTCCCGATAAAGAACAGGATTATCAATACCTCAACCATCTCTGGCTGGCAACGCTGGAGGGTGATCAGCCTCTCACCCGACAACTTACTTTCGGCGACCGTCAGGACTCACAACCGGTTTGGTCACCCGACGGAACACAGTTGGCTTTTGTCAGGAAAGAGGGAGATAAACCACAAATATGGATTTTGCCGCTTACTGGTGGCGAAGCTTTTGTGCTGACGCATGCAAAAAACGGTGCCAGCCAACCCCGGTGGTCTCCTGATGGAAATAAGATCCTCTTTACTTCTGGCATTCCTTCACATGAAATTGAGGGCAAACCATCCTGGGAATCTGAGCGACCCGGTCGGAGCTTTGGCGATGAGCCCAATTACAAACTAAAAGAGGATACTACTGTGCAGGCCAGTCCGGATGGCGATCTGGCAGCCGTGCGGGCCTGGCTAGCCAAGAATGCCAGCAAAGACAATCCCAGGGTAATCAACCGACTCGATTTTCAGGGAGAATTAGACCTGGATATTATGCCTCGCTTTACGCATCTTTTTATCATAGATGTACAGGATACCACACAAGTAGCACCTATCACAGCAGGTTTCCAGAGCTATCAGTCACCAGACTGGTCGCCGGATGGTCAGCATATCGTTTGCAGTTCGTTTAAAAACACCCAAGAACCGGACCGTGAACTTGAAAGTGAAATCTGGGTCATGAAGCGTGACGGCTCTGAAGCCAGACCACTCCTGAGCATGAAAGACAAGCGTCTTTTTCAACCACAATTTTCTCCCGACGGCCAGACTATAGCCTTTGTGGCAGCAGACCTGGATCAAATTACCTATGCGCAGTTTGAGTTAGGTGTTGTTGAATCCAGCGGAAACAATGCCCGCATCATTACGCAGGATTTCGACCGAAGCCTGGGAGAAGTGCAGTGGTCTCCGGACAGTAAAACGCTTTATTTTTCTGCTGCTAGTCAGGGTTATTTTCCCCTATTCAGCATATCGGCAAAAGGAGGTAAGGTAAACACTGTGCTGGAGGCACCCCTGGGTCTTAACAATTACGATGTAGCAGGAGATCGTATTGTTTTCGCTGCCACCACGGTGGAGAAGCCTTATGAGCTATATGCAACCGACCGTCAGGGAAAAAGCATGGTTCAGATCACTAATCTCAACAGTGAATGGACAGCACAAAAGCAAATTGTCGAACCCCAAAGTTTTACGATTAACCATGACGGAAGGGAGATACAGTATTGGGTAATGGCTCCCGCCGGAAGAGAACAGGGCAAGCAATATCCGGTGGTACTGGAAATGCACGGAGGCCCTTCGGCCATGTGGGGGCCGGGCGAATTTTCTATGTGGCAGGAGTTTCAGCTGCTGTGCAGTTGGGGGTATGGGGTTGTGTATGCCAATCCCCGCGGGAGCGGTGGTTATGGCTACGAATTCAGGAAAGCCAATTACCAGGATTGGGGCAAAGGCCCTGCCAGCGATGTGCTGGCTGCCCTGGAAGATGCGATGCAACAGCATGACTGGATGGATGAGGAACAACTTTTTCTTACCGGAGGAAGCTATGCGGGCTACCTCACGGCCTGGATTATTTCCCAGGATCAGCGTTTTGACGCAGCAGTAGCGCAACGGGGTGTATATGAGCTGGCCTTTTTCTTCGGTGAAGGGAATGCCTGGCGGCTGGCACCAGACCATTTCGGAGGATATCCCTGGGAGCCGGAAGCGCTGGCCTCTATGCAAGCCAACTCACCACAAACGTTTGTAGCTAATATTGAAACACCTCTGCTCATTATTCATTCAGACAATGATCTGCGAACAGGTGTTCGCCAGTCGGAACTATTATATAAAAGTCTGAAAGTACTGGATAAACCGGTAGAATATGTTCGTTATCCAGGGGAAGGACATGAATTGTCCCGATCAGGCAACCCGCTACGCCGGATGGATCGTCTTAACCGTATTGTAGAGTTTTTTGAACGCTATGCCAACCATCCTATGCCACCCCCCGCCACCCAAAATGAAAGTAAAACGAAAGAAAGAACAGGGAAGTAATACTTTTGATAGTAGAATGATTCTTAGATTTGAGTTCTGGGTTCTAGGTTTTAGGGTCTGAGTTGTAGCATTTATAGTTTTGTGTAAAATAAAAGTAACATAATCCTTCAGCCCTTCAATCCTTCAGCCTTTAATCCTTCAGTTATTCAATCATTTGCTCATTCATTCATAAAACAACGAGCTATGAAAAACGTACTACTGTTAAGTCTTGGGATTCTAGCTATGGTAACAGCCTGTGACCTGAAATTTCAGTCTGACAAAGAAAACGCCGCTGAGAAAAGAGTTTTGCAAAAGAACATTCACATGGGCCAGGTGAAGGCCATCGATACTTACATCAATATGAAAGCAGGTAAATTAACGGTGAGTGGAGGCGCTCAGGATCTGATGGAAGCCGATATTCATTTTAGCCGGGAAAAATGGAAACCTGACATTCGTTTCAGTGAGGATGGAGAAAAAGGACAACTGACTATTGAGCAACCGGAGATGACCGCTGATCTAAGCCTGGATCTGGACGATGACCAGAATGAATGGACAATCCGCCTGAATAACCAAATCGTTCAGGATTTATATTGTGAGATAGGGGCTGGAGAAACAGATTTAAATTTGCAGGGACTCATCCTGACCCGCGTTAGAATTGATGCAGGTGTAGGAGCTCATAAAGTCAACTTACATGACTGTTCTATACCAGCACTTGAGGTTAACGCAGGCGTAGGAGAAGTGACTTTAGACCTGACCGGACGCTGGCGTAATGATCTGGAAGCAGAAATTGTGGGAGGTATCGGAGCCCTACACCTTCGGCTTCCCCGCGATGTGGGTATTCGTCTGGAAGTGAAAGGTGGTCTGGGAAATGTTGAGGCACCCGACTTAAAACAGGAGGGTCGTGTCTATACGAATGCGTTGTTTGAACAAACTGATTATCATTTGAATTTTGATATTAAGGCGGGTATGGGTTCTGTTGAGATTGCGTTAGAATAATTGTCTACCAGGAGCCATTTGAGATGTTACAGTAATTATCCTTTTTATTTTTCGATTTGCAATACACAAAATGGTTTATATTGAAATTATTGAGGCTCCTACTAACCTTGGGTTAAAAGAGCCTTCTCCCGGTCAGGAACCTGGTGTCAACAAATTACCAGCTTACCTGAAAAGATATGGTTTTTATGATCACCTCAAGCCGGTTCGAATAAGCCAGGTAACACCTCCGGCTTACTCCGGCGTATTGGATGGAGAGTCTGGCGTTCGGCATGCCAACGAAATCATAGATTATTCTATCCAACTGAGTGAAGCAATTCTTCAGGTCATTTCCCGGCAGGCCTTTCCAGTGGTAGTCGGGGGCGATTGCAGCATTGTGATCGGCAATATGCTCGCCCTAAAAAAGTCAGGAAGATACGGTCTGTTTTATATAGACGGGCACACAGACTTTGTTTTACCGGAGATGTCTGACACTGGTGGTGCTGCTGGTATGGACCTGGCTATTGTCACCGGGCACGGCCCTCAGAAACTAACCAACATCCATCATCTTAAACCATATGTAAAAGAAAGGCATACCATGGCTTTTGGCAACCGTTCTTTTGAGGATAAAGCCTATGTAGATGCCATCATGCAATCCCAAATTCATTACAGGGACCTGCAGACGATACGCGCCCAAGGGATTGAATCCTGTTGTCAAGAATTCTTACAAATAGTGACACAAGAAAAGCTGGATGGCTTCTGGATTCATCTGGATGTGGATGTCCTGAATGATACACTGATGCCGGCGGTAGATGCAAGGCAACCCGATGGATTTTCTTATGAGGAACTGAATCAGACACTTTCCCTGTTATTTTCTTCAAAGGCAGTGGCCGGACTTGATATTACCATACTGGATCCCGACCTGGACCCTGATGGTGACATTACCCAGACATTTATCCTGAGCATTATGAAAGGGCTCAAGCATCTTCTTTAGACAAATGGGTCAGCCACAACCGCTACTCCCTTACAGAAGCCGTTGCTATCCTTTATTCATGGCTTGCCTTACGCAAAAAAACATTGGTTCTTTATGAGTAACTTACTCCACAATTTGCATCATAGTTGACCCATTTTTTCTACGTTATTTTCTGGATGTTTTAACGTCTATTTTACAAAAACAGCTGTTTTTTTATGTTTTTGACCTGTTTTGTCTCACAGGCAGGCTGCTTATATAAATTGGCCGGATTTTTACATATAATTTATATGTCAACCAAATTTTTTTAGCTATGCTTAAATGGACTGTAATTTTCCTAGTTATTGCACTGATCGCTGCCGTTCTTGGCTTCGGCGGAATTGCAGCAGGTGCGGCATCAATAGCCAAGGTTTTATTTTTTATATTCTTGGTTCTATTTGTTATTTCACTGGTAGCAGGGTTTATCAGAAGGCCCTAGCAAAAGATAGTAAGTGTTTAATCATATTAAGTAAAGTAGACGAAGGTAAAAAGACTTTGTATGCAAAGTCTTTTTACCATTTTTTTTGCGTTTATCTCAGGTAGCTTTTTTCAGTACTATATGAGTTTTATCCACCTGCTCCACCTTTCTGTAAAATTCTCTTAGTTCTTCATAATCTTTTGCCGGAAAAACGCCTGCTGCTGTCTTAAAACTTCTGGTATAGACTACTTTATTATCTTCCAGCACATACTCCACTTTATATTCCCCAAATTTTGAGTTGATACGCACGGCTTCAGGCAGGTGCTCTATGTGCATTGCTTCCGGAAGAATGTAGGTAATAACATCTGTATCATGATAGGCAAACCTGATGACCACCTCACACTCTCGCTGACTAACCGAAGAAGGAATCATACCCACTTTATTGAGTATATTGGGATGAAAGAAAAAACGTTTACCGCTTTCGGTAGCATAGTGTCTCAGATGTAATTGCAGCTTCTCTTCTATAGCAGGAATTTCTTCTTTGATAGCCTCGTATTGGTAATGCAGCAGATCAAAGCCTGGTATAGCTGTTTTAGCGTAAATCAGCTTCTGTTGCTCTGCCGATGGCTGTTGTACGATACCTTCTATATGTTCATACTGTAAGCCTGAATAGAGGGTAGTAACCGACGCTTTTCCATGACCCTGAGCATCTAAGATTACTGTCGCGTTTCGTTCCTGCCCATTATGTAAGGATAGATACTGCGGTGTGCGGGCTAAATGCCCTCCCTGCTCATCAATGACAAGCACCTGGCGGTCGCTGGTAAAGTAGCCTAGAAAACCAAAGGGGTTGGTCTGGCTGGTACACTCTAACCAGAGCGTATCACGTTCAACAGGTACACAAAGGATCACATGGTTAAATTGTGTACTGGGAAAATCATCCAGGATCTCGCGGGCATATTTACCTGCATTGACCAGTGTGTAGTAAGAGTTAATATCGACGGCCTTCAGTAAAGATTGCATATAATTCGTTAATGCTTTGCAATCTCCATAGCCTAATTGATCCACACTGGCTGCCTCCATGGGTTGATAGCCACCTATGCCCAGTTGTATACTGACGTAACGGGTCTTGGACTGCATATAGGCATATACTTTTTTTATGATTTCCCTGTTGTCTGTAAGGCCTGCCGTCAGTTGCCGCAATTCCCTGATGGTTTTTTCAGAAAGCTGGTCTCTACCTTGATTGAGCTCATAAATCCATTTTCCCAGATCTTTCCAGGTGCTCATCGTGCCCTGGTAACCTTCAAACTTAAAGGCATTGGGTGCTGTATGCACTACCGGCGTTCGCTGGTCAAGATAAGGACTCCAGAGCTCCTGTTTTACCGCAGCAAGATGATCCAACTGCCACTCATAGACAAGCTTATCATCAGACGAGGTAATGTCCGGCTGCTGTGAGATATTAACTTCTTTGTATCGAAATCCTATTTCCTGTGGTGCCACAACAGTGAAATCAGATTTTTCTACAGCCATACCATAGTCGTTTTGAGGGTGCCAAACCGGATAATGCAGTAGTCCGTCAAAGGCTACCTCATAGGTATACTGAATAGTGTAGGGGTATTCACTGGTGGTAAACTCAAAGTATTTTACCCGGTTATCTTCAAACAACGATCCCTGGTTGTTGCTGAAATCTGCTATGTCTTTGCTTTTTATTTTCCTGATCAGCTCTCCGTTTTTGTCCAACACCTGACCGCTTATATTTTTTATTTTTCGCTGTTTATCATACGGAATAATAAGCGCCGCCATGTCATCACCCTGCTGATCCAGGATGGTGATGGCATAAAATACCTCTAAGGTTCCCTGGTCAATACCCTGGATGGTGAAAGTGTAATGGCTCTCTCTGACCACCGCATGCGCCTGTAACAACAAGCTGCCCGGAATATTCTCATAAGGATAGGTTTGTTCAGCCCGGGCGAACCAGGTTACTAACAGCATACATAATGTTATCTGTAGTTTCATGGGGTTATATTTTCTTGTTTTTTCTGAGGACTAACTGTTCTTTTTGTTTGGCTACCAGCTTGTCAAAAAATTCCCTGAGGTAAGGATATTCTTCCGCCATAAATCTGCTTCTGCTGATTTCCAGTTTGCTCAAAACCTGTACCATATTCCCTGTGGATTTTACCTGGTAAGAATACATACCGCCGTGATCAGGCAGGGCAATGAAAACATCTTCCGGTGTTTCTTCCAGCACATAATCTTCCGGCAGCATCAGGTTCAGTATATATGTCATCTGATAAGGATAAGCAAAGTCTACCGGGTAGGTTCTATTCTCCAGTTTAAATGGGTTTTCGGCTAGCTGCCCTGTAAGAACGGTGTTCAGATACACCAGTTCTCCGGCTTCCATATACTGGCCGGTCAGCTCCACCTCATATTCTTCTTTTACAGGTTTATTCAGGTTATCCACATCCTGTAAGGCATAGTGGTTTACCTTCCAACCTTGCAGCTTCCCATTCTTCTCCAGGTAATGCGCCTGGTCATGATCTGCTTTAATTTCATGGCGCAACCGTAAGGCATCATACGGGTTTGCCGCATTGGTTACTTTGCCTACCCAGTGCAGGGTCTGGTCTAATTGCAGAGATACCATGCTAAAAGAATAGGCTGCTGTTTTGGGTACCAAACTAATCCACTTTTCTCCCATTGCTTCGTTCACCAATCTACCTTCTCCGTTCAGACAGCGAACCGGAAGCAGATTAGCAGGACAGGCAGCTTCTGTACCATCCAGCAAAAACTGGTTATCGCCAATCATGGCACGTGTAATCACATAGTTGAATTGCTGAAGCATCGGAAAACTTTTCCTTAACACTCCATGGCTGCGGGTACTGAGTACCACAGGGTCAGCAACAATACCAGCTTCTCTCAACAGAGCGGTCAGCAAAAGATTAATGTCCGCTACGTTTCCCGATTGGTTCTCCAATGTCTGTTTCAACGACTGCCGGGCCGCCAGGGTATGATGACCATCCCACTGGATATGGTCTCTCACATAACTATAGATAGAGAGCATCTGCTCTTCCGGCGTAGCCATTCCTTTAGTGAGTGTTTCCACCTGATGCTTCACACTATTTCCTCTCTTCAACACTTTTCCAAAACTTTCATCAGCCAGGAGTTCTTCGTCAATTTTCTCCCAGGTATTGGTATAGTTTCTAACAGGTTCGCCGGGAAACCGGGTACTGGCCAGCTCAAAAGTAATCTTCATGATATAATCATCCAGTGTGGTGAGGTAGGGTTCCTCTGTGAGAGCCGGTACTGCTTCCGCAGCCCACCGGTAGGTAGTGGTCGTAAAATCTATCCGATGGTTGGTCACCTTGGATTGCACAGGGGAGGAAAAGTCTCCCCCTCCGGTTCTTTCCCGCTGAGTGATGGTAAAGAATGCATTGCCTGAATTTTGCTCGTTAATCACCAGGGGATGGTAGCCCTGTAGAACCTGTTTGTAGTAAAAATATTCCGGTATCTGCACTTCATACTCACTCCAGACCACCGGGATACTTTTCTGAAACTCCCAGTCCTGCAGATTAAATAAAAAATCAGAGGTGATGGTGTAAGTATATTCTATGACAGAACCTTCTCTCACATTGGGCATGGTAAACTTCACTACTTCCCAATCTTCATCCAGTTTCTCTCTGAATTTGCCATCATTTTTCAGTTTTTCCTTCTCTATCTTTTCTCCCTGAAGATTATAGGTAAATCCTTTGATCTGTGTCACCTCTTCCTGGGAAGTTCCGTCATGGTACAAAGGAATTTCTACGGTAGCCCAGTCATAACCCTGCGCATTTAAAATTTTGATACGGGTATGCCGGGTGTATACAAGCTGAATACCTTTCTGAACATGATATACAAATCGGGAATGGCCATAGTCACCTAATACAACGGCATGGGCGCTGCTATCGAGAGGGTAGAAGCGCATCTCTATTTCATCCTGGCTAATTTTTCCAAAAGCAATATCCGGTGGGGACGCATACAGACTGGTGACAGACAACCATGTACAAAAGAGAGTAGTAAGGAATCGCAACATTAAGTTATATTTTTTCTTAAAACAGTACAAATATATGTTTTATATTGTAAAAGTTAAATAAAATATAAAATAAATTATAAAAAATATCTCTAGTCTGTCAAAAAAGTACTTTTTGCTATGTCCAGACTGTATTCCGTTTTCAGGACTTCGTAATGTTTTTCTGAAAATGTTTAAAAAAAACACTTTTGCTTGAATGGACAGGCCCTCTTATATTGCAAGCTGCAAAAACTACCTCTATGAAAATACTATACTGTCTGTGTCTTTTTTTTCTGTCGTACAGCGCAACAGCGCAACAAACTTTTATTCATTGTGGCCGGCTTATCGATGGCCACAGTGACAATATATTGCAGCAGCAAACAATCATTGTGGAAGAAAACCGCATTGTTGAGGTCAGAAAGGGGTTTCAGCAACCTGGACAGAATGACCAGTTGATTGACCTGAGCCAGCAAACAGTGATGCCCGGCCTGATGGATATGCATGTTCATATCCAAAGCCAGAGCAGCAAAGACAGTTACTCTGAAAGGTTCCGCCTGAACGATGCGGACATTGCGTTGGAAGCTGTACAATACGCTAAAAATACTCTGATGGCAGGTTTTACCACTGTCAGAGATTTAGGGGGTAATGGCGTCAATATAGCGCTGCGAAATGCAATCAACAGAGGTTTTGTAGAAGGCCCTCGTATTTATACCGCTGGCAAATCGATTGCGACTACCGGTGGACATGCAGATCCTACCAATGGTGTCAGAAAAGATCTGATGGGAGATCCGGGCCCTGCCGAAGGAGTGATCAACAGTCCGGAAGAGGCCCGTCAAGCCGTCAGGCAGCGTTACAAAGATGGCTCGGATGTTATTAAAATTACGGCTACCGGCGGTGTGCTCAGCTATGCTAAGGACGGCTCCGGTCCGCAGTTTACGGAAGAAGAAATACGCGCCATTGTAGAAACTGCCCGGGATTATGGGATGACCATCGCTGCCCATGCACACGGTCCGGAAGGTATGAAAAGAGCGATCCTGGCAGGGATTACCAGCATTGAACATGGCACGCTGATGACAGAAGAAATTATGGAGCTGATGAAGGAAAAAGGCACTTATTTTGTCCCTACCATTACAGCGGGAAAATCGGTGGCCGACTCTGCACAGATAGCAGGCTATTACCCGGCTATCATTGTGCCGAAAGCACTGGCGATTGGCCCCAAAATACAGGACACCTTTGCCAAGGCCTATCAGAAAGGGGTCAAAATCGCTTTCGGTACCGACGCTGGTGTGTTTACCCACGGAAAGAATGCCAAGGAGTTTGGCTATATGGTAGAAGCAGGTATGACACCGATGGAAGCCATCCAAACGGCCACCATCCATGCGGCCACTCTGTTAGGTGTCCGCTAGGTTCTGTGGAAGCCGGAAAAACAGCAGACCTTGTCGCTGTGGATGGTAACCCCCTGGAAGATATCAGCACCATGGAAGCGGTGGTATTTGTCATGAAAGACGGAAAAATTTACAAGCAACTGTAAGGCTGCGATACCTTCACGCATTACCATCATTCCATCCCTGGCTGAGGCAGTCTTTCTATACCCGCTTTTTGTTTGGCCGATGCTACCATCGCTTTCACATCCGACAATAGCTGCCTGGCATCGAAGACAATTCCATCTTTAATGGTATACTGTACTCCTCCCACTCGTTCCACTTTGTTTTCTTTATTCAAGCGGATGGTCCCTGTTCCGTACAGCACCTTCAGATTGGCTAAAGGGTTCTCACTGACGAGTATCATGTCGGCCAGTTTGCCTACTTCAATCGAACCAATCTCTTTTTCTCTGCCTAAGGCTTCTGCTCCTTTCAGGGTAGCCGCCCGAATCACTTCCAGCGGATGAAACCCTGCCTCCCGCAGCAACTCCAGTTCACGAATATAGGCGAACCCATAGGTCTGGTAAATATATCCCGAATCGGAGCCGGTCGTCACACGGCCACCCCGGTTTTTATATTCGTTGACAAACGTCATCCAGAGTATATAATTTTTCTTCCAGTTCACCTCTTCCTCTGTACCCCAGTTATGCCAATGAGAACCATGAGAAATACGGCTGGGCGTAAAGAAATCCCAGAGAGAGGGCAAAGTATATTCCTGGTGCCACTCGGCGGTTCTGGCCCGCATCAGATCACGGTTGGCTTCATAAATATTGAAGGTAGGATCAATGGTAAAATCCATGGCGATCAGGGTGTCCATGACCTCGTTCCAGTGCGCTGAATAGGGAGGCGCTGCCTGTTGCCAGAGTTTTCCGGCTTCGCCGAAACGGTCTTGTTCATTCTGGTAGTTATAATCGGGAGGATAGTTTTGAAGGGTGCGGTCGGTAAACAAAGCTTCCGGCAGACCATACCAATGCTCCATAGTGGTAAGACCCATACGTGCTGTTTGCAGCACATTGAGCCAGGCTACGTTCAACTGTGCATGATGACAGGCCGACCGTAGATCATATTGTTTCGCTGCATCCAGAGCGGCTTCCATGATATCCGGACGGGCACCAAAAAATTTGATCCCATCGGCTCCTTTTTCAGCAATACTTTGCACCCAGGCTCTGGCTTCTTCCGGTGTATTAACCCCATGGCTTAAGCCCTGTCCGAAGATGGAATAGGCTTCTATGCGTGGCGCCGTAATCGCGTTTTCTTCGCTCTTTTGTTTATGGTCAAGTGTCCATTCCAGTCCATTACCACACAAGGGCTCCCGGATGGTAGTAATGCCATGTCCCATCCAAAGTTTAAAAACATATTCGGCAGTGGTTCCCTGTTCCAGGCCACCGATATGGCCGTGCATGTCAATCAGTCCGGGCAACAGATACATACCTTCGGCATTGATTTCCCTGGCACCTGTCTGCGCTTTAGGTCTTTTGTCAGCTTCTATGGGCACTCCCGGATATCCTACTACCCTGATCTCTGTGATACGGTTTTGCTCTACCACCACATCTACCGGGCCAATCGCCGGAGAACCCGCCCCATTGATCAGCGTAGCACCTCTGATGATCAGTTGCGCAAAGGGACCTTCTCCTTCATTTCGTTGGGGAGCCCGGAGTACTTCCTGCGATTGCCCTGCCACCGTGGCAAGACCCATCAGGTACATCAACATAAGGCGAAATAAAAACAGCATGAGGTTAGGAGTTATGGATTGAAAAAACGAAAATAAAAAAATTGAACATGTGAAAAACAGGGCTGATCAATAATTATGCATCGCAGGAGAACGCACCTTCTGTATAAAAAAAGAGAGCCGCTTATGGGAAGCAGCTCTCTTCAATATAATGTTAAAAAGCCTGGCAACTTAGCACCAATCAAAAGACAACAGGCATGAGATAGGCTTCAAAGTATTTTTACTGGGAAAGGATATTTTACGTTTGGTTTGTTTGAATAAACAGTAATCAGAGATTGCCTTTTGATACTTCCGGTTGCCGTAAAGCGTATTCTGTTTAGAATTTAGCCAACGCTTTTTCCAGGTCTTCAACCAGCTTTTGAGAAACTAATTTAGGCTTCTCGGTTCTTGCTTGTTTCAGCATATCTACTGCTTTGTGACCATATTCTACCAATCCTGCTGGATTTTTGTCATGTTTGTAACTACCCAGGCACCATTCTAATTTTTCTTTAACTTCATTGTATTTAGAATCGCCCAGTTTATCAAATTTAGCGACTACCTCCTCGCATTTTTTCGCGAGTGCTGCCCCAGGATCAGCACCAGCCTTGGTTGCTTTAGGAGTTGTACTGGCTGCTTTTTTAGGAGCTGCTTTCTTTGGAGTTTCTGCCTTGGCTGCTGTTGCTTTGGCCTCCACAGGTTTCTTAGCTGCAGTGGTCTTTTTAGCAGCTGGTTTCTTTGCAGTCTCCGTCTTTGTGGTTTTTGATTTTTCTGATGTTGATTTTGCCATGTCGGAAAGTTTTTAATTAAAAATGAATACAGTTGGGTTTAGTTTGCCCAAAATTAGATAAAAATAATGTGAATTATAGTGTTTCTTTATCTTATCTAATTGAAATTCAGGCAAATTGTTATGATTAAAAGGGAGTTATTTTACGATTTCAAAGGTAAATAACTGTTATATCCATTCACAAGCGCTTTAATAATTTATACATTATTTTTAAAATCGCTTTGCCAGGTTTAAAAAATCACAAAAAGAACAAAACTTTCACTGGTTAATTTAGTGGATTTTTACCTACTATTTTACTAAATCTTTAAAAAATATCTCAGATATCAAAAATTTGCATGTGTTTTCAGTAAAAAAATTAGAATCGACAAAGTATAACTCTCTCACTGCTAAATAATTACTCCACTTTTCTCTCTACCACATAACGCTGCGTCAATAGCTCTTTCATATGCTTGTTTACTTCCCACTGGTCTGTCACTGGCTGGCGTGTGAAAGGTAAGCTCGGCATATAGGGATGCGGCCCGAATTCGGGTGTAATGGTCACTATTTTACAACCTTCTTTGCGTCTTTGTGACACGATAGCATCCCACCAGGCAACATGACAATCCAAAGCTTCCTCGTACTCCGGTGCACGAGGATCCGGTACCTGCGGACTCTGTGAGAAACCTACGCGGGCATGAATATGATCTGCACGCAACACCACCCGTTCGAGTAGCGGTTGCTGTTCAGGTTCCTGCAGCAACGACTCCGCTACATTACACCAGTGAGAGAAATCAGCACACAACCGCAACGACGGTAATCGCTCCAGATAGGGAATAATCACATTGAGGGAAAAAGAAAATTTTCCCCGGTGCGTTTCATGAATGATTTTTACGCCTGTCTCCCTGGCGATAGCATCGGCTTGTTGGATGAGCGCCACATTACGCTCAAAAGAGAAGTAGTCTTTACCTGTCTGAGAGTTAATCAACAAAGGTTGTGCAGCAGCCAGATTTCTCAGATACCGCTCGAAATCTTTTTCGTAATGAGCAGAGTCAGACAGGGTGCATTCCCAATGTTGACCGATCAGTTGCAGCCTGTATTTTTGCAGTAGTTGTAACAGCGTATCTCTTTCACCGGCATGCAGCGGAAGGCCCATTTCCACCCCATCATAACCTGCCTGCTTCACCTTTTCAAAGAACAATTCAACAGGGATATTTTCGCTACCCCAACGCGGACAAAAAAATAGTATCTGCATAAGTCTGGTGTTTATCGCAAAGGTAATACAAACAGGCAAGTTTACCGGCAGTTGATCTTCTCAGTAATCCTTGGCTGCACTTTTTTGACGTTGGGCAAGCGCTTGTGCCATCATACTCACAGCCACTAACTGGAGCGCATGATACAGCATGATAGGAAGCAAAATGATGCCTACGATTTTGCTACCGGGAAATAACACTTTGGCCATAACCGAACCATGCACCAAAGACTTTTTAGAGCCACAAAATACAGCAGTAATACGATCCTCCCGGTTGAATCGCAACAACTGACTTATACCATAGGTAAGGGCACAGACTAGTAAAAATAAGACTAGCATACCGGCACTTAACCTAAGAAGATCACCGGCACTATAACCGCTGAACATTTCTTCCGCAAAGGATTCACAAAAGGAAGTATAGACAATCAGCAGAATGATAGCTTGGTCGAAATAACGCAGCTTCTGACGGTGCCGCTCTGCCAAGGTGCCCAGCCGTGGACGCAACACCATGCCCAGCACGACCGGCAACAACACCTGTAGCAGCAGCCTGCTGATGATCGTCCAGAAGTCAAAATCAGCGGCAGTAGACTGCATGACAAGGCTCATCCACAGCGGTGTCATCAGGATACCTATCAGGCTGGAGATGCTGGCATTAAAAATAGCCGCAGGAATATTGCCACCCGCAATAGATACCATGACCACGGCAGAAGAGACGGTGGAAGGAAGCGCTGCCAGAAAAAAGATGCCCAGCCACAGCCATTCATTATCCTGATTTTCCCACAACAATCTGGCCACTAAAATCAGCAGAGGAAACAACAAAAAAGTAGTACCGTGCACCAGCAAGTGCAAGCGCCAGTTGCGTAGACCGGCACGTAATTTTTCCGGATCCAGACGCAAACCATAGAAAAAGAAAATCAGAGAAACACCGTAGGTAGCGATTTCAGGAAGCGGCAACAATCCCTCTTTTGCGCCTATGGAAGGCCATTGATAGGCCAGCAGAATGACCAGTAGCAACCCCAGAATAAATCCATCTAAACCTGCCCTTTGCGCTATCATTGCCATACGGCGAAACAGCGCTAAAGGCTTCCTGTTTTTTTGCTGCTCTTTATGTTCTATCGACATATTCGGAGAGGGTAATTGTCTGCTTTTTCATGGCTCAAAGGTAACAAATAAGGTGTTCAACTCCTTTCCTGCCTGAATAGAATAACCACAAAATATACAGGGCCGAAACCAATACGGGTTGGTACCTGAAAGCCTCTATTAAGATTGTGTTTTTGTTTCTCTTGATGGATGACGACGGCCTGCTATGGATTCCGCTTCAATAAAAATTCTTTTGATTTCAGGGTGTTTCTGCCGGATGGTGTTTTCTATCCGGTCAACCGCTTCTTCAATGGCTTCGGCACTCAGTTCGTGTTGAAACTGCACATTGACTGCTAGCAGCACTTCTTGCGGGCCAAAGTGCATCGTCAGCGGATCCTGCATGGAGTGTGTGCTATTATCTTCTTCAATAATGTTTTTAATACTTGTTACCAGTTGAGGGCTGGCCGCTTCTCCTACCAGCAGCCCTTTGCTTTCATAAACCAGGAAGACCGCTACGGCTGCCAACACTACACCAATCATAATGGAAGCCATACCATCAATATGCGGATTGTTTAACTGATGTCCCAGGAATACTCCCGCGAAAGCGATGAGGATACCCAGCATGGCTGCGGAATCTTCGACAACCACGACAAAGATGGCTGGATCTTTACTACGCCTAAGGCGCTTAAAAAAACTCATATCCGATTTAACTTCTAAGAACTTCCTTAGGGCAATGTACCAAGAGATGCCTTCAAACAGGAAAGCCAGGCCCAGCACCACATAATTCCAGGTGGGATCACTCAACTCGCCCGGATGTTGCAAATGAGTAATACCCTCATAGAGGGACATACCCCCACCCACTGAAAACAACAGGATAGCTACGATCAAAGCCCAGAAATAAAGTTCTTTTCCATAGCCAAAAGGATGTGTCAGATCAGCTTGTTTCTCACTTCTTTTGAGCCCCAGCAATAACAAAAGCTGATTACCCGTATCCACCACGGAATGAATCCCCTCAGACAGCATGGCGGAACTACCCGTGAAGGAAGCTGCTACAAACTTGGTAATGGCAATGAGAAAATTAGCCACCAGGGCTCCATAGATAGGAAGTTTTGAAGATTTAGGGTCCATAAAAAATAAAGCTTTATCATCAAAAAAATTAACTGTTAAACCACGTTCCCCTACAAGGTTCACACAATAAAAGTAAAAGATCTCTACAATAAAAATGGACAACTATTTTTATTCATCATGGTGTGCGCTGCTAAAAATAATTGAAATTATTCATTTACTTTTGCATCAAACCATATACAAATAAAATGATGTACTCCCCCCTGTTGAAAGCTTTGTGCAAGATACATATTCTGAGCACCTTTGTGGCATGTTTAACCTTCAGCGTTTTAGCTCATGCACAGGAGGATGTGACAGGCCCTACGGAATTTGCCCGGAATAGTATCTTTGTTGAGTTAGGTGGAAATGGGGTGCTATATTCTCTTAACTATGATAGGAAGTTTACAGATCATGTGAGCGGAAGGGTCGGAGGCATGGGGTTTTCAGTTGAAAGCAATAACGGTGCAGACCGGGTAAGCTTACTGCTTTTTCCTACTATGATCAATTACCTGATCGGATCCGGAAACAGTCGTTTAGAGTTAGGAGCAGGCTTGCTATGGGGTATTGCCGAGGGCGAACTGGAAGACTATGGTTCGTTTAACGGACTGGGACTGGCCGGTGTCACTTCTACGATCGGTTATCGCTTACAACCAGAAACAGGAGGTTTTAATTTCCGGGTAGGGCTCACACCCTATTTCAGCGACGGAACATTTCAATTCTGGGGAGGCTTAGGGTTGGGATTTGGTTTTTAAGCCCCTTTTCTAATCTTCCTACTCCTCTGGTGGCAGTGCAGCTCTTTTTCCTAATTCCACTACCTGCATGTGTTGTATACGGCGTTGCACCACTTCAAACTTGAGAAGGGTCCTGATCTTATGAAAACCCTGCTTGCCTGCGGCTCCGGGATTCAGACAAAGCATATTGTTTCGCTGAGGGTCTTTCATGACTCTAAGGATATGGGAATGCCCGCACACAAAAATATGAGGTTGTCTTTGAGCCAGTATTTTTTTAATGCGGGCAGCATAGCGGGGTGGATATCCACCGATATGTGTCATCCAAATGGTAAGTCCTTCTCTTTCCAGCCAGAGGTCTTCTGGATACTGATGCCGGATCTCCGGCCCGTCGATGTTGCCATAAACCGCTTGCAGCGGCTTGAAAGCTGCCAGCTGATGAGCTACTGCAGCATCTCCTATATCACCGGCATGCCACAATTCATCACAGTCTTGCAGATGGCGCAAAAGTGGAGTATCCAGGTAGCCATGTGTATCCGAAAGTAGTCCTATCTTCATAAACAAGAAGGCATCGTGCTGTCTTAATAAATCATCAAGTGTTTTTTACTACTGAACGAACGAACTGTTGTGAGATAAGATTCATAGCCAATCTCGGTACAAAGAAATTGTAAAGTGCAGCAAACATTACATGCATGCGTATTCTTCTATAAAGGAAGAGCAAAGGCTTAGAAATAACGCTACATTGAATGACTCACGTCCATTCACTAAATTCACCTACAATGAACATCAAATATCATTGGACTCCCCAAAACCTGCAAAATACCCCTAACAAAGGCGCTTCTTTATCTACAATCCCTCACAGCAAACCTCATATGATCAGTTATCTGTGTCATGTGCCCGGCAAAGTTTCCTTTACGATCAGTATTACTGCGATCCCACAAATGAAAATTATGCATTTCAGTAAAATGCCATAAGCCGATATACGCCCTGTTTATTTGCTTTTTTCGCTATAACTTTCCAGGCGGGAAGCCGCTTCGTTATCCACAAACCAGTGTACTTCACCATCTTCCGGCTTGATGAGTTGGGCCGGATATTGATCGGGTAGGTATTCATCCTCCAACACATGATACAGTGCATCCGCTTTATCCTTTCCATAGGCTAAAAAGGCAATGCAGGCAGCCTGGTTGATCAGCTGTGGCGTCAGGGTAATACGATAGGTATCCAGCTTAGGCACAAACACTTCCTTCACCCAGGTCATTCTTTTTTCTGAAAGCTGCACCCCCGGGAAAATAGAAGCCGTATGCGCATCAGCCCCTAGCCCCAGCAAAATTAAATCAAACTTAGGAGATCTTCCTCTGAAAAAATCCTGCAAGATTTCTTCATACTGCAAGGCTGCAATATCCGGTCGGATGGCACCATTCATGGGAAAGATCTGATTTTTAGGAACAGGCAAGGTGTCCAGCATAGTCTGATGAGCCATACCCGCATTGCTTTCCGAATTCGACAGAGGAACTGTCCGCTCATCGCCCCAGAAGATGTATACTTTTTTCCAATTTACTGCCGTCACAAAAGGTCTTTGCGTCAGCAGTTTGTATAAATTTTTAGAAGAGCTTCCTCCGGACAAAGCCACGACAAACCGGCCTTCCTTTTCAATGGCTTCGTGGCTCTTCTGTACAAACAGCTCGGCGGCACTATAGCTGAGATCCTGCGTGTTTTCATAGACATGCAAATTGATCACACCCCGTTTGGTCTGATCGGGCCTGTCTTTGATCACCGTTTCTTTTGCGTTGGTAGCGGGCGGATTAATCCAGCTATGTCCCCCCTTTTCCAGCAAGCGATCGGCTTCCTCTGGCCCCCAGGTACCTGAAGCATAGCTGGGATACTTTTCTATAGGCTTTTTCTCCCAGGCTTCCAGAATAGGCATAATCACTTCCCAGGCAGCTTCTACCTGATCACTGCGCATAAAAAGGGCAGTGTTGCCGGAGATAGCATCCAGCAGTAAGGCTTCGTAGGCTTCCGGGGCCTGTGCATCGTAGGCCTGTTGATAATCAAAAATCATATCGACCGGGTTGACAATCTGGCTCATGCCTGGCCGCTTGGCCTGGAACCGAATCCGGATACCCATTTCCGGTTGTATGTTGATGATAATACGGTTCGCTTCCTGGTCTGAATTGCCACTGATCAGGAAAGCACGGTGGGGAGCTGGACGAAGCTGAATGGTAATGACCGACGTCTTATCAGCCATACGTTTCCCGGTTCTCACGTAAAAGGGAATATCCTGCCAGCGCCAGGTGTCAACATAGAATTTAATAGCTGTATAGGTTTCCGTATTGGAATCTTGCGCCACATCTTCTTCCTCCCGGTACCCTGCCACTTCTTCTCCCTTGATCCAACCGGAGCCATACTGCCCCCGCACGGCATATTCCTCCACTTCATCGGGCCGGTAGCGACGCATGGCTTTTAGCACATCCACTTTTTTATTGCGGATCTCATTGGCATCGGTAGAGATGGGCGGCTCCATAGCAATCATAGATAACAGTTGCAGCACGTGGTTTTGCACCATATCCCGTAAGGCACCTGAGTGATCGTAATAGCTTCCTCTCCCTTCCATACCCACTGTTTCGGCCACGGTAATCTGGACATGGTCGATATAGTTCCGGTTCCAGAGGGGTTCAAACAACGCATTGGTAAAACGGAAGGTGAGAATATTCTGCACCGTTTCTTTACCCAGGTAATGATCGATGCGGAAAATTTGCTGTTCGTCGAAAATGGTAGACAGCAACCGGTTCAGATCGTGGGCACTTTTCAGATCATGACCAAATGGTTTTTCAATGATAATGCGAGAACGTTTGATGTCTTCACATACCTGTGATTTTCCCAGGTTTACCGCAATGGACTCAAACAGGGTGGGAGCCACAGACAGATAAAACAGGCGATTGGATTTAGCACGCCATTCTTCCTCCAGGGCTTCAATTTTACGACCTATTTCCTGAAAGGATGCTATCTCTTTCACATTGGCCACATAGTAATAAATGTGCTGTGCAAAAGCATCCCAGGCTTCTGTATCCACTTCTCGCCGGGAAAACTCATCCACACTTTCTCGCATGAGTTTTCGAAAATCCTCATCACTATAGTCTGTACGCCCGGTACCGATGATGGCAAAATCATCGGGCAGATATTTATCCACAAACAGGTTGTATAAGGCAGGCGTCAATTTTCTTTTGTTAAGGTCGCCACTCCCTCCAAAAATAACAATAACGGTAGGTTCCTTACTCAGATCTTTGCCAAACATAAGGGTTACTAGTTTCTGGTGAACAATGATTTTTAGGGGTGTCTGTACTCTTCACAAGGATGAATACGCACACACAGCTGTATACGTTATGCATTCCATTCGGTATGGAATACACCTTCTTTATCAATGCGCTCGTACGTATGCGCACCAAAGAAGTCGCGCTGCGCCTGGGTTAAGTTAGAAGGCAGTCTTTCGCTGCGATAAGCATCAAAATAATGAATGGCAGACGTCAGACCAGCAATAGGAACGCCCTGTTGTAAGCTCATTTTGCCGATCTCCACAGCGTCCAGGTGCTGCTGCAGTAAAACTTTGGCCAGGTGATCATCCATCATCAGGTTAGGCAGCTTTGGCTGATGCTTGTAGGCTACCATGATATCTTCCAGCAAACGCGCCCGTATGATGCACCCCCCCCGCCATATTTTAGCCACTTCTGCCAGATCAATGCCATAGTTAAACTCCTTGGAAGCTTCCTGTAGCAAGGCCATACCCTGCGCATAGGTAATGATGATGGCAAAATGCAAGGCATTCCGGAGTTCTCCTTCCAGAAATTGTTTATCCTCTTCCCCATTATCTACCTGACTGTTTTCCAATACCCTGGCAGCTTCTTTGCGCTGCTGTTTCAAGGCGGAGATAAAGCGCATGGAAACGGCCACATCAATGGTAGGAATGGGCACCCCCAGATCCATAGCAGATTGGGAAGTCCATTTGCCGGTACCTTTCTGCTTGGCACTATCCAGTATCTTATCGACCAGGAAACCCTCTCCCCCTTCCCTATCCGGTTGCTTGAAAATTTCAGCCGTGATCTCCATCAGAAAAGACTGCAATTCTCCCTCGTTCCAGGCTTGAAAGGCGCGCTGTATTTCCTGATTGTCCAGCTGCATCCCTCTTTTCATCAGGTCATAAGCTTCGGCAATCAGCTGCATAATGCCATATTCTATGCCATTGTGTACCATCTTCACATAATGGCCTGCGGAGCCTGTACCCAGGTAAGTGACACAGGGCTCGTCCTGCACTTTAGCCGCAGCCGCTTCCAGAATAGGACGCACAATCTCATAGGCTTCTTTATTGCCACCGGGCATCAGGCTGGGACCGAAACGCGCTCCCTTTTCTCCACCTGAAACTCCGATACCCAGGAAGTGAATATTTTTTTCTGTCAACCTCTTCATCCGGCGGTCGGTATCCACAAAGTGAGAGTTGCCTCCATCCATGATCAGATCGCCTGCATTTAGATGAGGCAGGAGTTCTTCAATCACGGCATCTACCGGGCCGCCGGCAGGCACCAGCATCATTATTTTTTTAGGAGATGACAAATGCGCCAGAAAATCATCCAGGGTGGTAAACCCTTTCACAGAACGTTCTTCTCCTTCCTTTTCAAGGGCTGAAGTTTTATCAGGATTGGTATCGTATCCTGCCACTGAAAAACCATGATCGGCAATATTTAATAAAAAGTTTCTTCCCATCACGCCCAGTCCGATCATTCCAAAATCATACTGTGTTTTTTCCATTTGAAAAAATATAGGTTAGGTGGTTCATGGAGTGAATGACTGAATGAGTGAATGACTGGATCATTTCATCCACTCACTGAATCATTTATCCTTTTGAGAAATTTTGCTGTTCCAGGGCTTTTACCTTTCCGAGTCGTCTTTCATGTCTTTCTTCGCCCGTATATTTTGCCTTCAGAAAAGCTTGTACCAGTTCCTGAATGTACACATCGCCCAGTACCCGAGAGCCTACACACAGCACATTCATATCATCGTGTTCTACACCCTGGTGTGCCGAATAAGTTTCACAGATCAGGGCAGCCCGTACGCCGGGCACTTTATTGGCCACAATAGAGGCGCCCACACCACTGCCACAAATAGCAATGCCACGCTCAATGTCTCCTTTGGCCACAGCTTGTGCCAAGGGTGTTACAAAATCAGGATAATCATCCAGGCTGTCATACGTTTCTGCCCCGAAGTCCACCACGGAGAAACCTTCCATAGCATTCAGCATAGTGATGAGCTTCTCCTTTTGGTAGAAACCTCCGTGATCGGCAGCGATGCCTACTTTCATAACATTAAGCAATAGGTTTGTCTAATACCTGCTTGGCATGTTTGACAAGATTATCTACTGTAAAGCCAAACTCTTTCATCAGTTCGTTTGCAGGTGCCGACTCTCCGAAAGTATCTATACCTATGATAGCACCTTCATCGGTAACGTATTTATACCAACCCATTGTAGCACCCGCCTCTATGGCTACCCGCTTTTTAAGCTCAGGAGGAAAGACGCTCCTTTTGTAAGCTTCATTCTGTTTCTCAAACAGCTCCCAGCTAGGCATACTAACTACCCGTGCCTGTATACCCTCTCCTTTGAGATGCTCATAGGCTGCCAAAGCAATCTGTACTTCCGAGCCACTGGCAATGAGGATAACCTGCGGATTGTTATCATCGGCATCGCGCAAAACATAAGCGCCTTTTTCCAGGTTCTCAGGCCCTTGGCCTTTTGAATAATCAATGATGGGCAAATTCTGACGAGTTAGCACGAGTAACACGGGACCATCTTTGTGTTCCATGGTTACCCGCCAGGCCTGCACGGTTTCGTTGGCATCAGCCGGCCGGATGGTTGTCACATTTGGAATCACCCGGAGCGACATCAGATGCTCGATAGGCTGGTGCGTGGTACCATCTTCTCCCAGGCCAATACTGTCGTGTGTATAGACAAAAATAGACCGCAGTTTCATGATCGCAGCCAAGCGAATGGTGGGTCGCATATAATCAGAGAAGATCAGGAAAGTAGCACCATAACCAATCATGCCTTCTGTCACACAGATACCATTCACAATGGCGCCCATAGCATGTTCACGCACCCCATAATGCAGATTACGACCATCAAAATGCTCAGCGGAGAAGCTCTTGGCATCATTGATTTCCGTGTTGGTAGAAGGTGCCAGATCGGCCGCACCACCAATCATAGTCGGGAAAAAAGGAGCAATAGCATTGATCGCTTTGGCAGAAGCTTTACGGGTAGCGATACTGCTGTCGCCGGGTTTATACACCGGTAGCTTTTGCTTCCATCCTTCCGGCATGTTATTATGACGGAAAAGCTCATACTCTTTGGCTAAATCAGTATGCTTTTCTTTATACGATTGATACAACTGATTCCATTGATCCTGCTTTTCTTTGCCTTTCTTGACAAGGCTGCCATAGAACTCTTTTACCTCATCTGGCACATAGAATTTTTTCTCAGGATCCCAACCTAAGTTTTCTTTGGTTTTCCTCACTTCATCCTCTCCCAGTGGAGAGCCATGGGCACCCGCCGTATCCACCTTGTTAGGGCTACCAAAGGCAATATGTGTTCTTATTTTGATGATAGAAGGTTTATCTGTAACGCCTATCGCTTTCTTAATTGCTTTATCAATAGCTTCAACATCATTGCCATCTTCTACCACCTGCACATGCCAGCCAAAGCCTGTAAAACGATCTTCTATTTCTTCAGAGAAAGTAATTTCCGTATCTCCTTCAATAGAAATATGGTTATCATCATAGAGATAAATCAGATTGCCCAGCTGATGGTGACCGGCAAAAGAAGCCGATTCTGAAGAGATACCTTCCATGAGGTCCCCATCACTGCAAATCGCAAAAATCCGATAATCAAAAATATTATAATTGGCTCGGTTATAGCGAGCTGCCAGATACTTTTGAGCAACGGCCATACCTACGCCATTGGCAAACCCCTGCCCCAGGGGCCCTGTCGTAATTTCTATCCCTGGTGTTAAGCCGTATTCGGGGTGACCAGGGGTAATGCTGTGCAGTTGACGGAAGTTTTTTAGATCGTCCATGGTGACAGCATACCCTGCCAGGTGTAGCAAGCTGTACTGCAACATACAGCCATGACCGGCAGAGAGAATAAATCGATCTCGATTAGCCCAGGCAGGATCTTTAGGGTTGAAGTTCATGTATCGGGTCCACAGCACATGGGCCATAGGAGCAGCACCCATCGGCATCCCCGGGTGTCCTGAATCAGCTTTTTGTACAGCATCGGCACTGAGTAGTCGGATCGTATTGATGCACAATTCGTCGAGATTTTGGTTAGGCATGAGTGAATTCTTTAACGTGAAAAAAATAGTTATGCAAATATTAGCGAAATAGCAGCGTTTTTTGTTGGTCTCAGAACCACTGACAATATTAGTTAATTTAAAAATAAATCTAACAGGGATTTGTTTTAAAAAAACAGGCTGCTTGTACTTACACAGGATAACAGCGTTATATACGTTTTTTCAACAGCATCGTTGTAGACTGATAAAATGGGAGAAGGGTTGAAGGACTGAAGGATTGATGGATTGATGAATTGAAGGACTAAAGGACTGAAGGATTGAAGGACTGATGGATTGAAGGATTTATGTTACGTTTATGTTACACAAAACTATCAACTTAAAACTATAAACTCAAAACGCTCAACACAAAACTAAAAATTCTAAACAAAGAACTCAGAACCTAGAACTAATAACTAAGAATACTACATCATTTTAGCTACACCAGAACATAGATTTTTCTTTCATCTTAACCGAATTTTTTTAAATTTTGTAAAGTACCAAACCTTGGCTTGTATGAAAACAACAACCTACTTTTTCCTATGCTTTATTTTTATTTTTTTGGCTTGCAACCCGGCAGAGAAGCAAAATGAAGGAGAAGCTTCTTATACTGTTTCAGCCACTTCGGAAACTACTCCAGGGCGGTTGATCCATGCCGAAGACGTACAGACACTAACGATTGGAAGTAAGGCCCCTGATTTTACTCTCCCAGGCGTAGACGACAAAGAATACAGTTTAGAGGATTTTAACGACGCTGAAGTACTGGCTATTCTTTTTACCTGCAACCACTGCCCTACTGCCCAGGCTTATGAAGATCGTATCATCCAACTGGCGAAAGATTATCAAAGCAAGGGAGTGGCTATCGTCGCAGTTTCCCCTAACGATCCGCTAGCCGTCCGACTGGATGAGCTAGGGTATACAGACATGAACGATACCTTTGCCGAAATGAAAGCAAGGGCCCAGGAAAAAAACTTTCCTTTTCCTTATCTGTATGATGGCGCTACCCAAAGTATGTCAGCCGATTATGGCCCAATAGCAACTCCACACGCTTTTGTTTTTGATAAAGACCGTACCTTGCAGTATATAGGACGGATAGACGAAAACGAAAAACCAGGCACTGGAAATGCCGAAGATTTGCGGGCCGCACTGGATGCTTTACTGGCCGGAGAAGCCGTGCCTACGCCTACTACCAAAACCTTTGGCTGCTCTGTCAAGTGGTCCGGGAAACGGAAAGATGCTGAGGAAACCAGAAAAAGATGGGAAGAGGAAGCAGCCAGCGTGGAAATGATCGACACAGAAGGTATCCAGCAACTGATAAAAAATGATTCGGAAAACCTCCGTCTGATCAACGTATGGGCTACCTGGTGTGGTCCCTGCATCACAGAGTTTCCTGATTTTGTAGACATCAGCCGGATGTACGGAGGCAGGGAGTTTGAACTCATTACCATCAGTGCCGACACACCGGACAAACAAGATAAAGTGCTGGATTTTCTCAACAAAAAAAATGCGGCGGCTTCTACGAACTATCTGTTTTCCAAAGTTGATAAATATGCGCTCATTGAAGCCATCGATCCGGATTGGCAAGGGGCTTTGCCTTATACTTTGCTGATCAAACCCGGAGGAGAAAAAGTGTATGCGCAACAGGGCACCATCGATCCGCTGAAGATGAAACAACAGATCGTAGCACAGCTAGGACGGTATTACTAGCAGCGTAGCGTTATTTAGTAGGCTGTCGGGATCATCCATAAGAAAACCCGCAGTCAGGTTGATATTGATTATTTCTTGAAGTAGCGCCGATGGGATGTCGGGGACAGAGGATGGTTGTTTTCCGCCCTACTTCTTTCCTCCTATTCCCTAGGCCATTTTCGTATTCACTGTGGTGTTCGTGAGGTCTTTTTCACTGAGTGTCTCATCGCTGATGGCCATAGGGTTTTCTTTACTGGCCTGCATTTGATCCTGCATCACATACCGGTGGATGACATACATCAGAGCAACCGTCACCAGCATGGCCGCTACTACCACATAGCCTAAAACTTCATAATTCCGGAGTACACCACTGCTGGTTTGTACCACAATCATACCGGCGATAGTAGAAGCAACACCTCCTGAAATCTGTTGTACCGAAGAATTCACACCCATAAATGCCCCTCTGTCCTGTGGCCTGGGAACCGCTGTCATCAGGGCTGAACCTGCGATGATGCGGGAGGAAACGCCGATGAACATCACTACATTGATACTAATGACCAGCCACAAGGGTGTAATACCCAGACGGGTGTAAATCAGCACGACCAAAATAGAGATGGCTGTACCGATGCAGAACACTTTATACTTTCCTATCTTATCGCTTAGTTTACCAGCCAGCGGACCTGCTATCATAGAAAAGATCCCTGTCACCATATACACCATAGGCAACTCCTCCAGGGTAATCCCCAGATTGTACACACTAAAAGCACTTGCAAAAGGCATCAGCATAAACCCTCCAGTAGCCAGTAAGGTAGTGGCCGCAAAGGCTTTGAGGTATCTGGATTGAGACACTGTTTTCTGCAAATGCCGCAAGGCATGATAGTCAGTCTGCAAAGCCAGGTGCGCATCTATAGGGCGCATATACAGTATAATGGCTAAGCCAACAAGCAGGCTAAGACCAGCAATCATAAGAAACGGTGAATGCCATCCCCAGTGGTTGGCCAGATACAACCCTAAGGGAATCCCCATGACCTGACTGCTGGCAAAAGCCATTTGTACAAAACCCATCACCCGACCTCTTACTTCCAGACGAAACAAATCGGTGATTATGGCAAAGGTGATAGAACTGATAACACCTCCAAACAAGCCGGTCACAATTCTGGCGATGAGCAGAAAGTGATAGTCGGGGGCAATGCCACACAAAACAGTGCCTATGATAAAGCCTGCATAAAAGAAAAGCAGGAGTTTCTTCCGGTCAAACTTATCCGCAAACCCAGCCGCCAGCAGCCCAGATATACCAGCACTAAACGCATAAGCCGATACAACCAACCCAAACTGAGAAGTGGTGATTTGCAACTCTTCCAGCAACTGTGCTCCCAGGGGCGATAATACCATAAAATCCAGTACAACAGAAAACTGAAGGATGGCCAGCAGCGCAATGATAAAAACCTGATAAGGGGTAAATACGCTTTTTGTGGTTGATGATACTTTCGACATTTGTTTTTCAATTAATATTAATCAGGGAGTTCTTCGCAGTAGTAACCTGCCTGGCGCATCAGTCGAATCACTGCCAAAGGATGCAAATGATGAGATTCAATCCGCAATACCTTGTCAACATCATCCCGATCTACATTCCACGCCTTGATTCTGGGCTCTTTTGACAGCACCGTCCCCACTTTTTTCAGATCGTATTCACTACCAATGTTGGTCTTGAAAACAAGTATTTCTATGAAGACAAGGTTGGGTTGATAAGTGTCGGTCGTCGGATACATAGGTTATCAGGATTTATAGTATAAAAGATTAAGGTTTCAAGGCTTTTAATACCAATTGCAACGTCTGATGAAGCGTTTTTTCATCCAGTACAAAAGAACCGGTGCCGGGCATTCCTCTACCCGTCATATGAAACTTCACCAGTGAATACAGTGGCGCAAAGGCTACTGACCAATACACTTCTATGGGAAGTGGCACCAATTCGTTTCGTCGGATAGCATTGTGAACAAACCTGCCCATGGCCGCGATAAAGGAGGTATCCATTTTGGTAAATACCTTGTCGTGGAAAGGCGAATGCCGGATCTGTTCCAGAAAATGCATGCTCAGAGGGTTTTCCATGCAGAACTTTGCCCTGTTGAGCCACTGTACCTTTAACCCCTCCTCAAAAGACATTTCCGGATCAAAGTTTTTTAAGGTAGCCTCCGCCATCTTTTTTCCCTCTTCCATGCAGAGTTGCAGGATAAGATCTTCCCTATCTTTGTAATAGATGTAGATAGTAGCCGGTGAAACGCCTGCTGCTCTTGCCAGCTTTTGCATGCTGAGGCCGTCAAAACCTTCTTTCACAATCATTTTCAAAGCTTTCTGACGGATGGCTTCCTGCTTTTGTAAATCACGGGTTCTCATCTAAGATTATAAATATAAATGAATGTTCGTTTATTTATGAAGAATGTTTCATGGTTTAGGAAATTTATTTCAATAGTCTCAGCCAGCCTGCTGTCAGTGCTTCAAAGGGTTCAGGGCGTTGTTAGAGTGTTCACCTTATTGCTGGTCTGTTTCTTCTCCAAACCCACCGGCTGGGTTAACAATTGTCGCAAAGAAAAAAAATGCAGGGCATAGGCCACAGGAACCAAGATACCAGGAAGAAAAACAATAGGGAAAGAGGCTACAATCGTATTGGCCGGCTCGTTCATAAACACCCGAAAAGGGGTGGGCATAGATAAAATAGCCACAGAAACGATATTAATTAGTAAACCCAAACCAATGACATTGAACACCAAGCCTATCACGGTACGATATCGCGTCAACTTCATCATCCCCAAACCAGCCATGGGTGCCAGCAGCCCGGTCAGGATATCCAGATTTCTTCCCTCAAAGGTCATCTGCACGGGCAACAGATTATCCAGAAACAGCCACCACAACAGAATCTCTACGAAAATCCGGAAGCTTTGCAGGAAGACCAGCCAGTGCGGAGGGACAAACCGTATCAGTTGTGTAAAGCCCTTAGAAAAAGTGATCCAGACCACAACGACCAAGGGTATCACCAGTACGAGTAGCATACGAGGAGGAAAGACAGAGAAATCCCGTAAAAAGCCTGAAACGGACAGCCCTGTGAGCATACCTATCCAGATCAAAATACCTGCCACAAAGCGAGTCATTATTCGTTTTCTCCGGATGGGTTCTACCCCTGTCAACACCAGTGCCTTTCTCAATCCCAGGTAGATAAAAAACAGGCACAGGCCTGATAATACCACAAAGGATAGCTGTGTCAGTAAGTAATAACTTGTATTTTCCATCGTCTTTTTTTTACAAAGATATGCACAGCAGTGCTACTGCTTGATAACCAAAATTGCTAATTTGCCTGCAACCTGAGCGCTGTAGGATACTGTCCGTAGTGCTGGTAAAAGAGCCGGCTCAGAGAGCTGCCATTTTCCAGGCCTACAGCGGTGGCTATTTCCGAAATACTTTTTTCTGTGGTCAACAGTAAATGATAGGCTTTTTCTATCCGTATCTTTTTAAGATACTGATAGGGCGACATATGATAGGCTTCTTTAAAAACCCTGATCAGATGAAATTTTGACAAACAGGCTGCCTCCGCCAGTGTATCCAGGGTTACAGGTTGCTGATAGGCTTCATGCATCAGGTCGACAGCAGTAGCCAGGCGTGAGGCAATCTCCTGCCGGGTGGCATATTTAAGGGCCGACAAGCGGGCTATCCTGGTTTTTTCGTGCGCTCCAAAAGGCAGAAGGTAAGCAAAAAGCGCAAAAAGCTTTTCCTGTGTCGCCAGATCCTCTACCCTGTTGAGCTTGAGCTGCGAAAACAGGTCAGCCACCAGTCCGTTCAGGTGTTGATCCTTATAAAAGGAATGGAAGGGCACATAAAGCCCTCCGGACTTTATCTCAAAAGGATTGTCCAGCAAAGACTCCGATGTTTGGGTAAGTGTGGTCAATGCCTGCGCATAGAATTGCTGCCCAAAATGCAGGTTGAGGGTTTCAGTAGGCGTTGTCTCCTGTATGAATAAACTATAGCGGTCGCCCTCATTGGAAATAACCAGAGCGCTGTCGCTTATTTTAACAGCTTTTCTGCCTACCTGCACGATACTGCTTCCCGATACATTCATAAAAACAGAAAAGGGTCCCAAAATGTCATCTCTTTCAGCCAGGCGGGTCTTCACATTGAGCAATACGGTAGGCCAGCCTTCCTGAGACAAGGGCTGTCCGCTCCAGGCTTTCTTTTCCAGAAAACGCTGTTGTATCTGCCTTTTCAGCCAATGAATATCCGGAAAATCGTTTAGTATCATATTGAATAAATATACTACATTTCTTCCACAGCAAACTATATTTGCAGTTTGAATGAAAGAAAATATTAAGAGGTGATGATAGAAAAAACTTCAAATTTTATTTATATTGGAAGTTCGTTTTTACCTTGCTTTCAAAGATACTTATAGAAAAAGTTCTTTTTAACACCATAAAATAAGAGGCTTATGAAAGTGTATTGGGTAATGCTGACTAGATTTTTTAAGCTGATATACTGATATGAAATACAATTATTTTTTATACTTTTTATATGCTGCTTTTCTATTTTGCCCATTAATAACAGAGGCCCAGCTTTCTCATGACATAATTTATCTGAAAAACCAGCAAGCTGTTAAGGGTACCATCACACATACGGATCACACCAAGGTTACTTACCGGAAAACAGAAAATCCGGAGGGCACCCTTAATGAATTACCCATGCAGGAGGTGCTGTTGCTATTCAAAAGAAATGGCGAGTTCATGGTGCCAACCCTTAACATCCAACATTGGGTAGCAGGGGCTGACCCTGCAGTACATCAGATCATTACCCATCAGCCTCAGGTTCTCCGGGCGCAACGTGTGGATATCAGTGAAGCTACAGTCAACTATCAGAATGCCATTGATTATCAAAGCAACCAATTGGATAAACGGGAAGTCTGCCTCATTCTGTATCAGGATGGGACGCATCAAATGTTTGCTCCTGTGGCTGAAGTGGTGGCGGCCCTTCAAAAAGTGATACCCGTTCTTGACAAGCAATATAACATGGGTGAAGGACACTTTGTAAAAGATAATCCGGCATCCTATATGGATCTGACTGAGGAAGAAATAAGTTTTTTCAGAGAAAAAGCCCTGCAAAAAGCCAGGGATCTGGGCAGGTATCTCAACCTGATTTCAAATAGAAACGAAACAGAGGAACAAAAGCGGTATGCCATCAAAGCAGCACTCAACCTGTTTGCCTATGATTCTTCCCAGGTAGAAGTATCCTCCGTTCACCGGAAAATAAAGCAGCGTTTTTTCATCCGTGAATATCTGGAACGGTTACGGTTTCTTCCCTATGATAAGGTAGAACTCGTATGGATTAAAGCGCAAATGGTAAGCCGCTTCCGCAAAGGTGCAGACGGCAAATATTATGGCATCATTACCGCACAGCAGTTGTTCCGGGGCTTCCTGGAAAACAAGATTGCCTATCAGGACGTCACGGAAAAGAATATAGAAATAGTACTGGACCAGTATACAGTATTTGATGAGGGGATAAAAAAACAGCGATGGGATGTTTTTTTATCTGATATCAGTGTACAGCAAACCCGGGTAAAATAAAAATGAAAATACTCTTCTTTTTGCTGAGTATGATTGGATTGGTTTATTCAGGGCACTCTCAGGGTATCACCTACCCCTACGAGGAGAACTTTGAATGGCAAGTGAAGCAAATTGATGAATTTATTGACAGGTTCAACAACACAGATTATACCCCTATCCGACAGTTCCTGAAAGAACAATACCACCTGTCGGAAGTTAAACGCTCAGACCTGGTTAAAACGCTGTTCAATATGACAAAAACCTGGGACAGGCAACAGGTAATGCAATTTCTTCAGGATGTAACCAAGACAAAAAATCCACCTTATCTTGATTTTTACGATCAGGATTGGTACGCTGCTTTACATTGCAGTGGTAGTTTACAAGGGCAGCCTGTGCAGTTTGTACTGGTACTCTCTATCTGGGTGAACCAAAGAAGTCAAACATCCAAATGGATTATTAACAGCATTTCTGCCAACTTTTTACCAGCGCAAGATTCTTTTGCCCTATCCCTGTCTTTGCAAAAGGATGTTCCAAATGCCCGGACGCTGAACCCTGCCAGTTTCGGCACTAATTTTATGGCCCTGGCAGAAGCCCTGGCCGATACGGCAAACTTCCAGAATTATATTGACTATCCGAAAACAGACGATTCTCTGCTTGTTTTTCTTGATCTGCTCTACCGCCAACAGCTGGTTTTTCAACAGGTAAACCAAATCACTTATCATTTCCTTCAGGTACCGGGATGGGCTTTCCAGGTAGAGGATTTTACCCGCCAGACACATAACTCCGGCTGGTTGATCAATCAGCTGGTTCAGCTTACTGAAGAAGAAAAAGAAGTTTACCGGAAAAAAAAGTTATACTTAGACTAACATGCAGCTATGATATCACGCAACCTATCCCTTTTAGGATGTGCACTGATGTTACTCACAGGCATCAGTTCTTCCGCTCAGGTAAACCGCCTCACCGATGATGATATTGTGGCTATCAAAACAGCAGCTGAAGATGATTTTTCAGCTTACCAGAAAATCATGAATACCCTGACAGATGCCAAGACCCTTAGCATTTACCTGGACTCCATAATAGCTAGCAGCCGACAAATTTTTACAGAAAATGCGAAAATAGAAGTTGATTATGATTCAGCATACCTGCCCCCCCAACTGCCCTATGAAGTCAGCGTAGAGAAGTATCTGGGTGATTTTTACGTCTATCATCAGAAAGAACAGGGTACCGCCCAGATCTACTATACCAACCGTCGTATTTCAGATATGCAATGGGATACACAAGAAAAGATTTTTTATCTGACGCTAAGCTATACCAGTGTGTATGAGGGGCTTCCACCCCAGGAAAGAGTAGCCACCTTCAGGGCCGATAAAATAGATGAACAGTGGGAAGCCAAAATAACCTATATAAAATTTAAAAATTCACCCCAAAGACCCGAAGAGGAACAACAGACAGTTTCTTCAACGCAACAATCAAGGGAGGCACAAATCTCACTGAATGAATTAGCACAGGGAGGTAAAAAAGGCAAACAGTATCTCATCAGCTGGGCATTGCCCGAAGATCATCCGGTGTCTGTACTACTACTGCCACAGGAAGGATCGCCACAATCTATTGTTACCTCCCATCGGGCCGACCGCCTCAACTGGACTATTGACCAGGATGTAAAGCCTGGAAAATACCAGCTGAAAGTACTGGATGAAAATAAGATGACCTCGGTGACCAGCCCGCCCTTCAGGATCAGCAGCCAGTTCCCGTTGGGGTTGAAGCTGGCAGTGGGTGTTGGTGCAGGCTTTTATCTTGTACAAACCATAAGAAATGACTGGAATTTTGCCTGGCCCTTTGCCAAATCAAAGGAAACCGAACCAATAATACCGGAAGAACCAGATTTGCCGGATCCTCCAGCTGTACCTGAATGAACTTTATGGCAAACTTGATGTACTACACGAAAGATGCAAAACAATGACACTTTTTTTACCTAACTTCATGAAGCGTTTTTTATTGCTTCCCCCCTATACCCTACTGATAAAGAGTGCAGTGGTTTTCAGTTGTTTGTCAATGGTATGCGGACAACCGGCACCACACTCAGGAGCTCCCCTGTCTGGAAAACATAAAGCGGCAGGACAAACTCCGGCTGCTTTGGCTGAGATTAATTTCACTGTGGAAAACATTGCCGATCAAGGAAGCCATATGGATGTGGCTGACATAGACCAAGATGGTAACCCGGATGTGGTAGTCACCTACGAGCAGGATGGAGAACTGGCCTGGTACCAAAATGATGGCAATGGCAAATTTAAGAAAAACAGTCTGAAAGAAGTAGCAGCTCCTGCCCGTATTGTCCGGGTAGCCGATATCAACGGAGATGCTTTTCCGGATATTCTGGCCGGTCGGGATGTCCTTGTTTGTTATTTTGGAGATGCCTCGGAAACTTTTAGCAACTACACTATCCTGTCTGATGAGGTTGACAATCTCTTCGATATTCAGACCGGAGACTTAGACAATGATGGCGATCAGGATATTCTGGTAGGGTCTCAGACAGCCGGGCAACTTATTTGGTATCTCAATAATGGACAAGGCAGTTTTACAAAGAAAATACTCACCGTCGGTAATCCTTATGGTATTATTTCCCTGAGCACGTCCGATATCAATGGAGATCAACTGCCTGATATTATCGCGGCCTACCGTGAGGTGGATAATCCGGACGGAAGTTCGGCAAACAGCAAAAAAAGGGGTAAAGACAAAGATAAAGAGAAGAAGGAAGATGACGATGATGACGACGAAGATGATGAGGATGACGAGGATGAAGAAGACGACGATGACGATGAAGAGGAGGACGAGGATGATGAGGAGGACGAGGATGAAGATAAGGAGGATGACGATGACAAGGAGGATAAAGAGGATAAGGAAGATAAAGAGGAAGATGACAATGGTGAGGATGAAAATGAGGAAGATGAGGGTGAGGATAATGAGAATGACGAAGAAGAGGAAAACAACAATGAAGACAACGAGGAGGATGAAGAGGAGGATAATGACAATGAAGAGGAAGAAGACACAGATGAAGAGCAGAATGAAGAAGATAATGACAATGACGAGGAGGAAGAAAATACTAACAATGAAGAAGAGGAGGAAGATACAGAAGAAGAGCAGAACGAAGAAGATAATGACAATGGTGAAGATAGCGATGATGACACAGAAGAAGAGCAAAATGAAGAGGAAGGTAATGAGAACAATGAGGAAGAAGAGGAGAATAACAACAATGAAGACAATGAGGAAGACCCCGATGAAGAAGGTCAGAATGAGCCTGTAATTGCCAGAAAAATAGTATACTTTCTCAACCTGGGGGGAGGCAACTTTTCTAATGAAATACTACTGACCGATGCCCTTCAGCATCCGGAATCGGTGTTCGCCGCAGACCTGGATGGAGATGGCTATACAGATATTCTTTCAGCCTCCACCGACGACAGTCGGGTAGCCTGGTACAGAAACTTATCAGGTGAAAGTTCAGGAAATTTGTTTGGCAATATGATTACTATTTCTACCAACTTATCAGGCGTTAAGGAAGCCATAGCCCTGGACGTAGACGGAGATGGTGATCTGGATGTGGTAACCGGCACTTACAAGAATAAAAATAAAAGAACAGTATGGTTTGAAAATACAGGAGATGGATCTTTTAATTCGACTGAAAACATTATCACTGCCGAACACTTGCGGTGGCTTGCGTCCACAGACATAGAAGGTGACGGCGATCAGGATGTGATAGCAGCCAATCCCTATAATCCCCGGAAAATATATTTGTACAAGAACCAGGCACCGCCTCCCCCTCCCCCTCTTTTTAACGATTTCTCTCCCAAAATCACGGAAAAAGATAGTATCGTCGTTATTGAAGGAGCTTACTTTGGGGATGAAAGACAAGTAAAGGTGAATGTTGGAGAAGTGGCTGCCGAAGTGCTGGACGTGAATGCCGAAGGGACGCAACTCAGTATCCGGGTACCCGATTTGTATCCAGGCAATTATCCCATTCAGATCACAGCCAGAGGAAAATCGGTAAGTCATACAGAAGAATTATCCGTGCAGCCTCTGATGCTCTCTCTGACCCCTGCCTCAGGCCTGGCAGGTAGCGAGTTGATCATCACCGGGGACAATTTCCGTTCTGATGCCGGCGACATCCAGGTAAAACTGGGAAATAGTGTCATGACAGAAGGTTTTTCTGTTAATGAGGCAGGCACCGAAATCATGACACAGATACCCACCCCATTGGAACCGGGAACCTACCAGGTTCAGACTGTCGTAAACGGAATAGCTTCAGCCAGTCTGCCCTATCAGGTGACGGACTCTACTACCACACCTGTGGATAGTACGCCTCCTGAGTTTATCAGCAACAATTTTAGTGAAGCCAATCTGGATAGTACCAGTACAGTGCTTTCCCTGTCAGTAAAAATTCGGGAGGACGCCTCTTTGATCCAGGAAGTGAGAATACATTATAGCGGCATTACCGAAGACGTCCAGAAAAATACGAAAGTGCTCTATCCAAACACCGATAATTATGATGTTTCTATTGATATTCCGGTAACCGAAGCCGACGAAATGGGACTCAAATGTCAGTTTGTTGCTGTCAATTCATTAGGGTTGTCTGATACACTCGGGCATTTCACCTATCGCGCTTATCAATTCAAAAATAACCTTTTGTATGATGGGCAGAAAGAAAAGCCGGAGCAGAGTGACTATCGTATCATCGCCCTTCCTTTCCGGACGGCTGTAGTCACCGAAACCTGGCAGGGCGATTCTATCCAGACCTACACCAAAAAAGACTGGCGCTTGTTCCGGTATAAAAATGGTGAATATGAGGAATACCTGTCGCAAGGCTTCACCAGTTTTTCTCCCGGAAAAGGCTATATGTTTATCCAAAAAAACTTCTCTTTTGATGTACAAGGGCAGGTAGCCAGTTTAGACAATGAACAGGAAGGTTATATAGAAATCGTACTGGATACCGGCTGGAACCTGATTGGCAATCCCTTTCCTTTTGCCATCAACTGGAATGCTATCTTGGCAGCGAATCCGGAAGCCAATCTTCCTCAACCACCCAAAATATTAAGCAATGGTATTTATGAGAACGCTACTTCACTGGCTGTATATCAGGGTGCTTTTATAAGAAATGAAGGAGATACCTTAAGCCTCCGTGTCCCTGTGAGTGCTAAAACAACTGCAGCCCGCTACCAGCAGCCTGATACAGTCATGGCACATCGCAGCGGATCCTGGTGGGTGCCGCTGTCTGTGATGGCCAATGGTCTGGGGTATCGCCTCAGTGGCTTTGGCATGCATCCGGAAGCACAACCCGGAGTAGATCGCTATGATGACTACCCTGTTCCCCGTTTTCAGCAATATCTGGAACTCACATTTGAGAACCCTGCCGGAGCAGGAACCCGGCTCACCCGTGATGTGGTTCCCTGGTCTGACACCCACACCTGGACTTTTGACGTTGCTGCCCACAAGGGCGGACAAACCGTAAGCCTGCAATGGAACAATGGCCAGTTGTCTGATCCTTCCAAACAATTACTGCTGCTGGATGTACAAAACCACAAGGTGATCAATATGGGTCAGCAACAGGAATACACATTTTTTATGACAGAAAAAAATAAGACCTTTAAAGTATTCTATGGAAATCCGGAAGCCATTGCCGAGAGGATGCTACCGGATCAGATTTACATAAGCAATCCTTATCCTAATCCTGCAGGTGCAGAGGTGTTTCTGAGTGTTTCTTTGCCCGGGCAACAACAGGAATACCAACTGATCATGCATATTTACGACCTGAGAGGAAATCTGGTAGAAAAGCGCCATTGGGAGCATCTGTCTCCTGGATTCCATTCTTTGCGCTGGTCACGGCTCCATTCTTCGGGAGGAAGCATGCCCCCTGGCCTTTATATGTACCGGATTCAGGTAGCGGGATACTCATGGACACACTCAGGAAAAATATATGTCCAGGGCTTCTAAATCATATGGGTTCTGTTGCGTTAAGGGTTGTTTTTTTGGAGTTGTTGTAAATCCTGGGAGCTTATTCCGTGATATTCCAATACAGGCAGAATCGTCTGATACTGGTTTTCAGCGGGCACCTTTCCTTGCTGCAAGTCTTCTATCATATGAATTCTCTGATAGACAATCCGGATGGTACTGTCTGTAAAACTGATAATCTTGTTTCTTAATTGCTCAGGAGACAGCGACTGGTTTTGCTGCGGGGTATATAACTGATAATATGACGCCTTGTGCGCAGAAAAGGAAGTGCCTTCAGCTTCTTGTTGTCTGGTAAACACATCTCCCTCCGGCGTGTATGTTTGCAAAGCCGGTGTCATAATTTCATCCATCAGCTGCCGGGAGAATTGACCAAAGGCAGGATGAGAAACCGGAAAGCGGGTTTGAAAAGCAGCGAAGTGGCAGTGTTTTTCTATCAGCAATTGTACAATTGAGGAAGGAGAAACCTGGGTAGTGGCTTCCTGCGCATGATTTCCGGCATCACCCACCAGGATCAGTATGTTAGACTCTCCCTTTTTCAGGTGCTCAGATTGCAGAGATGTTTCCAGCGCATAGTAAACCGCTTCAGGTTCATCCTGGTCATATTGCACGGTTGTACTCAAATCACGAAGCCACTGGGCAGGAGTTTGACCTGTCATGGCACTGTTGAGGTAAAGCCAGGGACCTTCGGCAGCGTCTCTATAGCAGGCCGCTACAATATCTACCCGATACGACTGGCTGATCGTCTCAACGGCAGAAGCGACAGCCGGAATATAAACCTCCATGCCCGGCGTTGCATCCACCAATAGCATCAGGTTGATATTGCTTTGATACTGTGCCGCCGTCTTTAACTTTTCCTGCACTGATGTGCTTCCCCCCTGTTCATCCACCACCGGAGCGGCAACAGGTTCTCTAGCAAGGGTGAGCGCATCGGGCAATTGCTGATAAAGCCGTATGACAGCAGCAATGGCAACCATAGTTATGATGCCTATCGCTAAAAACTTCCGTACCGCTGTCTTGCGTTCCTGGTCGTTCAGAGGCTTTATCCTGTTACTCATGAGCACAATCTATAGTTAAAGATCTGCACAGCACGCTTCGCTGTGGTTAATAGGCCAAACTAACCCTCTTGGCATACACTAATACATTTTCATACAATTGATTTCGATAAACGCTGATGTTAGGATTTACTATTTCTTTCTTTTTCCACCAGGCAGGCCTGGTATAGAAGTACCAGCCAAAAGGATCATTTTTCGTGTTGGCCATGATAGGATCGTCAGGATGCTGTTGGTTATAATGATGTAGAAAGTAATGAAAAACATCGCTAACTTTCATGTTCATAGGAGCCCGCACTGTGAAACGGGTATAAGAAGGGCGGTACATATTCTTTGTAAGACGAAAATGTAAAAGGATGGCCTCCCCTTCTATGGATGTTGGTAATTCCATTGTGTCGAGGTATTGCCAGAAATAATATATTTCATCAGGAATATTTTTCCATAATGCAATAGATTTATGTATCAGAAAAGGCAATAAAAACGGAAGAATAGCACCGGCCTGCAGCCAGCCGGCCGTCTCCTTGCTTTCCCACTGGTATACCCATAAATAACCGGCACCTCCTAACAGCAGTAAAAGCAGTGTAAACAAAAACTCTACGGAAAAGCGATCCGTCCTGCTCCAGGGCTGGAACTGATACATAAACCACACCTGTAAAAAACCTAAAAACAGAAACGCTATCAGCAGGATAATACAATAAGTCTGCGGACTGTTTACCTGCCAGGCTCCTAACATACCTACTACGCAAAACAGAAGAACAAAAGCAGCAAGATGTGTCACAATGTTACCTGGCTTTGCAGCTGGCTGGGAGCGGAAGAATAGGATAGCCATGATCAAAGCCGCTATGATAAAAAATATCGGAATATAATTAAATGTAGCGTTCATTTACAATAACGTAGGGTAAGTACCCTATTTTAGCAAAAATCCAACAAACTCTTTCACATTATTTATCATTACTTTCATGTAATAACAAGAAAACTGATTGATAGTTGTCTCATGCTGAGATAGACTAACCTGCTTCCTGCTCATCCGGTAAAAGACCTCGCAGAGACAATGCCTGTACTGAGGCTACCTATTATCAAAAATAGTAACTCTAAGCAAACAAGCCTGTATCCTTTTATTGTCTAACAATAAAAAAGGGCTTCTGATGCCACCTATACCTTCCCGGACCGATCCTTCCTCCATAGAAGATCAGGGCATAATTTAATCCTGTGAAAGTTTAAACCCTTATCCTGCAGTCTGAGTTAATGATGGTACCTGACATGATTTTTCTTTAACTTTTTATCTATTTTTTAATGTAGCAACACATGAAGGGCTCCTATTTTACCTGCTTGATGCCCGTTATTACTGGATTATGTTCAGGAATTATTGTATTTTTTATATTCCAGCCATTGGCTGCGCAGCAAACTCCTGTGGGAAGCTGGTCGACAGAAGTATTTACTGGTAATGTTCCCAGAGAGCGGCATGAGTCTGGTTTTGCCCGTGTAGGCAATCAGTTTTATCTTCTGGGAGGACGAGGTAGGAAAAGGATTCAGGTCTATGATCCTCAAACAAAACAGTGGAGCAATACGCAAACCTTTACGAGAAACATTCATCACTTTCAGGCTGTCACTTACGACAATAAAATTTACATCCTCGGGGCCTTAACAGGCAGCTATCCTGCCGAAGATCCTCTCCCTCATATCATGATCTATGACCCGGAAGCTGATTCACTTTTCAAAGGCCCGGCTATCCCGGTAGAACGCCAAAGAGGTTCTGCCGGTGTGGTGGTATATCAGAATAAATTTTACCTGATAAGCGGGAACCGCAATGGTCATAGTGCTTATATGGAAGATAGTATCACGCGTGCGAACGTACCCTGGTTTGATGAATACGACCCGGCAACGGATACCTGGAAAATATTGCCTGATGCCCCCCGTGCCAGAGACCATTTCGCCGCTGCCGTGATCGGGGATAAGCTGTATGTGGCGGCCGGACGCCGTTCTCAATTTGGTACCACAAAAGGAACTTTCAAGGACGTGGAATCAGCCGTAGATGTGTATGATTTTGCCTTGGGTCAATGGCTCACCGATAGCCTGACCAACCCTATCCCTACGCCCCGTGCCGGTGCCTCCGTGGCAGTGCTCAACGAAGAACTGATTGTCATGGGGGGGGAAGTGGCCAATAATCCGCCGGGTAATCTGGCCCTGGCTGTCACGGAAGTGTTGAACCCTGAAGCAGGCACCTGGCGTACTTTAACACCCATGCAACTGGGCCGCCATGCCACCCAAGCGGTAGTGTATCAAAATAAGATTTATGTGCCTGCCGGCTCAAAAACCAAAGGAGCCACGGAGATTACCGCTTCCGAAAACTTTATGGAAGTTTTTTCCTATAGCGATTCTATCGCAGCTACCTGGACCCACACAGACCCTGCGCCAGAGGCTCGCGGAGAAGCGCAGTGCATTGAGTATGAGGGAGAGTTGTATTTCTTCAATGGTTTTGCCCAAGGGATCAAGATTTTGAATTCTTGTATGAAATATCATCCTGCTACCAACCAGTGGACCCCACTGGCCCCCATGCCCTCACAGCCTGACGGGACACCCTGGGCAGTTACTCATGCCGGGATTGCCCTGGTTGGTGATACCGTCTGGATAGTAGGCGGCAGAATCGGAGATCATCCGGGTCCGGTGACCGCTAAAGTATGGTGGTACAAAATTTCTACCAATACCTGGACGGAAGGTCCTGCTCTTCCGGTACCTGTTGGCGGAGGAGGGTTGGCACGACTGGGCAGGAATCTTCACTACATCGGCGGTTTTGATAGTCTGGCTGCGTGTGATGTCAACTATCATTGGGTATACGATCTGGATCATCCGGAAGCCGGTTGGCAGGATCTGACCAACCTCTCCCCTTTGCCAGAACCACGAAACCATTTCAGTACGGTGACACTGGCTGGTAAAATGTATGCCATTGCCGGACAACATGGTCATGACGGCTGCCTGGAAGGAGAAGACGTACAATCAGTCCATGTGTATGATCCCGTAACCGACTTGTGGAGCCAGTTGGCAGACTTCCCCTATGAGGAATCTCATGCAGAGCCCAGCAGTTTTGCCCTGGATGGAAAAATTTATGTTGTGGGCGGACAGGTTCAGGGCGACAGGGTCATCCGCTATGATCCGGTGGCGGAACAATGGACAGAGCTCACCCAGTATCAGTTACCCGAGATGCTGTTAGCACCAGCCGCCCGTATTTTTGGAGATACTTTGCTCGTTGCCACAGGAGGTGTTACCAATACGGCTACGCCGACAGACGCGATCCGCTACAAAACCATAGAACGTATTCCTGACAAACGATTGGGATTTCATCCGGCACAGCTAAGCGACAGCCTGGCAGGAGATACCACCCATCGCTCAGACATAATCTTGTACAACCTGGCCGAGCCCATACCTTATGTCATTGATACCAGCCAGCTACCCTCCTGGATTACTGTGAATAAAACACAGGGCACGGCCCAGGAATCTTTTGAAGAACTGACCCTTACCCTGGGAGACACCAGCCTTACCACAGGCACTTATGAATATCAGTTGGTGGCCACAGCCTCCGGATACACACCGGCTACCATGAATATCACCTTAATAGTGACACAGACAGAACAACCTGAGGAGCCAGAACAACCACAAGAGCCAGAAGAGCCTGAGGAACCGGAAGAACCAGAGCAACCCGAGGAGCCTGAAGAACCCGTAGGTATTACAGATACACTCTCCGCCATGCCTGTTTCCACAGACTTCATGGTATTTCCTAACCCTGCCGAAACAGAGATTATACTATTCGCACCGGGTTTAGAGCCAGGAAAACCTTTTCAAGTAGCGCTGATTGACCTGCTGGGAAGACACTATAAAACCTATGAGTGGCCTCAGACACAGAAAAATCATCAATACTTCCTATCGGTGGAAGGATTACCCAAAGGAATGTATATCATGCAAATTACCCAGGGAAGCTGGCAGCAAAGACAGCGATTGATGAAACTATCCACACAACCTTGAAAAGATCAAGTCAGGCTCAAGGTTCCTTATATTCTATATACATACAATTGTTGCAGGCACCGGGAGACGTTTCTCCATAAAAGTCTAAAGTGACTTCCATACCATAAGTGCCTTCTATACCGTGGCGCACCTGTAGCTGCGTTTGGGTAGGGGCATGCGTAGCGGTCACTGTATAACGGCCAATAGGCACGTCGGGAATTTTAGAATAATAATCTGTGCGGGGCGCTCCGCAACGCGATGTAAAAGGGGATAAGGTCGATCCGTCTATGGCAGTACCCACAGGGGTAAAAGTAAAATCAATGTTTTCAACATCATACATTTCACTGTCAGGATCTCTGTACAGGTAGACAAAACCGCCATAGAAGGTGCCGGGATTCATAGGGTTTTCTCCCGTCAGCTTCCATTGAAAATTACGCACAGCGCCTTCTTCTCCGGCAAAACTGTCTGCCTTGTCCGGATGCAGATCAATGACAAAATGATGTCCGTTGTATTCCTTTTCTATCTGTGCATAGGTCCGCCATGATCCTATAGAAGTCTTGATCTTATAGTTTCCCTGCGCATCGGTAGTGGCAGACATCCCCGAGTTAAAGAAAATGGTATTATCCACAAAAATGCTGGCTCCTGCTATCGGATGGCCCTGGGTATCCACTACCCTGCCCGTAGCATAGCCGGTTTCTGCCTGCGGTGTTTCAGCTTCTTCTTCTATACAACTACTTGCCAGTAGCAGGAGCTGGCTGATGAGATAAAAGCGCAGTAATTTTTTCATAGTTTATTGGGTTATTGTTTTAGATGGTTGGTGATTTTGAAATATGGTATGTTAATATCCGGTCGTACTGAATTCGGCAGCGAAAGGAATTTCTTCATGGATTTGCTGATGGTCCACTTCCTCATGGTAAACCAGGACACCACTTACGGAACCTTCCAAGACCTCCCCTGCTTTTCCTAATTTGCGAATCACTACTTTGCCGTTGCTAAAGAAAAAGTTGCCTTCCCGGTCTTCCCAGAAACTGTTGTAGGCTACATGTTTTTTTGAAGGGAATCTTCCCAGCACATAAACGCCTTCTCCAAATGAAAAACTGCCTATTTCCGGTTTTTCTACCATAATGACAAGCCCATGTTTACCGCTGGCCGAAGAGGTTTCGTGCATGACAATCTGCAAAGAAGTGCCTACCTTCTCTTCAGTAACACGCACGTGGGGAAAGGATTGTCCATCAATCCGAAATGAGTTGTTTTCTCTGACATCCGGTAAGGGTAATCCTTCTGACTTTTCTCCATAAACGGATGGCATATCAACGGGCAGCAACAGGGAATAGCCTGCCGGGGTTTGCACATCCTCTGACTGAAGGGCTGTGGTCCACCACAGGATCAGGCCAGCGCACAGCAGGTATAGATTACTAGAGATCATGATACAGACAGATTACGTTGTTTTTCTTACAAAACTACCATAATAAGTAGCCAGCGGAAATACCTCCTGCACTGTAATTCATCTACCATCTTTACGGTAATTTGCGAAAGAGGAAACCCCTGATCAATGCGTCGCCTTTTCCTGGTTAGTCGAACAAAAGTGGAAAAAAGTAAACGTGAATTTTATCTTTTACGTACAACTATGCTTACAAGACCGTGGATTTTACACTATATAGTTTTAATCCTTGACTACTGTGAAAACCAACCTCCTTGCTGCCTTCCTCTTTTGTGTATTGGGAACCCTATCGGCGATAGCGCAGTCCAATACGCTGGATAGTCTGGAGAAGATACTGGAAAAAACCCCGGCAGATACCCAGCGGGTCCATGTCTTAAACAACTTATCTGTGCAGTACAGAAACGGGAGCAACGATTTATCCAAGGTGAAGATGTATGCCGAACAGGCCCTTCAACTGGCTCAAAAACTGGATTTTGCCTATGGCATGGGGCAGGCTTATAATAGCCTGGGCAGTTACCATTATGCACAGAACCAGATTCAGGAGGCCCGCCAATATTATGAAAAAGCCTTACAACATTTCGAGCGATCGGGCAGAAAGAGAGGATTGGCTGTCGCCTACGGGAATCTGGGCATGGTCTATGAAGATATAGGAAACTTTTCTCTCGCCCTGGAATTTTATCTGAGAAGCTCAAAAATCGCCGAAGCGATAGGCGAAGAAAATATCCATGGCCATAATTTACACAGCATTGCCATACTGCTGCAAAACCAGAAAAAATACGAGGAGGCGCTGACCTATAACTTTCAGGCTATCAAGCTGCTGCGTGCCGCCAGGGAAAAAGTCACGGAGGGGTTTACGCTGAACAGTATCGGCAATATCTATCGGGAAATGCATCAGTATGAGCAGGCAACCGACTATCTTCACCAGTCATTGCACATTTTTGATTCTTTGCAATATTCCAGAGGGCAGGTCAACTGTTATAACAATTTAGGCTTGGTCGCTTTTTTTGAACAACAATATGACAGTGCCCTTTCCTACCATCAGAAAGCCCTGGAAAAAAGTGAACAGTACGGATATACCAACTCGATTATTGTAGCCTTGCAGGGGCTCGGCCGTGTATACCTGCAAAAGCAGCGGGTTAAAGAAGCTATTTCTCTTCTCGAGAGGTCTATCCAACTGTCGGAAACGCATCAGCTTGTACAAAACAAGGTAGATGCCTATGAAGGGTTAGCCCTGGCTTACGCTCAGACAGGCGATTTTCAGCAGGCCTTCAATTACCAGTCAAAATTAAGCTGGCTGAAAGACTCTCTCTTTAACGATGAAAACGACTGGAAAATTACGCAGTTACAGGCCGGTTACGCGGTAGAAAAGAAACAAGCCGAGATTGAGTTGTTAAGAAAAGACCAGGCGGAAGCGGCACTCCAGCGAAACGCCGTGGGTGCCGGTTTGCTGGCCTTGCTAATCATCGCCGGACTGGTAGTCAGCCGTCAGCGCCTGAAAATCCGGAAAAACCGCCTCCTGCTGCAGAAAAGCCAGGAGGTGACCCAGAAAAATGAACAACTGGAAATACAAGCGCAAAAATTAGAGCAACAGGCAGTGACGCTGGCTCAGCAGACGCAGAAATTACAGGCGTTGGACCAGCTCAAATCTCACTTCTTTGCCAACATCTCCCATGAATTCCGTACCCCTCTGACTTTGATTTTGGGTAATCTGCAGGATAAACTCGACCAAGCGGCGCAGCCACCAAATATGCTGCCGCTGGCACACCAGGAAGTGAAAGTGATGCACCGACAGGCCCAACGCTTACTCGAGCTGATCAACCAGCTGCTGGATCTGTCCAAGCTGGAATCCGGACAGTTAACGCTGATGCCGAAAGCAGGCGACCTGAGACAATTTTTTCATATTCTGGCCAGTTCCTTTTCTTCCCTGGCCGACTACAGGCGCATCCGGTTTGAGGTCGTTTTGCCCAATCAGCCTTTATATTTTCTGTTCGATGCAGACAAGATGGAAAAGATTGTGTCTAACCTACTTTCCAATGCTTTCAAATTTACGCCCGATGCCGGACAGATTTCCCTGATCGTGGAAGTGTTGCCGGAGACAGGTCCCTCTTCTCTTCTGAAAATTACAGTACAGGACAGCGGTCCGGGGATAGCTCTTTCGCAGCTGGACAAAATATTTGATCGTTTTTATCAGGGGACGCAGCATTATAGCGACCAGCAGGGCACCGGCATTGGCTTGGCACTGGTCAAAGAACTGGTGCAGTTACACCAGGGGCAGGTATGGGCTACCAACCAGGCTACCCAGGGCAGTTGTTTTATCGTGCAGTTGCCTTTGGAAAAGGTGGAGGAAGACGCTGTAAATACTGATCCTTTATCACTGCCAGCCTCTGCCACGCTATCCGTCATCAACTCCTCTTTAGAGCTGGAAAGCACAGCAGTAATACCCACGTCTGACAGTGGTAAAACTGTCAAAGAAGAAAAAGCTTTGCTGCTGATTGTAGAAGATAATGAAGACCTGAGACAGTATATCCGCCGGCATCTGGAAAGTACCTACCGCATCCTGGAAAGTGAAAATGGCAGACAGGGACTGGCAGTAGCCCTTGAGCACATTCCCGATCTGATTATCACTGATCTGATGATGCCCAGCATGGCAATGCCCCGCATGGAGATGCCCGGCATGCAATATCCATTGGGGGAAATGCCCGGCATGGCAATGCCTGATATGGATGGGTTCGGCTTATGCGCTCATATCAAGACCGATGAACGGACCAGCCATATTCCGGTGATTTTGCTCACGGCACTGGCTACCAGCCAAAGTAAAATACAGGGACTGGAAACCGGTGCTGATGACTACCTGACCAAACCTTTTGACGCCAAGGAACTGCACATACGGATACGCAATCTGATCCATAGCCGTCAGAAACTCCGAGAACGCTTCAGCCGGGAGGTAAGGGTACAGCCCAGCGATATTGCAGTGACCTCTATGGATGAGAAATTTCTGGAACGTGCCATGAAGGTGGTGGAAGAACACATGAGCCACACGGATTTTAGTGCTGAAGCCTTCAGCCGGGAGATCGGGATGAGCCGGATGCAGCTCCACCGCAAATTAACAGCTCTTACCGGACAAACCACCAGCGACTTTATACGCATCATGCGGCTCCAGCGGGCCGCCCGGTTGCTGGAATCCCGTGCCGGTAATGTATCAGATGTCGCTTTTATGGTTGGGTTCAACAGTTTGCCTTATTTCTCCAAGTGTTTCCGAGCGTATTTTAATGTTTCTCCCAACGTCTATCTTCAGGAGAAAAAAACTTCTGCATAACCCACACTTCCTATGAGAAAAGTACTTATTTTCTCTGACCATAATGGACTGTTTGTCACTTTAGACACCTACCCTCTATGATATATCGTAAAATACGACCTTCTCTCCCGCTTCAGCCCCTGGTTGAGTGTTACTATGAGTGGGAAAATCATGGGCAGCTGCCACAAGCAGTTCAGATAGAATCGCCACCCAATGGTTTTACAGCTATGGTGTTTGTGTATGGTGACCCTTACCAAATCATTCATGAAGGACAACAGCTTGTCTGGGTGCCCAGCAGTTTTTTAAGCGGGCAGTTTACCAGTAATTATCAGTTAAAATTGACTGGCAAGATCGGCATGTTCGGTGTAGTGTTTAAACCGGCAGCTCTGGCCTCTGTCTTTAGACTAAACATGACAGCACTGGTCAACCAAAGGGTGCCCCTGGTAGATATACTGGGCAAAGAGGGGCAGGTATTGGCAGCCCGCATTGAAGAAGCCCAACATGCTACTGAACGAATCGCTTATATAGAGCAGTTTTTAATTGACAAATTGGCACTCAAGTCTTTTAAGGTAAACTATGCCGACTATGCTGTAGATATTATCCTGGAAAGGCGTGGCAATGTGACTGTCCAGCATTTAGCCGACGAACTGGGCATCAGTCGCCGGCTGCTAGAAAAGCAGTTTATCACAAAAGTAGGACTGAGTCCGAAATACTATGCCCGGCTCAAACGCATCAGCCATGTTTGCGCTCTGCTGATTGCCCAGAAAGAGATCGACTGGCAGGATGCGATCCTGCTGGGTGGCTATTATGACCAGTCGCACTTTATCAAGGATTTTTTAGAATTCGTCAGGCAAAATCCTTCTCAGTACTATAAAACCCATCAGGAGTTGATAAAATTTTTAAAGGAATAAACACTTGTTCGCATTTTTACAATACAAGTACACCAGCATCCGGTATTTTTGTCTCATCTTAAAAACAATAACGAACATAAAAAATGGAAACGGTAAAGAAACTTCAAAAACTTAATGAACTGAGTAAGCAAGGCACCTGCCTCGAGTTTTTCTCCGCCTATCAGGAAATGGATATCGATCGTATGATGAGCTTGTGTGATCAGGACGGTAAGGTAGCCTTCATGCCTTTGGGCGAACAGGGACAAGGGACCATAGGCACCTTCGGTAAAACATTGTGGCTTACTTTAATGGATTGTTTTCCGGATTTAGACAATACAGTGACTTCCTCCGTTGTAGAGGCAGATGGAAGTGTCACCTGTCAGGTAAAAATTTTTGGTACCCAGGCCAAAGATTTTGCCGGTATACCCAGCCAGGGATTACGCTTTGAAAGTGATCATATCTTCATCTTTCATTTTGATGCTGAAGATAAAATCAACCGGGTGCAAGTCAACTGGAATCATGAAAATTTTCAGAAGCAACTGGGTTTGTAAATCATAGCCTGGCGTATACGCGTAGCTTAGCCCTCTGGCTTTCCCCCTCTTTTTCTCCTTTCTGATGTAATCCAGGCCATCTCATAAGGCTTGCATAGATTCTTTGTCCTGAAAAATAGCGGTTGGAGGAGAACCGGAAAACACCAGTTTGACGAGAAAGACTGGGAGGGATTGCTATGCCCTTCACGCATGAGGTCTACACACCTGAACCTGATAAAAATAAAAATACGATAAAAAAGAAAACAGATGAAACCCACCAGCATAACTTTATACCTGGCATTAGCCATAGTAGTAACCCAGATGGCATGTCAGTCAATGGCCGGAAAGATGGCGTCAGACATACGCGATATAGATATAGAAGCTGAAAAGGCAGCCATCAGAGAAGTAGTAGCGGCCGAAACCTGGGCATACTACCAGCAAGATTTTACATCCTGGAAAAATACTTATGTGAATGCTCCCTATTTCCGGATGTATGGCTATTGGGAAGGGTACCCGGAAAAAGTCAAATACCACAACGGATTTGAATCTCTACAAACAGTAAAACAGGAGCAATTCCAACAAAACAGAACCCTATGGCAAGGTTCAATAGAAGAAAGTACTAACGAAAATTTTCGCATTTATCCTGAAGTGGCCTGGTATACTTTCGATCAGGTTTCTTATGATAAAGCCACCCGGAAATTGTTAGGCAGATCTTTAGAAACAAGGATATTAGAAAAACACAACGGACAATGGAAAATTGCCTACCTGGGCTTTCATTATTTCCCTGGGGAAGCCGATCACTCATAGTACTTTTCCCCCTAAACACTGCACTTATTGTAGAAAAAAGAGAGATGTTACAATAGTGAAAAACCCTGTTACAACAGTGCTAACAGCCTGGCTGGCTTTCCCCCTACCTTTGTGTTGTCTTTGACGGCTATGTCTGTTCAAGCCTTTCGCAAGACAACTTTTAAATAGAAAAACCCTTGATGGCCTTCATACATTATGACCACCATCAAATAAAAAAGAAAAACAACACTAACAGATAGCCTACTCACCGGGCAGCCAGGCATCCAACTGCCCCTGTCCGGTGAGACAGCCCTGTAGCTGGCAGCAACCCTTTTTCTGTGATGAAGAACAGACGTTTCAGAAAACACTCTGACCAGCATTTTATGATTTCTCAGCCTTAGCGCAATAGCCTTCTGGCTTGAGAAAGTATGTAAAACAGTCTTTTTATTATCTATCTATTTTCAAACTTAGTTAACCCTTTAAATTCAATTGATCATGTTAGAAATCAAATCTTATTCAGTAGGTACCAACCGCCAACGCAGTTCCAGCAACTATCACCGTCGTTACCTGTCTCTGGAGCCTAAAGTGCCCACCAGTCAGGTACAGCATATTGTCATCTACTTCTACGTTCAGGAGCAGGTCAGCAACGACAGTGATGTAGGCTATCAGACCCCTACTTCTACCAAGTATGTAGTAGGCCTGGCCCCTGTCTCTGACTTTGAGGACATGTACAAGATACTGCAGTCAGAAAAGCCGGTGTTTTTCAGCTGGGCGGCAGACAGCAGCAACAAGTTGCATTGGTTTGGGTTGAGCAGCAATCCTGAACCCCTGGGAGAAGGTCCCAAAGATGCCTCTGTCTAATGAGGGGTGAGCTTCCGCTGATATTTTAGCTCATATATTCTAACTTAAGGCTTGTGATAGGGAACGGCATGATCGGCCAGGTATCCCTATAGCAGGCCTTTTTTCTTTGATTATTGTGGTGAGTATGTTGTAGAAATAGGGGTAAATTCTTCCTGTAATTCCCCATAGCTGGGGATTAATTTCCCCACTTTACCCGGAAAAAAGCTTTAAAACGACAAAATCAGGGGTTGGCATAGCGTTGGCAACTATAGGTTCAAAGAGGGTTAACATTTTTTGATATATTACTTTTTAAACTGTTAATAAAAACTATTTTTTCAATTTTTTAAACTTTCATATTCAGGTAGTAAAGGTTTTAACTAGGTAGTAGTCAAAGGCAGCATTTTTCATAGTGCTGCCTTTTTTGTTTTAGCTCGAGCACAGGCGTGCTCACTATTCATCTCATCCGTAATAGCTTAATGATAGCAGTTTAATATCTTTTCACCCAATTATTATCTCTATCAGCAGTGTACCCGCTGTGGCGTGGATCGTGTCACCCAAGCTTATTGCGCATGCGCAGGAAAAGCAGGACAGAACGAGTAGTAGCATTGTTTTTTATGGCAGATTCACTGATCTTTACTGCTCAACGCAGTTGATGAAAGGAAGTATATCATGGAAATCCCTCTATTACCGGATGTTACCATCATTTTAGGATTATCGGTATTCGTTATTTATCTTTTTCAAAGGCTCAACCTACCTACCATTCTGGGTTTCCTGATGACCGGCATCGTAGTTGGGCCTCATGGCCTGAGCCTGATCAATGCTTCTCATGAAGTAGAAATGATGGCAGAGATCGGTGTCATTCTGTTGCTCTTTATCATTGGGATGGAATTTTCGCTCAGGAGCCTTATGGCGATCAAAAACACCGTCTTCATTGGTGGGTTAATTCAGGTAGGGGTCACCATTCTTCTGATCTTTTTAGGAGCCCGTTTTATCGGTTTTAGCATAGGGCAAGCTACTTTTCTTGGATTTCTTTTTTCTCTCAGCAGTACGGCTATTGTGTTGAAACTCCTGCAGGAGCGCAGTGAAGTCAATAGCCCTCAGGGCAAGATTTCTCTGGCTATTCTTATCTTTCAGGATATCATCGTAGTACCTATGATGCTACTCACGCCCCTGATCGCTGGACAGTCGGATGATATAGTTACCTCCTTGTGGCAGCTGGCGCTGAAAACCATCGCTGTGATCCTGGTGGTCTGGTTTGGTGCTCGTTTGTTGATTCCCAAGCTTTTGTATGAGGTGGCCAAGACCAAAAGCCGGGAGCTGTTTATCCTGTTTATTGTTGTCATCTGTTTTTCAGTAGCCTGGGCTACTTCCTCTATTGGTTTATCCCTGGCCCTGGGCGCTTTTATCGCAGGCCTCATCATCTCAGAATCTGAATACAGCTACCAGGCAACCGGCATTGTGATTCCTTTCCGGGAAATCTTCACCAGCTTTTTCTTCGTCTCTATCGGCATGCTGATGGATCTTTCCTTCCTGTTGGAACACATTGTATTGATTTTGGGCTTGCTGGTGGCCGTGATGCTGGTAAAAACGCTGGTTGCTACCCTGGCCGCACTGGTTTTACGATATCCTTTACGAACAGCACTACTGGCTGGTTTATGTCTGTTTCAGGTGGGTGAATTTGCTTTTATCTTATCCAAATCCGGCATGGAATACGGACTGTTGAGTGGAGATATTTATCAGTATTTTCTATCTGTTTCCATCCTATCCATGGCCATCACTCCCTTTGTGATTCAAAATTCTGACCTGGTTACCCGCCTTTTTGTCCGGTCTCCCCTTTCCAAAACCATTGGGCTCATGAGCTACAAAAATACGGCGACAACAGAAGAGGAATCTTTGGAAAAATTGAAAGACCATACCATTATCATAGGATTCGGGGTAAATGGCAGAAATGTGGCCAAGGCCGCCCAATTCGCCAAAATACCCTATGTGATCATTGAAATGAATGCAGAAACGGTAAGAATAGAAAAAACCAAAGGAGAACCTATCTACTATGGTGATGCTACCAATGAAATCATTCTGGAGCATCTTCGCGTCTACAGTGCCCGGGTCGCTGTCGTCGCCATTTCTGATCCTCCAGCAACCAAAAGAGTCATCATGAGTATCCGCTCTATCTGCCCTACGGTCCATGTCATTGTCAGAACGCGGTTTATGAAGGAAATGGACGAGTACTTCCGTTTAGGTGCCAACGAAGTGATTCCGGAAGAATTTGAAACGTCTATTGAGATTTTTACCCGTATGCTGCATAAATATTTAGTACCTCACGATGAAGTGGAGCATTTTGTCCAGAATATACGCTCCGACAATTATGAAATGCTGCGGCCGCATGAATCCACCCAACGCCGGATCGCCTCTCTTTCTATCCCTGATATCAACATTGCTACGTTGAAAGTACAATCTGACTTCAGCGATATTGTAGGCAAGAAAATAGGTGAATCGAACATACGATCCCGGTTTGGATTGAATATTCTGGCTATTCAGCGGGATGGACAGTATATGACCGACATTGATCCGGACACAGAAGTCTTGCAGGATGATATTCTTTATATCGCCGGAAACCCGGAAGCCATCGCAGATTTTAATGAAAAGATTAAAGTATAAAGGCGTTGTGCAACCTATATGATTCGGAGGAACTATGAGCAGACACATCATCACCTGCGCGTCGTGGTTCGGCCTGATACTCCTGTTGCTGTGCATATTTAATCCTGCAGCAGCCCAGGTCGATCAGCAACGTGCCGAAGCCTACTTCAGAGAGGCTGCTGCGATCTGTCAACGCGACAGCGGACGACTCTGGGGCGTTTCTTTGTGTGGGCCGATGGTGTTCGCAGACGTGCGGACGCGAACGCTCGCGACAAATCAACCTCGTCCGACAGGCGATTGGCCTCGAGTTCTTGGCTTCACGAATGCGCCGATCGAGTGGGGTGGTTTGCGTTGGTCCGCATACATATGGGAATTCACAACAGCCCTGCCAACTGCGCGCGATCGGTGCGAATTTATGTTGCATGAGCTGTTTCATCGCATTCAACCGGACCTCGGGCTGATGACCCTTTCCGGACAGAACGCGCATCTGGATACAGTCGAAGGACGAATCTGGCTGCAGCTCGAGTGGCGCGCACTCTCTCGGGCGCTCGCTCAGTCTGGTGAGGACCGTAAGCGCGCAGTAAGTGATGCGGTCACCTTCCGATCGGCGCGCCGTTCGCAGTTTGCCAATGCTGCGGAGAACGAACGCGTCGAGGAAATCCGCGAAGGTCTTGCTCAATATACCGGCATCGTCGCCACGGCCGACTCGCGCGCTGAAGCGGTCGCCAGCACGATCGAGCATCTGGCCTCGGCTGAACGGCAAGAGACGTTTCTGCAGCAATCCTATGTAACTGGTACGGCGTACGGGGTTCTTCTCGATGACGCGTCGGCGGATTGGAGGCGCAGAGTGCGCAGTGATTCCGATCTCGGGCAGATGCTGATGGCCGCCCTGGATGTCACACCAGTTGCGAACGCGGTCGAAGCCTCGGCGCGTTACGGTGGCATGCAGCTCCGCGCTGCGGAACAGGCGCGCGAGGAGCAGCGAAAAGCCCTGGTACGCGAGCTGCAAAACCGCTTTGTCGATGGTCCCGTGCTTCTCGTTCCATCAGGTGGTGGCGGGACATTTAATGCACAAGGAGCCACACCCATTCCCGGAGCAGGGACGGTGTACGTCTTACCGTACCGTATGAGCGGTGGCTGGGGGACGTTGGAGGCGATGAACGGAGTCCTGATAAATGATGATGGCACGCGACATCTGCCTGGCCCGGTTCGCATCGACGGCGACACCCTCACGGGGGATGGCTGGAGGGTGACAGTTGCCCGAGGGTGGCTTGTGCGCTCCGGGCCTCGGTCCGGCGATTACCAGATCATTCCCGATTCGCAGTAGGTAACCGGGCACACCAAGCAGGAGTGGCTGCTAATGAGAAGTCGTTATTCTTTAATATCAACTCTATCTTTATTAAAGTAATTAGGCATAACTTAGCAACAGCATGCATCCCCCTTATCTCACAGCAGCACAAAAAGCATTTTATCATGAACATGGTTTTGTGGTGGTGGAGCAATTGCTTTCTCCGGCAGAGGTAGCAGCCTACCTTCAGATTTATGATGATTTTCTGTCAGGCAAGATTGAAACAGGCAACAGCCGTGCCGACCTGGGCGCTTATTTGGGAGAGCGCAAAGCCACGGAAAATATTACACAGATCATGTGGCCCAGTGCTTTTGTCCCTGAACTGTTGTCGATGGTTTATCACCAGAGAGCGCTGGCTGTTAGCAAAGAACTTATCGGAGAGGATGCGGCTATGGATTTTGATATGCTCATCAACAAGGCACCACACACCAATACGCTGACACCCTGGCATCAGGATGAAGCCTACTGGCCCGACCTTCCGGATAAAAAGGCTAGCAGTTGCTGGCTGGCCTTGGATCAGGCAACACTGGAGAATGGCTGTATGTGGTTTGTACCAGGTTCTCACAAAAAAGCGATACGTCCACACCGGTATGCAGCCCGGCCTGGAGGCGCTCTCCTCTGTGATGCCACCGAAGAGGAGGCCACGGCCATAACCCTTGAGCCGGGTTCCTGTACCTTTCATGATGGACGTACACTGCATTACAGCCGGGGCAACACCACCCCTCACCAGCGCAGAGCTTTTATTATCAATTTTCGTCCGGCAGCCATGATTGCCCTGGAAAGAGCACAGGGCTTTGACCATGGCAAAAACAACGCTGGCGACCGCCAGCTGAAAAACAGTCACTTTCGCAATTAATCGGATCGAAAATCTAAACATTGATGCTGGTGAGCTGCTGCCTTTTTATTCTCCATATAAAAATAACTTTCTGAAAAAAGGAACAACATTCGCAATAGAAATGAGTTATGATTATGTTTGTTCCATTAATTTATTGTAGCTCAGCTTTTAAGGCGAGGATAGGACCATGTCCTATAATAGTTACCGCTGTGTACTAATCTCATTTTTTCTGCTCCGCTGCTAAACTAAATGCAAGCACATTTGTATGAATTCTACCATCAAATTTATTAATCAGGATCAGTCTGCCTTTTTTCCCACCTTGCGAAAGAGAGTAAATCAGTATTTTAAAGAAAACAATATTTCCCGGTTTGCCAATCGGGAAATGGTCGTCAAAACGGTAACACTGATAAGTCTTTATCTTCTTTCTTACCTTTCTATTTTGATGCTCCCATGGAATGCCTGGCTTTTATTACCTTTTGCTATACTCATGGGTATCACAAAAGCTGGTATTGGCATGACTGTGATGCATGATGCTTTGCATGGTTCTTATTCTAAAAATGCCTTTGTCAACAAAATGATGGGTAACAGTATTTATATGCTGGGAGCCAATGCTTTTGTATGGAAGGTACAGCACAATGTATTGCATCATACTTACACCAATATCCATGGAATGGATGAAGACATCAATACCAAAGTGGTCATTCGTTTATCACAACAAGCTCCTTTGAGAAGCTTTCATCGTTTCCAGCATATTTATGTCTTTTTTCTGTATGGTTTTATGACTTTGCACTTACTGACCAATGATTTTTTTAAACTCATTAATTATCAACGTACAGGTATGGTGACAAAGCAAAATTCTACCATAGACAAAGAGTATACTCGACTGGTTATTTTTAAGATACTTTACGTATTTTTTGTCATTATACTTCCTATTGTATTGACACCTCTTCTGTGGTGGCAGGTACTGATTGGGTTTTTGATGATGCATCTGACGGCAGGCGTTATCCTGAGCACAGTATTCCAAATGGCTCATATTGTAGAAGGCGCTCATCAACCTATGCCCAATGCAGAGGGAAACATTGACAATGCCTGGGCAATCCATCAATTGCAAACGACTGCCAACTTTGCAAGAAAGAGCCGCTTTCTGAATTGGTTTATCGGTGGCTTAAACTTTCAGATTGAACATCACCTGTTTCCCAATATCTGCCATGTACATTATCGGAAAATTTCTGGTATTGTTGAAGAAACCGCTAAAGAATTCCATTTACCTTATAACGTCAAACCAAGCCTGGGACAGGCATTACAGTCTCATATCCGGATGCTGAAAGCCCTGGGGCAAGATATTCAACAATCCACCAGTGTTTCTAAAGCACCGTTGGCCAGAGAGTTCTGAGTATTTTTTACTCAAAAAAAAACCTAAAATTGCAGAAAATACTATTAATTGATGCATTTATAAAAAACCTTATCTATATTTGCGTATACAATTAATTTAATATAATGAAAAAAGGTACCGTAAAATTTTTTAATTATTCCAAAGGATTTGGATTTATTAAACCAGAAGATTCTGGTGATGATGTATTTGTCCACCAAAGTGGCCTCATTGATGAGATTCGTGAGAACGACAAAGTAGAGTACGAAGTAGAAAGAGGCAAGAAAGGTCTCAACGCTGTTAATGTGAAAGTAGTGTAAATTTACAAACATATTCACCTTGATGAAAACATGTCTTTGCGGCATGTTTTTTTTTTAGGATCCGGTCATGCTTTGAATGATGATCCAGGCAATAAATCCTATGATGAGTAATACCAACACCACAATACCCCAAATGCCAATCTTCAGAATACCTCCTAAAAACTTAAAAGCCAGCGACCCCAGGCCAATAACCAACACAACAGCGACTACGATGCCTATGCCAATATTTCCCTCAGTACTCAAAACCTCACAGGCAGTGAAACTTAACAACACCATTAAAATCCATCCCAGGTGATAGCTATTTGCATTGACAGGCTTCAATTTCTTATGATTTAAGAGTTCAAAAAATAAAACATCTTTGTTATAACCTGTTTGAGGGGTTTCTGTTATGTACCTGCTCTTCCAATTTTAAAAAGCTTACCTCTTATTTCATTTAAATGACCTGAAACAGGCGGTTCCACCGAATTTTTTGCCAGCAGTTGGCATCCTGATCCACAGATAACATGATCAAAACAGGTTTTCCTACAATATGGTCTTCCGGCACCAACCCCCAAAACCTGGAATCCGAGGAATTATGGCGGTTGTCTCCCATCATGAAATAATAGCACTGCCGGAAAGTATATTCTTTGACAGCCTGCCCCTGAATGAAAAGCTGATAGCCTGCCATCGTTGCTCCTACCGCTTCATAGTGTACAATGGCTGGGCCGTAAAGGGCTGTGTTGGCTTCGTCTAATAAAATCGTATCACCGGCTTTGGGCAAATAAACAGGTCCGTAATGATCTACAGTCCAGCCTAAACTTTCCTGCTGAGGATACACGACTGCCTCCATCGTATGAGGCGCATACTTGATGGCCTGTACTTGCTCTACAAAATCAAAAGAAGCCAGTTTTTGTGCATGCTTTTCTTCAGCCTGAATCTCATACCCGCCGGAAACCGGAGTGACTTCCTCAATACCCAACCGGCGAAATACCCTGGGCTGAATTGTCTGATCTGTTTTGACAAAATAGCTGGATTGCAGGGCAGGAGGCTGTGCCAGCGGCCTGCTGTTAATAAAAATCTGCTGATCGCGGATTTGCAGCGTATCACCAGGTAATCCCACACATCGTTTCACATAAAATGTTTTCATATCCGAGGGCCGATCCCACTCTGCCGGATAGTTGAACACCACCGGATCGTTGCGACGGATCTGAGAAAACCCTGGCAAACGATAGTGTGGTATCTGAATCCAATCCAGGTAAGAAGGAAGATCAGTCCCCCAGATCGTTTGGTGCATGAGAGGAAGTTGTAGCACCGTTTTGGGAGTCCTGGCTCCGTAATGGACTTTGCTGACGAACAAAAAGTCTCCTACCAGCAGCGTATTTTCCATAGAAGAAGTTGGGATGGCATACGCTTCTATCAATAACCCCCGAATGACAGTAGCCATGATGACAGCAAATAATAAGGAGCGCATCCACTCTTTTAATCCATTTTTCTTTTTTTTAGGAGCTTTATTCGGATACCGAGCTGAAGAAGCCATAGATAATAAATGCGTTGAGTTTCGTTATGGTAGATACTGTATATTTACGTTCTAAATAGGAATAATGTCTAAAGTCAACTACTATTTATTGATCCTCTGTATGAGTCTGGTTTTGTGGGCCTGCAACAATCGTGAGAAAAAAGGGCCTGCAGCCGTTTTACACCAACCTGGAAACCTGTCTGCTTACCCAGTAGGTAAAGCGATTCCTGTCAGGCTCGAAGTGCAGGAGGAAGGACTCACCATTGATTCTATCCAATGTTCGCTGGATGGAAAAAAAGTAGCACTTACCCCATCAGCTACCACGGGTACCTATACTTTCCAGGCCAAAGGACATGCCCTGGGAGAGCACATCCTCAACATCCAGGTCTACTATGATGATCACGCGCCCGACACCTATCAGGGTCGCATCATTTTGCTGTCTGATACGCCTCCTGCTACCTTATCCTATCAGGTAGTACAACAATATCCGCACGATACCACTGATTTTACCCAGGGTCTGTATTATAATGAGGGTATCATGTTTGAGGGTACCGGGCTCAGGGGCAATTCCAAACTTAAAAAGTATAGGTTGCAGACCGGAAAGCTTTTGAAAGAAGTAAAGCTGCCACAGGACATTTTTGGAGAGGGCATCACTGTTTTTGACGACTTGGTGTATCAACTCTCTTACCAGGAAAAACAAGTCTTTAAATATGACAAAGAAACGCTACAACAGGTAGGCAGCTTCCACTGGCAGTTGGAAGGATGGGGCCTGACCCAGGACAGCACGCACCTGATTGTCAGCACCGGGTCTCAATATTTATTTTTTGTGGATACTTCCCGTTTTCAGGTCGTTCGCCGTATCCAGGTAGCCGATCACCAGAAGCTGCTGGATAACCTCAATGAGCTGGAATATGTGAATGGCAAAATTTGGGCTAACATCTGGGAAACCGATGAAATCATTGCCATTGATCCTCAAAGCGGCAAAGTATTGGCCAGCCTGTCGCTGAAAGGTATTTTGCCCGGTTACGAAGCGGAGAACCAGGAGGAAAAGGTTTTAAACGGGATTGCCTACAATCCTACCACCCAAAGTTATTATGTGACCGGAAAAAAATGGCCTGCTTTGTTTGAAATAAAAATAGAACCGGAAGAAGCGGCCCTTTCCGCCCTTGAAAGGAAACAATAATCCTTATAGATAAGGTGATCATCAGGCCGCTGGATGTACCTACTATAGCCACTACAGTTACTATCCCTTCAAAGCCTCCAACACCCGATCCGGTGTAAAAGGAAGATGACGCAGGCGTTTGCCGGTAAGGGCCGCGAAAGCATTGGCAATGGCACCGGCCACCACCGGAAGGCTGGCCTCCCCTATGCCTTGCGGAGGCTCCTCAGAAGGAATCATGGCAATGTCAATGCGCTCCGGAATATCGGTGATGCGTAGCAGAGGGTAGTCATGAAAGTTAGACTGCTGTACTTTGCCCTGGTTGATCGTGATACTTTCGCTCAATACGCTGCTCATGCCCATGAGGATACCGCCTTCCATTTGTGCTACTACGTTATCCGGTTGCACCACAATGCCAGCGTCTACTGCCGACCAGAAATGATGCACCCTGATTTTACCCTTTTCCCGGTCCAGAGAAATCTCGCAAATGCCGGTACATAAGGAACCGCTTCTTTCGCCGAAAGCGATACCCCGTGCCCGGCCTTCCTTCGGCGGTGTGTTCCATTGCGCCATTTCAGCGGCCTTCTCTAAAGTTTGAAGCGCCCGGGGTGACTCTTTCATTAATGTCCGACGAAACGCATAAGGATCAATCCCCTGACCCGTGGCGATTTCATCGATAAAAGATTCAATAGCAAATTTATTGGGTCCATGCCCCACGGCACGCCAATGTTTCAGCCGGATGCCATTCTCTACAGCCCGTACCTCAAGATGCTGATGAGGAATCGCATAAAACTCATTATTGGCACCACTGGTGAGCAGCCCCCCTCCATCTCCTACTACACAGTGCGATAGCCCTGTCAGCGATCCCGATGCATCGACGCTAGCCTGCAGGCGCTGTAAAGACATCGGTCGATACATACCATAGCGCAAATCATCCTCCCGGGTCCATAGTACCTTTACCGGTTTGGAGACGGCTTTGGATAAGCGGGCAGCTTCAATGATGTAGTCGTGGTTGGAACGTCTGCCCAAACCACCGCCCAAAAAATGCTGATGAAACGTTACCCGGGAAGGATCAATTTGTAATGCTTCGGCAATGGTATCCGCTACAGAACCCGGCGCCTGTGTACCCGCCCATATTTCCGCACTCATGCCGTCAGCGGCTACAGAGGCTATGGCGTTCAAAGGCTCCATCTGTGCATGATACACATAATCATTTTTATAATCGGCCGAATATGTTTTAGCCGCTGTCTTCAGTGATTCACTAACATTACCTTTCTCTGTCAGGATTTCTCCGGACTGATCCTCATTGGCCATTTTCTCATAAAGCGCAAAGGCTTCCTGACTGGAATGTCCGACAGCTTTGACATCTTCACTCCACTGGATCTTTATCCTTTTTTTCGCATTCAGGGCTTTCTCCAGTGAGGTAGCCACGATGCCCACTCCATACTCCAGCATGACCAGTTCAACGATGCCTTCTAGAGACCGTATCGCCTGTTCATTCTGAAGGGTTGGTTGGGAACCATGGATAGTTCCTCGCTCTATCACGCCATACAACATTCCGGGCACCTGTACGTCCATGGCAAAAAGTGCGGAGCCATCTACCTTCGCAGGGATATCATAGCGAGGCAAGACCGAACCAATCAAACGAAACTGATCGGGACGTTTTAGTTGCTCTTCCGGAATTTCCGGTATGGAAGCAGGTATTTTGATAAAGGAAGTAATTTCACCGTAACTCACCTGACGGCCGCTCTTCTGATGCGTCACCAGCCCTGCATCAGTCTTTAATTCTGACAGAGGCACCTGCCAGTGATTCGCTACGCTGTTGAGCAGAACATACCGCGCCTGGGCCCCTGCCTGTCGTAAGCTGTTGAAATAACCCTTAACAGACCAGCTACCTACTGTCAGCATAATTTTATGGTCACCCCGATCCAATCCATAGACGTCGGGTTCGATGGGAGCGTTTTCGATACGCACTTTAGACCAGTCCGCATCCAGTTCTTCTGCCAGGATCACCGGTAGGGCAGTCATAGAACCTTGGCCCATTTCCGCCGCTGGGTTGTAGATGGTGAGCTGTCCGTTGGGCTCCAGTCGTACCCACACGGTAAGCTGCTTGTCTTCCGCTTTTCTTTTACCCTCTTTCTGGCTTAAGCCCATCGAGGGGGCCAGACCATAGGCCGTAATGGTGATTGTAATGCCACCGGCGGTTGCCAGAAACTGACGGCGGGAAAGCGTAGAAGACTTACGATCAGAAGGAGTTGCGTTCATCATAAAAAGGAGAGGAGTGATACATCATACATAAAAACAGGAGGGTGTATGCCCACACACTAATCATTATTCAAAGTCTGGCCCTGACTGGCCTTGGCTGCTTCCTGAATGGCGACAAGAATACGCATATAGGTGCCGCATCGGCAGAGGTTCCCCCGCATGTGGTCGAGAATCTCTTCGCGTGTCGGATTTGGGTTAGTATTTAACAAAGTAGCTGCCTGCATGATCTGCCCCGACTGGCAGTATCCACACTGGGGCACCTGCGCTTTGATCCAGGCTTTTTGCAAAGGGTGTGAACCATCTTCCGATAAACCTTCTATGGTTATAATTTCCTGCCCATTGGCCATAGCGGAAACGGGCAAGCTACAGGCCTTCATGGCATGTCCATCCACATGAACAGTACAGGCTCCACATTGGGAAATACCACAACCGAATTTAGTGCCCATTAAGCCTAAGTGCTCGCGAATCACCCAAAGCAAGGGCGTTTGCGGCTCTGTATCGACTGTCTGGTTTTGTCCGTTGATCTTGAGCGAAAAGGTTGGCATGTTGTATGTCGTTGAGTAGAATCATCTTTGATCCAAGGTAATGAAAAAACCAAAGGAATGAAAGATAAAGACAGTGGCGACACATTCCTGGTGATAGGGCAGAATAAATTCCATAGCAAAACAGGTAATAACCTCATCGCTATGGAATTACCCGGGTAAAGCTACTGTAGGGCATTCACGCCTGCCTGTGCTACGGCATGATCATCCTCTACGGTGCTTCCGGATACGCCGATAGCTCCGATAATCTCGCCATCCCTTCCTTTAATAGGAATACCACCCGGAAAAGAGATCAGCCCTCCGTTGGAATGTTCAATATGATACAAGGCGCCACCGGGCTGAGAAAGTTTTCCGATTTCTCCCGTATTCATATTAAAATAACGGGCTGTTTTAGCCTTTCTGATAGCAATATCAATAGAGCCTAACCAGGCACCATCCATTCTGGCGAATGCTGTCAGGTTGGTACCAGCGTCTACAATGGCAATATCCATTTTGACACCCATTTCAGTGGCTTTTGCTTTAGCGGCTCGGATGGCCGTTTCTGCTTGTTCTAAGGTGATGTTCATATCCGTTAGTTTTTGGTTTGCTTTTATAGGTTAACACGTGTGGTCTTGAAGGGTTATAAATTGCCGGATTTTCCCACAGCGATTGCTACCACCTTTATTGAAAATATAAAGATGAGAAACTTGATCCGTTTTTCACACATTTTTATACATTGTCTTCTGTAGATTGTTAAAGATAATGTTTCATTATGAAACATAGGTGTGTTTCATAATGAAACACAGATGTCTACATCAAGGCACACCACAGGCGAAAATGTGCCCTACAGGCACTTGGCATCATGGTTGAATGCTTATAGCTGACAGCAAATAAAATTATGTTACGAAACTATATTACCATTGCTTTCCGGAATATACAGCGAAAAAAAGTATATGCGCTCATCAACCTATTTGGCTTGTCTACTGGAATCGCCTTTATCATACTCATACTGCTCTTTATCTATGATGAATTCTCTTTTGATAGCTTTCACTCAAATAAAGACAGAATTTATAGAGTCTATCAAGTAGACTACAAAGAAGGCCAGCCAGTGCAGGAATCCAAACAACTGATTCTACCCCTGCCTTTTGCCAATACTTTTCAGGAAGAAATTCCCGGCGTTACCCATACCACAACATATACATCCGATTTTCCTTTGATCAGTCATCAGGATCGGACTCACCAAGAAATGGTTACTTATGTAAAGAAAGACTTTACGGATATGTTTACGCTGAACTACGTGACTGGCCAAACATCAGATCCACTGGGAGAGGTGAAAAATATACTAATCAGTACTTCTATAGCAAAGAAGTATTTTGGCGACCAGAACCCTGTTGGCAAATCTTTATCTCTCAAAAGAGGTTCCACTGAGGAGGCTTATACAGTAGCAGCCGTCTTTGAAGATTTCCCTGTCAATTCCAGCCTTGATGCTAAAATATTCCTCCGTCTCGAAAATCATCATGCTTATGCTCATCAGCAGGACGACTGGAATGCCTCTTATACGCCCGTTTTTATCATGCTTGCTCCACATGCAGATATAAAAAGTGTCAAGGAAAGAAGTGAAGCTTTCATTCAAAAATACTTTGGGTGGCGAGCTAATATGACAGGGGATAAAAAAGGTTCCACTGCACAAAAATTTATGGATTTGAGCTTTACTTCCCTCAATGACATCCATTTTGACAATACGGTGAACTGGTATAAAGCCAGCAATATCCAATATTCTTATATTTTGGGAGGGATGGGTCTGTTGATTCTACTGGTAGCTTGTATCAACTATGTACTGTTATCCCTCACTTCTTCAGCCTCCCGCACTAAAGAAGTAGGCATACGGAAAGTACTGGGTGCCAGCAAGGGTATCATCCGCTGGCAATTCTGGGGTGAAGCGCAATTGTTCACGTTGATGGCGCTGGTCTCAGGCATGACTCTGGCACAGGTATGTTTGCCAGCTTTCAATCGTTTTACCAACAAAAACCTTGACTTTTCATTGGTTCAGCATCCGGAAATCTTGGTCAGCATGCTTATACTTACACTACTAACTGGCTTTCTGGCAGGAGGGTATCCAGCAACTGTTCTTTCCCAATACATTCCTTCCAAAGTGTTGAAAGATAGGAGTAGCCAGCGGTATCGATCGGGATTTGCCCGATATCTGATCGTTTTTCAATTAGTCGTCTGTGTATTTTGCATCAGTTGTGCCCTCATTATGTACCAGCAACTAAAATACATTAGCGAAAAAGACTTGGGCTTTAATCAGGAACAGATTGTCGTTGTTCCTTTGCACAACACCCAGCAGATACCTGCCAGAACCATTATAGAAAGATTTCGCCATGAGCTGACTCATGACCAACGCATCAGTGATATCACGGCCATGAGCGCGCTGTTTGGTCAACATTCGGGTTCTTCGGGAAGAACTTATAACGGAAAACTACTGACGATTCAACATATAGCAGTAGACTATAATTTCTTCCAGACTCTACAAATGGAGATTGTAGAAGGAAAAGGATTCGCCGAAACCATGAAACAGGATACTTTGCAAGAAGTAGTCATCAACCAAACATTAGCTGACCGGCTCGCTTATGATAAACTGATTGGGAATCATCTTCCAAATCAGCCAGACACACAGATTATAGGAGTGGTCAAAGACTTTAACTTTTTCTCCCTGGAGCACGCCATTGAGCCCATGAGTTTTCAACTATCCGATCGTTGTTTCAATTTACTGGTGAAGGTAGTTCCAGGACAAATTCCCGCTGCACTGCAAACACTGGAAAACACCTGGAAGGAAAATGTATCGGATGATCCTTTATCTTTTTCTTTTCTGGATGACGCATTGGCCGCTCAGTATGATACTTATCAGCGTTGGTTAGATATTGTCACAGCTTCTACCCTGTTGGGTATTCTGATCGCCTGCCTGGGATTATTTGGCCTGACAGGTATCAATGCGGTTAATCGCACCAAAGAGATCGGCATTCGCAAAGTGTTGGGGGCAAACGTTCTTCAAATTGTGTTCCTCCTTAACCGGCAGGTGCTCATACTATCCGTTCTTGCCGCTTTGGTAGCTATTCCGTTATCCCACTTCGCCATGAGCCAGTGGCTGGAAAACTTTGTGTATCGCATTACTCTGGAATGGGACCTATTCGTCTATGCAATTATAACGGGGTTAGTACTTGTTGTTTGTACCGTGAGCTATCATACCCTTAAAGCAGCTACAGCCAATCCGACCGAAGCCTTGCAATATGAATGATACAGGTACCGCTCATTACTTCAGAATGTTATACTGCTTCAGAATTTCCAGCGTTTTCTCCCGGGGGAGGGCTTCAATGGTCACACCCCGATAACCTGTCATGGTTTCTGCGGCAAACAGGGCGTTCAGAATGGCTTCTTCAGTAGCTTCTATCACGGCTTCAAACAGAATGCTGATCGCATCATTTCTTAGTTCCTGGTAGGTGATGAGTGCCTGCTCCGAATGATAGGGCACTCTGACTTCTCTGGCTGTGGAAAAAGCGATGACAAAATCGCCGCTGCCATTGGCAGCAATGCCTCCGGTTCGGCCCAGTCCCAACAGGGCACGGGAAGCCAGCCTTTCCAGATTCCTGCTGGTGAGAGGGGCATCGGTGGCTACCACGATCATACAGGAGCCATCCTCTTTTTTTTCTTTCAGGTCATTTTTAAAGGAATACTGATCTAAAGCTACCCCCACCGGTACGCCTTTTATTTGCAGCACCCCCCCAAAATTAGTTTGTACCAATACCCCTACGGTATAGCCACCCAAAGAAGCCGGTACCACCCGGGAGGAAGTACCGATTCCGCCTTTAAAACCAAAACAGACGGTGCCCGTACCAGCCCCTACATTGCCTTCCTGTACAGGTCCTGAGGTGGCCCTTTCCATCGCTTTCCTGACATCTGCTTTGGTGACAGCCCGCTGCTGAATATGGTTTAGGGTGCCATCATTGGTTTCTCCTACCACAGGGTTCACACTCCGCACCTCTTTATTTTCTTTAAAGGAGAGCGTATAATCTATCAGGGCATCGGCGGCTACCGGCACATTCAAGGTATTGGTCAGAATGACCGGCGTTTCCATATTGCCCAGTTCGCGCACCTGTGGGTAACCCGTCAGCTTTCCAAAACCATTGCCGAGGAAAATAGCAGCCGCCACCTTTTCCTGGAAAATATTGCCTGGGTGTGGTAATATAGCCGTGACGCCAGTCCGAATACTATCTCCCTGTAGCAAGGTCTGGTGCCCAACCTGCACACCCGCCACATCTGTAATGGCATTGTACTGCCCCGGCGTAAGAATACCGATTTCTATGCCATAATCTCTGATCCTGTGCTGACTATAAAGGGAGTGATAGAATCCGGCCATGGCAGTTAGGAGAAGTATATATCCTTTCATAGGTTAGCTTTTTCCAGAAAAGATAACGAACCTATGATAAATAACCAGTACTCAGGCTACCGATTCCTTTTCCTGTGCCTGTTCTTCTATATGCCGCAACTTCAGTTTTTTCATGGTAAACGAAGCGGTCAGCCCATGCATCAGGATGGAAATAAGTACAATAAAGGCCGTCATGGCCCAAATCTCCTCCTTGTTGTAAAATTCTGTGATACTCAGTGCAAATGACAAATAAAAGAAGGAACCGATGCCTTTGATCCCAAAGAAACTGATGGCTAATTTTTCCCTGAACTTCAGTTGGGTGCCAATCAGCCCTATCAACCCACAGACGGGACGGATAATCAGCACAAAAGCAAGACCAATACCTGCCATTTTCCAGGTGAGGTCATCCAATAAGCCATTTACAAGACTTCCTCCGAACAATGTCAGCAGAACTGCTAGCAAAATACGCTCGATCTGGTCGGTAAAGCCGTGCAGCTCCCGGTGATAATCATGGCCCATTTCATAATTTCGTATGGTGATCGCTGTGACAAACACAGCCATAAAGCCATAGCCATGCACCAACTCGGTAATGCCATATACCAACAAGGTGCTGGAAATAGCGACAAATCCATCCCGCACATGATTCATTTCATATTTTTCGGGTAGCATGAAAAATAAATAGATAATCAATTTTCCAAGACCAAAGCCTACGGCTGTGCCTACCAGTAAGCGGTATAAAACATCTTTTCCAAACCAGTCTAAAAACCAGGCTTCGCCTGTCGAGCTTGCCAGTGCCAGGGTAATGGCAAGCCAGGTAAAAGGAAAAGCCATCCCATCATTCAGGCCCGCCTCCGCTGTGAGCGCAAAACGCACGTCATCATTCTCTCCTTCATTGGGCGGCCCTACCTGCACGTCGGAGGCCAGCACAGGATCGGTGGGTGCCAGTATGGCCCCTAGAAGCACAGCAGAAGCTATATCAAAACCCAAGCCCCAGATACCGATGGCAGCCATGATGCCAATATTTAACAACATGGTAATGGTTACCAGCCGGAAAGGCACTTTCCATTCCCGAAAAGAAAAAGGATGATCGATCTTGATGCCCGTCCCCATCAGGGCGACAATTACCACCAGTTCGGTCAGATGCACAGCGTAATCTTCCTGCCAGATAGGGTTTGGCCAGGGTAGTTCATTGAGAAAGCTGTAAATGATGATGCCAAATAGTAAAAAAATAATTGAATAGGAAATGCCAATGCGCTTGGTCAGACTGGGTATCCACGCCATTCCTAAAGCGGCTATACCGATGATGGTGATGCTGATAATGTATCTGTCCATAGACAACAGTTAAAAAAATAGGTATTGGTGGAATTTACCCGATATCCAAGGTTAATGAATTAACATAACGTGCAAAGCCGGTTTTAGTTTGCAAGCCCTCCAATGTTGAAAGCGCTTTCTGCACGTGGCTGACTGATATTTGATGGTTTTTTCCATAAGAGCAAGCTGTTTGCTGACAACGTGGTATCCCTGTAATCACCGCATGGGGCCATCCAATGTTGAAAGCGATATTTTAAGATTGACAATTACTGCATCATAGCAGTATACTTTCATCAGGGGGCTTGTCCGATATCCAAGCGGTAAATTTTTCCTGCTTCGTTAATATGAAATTTAAAGTAGGTATGGAAATTGCCATAAATATCTTTCCCGTCGTTGTCGACCCGGTCAATGTTTGTAAAACGTTCTTCTCCTATAGCCGAACGGGAAAATTTCATAAAATCCCGTTTACTGCCATCATCGTATAGTTCGGCCTCCGGCGTGAATAAACGAAGCCAGGCCTGCTGATCTCCTTTTTGCAAGGCATCAATGGCGGCTTTCACCGTTTTGTTGGTCAATTGTGCTGTGTTCATCACTACTGATTTATACTATTAATTGGCAAAAAATATAGCCTTCAGGATAACAACAAAAACAGGTACTGCTTTCAGTATACAGCTTTTGCCAGGGGGTGCTGAAGGTAAATGATCAACAAAGAGAGTAACAGAAAAGGAAGCTCTATGGCTACTCCCTTCAAATCCCTGTCGAGCAGGTGAAAGCAGATAATCAGCAAGATGCCCGCTGCCATCAGAAAATTTCCCCAGAGAAATGTTTTAGGATATAAGATTAATAAGGCACTAAGCATGGTAACGGCTCCGTTGATCATAAGGCCGGTTTTGTTGAAATGCCATTTACTAAACATTTCTAGCATTTCGGCTTTGCCTGAAAGCATAGCCCATCCTTGTTTGAGGCCCATATAGACGGCAAAAAGGATCAGGACCGCGCTGATGATTTTTATGATCATTGTTTTTCAATTGAGTTGACACATGGCAGCGTATAGGTTTTTCTGACCGTACATAGAAGGCCGTTCTCCCAGTTTGATAACCTGCTGAAACCCCAATGCCATAAACAGTTGCTTCAGGTGCAGAAAATCTATAGGGTAAGGTACCCAGGGATTGGCTTTCATGGTATCATATTCTACCATAATAAATATACCTTTTTTGTTGATTTTTTTTTGCAACCGCTCCAGTAGACTTTTCTTATCCGCTACATAGTGCAAGGCATTGGCCATCAGGATACCCTGCAAGGTAGGGAGTGCCAACTCGTCTTTTTCAAAATCAGCCTGTAAAAACTCGATGGTGACTGATGGATGAGTGTTGTATGAAATGTTTTGCCTTTGTTTATCTATGGCATAGATGGTGCTTTGTTCGGGCAGCAGGCTGGCCAACGCCCTGGTAAAGACACCACTGCCACACCCCAGATCCGCCCAGACTGCGGAAACATCTCTGGGAATAGCGGCACCACTGATTAACTGGACGGCATCGGCTACTTGCATGATGTTGTTGTATACGATCAACCGGTATGGCTGGATGAATGTAATGGCATGATTTAATCAATGCGTATGGAAAGGTTGGAAAAATTGCTAACCTATTTTAAAGAAACATGATTAGCGATTGTTAAGGTCAAATGCCCTTCCCAAACTTTCTTTGATGCTTCGAGCGATACTGCCATCGTTATCCAGGCTTGGGTTGAAGATAGTGACACTCATACCGGCTACACGATCTGTTCGTAGTAAGTATTGGATAAGGCTTTCCACTTGCTGAAAGGATAAACCGCCGGGCAGGCGATAATCAACGGCCGGGTTGAGGCTATCCGACAGCACATCGGTATCAAAATGGACCCAATAGCCATCCACAGCTGAGGATTGCACCGTTTCTATCACTTCTTGAATAACAACATCCATCCCTTTCTTTTCAATGACTGCCAGATCAAAACATTGTATAGCCGTGTCTTGAATAGCAGCGGAGCCGTATTGCCTGGCTTCCTCCCCATCTCTTTGTCCTACATGGATTACCTGTTCCTCGTTGACATAAGGTCGCTGGTGATTAATATTTGTCAACAGAGCAGGTCCCCTGCCTGTGACCATTGCCAGCTCCATGTCGGCCACTTCGCCAGTGGTTGATTGTTCAGGTGCATAAAAATCAGCATGCGCATCCAGGAAGATAAGTCCATAGATTCCTTTGCGCTTCAGGCCCGACAGGATGCCGAGCAGCAGGCTGCAATCACCTCCTAACACAAGGGCAAAACGCCTGTGATGGAGGGTGTTGGCAACAGCTTCCCCTAAAGCCAAAGAAAAATCCCTGATAGCCTTGGCATTCAGACAATGGGTTGCAGGGTCTCTCTGCTGATTATAAAGATGATTAAGGGTGGGAACATGAATAACCGGATGCTTCACGCCTAAGTGTTCGGCAAGGCCGCAGGCCAGCAGACTGTCAGCCAGCTTTTCCACCCCGGTAGGTTTTAAGCCTAAAATGGAGGGCGCTGCTATGATTTCAATATGATTCTTTAAGGTGTGCACCAACGCTGAATAATACGAGAAATGTCAGTTAACCGTTGAAGAAACTGGAAAGGCTACCCCCTCGTCAAAATTTACAACAGGTCTCTCCGAGCCGAATCAGATATTAATTTTTATACCTATTTCTCCGCCGATGCCATAGGGTTGGTAATCGTTGTGTTCAGCCACAGGCGCTACTCTGTTGTATTTAAGCAAAGAGGTTTTGAAAATTCCATTGCCCAAAATACTCAACCTTGGACTTAGGCTGTAGGCTACGCCAAGTCTTCCGTTGTAGCTGATACCTATATTTTTTAAAACTTCATCTTTATTGATCTCTTTATCGTTTGCAAAGGGAGTTTCAAATCGCAGGCCATTGCCCAGGAATAAGCTAGCCCTTCCTATCCTATATAATGTGCTGCGATGTTCGAGTTCAATGCCCCAAAATTTCCAGATAACATCACGTTCATAGGAAAAAACACCGGAACCTGGAGAGGCAAATCCTCTTTCATGATAACCGAACTCCGAATAGCCTGTCAGGATCGCAAGTTGGTTTTTTGGATTGATTTGATAGGCTACTCCTATATTGACAGATTTCCCGGTAATGCCATTTTGTTCTTCAGCCCAACAACCTTCAAAACAGGTCAGCCAATAAAAGGTAGGGTTATATAGGTCAGTGTGCAGCAACCCGCCCCGAATGATTACACTGAGTTTAGACTCTTCAAGGGTAGTTTGCGCATAGGCATAGTGAAAACAGGAGTGATGGAAAAACAGGATAGCGCATAAAGCTACGATCAGTTTTCTTTCCATGGTTTTTTATCATAGTTGACACAAACGAAAACCAAATAGCTGGAATAAAGGCCCAGCGAGGTGCTTTCTCATCGTTGGCACCTGGTTTTATTCATCCTTGAGCAGTATATTGATAGTTATAATTTGTTGAAATTGGTTTTGGAGAAGATTGAGTTTTTCAATTCTGTCTAGTGCGATCAAACAGCTAGTATCGGAAATAATCAGGATACTCATTTGTCATTCATCCTACTGCAAATCTTCCTCAGTTTCACCAAATATAGAAATGCCATACTGGCCTACTGTTTCCAAAAATTCTCTTTTAGAGATTCCTACAAACTTTGCAGCCTGTCCTGAACTTAAAATACCTTTATCAAATAAAGCGGAAGCAACTGTCATTTTTACTTCTTTTTCATCTACTTCATCGGGCAGTTCTATGGTTAAAGTTTTCATATCCCATTCGTTATTTCTTATTAAAAGTACGCATTTTAGATATTAGATTTTTTAATGCTTTTCTCTATCTTTTCTAATTCTTCTTTAATTTCTTTTAGTAATAAGGGCGTACTATAAAATGCTTTTACTGCCTCATTAGCATTATCTGTAGCATTTCTGTATTGCTCCAATGATATTGAAAATTTAGCTGTTTTTCTTTTTGGCATCCATGTATCCCATACTCTTTGATAAGTTATTTTTCCAGAATAGATCAATGATCCTACTTTAAAAGTATCGAACATATTTTTATCCTTATCCACAAGTAAACTTATTTTTTCATTTTTATTAAGTACAGGAATATCATATTCGTCAACTCCAGTTTTATTGAACGTAATTTTATGTTCCTTATTAGAGCTAGTCAAAGGTTGATCCCAATCAATTTTTATTTTGAATGCAGGTTGACTACCGTAGTTTTTTATAACTAGTTGAATAATTTTATATCTACTTTCTAAATCAAACTCTAAAACTATTTGCGGCTGCTTTGCCAGAAGTTGATTATAAAAGTTTTCGTAAGAAGACCATGCTGAAGAAATTGCAACAATCAAAGCTATTGCAGCAATTGTGGTTCTAGATTGATCATCAAGGTAACTACTATATACTAGATAAATTGCAGCTACAATTGCTACTATAAAAAATGTTCTGATTAACCATTTCATCTAACTACATTATCTAATGCATAATACTTGTACAAAATAGATATAAATCATTGAACACATCTGATAGCTGATCGCCATTATGCCATACTACTCTTCCTTTCTCTTAAAGCTTAAAAGCCTGACGGGCCAGTAACTTCCATTTTCCCTGCTGTTTTTGCCAAACCAGTAAGACACCCAGGTTGATACTATTCGGCTTGCCACTGTCCACTACATCAGCGGATAGTTTGTGCCGCACCAGGGCGGTATTATCCGCTACGGTAACAGACTGCTCGGTAAGATTCATGTTTTTAAAATCGGATGTGCCGCTGACCAAAGCTTCTACAAATGCGTTTTTATCTTCAATCTTTCCGCTGGAATGGCCATAGCTCAGTACATCAGCGGTAATATTTTTTAAAGCGGCCTCATCGGCATCCACCATGGCAGTGCGCAGAGTTTCCACTGCATCGGCTACTTCTTTTTCTTGTTTGGATTGGGCTTGTGCTGCCACACTGACGAATAAAACTATGAGTAATAAGCTAAGTGTTTGTTTCATTGGTGTTGTTGTGTTTAGTGATGTGAAAAATTGGTTTATTATATCTATTGTATGTTTACTTCTGATAAATCCTGGCGACATAACCACCACCCGTTGCCATGGAAACCTTTAGCAGTTTATCGTCAGGAATTTCTATTGTCTCCTTCTTATAATCCTGTGTAGCCTGGTTGTCAGCAACACCGGACAGAGAAACCACCTTACCAAGTCTATCAATTTTTTCATCAGACTAGTCATGTAGGATTAGGAGCGACTGGCAATTTACAGTTCTTTCCGAAAGAATTGCAAAATCTTTTTGGGAAACGAGCCATACGTTTTACACTCGCATTTGTAGGTGAACAGCACAAAAATCTTCCAGCTTACTGATCTGCACCTCCACTGCTTGTCCATCTGCTTGTACAGAACAATCTCCCTGTACCCGCAGGACCTGATGCCCGGCCAGTGCTTTTCCTGCCAGATGCAGATTGACCTGTATGTCGCTGACCGGAAGCAGACGACGTACCGGACGGCCCGGCCCGGAGGTGGTATTGACCAGGGAAAGGATGTAGTGACCCGGCTGAACGAGTGACTGGGTCAACCCGATATGAACGCTTTCCGGTGCATTACTTTCTACCGCAATAGCGGTGCCTGCCAGATACTTCACGCCACGCAGCAGCAGATTTCGCATATCCGGATGTCCTATTTCCTTACTGATCTGATCCGGCTGGTTGGCAAAATAGAGCACTTTTCCCTCACCATAGCGATGTTCTACCACCGTAGGGAATTCTGTAGACCATTCTTTCACCCAGGCCTTTTCCGGAGGTTGGTTATGCACCGTAGGCACCAGGGTACAAATCACTTCAGCCTTTTCTTCGGCCTTACAAAGCAAAGTATAACCGGCATTGATCAGCAGTTCCGTTTCCTCACTGTCAGGCCTGACCAGCGGGTGCTGCGATTGCAGCATATACTGGTAGCTGTCTTTCCGGGTATTGGTGCTTTTGCCGGTGTAATGGCAACCGAATACCTCTGCCAAGCCGAAATCTTCCCTTTCTTTGCCTTCTGCATCATACAGGCTGCTCGCAAAGGTAGCCATGAGGTGACCGCCTTGCTGCACAAAAGTCTTCAGCACCTGCAACTCGGCATCGGCCATACACCGGACATTGGGCAAAATAATCAGCTTGTATTTTTGCAGCCTTTCTGCACTGAGTTGATCATCGGGAATAAAATCATATGGAATGTGATTCTCCATCAGCACGGTTTCCATCCCTTTGATAGACGCATCGAAACGATCTTCCTCCGGCGGAGCCTCCCGGTAAAACCATCGTGTAGGCCGTGAATAATAGATGCCAATGCCGGCCACCGGTACCTGCTGTGCCAGCAGCTTTTCATGATTTTTCACAAAAAGGTAAGCCTCCTTGTTGTTGAAAGCATTTCTTCTGTCATGGGTAACCCCCGGATGTATACCATTAAAATGGCAGTTCCAGAACCTTCCGCCTGCTGCCAGCGCTTCCCATAACCAGATTTGCAGGTCTACCGGCGGGTCCATCACAAAGCGGTGCACGGTGCCGTTGCCACCATATAAAATAATGGCTTCTTTTTCCGGGGCCATCGACTTCAGAAATTTGATGATGGTGTGGGCATAGTTCAGGTCTTCATAATGGATGTGTTCGCTATTTTCTGTCAGGAAGGCTACGCTCACCAGAAAATCGAAATGATCACGGGCATTGTAGAGGTCAATGCCGGAATGGATGCGGCCGCCGGCCTCAAACATACTGAATACCTCTGCCGTATACACTTTGTCATCACCAAAAGCTTTGACGGTGCTTTTCATATGGTTCATGTGCTGGTCTGCCGCCTCTGACTTCCAGGCCATATACTGGTCCAGCTCAGGGGCGGAAGCCGACTGACTCTCAGGAATCGCAGCACCGGTGGCTGTCTGATAAGCCTGCCGGCAACGTTCGCAATGGCAGATCCCTCCCACCCCGATGCTATTATGCCAGATACCATCGAGCGCATAATTTTCCAGTAAATAGCGGATGAAGGCTTCCGCATGTTCGTTGCGGTAATATCCCTTATAGCAAGCAGCATATAACTTCGGACGGGTATAGTCCAGCTGCATGGGTTTTTGGGCTGCATCCATGCTGAACCAGTCGGGATGTGCCCGATAGACTACTTCTTCCACACCCCGGAAGTCTACCCGCCCGATCACCCGTATGCCAGCGGAACGGCAGGCTTCCGTGATCTCTCGCAACACATCTCTTTTTCCCATAAAAGGATTGATATGAGCGGCTGGTAAAGGGTTTTGGAAAAAATCTACAATACCTCCTGCATTCACTACCAGCGTATTACATCCGGCAGTCTGCATGTATTGCACCACCGCGGCTGCGTCATACTGCCGGGCATCAGTTTCACGCAACACGGTCTGCAGAATACGCAAAGGTTGCTGATACCATCTCAGCGATAGATCGGCCTGCAACGGCCCGGTCTGACTTTGAGGGCTGGTAAGGGGGAAGAGCATCAGGCTTCCGGCCAGTGTAGCACTATATTGAAGAAAATCTCGCCGGTTGAGCGTAGCGGGAAGAAAGGGGTCACTTCCTCCTGCTGAATATTTGTCAGGCATAGTGAGTACATTAATAGATTTTGGGTGCCATCGGTCGGACGATTTACAACAGGATGTATTTTCATGGCTAACTGCTGCCATATTTCTTTTTCAGATACTCTTCATGGCTTCTGTCAGCAGGTTCCTTCATTTTTTTAGGAGGTGGCAACACTCCTAAAGAGGCTTTGAAGGCTTCTATTTCTTTTTGCAGTTGTGCTACCTTTTCCGGATGCTTTTCTGCCAGATTCTGCTGCTCACCGGGATCTTCTTTCAGGTTAAACAATAACATCCCATGCGCTTCTTCTCCTTCAAAACCATAACGGCCGCCATAAGGTCTTTCCATCGGCAGCTTGAGCTTCCAGTCACCCGACCGGAAAGCGGCAAGATCGCCGGTATAAATGGAATAATACGCCAGTTGCTGTCCCTTTCTTTTCCCTCCCTGCTGCAACACCGCCGAAATATCTTCTCCATCGATGGGGCGATCGGTGGGTAGCTGCCCTCCGGCCAGATGAGCCAGGGTAGGAAACCAGTCCATCATATTATGCATTCCCTCTATCACCTGTCCGGGCTTGATACCGGCTTTCCACTGCACCAGACAGGGCACCCGCATCCCCCCTTCAAAAGTAGTTTGTTTCCCCGCTCTCAACTTCCCGGGTGAGCCTCCCAACTCTATCATGGTTCGCCAGGGGCCATTGTCACTGGTAAACACAAGCATCGTATTTTCTTCCAGTCCCAGCGCTTGTAGTTTGCTGACAATCTGCCCTACACTCCAGTCCATTTCCTGGATAACATCTCCATACAATCCTCTTTGTGATGTCCCCTGAAATTCTTCCGAAGCATAGATAGGCACATGCGGCATAGCATGGGGCAGGTAGAGGAAGAAGGGTTCTTCCTGATGTGCTTCTATAAACTGAAGCGCTTCCTGGGTATAGGTTTTCACATTCTGACGCTGATCTACCGCTTCGTCTACTACCTCATTGCCGCGCAGATAGACGACCGCCTCCATATCGTTGCTGTAAGGAATGCCAAAGTAGTAGTCAAAACCCCGCTGAAGGGGAAGGTACTGACGATGATGTCCCAGGTGCCACTTCCCAATGATACCGGTAGCATACCCTCTTTGCTGAAGTACTTGGGCCAGGGTGATTTCAGCAGTGTCCATACCCGTCCAGCTCTCCGGAAAGAATACACCCCTATGTACGCCATCTCTCACCGGATAGCGTCCGGTCAGCAGGCCATAACGGGAAGGGGTGCATACCGGAGAAACGGAATAGAAGTCAGTAAACCGAATGCCCTGCTGGGCTAACTGGTCAATATGAGGCGTTTTGATATCCGTAGCACCATAGCAGCCCAGATCGCCATATCCCAGATCATCGGCGAAGATAAAAACAATGTTAGGAGGCCGGTCAGCCTGAGCACTATCCAGGTCCTGTGAAGAGGAGGTACAGCCAGAAAAGATGACAGCCGCTACGACCAGCAAGAGTACCTGCCAGCAGAGGCTCCGCTTCAGTGAATTTGACGATGGGTGATGAATAGCTGTTGAAAGCAGGAAGTGAGGCGGATTCTGAAGTATTTTCATGCTCATTAAGGTTGTGTAGGCAGCTGTCTGCTCAAGTTAGCGAATATATCTTTGCTTAAAAATATGATGTGTATCATCAAAATAAAAATGGAATATCCTCCTGTCCCGAAGCTTACTGCAGAACGCTCCATGCATTTTCTCACTGGTATCTATTGATTACAGCAGGATTTCCACGGCAATTCCTGACGTTATTGATCTGTCATGCATAGGTTGTTTCCTTAAAAAATTATATTTTTCCCACTCAAACAAAAAATCAACCGAATGAGTAGATAGCAAACAACAGGAATGAGTGGTGGCGTTAACATTTTTCGCCAGTTTAGTTTGACTTTCGTATGCTGTTGTCAATTTTTTTTAACAGATAATTCTATTACCCCGATTAGCAAGTTAGAACTTAGGCCAGGAAATGAATGTTACTATCCGTACAGCAGGCATTGTTGGCAAGTTAATGCTGGCAGTGCAAATGCAGCTACGGAACGTTAATGGCTAAAATACTAAGCTTAGTCACCTATCAACAACCTAGGTAAAGTACATCATTGATCATTTATTTTTAAGCAGAGATAGATTTTTTTATGCTGATCTTTGTACCCATAGCATCAGAGAATTAATGATATTAGAAGAAATTAAATACAAAACGGCAGAAAATCATCGCCGATTGGAAGAAAGTGAGCTACTGAAACCCATCACCAGCCCTACCCTGACCCAGGATCACTATCAAAAAATACTACGGGTTTTTTATGGCTATTTTTACCCCCTGGAAACCGCCCTGGAGCCCTTCCAGCTGGCTGACAATTATCTGCCGGACTATGGTAGCAGGAGAAAGGCTGCCATGATCAGGCAAGATTTGCACACTTTGCAGCACAACGCGCCGGAAGACACCCTGCCACTTTGCGCAGAATTACCTTCTATCCAATCTATGGCACAGGCTTTTGGTTGCTTGTATGTGATGGAAGGTTCCACCCTGGGAGGAAAAATTATTGCAAAGAGTTTAGAGAAAAATTTAGGCTTAAGTGCTGTCCACGGCGCTTCTTTTTTTCATGGATATGGGCCGGATACGGGCCATAAATGGAAAACTTTCCAACAATCTTTGGTGCGTTTCAACCAAGACTTCCAGAAAGAACAGGAAATTGTGGAAGCTGCCAACGAAACATTTTATTACTTCGAAAACTGGATAAGAAAAAATTAACCATGCCCACAATTCAACCGAGAAAAAATTACGATTCTGCATTCTGTGGAAATATCCCTATCAACTTTATCAATACCATACAACCTTACGGGGTACTGATGGTATTGGATAAAAAAGATTTAAAAATCATTCAGGTCAGTGAAAATATCACCGATTTTCTACAACTGCCGGTAGGCGATATGTTGCAAAAACGACTGCCGGAGTTTTTAAGTACTGAGCAGGCGGCTTCCCTGCAACAGGAACTGGAGCAGTGGAGCAAGAAAGACAGAATCTCCCTTAACCTGAGGCTACTCAAGCAGCCTGACAACGAACCGCTGGATTGTGCGGTAACCCTCCATCCTGCCGAACATTTTTTTATTGTGGAGCTACAGGAAATCAAGCAGAAAGAGCTTCACCTTTCTTTTGTTCAGATTTATGAACAAATCAATAGTATCATGCGGGTGCTCAAAGAAACGGACGATGTCAAGGCCATTAGCCAGATTACCGTCCAGGAATTCAAAGCGCTCTCCGGCTTTGACAAGGTCATGATGTATCAGTTTGATGAAGAGTGGAACGGAACGGTCATTGCCGAGGCCAAAGAAGAGGGAATGGATGCCTACCTTGATCTTCGTTTTCCGGCCTCTGATGTGCCTCAGCAGGCCAGAAACCTTTATTTTAAGAATCCTTACCGTCTCATTCCGGATGTAGAAGCAGCGCCTGCCAAGCTAATTCCGGTGCTGAACCCGGTAACGCACAGCTTCACGGACCTGTCGAGCTGTAATCTCAGAGGGGTTTCCAGAGTGCATGTGGAATACCTGAAAAATATGAAGGTAGCGTCATCCATGTCAATGCCTGTGATTGTGCACAATCGCCTTTGGGGTCTTATTTCCTGTCACCACAGAACCCCAAAGCTTCCTGCCTATGAAATCCGGGCCGCTTTTGAGCTTTTATCAACGGTCATATCAGCGCAGATTGCTGCAAAAGAAAGAGAAAGCAAACTAAAATATAAAAATGAAGTTGATGATGTAAAGCTCAATATTCTGGAACAGCTTTATACAGAGAGTAACATCATCCATAGTTTTGTAGCAAACACTGATGACTTTCTGAAGTTATTCAGGATTCAGGGAGCTTCTCTGGTGCTTCACGATAAAATCGTAAGCGCAGGAGAAACGCCGGAAGATGACCAGATCAAGGACCTGGTCAAATGGCTGAAAAGATATCAACAGGAAAAAATATATATGACTCATGCTTTGCCAGAGGTTTATGAAGCTGGCCAATATATCAAAGAGACTGCCAGTGGGCTGCTGGCCTTGAATATTTCCGGTACGGGGGAGGGTTATTTTCTGGGATACCGCCCGGAGGTAGTCCATACCGTAGAGTGGGGGGGTAATCCTAATGAAGCGATACAGTTTGAAGGAGATGGCAAAACGTATCATCCCCGAAACTCATTCAATATCTGGAAAGAAACAGTAAGGCATACCTCTTACCCATGGCAGGAAGAAGAAAAAGAGGCGGCCGATAAACTGAGGTCCACTTTGATGGAGAAAATGTATAAATTTTAACAGTGCTATTATTTTTTTTGTATGCAGGAAAAGTCCAAGCAGAATGGCCATGAATTGGAGGGACAGGAGGCACAGCAGCACTACATTGTAGGCATTGGTGCTTCGGCTGGCGGACTGGAAGCCATTAATGAACTTTTTGACAATATCCCCCGGAGCAATCATTTCTCTTTTGTCATTATCCAACACCTTTCTCCCGACCATAAAAGTCTGATGGATGAGTTGTTGGCTAAGCATACCGAAATGAAGATCCATATTGCGGAAGAAGGCATGATTGTGCTTCCCAACTGTATCTATCTTATTCCCAGCAAAAAGAACCTGACCATTAAAAACAACAGGCTCCACCTGGTAGAAAAGAACACCCAGGCAGCACCCAATTTTACCATTGACATTTTTCTGGAATCGCTGGCCAAAGACAAAGGAAAAAATGCCATTGGCATCATACTGTCAGGGACAGGCACCGACGGTACCAACGGCATTGTTGCCATCAAAGAAAGAGGGGGCATGGTGATCGTGCAAGACCCTGCGACTGCCAAGTTTGATGGCATGCCCAACAGCGCCATTGAATCAGGCTATACCGACTATATTTTACCTCCTGAAATAATGGCAGAGAAAATCCTGCAGTACCCCAAAAAAGATCACCCTGACAATGGTTTTATCAATTCCAGCTTCAATGGAAGCGAAGATGTGCTATTGCAAATCCTTAACCTGGTACGTGACAACACAGCCAACGACTTTACGGCTTATAAAAGACAGACGCTGGAACGAAGGGTTATCAGAAGAATGGTAGAGCAAAAGATCGAACAACCCACAGAGTACCTGCATTACCTGAGAAACAACCCGGATGAAGTGGCGCAATTGGGAGAGGAGTTCCTGATTGGTGTCACCCGTTTTTTCAGGGATAGCGACGCTTTCAAAATCCTCCAGCAGGAAGTAGTTCCGGCCATTGTGAATGGTAAGTCCAGAAAAGAGCAGATTAAAGTTTGGGTGGCCGGATGTAGTACCGGAGAAGAAGCCTATTCGCTGGCGATCTTGTTCACTGAGTACATGGAGCAAAAGGGCAAAGAGCTGAATATCAAAATATTTGCCACCGACATGGATGCCAAAGCGATAGAGATAGCAGCCAAAGGTTTATATGATCGAAGAACTATTGAAGAACTCTCTGAGGAAAGACTATCCCGATTTTTTGTCAGAGAAGGGAAAGGGTACTGCATCAGCAAACATGTGAGAAAAATGGTGATCTTTGCGCAGCATAACCTGCTGAAAGATCCTCCTTTTAGTAAAATTGATCTGGTGAGCTGCCGGAATTTGCTCATTTACATGAAGCCTGAGTTGCAGAAAAAGGTATTGTCTACTTTTCACTTTTCTCTGAATCTGGGGGGGTACCTGTTTTTAGGCTCCAGTGAAAGCAGCGGTACGCTAAAAGACGCACTGGAAGTGGTGAACAAAAGATGGAATATTTATAAAACCATCACGGTTAACAACAACTACGCTAAGAGTGCCGTCTTCTTCACAGAAAAGAAAGAAAGAGCCTCTTCTGCCAAAACGCCTAACCTAAAGCCTATGGTCAATTCGCTTCAGAAGAGGATGGAAGAGGTTTTTAAAGAAGCCATGCTGGAGGAATTTGGCTATGCAGCCTTGTACATCAACGAAAACTATGACTTTCTGCAAGCCATGGGCGACTACAAACGGTTTCTGAGGCTACCTGAAAAAACATTGCAACTCAACCTGCTCAAGATGCTTCCCAATCCGTTGAGTGTGGCGTTGAGCGTGGCTTTAAGAAAAGCCGGACGGCTCAAGGAAAAGGTAGTCAGCCACCACATCAGGGTGACGGAGGACGATGTTGTCAGAAGCATAGATGTGGTAGTGAAGCCATTTCTGGATTCGGATCAGTATAGTGAGAAATTTTTTATGGTGCTGCTCAAAGAAAATCCACAAAAACCTATCAGTAGCGCCCCTGAGGAAATCTCAGACAGTCAGGTTAACATCGATCGTTTTTATGAACTGGAGAACGAACTCAGGGAAGCCAAGGAAAATCTCCAGACAACCGTGGAGGAGTTGGAAACTTCTAACGAGGAATTGCAGTCCAGCAATGAGGAGTTGATCTCTGCCAACGAAGAGCTGCAAAGCACCAACGAAGAGCTGCAATCGCTCAACGAGGAATTGCATACCGTAAATGCGGAGCATCAGCTCAAGATCAAGGAACTGTCCGAACTGAACGATGATTTGAACAACTACTTCAGAAGTACGGAGATCGGACAGCTTTTTATTGATCGGGATTACCTGATCCGTAAATATACCCCGGCCATTTCCAAACAGATCAACGTCATAGAATCGGATATTGGCCGGCCCATCAACCACTTCTCATTCAACATGAAGTACAATCGGCTGGTAGAGGACATCAGACTGGTCCTGGAAAACCATGAAACGGTAGAGCAGGAGATTGAAGTGAACGACGGGCAATATTATCTGATGAGAGTGCAGCCTTATATCCGGCAGGACAAATCCTATGACGGGGCGGTGGTGACCTTCGTCGATGTGACGGATTTAAAGCATCTGAATAACAGACTCGCTGGCGTGTTAAACAGCTCGCTGCATGGTATCTCTGCTTTTGAAACTATTAAAGGTAAAGGAGGAAAAATACAGGATTTCCGGTGGATTCTGGCCAATAAGATGGCAGAAAAGATGGTAGGCCGTCAGCAGAAAAATTTGATAGGGCAATGTCTTCTGGAGATCATGCCGGGGATGAAAAAAGATGGTCTTTTTGAAAAGCTTGTACAGGTAGTTGAAACAGGACAGTCGTTGCATGAAGAAATATATTATAAACATGAAGGTTTGAATGGGTGGTTTGAAATAGCCGCTGTCAGAATAGAGAATGGCCTCACCCTCTCGCTGGCAGATATCAGTGAAAAGAAAGCAGCGGAAAAAGAATTAATGGCAGCCTACGAAGAAGTAAAAGCCACTAAAGAACGGCTGGTCATGCTCAACAACGAACTGGAAAACCGGGTAGCCGAGCGAACCCAGGCACTCTCTTCCAGTGAAGAAAGATTTCGTCTAGTTTCTATGGCTACCAACGATGCGGTATGGGACTGGAACCTGGTTTCCAGTGAATTCTGGTGGAATGAAGCTTTCAAGGAAATATTCGGTTACCAGGAAGATGATATTCAGCCCGGCGTGGAATCCTGGTTCAACAGAATTCATCCTGACGATAGAGAGCAGGTGGTAGAAGATATTTACCAGTTTATCAACCAGGGAAAAGAAAAGTGGTCTTACGAATACCGTTTTCAAACAGCCGAAGGCTCCTATGCTTTTGTCTATAACCGTGCCTATGCTTTAAAAGACGAAAATGGCATCCCCTACCGGATCCTGGGCTCCCTGGTGGATTTAACGGATCTTAAAAAAGCACAGGATGAACTCAGAAAAAGTAATGACAATCTGGTAAAGATCAATACAGACCTCGACAATTTTGTGTACACGGCCTCTCATGACCTCAAATCTCCTATCGCCAACCTGGAAGGGTTAACCGATTTGCTACGGCAGAATATGGAAGGGAAAAGCGATGGAAAAATGATAAGGCTCATTGAGATGATTGCTACCTCTGTCGGCAAGCTGAAGAATACGGTCAAAGCCCTCACCGAAATCACCAAAGTGCAGAAAGACCTGGATACCAGCACTGAATGGTTATCATTTCAGGATATCCTGGAGGATGTCAGATCTGATATTCATAAAATGATTGAAAAGGCAGAGGCCACTATTGAGGCAGAATTTTTGGTTTCTCATATTCATTATACCAAAATTAACCTGAGGAGTATTTTTTATAACCTGATCAGCAATGCCATCAAATACAAAAGCCCTGAGCGGAACCCAGTGATCCACATAAAGGTAGAAAAGATAGAACCTTATATAGTGCTCACCTTTCAGGACAATGGCTTAGGTATGACTCCTGTGCAGCTTGACAAATTGTTTACCATGTTCAAGCGATTTCATAGTCATGTGGATGGCACTGGCGTAGGCTTGTATATGGTTAAAAGAATTGTGGAAAACCGTGGTGGCAAAATTGAAGTAAAAAGCGAAGAAGGCAAAGGAACAACCTTCCGTGTATTTCTGGAAGATAAATAGCCAATACCCACGCTGCCGATCAATGCCAGTGTCAATAAGTTTGAGGCAGCGGTTTGTACACAGACCACAGCCCTTCAGGCAAAGTTGATATCTAAGAGGGACCTGTCCTCTTTTATGCTTTCACTCACTTTCGTACGCTCTTATTCACTCCGTAGTGCTTTTACCGGGTTGGCCTGAGCAGCACGGAGAGCTTGGGTTGTCACAAAGGCCAGCGCAAACAACAAGGCAACGACACCCGTGATGGGGAAAATCCACCAGTGTATGTCGGTACGGATGGGGTATCGTTCCAGATAGGTAGACAGTGCCAACCAGGCAAGGGGAGCCGATATGACAAAGGCAATGATCACCAGCCGTGAGAAATCTTTAGACATCAGCGAAACGATACTCACCACAGAAGCCCCCAGCACCTTGCGGATACCGATCTCTTTGGTACGCTGCTCGGCCATGTAGGAAGCCAGTCCGAACAAACCTAAACCCGTGATGAGCAGGGCCAGCGCTGTGAATACATTAGCAAGACGCTTGGTCAGGTTGATGGTAATGTACTTCTTCTGAAATTCTTCATCGGCAAATTTGTACTCAAACGGATAAGCCGGATTGTGTTTAATAAAAATCTCTTTTATACGGGCCAGCAAATCCGGCAGGTCATTGGTTTTGGCCAAACGAAGCGTGACGCTACCCCTCCATTCAGGGTTAAGGATCACAAACATAGGACTCACCGGCTGATAGGGTGACCCCATCAACACATTGTCAACAATACCGATCAGGGTACGCTTTTCTCCCCACAGATCAAGTTGTGTACCCAATGGATCTTCCAGTTGCATAATGTCCATACCCGCCTGATTGACCAGGATAGCCGTGGTATCGCTGGCAAAATCTTTGGAAAAATCACGTCCTTCCAGCACTTTGATGCCCATAGTTTCCGTATAGTCATAATCGGCTGCAATGGTAGTAAAAATGACACGCTGCTCCTCCGGTTTTCCGGGCCAGCCCAGAAAGTTGTTGGAGTAGATATTGGTAATGGGACTGTTCGACCGGGTCATGGCTTCTACCAATCCTGACTGAAGCAGGTCATTTTTCAGCACTTCATAGTTTTGCTGAAGGCCATCGTTACTATCTATGGTGATCAGGTTTTCCTGGGTGTAGCCCAGTTCCCGGTCTTGTACCAGCTGAATTTGCTGATAGATCACGATGGTACCGATGATGAGCAGGATGGAGAAGCCAAACTGTAAGATAACCAACACCTTCCGGGGAGTGACCGCCTCCTTACCCGCCTTGATTTTTCCCTTCAGCACCTTAACAGGCTGAAAAGAGGACAGGTACAGGGCCGGATAGCTGCCGGCCACCATGCCGGTAAACAAAATCACACTGAGGCTTGCCAACCAGAACTGCCATGAGGTATAATCGATGAACAGCTTCTTATCTACCAGATTATTGTAATAGGGCAATACCAGTTCGGCCAGCAAAATCGCTATCAGAAAGGCCAGCAAAGTAATAAAGACAGACTCACTCATAAACTGTATGACCAGTTCCCTGCGCCTCGACCCTACACTTTTGCGGATGCCCACTTCCCGTGCCCTTCGTTCGGAGCGCGCTGTCGCCAGATTCATAAAATTGATGCAGGCAATAAGGAGAATGAAAACAGCAATGATGGTGAATAACTGCACATACTCTATCATACCCCCTTCTTCTACACCATTCTCAAAGTTGGAATACAAACGCCACCGCAGCAGCGGATACAGAAACAGTTCTCTTTTAAAGTCCAGCTTCCCATGCTTGTCTACGATATCCCGGATGCTATTTTCTACCGCAGCCTTCTGTGAGGCATCATCCAGTTCTGCATAGACCTGAAAGGAATGGTTATCCCATTCCTGCTGCTGGCCTTTAATCCAATCGGTTTGCTCATTCAGTTTCCAGGGTAACAGAAAGTCAAACTGAAAAGAGGAGTTGGTCGCAACATCTTCCAACACGCCCGTCACTTTCAGATCATACTTGTCATCTACCCGCACCACTTTTCCCATGGGATCTTCCTCGTCAAACAACGCCCGGGCTGTAGATTGGGTAATGACAATAGAAGAAGGGTCGTTGAGGGTGGTGGGTGCTTCTCCCTTGAGCAAAGGAAACTCGAACATCTGCAGAAACTCTTCACTCACAAACAAACCCTGCTTGATAATCGGATTTTCATCGACCGATAGCAGATGGTTGCTTCCCCAATCCGAAACGGCCACCCGCTCGATATGGCTGTTGGCTGTCTTCAGGGCTTCATAGGTTGGCAAAGGTAAGGATGTCTGTGAACCAATCTCTTCTTCCCATCGGGCCTGAAGCCATACCTGGTACAGCCGGTCAGCCTTAGGATGAAAAGTATCAAAAGACATTTCATCCTGCACCCACAATAGAATCAAGATACTACAGGTCAGTCCGATAGACAAACCTGTAATATTGATAAAAGAATAGATCTTGTTTTTTAATAGATTGCGAAGCGCAACGAGGGTGTAGTTCTTTAACATGGCCGATGTATTTGAGAAGAAAAATACCTGTAACCCAGGTTCAAGCCTTATGCCAAAGCCGTCAACAGGGGATATACCCCAGAATGAGGGGTTCCTATCTTCTATACTGTTCATTATTGAACACCCGTTGGTCAATGACGTACACTTTATGCAGCTGCTCTTATTTTCAATGGGCTTGTCTCAATTGGTAATGCGATGGTCTCACAGCTTATGAAGCTGATAGCTGGCAAATCTATGTCCGAGCCTTCAAACGTCAGCAGATTCTTCCCGGATTTGCTTTACTTTTCCTTCCTGCAGAAAGATATACTTATCAACACAAGCCGGAATGTCCTCCGGCTGATGAGAAACGTAGATCAGTGTCTTTTCAGATTGCTTACAAATCACATCGGTCAAAAACGTGAATCTTTTGGTTTGTTCCGGGTCTAGCCCCTGACAAGGTTCGTCCAGGATCAGCATAGGTGGATTTTTGACCAATGCTCTGGCCAGCAACGCCAGCCGCTGTTCACTTAAAGGAATATCCGCTAACCTGCGTTTCTCCAGCGGGAGGATCTGAAAAAGGTCCATCCATGCGTAAATTCTTTCTTTTTGAGCTGCGGAGAGGTTTTTATCCGGTACCATTTTATCCGATAACCCGGATGCTACAGTTTCAGCACAAGTGAGCGTCCGGTTGAAGCAGAGATGCAACTCCGGAGAGACAAAGCCAATCCGCCTTTTGATATCCCAGATGCTTTCCCCGCTTCCTCTTTTCTGGTCAAACAAATAAATCGTGTTGGCATACGCTTGCGGGTGATCCCCACTGATCAGACTCAGCAGCGTAGACTTACCGGCTCCATTGGGTCCGGACAATGCCCAATGCTCTCCCCTTCTCACCTGCCAGCTCACCTGATCCAGAATCTTTCTGTCTCCATACTGTACTTTTACCTGTTCCAAGCGCACCGCTATGGTAAAACTCTTGTCAGGAGGAGCAGCCGGTATCCGGGAAGCTAAGACACTCACAGGCAAAGAAGCAGGCTTTCTTTCTTTTTCTACAAAACATGTCCGTGTATAAACATGCTGTATGCGGCCTGCCTCCATCTCTATCACCCGGGTAATCTGCTCAGGAATTTCTGTGGGTGAAGTAATCAACAGGAGCGTCATACCGGAGGCAATCAGTTGATTGATGATTTGATGCAGTTTCTGCCGGGCTGCTGTATCCAGCCCTATAAAAGGATTGTCCAGGATCAGCACTTGCGGGTTTTGTAAGAGTGCCTGGGCTATCTGCAATTTTTTATTTTCCCCGTTAGATAGCTCAAGGAGCCGTGTATGGCGCAGATAAGCTATGCCGAGTAGTTCCAATACCTGATCTGTCGTAATCCCCTGATGTTGCTTGTGTTTCTGATAAATTTGCGCTAACACCGCTTCCACTACTGGCGACTCTTCAGCGCTGACACTATTAAAACGGGCCTGATAATACGCTTGTGAGGCATTGCCGCCATACGCAGGCTGTTGTTCTATCAACTGGATACGGGTATCCGAAAAATGGCATTGCAAGCTTCCCGAAGCAATATAACGGCGCTTCTTTATGACCTGCCCCAAGAGTGTCTTTCCACTGCCGGAAGGCCCTACAATGGCCCACCCTTCTCCCTGACAGATCATAAGATTGATATCTTTCAATACAAAATGGGATCCGATTTTGACAAACAATTTTTCCGCTTCAATCAGTTTTTGGCCTATACGATCCATGAATAATAAGAAATGGGAATTAGGAGAAAGCCCTTTATGCGGCATGCGGCCGCTGCTCTTTTTTCAAATTAGGTAAAAAAACAGTGATAATGCCTATGAGCGGCAGGAAAGCACAGACTTTAAAGACATAGTCGATAGAAGTATGATCTGCCAGATATCCTAACAATGCCGAGCCTAAACCACCCATACCGAAAGCCAGCCCAAAGAATAAGCCGGATACCATCCCCACTTTGCCAGGCATCAGTTCCTGGGCATACACCACAATAACAGAAAAGGCAGAAGAAATAATGAGCCCTATGAGAACACACAAAATCCCGGTCCAGAACAAGTTAGCCCAGGGTAGCAACAGAGAAAAAGGAGCAGCACCCAGAATAGAAAACCAGATCACATGTTTGCGGTTAAAACGATCTCCTAAAGGCCCTCCCAGAAAAGTTCCGGCAGCCGCCGCCGACAAAAACAGAAACAGATACATCTGCGACTGCTTGATAGAAACCCCAAAATGATCGATCAGATAAAAAGTAAAGTAACTGGTAATACTGGACAGATAAATAAATTTAGAAAATATCAGCAGAACCAGCACAAATAAGACCCCGCTGACCCTCTTACGGGATATCATGCCCTCCGGGCTGCTTCCGTTTTTACTTTTACCGCTGCTATAATGCCTGCTATACCAATGCGCTACTTTCCACTGTATCACAATGGCTCCGATAGCAGCGATGGATAACCATCCAAAACCCTTCTGTCCGTAGGGTGCAATCATCAGCGCAGCCAGCAAAGGGCCGATGGCACTGCCGGTATTCCCTCCCAGTTGAAATATGGATTGAGCTAAACCTCTTCTTCCTCCTCCGGAAGCCAAATACGCTACCCTTGATGATTCCGGATGCAGGATCGCAGACCCCACTCCTACCAAACTCACCGACAAAAGGATCATATAGAAACCTGAAGAAAAAGCCAGCAGGATAATGCCGCTGAGCGTAAATCCTACGCCTACAGGAAGAGAATAGGGTTTGGGTTTGATATCCGTATATAATCCGATCAGGGGCTGCAACAAAGAGGCTGTCAGGTTAAAAGAGAAGGTAATGAAACCTACCTGGGTAAAGTTTAACTGCAAGGCGCTTTTGAACACCGGATACATGGCCAGGATCACGGACTGAATAGCGTCATTCAGCAAATGTGCCATACTAATGGCAAAAAGAATAGGATAAACGGTGGCAGTCGCAGGAAAAGAGGCAGTACTATTGTTTCCCATATTTTAATAAGAAGGTTGATAAACCGGCGCAAAATTAAAAAAAATACACATTGGCCTGCCGGAAGAAGCCAATCAATTTTCACATACTGTCATACAGACCATAGAAAGGTTGTCTCCTTTCTGTCATAATACTACTTGTAGCAAACCAGCTTTTTACGGGTAAGCAAGGTAGTGAAATATTCAATAGATCAATCATTTTGTTTTATTTTTCGCAATCATTAATTAATTTTATTGCCACCAGTATTGCTTTTTATTTGAATTAATAATAAAATTACATAATATGATTGAAAAGCTATTTAATTGTTTATTTCTGGTTACTTACTTGGTAAGATGATACACATTTTCAATTGGATGTTTTTACCATAATACCACATATTAGACGAAAAAATCATTGTTAACTTTAGCAACTACTATCATGGTTAATCTCTTTGAGTTTGATAAACTTTCATTTTCGGAAAAAACAGATTGTACGCTTATCTATGGCACTTACATTATGGAAAGAGTATTTAGAGATTATAAAACCGCTCTGTACCATCTGAATGATTACTTTGTAGAGGTTTTATACAATAATATGAACAATACTATTGTTGGTATTGCGAGCTTGCCAGAAAAGGCGGTCTTTCAAAAATATACAGACTATATCTCCCTGAAAGATTTGTATTAAAATACAAGGTCCCTCCTTTCAGGAAATACCCCTATTCTACTAATCAACAAGCATTTACATTGACAATCGCTGACTGCTGGCTGGCACTGCCAGCCTGGTGCGCTATTTGTTTCTTCACACAGATCTGATAGCAAACGCTCCCTTCATCAGGAGATGTCCGGTGGGTCAACCTTTCTACTGATTGTTTTGCTATCTTAGCCTGGTTTCCCTTTTTAGAACCTGCCATATCGCTATCATGAAAGGCTTGCTCTTCAGCCGAAAGCTGAGACGAACTGCCCCGGGCTTCACAGCACTTATTTTTTTTTGGATTTACTTCACTTATTGGAAAACAAGAAATTTATTACCTTCATTAATTTTTTATTCTTCTCCCACTAAAATGGCGCAGAGTTTGCCCTTTATTTGTTACAACCTCCGGCAGATATTTGTGATATGAAGTATATGTTTACTAAAAGCGAGTTCAATCGTTTGACCCTCCGGGAGAAGGCGAACTATACCTTTGGTAGAGGAAGGCTGTTACTGCGTAGACATGCCAAGTATTATACGGTAGGATTGTTCTATGTAGATAATTTTTTTGCAGAAGTTTGGTATGACCTCCGAACAAATGATATTATTAATATTGTCTCCTTCAACGATGGCAAATCATTAGATGTATATGCCGACTACATCAATCTTGATAAACTTTACTAAAAGATTCAACTGATTTTTTTCTAGAAACTTAAACTTTTTACTGAAAAGCTGGTCATTTTTTCATCTGTCATATTAAACAGGCTATGCTATGTCCGGCGAAAAAATCCCCTTTGATATTCATGAAGCGGTAGAAAGATTAAGAAAAGCTGTGGTACCCTTACCCAAAGCAGCCTTATTTGATTTGTATGACCAGGGATATACTTCTCTGTTTGAGCAACTCCTGGCCTGCCTGATCTCCATACGCACTTTTGATGAAGTAACGGTACCCACTGCCCTCAGGCTTTTTAAGCTAGGCAGAACACCAGAAGCCATCAGTGCCCTGACACCCGAACAGATCGATGAGGCGATCCGGGCATGTACCTACCATGAAGCAAAATCTTTTCAGATACTGACCATAGCACAAACGATTCAACAAAAATACCAGGGTGAATTACCCTGCGATTTTGAGGTACTGACCTCTTTCAGGGGAGTAGGTCCTAAATGCGCCAACCTGGCTTTGGGTATTGCCTGCGGACAACCACGCATCGGCGTAGACATCCACGTACACCGGATCACCAATCGTTGGGGATATGTGCAGAAAAAAACACCGGAAAATACCCTGCTGGCACTGGAAACACAACTACCCAAAATGTACTGGGTAGAAATCAACCGTTTGTTGGTTCCTTTTGGAAAACACATTTGTACGGGAAATTTACCGAAATGTTCGGCCTGTGTCCTTTTAGATATGTGCCAGCAGGTAGATGTTAAAAAACATCGTTGATACGCCCCTACCGATTTCTCTGGTTTTTCCTGAACACAGCCAAGAGCTTATCCATGACAAGTACTAGGCAGCACGTTCTACTGGAAAAATGCCGAAGTTATATTTCTCCGTATGCCGAACGACGGATATATCTACCATCTGCAGAATCTTATCTTTGGTCAGTTCTTTGAACAAGTCGTTGGTATTGTTGATCGGCTTGTTGTTGAAGCTGACAATGATATCTCCTTCTTCTACTTGCGAACGGCTCGCCGGTGAATTCTCTTCTATGGCTACCACAAACAAACCGCGCTTATTCGGCAAATTATAATACCGTATGAGCTTAGGATTTAAATCTATTTCCTGCAATACAAAACCCAGATACGCTTTAAAGATTTTTCCGTCTTTGATCAAATGCGTAGCGATCTCCTTGGCTGTACTGATATTCACGGCAAAGCTAAGGCCCTGGGCTCCTCGTATCACTGCGGTATTGACCCCAATGACTTCTCCCTCACCGTTAGCCATCGGCCCTCCTGAATTACCCGGATTCAAGGCAGCATCTGTCTGAATCACATTGTCTACCAGTCTGCCCGATTGTGTTTGCATGGTTCTTCCTAAAGCGCTGATAACGCCTGTCGTCACTGTATGTTGGTACCCGTATGGATTACCAATAGCGATCACCAGTTGCCCAATTTTTAAATCATCTGTTTCTCCCAGTTTCGCTACCGAATACTTACCATTATAGATCTTAATAATCGCTAAATCCGTATCCGGATCGTTACCGACAAGGGAGGCCTCCACTTCTGTACTGTCCAGTAAAGTCACCCTGATTTTTTCAGCACCCGTCACCACATGCGAATTGGTAAAGATGTAACCATCGGAAGAAAAGATAAAGCCTGATCCGGAACCGGCAGGACGCAGTTTTCCTTTGATTGTCTTATAAATATCAATTTTTACAACGGCGTTTTTGATTTTCTCAACGGCGTTGATGATAGTTTCTGAATAACTATCCATAATTACCTCCTTGTGTCCAAAAAGCTTAAGTTCTCCGAGCACTTCATTTCAGCGAAAACTCAAGCAGGTTGATAACTGAAATGATATCAGGAAGGTAAGGTCAATATCCGGACCACTTTAAAAGACGCCCTCAATAACCCGAAAGAACGTGTCAATTTGGCATAGTCAGGATTGCATCACTGCTATTACTTCATTGCACTGCATTTTCGTGGTTTTGAAAGCAATGGAAAAATCTTCAATTTGTTTGGATAACCGCTGATGGTCTTCTTCTGGCACTCCCTGCCTTTTGATCCTGAGCGCCAACGTCAGCCGTTTGGCCAGGTCGGCTTCATAAGCATAAATCTGATGCCGGAAATCATCTATCTGTTCAAGATATTTGAAGAAATTTTGTCGGAAATATTGTATCCGCTCTTCTACCTCCTGCTCATCATGCTGAGCAGCCAACCGGGCTAATTTATGCTGATAATATTTTACTTCATCCTGAAACAGGTCAAATTCTTGCAACCAATGCTGGTGCTTCAGGTGCGATTGTGCTAGGGTATGGATGGGCATAGTAGAATCATTAAGAATTTATACATAATACTTTATAAGGGAACAGGTAATAATTGAAATTGTCGCAACAGAGGCTTCAGTTTTCTCCTGAAGTTGAGTTGCTGTCCGGAATTAGGGTATTCGATAGGATAATCGTGAAGTATCTGAAACCCACTAGCCTTCAGCTCTTTACCAATAGCACGAAAGACTACGGTAGAAATGAGCACAATCGGCGTAGTAGGTTTGGCAATCTTCAGCATCATTTTGATCAGTTCAGGCAAATTTTCCCGATAGATCCGCATACGGGTAGGCACCGTCTGACCGGGTAACGGTGTCTCTGTTGCATGCGTGAGAAAATAACCTTCTTCCTGCATTCTTTCCAGAAAATAACTTTTCTCTGATCGTATATTTCTTACTGTTTCAAAGGCTTCTACTTCTTCTGTAAACAAAACCTTCATGAGTTCCAGAAAAAGGCTGTCACCTTTTCTTACGTTTTCAAAATAAAAATATCGGTTTCTCTCTACCGCCGGAGGCGCTTCTGTGATAAACAGGATTTTCATGTGAGAAGGCCGGTATTTTTCACGAGCCTGAAAAAATACATTCGTCATTGATGGTCGCTCCATTCGTATACACTATTCTATCTAACCATTATTTTTACCTATTGTGTTTGAAAAGAAACTATTATTTTCAGACAAAATGCTCTCTGCTTTCGTCTGAGCCTTGCAGTCTCTGAACTATTTTTCCTCATAACCAGTATATTTACCATATGAAACGTGTTGTTGTAGGTATGTCAGGTGGCGTTGACTCCAGTGTCGCTGCTCACCTTTTGGTAGAACAAGGCTATGAAGTGATTGGCCTGTTCATGAAAAACTGGCATGACGATAGTGTCGTGATCAGCCGGGAATGTCCTTGGGTGGAAGATAGTAACGATGCCTTGATCGTAGCCCAAAAACTGGGGATTCCTTTTCAGACCATTGACCTGAGTAAAGAGTACAAAGAACGTATCGTTGATTATATGTTTCACGAATACGAACAGGGTCGTACGCCTAATCCGGATGTGCTATGCAACAGGGAAATTAAATTTGATATTTTTCTGAAAACAGCCCTTAAACTGGGAGCCGATTTTGTAGCGACCGGTCATTACTGCCGCAAGGCTGAGTCTGTCAATGAGCAGGGACAAACTACCTATCATTTATTGGCAGGAAAAGACCAAAACAAAGATCAGAGCTATTTCCTTTGTCAGCTGAATCAATTTCAGCTCAGCAAAGCCTTGTTCCCGATTGGAGACCTGGAGAAAGCTGCTGTCAGAAAAATAGCCCGTGAACAAGACCTCATCACAGCGGATAAGAAAGACTCACAGGGACTTTGTTTTGTGGGAAAAGTACGACTGCCTGAGTTTTTGCAGCAAAAGCTCCAACCAAAAAAAGGGCAGATTGTAGAAATTCCAGCCGATGCCGCTATGTATGAGCCTATGATGGCGTTGGCAGGCTATGCCCATAACAGCCACCTCAGCCTGCAGGCTCTGACGGATGCTTATCAGTATCAGGCTACCGATGGCACAGTGGTAGGCACACACCCCGGTGCTCATTACTTCACTATTGGTCAGCGAAAAGGACTGAATGTGGGGGGTACGCCCAAACCGCTTTTTGTCATTGCCACAAATACGGAAGAAAATATTGTGTATACCGGACAGGGCGATGACCACCCCGGCTTGTATAGAAACGGACTACTGATTCACCCCCGGGAAGTCCATTGGCTTCGGGAAGATCTCCGTTTGGCTATAGGCACCTCTGCCCGCTACAAAGTTAGAATCCGTTACCGGCAGCCACTGGAAGACGCTGTGCTGTACCAGGAAGCTGAAGGGCTCTATATGATTTTCGACCGCCCTCAGAAAAGTATCGCACCCGGGCAATTTGCCGCCTGGTATTTGGAAGAAGAGTTGATAGGATCCGGAGTGATTGGCTAATGCCTCCTTCTTCCGGACGTTTCCTTTTATCTGGAAGTACCGTTTAAGCTTTTCATATAAACATTAAACATTTTTTTGCTCTTAGCATAACTATTTGCCTCAGGCTGGGTTGGATAGTAAGCGCTTTTACTAATCAACTTATTAACAAGAATGTGTGATGGCTCAGAAGAAAAAAGCAGAAAAATATACAAAGCCTGATCTTCGGGAAACATTAAAAGAAGAGATCAAACAGTCAGATAAGGGTGGTAAAAAAGGACAGTGGTCGGCCCGGAAAAGCCAGTTGCTGGTACAGGAGTATGAAAAGCAGGAAGGCGGCTATAAGGATCAGAAAAAAGATAAGGCAGCCAGGTCTTTAGAAGAATGGTCGGATCAAAACTGGCAAACGGATGAGGGAAAAGCCAACGCCCGGCAAAAGAGAAAGACAAAACGATATTTGCCGGAAGAAGTCTGGAACCAATTGAGTGATAAGGAGAAAAAGGAGGCGGAACGGTCAAAGAATAAAGCTTCCTGGCAGGGTGATCAGCAGGCTGCCTGGACGCCTGCCATAAAACGAGCCATGCGTGAAGCGGGGTACCAGCCCGGTCAAAAGCAAGCCAGCAGTAAGAAAGAGCTATATGAGCAGGCTAAGTCTTTGGACATTAAAGGACGAAGCAAGATGAGCAAAAAAGAATTGCAATCCGCTGTTGAAAAAGCCAGGTAGCCCTTACTTTCCTTTGCCTTTGGCTTCCCGGAGATCCGCCAGGTAGCTGGATACTAATACACGGATTATTTGCGGACGCCCGAAACGTTTTTCTTCAGAAGATTTAGATGATACATTAACGATAGTGTTCATAACCTTCATTGGTTTGTTAACGAAGGCAAGATAAGTATATATTCTTAAAAAAAGAACAAATAAATACTTTTTTTAAGAATTTTATCTTTATTCTATCTCAGCAATGTCAAAATCGTCCGACATCCCATACTTGACCAGGTCACTCAGCCTGTAAATATCCATAGAGACCAGGTCTCTGACTTTATAATCGTCTTCTCTCAACCGTTCCAGCACCTCGAACTCTGAGGTTTCACCATAGTTATACAGATGGTATTTCTTACCTACCCTTAAATTGTCAAAAGATAAGGTCACCCCTTAAAATTTTAAAAGTGAAAAAGACTGGCTAGCTGTAGCGTCCGCCGCCCAGCGGAGCACGGATCAGGGAAACTTAGGAAATTTATCAAAATCCGGTTTGCGTTTCTCCAGAAAAGCGTTCTTTCCTTCTTTGGCTTCCTCAGTCAGGTAGTATAGTAAAGTAGCATTACCAGCCAGTTCCTGTATACCAGCCTGCCCATCCAGTTCTGCATTGAAAGACGCTTTGAGCATACGCAAAGCCAGAGGGCTTTTTTCTATCATCTTACGGGCCCAGACTACATACGTCTCTTCCAACTGATCCAGCGGAACTACTTTATTTACCAAACCCATTTGCAAAGCATCCTGGGCATCATACTGATCGCACAAAAACCATATCTCCCGGGCTTTTTTCTGCCCTACGATCCTGGCCAGGTAAGAGGCGCCGAACCCTCCGTCAAAGCTACCCACCTTAGGTCCTGTTTGACCAAAACGGGCATTGTCTGCGGCAATCGTCAAATCACAGACAACATGCAATACGTGCCCCCCTCCGATCGCCCAGCCTGCTACAGCGGCCACCACTGGTTTCGGAATGGAACGAATCTGCTTTTGCAAATCCAGTACATTCAGACGAGGCACTTCATCTACCCCCACATACCCCCCTTCGCCCCTCACACTTTGATCCCCGCCACTACAGAACGCTTTACCACCTTCACCGGTCAGAACGACCACCCGCACCCTGGGGTTTTGCCGGCACAACTCCATAGCTTCGCTCATCTCCTGTACGGTGAGTGGTGTGAAGGCATTATGCACCTGAGGCCGGTTGATACTAATACGGGCAATCCCATCATAATACTGAAATAAAATTTCCTGATACTCTTTCAAAGTTTCCCAAGGATACTTAAGCTCCATAGTTTTGTTGAATTAAATTTTTATATTGATTAAACACTTGTGCATTACTTTTACGGTCTGTCATGATCTCTAATACTTTGGCTGACACCGATGTGCTATGAAAGAAACCAGCCAAAACCGATTTAAGTTTAGTATCGCCCTCCTCTTGCCTCAGATCCACACGCTGATAGTCCATATGGAAGTCTGCAGCCGTATTTTCAGCGATCAGGTCATGCATGGTTTCGAAATATTCCTCCAGTTCCGGTTGACGGCTTGGGCCTTCTATCATACGAAAGATACCCCCTCCCTGATTATTTAAAATAACAATATGCAGATTAGGTAAAGCGTAGCGATGCCAGAATGCGTTCCGGTCATAAAAGAAAGCCATATCGCCGGTCAGCAGTACCGTTACTTTTGTCGATGCCAGGGCACTGCCTACGGCGGTACTGTTGCTACCATCGATGCCGCTGGTACCCCGGTTGGCAAATACTTCTATCTCTTTCTGCTGCTTTGATAACCCGATCAGGTTAGCATAACGTACGGCCATACTATTAGCCAGATGCAGGTTGGCTCCGTTGGGCAAATACTGTAGCACCTCCTGCACTGCCTGAAATTCGTTGGATGGATATTTACTTTTTCCTTTGAAAAGCTGCTCTGTAAACTGACAGGCACGTTGCTCCTGTTGCTGCCAGTCTTGAAAATAGATTGTTTGCTGCTCGCTCTTTGGCTTTCCTTCCATACGGCTGAAGAAAAAAGAAGGCTGGCAATGCACCACCTTGCTTAGCGACTGAAAAGTATCGGCCGCCACCCCTGCCGGTTGAATATGCCAATGGGCCCTGGGTGGATGTTTCCGCAAGAACAATTTCAGATTTTTGGAGATAACCGACAACCCCACTGTGATGAGCAGGTCAGGCTGCAAAACCTCTGCTATTTTTTTCTCCATCTGAGCCAGAAATACATCTGCATGGCTGATATTACCCGCTACTCCGTGCAGGTTGGAGATGATGTCGCCTACCACAGGTATTTGCTGATCCTTGCTAAAACGCTGCAGGGCAGCTACCCGGGCCGGATCATGCCACTGCTGTCCGCCTACCAGCAGCTTTTTGGGGTATTGCTGCCATTCTTCTACCAATTGCCTGACAACCTCTTCTGATAAAGTATGCTCCCCGGATACCTGCTCAATCATTTTGACAGGCTGGGTAAACGTCATGGTTTCATCTGCTGCCGGATAAAAAGGCTCTCTGACAGGCACATTGATGTGTACGGGCCCCATGGGATAAGCCTGGCTGGTGTTAATGGCTTCTGCTACGATCCGTCCGGCATACCAGTGATCAGCGTCTGACTGCCCGACCGGCAATTCATAACTTGCTTTTACATGTCGACCATAGAGTTCACGCTGCCGTATGGTCTGCCCATCCAGTTGGTCAATCCACTCCGGGGGCCGGTCTGCCGTAAAAATAATCAATGGAATGTGCTGAAAGAAAGCCTCTGCTACGGCGGGCGCATAATTGTAAGCGGCAGATCCGGAAGTACAAACAAGCCCTACAGGTTTGCGCATCTGCCGGGCCATACCCAGACCAATAAAAGCAGCAGCACGCTCATCACTGACAGTTTTGGTGTCAATGTCCGGATGACGGACAAAAGCCAACGTCAGGGGAGCACATCTCGAGCCCGGTGATAAAACAATATGCCTTACGTGTTGAGCAGCGCATATCCGGGCTATGTTGACAATAGATTGTAGAATCAAGTATAAAGCCTTTTATGCCGTAAACCTACGCCATGTTGGTAAGTTTGGCAAATGTGTATAAAAAATAAAAAAGCAGCTCTGGAAAAGCTGCTCATGCTATAAAGAATACAAAGGCCTGTAACTTACAAAGACTGGTTTTCGATAGAAGCTAACTGCACCAGAATCTCGTATTCTTCTGCCGTGATATCCTGATAAAAGTAATGAATCGGGTTGACCCGTTCATTATCTTTGAATACTTCGTAATGTAGATGGGGCGCTGTGGATGTACCCGTGTTGCCTACATAGCCAATACATTGCCCCCTCTCTACTTTCTGTCCTAACTTTACTTTGAAATCCTGCAGGTGGGCATATCGGGTTTGATAGCCGAAGCCGTGGTCTATCACAATTTGATTTCCATAACCGGCAAAATTATTTTTTACAATACTCACCTTTCCAGCCCCCGTGGCATACACAGGCGTTCCCTGAGGAGCCGAGAAGTCAATACCCGGATGCATCATCCTCACCTTATAAATAGGATGTACACGCATGCCGAAACCTGACGCCAGCCGGCGTAACTCTTTGTTAGAAACAGGTTGAATGGCCGGTATAGAAGATAACATTTCGGCTTTATCATTCGCCATCCCTAGGAGGTCATCATAAGATTGGGTCTGAATATACAACTGTCGCTTCAACTTATCTATTTTGGTAAAGCTGCCCATAATCAGTTCTTCCCTTTCCAGACCACTCTCCAGCAACTCTCTGTATCTGTCTATGCCTCCGGCTCCGGCACTTCTTACTGAAAGAGGAATAGGCTCAGCTTCAAAAATAGTTCTGTAAACATTATTGTCCCTTTCCTGCAAAGAAACCAACATCTCATTGGCCCTGTTCATATCCTTGGTGAGCATATCATAGTAGAATTGCAATTCCTCATTCTCCTTCTTCAGGCGAGCAGCTTTGGGAGATTCAAAATAAGTGTCAAAGACAATTACCAAACAAACGCCTGCTATGAGGACTAATGACACAAAACCCAGAATATTTAAAAAAACATCCCACCCGTTTATCCGGATACGTTCGTATCTGCAGGTTTCCGTATCATAATAATATTTTATTCTTGACATTGTTAATGCTTATGCTAAATAGTTAATTTTGCGTCTATTAAATCGAAAAACGTAAATAATAGTACTTTGTTTATATTAAATATAAAAAATACCTGTCAAAACAACAACAATTTAGGTTTTTTCTGGCAGGACGCAGTATCTAACCTAGAGAAAAAGTTACATTAATAATGAATTCCCAAAAAATACGATCTGCTTTTATAGCATTTTTTGAAAGTAAAGCGCATCAGTTTGTATCCTCTGCCCCTATTGTCATCAAGAATGATCCTACCCTCATGTTTACCAATGCGGGAATGAATCAATTCAAAGATTATTTTTTAGGAAATAAGCCTGCCCCTTTTTCTCGTGTGGCCAACAGTCAGAAATGTTTACGGGTATCCGGAAAACACAATGACCTGGAAGAAGTAGGTATCGACACCTACCACCACACCATGTTCGAAATGCTGGGTAACTGGTCGTTTGGTGATTATTTTAAAGAAGAAGCCATTGCCTGGGCCTGGGAATTACTCGCAGAAGTTTACCAGCTGCCTCAGGAAAGATTATATGCTACCGTTTTTGGAGGAGATGAAGAGGATCATTTACCGATGGATCAGGAAGCTTACGATTATTGGAAGAAAATACTCCCTGAAGACCGTATTTTACTAGGTTCTAAAAAGGATAATTTCTGGGAAATGGGCGACACCGGTCCCTGTGGCCCTTGCTCTGAGATCCACATTGATCTACGCCCGGTGGAAGAAATTAACAAAATACCGGGAAAAGATTTAGTGAACCAGGACCACCCGCTGGTGGTAGAAATCTGGAACCTGGTGTTTATGCAATTTAACCGTATGGCTTCTGGCAAATTACAGCCTCTGCCGGCCAAGCATGTAGATACGGGCATGGGCTTTGAGCGACTGGTGATGGCCATTCAGCAGAAAACGTCCAATTACGACACTGATCTTTTTGCACCCCTGATCAATCATATTAGTCAGAAAGCCCAGGTTCGATATGGAAATCGCAAAGAAACTGACATTGCTATCCGGGTTATCGCAGATCACATCCGTGCTATCAGCTTTGCCATAGCCGATGGTCAGTTACCTTCCAACAATAAAGCGGGCTATGTGATAAGGCGTATCCTGAGAAGAGCGGTTCGATACGGTTACACTTTCCTCCGTTTTCAGGAACCTTTCCTTTATGAATTAGTCCCTATCCTGGCCCGGCAGTTTGAAGAGGTTTTTCCCGGCCTGCAGGAGCAGCAAGCCTTTGTTACCAAAGTGGTACAGGAAGAAGAAGCTTCTTTTTTACGTACGCTGGAAGTAGGTCTGAAAAAAATGGAGCAGATCAAGCAGGAATACCAGGCTGCACAGGTCATTCCCGGTTCCGTGGCTTTCGAATTGTATGACACCTATGGCTTCCCTCTGGACCTTACAGCGCTCATTGCCCGTGAAAGTGGGTTTAGTATAGATGAGAAGGGATTTCAACAGGAAATGGCGAAGCAGAAAGAGCGATCCAGAGGAGCAGCCACCATAGACACTGGCGACTGGATGGTGCTGAGAGAACAGGAGGAAGTTGCTTTCGTAGGATATGAAACCCTTACTGCCGATGCCAGCATTGTAAAGTACCGGGAAGTAAACGAAAAGAACAAAACCTTTTACCAGATTGTACTGGACAAAACACCCTTTTATCCGGAAGGAGGCGGACAGGTAGGAGATACAGGGTATCTGGAAAATCAGCAAGAAAAGATCAAGGTTTTTGATACCAAAAAGGAAAATGATTTAATTATACATTTTACGCAAAAACTACCTGCTGATGTTCAAGGTGCTTTTCGCGCAGTCGTCAACCAGGAAAGCCGGTGGTTGACACAAAATAACCACAGCGCTACCCATTTGCTTCACGCGGCGCTGCGTCAGGTATTAGGCGATCATGTACAACAGAGAGGCTCTCTGGTGAATGATAAGGTTTTGCGTTTTGATTTCTCCCATTTTGCAAAAATGACGGCAGAAGAAATTCATCAGGTAGAACGATTGGTGAATCAGAAAATCAGGGCAAATATACCACTGGAAGAACTCCGACAAATACCCATAGAAGAAGCTAAAAAGATGGGTGCCATGGCACTTTTCGGTGAAAAGTACGGAGATACTGTCCGGGTTATTGTTTTCGACCGAAAGTATTCTGTTGAGTTGTGTGGGGGCACGCATGTGCGGTCCACAGGTCATATTGGTTTCCTCAAAATTATTTCGGAAAGCTCCGTTGCGGCAGGGATCAGAAGGGTAGAAGCCATCACGGCGGATGCCGCTGAAGCTTATGTGAACGAACAGGAAACTCTGCTCAATGCGCTGAAGGCTGCTTTAAAAAATCCTATTGACTTGAAAAAGTCCTTGGAATCTCTATTGGAAGAAAGAAATCAGTTACAAAAGCAGGTAGAAGCGATGCAACAAAAAGAAGCTTCTTCTGTAAGAGATCAACTGATTAGTCAAGCGTATCAGGTAAATCAGGCACAGGTGATTGTTGGCAAGGTAGATCTTCCCCATCCCGATATGCTCAAAAAGTTAGCTTACGATATCAAAAACAAAGTAAATAATCTGTTATTGATCTTGGCTGCTAACATCGAGGGCAAACCTCAGATTGCTGTGATGATTGATGAGCCGGTCATTCAGACCTATGGCTTACATGCGGGCAACATCGTGAAAGAACTAGCCAAAAATATCAAGGGAGGCGGTGGCGGACAACCTTTTTTTGCAACGGCTGGTGGCAAGGACCTGCAGGGGCTTCAGCAGGTGGTGGAAGAAAGTAAGCAAATGGTGAAAAAGCTGTTAGAAAAATAAAGCCGAACTTGCATTCGGCTTTACATATTTTAATGATAAATAATGGTTCTGACTTATTCCCGGTTAAAATCAATTTTGTCTACCAGATAAGCTCCCCCAAACTGTTTGATCAGCATAAAGACCCGAAATTCGCCACGATCATAAGAATAAGTGCCAACCGTATATTTCAACCCTTCTTTGGAAGAACCCTGGTGTACATAGCGGAAACCCGCAGGAGGGTATTTGTTGAAAAAGTCTTTCAATACAAACTCTGCCTGATTTCTACTGTAACTGGCTTTTTCGCCATCAATGCTAATTTCAACTGTGTTATTCAAATATTTGCTCAACTCCCGCGAACTGCCTGTTTTTAAGGCATCTCTTACATTATTAATAACTTCATTTTGCGCAAGTAGAGTAGTGCCACTGAAAGCTAGAAAGCAGAACAGAGCTAATATCCAAACTTTCATTAATTTACTCAACATATATATATTTCAAATTTACCCAAGTTGATTACCAAAACTGTGCCAACGCCACACAATTCACGGAAGATTAATATAAACAGGTACAGTTAAGGGCTGCATACATTCATTTAAGCGATAGAAGTAGTCTGAATTTAAGTTTTTAACATAATTATATTAATTTAAAGCGATAAATTTATTATTTGAGCCTCATCTCTATTATTTTTTTTTAAATCCATAAAATTTTTCTGATATCTCTCTTTCACTTTTCTACCGCTGACTTTAGGAGCGATTAACCCAGAAAGAGCTGCAAGATTCTCCGTATACTTTCGGATGCGTTCTTTTTCTATTGAAGTCGCACTGAGGTATATGGTTTCATTTTGGCAAAATGCTGCTTTACATCACACTGACAGTACGTCAACTCAATCCAGAAGAGCCCATGAGTAGTGACTGAAAAATGTAAAATGAGGAAAAAGCCTCTTTGTTGATCAATTACATTATAAAGTTGCAGAAGTATTGAATACGATTTTGGTTTATCGCCAAGTATCGTTGTCTGTAATATCTCTGAAATTTTGCAATATTAATATTTATAAATCTGTGTCTGTTCCCGATTTTGACAGGTAGCGCTCACATTTCCCTTACAAAATTTGTACTCTGTTTATATGGCAATTACTCAAGAATAGCTGTATTTTTACTACCGGCTTATGTAGATTTATAATATTCAAACAGCGTTTTATGACAGAAGAAGAAGCTAAGCAAAAAATAAACAATCTGACCGAAAAAATAAACTATTACAACCACAAATACTATCAGGAGAGCACCTCCGAAATTACTGATTTTGGATTTGATCAACTATTGGAAGAGCTAATCCAATTAGAAGAAGCGTATCCGCAATACAGATGGCCCGATTCGCCCAGCCAAAGAGTAGGCGGCACTATTACCAAAGAATTTCCGACAGTATATCACGATTATCCTATGCTGTCATTGAGTAATACATACTCTGAAAAAGAACTCTCCGAATTTGATAAACGGGTGGCTAAAGCACTGAATGGGAATTCCTATGAGTATTTTTGTGAGTTAAAATTTGATGGAGTAGCCATCAGCCTGCATTATGAAAACGGACTGCTTACCCGCGCTGCCTCCCGGGGAGATGGGGTACGGGGAGATGATATCACCAGCAATGTAAAAACGGTCCGAAGTATTCCTTTGCGGGTAAAAGGCAGCGGACTGCCTTCAAAATTTGAAGTACGTGGCGAAATATTTATGCCCCGCCAGGTATTTGAAGCTATCAACCAGGCTAGAGAAAAAAACGGAGAGCCTGCTCTGGCAAATCCTCGCAATGCTGCCTCCGGCACATTAAAAATGCAGGATTCTACCATTGTCTCTCAGCGAAAACTAGACTGTTACCTTTACGCTCTGGTAGGCGATGATCTGCCTGCAGGCACCCATGAGGACGCTGTCACATTACTGGAGAAATGGGGTTTCCCTGTATCTCCTACTTACCAGAAGTGTAAGAACATTCAGGAGGTATTTGAATACATCAATTATTGGGAAAGCCGCAGACTAACCCTTCCCCTGGATACGGATGGGGTGGTGGTTAAAGTCAACAGCCATAACCAGCAACGGGTTTTGGGAAATACAGCCAAAAGCCCCCGCTGGGCTATTGCCTACAAATACAAAGCGCTCAATGCGGCCACTGTATTAGAAAAAATCATTTATCAGGTCGGCCGAACAGGCGCTATCACTCCTGTAGCCTGCTTAAAACCGGTTGCTCTGGCAGGAACTATTGTGAAAAGAGCTTCCCTTCACAATGCCAATGAAATTAACCGGCTGGATCTGCGATTAGGCGATACAGTATTGGTGGAAAAGGGCGGAGAGATTATTCCCAAAGTTACAGGTATAGACCTTTCCAAACGTCCACCCCACAGCGTGCCTATTGTTTATATAGACCATTGCCCGGCCTGTGGAAGCAAGCTGGTACGAAAAGCTGGTGAAGCGCAGCATTTTTGTCCGAATACGGAGGGTTGCCCACCCCAGATCAAAGGAAGAATTGAGCATTTCATACAACGCAGGGCTATGGATATCAACAGCATTGGAAAAGAAACGGTGGCCTTACTGCATGAAAAAGGATTGGTCCATAATCCTGCCGATCTTTACAAGCTACGGTATGAAGATGTCTATGAGCTGGAAGGATTTAAGGATTTATCTACCCGTAACTTACTGAATGGTATAGAAGCATCTAAAAATGTTCCTTTCGAAAATGTACTGTTTGCCCTTGGGATCCGGTATGTCGGCCGGACAGTAGCTGAAAAGCTGGCCAGGCATTTTAATAATATAGATCAGCTCATGCAGGCTTCTTATGAGGCTTTGTTGAATGTGCCTGAGATAGGCGAACGTATTGCCCTGAGTGTCATCCAGTTTTTTCAGGATGAAGACAACCTGAGAATGATACAGCAATTGAGGGAAGCCGGCCTGCAGTTTGAAGTGGATTCGGACACAGCACCGGAAAGCAGTCAGTTGGCTGGAAAATCTTTTGTGATATCCGGTGTTTTTGAAACTTTCAGTCGGGAAGAACTCAAAGAAAAAATCAGAACCAATGGCGGACAGGTTATTTCTGCCGTGTCCGGAAAACTTGACTATCTGCTGGCAGGAGATAACATGGGTCCTGCCAAACGGCAAAAAGCAGAAAGTTTAGGCGTCAAGATTATTTCTGAGCAAGATTTCCTTCAAATGCTTGCCCACTGATTAATTGTATAGCACTATGATGTTTATAAAAAAACAAATTATCCGCTTTCAGCTTCCTAAGCTGATCAAAAAAAGCGATGTCAGCAGACAGACTGTCAACTACAGCCAGGCTTTTCGTATCGGAATCCTGGTAACGTTGACAGACCATGAAAAACAACATACGGTAGATAGCTTTATAGACCGGCTTGTGGCTGATCATAAAGAAATTCAGGTTCTCTGTTATGACAAAAGAAGAGCGCGCAATAAAATATTCGGATACCTGCAATTTACCAATAAGGACATTTCTCTCTGGGGAAAATTCAAAACAGAACATGTCATTGATTTCATCAACAATGACTTTGATTATTTAATGCATCTGGACACGGAGTCGGATGAAATCCTGGACAAGATCTTGTGTCTGAGCCGGAGCAAATGCCGTGTAGGCTGCGACAATGAGGCTCACCGTGCTTTTTATGAATTGATGGTAAAAGCAACCACACTGGAGGAAATGTGTGATATGATTTTACACTATGTAAAAATTGTCGTAGTCAAGGAAAAAGTATAAGCATGAAAAAAGGCAGCCCGAGCGACCACCTCTTTTCAATTTTTTGAGTAAAAGCCTATGCTTTACTATGCTTTATTTTTCATATCCTGTACTTCTACTCTAATTTCTTGAGCGAGATTTTTCAGGTCCTGCATCCCTTTTCTAACGCGGGTACCGGCAGCCTGGTTTTTTTTGTCATAAAACTTTTCGAAGTCACTTTCCAGTGACATCACTAAATCTCTAAGTTGATCGAATCTTTTCATAGCTAGTTTAGTTGTATGGAATAAAAAATGTTGTTTTGCTGGCAATATAGCCAATATGCCGTATAATCAATAAAAAAAACCGAAAATTGGTTAAATTTTACTGAAATGCAGCAGCTAATTGGTCTTTTTTATAAACGCCTGTCTCCAATTTGTGCTTGATAGCCTCAAAAGCAGCAATGGTTTCTTCCACATCTTCCATCGTATGGGAGGCAGTAGGAATAATCCGTAACATAATAGTGTCTTTGGGCACTACCGGATAAATGACGACGGAACAGAATATATTGAAGTTCTCTCTCAGATCATAAGCCAGCGCAGCGGCCTCTCCTACTCCTCCGTTTAGGATCACTGGCGTAACAGGCGACGTAGTGGTTCCTATGTTGAACCCTTTATCTCTTAACCCTTTTTGCAGCGCGTTGACAATGGTCCATAGTTTTTCACGCAGCTCGGGCATTTTCTTCAGCATATGCATGCGCTTGCTGACTCCCTCTACAAAAGGCATGGGGAGCGATTTGGCGAAAATCTGAGAACGCGTATTGTATTTAAGATACCGGATCACGTGCTCATCGCCAGCCACAAACGCACCAATGGCAGCCATAGATTTAGCGAAAGTAGAAAAATAAAGATCTATGCCATCTTGCACTTGCTGAGCTTCTCCTGCCCCGGCACCGGTAGGGCCCATGGTACCAAAACCGTGGGCATCATCCACCAACAAACGGAAATCATATTTTTCTTTCAACGCCACAATCTCTTTCAAGGCGCCCATATTTCCTGACATACCAAAAACTCCTTCGGTAATCACCAAAATACCTCCCCCGGTCTCGCTGGTTAATTTTGTGGCCTGCGCCAGCTGCTTTTCCAGCTTATGAACATCATTGTGCGGATATACTTTACGGCTGCCCAAATGCAATCTCACTCCATCTACAATACAGGCGTGCGATTCAGCATCATATACAATGACATCCTTTCGATCTACCATCGCATCGATGATGGAAAGAATGCCCTGGTATCCATAATTGAGCAACATCGCACTTTCTTTCTGTACAAACTGCGCCAGTTCTCTTTCCAAGGCATCATGTTTATCCGAATTACCCGACATCATCCTTGCTCCCATAGGATAAGCCAAACCCCACTTTTCTGCCGCTTCAGCGTCTGCCTTTCTTACTTCCGGATGATTGCCCAGGCCCAGATAGTTGTTTAAACTCCAGGTAAGCACCTCTTTCCCACGGAACTTCATCCGGGGTGCAATCTCTCCTTCCAGCTTAGGAAACATAAAATAGCCTTCTTCTACACCGGCGTGTTTGCCCAAAGGGCCCATGTCAACCGTAAATTTCTCAAATAAATCCACGTGAAATCAATTTTATTCTAACAAATAACTAGTCTTTTTAATAGATTATCGGGCAAATTTAACATTAATTGACACCTCAGCAATAAATGAGCGAATTAATTTATTCTGCTCTGCTGATAAAAGTTAGAATTTAATCTGCATTTTTTTAAATTATTGCAATCATTTATAGGAAAAGTTAATGTATATATGCCTGAAATAAAAAAAATACTGGTAGCCAATCGGGGAGAAATCGCCTTACGTATTATGCGGTCTATTAAAGAGGTAGGCAAAAAAACCGTAGCTATTTACAGTGATGCCGACAGAGAAGCTCCGCATGTGCAATACGCTGATGAAGCTGTATGGGTAGGCGCCTCCCCACCGGCAGAATCTTATCTTAAGATAGAAAAAATTCTGGAAGCCTGTCAGAAGACAGGGGCTGATGCTATTCATCCAGGCTATGGGTTTCTGTCTGAGAATGCAGACTTTGCCCGGGCAGTACAAAAGGCAAATATTATCTTTATTGGCCCATCACCTGAAGCGATGGCAACCATGGGAAGTAAGCTTGCCGCTAAAGCAGCCGTAGCCCGGTATGATATCCCTTTGGTCCCCGGTACGGCAGAGTCTGTCAACGACCTGGCTACTGCCAAAGAGGCCGCTCAATCTATTGGCTACCCGGTTTTGATCAAAGCCAGTGCCGGAGGAGGTGGTAAAGGCATGCGGATTGTCAACGCAGAAGCCTCACTGGCAGAGCAGTTGGAAAGAGCTACCAGCGAAGCCCGCTCGGCTTTCGGAGACGGTTCTGTTTTTATAGAGAAATTTATTGTAGCGCCCAAACATATTGAGATTCAAATCCTGGGCGATATGCATGGCAATATTGTACACCTTTTTGAGCGGGAATGCTCCATACAGCGCCGCTATCAGAAGGTCATGGAAGAAGCGCCTTCTCCCGTACTGACGGATGAGATCCGACAAGCGATGGGAGAAGCAGCTGTAGGGGTAGCCAAAGCCTGCCGTTATGTGGGAGCGGGCACCGTTGAGTTTGTCGTAGGTCATGATCTGCAGTTTTATTTTCTGGAGATGAATACGCGTTTGCAGGTGGAACACCCCGTTACAGAAATGATCACCGGTATTGACCTGGTCAAAGAACAGATAAGCATTGCAGAAGGTCATCCTCTTCCTTTTTCACAGCAGGATATTCGTATGAAGGGCCATGCCATAGAGGTCAGAGTCTATGCGGAAGATCCGAAAAACAATTTTCTTCCGGACATAGGCACGCTCATCCGGTACCAGCGACCACAGGGGCCAGGGGTGCGGGTAGATGATGGCTTTGAACAAGGCATGAAAATCCCGGTCTATTATGACCCTATGATTGCCAAGCTGATTGTGCATGGCAGCACCCGGGAGGAAGCTATCCGCCGGATGTTGCGGGCCATCCAAGAATATGAAATCTCAGGAGTGGCTACCACCCTTGATTTTTGCCGGTTTGTCTTGCAACACCCGTCTTTCACCTCCGGTACGTTTGACACAAAATTCGTAGAACAGCATTTTCAACCTGAGTTTTTACAATTGCCCTTGCAGGAAAAGGAACAGGAGATTGCCGCAGCGTTTGCTGCTTACTTTGCAGAAAATCATCGTGCACCACAAGCCAACGATACGACCGAGTTGCCAAGCCAATGGCGCAGGCGGCGCTGGTGATATGCGTTTTCTTTACCCTTGTATTTCGGCGAGTAACCCAGTATCTGGTTTTTCCGCGCTTTGAACTATTTCAGACAGCCGTCGTAAGCTTAATGTTAGCACATGTAATTTTATTTTATGGCTATTATCAGACCCTGGCGTGCCTGGAGATATAATTCCCACCTGACGCAACAAATGGGAGAACTTATTTCACCCCCTTTTGATGTGGTATCAGAAAAACAGCAGCGGGCTTTGTATCAGTTTCCTTTCAACAGTATTCACCTTTCCGTACCCCAGGGAGAGGGAGCAGCGGCAGCAGCCCATGCTGCCCAGACATTACAGCTTTGGAAAGACGATCAGGTGCTCGTGCAGGATGAGCAACCCGGCATCTATGTCTACTACCAGTATTTTCAGCTGCCGGGCCGTGAAAAAACATATTGCCGGAAAGGGTTTATTGCCTTTATCAAGGCTTATTTTTGGGAAGAACAGGAGGTATTACGGCATGAAGACACCATACCCACCGCGGTGAATGGCCGCATTGCCTTACTGGAAGCGACCCAACTCAATGCCAGCCCTACTCATGGACTTTATTCGGATCCTGACCATCTGTTGGAATCTTTTATGGACCAAAGCATGGAAGATCCGCTTTACCAGGCGGAAGATTACCAGGGCGTACGGGATGTGCTGAGCGTCATCCGGGATGAAAAAATAATCCGGCAATTCGTAGAGGTGTTAGGCAGTAAAAAAGTCATACTGGCCGACGGGCATCACCGGTATGAGGCTTCGCTGGTATACCGGCGGCAGTGTATGGAGCACAACCCTCACCATACGGGACAGGAAGGTTATAACTTTCACCTGATGTATCTGACCAATACCGAATCGGATGACCTGCAGATCTTGCCTACCCACCGGCTGGTCGGGCCGCTTTCTTCTATGAGCCAAGCAGAAATTTTAGAGAAAACAGCCCGTTATTTTCATGTAATCCCGGTAGAAAATGCCTGCGATATTCCGGAAATTATTCTGGGTAAACCCTGGGCTTTCGGTTTGCTGATCGCAGAAGAATGTTATAAAATACGATTGAAAGAAGAAGTATTTCCGGCATTGAACTGGCCACTGCATGATATAGTGAAACAACTGGATACAGTTGTGTTGCATTATTTTTTTATAGAAAAAGTGCTGGGCATTCCTCATGAAGCACAAAGAGACTCGCCTGTCTTGAATTATGAGAGAAATTTTGCCCAGTGCCTTTACAAAGTGACTACCCATGAAGCTTATATGGCGCTGATCACCAATGGCGTTTCTATAGAGCAGGTGAAACAGATTTGTTATAGTGGCCATATTATGCCTCAGAAATCAACCTATTTTTATCCGAAAGCTATTTGTGGTTTTGTGTTTGGTTCTATCCATGAAAATGAAATTTGATCTGATTCTGGCTTCCAATTCTCCCCGCAGGCAACAGCTTTTAAGCGAACTCGGACTTCCTTTTACCGTAAAGGTTAAACCGGTGGACGAGACCTTTCCCGATCATCTACCCGCAACGGAGGTAGCTGAATTTCTGGCCAGAAAAAAGGCAATGACTTATCAAAGCGATTTATCAGCTAATGAACTGGTCATTACAGCCGATACCACTGTGGTTGTTGATACTCTTATTTTAAACAAGCCCAATGATTTTCCGGAGGCCCAATCTATGTTGAACCTGCTTTCCGGGAGAAGCCATGAGGTGATTACAGGGGTCTGCCTGGTTACCCAAAACCGCCAAATCAGCTTTAAAGACTGTACGCGGGTGTTTTTCAAACCGTTGAGGAAAGCAGAAATTGATTATTACGTTCATCATTTTCAGCCTTATGATAAAGCCGGAGGCTATGCCATCCAGGAATGGATTGGTATGATAGGGATTGAGCGGATTGAAGGGTCTTATTTCAACGTAGTTGGATTACCTGTTGAAAAACTGTATCGTCAGTTAGAAAGCATAATGGATGATGGCCTGATCAGCGACCGCTCATCCAATGCTCTCTCTTAAATTATGTCCCTTGCAGGCGATAGCTTCTTCTGGCCTTTATCTTGATGATTTTATCATAATTTTCCAAGGCTTTCAGCCATCCATCTTGGTAACTTCTATAAATGGTTCCTTTTTCATTGAGAATAGAATCCATGGCTTTTTCCCTTTTCATAGTAGTATTGGTTTAAAAAGTTGATGCAAATTTTTATAAAATTTTCAATATCATATCAGAAACTTTATATTCAGTGCAACGATAATGCTTAAATATTGTTACAGCAAGAAATTCGACAACACTACTCTCACTGCATAGCACATACATCCTTCCGCTTTGGCAAAAGGTGAAGATCAAGCTCAACATTTATTTTTAAGAAAGAAAAAATCATACCATTTCATGCATGTGTATGAAAATACTCAAAAAAATAAATGTGCCTGTTTGATTCCTATAAGCGTGTCTATAAAAGAGACTATTTTCCACTTGGAAGCACAATACTTCGCTTAAAAAAACGGATGGGAACGATGGAGCACCTGTCTTTTTACCAATTGATCGCTGATTTGTATAAAAATGTAAAAAATCATACAGGCAAGAACAAGCCATTTGACTTGCCAAAGGAAGCCGAACCAGCGTAAGACCAGGGGCATATTGATGTAGGCCATCACGGCAAAACCCAGGATGATACCTAAAACGGGCGTTAAAACCAGCAGAAGTTGGTAGGATACATTTTTACGCAATGCCTTTTGCCGGCGGACGCGCTGCACTACCCGGTCTGAGAAGTGGTCTGGTAAGTTGAATTCCGGCTCTGCCTGGAGTGCTTTAAATACTTTTTGATACAAGTGATAATCTGCTGGTAGTTTCTCCTCAGGAAAAACCTTTCCGCTTTCCAACAGTTTTTGTATTTCTTCGTCGCTAAGTGGTTTCATAACAGTTCTTCTTTGATCATGAGCGTCTGCAATTTCTCCTTCAACATTTTTCTGGCCCGAAACAAATAACTTTTTACCGTTCCTTCCGGCATGCCTGTGACCTCCATAATTTCTGCATAATTCATTTCTTCCAAATGAAACAAGGTGATCACGGTTTTATAGGCTAACGGCAATTGCTGAATTTGTTGCTGAATAAAATGTTGTACATCCGTTTTTTCAAATGTTTGCCCTGTCTCAGCCTCAGGCATATGATAATGCTCTTCCGCTTCATATTTCGCTTTTTTCTTGTATTTTTTTACATGGTTGATAGCCGTCCGATAAGCAATGGTAGCAATCCAGGTAGATAGTTTAGATTGAAAGTTAAATTTTCCCAGATTTTTATATACTTTAATAAAAACCTCCTGACAGATATCTTCACAATCTTCCGGATCATCCAGTACACGCCCTACCATATGCAGCACCAACTTTTGATGCTGGTCTACCAACCCTTTAAAAGCATGCATATTGCCACGGAGAATACTATTTACTATAGCGGCATCTTCATTCATTGTCCTGTTAGACAAGCCTTACTTCCGGAAAGTTGCAAAATTTTTTTTTCTTTTTCTGCAACCTTTGCTTCGTCCCGCTTGTCAAACGGGCAAATCATTAACCTAAATATTAACATTATGAATATGCCTGAAGGAGTTCAAGCTGCCATTGTACTGGGTGTCATACTTTTTGGTATCGCCAGGATTATCAAAACATTTACCGACTACTACCTGAGAAAGAAATTAGTTGAGTTAGGACAGGTAGATGAAAAAGTATCCAACGTATTGGGTAACAAACAGGAGAATTATTATGCCTCTTTAAAATGGGGGATGATTGTCTTCTTTGGAGGTTTGGGTTTAATTCTTCTAGAATTTATTTCCTATGATGTAGACTCTCCTTTTCCTTATGGCGTAGAAGCTGTATTCATCGCTACAGGATTTCTTCTCTATTATTTTATCATGCGAAAAGATTTTGTAAAAAGCTAAAAACGCCTCTGAAAGCCCTACGGGGCTTTTTTTGGAAAATTATACCAAAAAATTTGCATGTAAAGTTTAAAACCCACTACTTTGTATTACATTGTACCTAACATTAATCAGTACTTTACGTAAATATAGCTGTATTCAGAAGCAACTTTTTCACCGGCTGCTTCATCTTACATAAAATGTGTTGCTAACAATAAAAGACCTGGTTATGTATACGCTTGTTAACTTTGATATTCACCCTTCCGGTAAGTTATCGCAACAGTTGCTGCAACTGGGCATTGCAGACTTTCACAGTGTCATTCAGTATGTAAAAGCATTGCCCTACGGACGGACGTCCAACTGCCGCAACCTGGAGCTTGTTTTATCAGAACAGTGCGGGACCCACAGTATCAAACATGCCTTTCTGGCACAAGTAGCCAGGGAAAACCAGGTTGATGAGATCAAACTGTCGCTTTGTGCTTTTAACATGGACCGGATCAATACGGATGTTGTCGGACCTGTTCTTCACAAATACGATATTGAAGCTATCCCTGAAATCACCTGCCTGTTGAAATACAAAGATGAGATTTTTGATATTACCACTGACAGCCAACTGCCGAGAGCTGAGATCATTTCTGAAATAGAGATTGCGCCTGTACAAATTGGGATCTTCAAAAAAAGATATCATCTCAACTACATTGAGAACTGGCTTCAGATCGAAAAATTATATTATCGTAGTGTCAGGGAAATCTGGCAAATAAGGGAAGAGTGCCTACAAAGAATCAAAGAAAAATATACCAGGCACGCGCGGCCGCTGTGCTGCGCTTGAAACAAACCTCCAGAACCTGTTCCTTTGGCCCCTCCCTACCTCAAAGCCACAAGCGGGGAGGCCAAACCAGATAAGATTGCTTTCAACAGCACATGCCCCGACGACGAAAAGTCCGGGTATTTTTTTACAATGTTAAACCGGTGTTGTAGCTAAGATAAAAGTCCTGCCAGTTTACTTTCCGTTAAAGGCTTATAAACATATTCGGAAACTGACATAAAATTCAAAGCTCTTTCCCTATCCCTTTCGCTGATGGAGCTGCTCAGCATGCTGATCTTCGTATGCGGATGCTGAGACCAGAACATTACTTCATAACGCTCCAGGAACTCAAAACCATCCATCTCTGGCATATTGATGTCCACAAAAATGAGATCAGGAAAATCAGTAGAGTCATGCACAGCCTTCAAATAATCCAGCGCGTCCCATCCGTTATCTTTGATCACATAGTTACTGATAAAGCCTACGCGTTTCAGGATAGCGTCTACCGTAAAATTGTTAATTTCGTCGTCATCAATTAAAAGAATCTTTGCCATAGTCTGAATTAATACTCTATAAGTTCACAATAAAAAGTAGTACCAATACCCAGCGTGCTTTCTACCCTGATAGTACCCTCATTTTTTTCAATCATGCCCTTGATTAAATGAAGGCCTATCCCTGAGCCGGGTGCATGTTCTGAAAAACGCTTAAAGGGTTGAAAAATTAAATGACCATATTGCTGCAAATCTATTCCAATACCATTATCCTGTACCTTGAGCTTTACCCGGTGACCTGCTCTTTTCGTAGTGATATGAATTTTCAGATTTTTATTTGGACTCCTGTACTTTATAGCGTTAGTCAATAAATTCCTTAATATACTTTGCAAGTAGGGCTTTACGTAAACAATAAAAGGCGCTTCTTTGAAGTGTACAATTACTTCGTCGCCTTTTTGCAACGTACAATCGGCCAGTATAGAATCCAATACCTGCTGAAAGCTGATCTTTTCAATATTAGACTCCTGGTTACTTTGCAGCGCTACAATACCCATCAATCCGTTGATAGTATTTTCCAGGCGGTTTGTGGAAGATTCCAACGCCTTTAGATACTTCTTCTTCATCATTTCATCCTCTTCCTGCTTCATCAACTGATGAAGTGCTTTCATGTTTTGAACAGGTGACCGAAGGTCGTGAGAAGCGGCATGGACAAAGGTATCCAACGTCTCGTTAGTTGTTTCTAAAACTTCTTTTTCCGTTTTAAGTTCGTATTCATGCAATCTTAGTTCTTCATTGAGTTTGCCCAGCTGAGCATTCAACAACCTCATGTTTTCCAGCGTTTTCTGTTTATGCAGATCTATCTTGTGAATCAATTTTGACTTCTGATAAACGATAGTAGTCACCACCAAGGAGCAAAGAAACACCAGTAGAATAAAGCTTACCTCCAGGCTAAACAAATGCCACCTGACCGCTGCCAGCAACAACAAACCCAAGAGTACGGGCATCAAAAGTCCTACGGGTAATACAGTACGTGCGTATTGTCCTCCCAGACTATTGGCTGAGATAAGCTCCAACAACAAATTATCTCTCAGCGCCAGGAAGGCCCCTAGAAACAATATGATAAAAGTGACAGCGGTATGAGGAGCCATCGTGGAAAAGGGAAACAAACTGTAAAGGGCCTGATAATCCAGAATATAACCGGTAATGGCCAGCAGGCTAATGGCCAAACCAAAAAGAATAAGAAACAAGTTCACTTTATAAGCATACCGGTAACTTAAAATGTTATTAAAAAGTACAATGGACAAAATACAGAAAAGCAAACCACTGGCCAACGACATTTTGATTGGCCAACTCAAAATACTGAGATCAAAAGGGTAAAAAAAGTAATTGATGATCTGAATAATTCCGACAGAAAAGACAGCAATTAATCCTGCCAGGAGCAGTACCCGTAATAAGAACATTTTCCGTCCAACAGAGGCAATAGATAAACCACACACAATGAAGCACAGGGCCGTTGCCGACCGCATAGGATGTAATTGGGGAAAAAGTTGGTGCATAAAAGTGAATTCATGCCACCAGCCTATTAGCACAAAAGTACCGATGGCAATACTCAATCCTCCAAAAAAGATATTTGCTTTTTTTATTTTAGCAATCATATACTCATGATTTTCCCCAAATGGTTATAGATGAGTTTTCACTTTTTGGTTTTCTATGGTGCTATTTAGCCATGTAATATTTTGGAAGTAATGGTAAATTTTTATAGAATATTGCATCAGAAGTGCTGCTTTTGTAATAGACATAAATCCTGCTTATCCAAAAACTTTCTTTTTTTCTCTGGAAAAATGAAGGCTAAAGTTTCATGCATAAGCTGTTTTACCTTTTTGAAGCCACTTTTCAAAACTTTCGTTATTCTTTTAAATTCCTAAATTAAACCATATTTTATCATCAATATATTCTTAAAAATTGAAAATAATTTACATGAAGAAGAAATCACCTTATTTTATATTTTTTTCGCTTTTGATTCTTTCTTTTTGCCATCCTAAAAAAATGCAAAATATGGATGTAGATCTCATTATTGATTTAAAGGCACAGCTGGGAGAAGGTCCTATCTGGAACCATGAATTGAAACAATTGTACTGGGTAGATATTGAAAGCAGGCAATTGCATCTCTATACTCCCGCTGTAGACGAATTGCGTAGCTTTCCTACCGGGGAAAGGATTGGCACTGTTGTTCCTATGGAAACCGGAGGCGCCCTGGTAGCGCTTCAAAGTGGCATTCATAGTATGGACCTGGTTAGCGGAAATATGACTTTACTCGCCAATCCCCTGGACACCCTGCCAGACATTAGGTTTAATGATGGAAAGTGTGACCCTATTGGCCGATTTTGGGTAGGCACCATGCATCTCCAGGAAAAACAAGGCGCAGCTTCTCTGTATGTGATGAACGACCGGCACCAGGTAAAAAAAGTAATGGATGATATCACGATCTCCAATGGCATTGTATGGTCGCTGGATCAGAAAACTATGTATTATATTGATACGCCCACCAGGCAGATAAAAGCGTTTGACTATGAGGTGGCCACCGGCGAAATATCTTCACCCCGGGTAGCGATCACAATTCCGGAAGGAGAAGGGTTTCCTGATGGGATGGCGATCGATGAGGAAGGTAAACTCTGGATAGGTCTGTGGGGCGGTAGCGCTGTAGCCCGGTATGATCCAGAAGGGGGAACGCTGATGCAAAAGATAGAGGTTCCTGCGCTGAACGTAACAGCCTGTGCTTTCGGAGGAGATCTTTTAGAAACGCTTTATATTACCACAGCCCGAATCGGTATGGATGAGGAACAGCAAAAGAAATATCCATTGGCGGGTGGGCTGTTTGCCGTTGAGCCTGGTGTAAAAGGAGTTCCTGCTAACTTTTACCGGGAACAAGCAGAATGACAATACCTAAAATAATACTCGGATGTATGCTGCTGCCCTTGACAAATGTAGCCCAGACACCAGCAAGCTCTGTTTTTTCAGAAGATTTTTTACCGGTTTGGGAACGTGCCCAGGCTTACACACTGGCAGTAGCAGAAGCCATGCCTGAAGAGAAATATCATGATAAGCCGGTAGCGGAAGTATTTTCCTTTGGAGAACAGCAGATGCACATAGCCGGTAACCTGCAATGGCTCTATGCCACCTATATCCTAAACCAGCCTTTGTCGTCGTTGGATGTAGCAGCAGAAGGTAAGACAAAAGAAGAGATCATCCAACACCTGACAACAGTAATGGGAACGATCACGCAAGCCATGAAAAGCCTGCCCCAGGGAGCAGAAAATGATTCTGTCCGGTTTTTTAATGAAATGATGATGAACAAGAAAAGAGTTTTTCTGCTGATGCGTGACCATATGACCCACCACAGGGCTCAGATGATCCTTTATCTTCGCCTCAATGGGATCGAGCCACCTGCATATGTGGGATGGTAGACAACCCTGGCTGAGGTCGGCACTCAATGATTGCCGGATTCGGGCATACGGATTCCCCCGCCATGCTTCACAAAATTTCAAAGGTATGTTCCAGCACTTCACCATTTTCATCCACAAGGGTAAGCTGATGTTCTCCCTTGGCCGGCTGCAATCCCATCTGATGCTGATGTTGTGTTTCTCCAAAATACCGGCCGTCCAAATGCCAGTAAACTTTAGTGTCCGGTACCCTGTGAGCAATTTCAAACACTACTTTTCCTTCGGTTCCGTCCAGTTCCCGAGGAATGTAAAGGCGTGCATGCTGTGTAGGATAAATAAGCTGCATCAGTTCTACCCGTGTTGCTGCCTGATCACAATCTGACCGAAATGGAGGTAAGGTACGGTAACCCGGATTCTTCTGCCGATAATACCATTCCTGAATGGCTGGCAATACAAACCAGCTTTGGTGTTGCATCTGGCCTACAGATTCACAATGGCTGCTCACCCTGAAATGGCCACCAGCATCCAGGTGCACCCGCTGATGATACGCACAGAGGGGCGCCGTCTGTCTGGCCTGAGGAATAGCCATGCTTACCGTATCATTACAATACAGGGAAGCCCGGTAACCACTTGCCCTGCTCACTTTGGCTTCCCGCATATCACTAGCCGGATAGCTGAACCAATCGGTTTCCGGCATCAGCGGCACTATATCAAAAAGTAAGGGGGCAGCGGCTGTCAGCCCTGTGAGTCCGGGACGGCCTTCTCCATCGGCATTGCCTACCCAAACGCAAATGACATACTCGGGTGTCAGGCCGATGGCCCAGGCATCTCTGTAACCAAAGCTGGTTCCTGTCTTCCAGGCAATCTTACGGGAAGACGCATAATATTCCCAGCCTGTTTCATTGCTGGGCCGCCTTACTTTGGCCATGGCCTCCAAGGTATACCAGAGGGCACCGGCGCTCAGCATCCCATGAGCCGATAGCAGCGACGGCTGTTTCTCATTTCTTTTAAGATAACTGGGAGCAAAGAATTCATGCTTATCATATCTTTTGGGTTCAGCCAGTTGAAAATAATGGTTCATCGTACGGGCCATGCCTGCATACATACCTGCCAGATCCCAGAGGGTGGCCTCGGCACCGCCTAAAATTAATGAAAGACCATAATGACCCGGCGGCTGGGATAAGGTGGTCATCCCTGTTTTTTTCAGTAAATAATGGAATTTTTCTACACCATAATCCCGGAGCATCAGTACGGCCGGCACATTGAGAGAGCGGGATATCACTTCATCGGCAGGCACTGCACCGTCATATCCCTCATCAAAATTTTTTGGCGCAAACCCCCGGATAAAAGTAGGGACATCAGGCACCAGGGCATAAGGCAGCAGCGACCCTTCCGTGAGCATCGCAGCATACAGGAAAGGTTTGAGGATACTGCCGGTACTTCTCTTGGCCGTGATGATATCTACTGACGAACCATGCCTTTCTTTTCCTCCGCCTTCCGTATTTCCTACATAAGCTATCACTTCTCCGGTTTCTACGGCTAACACCACCGCGGCCGCATTGTAAATACCATTTCCTTTGAGCCTTTGATAATGGCGCTGAACGGCCTCTTTGACCTGCTGCTGCCGGTGTATGTCCAGCGTAGAACGTATTCTTCGTCCGGATAACCCCTCTTTTCGTATGCGGGTTAGCAAATGAGGAGCCAAAGCAGGCAACGCCATAGGCTTTCCGGGCAGCGGCTCACCCTGGGCCAGCCTGCAGGTGAGCGCATCAATGATACCGCGGTCATACAACTTATCCAACAGCCGATTTCGCTTGATCCTCAGAAATTCCTGATTCTTTCCCGGATAAATCAGGGCAGGGCTGTTGGGCAAAACGGCCAGGGTGGCCGCTTCTCCCCAGGATAACTGCTCAGGTCCCCGACCGTAATAGCGCCAGGCTGCCGCCTCTAATCCTACCACATTGCCTCCAAAGGGAGCGTGAGCGGCATACAGTGTTAAAATCTCCTCTTTATCATAAGCTAATTCCAAACGGATGGCCAGCAGAATTTCTATCAGTTTTTCCCACACCGTTCTGGGTCTTCCTTCTCTTGCCAGCCGGACTACCTGCATCGTGATTGTGCTACCTCCGCTGACGATGTTTCCGGCTTGCCAGTTCTGGCGAATTGCTCTCAGAAGCGCTACGGGATTCACGCCCGGATGCCGGTCAAAATACTCATCTTCAAAAAGTGTGATACAGCTTCTGAATTGATCCGGCACTGAATCAGGCTGGGGAAAACGCCATTGTCCGTCGCTGGCAATGCTGGCACTCAACAGATTTCCCTGTTTATCTTCTACAATGGTAGCATAAGATACCTTGAATAAAGGATCAGGAAGAGAAAAATAATACCCCATACTCCCAAACAGTAATAAAAGAAAGCCGATGAGCCATTTTATTTTCATAAACAAACACAACTAAACCTCACTTTACGAAGGCACAAGATATGTGAAGTTCTTACTTTTGTAACATGAACAAATCTATGATGACGGAGGATCACGAAGATAAAAAAAGACAAATTATTCAAAAGATAGAAAATATACAGCATCCTTTTGTGCTGAAAAGATTGGAAAAGGTGATAGAAGAGGCTGACACCTATCAAAGCCTGCTAGCGTATGAGGCCGTCAGAGAGGTGTTGCTGGCAGAAGAAAAAGAAGACCATAGCCTGCAAACCCACCTGACAGTACCCCGGCAGTCGGCTTTGTCCCGTTATGACGCCGGCGCGGCTCGTCCTATGTTTTATTTATCTGCCTTCATGCTGATTGTGACAGGCGCTTGGATTACGGCCATTACTGAAGAAGATTTGTCTCCTGTTTTTACCCGGAATCTTTCCGCATTGTACTGGCTATTAGGCATAGGTTATTTATTCTTCATAGGAGATTTTCTCACCTTGCTGTTTCTCAAATTCCGTTCCTCAGAAAAAGTCAACCGCAGGGAATTTTACTTCCGCATGCTGATCCTGGTGTTTCCTCCTTTCCGGATTGGTTCCCGTGACATTGTATCGGGGCAATACATCTGGCTCCCTTTCTGGCATTGGTCTTTGGTGACGGAAGGGCTGTTTACTGAGCTGAAAAAACGGTTTATTCTGCCCATGATCTTGATTGCGCTACTCATTGTTCCGGTACTCATCATTGAGTGGAAGTTTATGGATGAGGTAAAGGAAGAATGGCCTAACCTGAATGTGGATCTGATGCTGGAAACCATACAGACCATCATCTGGACGGCCTTCACCTTTGAATTTCTGCTGATGATCTCCGTTACGAATGAGAAACTGAAATACTGCAAAAAAAACTGGATAGATCTGCTGATTATCCTGCTGCCTTTTGTCTCCTTTTTACGGACTTTCCGCTTTTCACAAATTGCCCGGCTGAAGTACGCCACCCGTTCTTTCAAACTGCGGGGTGTGATCACCAAAACCCGACAGGGACTCGTATTCGTAGATTTTATCCGGCGTATTCTGAAGCTGAAACCCGAGAGTGAACTCCGGCGGCTACAAAAGATGATCCGTGAGAATGAGAAGGAACGCAAAGAACTGGAACAAAAGCTAAAGGAAGCCGCAGAGCGGCTGCGAACGATGTAGTTAATTCCAGACCCCAGCAATTTCCTGGTGTATAACTTCTAAATAACCGGGCTTAAGGGCTTTTCTAGAAATCAAATCTACTTTATGATTGAGTATTACCTCAAGTTCTTCTGCCAGGTCTATAAACTCAATACCTATGGGTTGATCAAAGGCTACCAGAATATCTATATCACTGTTTTCCGTTTGTTCATTTCGAGAAAATGATCCAAAAATACCCATAGACTTCAGATGATATTTCTCAATAAGATACTTTTTATGCCTCTGAAGCTTTTGCCTGATACCTTCCAGATTTTCCATGTTAGCTATAGCTTAACGTAATTTAAATAAGTTACAGGCTATTAACATAGCCATATTTAAACCTAGAATAAATGTACATCTTAGCATTTTACTGTTCAATGCAGAAATAACCAGTGCTCTTGTAAAATCCCTTCATTCAGGCTGCACCACATCTATCCATTGACCGCTTGTGCTGGCATTGATGGTGTTGTCATACATAGCCTCACAATCGATAGCAGGCTGGTAGAAATGACCGGCATAAGTAGCGTTTAACAGGACTTTAAAAGTTTTACGCTCATTGGCTGCCAGATCAAAATAAGTATATACCCGGTCGTCACGAATATCCTGATAGGCAGGCACGTCCTGGGCAAAAAACTGATCCAGATTCTGCAAACGGGTATTGATGATTTCCCAGCCACTGGGAATAATTTGCGTAAGGGCCAACTGACGATAATCGCCCTGCAGCCCAGGATTGTATATCGTTACCTCAGCCACGAAATCAGTGCCCTGGGGCAGGCTGGCTGGATTGATGACTGTTCCATCCGTCCCTTTGTACACTACCTGTAGCCGGAGCCCGTTCTCTTTGGCTCTTTCTTCTCCTATAGGGGGTGTCCCTCTTAGTACAATGCGCGTATAAAGCTCACCTTCTCCCTGATTGGTGACCTGCACCCTTTGCCTGTTATCTTCAGACAAAGGAATTTCACGCTGTACCACAGACAACTCAGATTGCACGTTGACTGCGCTCTGGTTATGAAAGGCATAGCTGGCATTAATGTTTCCACTGAAAGGTTTTCCTTTCATAAATTCGGCAGCCGCTATCAGACAATAGGCTGTTGTTTGCGTACTCAGCCAACGGTTTTCATTACTCAAGGCCGAAGAAATTTGCCGGAACAGGGTGAGCCCCTGCTCCCGACGCTGCAGCAGCGCCAGTGTTTCCAGAATCATCGCTTCATCTCTCAGGTCGGAGCCATAGGTGCCATAGGTTTCTTTGTAAGCGGGCACCTCTTCTTCCAGCCCTGCTATGATATTTTCCGCCACTTCCTGTTGCCCTATCAGGGCATAGGCAGCTGCTAAACGCCACTGGGCCGGTAAGGTTAAACCACTTTTTTCCCGCATGCGATTCATAGCACCTTGTTCGGCATCGCCGGCCAGCGCCAATGTATACAGCCGGTAGGCCTGTATCAGGTCATCCCGGATATAACCCGTACTGCGTCCCCACCGAACCGCTCTTCTTGCCTGATAGCTGCGCCAAGCCTGCAGCAAACCGTTGGAAACTTCATAGCCAGCTTCCCGGGCCTTCAGCATAAAATGACCGGCATAGCTGGTAGCCCACTCATCGGCATCATTGCTGCCGGGCCAGTAGGCGAAAGCGCCTTCATTGGTTTGAAAAGCGCCAAGTCGTTTGAGGGCTGCCTTCACATGGTTTTCTATCCGGTTCTTTTCTTCTTCCGATAAGGGAGCGATGTTAGTCAGAAAAAGCTGCGGAAAGGCAGCGGAAACAACCTGCTCCACACATCCATGCGGGTAGTTGATCAGGTAGGGCAGCCTGCCATTCAGGTTTAAGGGCGGAATACTGGAAATTTCCAGCACAGCACTACGGGTGCCCGGCATCCCGATGGGCGTGAAACCGGCATTCCAGCTTTCTCCAGGCTCTATCAACGTGCTGATCGCATCTACCTGGGGTGGGTTAGGATTCCGGATGCCAATTTCAATGGCATAGGCAGCCCGCTCCCGCCCGGCAGCAGCGTTGATCTGCACAGTGCCCACACCGGTTTGATTCGGAACTTTTACATTAAAATTAACCACTCTGTCGCCGGTGTTTTCAAAAAACATTTCTTCGCTGCTCTTTCCTGCTACTGTCAACAGCGCATTGGTACTGACCCCTACCCTTACATTTCTGACAGAATTTTCCATAACAAAGACATCTACCGGCAACAGCACGCTTTCCTGAGGACTCAACACCCTGGGTAAAGTACCCAAGACCATCAGCGGCTGGCTCACCTTCGTAGACACCTCTGCCTTTCCATAAGCCCCTTCATGAGCGGCCACCACCATGGTGCGAACAGCTCCCACATAATTCGGCATGGTGAAGGTAAGCACATCCTCTTCTCCTTCCTCCAGAAAAAAGGGTCCCATGAACTTTACGACAGGCTTAAAACGGTTGGCACTCTGCTGGCCGGAAATTTCTCCAGTTTCTCCTCCGCCCACAGACAACAATCTTTCGAGGTCTCCGCCATAAGCGCCTATCACATAATCGTACAGATCCCATGTTTTTACCCCCAACGCTTCGCGTGCGTAAAAGTACTCATGAGGTTCGGGGGTTTTAAAATCAGTAATATCCAGGAGCCCTTCATCTACCATGGCCAGCGTATAGGCCATAGGCTTCTCATTTTTTTCGGATACTTTGATGGTCACTTTGGCTTCAGGGGCTATTTTTTCCGGCAGGGTAATGAGTGGTTCCAGCACAGTACCCGGATCTTCTATAGCTAGTGGAATGATGCCATACAGGCGGATAGGCAGATCATTGGTTGTCTGAGCATGGGGCTGGAGTAAAGTCACATGCACATAGATGTTCGGTGCCATGGCTTCCGTTACTTCAAATGTAAAGGCGGTTTCTCCTTGTTCTTCCAATACTACCCAGTGACTTTCCAGCACCTGATTACCATCTTCCAGGCTGACCAGGGCTCTCCCCTGTCTGCCTCCGGGTATATGGATAGTGGCTTCTTCGCCTACCTGATAAGTTTCCTTACCGGCAGAAAAGCTCAACATGGTTGCCGCTTTCGGATCCTGACGATCATCACGGCCGGCATACCCTGGCCAGTCCAGATAAATCACCTGCCCGGCGCAATGGCCGGAAGCAGGATCGCAGACGCGCAGATAATACCGCCCCCAGGCTTGTTCATCCACTGAAAAAGTCCATTTTCCTTTTCCCTCTGCCAAACGAATTTCTTCCTGAGAGACAGGTTTCCGGTCTTCACTGCCAAGGTAATTGGAAATATTATTGTCCGACTCATCCCACCACCAGCGCCAGTCCAGTTGATAGAGCTCAGCTTCCACGGTACGGTCTGTCATCAGTTTGCCTTCTGCATCCACCGTAACAATGTTGACAGCATGAGACTCTCCGGTGAGTAAAGCGCCCTGTATCCCCTCGCCTTCCGGCACTTGTAACCCTACAAAGGCTGTGTAAGGATAATAGGGTAAGCTCACCTGGTCGGTGCTGAAGTTGCCTCCTCCTTCAAAGACTTTACCTGTAAAAATGGCATTCAACACACCCGGCACCTGGGAACCTATAGACAGATTTACGGGAAAACTGACCTCTCCTACTTCGTTGAGCTGTCCGTTGAATACTTCTTTCCTTTCAACTTCAAAGGTTCGGGCTTCATCTTCAAACACATAATCCGGATAGTCTTCGAAGGTAGTGTTTCCTTGGGTCAGGATCAGGTCGTACTGTGCTTTGAGATTCCGTGCTGTGGCGCCACTCAACCAGGATACATCCAACGTACCCGTTACGCTTTTATCTTGTGCTGTCAATTGATCGGTGCCGAAATCCAGGTCTATCTTCAGCCGGTTGGGTTTGATCGTTTCTATGTTGATTTCTTTGGTAAAAGTGGCTCCCCCCACCTGCACACTGGCCAACCATCGGCCTGTCAGGGCATCCGCTTCAGTAGCCGTACTAAAATTGTAGATACTGCCCACCGGCGTATTCCTGACTATGTGTTGTGTTACCTGTCCCCGTGGGTTTTTCAGTTCGAAGATGACCGGATGGTGCTCCGGTAAAGTTTGCGCCTGATCTTCCAGGATAAAATTGAGATGCAGAGAATCTCCCGGACGCCATACACCCCGGTCTCCATAGATAAATCCTTTCAATCCGCTTTTTACTTCCTGCCCTGACACATCAAAATGACTCACAGGCAAGGCGTTGCCGTCGTCTAATCTCAGATATCCGCGCTGGGCTCCCACTTCTGCTACCAGAAGAAAAGGATTATGATCTAAAGGGACTGTCAGTTTACCATTAGCATCGGTGGTGCCGTTGGCGAGTTCTCTGTGCTGGAAATCCAGTATGCGAACCTTAACACCAAATTTAGGGCTGGTACTTAGCAAATCAGTGACAATCACCTGCAGTTCATCCTGCTGCCCTCTCTGGGCAATGATCCCTAAATCAGAAGCAATCAGATTCTTTTGGGCGCTTCTGAAATACCCATAGTAAGAAGCAGCACAGGGATTTTCCCGTTGCTCCCAGTCAAAATCCGGCGCATAATAGTAATCACTATATGCATCCCAATACATTTTGGCAGGATCGTCCCAGTTTTCTGCTATATCAAAGTCTTCCATCTCGTCGGGCTCCTGAGAAGCATCGCCCACACAGGCATAGACCGACTGACTTTTCCGGAAGCTGATATTGACCTGATACATAGCACCCGGATCCGTTTCCATGATGTTACTCAAATCCAGCGTAAAACGATTCCATTTATGCAAATCGGTCACGCCTGAAGCATTCAAAGGGATAGGCTGCTGGGCCACCGGACGCCCGACTCTCCGCAATTCCTGAGCACCGTCATAGGGGTTTACCTGAAGAAACTGGGCCATGTTTTCTTCAAACACTTTTACCACTGTCACGTCTACAGCTTTCAGCCCCACCGCCTCAAAAGGTAATACCAACCCATCGGTGCTGGGCAGGATAACGCCTTTGTGGACCAACCTGACGGCGGGTTTGACGGCTTCAAAGTTGATATCTGCTTCTGTGTCTTTATCCAGCTTTTCGCCTTCAATATTCCGGATTCCTTCATGGATGGTGACGGTGGCTGGCCCGCTGAGGCGACTGGCCGGGTATACCTGAATGACATTATTATCTACAATAAACTTCAGCTCACTTTTTTCATTTCCCAGTTGAATAAGACCTTCTAACGATTGGTTTTCCTGCAGCGGGTCTGAAAAACGAAGTTCTACATATTGCTCCGGTTCCTCTCTGGTTTTGGTACTCAAGAGGGTGAAGGTGCCTAATGGCGGAACCTCTACGGTAAATTCTTTGGATTTATTCACATTGATGGGGGCTCCCCGACTGGTAAGCAACACCTGAACCGTGCTGTCTTTTCTGGCGATGTTTTCTACGGAAAAATGATGGATATGGCTATCCTGATGATCCCAGGTGATCGGTAAAGGATTCCCTTCCTGCTCCGCATGCAGCATATCTTCTATGACGGAAGCCTGGGCAAAGTCTGCGGTAAGCACAGTGCCCATCAATTTATGCATAGAAAGGGCTGCTGTATCATAACTGACAAGACCTGCCAGCTCCACATCGTAATTCTGCTCCATGGTGAGCAGGGAGAAATCAAAATTTTCCAGGTCGCCAGATACTTCCATCACTTCATCCAGGGCAAACCTTACTTCGTAGAGTGTGCCGGGTCGCAGGGCATTGTCGGGTAAAAACTCAATGGTTTGCTGATCTTTCCAATAGGCTTTTCCCGATGTAGCGGGATCAAACTTAAAAAGATTTCCGGGCGCTTCCTGCCCTACCTGGGCTGAATCGATGACAGGTTGTGTCAATCTGATCTGGACAGAAGATTCTGTGGAGATCACTCCTGCGGTGTAGCCTGAAACGTAGGCAGCGAAAGCGGGATCTACCTTTTCGCTGATGTCAAACTCTTCTTCGGCCATGGACACCGACAACCAGATAATGGCAGCTACCCCTATGACAGTGCCTGCAATAACCATGAGTTCATGACGAGTCAGATGCCGGAGCCCTTCAGAAATTTCATGGAACAGCCTTGAAAAAAATTTTGTAACCCTATGCATAATCTCAATAAAAGTCTCTGACAAATAAGCTAAAATTTATCAGAGTAGAAAAGATCAAAATGTTGAATATACATTAAATTTTCAGGGACTGAAACTGTCAGAACCACTCGATGAGCATGGGATGAAAGCAGACAGCATCTTAGGAATAGCATGGGATTACCGCCAGGCATTATATTTTTTTCTTTCATCCAAAGAGAAGGCACCTGGGCCACACAGCCATAAAAAGATAGATATAATAAGCAGATGGATGGCAGGGGCAGTAGCCAAATAAGTATCGCGATGCAGTATATGCACACCGACAATGGCTACCACAAAGTTAATGATCATCAGCAGACTGGTGTATTTCACCAGGAAACCCATGATCCAGCTTATGCCGGAGAGAAACTGACAGTAGACAGAAACCACAGCACAGAATAAGGGAAACGGAAACCCGTTGGCAGCCAGAAAATCCCTGAACTCCAGCATTCTTTCCCAGCTTACCACATTGTCGAAGGTACCGTAGAGCAACCTGAACCCAAAAGCCAGGCGAATCATTAAAACACTGATAGCATATGCTTTATGGTTGGGCATGGGTGCACTGAAAGCGTAAGAAAGCCTCACCAGGCATCATCATTTATTCCTGATGCGCTTGTTTCACCTGGTCTATCTCGTTGAGTAATCCTTTTCCATGCTGATCGCCTCCCAACTGCCAGAACATGATACCACCCAAATTTTGCTGGAGCGCATACCGGGTCTTGGCAGCGATAGAAACTTTATCATCATAGGTGGCAAACAACTGTTGATTGGCATTATACTGATACGGAGCCTGGGCCACAGAGTCCCAATAGTACGTGAACCCGGGGTATTCTTCCAGAAATGCTTCCCAGCGGTTGTAAGGAACCCCCTGCTTAAATTTTCCTGACTGATACAGACCGCTGTTTTGGTTTTTAACGTGCTCCCATACCCTGGCATAAAAAGCGGCGCCAATGACAATTTTTTCCCGAGGCACGCCCAGAGAATCCAGAAACCGGATCGCATTGTCGGTAGACTCTATCTGTGATGCCGTAGAATACAGCGGCGTATGATGGCCTGTCACTACGCTGTTTCCGTTGACCAGGTCATAACTCATCAGATTGACCCTGTCCAGTAAGGGCATAATCTTTTTCCACTCCACAGCATCCTGTAAAAAGGCATTAAATCCTCCGGCGGCAAAACTGATTTCGTAATTTTTCCCCAGTGTCTTTCTGAGTTCTTTCACCAGTGCAGTGAAGTTTTCTCTATCTTCCGGCATAAAAGCATGTCCCGGAAATCCTTCAATGGCCGGATACTCCCAATCCAAGTCAATACCATCGGTCTTCAAACGGAGACAAAGGTCTTTGACCGAGGCGGCAAATTCTTTTCTTCCCTGGGAGGTGGCAAACACCTCCGAACAGGTTTCGCAGCCACCCCATCCACCTAATGACAGCATGACTTTCAGCGCAGGATGCTTTTCTTTCAGGGAAACCAGATAAGTCAACGAAAGACTGTCTTTGGCATCATCCAGGGTCAGGCGATTACCCTTCAGATGCAAAAAGCTAAAGATAATGTGCGTCAGCTTGTCAGCGACCTCCGGGGCTACAGTAGCCGGATCTCCAGTATAATAGGCGATCACGGCAAACTTGTCGGTATTTTCTGATTGACTAAAAGAAGTATACCAGAAGGAGAGAAAAAGCATAACTATGCCTATAGCCTTTCTCCAGTGATGCGTAGTTTTCATACAAGAACTTCTGTTTATTTTTGCTGGATTTTCGCCCAGGTATCCCGCAGGGTAACTGTCTGGTTGAAGATCAGTCTGTCTTCTGTAGAATCCGGATCCAGGCAATAATACCCTTTCCGCATAAACTGAAAATTCTCCAGAGGTTTGGCTTGTTTCAGGCTAGGCTCCACATACGCTTTCTCTATTACATTAAGAGATTCAGGATTCAGAAACCTCTTAAAATCCTGATCTTTGTGTCCGGCAGGATCGGGATCAGTAAACAGCCGATCATACAACCTTACTTCTACCGGCAACGCATGGGGTAGAGAAACCCAATGAATAGTGCCCTTCACTTTCTTGCCGCTGGTATCTTCTCCACTTTTTGTATGAGGGTCGTAGGTAGCATAAATCTCTGTTATTTTTCCGGTATCCGGATCTTTTTTAAAATCAGTACAGGTAATGATGTAAGCACCTTTGAGCCGTACCTCGCCTCCCGGTCCCAAGCGAAAATATTTTTTAGGAGGATCTTCCATAAAATCATCCTGCTCGATGTAGAGTTCTCTGGAGAAAGGTACTGACCGGCTTCCGCTGGCAGGATCTTCCGGGTTGTTTTCTATGGAGAGGTCTTCCCTCTGGCCTTCCGGATAATTGGTGATGATCAGCTTTACCGGATCCAACACACCCATCACACGAGGGGCAGTCTTATTCAGATCTTCCCGGATGCAGTATTCCAGAAAGCTCAGGTCGATGACATTGTCACGCTTGGCAACACCTACCCGTTCGGCAAAGTTACGGATGCCGGAAGCGGTATAACCCCGACGCCGCATGCCCAGAATGGTAGGCAAACGGGGATCGTCCCATCCACTGACAAAATCTCCTTCTACCAACTCCAGCAATTTGCGCTTGCTCATCACAGTATAACTCAGGTTGAGCCGGGCAAATTCTATCTGCCTTGGGCGGGGTTGTAGCACGCTGGCATCAAAGGTGCCGATCTGGTCCAGAAACCAATCGTACAAAGGGCGATGGACTTCAAACTCCAGCGTACAGATGGAGTGGGTAATGCCCTCAATGGCATCGCTTTGCCCATGTGCCCAGTCATAGGTAGGGTAAATGCACCACGCATCGCCGGTCCGATGATGTTCTTTGTGTAAGATGCGATACATGACGGGATCGCGCAACTGCATATTGGGAGACGCCATATCAATCTTAGCTCTTAGCACCCGGGCACCTTCCGGAAATTCTCCCTCCCGCATCCTTTCCAGTAAATCCAGATTTTCTTCTACCGAGCGATCCCGGTAAGGACTTTCTTCTCCCGGTTCGGTAGGCACGCCCCGCATCCGCCGGATTTCTTCCAGGGGAGAGTCGTCTACATAGGCTTTGCCATCCTTCACCAACTGAACCGCATATTCATACAGCTTCTCAAAATAGTCTGACGCATAAAACTCACGGTCTTCCCAATCGAAACCCAGCCAGCGGATATCATTTTTGATAGACTCCACATATTCTACATCTTCAGTGACCGGATTGGTATCATCAAAACGAAGATTTGTCTTCCCGCCATATTCCAAAGCCAGCCCGAAGTTCAGGCAGATAGACTTGGCATGCCCAATATGCAGGTAGCCGTTGGGCTCCGGGGGGAAGCGGGTTTGGATAACACCCTCATTTTTTCCTTGTGCTAAATCTTGCTCAACAATTTCCTCAATAAAATTCTTGTGGTTATTTTCTTCGTTTTCACTCATAAAACATCAAAAAGTTTGTGTAAGTCAAGTTATTGAAAGTAAAAGTAATTTAAAAATACTTTTTCTTTGCCACCGTAAGCAAAAAGTTATGAAAAGGTGTTATAAAGAAAATTCAAGTTTTCATTGTTTACCTGGGAAACTATTTTCCCGGATAATGAGTCTTACAGTCAAAAAACTATCATATTAAATTATTAAGCCAATTTTAAAATATCTCGGCAACTACAATGAGTGAACAGAAAAAAATACATCCTAATCCGGAAGATAAAATCAGCAAATTCTCTTCAGCCAGAAAACTACTGTTGGTCGCCTTCATAGTAGCTTTGATTGGTGGCGGTATTTATTGGTTAACTCATGAAGAAGAAACCCCACCTTCATCACCAGCGATGAAGACTTCCGCGGAAGAACCCGCTTTCAAAAAAGAAGGGACCCTTTACTTTTTAAATCAGGATAGCCAGGATACCATCACACGCATAGCGATTGAAGTAGCCGACAATGAGCAGGAAAGAGAACAGGGCTTGATGAACAGAAGCCAGATGGCAGATTCTGCCGGCATGCTTTTTATCTTTAAGGAAGCCAAACCTCGTTCGTTCTGGATGAAGAACACCAAAATTCCTTTGGATATCATGTACATAGGAACAGACAAGGAAATTGTGATGATCTATAAGTCCGTGATGCCTTACTCCACCCAGTCTATCCCATCTTACAAGGAAGCGCAGTATGTAGTGGAAGTGAATGGGGGTTATACTACTACCCATAACATTAAGGAGGGGGATCATGTCAGCTTTGAGATCATCCGGTAGTTCTTAGAAAATTTTCTCTCTGTATCGGCTTTTACCTGAAGGGATGCTATCCTTATTCCAGGCGACCCGGGACTTCTTATGCCCTACACATGTAGGATTATCCGTACACTATACTATTCTCAGCGAAAATAGAGTATGTGGAAGAGAGAACTCTCACCAAAAACCTTGGGTGGTTTTCCCTTTTGTACCCGGTGTATACGCTATAGGGTGTCAGTAGTCCTCAGGCTTATGTTTACTCCTAAAAACCCTGTTCATTATTAATGCAAGGCTGGTTGAAGGATAAGACCTGTTTGCCTTGGCAGATTGTATCCATTCCCTTTGTGATATTCTCATCTCTTGTTTCTTCTCATCCATGTAACTAACCCAGCCATAAGGCAAGGGAACGCCTGCAATAAACTGTAAAAATGTATATCTAACATACGCCAGTAATGAGGGAAAAACTAATTGACTTTTTAATTTGAAGAGTCTGTTAATTTTGCCTGCCGCATCAAGTTTACTCTAAGCATGAAGCCATTCACCTTCTACCTGCTATGGGCAGGTATGCTGCTCCTTAGTGCTGTTCCTGTTTTTAGTCAACAGGAAGATCCCACCGAATCAGAGGATATTGCTATTGAGGACCTTATCCACCTCAAAGCTGAAACGGAAGCCAGTGCCCTGCAAAAAATGCTCAATGAAAATGTGGCTGCCTCCTCCAGAAAGAAACTTTCCTCACGGGAAACACCCGGTATCGTCAGTGTCATCTCAGCGGAGGAAATCAAACATATGGGTGCCCGCGATCTGATAGATGTACTCCGGCTGGTGCCAGGATTTGAATTTGCCATGGATGTGGATTTTATGGTAGGTATTGGTCTGAGAGGCAACTGGGCGAATGAAGGCAAGGTGCTGGTGATGGTAGACGGACATGAATACAATGAACTGTGCTATCAGACGGTTCCTTTTGGCAATAAATTTCCGGTAGACCAGATCCAGCGGATTGAGATCATCCGTGGCCCGGGTTCAGCCATCTATGGCGGTACGGCAGAATATGGTGTAATCAATATTATCACTAAAGGTAATAGTAGCTTTGACGGAGTACAGGCATCAGGAAATTATGGTTTTCTGCCTGGTGTTCCCGGACAGAAAAACGGAAGCCTGACCCTGGGCAAACAAATTAACAAAGACTGGCATATGGATGCTTCTGTTTTTCGCGGAGCACGTATCATCAGCGATCAGCTATATCAGGATATTTACCAGGACAATGACCCTGTGAGCCTGAAAGATTACTCTATGTCTGAGGCGAACAACGCCAGTGTCGGTCTGTCCTACAAAGATATGCAGATCAGAGGAAGCTGGGATCAGTTTCAGCAACAGGGCCCGGAATTTCTGGTCAGGTACAATCACTGGTATGTGTCAGCTAAAGATGAAATTGCGATCGGCAAAAAACTGATAGTCGCGCCCTCTGTTTACTACACTTCTCAGGTACCCTGGTCTCGCCAGACCGTTACAGATACCTCCGCCACCTATGATTACCAGGTGAGAGCGCAGCGAATGAAAACCAATATCACGGCTTCTTATGATTTCACCCGCCGGATCAACCTGATTACTGGTGTTGAGTATTTTCATGACCGGGCACACAGCCTGCAAGACGATGATAACTTTGGAGAAGGAATAGCTTCGGTTGGATACCATAACCTTGCCTTCTTCGGACAAGGCCTGATGAAACACCCCTGGGCCAATGTAACATTGGGTTTCCGGTACGACAAACACAATGCCTTCGGGGCTGCTTTTGTGCCTCGTCTGGCCCTGACCAAAAGAATCAACCAGTTTCACTTTAAAGCGCTCTACAGCCATTCCTACCGGGCACCAGGGATAGAAAATATCAACTTAAACGAGAATATTCGTCCGGAAAAATCCAGCACGGCCGAACTGGAACTGGGTTACCAATTCACAAAAGATATGCTGCTGGCTTTTAATGCTTACCGCATCCACACCAACGACGTGATTATTTACAGCTATATGGATCTGGACGATGGCGGCTATTTAGAAGCTTACGATAATTATCAGCGCACAGGTACACAGGGGATAGAAGTCATTTATAAGGTAAAACGTTCTCACTGGTATGCCAATGCCAGCTACTCTTTTTATCAGGCCGACCGGAAACATACTGTAGAGACTTATCGGGTAGCGGAAGACCCCCACTTATTTGTCGCTTTTCCTGCCCATAAAATCAGCATTAACGGAAGCGCTGCACTGGCCAGAAACCTTTGGTTCAGCCCTTCCTGGGTTTATGTGAGCGAACGCTTTGGCTATGATGCCGTAGACAGTGAGGCAACACCTATACTCAACCGTTTTGATCCTTATACTACTATCCATCTTTTTCTAAACTACGATCATTTGCTTACCCATGGTTTGAGTTTTGGAATGGGCGTTTATAACCTGCTGAATATAAAAACACCTACTGTTCAGGCTTACAACGGAGATTATGGACCCATTCCTGGAAAAAGCCGCGAGATTTCTGTCAAACTTTCCTACGAATTTTCCTTCAAACAAAAATAATGTACCCTATCATGCGCCCCATCTTTTTTCGTATTGTAATCATACTCAACATGATTATATGGAGCCATTATAGTATGGCTCAGATCACCAATTACAAAGCTTATTCAATCTTTATCTACAGCTTTTCCAAATATATTAACTGGCCTCCCGAACTCAATGAAGGCGACTTTGTGATCACGGTAATAGGAAAATCCAAAGTAACCGACGAACTGATACTGATGGCAGAAAAGAAAAACGTAGGTGGCCGGAAGATTGTAGTAAAGCAGGTAGAAAATGCAGCGCAAATGGACTTTTCACACATTGTATTCCTACCGGAAGGAAAAAGTACGGCCATTGAGGAAGTTACCGCTAAAATAGGGAACAAGCCCATGCTGATTGTTTCCGAACGTGACGGATTAATCAGAAAGGGAGCCTGTATCAGTTTTATTGTGCTGGAAGATAACTCTCTCCGATTTGAAGTAGACGAGGATACTTTACACACCCACCAGCTTAAGGCAGCCAAAAGCTTGTTGGCATTGGCTTACAAAGAGTGATATTGAAACAGGTGACTGCTACTCTTCTTCATAAACGCATATAACCTGAAGGCTTTTACTGATCCATCAGGATACAGCCAGTATACCCGCTCACTTACAGTAGAGCCTCATACAATATCTCAGCGGTATGTTTAGCGATGCGCCCGGTGCCATCCTTGATCTGGTGCCGGCAGCTGGTGCCAGGAGCCGCAATGATCACCTCTTCCGGCTGCTGTCGTACAACAGGGAAAAGTACCAGCTCTCCTATCCGCATAGACACCTCAAAATGCTCCTTTTCATAGCCAAAAGAACCCGCCATACCACAACAACCTGATCGGATGAGATGCACTTCGTAGTTTTCCGGTAAGGAAAGCATTTTTTTAGTAGGCACCAGCGAGGATAGTGCTTTTTGGTGACAATGGCCATGGAGTTTGATGAGTCGCTTTTCTTTGGTAAAAGCCTCTTTTTTAATCCGTCCTTTGTCGATCTCCCGGGCAATGAACTCATCCAGCAGGTAGGTATGCTTGGCTATTGTCTGGGCATCTTCTTTTTCTTTTCCTCTGGTCAGGTCTATATATTCATCCCGCAGAGTCAGGATGGCAGACGGCTCGATGCCGATAATTGGCGTTTCTTCACTGACCAGGTCTTTCAGGTACGCAATATTTTTTATCGCTATTTCTTTGGCCTTACGAATCAGTCCTTTGGAAAGGAAAGTACGGCCACTTTCTATATGTTTGGGTATTTCCACTTCATAGCCTAGCCTCTCCAGCAGTAGAATTGTTTTGATCCCAATTTCCGTATCGTTGTAATTGGTAAATTCATCACAAAACAAATACACTTTTCCCTGAAACTTCGCCTGCGTGGGAGTCTGCTCCTGGGAAGGAGCCTTGGTAGAAAGATCCATAAAGCCATTGGTATGAACAGCTAGCTTTTGCAGGCGATGCTTTTCGTACCAATGCCGGAGCGTGGTTTTGTGCAGCAAAGGCATGGAGCGGCCCGCCGCAAAACCAGTCACACTTTTGATGAGCTTGCTGATCAACGGGTTCGTGACAGCCCAATTGTACAGTCTGGGTGTCAGGGCTGCCAGAGACGTGAGCCGGGTAAAATAGGCAATGATTTTTGTTCTGAAAGAGATGCCTTTGTCATCATAATAATGCTGTAGGAATTCTGCTTTCAGCTTGCCAATATCCACGTTGGAAGGGCATTCTGACTTACAGCCTTTGCATGACAAACACAAGTCCATTACGTCTTTGATCTCCTCATGGGCAAAGCGATTGGGTTGCGCGGAATTTGTCAGAAAGTGGCGCAGGATATTGGCTCTGGCCCGGGTGGTATCTTTCTCGTTGCGGGTAGCCATATAACTGGGACACATGGTACCCCCACTGATGGCTGTCTTACGGCAGTCACCGGAACCATTACACTGTTCGGCAGCCCGTAGTACTCCCAGATTTTCACTGAAATCAAAGATAGTTTCTATCTCCGGCGTGGGATGCCCCGGCATGTAACGCAGCTGCTGGTTCATAGGCGGTGCCTCCACAATTTTACCGGGATTAAAAATATTGTTAGGATCCCAGGTTCGTTTTACTTCTTTGATTAACGCATAGTTTTTATCGCCAATCATAAACTGGATAAACTCAGCCCGCAGTCGGCCATCCCCATGCTCTCCGCTCAGCGATCCTCTGTATTTTTTTACCAAAGCAGCAATTTCCTGGGCTACCGTACGGAACATCTCATTGCCTGCCTGCGTCTTCAGATTCAGGATAGGCCGCAGGTGGAGTTCACCGTCGCCGGCATGGGCATAATGTACGCAAGACAAGCCATATTTTTTGAGAGTCTGGGTGAATTCAGCAATATAGCCCGGAAGATCCTCTACGGAGACAGCCGTATCTTCAATCACTGGCTGGGCTTTGTTGTCCCCTGGAATATTGCCCAGCAGCCCCAACCCTGCCTTCCGTACATCCCAAGCCGATTTGGCATCTTCATTATACAGAACAGGAAAATGATAACCCAGTTGATGGGATTTGATCTCCGCAATCATAGCACTGAGAATAGCATCCACCTCCTGACGGGTATCACGGGCTACTTCTATCATCAGTACCGCTTTCGGATCACCTTCAATAAAGTAAGTGAGCTTCCGGTATTCGATATTGGCGCGGGTACGCTCAATGATATGATGGTCCATCAGTTCGGAAGCGCCAGCACCATATTTCATAGCAATCACGTTGGCACGAAGCGATTCATCAATAGAATTGAAATGAAGACAGGCTACCCCTGTTTCTTTAGGCGGTAAGGGCAGGCAGTTTAGCTTGATTTCCGTGATAAAAGCCAGTGAGCCTTCTGATCCGCAAATGAGCTTACACATGTTAAAAGGCTCTCCACCTTCTGTAAACAGCTCACTCTCCAGCAGCACGTCAATGGCGTAACCCGTATTCCGGCGCCTTTTGATCTCTTTCTTAGGATACTGCGCCCTTATTTCCTGTTGTACTTCCGGGTCGGAAAGTCGCTCCTTGACCTGCTTGTAAATATCTATTTCCCGCTGGCTTACGGCGGTAAGCCCCAGGACCTTATTTTCAAATTCTTCAGGGGTAAGGGTTTTAAACTCTGTTACATTTCCGTCGCTTAAGATGGCTCTGACAGCGATGACATGTTCGCGGGTGGTGCCGTAGATAGGAGAATGTAAACCACAGGAATTGTTACCGACCATGCCACCAATCATAGCCCGGTTAGCGGTGGAAGTTTCTGGCGCAAAGAACAAACCATACTCTTTCAGGGAAACATTCAGGTCATCCCGAATGACGCCGGGTTGCACCCTGACCCACTGCTCACTTTCGTTAACTTCCAGGATGTTTGTAAACTTCTGAGAAATATCCACCACAATACCATGCCCTACCACCTGCCCGGCCAGAGAAGTCCCGGCAGCCCGGGGAATGAGCGAAACCTGATGCTCGTTGGCAAAATGTACCAGCTGAACGATATCTTCTTCTGTTTCAGGAATAGCGACGGCCATTGGCATTTCCTGGTAGGCAGAAGCATCCGTCGCATAGAGAATGCGCCGGGTTTCATCACAATGTAATTCACCTTGTAGCTTCCGCGCCAACCGTTCAAGATGTTGCGTATCCATAGTATTAAAATTGACCTGCCCTTATATTAAATGCCTGCAAATTTAATACAATATTCCACAGTAATTAATTTTTAAGGTGGTAAAACACAATCAATAAGAATAACTGAGTTTTTGGGCTGTCTGATGAAGGAGCGACTGAAAGGCTTCCATGCGTCTGGCCGGGTAGAGCACCATGGCCTGTTGTAAGTATTGGATCGCTTTGGGTAAGCGCTGATGATTGTAATGATCTACGGCCTGGTTAAAATAACTAAGTCCGGCTAATTTTTGTAGACTGATGCGCTCATCAATACGGAATTGATAATCAAAGGAAGCTTCCTCTACTTCCTGCGAGGGTGGCTGCTGGTACAGCGCCATTGCTTTTTCTATAGATTTTTGGTTGGTCACAAAACCATGAGGGTCTGTTGCTTCAAACAGTACGGAGTCTTGTTTTTCATGCAGGTATACAACCAAAAATACATGATATGGCGTTTCTCGAATCTGGTATTCCCACTGTAACGCATCTAATAATAATGCATACAGGGCGGTACCTGTCACGCAGTCATAACTTCCATCATTGAAAAGATCGTAGAAGGTAGTATATCCTCCATATTTTTTCAGATATTTCCGATGCACTTTATAGAAAAGATGCTTTAAAAAGGCTTCTTCGTTTTTATATCTCTCTTTTTTTTGTTGAAGGGCGGCAGTAAAACCATTGATTTCCTGCCAAAAGGCCTTTACTTCATCAGAAGGCAAAGTATCCTGCACCGCCATAAACAGCGAAAACATTTCAACGGATACCGTAGGTTTAAAGGTTTGCTGCTCAGGAGCCTTAGCGGGTTGGACAACCGCAAAAGCATGGCTGATGATAAAAAAGATACCGACCAGATATGTAAAAAAGTATTTCATCGTAATTCCCCTCTTTTCTTAAGTCTTAAAATACATATAATGTTAACATAAAAGTAATGATTTATTAACAATTTCTTAACATTAAAAATAATAATAAATACGATGATTTGATATAGGTGATGTTCTTCGGACAGGCAGATGTGAGAAAAATCATGAAATGATAACAGATTGGGCCAGATTCCCTGATTCAGCTTGCTCTATGGCTCCTGATTTCTCGTTCATTTACCTACAAATACCCTTACAACAAAAGAAAACCACCAAAAAGATAGCAGACGATCTACCAATGAGTATGTCAGAAATTGACGTATTTTTCATGAAAACAACACCCTGGAGATAGTTTATGCTGCCGTAGAGGAAGAAAGCAGAAGTGAACAGGCCATTACCCTCATTTTTATGACCTTACCCTACATTGCCGGAAGAGTACTTTCCCATCAACACTAAAGAAACAGATTTGAATGGTAGGATTTATGTGTAAACAAACATCATAAAATTCTTTTAAGTAGTTGATTAAGCACAAGGTGATTATCTTGTGCTTTCTTATGGTCCTTAAGCAATCACTCCTATGAAAAGCAGAGAAAAACAACTGACCAATACCCTGTTGATGATCCGGCCGGTAAAATTTGGGTATAACGCAGAAACTGCCCAAAATAATTATTATCAAAAAAAAATGGGGGAAGTGGATGCCGCTACCCTTCAGCAGAGAGCGCTGACAGAATTCAATACCTTGGTAGAGAAATTACAGCAAGCAGGCGTTCAGGTGATTGTTGTCGATGATACCCCTCAACAGGACACACCGGATTCCATTTTTCCGAATAACTGGATTTCTTTTCATGAGGATGGCACCGTGGTGACCTATCCGATGTGGGCACCCAGTCGCCGGTTGGAGCGACGCTCCGATATAATAGAGATTCTCACCCATGAATATGGATTTAAGGTCAGCAGGAAAATAGATTATGCTCATTTTGAGCAGGAAGAGAAATTTCTGGAAGGAACGGGCAGCATGGTATTAGACCGACAGCATAAAATAGCTTATGCCTGCACCTCCCCCCGTACCCATCCGGAACTGCTGGAAGCATTTTGTCGTGAATTTGGCTATGAGCCTGTGGTTTTCAAAGCAGCCCAGACCGTGGAAGACAGCTTCGCCGATATTTACCATACCAATGTGATGATGAGTGTAGGAGATGGGCTGGCGATCTTATGTGCTGAAGCTATCCGCGATGAAACGGAAAGGGGTAAGGTTATTCAGAAACTACAGGATGCGCCTATGGACATTGTATTTATTACCGAAAGACAGGCCAACCATTTTGCCGGTAATATGCTACAGGTAGTCAATGGGCAGGGAAAGAAATGGCTGGTCATGTCAGAACAGGCACATCAATCTCTCACGGAAGATCAGTTGCAACAAATTCTGACACATACCGATATTCTATACAGCCCTTTGGATACCATTGAAACCTGCGGCGGTGGCAGTGCCCGCTGTATGATGGCTGAAGTTTTCTTACCCAAAAAGTAATACCACTACTACAGCGAAGGATCCATAAACAGTTTTCTCCAGTTTCCCTGTAAAGTTTCATGAGATAGCCCTTTTTCCAGCAGGCTCATATACTGAGAGCGCGGTATTTCTTCAGCACCTAAACTTTCCAGATGAGGGGTATAGACCTGACAGTCTATGAGCGTAAAATGCCGCTTTACCAAATCATGGACCAGGGTAATGAAGCCTGCTTTGGAGGCATTACTCACCTTGCTGAACATGGATTCTCCAAAAAAGATACTGCCCAGGGAAATACCATACAATCCACCCACCAGCCGGCCTTGCTGTCGTACTTCTACAGAATGAGCAAAACCCAATGAGTGAAGGCGGCTATAGGCTTCTACCATCTCTTCCGTAATCCAGGTTCCCCGCTGCCCTTTTCTTTTGGTTTGCTGGCACTGACGAATGACCCCATTAAAATCCTGATCATAAGCAATGTCAAACACAGACTGGTTCAGCACGGGACGCATACTTTTGGATACTTTGAGTTTCTCCGGAAACAGGACAAACCGGGGATGCGGTGCATGCCAGATAATAGGCTGCCCTTCTTCATACCAGGGAAATATTCCGGAGGCATACGCCAGCAGTAATCTTTCAGGAGACAAATCTCCTCCTAAAGCCAATCCCCCCCATTCTTCCGCTTCCTCTACCGGAGGAAATGCCAGTTCATGCGTTAACCAATACATCATCGTTTCTCTGTCATGTTAGTAAACCCTGAGTGTGGGAGCTATTAAACAGGAGATCTCATGCGACTACCATTATCATGTTACTGCTTGTTTCTGGAGTGCCGCATAAGGATGCTTCCTTTAAAAAGCAAAAGATAGCTTGAAAGAAGCGTGATAACAACTTTAGATATCTTCGTGAATGCACATGATTTCCCTCATAAGATTATTCCATCATCAAATAGAAATAGTCAGGTAAAATAAATATATTGTTGCAGTCAACTACTGACATATAGCCTACATAAACAGAAACCATGGAAAGACGAATAGCCCTCAAAAGTTTAGTGACCGTGGCTGGTAGTCTGATGGTGCTTCCCGCTTGCGATCTTATTCATAGAGGCCCTCTGGATTTATCGGGCAAACAGGAAAAGCTACTGGCAGAATTGGTAGAAACCATCATCCCGGCAACTGATACACTCGGGGGAAAAGACCTTCAGCTACCTATGCTCATTCAAAAGATTGTGGCCGACTGCTATGAGCCAGCCGTCAAGGAAAGCTTTGTGGCCGGGTTGGATCATCTGCAACAAATGGCTAAGGAAATCTATGGAAAATCATTTGTAGCCTGTGGGGCCACCCATCGTACCCAGCTACTTCTCCAAATGGAACAATCCGAAGAGGCATCACAAAAAGACTTTTATGAGCTGGTAAAAGAACTTACCATTCTGGGTTACACCACTTCTGAGTACGTGCTTACCAACTTCACTGATTTCTCTATGGCACCCGGTCATTTTTATGGCTGTGTGCCCAATATTGCGCAAAACACACGCTGATTATGGCAAATTTCATGATTGATGCAAAGCAAAAGATGACATACGATGCTATCGTCATTGGGTCTGGCATTAGTGGGGGCTGGGCCGCCAAAGAACTTTGTGAGAAAGGACTGAAAACACTCGTACTCGAACGTGGCCGGAATGTGGAGCATATCAAAGATTATCCTACGGCCAACCTGCGCCCCTGGGAATTTGCCTATCGGGGGCGAGTGCCCCTGAAGATCAGTGAAGAATATGGCAGCAGAAGAGTTGACCCGGCTACGATGCACTTTTATGTGAAAGAAGGAGAACAGCCCTTTGTGCAGGAGAAACCTTTTACCTGGAGGCGTGGCTACCAGGTAGGAGGAAAATCCCTCTTATGGGCAAGGCAAACCCAACGGTGGAGCGATCTCGACTTTGAAGGGCCTGCCCGTGACGGTTTTGCCGTCGACTGGCCGATCCGATATCAGGATCTAGCCCCCTGGTACAGCCATGTGGAGAAATTCGCCGGTATTTCAGGTAATAAAGACAACCTTCCTGCATTACCCGATGGAGAATTTTTACCGGCCACAGCGCTGAGTTGTATAGAAGAACATTTTCAGCGTCAGATCGCTTTACACTATCAGGATCGCCACCTGATTCAGGGACGTTGTGCCCATATCACGCAGCCTCAACCCATTCATCAGGCACAAGGCCGAGCCAAATGTATGCACCGCACCCTATGTTCCAGAGGTTGCCCCCTGGGTGGGTATTTCAGTAGTAATGCTTCCACACTGCCCTGGGCTGCCAAGACAGGCAATATGACTTTACGGCCTCATGCTGTCGTACATTCTATCATATATGATGAACAAAAGAATCGGGCATCGGGTGTGAGAGTGATTGATGCCAACACCAAGGAGATGCTAGAATTCCATGCACGCCTTATCTTTGTCAATGCTTCTGCCCTGAATACCAACCTGATCTTGCTGCACTCTACCTCTCATCGTTTCCCCCAGGGTCTGGGCAACGACCACGGACTTTTAGGAAAATACATTGCCTGGCACAACTACCGCGGGCGTATCTCCGCCGAACACGAGGGATTCAAGGATAAAACCACGCATGGAAGATCACCCAATCATGCTTATATCCCTCGTTTCCGGAATCTCTACAAACAGGAAACCCAGTTTCTGCGAGGATATGCCACGGGTTTTGGCGGCAAACGCGCCTTCAATGCCAACAGCGATGGCATCGGGGAAACCCTGAAAAAGAACCTGCTGGATAGATCGTTGGGCAACTGGCATGTAAGTGCCTGGATGATGGGAGAAGTGATTCCCAAAGAACAAAACCAGGTGACCCTGGATCCGGAAAAGAAAGACCCTTATGGCATTCCCCAGCTCCGCATTTCGGCAGACTGGGATGAAAACGATGACCTCATGGTGAAGGATTACATGGAACAACTATCGGAGATGCTGGATAAAGCCGGATTCATCAACATAGAAGCAAGAGATTCTCATGCGGCCCCCGGTTCGGATATTCATGAAATGGGTGGCGTGAGAATGGGAAAAGACCCCAAAACCTCCTTGCTCAATGAATGGAATCAGTTGCATGCCTGCAAAAACGTGTTCGTGACCGATGGAGCCTGTATGACTTCTACCGCTACCCAAAACCCTTCACTCACCTATATGGCACTGACGGCACGGGCAGCAGACTATGCAGTGCAATCACTCAATCAGTTGAATCTTTAAAAGAGCAGGCCTGAACCACCCTTGGCTAAGGCTTTAACTGTTCACCAAGCGTTGAAAAGTATGCAGTGCTTTTCCCGACTCTAACGAAGTTCTGGCAGCTGCCATGCTTTCTTCCAAACTGAGTTGCTTGTTGCCGCAAAAGATAGCCATACCGGCATTGGCAATCACGACTTCATTCTGTGCTTTGGTTCCTTTCCCTTTCAGAATATCCATGAATATCTTGGCTGATGCTTCTACGGTATCTCCCCCTGACAAATCTTCCGGTTTATGGGTAGATAATCCCAAATCTTCGGGATACAACACCTGTTCGCGCTCATTGGTGATCATTTTGAAAGGTCCCGTCAAGGAGATCTCATCATACCCGTCCAGCGCATGTAGAATGACAAAATCCTGGTTTGTTTTCTGATAAAGATAAGCATACAGGCGGGCCAGTTCCAGACTAAAAACACCCACCAGTTGTTTTTTTGGAAAAGAAGGGTTCACCATAGGCCCCAACATGTTAAAAAATGTTTTGACCCCCAGTTCCCGCCGTACGGGTGCTATATTTTTCATCGCCGGGTGAAACAGGGGAGCATGCAGAAAACAGATACCGCTCTCTTCTATACTTTTCTTCAGCTTATCTGTATCATTGGTAAACTCATATCCAAAAAATGCCAGCAGGTTGGAAGAACCGCATACCGAAGAAACGCCATTGTTACCATGTTTGGCTACATTTTGTCCCGCTCCTGCCACAATAAAGGACGCTAATGTAGAAATATTAAAAGTATCTTTACCATCCCCGCCGGTGCCACACAAATCGATGGCATCATACTCCGGAATATGCAGCGGCACACACAATTCCAACATGGCATCGCGGAAACCTTCCAGCTCCTCTACCGTGATACTTCGCATCAGAAAAACAGTAAGAAAGGCAGCCATCTGGCTCTGGTTGAATTCACCCTGTGCCAGCCGTACTAGAATATCTTTGGCTGTTTGTTTATCCAATGATTTGTAGGTAATCAGATCGTTGAGAATTTGTTTCATTTGTGTTGATTGCTGATTATTGATGATAGTCTCCCACTGTGATGAAATGTTTCAGTGCTCGCCAAAATATAAGATCATGAGCAATTTAACAATGGAACAACTATTTAATGCTCCAACCAATGACGGATCATGGCTTTGCCGTGTTCTGTCAGAATGGATTCCGGATGAAACTGTAAGCCTTTCACATCAAACTCCCGGTGACGAATGCCCATCACTTCTCCTTTAATATCCCGGGCTGTCACGATGAGTTCATCGGTGATAGAATTGGCTTCTACGGCCCAGCTATGATAGCGACACACGCCAAAGGAAGTAGGCAGTCCTTCAAACAGATACTCCTTTTCATCTTCTATAAATACCTTATCCGCATAACCATGCAGCACCAGCGGCATATTGTACAACTTGGCGTGAAAGGCTTCGGCAATACCCTGATGCCCCAGGCAGATGCCCAGAATACTTTTCTGAGGAGCATACGTTCGGATCACGTCCATCATAATACCTGCCTCAGAAGGAATACCCGGCCCAGGAGAAAGCAGTATCTTATCGTATTTGCTTACCTCCTCTACCGAGATCTTATCATTCCGTATGATGTCCATCTGTTCACCATATCCTAACTCCCGGATGATATGCACCAGGTTATAGGTAAATGAATCGTAATTGTCTAATACCAGTATTTTCATTGTTTTTAAAGGCTAAATCTTATTGATTTTATGTGTAAAGCTACAATCTAAATGTGAATCAACTACCCGACACACCAGCATCTGGCAGCCTCCTTTCTGAAACTCATATTCTACCGTCACCATAGCCACCTCCACTGAGGGCACCTTTTTGAAACGCTCCATGAGGTTCTCCAAATGTCTGGACCTTTTGCCATCTATCTCCAGGAGAGGAAAGATCCTCACCTCCCGGCTTACCCGGCACATTTCCCGGATAGCGCGCTCATGAAAGTCAATATCTAATTGGTGGGAGTAAGAAAACAATAAATGCGAGCACAGCGCCAGGTCAAAACTTTGGTCAGCGAAGGGCAGTTCGGGCAGGGCTCCTATCAGATACCGTCCTGCCTGTTTTCCCTTTTCAAAATCTGCCAGAAACAAATCCATGGCTGCCAAACGGATACCGACCAGTGTTTCAGGATCATGATAAGTACGCCAGCTATAATCCTGCTGATTCTCCAGTAACTGTTCCTTTATCTTGCCGGCTATCGCAACAATTCTTTCTTTAATTTGCGCTGCGGTAAACTGGTAGATGGGGTCCAGAGAAATTACCTGCCTGCCCTGCTGATGCATTTCTGCATTAAAGCTAGCCGGGCCATCTCCGCATCCTAATATCTTTTTGTCCAGATCAATGGCTGTCAGAGAGAACATTTGCTGATAGGCCTCCAGATTTCTGCCCCAGGGCACGACCGCAGTGGCGGCCGCGTTATCAATAGTGAATCCCATCGCTTATCCTTTAATGGCTGTTGCTACTTCCAAAGCTTTTCTCAAGGCGGCCAGTTTGTTGTTTACTTCCTGCAACTCATTCTCTAACACTGACTTGGCCACCACCCCTGCACCTGCCTGGTAATAGAGCGTATTGTTTTTGCTCAAAAATGAACGAATCATAATAGCATGGTTAAAGTCGCCATTGAAACCCAAGAAACCTATGGCACCGCCATAATAGCCCCGCTTCACGTTTTCATACCGGCTGATCAGTTGCATAGCCATATGCTTGGGAGCGCCTGACAAGGTGCCTGCCGGAAAGGTATCGGCCACAACCTGGATAGGAGAAGTGCTTTCAGATAGTTTTCCGGTGACTTTAGATACCAGGTGTATCACATGAGAATAGTATTGTATTTCTTTGAAAGTCTCTACGATCACCTCACTCCCATGCCGGCTCAGGTCGTTTCGGGCCAGATCTACCAGCATCACATGTTCTGAATTTTCCTTCGGATCGTCTATCAGTTTTTTAGCCAGTTCTGCATCCGCTTCATCATTGCCAGTTCTCCTGAAAGTGCCGGCGATAGGAAAGATATTGGCTTCGCCATTTTTAATCACGATCTGTGCCTCCGGAGAAGAGCCGAAAATCTTGTAGCTGCCATAGTCAAAATAAAACAGGTAAGGAGAAGGATTGATAGACCGTAAGGCCCGGTATACATTAAATTCATCTCCTTTGAACCGGCTTTGAAAACGGCGCGACAATACAATCTGAAACACATCGCCCCGGAAGCAGTGGTCACGTCCTTTGGCAATCACGTCCAGAAAAACTTCATCCGTATAATTGCTTTTTTCCTCTCCATGAATAGAGAATTGATAGCTGGGAATATTTTTGTTGTTGATCAGGGAAAGAAGTGCTACAAGGCCCTCGCTTTCCGGCTCTCTTTCCCATTGATGATGAAAAACATGCAGTTCGTTTCTGAAATGATCGATAGCAATCACATACTGATAAACAGCATAGTGCATATCGGGAATCTGGTAATCTTCTTCGGTATCAGCAGGCATCTCAATATCCTCAAAATACTGTACCGCATCGTAAGCCATATAGCCAAACAATCCATTGGAGATAAAACGGTGAGTAGCGGCTTCTGTCGGAAAGCTCCTGGCAAACTGGCTCAGCTTTTCTATGACGGCCTGCCTGTTTTGTAAGGTGGTTTCTATAGAGGTTCCATCCGGAAATTTCTGATGAACTTTTCCATTCCTCACGGAGAATGAAGCCATCGGATGGCAACAGATAAAGGAGAAGCTATTATCACTGCTGTGATAGTCAGAGCTTTCCAGCAGGATAGGATTGGCATAACGATCCCGGATTTTGAGGTAAATGCTCACGGGTGTTATGGTATCTGCCAGCAGCTTCTGATGCTGGGTTTTCAGCGGGTAAGACTGTGTTTTTTGAGAAATCATGGTTTTATGTTTAAAATTGCACCATAAAAAAAGCCTACCGCGAGAACAGTAGGCTTTGATAGTTAGTATTCTTTATACTCAAGAGGACAATAGCCGGTTGTTCACGCAACGGAAGCTGTTTGCGTGCCACCACCAGTTTAAGATTGCCGCTGTACTATTTATGTAATTCATACACAGCAAATATAAAGTCCTGTATGTATATTTCAAACGATTTCTGAAAAATTGATCACCGAAAGCATATTTATATTTGCACCCATCAGCCCTTTGGCTAACGTCTAAATTTCTATCATGGAAACACTTGCTGAACAATACCGGGATTTAAGCAGAAGAAATACCGCCCTGAAGAGAATCAACAAACGCCTGAGTTCGTGGCTGATTGCCTTTATCATTCTGTTTTTACTGGCCATCGGTTACATAGTCTACATCGAGCATTTCACACCTTTTTTTGGCCGGTTTCCCACATTGGAGCAAAATCACCAGGCGTTGCTCACCCAAAAAGAAATACTGCAAAGTGAGATTGACAGCCTCAGCCGGGTCAACGATATGCTGATTGAAGCATCCCCTTATTATACCGGTGTTTTTTTTGAGGTGCAGATCGGCGCTTTTGAGAATTTTGATCTGGAAAAATATAAAGAAGGATTGTCACAACTGAACATTGATTACCGGGGCAATGTGGTACAATATACTTTAGGCAAGTTCAGAGATTTGTCTACAGCCTTATCCTTTCAAAAAGATATGCAAAAAATGGGGGTAAAAGACGCGTTTATCGTTGCTAAAATTGATGGTAAGAGAGTGCCCGTCAAAGAGGCAGTGGCAGAGGCAGAAAGATTAAAAAACCCAACTTGAGCTTGTAAGGTTTTGCTAAACCCCCAAATGACAGGTTTTGAGCTGCTCACCCTTCGCAACTATCCACTGTTAACACCAGGACAAGCCTGATGATCCCGGATCACCGAGATTGAGGTCCAGTTTTGAAGAAGAGCTTCACTCGGTATTGTTAAAGTGTTGGATTTAGAAAACAAGTCCGAGCTCAAGTGGGTAATCTTCAATATTTTTACAAAGAACGTTCTCTTATGAATGCATTACAAAATTCAGCAAGCGTTTGTTCATTATCCTCCTATTTTCTTCTATACTCCCAACAGCCTGCTCTCATCCTGCACTACTACCATCCACTTTACAAATATAAAGCTTGTTACGGTAAGACTAAAGTATTCCCTCCTGCGTCCTGCAGTTTTTTCTTACAAAGACTAATTGTTGAAATACTGACTAAATCCCAAACACATTCTGAAGAAATCACTCGGATGGATAAAAATTATTTCCCACAAACTGCCTGAAAGGCAAGAAACACAGGTTACATTTTCCCAAATAAGGACAACTAATTAGAAAAAACTTACAACAGTAACATAACAAGCGCTAGTGCAAGCGGTTTTCAAACTAAGGAATAATTATTGCTCTTCATAGAATCAGAGAAGACCGATAGCTTAATCCGCTCATCAACAGCTTGTTACAGATACATAAAAATACTCAGTAGTGGATTTAGTTCGGTTCAATTAAAACAAACAACATGCAAACGCTCACCTATCATATGCGATGTGCAGTACTGAACTTGGCCAGATACAACAAAAGGAAGGCAAGGAACAGTATTCAAAATTATGTTCACATTGCCCATAACACGCTGCAGGGAGATGAACTGGAAGAATTTCTCAGAGATGTTGTCGTGTTAGAACATGATGTAGAACATCTATAATCAGAATTTCTGAGTGGATAATCATTCCGTTTTGAAACAGCTATTCCCTCGATTTCAAATTTCCTGCCTGAAAATTACATTTTAATCCCTATTATTGATGCATTATCTGCTGAAGATGATGCTCCATATGATGGACATAGTCTTCCATCAGAAATCTTAAATCGGATTTTTTTTCCTGATCAAGAAGAATTTCATAATGCAGGGTCTCTTCTGTCTGCCCATGCATGATCAGTAAAATTCGCTTGTTGATGGCCAACCAAAAGGTCAATATCTCTTGCACATCTGCATTCTGATAATGGTTAGCTTTCACCAGGGCATCCTGATTGTATTTTCGAACCCGATAAGGTTTGGTTTCATACTGAATTTCCGTAAACCTTTGCAGATTGTTGATAGCAGAATCTACCAAATGTCCTAAGATTTCTTTCTTCGACCATTTGTTTTCCGACGGTTTAGCGTTGAGCTTTTCCGGCGCACAAGTCAGTAGAAAATCCTGTGTTTCCTTCAGAAGACGTTCGAGTTTCGTTGTTGTCTCTTCCATAATTCTGGGTTCATATATAGTCGAAAGGTGAAGCGGTGAACAGCACTGGTTTATTGTCCTTCTGCAGGGTTAAGAATAGTATTTATCAAAAATAACTTATTAGCACTCTAGTAGTTAATTTTTTTTTATACTTCATCTTCTATCTGTATGAGGTTTGACAACCTAAAAAGAGAAAGCATTAGATAAAAATGTGGTAAACTATAAGGGAAACATTATTCAAGCTCTTCCATTACGATCTCTAGTCTGATTTTTAGTTCAGGGTGATCGGGCATAATTTCTAAGCCTTTTTTAATAATTTTTTTAGCTTCTTTATACTGTTTTTCTCGATAATATAGAGCCCCTGCCTCAGCATAAACCATTCCATACTGATTTTCATTAATTCTTAGTTCATCTCCAAACTTTTCCTTAATAGACTCCATCAGCATTAGGTATCTTAGACCATTAGTGAGATCGTCTGCTCTTAAATAATTATAAGCAACTGAGGCATAATTGAAGAAATATAAAGATTGGTAGAGGTTATTATCTTTTAAAAACGGAAATTTAGCCTCGTATTCATCCATCTTTGTTACACTGCTAATACTACCAGTAGACATTGCTAATTTCTGTATAATGCTTTGCGTAATAAGCGCCTGAGTATTTACATTTTTGTCGTTTATATTAAATGCCTTTGAGGCGAATTCAAGTGATTTGTTAAAATCGGATATTTGGAAGTAAAACTTTCCGTAGCTGAAAAAATGAATTTCAGAAATTGTGTTAGAAAGTTGAGGATCAGCCAGATTTTGATTAAGATAGTTATAAGCAGAATCAGTATACTGCATATTACTTTCCGCAAAAAGCCGGTTGTTTATTATTAAATTGTAGGAGTTAACAATTTCTCCATTATCCCCTTTGGATAAATTGGCATATTCGGTTAGCAGTCTGATATCATCATATGCTTCAAATTCTGTTTTGCTTAACACGTTGGCCAGTAAAACAAATTTTAAATACTTGGTTTTATCAGAGGGATATAATATGCAGGCTTTATAGGCTGAATTCAAAGCTTGTTTATAATTTTCTCCACGAAAATATTTTAACGATTCATTATAATATTGCAATCCAGCTAACTTTTGAAAGTCAATATTCTCTTCGTTGTAAAAAAAATCATTGTATACTTTGCGGACTCCTTTAACATCTACTTCATTTTGAGTTATGTACTTTAGCTCGATTAAAGAACTGACAGCCTTTTGAATGTCATTGGTGCTGGGAGAGTAGTATCCATTTTTTGGAGCTGTAGATTCAAGCACAATGCCTTTTGAATCAGGATACGCTATGGAATATACATGAGAAGGGGCCTCTTTAATATTGAACGGAATTTTATATTCATTTAAGATAAGGGTGTACAAAGCTGTTGCTGAAACACAGTTGTATTCTTTTACTTCAAAAATTCTGTTGAAATTAGATACTTCTTCATATTTCTCAAAGAAGCTTTTATGTGTTAAATCGAAGAGAAGCTTTAATTTTTTTTCTTCTTTTTTAGACTGAAAATTCCTTTTATTCAGTTCACTTTTAAAATTCGATATTGTCAATTTTATTTCCTTCGCCTTCTCAGGGTTCATCTCTTCAGTAATGGCTAAAAGAAGATCCACTGCATCAGTATCTTTTAAGTTGTTGAATACGTTCTCTTCAAACTCGCTTTTATATTGCACCGGCGAAAAGTTATCGGCTTGAGAAATGGCTGATGGAGATGCAGAAAGGAAAAGGATGAATGTAATTAGTGTCCTGTTCATCTGTTTGTATTACTTCAGTTATTAATGCAAAAGACGGGTACAGCCGTCAGATGAGGTACTTATAATTTGACCTTTTGCCCAAAGTAAAACAGTAATCTTATGAATGATGCATGGCTATTAATCAAAAGCTTACAAAGGAGAGGTAACAGTGTTTTGTAAAAAAAATGAAGTAAGCTAGCGGCGACCAATCAGGTACCTACCCTACTAATCCGCAAAAATTTTCACCTGATCGGAGGTTCTTTTCAGGATCACCAAAGAAACCACCAGGATCACAGCATAGACGACTGCTTCTGACCACTCTCTGAAAATAATGCTGCCTGTGAGAAATAAGGTAGCATAGGCCAGGGCAATAGCACTCAGCCAGCATATCAGTAGTTTACCAATCTTGGATTGGTGTTTTTCCTCAGGAGAACGGAAAGGTTTCCAATTGCCATCGGGCCTTATTGTATTGTAAAATTTTTGCAATACAGCACGGTCCGTAGGGCGGGTCATAAAGGTAACTACCAGCCAGACAATCGTGGTGAAACCTACGGTAAAGAAAAAGCTGTTGGGAAACGACCACCCGAATCCATACACTGACAGGGCATAGGCTACGAAGGGGGCAATGGTAGCGCTGATTTCGCTCCAGGCATTGATGCGCCACCAATACCAGCGTAGAATGAGCACCAGCCCCAAACCCGCTCCGCACTCGATGATAAAACGCCATACTGCGGCGATACTGCCAATCAGGGAAGTAACATATAAAGCGACCAGCATCAGCAGCAGTGTACCGATACGGGAAGCCATCACCAGATCTCTATCGCTGGCTTCTTTACTGATAAATTCTTTGTAAACGTCGTTGATCAGGTAGCTGGTAGCCCAGTTCAGTTGGGTAGAGATCGTACTCATGTAAGCAGAAAAGAAAGCGACCAGCAATAGCCCTTTCAGTCCGTCGGGCAGGTAATCTTTCATGGCCATCACATAACCCAACTTTTTATCTCCTTCGCTCAGATCCGGATACAACACCAAAGCACACAGGGCGACGATAATCCAGGGCCAGGGACGCAGGCAATAGTGAGCGATCTGAAAAAACAGGGTGGCATAGATAGAATCTTTTTCACTGCGGGCACTGGACATCCGTTGGACCACATAGCCTCCACCACCCGGCTCACTGCCCGGATACCAGCTGGCCCACCACTGGATGGTAATGTAAGCCAGGAAGCTGCCCAACCCCAAAGTGAGGGTTCCTCCCACCTCTGCAACGGACTGATCCGCGCTGATTTTAGGAAAGAAATCCAGCGCCCAGGAAGGCAGCTGTGCTTTCAATCCGGCAATACCCCCAATGGGTTCGGCATCTAGTACAATAAAGGCCAGCACGATCGTACCTGCCATGGCTATGACAAACTGGATCACATCGGTAAAGGCCACACCCAACAAGCCGGAAGTTGCTGAGTAAAGCACAACAATCACCATGGCCAGAGCTACCCACCACAATAGTTGTGACTCAGGAATATTGAAAAATACCTGTAGCAACGCCATCAAAGCTACATTGACCCAGCCAATGATGAGCGCATTCATAAACAAACCCAGATAGAGTGCCCGGAAAACCCGCAGAAAACGAGCTGCTTTACCGGAGTAGCGTAGCCCAATAAGTTCTATATCCGTAATCACCTGTGCCCTGCGCCAGTAGCGCGCAAAGAAAAAGGTAGTCAGCATGCCCCCCGCCAGCATATTCCACCACAGCCAGTTGCCGGCGATACCGCCCTGCGCTACCAGCTCTGTCACGGCCAAAGGCGTATCGGCGGCAAAAGTGGTGGCCACCATGGAGGTGCCCGCAATATACCAGGGTAAATTTCTGCCGCCTACAAAAAAACTACTGATATCTTTACCAGCCTTTTTACTAAAACCTACGCCTACGCCTACCGTGATGAGGATGAACAAGGCGATGATGATATAGTCAATGGTAGCGAGTTCAAAATCCATAGGTAGCAGCTCAGGTAGTTAATGGTTTGAGGATCTTTTGGTATTTCCGTTGGCTAATTACTAAAAAAAAGTGAATGAACGCCAACAGTTGGCAAGTAAAACTTGAGAGAAATGTGTTGCCTGAATGGTTGGTTACCAGGGACCCGGGCTAATTAAATAATCTGAAATCGACGATCTGGCGGAAGAAGCTGCCAATAACGTTAGGTTCCAGAATGATGGTAAACAGAATTCCAAACAGAGCACCATACAGGTGTGCATCGTGGTTGATCCGGTCGCCGGTCTGTTTAGACCTTTGAAAAGAATATATCAGAAACAATGCGCCTAAGATAAATCCTGGAATAGGGATCAGGGCAAACAGGTACAGATTGCTGGTAGGATCAAAAAGGATGAAACTAAAGATGACAGCGGATACACCACCGCTGGCCCCTAAAGAATTATAGCCTGGATCATGCCGGTGTTTCAGATACGTAGAGATATCAGAAACAATGATAGCCAGCAGATACATAGCCACGTAGATTACAAGGCCTATCTCACCCATCAAATAAGCATAGATTTGCTCTATCTGGTTTCCAAAGAAGTATAAGGTAAACATATTAAAAAACAGGTGCATATAATCCTGATGGATAAACCCGGAGGTGATGAAGCGGAAATATTCCTGGCGGGTATTTACCGCATAGGGATTAAAAATCCAGCGCTGCAAAATATGCGGTTTATTCCAGGCATACAGACTGGCGATCACCGTAATGATGATGATAATGGTAGTAACCGATAGATTCATATTTATTATTTTTCCCGATTGATTAACTGTTCCGTGAAGGTCCGGAGTTTGTTTTTCCGTCCTTCTTCCACTTCCAGCTCCTGCAAGGAAGAGAAACCCGCTTTGAAAAAGTCGTTCATTTTAGCTTCTGTCAATGCCCTGATATTCAGTTGGTCATAAATATCTTTAACGGCATTTACCTTTGCCTGTTGGTCAAAATCTTGTAAAGTCAACCAATACATCAGCTCCTGCTGAAGGGTTCCTTCCGAGCTTTTCATGGCCTTGATGAGCAAGAAAGTCTTTTTATTGACAATGATATCGCCGCCTACCTGTTTTCCGAATTTGCTTTGCTCCGCATATACATCCAGTAAGTCGTCTTTCAGCTGAAAACCAATGCCGATATTTTCTCCAAATTCATACAGCTTCCGGCAATTTTGTGGGGAGGCATCGGCCAGGATACCTCCCAGCTGCAAACTAAACCCCAGCAAGGCGGCGGTCTTTTGCCGTATCATGGTCAAATAATCCGCTTCACTGACTTGCGACAGGTTCTCAAAATGCATATCCCATTGTTGTCCTTCACACACTTCGGTAGCACAGTGATTAAACGCCTGCAAGACAGTACGCAGCTTATCATCCGGTACTTTGATCAGCAGTTCATAGGCCTTGACCATCATCACATCACCCGACAAAATCGCAATGTTCTCATTCCACTGCCGGTGTACCGTTGGCTTTCCCCTGCGCAAGGGTGCCCGGTCCATGATATCATCGTGCATCAAGGTAAAATTATGAAACAATTCTACCGCTAAGGCTGGGGGTAATATTTCCTGTATCCCGTCTTCTTCTTTAAAAAGTGTGTAAGCCATTAAGGTACAGGCAGGTCTCAGTCTTTTACCCCCCAAAGAAAGAATATAATTAATAGGATCGTATAACTCAGAGGGCTGTCCTTCAAAAGAAGTCTGCTGGAGGGCCTTATTGATCAGAGCGGTATAGTCCTGTATGGATGAATTCATGTCAATTAACTACGCAGTACCCAAAGGGTTGTTCTATTTCTTACTTAATAAACTAAAGGTCCAGGGGGAAGGGCAGCATGGAATGTCCGGCATAGAAGATCATTCACGCATTTTTACATTGCTTATGGCACACCTTCCTATTTAACAAAAGCCAGATCAATGGTACGGCGGTCTATATCCGTATCCAGTACCTTCACTTTCACTTTGTCGCCCAGCGCAATGATACGCTTATATCGTCTGCCGATCACCCGGAAATTTTTGGCATCATATTCATAATAGTCATCTCTCATGTCGGCCATCCTGACCATGCCCTCGCATTTGGTTTCTACCATGTCTACATAAATACCCCATTCCGTCACGCCAGAGACAATTCCGCTAAATATTGTACCCTCCGCCTGCTGCTGCATAAACTGTACCTGCTTGTATTTCACGGAAGCCCGCTCGGCTTCAGCAGCCCGGCGTTCCATCTCTGAAGAATGTTCACACTCCCGCTCATAATGATCACGATCTACGGGCTTGCCCGCATCCAGATAATGCTGCAGCAAACGATGCGACATCACGTCAGGATAGCGGCGGATAGGAGAAGTAAAGTGCGTATAATGGTTGAAAGCCAGACCAAAATGTCCTTTGGCTTCGGTGGTATACTTCGCCTTTGCCATGGTACGGATAGCCAAAGTCTGTAAAATATCCTGCTCCGGCTTACCTTCCAGTTTATCCATCAGCTGATTTAAGGAATGAGAGATAGAATCCTTTTCGGTATTGAGTTTATAACCAAATCGCTGGGCAAATTCACGGAATTCAACAATTTTTTCAACATCCGGGAAGTCGTGGGTACGATAGACAAATGTATTTTTCTCCCCTCTTTTTTTGTACTTAAAAACATATTCAGCCACCTTTTTATTGGCCAGCAGCATGAACTCTTCAATGAGTTTATGGGCGTCCTTACGGATCTTGGGAATTACTTCCAATGGATTCCCCAGAGAATCCAGGCGAAAACGCACTTCAGTGGTTTCAAAATTAATAGCTCCTTTGGCTAAGCGTTCTGCCCGTAGCTTTTTGGCCAACTGGTTGAGCTGTATTATCTCTGTGGCAAAGTCACCCTTACCGGATTCTATTCTCTCCTGTGCCTCTTCATAGGTGAAGCGGTAATCAGAGTAGATAATGGTTCTGCCAAACCATTCATTTTTTACCCTGGCCTGATCGTCTATTTCAAATACGGCTGAGAAGGTAAGTTTTTCCTCATGCGGTCGCAAAGAGCATAACTCATTAGACAACTTCTCCGGTAGCATAGGAATCACCCGATCTACCAGATACACCGAAGTAGCCCGGGTGGAGGCTTCATCATCCAAAGACGTGCCTTCCTGCAGATAATGCGTCACATCAGCAATATGCACCCCTATTTCCCACAAACCATTCTCCAGTTTCCGGATAGAAAGGGCATCATCAAAATCTTTGGCATCTTCCGGGTCGATGGTGAAGGTAGTGATTTCACGGAAATCGCGGCGTTTGGCAATTTCTTTTTTGGTAATGCCTGCTTTCATCTTCCGGGTTTCTTCCAGTACAGCATAAGGAAATTCAAAGGGCAACTCAAATTCTGCCATGATGGAGTGTATCTCCGCGTTGTTTTCTCCGGCGGGCCCCAATACTCTGGTCACCTTGCCTACCGGACTTTTATCTTCTGAAGGCCACTCTGTCAGGGAAACAATTACTTTATCGCCATGGCTAGCCCCATGCAGGTCTTCCAGCCTGACAAAAATATCATGATGCATTTTCTTGCTGTCGGGTACGACGAAAGCATACCGGGGCGACATTTCCAGCCTGCCCACATAATCTTTGCGCCGACGCTCTACGATCTCCACCACTTCTCCTTCCGGCCTGCGGTCATTGAAACCCGGCCCATAAGATAATACCTTCACCCGGTCACCATCCAGTGCATTCATCAGGTAATCGGCACTCACCCGGATATCCTGTTCCAGCTCGTCACAGATAATAAACGCATAGCGCGGATTAACAAAGTCCACCTCTCCTATCAAATATTTTGGTTCGCTGGTAGACTGATATTTCTCCCGGCTGATCCGGCGTACTTTTCCCTGTTCCTCCAAGTCTTCCATAATACTATACAAGGCATCTTTGGAGGCTTTGTCAGAGAGATTTAGCTTTTTAGCAATGTTGCGGGGAGAATAAGCCTTGGTCAGATTAGCATCCAACACCTGCATGGCCATATCTTTCAGCGCATGATGAGAAGTTTGTTTTTTAGATCGGGAACGGGTTTTGGTTCTGTTTTTCTTTTTGGCCATATAGCTTGATACATTCAAATAACTTAGGTAGCAGGGGTTCACTTTATCACAAAAAAAGTGTGTTCAATCAAAACACAAATTTGCGGTATGAAAATAGCTGTTCTTTCAACAAAAACACATGGATAGTTCAAATGTTTATCTAATTCCCTAAACTGGACAGCTTCTCTACTGTCTGTATTGTTCTATCATATTGGAAACGACAAGCCCGTCACAGCCAGTTGTCAGAGACAGGCTGAAATTCTGAAAAATTTAATGATTTCCTGACGTAGTCATTGGACAGAAACTCTCATGAAATACCCATTAGGTCGGGTTGTTGAATAGTAAATTTATATTCACTATATGTTTGAACATATGAACAAATATGTTATATTGTATGGAGTATTGCTACCTAATTGCCTGGCAATGATCAGGTAGTTCCGGGAATTACAATTTTAATCACACTATTTATGGCCATTTATCAACAATGGACTTTGGTTATTATTCTTCTAACGATCAACCCTTTCGCCCATCCACATCCATCCTCTTCTAACGGCGGTATAGCAGAAGATCCAGCCATTGACCAACAGCTTGCCAGGAAAATACGGGAGAACCCCTATTTTACGTATGTACAGGGCAAAGCCAGAGAGGTTGTGCAAAAAGGTTTTAATGCCGGCGACGGCTACGGTGAAGTATGGATTCGGGATTATAATACGTTTATAGCACTGGCTTGTGAGGTACATCCACACGAGAGTATCAAAGAAAACCTGCGTGTATTTTTCCGTTTACAAGGCCAGGATGGCAATATTGTAGACGGCTTCATTCCCAAAGACAAAGCGGCTGCAGGCTATGACTATATCTATACAAAAGAAGAACCCCGCTATGCAGGCCATAAAAACACAGTGGAAACGGACCAGGAATCTTCCCTGATTCAGGCAGTCTATCAGTATGTAAAGAAAACCGGAGATGAGGCTTTTTTACAGGATAGAGTAGGCCAATTCACGGTGGCGGAACGTATGGAAAAAGCATTGCAATTTTTAACCCAAGAGCGCTACAGTAAAGAATACGGTCTGCTTTGGGGAGCTACTACCGCAGACTGGGGAGACGTGCAACCTGAGCATGCCTGGGGTGTCTACCTTACTGACAGCACCCACTATGCTATTGATATTTATGACAACGCCATGTTCCTCATTGCGATAGATAATTTTCTGGCGTTGTTTCCTGGAAAAGCGGAGCGATGGCAAACTATCCGCGAGCAAACTGCGTCAAATTGCCGGAAACACCTATGGGACGAAAAGCAGCAGAAATTTTTACCACATCTGTATTTGAAGGATTCACCCTTCCCAAAAGATTTCAACGAGCATCAGATCTATTATCATGGTGGAACTGCCGTAGCTATTGAAGCTGGTTTACTAAGCAGGGATGAAGTCAGAACCTCCTTGGAAAAAATGATTGATAATGTGCAAGCAGCCGGTGCTGCATCCATTGGTCTAACCCTCTACCCCCCTTATCCGGAAGGATTTTTCAAAAACGAAAGTATGCATCCTTATGGCTATCAGAATGGAGGTGACTGGACATGGTTTGGCGCCCGAATGATACAACAGCTGATTCACCATGGAATGGTGGCAGAGGCCTACGAACAAATACAACCTATGGTGAAGAGGGTTAAGGAAAATAAAGGTTTTTATGAATGGTATACCCCTCGCAATGAACCCAAAGGATCGGGCACTTTCCGTGGTTCTGCCGGTGTATTGCACAAAGCCATCACTATGTTTTATCAATGGGCAGAAGAAAATCAGTAATGCCTTAAGAGTTCTGAGGTTACTCAACGCTGAAACTTATCGCTGATCATACTTTGGGGGGCCAGAAAAAGGGATAATGCTGACTCATCCCCCTGGGGTTTACAGGAGTATGATCAAGCTTTTTCCTTCTCTTCCCTTCAGCATTTCCTTGAGTCAAACGTAAGAAAATGGGATTTCCGGTAGGGTTCCTCACAGGCAAGAGGGTTTCCTTTTAGGGATAAAGACTTTTTTAGGAGATATTATACCCAAAAAGCCTGTTATTTTTTAATGAAGATAGCATATTTATTTTAGCTCTATTATTTAGCTTTTTCTCACTTCAATTGTACTTTTACAGTGAAAATCTTAATTAATTTATGCCATGATCTGGATGGTTGTAATTTTCCTGTTAGGGTACTTATTGATAACGCTGGAGCATACTTTTCACATCAACAAAGCTGCTACTGCCCTGTTAGCTGGCGTGCTCTGCTGGACAGTATATGTTGTGCATTTTACTGACCATGAAATAGTAGTAGAGCAACTTACGCATCATTTAAGTGATATTTCGGGTATTTTGTTCTTTTTACTCGGCGCCATGACCATTGTAGAAATTATTGATGCACACGATGGTTTTGATGTTATTGTAAGCCGGATTAAAACAGATAACTCAAGAGCCCTGATGTGGATTTTGGGTTTGGTAGCATTCTGCTTGTCTGCTATCCTGGATAACCTGACAACCACTATTGTGCTGGTTTCTTTATTAAAGAAATTGGTGCCAGAGAGAAATGAAAGAATGTTTTATGCATGTCTGGTTATCATTGCGGCTAATGCAGGAGGTGCTTTCACGCCCATTGGAGACGTTACAACCACCATGCTCTGGATTGGCGGACAAGTAACCACTGCGAATGTAATGCAAAAACTGTTTCTTCCGAGTTTAGCCTGTCTGCTTTTTCCCTTGTTCTATCTTTCTAAGACTTCTAAAGGAAAAATCCAGAGAGCCGAACACTCAGAATCAGATCAACCTTCAAACACTACCCCTCTTGAGAGAAATTTAGTGTTAGGGCTAGGTGTTTTTACCTTAATATTTGTACCAGTCTTCAAGGTACTGACGCACTTACCTCCTTATATGGGCATATTATTAGGCTTGGGCACCCTGTGGATAGTTACTGAGCTGATTCATCATAGAAAAGAAGAAGAAAAAAAGAGCAGATTTTCCGTATTGGTTGCTTTACGTAAAGTAGATACTTCTACTATGCTTTTCTTTCTTGGCATTCTGCTGTGTATAGGCGCCTTACAATCAGCCGGACAATTAGCCCTTATGACCCACTATCTGAATGAGAATATAGGGAATATCTATATGATCAATTTTCTGGTAGGGATACTTTCTTCGGTAGTAGACAATGTGCCTATTGTCGCTGCTATGATGCGGATGTACAGTGTAGAATATCCTGCGGACCATGCTTTCTGGGAATTATTAGCGTATTGTGCAGGCACAGGAGGCAGTATTCTTATTATCGGTTCAGCCGCCGGAGTGGCAGTGATGGGTATGGAGAAAATCAATTTTGGCTGGTATCTGAAAAAGATGAGCTTTTTAGCCCTCATAGGCTACATAGCCGGTGCCTTTGTATTTGTCGTTCAGCAGGAAATACTGGAAAATGGTTTTAACACAAACTATGTAGCTAAATTAGCAAACAAGCTTTCCTTTGCACTGCAATATATAGCAGGAATTTTTTAAAACCTGCCAATCAGAAAAAACGAAGATTCTGGGAATCCGGACAGCATTCATTACTGCTTTGTTAATGATAACAGAACCGGATTCCAACTCAAACCACCGTAATATGCTTTGACTTGATAGTCGGCAGTCCGTTCAGTTTCAGATATACCTGAGCCAGTATGCCAATATTCCGCTTACAGTAGCGGGCGATCTTTTCCAGTTTATGTTCCTGGTGATAGATGCGATTGATATCGCTGCCCTCTATAGCTTCCTCTTTGCCGGGAGGGATATGAAACAATGCGGCCAGTAGCTCCAGAGGCGTATAATTTTTATGGTCGCCAAACTTCCACAGTTCCATGGTATCTATATGGTTCACCTCCCAGGATTTCTTTCCACTCAGATCCAAAGCGGCCGGCAGGGTGATACCATTCACCAGCATGCGGCGGCAGAGATAGGGGAAGTCAAATTCTTTGCCGTTGTGTGCACACAGGCGTAAGTTTTTCTGGTCGAACTTCAGCAGCGTATCTTTAAAATTTTGCAGCAGCTCTTTTTCGTCATCTCCTGAAATACATTTTATCCGTAGTTCTGTCTCCCCATTGTCCATTGTATGAAAGAACCCAACGGAAATAATAATAACTTTCCCAAATTCAGCATAAATACTGCCCCTGTCAAAATATAGTTCTGCTGAAGTTTTTTCGTCACTACCTCTGAAAAACTCTGATTTCCGATCCCAGGCTTTTTGGAATCTTTCTTCCAGTTGATCATAAGCGGGTGCTGCCGTTACTGTCTCAATGTCTACAAAAAGAATGTTGCCTGATAATGCTTCAGTAGCCATAATTTGAATTTTTTTAATGATCAAATGAGTGAATCAGCAAATGTACAGAATATAAAAACTAACTGGCTTATTTCTCAAAATCTTTAAAGAGTAAGCTGGGCTGAACGCCCTGGTTGTGTTGGTATTTAGTACTTTTATAGGTATCAAAGGGCCCTTCTATGGAGTGGTAAAAGATCTGACAGATTTCCACGCCAGCATAAATCCGGATGGGTTGTACGCAAAACATCTCCAGTGTCCAGTAACCGGCAAAACCCACATCGCCAAAACCTGCGGTAATATGCACAAAAAGACCCAGGCGCCCGATAGAGGATCGTCCCTCCAGCATCGGAACGTACTGGTGCGTTTCTGTATATTCCAGGGTTCTACCCAGATACAATGTATCCTTTTCCAACAGCAGTCCTTCTTCCGGAATAACCACTTTGCTGGCTTTGTTTTCCTTTTTCATGTCCAAGTGAGGCTCATTGTACACCAGCAATTCATGATGCAATCTCAGGTTATAACTATTTGGGTTCAACTGCTCTTCCCGGAACGGATCAATGATAATATTCTTTTTTAGCTGCGATAAAATAGACTTACCTGAAAGAATCATTTTTATTTTTTTCGTTTATTCAGCGGCAAAGGTAGGGAATTAATCTTTGAATCTTAGGGTTAAAGATCGTAGGAGAGGGTTAAAAAATTTTTATTTTACGCTTGAATTTTTCAAGGCCTTGCTTAACTTTGTAGTCCCATAAGCGAAAGTAGCTCAGCTGGTAGAGCGCAACCTTGCCAAGGTTGAGGTCGCGGGTTCGAACCCCGTCTTTCGCTCAATGTCCAAAAGCGACTCTAACCGGTCGCTTTACTTATTGCTACGGTGGTGACTGCCATAGTGGCAATTGCCCCAACTCATGCCGGGATGGTGGAATTGGTAGACACGCAAGACTTAAAATCTTGTGGGCATTACGTCCGTGCGGGTTCAAGTCCCGCTCCTGGTACCATTAGAGGCCATTTTTGGCCTTTTTTTATGTTACCAAGCTTTAACAGTGTTGGATATTCATATAACATTAATAAAATCCACCTCCTTCCGGCTCTGGTCATACAGGTAGTATAATCCGGTAAGTCTTCCAAGAACAAGATTGACCATAGTCTTCCAACCTGCCGGGTAAAGGTTGAAGTATAGATCAGAAAAGCGATCACCCTGGCAGACATACTGCTCATCGTTGGACGTATAGAATACACCTCTCACAAATTAAGTAACATTCCATTAAGTCTTGTCCTGTTTTGATATTTCAGAAGAGAACAAACTCCTCTACATTGTGATGAAGATACAGACTGCATGATACTTTATATCTGTCTGGTATCATTAACTATTTTGCAGCTGATAATTTTGTTTTTTCAACACAATAAGTTTTATCAGTATACTTTTGAGTATTAAGAAAATATTCTGAAAATTATATTCTCAATTAGTCAAATATCAGAAAACACCTCTGAGACAATCAATAATACAAATACCCATATTGCACTGTTAATAGTAATTTTTTTTGTAGATATTATAAATAATCATGTTTTATCGAAAATTATTTATCCAATAGGGGGATTGAACTGAGACTAACACTAAATTACAAGGGCTAAAGTAATGGCAGCTGCTATCGTTAAGCTTTTTTAATAGTCAATGACACCTGCCAAATACATTCTTTATTTTTACAGGAATTTTTTGAACCAGTATAAAGTCCAACAAAAATTTTAGTAAGCATTTTTAAAGGGGCGTTGCCTTCTGTAGGGCAAAGTAGCCGTCATAAGGCGACTCCCTCAGGCACGAAATATTTTTTTATGAATTTCAAGTATTATCGGAAAGATTCGGTCTGAAAGATTCGGTCTGAAAAACTTGAACAAATTTTTCCAAACGATTGCAAAATAAATAGAACACACATGAAACCTGCTTTATTCGATAATAACCAACAGAAAACAGAAACCATCGACGCTCGTGAGCTGCTGCATGTGCTTACTGAAGTGAAAAAAGGTAATCTTTCCGTAAGAATGCCCATAGATCTTGATGGAACAGCTGGCAAGATTTGCGATACGCTCAACGATATCATCGAACTGAATGAGCAGATGGTTCATGAATTTACCAAGGCTGGTAATACCATCGGTAAGCAGGGTAAGCTCACCCAAAGATTGGAAATTCCAAACGCAAAAGGATCATGGGCTACGGGTGTGGAATCCTTAAATACCCTGATTTCCGACTTAGTGCATCCTACCATCGAGATCGCTCATGTGATCAGTTCCGTAGCCAAAGGTAATCTTTCTGAACTCATGCCCCAGGAAATTGGCGGTAATCAGTTGAAAGGAGAGTTCCTCCGGATTTCCAGAGAAGTGAATGATATGGTAAAGCAGCTCAATCTTTTCAGCATGGAGGTGACCCGGGTAGCCCGGGAGGTAGGGTCGGAAGGCAAGCTGGGCGGACAGGCCAAAGTGAAAGGCGTGGCCGGTGTATGGAAAGAACTAACCGACTCAGTGAACCAGATGGGAAGTAACCTCACGGCACAGGTGCGGAACATTGCCGAAGTGACCACAGCCGTAGCCAAAGGAGACCTGTCTAAAAAAATCACCGTGGATGTGAAAGGAGAAATTCTGGAACTCAAAAATACCATCAACACCATGGTAGATCAGCTCAACTCCTTCTCTTCGGAGGTGACCCGGGTGGCCTTGGAAGTGGGTACGGAAGGTAAACTGGGCGGACAGGCCCAGGTAAAAGGAGTTTCCGGTACCTGGAAAGATTTAACGGATTCAGTCAATCAGATGGCTTCCAACCTCACGGCACAGGTGCGAAACATTGCCGAAGTGACCACAGCCGTAGCCAAAGGAGACCTGTCTAAAAAAATCACCGTGGATGTGAAAGGCGAGATATCAGAGTTAAAGAACACCATCAACACTATGGTGGATCAGCTCAACTCCTTCTCTTCGGAGGTGACCCGGGTGGCCTTGGAAGTGGGTACGGAAGGCAAGCTGGGCGGACAGGCCAAAGTGAAGGGAGTAGGTGGGACCTGGAAAGATTTAACGGATTCAGTCAATCAGATGGCTTCCAACCTCACGGCACAGGTGCGGAACATTGCCGAAGTGACCACAGCGGTGGCCAACGGTGACCTTTCCAGGAAAATCACCGTGGATGTGAAAGGCGAGATATCAGAGTTAAAGAACACCATCAACACCATGGTAGACCAGCTCAATTCCTTTGCCTCTGAGGTAACGCGGGTAGCCCGGGAGGTAGGTTCGGAAGGCAAGCTGGGCGGACAAGCTACGGTAAAAGGGGTAGGCGGAACCTGGAAGGATTTGACCGATTCGGTCAACCAATTGGCTGGCAACCTGACAGTGCAGCTCCGCGACGTGTCTAAAGTGGCAACAGCCATTGCCAATGGTGACCTTACTCAAAAGATCACCGTGGATGTCCGGGGAGAAATTCTTCAGATCAAGGATGTGATCAACCGGATGGTAGACCAGTTGAACTCTTTTGGCTCAGAAGTAACCCGGGTGGCCCTGGAAGTAGGTTCGGAAGGCAAGCTGGGCGGGCAGGCCAATGTGCCGGGCGTGGCCGGTACCTGGAAGGATTTAACGGATTCGGTGAATAAAATGGCTTCCAACCTCACAGCACAGGTGCGAAACATTGCCGAGGTGACCACAGCCGTGGCCAATGGTGACCTTTCCAGGAAAATTGCAGTAGATGTGAAAGGAGAAATTCTGGAACTCAAAAATACCATCAACACCATGGTGGATCAATTACGGGGCTTTGCCTCCGAAGTAACCCGGGTAGCCCGGGAGGTAGGGTCGGAAGGCAAGCTGGGCGGACAGGCCAATGTGCCGGGCGTGGCCGGGACCTGGAAGGATTTGACCGACTCAGTGAACCAGATGGGAAGTAACCTCACGGCACAGGTGCGGAACATTGCCGAAGTGACCACAGCGGTGGCCAATGGTGACTTATCCAAGAAAATCACGGTGGATGTGCGGGGAGAAATACTCCAGCTCAAAGAAACCATCAACACCATGGTAGATCAGTTGCGGGCCTTTGCCTCTGAGGTGACGCGGGTGGCTCGTGAAGTGGGAACAGACGGTAAATTGGGTGGGCAGGCCTTTGTGCCGGGTGTGGCCGGGACCTGGAAGGATTTAACGGATTCGGTCAACCAGATGGCTGGTAACCTGACCTCACAGGTACGGAATATTGCTGAGGTAGTCAAAGCCATTGCCTCAGGTGACTTGTCTAAAACGGTAACCATTGATGTGAAGGGAGAAATTCTGGATCTGAAAGATACAATCAATACGACAGTAGATTTGCTCAGAGCTTTTGCCTCTGAGGTGACGCGGGTGGCTCGTGAAGTGGGAACAGACGGTAAATTGGGTGGGCAGGCCACCGTGAAAGGAGTAGGCGGTACCTGGAAGGATTTAACGGATTCGGTCAACCAGATGGCTTCCAACCTGACTGGGCAGGTGCGCGGCATAGCGAAAGTGGTGACATCAGTGGCAAAAGGTAACCTGAAACAGAAACTTTCTATTACGGCCGCCGGAGAGGTTGCCCAGCTAACCGACACTATTAATGAAATGATCGATACCCTGGAAGTTTTTGCTGACCAGGTGACGACAGTGGCCAGAGAAGTAGGGGTTGACGGTAAACTGGGCGGACAGGCCAATGTGCCGGGCGCCTCCGGTACCTGGAAGGATTTGACGGAAAATGTTAACCAGCTGGCAGAGAATTTAACGACACAGGTAAGGGCTATCTCTGAAGTGGCTTCCGCCGTAACCAAAGGGGACCTCACCCGGACCATCAATGTGGAAGCACAGGGAGAGGTGGAAGCCTTGAAAGATACCATCAACCAGATGATTGCCAACCTGAAAGAAACGACCCTCAGAAACCAGGAGCAGGACTGGCTGAAATCCAACCTGGCCAAATTTACCCAGATGTTGCAGGGGCAGCGGGATCTGAATACGGTGATCAATCGCATTTTGTCGGAACTGGCGCAGGTAGTGGCAGCCCACTATGGGGCTTTCTACATCCTGAGGCAAGACGAAGACCCGGCTTTTGTCAAACTCAAGCTGTCGGCCAGTTATGCGTACAGAGAAAGTTTTAACCTGCCTAAAGAATTTGCCATTGGTGAAGGTTTAGTGGGACAATGTGCCCTAGAGAAGGAAAGAATTATGATCACGAATGTGCCTTCTGAATATATTAAAATCAGTTCCGGCCTGGGTCAGGCCAAACCTTTGAGCCTGATCATTCTGCCGGTGCTGTTCGAAAATAAGGTAAAAGCGGTGATTGAGTTGGCTTCCTTTGAAATCTTCAGCGAGATTCACTTTGATTTCTTAGAGCAACTCACCGAGTCAATAGGGATTGTACTGAATACTATTGAGACCAATACACGAACGGAGGAATTGCTCACACAGTCACAATCGCTGGCGGATGAGCTACGCAGAACCAATGAGGAACTTCAGGACAAAGCCCAGCTGCTGGCCAAGCAGAAAGAAGAAGTGGAAGCCAAAAATAATGAAGTGGAAGAAGCCCGCCGATCGCTGGAAGAGAAAGCCGAACAGCTTACTCTGACATCCAAATATAAATCTGAATTTTTGGCCAATATGTCGCACGAACTCCGGACACCCCTGAACAGCTTACTCATTCTGGCACAGCAACTGTACGAAAATCCGGAAGGCAACCTGACTGAAAAGCAGGTGCGATTTGCCAAAACCATCCACTCCTGCGGTGATGACCTTATCCAACTCATTAATGATATTCTGGATCTTTCCAAAATCGAGTCCGGCTTTATCTCTGCGGAGTTTCAATCGGTCAGGTTCAAAGATATTACTTCTTTTGTGGAAGGTACCTTCAAACCCATCTCTGAGGCAAAACATCTCAAGTTTTCTATCGATGTGGATAAGAACCTGCCCGATATGATAGAAACCGATGCTCAGCGACTGAACCAGATTCTTAAAAATCTGCTATCCAATGCCTTTAAATTCACTGAAAAAGGGGAAGTGAAACTGGAAATCTCTGAAGCAAAAAGTAATTGGAAAACCAAAAACCCCAACCTGGATAATGCCTCAACCGTAGTAGCCTTTGCGATCAAAGACACCGGCATTGGTATCGGTAAAGATAAACAGAACATTATCTTTGAGGCATTTCAGCAGGCTGAAGGTTCTACCAGCCGAAAATATGGGGGTACAGGGCTTGGCTTGTCTATCAGTCGTGGCCTTACTGATTTGCTGGGCGGTAACCTGGAACTGGAGAGTACGACAGGAAAAGGAAGTACCTTTACCCTTTTTCTTCCCCTGGAAGGTATTGCCGGCAAAAAAGTCCAGAAAGTGATGCCCGCCGATAATTCCAGGCTTGAGTATGCCGACATCCGGCAGGCACCCGTGCAGAAAGCCATCATCAAAGCAGAGCATGATCTGGAGTTGAACAATGAGATCACTAACCAAATTGGCGACGACCGCAATAATATACAACCCGATGATAAGGTGGTGATGGTGGTGGATGATGATCTTCGCTTTGGAAAGATTATGGTGGATAAAGGGCACGAGTCTGACCTAAAAGTTGTGGTTGCCACCAACTATGCTGAGGTGCTGGATTATGCCAATACGTATCATCCGATAGCAGTGACCCTGGATATCAAACTGCCGGATTACAGCGGATGGAAGATCCTGGATCTGTTTAAGAATGACCTGAACCTGCGTCATATTCCTGTCCACATCATCTCCGGAGAACAAAACAAATTGCCTGCTTTTCAGCGCGGTGCCCGGTCTTTCCTCTTGAAACCGTTGCGGAATGAAGACCTGAACCAGCTTTTCAAAGAGATAGTGGACTTTGGTAATAAAAAGTGCAAGGAACTTCTGCTGATTGAAGACAATGAACTGGATGCCTCAAGGGCTGTTAATTTTCTGCAGACCAATGAGATCAAGGTAACGATCGCAAAAAACGGAAAAGAAGCCTTGCAGTTGATGGAGTCAACAGATTTTGATGCCATCGTGATGGATTATATACTGCCCGACACCTCCGGACTGGAACTGGTCAAAGCGCTGAATGCCCGACAGTCACAATATCTGAAGCCGGTGATTGTATTTTCTGTCAAGGATTTTTCGCAAAAAGAATTAGGGGTGCTGCGTCAAACCGCCAACAGTATTATCTTAAAAGATGTGAACTCCCTGGATCGGCTGCTGGAAGAAGTGGTGATGCGGTTACACGTAAATTACAAGATACTCTCTTATGGGAAGCGGAGTATCATTGAGGGCATCCGCATGCAGGAAGATGTGCTGAAAGGTAAAACCGTGTTGGTCGTGGACGACGATGTGCGAAATCTATTTGCGCTGACCACTGCATTCGAACGCTATAATCTGCATGTAATCACAGCGGATAGCGGCCAGGAAGCTATTGATATCATCAATGAAAATCCGGATATTGATATTGTATTGATGGATATTATGATGCCGGAAATGGACGGCTATGAAACTACTCAAAAAATCAGAGAAGAAAGCAAAAATACAGATCTGCCCATCATTGCAGTCACGGCGAAAGCGATGAAGAGCGACAGACAGAAATGTATAGAGGCAGGGGCCAGTGATTATATCACCAAGCCTGTGAAGGTGGATCATTTATTATCACTCATGCGTGTCTGGCTTTATCAGTAGTATTTTATTTAAGTCATAGTATGATGGGTAACATCTTGGATAAAGAGTCTTATTTTTTAGAAAAAGTGAGTTTAACGCAGAAAACGGATATAAAAATTCTTTTGGTAGACGACCGTGAAGATAATCTGATGTCTATTGAAGCTATTCTGGAAAATGAGAATTATATTTTCAGAAAAGCATCGTCCGGCAAAGAGGCGCTGAAAATTTTACTGAAAGAGCTGGATTTCTCCCTGATTCTGATGGACGTAGAGATGCCTGGTCTGAATGGTTTTGAAACGGCCACCATGATTTATGAGCGCGATAAACTGCGCCATATTCCAATCATCTTTATCACAGCCCACGACAGCAACATAGAGAATGTCTATAGAGGATACAAAATGGGGGCGGTGGATTATATATCCAAACCCATCGATAAAGAACTGCTCAAAGCCCGGGTCTCTGTTTTTATAGAACTCTACAATAAAAATATTCAGCTCAAGGCCCAGGAGCAAAAGTTGATCCTGATCAATAATGAGCTCGAGCAAAAAGTGCGTGAAAGAACGGACCAGCTCACCAAGAAAAACCTGGAGCTCGAGTCAAAAAATCTGGAATTGGAAAGGATCAACAATGATCTCGACAATTTTATCTATACAGCCTCTCACGACCTGAAAGCGCCTATGGCAAACCTCGAAGCGTTGGTCAATGTGCTGAATACGAAGCTGACAGGCAAGCTCAAGGACAAAGAGCAAACCCTCTTCAACATGATCGGTATGTCTATCGACAAATTCAATGATACCATCAGAGACCTGACCAGGATCACCATGGTGCAGAAAGAGCTGGAAGATCATAAGGAACCAATCAACTTCCAGGAGATGGTAGCTGATATCAAAATAGACATTGCCCATTTGGTGAAGGAATCGGGGGTCACGTTCTTTGAATATTACGATGTGGAGCATATCGTTTACGCTAAGAAGAACCTGCGTAGTATTCTGCACAACCTCATTACCAATGCTATCAAATACCGTTCGCCGGAAAGAAAAGCGGAAGTAAAAATCCAGACCTACCGCCGGCATCAGGCTACTGTATTGAGTGTCTCCGACAATGGATTGGGTCTGAGTGAAGAGCACCAAGCCAAAATGTTTACCATGTTCAAGCGTTTTCATAGTCATGTAGAAGGCTCCGGTATCGGGCTGTATATTATCAAAAGAATTGTGGAGAACAACGGAGGCAAAATCGAGATGGAAAGTGAAAAAGATAAGGGCACTACTTTTAAGGTGGTTTTTGGCCTGCAGATGCCATCAGATAAAAACATTCAGTCAGAGCAGCATAAACAATAAACTGACACAACTACTGAATAATGCAAACTTGCACTAAAATACAGGGTATCATGTTGGTAGACGATGATTACATCACCAACTACCTCAACAGTGAACTTATTCATGAAATGGGCATCGCAAAACATGTGGTGGTATGCAGCAGTGGAGAAGAAGCCCTTGATTATCTCCGGACATACCAAAACCCACCTGTCGAGGAAAAGAACATCACGCTGATTTTTCTGGATATTAATATGCCGGGTATCGACGGTTTTGAGTTTTTAGAACAGCTTGAGACATTACAACTAACGGAAGCGGTTGACGTAGTGCTGCTCACCACTTCAGATAATCCCAAAGATGTGCAGAAAACTGAGCAGTTTAACATCAGGGGATATCTCAACAAACCGCTTACGGCAGAAAAAGTGAGTAGTATTGTCAATACTATGGCTTCCTGATGATTGTATATGAAAATATCTAATCTTATTTTCGCCGGTTTTTTTTTCATCCTGATCCTGTTCAGTATCACCACTTATGTCAATTACAGGCAATTTGAAAAGGTGAAAGAAGACAATGCGTGGCTGGTGCGTTCCCAAATGATCATTCGTTCGCTAAGCCGGCTGCAGCGAAACATTCTGGACATGGAAAGTGGCCTGCGTGGCTATCTTCTCACAGGAGAATCTATCTTCCTGAGCCCTTATGATTCGGCTGCCAGAGAAAATGAGATCATGTTTCATGAACTGGACAGCATCATAGCGCTGACTTCCGAAAAAAACGAGGAACTCCAAAAGATTCGCCTGTTGCATCAGACCTGGCTTACAGAATTTGCCGAACCTTTGATTGAAGCCAAAAAAAATGCAGATCAGTCGGACAGCAGTTATCAGGTATTCAGGAATTTATATTATGATAAATTAATCAAAAAAACTGAGGAACGTACCCGTTCGGAAATAAAGTATAATTTCAGAAAATTCAGCGAAGAGGAATACCAGCTGCGGGAGCAGCGGAAAACTACGCTGGAAGCATCAGTAGCTAGCACCAGTATTATGTCTTTTGCGTTAACCTCTATGTCGCTGCTGGTAGGCGGGGCCATTGCCTTTTACATTGCCCGGGTGATTTCCGGAAGGATCAACCATATGGTTAGCCTGGCTGAGAATATTGCCGGCGGTAATTACCAGGTGCAGATAGAAGATACCCAGCAGGATGAGCTGAGTAATCTTTCCCTCTCGTTGAACAATATGGCCACCATTCTGCAGGAGAATATCTCAGAATTGGAAAGAAAGAATAACGAACTGGACCGGTTTGCCTATGTGGTATCCCATGACTTGAAAGCACCGCTTCGCGGCATAGAGAATGTCACCACCTGGATTAAGGAAGACTATGGCAATATTCTGCCAGAAAAAGTGGCGGAGTATTTGCAGCTCATGCAGGGCAGAATATACAGAATGGAAAATCTGATTGATGGTATTCTCAGGGTTTCCAGGGTAGGGCGGGGAAAGAAGGTCATAGAAGAGGTAGATACCAAAGTTTTGCTGGAAGAAATTATAGAAATGATTGCGCCCTCTTCAGGGTTCAGTGTTATCCTGCCGGAGCAGATGCCGGTTTTTATCACCGATAAGGTTAGCCTGCAACAGGTTTTCATTAATCTGATCAGCAACGCCATCAAATATCACGACAAAGAGGAAGGCAACATCATGATTTCGTGGAAGGATTTGCCGGACCATTATGAATTTACCATCAAAGATGATGGGCCCGGTATTGAACCCCGGTACCATGAAAAGATATTTGTCATCTTTCAAACCTTACAGGAGCGGGATACTGTAGAAAGTACGGGCGTTGGACTTGCTATTGTCAAAAAAATTCTGGAAGACAAAAAAGGAAGCATACGGGTAGAATCTAAAAAAGGGAAAGGTGCAGCCTTCGTTTTTCAGTGGCCCAAAGATGATCGGGAGTTGACTTTTTGAACTCTTGAAAGAGGTGTATATTGCAGGGATTTACAACATGATTGCGAAAAATGGTTGACAAGGTAGTTAATATATTGCTGGTGGAAGATGATACATTGGATATTATGCATATTGAGCGAACATTAAAAAAACTCAATATTGTCCATAAACTGTATGTCGCCAAAAACGGACAGGAAGCGCTATCTATGCTTAGAGGCGAAGGCGTAGAAAAAATACGCCCGCTTCCCAGCCTGATCATGCTGGACATCAACATGCCCAAAATGGATGGTTTTGAATTTTTATCTATCATCCGGCAGGATCAGGAGCTTAAAGACATCAAAGTCTTTATCATGACCACCTCCAACCAGGAAGAAGATAAAAATATGGCTAAAAACCTGGGGGTTTCCGGTTATGTGGTCAAGCCCTTGAATCTCACCAATCCCGCTTCATCGGTAGACAACTTCAGCCTCATGATAGATCTGCTGAATCTGAAGAAGTAATTGAGGAAAAACTTTATTCGTTTTGTATTCTCCAGGCAGGCATAGCTACATATTCATACCAAACAGACCTCTGAAAACGCCTCTTTGGTAGCCAAAACTCCTTCTGTTGATCACGGACCGGAAGCGCAATGGAGACCCCTTCCGTTAATCCTGAAAAATTAGCAGTTATACGATTGCGAAATAGCTAGGGAAGCTGGTCTAAATAATCCTGTTCAATAGCTTTGTGCTTATACAAAGTGGATAAAAGGCTATCGATGGAAGTATTGCAAAGATCAAAGTAAATCTCAAACTGCTTATGTACACGGACATAACAGTCGTCCGGGTTAATATTGAAAACCATACCACTGAGTTCACCTTTGCTGATCACAATGATACCGTTGCTAAATGCCTGATATTTACTGTTGACAGACTCAAGAAAATCACAAACGTCCCGAAAAAGCTGATACATGGTTTAAAAAAATGAGTATTAAAAATTCAAAGTATGATTGATCCCATGAATAGTACCATTTCTGGCATCCATAAGCGTGTTGACTTTTCTCAGGGAGAAATATATCATTTTTTATGCTGATTTTCCAGCTTCCGGCATATCATTCCTCACCATACCCTGTTACCCCTGGTATCATTTTGACAACAACAGGTTCTGAACCCGCTCAGGAATTAGAACGTGGACTCACTTGGCTATTCCCGCTTCCGATAGCAGGAGCAGCAGAGTCCTTTGAATAGCCAGATGTCCTGCTTCATTGACCCACCATTCCTGAATAATGAACTTGCAATAAAACTCATCCTTGGCTGTACCGCGCCAAACAATCTTATTAGTCTTAGTATCATTAAGTTAACCATTATAGTTCTCTCTCCGATTTCTCTAATGGTACCGCTGGGCAAAATCAAATATCTTGTTGGGATAGTAAGGTTTATCTGATATCTTTGAGAGTAGCCATCGCTATAATTCCCCAATGATTTACTGGATAGTTTTCTTGCCTACTCTTCCATCAAAACCAGCTCCACGTAAATTGGAAAATGATCCGAGCCAAAAGTACCCAGGCGCTGCAAAGTGGTTAGTGCAAAGTCGGAAGTTACGTACACATGATCTAAGGGCCAGCGCATAATGCTCGATTGGGCGTCGAACGAGTTGTACAGTCCCCGACCCACCCGCGTATCATTAAGTCGACTTTCTACCTGGAACAGCCGTGAGGTGTTAGACCAAGCAACATCATTAAAATCACCTGCTACTACCGTCGGTTGCTGGTGCTGCTTTACCATCTGCCCTACTTTGATGAGGGCTATTTCTTTTTCTCCCTGGTTGTCGGGATGTTTACTGTATATCGGGGGCACCGGGTGCACTCCGTGAAACCAGAAAGACCGACCGTTGGGTAGTTGAACGTTAGCATGAAAAGAAGGGACACTATCGTGTTGCAAAAACTTAACCTGCATGTCCCACCACGGATAGCGCGAGTAGAGTCCCATCCCGTAGGTATTATCTACCGGATACTCTTGTACGTACGGGTAGCGGCGGCGCAGCGGTTGTAAAGCGCTCATCCACCACTGATTGGTTTCCATCAGTAGCACCATATCCGGGTTGGCTTCCTCCACGATTTCTACTAAAGAACCTACCTTCCGGTTGTGCATATACACGTTTGCGATCAGTAGACTCACGCTCGCATCGGGTGAAGCTCGACTGGCATCAAGCGAACGAACGCTTTGCTCACTCAACGCGGTATAGGGATAGATGAAGTACGCCTGAAGAGCGATCGATATCAGCAGCCCTACCGTCAGTAATATTGGACCCAAAGTCCAGCGGTGCGTCATAGCTACTACGATCAGTAAGCAGAACCCGCTAAGTAGCAGCAGTTGTATCCGAAGAAAATCCAGGGCTTTGATCCACCATACATTGACATCGTACAGTAGAGAAAGTAGGGCTGCTCCAATCGTAATTACACTAAGCAGTATGACCAGATAGTAAGCAATCCTTTTAAAGGTATGCATAGACTAAAAAGTTAGGCTGTTTTCAGTCGGGCTAGCAGAACGTCCCCCCGAACCGGATATTTTATTCACATTAAGAACATAAAAACAGGGGCTATGTTTATCCGATGGATTACGGAAGAATAACGAAGCCTATTGGCCGGTATTTTCACAAACGGTCAGGCTACATAACAGTTTGATATAGAAAACCCGTTAAAGAGAAACTTGCCCTTGTTTTTGTTTCCCGGAAGGCATAGGAATATTCAGGAAAACAGGGGTGCTCCTAACCGGACTAACATTTCTGTAAAATAAAAAAGCCTTCCGAAGAAGGCTCAAAATGTTGTTTTTCTACTTTAGAAAAGCACTACATACAAAATAATGACTGCCATTACTATCAGAATGGGCAGCACTACCGGCCAGTTTACGCCAGAATCATCCACGTCATGCTCCTCAGGCCTTACTCTTTTGCTTTTTTCCATACAAGCTATATTGATATTTTTTTGATTTATTAACATTATGCATAGGGGTTATGCGCTGCCATCCTATATACTTTGGAAAAGCCATAACCTACCCTTTTGAGATGTGATGAAAACAAATGCTCAAAAGTCACCCATGATACAATAGCGGTAAAAAGCCTGGCTCCCTAAGGCGCATGAATGGAAATAAAAACATAGAAAACATTCCTCAAAAAAGGACTGATAAAAGAATGTTCTCTGAAAAAAAAGAGATGTTTCTGATAAGGATCAGGATGATAAGTAAAGGTAAAAGTCAGGAAGTAATAGACTGGATAAGGAACGGTGAGGGTTGGCAAAGAAATGGCATAGCAATCGGCGACTGATGCCAAGCTTTCAAGCTGATAGGTTGCCTCCCATGGCGTATTGTTCGGATCCCCAACAGGTGCTTTCTTGTACTGCCACTGTACCAAGGAAGAAAACAGTAACAAACATGCTATAAAAAACCACCCTATGGTATTCCTGATCCTCATATTACGACGCAATATAGCACAATAAAATCACCATCAATGATTGGCAGAGGAAATTAATTCTACGGGTAAAATGAAACACTTTTGCCTGTGCTCGGATGTATGATCCTATTGATGACACCGAAATCGTACCCTCAACTGGATTTGACTTTCTCCTGCTCCCGGGTATGCCGGACAGATATTATGATCGTGATAGTTAGCACAACAGCAATCACAGATAATGATAAGAAAGTAGGTATTTTATACAGCTCGCTTATCAAAAATTTGATGCCCACAAAAGCCAGAATAATTGCTAATCCATTATTCAGATAAACGAAGCGGTCTTTCAGATCGGCCAGCAAAAAATATAAGGCTCTCAAACCCAGAATCGCAAAGGCATTAGAGCTAAATACGATAAATTTTTCCTGGGTAACAGCCAATACAGCAGGAACGGAATCTACTGCGAAGATCACATCTGAGAGTTCAATGACAATCAGGACTGTCAGCAGAGGGGTAGCCAGTCTTTTTCCATTTTCCACCACCACAAACTTATCTTCCCGGTAATGATCTGTTTGAGGCACATATTTGCTTACAAAACGGATGATAGCATTGTTACTAAAATCCTCCTCATTATCCTCCTGCTTGTAGATTCTGTAGGCTGTAACCAAGAGTATAGCGCCAAATACATAAATAATCCAATGAATAGAGCTCAGCAAAGCAATACCAGCGAAAATGAAACCCGCCCGCATAGCCAGGGCGCCAAAAATTCCCCAGAAAAGAACACGGTGCTGGTACTGGCTAGGCACCTGAAAATAAGAAAACAATACAGCCCATAGAAAGACATTGTCTACCGACAAACTTTTTTCAACCAAATAGGCAGTCAGGTACTGAAAGGCCTCTTTTCCTCCCATCCACCCCCAAATTACAAACATAAAAAGCAAGCCCAGGGCTATCCAGACTGTGCTGTAAATGGCGGCTTCTCTGGTATTGATCTTATGGGGTTTGTTCATTACCCATTTCAGATCAACGATCAGTAACAAAATGATAAATGCAACAAATCCCCACCAAATCCATCCGCTGATGGGGTGTGAAAGCTCAGTAGAAATGTCCGGAGACTGAATATAAGATGAGAGAGAAATGTTGTTGAAAATGCTGATTAACCCTAACATGCCTTTGATGACCATACCTTAAAATTTTAAAGCAGATATGCTGATTTTCCCATACATACCCTAACAAGGGAACGGAAATGAGAATATAAAGTTAGTATTTTAAATTTTATACAAAAACCAGCATAAATATAATTGCCAGGTAAATAAGTAGAGAAAGGAAAGATAAAGATTTCATACATGTCTGAAATTTTGATCGTTCCGCTTAACTTAATACACTGACACTGGTTTATTCATGAGTAAAAAGATTAATCTGCCCTTGAGCCACTGAAAGACACATTGAAGAATAGGATGGGCTGCCAGTGGGCTTGTTGCCTGACTTACCTTTCAAGGTAAATGTAAGGTTTTTTCATGAATGCAAACGCTTTTCATGTCATAAAAGCGCTGCTTTTTGCGTTCTCAACAGCTTGACCCATCTTCTATTGGTGTATCACCCATTCCATATTTTTCCAATTCGTTTTTCTACTATCAACCTGAAATAGTTCACTGTAAAAATATGAGGAGTTATTTACTGTAAATGGTATCGTCAGACATTTGCTCAATAGTATTTGCAGTATTCCTAGAAAAGATAACATTTATATTACATTGGGGTTCTTCAGAAAAGAATGACAACACCCCTGAAAAGATTTGTTTTTGAACTAAAAATCTATGGTTATTTCTCAGCGCCCCCTGCCATTGATGTCTATACTGATGATTGTGAAAAATTGATAATCACTAAACCAATCCTTTTGTACTGGTAAGTAGTTAATGTATTTATTAATCCGTCAGGGTTAGTGATTTCTGACCAAAACCTCCTTCATGATCTTATGTTCATTCACATTTTATTTATCATCGTTGCACTGGTTCTGCTCTACTTTGGAGCAAGCTGGCTGGTGCGGGGTGCCAGTTCTCTGGCGATAAAACTTGGCATCACACCTCTAATCATCGGTCTGACCATTGTAGCCTTTGGTACCAGTACGCCTGAACTGATTGTCAGCATACAAGCAGCCTTGAATGGCAATGGTGGAATTTCTATTGGCAACGTGGTAGGTTCTAATATTTTTAACATAGGCATTATCCTAGGAATCTCTGCTCTTTGTTATCCTATCCAGGTAAAAGCAGAAGTTATCCGTTTTGATGTTCCTGTGATGTTGATCACCGCTTTGTGTTTCCTGTTTTTTTTTCTCGATCATACTATTGGCCGCCTGGAAGGTTTGGCATTGATGACAGCCAGTGTGCTATACACTTTTTATAATGTGCGTAAAGCCAAAAAAGAGATTAGCCCGGAAATTTCAGAAGAGTTTCAGGAGTCCATGCCTAAGGTGAGCTCCCGGTGGATCGATCTGCTGCTGATTGTCCTGGGATTGGGCGTACTCATGCTTGGTTCAGATCTGCTTGTTGACCATGCCGTAAGCCTTGCACAATATTTTCAGGTAAGTGATGCCGTCATTGGGCTGACTATTGTGGCGGCAGGAACCAGCATGCCCGAACTGGCTACTTCCGTTGTGGCTGCGCTCAAAAAGCAATCTGACATTGCTTTGGGAAACGTAGTGGGTTCTAACATTTACAATATTCTGATTATTCTTGGCCTATCTTCCATCATCACTCCCATACAGGCTCCCGATATTGCTCTAACTGACAGTTTGGTCATGGTGGGCATTTCTATTCTGTTGATACCACTGGTTAAGACGGGGTTTGTACTCCAGCGATGGGAAGGTGGTGTTTTGTTGCTGGCATACGCTATTTACCTCTACACCCTCCTACCCACATAACATGAATAGTCATATTTTACAGACAAAAACTTTCAATTTATTTTTCTACCACAAATATCTGATAATCAAGCACCTGTGAATGGTAATTTTCAAGACTTTACTGAATGCGCGTTCTTAAAAAAAGTATAAAACAGTAAATGTTTTTGTGGTTTTTTTTGTTGTATAATAAACAGAATGAACCATGACAGATAACACGATTTTAACGGCAGAAGAACAGGAACAATGGCGGAAATCTATACCGGCACAAGTATTCCTGAACCATTTCTTTGCCCTCTATTATCATATAAAAAATACGGCAGAAGCTAATCCGTTACAGCACTTGCCTTACTTTAAGCAGTTTGAGGCTACCTTGTCTGAAACAGAAAAAGAAAGTGTTCATAGGCATCTGCTGAATAGCTGGAATACGGAATACACTTTGCGGACCACAGCGCAGCTGGGAGAAAACAGCTACCTGCGACACACCTTGCACTGGACGTTTCCTCAAGCCTATTACAGCGTACAGGAGACACTGAAAGCCATGCTCCTGACCCATCACATAGACACTCGATGGCCAGATAGGATCATGACGGAAATCAGCAAATTAGTGGTAAAAGGTATCTATCCTAAAGCTGTTTCTTTTTATGCTATCGGTCATGCACATCAGCCCCGGATTTATCGCTTGCCTTATGGAAAATACCAGCCGGGCCTGGCCCTGACTGAGTCTGAAGAAGAAGCTCAACGACAGATTGGCCAGTTCCTTCGAACAACCCACAGGCAAAGGGCTGTGCAGATTAGAAACCTAATGCAAAGCAATCCGTTGACTGCTGTTCGCAGTGAGAAAACCGGAAAGATTCTAAAACGTTTTGAAGATCAGCATTGGCGGCAAATCAGCTGGCGTATAGGATATACTACTATATTCCATCTCTTGTCTCGCTTACAGATTTCAGCTAACCACCGTGAAATAGAACGGTTTGTAGCCGCTGACATTGATATTCAACTGTTTCATGAGTCCTTGTTGGGTATAGTAAGTTATATGAATTTCATCCATGAAGCCTATATTGCCAAAGCGGTTGGCCTGGAGACGTTTGAACAGTGGATACAGGAACTTCCGGATTATTTACGTCAGTCCTTCGTAGAAGAAAGACTGGCTGTGTTGACAAAAACGTTAACAGAACCGGAAAAGGCATAATTTATTTCATATAGCATAGGAAGATATTCGGTTTTTAACAATCCAGCTATATTTCTGAGGAAAAAGTGGGTAAACACCTTTTCTGCTGTATGTTCTCCCACTAGTGTATCATGGTGATTGACCAGTGTGTCAAACAAAATTTTATGAATGGTACAAGCCAGGGCTACGTCGACATTTTCGTCTAAGTAGCCCTTTTCTTTTGCTTCATCCAACAGAGGTTCCATCACCTGATACTGTAAATTTTCTATCATGCTTTCATACAAGGAAGTGGGTTTTGGATAATATTTTTGTAATTCCAGGATGAAAGCTGGATTAAACTGAATCAGCAAATGAAACCGATGCGCATAAATTTCCAGGAGTTTCACGATAGGGTTCTTGTTACTTTGTAAAATCTGCCGGGTCATTCTATCCACATAATCCTTTAGCTGGTCCATCACCGTAATGACCAGATCTTCTTTGCTCCTGAAGTGTTTGTAAATCGTTTTCTTAGAGATGCTCAGCCGGTGGGCAATATCATCCATGCTTAAATGGCGAAGCCCATATTTGGAAAAAAGTAATAAAGCCTCTCTCTGTATTTTCCATTTCCCATTCATGCTACTAACAGCGTATGAAAAGTTGAAGGCATTGATGTGTATCCATGATGCTTATCAATCAATTTCGGATTTTTCGGCATTGATCAAAGCATCATGAATATTATTTTTCTCAGGATATGCGCCAGTCTATTAGGCAGCTTTGGGTTTCGCAGCGGGTTTGTTAAAGCGCTTTCTAACTTTGGTGATAGCGTTTTCCACCGTAACATATACCGCAGGCACCAACACCAACGTCAGCAGCAGCGAACTGGTGAGCCCTCCGATGATAACCCAGGCCAGCCCGTTTTTCACTTCAGCCCCCGCCCCGGAAGCCAAGGCAATGGGGAGCATCCCAAATACCATCGCCAGCGTCGTCATCAGAATAGGACGCAAACGCTCACGGCCTGCTTCTATCAGCGCCTCTTTTACCCCTAAGCCCTGAGATCGCAGTTGGTTGGTAAAGTCTACCAGCAGAATAGCGTTCTTGGCCACCAGTCCCATGAGCATGATCATTCCAATGATAGAGAACACACTCAGGTTTTCCATCGCCAGCGCCAGAGCCAGCAGGGCTCCGATCAGTGCTACAGGCAGTGAGAAAAGAACGATAAAAGGATAGATGAAAGAATCATACAAGGCTACCATGACCAGGTATACAAACACAATACCTATCACCAGGGCAATGCCTAAACTACCGAAAGCATCAGACTGCTGTTCCAGCGAACCGGCGTAGTCTAAGATTACTCCATCCGGTAATGTCTTGTCCTGCATGGCTGCCTGAATATCGGCTCCTACAGTTCCTACCGGACGACCTACTACCTGAGCATTCACCGTGATCGCGGATAACCTGTCATTTCTTTCCAGCTTGCTGGCCCCTAATTCCTGACGTACTTCAGCAAACTGTTTCAGCTGTACCAACTGCCCCTGATTATTGACAAAGGTGAGGCTGCTGACATCCTCTATACTGGAGCGATTGAAGCGGTCGAGAGATACGTTGATATCGTATTCATAGGGATCTTCTCTGTATTTTGAATCATCATTACCATTGAAAGCGGTTCTCAGCGTACTGCCCACTTCAGTTACGGAAAGCCCCAGGCTGGCCATACGTTCGCGGTCAATGTGTACCTGCAGCTCTGGTTTGGGGTCTTCCACAGAAAACTCCACATCGGTAGTGCCCGGAATCTCATTTACCACATGCAAGACCGTAGTGGCTGCTTCTCTCACTTTTTCCAGTTCGGTGCCCTTTAATACCAATTGGATAGGCGCCTGGTTGGCATTACCGGTAATTCCTGTAGGTGCTGCTTTCGCTTTGATCCCCGGAATTTGCTGAATTTCCTCTTTTATCTCCTTGCCAAAGGCTTCTGTACTGAGGTCACGCTCTTTTTTATCTTTTAAGATGACCGTAATTTCAGAACGGTTGTTGGTACCGGTACCACTTCCCATCTGTCCGCTGGCAAAACCTATCTTGCTGAAGACGGTTTCTACCTCAGGGCGGTTCATGAGCAACTGCTCTACTTGGCGCGTCGTCTGGTTGTTCTGATACAAGGTGACCTGAGGTTCCATCTCAAGCTGAATGACCAATTCTCCCTGATCGCCTTGTGCGGCAAACTCACTCCCGATGAAACCTGCCGGCACCAGCGCAAAGGAGGCCAAAAACAGGACAACGGTCGTCAGATATACCGCCCAGCGGTGCCCAACACTCCAGCGTAAAATAGCGGTATAACTATTTTTCAGGCTCTCAAACAGACTTTCAAAACCCAGTGATATTCTTCCCCAGAGCGTATCTTTCGTAAAATGATCCAGTTTTCCAAAACGGGAAGCCAACATGGGCGTAATGGTAAAAGACACCAGCAAACTCATCAGGGTGGAGAATACCACAACCAGCGAGAACTCCCGTAAGATATTACCAATTAAACCCGATACCATCGACATGGGCAAAAACACCACCACATCCACCAGGGTAATGGCCAGGGCTGTAAAACCGATCTCATTCCGTCCATCCAGGGCCGCCGTCCGTTTGTCTTTACCCATTTCCATGTGGCGGTAAATATTCTCTAATACCACAATAGAGTCGTCGACCAGAATACCTACAACCAGCGACAGGGCCATCAGCGTCATCAGGTTGAGAGAGAAGCCAAACAGGTACATCAGAATAAAGGTAGAAACCATAGAAGTAGGCAGCGCCACCATCACAATCAGGGAACTCCGCATGCTGTGCAGGAAAACCAGCATCACCATGGCTACGATAATGACTGCCAGCATCAGGTCAAACTGTACGGCATCGGCGGAAGCCAGCGTATAGACTGAGCTGTCATTGGCAATACTGAACTTCACATTATCTCCCGCATACAATGCTTCAATCAGCTGAATCTCTTCCCGTACTTTTTCACTCACTTCTACCGCATTGGCATCTGCCTGCTTCTGAATGATCATACCGATAGAAGACCGGCCGTTGACCCGGTTCAGGGTCGTTTGTTCGGCTATTCCATCTTCTACTTCGGCCACATCACTTATCTTGATATGACTTCCATTAGGTTGGTAAGCAATATTCAGATTACGAATCTGTTCAAGTGAAGCAAATTTGGCGGCCACACGCAAACTATACTGCTGATTGGTCGTCTCTACTTTTCCGGTAGGAAAATCCTGGTTGGCATTGATAATAGCCTGGGTCACCTGGTTGACAGACAGATGATAGGCTTCCAGCTTTTCAGGATCTATGTTGACCTGAATCTCCCGCTCACTTCCTCCTACCAGGGTAATCTGTCCTACCCCCTGAATTTTTGCCAGCTGGGGCTGAATCCTGTCTTCTACCAGTTTATAGAAGGTAGTCGGTTGGATATCAGAGGATAAACCAAGCTGTAAGACCGGAAGATCACTGGTAGAGAATTTGTTGATCATCGGCGAATCCACATCATCAGGTAACTGTGCCAGAATGGCATTCACTTTCCGCTGGGCATCCTGTACGGCCTGATCCACCTCCGCATCTTGCAACAGACGGACAATCACTACAGATACTCCCTCCTGGGAAGTAGACTGGATCTGATCCAGGTTTTCCAGTGAGGATAGCGCGTCTTCTATTTTTTTAGTGACGGAGGTTTCTACCTCACCCGCTGCCGCTCCCGGATAAACCGTGACCACAGACATCACAGGGGCCTCAAATTCCGGAAGCAGATTATAATTCAGTTGCTGATAACTGATAATCCCCAGAATGGCCAACACAGTGAAAACTACAATAACCAGGGCAGGCCTTTTTATAGAAATTTCGGTTATAGACATAATTTTTCTTTCAGTAAAGATTATTGGATAACTTGTACTTTGGTGCTATCGGTCAGGTTGATCTGGCCGGCTGTCACGATATTTTCTCCTTCTTGCAGACCCTTCAATACTTCCAGATAGCGGCCACTCTCAACGCCTACGGTGATGTTTCGCAAAACCGCCAGCTGATCGCTGTTGACCACATACACCTGCGCATTTTTAACACTGCCGACCAGGGCTTCCCGTGGTATTTGCAGGGTAGGTGCCTGGCTCTTATTGTTAAAGGCAACATCCACATAGGTGCCCGCCTTCAGCGCATGTTCAGGCTGGTTGGCCAAAGAGATTTCTACCGGATAATTATGGGATTCATCACCTCTAGGGCTGATAAATGTAATTTTCCCCTGATAGGTGACACCCGGAAACACAGGAGCAGTGATGGTAACGGTGTCTCCCGAATGCAATGCATACACATCTCTTTCAGGCACATTCAACTGTACCTTCAGTTGAGAAACATCTACGATAGTGGCAATGGATGCACCTATGTTGGCAAAAGAGCCGGCTTCTACTGGTTTTTGCACAATCTGACCGCTGATTGGCGCTGTGATGGCAGCATTGGAAAGTTGTTTTTTTGTCTGTGCCAACTGATTCTCAGCATTTTCATAAGCCCGTTTATACTGATCAAACTGTGCTTTGGTGGCAGCGCCTCCTTTATACAGGTTCTGATAACGTTCAAAGCTTTGACGGGCATCAGCCAAAGCCTGTTCGGCATTCGCCACAGCCAGGGTTTGTATTTTATCATCGATGCGGGCAATCACTTGTCCTTTTTTGACATGATCCCCCAACTCAACATACAAGTTGGTAATTTTACCTTGTACTTCGGATTTGATATCGATCACCTGATGAGCGATGGCCGTACCGACCAGACTTAAGTTTCTCTCCGTGATACGACTTGCTACCGGTGCCGTATTCACAGAGACCCGCACATTAGATTTGTCTACAACTTCAGTTTTAGCATCAATAACCTCTTTATTGCTCACAAGCCGAAAGGCTACGATACCCACTAAGATCAGTATAATAGCAATGGTGGTGATTCTTTTCATTGAAATGATTATTTGGGTTGATTAATTAAAGTGATGATAGATAAGTCAGTAAGCTGCCTTTGGCTTTTTCAAAGTCCAGGCGGGCTACATATAAGTCGAGTAAAGTATTGATATAGGTGTTTTGTGCCTGACGCAAAGAGGTTTCTGCCTCTACCACATCGGTAGAAGTACCCACGCCTTCACGGAATTCCAGCTGGGTTACTTCATACACCTGCTGCGCCAGGGCTACATTTTGTTGCTCCGCTTCGATGCGTTGCAACGTACTCTGGTATTGCGTCAGCGCGTTGGAAGCTTCCAGGTCAATGGCTTGCCGGGTCAGGCTGATGTTCTCTTCCAGCTGCTGGGTCTTCAGTTTAGATTGCTGAATGCGGGCATTTCGTTGCAAACCATCAAACACAGGAATATTCAATCGTAGCCCTATAGAGGCCGTTGTATAATCTACCCAGCCATTGTTAGGCGTGGCAAATAAGCCCAATTCGGCTCCTTGCGCCTGATAACCATAGTTGGCATAGGCACTCAGTTTAGGGTAATAACCTGCTTTGTTATTTCTCTGATCCAGCTTCTGAAGATCCAGATTGGTCTGTAAAAGCTGATAATCAATTCTGTTTTTATAGAAGTCTTCCGATATGTCCGCTAAAACCGCATTATCCTCCTGAAAGTTGAAAGTTGTATCGCTTAGCACCACAGCTTGTGTCAATGGCATACCCATCTGAAATTTAAGGCTGTTGAGCACCTGTTCCAACTGTAATTCTGCCTGCTGAATCTGTGATGTCAGGTTACTGGCATTCACACGCAGTCGGTTCACATCTACCTGCTTGGCCACTCCATTTTCAAATTGTAGTTGGGTGGTGGTCAGGGTTTGCTCGGTACTCTCCAGGTTGGAGCGCAAAAGCTGAAGTTGTTTTTGCACTACTATTACCTGATAGTATGCGCTGGCAATATTGTAAGCTGTCTCTTCGCTTACCTGCTGCGTTTGCTGCTGATACAACTGCCCACTGGATTTAGCCGCATTTAATCCCACCCAGAACGAAGGATCAAAGATCATCTGCGTCACTTCACCCGACAGCCCAGAATTGTACTGGTAACCCATGGGTATACCTATTCCTTCTTCATTCCCTGAATCGCCCCCGTCGGGTGCTCCCGGAATGCCTCCCGGAATGACGAGCAGCGGAATTTTCAGGCGGTCTTCAAAATTTCCATTAATGTTGGCCTGCGGCAATCCGCGGCCTCTTACTTCATTGGTTTGTTGTTCTGCAATCTTTTCATCAAAGCGGGCCATCTTGATCCGGCTGTTATGTTGCCCGGCATAGTCAATGGCCTCTTGAATAGACAAAGGCATAGGCTCAGTAGATTGAGCCAGGGTTTGGTTAGCAATCCAGGGGCAAAATAGTAAAGAAATAGCCAGGATAGTCTTGATTTGAATTCTCATTTTAAATGTACCTTTTAAACATTTGTTTAAATTTATTACAAAAAAAAGCCATAGCTTTAATCATCCGTTTTTTTCAGGTAAGCGATGATCATATCAGCCACAATCTGCTTACGCTCTTCCAGAAACTGATCCCACTTTTCACCTTCCAATCCCTCAAAGGAACGCAGCATAGGCATGGACAGAAAAGGAGCTGTCATCTGCGAATTGAGCAAAAACTGAAAATGCAGGGGATCTATCTTTCGTATGTTCCCTTTTTCAGCTTCTTCTTTCAATTGCTTCAACATGCTTGAATTGGCGAATCGCTCTCTGTACAGCTTCGCTACATTCTCAAAAGCGGAAGGATCCTGACGGCATTCACTCATGATGAACATGGGCAGATCCGGATTCTTTTTTAATTGATCGGTCACTTCACTCACAAAACGGCGGATGCGGATTTCCAGGGGTATATCTTCCTGAAAAAATATAGCGGCGATTTGTTGTGAATACTCCTTGAAGTTTTCAGCGAAAATACTTTTGAAAAGCTTGTCCTTACTTCGAAAATAGTAGTTAAGCAAAGCAATATTAACGCCTGCCTCTTCTGCCACATCTCTGATGGTAGTGGCAGCATACCCTCTTTCAGTAAACAGCTTTTTAGCCGCCATCCGGATTTTCTCCTCTGTATTATCTGCTGTTGTATGTTGTTTTTCGTCTGTCATACGCTTTTACAAATGTACTTAAACACTCTTTTTAAACAAACGTTTAAAACAGAAAAAGGTTTCTAGGATGAAAAATAATATCCTCGCTTCTCCTGTTTTCCAAGTAAGAAATCCCTATCGGAACACACATTTTATCTACTGATGATGTTATGAAATATTATACGGTTATTGCAGGAAATTATATTATTGTATTCTGCGCCATATATCTATTTCATTATATTATTCCAGATAGAACAGTTTTTCTTGATTTATTGCCCCCTTCCTGTTCAAACTTATGGAGTTTATTTTTTAACTTTCGCGTTTGCACAGTAACTTAACCCTACATTCAACCAATCTAACCTTTTATTTATGAAGAAGTTATGCACTGTTTTTCTTTGCCTGTTACTCCATTCATGGGTATGGGCTCAGGAAAATATTTACCCGGTGAATGGTGTGCGAGATAACCGCTTGGGTATCTACCTGTTTACCAACGCTACTATTTTTCAGGATTACCAGACCAGACTCGACAAGGCCTCTTTACTCATCAAAGATGGTGTAGTGGAAGCGGTGGGCACCAACCTCGAAGCCCCTGAAGGCGCCAGAGTCATAGACCTGCAGGGAAAATTTATTTATCCTTCTCTCATCGACCTGTATAGTAATTACGGTCTTTCACCCGTACCTGAAACAAAACCTTTTAGCTATGGTGATAAGGAACAACTGGAGCGTAAGACCGAAGGCCCCTACAGTACCAATGACGCCATCAAGTCTCATTATAATGCCGTAGAAGATTTTGCGGTGAAAGACGAAGAAGCTACACTCTACCGGGAGATTGGTTTTGGTGCTGTGCTGACCAACAAAAGAGATGGCCTGGCCCGGGGTTCTTCTTCCCTGGTGACTTTATCAGATGAAGCGCCAAACAAGGTGGTGCTGATCCCCCAAGCAGCCGCTCACTATTCTTTTGACAAGGGGAGTTCTACCCAGTATTATCCGATTTCTAAAATGGGTTTTATTGCCCTGTTGCGTCAGACATACCTGGATGCAGCATGGTATCAGTCTGCCGCAAACCAGGACTATAGCGACATTTCTCTGCAAGCCTGGAATAGCTTGCAGGATCTTCCTCAAATATTCGATGCCCCCGGATGGCTGCAGATGCTGCGGGCCGATAAACTGGGCGATGAGTTTGGCAAACAATATATCCTCTGTGGCAGTGGCGACGAATACCAGCGCCTGGAAGAAATAAAGGCGACACAAGCGCCACTGATTGTGCCTGTGAACTTTCCGGCCCCCTTCGATGTAAACGATCCCTATGATGCCCAGGACATAGACCTGGAAGAAATGATGCACTGGGAACTCGCCCCCACCAACCTGAGCCATCTGGCAGAGGAAGGCTTGGAATTTACCATTACTTCCAACGGACTGAAAGATAAAAAGGAGTTCTGGCCCAACCTGAGAAAAGCCATTCAGCATGGCCTGAGCGAAGAAGCTGCCCTGAAAGCTTTGACCTACACTCCTGCCAGACTGCTACGGGCAGAAAACCAGCTGGGAAGTTTGAATAAAGGCGTAGCCGCCAATTTTCTGGTCACTTCCGGTAATATCTTTGAGAAAGATGCTGTCATCTATGAGAACTGGATTCAGGGGAAACCCTTTGTACTGGCCGACCGGGAAGCCAGCAATTTGGAGGGCGTATATACCCTGACGGTGGGCGACCAATCTTATTCTATGGAAGTAAGCGGCCAGCCAGGGAAACATCAGTTTGCCTTGGCGAAAGATACCACAGACACCAAAATAAATGCTACTGTACAGGGCGATATGGTCACCCTGACTTTTGCCCCTGATAGTCAGAATAATGAACTTGTTCGTCTTTCAGGGTGGGTAGAAGGCAAGAACCTGAAAGGTAAAGGACAGCAACCCGATGGCTCCTGGATTCCCTGGACCGCTACCTATCAGAAAGCCTTGTCTCCTTCCCCGGAAAGTGCGTCCCCTCAGGAAAGTGAACCGGCATCGACAGAGGAATTGGCCGATATTCTCTATCCTTTTCTGCCCTTCGGCAATCCACAGCTACCCCAGGCAAAAACCTACCTGATCAAAAATGCTACCGTCTGGACCAACGAGGCAGAAGGTATCATTGAAAATACGGATGTGCTAGTCAGGGATGGAAAAATAGCCCAGGTAGGAAACAACCTTTCTGATAACAATGCTGAGGTCATTGATGGGAGTGGCAAACATCTGACTTCCGGCATTATCGATGAGCATTCGCATATTGCCTTGTCCAGTGTGAATGATGTGGCCACCAGTTCTTCCATGGTGCGGATGAAAGACGTGGTAGATCCGGTAGATATTGATATTTATCGGCAGCTTTCCGGAGGCGTCACCGCGTCTCAGTTGTTGCATGGGTCGGCCAATCCTATCGGCGGACAATCGGCCATTGTTAAATTGCGCTGGGGAGCCGCACCGGAAGACATGCTCATTGAAGGGGCAGATGAATTTATCAAGTTTGCTTTGGGTGAAAATGTAAAGCGGTCTTCCAACGAGAATTCTGTCCGCTACCCGCAAACCAGAATGGGCGTAGAGCAGGTCTATATGGATGCCTTTACCCAGGCTAAAGCCTATGACGAAACCTGGAAAAACTACAATGCCCTTTCTGCTAAAGAAAAAGGCAAAGCGGTGGCACCCCGCCGGGACCTGGCCCTGGAAGCCCTGGCAGAGATCATCAACAAAGAACGTTTTGTAACCTGCCACTCTTACGTACAGTCAGAGATCAATATGATGATGCATGTGGCCGAACATTTCGGTTTTAACATCAATACCTTTACCCACATTCTGGAAGGCTACAAAGTAGCGGATAAAATGGCAGCCCATGGCGTAGGCGGCTCTACTTTTGCCGACTGGTGGGCTTATAAGTTCGAAGTGCGTTATGCGATTCCTTATAATGCGACCCTCATGAACATGGCAGGTGTGACCACAGCTATCAACTCCGATGATGCCGAAATGGCACGCAGACTCAATCAGGAAGCGGCCAAGTCGGTGAAATACGGGGGCATGACAGAAGAAGAAGCCTGGAAAATGGTGACGTTGAATCCTGCCAAGCTACTACACCTGGATGACCGCATGGGCAGCGTCAAAGTGGGCAAAGATGCCGACCTGGTCCTATGGTCTGACCATCCGCTGTCTATCTACGCCAAAGTAGAAAAGAACATGATAGACGGAAGCATTTATTACGATCTGGAGGAGGATACCAAAAAGAGAGAGATGATCGCACAGGAAAGAGCCCGTCTGGTGCAAAAAATGCAGTTTGCCAAAGAAAACGGAGCACCTACCCAGGCAGCTGCCGGAAAGGTAAAACAGCGTTTTCATTGTGAAGACCTCTTTTTCGGTAAGATTTCAGAATAGAATAAATCCGGATGACCTAACAGCAGGGGATGATATTTTCATCCGCTGGCTTCTGGACATGTTAAAAAATTACAACCAATACAAAAATGAAAATATCACAATTAGTTATTTTACTCATAGCCTTCACCGGAACCGCCGGCTTGGCACAGGTACCGGCACCCGGTGCTCCCCAATCTCAACCCATTTTGCTCACCGGAGGCACCGTGCATGTAGGTAATGGTGAAGTCATTGAGAATGCAGCTGTCGCTTTTGACAAAGGCAAGATTACCTGGGTAGGCAAAGCGTCGGAAGTAAATCAGGATACTGTCTCTTATGAAGTCATTGAGGTGGAAGGAAAGCATGTGTATCCGGGCTTCATTCTACCCAACACTGACATAGGCTTGAAGGAAATCGGTGCTGTGCGGGCCACGGTGGATAACAATGAAACCGGAGCGCTGAATCCCAATGTACGGGCCCTGATCTCTTACAATACAGACTCTGAGCTGATTCCTACCATCCGTTTCAATGGAATTCTGCTGGCGCAGGTAGCTCCCCAGGGAAGCATGGTACCCGGCACTTCCTCTATTGTTCATTTAGACGCCTGGAACTGGGAAGATGCTGCGGTGGTAGAAGATGATGCCATGCACCTTAACTGGCCCGGCCGCTTTACCGCCGACTTTGATTTTACTACTTTCACGGTAAACCGCAAACTCAACGAAGAATATACACCGCAGGTACGTATGCTGGAAGAACTGTTTGCAGATGCCGCTGCCTATCATCAACTGGGAGAGCCTCAGATCACCAATCTCAAGCTGGAAGCCATGAAGGGTCTCTTTGAGGGCAGCAAAGCCCTGTTTATCCACTCCGATGAACCCAGGGAAATTATAGAAAGTGTCAACTTCGCCCAACAGCACGGGGTAAAGCGCATTGTACTGGTCAGTGGCACGGGCGTCAACCTGGTCAAAGATTTTATTAAAGAAAAAAGTATTCCGGTCATAGTCTCCAATCTGCATGTGCTTCCCGAAACCACCGACGACGATGTGGATATGCCCTATAAGCTACCGTACTTACTGAGCCAGGAAGGTATTCTGGTAGGATTGGGTTATGAAGCGGATATGAATGCAGGCGCTCGAAACCTTCCTTTTATTGCAGGAACAGCAGCCGCTTACGGACTTGACAAGGAAGCAGCCCTGCAACTCATTACAGCCAATAACGCCAAGATAATGGGTATTGAAGACCAGGCGGGTACCCTGGAAGAAGGGAAGAGAGCGATTCTGTTTGTCTCAGCAGGAGATGCTCTGGATATGCGCAGCAACCAGGTGGACATGGCCTTTGTGGACGGACGACAGATAACACTGCCGGCTATGCAGCAGCGCCTGTTTGAAAAGTACGAGAAGAAATACAGCCAGGAGGGTGATGCCAAAATGGAATAATGCTCTCACCCTCATAAAGACAATGCAGAAAGGCCTTCCAAAGAGGCCTTTTTTGTTGGTGCAAGCAGAGAGAATTATAGGATTATTTATGTCTCTTGGTAGAATATTTATTTCTAATGTTTGCCCCTGCCAGGAAATCTAAATGAATAGTACAATTTGCATCTCATATTACAAACAAAATAATTTAATAATACAATTTCCATTTTTTTGTAAATATATTAAATTTGGTAAGGTTTAGTAGATGTTGGTCTGGGTACGCCACCTAACTTATGAAGTTTGTTTCCCGCTTCCCGGAGGAACAGCCATGTCAATTGTATCTATCAATTGTATCTATCAATCTTATTTATATACACAACTTAATTCTAAAACAACATGCGTACTAAACTAACCAAACTCCTTTCGCTATTAGTACTCCTGGCCACTACCAGTTGCCATGAATTGTTTGACCTGCTAGACGAATTACATTCAGAAGAACCGAAAGTCATTGAGTATGCTTCGGGGCTAAACACTCCTTTTGGTTTGGAATTAGATCCTGAGGGCAATGTATGGGTAGCCGAAGCCGGTTCCGGCAACAGCGATGGACGTATTTCCGTGATTACTGACCAAGATGAGGTTTATCCCGTGATTGAAGGTTTTAGCTCTGTTGTTGCTGATGAAGAACCGACTCCTATCGGAGTTTCCCACATGGTTCTGCAAGACCACACACTTTGGATCTTGAACATTGTTGAAGGAAGGCTTTACTGGGCTGATGTCTCCTCTTTTCAGCCAGGCGATACTCCCATGCAGGCCAGTGAACTGGAATTTCAAGACATCGCAACCTTTGTGCTGGAGTATGACTTTGGAGATGCCGACACTGGTGAATCCAATCCTTATAACCTGACTATAGGTCCGGAAGGAAACCTCTATATCACGGATGCGGCTGCCAATGCGATCATCCGGAGAGAAGCGGGTACCGGTGCTTTGAGTGTATTTGCCCTCATACCTTCCATTGACAATCCAACAGAAATAGGACCTCCTGTGATACATGCTGTGCCTACCGGTATTGCCTTCAATGGCCATAAGTTTTTTGTCTCTACACTGACAGGCTTTCCATTCCCCAAAAAAGAAGCGCTGATTTACGCTGTGGATCTGGAGGGCAATGTTGCTGTATACGACAAAGGATTTACCACCCTGGTAGATATTATCTTAGATCCGGACAAGAAACCGGTAGTGCTACAATTTGCTAAATTCGAACAGGGATTCGCTCCTATGACCGGACGTGTTGTCCGTTCTGAAGAAAATGAGGTCATTCTGGACAAACTCAATTATCCCCTGGGTATCAGAAGAAAAGGGTTGAAGACTTATTATGTGACCAGTGCGGCCGACGGTACTGTAACGAAGCTTGCCTTCTGAAAACCCACTTACTACAGAGCAGGTTTTACAAGCTGACTAATCGTATTAAACGCCGGATTTCTTTCAAAAGCCTTTCTCCTCAAAAGAAGGGCTTTTTCATGTACAAGCCTGACATAAAACGCGCACACCGACTGGTAGAACAAGCATCATGAAGCCTGGTCTGCTTTATGCCTGATGGCTTCCAACTGTTTCTGTACCTGCTTTGCCTCATCGGTTTGCTCCATCGCTTCTAAAGCTTTCAGTTTACCGGCCAGGGCTTTGGTCCGTAATGGAGCCCGCTCCAGGCTTTTGTTAAACTGAGCCAGTGCTTCTTCAGGCCGCTGATGCTCAAGCAGCCATTCACCATATTGTTCAAAAGAGGGAAGTGCAATATCAGGCGGACCGAAAGAATATAAGGTTTGAGACTCCAGTTTCACAGCTTGCTGAAGATGCTTTTCGGCCTGGCTATCCTCTGAAGCCAGTAAACTTTGAAGTGCCTGCAATTGCTGAAGCATCACCTCCGCACTCAGGAGGGCATTTTTATCAGGAGCAAACCGGGTAGGTCCGGCACTGCACAGGGCAATACCATCAGAGGTGACGAGGGCAGCCGCCACATCAATGTCCTGCTGCAGAGAATCAATCTGTTGTGCCAGCTTTGTAGCCTCTTTATGCTGAAAAGCCAGATGCCCCTGAAAAAACCGGTGGCCGGCCTGCGAGATCAGTCCGATGTCTTTCCGGTCTACCACCAGCGGCTCCAGGTCAGGACTCCACGAACCTGTTTCTGACAGGTAAGCGTTTTGCATCATAATCAGGTAAGAGCGTGCCGCTGGTGTTGCTGCACTTCGGGTATAAGACACCATATCTTTCAACAGGCGATGCGCATCCTGATACCGCCCTTGTTGCAGGTAACCATAATGCAGCCAGGCATAGGAATGGTATCCCCGCGCCTCATTGCCCAGCCCTTTTCTTTGCAGACGGTTAACACTGGCCTGATAAGAAACTTCATTAGAGGAAACCACCTCATCCCACATACCCAGTGCCAGGTAGATATGAGAAGGCATATGCAGGGCATGGGTAGCATCAGGCGCTACCGTGGAATACTGGTTGGCAGCATTTTGGGCAAGTTCGGCATAGGCAGGGTCATCATAGGCATGGATCATATAATGGAGGGCTCCCGGATGCAGCGGATTTTCTTCCAGAATACCGGCAGCGACCCTGGCCGAACGATCATAGGTAGATGCCTCCCTTCCTTTGGTTGACCACATGAGGCCCAGCGCATAAAAGGCGGCTACTTCCTGATTGTCGGGATGTTTTTTATATAAAGCAGCCATATAGTCCGCATAGGCTTTGTTCCGATCGAGAAACTCTCCCTCGCCAAACAGGATTTCCACCCCTTGCCAGAAATCTTGTTCCAAAGGATCTTTGATCTGTGCCAACCGTGCTTCCCGGGTATCTCCCAGAGCCTGCATCACTTTCCGTCCCGCTGCTACATCCTGTAAACCCCAAAACGCAGCGTAGTGGGTCATGGCTGCGCCCCAATAGGCCATGATTTCCAGACTGTCAGCGGCAATAGCTTCCTGAAAAGCTTCACGCGCATCGTCATATTCAAAACTATGCAGCAGCAGCAACCCTTTGTTAAAGGCAGGGCTGGCTTCCGCTGACAGGGTAAACTGGTGTTCGAGCTGCCCTAGTTGAGATTGGGAAGAGGCATCTGTCTGGGAAGAATCCGGCTGCCGGCACGATACCAGCAGGACAGTCAGTAGGAGGAATAAGGAAAGGTAACGCATAGCTCAGGCATTTAAGTAAAGGAAAGGTACGAAAGAAGCAGCATATACTCCAGGAGTACCTAAAAAATGTAGTAAGGAATGGAATCGCATCTCATGTTGGGAGGCATTTTGATTGTTTATGTAGAGTCATTACACTTAACCGTGACACGGTACCGGTAGGAACCCGGTCGAGGTTCCCTGAAGGGTCGAGACCCGGATCCCATAAGGCCTCTGCTACGGATACGGTAAGGCCTGTGGGTGAGGGGTAGTAGAACGGGAGTATCCTATCTACTTTAAAGGTCAAATGTTTGTAAATGAATAGAAGATTTATTCGTTTGTATTCATTTACTGCTTACTTTTACATATAAAGTTCAATTTTTTATTACTATATTCGTATAAATACTATATCTTTTTCAGCTATAAAATATATAAACGCCACTCGCCCTACTGTATGATGTGGTGTTTACACAGATGTTACAGGCCATATATATGAATGAAAAGCTGGAATCTAAAAGTTGAAAAGATTGGTAAAAGTTGGTTGTTTAAATTCTCTGATCAAGATGAAGAAGTGATAGTTGACGGATCATATATTTTTGATCCAGTAAATCAATTATTCACTGCCATACGATTGATTTTAAAAGGAGAACAAGAATCGGAAGCACCCTTTCTGGAAGAGCCTGGCGAAAAATTGATTCATTTCCGACAAAATAACGAGGATTTGATGATAAGAATTTACGAGTTTGAGGAATACCGGGGAATAGGTAGAAATAAAGAAGCTGGGAAGTTAAGGATGCAAATGATGGTGAATAAAAATAAATTTCTGAACAGGTTGATCAACGAATTTTATCCTCATCGACAAGACGACGAGATTCAAAAAAACCTGGATCAGATCATCGAGCTAAGAAAATAGAAGACGGCCTGTAACATCTTGCAGCAATCACCCTAGCAAAATCGAGGCTCGCAGGTTAGTTGCTCCAAGTAGCTAATATGACAAACGGAAAATAAACGCCAACAAACTGGGCGAGTGCTCGCACTTGGCCGTTGTAGGCAATTCCGCACATAAAGGAACTCCATTAATTTCTCGAGCTAACGTCTTGATCGGAAATCGCAAAACCTATAAATGAAGCAGTAAATGGTAATTATCTAATAAATTTATTGTACTTTAACTGACGTTAGTCAGAATAAAAGAAAAAACTCTTTGACAATCCAAAAGCGGAAAAATATGTTAAGAAAAGTGATTCTATTCGTGGCAGTTCTTGGATTAATAAGCTGCGAAAAGGATAATATTACAGAGACTTTACCTACTTATAAATGGGAGTTAGTTTCCGAAATGAGTAATAGAAATTTTGTAACAGGAACCGTGATAAATGATGACATTGTATTAATGTCAAAAGATTCGGTAGTAACATTTGATGCTCAACATAAAATTCTAAAGACTCAAATTATTGCTGGAAAAAAATCAGTTGAGACACGTTCACCTTATATACTTGAGAAAACTGATATTGTAGGAATACCTACCTATTATTTTCCAAATCCTGGTAGTACTGATTCTATAGCAATTAGATTTCAGAAAATTAATAGTGATTTTATAACAATTGTTGATCACAATCAAATTCCTGGATTTGAGACTCGGGGTTATAAGACGAGAATGTTTAAATCAAACATTATGTCAAATTATGGAGGCGATTTTTCTGTAATCATGCACGGTTGGAATAAATCGGATTCTTCAGCCACAAATAGTACCGATGATTACTATCACATACTAAGGATTAATATCAGGCAAACAGCTAGCTTGTCAAGCAGTATTGATAAGATGATTGAAATTCCTGAACTTCCATTTTTTAAAAGTCCAGAAAAATATAATTTAATAAGATTTAAAGACTTTGATTTTATATTAGCATCAGATGGAACCCATGTTATTGATGATAATGGATATAAAAATAAGATTGAATCGACCCAGGCTATTTTCAAAGATTCAGATAATTTAATGCAATTAAGAGGGAACTCAGTATTTGCTAGTGAAGACGGTTTAACATGGACTAAACAATTAGACATTGAAAATAATGTTGATTGGAGTACTACAAATGTTGTTAGGCTGTTCGATAATATTCTAATTGATTATGGTGTGTCCAAATGGTTAAAGTATGTGGATTTGGAAACTGGAAAAACTGAAAATATTACTGACAATGGTCTTCCAGATGCTAATTGTACTTTTATAATCGACTTAAATGGATATTATTATTTAGGACTGGAAAATGAGTCAGTATATCGCATCAAGAAGAACCAAATTTTTTAAACCGAAAAAGTACTGCCCACAAGGCAAGCAGCATGGCTGGTTGATTCATCACATACAGGAGCATCAAAGCAAACAAGTAGCAGAAATGCTAACTTGAACGAAAGGTGCTCCTAAGCCGCCACGCTACCTGCCCAAATCGTTGTTCTCAGCAATAAAAAAATAGTATAACAAACAATACTAGGACATGAGATATAGAGTGTTGATCATCAGCATTGGTTTAATCCTTATACAAAATCAAAAAATATTAGCCTGTAATTGCCAATCACAAGCCATGATTGACGAAGCCAAGCAAAGAGCTTCCTCCATATTTTTAGGTAAAGTTATAGAGGTGAATCATTATAAGGAGTATAGTGAAGCCGTTTTCCAGGTTGATAAAATTTGGCAAGGGATAATTGCCTATCAGATCAGAGTGATTAGTTATAACAATGAATGTAAATGGAGTTTTACAAAAAATCTAGCTTATAAAGTTTATGCCTATGAAACAGAAGATGAGGTGTTGGTAACAGATCGTTGTAGTGGAACTGATTTTTTGTTTGAGGTCAAAAAGCATCCGGAGGAACTGGAAGGAGGCTTTATGTTTACAGGGACGCCAGAGATTGATAATTGTTATTTAGGCAATAGGCGGAGGTACAGGGATGCATGTGCCAGAATATATGCCCCTGTTTGTGGCTGTGATGGACAGACTTATGGAAATAGTTGTGATGCTCATAATGCTGGAATGACTATAGCGTATAGCGGCATATGCAGATAAAAATAAAAAACAGGAAACTGCTGAGAACTCCAAGCAAGCACCACGGATTAAGGGAAGCCATCATATTTTGACATTAGAAGGCATAGAAGACATCTTGAACATACAGCCCAAATCAGGGAAAGCTAAACCTTACCAAGTCAAACAAGCAAGTAAGAAATATCATAGTGAAGCATCAACCAAATTTGGATAAAGATGAAAAATAGTCATAAATACGAAATCATCCTGTATTGGAGCAAGGAAGATGAAGTATACATCGCTGAAGTACCAGAATTAGCCGGATGTGCTGCTGACGGAGAGACTTATCAGGAAGCTTTATCCAATGTAGAGGTGATCATAGATGAATGGATTGAGACAGCCAAATTGAAAGGCAGGGAGATTCCACAACCCAAAGGAAAGCTCATGTATGCCTAATGGATGGAATATGCCATCTAATCGTGTAGCCTGCCGTGAGCAAAATCGCCCACGGTGAGGCTCTCACCCCACCGCATCCAGATTCAAGTTTGGGAGTCTCGCATACGATGCTCCACACCGAACAGTTCGTTAAGCATAGCACAACCGCTCTTTGATCTTATTATGCCTCCAGCAAAAGAGGAATTGATCATTAGAAAATTTGTACATTAGGGAAACCTTTTAACTTGTGAAAGCTACCGGCAATACATATCCATTGATCCTTAAATTAGATTTGGCAAACCACATATCAAAGGCACCAGGATTTCTGTCTATGATGTATTAAGCTGGTTTACTAATGGCATGGCCGTTCAGGATATTAAAGAGGATTTTCCAGAACTTTCCGATGAGCAAATTCAAGACTGTCTGGCTTATGCAGCCGACAGAGAACATAAAATCAGAGTAGCTTAAGGGAATGAAGCGCTTATTTGATTATTATGATGAAATTAACCATAGTGTTCATACTAATTCTGTTATCAAGTTGTGTTCGGAGAGATAATCAGTATCTATGGGAAAATCATAAGAATGTAGCGGTCTTCCTGCATAATAACGCACTCAATAAAGAAAATCAATCTATCAGAATTTCAATTGGAGACAGCATTATTTTTGAGTCAGACAGTGTTTCCAAAAAAAAAGAGAGACAGGATTTTGAGCTACAACTTGACAAGGGAAAGCATCTAGTTAATGTAGAAACACTAGAGGGCAGACTCAAATCACTCGGAACTATTGAAGTAAAAAAAATTCCACAACGTTATCTTCTATCAATTTCTTATCAGTATAATCCTTCCCTAGAATGGTTTAAAGAACATATTCTTCAACAGACATATGTGAGAACCTTAATCAATAACCAACTCAAGCGAGATACAGTGATTCAGTGGGTTTTGGATAGCATAGAAAATGACATTGAAAGAGGATGTAAAGAAGGAAATGGATATTATCAACCGACTGAAAGACAGTTTGTGGTTAATTTTGATGAGCAGGCAATCCTTGAATGAACGTCAAGCTGCTGGTCTGTTCCAAAAACCATGGCCACAGAGGCAGGAAGTCAAATGACCTGCTATCAATAGCGAAAATCAAACAGGAAACAGACAGGCAGTCAACACCCGCCTATATCTGTCGTTAAAACTTATTGGCAGGTAATAACCATGAGTACCAAAGCACAAGAGAACAAAATCAGGGTTCGCAACATGCTGATCATCGTTCTCCTTTCTATAGGATTCGGAGTCGCCTATAACACTGTGTATTATCCGCCATATTTTACGGAGTACCTGGAGGCTGTCACCATCAGTATACTGATCGGTATCTCACTGGGGATGGTGGAAGAGTTTCTGCTGAGAAAAGTATTTCAGGAAATTTCCTTTTATAAAGTCTTACTGATCAGAACCCTTCTCTATTCGCTTCTCATCAGCCTCATCCTGAGCCTGGTGTTATCCATAGAAATTGCCATCGACAGTCAAATCCCTTACACCGATGCATGGATTTCCTATTTACAAAGCCCCCTTTTCCGACGCGACTATTTCTTCAGTCTTACCTGCGTTTTCATCATTATTTTTGGCATGCAGGTGGTGCAGCTCATAGGAATGAATAATCTCGTTAGACTAGTAACAGGCCGGTATCATCAGCCCAGAGAAGTAAAACGAGTGTTTATGTTCATCGATTTGAATGACTCTACTTCTATGGCAGAAAGGCTCGGAAATCAACGGTATAGTTCTTTCATCCGTGAATACTTCAATGACCTCTCCTATGCCATCAATATTTACAAAGGTGAAATTTATCAGTATGTGGGAGATGAAGTCTCCGTGGTTTGGCCTGCCCGTAGTAAAAACGGCGATCATTGCCTGGATTGTTTTTTCAGAATTCAGGAGATTATCAACGAAAAAAAGAATCAGTATGTAGAAAAGTTCGGAGACGTTCCCAGCTTTAAGGCCGGGGCCCATGTGGGTACGGCGTTGCTCACCGAAGTAGGAAAATTGAAAAAAGAGCTTGTCTATCATGGCGATGTCGTCAACACTACCTCCCGGATCATTGGAAAATGCCATGAACTCAATCAGCGCTTTTTGGTATCGGATGCTTTAATGGCCCTGGTTGACAGCACGCATTATGAGGTTGTTGCGAAAGGTGAAATAGCCCTGAAAGGAAAAACCCGAAAAGTCAATTTATATGGTATCAACCAACCGGAGTCTACAAGGGTAGCGCACCAGTAATCAATAGGATCCATTTTAAACTTCAGAAATACTAGTGGGAGGAGAGCCGACAAACGCGCGGACATGCTGTGGGCTGTGGATGGAATGGCCCTGGATCGGGCTAGCCTTGTGCGAAAGTAGCCGGAGGGATGTCTTTTGACATTCCATGCCCGGTTGGCCTTCTTTTCTTTTAGAGGGTCAAAAGAAAAGTTAGTAAAGTGACCACTCGCTTAAACAAAGTTTTGTGTAGTAAGATGAATGAGTATTCCTTGTTTTATTTATATCCCAAAGTGTAGAGAAAATTCGTGTTAGCTGGCTGTGGACCGTCATCCTAAACCTCACGAGGATCATAGGAAAGCATAACACCTCCAACAAAAAAGCAAGAAGTTTACCCTGATTTCTCAAACATTTGACCTAAATTTCCTGCCAACTGTTGTTAGTGATTACAATCGGATTCGTTTAGTGGAATCTTAAGGAAATCAAGTTGCCTCAGGCTCTTATGCAGTATACGCCACCAGAAATCAGAACAGTCAAAGTGATTCGCTATGTTACTCCCTTGCGCGAAGGCGGTTCATTGCCTGCTTTGGTAGAAGCCGACGATGAGTTTTTGTATGTACTTAAATTCAGAGGCGCAGGACAGGGCGTAAAAACCCTTATTGCCGAACTGATCGCCGGAGAGATCGCCCGGGCGCTGGGTCTTAAAGTCCCTGAAATAGTCTTCGCTCACCTTGACGCAGCCTTCGGGCGTACAGAAGCTGATGAGGAGATTCAGGACCTGCTGCGGGCCAGCGAAGGCCTTAACCTGGCCCTTCATTACCTTTCCGGTGCCATCACCTACGACCCACTGGTCACCCCTTTGTCTCCTACCCTGGCTTCGCAAATTGTCTGGTTTGATTGTCTGGTGGCCAATGTGGATCGGACAGCCCGCAATACCAATATGCTCACCTGGCATAAAGAACTATGGCTAATCGACCACGGAGCTACGTTCTATTTTCATCACGCCTGGGAGAACGTGGAAGAACAGGCGCAAAAGCCATTTACCCATGTCAAAGACCATGTCTTGCTGCCCCAAGCCACCGAACTTGATGCGGTTGACGCAGCGTTTCGATCCATCCTGAGTGGAGATCGCATTCAGGCCATCATCGCTTTAATTCCCGATGAATGGTTGATGGACGATGCCTCGTTTGCGTCTGTCACGGAACACAGGCAGGCTTATATCCAGTTTTTGGAAACAAGGCTTGCCCATACAGAAATATTTATCAAAGAAGCGCAATATGCAAGAAATGCACTTATTTGAATACGCTGTCATCCGGGTTATGCCACGCGTTGAACGGGAAGAGTTCATTAATGTGGGTGTCATTCTCTATTGTGCGGCACAGGGATTTCTGCAAACTGTCTATGAGCTGAAAAAAGAACGACTTTGTGCTTTCTCCGGGGAGTTGGATATGGTGGCCTTGGAAGAACGCCTGAAAGCCTTTGAGCAGGTGTGTAAGGGGGGTAAAGAAGGAGGTACTATCGGAAAACTTCCCCTTGCTTCTCGTTTCCGCTGGCTAACAGCCGCCCGGAGTACCATAGTGCAAACTTCGCCGGTCCATCCGGGTCTTTGTGCAGATGCCCGGGAAACACTCTTAAAGCTGCATAGTCAGTTGGTGCAATAGTACCCTTGGTTGTGGTGAAAGAGAGAGGTACCCATTGCGCTATGGATGAAAGAAAGCAGGCTCGACCTGATAAGCGTTGTAGCCTGTTTGATGTAAAAATAAACAGACAATCGAGAGGTATCCTCAATACAGCAACCTTACTATGATGAACCTATATTTTTCCTTTTGGGCATGGCTCTCCGGGATGCTTGTCCTCCTGACTTTCCATTCTGGCCTGGCACAGAATCCATTTCCAGATTTTCCTCCAGAGGATGTGACCCGCACCATGGACAGGGACCAGATGCTCTATCAACTGGGGATCACACTGCCTGAATTGCCTCCCAAACAACAGGACCCGCATGCACCTTCCGGTGCCTATCCGCAGGATTCCTTGAACCCGGAAGGCAACTGGCGCGATGCCGCTGAGCATACCATCGTCAGGTCAGCCTGGGGACTTTGGAATAATTACAGCGACCGTGCCACAGGTTTTTTTCCTGGCCCTGACTCTGCCCGGCTGGGCTCCTATACGCCTATCAACCTATTGAAGATGCACGACGGCACCCTGATTCAGACCCCTGAAGAATGGTGGCAAAAACGACGCCCTGAAATACTGAAGGATGTTCAAACCCATCTGTATGGCCTGATCCCTCCCGACAGTCTCCTGCCAAAAGTAACCTTCTCCGTCAGAACAAGCCGTGGCGGCCATGGAAACGCAGCCTATATACAGAAAGAGATCACGGGTACCATTGATACTTCCCGTTATCCTGCCTTGCGCAAGGTGCCGGTGATCTCCGCCGTGTTGCGTGTGCCCGCATATGCCACACAGGCCGTCCCTGTCATGATCGTCATCGCTGGTTTTGGCAATGTACTGGATCGGTACTGGGATATCACGCATCCGAACGGATGGGGCGTCTGCACTTTTGATCCTAACGCTCTGCAACCGGACGATGGCACCGGGCTAACCAGCTACCTGATCGGACTGGTCAACCAGGGCAACTGGCGAAAACCTTCAGACTGGGGCACTATCGGAGCCTGGAGCTGGGGCATCAGCCGATTGATCGATTATTTGGAAACAGACGAACAGGTGAATGAAAAGCAAATCGGCCTGACAGGTCATTCCCGGTATGGCAAGGCTACGTTGGTCACCACCGCCTATGAGCCACGCATTGCCATAGCCTTTCCCAGCGATGGCGGGAGCCTGGGTACCAAGATGAATCGCCGCCACTGGGGACAGGACCTGGAAAACTCCACTGGCGAGAACGAATATCACTGGATGGCTGGCAATTTTTTCCAATATGCGGGCGAACTGATCCCTGGACAATACCTACCCCGTAAAATTGAGAACTTACCCGTGGATGCACATTCCCTGCTGGCCCTTTGTGCTCCCAGGCCGATGTTGTTCAATGGTGGCACCACCAGCACCTGGACAGACCCTTACGGACAGTACCTGACCACCGTAGATGCCAGCCCTGTGTATGAGCTGTTAGGAAAGAAAGGTATGATCATGCCGGATGATAAACCCAAAGTGGATATCGGCTATATGGAAGGGGATCTGGCGTACCGGTATCATGAGGGAGGACATACGGATGCCCCGGACTGGCCTACTTTCTTTGCCTTTGCTTCGAAGTATATCCAAGCCCCTACCCTGGAGATAGAAACTTCTTACCTCAACCTCGGGCTCGGTAAGAGCACCGGCAAGGTTATCGTCAAAGCCAGCCAAGCCTGGCATCTCATTGGAGAAGCAGACTGGCTGTCGATGAAAAAAAACAAGGATGCCATTGTGGTGACAGCCAGTGAAAATACAGGCAAAACAGCCAGAAGCGCTTTGCTGACGATAGAAACCCAAGGCATACGCAGAACCCTGATGATAAACCAGGCATGCCAGGAACCAAAGTTAACTGTCTCCTCAAAGGTATTGGCAGTAGGTGAAAAAGAACAAGACTCTATTTCTTTTGCTGTGAAGGCGAATACGGCCTGGGAAGTGTCCTGTTCGGAAGACTGGATTTACCCTGTGCAAGAGGCCGGTATCCGGGACAAGAAAGTCACTCTCAAAGCTTTGGCCAATCCTGGTGTAACACCCCGGAAGGCTACCCTCACGGTGCAGGCTTCGGGTGTCGCCCCCCAGACCTTATCAGTGACACAAGCGGCAGGGGCTCCCACTTTGTTTGTGAATACGCAGGCTCTTCACCTGGCGGAGACAGAAAGCAGCACCTCCTTTTTTGCAAACTCTAATACCACCTGGCAGGTAACCACAGGGGATGCCTGGCTGACGACGGATGTCTCGGCCAGCCAGGGATTTGGCCGGGTTTCCATCAGGGCAGAAAGCAATCCATCTACGGCTCCCCGCAAGTCACAGGTCATCGTTCGTGTGGACGGCCTACCCGATCATACCATTGAAATAACCCAGTCGGGGGCCGAACCATAAAAAAATGCTGAAAAGTGTGATTTTTTAAACTTGCCTGCGAATAATAAAGCAACAAGTATTCAAAAACTTTATAAAGCTAAGCAAATTGATACGTTCAGCTACCCAGGAAGATCAATTTCTGGAAGTTTTGGAGAATCACAAGAAACTGGTTTATAAGATCGCTCATGCTTATTGCCAGACTGTGGAAGACAGAAAAGATTTAATCCAGGAAATTGTACTCCAGCTCTGGAAAGCCTTTCCCAACTACGACAAAAATTACGCGCTTTCGACCTGGATCTACAGAATCGTATTGAATGTATCTATTTCTTTTTACAGGAAAGAGAAAACGAGAGAAAGAACCTATACCGGCTATCAGCAAGAACTGGATATCATACAAGGCGCAGATTACGTCACCGACCAGCGGCTTAAACAATTATACGCCTTTATCGAGCAACTCAAACCCCTGGATAAGGCTATCATGATTCTTTATCTGGAAGGCCGCTCAAACAAAGAGATAGCCGATATTATGGGTATGTCGCTCACCAATATTTCTACTAAAATTCACCGGATTAAACATACACTAAGTGCAAATTTTGAATCCATTAAACAGTAATAGCATGAATCTACAAGAGTTAACCAACATCTGGCATAGTGCCGACCATGACATTGAAAACCATATGAAAATTAATAAGGCTTTACTCAACGAGGTAAGTGTCCATAAGATAAAATCAAACCTCCGTGAAATCAAATGGAGTAATATCTTTGAAATTATCGCTAACATCCTCTTTCTGATGTTTCTGGTGGGGTTTGTGGCCGCTCACTTCTCCGCTTTACCCTTTGCTATTCCCGCTTTCCTGCTGATAGGGTTCAGCATTTTCAGTCTCGTATTCTGTAGTTACAAACTCTCCCTGTATTATGGCATTGATGCAAAAGCGTCTGTGTTGCAGAATCAAAAAAAGATAGAAAAATTAAAATACTACGAGCTGGTAGAGAAAAACCTGCTTTATGTCATCATTCCTGTTTTTTCAACCACTTTTTTGATTGTCATGGCAAAAGCGCTTTTTGATTATGACCTATACCGCTTAGGCCATTGGCTGGTCACTTACACGCTGGGCAGCTTTGTTGTGGCTTTGATTATCGTCTTTATGTTGAAGCGGTATCCGAATAAGAATCTGCAGAAGTCTATCGACTTTCTCAAAGAAATTAACGAAACGGAAAAAGTAAGCTAATTTCTTTTTACTCCTCAAAGCCACCCATGGCCTGATAAAAAAGGCCTCCAATTTTGGTAAGATCGTTTTGAAAGTTGGCTTCATCATACAGGGCTTCAATATCGGCCTGCGTTTGATCGCCGTTGAAAGTTATTTTGACCTTATTGTTATAGAACTGGGAGGCCAACCGCTTCAATCTTTCTGCTGATTCTTTTACAAATTGGGGCTTCCCCTGATAAGAAAGGCGAACCGTCTTTAATTTCTTTTCCATAGCAGGTACAGTTTTGGGTTCAATATATCACTAATCTGCTCATTCTGCTTCATGATATTTTATCTTTATGCGCTCCTATTCTCCTCAGTTGTGCATTATGCGGCCTCTCAAAGCGCCTGTGGGTGAAAAACATGATCTACTGTACAACGCCGGCAGGTAGTCCGCGTTGTATTTCTGAATATCAGAAACAGACGCAGGGTGTGAAAGAATTTGAAATAGCTCGATCATTTGGTGTATATTCGCTCTCTGGAATGAGAAAGCAAATGACCCGTTAGCATGGTCACCCTTGCGTCAATACTTTACCCACATGTGGCACAACCTGACTAGTCTTCAATATTGTAGATTTTTTTTATGCATCACTGTCGTTCTTTTTTCCTGCCAAGGGGAGGAAGGAAAAGAACAGCGCCTGGCGCAGGCAACGACAAAACCTGAAGCGAACCGTTTCACGCCTGTGGGCATCACGCCGGAAGGATCACTGGATGAACCCATGATGTTTGCCGTACACACAGATGGCACGGCCTATATTATTGAACGGAAAGGGGCTTTAAAAAAATATGATCCTCAATCCGGAACGGTAAAGCTGATCACCACCCTGCCCGTGTATACGAAAAACGAACAAGGGCTGATAGGCATGACGCTCGATCCTGACTTTGACAATAATCACTGGATTTATCTTCAACACGCCCCTGCCAACGAGAGCATATTCCAATTGGACCGCTATACGCTGGAAGAGGATCAGCTGGTAGAAGGTTCCCGCAAGGTGCTGCTCAAGATTCCGGTAGACCGTGAGGGCACCAACCATACGGGAGGCGGCATAACCTGGGATGATCAGGGTAACCTGTACCTTACGGTGGGCAACAATACCGGTAATAGTCCTTTTGCCCAGACCGACGAGCGACCCGGACGCCAACCCTGGGATGATCAGCGGGGAGCCGCCAATACCAATGATCTTCGCGGCAAAATACTGCGTATCCATCCCGAACCCGATGGCACCTATACGATTCCTGAAGGCAACCTGTTTCCGGAAGGCACTCCTAAGACACGTCCTGAAATCTATACTATGGGGCACCGCAATGTGTGGCGCGTGTCGGTAGATAGCCACAACGGCTGGATTTACTGGGGTGAAATCGGGCCGGACCAGGACCAGGATACGGAAAAATCGCCGAGAGGGTATGATGAACAAAACCAGGCCAAAGGCCCGGGCTTTTTTGGCTGGCCTTATTTTATTGCCGACAATCAGGTAATTCCTGTGTATGACTATGCCAACAACGAAGTGGAGCAGAAACTAGACCCTGCCAAGCCTGTCAACCATTCGCCCAACAATACGGGATTAACGGAACTGCCACCGGCACAGCCTGCTCTGATCTATTATCCTTATGCCCCTTCTGACACATTTCCTTTAGTAGGTTCCAGCTCCCGTTGTGCCATTGGAGGCCCCATTTACCACCGTTCCGATTTTGAAAATCCCCAGCGACCCTATCCGGCCTATTATGAAGGCAAATGGCTCATGGCCGACCTCTCCCGTTTCTGGATCATGGCCGTCACTCTGGATGACAGTGGGCGGTACCAGTCTATGGAGCATTTTGTACCTGATTATCATCCGGCACAGCCTATCGATATTAAATTTGGTCCGGAGGGCGATTTATATGTCTTGGAATATGGCAGTAATACAGCCAGGTCCGCCTCAGAATCACGCCTGGTCAGGATTGAATACAATGCCGGTAACCGTAAGCCGGTGGTACAGGTAGCGGCCGCCAAAAAAGGAGGCGCAGTCCCTTTCACCACCACCCTATCCTCGGCAGGTACCAGAGATTATGATGGAGATGCTTTGACCTATGCCTGGGCAGTGGTTTCCGAAGGTGGTACGCCCCAAACCTTTACCGATACGCATCCGACCGTCACCTTCGAGAAGCCCGGGGTGTATACCGCCACACTGACCGTCACCGATGCCGCAGGGGAAAGCAGCAGCCAGTCTATCGAGCTTGTCGCTGGCAATGAGGCCCCCGTTGTTTCTTTTCAGTATGAGGGTAACCAGACCTTTTTCTTTCCTGACAATACGATTCATTATCAGGTAGCAGTCACTGACCGGGAAGATGGCAGCCTGGCCCAGGGTGACATTGATCCGGCAGCAGTAGCGATCAGTATGGATTATGTATCAGAAGGATTTGATATAGCGGCTATCACTGATGAGAACAACAGTCAGCATGCGGCTACCGATCATATCATTGCTCAAACCTTGATCAACAACAGTGACTGCAGGAGTTGCCATACAGTGGATGTAAAAGCAGTGGGTCCCTCTTACCTGCAGATCGCAGAGAGATACAAGACAGCGCCACACGCTGTGGATAGCCTGGCCTGGAAAATCCTGCGGGGTGGCACAGGCGTATGGAGTACGGAAGCCTATATGCCGGCACATCCTTCCATGTCGGTCAATGATGCCCGTACTATCGTGGCATATATTCTCAGTGTCAACCAAAAAAACGAAAAGCGCCCTGTCAAAGGCAGTTATGTGACTACGATACCGGCAGAAGATAACGGGAAAGGTGTTTATATTCTCCGGGCCGCCTACACGGATCAGGGAGCAGGCACGGTTCCTCCCTTGACCTCCGACAGTATCATTGTGCTGCGCAGTCCAAAATTAATTCCGACAGAGGCGGACACCATACAGGGTGGTGCTGTCCGCGATCAGTTGGACGAATATGTCTTTCTGACCGCAAAATCCAATGCCTACATCGCCTATCAGCAGATTGATATGACAGGTATCCGGCAGGTAACCTTCCAACCGAACTGGCACATCTATGATATCTACCGGGGTGGAAATATTGAAGTACGGCTGGATAGCCCTACCGGCGAGCTTTTAGGAACCACAGAAATTACGGCAAGGCAATTCAGCTTAAAGCTTCAGGGTTTCTGGGGGGAACCCAGCGAGCCCTCTGAGCGTGCTGATTCCACAGCGCAGGATGGTACGCAAAGTGGTCCTTCCAGCGCCAATGCCGGCGGTCCACGCCAGGAACTGGCTGGTGAGGCTTCCCCCGCCGATGACAGGATTGATATTGACAATTTCTTTTCCCGGGCAGACCGTAATACGGGTATCAAAGCATCCAAAGCAGCGATCAAAGCGGTCAGTGGCAGGCATGATCTCTATTTTGTATTCAAACATGATACGGCGGACGACAAGGAGTCTCTCTTTCCGCTGGCCTCTATCACACTTTCTAACCAGGTGAATCCATAAATATGTGTAGATTCTTTCCATTGAGTTTCCTATGGTTTACATGCCTTTCCACCGGGCTTTTCGCCCAGGATACTACCTATACCAACAGCATCGGTATGGAATTCGTGTTAATCCAGCCGGGGAGTTTTGTATTGGGCAAATTTCAGCCACCTTACCCCCAACCCAGCAACGCACCTCAGGCAGAAAATAACAATCCTGATAAACCCAGAGGATACCATGCAGTAGAATACCAACGGGCCAGGGAACTAGCGGAACAGGAGGCCTTACCCGGCTTTACCGTCACCATTTCCCAACCTTTTTATATCGGGAAATTTGAAGTGACCCAGGCACAGTGGAAAAAGGTGATGGGTGACAATCCGTCTGTCTTCCAAGGAGACCAGGTCAGTGGAGACAGTGATCAGCACCCGGTAGACCATGTGAGCTGGCAGGAAGCGCAGACCTTTATCCGGAAGCTAAACCAGATGGAAGATGGCACGAGACATTACCGTTTGCCTACCGAATTTGAATGGGAGTATGCTGCCCGTGCCGGTGCCCAGGAGGATATTGCCTGGGAGAACATCCGAATCATGGCACAACTCGGTGGGCGTACCACCTATGCAGTAGGGCAAAAGCAACCCAACGCCTGGGGCCTGTACGACATGCTGGGCAATGTATGGGAGTGGGTACAGGATTATTATAATGAAAAAATTTTTGCTGATTCCATCCCTCTCACAACCGGTAAAGAGCACGTACTGAAAGGCGCTTCTTTTACGGGAGATGTGAAGAACGCTACCTACATGACCCACGCCGCCGGACCGGGCAACGGCTGGGACGTAGGATTCCGTGTGGTGATGGAAATAAAACCCTCAGAGCAATGACCAACCAAAAAGGCAAACCCAAATTCCTGTTGATACCCTTAACACTCTGCAGCCTCTTAGGGCTTTCGCTCATTTGCGGTGTATCTTTTGCCCAAACCGGCAATATTCCGGAAGGTTTTAGGCCTATCTTCAATGGAAAGAACCTCCGGGGCTGGCACATCAGCCGCACTACACACCAGGGCACAACCCCCGACATTTCTGTAGAAGAAGGTGTACTTACCTTGAAGCAGCATCCTTACGGACAGGGTGGGGTGCTTCTCACCGATAAGTTATACAAGAATTTTGAGTTGTATGTAGAAGTAAAAGTTGATTCTTTTTGCAATGGCGGTATTTTTCTTCGATCTACCGAAAGCGGGCAGGCTTATCAGGTTGAACTGGCAGAGCCCGGCGGCACTGGCAATCTGTTGGGAGAAAGGCTACCCATCAGCCAGAGTGCCGAAGCTACGGATATTGAAAAAGTGTGGAAGCCTAATGACTGGAATGCCTTCCGCATCCGGATGGTAGGTGATATTCCGCACCTCACCCTGTGGGTCAACGGCGAGAAAATGTGGGAGGTGACGCAACCTGTGAATGATTTTACCGCCGGTGCTACAGCAGGGATGATCGGCCTGCAGGTACATTGGTCGGCGACCTATTCAGCGGCCGCGGAAGCTTTCGACATGTCTGGCTCCTGGCGTCCGGGTGCTGCCCACCGTTTTCGCCATATTGCGATCAAAGAAATCAAATAGCTTCACGTTCCTTCTCTCTATTTAAACTGCGTAACAATGCCCTCATGGTTCGATAAGTTAAAAAAAGAAGGCAGCCTATTGCTAAAGAAAGGAAAGGACAAAGCCGTGAGCAGTCCTTTGGCTAGTTTTATACTCAACAGGACTCGAGTGAGCCGGTATGGTAAGTTATCGCATCTGGAATTAGATTCTTTCCAGCAAAAGATCAGTTTCTCTCTTTTGTTACTGGGCGAAGAGGCGCCCCTGAACGTGAGCTTAAGCTACGAGACCCGTAAAAATGGCGCCAGCCATGGCTTGATGATCACAACGGCTTCTATCTCAAGAGAGTGGATAGATAAGCTCATGCAGCAATATGTAATCCATAAAATAATCCCTATTCCAAAAGAATTATATACCCTATTAAACTGATAGCTAATATGTTACATCTCAAGATAGAAAATCTCAGGATGGATTCCACAGAAAAGAAACTAAACTGTAAAATGGAGTTAGCGGGTGAAACGGCTCCTATCGATGTGGAAGTCCATTACAAGATCGAGCAGGAAGGCAATGATAAAACACTGGTCATTACCTCATTGGCATGCTCACGAGAATGGATTCATAGAATTGTCCAGGACTTTGTGCCTGAGGATAAAAGAAGAATTCCACTGCCCAAAGAAGCCCATACGATTGTGGATATTCTGAAAATTTGAAAGAGCAGTCAGACAATGTTGCTGCCATCTGTAGCACTGTCTGCTATTTCATGCACCTGATTAAATCAGATTTTTGGCATTACTCAGCTTCCTTTTGAGTTCTTTTGCTGCTTCCGTATATCCCCCCTCCGATCCGTCAATAAAATGGATGTGTTTGGCATTGAGGTTTTCAATATAACAGGTCATCACACTTTCTTTACTGATGTGGTGGCCAAAGATGAGGTTTCCTTCTTTTTCCTGCGCCGACAGATACTGAAGAAATGCCAGACGCTTATCCTTCTGCCCAGAAATAATAGTGTTGATCCGTCCGTCTACGATCAGGGTGTCGGCATTTGAAATCAATTGCGCAAGGTAGTCCCGGCCTTTGATATTGCCTATACTCCAGTTATATCTGAAACAGAAACGTCCCCAAAAGTTTTCCAGCCATCTGAGAGCAAAATAATTCACCTTCCATTGGCCATACTTTGCCATCATTTCTGTTCTTATTTTCTGAAAGCCGAGTAATAATTTCAGCCGGTCCAGCGACAAGGGATTACGCTTATCTATGTTTCCGTAAATTTCATCTATTTTCAGCAGCACATCCCGATACACCGCTAATTGGTGAGCAGAATACACCGTTTCGATCAGATAACATACGACCTCATTATCGTCGGCAGGGGGTTTGACCTTATCCCATCGGCATTCCAGTCCGGTCAGGTTCAGCACCTCGGTCTTCGGAAACTGTCTGTGTTCCTCTCTTGAGATTTGTTTGATGAGCTGCTCGGCAAAGCGCAAACCATCGCCTATGATGACAGCCTTACTGAAGCTGCCAATACCAAACCGTACTTTCGCTATCTGCAGCGAATGGCCTGCTTGTAAGATTTCCTGCATGGATATACTGCCAATATGCAGGGCCAAACCCATTGTTTTTATGCTATTCAAATTATGCAGAAACAAGCCAGTCAACACCTCATGCAACAAGGGTTCGGGCACTAGTAGCGTACCCCCATCTCCGGTAAAGAAAAAGGGGATTTCAATATTTCGTGCTTTGGCAATATTGAGTGCTACAATCAGACTACCAGCCGCTACCAGGTTTACTTCGTTGTGTTTGCCGGTACTCACAGCGGCGGTAGAGTTTTTCACATCCGAAATAATGATATACCAATCGGAGGGTACCGCCGAAAAATTATCTCGTTGGAAAACTTCTGTGATAGAGAGATTGAACAGTTTGAGATCCCTGTAGAAATGTATATTACTCATCGGAGTCAGGATGAATATTGTCAACAAAATAGTTTGGTAGCCCTATAATTACTTTCTCAAAGCAACTGATCATGCGCTTTGCATAGGAGGAGCCAGACTTAGGTGATGATGAACGTATTTCAGTTTCTCGATGCGTTGAAATTGCTGAAAGCCATTGAGTCAGGCACGCTCATGCATGTTATATGTGTTGTACAACACAATGAAGATACGAAGAAAAGCCTCGGGTTGTATTGCCGTATGCCTCAAATTATTAGTAAAAATATTATTGTATGCTCTGTTGTAAACATATTTTCAAAAGCGCCAAGCCATTTTCCTCACTATCATTCCCTCGTTTATAACTCCCCTACCCTGCTTCTCGTTTATGATAACAACATTATGCAACTAAACTTATGTCACCCATACTTAAAAATACCAGAAGAAAAGCTTTTTCCTCTCAGGAACCTGCCTCTTCGTCTCCAGACGAGGCAGCCCATCGCCTGTCTTACTATGAAGTAGTAGCCATGGGAGAACTCCGCAACTGGCAGGAGCGCATGCAAAAAAATCCAGGCCTGCTGAGCAAGTTATCCAGAGGAGCACAGCAGCGGATCAACCGCATCATTCCTGAACGCATCCATCAGGCCATCACCGTAGCCATCAAACAGATGGTGCGTTCTCTCTTGTTTGGTGCTGAAAACACGACCCGGAAAATTCTGACAGACGCTTCTTTAGAGGAAAGAGAGTTGCGGGTTAAAAAACGAATTTCTTTTTATAAAAAGCTGGCAGCCACCGAAGGAGGTGTTACCGGTGCCGGCGGTTTCTGGATGGCCATGGCTGACTTTCCTGCTTTGCTGGGCATCAAAATGAAGCTGCTCTATGAGGTCGCCGCCTTATACGGGTATGATATGAAAGACTACCGAGAACGCTTGTATCTGCTAAAAATTTTTCAACTGGCCTTTTCCAGCCAGCAACAAAGGAATGTCGTTTACCAGCAAATTGTCGACTGGAAAGAACAAAGCCAGCACTTACCCGAAGATATTCATGCCTTCGACTGGCGTACCTTCCAGGCAGAATACCGCGATTATCTGGATTTGGCGAAGCTGGCTCAAATGATACCCGGTATTGGGGCCGTAGTGGGCTTCACGGTCAATTACCGCCTGATGAATCTGCTGGGAAAAACAGCCATGAATGCCTATCGTATGCGTTGGGAACAAGAGCAGCGTATCGACATCTGATGACAAAGCCACACTGCCCTTGTGTTTTATAATATTGTCAGGCCGCTCGTTTGGCCGCACCGAGACTGACTTCTTTCTTTTTGGCCAGTTGAATGACGCCTATCTTGTCGAGCAGTAGAATGACATAATAGGTAGGGTCTATCTCATGCCAGCGGATTCCTCCAAAGTTAGCCCGTGAGCCATGTTTGTGGTGGTTGTTGTGGTAGCTTTCTCCCATCATCAGGAAGTCAACCGGCAGAAAGTTTTTAGAAGTATCCTTTACCGGGAAATTGACATAGCCGTATTTGTGGGCAAACCAGTTGATAATGGCACCATGGATAGGAGAAAGGAAGAACTGAACAGGAAGCAGCAACCATAGCCACCACAACGTAGCAAACTGCCAGTAAATCAACACATAAAGCGCTCCCCAGCTGATACGGGATACTATAGAACGGGCAAATTTGTCAAACGCCTGCCATTCCGGAACTCCCTTGGTGAAGCGCTCTTCCACCTTCATGGTTTTGTTGGCAATAGCGGAGTAGATGGTTTTGGTTTTCCACATCATCTTCCAGATACTTTCGTCATAAGTAGGCGAATGCGGATCATCCGGTGTATCGGCGAAAGCATGGTGCATACGGTGCATCACCCCATACCCGTAAGCACTCAGGTAATTAGAGCCCTGGAAGATCCAGGTCAGTACAAAGAAAACTTTTTCAGTAGTCTTCGACATGGTGAAGGCTTTGTGAGCAGCATACCGATGCAGAAAGAACGTCTGGAAAAACAAAGAGAGATACCAGTGCGCAATGAAAAAACCTATAATAATGTACATGTCAGTTAAATTGAATAATAGGATTCGACCTTCTTCCCCTGAAGGGAAGCATATGATAGCATAGACAACAGGATGGTGTGTTTGTGACAAAAAGGAATAAAAAAATTTTATTATTGATGGATATCCTGGCGGGCTTCCTGTACCAGTTGATGCATGAAGTCGGATAAATGGCCCAGCGTACAGGCATTTCTGAAATGCTCAAGGAGCCGGAAGGGTTGGGAAACTTCGGTTTTGCTCTTTGAAGTTTCCTGTTTCAGTTTTTCTTTAGCCCGGCAAAAGAGCTGACGACAGTTTTCTTTTTTCTTACCAAAAAGCTCCTGAAGATCTTCATAATCCACATTAAAGATTTCTCTTAAAAGATAAATACCTTTCTCCAGAGGCTCCAGTTTCTTGTGTATCATTGCCAGGGCAGCAGCCACTTCGCTTTCCAGATCAAATTTGGCAAAATCGAGCTCCTTGTATTTCTCTATCAGTTCGCCTGCTTTAAAGGTGCTTAAATACCTGATATTTCTCTTTTTAAAAGCGTTGAGGTGGTTGATGCAGTTGTGGGTCACAGATTTAACGAGATAGGCTTTTGTATTTTGTATTTTCTGCTGATCCAACGTGAGCCATTTGGTAAAAGTATCCTGTACAATATCTTCTGCATCCTCCCACGAACCTACCATTCGATAGGCGATAGAAGAAAGAAGAGGGTGGTATAGTACTATGGTTTTTGCCTGATTCAATTGAGAATATTCAATACAAATTTAGTTCCCGTTTTTAATAGCTACCAAATGTTTTAGAAAGATATTTTCTGGGTTTTGTTCAGCAAAAAATCTAGATAGATAAACCGGCCTGATCCGGTCATGATTTCTATACAAGACAGGCTCATGGTTTGCAGGAAATCTCCCCGCTTCATTTTAAAGTCAATATCCGGATTCCCTTCTCCTCCGGCTATATGAAAATTCATGATATTTTCTGCTGTAAAGGCAGGCTTCCGGGAAAGCCATTGCTGAAACCATGTGTTCCTTTTCTGCCTCATCGCCGTATCATACAAGGTTACGGACGACCAGATGTGGGGTTGAGAAGGATCGCCTATGTCATGATGCACCCGGTGGCCATCCCACCGGATTTGATACAACTGTGTTTCAGCGTTTACACTTGCCAGAATCAGGGTAAAAGGCTCTATCCCTTCAAAATCATAGTGCCGGAGGAATGCTTCTGTTGTAGAAAACTGAAAAGAATCTAATAGCACTAATCCCCTGCTCTTTCGGTAAGGAGGCTGCCGGTGATGGTTCTCAAATGCTCCATTGAGCAGACAGGCTGTATTTCCCTGCTCGTTGGTGGCAATCCAGGACCCTCCGCCTTCCGGATCTTGTGGCATTAAAATCGTGGCATCTCCCACCGGTTGCCTGACAGGAAATACCGCCCTGGCCCGCTGGGTACTTTCATCGCGACTAGAGGTAAGCAAATAGCCGGTAGGCGTGGGTAAGTAAGTTACAGTACACATGGATAAGAAATACCGGTTTGCACGAGTAATGGGTATTACTTTATAAAAAAAACGCTATAAGCAGCCTACATTCGTAAAGTCACCGGGAGCATGACCGTTATTGTATGGCTTTTAAGATTTGCTGCGACTGTCCGGCCAACACCCCCTCTGCCTCATTGACTCTCAGAAAAGATGCTTTAGCCTGTACTTTTTGACCTGTTGCCAACTGGCTCAATCCTAAATACCAGTAAGCAGGTTCCCGCAAAGAGGGCTCACCCTTTTCAATAACATTTTCGAAATCAGCCATCGCTTTTTCCGGTTGGTGGCTACCCAGATAAGACACGCCCCTATAAAAAACCAATCCGATATGATCCGGATTTTGATTGATTAAGCTATTTAGCTGAGTGATAGCGGCTGCATACTGTTCTGTTTCATAAAGCTGCATGGCTTCCTCAGTAGAAGAAGCTGCTGCCGAACGGCTCACCGGAGCTATGATATTCGGATAAGGTTCAAAATAGGTGGCGGCCAGGCCGGAAGGGTTCATTTCTCCCTGTTTGAGAAAATAATAGCCCAGGCCTGCCCCTGCTAAAACGACCACACTGGCTGCAATGGCCAGATAGGTTTTAAGATTACGCTTGGGTTTGGGTATATCAGATTGAATGAGATCCTTTTTCAGTTCTTTGATAAAGTAATACTCTATACCCTGAAGCACATCCCGATGGAAATGCACACTCTCTGCCAATTCGACATGTTCCCGCATCCGCTGCTCAAACTGGGCCAGTTCTTCGCCCTGCATTTCATTGTTGACATACCGGTCTATCTGATTCCGCTTGGTTTCACCTTGTGTTTTCATTTAATCATCGTAAAAGTCTCCGCCACTAAATTTATCTCTTACCATCTTTTTTAAGCTGGTAATACATCTTAGTTTCTGTGTCTTGGCTACATTTTCATTTTTGTAATCCATTTCCTTAGCAATAGCCTCCATGGTAAACCCTTTGAAATAAAAAAGCCTGAGGATGCTCTTACAAGGTTCGCCAATGGTTTCCATCAATCTGGCAACCAGTTGCTGACGTTCATTGGCGGCAAAACTGTCTATAGGTTCTGCTTTCAGATGCTCTACTATCCACAAATCATCTTTATCCAGCATTACAGGCTGGTGTAACTTTTTTCTGATAATATTTTTACCAATGGCATACAGATACGTTTTCAACGAACTGGTGAGGTTCTCCAGTCTTCCTTTGATAATGTTGTTGTAGAGACAAACAACAGCATCCTGAAAAGCGTCTGTCGCACTGGGCTCATCAATATTATAATTTAACTGTGCCCAATGAATAAACCCGCCTTTAAACGATTGATATACCTGCACCACACTTTTCTCGTTGCCTTTCCTGATTTGCTCTATCAGTTGCTGATCCTCAGTATAGACTTGCTGCACGTTGAACTCAGATTATATAACTATATATTTATTTAAACTATATTTTTACTTCGTGGAAGAAGGCGGTGAAATTGAAGCCTGTAATTAAAAACAATTTCTGAGAAAATACAGTAATTACCCCTTTATCTCATTAAAAAACCACCCATATCAGGTGGTTCTTCCATGTTTCAATATAAAGAGCCCTGACTAGAAAATATCATCTTCACTGATATTTTCGAGGGAATCCTGTATGATCAAAGAGTCTGCTTCCTGCGTTTCCCCGGTTTTATACTGGTCACAATCTATTTCAATAGACAAGCTGGTAGAAGGTCTTGAAAAAGGCTTTTTCTCATAATCCAAACGATCATCTGCATATACCTTTTTCATATAATCTACCCATATAGGCATAGCCATTCTGGCTCCCTGCCCCAGGTTGATCGTTTTAAAGTGGATACTACGGTTATCGCCCCCTACCCAGGCACCCGATACCAGGTCTTCTGTCACTCCCATAAACCAACCGTCGGAATAGTTAGAAGTAGTTCCTGTTTTGGCTCCTATTTCATTACCTTCTTTCATGTCATAGGGAATACCCGCTCCTGTTCCTCCATCTTCTTCTGTAGCACCTCTCAGCATATAAAGCATCAGATAGGCCGTCTCTTCACTCAGCGCTTCACGGGTGTTTGAAGGGTGTTCATAAACGGTATTTCCATCCTTGTCTTCAATACGGGTAATGAATACAGGTTCTGTCCAGGTACCATGATTGACAAAGGTGCTATAAGCGCCTACCATTTCATAGACAGAGACATCACCACCACCTCCTAAGGCCAGTGCGGGCACTGCTTCTATGCGGCTTTGAATTCCCATCCTTTTCGCATAATCCACTACAGTGGTTGGGCCGATCCGCTTCATGATAAAAGCTGTGACAGAGTTCATAGAACGAGCCATCGCCTGCCGTATCGTCATCCGCTCGCCGGTATACTCGCCCATCGCATTTTTGGGGGTCCAGGTGGTTTCTTCGCCATCTTTGTACACTGTAAAAGTAACAGGCGCATCTACTACCTCAAAACAGGGAGAATAGCCATTATCAATGGCAGCGGCGTAGACAAAAGGTTTAAAGGTAGAACCCGGTTGCCGTTTACCCTGCATCACATGATCGTATTTAAAATACTTATAATTAATCCCTCCTACCCAGGCTTTAATATATCCGTTGTGCGGATCCATAGACATAAAACCAGCATGTAAAAATCGCTGGGTATATTTAATGGAATCGATAGGACTCAATACAGTATCTTTCTCCCTTTCTTCTGTTTCCCAGGTAAACACTCTCATAGGAACAGCCTTGTTCATCATGATCTCTACAGAATCACTGTCCTTACCGTATTTCTTCTCCAAACTTTTGAAACGTTTGGATCGCCTGGCCAGCATATCAATAAAGCCCTCAATGACATTCCCTTCTTCATCCCGCCAGGGTTCTTCCTTCCCCCAATGGTCTTCAAACTTTTCCTGAAGAGATTTCATGTGAGATTTGACAGCATCTTCGGCATGTTCCTGCATACGGCTATCAATGGTCGTATAAATTTTTAAGCCATCCTCAAACAGATCGTAGCCATGCTCATTGGCCCAGCGCAACAACCAACCTTGTACGACTGTGCGGAAATAAGTAGCAATACCGGTATTATGACTATCCACTTTATAATCCAGCACAATGGGGAGGGGCGTCAAAGAATCATAAGCTGCCTGCGTCAGGAAATTGTTCTTACGCATTTGGTTCAGCACGACATTACGTCTGCGCATAGAATTTTCAGGATTCCGTGCCGGGTTGTAATAGGTAGCCGCTTTCAGCATACCTACCAGCGTGGCAGCCTCTTCTGCTGTCAGATCATAAGTAGGTTTATTGAAAAAGGTTTTGGCAGCCACTTTAATACCATAAGAATTACTGCTAAATTCAGCGGTATTCAGATACATGGCCAGAATCTCTTTTTTGGTATAGAACTTCTCCAGCTGTACGGCCACAATCCACTCTTTGGTTTTGATGATGACCATCCGTAGACCTGGAATTTTCATAAGCGGTCCTTCGTTCTGCCCTCTGGTTTTATAAAGGTTTTTAGCCGTTTGTTGAGACAATGTACTTCCCCCACCTTCCAGGTCGCTGGCACCAAATGTCAGGATATATTTTATCAGTCCCCAGGCAACCCTGGCCATACTTTTAAAATCTATACCACTATGCTCGGTAAATCGTATATCTTCTGTAGCCACCAGTGCGTTGACTAGGTTGGGCGACAAATCCTCATAGGTAACCGGGCTTCTGTTTTCACGATAGTACTTTCCTAAAAGCACATTATCGGATGCATACAACTCGGAAGATAAATCGTTCTTAGGATTTTCCAGTGCTTTCAGGCTGGGCAACCCGCCATATAAACCAAGAAAATCGACTCTTACAGAAATAACATACAGAGGAAATAAGATAAAAAAAGCAAGAAATGCTATCCATAGTCCGCGGACTATCATCGTATATAACCTGCTACGATCTTTCTTTGGTTTTTGAGCTTCCTGTTCTGACATTGTGGTTTGAACATTTTCTACACTATAACTTCAATTTACGAACACAAGTTTTTGTCCGTGTCACTTTCTTTTATAAGGTTCTTTACTGACATATTGCAGCGCGCAAAAATCAGACTAAAGTTTAAGAAAAAACAGACCTTGCAAAATTACATGTAATTCTTTTCAAAAAATCGCAGATAATTCTCAATATCTTTTGTTTTGTAAAGAATGTTGAGGTTATCTTCCGTGATCACAAAATTCTGGTTCACATTTTCTCTAAACTCAGGGGAAAGTTCTTCGATAGGAGAAATATCACTGTTAAATTTGCGATAGTACTCTTGGGCGGTAGCCATATCCGGAAAATCTTCTACAAGCACCATCACCCGTCCATTTTCCAGCATCAGGTTGGCTGTAGTCAGTTTCTGACCCGGGAAATGAACTTTGTTAAAAGTATCTATTGCCTTAGACAAAGTAGAAGAAAGATTTTTTACATTTTTATAAAGAACAATAAACGAATGTCTTTCCTTGAATTCCGGAATATACTGAGCGCCTTTCAAAGCAGCCAGCTTAGTGTCAAAATTCCGGGCATTTTCCAACAGCTGAGTAGCATACTCCTGCAAGTCGCTTTCCGGATATTTCTCTAAAAAATTTTGAAGTGCCAGCTGATACTGATCGGCATTTTCTCTTTTTCCTGTGATCAGAGCTCTCAACAAAGCCATATTATCCGCAAAGCTATTATCCGGATTCTCCAGCATACTGGCGCTTACCAGTTGCTCTGCTTTTGCATATTCTCCTTTTTCATAAAGCTGGTAAGCTTCCTTATAAATCTGCTTCATTCGTTCGCTGGCCAGATTGCTTTCCTGCCGGTAATTTGGATTTGCTAAAATTTTGGCATAAAGACTCTCCGGAAATTCTTCCAGCAACTGGTTTTTGTATTTTACAGAGGTATTGTCGTTCAACTCTTTATAGATCAGATAGAGTTGATACAGCACTTCCGGCTTATGCTCCGATCTGGGAAAGCGAGATAAAAGTGTTTCAAAGGTTTCTATGGCATTCTGTTTTTCATTCAGGTCAAAATCATAGATACCTCCCAGTTTGTAATAAGCCGTCTCAATTAGCATGAGAGCGTCCTGCTTCTGTTCTTTTGTAAAGGGGATATCGGCATATAAGGCTTGTTTTTCTGCTGCTGCCAAGGCCTCAGGGGTTTGTTTTTCTACAGCTACGTCGTCTACTGCTACAGTGTCTACATCATTGGCCGCAAAATTAGCGTCAATGCTTTTGTCACTTCTGCGCCAGTTGTCTTCCAGCGGCCGGTTACCCCACTTTCTTACAAAAGCGGTGCGTCCCATACTCATGGCTGCCGGACTGTAGAAATACCAGCTTTCTTCTTCGTCGGTTTCCTGGTTTTGCCTGTCAAAAGGATTGTCAGCTTCAGGAAAACTGGTATTTCTGTTTCTTCTGGCCTGTCTTCTTTGTACTTTTTCTTCTTCCTGCCGGGCTCTTTCCTGTTCACGAATAACGTCGTCCAGTATGGCATCTAGTTCCGTAGAATCCATCTCAGCCAAAGCCAGCAAGCTATCCTGCTCCTGAATGGTATTCAGCTGCTCTACAAAGTTGGCGAGCACTTTTTGTCTCTGAGCGATTTGCTCGTATTCCGGTTCATCCTGCGGCAGCACACTCATAGTGCTGTCATAATATGCTTTGGCCAGCTCATATTTTCGGTAATCGTCATAATAGATTTTTCCCAGAGCCAGGTAACCATAGGCCTTCTGGCGGCTGTTGTTGATACTGGCCTGTACCGACTTGTTGTAATAATCGACCGCTTCATCCAAATTGTCCTGCTTCTGCTCGAAGGCGGCCATTTCATAATAGATCTTATCCTGGTATTCTATATTTTTTTTATCTTTTAATAATTTCCTGAAATATTTCCTGATTTTCTTGGTATCCTTTTCTTTAGACAGATCATATACCTGGGCCATATTCAGCCTGGCGTAGAAATATAATTCATATTCAGGATTGCTTTTCAGCACCTGTTCATAATTATCATAGGCCTGGGCATCAAAACCCAGTTCCTGGTAAATCTGTCCGATAATATAATAGGTGCGGGCCTTGCCTTCACTGTTAGTCATCAGCGGTACGGCCTGCAATAAATTACTCACCACATTGCTGTAATCACCATTGAGCTGATACAAATAAGCACGGGTCAGATACAGCTGGACTTTATTCTCCCGGTTCAGCGATTCTTTTTTCAGAAAATCAGATACCGACACAGCATTATTCTGCTCCTGGGCTTCAATAAAGGTTCTCATTAATTTGATCAAAGCCCGATGCCGGGCATCATCATTTTCACTTTCTGTATTGACAAATTTAAAGGTTTTGATAGCATCCGGATAGTTTTGGTTGTACAGGCGGCACTGCCCTATGAGTATATAACTGTCATCGGCCCATGCGCTATTGGGGTGGCGCTCTATGGCCACGGATGCCTTCTTGATACAATCTTCAATGGGTTCGGCCAAACTACTGATAAGGGCAGTATCTGTTTTTGGGAAAATGGCTAGAATTTTATTAAAATTGTTTTCCTGACTTTCTAAAAGTTCCTGCTGAATTTCATCCATGCGCATTTTTGCATAGAAGTAGGCATTATACCGGGCAGTGGTATTGTGATAAACATTGGCCACCAAGCCACTTCGCTCAGGGGCACAGGAAGCCAGGATCAGCCAAAACCCGACGCAACCTAAAATGTAATATTTGGAAAAAACTTTTACCTTCAAATAATTAATATTTAGATTTATACCAAAGCTAACGAGCCAAACACAGAATTATGATGACTCGCGTTTATGCAAATATATTTTAATAGTTACTTTTGCTTTAGTTGAGCTATAAACGTTGAGTTTTGAGAACCAGAAAAACATTTTCTAGTCGTTTAACGACCCGGTATTTACTAATAGTTCGTAATGAGGAAGATTTTGCTGAAAAAACTACTTTTACGTTCACTTACGCAAAGGTAACCTTTTTCGCGGTAACTGTTTGCATCATTATTTTTATTGGTAGTTTATTCTTAGTCAATACCTTACTTAAACAATGGTTTGACCCAAGGTATGCGCAAGCAGAGTCTAACAGAAAACTTATCGAGCTTTCGCTGGCTGTTGACTCACTGGAGCAACAGGTGCAGAAAAAAGAACAATTTATTCAATCCTTTCAAGGGATTTTTATGGGCGACAGCATAACCGATACGGAATCTTACTACCTGGCTAATGCGAATGACCGTGAGGTTGAACGGAACAATGTAAAAACGACGGAGCGCTCAGAGGTAGATGCCCAATTCAGACAAGAGTTTGAAGAAGATGGCGTAGAAATGCTCACTGTTAGCAACGGGGCAGCCCCCAGCCAGTTGGACGAATTATTTTTCTTTACCCCTTTGGCAGGTATTATCTCAGCGCCCTATAATACAAAGATAAGCCACTATGGCGTAGATGTTGTGTCTAAGCAGAACGAGCCTATCAAAAGTGTGGCCGATGGCACAGTGATTATGGCTTCGTGGACCCAGGACGCTGGCTATGTGATTGCCGTGCAACATCGCAGCAATATTATTTCCATCTATAAACACAATTCAAGCCTATTGAAGAAAGAAGGAGAGTTTGTCAATGCGGGGGATGTGATTGCTATTATTGGCAACACCGGAGAACTGACCAGCGGCCCCCATTTACATTTTGAGCTTTGGTATAATGGAAATCCTGTAAATCCTGAAGAATTTGTTTCATTTTAAAAAATACTTTGTGTTATGTTCAATAGCAGTCAAGATAAAAAGGTAAAGACAGAAGAAGCTAGCAACTCTAGTAGTATTATTGGCAAAGGTACTTCCGTAGAAGGTAATGTAGAAACGGTAGGTAATATCAGAATTGAAGGAAATGTAAAAGGTAACGTGACCTGCAAATCTAAGATTGCCCTGGGCCAGTCGTCTTATGTGGAAGGTACTGTCGCCGCCCAAAACGCTGAAATTGCCGGGGAAATTCAAGGTTCCATTGAAGTATCTGAACTTCTCATACTAAGACCTACCGCTGTTATTCACGGCGACATTGTGACCAATAAACTTATTGTAGAATCCGGGGCTACTTTCAATGGCTCTTGCCGTATGGGTGTTACCGTGAGTGAAATTTCTTTTGATAATGAATCCAGAACAGTCAAATCCATCAACGAATCCACAGAATCAACCCCAGAAGAAGAAGAAACGGAATCTAGATCAATTTAATACTTATGCTAAGTACTCTGGATTAGCTTTTCAACTCCTGGCAACCTTTGGTGTGGCAGCCTGGGGCGGTTACAAGCTGGACCAACTTACAGGCACCCGTTTTCCTTTTCTGACTGTCCTTTTTGTACTATTAGCCTTGGTTGGCTCTATCTTTATGCTGATTAGGCAGTTACCCAAATAAAGCAAATGGTAGCTTTGGCTACCTTCTTCAATTTTTTTCTGTTCATGTCTCAACCCCTGATGAAAAGCAGATACCTGAGGCAGTTAGGTTTATTCACCGCTGCCGTAGCTGCTATTATTTTCCTGCTGAAACATATATTTCAGCTGAGCTTCCTTCATGCTTTCATCTGGTATATTCTACTTTTTATCTTTCTGCAAACACTCATTTCAGCCTGGATGATTCAGAAAGGAGCACGAAAGTCTCAACAGTCAATGGTCAAAAATGCACTGGCAGCCACTGCCGTGAGACTCACGTTGAGTATCCTTATTATTTTTATTGCTTTACAAGCTGGGGTAGCAAACAGAGTGAGCTTCGTTCTCAGCTTTTTAATTATGTATTTTACCTTTCTGATTTTTGAATTAATTAGCTTATTAACTACCTTGCGGGCGAATTTTGAAAAACGTCTTTGACATGCAAGGGAAGTCTAAAAAAACATTCAAAAAATCACATCTAATCAGCCTATTTTTAATATTTCTTTACATAGTACCATCATTGGCGGCTTCCGAGGAGGAATCGGAAGGGGACACCGGCTTTATCATGCACCACGTGCAGGACGCACACCAATGGCATTTTGCTAGTATTGGCCATACAGAGCTCACTATCTGGCTACCTGTCATTTTGTATTCTCCCGAGCGTGGTTTTTCTATGTTTTCTTCCAAAAATTTCTATAACGAAGAACACGAGAAAGTATCTTACAATGGCTTTAGGTTAGACGAGCACGATCATGTGGTAGCGGAAGAAGCAGGCGTCACGGTCTATGATTTTTCTGTCACCAAAAATGTGGCTTCTCTTTTCTTCAGCATGGCTCTTTTGTTCCTGGTTTTTCTCACCATTGCCAACCGGTACAAAAAACATCCCAATTCACCCCCCAAAGGCATCCAATCGCTGTTTGAACCCGTTATTGTCTTTATAAGGGATGAGATTGCTATTCCTAATATTGGAAAACATAAATATCAGCGGTATATGCCTTATCTGCTGACCTTATTTTTCTTTATCTGGTTCAATAATATATTGGGGTTATTTCCAGGCGCGGCTAACTTAAGTGGAAACATCGCCGTTACTTTCGTGCTGGCTGTTCTCACCTTTTTGTTTACTAACTTCAGTGGTAATAAAGAGTATTGGAAGCATATCTTTGCTACCCCAGGCATTCCCAAAGCGATTCTTCCGATTCTGGTGCCGGTAGAATTTCTAGGGTTATTTACCAAGCCATTCTCGCTGATGATACGTTTGTTCGTGAGTATTACTGCCGGACATATTGTAATCCTGAGCCTGATTGCCTTGACCTTTATATTTAAATCTTATTTGGTAGGCATTGGAACTACCCTTTTTGTGGTGTTTATCGGTATCATTGAGTTGCTGGTAGCTACCATACAGGCCTATATTTTCACCTTATTTTCTTCTATGTACATAGGGGCTGCTGTCGCCGAGCATCACCATGAACATGAAGAAGATCAGGTAGACAAGAGTCTTATTTAATTCTAACTATAATTTGTTTCATTTATGTTACTAGCTATTTTATTAGATGCAGGAGTTGCGTTAATGGGCGCAGGAATCGGTGCAGGCATTGCAGCAATAGGCGCAGGCATTGGTATCGGTCGGATCGGAGGATCTGCTATGGAGGGAATGGCCAGACAGCCAGAGGCTGCCGGAAGGATCCAAACGGCTATGCTTATTATCGCAGCGCTGATCGAAGTAATTGCACTATTCGGCGTAGTAGTCTGTTTGTTGATTGCTACGGGCGATTACAACCTTTAATCAGAAAGCTTCAGGCGTTCGTTAGGAGCCCTGAAGCTTTTTTTAAATTTCAGCATCGTTACAGAAAAATTTACTATACATGGAGTTATTATCACCCAGCCTAGGCCTGATATTCTGGCAGTTGGTAGGATTTCTGATCCTGCTGTTTGTACTGAGCAAGTTTGCCTGGAAACCTATTCTTCATGCGCTCCGGGAACGGGAAGCTACTATTGAAGATGCGTTAGCGACGGCAGAAAAGACCAAAAAGGAGATGGCCGAACTAAAGGCAGAAAATGAGAAGCTGCTGGCAGAAGCCAGAAAGGAACGTGACCGTATTCTCAAAGATGCCACTGCGGCGGCTAATCACATCCGGGAGGAAGCTAAAGCCCAAACGGCTAAAGACACTGCCCGAATGATAGAAGATGCCAGAGTGACCATTGAAACTGAAAAACAAGCTGCCCTGGCAGAGGTTAAACAACAGGTGGCCGCTCTTTCGGTGCAGGTGGCCGAGAAAATCCTGAGAGCACAGCTTGGTAGCGAGCAGGCACAGAAGGAATACGTGTCTAAGCTGATCAAAGACTTGAATGTCAATTAATAGACCCTCCATTTAGTATTGACGCATAAAGTCCGGATTCTACTTATCTGACCTTTACGGCTCAATATCTCTATAGGGATCATAATACTCGTTTAAATAACTTTTTGGTATTAACTAACGGTTAAAAAGAAATGACAGATGCTAGGGTAGCTTCCCGTTACGCGAAATCGCTGCTGGATCTTGCTTTGGAAAAAGGAGTGCTGGATGAGGTATACAAAGATATGGTACTGTTTAGTACTATCTGCCAGCAAAACCGCGATTTCGTATTGATGCTCAAGAATCCTATTATCAACCATCATAAGAAGAAAACTATCTTGTATTCTTTGTTCAAAGGTAAGGTGAACCCGGCTACGATGAGCATTTTTGATGTCATTACGCGCAAAAATAGAGAAGCCTTTTTGCCGGCCATTGCCACTGAATTTGCAGAGATGTACCGGAAAGAAAAAGGAATAGACAAAGTAACGGTGATCACTACCTTTCCTTTGACTGAAGAACTCAGGCAGAGATTTAAAAAAACTATCGCAGAAAAAACGGGCAGAAAGGTAGATCTTACTGAAAAAGTAGACCCTTCTCTGATTGGTGGCTTTATCCTGAAAATAGGAGATAAACAAATGGATAACTCTGTAAAATCCAAGCTGAAATCGCTGATGTATGAATTTGCCGATGACAGCTACGTAAAGACCTTTTAACCTAAAATTTGTATACACTAACACTCACTAAATACATCTATAATGGCAGAAGTAAGACCTGATGAGGTTTCAGCAATATTGAGAGAGCAGCTATCTAACTTTAAAACAGAAGCTGAACTGGAAGAAATTGGTACCGTTTTACAAATTGGCGATGGTGTGGCACGTATCTATGGCCTCACCCATGCACAATCAGGGGAGCTATTGGAGTTTGAAAATGGCCTCAATGCCCTGGTGCTTAACCTGGAAGAAGACAATGTAGGAGCCGTATTGTTGGGCGAACAAGGTGACATCAAAGAAGGCGACAGTGTAAAACGTACCGGCAGAATCGCTTCTATCAAAGTAGGAGAAGGGCTGGTCGGTCGTGTGGTAAACACCTTGGGTGAACCTATCGACGGCAGAGGCCCCATCTCTGGAGATGTGATAGAGTTGCCTTTGGAAAGAAGAGCACCCGGCGTGATCTACCGCCAACCAGTGAATGAACCTTTGCAAACCGGTATCAAGGCTATTGACGCTATGATTCCTATTGGAAGAGGCCAGCGTGAATTAATCATTGGTGACAGGCAAACCGGTAAAACCGCTGTAGCGCTGGATACCATTATTAACCAGAAAGTCTTTTATGAAAGAGGGGAACCTGTCTACTGTATTTATGTGGCTTGTGGGCAAAAGGCTTCCACCATTGCAGGTATCGTGGCATCACTGGAAAAAAACGGTGCCATGGATTATACCACGATCGTAGCAGCTACTGCCTCTGACCCTGCTCCTATGCAGTTTTTCGCTCCTTTTACAGGCGCTGTAATCGGTGAATATTTCCGTGATACCGGAAGACCTGCTTTGGTTATTTACGATGATCTATCCAAACAGGCTGTCGCTTACCGGGAAGTATCTCTGCTGTTGAGAAGACCGCCGGGAAGAGAAGCTTACCCTGGAGATGTTTTTTATCTGCACTCCCGCCTGCTGGAACGCGCAGCAAAGCTCAACGAAAATGCCGACATAGTGGCCCAAATGAACGACCTTCCTGAAGCGATTAAGCCTTTGGTAAAGGGAGGAGGCTCACTCACTGCCTTACCGATTATAGAAACACAGGCCGGCGACGTTTCTGCTTATATTCCTACCAACGTTATTTCTATTACTGATGGGCAGATATTTCTGGAAACAGGCCTCTTCAATGCAGGGGTACGCCCTGCTATTAACGTAGGTATTTCCGTATCCCGGGTAGGTGGAAATGCCCAGATTAAATCTATGAAGAAAGTGGCAGGAACCCTGAAACTTGACCAGGCGCAATACAGAGAGTTGGAAGCCTTCGCCAAATTTGGATCCGATCTTGATGCTGCTACTCGGCTCACCATCGAACGAGGTAGAAAGAATCAGGAGATTTTGAAACAACCACAATTTTCTCCTATGAAAGTAGAAGAACAGGTTGCCATTATCTTTGCTTCTACCAAAGGTTTCCTGGATAAAATTCCGATTACAAGGGTTAAAGAATTTGAAAAAGAATACCTGAACCTTTTACGGGCCCAGCACCAGGATACACTAGACACGTTGAAGGCTGGTAAAATTGATGATAATGCCACCAATGTGCTAGGAAAAGTAGCCACTGATCTGGCCAAAGGCTTTAAGGAGGAATAGAGGGAAGCTATTTCGTTATAAGCTGTGAAAATTCGTTTCACAGCTTTCTACATACTATACAAGATATGCCAAGTTTAAAAGCGATAAAAAACAGAATTTCTTCTGTTAAATCTACTCAGCAGATTACCCGCGCCATGAAAATGGTGGCAGCCTCTAAATTGAGGAGAGCACAGGACCGCCTGCTGCAGATGCGCCCTTATGCGCTGAAACTCAACAAAATACTTAACAACGTGACTGCCAGCCTGAGCGAGGATAATGTGAGTGAATATGCCAAAGAACATGAGCCTAACAACCTGCTCATCGTGGTCTTTTCCTCTGATCGTGGACTGTGTGGAGCCTTTAATTCCAATATCTTTCGCTTTACCAAACAGCTTATTGCTAAAGAATATGATTTCTATGAAAGGAATGAAAGGCTGGAAATCATGACGGTAGGTACTAGGTCGCACGACCATTTCAGAAAAAGAGGATATCAGGTGATAGGTGATTTTGCTCACTTATTTTCTGATCCTAGTTTTGAACATGTGAGAGAGGCCGCTGAATTTATCATGAAGCGATACAGAAGAGGTGAATTCAGCAAAGTGATATTGGTTTATAACGAGTTTAAAAATGTAGCCACCCAGGTAGCCGTGGTAGAACCTTTCCTGCCTATCAAAAATGTGCAGGAAGAGGAAAGCCAGGAAAAAGCCATAGACTACATTTATGAACCTTCTGAAGAATATATTGTAGATGAACTGATCCCACAGTCGCTCAAAGTTCAGTTCTACAGAGCTTACCTGGAATCCGCCGCTTCTGAACAAGGGGCTCGTATGACAGCTATGGATCAGGCGACAGAAAATGCAGGCGAGTTGTTAAAACAATTGCGGCTCACCTTCAACCGCACACGACAGGCTGCTATCACCAAAGAACTTCTGGAAATTGTAGCTGGCGCTGATGCACTCAAAAGCCAGTAAAAAGCCTTGAATAAAGCCCCTTTACGGGGCTATTTTATTTTATGCCTTTTGGCTGATCTGCTTCTTTGCCCCGGTCAAGTCACTTTCTTCTGATACGAATGGCTGTTCGTTGCTCCACTACCTATGATGGGGCAAAGCAATTTTTTCATCTTTGTATAGGATACGACACTGGTTATGATTGCTGTTAAGCCCATCAGTGGTGAAGAAAAATCATACCCTCTGCGCTTACATGCGTAAAAGATGATATGTTGCAAAGATTATTGACATTGGCCCGAATTTTTAGCCTGGATGTAGTTTTGGGTGCCTGTGTGGGTAATCTATTCATGGCTTATTATTTACGGGTAGAGGTTCCTCTTTCCCACCTGCTGGCCTTGGCTCTCACTGTTTGGCTCATATACACTGCTGACCATCTGGCTGACGCTTATCAAATCAAACATCCGGCGCACTCCCTTCGCCATCTTTATCATCAACATCATTTTCGTACGGTCGGTATGGTGTTTCTTGTTGTTATGCTCATAGGGTGTGCAGTCGTTTTCAATCTTTCTCAGCGGGTGATGGTGTGGGGCCTTCTGCTGCTTGGACTGGTAGGGTGTTACTTCTTACTGATCAAGCTGATTCCTGAAAACAATTATTATTATAAAGAATTTATGATTGCCTTCCTCTACTCAACGGGTATTTTTCTTTCGCCACTGAGTTTGTATCAAGATGCCTTTTCCGGAGAGATACTTTTTGTTTTTGGTCAATATACGCTGATCGCTCTGACGAACTTACTCATTTTTGCCTTGTATGAGGTAGACTTAGATAAAAAAGACGGCCATCAATCTTTTGTAAAGCTGGCAGGGCAAGCACAGACCAGACGATTGATCTATGCTTGTTCATGGCTGACAGGCCTACCGGCTTTGGCAGGGCTTGTATTACTGCCGGTTACCCAGAGGTTATTTACTGTCCAGTTACTGTTTTTGATTATGACAGTCACTTTGGTAATTATTATGCTTTTTCCTGCTTTCTTCCAACCCAAAGAAAGGTATAGAATTGTGGGCGATGGTGTTTTCCTTCTTCCCCTGTTTGTCCTGTTGTCATAACAAATGAGTGCAGTTTCTTTTGATCGGGTGGCCCCTTATTATGATTTTTTGGCAGAAGCTATCTTCGGCAAGGCGATAGTAAAAGCCCAGACCTGCTTTCTGGACCATCTTTTGGAGGGCTCCCACCTTTTAATCCTGGGGGGTGGCACCGGATGGATTATCCGGGAAATACTCCAGAGAAAAAAAGTTCAGCAGATTGATTATGTGGAAGCTTCTGCGCGTATGATTACCCTGGCCCAACATCAATATCAACGATTCAGGCAAAACCAACCAACTACATGCTATCCTAAGATCAATTTCATACAGGGCACGGAAAGCAACTTGCCTTCAGATACTGTCTACGACGCTGTCATGACCTTTTTTGTGCTGGATATGCAACAGCAGGAAGCGCTACATGAGATGATGGAAAAAATACACAGACAACTCCATCCCCAGGGTTTATGGTTTTTTGCTGATTTTAAAATCCCTGAAAACGAGCGAAAAAGATGGTGGCATCTACCACTGGTTAAGCTGATGTACTGTTTTTTCCGCCTTACCGCCCACCTGCAAAACCACCGGCTGCCGGATTATGAAAGCAGTTTTTCCCGTTTGAATGTATCCCGGGAAAGAGTGGCCTATTTCTACCAAGATCTTATTACAAGCGAATTATACAGAAAAATCTGACGAACCCAGTTTATGTTCACGCACTATATGCGCTAACAGCTTTTGACAGCTCCTTTGTAATATCTGATATACATGCTCGAACCCTTCTTTTCCACTCCAGTAAGGATCAGGCACATCAGGTTCTTCCTGGCGATCGTCAAAATTACGCATCAAAAAAACTTTTGGGGAATGGGTATGATGATTCATTAAAGCTTTCACATCTTCCCGGTTTCTCCGGTCCATTGTAATGATATAATCAAAATCAGTAAAATCCTGTATGGAAAACTGCCTGCCCCGGTGGTCCAGATGAAGTTTGTATTGTCCCACCATATCTAATGTACGCCGGTCCGGTGGCTCTCCTATATGATAATCAGAGGTACCCGCAGAATCACAGGAAATGTGACGGGTAAGGCCTTTTTCCGCAATCAGTTTGTTAAAAACAGCTTCTGCCAAGGGAGAACGACATATATTCCCCAGGCAGACAAAGAGAACTTTAACCATATTCTTGTCAGTTGATGGTCACCAGACTTTTCTGAAGGTTTTATTTAAAATAAAGAGAAGAATCGTTTATGTGCAAAAAAATAATTATTAAGGCACTTTAAATATAGATTATAACTATCTGAAAATCAACATTTTATAATAAAGATAAAAATTTATATATTTTTTTTGAACAAAGGGGTTACTTTTTTCGGCTGAAGCGTATATATCTATGCATAACACAAATAATATTTATTCATACACCTGTTTTATATAAGAAGACCTTCTTTAATAAAGAAGGTTTTTCTTTTTAAGAAACTATGCTATTCCTAAAATTTGTTAGATTTAAAGCATATAAACTAAACAATATCCTCCAATAAAAAAGCCAACCAGTATCTGGTTGGCCTTTCTTCCTATATTTACCCTAAATTAAAAAGCATAAACATTTTTCTCAATTAAATAGTCGGCCACAGACCGGCGTAGCTCTTTTACATTGTAAGCATCGAATTTAGTAAACCGCTTCAGTCCCATCATCATCACTTTCTGTTCGTCGCCTTTGGCAAAAGAAACAATAGCCTCTTTCCCTTTAGCCTGTATTTTATCCACCGCCATATACAAGTACAATTTGGCCATATTGATTTGTTGCTGACAATCGGTTTCTCCTCTCATGCTGATCAGTTTTTCCGTTCTCAGCAGGGCGGATTCTGCAGCATAGACTTCTATCATCATATCTGCGATACTCATCAGAATTTCCTGTTCGTCGTTGAGCTGAGCCCCAAAATCCTGCACAGCTTTCCCTGCCACCATCAAAATAGCTTTTTTCAGATTTTTCAACACCCCTTTTTCTTTTGCCAAGAGCCCTGTGGTATCTTTTCCATTCAAATCGGGGATAGAGGTCAGTTCTTTTCCTACCGCCATTGCGGGACCCATTAGATCAATTTCGCCTTTTACCGCCCGTTTGATGGTCATACCGACCAACAATATGCGATTGATTTCATTCGTCCCTTCATAGATTCTGGAAATTCTTGCATCACGATAAGCTCTTTCCATCGGAGCTTCTGCAGAAAATCCCATACCTCCATAGATTTGCACCCCTTCATCTACACAATAATCTAGCACCTCAGAAGCATGCACTTTCATGATGGCACACTCTATCGCAAATTGTTCTACGCCTTTGAGTTTAGCTTCAGCCTCCGGCATACCGCTGTCTATCAGGCTTTGAATGCGGTCTTCAATATCCTGTCCGGCACGGTAACAGGCCGATTCTGTGGCATAGATACGGGTAGCCATAGTTGCCAGTTTCTGCTTGATGGCACCAAAACTGGAAATAGCTACACCAAACTGTCTTCTTTCGTTGGCATATCGTACCGAATGGGTTACCGTCTCCTTACAACCGCCGATCACACCGGCACCCAATTTAATACGACCTATATTCAAGATATTGACTGCGATTTTAAAACCATTACCACGGCTGGAAAGCATGTTCTCCACAGGCACGGGTGTATCATTGAAGAAAACTTGTCGGGTAGAAGAGCCTTTGATACCCATTTTTTTCTCTTCTTCATTCATAGTGATCCCGCCAAAGGATTTCTCCACAATAAAGGCAGTAAGATTTTTATCGTTTTCAATTCTGGCAAAAACGATAAAGAGATCTGCAAAACCAGCATTGGAGATCCACATTTTCTGGCCGGTGATTTTATAATATTGCCCGTCCTCGGACAAGACAGCCTTGGTTTTACCAGAATTGGCATCAGAACCGGCATCAGGTTCTGTCAGACAGTAGCAAGCTTTCCATTCTCCACTTGCCAGTTTGGGCAGATATTGCTGCTGTTGCTCTTCCGTACCATAATACAAAATGGGTAAGGTGCCAATGCCGGTATGGGCTCCATAGGCAGTAGAAAAAGAACCTGCAGAACCAATCACATCAGCAATCAACATAGAAGTATTAAAGCTCATTCCCAACCCCCCATAGGCTTCCGGCACAGAAATACCCAGTAAGCCTAATGCACCAGCCTTATCAAGTAAGGCGGGCATAAATCCCGGTTCCATACTATCCATGCGAGCAATATTGGGTGTAATTTCCTTATCGATGAAATCCTGGGTCGCCTGAGCCATCATGCGTTGTTCTTCACTGAATTCTTCAGGTATAAACACATCTCTGGCTTCAGTTTCTCTGATCAGAAATTCACCTCCCTGAATAGCTTGCGTTTTGGTCAATGTTTCCATGCGCTAATTTGATTATGTAATTGAATACCTATTGTTTATGAAAAAGGCACACAATTTAGTATGCATACATAACAAATATACGAAAAACTCTCAATAAAAGTATGCATGCATACTTTTTTTTGTCAATTTCCTTTCTACAGGGAAGATCGGACTCAAAGACAAAAACATTGCTTTGAGGAAGCGAGTTAATATAATTTGCTGTCAGTAATGGAGAGCAGATACATTGACAAGACCCGTCATGAATCATAAAGACACTACTACCGAAGATCCACATCATAAGAAACCGGAAGATACAGCCCTTGAGAAAGCGCCAGACAGACAGGAGGAAAAAGAGAAACCGGAAGATATTGTCAAACCCAAAGGAGGCAATCAAATTCTGAAAGAACAAATTCAGATGGCTTTGACGGAGTACCACCGGCACAATAAAGCTCTTTTTCTTTCTTCATTCTCCGGTGGCCTGGAAATAGGTTTTAGCTTGTTGCTGATGGGCACCTTATACACGATGTTTTATGATCAGCTTTCCATGTCCTCCCTGGAATTGATTTTAGGATTTGCATACCCTATCGGGTTTATTTTTGTCATTCTGGGTCGTTCAGAATTATTCACGGAACATACTACGCTGGCTGTTTTACCTGTACTGAACCGTTCGGTAAAAGTGATTCATTTACTGGAGCTCTGGGCTATCATTTTTGCGGGTAACCTGCTGGGGGGGTATTTATTCAGCCTTATTTTATCAAAAATGGGTCCCGCCATGGGCGTAGTGGAAAAGGGAGCCTTGATCCATATTGCCGAGAAAATGATTAAATTCAATGGCTGGATCACGTTGGGCAGTGCTATATTTGCCGGCTGGCTGATGGGTTTATTATCCTGGCTGATCACTTCTTCCAGAGATACCATCAGCCGGATTTTTTTCATTGTTCTGGTCACATCGGTCATTGGGATAGCAGGGTTGCATCACTCCATAGTAGGCTCTATTGAAGTTTTCACCGGCCTTTTGGTTTCTGATACAATTACCCTGGGAGACTATGTTCATTTTCAGTTCTGGACTACCATCGGTAATATCATTGGTGGGACTGTTTTCGTGGCGATTGTCAAATACAGCCATCTGGGTAAAGAAACCTTTATCGAAGTAGACCGCACCCGCAGTAATGATCTTTAAAAGTTGCATGAAAAACGCTTGCTATTCCCATACTGCATGCTGGAGGCCGCTGGCGGAATAAGTACCAACAACCTCCAACCACCCAGTTTCTCTCTTTAAATCTTACCGGAAGCATCAACCGGTGATACGAGAAAAGTATGGGCAAACAGGATAATGAAAATGCTATTGTCTTATTCTTTTAGCCATATGCGTTTGAAGTCAACGCCCTGTGCCGTTTCCAACACATAGAAATATATACCCGGTCTGACCTTCTTGTCTCCATAATCTTTCCCATCCCACAGCCAGGCATGTTGACCAGCCACCAGATTTCTTTCCGTCAGGGTCCGGATCACCTTTCCCTGCCCATCCAGAATTTTCAAAAGAACATCGCTCTCCCCTGACAGCTCAAAGGCAATATGAGTGCCGGCGCTAAAAGGATTGGGGTAATTGTAAGAACGAAGCCGGCCCTGATTTCCACCTGGGCTTTGTGCTCCCACCTTTACCCGATCGAGGGCGTATCCCGGTGATCCTTCTTTGAGGGAAGTAAAATGTTGAAACACCACTACGAATTTTTCCGAGAATTTCAGTCCGTGTTTCTTCATCATCTCATTGAGATTGAGTGTCGTTTCCTTCCACACACCCGATGTACCCATGTTTTTTGAAAAATCAAAGATTTTGGCATAGGTATCCCCTCCATTGTCTGAAAGATAGATGGCATCATAACTTGTCAGCGACTGGGCAACACTGCTCCATGTAAATTGTAAGGTCTGGACAGCATTCCCGCCAGAATAGGTTGGATTCGCCCAGGGGGTGGCATCAAACCGCAAAACAGCCGAGGTGACCGCATAGCCTGTTTCATTCGGAAGGGTTTTTAATAATATATGATATCCCTTTATATTTTTTTCCAGAAGCGCCTCTCCATTATTTCCTTCATGCAGACTCCAGAAACCTTCGTCCAGCAGGCCTTCATCAAACCCAAAGACAGGAGGGCACTCTATTCTGCCACACCCCGTAATATCCAGAAATTCAAACTCTTCAAGCGCATAATAGAGCGTTCGTTCGGGGAGTTGCCCTGTTTCTATCACCAGTTCTTCCCCTACAGTGATATTATCAAAAGCGATCCCCCCGTTAGGAGCCCGGTGTTGGGTTTGCGTTACCATTCGAATCACACAATGGGAGGTAAAGTTTAAACCATAAGGGCGGATAAAACTGCTCAGGTTGATCCTGTATCTTTTCCAGCCGTTCTGCCAGTTCTGCACAGAAGTAAAACGTGAAGCCTGCAGTAGATTACCCAGTTGCGTGAAGTGATTCCCCTGGTTGTCGGAAAACCATAGTGTTGCGACAGGCTGAGTATTTGGATTCAAATTTTTGGATAAAAATGTAAGATAAATATCGCGGGTGGCTCCCGTCATGGATAAATGGATATCCACGTGGTGGGTAACCGACATTCCATTGATTACACTGTGTGTGAGGAGATGATACTGATCTACAGGACCGTATTTTTTTGTAATTTCTACAAGGCTGATCAGGCTGTTGCTTGTCGCAAAATTGACATTCCACTGCCCGCTTTCAAAATTTTCACTGAATGGAATGGGGAGTGGTGTGGGGGCTGCCTTCAGAAAGTTAGCAGATGATAACAAATTAATGACAAGCCATAACAGGCTTGTTTTCAAAATAATTGAAGATGGTAAAGTCGGTTTCATGACAATTATTATTTAGATGAGTAAATCCTTATAGGGTTCAGCCTGACACTGCAACCCGTTGATCGCATAGCCATTCCATCCTTACGCTTGTCTAAGCCTATTCAAATGTTGTAGCAATAGTAAAAGAGCTTGTGGGCCACCATCACGCTGAAATCTTTGCCGATGACATAGGAAGGGTTCCCCTGGCTCCCTGCCCGAGACTGAGGCTGAACCTTTGCCCGGCAGGCATAGAGCCCCACATAGTACCATGTTTCATGTAGTTTCAGCTATGCTTATTTCTCCTTAGAAAAGTGGAAAGCAGAAAGGTAAACGCAGGCACCTGATTTTTTTAATGTTTCTCTTTTGTGATGAAAAGCTGCGAACAAAAGATCTGGTCCTTGAGCCCAACAACCTCCCTTAAAACGGCTTCCTTATACTTCTTTTTACGGTTTACTTATCCTATCTTAATCTTACTAAACATTATGACCGCTGACTTGAAAAAGCAGGAAGATATCATTGCCAAGATCAAAGCAGGAGATGAGGAAGAAATTGTTTCGTTGTATACTTCATACAGAAATGATTTTATCCACTGGGCAGGTTTTAAATTCCAGCTAAGCAGAGAGGAAGCCCTGGATATATTCCAGGACACTTTGGTCAGTTTTTATGACAGCATCAAACAGGGGAAATTGACTGAGATTCACTATTCCATCAAAACGTATTTGTATGCTATTGCCAAGCATATGATTTATAATAAATTGAAATATGATAAAAAGTTCAAACCAGATCAGGATGACTTCGAGACGTTTTCTTCTGTGGAATCCACTGACGAACCCTTAATACTGACAGAACGAAAAAAGATCATGGTCGCTCTTCTGGCACAAATGAGAGAACCATGTGCTACGCTGCTAAGATTATTTTATTTCGATGCCTTTTCTATGGAAGCGATAGCCAGCAAACTGCATTACAAAAATACGGATGTGGTGAAAACGCAGAAACTGCGGTGTATCAAGGAATTAAAAAGAAAAGTTGAGTCTTACTTCAAAAAAGGAGATATCTAAGCTACCATGACAGACCATCGATGCGATATGGATCAGACCAGCAAATATCTCCAGGGGAAGATGCAGGCTGAAGAAAAAGAAGCCTTCGAGCAGCTTCTGAACACAGATGCTCTGTTTCGTGAAGAATTTGAGTTCAACAGAGATCTGCTGGAAAGTATGCGTATCCACTACAGGAGCCGGTTAAAAGGCAGGCTACAAGATCTTGAACAAGCCGCCGTACCCACAGCTTTTCGCCAACGCAGGGTATACTACTGGGTATCAGGGATGGCAGCCGCGGTGTTGCTGGTCATTGTGACCTCCTACTGGTTCTTTTTTCTGAGAACCAACCCCCAGCTTGTCTTTGACCAGTATTATACGCCTTACTATAATGTGCTGGAGGGAACGGAACGATCTATGAGTGGAAACCAAGGAGAGCTGGCGATGCGCTTGTACGATCAGAAGCGGTATGAGGACGCCATTCCTGTCTTTGAACAGGCCATTGCCCGACAACCGAATGCACCTTTCTTGCTTTTTTACAAAGGGCTGTCACACCTGAGTATCAAACAGGCAGATTCAGCCATTGTCAATTTAGAGAAAGTGAGGTCCAGAGCCGATTTCAGGCTGATAGAACCTGCCCAATGGTATTTAGGACTGGCCTATCTGCAGAAAGGGGAAATAGAAACAGCGGAATCTGTTTTTGAAGAAATTGCCAATAGCCAAGGGAGCTATAGCGACCGTGCCAGCGACATTTTAAAGGCTATCCATTGAGCTTCTTCTCCATGTAAGCCCTGCCAATACCAGTAATAAAAATAGCACGATGCCCACTTTCCACCATACCTTTGTGTAGGAAAAAGCCGTATGGTCTGCCGTTTGACCTAGAAAAATAAACGCCCCCCAGTAATATGGATTGGCCGTTATATGGTCTGCCTGCGCCAGATACCGGAGTTTGGCCATCCGTAAGGCCTCTGCATAGGATTTACCTTCTTTCATCCCTTCATAAAAGAAAGCCATGATATCTTTGGTGGGTCTGTCGGATACTGCCCAGAGGCTCATCATCACATTGGGTACCCCGGCATACATAAATCCCCGTGCCAGACTGATAATACCTTCTCCCTGGTAGTATTTTCCAATGCCGGTATTGCAGGCACTCAGGCAGACCAGATCAGCTTTCAGCTGTAGGTTATACAATTCATAAGTATGCAATAAACCATCCTCTGTACTATCATTTTCTGCATCGAAAAGGAGTTTGGAGTTAAGCGGATCGCTATCATCAATCAGGCTGTGTGAAGCCAGATGGATGATCTGGTAGTCGGCGGCTTCCTGTTTGAAACTTCTTTCAGTAGCAGCTTGTCCGATACGGGATTTTCCGTCCATCATGGAAGCAATCAGGCTCACTTCTTCTTCGGCATAAGGCAGTCTTTGCACGCTATCCATATACGAACGAAAAGCTTCCTGGAAAGCCAGCAACTGCTGGTCTGTATTGTCCCGGAATGAAGGTGCGAAGCCTATGAAGGTAGCCTCATCAGAGGCTGAGGAAGCCGGATGATTCAGTGCAAACAGTCTTGCCGAATAATGGTAGGAAATTTCATAATCTCTGATGAGATAGTCCAGGTGTTTATAACCCTGACCTGGAGCAGGAGCCTGTTGGATCAGAGATTCAAAAGGCAAATAGCCTAAAATGCCATCCGGAATGATGATGAGTTTTTCAACAGGCTTATCAACTTTAGCCAGCACTGGCTCTAAAAGGGTTTGATACAGCTTATACGCATTGGCCGTATACAGCTCGTAGTGGCGGTTCTTCAGGCTATGAAGCATAGTGCGGATAAAAATTTCTAAAGTATCCGTTTTTGGGATCTGAACATAATCCAGCAAATGCTCCCCTGTCAGCCACACATAGAGATTTCTTTCCCCTACCATATATTGCAGCATGACAGCATCGGCATGGCCCAGTTTCCGACGTAATGGTAGCAGCGCGAAGGCATCCGGATCATATTTCAGCCGATGATAGGCAGGGTAGCGCTGTTCGATGGTTTCCAACAGTGACTCCAGATCCGCTTTCATATTGAAAAGTTTGCCTTCCAGTGTTGCCAGGGTCTTTTGGTCTCCTTCTTTCGCAGCGGCCTGTTTAAGTTCAAAAAGGCGTTGCCGGGAGTAATGAATAGCCCCCTTCAATGCCCGTTCTCTGTCCAGTAAAGCGGCCGGTACATTGGCAAACATTTTTGCTTTGTTGGTTTCTAAGGCTTCCAGTAAAAGACTGGCCTTACGATGGTCTGCCAACTGCCACGTCTTTTCCAGCACTTTGGGCTGTTTTGTTTTTTCGTAAAGCATGAGGGCGGTTTCAACCCCTTCTTCATAAAAATCACTTTTCTTTTCTGTGTATTCCAGCTTCACATAATTATCAAAAAAGCTTTTTCGGGTAAGCTGCACATAGTCAGACAACAGCAGATACGTGTCAAATGAAGCGTTCAGGTACGCCAATTGCTGATGCGCAGTGTAAGCCTTTTTCAGGGTTTCCGCTTTATTTTTCAATATCTTGAAGAGGTTTTCATGGGGAATCAGGGCAGTCACCTCCGGATTTGCCAGGAAATCAGTCGTATCTATATCGGCGGTAAAATAGGACAAAGCCTTTTGATAATTTACCAGGGCCATATCGTATTGTTGCAGGTTGAACAATAGCTGCCCTTTCAAATGATACACATAGGCCAGCTTCCTGAAATCGCTGCCCAGGGTCGTTTCATAAATTTTACGGCTTTTCTCTAAATAGACTTCTGTCGAATCAAAAACACCGCTACTGATGCAAATTTCACCCAAGGCCACATACATTTGAGCCTGTTCGGCATTATTTTCTCCGTTGATCAGTACACTTTTGGCCAGCCCTTCTTTCAAAAGTTCGATGGCTTTCTCATAGTCCTCTAAATTTTCATAGGCCTTGGCAAGGAAACGGTAATAATCCGTGACATACCGATGCGATAGGTTGTTTCCCCGTTTCAGTACCGCAAACCCCTGTTCAAGGTACTGAATCGCTCTGTTCAGGTCTTCTTCACTTCGATTCCGGTCTATCAGGTCACTGCCTACATTGAATAAAGCCAGTGCCAGCCTGGGGTGGTCTTGTTTTAATGTATTGCTGAAGATATCATAACTGCGCAGATCATACGCCAGCGACTCGTCATAGTTGCCCATCAGTTTGAGCACAATCGCTTTATTGGAGTACAACCGGGCTGCTTCTTCTGTCTCTTTACCGGTGAGCTGAAAGTAAATGGCCTCCGCACTATCATAATATTGTAAGGCCTTGTGAGGCATCTCATAATCCGTATACAAAGTGCCTAAATTATGATAGGTGCCCCCTAAGAACATATCCGGCTGGCCTTTGAAGAAAAGTTTATCTAAAGCCAGTAATTGTTCCGTGATGACAATGGCGCTGTCCAGTTCCTGTAAGATGCTGTAAATACCACCCTGAAAGTTTAGCAGCTTTTTGTAAATAACGGTATCCTGTAATTGCTTTTGCCTGTAAATACCCAGCAAATGCTTGTTGAAGAGGCTGGCACTGTCTATTTTATCCAGATAGATCAAATTCAGCACATGGTGAGCACCAGCTTTTACATATTTTTCCCATAGTCCATGCTGGTAGTAGAGCGCACCACTCAACCCAAAATAGTAGGCACCACTGTCATACTGCTGGCTTTCTGAAAAAAGCATCCCTTTTTGCTGATAGGCACCGGCCTGTGCAGTATCCCTGATAAACTTCTTCGGTTCATTATAGGTGGGATCAGCCAACTGCCTTTTTTCCTGGGAAATAGCCTGGCAGAAAGAAAGGAAAGAAACCAATATGGTCAACAGGCTGATCATCTGCGCCAAAACTTGAACCAGCAGTAACTACTATAAATATACAACAATTGTAGCTTTGCTGCTTAGTAATTTGCGGCAGGCAGAATGTCAACCCAAACTGTAAGAAAAATAAGAGAACAGCCTGCGAACTGTTTAACAGGCATGAAAGTAGGCTGTTTTTTTACAAAGAGATATTGTTTAATCAATAAAGGCAGATGGCAGCCGAGGTCAGAAACAGGAAGCAAAAACCAACGGCAGACCGTGTCCTGAAAAAGAAGCGTGTATCCTTCTTTTACACAGGAAAGCAATGAGAAAACAGGTAATTACTCTATTTTCTCCATTTTCCTTTGCCCTTCTTCATTGACATTGATGGTGGGATTACCCTGGTATTCTACATTGGCAGCCCCTTCTATATCGGCATGGAGTTCCTGTTGCACATTCACTTTCGCACGGGCTGCACCATCCGCTTCAATCCGTGCCATTCCTGTTTCCAGCGCCAGGGCATCCAGGCGGGAAGCGCCCTTTATCTCTGCCTCCAGCGTAGCCGTTTTCCCGAAAAGTTTCAGATTGGAAGCTCCTGCCATATGGGTCGTGACAGCCTCTCCATTGACTTGTACAAAGGCTCTTGAAGAGCCGCTGATATCCACGTGCAGGTCTGTTGTAGTAAAATTATCTATGTTGGCCTGTGTGGCCCCGCCCAGCACTACCTCCGAAAGCTGTGGCATAGCGACAGAAACTCCTATCATCCCGTTGTAGCCTTGAAAGATGCCCGGATCATAATCCAGCACCAGGGTTGTGCCATCTACCCTGGCCTCCACTTGCGCTACAATATTTTCCTGCCCCTGTACTTTTACCTCAAAAGTTTCTCCCTGTGTGATGTTTACCCGGAAAGGCCCACTCATTTCTACCGCATCGAAATTTTTGATATCAAAAGTTTTGGAATAATCGCCCGACACGTGAGGGATTATGGTCTGGCCAAACTCATCATCCATATTTTTTCTTTGCTCACAGGTAAGGCACTCCAGCCCTGATCGGGTGAAAACAAAAATATTGTCCTGCATGTCAGCATCGGAATAACCGCTCTGGCTCAATGTATTACGCAAAATGTAGGACAAGTCATGGTCCATCATAAAAGGATGCTCATAAGGAATGTAAAGGACCAGATCCAGTTCCTGAAACCGGTATTTGGCTTCTTCCTTAAAAGTAAAATTAGCGGGAAAAGAAATCACAGAATCCTGCACTTCTATATGGTATTCTATCATTTGGGCATTTTGTATGGCTTGCTGACGATTTCTGCCATTGGCTTCAAACTCTTTTTTCAAGGCAAAGAAACTGGAATCATGGCCACGCAAATACAAGACAGGGTGTATAAATTCCTCGTCCGGATATTCCTGCAAAGTAAGCACGGCTGTAGACCCATTCAACTCATAATTTTCAGTCGTGGTATACCGCGCTTCATCCTGAAAATCCATAATAAAAGGGACCAGCGTTACACTCAATGCGGCCAGACAGACAAACCATACACCCAGGGCTGTCCAGGCTACCGGTGCATTGACGATGCGCCGTTTAGCCACTACAGCAATACCTGCCAGTAGTAAGGCCACAGAGGGAATAAGCAGAAACAGGTAAGCAAAAGCAATGCCCCAATCAGGTATACTACTTTGAATGACCTGTATAGGAAGGTTGGTGAAAATATCAGCCGGTTCTGCCGAATAGATACCCATCAGCACGCCTCCGACCGCGAGCAAGACAAATACAAAAGCAATACCTACCAGGAACAACAGCAACCCCAGTATGACCCGGGCAGCCTCTCCGATAAACACCAGCAAAGGCCCCAGCACTTTTCCCAGATTGTTGAGAACAACAGCGATCAGACGGAATGGAAACAAAAGTACCTTCACCAGGGTCGTTTCCTCACCCTCTTCGTTTACATTAAAGTTTTTTTTTATACTTGACTCAATATTGGACAAGGTCACGGGTTCTCCCTTCATCTGCATCTTTTCTGTGAGGGTATTGGCCTGTGGCGTAATAATCCACAGGACAATATAGGCCAGCACACCGGTGCCAAAGAAGATGACGCTCAGCACGAAAAGCAAGCGGATGATGGTAGCATCTGCCCCAAAATAAGCAGCAATACCACCACATACACCACCCAGTACTTTATCGTCCGGATTACGGTATAGCTTCTTGATTTTTTCGTCTTCGGGCAATCCATCGGTGCCGGGCACTACGATCCAGAGGACGACGTAGACGATTAGCATAATGGTGCCCATAGAAGCAAAAATATCGGCAAAGAAAAGAGCGATAAAGAGCAGGCGAATCCATATGGGATCGGCATTAAAATACTGCGCAATACCAGCTGCCACCCCTCCTATCACTCTTCTGCGGGTATCACGAAAGAGTTTTTTCCGACCCTCAAAACCAGTTTTCTCTTCCTCCTGAAAGGTCTTTTCCTGATACGTCCTCTCCTGCTGAGATTGGTGGTAAGCGGGCTCTTCTTCTGCTATTTCGCCCTCTGCGGCGGCAAAATCCTCAACACTCCCCATGGTGACCATCACTGAATCTACATCTTCTCTGGTAATGACTTGTTTGGAATGGCTGAGTTTGGAAAGGAAGATCTCGGCAATCCTGCTTTCTATATCGTCGGTGATTTCCTGATTATCTTCGTAAGTAGAAAAATAGCGACTGATAGATTCCAGGTAATTTTTAAGTAATTCATAGCCGTCTTCTTCTACGTGGAATATGATACCACTGATATTGATACTTATGTTCTTTTTCATGACAGCATTATTTTTCTTTGTGCTCTGTGTGATTGTTAGCAATAATTTGATTGGTAGAGATTACCAGTTCCTGCCACGTTTCGTCCAATAGGACCAAGAATGCCTGTCCTTTCTCAGTAAGCCGGTAATATTTTCTGGGTGGTCCGGAGGTAGATTCTACCCAATGATAGTCTACCAGACCAGCTTTCCGCAACCTGGTCAGCAACGGATATAGCGTACCTTCTACCACCATAATCTTTGCCGAAGTGAGTTCTTCCAACATATCTGATGCATAAACTTCACCCCGGGAGATGATATGTAAGATGCAGTATTCCAGAATTCCCTTCCGCATCTGCACCTGGGTGTTTTCGATTTTCATGTATGCATGGTTTAAAATACTTTATAGCAAAGGTATAACTAAGTACTATGTTATACAAGGTATTATATAAAAAAGTTACACTGAATAAAAAATATTTATTAATAATTCTAAATATTTTTTAGCAAAATGCTGACGTTCAGCTAATTGCAGGAAGACTTATGCAGTTGATATTAGATAATCTTCAAAAAAAAAGATTGAAGTAGACTTAGACCATAAAAAAACTGGAAAAAGTAATTTGTCTGAAAAAAAAATTAATGGCAAAATAATATTGGATTATGTATAATTGTCATTAATAAAGATATGTTTGGCTAACTTCACTGACTTTTGGACATTTTTTATAGGATTTTTCTTGGTGATGTTTATCGCAATTACTCTTTTGTATTTCTGATTTTTATGTTAATTGGTGGAACATGGTAAGTATTTTTAAGCCAAGCTTTGTTAGAATGAGCTACTCACTTTTTTTGAATGTAAGTTTCCTTCTTTTTTATCTCGTGCTATCTATCGATACAGCACAAGCATGGAATTATCATGCATCTACCCGTGCTACTTATCAGGAGAACCTTCAACAGGCACAGCCCCAGGTATTAGGGCTCAATATCGCCAACGATTCTTCCGGCGTTGAATTATCTCCTACCATTAGCAGTTCTGATCTTTACTTACCCCATTCGGGTATAGCTGCAGAGACTTTAAACAACACCACCGTTAAACTCTATCAGATAGATGGCAATACCCTGATAGAAGTTCCCGCTACCCTGGGTACTTCCGCAGGGCTGGATGTGATCAGCCTTACCCCTAATCAGAAACTGCTGCCAAATACAACCTACAAATTTGAACTCACGGCAGGTGTTAAAGACCAGCATGGTTTTTCATTTATCCCGTTTAGCTCTTTCTTTACGACGGGTGAAGATAAAAGTGCTTATACAGGCCCTATTGAGTTTACAGAATCTACCACCGTAGCCAGTGGAGGCAACGGCTTTACTTCTTTGCTGATAGGACCGGATGATAAACTCTATGCCCTGTCTTCCGATGGCTTTATCAAGCGGTGGGCCATAGACCATCAGACAGGACTGCTCAGCCAGGAGGAACTGATCTCCACCCTCAGAAATAATGAGGGTGGCAACAGGCTGGCCGTGGGCATGGCTTTTGACCCTAAGGCTACCGCTGAAAACCTGATATTATGGGTATCACACTCCGTATATGGCTTCAATGATCAGCCTGATTTTGAGGGTAAAATCAGCCGCTTGAGCGGCCCGCATTTAGAACAGATTACAGATTATGTCATCCATCTGCCTCGTTCCACAAAAGATCATGCAACCAACGGCATTCAGTTTGGACCGGATGGCGCACTTTATATTTTACAGGGATCAAATTCAGCCATGGGTTCTTATGATGAAGCCTGGAAGAGAGAAGAAAGTCTCTTAACCAGTGCTTTGCTCCGGTTGGATGTGTCGATGATAGAGGAACAGCAAATAGCCCTACCCCTTGATGTGAAGACAGAACAGGACGGCACCTACAATCCCTATGCCCCCGGAGCACCCCTGACCCTGTATGCCACCGGCCTGAGAAACGCCTACGATATGGTTTTCCACAGCAACGGACAGTTGTATGTGCCCACCAATGGATCGGCCGGACTGGCCAATGCCCCGGGTTCTGACCCTGCCAGCGAACACTATGCGTTACCGCAGCATACTTCCTACACAGGGCCTGCTGTACCTTATGTTGCCGGAATCACCACACAAAATGACTATGTCTTCCGGGTAGAACAGGGAGGATATTACGGACATCCTAACCCTAAAAGAGCACAGTATGTGCTGAATGGCGGAAACCCAGTGGCTTCTCAGTGGCCAAAAGCAGTAGTAAGACAGTATCCGGTAGGCACTGAACCAGATGCTAACTATCGGGGTTATACCGCGAATCTGGGTCACAACAAATCTCCTAATGGAGTTATAGAATATAAAAGCAATTCCTTCAGGGGTGCCCTGGCAGGTAAATTGGTTAATGTCTGGTTCGGTCCCAGCAAAGTGGTAGTCATGGAGGTAGGTGATGGCCCGACTCCTGAAATTACCAACGTTATTGAAGGTATTCCCGGTTTTACTGCTTTTAACAAACCTCTGGATATTGTAGAGGATACTAAGAATGGCAATTTGTATATCTCCGAATATCAGGCTGCGCTTCGGGAGGGCATTGGTAGAATCACCCTGTTGAAACCGGGCATACCCCCTATGGCTACTCACGCCATGAGTCTGAATATGGAAAAAGCAGTATTGGACGACGTATCGGCAGACAATACGGCTAGTATGCTGACAATTATGCTCACCAATTCTGGAAATGGATCTATCACTTCCCTTAATTTTAGCTTATCTGGTGAAAACATAGCGGAGTTTAGCATCGATAGTTCAGCCACCAGCCTACCCCTGGCAGCAGGACAGAGCACTACTTTTACAGTCAACTTCCAGGCCAGCAGCAATGGGGTGAAAACCGCCCTGCTCACCCTGAATGGCAACAATGGCGCCGTGAGTGAAACCCTGGAGCTGAGAGGTTTGGGCAAAACCGGCATCGGAGGCAGCAATGAACCCTCCCTGCAACGCATCCTGGATGCCTATGGCCTAGCCGTCAATGTGGGAGACAACAATGCTGACAATGTCGTCATCAATGGGGATCCTGCCCTGCAGAAAGCCCCTCTGCTGGGTGATGAGGTCACTGCCCAGGCTTTCATCAGAGCCAGCAATGCCCCTGTCACTCTGCAGGTCTTGGGCGTGTATGGGCCTACGGAT
>JAJNNC010000030.1 GCA_021730635.1 Catalimonadaceae bacterium JC749
TACGCTTGTTCGTAACAACATTAATGTGAGGGTAGGGGATCATTTCAGGTACAAAGGTGATCCGCATAAAACCCGTAATGCGGTAGTGAAGAACAACATCTTGTCAGATGCCACCATAGCGAGCTATCCCACAGCTCAGTTATGGGTAGCTCAGCATGCTTGTCAGGATGCTGTCATCAAGGCTTTGGATCACAATGCTTATCATAAGACTGATCGCGGACCAAACTTATTGGTACGATGGAAAATTGATGAGAATGATTGTGGCAAACCGGAAAAACTAAGAACGCTTTCTGAATTAAATACCGCTTTCAATGGTGAAACAAATGACTTAACTTTTACAGGTTCAGATCCCTTTTTCGTGAGCAGATCTTCCGGTAACTTCAGATTAAAAGAAGGTTCTGTTGCCATCCAGGCAGGAGAGGCACTCCCTTCAGAGGTGAAAGCCGCCTTGGGATGGAATATGAATGGCAGTGTAGACCTGGGCGCTTACCAGTCTGGTTATGCTACCAGTACTTTAGCAACCCCCGCTCCACCAGTGAATGCCCGGGAATCTGTCTCGAACAAAGTATTGGCATGGGCCGAGAACTTTAATGCAGGGGATCGTTATAACGGAGCTTTAGAAACAGATAATAAATTTAAGCATGGAATTTTTGGTGTTCAAAATGGAGTACTCGCTGCTCGTGGGGTAGGTGAGGTCGCTTACACCTCTGATGTGATTCAGCTGGAAGGTCAAACTGTTGATTTTTCTGTAGTCCTACATTCTCAGGGTTCTCTGGAATCAAACGATTATGTGAGGGTATGCTACCGTCTCGACGATGGAAAGGAGCAATTAGCGGAAGAGTTGGTAGGCAATATCTCTGAAAAAAGAGTAATCACCCAGGAAAATATCAAAGGCAATACCTTACAGATTGTAGTGCGTTTCAAAAACAGTGATGTTTCAGAATATTATTTTTTGGATGATATTCTTGTGGAAACTACTGAAGCCAAGACCAGATTGGGAAGCACCGTAAGATAGACGGGGGTGAGCCGTTTAACGATTCTATATTATATAGTGTATTTCCTTCTTAGAAATTAAATATTTTCACTAGGGGTGTTGCTGAAAATTTTCAAGTAAGAAAAAGTAAAGCAGCCTGATCAAAAATAGAGGCTGCTTAAATCAACAGAATATTTTAAAAGCAATAATGCTCTGCTAGTATTCAGACCGTGTAATTGAATTTTTTTAACAGTTCTACGGCTGTAGGATGAGCCATCAGCGCATTAACTTGGTTTTTAAATTTTTCTTCTCTCCATTTACCGATAGAGCTTGGCTTGATAGGGGTAACCTTTCCATCCCACGCTATATTTTCTGAAACCGTAGTATGATCGTGCCAGTGCAGAATTTCATCTGTAACACTTAGGTTTAAAAAGGCACAGAGCTTTCTGATACTATTTTCATAATCCAGAATTAAATCTTCATAACGGATCGTATAAACATTTTCATGATTGATGACCTTTAAACCCTGACTCACATCATTAATCCATCTTTCGGGGCCCACCCAAGATTTACTTTTATTGGTAGGATGTTTTGATAATACTACATCTCTTCCATCTCTTACAATATGGATTATTTTAACCTCATTGTTAAAATGCTTTAATATTTTATCGAAGAATAAGACATTCGAAGGAGTTTTTTCACACCATCTTCGGCTACTTTCTTTAATGTTGGTAAAGTATTTTCCATAAAACATGTTCATGTCAAACGGCTTGTCGTAGAGGAATTTTTTGTTTTTGTATGGGCAAAAAGAAAAAGTTTCAACTGGGATTGCATGAATGTCAGGGTGTGAAGACAGTATGGAAAGCAATAAAGTAGTGCCCGATCGTCCACATCCTCCAACGATGATAGGGGGTTGATCAAACTGTTTCTTAATTTTGAAATACATGAAAAACCCCTTGAGCCTGAACATAAAAAAATGTCTGATACCGTAGTAAATAGATCTAATAAATTGCATACCTCAGATATTAACTTTTTAAGTTTAAGTGTAATAACATAACTGTTTGTGATTTTACACTATTGAAAACAAATATAATAAAAATCTAAAACTGTCTTCTAGGATTTAAAAAAATGATAATAAATTGTCGTTTTTGTTAATGAATGCATATTTGATCTTCTTTGTGTAAGAATATAACTTTAGAAGATTCTGTTGGCTGCTTTTAAGAATGTGAATTCTGTTAATTTTGTAGGCTGTTAGCCCATCACATCTCCATTGGTATCTCCTTAAATTATGCTTTGCGTTCAAATTCATTTTTTCAAATTTAAGGTTGTTAAAAATCATTGAGTGTATTATTGGTGTATTGTATGGCTTATCAAAATAAATGATTTCTCCTTTTCTGCCTCATTCTATTTAGTCTCTTCATTTAATTCATCTAAAAATTTTCTCAGAAACCGGCTTCTCCATGGTGTGTTTACCGCATCAAAAGTATAGACGTTGTTAATATATGATATTAGAAAAATACAAAAATAGATATATAGTTATTATTGTGTGGATTCAGAAGATCAATGGTTAAAATTATATAAATATACAGGAAGCACTTATTTGATAAAGATACTATTTCCATTATTTAACTAGAAAAGCACAGATATAGCATCGAATACATCATGTACAAGGGTTCTTGGTAAAAATCAAAAAAGATTCTTAAAAACATTAGATTTTGCTAATAAAACCTTAAAATAAGGCAATATTGTAAAATATAGCCTATGGTCAATTGGGCTACACCTCTTTTTTCGTAAGGCCTTCCTCTTCATAAGGGAATATATATTACACATAAATCATTTATCGGAATAGTGCAAATTAATTTAATCTAAGAGGCATGATTTTCCCAATGAATAGATTCATACTGTATTGGAAAAGTTAAATTATCCGGATGCAGAAAAATGTTGAAGGAGATTTAAAAACGTGTCTTAAAGATTAATGCA
>JAJNNC010000031.1 GCA_021730635.1 Catalimonadaceae bacterium JC749
ACCATTTCAGCGTAGCTTTTATACAGAACTTCTATCCTAGTGGTGGTCTTACCCTGCTGTGATAAGGAGTTTTCTATGCCTGATATCATCCGTTTTGGTCCAACATGGAAGTGAACACAACTATCTCTGCCAATTGACAAACATATGAAAAGTCTCTATCAAAAAGTCTATGTAGCCCTATCCTGGCTCTTTGCCCTGCTCCCCTTGCTGATAGCTAGCCTGCCTGTCGCCCTGGCTACAACCTTACCATCCTATCTTTCACAGCCTAGGGTACTGGGTACCAACATACCTGATGGGGCTACCGGGGTTGCCCTGCTGCCTACCATTAACAGTTCGGATCTTTATCTGCCCAATAGTGGTATTGCTGTCGGAACCCTCAACAACACCACCGTGAAATTGTACCAAGTATCAGGCAGTACCTTAACGGACATACCCTCTATTGTCGGCACTTCCGGTGGGGCTGATGTCATCAGCCTGACTCCCAATACTAATCTCAGTACCCACACCCTGTATAAATTCCAGGTCACAGCAGGAGTGAAGGACCAGCATGGGGTAGCTTTCCTTCCTTATACTTCGTATTTTACTACAGGTGATGGCTCACCTACCTATACCGGACCCATTAAGTTTATCAATCCTACTACTGTGGCTTCTGGTGGTAATGGTTTCACTTCTTTGCTCATAGGGCCGGATGGTAAACTCTATGGCTCCACCTCGGATGGCTATATCAAACGATGGACTATCAACCAGCAGACTGGCCTGTTGAGCAATCAACAGGTGATCTCAACCATCAGAAATGCAGCAGGCGGTAGTCGTCTTTTGATAGGCTTGGCCTTTGATCCCCAGGCGACAGCCAGTAACCTGATCCTCTGGGTGTCTCATACCTCTTATGGCTTTACTGACCAAGCCGACTTTCAGGGTAAGATCAGCAGGCTTTCCGGCACGAATCTCTCCACTATCCAGGACTATGTGGTCAACCTGCCTCGCTCCATCAAAGATCATGTCACCAACAGTTTAGCCTTCGGACCGGATGGGGCTTTATACATTCTGCAAGGCTCCAACTCTGCCATGGGCTCCTATGATGGGGCCTGGAAAAGACATGAGGTGCTGCTCTCCGGAGCCCTGCTCCGTTTGGATGTCAAACTGATTAAGACTCAGAACATACCCTTACCTATTGATGTGAAAACAGAACAAGGCGGTTCTTACAACCCTTATGCGAGTGGTGCACCGCTGACGCTGTATGCCACCGGCCTGAGAAATGCCTATGACATGGTCTTTCACAGCAATGGCCAACTCTATGTACCTACCAATGGATCAGCCGGACTGGCCAATGCCCCGGGCTCTGATCCTTCTAGCCCCAACTACAAAGCTCCTCAGTACAAAACCTATACCGGCCCTGTGGTCCCTTATCTGACGGGCATCCCTTCCCGGCCTGATTTTGTCTTTAAGGTAGTAAAAGGAGGCTACTATGGCCATCCCAATCCCAGAAGAGCAGAGTATGTGCTCAATGGTGGCAATCCCTCTGCCCCTGCCTGGCCTGAGGCTGTGGTCAGCCAGTATCCTGTAGGCACCAACCCGGATGTCAACTACAAAGGCTACTCAGAAAACCTGGGCCACAACAAGTCTCCCAATGGGGTGATAGAATACAAAAGCAGTGCCTTCAATGGAGCTCTGGCCGGTAAGCTCATCAATGTCTGGTTTGCTCCCAGCACTCTGGTGGTGCTGGAGATAGGCACGGGACCCAACAAAAACATCAGCAAAGTCATAGAAGGCATTCCTGGCTTTCAGGGCTTCAACAAACCCCTGGATGTGGTGGAAGACATTCGCAATGGTAACTTGTATGTCTCAGAATATCAGGCAGCCACCCAAGGAGGTTCTGGTAAGATCACCCTGCTCAAACCTAAAATCCCTCCGGCACAGGGTACCCCCACAACGCAGACCAGAGTGAACTTCCAGGATGCCGCCACTACCCCACCTACGGGTTGGTTAGTAGACTACGGACAGGCCTATGGGGCCAGAGGCAATGGCTTGACCTATGGTTGGTTGCAGGTGAATCAATCCACTCCCCTGGATCTGACGCTCAACGGAAGGAAACGAAGTGTGCCCAGTGATATACTGAAAGCCACTTTCCTGCATATGCAAGGAGATGATATTGCTAACTGGACCAGCGGTACGGCTGTGGAAGGCAGCTGGGGCATGGCCGTCACCAATGGCAGCTATCAGGTGACTGTCTCTGTGGGAGATGGCACACAAACCAACAGCACCCACCGCCTCAATGTGGAGGGGGTGAATGTGATTGACAATTTTGTGCCAACAGGCAGTAATGGAGCCACTACTATGTTTGCTTCAGCCACCCTCACCGTCACTGTCACTGACCAGGTACTCCATATTGATGCCTTTCAAGGGGGGGTGAATACCAAAATCAATTCTGTCATCATTACTCCGGTGACTTCCACTGCCCGGCAGGCAGAGGAAAACAAGGAAATAACGCCGGTAGAAAATGATAAAATTCTTCCTGATGCACTGCACGAAGGCCAGGCGGAAGTATGGGTCCTGCCCAATCCCAATGAGGGGGTCTTCACCCTGCTGTTTTCCAAGGGCCTCTTGCAAGAGGGTGACATAGCCATAGTCTACAACCTGCAGGGACAGATCATCCGGCAGATTCCCTTGCAGTCAGCTGTGTCAGAGGTGGAAATAACACTCACAGGGATAACCCCAGGGGTGTATATCCTCAAAATTTACACCCATAGAACAACGATCTCTAAAAGAATTGTGGTG
>JAJNNC010000032.1 GCA_021730635.1 Catalimonadaceae bacterium JC749
TGACCCTCCAGCAGGAACCTTTCCTGTCCAGGTGAACTTCCAGGATAATGCGACGGCTACGCCTTCCGAATGGTTGAAAGATTATGGACAAGGCTATGGTCCAAAAAGCAATGGGTTAATCTATGGTTGGATAAAAGCGGATGGTAGTGGCGATCCTCTGAATCTGACCAACAATGGCAGAAACAGGAACAAAGCTGGCTATACCGTATTGGAAAACACCCTGATGCATATGCAATATGATGATATTGGGGGAACTAGTGGGACCAACGCGGAAGGTATCTGGGAACTAGAAGTGCCCGAAGGTAACTATAAAGTGACCGTGACCGCCGGGGATACGCAAAATGAGAATACAACCGGAACGCACCATGTGATCAATGTGGAAGGGGTTACCCTGCTGGATTATGAAGCTACTTTGAATGTGGCTAACCTGCAAACGAAAATCAATATCTTCCACGTTTCCGATGGAAAGCTGTCGATCGGCGCGGAGGGTGGATTTAATACTAAAATTACCAGCATCAAAATTGAGGAGTCGTCTAATAATTCCCAGCCTCAAATACTGGGTGTGAATATTGCAGACGGAGCTACAGGTGTAGAGCTGTTGCCTACCATCAACAGTTCTAACATTTATCTTCCTAATTCTGGTGTGGATGCTAATACCCTGGTCAGTGCCAATGTTAAACTTTTTCAGATCAATGGCAGTAACCAAACGAGTGTACCTTCCATTATAGGTACATCGGGAGGGTATGACGTGGTGAGTTTAACACCCAATGATCCTTTATCACCCAATACCACTTATAAGTTTGAAGTAACCGCCGGTCTGAAAGATCAGAGCGGAATATCCTTTGTGCCTTTCAGTTCAACCTTTACCACGGGAGCGGGCACCCCTTCTTATAATGGCCCCATCGCTTTTGAGAATCCTACTACCGTAGCTTCCGGAGGCAACGGATTTACTTCTCTGGTGATTGGCCCTGATGATAAACTTTATGGTCTTACCTCAGATGGCTACATTAAACGCTGGACGATCAACCATACCACCGGGTTGCTCAGCAGTGAACAGGTTATCTCTACGATCAGAACCGCGGAAGCAGGTGATCGTTTGGCCGTGGGGATGGTCTTCGATCCGCAGGCGACTGCCAGCAATCTAATCTTATGGGTATCTCATACCAAATATGGCTTCAATGATCAGCCGGATTTTCAGGGTAAGATCAGCAGGCTTTCGGGCCCTAATTTAGCGACCATTCAGGATTATGTGATCAACCTGCCCCGATCCAAAAAAGATCATGTGACCAACAGCCTCAAGTTTGGACCAGATGGCGCGCTCTACATTTTGCAGGGGTCAAATTCAGCCATGGGTTCTTATGATGAAGCCTGGAAAAGAGATGAAGTGCTGTTATCAGGCGCTTTACTGCGGCTCAACCTGAGTCTGATCGCCAGCCAGAATATCGCTTTACCCATTGATGCAAAGACAGAACAAGGAGGTTCTTACAACCCTTATGCGAGTGGTGCACCCCTGACGCTGTTTGCCACCGGTTTGAGAAATGCCTACGACCTGGTCTTCCACAGCAACGGACAGTTGTATGTGCCTACCAATGGGTCGGCAGGTCTGGCCAATGCACCGGGTTCTGACCCTGCCAGCATCAATTATTTACCTCCACAATATACTTCCTACACAGGTCCGGAGATTCCGTACACTTCTCAGATACCTACGCAGAACGACTATGTCTTCCGGGTAGAACAGGGAGGCTATTACGGGCATCCTAACCCTAAAAGAGCACAGTATGTGCTGAATGGAGGCAATCCGAACTCCCCTCAATGGCCGGAATCAGTTGTGACACAGTATCCGCTGGGGACCAATCCTGATCCTAATTACAAGGGATACTCTGAAAACTTAGGCCATAACAAATCTCCTAATGGAGTGATAGAATATAAAAGTAATGCCTTTAATGGTGCCTTGGCTGGTAGATTGGTCAATGTCTGGTTTGCTCCCAGTAAACTGGTGGTCATGGAACTGGGCGCCGGAGGGAACCACGAAGTAGTCAATGTTATAGAAGATATTCCTGGATTTTCGGGTTTCAACAAACCGTTAGACCTGGTGGAAGATCCGGTCAATGGTAACTTGTATATCTCCGAATATCAGGCTTCCGTACAGGGAGGTGCCGGGAAAATCACCTTGATCAAACCCAAGACAGCCCCGCCAGCGGGTGAAGGAGGGATTGCTTTCAACGTAGAGAAGGTAGTATTGGATGATGTATCAGCCAACAGTACGGCCAATACCTTTACCGTTTCGCTGACCAACGATGGCAATGGTCCTCTGAATACGCTTTCCTTTGCGGTATCCGGTACAAATGCTAATCAGTTTTCTATTAACAGTTCAGCCACCAGCCTACCCCTGGCAGCAGGTCAGAGCACTACTTTTACGGTCAACTTCCAGGCCAGCAGCAATGGGGTGAAAACCGCCCTGCTCACCCTGAATGGCAACAATGGCGCTGTGAGCGAAACCCTGGAGCTGAGAGGATTGGGCAAAACCGGCATCGGGGGCAGCAATGAACCCTCCCTGCAACGCATCCTGGATGCCTATGGCCTAGCCGTCAATGTGGGAGACAACAATGCTGACAATGTCATCATCAATGGGGATCCTGCCCTGCAGAAAGCCCCTCTGCTGGGTGATGAGGTCACCGCCCAGGCTTTCATCAGAGCCAGCAATGCCCCTGTCACTCTGCAGGTCTTGGCCGTCTATGGGCCTACGGAC
>JAJNNC010000033.1 GCA_021730635.1 Catalimonadaceae bacterium JC749
ACGTTCTTGCAACATTCCCTTGAAGGTGGTCTCGGAGTGACCTGTGGAATAGTAGAGGACACTATCAATGGCACCTCCAATGCCAGAAGCCCGTGCAGCAGGCATATCCGTAAATTTTGTCCAGGTATTGGTCAGTGGGTTAAAGGCCACTACATCATCTACATAATTTTCTTCACCAAAGGCTGTGGTGCCTCCTAAAATGAAGATTCGATCACTATAGGTGAAAGTAGCTCCCGCTATGTCAGACAGTGCCTGTGGCATATCGGCCATTTGTTCCCATTGATCAGTTGCTGGATCATAGCGGTGTACATCTTTCTGAGTAGTTAAATCTTCATCATCGTCTTGCTGGCCTCCAAAGATATAAATCTCTCCTCCATGTACGGCAGAGCCTACATGATGGCGAGGATTGGGCAGAGAAGCCAGGGGTTGCCAGCCAGCTTCCAGGTTGCTCAAGTCCAGTACATAATGCACCCCCAGATCCTGGTCTCTGGCCAGATTGGTGCCTCCTATCCAGTGCAGCTTGCCATCCAGATATTCCAGGCCTCCGGATGATAGAGGTTCAGGAAGATCTATCAGTCTTGAGTAAGTATTTTCCGATACGTCATACTTCCAGACCTCTTTCGTTCCAAAGATTTGGCCTGTTCCGTTATTATCAGCTGTATACCCACCGGCAAAGTAGATGTCTACCCCATCGGTGGCAAAACCTGAATGGGTGACCCCCCCATGGCCTGTGCCATTCATGGCTGGCATGCTGGCAAGGGGTGTCCAGCTCTCATCAACAGGATCAAACACATAGGCTCTGTCGGTAGGAGTACAGCAACTCTTTCGCTGGTCAATACCTCCGAAGGAATAGAGCTTTCCATTCACCACGGCTGTTTGCGCTTCTGTGTTGGCGTCAGGTTGTGAAGTGGTAGAAGACCAGACAATCTCTTCGAAATCCAGTATACCTCCCCCCTCAATTTGAATCTGGAAGGCCGTGGCGTTTTCGTCAAATACGTCAATACCATTCAGGTCAGTAGCGGTGACATACAGGGTAAGGAATGCAGGCGCATTGGGAGGAGGGGTTCCGCTTAACATACCGGTCCCGGAATCTAAGGTCAACCAGACAGGCAAATTGCTTCCATTGCTCAAGTTGGCTGTATAAGTAAATTTGTTGCCAGGGTATCCCTTATCGTATGCTCTGGACACATCATAAGTAAATGGAATTTCCGCCTGTATGGTCGTATCATTTAATGTAGCTATGATGGAAGGATCGGTGGCCGGTTTGATATTCGTAAAATAATAGAGGTTATCATTCCAATCGCAGTTGGCTGTTCCGGCACCGCAACCATTCATGATATAATCCTGAATGACCAGATAATGATAGGGAATCAATTTTCCATTTTGGTCATAAGCTTTGTAGACTCTGACACCTAATATTTCGTCTGCTTTGTTCCCCTCCGGATTACCTCCGCTACTTAAATAACCATCCATGTTGAGCCGGAAGGGCTCTTCTATGCTTTTAGCCTCATCGTAAGCTATAACAGTAGCCGTGTTTGTTCGCTTGGGCAGAAAAGTCTGATGCCATTTTGTGCCGTAATTAAATTGGAAATTGGCTATAACAGCATCACTGTTAGCCTCGACTAATTTGGCAACGGCTGTGCCCGGTCCTTTAAACGAAGCTAATTGGAACGCCCGTACCGGCTCTGATGGATCGGCCTGTACGAAAGTGGGTGATAGAACAAGATCTCCCTGTTTACCCTGGTCAACAGATTCGGCTGATGGATAGGCCGAACTGGGGTGAGGCTGCCCGTTCATGGAAGTGGTAAAGCCAAAAGCCTGCATGATAGTCAATACATTGACTTCGTGGATACCTTCCACTCTCTCCATATAAATGCCTTTCATCAAAGCACGCATTGTCGAGGCATTATCCGCATTGGAATAAATAGTAAGTGTATCCTCTCTCAATCCTTTTTTTCCGACATCTTCCACAAATTGAACGGTCACATCAATATAGGTTCCCGGACTAACGCTAATAGGAAATTCATTACCGGTAAATGCTACTTCATTGATTTGTGATACAGCAAATTTGGAAGTATCATTTATTTGTAAATTATTGATAACCAAGGGTGCTCCACCAAAATTTCTAATACGCAGGGTGTTCGTATCATGAAACAACAAAGAATCCCCCTGGGTATTCTTAGGGTTTTTACTTTTATGAAAGGTGTAGAAG
>JAJNNC010000034.1 GCA_021730635.1 Catalimonadaceae bacterium JC749
CCCCCCACAGCTTGTCAGGAAGGGATCTGGCTGGAAGCCGAGTGTGCCACCACCGTAGGCAGCCGCTGGCAATTAGGGTATGACAGCACGGCTTCCCAAGGGGCTTACCTGAGCATAGAGCCTGGCCTGGACAGCAGCCAGACAGCACCCACCGCTGCTGAAGACATCCTCTCCTTCTCCTTTGATGTGCCCCAAGAAGCTGCCTATCAGTTCTATGGCCGTATCAAAGCCCCTGACCTGCAGGCCAACTCCTTCTGGGTCAGAGTAGATGGAGGAGAGTGGATGCTCTGGTCACTCACCCCGCAGCCTTCCTTTGTCTGGCATGCCCTGCCGGGCAGTCTGACCCTGACAACCGGTAACCATACCCTGGAGATAGCCTACCGGGAAGAGGGCACCCAGCTGGATAAACTCTTCTTCACCACCCAGCCCTGTCTGCCCCAGGGACTGGGAGAAGCGGCTCTGGCCTGTCAGCCCAATGCAGAACCTGAAGAAGTATGGCTGGAAGCCGAATGTGCCACAGCCCTGGGTGAGCATTGGAACACCCTGGAAGACACCTCTGCCTCCCAAGGGGCTTATCTGAGCATAGAGCCTGGCTACAACAGCCTGGAAAGTGCACCTGAAGATGTGGCTGGCCGGCTGACCTTCAGCTTCTCCGTACAGCAGATGGCTGACTATTATCTGTTTGCCAGGGTGAAAGCCACCAGCAATGAGGCCAACTCCTTCTGGGTCAGAGTAGATGGAGGCAGCTGGTTTATCTGGATTGTCAACCCCCTGACTACGCAGGACTTTGCCTGGAGAGAACTCTCTGGCAGTCCCTTTCATTTCTCCACTGCCGGAGAACATACCCTGGAGATTGCCTACCGTCAGGAAGGCGTCTGGCTCGACAAGCTGCACCTCAACACGGCAGAGTTGCTGCCGGAGGGCATGGGAGGACTGGCCCAGAGTTGTACCTCTGCCACCAATCAGCCCCCTCTGGCCCATGCCGGACAGGATACCACTGTGCAGGCCGCTGAGAACGGACTGGCCACTGTGACACTGGATGGCAGTGCCTCCACCGATGCTGAGGGTAGCATTGTCAGCTATACCTGGCAATGGGAAGAGCAGACGCTCACAGGGGTGCAGGCCAGCTTAAGTCTGCCCCTGGGCAGTCATAGCATCAGCCTGCAGGTGGAAGATGAGCAGGGACTCACAGCCACCGATGTGGTGGTCATCACCGTAGAAGAAGCCCCCCTGCCAGTGGCTGAGCTCTGGTTGGAAGCCGAGTGTGCTACGAGCATTGGCAGCAAATGGCAGCAGACCGAGGATGGCAGTGCCTCTGAAGGCACTTATCTGCAGTTGCAGGAAGGGCTGAGTGCTGATGAGCAACCGGCTGAGGGCAGTGCTGATCTGCTCACCTTTGCGTTGGATATCCCCCAAACGGGGCTCTACTCCCTGTTTGCAAGGGTCAAGGTGGCCGCTCCGCAAGCCACGGTCTTCTGGATACGTCTGGATGGACAAGCCTGGCAGGCTTACAGTCTCTCCTCGGCCCTGCCTGCTTTTGCCTGGAGCAGTCTGCAAGCGCAACCTGTGGCCTTGCAGCAGGGTAGCCATACCCTGCAGATCAGCTACGGACAGGCAGGGGCAGGACTGGACAAGCTCTATTTGTCGCTGGCCCCTACCCCTCCGCAAGACATGGGGGCAGAAGCCAGCAACTGTGATGGCTCTACCATCATTGTGGGTGCTGAAGAGCCAGCAGACACTGAAGAGCTGGTCAGCGTGTTTCCCAATCCCAGTGCAGGACGGTTCACCCTGGCCTTTGACCATCCGCTCACCACCGCCTATCAGCTGCGT
>JAJNNC010000035.1 GCA_021730635.1 Catalimonadaceae bacterium JC749
AAAACTATTTTGCAATCAGGTCAGCCGGAAGGGCTGTGCCTCAACCCTAACAGACCAAGATGATGGACAAAAAGATAGTCACTTTCGGAGAAATCATGTTACGCCTGGCCACCCCGGCTCACCTGCGCTTTGGCCAGACCTCTACTTTTGAAGCCACTTTCGGAGGAGGAGAAGCCAATGTGGCCGTTTCCCTGGCCAACTATGGCCTGCTCACAGAATTTGTCACAGCCCTGCCCGACAATGACTTAGGACAGGCTGCCCTGGCTACCTTGAGAAAACACAGGGTAGGCACCAGCCATATCCTGCTGCAGGGAGAACGGCTGGGCATCTACTTTCTGGAATCCGGAGCCGTGAGCCGGGGCAGCAAAGTGGTCTATGACCGGGCTCATTCAGCCATGGCTAGCCTACCGGCTGGGCAGCTCAACTGGCAGGAAGTGCTGCAGGGAGCTGACTGGTTTCACTGGACGGGCATCACCCCGGCCCTGTCCCAGGCCGCGGCTGATGCTTGTCTGCAGGCCATACAGACGGCCAAGGAGATGGGCATCACCGTCTCCTGTGACTTGAACTATCGCAAGAACTTGTGGAAGTATGGCAAAAAGGCCTCTGAGGTCATGCCCGCGCTGGTGGCAGGCTGTGACATCATCCTGGGCAATGAGGAAGATGCTGAGAAAGTCTTTGGCATCCATCCGCAAGGACCGGATGGCACCCCCTTGGATGTGACCCAAGGCCAGGTAGAAGCCCAGGCGTATGAGTCAGTCTGCCAGCAGCTGCTGCAGCGCTTTGAGAAAGCCAGCAAAGTGATCATCACCTTGCGAGGCTCCTTGAGTGCTTCGCACAACAGCTGGTCAGGGGTGCTCTATGATGGGACTCAGCTCTATGAAGCCCCTACCTACCAGATCACCCACATTGTGGACAGAGTAGGCGGTGGGGATGCCTTCATGGCAGGGCTGATCTATGGGCTGCTGCACTATGGAGATGATCAGCAGGCCCTCAACTTTGCCGTGGCCGCTTCCTGTCTGAAGCATACCATCTCCGGTGATTTTAACTTAGTCAGTGTGGAAGAAGTAGAAAAGCTCATGGCTGGCGATGCTTCTGGCCGTGTGTCTCGTTAACCCTTAAACCTTTTGTCTCTATGGCCCGATTCACCCGTATTCAAGTCGTCAGTCAGATGTACCAGACTGGTCTGGTGCCTGTGTTTTATCATGCCCAGCTGGAAGTCTGTCAAGCTGTGCTGCAAGCCTGTTACCAAGGCGGTGTCAGAGTCTTTGAGTTCACCAACCGGGGCGAGTATGCCCATGAGCTGTTTGCGGTCTTGAACAAGTATGCCGCCCAGCAGTGTCCGGAACTCATACTGGGCATAGGCTCAGTCGTGGATGCTGGCACAGCGGCTCTCTACCTGCAGGCAGGGGCTAACTTTGTGGTCTCTCACATCTTAAATCCAGAGGTAGCCAAGGTGTGCAACCGTCGCAAGGTGAGCTGGTCACCGGGTTGTGGCTCCTTGTCAGAGATCTCTTATGCCGAGGAGTTAGGCGCTGAGGTGGTGAAGATCTTTCCAGCCTCAGAGGTAGGGGGTCCTTCTTTTGTCAAGGCCATCAAGGGGCCTTCTCCCTGGAGCAGCATCATGCCCACCGGGGGGGTGAGTCCCACAGAGGAGAACCTGAGGGAGTGGTTTGAGGCTGGGGTGCATTGTGTGGGCATGGGCTCTCAGCTCATCACCCAGCAGCTTTTGAAGCAACAGGATTATCAGGCCCTCACCGAGCAATGCCAGCAGGCCCTGCAAATCATCCGACAGTGGAGACAGTGAGCA
>JAJNNC010000036.1 GCA_021730635.1 Catalimonadaceae bacterium JC749
CAGCACGTCTTCATCAGCATCCTGAGCTACCAGGGTAATGACAACTGCCTGATCCTCTGGAGTCTGTGCTTCCACATCCTCAGCTACAGGGGCTTCATTTTCTTTAGCAATGACCGTGACTACCACTTCATCACTGTCTGTGCCTCCTTCATTGTCTGTAACTGTCAGCGTGACGGTGGTCACACCTACGGCTAAGGTCACGGTAGGATTTACTCCTGCGGCGTTGCCTCCAGTCCAGCTCCAGGCATAGCTCTCAATAGTGCCATCCGGATCGGAAGAAGCAGAACCATCCAGTTGAACAGCCTGGGTACCATTACTATCTTCATCTGAGACAGAGATATCTTCTCCGGCATTAGCTACCGGTACATCATTCACTGAAGTAATGGTCAGAGAGACCGTAGCCTGGTTAGAAGTGGCTGCTCCATCTGAGGCTGTATAGGTAAAACTATCTGTGCCATTATAGTTAGCTGCGGGGGTATAGGTAACCTGATTACCATTGACAGCGCCCAACGTGCCTTGGGTAGGTGCAGTGACAATAGCATAGGTCAGTGCATCTTCATCTCCGTCACTGCCCTTCAGGGTAATGACAACCGCCTGATCCTCTGGAGTCTGTGCTTCCACTGCCTCAGCCACAGGAGCTTCATTTTCTTTAGCAATGACCGTGACTACCACTTCATCACTATCTGTGGCTCCTTCATTGTCTGTGACTGTCAGCGTGATAGTATTGGTTCCTACAGGCAAGACGACAGTAGGGTTCACCCCTGTGGTATTGCCTCCAGCCCAGTTCCAAACATAAGATTCTATAGTACCATCCGGATCGGCAGAGGCTGATCCATCCAATGTTACAGACTCATTGCCACTGCCATCTGCATCGGTAACAGAAACATCCGTTCCGGCGTTAGCGACAGGCAAGGTATTCACTGCGGTCACAGTGATAGTGACAGTGGCCTCAGCAGAGGTGGCCTCTTCGTCAGAAGCAGTATAGGTAAAACTATCTGTGCCATTGAAGTTAGCGGCAGGGGTATAGGTAAGCTGATTGCCACTTATCGCACTCAATGTGCCATTGCTGGGAGCAGTGACAACAGCATAGCTCAACTCATCCTCATCGGCATCGCTGGCAGAGAGGGTAATAGACACTGCCTGGTTTTCTTCAGTATTCACTGAGACATCTTCAGCCACAGGGGCTTCATTTTCTTTGGCAAGCACAGTAACGGCTACTTCATCGCTGTCTGTGGCTTGCTCGTTATCCTCTACCGTCAGGGTAACATTGGTGACACCTACAGGTAAGTTGATTGTAGGGTTCACCCCTGTGGTATTACCTCCTCCAGCCCAGGTCCAGGTGTAGGAGACGATAGAACCTTGCGGATCAGCAGGATCCGCAGAAGCGTTTCCATTTAGTTGTACAGCCTGGGCACCATTGCCATCTTCGTCTGAAACAGAGATATCTTCTCCGGCATTGGCTACCGGCAGGTCATTCACTGAAGTAATGGTCAGAGAGACCGTAGCAGGTGCAGATTCCTCTTTTCCGTCAGAAGCAGTATAGGTAAAGCTATCGGTACCGTAGTAGTTTGCCTCAGGGATATAGGTTAGCTCATCCGTTTCTGGGTTCAGCGCTGTGAGGCTACCCACAGTGGGTGCCTCGAAAATGGCAAAGTTTAATGCATCCTCATCTGCGTCCTGCCCTGCTAATTTTATGGTAACAGCTTGATCTTCCTGGGTAGTTATTGCAATATTCTCCGCTGTTGGCGGTTGATTGGCCTGAGCATTCACTGTGACAGAGAGTAGAAAAGTATTGCTCAGGTCTTT
>JAJNNC010000037.1 GCA_021730635.1 Catalimonadaceae bacterium JC749
TCAGACTGTGGCCTCCGTAGTCTATGCAGTATCTGCTTATCCATCTGACATTAACAATGTTCAGGTACAGAACATAAGCTGTACTGGTTTTGAAGCCATCTGGGATGCTACTGCTGGGGTCGATGAGTATATTGTGGAAGTTATTGATGTAGATGCCGGAGGAGATTTTTCAGCACCCGACTATTCACAGACCATCGCAGTACCAGCTACCTCAGCGACTTTCACCGGCCTGACAGAAGGAACACAGTATCAGTTCAGAGTTAGAGGTCGAAATGGATGTGGCGAAGGAAATAATACAAACTCAGCTGTTTTCACTACGGATGCTTTGCCTTTGCAGCCAACAGGTCTAACAGCCAATAATCTAGCTTGTACCAGCTTTGATGCCAACTGGAATAATGTGGCTGGTGCAGATACCTATAACATAGAACTTTATGAAGACGCTACTCTGACCATACTTGTCACTAGTCAAACGATTGTTGCACCGGTTACCTCAGCGACTTTTACCGGCCTGACCAATGGAACAACCTATTATTTTCAGGTAAACGCAGAAAATGCTTGTGGCGTAGGGCCGTTTAGTGCAGTGGCCAATGCTACTACTACCAATACACCAAACGACCCTGCCAATCCAATAGTAAATGGTATCAGCTGTACCAGCTTTAATGCAAACTGGGATGCTGCCACAGGAGCAGTGTCTTACATTGTAGAATATATAGATGTGGATGCAGGAGGCAACTTTGCGGCTCCGGCTGGCACACAGACCATCGCAGCACCGGCTACCTCAGCGACTTTCACCGGCCTGACAGAAGGAACCCAGTATCAGTTCAGGGTCAGAGCCAGCAACAGTTGTGGAGAAAGTGGTAATGTTACCTCTGCTGTCTTTACTACCAACGCTGCCCCTGCCATTCCTACCGGTTTGGCTTCCTCTAATGTCAATTGTACCAGCTTTGACGCCAGCTGGAATGCAGTGATAGATGCTGATAGTTATACAGTAGAAGTGTATGACGATGCGGGACTCACCAATCTGATCAATACACAGACCGTAGCCATTACCTCTACTACTTTTAACTCACTCAACAGTGGTACAGATTATTATTTTCGCGTCAGGGCAGAAAATAGCTGTGGAAACAGTGCCTATACTGGGGCAGTAACAGTAACAACCAGTAGCGTTCCTGATGATCCGACCAATGTTCAAGCGATCAATATCAGATGTGAAGAGTTTACCGCTAGTTGGGATGCTGCCACAGGAGCAGTGTCTTACATTGTAGAATATATAGATGTGGATGCAGGAGGCAACTTTGCGGCTCCGGCTGGCACACAGACCATCGCAGCACCGGCTACCTCAGCAACTTTCACCGGCCTGACAGAAGGAACCCATTATCAGTTCAGGGTCAGAGCCAGCAACAGTTGTGGAGAAAGTGGTAATGTCACCTCTGCTGTCTTTACAACCGGAATGCTTCCTTCAGCCAACGACTTGAGTTTATCCATCTGTGAAGATGCTCCGGGAAGTAATTCAGCCGTAGTAGATTTAACGGCATTACATCCTGCCATTGATGGAGGAGCGGGATATGGTATCACTTGGTTTGAAGATGCTGCGTTAACCACACCCGTAGCGGATGCTACTAATGTCACGGCAAATCATGGTCAGAATTTTTATGCGCGGGTAGATGACGGTACCTGTCAAAGCATAGCTACCATCACTTATAACGTCAGTGCACTG
>JAJNNC010000038.1 GCA_021730635.1 Catalimonadaceae bacterium JC749
CTGCTTCGGCAGGTACTTCTGGAGATGGTACTTCCGGATCCGGCGTTTCTTCAACAGGCTCTTCCTGCTTAGTACTGAAAACAGCAGAGATTATAGCATTACCTGATCCACATTGATTGATAGCTTTCACATGATACTGATAAGTTGTACCTGCTATAAGATCTGTAAAAATAGCTTTCGTTTCTGGCGCTGCTATTGTTTGAACGAATGCTGGCGCATTGAAATTACCTCCTTCTACGATTAAGGCCACTTCATAAGATTCTGCACCAGTAGCAGCATCCCAGACAGCCTCGATGCTTGTGATTTCTATATTTTGTACAATGGGATTAGACGGATCAGCTGGTTTATCCATTGTAGTCAGACTCACTGTTTCAGAGTAACCACTTTTACCAGTTGTGTTGACCGATCTCACATGTACATAATAAGTCCTACCACCTGCATAGTTATCAAAGGTAACTGTTGGGTCTGACACAATTTTTTTATCGATCATATGTGAAAGACTTTTATCTTCATACACCTTCACCACATATTGATCTGCTGCTGTCACGGGATGCCAGCTGGCTATAAAGCTCTGGCAGGTAACTTCAGATATTACAAGTCCTGACGGAGCAGAGGGTAGAACAGGCTCAACAACCTCTTCAATAGGTTCCACGATCACATTATCCAAAATATAATGTTCTGTTACATCACTGTTTTTGAAACGCACCACAATCTGCAAGGTGTTGCCTTTTACTTTTTCTACTACAATCTTTTTATCTCCTTCTATTTTTCCCTCGATAGTTGAGACCAACTTTTCGCTACCTCCATCCAAACGATAAGAAACTTTTACATAATCACTAGATTCCAGCACGCCATCAGAACGTAACACTAATGAAAAGTCTGTTAATTTTCCATTCAGCTTGATCTGCTCTGAGCGCCAAGTAGCTTCATTACCTGTTCCACGCGCAGCGAATTCAGTATTTTGTACTTCAAAAATAGCACTGTTATTGAGGTTATTCTTTTCTAATTTCCAGGCTGTGCCCCCATCCATACCGTCATCAACATATGTTCCGTTAGACAATTCAAAATGTTCTTTCCAGGGTAAATCACCGGAAGTTGGTGGAGGAGCGGCTGCATAACCAGACTGGTAAGCGCCCAGGTCTACACTGCCACTCATATTCCATCCCAAGGCGGCTTTCACCTCTGAAGGGAGTGCCTCTCCTGCCTTCACAGCGTAGCTATCTTCTCTTAAATTATAATTGGCCGTTGCACGATTCACGAAGAAAGGATCTGCTCCCGTCAATGCATAACTGTTGTCTCCAAAATTATACTCATTCTTTAGATCAGTCAGAATTCTGATTCTTTCCTCTTTGTTACAGCTATTGTTGGCTATTTTCCAACGAACTAGCAGGTCAGGTTGATTGGGATTTGTCTTATGATAAGCATTGTGATCCAAAGCCTTGATGACAGCATCCTGACAAGCATGCTGAGCTACCCATAACTGAGCTGTGGGATAGCTCGCTATGGTGGCATCTGACATGATGTTGTTCTTCACTACCGCATTCCGGGTTTTGTAAGAATCTCCCTCAAATCTGAAATGGTCTAGCACACTAAGGTTTACCATATTCCCTACTAATGTG
>JAJNNC010000039.1 GCA_021730635.1 Catalimonadaceae bacterium JC749
GCCACTTATCGCACTCAGCGTACCATTGCTGGGTGCAGTGACAACAGCATAGGTCAGCACGTCTTCATCAGCATCCTCTTCATCGCTGGCTACCAGGGTAATGCTAACAGGCTGATCTTCTGCAGTACTCACTGAGACATCTTCAGCCACAGGAGCTTCATTTTCTTTGGCAAGCACAGTGACTACTACTTGATCACTATCTGTGGCTCCTTCATTGTCTGTGACTGTCAGCGTGACGGTGGTAGTTCCTGTTGGAAGACTTATCTGGGGATTTGCTGTAGAAGCACTCCCTTCATCCCAAGTCCAGCTATAGGAGGCAATACTTCCATCAGGATCAGCGGGATCAGCAGAGGCTGTTCCATCCAGTTGAACAGCCTGGGTGCCATTACCATCTGCATCTGAGACAGAGATATCTTCTCCGGCATTAGCTACCGGTACATCATTCACAGAAACAACTGTGATGGTGACGGTTGCCTCAGCAGAAGAAGCTTCCCCATCTGAGGCAGTATAGGTAAAACTGTCTGAACCGTAATAGTTAGCGGCTGGGGTATAGGTTAGCTCATCTGTTTCTGCATTAAGGGCTGTCAAGGAGCCGTAATCAGGTTCTTCGAAAATAGCATAGGTCAGCACGTCTTCATCAGCATCCTGAGCTGTCAGAGTAATGGTGACTGGCTGGTCTTCCTGTGTGGTTATTTCAATATTCTCAGCCACAGGAGCTTCATTCTCTTTGGCATTAACCGTGACTACTACTTGATCAGTAGCAGTACCTCCTTCATTGTCTGTGATGGTAAGGGTGATAGTGGTCACACCCACAGCTAAGGTCACTTCAGGAGTTGCTCCTGTAGCAGTGCCTCCTCCAGCCCAAGTCCAGGCATAGCTTTCAATAGTACCATCCGGATCGGCAGAGGCTGATCCATCCAACGTTACAGACTCATTGCCACTGCCATCTGCATCGGTAACAGAAACATCCTCTCCGGCGTTAGCGACAGGCAAGGTATTCACTGCGGTCACAGTGATAGTGACAGTGGCCTCAGCAGAGGTAGCTTCTTGGTCAGAAGCAGTATAGGTAAAACTATCTGTGCCATTGAAGTTGGCGGCAGGGGTATAGGTAAGCTGATTGCCACTTATCGCACTCAGCGTACCATTGCTGGGAGCAGAGACAACAGCATAGGTCAACTCATCCTCATCGGCATCGCTGGCAGAGAGGGTAATAGACACTGCCTGGTTTTCTTCAGTATTCACTGAGACATCCTCAGCCACAGGGGCTTCATTGGCTTTGGCAAGCACAGTGACTACCACTTCATCACTGTCTGTGCCTCCTTCATTATCTGTGACTGTCAGGGTGATGGTAGTAGTTCCTACAGGCAGGGTGACAGTAGGAGACACCCCTGTGGTATTGCCTCCAGCCCAGTTCCAAACATAAGATTCAATAGTACCATCCGGATCGGCAGAGGCAGAACCATTCAGTTGAACAGCCTGGGTACCATTGCCATCTGCATCGGTAACAGAGATATCTTCTCCGGCATTAGCTACCGGTACATCATTGACAGCGGAGATGGAGATAGAAACGGTAGCCTGGTTAGAAGTAGCCTCTCCATCTG
>JAJNNC010000004.1 GCA_021730635.1 Catalimonadaceae bacterium JC749
TCCTATAGAGTCTATCCAGTGCCCACTACAGGAGTGGTCAACATTATCCATGAAGGAACAGCAGAGCAAGTTCAACTGATGCTGCTGGATGATAAGAGCAAAACAGTACTGACCCGATCTTTCAAAGGGCAAGATCAACTTGACTTGAGTGGGATGCAGAAAGGGCTGTATTATCTGAAACTAGTCTACAAAGAAGCTGTACTGGTCAAAAGAATTGTCTTGGAGTAATAAAAAAAGATCAAGCAATCAAATGAGCTAATTAGTTGATGGGTTATTGCTAAAAGTTATAAAATAATATCCTAAACAAATTAATGCCAGGTATTATGCTCATCAAATCCTTGTAACATTTTCTTAGAATGAACATACAATAAATTCACTACTTTTGTTTATCTTTTCTCTACCCAATGGTAGCAAGCTCTCTTGAAAGGAAAGGGAGGGTGAATAGCTATGCTGCCCAGCATTTGGCTCAATTAAGTTACCAAGAAAACCAGTTTACTCAATAGCCTCTCTAGCAAGAAATATCTGAAGAGTACAGCTAGACAAGCAGGTATTAGCAGTGACAACCTAAATCCCAATCTTATGAAGAAGCGATACATACTGGTGGCCTGTCTGTGTGCTGCTTTAAGGGCACAGGCACAGGACAATCCTGCCTCTGGTTTTGGGCCTCAACAGTCTCTTACTACTGCTGCTAGTGGTGCTAGTTCAGTCTATGCTAGTGATTTAGATGGTGATGGCGACATGGATGTGCTCTCGGCTTCTCGCTATGATGATAAAATAGCCTGGTATGAGAATGAAGGCAGTGGTAACTTTGGAGCACAACGGATCATTACTTCTGCTGCTTTTGGAGCTCGCTCGGTTTATGCAGCTGATCTAGACCAAGATGGAGATATGGATGTGCTCTCGGCTTCTGATGAGGATAATAAGATTGCTTGGTACGAGAATGAGGGCAGTGGCAACTTTGCAGAGCAACAAGTCATTACCACAGAGACAGATGGTGCCGATGATATCTATGCTAGTGATTTAGATGGTGATGGCGACATGGATGTACTCTCGGCTTCTCGCTATGATGATAAAATAGCCTGGTATGAGAATGAAGGCAGTGGTAACTTTGCAGAGCAACAAGTCATTACTACAGGGGCCTTTGGAGCTCGCTCGGTTTATGCAGCTGATCTAGACCAAGATGGAGATATGGATGTGCTCTCGGCTTTTGGTTTTTTCTATAATAGCACGATAGCCTGGTATGAAAATCAAGGGGATGGCAGCTTTACAGATCAGCTGGTCATTTCTACAGAGGTATATTTGCCCCAAGATGTCTATGCTAGTGATTTAGACAATGATGGCGACCTGGATGTGCTCTCGGCTGCTTTCTTTAACAAGATTGCTTGGTATGAGAATGGAGGGGATGGCAGTTTTGGGGGGCAGCTAGTGATTACTACAGATGGCGCACAATCTGTCTATGCAGCTGATTTAGACAATGATGGAGACATGGATGTACTTTCTTCTGGTGGCAGCACAATAGCTCGGTATGAGAATGAAGGGGATGGCAGCTTTGGAGAGCAACAAATCATTACCACAGAGGCAGGTGCTGCTTTTTCAGTCTATGCTGCTGATTTAGACAATGATGGAGACCTGGATGTGCTCTCGGCTTCTGGGGGTGATGACAAGATCGCCTGGTATGAAAATCAAGGGAAGGGTAACTTTGGTCCTCAACAACTCATTGCAGTCCCAGCTAGTGCAGCCCGAGATGTATATGCAGCTGATTTAGACAATGATGGAGACCAGGATGTGCTGTCGGCTTCCCGCTATGATAACAAAATAGCTTGGTATGAGAATGAGGGCAGTGGTAGCTTTGGAGCCCAACAAGTGATCACCACAGAAGCAGATGGGGCTTATTCGGTCTATGCAGCTGATTTGGACAATGATGGAGACATGGATGTGTTGTCGGCTTCTATTGATGATAATAAGATCGCCTGGTATGAGAATGATGGCAGTGGTAGCTTTGGAGCGCAACAAGTCATTACCACAGATGTCTATTATGCTTTTTCAGTCTATGCCGCTGATTTAGATAGTGATGGCGACCTGGATGTGCTCTCAGCTTCTCGCCATGATGGTTATGGGGGTAAGATCGCCTGGTATGAGAATGATGGGAGTGGTAGCTTTGCAGAGCAACAAGTCATTACCACAGATGTCTACTATGCTTTTTCAGTCTATGCCGCTGATTTGGACAATGATGGAGATATGGATGTGCTGTCAGCTTCCCGCTATGATAGTAAAATAGCTTGGTATGAGAATGATGGGAGTGGTAGCTTTGGCGAGCAGCTAGTGATTACTACAGATACTGCGGATCCCAGATCCGTTTATGCCTCTGATTTAGATCAGGATGGGGATATGGATGTACTTTCTGCTTCTTCTTTTGATAACAAAATAGCCTGGTATGAGAATCAAGGGGATGGCAGCTTCGGAGAGCAAACAGTGATTACTACAGAGGCTTTTGGAGCTCGGTCTGTCTATGCTAGTGATTTAGACAATGATGGAGATATGGATGTATTGTCGTCTTCTTTATGGGATGACAAGGTTGCCTGGTATGAAAATGAAGGGAATGGTAGTTTTGGAGAACAACTAGTCATTACCACAGATGCCTCTTATGCTTTTTCAGTCTATGCTAGTGATCTAGACAATGATGGAGATGTGGATGTGCTGTCGGCTTCTGCTGGTGATGACAAGATAGCCTGGTATGAGAACCTGATGGGAGAAGCAGCCATGCCCAGCATTGAAAGCTTCACTTTAGTCAATGCTGATACCGATCAGGACATCGCTCCTCTGCAGCATGGGGAGGTCATCAACTTGCAAGCCTTAGGCAATGCTCGCTTGACTGTCAGAGCCAATACCTCACCTGTCACGGTAGAGAAAGTCAAGTTAGAGATCAAGGGTCCTATCACTTACAAACAGACAGAGAGAAATCTGCCTTATGCTTTGTTTGGAGATTATCCTGATGAAGAGCCTGTAGATTACATAGGGCTGACTTGGCTAGTGGGAGACTATGTCTTGAAGGCAACTCCTTATCTTGATGGCAAAGCAGGCACTCCCCTGAAGATTTCCTTCCAGGTCATCAAGAGCAGTATGAATGAGCCAGCCTTCTCTGTAGAAGTCTATCCAGTGCCTAGCACAGGAGTAGTCAACATTATCCATGAAGGCACAACAGAACAGGCTCAGCTCATGCTGCTGGATGAGAAGGGCAAGACAGTACTGACCCGATCTTTCAAAGGACAAGATCAACTAAACTTAAGTGGCATGCAGAAAGGGCTGTATTATCTAAAGCTAGTCCACAAAGAAGCTGTACTAGTCAAAAGAATTGTCTTGGAGTAATCTTATTTATTTAAGCTATACACCCTAAGCTATCACTGTTATTCATGCTTTCATATGCGCACGACCAACGCTACCCCTGCTGCTCCTTTTAGTTGTACTTACTCCCCCAACCTGCCTGAACTCTTGCAACAGCTCAACTGTACCCTGGCTTTGAGCACCTTCCAGGCAGGTAAGGTCATCTTCCTGAGTGCCACATCGGCTGACAAACTCATCCAACTGCCTCGCAGCTTTGCTAGTCCTATGGGTCTGGCCACCGATGAGCATCGCCTGGCCATTGCCACCAAAGAGGAAGTCTTGCTGCTGGCTAATGCCTCCTCTATGGCTCCCAACTATCCTGTCAAACCCCATACCTATGATGGCTTGTATCTGCCCAGAGCCCTCTACTACACCGGTCAGGTAGATTTGCATGATATGGCCTTTGGCCAAGATGGACTGCTGGCGGTCAACACCCGCTTTTCCTGTCTTTGTCGCATGAGCTTTGACTACAGCTTTGAGTCATTTTGGCAACCCCGTTTCATCAGCAAGCTCAGCCCAGAGGATCGCTGTCATCTCAATGGGATGGCTATGCTGGAAGGACAACCTTTTTGTCTGAGTGCTTTAGGACAGACCGATACAGCAGAAGGCTGGAGAGCAGGTAAAGAGCAGGGAGGGGTATTGATAGACTATGAGAGCAGGGAAGTGATGGCTCATAGCCTGCCCATGCCTCACTCTCCTCGCATTTATGAAGGAGAGCTTTATGTGCTGCTCTCTGCCACCGGTGAGCTGGTGCAGGTAGATGTGCAAAGAGGCAGCTATGAAGTAGTTAAACGATTAGGAGGTTTTGTCAGAGGCATGGCCAAGCAGGGAGACTATGTCTTCATTGGCTTGTCCAAGCTCAGAGCCAACAGTTCCACCTTCAGAGATTTGCCCATCGCTACCAAGTCACTCTCTTGTGGCATAGTCATATTGCACCTGCCTACGGCTAGTCTGGTAGGGCAATTGCAATACCAAAGCAGTGTAGAGGAGATTTATGATGTCAAGATCTTGCCAGGCCTGCGCAGACCCAATGTGCTGAGTCATCAGCAGGAGGCTCATCGGATGGCTTTGAGTCTGCCCCAGACAGGTTACTGGACGAAAAGAGAGGAGAGTCAGCAGGAGGATCAGCTAGAAGAAAAGCCCTAGAAAAGGGACAGTGATAAATAGTAGTAGACAGGATAAATTCTTGTAAAATTTATTGGTAATTGACATACAATAAATTCACTACTTTTGCTTATCTTTTCTCTACCCAAAGGTAGCAAGCTCTCTTAAAAGGAAAGGGAGGGTGAATAGCTATGCTGCCCAGCATGTGGCTCAATTAAGTTACCAAAACAGAGTTATTCTCTCTATAGCTTTTCTCGCAAGTTTCAAAAGCTCACCAGAAAAGTAAAACTAAACAACAACGACCTAACTGCCACCTCCCATGAAGAAGCGATACATACTGGTCGCCTGTCTGTCTGCTGCATTAAGGGCACAAGCACAGGAGATACCTGCCTCTGGTTTCGGGCCTCAACAGTCTCTTACCACTGCTGCTAGTGGAGCCCGATCGGTCTATGCTAGTGATTTAGATGGTGATGGAGACCTGGATGTGCTGTCGGCTTCTTCCTATGATAACAAAATAGCTTGGTATGAGAATAAGGGGGATGGTAGCTTTGGGGAGCAGCAGGTGATTTCTACAGAGGCAGATAGGGCTTTTGATGTTTACGCGGCCGATTTAGACAATGATGGCGACCTGGATGTACTTTCTGCCTCGGCTACTTATGGCTATGATGATAAAATCGCTTGGTATGAGAATCAGGGTAATGGTCATTTTGGTGAGCAGCAGGTTATTTCTACACAGAATTATTTTGCCTGGTCAGTCTATACTGCTGATTTAGACAATGATGGAGACCTGGATGTGCTTTCTGCCTCTTCTGGTTATAAGGGCATAATAGCCTGGTATGAAAATGAGGGCAGTGGCAGCTTTGGTGCTCAACAGATCATTACCACGGAGGCTAATGGTGCTTTTTCAGTTTATGCTGTAGATTTGGATCAAGATGGAGACCTGGATGTGCTGTCGGCTTCTTTCTATGATAACAAAATAGCCTGGTATGAAAATGATGGTAGTGGCAATTTTGGTGATCAGCAGGCTATTACCACAGAGGCAGTTAATACTACTTCAGTCTATGCCTCTGATTTAGATCAAGATGGAGACCTGGATGTGCTGTCGGCTTCTATTGATGATGACAAAGTAGCTTGGTATGAGAACGATGGGAATGGCAATTTTGGAACTCAACAAATAATCACTACTCAGGCAGATGGTGCTAATGCCGTCTATGCAGCCGACTTAGATCAAGATGGAGATATGGATGTACTCTCAGCCTCTTTAAGTTATACTGATCAAATACAAATAGCCTGGTATGAGAATGAGGGCAGTGGCAACTTTGCAGATCAACAAATCATTACCACGGAGGCTAATGTTGCTCAAGATGTCTACGCCGCAGATTTAGACAATGATGGAGACCTGGATGTGCTTTCTGCATCTTTAGGGGATGACAAGATCGCCTGGTATGAGAATGAAGGAGATGGTAGTTTTGGAGAGCAACAGCCTCTTACCACTCCAGCTAGTGGCGCCCTAGATGTCTATGCTAGTGATTTAGATCAGGATGGGGATATGGATGTACTTTTTGCTTCTGGTTCTTTTTCTTATAACAAAATAGCATGGTATGAGAATGAAGGTAGTGGCCACTTTGGAACTCAACAAATCATCACTACCGAGGCAGATGGTGCTACTTCAGTCTATGCTGCTGATTTAGACAATGATGGAGACACAGATGTACTGTCGGCTTCTCGCTTTGATGACAAAATAGCCTGGTATGAGAATCAAGGCACTGGCAACTTTAGAGAACAACTAGTTACCACGGATGCCTATTATACCCAAGCTGTCTATGCTGCTGATTTAGACAATGATGGAGATATGGATGTACTCTCTGCTTCGGGAAATTTCGTTGATGGTAGAATAACCTGGTATGAAAATGATGGTAGTGGCAACTTTGCAGAGCAGCAGCTTATTTCTACAGAGGTTGTTTATCCCCTATGAGTCCATGCAGCTGATTTAGACAATGATGGAGACACAGATGTACTGTCGGCATCTGCTTTTGATAACAAAATCGCCTGGTATGAAAATGAAGGTAGTGGTAGCTTTGGGGAGCAACAAATCATTACCACGGAGGCTTATGGTGCTGTTGCAGTCCATGCAGCTGATTTAGACAATGATGGAGACACAGATGTACTGTCGGCATCTGCTTTTGATAACGAAATCGCCTGGTATGAGAATCAAGGGGATGGTAGTTTTAGTGAACCACCTATTATTACTACCACGGCTTATGCTGCCAATGCAGTTTATGCAGCTGATTTAGATCAAGATGGAGATATGGATGTGCTGTCGGCTTCTATTGATGATGACAAGATAGCCTGGTATGAGAATTTGATGGGAGAGGAAGCCATGCCCAGCATTGAGAGCTTCACTTTAGTGAATGCTGATACCGATCAGGATATTGCTGCTTTGAGTGAGGGAGAAGTGATCAACTTGCAAACTCTGGGCAATCCTCGCTTGAGCATAAGAGCGAATACTTCACCCACCACAGTAGAGAGAGTGACTCTGGAGATTAAAGGTCCTATCACTTACAGACAGACAGAGAGAAATTGGCCCTATGCTTTGTTTGGAGATTATCCTCAAGAAGAGCCTGTAGATTACATAGGGCTGACTTGGCTAGTGGGAGACTATATCTTGCAAGCAACTCCTTATCTACAAGACAAAGCAGGCACTCCCTTGAAGATTTCCTTCCAGGTCATTAAGAGCAGTATGAATGAGCCAGTCTTCTCTGTAGAAGTCTATCCAGTGCCTAGCACAGGAGTGGTCAACATTCTGCAGGAAGGAAAGGCAGCAGGGGCTCAGATGATGCTGCTGGATGAAAGAGGAAAGATACTACTGACACAACCTTTGAAAGGGCAGGATCAATTAGACTTGCGTGCCTTCAGGAAAGGCATGTATTATCTGAAGGTAGTCAATCAAGAGGCTGTACTAGTCAAAAGAGTAGTCTTGGAGTAAGAGCTAATCAGGTTAAACTGAATCTTTCTGCTTGTGAAACAACTGTCTTATATTGAGTAGAAAAGGTTAGTATACTCTACATCCAATGAAGGTAAATATAGCTTATACAAAATAGCTGATATTGGCTCTTTCTAGCAACTGCATCTGTGCAGAAACTCAGTGTAATAATGAAATTAAAGAAAGCTGCTAATTTCCATGAGTTATTGCTCATCCATCAGCTGCAAGTGGTCGTGAAAAATAGGGCAATAATGGCAAATTGCCTTTATTTTAGGTTTGTTGCTGTTCATTACTCAGCCATTGCAAAATATTGCTAGCTCATTGCTATTAGTACTTATGAAGGGTGCATGAAAATTTACTAAAAAGTGGACAGATTGCAAGCATTTAATGCTGCTGCCATTTGTAAATGCCGCTCAATGGTAAGTAAAGCCATGCAAGTAGTCCGGATTTTAAGACAATAATCTTGATAGACAAATTTCATGCATCCCCTGTGTACCAGTAGTTAGGCTAAGTGTGTAACATTAGAGTATATGACACGATAACCTACTAACAATTTATCTTTTTTTACAGCTACTGCTAATTACTATGATAGCATCGCCCCAGTAAAAGCAAAAGAATGATGTAGCTTCATTGATTAAAGTTAAACACAGATACACATTGCCAGATATCTAATAAAGTATAGAAGGCAGAAAAGCGCCTGTTGGCTCATTATACAAACCTTTACTCATTAATGTCAGCGGCTGAATGAGGCGCAATCCATTGCTTAAGCACCAACGCAGCACTTCTGTATTGCGGGAAGGAAGTAGAAAACCTGGGCCAGAGAAGTGAGCAGATGCTCCAATGAGAGCTTTTAGCTCATGATTAGTTTCTGCCACAGTGTGTCCAAAAAAACCTACCTGTGTGGTATAACCCGTAATCTTTGCGTTATGCTCTACTACAGAAGCAGTTCCTGCCTTGATAGCATTAAGCAGCTCATGGCCTCTGTCATGACCATGTACTTTCAAACATAATTGGTTACAGCTATCCAGATCTTCTTGCTTTGCTAGACGAACCTGGTAGGCAGGAAAACTAATACCAATAGCCGAACCTTGCATAACTGAAAGAGGCTCCTGAACATTGAATCCTAGTTTTGTATACAGGGAGAAAGAGCGGTTATGATAAGTTGCCTGTACTAACCGAACCCCAGCCAATCCCCGCTCTTCTACCCGTTGAAGAACTTGCTCCATCAGCTTTCTGCCTACGGAAGCATTTTGAACCTTAGGATCAACCGTGATAGGCCCCACACCGGCAATAAAGGAGCTTTCCCACAGAAAGTTGCTACCTACTATTTTCCCATCGGCTTCAGCAACTACAGAATAGATAGAGCTGTCTGAGAGAATATACTGCATTAATCCAACAGCACTTTCAGGATCTGGAAAGTCGGGTGGAAAATTGTGTTGACCAGCAATGACTTTAAAAGCTTGATAGCATATAGACCCACAGGCAAGGGCATCTGCTGCTCGTCCCGGACGTAATATAATATTCATATGGAATTAGTTAAATTGTTAGTTTTATTGATCAAACATAGGTTAGCTAGCATAGCAAGCATGTCTAGCAGCAGTGTTAACTGCTGTAATTGCTAGGCATTATTCATACTTCTTATACCAGTTGTAAGGTGCTGAACCAGGCACTGTAATTTGTATTGCAGGAGGGGTAGATTCACCTATATAAATATAGCCACGTGTACCGGCTATTTTAGCATCAGCTAATTCTTCACTGCTCAGGGCTCTGTCTACACTGTTGCTATCATGAGAGAAATCATGGAAGCGCTTGCGTCCTTGCTGGGGATAGAACGTAAAAGTGCCGTCCTCATTGAAAGTCACCGTGCCTGTGCAGTCAATGAGCTCTTCATAGAGATTACGGGCAAACTCATAGCGATAGAACCTGGCATCTCCATTTTTGTAAAAGATCATAGCCTCTCTGGAAGGAGTGGCATATTGGCCTGCATAATAGCCTTCCTGGTAGTTTTCCCAAAACTCAAAATCAATATAGCCATGTTCCCAGGCACCTACTAGCTCATCAGGAACTTCTGTTCTTTGTAGAGGAGCAGAATCATCAGGCGTGCAGGATAGCATACCTATTACAAGCAGTAGCAAACTACATTTTAATGGGATGTTGATCATGTTCATACATTTAAAAACTGACACACGTTTTTATCATTAAGAGCATTATAGTTCATGTCTACAAAGCTATCTTTTCTACAGAGTATGATAAATACCTTCAGGAGAGTAAATCCTATACTGCTAACTTGGTATTTTACAGCTAATCTATCAGGGTAATAAGGTATGACTATAAGAGGATCTATTTTATCCTATCTTTCTGTGCTTGGGATTAGCTCAAATGCAAGAAATTCATAGTGGCAGATACTTTTTAGTCCGTCCATTGAACAGTTGTAAGTTCAACAAAGGAGGGTATGGTGAACTTCCATATCCAATTATTTAGCCCCTCATTTACTGCCTGTTTGGAGAATAAAAAACCGAACAACAATCAAAGTGTAGAAAGACTATTAGACAAATGAGTTAATGAACTTTTAATTATCTTAGCTATTCTGAAAATAGGAAATAATTCTCTCCCATTACATAAACATCAAAAAGATGGAAATCAACAACACAGATTCAAGAAGGTCATTTCTTCAAAAAATTGCCCTAAATGGTACTTTACTCAGTGCTTCACCTTTGATGTCATCCTCGCTATTTCCTGTGGACAAAAGCCAGGCGGGTATGACAGAAGTGGAGAAAAAAAGATTACCCCTCAAGATCTGGCTGGCTTCCAATTTGTCGGAAGAAATTGAAGAAGAGATCAAATCCATCTCTCCCGAGATCACACTTTATAAAACCAACTCGGAGGAGGAAAAGAAAAAAATATTACCTGAGATGCATGCTTGTTTCGGTTTTATCAATGAAACAGAACTAAAACAGGCCAAACAGCTTAAATGGGTTCACAGCCCTTCTGCTGGCGTAGAAAACTACCTCTATCCTGAAATGATGCAGCGCACTGATATTGAGTTATCTAATGCCAAAGGTTGTTACGCACCTGCCATTGCCGAACATACCATCGGCATGTTGTTTGCTCTCACCCGTGGCATCAAAGAGCAAATTCACAATATGCCCCAGCACCAATGGCAAGGGGTGGAAAAGCAGGTAGAAATGCGCAATTTGACTATGGGTATCATTGGTTACGGGGGTATAGGCAGGGAAATCGCAAGAAGAGCCAAAGCGTTAGACTTGAAAATATTGGCGGCAGATATCCGGCCTTTGTACAGTGAGACGTCAGGAAATATTGCTGATGAACTCTATGAAATGGAGTTTGGTGGATTTGAAAAGGTACTGGAAAATTCAGATATCATTGTTTGTGCTACACCGCATACCCGCAAAAGTGAAGGTATGTTCAATGAACAGGCATTTAGAAAAATGCGTAAAGGCACTTATTTTATCAATGTTTCCAGAGGAAAACTTGTCAAAACCGAAAATTTGATGAAAGTTTTAGATGATCAACATATTGCAGGGGCTGCCCTGGATGTAACTGATCCGGAACCCTTACCCTCTGACCACAAGCTGTGGGATTATAAAAATGTCATCATCACCTCCCATATTTCCGGCGTATCTCAATATTCCTGGTTAAGGAGTCAACAAGTTTTCTCAACCAATGTGAGACGATATGCACAAGGTTTACCACTTGTCAACCCAGTGGATAAACAAGCTGGTTTTTAACATGTAATTAGTCAATGTCAATAAAACCTTAGGATAGAAATACCGGATCAGTAAGGTTTGGCCTTTTATCCCTGGTATGTCCTATTAGTGACAACAAGATTAGTTTTGTTAACAGATAAAGGGGGGTGTATAAGTATATTCGTACGCAGCCTAAATTTTCACACTTGATTCTAAAGTAGCTTTGACCTCAAGATGAATAAGCCGCCTTTGTGTTAAACAACTTAGAAGATTGGCTACTCCACTTTGGAGAGCAAAGAGAAGGCTGACTATGGATAGCATGAACCTTGATAAAATCTAAGACATCAATCTCCGACGCAACCTAAAAATTTGGTAGGTTTCCGTTTTTCTCATCTCCTTGCGAAATATCAGTACTTATGATCATGGCGATCAGGAGGCACTTTCTTACCACTTCTGATGGAAACTTCAATAAGGCGGAGTCGCTGCCAGTTTAGCTTTGCTGATGGCAAGCACCTTTGTGTTGTTGACTCTTACTGTATATTTACAAGAAAAAATAATTACTATGCGTAAAAGTATATCTCTTTTGATGGTTTTGTTGGTATTGGCTGCTTGCAATCATGGATCTGATCAAAAGAAAACCGTCCAGGATTCATCCTCTGTTCTGGATTATGTGGATCCCAATATTGGTACGGCCCACAGCCGATGGTTTTTTTATACCCCTGCCGCCCTGCCTTTTGGTATGGCCAAACTGGCTCCCTCTACCAATGGCAGTTATGGGAATGAACACGGGTGGGAAGCCGTAGGCTATGATTCAAGGCATACCAGCATAGAAGGATTTGCCAATCTGCATGAATTTCAGATAGGAGGATTTCTCTTCACAGCCATGACAGGAAAGCTGAAAACGGTTCCCGGTACACTGGAAAACCCGGATGAAGGATATCGCTCCAGATTTGATAAAAAAGAGGAACATGCCACTGCAGGCTATTATCAAGTCAAACTCAAAGACTATGATATTACCGTGGAACTGACTGCCACTAAAAGAGTAGGTTTTCAACAATATACTTTTCCCAAATCTGACAGTGCCTATGTCCTTCTTGATGTGGGTAATCAACTGGGTGAAAGTGGTAAAGTTAAAAATGCCTCTGTTACTTATCATGAGGATAACACCCTTGAAGGTTGGGTGATTACCTATCCGGAATATGTGAAAAAGTACCAGCCAGGCGGTGAAGTGAGAATGTATTTTTCAGGAGAAATCAGCAAAAAGCCCGAGCTAGTGGGCACTTTTACCGGTCAGCATACCTATGAAGGAGACACTAGTATCACCGGACAGGGCGCCGGGCTCTACCTGAAATTCAAAACACAACCCGGTGAGCAAATACTGGTGAAAGCAGGATTTTCCTATACCTCGGTAGAGAATGCCCGGAAAAACCTGGAAGCAGAAGCAAAAGACTTATCTTTTGAGCAGGCAAAGCAGCAAGCGCAACAGATTTGGACGCAGGAATTAAATAAGATAAAAGTGAGTAGTTCTAGCGCTGAGCATAAAACTAAATTTTATACCGGCTTATTTCATGCCCTGTTAGGCAGAGGACTTGCCAGCGATGTGAATGGGTATTTCCCTGAAAATGATGGCACGATCGGCAGACTTCCTTTGGATGAAGCTGGAAAGCCAAAATTCAACTTTTATAATACTGATGCTGTCTGGGGGACTTTCTGGAACCTCACTCAACTGTGGGCTTTGGTCTGGCCTGAATATTATAACGATTTTGTACAGACCCAACTGCAAGTATATAAAAATGCTGGCTGGCTGGGTGATGGCATCGCCAACTCCAAATTTGTTTCAGGGGTAGGCACCAATTATGTAGGGCTGATCATGGCCTCTGCTTATCAATGTGGCATCAGGGATTATGATGTTGAACTTGCTTTTCAAGCTGCCTTAAAAAATGAACTCACCTATGCCGACCGACTCGAAGGGGCCGGTAAGATGGACCTGAAAGGATTTGTGGAAAGGGGATATGTAGCTTATTTGCCAGGCTGGGATACCACACCAGAGGGTTCTGGTTTCTCTGTCTCACATTCTTTGGAATACAGCTATAGCAGCTATGCAGTAGCACAATTGGCTAAGGCTTTAGGAAAAAATAAGGAGTACAGGCAATTAATGAAACTGTCTGAAAACTGGAAAAATCTTTATGATGAAAGCACTGACTTTGTCAGACCCAAACTGCCCTCAGGTGAATTTCTCAAAGACTTTGATCCTTTTGCTCCCTGGATTGGCTTCCAGGAAGGAAATGCATGGCAATATAGCTTTTATGTGCCTCATGACCCAGAAGGGTTGATGGCCAAGATGGGCCAGGACAAATTTGTACATAGACTGGATTCCATCTTTACAGTTTCCGAAACAACAAAATTTGGGGGAGAAGACATAGATGCTTTTGCAGGATTATCTTTTCTCTATAATCATGGAAATCAACCCAGTTTACAGATTCCATGGCTTTTTAACTTCACTCATCATCCCTGGCTGACCCAAAAATGGGTAAGGAAGATTTGCCATGAGTTCTATGGGACGGAAGAGATCCATGGATATGGGTATGGACAGGATGAAGATCAGGGGCAGCTAGGCGCCTGGTATGTCATGGCCGCTATAGGATTGTTTGATGTGAAGGGATTGGTGGATATAGAGCCTTCCTTTCAGCTAGGAAGTCCACTTTTTGACCGCATTGAAATAAATACTGGAAAGGGAAAGCCTTTGATCATTGAGACGACAAATAATGCTCCGAGTAACTTTTACATTCAATCTATCTGGTTAAATGGTAAACCCTATACAGAAAGACAAATCAAATTGGAAACTTTAAAAAATGGGGCTAACCTGAAGCTTGAACTTGGTAAAGAGTCTAATCCCAATCTTTTCAAAGATGCACAATCATTATAATAATGAGAATGCAGAATTAGAGAAGAAGTAATTGATAAAGGTTAGAAGCAATGGGCTAATTCCTATAGGGTTGTTGCTATCACCAATGGCGAGTTAATAATTTATGTTAAGTAAAGCAGCCATTGTATGGATTTATACATGAACAGGCTATCTAAAAAATAATCTAAATCGTTGCTTCTTTTTTGTAGATTGGTTCCTGAGTCCAACAGTTTATCACTATGCAACAACACATTTTATCAGCCATTTTATTTTTTATTCCTTTTATAGCCATTTCCCAAACCGACAAGTTTCATAGTTCATTTGTCGAGAATTTTGCTGATTCTACTTCTCACTACTTTAGGTATGGCTCTACGGGAAACAAAACTGAATTTAAATACAAGCTGGGTGTAAATTCTTTGACAGAGGCAGAGGCTCAAATTCTTTCCTTCAAGATAGATCCACTAGATAGTGCTGGTGCCGGGCTTGGACCAGAAATTATCTCAAAGTGCTTTACCCATTTTGGTACTTATGCTGCACGGCTGAAAGTTCCTCAGACAAGAGCGATTCAGCCTAACGTAGGGGCAGTAGTAGGCTTTTTTACCTACCATGTAGATAGCCTACACGGGCTGAGTGAGATTGACTTTGAATGGCTCCTTGCCGATCCGACCATCATTTATATAGGCACCTGGACTGGTCATAGTGGAGCGCTTAGAAGAGTGGGCAGAACCATCAATTTGGCCAAAGGAATTATCTATCACACTGTCTACAGAGAGAATGATACAGGAATAAGAACGCCTTTAAGTGGCAGGCAAAATCAGCCGGATACCATTGCGGCCATTGCAGACTTTGATGCTTCAGCCAAATTTTACACCTATGGTTTTGATTGGTATGCCGACCGTATCCGCTGGTGGATCATTCATCCCACTACTGATGAAAAAATAGTGTTGTGGGATTATCAGGGATCTACCAGGGGAGTCCCTCAACATCCTACGCTTTACCGAATGAATTTTTGGCATACCGATGCTTGGCCAGTGGAAACGAATGCGCATGCTATTGAAAAACCTCTACAGCCTTACGAATTGGAGGTGGATTGGATGTCCTATGAACCCTTCAAAAGTGGTTCGAAATAAAGCTTCCTGTAGCTGGTTTTGTCATCGGTTTGACAGTCCAGTAGCGGTTATACAAATTATACGGTAGATAACCGCTACGCTTGAAGAGCTAACGCTGAATCATGAGGTTAGGAAAGGGGGCGTACTGGAGTGTGTACTATAGATTTCTTCTACAGCCAATGAAGGAAATGTTGCTCTCCGTTTTAAAGTAAAAATGATATGTAAAAACGCAAGGGAGAAATGTAAGTGTAAAAAAGACATCCCTCATCCTGAGTTTATGCTCAGGCTGAGACAATCAAAGTAAAAAAACTAATGATATTATATATATAGGAGTTACAGTCAGGCGGTGAAGCCGATGTATTTGAAGGGGAGGGCGGTACACAATTAATCTTTGGCAGGAACGCTGACAAAAAAGTTACTACCCTGACCCTCAAGGCACAAGGGTTTTCCTTTGAAGGAACCAAAGAATAAGGCTATATTTGAGCTTAGGTTTTTAAGTTTCTGGTCGTTGCGCCCACTGTTTGTGAAAATTTTATAAATTACTACATATACATCAAGCTAAATTACGAAGATCATGAGTTATTCAAATTCTCGTCGTTCCACGATAAAAAAAATAGCAGGCAGCGTGGCTTTCGCTTCCCTGGGTTCCTCGCTGGCAAGCCGCCTGGAAGCTGCAGAAAATGTACTGGAACCCTCCTTAAAAGGTAAGATTAATCATTCCGTTTGCCGCTGGTGCTACCAGAGTATTGAGCTGGAGGATCTGTGCAAAGCAGCCAAAGATATTGGGCTGCAATCTGTCGAGCTGGTTGGCCCCGAGGAATGGCCTATACTGGCTAAGTATGGCCTGACTTCAGCTTTGCCCTGGGGAGCAGGTATGGGCATTGAAAAAGGTTTTAACGATCCCCAGCACCATGATGCCCTGGTAAAAAGCTACGAAGAGCTGGTCCCTCTGGTAGCCAAGGCAGGCTTTAACCAAATCATTTGCTTTTCCGGTAACCGCAATGGTATGAGTGATGAGCAGGGGATGGAAAACGCTGCCGCCGGATTAAAGCGTTTGATGCCGACAGCCGAGAAACATAAAGTGAACATAGTGATGGAGCTTTTGAACAGCAAAGTAGACCACAAAGATTATATGTGCGATCGTACTGAATGGGGTGTTGCTTTGGTTGATAAAGTAGGATCTCCTCAATTCAAACTGCTGTATGATATCTATCACATGCAAATCATGGAGGGTGATATCATTGCGACGATCAAGAAGTATCATACCTATATTTCGCATTACCATACAGGGGGGGTACCCGGGAGAAATGAAATTGACGAGACACAGGAACTGAATTATCCGGCAATCATGAAGGCTATTGCCGAAACGGGTTACAAAGGATTCGTCGCTCAAGAGTTTATTCCCAAAAGAACCGATAAATTAGCGTCCTTAAAGCAAGGGGTACAGATCTGTGATATTGCCTGAGCCTAGCCTTACTTTTTTTTGATAATAGATTGATTCCTTCAGACTGCCATGATGGAATGCAGCAGGTCTTCTGCAAAAGGCTGGCCTGCTGTCGTTCTAAACAGGAAAGCTCTGTAGCGTAACCCCTATCCCTCATGAAAAAAATCGGCAAAATCATACTCTGGAGTCTGCTGGGCCTTCTGCTGCTCTTTGGGGCAGCCATAGGCGTATTTTTTTATAAGATTAAATACGGCTTTCCGGTTAGCTATGAGACCGAAAAGCCGGTCATTGAATTTCCCCAAAGCCAGGCTGCTATCCTGGTCTTTTCCAAAACAACCGCCTTTCGGCACTCCGAATCGATAGAAGCCTCCTTACCTGTATTTACTGAGATAGCCAGGCGAAACGGTTGGTTTGTCTACCAGACAGAAGAAGGAGGGGTTTTCAATGAAGAACAACTCAAGCAGTTTAAAGCGATCATCTTTAACAACTCCACAGGCCGGGTGCTCAACGAAGCGCAGCAGCAGGCCTTAAGCCAGTATGTGGAGGCAGGGGGCTCCCTTTTGGGTATTCATGGGGCCGGAGATAATTCCCATCACTGGCCCTGGTATGAAACACACTTACTGGGCACCCTTTTTTCCCACCATTCACTCAATCCGCATTTACAGAAAACCGAAGTGCATCTTGAAACCGCAGTTGATCCAACGCTAGCCCGGCAGTTGCCCTCCTCCTGGGTTCATGAAGATGAATGGTATGTCTTTTTTAGCCAGCCCAAAGATGTACAGGTGGTATCCTACATTAATGGGGACAAGATTATTCCTAACGGTAATCTGCTTTGGATGAGGGATAAAAATTTTGGCATGGGCCCCTACCATCCCGTCGCCTGGTACCGTACCGTGGGCAAGGGAAAAACCTTTTATACCTCCATGGGTCATAGTCAAAAAGTCTGGCAGAACGCTGCCTTCGTCCGCCTCGTAGAGAATGCCCTACAGTGGTCAATCCAATAATCCTGAAGTGATTGGTTAACCGTTTTTGACAGGAAACAGACATCACACTGAGAAGAGAAAACCCTTCGTTAATTTTTCATAAAGGCGACCAGAAGGCTTTGATTCGCTAAAGTTGGAGAGGGCTATGGCAGGCTCATCCGGGACTTACGACAGCGAGAAACAGACCACTTTTAGATCTACCACAAAGCACAGTCATGCTTTATTTTTATGGTTTTACTGTATCATTGTGGCACAGCCTACTGTATTATTTTGACACACTCTCGGATAGGAAAATGAGGGAAATACAGGCAAAAATTGCCTAGATTGCATATGGCACATTTTTTAGAGGATAAAGCTATATCCCAACCTAAAGTTGTAAAGACATGCTACGCAACTACCTGCTTATCGCCTATCGCAACCTGTGGCACAACAAAGTGTATGCCCTCATCAACATCCTGGGGTTGGCCATCGGCCTTACGGCTGCCTTGTTCATCTTTCAGTACGTCCAATTTGAAAAGAGCTACGATAGGTTTCATGAAAATGCGGATAACATTTATCGGGTTATTCAACAATTTACCATCAATGGAAATCAACTCCCCCCTAATCACATATCCTCCAGCAACTTCGGTCCGGCAGTAAAGCGAGAATGCCCGGAAGTGTTGGCGTATGCCAGATTATGGAAGAATAAGATTGAAAATTTTATCATTTCCTATCAGGCTGAGGAGGGTACTCCTCCGATAGAATTTCTGGAACAGAAGGTCTATTATACCGAGGCTTCTTTCATGGAAATGTTCTCCTTTCCTATGATTGTGGGTGATTCGAAAATCTTTCAGGAACCTAAGACCTTGCTTTTGTCGGAAAATATGGCCAAAAAGATCTTTGGCACGGATTGGCAAAAGGCTGATCCCATGGGAAAAGTCCTGACCATCAATGGAGAGGAAGCATTCATGATATCCGGGGTCTTTAAAGACATCCCTGAAAACTCACACATCAAGTTTGAAGTACTGCTGTCTTTGCCCACCCTGGCCAAGGAGATGCATTATGACACGGATTTGTATGCTCCTTTTCCTACTTATTTGCTGGTTGATCCCAGAGCAGATATAAATATTCTTCAGCCCAAGCTCCAAAAAATACTGTATCAACTCGTAGAAAGTTTTTTTAAAAGAGAAGATAATGTAAATACTTTTATTGTATCCCTACAACCTTTAGGGGATGCCCATTTGCATTCTTTCGGCTATAAGGGTGAACCTGAAATCAGGGGTAGTGCCACTACCGTGCAGTTTCTTTTGATCATTGCCTGTTTCATCCTGCTACTGGCCTGGATCAATTATGTAAACTTGTCTACCGCCCGGGCGGTGAAACGGGCCAAAGAAGTAGGCATCCGCAAAGTAGTAGGAGCAGGACGAAAGCAATTGATCACCCAGTTCCTGTTAGAATCTTTCCTGATCAACCTGTTAAGCGTGGTAGTAGCGGCTACCTTGTATCAGCTTTGCTTTCCTTTCTTTACCAGACTGGTAGAGAAAGAAATTCCCCTCACTGCTCTGGTAGAAGCACCCTGGTTGCTGTCTGGTATTTTCCTTGTATTAATATCCGGTACACTGTTGTCCGGTGGATATTCAGCTTTCGTATTATCCTCTTTCAAGGCCGTGAGTATGATGAAGGGAAAATTTCATACTTCTGCTGGGGGGATAATATTACGGAAAAGTCTGATCGTGTTTCAGTTTATCATTTCTGTCGGACTGATCATCGGTACCTTCAGTGTATACCAGCAATTGGTGTTCATGAAAAATCATGACCTGGGTCTCGATCTATCACAAAAACTCATTGTACATGCACCCAAGATTACCGATGAAAACTATGCTCATCATTATGAGAGTTTTAAAGCCGCCTTACAAAAGTTACCGGATATTAGCCATGTTACTGCTTCTCATTTAGCACCAGGTAATCCAACTATGGAGGGCGAATTTGTCATCAATAAGAAGCAACCGGAAAATATGCCCATATTTTCCATTGGCAGGGTAGATTATGATTATCTGGAAACCTACCAGATAAAGCTTTTGCACGGGCGGGATTTTTCCAGGGAATTCCCATCGGATCAAGAGGCCGCCGTGATCACCGAAGATGTAGCTATAGCATTGGGTTTTGATCCGGTGGAAAGCGCTTTACAGGAAACGCTCGTGATTCAGCCTAATGGGTTGAAAAAGGAGGTCAATATTATTGGCATCGTTAAAAATGTGAACCTCAAGTCATTAAAGCTGAAACGCTCCGGCGTGGTATTGATGCTGGCTCCAGACCATCAGGAAGAAATACCTTATTTTTTACGTTTTAATTATTATACCATTGAGTTAGACAATGTATCCCATCTGAAAGAAAATATAGCCAGCATAGAAGATTTATACAAAGATCACTTCCCCGGCAATCCCTTCACCTATTTCTTTTTAGATGAGTATTTCAATGCCCAGTACCAGGCTGAGGAGCAGTTTGGCAAAGTATTCACCGCTGCCAGTGGCCTGGCCATCTTCATTGCCTGCCTGGGTTTATTTGGCCTCTCGGCTTTTATGGTAAAACAACGCACCAAAGAGATAGGCATTCGCAAAGTGCTGGGAGCCTCTTTGCAAAGTATCCTGCTGCTTTTTTCTAAAGATTACCTCAAACTGCTATCTCTTGCGGGTCTGATTGCCTTGCCGATGGCTTACTTCAGTCTGCACCGCTGGCTGGAAAGCTACATGGTCCGTATCCCTTTGTCCTGGTGGCTGTTTCTCCTTCCCCTTGCCATGGTCCTGGGCATTGCTTTAGTGACAGTGAGTGTACAGACCATCAAAGCAGCCCTGGCCAATCCGGCCAAAGTGTTACACAACGAATAACATAAATATGAACAGCCATGCTACGCAACTACCTGCTTATCGCTTATCGCAACCTGTGGCACAACAAAGTGTATGCCCTCATCAACATCCTGGGACTGGGCATTGGCCTCACGGCTGCCCTGTTCATCTTCCAGTATGTGCAGTTTGAACGGAGCTATGACAACTTCCATACAAATGTGGATAATATTTACCGGGTAACCTTACAAGCTACCATCAATGGAAATCAACGCTCACCTGTTCCCGTGGCTCCCAGCGACTTTGGTCCGGCAGCCAAGCGTGAATGCCCGGAGGTGTTGGCCTATGCCAGGTTATTCCAGAATAAGATTGACGATTTCATCATTTCCTATCAGGGGGAAGACGGCACTTCTCCCATAGAATTTCTGGAACAGGAAGTCTATTATACGGAAGCTTCTTTGTTGGCAATGTTCTCCTTTCCTATGCTGGCAGGTGATGCGAAGACCTTGCAGGAGCCCAATGCGCTGCTTATCTCGGAAAGTATGGCCCAAAAGTTTTTTGGTTCGGATTGGCAAGCAACTAACCCCATTGGTAAACTGCTTACCATCAACGGAAAGGATAATTTTATGCTACAAGGCGTGTTTAAAGATATTCCTGATAATTCTCATATCAAATTTGAAGTGCTCTTATCCTTGACTACCCTGGCCGAAGCGATTAAGTATGATACAGAACCGGTTTTTCCTTTTCGAGTCTATCTGCAGGTTGATTCCAGGGCTGACATTAATAAACTTGAGACACAGATCAAGAAAATACAGGATAAATACCTAGGAGATTTGTTGAGGCAAGTTAATATGGGCGATGCGATTGTCATCACTTTGCAGCCTGTCAGAGATGCCCATCTGTATTCTTCCGGCTTGGTTAGTGAACCAGAAATAAGAGGCAGTGCCACAACCGTACAGTTTCTCTTCATCACAGCCTGTTTTATCCTTTTACTGGCCTGGATCAATTATGTAAATTTGTCTACGGCCCGGGCGGTGAAACGGGCCAAAGAAGTCGGCATCCGCAAAGTAGTGGGAGCAGGGCGAAGGCAATTGATCACCCAGTTCCTGTTAGAAGCGTTCCTGATCAATCTGTTAAGCATCGTAGTGGCCATGACGTTGTATCAGCTTTTCTATACTTCATTTACCAGTATGGTAGAAAGAAATATTCCTCAAAGTTCCCTGCTGGAAGAACCTTGGTTTTTGGTGGGTATAGGGCTGGTATTGATCCTAGGTACGCTATTGTCAGGAGGGTATTCAGCCTTTGTACTTTCTTCTTTTAAAGCAGTGAGTATCATGAAGGGAAAATTTCATACTTCTGTCCGGGGTGTCTTACTACGAAAAAGTCTGATTGTTTTTCAATTTGTGATCTCAGTAGGACTCATCATGGCTACTTTTAGTGTATACCGGCAATTGATGTTCATGAAGAACTTTGAGATGGGTTATGATATGTCACAAAAGCTGATAGTAAGAGCGCCTATGATTACCGATGAAAACTATGCCCACCACTATGAGAGTTTTAAAACTGCCTTGCAACAGTTGCCGGATATAAGTCAGATAACGGCTTCTCTTTTATCTCCGGGAGATTCACGAGGAAAGGGAGATCAGTTTGTATTGAATAAAAAGCAACCGGAAAAGCAAATGTACTTTTCCCTCAATGTAGTAGATTATGACTACCTGGACACTTACCAGATGAAGCTATTGTATGGTCGAAGTTTCTCCCGGGAATTTCCCAGCGATAAAGATGCAGTGGTCATTACCGAGGATGTGGCCCAGCTACTAGGTTTTGATCCAGTAGAAACCGCTTTGCAGGAAAAGATAGTGATTGGTCCTGATTGGTTAAAAAAGGAAACCACCATCATAGGAATCGTCAAAAACCTTAACTTCTATTCTTTAAAATTGGAAAGAAATGGAATAGTATTCTTGCTACCACAAGAAGATGCAAAATTCTCAACTTCGGGACCCTTTCATTATTTTACCATTGACCTGGATAATCTTTCTCATTTACAAGAGAACATGGCCCGCATAGAAGCGCTGTACACCGACCATTTTCCCGGCAATCCCTTCAGTTACTTCTTTCTGGATGACTATTTCAACACCCAGTATCGGACCGAAGAGCAGTATGGGAAGGTTTTCTCTACCGCCAGTGGCCTGGCTATTTTCATTGCCTGCCTGGGTTTGTTTGGTCTCTCGGCTTTCATAGTCAAGCAGCGTACCAAAGAGATCGGCATTCGCAAGGTGCTGGGGGCCTCGGTGCAAAGTATCCTTCTGCTTTTTTCTAAAGATTACTGTAGGCTGATTGTTTTAGCCAGCTTCATTGCCCTGCCTTTGACTTATCTCACCTTAAACCAATGGTTGGAAAATTATATGTATCGCATACAACTTTCCTGGTGGCTGTTTCTTCTGCCAGTCTTCATCGTTGTTTTAATAGCTTTGGTTACCGTGAGCGTACAGACCATCAAAGCAGCCCTGGCCAATCCGTCACATTCACTCAGAAATGAATAAATCTTGATCAACTTTTGGACAGGCCTCAGGAAATCTTTTGCTGACGCAACAGTGAGTTTCCCACATAAAACTTGACATAAAAAAACGCATTTTTTACAACTTAAATGTTTCAGGACCCCAGCCAGGACAGAAAACAAAAAGGCTATGGCTGCCTCCTGAAGTTTTTATAGTGGAAGAAAGAGTCCACACTCACATTTTTTTTGGCAAAAAGCCAGCAAAGACTTATTTTTCAAAGTTACTAATCCAACATATTTTTTGGTACCTTCACCAACCTTTACTATTTAATTAATGCATAACCTATGAAGCTGAACTCTTTCTTTGTAATAACCCCTGTCGTCCTTATTTTTTTTATACTATTGCTGCTTACCATTGGCAGTTTTCGGCAGCTAGCCCCCGCCATCCATCAGAATGCTCCCCCCGATCCGAAAGTGGAGAAGCTCAAGCTACAGCCTGGTTTTCACGCTCAACATCTGTATAGCCCCTCAGCGCATGAACATGGTTCCTGGGTTTCCATGACCTTTGATGACCAAGGCAGAATGATTACCTCTGATCAGTATGGGGCATTATACCGCATCGAGTTGCCGGCTATTGGGGCGGATACCACCCAAAAACCGAAGGTAGAAAAACTTCACATCGGGGACCCCAAGGCTCCACAGGCAGATTCAATCGTCAACATGGGCTATGCTCAGGGGTTGCTATGGGCCTTCAACAGCCTGTATGTGATGATCAACAACCATGAAGACAATGAGGATTTTGCGAAACAAAGTGGTTTGTACCGCCTTCAGGATACCGACCAGGATGATCAGTATGACAAAATTACCCTGCTCAAGACCTTGAAAGGAGAGGGGGAGCATGGTCCTCATAGTATCGTGTTGGCTCCAGATGGGAAATCCCTCTATGTGATCGCTGGCAACCACACCGATGTCCCAGCCATGGATAGTTATTTACTGCCGGCTATCTGGCAGGAAGATAACCTGTTTCCACTCATCAAAGACCCCAGAGGCCATGCCACCGATCGCCTGCCGCCGGGCGGCTGGATTGCCCGCATAGATTCCCTGGGTAAGCACTGGGAGTTGGTAAGCGCCGGCTTTAGAAATCCTTTTGATCTGGCTTTCAACCAGGCAGGAGATCTGTTTACCTTTGATTCGGATATGGAATGGGACCTGGGCATGCCCTGGTACAGACCTACCCGCATATGCCATGTGACCTCCGGGAGCGAGTTTGGTTGGAGAACAGGCTCCGGGAAATGGTTACCAAGCTATCCGGATAACCTGCCTGCCGTCTTAAACATCGGACAAGGATCACCTACCGGTGTGGTGCATGGAAAAAGCGCCCACTTTCCTGAGCCCTACCAACAGGCCCTGTTTGCCTTTGACTGGAGCTTTGGAATTATTTATGCTATTCACCTGCAGCCGGAAGGCGCTTCCTATCGGGCAGAAAAGGAAGAATTTCTTTCAGGAATGCCGCTTCCCCTGACCGACGGTGTCATTGGCCCGGATGGTGCCCTGTATTTTCTCACAGGCGGACGTAAACTGGATTCTGATCTCTACCGGGTCTATTACGATCCGCAACAACAGAAAGAGGCTCGTTCCTCCCGTCGTTCCCCCAAAGTGGATAAGGCGCACCAACTCAGAACCAGGCTGGAACAGTTTCATGGAAAAAAAGACAAAGGGGCTATCGAGGCGGCCTGGCCTCATTTAAAACACCCTGATCGGTTTGTCCGTTATGCAGCACGGATCGCCGTGGAGCACCAACCTGTAGCACAATGGCAGCAGCGTGTACTGACCGAAAACGATCCTCAGATACTAATTCAGGGGATGGTGGCTTTATCCCGACAGGGAGACAGGTCACAGAAAAGTGCGATGCTGCAAAAGCTGCTTCAGGTGGATTATAAAAAGCTTTCTGATGAGGACAAAGAAAGTTTGCTGAGAGTCTTTGAACTGATATTTTCCCGTATGGGCAAACCGGAAGCGAAGGATCAGTCGGCGGTGATCGCTTATCTGAATCCTCATTATCCGGCTACCACGGCATCCCTGAACCGGGCACTCAGTAAGCTGCTGGTCTTTCTGGAAGCGCCGCAGGTCATTGAAAGAACACTAGCGTTAATGGCTGAAGAGCAGCCTGATATGCAGGCAGATGACCCCACAGCCACCCAGTCTTCAGACCTGATTCTGCGTAATCCTCAGTATGGGTTAGACATTGCCCAGATGCTGGAAAATATCCCACCTGCGCAGCATACCTATTATGCGATTGTATTGAGCAGCCTCAACAAAGGATGGACACCGGCCCTTAGAGAGCAGTATTTCAAGTGGTTTTATAAGGCTTTTGATTTCCAGGGTGGGAGAAGTTATATCGGTTTCATAGATAAGGCGAGGGAACTTGCCCTGGAAAAGGTGCCTAAAGATAAATATGAGTACTACAACAAAATCTCCGGAGATTCTCTGCTAAGCAATAATGGGGTAGACCTGGCCAATATCCCGGAACCCAAAGGCCCCGGCAAAAACTGGAAAACTGAAGAAGCCCAACAGCTGCTGGATAGTGGCCTGGTGAGCATCAATTTTGAACAGGGAAAGAATATGTATGCTGCCACTCTCTGTGTTACCTGCCACAGCCTGCGTGGTGAAGGTGGCAATATTGGTCCTGATCTCACCCAACTGGGTACCCGCTTTTCTACGGAAGACATGCTGGAAGCTATCATTGACCCCAATAAAGTGATCTCAGATCAGTATGCCTCTACTGTTTTTTATCTGGAAAATGGGCAGTCAGTGGTGGGGCGGCTGATCAACGAAGACGAGCGCACCTACTACATCTCTCAAAATCCGTTTGCTCCCGATTTCATCCGGGAAATTGCCAAAGCGGAGGTGAAAGACACCCAGTTCTCTTCCGTATCGGTAATGCCTCCCGGACTGATCAATAGTTTGAACGCTCAGGAACTCAAAGATTTACTGGCTTTCCTGATGGCTGGTGGTAATCAGGAACATGAGATTTATACAGGGACAAAAACAGGTTCGAAAGCAAAATGAATGAAAGGAACAGCGAAACATTCACTTTCTGAATGACCTTTGGCTCATGACAAACGATAAACCAGGCATGGTGACTATTTTATTGATTTTTTTCCTGTTCGGCTACAGTGGTATTCCGGAAGAGAGTAAGGTTCTTGCACAGGCCAATCAGGACAACAGCTTAACCCTGGAGCATGATACACAGGCCGGTACGATCACTGTCTACCGGACACAGGGTCAGGAAAAGCTTCTCACCCAACATGCAAGGGAGGATACCCGGCCCTACCTTCACCCGATCATGGCTCCTGATGGGAAGGGGATACTGACCGAATATCGCCCCGAACACCATAAACACCAGACAGGATTGTACTGGGGGTTTAAGTTAGTCAACGGAAGAGATTACTTCATGAACTGGCAGGGCGACTATTGGCGGCATATTTCAGCGGATATCATGGAGGGTACCGGTGAGAAAGTACAATGGCAGACTGTATATGATCTGCTGGACTCCGCCGGGAACGCCATCCTTACGGAAACCCAACACTGGACTATGCAAGAGCAGGATGGAACATTTTTCCTGGACCTGCAATGGGAGGGGCAAGCCAAAACGGATATCACCCTGGGGAAATTTTATGTGGGAGGCTTGTTTCTGCGTATGCCCTGGCGGAAAGGAATACCCGGCGAAGTGGTGAATGCTGCCGGGCAACGCAATCAGGAGGCCGAAGGGCAACGGGCCATCTGGACGGATGTAGGGATGCAGGTAGCCGGACGGGATGACCTGGCGCACATCGCTATTTTTGATCATCCGGAAAACCCGGCCTTTCCCATACCCTGGCGGGTCGATGGTGAGTTAGGGGTCGGACCCTCCCGACAAATTCTGGGAGATTGGTATATTCACCAGGGAGAAAGAGTACAGATACGCTACCGAGTGGTGGTGTATACTGGCTCGCTGGATCAGGAGCGGCTGACCCAGTGGTGGAAAGATTACATTTGTGAAAACTAACCTCCAACACTTAGCCTGGACACAGGTTCTCTTAGGAACGAAAGAAACTGATTATCAGAAACAACCTGTTTTTTACATCAAGCTTAGTCCTTTATGCTACTCCATCAAACATTTGCACTGATTACACTCCTTTTATCATTGTTATTGGTTTTGCCATTTCAGTCTTCCATAAGCCCTGAAAACACAGGCAGGTTGCCTGTACAGGTTGCATCCGACACGCTTCCCGGGCGTCAGGCATCCGGCAGTCCGTATGATGAGAAGGAATGGCCTGTGTACCGGGGCGATCAGAAAGCGAATCAGTATGCTGATCTGGCACAAATCCACGCGGCCAATGTGCATTTGCTGGAACCCGCCTGGGAATACCACACCGGTGACCCTAATGGACCGTCTATGTACAGCAATCCCATCATCGTAAAAGGCCTGATGTATTTTACAACCCCCCAACTCAATGCGGTCGCACTCGATGCCGCGACCGGAAAAGAAGTATGGGTGTTTGAGGCCTCAAAGTATAACGAAAACCATGAAGTCTTCCGGGGACGTAGCCGGGGCGTAACCTATTGGGAAGGAGCAGAGGGGCAACGCATCTTTCATTTTGTCAAAAACAGGGTGTATGCGCTGGAAGCAAAAACCGGTAAGCTGATCCCTACCTTCGGTCAGGGAGGCTATATAGATCTGCGGGAAGACCTGGGCATCGATACGGCTCAGGCATCCATTGAAGTGACAACACCCGGCATAGTGTATAAAAACTTTCTGATCATTACTTCCCGCGTACCGGAAGAATATAACTCTACGCCGGGGCATATACGGGCCTATGACACCGTGACAGGAGCTTTTCAGTGGATCTTTCATACCATACCACAAAAAGGAGAGTTTGGCTATGACACCTGGGAATGGGTAGCAGGAGAGACCTATGGGGGGGCCAATCCCTGGGGTGGTTTCTCCCTGGATGAAGAGAGAGGATGGGTCTTTTTTGCTACCGGATCGCCTGCCAATGATTTTTACGGTGGCTTTCGCAAAGGGATGAATCTGTTTGGCAATTGTGTGGTAGCACTGGATGCCACCACCGGAAAGCGGCAGTGGCATTTCCAAACTGTTCACCATGATATCTGGGACTATGACAATCCACCAGCCCCGATTCTGGTGACCCTCGATTCCGCAGGAGAACCCAGAGATGCCGTGGTTCAGCTTACCAAAATGGGACTTACCTTCGTATTGGATAGGGAGACAGGAGAACCTATATTTCCGGTAGTGGAGATGCCCGTTCCTCCGTCCACCATTCCAGGTGAGGAAGCCTGGCCCACACAACCTTTTCCGGTGAAGCCCCCACCGTTGGTTCGCCTGTCGCTGAACGAAGCGGATCTGACCCAGGTGACGCCGGAATCTCATGCTGCGGCTCTGGCGCAATTCAGAAAGTATGAAACAGGTTTTATTTATACGCCTCCCTCCTTGCAGGGTACTATCACCACACCAAGCCATCAGGGCGGTGTAGAGTGGGGAGGGGCTTCCTTTGACCCTGCTTTACAGGTGTTGTATGTCAATGCCAATGAAGCACCCTCTATCAATACGCTGAGTAAATTTTATGATACGGAACAAAAGGCTGCGGAAACACCCTTACAGCGTGGGGCTTTGGTCTATCAAAAAAACTGCACCAGTTGTCATGGCCTGGAAAGGCAGGGGAATCCTCCGGTATTCCCTTCGCTGACCAATTTACAGAAAAATGAAGAAGAAATCCGGGAGATTCTGCAGCAGGGGCGCGGTATCATGCCTGCCTTTACACAACTCTCAGACCATGAAGTGGAAGCCCTTCTTGCTTTTCTGCAAAGCGACCTGGATGTACTGGAAGGTAGCGACATGATAGGGGCCAAGGTTCGTTATTCCGTGCAGATTCCGTTTTTTGTAGATCCCTATGGGGCTCCCGCTATCTCACCGCCCTGGGGAACGTTCAATGCCATCGATTTAAACAAGGGTGACATTCTTTGGAAAGTACCCTTGGGAGAATATCCGGAACTGGTTGCCAAAGGCATCCGGAATACTGGCGCCAAAAACTTTGGAGGGCCTGTGGCTACCGCTGGCGGCGTGGTATTCATCGCAGCCACGCCCGATGAAAAGATAAGAGCGTTCAGTACACATACGGGTGAAGTTTTATGGGAGCATCCCTTACCGGCCGGAGGCTATGCCACGCCAAGCGTGTATATGATAGAAGGAAAGCAATATGTGGTCATTGCCGCCGGCGGAGGCGGGAAGAATGCGACTAAGTTTGGTGATTCTATCATTGCTTTCGCTTTACCTTCTACGCGTGGTGAGGGACCGGCCAGGTCCGCGAATGACAGTAGCTGGATAGAGCTCTTCGATGGTGCTACCCTGAATGGGTGGGTTCACCTGAATGGCTCGCATCGCTATACAGTGGAAGAGGGTGCTATTGTGGGCAGGACAGTAGCAGGCAGTGAAAATTCCTTTCTCTGTACCCAACAGGAGTTTGCCGACTTTGAACTCGAACTGGAAGTCATGGTGGATAGTGTGACCAATTCAGGCATCCAAATCAGGTCTCAGGTACGGCCTGTAACGATAGGAGAAGGGCAGCAGTTTGGTGCTGGCAGAGTGAACGGGCCCCAGGTTGAAATGCAGAGAAACCACCGGCCAGGAACGCCTACCACCGGACTGATTTATGGAGAAGCTTTGGGAACGGGCTGGCTCTCTTCGGAGGAAAAGATCCAGAATGGTCATCATTTTCTTCATAATGAAGGTTGGAACACAATGCGTATTGTCGCCAAAGGGTCTCGCATACAAACCTGGGTCAATGGTCACCCAGTCGAGGATCTGGTCCTGGAAGAAGTGTATCAGACACACGCCAAAGGGTTTATCGGATTACAGATGCATGGGGTAGAAGGAGCCGGGCCATTTATGATGAAATGGCGAAATATCCGGATACGACCATTATAAAATACCAGGGGGCAGCCAGATATAGGTTCATATTTTGAAATAGATGGAAAAGGTAGTGCCCTGATCTGGCATACTTTCAATTTCTATAGAGCCGCCATTGTTTTCCACAATGCGTTTGATAATGTATAATCCAATCCCTGTTCCTTCAACATGGGAATGTAAGCGCTTGAACATCTGAAACACTTTAGCCTGTTGGTAAGAACTTAAGCCTAGCCCATTGTCTTTTACCTGTAATACCACAAAAGCTTCCGTTTTGAAGGTACTGATCAGGATGAGGGGGGGCCTTTCATGAGAGCGGTATTTGATCGCATTGGACAGCAGATTGTAGAGTATACTTCTCAGGTTGCCTCTGGCATACAGCAGGCTTTCTACCTGCAGGTCTTCCCGGATGGATACCCCAGCCTGGTTGATGACTGTTTGTAAATCAGCTTTCACATCCTCCAGCACAGCTTCAAACTGCACTTCCTCTATATCTTCTTCCGTATTTTTTTGTACTTTACTAATCTCGGTGAGATCAAAGATGGTTTTTTTGAATTTAATGGTCGACTGCTCAATCATGGAAATTACTTTTTCTGCCGAACTGTTCAGTTGTCCTTGAGTCTCTTTGCGAAGCATGGTCAGCAATCCCTCTATATTGGCAATCGGTGATTTTAAATCGTGAGAGGCGGTGTAAATAAAATTGTCCAGATCCGTATTTACCCTCATCAGCTCTGTCGTTTGCGTCTCCAGTCGCTCCGTTCTTTCTTCCACTCTTTTTTCCAGTTCATCATTGAGATCAATGAGTTGTTCTTCCGTACTTCGCAGCTCTTCCAGGGCTGTGGCCAGTTCTTCGTTAGTTTCCTGTAAAACTCTCTCCTGCTGCTTTCTGATGGTGATATCACGGATAATCCCGGAGAAAAAATAATGCTTCTCTTCCATCCAGCAGGAAAGCGAGAGTTCCAACGGAAAAACTGAGCCATCTTTTCGCAATCCTTCTATTTCAACAGTATGCCCGATCAATTTTGGAATGCCGGTGTGGATGAATCTTTCAAAACCTGATTGGTGGCTTCTCCTGTATTTTTCAGGCATGAGTACATGTAAATTCAGGCCTATAAGCTCGTTTTCCAGGTAACCGAACATCTCATAGGTCTTATTATTGGCAAACACAATCAAGGAATTTTCATCAGAAATAATGATGGAGTCTGTGGCTGTTTGAGCAATTGCTTCAAAACGGGCTTCAGAAAACTCCAGTTTTTTTTTCAAATGTCCCTGTTCATCCATTGTTAATGGTTTTTAATAGTAGGTAGCGTGAAGCTATCATGAATCAAAAACTTTTCCAGAAATGATCATCCAGTGTATAACTTAGGGCAATTAGTAAGATTGAGTGAATCTTCTGTTTGGTCAGAACATGGAAAAGGCCCCCTTTGTTTGCCGCTGATAGGGCGAATAGGGGTTGACTGAGGTGGATGTTCTACGACATTTCTTGGATTGATGGCCTATGGCCGAAAGTCCTGATTAGGTGCGGATCAAAAAATATATGAGCATTTCAATCGCTAGAATGAGCAGGTTAAGCAATCAAGTGTTGACTTAAAAGTATTACAACTGATATTAATGGTATATCAATTTGAGAAATTATTAAGATAATTTGTTTTCAATTCTCTCTAATTGGAAATCCAAACTGTTGAAAAACTAGTTGAGAGGAGTACTATATTGGAAAAAAAGCGATCTAGCTATAGTCGTCAAGTATCAAAAAAATTATTACCATTAATCTATAGCTAGATCACATGTTGAATTAGACTCAGTTCTTAATTACTCTCATTCTTTTGATTTGTTGGTTAATTTCTATTTGCATTGTATAAACACCTTGAGGAAGATTAGTCGTTTCAATATTCACATAATCCGTGACGGATCGAAGGTTGGTTTGGTAGATTAGCTTTCCCGTTATGTCAATGAAATGAACAGCTATTGACTCCCCTGAGGCAGCGGGTAATTGTAGGGTGAGCTGATCACTGAAGGGAACCGGAAAAGTACTATACGTTAGTTGGCTTTCCTCAACATCCGTTTCTGCTGGGTTTTTGAGTGCAACTTGTTCACGGCAGTTAGTACATTTCAGGGTAAGCACCCACCGAACAGCATTTCCTGTCGCCCATTTGTCTCCGAAGATCAGCTCTTTGGTACCGCTAGCCTTTAGGCGTTTGTGATAGTCATCTTCTCCTACATTTTCTATGTAATATTCATTAGACGTGCCAGTAGCGACCAGTTTCCATTTGGCTCTGACACCAGTATCCGTTGTTGAGGAGAGGTAGATTTGATCAGTAGGCTTGTATTGGCTTCCTTTCAACCTTTTCTCTGAATACACATTGCTGATGTAGTAGCTGCCATCACTATCTCCTGTTTTAAGCAACCGCCATTGGGCTCTTACATCTGTATCAGTAGCAGAATTCAGAAAAACAGTCGTGTCTCCCGTTTCAGCTCTTAGCCTTTGTTGGGAAAACAGGGTACTGCCAATGTAATACACATCTCCTTTTTCCCCTGTTGTATTTAAGGCATCCTGAACCCCATAATAGGCAGGTTTGGCTTTTCGGGTTTGATCAAAGATTGTAGGAAAAAATTCTGGATACTCAGCATTAGCGTCATCCAGCCCCCACATCAAAATAGAACGGCAATTAGGTTGAGATAAACAGGCCTTCACCACCTCATAATAAGCCTGACGTTGTTCTTCTAATTTTGCAGTAGTATTTGCAGGAATTCTAATGTCAAGCTCGGTAATATAAATATCTACTCCAAGATCAGCATAGCGCTGCATATTTTCTTTGAAGCCACTAATAGAAAAAGGATCGTCCTTGCTATTCAATAAGTTACCTGCATTATCAACTTTCAAGTGCAGCTGAAATCCTACTCCGTCGATAGGTACTCCTGTATTCTTTAAATGTCGTACTATCTCATAACATATCTGGGTTTTCTTTTCTCCAATGGCCGCATTCTGGTTGTCATTTAAGAGTTTTATGGAAGCAGTATCACGGTCTTCTGCCCGTTGAAAGGCTAATCGGATGAATTTTGGAATTTCATTGGTCTTAGTAGCATTAGTGATTGGTTCCATACCAATTCGTCTGAGACACATACTTCCTTCTGTATTCCAATTTCCATTTTCATCTAAAGCCTCATTGACTACATCCCAAATATGTACCTTTCCTCTGTAGTGTGACATGACTTTATCAATGTGCGCTTCCATGATAGATTTCTGTTGGGTAGAGCTGGTAATATTTGTCCACCAGCCTGGCATATAAAAATCACGCCCTAGCAAATGAGCCGCATGAATCTTATGATCATTAGGTAAGTTGATAATAGCTTCTACAAGCCAATCTGAAGTGTCAAATTCAAAGGTCCCTTGTGAAGGCTGGAGATGTTTAGGTGTAAAAAGCGATCCCCCTGTATGTGCGTTGTATTCCCGATTGACAATCGTTCTTCTTTCATTATTTTTAATATTGTTTGTCGCAAACCCGCCCCAGGTTGTTTGCCCACCAATCAGAATGTTGTTATGTCGTGCTGCTAATACCCTCAGTCGCTCTCCGTTGGGTAAAGGTTGTGTATAGGCTAGTTGCCAGCCCAGTAAAAAAATCATTCCGAGAAGCCATGGAGTCACAGAACAGAAATGGGTGTAGGTGTTGGATGTTCTCATAAAAGCATCGTTTAAGTGAGTTATAAAAAATAAAAAGAAAAGACAGCCTAAAAAGAATGATTGGTATTAAAGAATAGCCTGAAATAGGAACTATCAAGGCTGGATTCGAACACACCCGTATGCTTTTATGCAAGAAAATAAGTACAGAAAAAAATACCATAAGATTTTACAAAAAAATAGCGGAAGGACATATTCCAAAAAGCCAAAATCTTTCCAAGAAAAACCTTGGGTTTTGTATAAATGTTTTACCGAGCCATAAATAAATTATTGAAAAAGGTGAAAGAGATTTGATAGTCTACTGTAAAGAGCCATCATGAAGCCAAGGCTTGGAATTGCTAAATGAAATATGATAGCAGAAGCCAGGTATGAATGATTTTTTATCAGTACTTATAAAATCCTGGAATTCAACTACTACTCAAAATATAAAGAAAGTATTCCTTTTTATTAAAATGCTTGAATGAGTTCCTGCACTGTAATCTATTCAGGGTAAAGACATCAGGTTAAAATGATAAGACAGTCCCCCGCTAATCTTATCAAAATGAAAGACTGTACCCATCAGTTGTAGATGATGAAAGAGAACCCAGCGGAAACCCATATTGATTTTATCCGAATCATATTCCGCCAGGAAGGTAACAGACTTCCAGGGTGACATTGCTACACCTCCAAAAAAACCAACGATCTGGTATTGACGTGCTTTCAGCCAGTCTTCCCCATAACCCAAATGGAAAGAGAGGGAGGTTTGCCGAAAAAGTTGATATTCCTTGGAGGCTACCAGATACAGGGCATGAAAATACTCCGTTTGCCCAGGCTCATTCCCAAAAGAAAGGGGCGGGTCATGAAGTCCTACGACCAGGGCAGGAAATTTTGCTGTTTCAGGCAGGAGCCTGACACGCAAACCGGTTCTCCTGTCTCCGATACCCCATGCTTTACCAACCTGGTCCGGTCGTGTCACCCCTATATGAACTTCCAGAAAGGGTAGAAAAGTAAGGGTCAGGGAGTATAACTTCTCTCCATAGGCCGGACCTTTCAGCAAGGCATAGGCCGGGGGCAGGTAACTCACCCCAAGTTGTATGTTTCCATCTTTCGCCATCTGGGCAGTGGGGGAGAGTATAAGGCCCGTATAACCACCCAGTGCATACTGTCCTTTTGCCTCCTGGCATAACCCCAGCCAATAGCAGGAGATCAGGCCATATAAAAGTTTCACTATGGTATGGGCTCGCATGATCTACATGAATCTCATTGGCCTCCTCCCTGGTTGTGTTTCTTTTGTACACATTCGGCGACAATCCGCTTTGGGGATTTGCCCTCAAAAGCTGGCCCTCCTGTGAATTTTCGGGTTTCTGTATCGTAAGTAACTTTCTCCGTAATAGCCCCTTCTTTATTAGCTCCCTGTATGGTATCGTGGGTCAGGTCCAGAGAGTATATTCCTTTTTGTAATTTCTGGATGCCCGTAATGGCTACTTCATGTCCGGGGACATCCAACTCCAGATCACATCCTTTTTTTAGTTGTTGTAACGCTTTGTTCATCACTGCATTATCCGCCGGATTTTCAGGTGCCTTGATCTCCTCTGTAGTAATGGTGACCTTCCAGGCTGCGCTCTTGTTTTGCAGGTACTGCTGCTTGAGTGCAGGCCAATCGACACTGGTAGGAACGCCTTTTGGTGTCCATCCTACCACCGGCTTTAATGCGGCAATGCTGATATCAGCCGCTGGTATGTTCAGTTTATTGGTCGTGTTTAACCACTGCAGACTGTTTGACAGGGCGGCAGGTACACATTCAAAATTACCAGCTTCCTGGTTGGTAAATTTCTTGTGTTTGCCCCCTTTGCCTGAACCTTTTCCGCCATCCTGCACTGCCGGTGGGGCGCTGAAACCAATTAGTTCACCGTCAAAACCTGTATCGATGAGGTAATCTTCCCGGCTGACCGTTGCCTGTGTTTTATTGGTGGGTGAGTTATCCAACACATCTGTGCTCAGGGCATAGGCATAGTGAAGGGAAGTAACCGCTGTGCCCTCGCTGACCCCCAGATCAAAAGTGAAGGAGATGGTCTGTAGGCTATCCGGTTCTTCGCTCAACACAGGCATGTTCCGGATACGCCAAACATCGTTAACCACCAGGTTAAAATAGAGCAGTTCATCAGTCCCAGGAAACGACAGGTGTACCAATCCCCAGGAAGAAAGGGGATGCACCTCATCATCTAAATCAATGTCTAATTGAAAAAATGTTAAGCTGGGCGTTTGCTGAACACCAGATTGCGTAGTCACTCCCTTGGTAGAGGAAGGTTTCAGGGGTTCGATATATTTCATCTCACATCCGATGGCCCACAGGAGAAGGCCTATATGGAGGAAAGAAATCCGGAAGAATTGCTTAGCTTTCATGGCGGGTTGTTTCTCAATAGATTTGACAATTGTTTTTTGATAAAATCCGGATGCAACAGGCTAATCATCGGGTCTATGGCATTACCGGTACTGTATTGAAATCCAATGCTCTCAAAGCCCTGGTAACGGTATTCCCAGGTGAATTCTCTGGCGGGTCTTACCCGGAAGGCTTTGGTTTGCAGGAGTTTAGCAGGGAATAAGGGAATGGAGAAGTTGAATCCCATGTCGTGTCCATGTTGGGTCCAGATGCCCAAAAAGCCAATGGAAACACTATTGAACTGACGGGTGACCTCTACCCTGATCCCTTGATCCTCCTGGAGGAATTGTCCGCAAAGGACATGTACAAACAGATCATAGGCTTGAATCCGGTATCCCATCTGAAAAAAAGCTGTCAGGTAGTCTATACGTTGATAATACCAGGTATGGTCCAGGTAGGTAGCATGCCCTGTATAGCCTACATCCATGCCTATATAAAAGGTAGCATTCCGGAAATATTTTCTGAAGTTCATTTCTGCGCCGTACCGGTTTCTGTTGAAATTTCCAAGGGTAGTTGAGAGGAAGATATCAGCAGGAAGCCTAACCGTTTGGTTGAAGGTAATGCTGCCGGGTCTGAAGGAATTTCCTTCTTCTTCCAGTTCATTCTGAAAGGGGATGATCATCTGGGCTGAAAAAGCCATCCCCCGCCACAGATAGAGATTTATTTCTGGAATAAGGTTCAGCTGGGATTCTATAGGATCTTCAAAATCACCTAATTGCAGTTTTATCTGTGGATGTAAAACCAGATCCAGCCGATAGGTTTGTAATTTTTCCTGTCTGAGCCTCTTCCAATATTGGTCAACAGAAAACGAAACAGTGATGGCATCCATCAGTACCTCGTGGGAGATTTCTTTTTGAAGGAAAGACAGATAAGCATCAACAGGTATCACGATGGAAAGGACCGGAATGCTTTTGTGTTGGGGGATCAGGACGAGCGTACTTCTGCCTCTGATAACGGGCAATAGCAGTGCTAATATATCGCGGATAGCCCGGATTTCATTCCTGTAAATTCTGTTTTCATAAGTAAGCAGGAGACTGCTGTCTTCTTCCAGAAGTACAACATTATCATATCCTTTTTGATATAGCTTAATTTCAAGGCTGTCTGTCCAATGCCTATTGTACTGGGCTATGGCTTCTGTGGAAATAAATAGATACAACATGCCATCGATAAAGATCCCTATGAGAACCCAGTGAAACATCGAAGTATAGCACTATGTCGCCAAAAGGTGGTTAAACAGGAGAAAGAGTAGAAACGCCAGGCACGAAACCGGACAGGCATGAAACCTGCCTGTTTGTCCGGAAACACTTGCCACGAAGCAGGCTGTCAGCCAAGCATCCTTTTCCTCTGAGGCAACCGACAGTAGATCAATTTCATCAGGATGCTCTTGTAGTATACTGAGAGGTCTTTGAGGGGTGAATATGACTGAGCGCATTTCCATAGTTGAGGCGATAAAGACGCTGCCATAATAAAAAGACGGCACCCAGTCTATCAAAATGCTAGTGGCTAAAGGATTGTTAAATATGTTGCTTTCTACAAATCAGCATTTCCGCCGGGTGGACATGAAACAACGATAAATTTCGACAGATAACCAAAGATATACAAGCAGCGAAGAGAAAATAATTTTACAATACTGATAATTATTTGTCTGAAATACAGTGGTTTATAGAATCCATCGAAAGACTTCCTGCCTGTGCCTGCTACATAGGGAAAAGCGCTAAAGATTCTTTGCCGAATACTGATGGTCGCTATTATCCGAAGGATCGGACGGACGTCAATGTTTCGGTTTCCTTTGCGTTGACCAGTGTATTGTGTAAGGCTCTTCCCATACCATTCCAGTGTATCTCCATTTGGTCTCCCTGTTGTAGTGATATCTTTTCTCCAAAACTGAAAGCATCGGCTCCCAGGAAGTGTACATGGGCCTGATAGGGAATCCTGTGGGTTTCATACTTGAAGTGGTGATACTCCAGGTTCGTCAGGCTATGGGCCATGTTTTTTTCTCCGGTATGAATCTCTTTGGTCCATAGGGTTTTTCCCTCTCTCCGGATGGTGACGCTGCCCTGTATCTCCTGAAAATCAAGGTCGAGCACCAGCTCCGGTCCAATAGCACAATGCCGTAATTTAGAAGGAGCCAGGTACAAATAGTTTTTTTTCTCCATCATATGGTCGGAGAATTCGTTGGCTGTGCAGAATCCTACCCGCCAGGGTTGTCCCTGTGAGTCCACAACATACACACTAGCCACTTCAGGTTCTTCACCCCCGTCTTGTCCGTACGCTGGTATCTCCAGGGGTTGGCGATGGGCTCGTAAGATCGGGCCGCTGCCCTTGTAAAACCATTCGGGTTGTACGCCAATCTTTCCTTCTGGCGGACGCCCCCCTTCCAGACCCCACTGGTACATTTGCATACTGTCTGTCAGCTTCGTCTCACCAGTCTGGTGCATCATTTGCCGGTTAAGCGCACTGCTTTTATGGGTCAGTCCTGTTCCGGATACCAGGCAGGCAAAAGGATTCTCCGGATGATCAAAGGCGGGGAGCCATTGCCAGTCTGTTGTCCCTTCATACAGAGAAGGATAGTCCAGAATTTCTTCAGACAAAAGGGTTTTGGCATGGGCTACCAAAGGCTGCTGCCGGGCAATGGCATCCAGCGCCAGCTGGTAAATGGAAGTGATATTTTTTAATAACACCAGGTTGGGTTCATCAACCATAGCAACTTTTCTTCCCTTTTCCGGGTGCGTCAATTGCACCAGCCGTGTTGTTTCAGAATGCTTCATAAGGCGTTATCAGGTTGTGACAGATGGCACAAGGTACAAAGAACTAAGGGTTGGGGCTGTATGATCCTTCAATTTTTCATAAGGTCTGCCTATAAACAATGCATGACTAACTTCCTTTACCAGGAAAGGCGTAGCAGCGAAACACCCTGACGAGGCAGATCCATGGTAATGACCGCTTCCCCCTCCTGTAGGCTGAGCCATTCCGGAGAAGTCAGCAATTGCAGTTGGCCCGCTTTTTCCAGCGTCCTGATCTGTTCCTGGCTTGGGTTTTGGGGAGAGCCCATGGCTTTCCATACCGCATAGGCATTACTGTTTTCATCATCAATACGATAATGATGCAAGAGTACCTGATCGGCAGGAATGCCTTTCAGGCTAACCGCTACCGGTGAAGCGGGTGCTTCCTTGTTTTGATCATGATAGTGCCACACCATCACGGTAGCTGTATGCACGTCCTTGGCAGCCAATGCATTGATGTCCGGTTTTTCTCCCCTGACACTCTCATCCCTTACTTCCATAAAGTCGTAGGCTAAATCATTGTTGGTGCTGGCTGTTAAGTTTTGGCTCGCACTACTGGTCTGTTCGCCGTTGACCGCTACCCGGAGGCCCTGCATCATTCCGAACATCCGAAAGACATTGAGTACCGGCTTGTTTACACCATTGGTTGCCATATCGCGGAATCCGGCAAACCAGGGCTGGTTCTCAAATTCAAAACCCCAGGTGACTGCTCCCAACAGATTGACACCATGATGGTCTGCCAACTCATATTTGCGGGCAAAAGAGGCCGCCGTATAGCTGGAGTACATGGTTCCGTTGCGATAGGCATTGTGGGGGTAATACTGTTCTGAACAGGCAGCACATCCTTCAGGGTCTGATTCACCGATGATGATGGGTAATTCTTTCAGCGCTGGATAGGAAGCTATGATCTCAAAGCCTTTGTTGATGTCTCGCAACTGTTTTCCCATGTCCATCTGTACCACCCCCTCCACCACCTCAGGTCTTCCTTTGGCATGAAAGGTAATGAAGTCGAGGGGGGCACCGGTCTCTCCGGTCACATGGTTCTTGCCACTGACAATATGATCCAGAAAAGTTCTGAGAAATTCAGCGGCTTTTTCTGAGCCCGGCCCCGTAGTTTCCGGCCCACCCATTTTGGCAGCAGGCAAAGCCCTTTTCACGGCATCGGCCGTATAATCATATAACTTGATATACTCTTCTGTGGTGCCCTGCCAGTAGCCAATGTCTGGCTCATTCCATAATTCCCAGTACCAGCTTTCTACCTCTTCTTTGCCATACCGATCTACGCTATGCTTAACCCACTGGTAGACCAACGCTGCCCATTTTTCATAATCTTTGGGCGGATAGGCCCAGCCGGTAAATATATTCCCATATTCATTGCCTGGAGCCCAATGGTGGCGATAAGGCTCAGGCTTAGAGGAAAGGGCTTTGGGCATAAAACCAATCTGGGCCAGCGGCTTCATCCCCCGCTCTATGTAGGTATCGAAAATACTATCAATGATGGTCCAGTCATAGACTGGGTTTCCGGCTTCATCTTCTGTATAGGCATTGGTAGAGCCCCATTTGAGAGCCGCACGGGGGCCCTCATCGGTAACCAGCAAACTGTGGGCACGCACATTTACAGGGACCGGACTCAGGGCTGCCATGTCAGAAAGTAGCTTTTTGCCGTCTTTCATATAGGTGTAGTTGGGCTCGTCATAGCCCCACCAGGCCCAGATAGGCTTCATAGCTCCTTTTTCCTGGGTAAAGTCTACCAGTATCTTAACAGTATCTAACGCTTCTGGGGTGGTCTGCGCATGAGTGCGGGTAGTCATCCCTAATGAGCATAAAACCAAGATCATCCAGGAGTAGCCTGTGTAGCGAGTAGCCTGTTGTAGCGACATGAATAAGCGTTTTATAGGTTGTGATAGCGCAGCGATAGTGCTCTAAGCTTTCGGATCAAATGCTGAAGGTAAGGATAATTTAGCGCTTCCGCATGAATTAACAGGAATTTGTTCCTGCATTTCACCAATACAGGGGTAAACTTACCATCGGGGAGAAAGTCTTATTTCCCGGAAGGATAGGGGCTATTCCCACAGATCTAGACAGCATCGATCTGACCCGCTGGACTGACATCCTGTTGAGTGATTTGATGGGTAGCACCCTAGCCACGACTAACGGAGAGAATGAAATCCTGGAAGGAGAAGAGGATGAAACCTGGACAGCTGTAGCTGATCAACATATCAATGGCTGCTATTGCTGTCTTTCAATTGAAATTACAGCAGAGAGAAAGTGCTGGTGAGTCCAACACAAAAGTTTCTGGGTAATTGATGGACACCAACTATCGTCCGGGTGTGTTTCCCTTTTTCTTCCAAAACATTAAGGAATAATTGGGAGGCAGCATCCACTACGGCAGGCGCATCGTCCCAGGTGTCGCTGGCCTGGTAGTAGGCATCAATATGATTTAAGCCCAGGATATTCTCGAAGCCCACTTTCTCATGGACTTGTGCGATGACATTCAGAGCACACAGTTGCATAGCCTGGAAACCTTCCTCGGTAGAAATCTCTCTGCCCAGTCTTCCCTGATAAAGATATTCACCATTCAGGATAGGAAATTGAATGGCCACATAAGCGATCTTGTGCCTGACATTGACCGATACATATGCCCCTCCTGGGGTAGACGTTTGTGGTAATGTAAGACCCAGTTCTTTTAAGGTTTGCTGAATGGTCATAACCCTACTCTGTTAAAAGTGATTTTTAATGGGTGACCAAATGTACCACCATGGTCAGGAGGCCTGAAACTTATGCAAGGCCCAGCGTTTGGTCTTCTTAAACAAATTATCTTTACCTTCTTTTTTATCCTCCGTATCTTCTTCGCCAAAGAGGTAGCCCAGCGGGCGCAGCACCGGAATATGATCAAAAACTACTTTTACTATGCCCAAAGCAGGAATGGCAATGAGCATACCCACAACACCCCATACTGCACCACCCAGTACTACTACGATGATCGTAAACACAGGGTTGAGATCTACCTTATCGCCCACCACAAAGGGTTCCAGAATATAGCTTTCCACAAACTGGGTAATGGAAAAAGTAATGGCTACCCCTAAAATACCTGTGGCACCACTATCAGAAAATAGGGCCAACCCGGAAGCCAGTACAAAGCCGATGATGTTTCCGATGTAGGGTATGAGAGAAAGGACGGCCGCCAGGATTGAAATGAGTATGGCTTGCTGGACGCCGGAAATGGTAAGCCCAATGGCATATAAAATCGCCAGAAAGATGATCAGGAGAAGCCGGCCAGACAGATAATTTTGTGAAACCTTTGCAGACTTTCCAATGATATCCTGAGCCAGGTCGCGCTTATCCTGCGGAACCATTTTCAGGATGGACTTCCGGAACTTCTTCCTGTAACGGAGAAAAAAGAAGATGTAGATAAATATTAGCAGAATATCTCCCAGGGTACTAAAAAAATGGCCTATAAAAGTACCTGCCTTGGTTAGTACAGAACCTCCCGATGACGAAGGCGTGGTGGCACCACCCTGTGTGGATTCAGAGGGTGAAGCAACAGGCGGTTGTGGCTGGGCGTTTTCCTGGGGTTGCTGCTGCTGAGAGGGCTGTTCCTGTGGCTGAGAAGCACCTTCCTGCTGTTGTTCTGAAGAAGCACTTCCGGGCAGCTGTTGAGAAATCTGTTGATTTTGTTGCGCTACAGAGATACCGGTTTTATCGGCGATAAACTGTTGCAGCTGTTCAATCTTAGGTTCTATCCTTTGCTTGATGTTGGGCCAGTCTTCAGAAAATTTTTTGACTTGCGCCGCCAGGATACCGGACAGCAAAAGGCAGAAGAGCAGGATGATGAAGTCTGAGAATAAAGAAGCCCAACCGCGTGAGATTCCTTTGCGCTCAAACCAGCGACACACCGGCAGCATCACCATGGCCAATAGAATGGCTACGGACAAGGGAGCCAGAAAAGATTTGGCATACACCAGTCCGGAAAAAAGAAAAAAAAGGCTTACAAGGATAAGCGTAGAATAAGTAAGGATTGTTTTGGCTTGATGGCTCATGGATGTATAGTTTAAAAAGTGTCTGTTTCCTGGATCATACCAGGCTATTTGCATTTTACAAACGCAAATACTATGTAGTATTGAAATGGCATCATGCGCCTTTTATCAATACGACAAGTACAAAAATAAGTATTTATATTCTTCCGCTGAAAAGCCTGTCAGGATAAATATTATCGCCTGACGGAAGAAAGTAACATTTCTGCTCAGTAACTGAGAATCCATACAGATATTCCTTCATCGTTGACATTCTACCTATGGCCGACACCGAAAGGTTCTATCAGGGACTAACGTACAAAAGGCCTTTCACAGTAGTATTTTGCTAAGTCTGAAGGTTTTTTCAAGGGTGCCTTACAGGCACAGGCGCTTTCGATATAAATGCTCGTTCTATGATATTGACAGCCTCTTCAACCCCTCTGGTTTGGGCAAGACGTTGCTGATACTCATTCGCCTTCTGAGCATAGGCAGGGTCATTGAGTAAGCTCACCAGTGCCTCCTTAATCCGTTGTGGAGTAGCTCTATGGAGTGGAATAATTTTTCCTGCCCCTAACCATTCAATTCTTTTTGCCACGCCTGGTTGATCGTTGGTCACCGGAAGGCATAGCATCGGAACTCCGTAGGTAAGGCATTCCAAAGCAGTATTGAGTCCTGCATGGGTAATGGCCAGTGACACTTTTTCCAATAACTTCAGCTGAGGTGCCCGCTCTACCAAAAGCACATTGTCAGGCAAGGGTCTGCTGAGGGTCACCGGGCTCCCCCCTTTACTGAGGACGACTTGCAAGGGAAGTGTTTTCACGGCTTCTACAATCATGTCAAAAATGCTGGAAAGATTGTTTTGCAAGGTGCCCATGGAAGCATAGATCAATGGACGACCATCGAGCCATTCCCATGGAAAATCAAGGGCGTCGTCACGTTCAGGTGTGTGCCAGGGGCCTGTGTAATGGAGCAAAGATGGATGAGATGCAAAAGGGAAATCAAAGAAGGCTGGCTGTTGCGCAATGTGTGCCAACCCATGCTGGTGCTCGAAAACCAACAACAGCGGATTGACTTTTGTCTCTGACTGATCAGAGAGCCAGTAATAAATTCTGGGAAGTAGCACTTTGATGACACGTTTACGAAGGCGCCCCATTGTCATTGTCTGATGGCTCCAGAACAGGGGTGGAGGTGGTATCATGGAATCCCAACGCATCGCCAAGGCATTGCAGGCGATGACAAAAGGCACTGCATGTTTCTCTGCTATGACACACGCTGCTGGTGACAGTTGATCAATGACAAGCCCATCGAATAGTTGTTCTGAAAGGATCTGAGGTAAGTAACGTAGCAGTAGTTTTGCGCCAAGCCCGAATATTTTGCCTGTTTGCGACATACTTCTGATACCAGATAGCTGGCCTAGTTTACGAAATTCAACTTCAAGCTGTACGCTCAGCTCATCATCGCTTCCTAAACAGCAAAACGCCAAACCAGCCCTTTCCGTAATAGGTTGAGCCATCTTACTGCCAATGACACTAACCCTATGACCGCGTCGTTGCAGTTCTCTGCCCAAAGTGGTAAGCGGATTCAAATGCCCTGGCACTTCCGGACAAATCAGTCCGATCTTCATTCTCTTTTGCATAAAGTTAATATGGCTATCTCTGAAACCCATCTTCTATAAAAAGCATAGCCTCAATGGCATGAGGGTAAGCTTCCAAGGAACAACAACTCTGGATACAGAAATGATGTTTTGGAATTGAAAAAAAAATAATATCAACGATAGGTGATTCTTAAAAAGTAGCCAACAGAGAATACACAGGGATAGTTATTTTCTTAACCTGCGTTAAAGAGGTAGACAAAAAGATTAAGAGAGTATTTTCTTTCAGCTCATACTTTACCATAATTTGCGTAATCTTCTCTTGTCGAGAGCATCTGTTTCCTGACACTAGATTGAACACCAACTCGGCAAGGCCAATCAAAGATAAGCAATTGAAGATGGCAATAGCGTTGATTCATGAGGGTTGCACCCGCCCTTTGGCTCCCCAGGCACTGGCCACCAATGAAAAGGAACCATCTTCCTGCCTGGGTAAACGCTCGTACAATACATCCCTAAGTTTCTTTCTTTCAGGTTCCCGTAAGGATAGCACATAGGTGGGGGCAGGCCCCTGACCTCCGAGAAACGGTTGCCAATAATCATCAAAATCCCGGAAGTGGGTAACGATTTCTATGGGTGTGGTTACGATTTCCGTAAAACCTGTTTTTTCCAATAACGTATGGAGTGCTTCCGCGTTGCAGGCAGGAAATCGTCTGCTTTCATGTAAGACTATGGCTTTGGGATTCAATTCGACGGCTGCGTCCCAAAAGTAACGGAGCAATTCCATCTTTCCGGCATAATCCCAGAGGTAGAGGGCAACAGTACCACCAGCAGCAGTGACTCTCCTCATTTCAGCAAGGGCTTTTTCCGGTGCTGACAGGAAATTTAGTACAAGGCCTGAAACAGTTACGTTTACAGCAGCATCTTCCAGAGGTAAAGCCAGGGCATCTCCTACTATACAACGTGCCTGACTTCCCAGCCTTTGCGCTGTGGTGTGTACAAAATCTGCCGATTGATCAACAGCGATGATCCCTGCCGGCTGACAGTGCTTCATCACTACTTCACTCAGGGCACCGGAGCCACATCCCACCTCCAGCCATGTCAGTCCGGACGGTAAAGACAGCCATTCGATGAAGTCCCTGGCTACCAGATAGCTCCATCGTCCCATAAATTGCTCGTAAGCATTGCCTGATTTCCAACGGTCTTCCATAGTTTTTCAGGATAGGTAGAAAGACACAGCAGATGAGTGAACTTATTTTTTCTCAGCCTTCCTCTTGGCGGTAAGGGGCCACACCATATGTTTTTGCCATCCTGTCGAGAAACCAGGCGTTACAGGCCATCACAGCCACTGTACTGACCAGGGTGGGGATCAACTGGCGTTGGTAGGCGAAGTAAAAGCCACCCAGAAAGGCGGCAGAGCCGGCGCTCATCACCACAAGCGACTTATCGCTGGGGGGTGTCTTGATCCAACGCCGCTCACCTCGAATGGCACGAACACTCCAGGTCTGCTGGTTCCTGGGTTCAGGGAAAAGCCAGGGGTTGATGGCAAACCAGGCTGCTACGCCTAGACCCTGTTGCCAGGAGCGGTGCCAGAAGGGCAGGAAAGCCAGTGGCGTAGAGAGCAACCGGCTCCAAAGGCTTAGCGGATGGGCGTGTCGCCGCCACATGGTGTTATTAATTTCGGATAGCGCTATCATGGTGTTTCAATGTTAGGTGGTACATCAAAGCCTAGCATCACTATAAATGTATGATTTAAGTGTTGGGAATGCAAACCTGGAAGAGGGGAGTACGGCCTGCATTTTTTAAGGATATTCAAATATTAAAAATGTATGGCTTCACCATCTCTATCCGGGAGTATTTGCGTATATCCGACTGTAGGGCCTTAAAGCACAAGTAGCCCTAATTCCCTGAACAAATAAAGAGCATCACCCTGAGCTTTCCACAACCTGTTATTACCATGAAAAACATAAAGAAACCCGGAAAAATATTCTTAGCGCTCTGTTTGGTGCTGGGCCTGTGGATCAGTTGGGATATTTTCAGACCCACCCGATCCGATATTACAAAGTTTGATCCTCTCCGCGTTGGCTCTCTGGAGATGGCCATGTGGCGTTCTTACTATGAAAAAAAGCCGATGAAACTGTTTCTACAGTTGTCAGAAACCTTACGCACCCAGTTCAAGGCGCCATTTTGGAGAAGCTTTCAGTTAGCGTATTATGCAGCCAAAGCTGCCTTGATCTTTCAGCAAGGAACCAGCCGCGAGGAATATCGGCAGGCGCTGCCCTACCTTGAAAAATACTATGCAGGCATACAGGCTTTATCGGATACACCCTTTGATGTATCACAGGTAGCCACCGACGAACTGGAATGGTGGGTGATCCGTAGAGAACCAGCGTTGCATCAGCCCAGTGAATGGGAACAACTCATCGCACAGATCGCTGCCGCCTTGTATCAAGTGCCCACAGAGGCAATGGCTGAGCATGCCTCCTTACGGGTAAGTGCCATGAGGCTGAGAGATCAAAAAGGTCGGGTGATTACGGAAGAGGATTGGGACGAAATCGAACGACTTCTCAAAGCAAGCTGGCAGTCACTGCATACTGCGGTCAATGAGGATAAAAAAGCTGCCATTGATACAACGTCACTTCAACAGTCTAAAGCATAGAACTTCAAACAGTATTCTTTCTTCATTTCCCCATTCGACACTCAACAATTAATCATTCACACATCAGAAAACTTGCTGGCGCAAGAAAAAAATTTGTGCTTAATTCGTAGATCACAACTTGTTACAGCATAAAATGAAATTCAGAAAAGCTAATAAAGAAGATGTCCCAGACATAGTCCGCTTGATAGCCAACGACCCATTAGGTAAACAGCGGGAAGATTATCGAGAGCCTCTTCCGGAAAAATATTATCAGGCGTTTGAGCACATAGCACAAGACCCTAACCAGGAACTGGTGGTTGTAGAAGATGAATCTCTGGGATTGATAGGAACTTTACAATTGAGTTTTATTCAGTATTTGACATATCAGGGTGGGGTCAGAGCACAGATTGAAGCCGTACGAATCAGAGAGGATCAAAGAGGAAAAGGAATGGGCGAACAATTGTTTCAGTGGGCTATTCAAAGGGCCAGGGCAAAAGGGGCTCATCTACTGCAATTGACCACTGATAAGCAAAGGCCGGACGCCCTTAAATTTTACGAAAAACTTGGCTTTACAGCCTCTCATGAGGGCATGAAATTACATTTTAAACAGTAATGGATTTTGTTAGAATTTAACTGCCATCAGTTTACTATTGGTGACAAAACGGGGATTATCATATCAACAAAAAACAATCAGATGAAAATTACAGCCACAGTTGACAATAGCTTTAACCAAAACACAGTAAAGGTCCAAACGAATGATACGATTCAGGAACTGACAATTCCCAGCAAATCCACCGGCTTGGGATCCTCGGTGAATGGTGGAGAATTATTATGCCTTGCCTTGGCTACCTGTTTTTGCAATGACATATACCGGGAAGCTAAAAAGAAGAATATGAACATCACAAGAGTGACTGTGGAAGCTTCAGCAGAATTTGCCGCTGAAGGCGCTGCCGGTTATAACATCTACTATCAGACGAAGATAGAAGGGGACGCCTCTGAGGAAGAACTGGCTGAACTGATCAGACATACCGATCAGGTCTCTGAAATTCAAAATACAGTAAGGGCAGGTGTCAACGTCACCTTGTTGTAATAGCATAAAATAACTGGCCTTGACTATAGTGGGTGTATGCCAAAGCTTTTCTGTAAGTAAGCGAATGTATGCTTGATTGAGAGTGAAAAGATTACTAACTTAAAGTTGCGGTAATCATAATATGACTGGTTCAGTAAAGGGGTAGCAGGCACGCCGCAAATTCATTCCCGTCACACCATGGAGATCAAGCCTGTCATTCTGGTCCTAGCCGATATCAGCGGGTATACCCGGTTCATCAAATACCACCGGGTGAGTCTTATTCATGCCGAGAAAATCATTACAGAACTACTGGAGAGTGTGATTACCACGATAGAGGCCCCTCTTGTGCTCCACGAGCTGGAGGGCGATGCGGTTACCTTTTACGCGGTGGAGGAAGATAGGCAAACCTGTGCCGTAGACGTATTTACACAAGTTGAACGATGCATTGAAGCGTTCCGTCAGCGCGAAGCTGAACTGATCAGTGATTGCTCCGTTTGTGAATGCGAAGCCTGCGGTCAGGTGGGTAAGTTAAAGATCAAAGTAGTACTTCACCGTGGCGAAGCTGCCTTTACCAAGCTCCGTCAGTTTACGAAGGTGGCAGGTGAAGATGTGATTTTAGCGCACCGTTTGCTCAAAAACACAGTTCCTTCCAAGGAATACATCTTGATGACAGAGCCGTTTATGCAGGCCTGTCCAGATTTACAGCAACGTATGCTGGAGCGCCGTACAGAGCATGCGGAAGGCTTGGGAGACGTTGTGGTGTATGTGCTCGACTATGAGCAGAAAGGGGCTGTACAGCCTGCAGTGCGTACTTACTGGAACAAACTCATGACTTTTGGCAAATTTGAGCTTCATCTACTGTGGAGACTGATCACAGGCACCCGGCAGTTGGAAAAGTGGTACAAATACTTTCAAAACCCTTGAACCTGAAAGAAAAAAGCAGCAGTTATCCCTTTCTTTCTAATCCCTGCAGCTATCGGCACGTCCTTTTCTGAATTTTTGGCTTTATTGATATCATAATCCCTTTTTCTGACCAATTTACTTTGGGAGACATCCCAGACATAGAATTCTACATACCAACGTTTTGATAAATCTCCATGACAGTCTCGTAAAATAGCTTCCCGAAATGGATATTTCATCCCGGTGGGGAACCACTGCCTTTTTTTGGTGAAAAATTTGACTCAATGAAGGGCAAAAAAAGAAAAAGTGCCCATACAGTCTGTAAAGGCACTTTCGTGCGCACGAGAAGATTCGAACTTCTACATACAGTTTTATGTAGGGTTCATCACTGTAAACACTCTAGGTTCGTTAATGTCTTATAGTTATCAGGGAGTTAGCGAAGAGTACTAAGTCGTCAAATATTTCCTTTGGGTACAAACTGGCTTGTACGTTTATACTAAACATTAATAATTCATTCATATCAATTATTAGTGGTTAAATGCAAACATGTGCGTCCTCCTCACCCATCTGCCAGAGTGCCATTTTTGAGGAATTAATTGGCACTTTTGAATAGAGAATATTGCTCTGTTGCCATTTTACCCGATTCGTTTTTGTGTATGTACTTGAGAAAAGAATTATATCCTGCGTTTGAAATCATATCAGTAAATGAGGACCAATCATAGGTTAAGTCAGACAAAGAAAGATTAGGATATCTTGTCTTGATTTCTTCAGGAAGATTAAGGAGTATTAAATTATCGCACTTTTCTATTGGGTAAAAAATAGACCATCGAGTTATCGGTTCACGTCTACTCCACGATCCCTGTGCTACATCAAAATCACCTTTAGCAGAGAACTGGAAAGCATGTAGGGTAGAGTTAAGTATTTCAAAATTACTATCAAACAAATCTTCTGTGATTACTTCCGGTGGGTTACCAAATTTTGTATAAAAGTACCGTAGATCTGTTTTTTCTATTGATATACGAGACCGATAACTGTCATGACCTTCTAAATAGCCAACTTTAAATTGGTAGAAATCTTCTTCTTCATTGTGTAGAAACTGAGAGTGAATGAATCCTTTACGATCCTGATAATAGGATGGATTTTCTTTATCATAAGCCATAATGTCCATATACACACTCTTAATATCGTTAAATGAATAAGTGAGTACGCGGTCCATCGGAAGAAGATCAGTTGTAAAGTCTATATTAGTATGATCAGCAGTAAAAATATCTTCAGAAAACCATATATAGGTTGGATCCAAAATCCCGTCATTAGCTACGAGTAATACATCTTTGGGTGCTTGCTCATCAATATGTATTATCATATCTACCGTAGTAGGACGTTTCGTTTCTAGACACCTCAAATCAGAATAGCCAAAACTTGGGCCAACAAAGCCATGAGCATTACTTGCAAAAAAAGCAGGTGAGTTATTTTGAAAATCCATGCACACGTTTTGCACTTTTATATTAGCCTCTAAGTTGGCATTCACCGTAGGGCCATGAACCTGATTTGGAATTATCCATGTATCATTTAATGGCACCTCAGTGTAAGTATTAATCTCATACCTATCATCATAAACATTGAGTAGAGTGACATTGATGTTACCTTCTACTTTGTTAGAAGTAGTGAAGGTGCTATCTTGGTCTAACTCTCCATATGCTAACACATGCCCTTTATTGTCTGAAACAATGATCCAGCTATCTCCAGAGTTTGTATCATAAACTGATCTTAGATTTTCAGTTGATTTAATGGTGATTAATGGCTGTTGGGAAGGACTATCTAACTGATCAAGTAATTCAGTCAAAATATCATTATTGCAAGAAAACAGAGTAAAAGTAATGAGGTAGAATGCACGATAAAATTTCATTATGTACTGGAATTGGCTGGTAAATATATACTTGAGTGATAATTCAAATGAACAAAATAAACATTATTTTTAAATATAATAATATATTATTTGGAATATTTATAAATAAATCGCTTTTTTTTAATGATTACATCAATTTATGTAGAACAACTAATCAATTTGAGATCAGTTGACAAATAACTAATTATGCCTTGTATTTTAATGTTATAGCACTGGTCCGACATGCTTGGTGATATCTTATTGAGTAACTAAGGATCAGCAACATCAAGCAATACTGGGAAATACTCCATGAATGGACTATGAATATAGAGGACCAAAGGCTAGATATGTAGAACATCATTGCCTACTGTTGCTTTGGCAGCTTTCTCAATGTCTAATTGGTATTGAGGGTTTTTCTTGCTTTTCTTGCTGCTTTCTGAAAGCTCTTGATTAACGTAAAAAAACAATTCATCAAGCTGGCTATTTTTGGAATTAGCCTTCTTGATTGAATCAACAATATCTGACCTCTACTTTTAAATGGCTCACTTTTGGGGAAGCTTACATTTTAAGCTACTGTTAGCAGTAATCCTGGAGACCTGGAAATTATTTTTGACAGGTTTGGCTCTGTATGTCTGGCTTTCATTTACATCCTCAGAATCATGTAAATAACCTTGCCGTAGTGCTTTGTTGATTTCAGCAATGATGATGCTGGCTTTGGCTATTCTTCCCTCTCCAGTTTTAGATTTATTGATATCATAATCCCTTTTTCAGATCAACTTGCTTTGGATGGCATCCCAATCCTCAAACCCTATTAGCACAGTCTCGTACTTAAGCTACCTAAAATGAATATTTTTTCCTGAGGATGATCGTTCAGGTGGCGAAGCGCTCCTTTTTTTGGTGAAAAATTTGACGCAATGAAGGGCAAAAAAAGAAAAAGTGCCCATACAGTCTGTAAAGGCACTTTCGTGCGCACGAGAAGATTCGAACTTCCACACCAATTAAGGCACTACCCCCTCAAGATAGCGTGTCTACCAATTTCACCACGTGCGCAGGGGAAGCAAAATTATAAATATTCTCTCAAGTAAACAATTTGAAAATGTCAAAAAATTCTATTAATCTAATTAAGCATCCCGGAGAGATCAAATGCCGGAAGGGTTACATGCGTAAATGATTAAACGGGAAAATTGGAGAATGAAAAAATATTGTTACAATACAACAAACCCAAAAACCATAAACTCAGAACTCAAAACTTAGAACCCAGAACTATAAACTCAAAAGAATATAACGACAAATCATCATATCATATGTACCAACACATCCAATACAACGAGCAACCTGGTGTTGTGACCCTTACTTTAAATAGGCCAGAAGTATACAATGCGTTGAACAATGCAATCAAGTCAGAACTGATCAGGGCCTTTACCGACATTGAAGAAAATAAAGCCGTGAGAGTGGTGGTGATAACCGGAGCAGGAAAAGCCTTTTCATCCGGTCAGGATTTAAAAGCAGCGCAAACAGAGATGCAGAAGAAAAAATATTCGGAAGCCATCCGCACCTATTATAATCCTCTCATCATGAAAATGCGTGAGCTGGAAAAACCTATTATCTGTCGACTGAACGGTATTGCGGCGGGTGCTGGATGTTCACTAGCCTTGGCCTGCGATCTGATCATCGCCTCGGAAGAAGCTTCCCTTTCAGAGCTGTTTGTAGGCATCGGTTTGATCATGGATTCTGGCTCAACCTATTTTCTACCAAGATTGGTAGGCAGTCTCAGGGCTTTCGAACTGGCAACAATGGGTACTAGAATCAGTGCACAGGAAGCTTATGACTTTGGCATGGTAAATCGTGTTGTGCCAGTCACGCAGTTGGACGATACTGTTCAACAGTTTGTAGCGTATTATCTGAAAGCGCCTACAGTGGCTATAGGATTGATGAAACGGCTGCTGAACCAATCGCTGCAAAAACCTTTGGAAGAAATGCTGGAATACGAAGCCCAGTGGCAGGATATTGCAGCAGCCACCAAAGACCATCAGGAAGGAATCCGGGCTTTTCTGGAAAAAAGAAAACCTAATTTTTCGGGAAATTAAACTGATCGCTTTGAAAGTATTCTCATTGATCAGTCTGCATACTCCATTGCTGGATAATAAAATAATTGACCAGTGTTTACCCCACCAAGAAAGAGCTGCTGAGAATTTTTGGGCAGCATAGGAGAACGTGAAAGAGCTTATTGAGCACAATAAGAGGATACTGGAAGAGAGTCGGAGTCTGGTAAAAGTGGCGATGAATTATGATCAACTGCCTTCATAAGACGTTCTCGTTCAAGAGGTTCAGGATATGACAGGCAGCCAGGCCAGCCGTTTCCGTACGGAGGCGGTAGGGACCCAGACTCACCGTCTGAAATCCGATTTCCTGTACCTGTTGGACTTCCTCCGGGGTAAAATCACCTTCCGGACCAATCAGTACCAGGTAGGCACCGGAGGGAGAAGCTGCCTGCATCAAATGAGGGATAGGGGTGTCTGATACATAGGCCAGATATTTTTGTAGATCAGCACTATGCTGTTGCACAAAAGATTGAAAAGGAACCGGCGTATGAATACGGGGTAAGGTCGCCTTGATCGACTGCTTCATGGCGCTGACAGCTTTTCGTTCCAGCCGGTCTGTCTTCAGTTTTTTTCGTTCGGTATTTTCACTGATGATCAAACTGATGTCGTCTATCCCTAATTCAACAGCTTTTTCGACAAACCATTCCAGACGATCCGCATTTTTAGTGGGCGCAATGGCTATATGGATAGAAAAGTGTTTATTGTTTACTTTCGTGCTTTCTACTACGGTAAAAGTACACTGCCGGGGATCTGCCTGTTGAATCCGAACGTGATAAAAGGTTCCTAAGCCATCTACCACCATGATCCTGTCTCCTTCTTTTTTTCTTAAAACTTTCACACAATGGCGGGATTCTTCCGCATCCAGAAAAAAATGATGTTGGGGCAATAAAGGCTGGTAAAAAATTTGCATCTCTACTTTTTTGATTTCTTATACCGTAACCATAGACAAACCTTTCAAATTTGCTGGCTTCTTTTCTTTTTAGCAAACAATCAACGCTATGTTTCTTAGCCCTGATTCATGTGATTATCATTGGGTTCTGGTATTTCGGTTTCGAAGGCTATGACTTCTATGATGATTTGGGTTATGCCAAATATGCCTACCACATGAGCCAGGGTAATTTTCAGCTGGATGCCAGTTTGTTTTCCCATCGGGTGGCAGTCATCAGCTTTACCGCTCTGATCTATAAACTGTTGGGTTACAGTGACTGGACCACCAACCTGCCACCGCTGTTATGGACTTTGTTTACCCTAAATCTCTTATTTTGGGTTTGGTACAAGCGCCATGCGTGGATAGCCCTGCTGATGGCTGCACTGTTTGGCCTGGACTTCTATGTGGTTTTCTTCTCTAATAAACTCTACCCGGATGGACTGGTATGTGCGGCTACTTTTACAGCTGCAATTTTACTATGGAAAGTTAGGACCGAGACGGTGAGCAGGCCAGGCCTATACGCCTTTTTGTTTATACTTTCGCTCTGGATAGCCTTTCTGGCAAAAGTGACTGTATTTTATACACTTCCTTTCTTTTTCAGTGTATGGGTGTATGATCTGATCCATCAGAAAAATCTGCTCTTTTGGAAGACAGCACTGATCGCTGCCATCCTTTCTGTGTTAGGCGCAGGCGTTTTTTATTATACGCTATTCGGGGACCTGTTTTATCGCTTCGAAGCTATTTTTAATGGACATTATGTTTCCCCAAACAGCTACTTTGACAAAGATGGTTGGGCTTTGCTGAAGAGGTTAAGCTACGAACCTTTTGTCATGTTTATGTACTCCGGTATGATCATAGTGCTGGTACTGGCTTTTCCGGCTTTAGGCGGATGGAAAAGAGGGCGGTGGTTTGTCTACGCAAAAGAAGAACGGTATTGGGTAGGCTATACGCTGATCATCCTGTTTTTCTTCTGGTTTGGCAGTACCTCCCTTCGCTATTACAATCCTATCGCTTTATTTGCCCGTCATTTATTACTGATAGTGCCGCCTTTGGCGCTGTTAGGAGGAAAACGCCTCTGGAAGCTGAACGATCATGCCGGCATGTATGCCTGCCTGTTTGCATTGGTGACCATCGTTTCATGGCTCCTCCAGATAGGAAATCAAATGCTGCTCTACCTTTTATTGACCGGTTTTTTTGGTGTTGTATTTATCAATGCCCGATGGAAAGTCTGGAAGGTTTCTCAAAAGACAGGCTACCTCTTTTTTCTGATCATCCTTTTCATTCACCCGGTCTATAGTATGCAAAAACCTCCTGCCACGTCGTATAGAGCCATGAAGGAAGCGCTGTTCACGCAGCAGCCCCTATTGCAGGATGCCTTGGTCATCACTGATTACTTAACCAGTACCCATCTGCCGCATTTGTTTGATTACCAGATACACCCTGCCAGTACTGATTTTGGAGATGAAGCGATAGCTTCTAAAATGGATCGTTATTCTCAGGTTTTTCTCTTGGTATATCAACACCATCTGTTTCCGGATCAAGCGGAAGCGTTGAATAGGTTGTTAGAAGGTCGGATTTCACTGGAAAAGCTTCATCCCCTTGTTCAACAGAAAGGCTTTCGCCTGTATCAGATACAAGTTCCTGAGGTTAGAAGGAGGTTTGCTCCTGGAGTGGCTGGCGGACCAATGCCATATTGATTTTTTTGAGCATGGACGGGCCCTCATAGATGTAGCCGGTATAGACCTGGAGCAGACTGGCGCCTGCTTCCAGTTTTTCCAATGCGTCCTGCGGCGTGAAAATACCACCCACTCCAATGATAGGAAGATGCCCCCCCGATTTTTGATGAAGATAACGGATCACTTCGGTAGAACGTTTTCTGATGGCGCGTCCGCTTAAGCCACCGGCCCCTATCTCTTTTATCTTTTCTTTTTGGGTTTTTAATCCCTCTCTTTCAATGGTAGTGTTGGTGGCAATGATACCGTCTATGCCGATTTCCAAACAGATATCTATTATATCGTCCAGCTGATGGTTATTCAAATCGGGAGCGATTTTCAGGACGATAGGCTTTGGTTTCGGCTTTTGCTGATTCAGGTTTTTCAGATGGAGCAGCAAATGTTTCAAAGGTTCTTTCTCCTGTAAGGCCCGCAGATCAGGGGTGTTGGGCGAACTGACGTTGACGGTAAAATAATCTACCACTTCATAGAGGGCATGAAAACAGGCTTCATAATCGTCGATAGCCTTTTCGTTGGGCGTTATTTTATTTTTGCCGATGTTTCCGCCCACCACAATAGCAGATTTTCTTTTTCTGAGCCGTGCCACTGCTGCTGCCACGCCTTCATTGTTAAAACCCATACGGTTGACCAGACTTTTGTCTTCTCTCAACCTGAATAAACGAGGAGTAGGATTTCCTTTCTGTGGCTCAGGGGTGAGCGTACCGATTTCTACAAATCCGAAACCAAGGGCGGCCATCTCATCGACGAGCCTGGCATTTTTATCAAATCCGGCGGCCAGCCCGATGGGGTTGGGAAAGCGTAGTCCCAGGACAGTCCTGGCTAGCGAAGGGTCTTCATAGTGAAAAAAGCGATGCAGCAAAGCTTTGGCACCCGGAAGTTTATAGAACAGCTTGAGTAAGGCTGTGGTGAGGTGATGGGCCGTTTCTGGTTTGAACAAAAAAAGTAAGGGTCTGACAATAGCTTTATACACGGTCTATCTGATTAACAAACGAAAAAGTATATACGAACAGAAATGTTTTCACTGCAAGGTATAGCATTCTTCTGAGATTTTGCATAGCTGATGCTCAGTCATCGGCAATAGGTTTTTTAGAGCGGGGATGGCATTCCGCAATAACCTGCCGGAGATAGTCCCGGTCCAGGTGGGTATAAATCTCTGTGGTTGTGATAGAAACATGGCCTAGCATATCCTGAACAGCCCGAAGATCGGCCCCGCCTTCTATCAGGTGTGTAGCAAAAGAATGACGAAAAGTATGTGGGCTCACTTCCGTAATCCCTACGGCAGCGGCTGCCTCTTTCACGATATAAAAGATCATCACGCGGGAGAGTTTTTTACCCCTCCGGTTCAGGAAAATATAATTTTCATGCCCGGGTTTGATTTCCATATGGTTGCGTACATGCTGGAGGTACATCTGTATATACTTGAGGGCATCTTTACCGACCGGCACAATTCTTTCCTTGTTTCCTTTGCCTGTCACCCTCAGGAAACCGATGTCGACAAACAGATTACTCAATTTGAGTTCGGTCAGCTCGGAAACCCGCATCCCTGAACTGTACAGGGTTTCCAGAATGGCACGGTTGCGAATGCCCTCCGCGGTGGAGAGGTCTATGGACCGCAACATCTGATCAATCTCGTGGAAATGAAGGGTTTCCGGCAGTTTTTTATCCAGCTTAGGGCCTTCCAACAGCAACGAGGGGTCTTCCGGAATAAGATCCTGGTACAACATAAATTTATAGAAAGCCTTGATCCCGGCCAGAATGCGGGCCTGTGAGGCTGGGCTCAATCCCAGATCATAAATGTAAATCAGGAAATCCTGCAGATGCTTTCTTTCTATCTCCACAGGGGACAGGTCCAGCCCGGAGAGATCTATAAATTGCTGTAGTTTGTCAATATCGCTCGTGTAGGCTTTCAGAGAGTTTTCTGAAAGGGAACGTTCCAGTTTCAGATAATCGGCAAACTCTTGAATATAGGAGGTCCAGTCTTTCATAGCTCCTTAAATTTAATTTTTTCAACACATAAATCATAAAGTCGGAAGAGAAATTGAAGGGAAGAATTTTTACTCCCAGCCATGGTTCACATGGAAAAACAGGCAGGGTCATCGTTTCTCCACATCTTATTTTTTTTAACTTTGGCACATGAAGATTATCATTATCCACGGTCCTAATCTGAATTTGCTGGGTGTCAGAGAACCAGGTATCTATGGCTCTGAAAGTTTTGATGCTTTTTTCGACACATTGAAGAAAGAGTATGCGTCTCTTTCCCTGGAGTATTTTCAGTCCAATCATGAAGGGGCTTTGGTAGATAAGTTACACGAGGTCGGTTTCTCCTATGATGGTATTGTGCTCAACGCTGCTGCTTATACCCATACGTCTGTCGCCCTGGGAGATGCGATTGCGGCGATCAAAACTCCGGTGGTAGAAGTGCATATTTCCAATGTCTATGCCCGGGAAGCCTTTCGCCACCATAGCTTTATCAGTAAACATTGTGCCGGTGTCATCGTAGGTTTTGGCTTGCCAGGATATCGTCTGGCTTTAGAGTATTTTGCAAGAACACAACATTCATGATTTCTTTTTACCCAGGCCCTTCCAAAGTATATCCTCAGATTCCGCAATACGTATTGGAAGCCCAACAGCAGGGGCTGCTGAGCATCAATCACAGGAGCGAGGAGTTTGTAGCCATGTCGGCACGCACCATACAACTGCTGAAACAGCGATTGAACATCCCTGAATCTTATCAGGTTTTTTTCGTCTCTTCCGCCACCGAATGCTGGGAAATCATCAGCCAGTCGCTGGTACAGCACGCCTCTTTTCATGTGTATAATGGGGCTTTCGGAGAAAAATGGTATGATTATGCCCGGAAGTTGCAGCCTGCTGCCCATGGTTTTTCTTTTGGGCAGGAGGAAAAACTGAATCCTAACCTATGGCAGGTGCCAGCCGAGGTGGAACTGTTGGCCCTCACCCATAATGAAACTTCTAACGGGACAGCAGTGGATATGGAAATTCTGAAATCCATACGGCAACTACATCCGCAACGTCTGATCGCCGTAGATGCGACCTCCTCTATGGCAGGGGCTCACCTTGACCTGTCGCTGGCCGATGTATGGTTCGCTTCCGTTCAAAAATGCTTTGGGCTACCCGCCGGCATGGCCCTGCTGATTTGTTCTCCCGCTGCCATCCGGCAGGCCAATACCTTGGGCGAAAACAGGCATTATAACAGCCTGACCAGCATGATTCACCATATGCAAAGCTGGCAAACGACCCATACACCCAATGTGCTGAACATTTACCTGCTCATGCGTACTTTGGAAAACAGAGAAGGTATTGAGCAAACCGCCCAAACGATTCAGGAAAGGTACACCCGGTGGATGCAGGACTTGCAGGCATTGCCCTACGCTTCCTTACTCATCAAAAATGCAGCGGTGCGCTCTCAAACGGTGATTGCCGTGGAAGCTTTGCCGGAAGTGATTCTTCAGCTCAAAGAGTCTGCCAGGAAGGCAGGAATCATATTAGGTAATGGCTACGGCATCTGGAAAACCACTACCTTCCGAATTGCTAATTTTCCAGCCATTGAAACCTATGAAATAGAAAAACTGCGCACTTTTCTACAGGAATTTCGGTGATCCGCTCAGCCATCGATAAAGTAGTCCTACCTGTAATCCGATTTGTTTTTCTTTGCATATAATCTTACCATCCCTTTTGATCGTGGCAATACTGGTGTAAATTCGCGACATTTTTAACAGCAAATTATGTTTAGCTTGAAGGAAATACTTTCAGTAACGCTTATACTTTTTTCAGTAATAGACATCGTAGGAGGCATTCCCATCATCATTGACCTTCGTAAAAAGAGTGGCACGATAGAGTCGGGCAAGGCGACCATTGCCGCCGGGATCATCATGCTGGCATTTTTGTTTTTGGGAGAATCTATCCTGGCGCTGTTTGGCCTGGATGTCGCTTCCTTTGCCATCGCCGGGGCGCTGGTGATGTTTTTCATAGGCATGGAGATGGTGTTGGGAATAGAAATATTCAAACCGGATCCGGATAGCGGTCCCCACACGTCCATCGTACCCCTGGCCTTTCCGCTCATTGCCGGGGCAGGAACCATGACAACATTGATTTCATTGAGGGCGGCGTATACTTATCCAAATATTTTGGTGGGTATCGTAATTAATCTTATTTTGGTGTATATTGTACTGAAATCCTCTGCCTGGCTGGAAAGGAAAATTGGCAAGGCTGGATTCAATATTCTGAGAAAAGTTTTTGGCATTATTTTGTTGTCGATTGCCATTAAACTTGTCAAAAGTCAATTTACCTGATGATTATTATGTATACGGATGGTGCTTCACGCGGCAATCCCGGCCGGGGAGGGTATGGCACTGTGTTACTGTACAAGAACCATAGAAAAGAGTTGTCTGCAGGCTACCGTCTGACTACGAATAACCGTATGGAGTTAATGGCCGTGATCGCCGGACTGGAAGCCATTAAAAAAAACGGAATGAAAATCCAAATTTATTCCGATTCACAATATGTAGTAGATGCGGTAAACCGCGGCTGGATCTGGACCTGGGAAAGGAAGCAGTTTAAAGACAAAAAGAACGAAGATCTGTGGCGCAAATTTATTGAGCTCTACAAAAAACACGATATAGAAATCAGCTGGATCAAGGGGCATTCTGGTATCCCGGAAAATGAGCGTTGTGATGAGCTGGCCGTAGGCCAGGCTGATGGCAATAACCTGATGATTGACGAAGGTTTTGAAAGTGTTCATGAATAAAAACATATTGTAGTCTATCCCGTTCTAGAGTGTAAAAATTAATTTTAGAAATAATTCTCAATTTTTTAATGGTGTTCAATCATGAGAGAAGAAGACGAAATCCATGTAAACAATATTATCAATTGTATCAATGAAATAGAAGGTTATGTGGAAGGCATGACCTATGAAGATTTTTCGAATGAGGAAGAAGTGCGCCTGTCTGTTGTCAGCAATTTACAGGAAATAGGAGAGGCCGCTACTTTGCTTTCCGACGAATTTGTGAGCCAGTTTTCTGATGTGGACATGCGAGTGCTGGAGTCGTTGAAAAGGGCTAAATTTGACGAACATGTAGAAATGGATTACCGGCCTGTCTGGAATGTGATCAGCGGTGACCTGCCTGCCTTCCGGGATATGTTGTCTTCTGCCTCCGAACAAATGAACTTTGACGATGATGACGACGATTTTGGGGATTTCGATGATTTTGATGAGGGGGGAGGAAGGTACAAAAAATCAGGTCGATTCGACGACGATTTTGATGATGACTTTTCTTTTGACGAAGAAGATGACCTGGATCTGGACGATGAAGATGATCGCTATTGAAAACTAATCATAGACTATTTGCTGTGCTAAAGAAATGAAAAAAGCCTCCCTTGTGGAGGCTTTCCTTTATTCAATACTTCCTATTCAGGAGTTACAATCCGATTCCATAATATTGAACTTCTCCTGGGGCATCCGGATAAACACCCTCAATCAGGACGCCTCCTTTTTCTCCTTCTACCACTTCACTCAGATCCTCTATAGACCTGACAGGTTTGTTGGCAATCCCTGTGATGATAAAACCAGGTCGAACACCCTGTTGTCTAAGTTTACCAGGATAAGTCCGGGTAACTTTCACCCCACCGGAAAGATTCAGTTCCTGTGCTTCTTCTTTGGTTAGATTCTGAAATTCAGCGCCCAGTTCTTCAAAAGCAGTGCTTCTTTCACGGGCAGCTAATTCTGTAGAGCCGTCTCTGGCCTTTAAGGTCATGTTGAAGCTGTTTTCTTTGCCATCACGAATGATAGTGACATCTACCTGATCCCCAGGACGCTTCCGGCCAATGTAGGAAAGCAAATCAGAAGTTGTATTAACCGTTCTTTCATCCACCTTAATAATTACGTCACCTTCTTCAATGCCTGCTGCGATGGCAGAACCATCAGCAATCACACTATCCACTAAGACACCCCGGGTGAAATCCAGGTTATTTTCTTCTGCGACGGTGGCATCCACCTCTCTAATCATGACGCCTAAGAATCCTCTTTGTACAGTTCCGTAGTCTTTCAGGTCTTCTACTACCTTTTTAACGATATTAGAAGGAACGGCAAAAGCATACCCTGTATACGCACCGGTAGGACTGGCAATGGCTGTGTTAATTCCTATCAGATCTCCATTGATATTCACCAAGGCACCACCACTGTTGCCAGGGTTGACGGCCGCATCAGTCTGGATAAAAGATTCTATGGCATACTGATCTTGTAAAATATTGATATTACGACCCAATGCACTAATGATTCCGGAAGTGACTGTAGAGTTCAAATAACCGAAAGGGTTACCGGCAGCCATCACCCACTGACCTACTTTCAGATCATCTGAATTGGCCAATGACAAATAGGGTAGGTCTTCCTCATCTATTTTAAGCAATGCCAGGTCTGTCGTAGGATCTGTCCCCACCACATTGGCACGGTAACGACGGTTGTCTGTTAACACTACATCCAGTTCATCGGCATTGGCTACTACGTGGTTATTGGTAACAATATAACCGTCTGTACTGATGATAACACCGGAACCCACACCCACTCTGGGACCCTGTTCAGGAGCTCCCTGAAACCTGTCACCAAAAAACTCTCTGAAAAACTCAGGAATTTGCTGGTACTGTTCGCTGCGGGCGGTAGCTTGTTGTGTACTGGTAATATGAACCACCGAAGGCGTAACTTTTTCTGCGGCAAAAGTGAAATCAAATGGAGCTTCTGCTGCCTCTTTGGCTGTGCTGAAATAACTGGCGTTATAGGCAGGAGAAGCGGCTGATTCCACCCTGACGGTCTTCACCTGGTCTTTTAATATAAAGTAATAGGCAGCCAGCGTGATTAAGCTACCAATAATGGCTGCGAAAAGCGCTGTAAGAACATTATTCTTCATTATCAATATTAATTTTTCGTTAAACTTTATTTAAAAACGTCCACTTGTTTACACAATGAGCACTAGTATATTCTCTATGAATTTTAACTGATTAAAGTAAAAACAGGTTATAATTTCATAGATTTTCTGCGTTGTGCCATATAGCAAATAAAAATAATAATAATATTTTTATAGCTACCTCAACCATTTTGATTCACCAAAAGGATAAATCCAACAAGGTGACGTTATGACTGTTAAACTCATAGTTATTACAATTTATTTTCATGATAAGTGTCATTCTTTTTAAAATTTTTGAAAGTGAATCCATCACTGCATTGATCTTCAGTCTCTATGAATGCCTTTGATGCGGTGGTGGTCGGTACAGGTCCTAATGGCTATGCGGCAGCCATCACCTTGCAGCAACAGGGGGTGTCGGTGCTGATGCTGGAGGCTTCAAAGACTGTAGGAGGCGGTGCCCGCTCTGCTCCTTTGACACTTCCTGGTTTCGTGCACGATGTGGGATCAGCCATACATCCTCTGGGGGTGAGTTCACCTTTCTTCCGCAAGCTGCCGCTGGATCAGTTCGGGCTGGAATGGATCTATCCTCCTGAAGCGTTGGCCCATCCTTTGGATCATGGAGAAACCATACTGTTGAAAAGGTCGGTGGAAGAAACGGCCCTTCAATTAGGGCAGGATGCTTCGGCATATGTCGGGCTTATGAAGCATGCCGTAGACCATTGGGATAAAATCGCGCCTGATTTTTTGGGCCCGCTTACCTGGCCCCGCCATCCCCTGCCTATGTTGCGGTTTGGACTCAAAGCGATACAGTCTGCTGAAGGACTGTCGCGTCGTTTTTTCCAGGCGGAACCTGCAAAAGCATTATGGGCAGGATTGGCTGCTCATAGCATGCTGCCCTTACACAAAATGGTTTCTTCCGGGGTCGCAATGGTTTTGGGTGCCTTAGGGCATGTAGTGGGATGGCCTTTTCCGAAAGGAGGGGCTCAATCTATTACCCAGGCCTTGGATCAGTATTTTAAATCATTAGGGGGGGTAGTAGAAACCGGAAAAAAGGTAACTTCTACCAAAGATATACCCGATTGCAAGGTGGTATTGTTTGACTTAACGCCCGCTCAACTTTTGGCCATTGAAGGGCTTTCCTTTAACGTCTGGTACCGAAAGCAACTACAACACTTTCAGTATGGGCAAGGGATTTTTAAAATTGACTGGGCACTCAGTGACCCTATCCCCTTTCGGAATCCGGCTTGTTTGAGGGCTGCTACTATCCATATAGGCGGTACGATGGAAGAAATAGCACGATCCGAAAAAATGATATGGCAGCATCAGCATCCGGAAAAGCCCTTTGTATTGCTGGTGCATCAAACGCCCTTTGACCCCTCAAGGGCACCCGCCGGGAAACATACAGCCTGGGCCTATTGTCATGTGCCTCGTTACTCACAACAGGATATGACAAAAGCCATTGAACAACAGGTAGAGCGCTTTGCTCCAGGATTTGGGGATACCATTCTAGCCAGACACACCATGAATACGCAACAGGTAGAGGCTTTTAACGCCAACTACATAGGCGGAGATATCAATGGTGGGGCGCAGACCATCACACAACTGTTTACCAGACCTACCTGGCGGTTGCGTCCCTATAGAACCTCACTGAAACAGGTGTATATCTGCTCTTCTTCCACACCTCCGGGGGGTGGCGTTCATGGTATGTGTGGCTATCATGCTGCCAGGTTGGCCCTACAAGATCACTTCCACAAGACAAATTAAATTAGCGAATGTCAATGTTTGATGTTTACACAAAACACACAACTCAAAACAAAGAACCCAGTACCCAGAACTTAGAACTCAGAACTTATATCAACTACAAAAAAGTCAGGGAACCAATCTGGTCCAGCATCCATCCCGTAATGCTATAGCGTGTTTTATGGGCAGGTAAGACCTCATGCTCAATCTCACTCCGGAAACAGGCCAGCCGACCTGCTATGGGCACAATATCCTTGGTTTGACCTTCATCAAGATAAAGTCTAAGGATGCCACCATCCTGGGCAGTCCAACCGGGGTTCAGATAGAAGACGCAGGAAATGATTCTGTGCGGATTTTGCTGAAAGCGATCGGCATGTCTTTTATAGAATGTACCCGGCGGGTAAACAGCAAAATGTGATTCATAATCCTTGAGCCCTAAAAAGCAGGTCTGGTTCAGATAATCTTTGATAGCCTGCATCTTTTCCAGAAAGTGCTGGGTAATTTGTTTTGCAGTCCCAGGATCAATCCACTTGATATAATCGCCTCGAATGGTGTTATCCACCTGGAACTGCTGATGTTTGCCGATACCTGCTTTTTTGAGTTCACCTTCCTCACGGATTTGTTGCAACCTGTTCAGGAGCTGAAAGGTTAGCTCATCGGATAGAAAATGATCTGTGACAGCATATTGTTGTTCGGCTAGTCCATCGGCAATGCTTTCCAACTGTTCTTCAAAAGCAGGCATCGTTCTTCTCGTCATCCCCGTTACATGTATGATGAAAGCCCAGGGCCCTTCTATTTTTTAGCCGTGGTTGTGTCTGCCTGAACACTGTCTTTTTCTACCGTTGCAGGGTTTTTATACTGTTCATTGAGCGCAGTTAGTATTTCCCGGGTAATATCCAGACTATCATCGGCATACAATACTCCACTACCCTTGGTATAGGTAAGCACAATTTTCAGGTCTTTGTTTTTGCCATACTGCTCCAGATAGTTGGAAACGTTCTGGTATAGTTCTTCATTGACTTTATTCTCTTCTTCCATCATCTGAGAGCTTAAATTCTGCTGGTATTGTAAGAGATTCTGTTGTTTCTTCCGCAGATCTTCTTCCACCGCACGGGCCTGGTTCATCGTCATTTGTCCGGCTGTTCGCTGAAATGAGTTTATTTCATTTTGTAAACCTTTTGCTCGATTTTCATATTCCGCCTGCAACTTGGTGGCTTTTCCTTCCAGCTCGGTTTGCTTATCCTTAAAATATTCGTAGTTAGCCAGTAAAGTGTCAGAATTTACGTATGCAATTTTAGGAATGGGTCCACTGGATAAAAAGCCCCCTACATCAGACTGATTATTTGCCGCCGAGCTGCCACCGCTGAAGTGTAAAATATATAGATAAATGACGGCAACTGCTAATACTCCATTCAGGATTAAAGATAAATTTTTCACTTTTAATTACAATTTAGTTTCAGAATATTCCCAAATATAAGAAAATAATATATTGGAAATTCCACTGAGAATACGACAATTTTAAACTGATGAGAAGGCACTTTATTGTATTGATTCACGCTGGCAGAAAAGTGATACTCGAATAGCTTTTTCGGTAGTGATGGGTAAAATAATGCCCGATCAGTTGTGAAAAACCAATCAGGCATTATGGTACATTATTTTCAAATCAAACAGCTGGCTTGGTTTTGGATCTATCCGCTACTGTGGCTCCTTCTGTGCTGACAGGTGTAGCGCGAACCGCTTTTTTCTCTTTGAAGAAAATAGTAAAGACAACCAATACGCCTACTGAGAGTAAGGCAGGCACCAGCCAGATATCTCTCCAGGAATAGGCTATACCCTCACCTATGGTGGTCGTATACATTTCCACAATAACACCAGACAACCAGGAGCCAATGAACATGCCTACCCCATACGTAGCAAAGGTGATTAAACCCTGGGCTGAGCTTTTTACGTTGGCAGGGGCTTTTTCGTCTACATAAATCTGGCCGGTCACAAAGAAAAAATCATAACAGATTCCATGCAGGATTATGCCTCCGTACAGCATCCAGACCAGTTCCGTGGGATTGCCATACATGAAAAGGGCATATCGGGCAGCCCAGGCGGCCATCCCCACCATGAGCATTTTTTTATAGCCCAGGCGTTTGAAGAAAAAAGGCATGAGCAGCAGAAATAAGATTTCAGAACCCTGACCGAGGGTCATTTTTCCTGCTGCATTTTCCACCCCTATGTTGTTGAGAAAAAGATTGGCAAAGCTGTAATAAAAGGATAAAGGAATACAAATAAGCATGGAAGAAATAAAGAGTACTGCGAACGAACGTTCCTTTAGCAGTTTCAGGGCATCTAATCCGATTACTTCACTGACAGTTGCTTTTTGCCCTTTATTTTTTGGCGGGGTGTGGGGCAAGGTAAAACTGTATAAGCCCATCACTACAGAAGCACCTGCGGCAATCAGAATCGGCGTGGCCTGGGCTTCTATGCTAAGGTACCCTATTATTACGCCAATGATGATCCAACTAATTGTGCCTAACACTCTGACGCCAGGAAATTGCTTCCCGGGGTTTTCCATATGCTGAAAAGAGAGTGAGTTGGTCAGGGCAATGGTAGGCATAAAGCACAAGGTGTAGGCAATAATCACCGGATAGAAACCACCAAAATCCTTCATTTGGGCCAAAATATACAATAGCACTGCGCCCAGCAGATGGAGTACACCCAGAACCCTTTCTGTGGGAAAAAAACGGTCGGCAACCATCCCTACAAAAAAAGGAGAAATCATGGCTGCTATGGCGAAAGCACTATAGGCTAAACCAATCTGAGTTCCTTCGAATTTTAGGGTAGTTCCCAGATATGTTCCCAGGGTTACGTACCAAGCGCCCCAGACGATATACTCAAGGAACATCATAGTGGAAAGTTGTAGTCTTGTTTTGGCGTTCATATCAATATTTTTCTTCGTTTTGCCTGAATATAGGGCGATTTTTTTTGTATCTCAAGCAGGAAATAAAAATGTTAAATATAGGAAGGATTAAAGGACTGAAGGATTAAATAACTGAAGGACTGATGGATTGAAGGCTTAAAGGACTGATTGCTACTTTTATTTTACACAAAATTATCAACTCAGAACATAGAACTTAGAACCCAAAACTATTCATTAGCATTATTCCCTCTGTTCCTTCTGCCTTCCGTGGCAACGACCTTACTCTCATCTTTTAGTTGTTTGGATACCGCAAGGTAGGGACCAGCGACAACCACATCCCCGGCTTCCAATCCGGATAAAATTTCGATGTTCTCATAATCGCTTATACCGGTGGTGACCTCCACTTGTGTTACCGATTCATCCGACGCTTTTTTGAAAACTACTTCTATCAAAGCTTCCTGTTGGCCAAAGGTAAGTGTGCTGTCCTGTTCATCTTTTGGACGGGTAGTGACTGAGGCCAGCGGGACGGCCAAAGCATTTTCTTTTTGCTGTGTAATAATATCGACACTAGCTGTCATGCCCGGACGAAATGGATAACGTCCTCTCTGTTGAATTAAATCCTGATACGATTCGCTGAGTAGACGAATCCTGACTTCAAATTCCGTAACGGCTTCATCCGTCACTTTTTCATTGGCAGTATTGGCGATGGCAGTCACAATTCCTTTAAACTCTTTATTTAAGTAACTGTAGGCATCTACATCAATCATAGCCGTATCTCCTAATGACACCCTGACGATGTCGTTTTCATTGACATCCACGCGCACTTCCATCTGGCTTAAATCCGCAATGCGTAGCATTTCCGTGCCGGCCATCTGTGAGGTTCCAACGACCCGTTCACCTTTTTCTACACTGAGTTTGGAAACTGTTCCACTCACCGGAGCATAGATATTGGTCAGGGATAAATTCTCCTGCGCTTCCCGTACAGAAGCCTGAGCACTTTGCACCGCATAACGAGCAGCTTCTACATTCTGCTGCCTGGATTTCAGGTCTTCCTGGGCTACCTGGTAATTGCTTTCTGCTACTTCAAAATCAGCATCAGATATCACACCCTGTTCGTAGAGCCCTTTGTTTCTATCGTAGGCAGCTTTGAGCTGGATCAGCTGTGCCTGTGCACTGGCTGCCAGGGCTTCTGACTGGGCCAGGTTGGCTTTTTGCTGATTCAAAGTGGCCAGTACTCTGGAAACGGCAGATTCAAAGTTATCTGGCCGGATCCGGATGAGTAGTTGTCCCTGTACCACAGAATCACCTTCCTCCACATTGAGTTCAGTGATCTCTCCGGGCACTTCAGGAGAAATTTTTACTTCGGTTTCTGGTTGTACCGTACCGGAGGCACTGACACGCTCAATAATGGTGCGTTTTTCGGCAGTGGCGAAAGTGACGGCAATGGTTTCCTCACCGCCAATCCAACCTGCTTGCTTGGCTATAAACAAACCTACGATGACAACGCCTACCAGAATCAAAATGACAACGATAGGATTTCTCTTTTTTCTTTTGGAAGTTTTAACAGGCATAGATAAAGTAGCAACGGTTGAATAAAGAGGCAGAAAAAAGTAACAGCCGGTTAGTACCAGGCAATTTAGAAATTATTTTATATTTAGCACAAACGGAAGAACGAAGCGAAGGTTCACAGCACGGATGGACTGTTCCTTTAAAGTTTCTTTCGACTACACAGGGTTAGATCGGCACGCCGAACTTTACTATAAATATATTATTCAAATGAAAAAAATAGTGGTATTATCTGGTTCAGGAATTAGTGCGGAGAGTGGTATTCCTACTTTCAGGGATGCCGGGGGACTATGGGAGGGGTATGATGTGATGGAGGTGGCTACCCCGGAAGGATGGGCTAAAAATCCAGCGCTGGTACTCGATTTTTATAACCAAAGAAGGAAAGCGGCCTATACGGCACAACCCAATTCCGGACATCTTTCTCTGGTAGCACTGGAAGAGTATTATGAAGTTGTAATTGTTACCCAGAACGTAGACAATCTGCATGAAAAAGCTGGCTCCACCCATGTCATCCATTTGCATGGGGAATTAAGCAAATGTCGCAGTACGGTGGACGAAACGCTAATCTATAACATAGAAGGAGGGGAGTTGAAGTTAGGAGATGTGTGCGAAAAGGGTTCTCAGCTTCGTCCGCACATCGTATGGTTTGGAGAACTGGTACCCATGATAGAAGTGGCTTTTGGGGAAGCCTTATCCGCGGATGTTTTCATCGTGGTAGGCACTTCATTGCAGGTATATCCGGCTGCCAGCCTGTTATATTATGTGGGCGATGAGGTGCCCGTGTATATAGTGGACCCTAATACGCCCCCATACCCTTATCGCCCCGGCATGAAAACCTATCAGGAACCAGCCAGTACAGGGTTACCCAAGCTGGTGAAACTATTGTTGGAAAAAGCCCGGGAATGACTTTTCCCAGCTTACAGGAAGTGACGGAGCTATTTTTCAGAAGCCTTGTTTGCTTTGCAAGTTCTCAATATCTTCATAGGAAAATATAACCTTTACGATGTGGAAATTTATTTTTACACTGTTGTTGATAGGCCTAGGGCTTCCTGCTACTCAGGGAAAAAATTTCACCCTGCCACCGGAGACTTTACTACCGCTCGATAGTTTGCTGCCCATCAGGGGATTTTGTATTGCGGCCCCCAGGTCGGATGAATTAACAGAGTTTCTGAAATTTATCAATGAAGAGCTGGTGCCTCGCCGTGTCAACACCCTGATCTTACGGGTCGACTATAATTATCAGTTTACCTCACACCCCGAACTCAGGGATAGTGCAGCCCTTTCTCAGGAAGAGGTAAAAAAACTGGTACAGGTCTGTAAAAACAACCAGATTCAGTTGATACCTCAGATCAACCTGCTGGGGCATCAATCCTGGGCGAGCGAAACAGGTAATTTGCTCAGTGTCTATCCTGAGTTTGATGAAACACCCCACGTCAAAGTGCCTGAACAATATGAATGGCCTAATAAAGACAGTCTTTATTGCAAAAGTTATTGTCCGCTGCATCCGGAAGTACATGAGGTGGTTTTTGCCCTGGTAGATGAGATCTGTGATGTCTTTGAGGCAGACGCCTTCCATGCTGGTATGGATGAGGTATTTTACATTGGCGATGAAAAATGTCCGCGATGCAGTGGGAAAGACAAAGCGGAATTGTTTGCCGGAGAGGTGACCAAGATCAGAGATCATCTAGCCCAGAAGGATCGCAGGCTCTGGATCTGGGGCGACAGGCTCCTGGATGGCAAAACCACAGGCCTGGGCATGTGGGAAGCCAGTATGAACAATACCCACCAGGCCATTGATATGATTCCCAAAGATGTGATGATCTGCGACTGGCATTATGAACGTCCGGATCAAACGCCTGTCTATTTTGCCATGAAAGGGCTTCAGGTCGTTACCTGTCCGTGGAGAGCCCCTGAAAATGCGACCCGACAGGTAGCCGATATGCTGAAATTCAGAGCGCATTCAACCCCGGAGATGAAAGAACGTTTTCAGGGCATTGTACAAACGGTTTGGTCTGATGCGGGTAATTTTCTGGATGAATTTTACGGGAGAGAAACGGATAGTGAGGAAGGCGACAACAACCCAGCCAATTGTTTCAGGGTCATGTATGACTCCATCATGTCGCTAACGGAACAGGGGGGAAAGTAGCTGTTTAGCAGGCAGGCCGAACGATGGCTGAGGTGAGCCCTCTCTCTACCCTATGCGATGAAAAGCAGCAGATGGCTCAATGGCCACCTGCTCGGTGAAGGATGTCAGGCAATGTTGGTATATACTGCCTGAATATCATCATCGTCCTCGATTTTATCCAGCATTTTCTCAATGTCTTCCAGCTCTTCTTCAGAAAATTCCACGGATGTATTGGGAATACGCTGTAAGGTGGCTTTGGTTACTTCGATCTGCTGATCTTCCAGGGCCTGAGAAAGACTGCCAAAATTGGTATAATCCGCATAGGCATACACCATGTCATCGTTGAGCTCAATTTCTTCCAGACCAGCATCTATCAGTGACAGCTCCAGTTCTTCAATATCCAACCCTTCCGGTTTTTCGAACTCAAAAACAGCTTTTCTGGAAAACATATATTCCAGAGAGCCTGTAGGCACCATGGATCCGCCAGCCCTGTTAAAATAAGACTTAACGTTGGCTACCGTGCGGGTAGGATTGTCCGTCGCGCATTCCACAATCACCAACACCCCGTGAGGTCCTTTGCCTTCGTAATTCACTTCCACATACTCATCTGCATCCTTTCCGGCAGCTCTTTTGATAGCCGCTTCAATATTATCCTTCGGCATGTTCTGTGCCTTCGCATTCTGGATAGCCGTTCTCAGCTTACCATTCATGTCAGGGTCTGTACCACCCTCTTTGGCAGCTACAGTAATAGACTTTGCCAGTTTTGGAAACAACTTGGACATCTTATCCCAACGTTTCTCCTTGGATGCACGGCGATATTCAAATGCTCTTCCCATATTTTTTTGGATCAATGTTTATGGCTTGTTTTTAATAGTCATGAGCGACAAAAATATTAACACTAGGGCGCATTTCCTTTTCACCCTACAAAAAAATTTAAGAAACGTTAGGGGAGAGGAGGCCCTCTGTTAGTCTGATGGAATAATAATGCCAATGGCTAAGGAACAGCCCCCTATATGAAAGCTCATAGAGTAATATTGGTATATTATTTTTCCCAAGAAATGGGCGTTTGTTGATAATGTTTCATTTCCTGAATATGCTCAAAGTAGGGTTTGACAAGGTTGAAGAAACCTGAAAATTGGGCACTTTTTCTGAAGCCGTTCAGATGCTCTTCTTTGGAAGTCCAATAGATGGTTTCTATAAAATGGTTCGGTTCATCCACCCCATGCAGCACATGATATCCCAGACAATAGGGTGAGTCTTTCAGAAATTTACCAGCTTCTTCATAAGCGTTTACAAAACTTTCTGCTTTTTCAACAGCAATGTTGTATCTGATGATTTCTACGGAAGGATTTTGAGGTTGATGAGGCATGACATTCCTATTAATTTGTATGTTGTAATAAAAGTATCACTTCCGATATAGAGAAACAATAACTTACCAAAAGGTAAGTCCACTACCAACGCATGACGATATGATTAAATGGAACAACAAAGAGTTTACCTGCCCGGTAGATGTCAGTCTGAGTTTTATAAGCGGAAAGTGGAAAATATTAATCCTTTCCCATCTTTGTCAGATAGAAAAAAAGGGCTTTAGCGATCTTAGAGAAAACCTGCCCGGCATCTCAGAAAAGATGTTGAGTCAACAGTTAAAACAATTGGAGAAAGACCAACTCATCAGTAAATCAGTGTTGTCTTTGAAGCCTTACCGGGTGGAGTATTCCTTGACCGACACCGGGAAGTCATTCGGTCCCTTGTTCACGTTTTTAAGCCAATGGGGCATTACCTTTTTAAAAAGAAAGGGTATTGATTATATAAAGGATCAACATTTATATAAATAATGCCCTTAATCATTCTCAGAGAGCGAAAGAAACTTTCTGAAGTCGTGAGAATTGATGCAAACAGATCTCAACCTTTTTATCGGTGAGCCGTGACCAATCGTATGAAGAACCATCACTACCACATTGAGGTACGCTGGACAGGCAATACAGGTTCCGGCACTTCCTCGTACCGGGCATACCGGCGCGACCATGTGATTTCAGCTGCCCAAAAACCTATTATTCCCGGTTCTTCCGACCCACACTTCCGGGGTGATCCTGCCCGGTATAATCCGGAGGAAATGTTTGTGGCATCACTTTCTACCTGTCATATGTTGTGGTATCTGCATCTGTGTGCTGATGCCGGGATTGTGGTGACCGCCTATGAAGATCATGCGACCGGTCTGATGGAAGAGGGAAAAGACGGAGGGGGCCATTTCCGGGAAGTCACCTTACATCCAGTGGTCACCATTACGGATGAAACCAAATTGTCATTGGCCGGGCAATTGCACCATCAGGCCCATGAACGGTGCTTTATCGCTAATTCCGTAAATTTTCCGGTACTGCATCAACCGACTACCCGTATCAGCAGACCGGAGTAAGTTCAATAGAGCCAGGGATCAATGGATGAGAAAAGGGAAGTTTCAGAAGGAAGCTTTTCTTTCATCATTGACGACCTGACGTGCCTGCCGGGTATACAGTTGATAATATTTGCCCCGGGCAGCGATCAGACTGGCATGGTTTCCTTCCTCTTCTATTTTACCCTTTTGGATGACCAGAATACGATCACAGTGCTTGATGGTGGACAGCCGATGGGCAATAATGATGGCTGTACGTCCTTTGATCAATTGTTGAATGCCCTGCTGTATTCTGGCTTCTGCCAGCGTATCTACCGACGAAGTGGCTTCATCCATAATCAGAATGCCGGGGTTTCTCAGGATGACCCTGGCAAAGGCGATCAGTTGTTTTTCACCGGTGGAGAGGCGGTTGCCTTCTTCTCCGACTTCCTCTTCCAATTTGTCCATCAGGTCGCTGGCACCCATCAGGTGAAGGGCTGCCTCCATTTCAGGAGCGGTGGCTTGTGGCGCGCCATACCTGATATTGTCCGTGACGGTGCCGGAAAACAAATGGGGCGTTTGTAACACCACACCCAGCTGAGTGCGAAAACTTTTCAAGGTCCGTTCCCTGTAATCCACTCCGTCAATCAGGATACTCCCGGCTACCGGCTCATAAAAGCGGCCAATCAGGCTGGCAATAGTAGACTTGCCTTCCCCGGTGGGTCCTACCAACGCAATAGACTCCCCAGCCCGGATATGCAAATCAAAATCCTGTAAGATGGGCTTGTCTGCTGCATAGTGGAAATACACATGCTGAAAGTGAATGTCGCCTTTGATCTTACCAAAATCAGTGATGCCTGGCTTATCTTTTATGAGGATCGGTTCATCAATTAAAGAAAATATGCGTTCTCCTGCTGAAAGACTACTCTGTGCCAGCGCATAGAAACGGGTAATATCAAAGATGGGCATAAAGATGTTGCGGGCATAGCCAAAGAAAGCGGCCCAGGTACCCAGCGTAATGCCGGTGACAGCAGCCACCACCTGATGACCTCCCCATAGAATGACCAACGCTGCCGCGATAGAGCCCACCATGACAACTATGGGTGCGTAGGTAGCGGTGTAAAAGGCTGATTTAAAGGAAGATTGGCGCATGGCCTCACTTTTCTGGTTGAAGTGGGCAGCCGCTTTCTCCTCCTGTACCGTAGACTTATTGACCTCAATGCCATTGAGATTCTCATTATAGCTGGCGGTCAGTTCGCTGTTGATCTTTCTGGCCTTCCTCGAATACCGTATGATCAGACTACGGATTCTGACTGATACCAGAAATAAGAGGGGAAGAGTCAGTAACACAATGAAAGCCAGTTTCCAGCTATACACAAACATGACGATAAAGCTTAAAATGATCATAATAGAGCCCCAGACAAATGACATGAAGCCCCAGGAGATCAGTTCAGCAATACGATCCGTATCGGAAGTAATTCGGGAAATCAGCCAGCCAATGGCAGAACGGTCATAGAAGGAAAAGGAGAGGCGTTGCAGCTTGTCAAACATTTCCTTCCGCAGGTCATATAATACATATTCCCGTATTCTACCGGTATACAGAATAATACCGTAGATGGTAATGGCCTGAAATAGAATAACGCCGGCATAGATACTTCCGTATCGTAGCAATCCCTTTGTGCCCTCTTCCCAATAAAGGCCATTCGCTGGGAGGCGCTCTATCATAGGCGCGATGAGCTGGTCGATATAGTGTAGCCACAGAAGCGGAAATACAGCATCCACGCTGGCATCGAGCAGGGTAAACAATACCAGGAGCCAGAACCATTTTTTGTATTTCAGACTGTGCTTAAAGATTCTTTTCAGAAAAGGCCATAACATCCCTTTTCCACTAAATTCTTCATCTTCTAATACTGCATTCATTTTTGTTAATGTTATATAGACTCTCCCCTTGCCCCTTTTATAAGAAATAGAGGCTGCCTTCAGGCAGACGGGGTGCGTTTTTAAGTTTCTCCTATAATTTCATCTTCCAATGCGGATTGCAACTGATGAATCTGCTGATAGTACCCCGGCTGATGCATCAGCTCGCGGTGATTGCCCTCCTGTACGATCCTTCCTTTTTCCAGCACAAAAATTCTGTCGGCATGCTGGATGGAAGTGATGCGGTGAGAAATAATGATGGTCGTTTTTTGCCGGATTTCTTCCGTGAGTTTTTCAAAGATGATCCGTTCCGTTTCTGTATCTACCGCCGAAGTCACATCATCCAGGATGAGTATATCCGGATGGGAGAGTATCGTTCTGGCCAAAGCAACCCGCTGCTTTTGTCCGCCGGAGAGTGTCACTCCTTTTTCCCCTACTACGGTATTAAATCCATGAGCCAGGATGTTTTCCAGCATGTGTGCCTGCGCCATTTCAGCCGCTGCCAAAATTGCTTTCTCATCAGCATCGGGAGCCGCATAGGCAATGTTATCACGGATGGAGGCTGAAAACAGGAAAGCTTTCTGCAATACCAAACCAATCCTGTCCCGCAGAAAAGGTTTATCATACATCAGCGTGGACTGACCGTCCACATATATTGTACCCGCATCCGGATCATAAAAACGGGTCAGCAGGTTGATAATAGTCGATTTTCCTGAACCAGCAGGCCCTACAAAGGCTACCGTTTCTCCGGCTTTGATCCGGAAAGAAATCCCTTGCAGTACATGCTTTTCTGTATGGGGCTGGTATTTAAAGTAGACATGATCAAACACGATGTCGCCGCGTAAGGGCTTGGGTTGAGAAATCCCCTGTGGTTCATAGTCTTCCTGCCTGACAGACAGTACCTGAAAGATCCGCTCGATGGCCACGGTAGCCATGCCCATTTGCGAAAGGATACGGCCTACCTGCCGTAAAGGCCAGGAAACCATGCCCACGTAGGTAAAAAAGCTGAGCAACTCTCCCAGCGTAATCTTGCCCTGTAGCGCAAAATAGCCTCCGGCCACAATGGATAGGCTGATCTGCAACAGCACCAGAAATTCTGAAAAAGGCCAGAAATGGGTATGCAGCCAGGCATGTTTTAATCCTACTTTAAGTTTGCGTTGGTTCTGCTCCTCAAATTTTTGGATTTCATAGTCTTCACTGGAAGAAGCCATGACCAGACGAATGCCATTTAAGTTCTCCTGCACGCATTTGTTGAGACGATCGGCTTCTTCTTCATGTTCTTCCCATACAATCCGCTCTTTTTTGAAGAAAATAAAACCTCCCCAGGTAATCAGAGGGACCAGCGCCACAGAGATAATGGCATAAGGCCAGTACACAATCGCCATCATGGAAAAAGCGAATAAAAAGATGGCTGTCAGCCGGATTACCTCCACAATCTGGTTTTGTGCAAAGTTTTTAACCGTATCCATATCGCCGGTAGCTCGTTGGATCAGCTCCCCTTTAGAAGTCTGGACGAAGTAGCTCAGGGGGAGTTTTTGCAAATGCATAAACATAGTATCTCGCAGGCTTTTCATCGCTTTTTCGGTGCTGTTGGCGTTCAATGCACTGGATACCAGCAAAAAGCTTCCTCTGGCCAGGGCAATCAAAAGGTACAGACTGCCCAGGCTTGCCAGGATCCATCCGATATGATCAGAGGGAAGCTGTGACAATAAGTGGTAAAACAGCTCAGAGATAAAATCCTGGGACGGTCTTTCCTTCTCTTCTCCCAGCACGGATCTCACATAATCTACGGCGATCTGCAGAATCTTAGGTTCCAGACTCGTCAGCGCAATCCCAATGACCAACAGAAAAGCGGATAGTAGATAATAGTTGAACCAACGGTCCAGTACTTTGATGATATTTTTGATATGTTGAATCATGATCCTTGTAGGCTTAGCCTGTATTTTTACTGTATTCCACAAAAAAACCGCAATCGGGAGGACTGCGGCTTATGTATGAATGACAGTGGAATAGGTCTTCACTTTTGTTCATATAACCGCAGTCCGTGTTCAATGACTGTGAGATAATCCGCCGTTTGAAGGGTCGGACAGGTCAGCAGTACAAAAAAGTTGACTCCGGTTAACATAGGGTTATTGATTTTCAATGATGTTGCAAATTAACAGCTTTTTCCGGAAAAAAGAAATATAAGTTATGACCATTTTATTTGTTTGATCTTATAGTTTTCTTGCCCAGGCAGCTCCAGCAGACTACCAATCTTAACCCTTTACGTGGGCCTTCTTCAAGCAAATCTGTAGCATCTATTAAAGATTTGGTATTTTTCAAAGAGGTAGTACTTTTTATAGTGCAAAAAAGATGTGTCCATTTGCATCATTCAAAAATATTTGTACTTTTAGAACAATACATCCCGATAGCGCAATTTTTATTGTATTATTCCTGCATTTATTTTCCCACAATACTAACCTTAAATGTAAGCATTATGAAAAAACCTATGATGCTGCTTAGCCGAAAGAAGATATCAGCATATTCTAGAAAGTATGCTGTTGTAGGCGGATGTACTACGTTTTTCTTCTTTGCCTCCTGTTCTTACCTTGATCTGATTGAACCCCTAATTCCCGATGAAGAGGGCCCCACAGAAGGCTATTTTTCTCCGACAGAAATTAACCGCCCGGTGAGTCCTGTTTACAGCTCTTCCAAAACAGCCACCTTTATTGATCCCACGGCTACCATTACCGGGGCGGAGCATATTCTGTTAGCGGAAAAGATCTACATTGGCCCCTTTGCTGAGTTGTATGGCAAGTGGGAAGGAGATGACCATGAAGACGCCAGGCAACTGCTGGCGAGCACAGCTACCACGTATGGAGGCGATGATGACGATGACGATAAAGAAGCCACCATCATTATTGGGGCAGAAACGAATATTCAGGACAATGTCACTATATATGCAAATATAGACCGTGATGAGGAGAGTGAACACCTGATAGAGATGCTCGACCTGAAAAGGGTGGAGATCGGAGAGCGGGTGATCATGGCCCATGGGGTTACCATCAAAGGTCCCGTGGAAATTGCCCTAGAAGGATCGGATATACCGGCAGATCCTGATGACGACCAGGAGGTATTCCTGAGCTTTGGAGCGGAAGTAGATGGTGCGATCCTGGAAATAAACACAGGAGTATCTGCCCTGGGCCGTGTCGGACCTGGTGTGCGGTTGCGAAGTGGCTATATTGTGCTTCCGGGTAAAAACGTGACTACCCAGGAAGAAGCCGATGATCCTTCCTTGGGTAAGGTGCGTGCTATTACTGAGGCAGATGTAGATTTTAACGAAGCGGTGTTGGAGGTGAACATAGCGTTTGCCCGTGAATATACCCGGTTGTATCGTGAAAAACACGCCAATGTGTATGGCATCAACTATGATCCGGGCAATACAGCATTTAACCCGGAACGTGATCTGCCCGAACTAAAAGGAAAACCTACCCAGGTGCCTGAATTCCGCAACCGAATCATTGGTGAGGTGATCATGGATAATACCCTGCAGGAAATCAATGACAGAATGGGAGATCGAATTGCGTTGCGTTCGGATGAAGGAGAGCCTTTTGTCATGGGCAGTATTAAAGAAATGAAGGATGATGTGATCTTTCATGCCTTGGAAGAAACTGATCTTACCGTTGGCAACAATGTGTATTATGGAGAAAAAGTCATTGTTCATGGAGGCGGACGTTTGCCGACAGGCAGTGGACCGGGAGATCCGGAAGAGCCTACGGTGGTAGGGGATGATGTGGTGCTCATGGACGAATCCGTGGTGTTCAGATCTACCATCAGGAATGGCGTGACCATCGGGCACAAAAGTGCTGTGGTAGGCTCTGAAATAGGAGAAGGGCAAACTATTCCCGACAAAACCATTATCATCAATGATGCCGTGTTTGGCACCGTAGAATGGTAAATTCAGCTGATCGATTGCCGGAGATCACCTCCGGCAATTTTATTATTTGCATCCGATATGGATTTGGTGCTATGCGGACATTTCTTTATCAATCCAAGGCTTTTACTTTGTGGTTTATACTCTGGGTCATTGGCTTTATCTATGCCTGTGATTCCCCTTCTTCCACAGTAAACACCTCCCAGTCAACCCAGCCGGTCACGGGCTTGACCACCTCCCTGGAAGATGAAATCAAAGACCTGCCCAACGGGCAGATCAGCTGGTCAACGTATTGGAAACTATGTTGGGAACCCTACCCGGAAGCGATAGCTTATGAATTGCAGATCATGACGTCGGAGGGCGTTTCTCCCAGACCAAAAAGGCAACAGGATAGCTGCTACCGACTGCAGATCGCTACAGGACAGAATGCGAAGGAAGAGGGCATGCTCAACCGGGAGAGCTTACTGAGCCTTCAGATGGGTATGCTCACCTATCAGGTACGGGCTGTGCTAGACGAGCAGCAGGTAAGTGCATGGTCGGCACCGGTGACGATTGATACTCTAGTCGCACCGCAGTCTCATCCTTATCGCACGAAAATAACGCCTTAAGCCCAGCCGGTCAGGCCATCATGCTCCCCATCAATCATCCTCTTCTTCAATATCTACTTTCGTGATCTCAAACTCCTCACGGGAAAGATTTCCCGAAAACAACTCATTCAGATGCGCATAAATCACATAATATGCTTTTCCTCTTTGCGTGACGGTGGTGGGAGTAACTGCACCGGTTTCAAAAATACCTTCTACCTCCGTGGTTTCCCAGCCGTCTTCACTTTCCAAGGCTACCACTTTTCCATCGGCTGAGCCTTGCGCATTGTCTACCACCAGCAGCGTTTGCTGGTTCCGGCTCAGATACAGGCCATCCGGATTGATAAGAGGTTCATCCACCGAAATTTCAGAGAAGTTCTCCGGATCATCGAGTGGAATTTTATACAGGGTAGCGGTTTCAGAGAAAGCGGCGATTAAAAATCCCATAGGATGAAAAACGATGCCATTCAATCCGAATCCACCGGGAGAAGGCCGGAAAGTGTCGTCTTCCAGAAATACAGAAGCATTGCCCTCTTTATCCACCTTGTAGATCACCGGATAAAAACTGTCGGTCACGTAGGCATTGCCTTGCATATCGTTGGCCACATCGTTGGCAAAATGAGGAGCGTCAGGAGCCCCGGAAATGTCGCCCAGGTTGGTAAAGGCCAGGCGCTCGCCGGAAGGCAGGTCGTAAATCCCTAATGCGGCCAGATCTCCTTCATTAGGATCAGATACACAGACTAGCAGCCGTTTCCCAGGATGATCTATGTGAATGCCAATGGTAGAGACAAAATCATCATCTTCTATGAAGGGTTCGTAATTTCCCTGGTCATCCACCTGTCCGATGGTACCACGGGTCAGAGAGGAAACCAGATAGCGCTTGCTTTTTTGGTCGTATTCTATGCCTTCCGGAAACAAGGCAGTTTCTGTGATGATGATTTGTTCCGGTAGCTCATCCTCATCATGGTTTTTTAGTTCGTCAAGAAGCTCTTCAAGATAGTGCTGACAGGAAGTCACCGATAAGAAGAAGGTGACAAGTAATACGTTTTTGCACAGTCGGAGGAAGTTGTAGGAAAAGGTTGTCATAAGTGGTTTGTTTTTAGCAGGAAATTACTTCCATACCTAACCAGCAAAGGACAACAAATGTTGTAAACTTCAGCAGAGGGAAAAAAGGCGTTTGCCACTGATATTGAATCGGCTCAACACCAGTGACAAAAAGGGGGCAAGTTACACAGTTTGCCTGCTTACCGTGATACCCATAGCCTCCAATCGCTGCGGATCATCCTGAAAAGCGATGCGGGCTACCTTGATGAACTTTCTCATCCAAATTTCCAGGGCATCTACTGCTGTGTTTTTATGCCTGGTGGCAATTTGTGCCTGACTGATGGCTTCCTTTTGCAACACTTCCAGCGTAGTGATATGCGCGATCAGTTTTCTGGCTTCTGCTAACTCTTTCGCCGGTACATTGTATTTAGAGAGCACCTGGGCATACGAGGTCACGGTATGGTAAAAGTCAGTGGCTTGCAAGATCCATTCGGAATGAGTTCGTTTTCTTTCTCCTTCCAGACCCAGTTTCTGTATGGCATCAGGGTCTTTACCAAAAGCCAGGCGGGCTGTGGCAATATGTTTCCTGTACAAACCTTTGGCTTTCTCACGAGCCTCGTTCAGAATCCGGGTAGCCTGCAACTGCTGATTGGCTGTTTCTCTCTGCCTTCTTTTGGTATCAATGGCTTTCTGATACAACAGACGGCCTTCTTTCAGCCTGGCAGCCCCATAAGTGAATTGGGCAAGCTGCGACTGTAGCTCCGGCAGGGAGGCAGCACTTTCCAGCATCAGGCAGGATTGGCGAATAAATTTCGCTTCAGATGTTTTCATAAATTATTCATTATTTAGTGAAGCTCGAAAGTAGAAGATGTTGTATAAAGTATTTTATATAAAATATGAAAAATTGTACATGCGTTATGCCCTTTACATTTTGAGCGCTGAGATAGAAATGCTGCCTTTACCTTGTTGATCTGCGGGTAAAAGTTGGCACATGGGACGCTGATTCAGGAATAATATGCGCTTCGGTATGGTGAAACCAGGGTGCAAAGTACTTCCTGTCGGATGGAAAAGGCTTGTTGTCAGCTTGGAAAATGTTTCCTGACAAGGGAGGAGTTCAGGGGTAGCCTGGGAATGGTTTTGCTACTTCAGGAATTGAACCCACTGTGGGTCAGCAGAAAGTATCCGGTAGGGCAGGGGTAAGCAGGAATACCAGCAGATCAGGAGTTGCCTTCGACTCAATGAGTTTTCAGACAGTAAAAGTATACAAAACTATCCAATGAATGTCTTATAGCATGAGCGAAAACTTTTAAGTTCAGGAAGGAAGCTTGATGGAGGGGTAAATAGCTTACATTCTCCGATATTTTTTTAACTTTAACAGAAAAGATATCTGTATTATGGTAACAGTTGATGTTTCTGAGAAGACTTACACGGTGGAAGAATACCTGGCTTTAGACAGGAAGTCAGCGATAAAGCATAACTATTACAATGGTAAAATAGAACCTCTGTCCGGAGGAACCGCCAATCATAACGAAATTGCTGCTCGTATAGCAGCAGCCTTAATTTTTGCCATCGATGAGCAGGATAAGCCTTATCATGTTTATAATAGTGATATGCGTATCCAGATTCCGCAGCAGAATTTTTTTGTCTATCCGGATGCAGTAGTAGTGTGTGAAAAACCGGAATTTTTTAATAATCGAAAAGATATTTTAACCAATCCGCTATTAGTCGTTGAGGTATTATCCCCCTCAACAGAAGATTATGACAAGCGCCTCAAATTTTTTCATTATCGCACCTTGCCCTCCTTCAAGGAATATGTATTAGCCAGTCAGGAGCGTGCCTCTGTGAGCTCTTTCTACCAGGAGAAACCTAAGCACTGGGTGGAAACCATAGCGGAAGGTACGGAGCAAGTCATCTACTTTCCCTCTATTGATTGTGAAATCTCTCTCCAAAAAATCTATAAAGGGATCAGTTTTTAACAGCCAGTATTGTATCTATTCAGAGATTACGGAATATTGAAATAAAACTATTGTCCGATAGTGTACACTCAGTGTCATGAAAATGATACACCTGCAAGGACTCCCCTTGCTGACAATAGGGCCATACGTTTGCCAAACAGCGTCCTCTGAAATTTTTTCTGTCCTGGAGTTTCTTTTGTGGCTTTCTATTATATTTCATTAATCTTACTGCTATGCTGAAGAACTACCTGACCATTGCTTTTCGTCACCTCTGGAAGCAGAAGTTTTACTCCGGGATCAATATCCTGGGACTGGCCATCGGTATGGCCTGCTGCCTGCTCATCACTCTTTACCTACTGGATGAACTGAGTTATGATAAGTTTCATCAAAAGGCAGATAGAATATACAGGTTAGCCGTGGATGCCAAAATCGGAGAAGATTTACTGAGTGCCGGGCATGTCAACGAACATATGGGAGAGGTAGTGGCGGAGGAGCTAGCCGAAGTGGCGTTAACAACACGGGTCAGGGATAACAACAACTGGGTTGTCCGACACCAGGATGAGATATTCCTGGAAGATGAAATCATTGCCGTAGACACCGGCTTTTTGCAGATTTTTACCTATCCGCTCCTGGAAGGGGATGCAGCAACCGCTTTGCAAAAACCCGCTTCGGTGCTGCTTACAGAAAAAATGGCTGTCAAATATTTTGGTACAACCCAGGGGGTGGTAGGGCAGACACTGGAAATGAACCAGGAACCCTATACGGTCACAGGTATCCTGGAAGAACCTCCTTCTCAAAACCATTTCTCCTTTGAGATCGTGGTGCCCTTACAGTATAAAGCGACTAATGATGTGAATTGGTTGGCACTGGGTAATAATTCTATGTATGTGCTGTTGAAAGAAGGAGCTTCTCCTGATGCAATTCCTGAGAAGTTAGATCAGCTTTTTCAAAAATATAATCCTGAAGCCCATGAAGGCATTCAGAAAATTGGGTATGTCCACTTTATCACACAGCCTATCACGGATATCCACCTGTTTTCTAACTTTAAGTACGATGGGGCTGAACAGGGAAATCTGAAAGCGCTCTATATTTTTGCAGCCATCGCGGTGTTTATCCTCCTCATCGCAGGGGTGAATTTTGTCAATCTGGCTACGGCTCGTTCGGCCGATCGTGCCAAGGAAGTAGGTGTCCGTAAAACGTTAGGCTCTATCAGGGCTGCACTGATCCGGCAATTCCTCACAGAGTCTATGTTGATGAGCCTGCTGGCTATGTTCATCGCCCTGGGGATGGCCGAGCTGTTCAGAATGCCCTTCAACGAGATTTCAGGGAAAAATGTAGACATATTCGTCAATGAAAGTGTCTGGTTGGTAGCTCTCAGCATTTCTTTGGTAGTAGGAATGATCGCGGGTTTGTATCCGGCCCTCTACCTGACCCGTTTCAAACCGGTGGAAGTGCTGCGGGGCAGTTTTTCCAAAAGCAGCCAGGGACGTACCTTCAGAAATGCTTTGGTGGTGTTTCAGTTTGTGATTTCCATTGGGCTCATCATCTGCACCGCACTGGTGTACCAACAGTTGCAATACATGCGTCAGAAAGAGCTGGGGATGCATAAAGAAAATATCGTACTGCTGAAAAATGTAGATAAGCTGGGCCATCAGTATGAATCCCTCAGGCAAACCCTGGCCGGTGATAGTAAAATCCTATCGTTGACGGCCTCAGACCAGGAGCCCTTCAGCGTCTACAATGGTACCGGAATGGCACAAAAAGGAAAAAGTGGTGAGGAAAGAAAAATGATCAGCTACACCACCACAGACTATGGCTATCTGGAAACCATGGGAATCCAATTGCAATCCGGGCGTGATTTCTCCCGTGACATTGCTTCCGACACCGCAGCTGTCATCTTGAACGAAGCCGCCGTGAAAGCTTTGGGGCTGGAAGATCCCTTACAAAGCTTTGTTGAGGCCAATGAAAATACTGCCTATCAGGTGATCGGCGTGACGGAAAATTATCATTTTCAATCAATAGATAAACAAATAGCACCTTTGGCCATCCTCTTGTATCATGCGGTAGATGAATTAAATGTGATGGAAATACGGGTGCAAAGCCAGGATATGGTGAGCATGATAGCGGCACTGGAAGAAAGGTGGGAGGCGTTTGCCCCTGACGTGCCTTTTGAATATACTTTTATGGATGAAGCTTTTGATGGCCTGTTCAAAGATTATCTGCAATTAAGCAAAATCATTTCCCTGTTTGCCGGACTTGCTATCCTGATCGCTTCTTTAGGTTTGCTGGCACTGGCAGCCTTTATGGCAGAGCAGCGTACCAAAGAAATAGGCATCAGAAAAGTGATGGGGGCTTCTGTGAAAGATATCGTGCTGATGTTGTCGGGCAATTTTACCAGACTCGTGGTGCTCGCTTTTGTGATTGCCATACCCTTAGCCTATTGGGCGATGCAGCAATGGTTGCAGGATTTTGCTTACCGCATTGATATGAATGTCTGGACCTTTCTGGTAGCTGGTCTGCTGGCCATCTGTATTGCCTGGCTGACTATTAGTTATCAGGCAGTAAAAGCAGCCAGAAGCAACCCGATAAAGGCCCTGCGGTATGAGTGAACTATTGTGATATATGTTTTTTTTGGTTTATATTGAATATCAACCATAGATACAATTGATATGCTTGCTTTAAACGGAATATATCACAACGGCAAATTAATTCTTGAGAAGGAGATAGCCTCGGACAAACCTATCAAAGTGATTGTCACTTTTGTGGAAGAATCACTAACGGAAGAGAAGGATGCACTACAACTCAATCAATTTTCTTTTATGGAAGCCAGAAGACTGTTAAAAGATTACAAAGGCTCATTTGCTGATGAAGTAACGGAAGAGAGAAGAGAAGAAATATGAATATTTTTTTAGATACCTCTACCTTGTTTAAGTTATACCACGAAGAAGAAGGGACTGATGAAATAGATCGTTTCATTAAAGAACATAATGTTGAACATATTTTTTTATCAGCCATTACCAAAATAGAATTTGAATCTGTGGTGTGGAAAAAGGTAAGAACAAAAGAAATTCCTAAGGAAACCGCTCAACAATTAATAGCCTTATTCAGAGCAGATTATGATAAATTCAGTTTTGTGGAGGACCATGTAGAAGTAAAAGCAATAGCAATTTCTTTGTTAGAAAAATATGGCGTAAGAGGGTTAAGAACATTGGATGCTATACAATTTGCTACCGCCAAATACCTGGAGGATATCGTTTCTTTGCATAACACATCAGACAAAAGATTGGAGCATCTATTTCAACTAGAACACCTGACAACAAATCTTTCAGACTAGTATACATCTGTATTTTAATAAGTCAGAGGATATATCCTCCACATTAGCCATATGGAAAAGCTTTGGCAGTTTGGGCGATGCAGCAATGGTTGCAGGATTTTGCTCATCGCATTGATATGAATGTCTGGACCTTTCTGGTAGCTGGTCTGCTGGCCATCTGTATTGCCTGGCTGACGATTAGTTATCAGGCAGTAAAAGCAGCCAGAAGCAACCCGATAAAGGCCCTACGGTATGAATAAGGGCCTTTGACCCCGCAGATAAAGCTTTTGTGCCGGGGAGGGTGTTTTTATTTCACCTTGCTGGCCAGCAGGTACAGCACGGCCATCCGAACGGCTACGCCGTTTTCAACCTGTTCCAGGATAATAGAGTGCTCCGAATCGGCTACATCGCTGTTGAGTTCCACCCCCCGGTTGATCGGTCCGGGATGCATAATGGTAATGGGTTTGTTGAGACTGTCGAGCAGTTGCTTGTTGATCCCATAATACAGGGAGTATTCCCGGAGAGAGGGGAAATATTTTACCTGCTGCCTTTCCAGTTGTATCCGCAATACGTTGGCAACTTCACACCATTCCAAAGCTTCCCGCAGATCGAGCGTTACTTTCACCCCTAGACTTTTGATATGCTTAGGTAGCAGGGTGGCAGGTCCGCAGACCATCACTTCAGCACCCAGTTTGTTGAGTGCGAAGATATTGGAAAGCGCGACCCTGGAGTGCAGGATATCCCCGATGATGGCGACCTTTTTGCCTTCTACCCCTCCAAACTTCGAGCGGATAGAGAAGGTATCGAGCAGGGCCTGGGTAGGATGTTCGTGCGTGCCATCCCCGGCGTTGACGACATTGGCCTGAATATTTCTGGCCAGAAAATGAGGAGCACCCGGACTGGCATGGCGCATGACGACCATATCGACCTTCATAGCCAGTATATTGTTGACCGTATCGAGCAGGGTTTCTCCTTTTTTTACCGAACTACCCGAAGAGGAGAAGTTAACCACATCGGCGGAAAGGCGTTTTTCTGCCAGTTCGAAGGAAAGGCGGGTACGGGTAGAATTCTCAAAGAAGACATTGGCGATGGTGATATCCCGTAAGGAGGGCACTTTCTTGATGGGCCGGTTGATGACCTCCTTGAAATTATCGGCTGTGTTGAAAATTAATTCTATTTCTTCTCGGGTAAGATCCTGGATGCCTAACAGATGTTTACTTCGCAGTTCTTCCATTAACGGTCTTGTTTTGTGGTTAGCCAGACACTATCTTCAGCACCCTGTTCCTGCCATTCTACCAGTACTCTTTGGGAGTCAAGGGTGTTCACCGCTTTTCCAATGTAATCGGGTTCTATGGGCAGGTGTCGGGTATATTTGCGGTTGATCAGCACCAGCAGTTCTACGGTGCGGGGCCGGCCAAAAGTAATCATCGCATCCAAAGCCGCTCTGATGGTCCGACCGGTATATAATACATCATCTATCAAGATGACTTTCTTGTCCTCTATGAGGAAGGGAACATAGGTAGTGTTGGCTTTCAGGGGAGCCGTACGACGCCGGAAATCGTCCCGGTGAAAGGTAGTATCCAGATAGCCCAGGGGGATTTCTTTGCTTAGGATTTGTTCCAGTTTTCTGCGGATGCGATTGGCCAGAAAGATACCCCGGGGTTGCAGACCCAGCAGCACGGTATCCTCAAAGCGGTCGTGGTTTTCCAGCAACTGATGGCAAAGCCGGCTCAAGGTGACATCCAGCAGCTGCGGGTTAATGATCAATTTCTTTTGCTCCATAGTCCCCGGCAAATTTAGGGGATTCAGTTTACAACTATCAAGTAAGAAGAAGTATTTTTATAAGTCTTTCTCCGGATAGTGGACCCGCCTGAAAGTGATGAGAGGGGTGGAGCAGTTCTTCAGGGAAAGAACGCTACTACCCTGAGAAGCAAAAACCATGAAGGACCTGTTCCCTGATCAGTGAGTGCACAGGACCACCACTGTGCAGGGAAAGGCAGAAAAAGAGGTACAAAGACTCACATCATGGCATTATACGTGACCTTGTTGATGAAAAATACTTTTCGGTTCAGGTTCAGGCCCACATTTTCCTGGTTTTTGATGTCCTGGGTACCGTGCACATAAAAGTATTCATCATACCATTTCTGAATGCCCTCTATTTCATTGTCATTCTTGTTCTTCAGTTCGTCGTTGCTATGGGTGAGTTTGATGGGGCTGGTGACAGATTCTTCCACCTCACCTTTGTTGCCGATCACGTTGGAGCGAATTTCCCCATCGCAGGAATACATCAGCACCACGCTATCATCCTGCACATTCACATGTACCAGTTGCTTAAGCTCCATGCTTTTGGTATTGTCCAGTTTGAAGGCATGATCCCATAACAGATCACCCTTGTTGCTAAAACATACGGCGATGGCATGGGTATAGCGGTAGCCATCGAAGTAAGATTCGTTATAGCGGGAAGGAAAGTAACCGCTGTAGAGCCCGCTATAGTAGTAGCTATTGTATTTGGGATAATAGGCTTCCCCCAGCAGAATATATTTTCCGTTATCAGCGATCAGTTCATGGACGACCATCCGGTAGTTGAGGTTGATTTTCTTATCCTTTTCCTTTTTTCTGGCAATTCTTCTTTTGACCCTCTCTTCCCTTTTATCCCGCATGTAGCTGAAAAAATTATTCAGATCGGCATAGTTGTAATATTTGATATCCTGTGTGCCGGCAGGCGTAATAGAAGCGATAAACAACCCCCGGGAGTATTTGGAACGTTTGGGTCCGTAGGTGCCGGCCAGAATTTGTTTTTCCCCATCGAATTCGGTGACCTGGGCATCCAGCAGGTTTTTCTTATCTTCCGTAGCGATGGGTGCACTTTGCAGAAGGTTGCTGTATTGGTCATAGGCTTTGACCGTAACGGTCTTGACACGATCTGCATTCAGTTCACCAATCAGTACATCGAAAGTATTGTCGGTTTTGTTGGGGATAATATCGATCAGTTCTCCGTTGTTCTGGTAAATCCCGGGCAACACTCTGATCTTTTCGGTGAGCATATCATAATGGACTACCACCGGCCGATAATTCACCTGTCCGCCCAGTATGACTGTCTGACCAATAATTTCAAAGTAGCTAAGTTCAACAGGTACTATCCTTTTGATAGTGTGCTGGGCCGTATCCCCTGAGGCTACGGCCATGTTGAGCATAAACATTTCCTGGTCGCGGTAGACACTGTTCTGAAACAGGATGCAGAGTTGTCCTTTATCATAATCATAGCCCCGGAGCATCAGGTTGGGGTCCATGGCCAGCAGTTGATTCCATTCTTCTTTGAGGGAAGTATCGTATTTGTGGAATTCCCAGAGATTGTCTCCTTCCTGGTTTTTCTCTTCAGTATCCCGGAAGATAACCAGCCCTTCATCTTTCGCTGAAACGACCACAAAGTCATTACTATTTCTATCAATTTCAATCTCTATCCGTTCTGGCTGTACGATTTGAGGCCAGGCTAGAGTGGGAATGAGCAGGCTCCCCATGATGAGCTGAATAAATCTTTTCCACATACACTTGTTGGGTTTATCGCTTGTTGAATCTTCAGATACTTACTCCTAAAATTTAGGAGATTTCCCTTATAATTTAAAGTTTATTTTGAGAAATCAAAATAACTTTTTTGGTGGAAAAATCTGATTAATTGTGCTGAGTTTACTATTATAAACTCTCTGTTTTAAGTTATTGGTTTTAAAATTAGTGGATTTTGTGCTAGTAGACATAACCTTTTATTTTGATATTAGTTCAAATGCAATTCATTTTCCTTTTTGATCATTTCCTCATCCAATTCAGTCCTCCTTTGTAAAGGAAATATTTCTATTTTTGCGGCATAATGAAGTTAAAGGTATTAATTCTTAGGTTTTCATCCATTGGGGACATTGTACTGACGACACCCGTGCCCCGGGCACTTAAAACGCAATTGGATGCAGAGGTGCACTACTGTACCAAAAAAAAATATGAAGTCGTACTGGGGGGCAACCCATACATTGACAAACTGATCTTGTTGGAGGATAGTCTGGATGCTTTGATTCAGCAGCTAAAAGAAGAGCACTATGATTACGTCATAGATCTACATCATAATCTTCGAACGCTGCTGATCAAAAAAAGAGTGGGGATGCAGAGCTATAGTTATCCGAAGCTTAATGTAGAAAAATGGTTGATGGTGAACTTCAAAATTAATAAGTTGCCCAATATACACATTGTGGACCGATACATGGAGACGGTGAAGCCCTTGGGCGTCAAAAAAGACAACCTGGGTCTGGATTATTTTATACCCGAAAAAGATGAAGTGGAAAAGGAATGGCTTCCGGAAACGCATCGGCAGGAGTATGTAGCCTATGCCATCGGGGCACAGTTTAATACCAAGAAACTACCTGTAGAACGCATGATCGAGCTTTGTGACCGCATCAACAAACCCATTATCCTGCTGGGAGATCAGCATGACTGGGAAGCAGGGGAGCGGGTAGCGCAATTTTTTGAGAGAAATGAAAAAACTGCCAGTTTTGAACCGAAGCTCGCTGAGTTGAATAAGAAAACCTACATTTATAACGCCTGCGGCAAATTTAATCTGAATCAATCGGCCTCTATTGTAAGAGGAGCCAGTGTAGTGTTTACCCACGATACGGGTTTGATGCACATTGCTGCGGCCTTTAAAAAAACTATTTTCTGTATCTGGGGAAACACCATTCCTGCCTTTGGGATGTATCCCTATCAAACCCGTTTTACGGTACTGGAAAATAACAAGGTGTCTTGCCGCCCTTGTTCAAAAATTGGTTATAGCAAGTGTCCCAGAGGACATTTTAAGTGCATGCGTGACATTGTTTTTGATTTCTATGTGCCTTAGCGGCCGGAAGCAAAAACAATTCATTCATAAAATAATTCATTAATACAGACCCGATTGGAGATTGGAATCAACTTAAAACTATAAATTTTTATATTGATGAAGCAGCATAGTTTTTTTGAAAGTGTATGTAGCTATGTAGATCAGGCTGCCAAGTATACACAATATCCTGCCGGACTGATAGAACAAATCAAACAGTGTAACAGTGTTTATCAGTTTAATTTTCCTGTGAAGGTAAAAGATAAGGGCTACCAGGTAGTGACCGGATATCGGGTACAACATTCCCATCATCGCTTACCGGTGAAGGGAGGTATTCGGTATAGCGAAAATGTAAATGAAGACGAAGTAAAAGCCCTGGCCGCCCTGATGTCTTACAAATGTGCTCTGGTCAATGTTCCCTTTGGCGGGGCAAAAGGGGGGGTGCGGATCAATGCCAGAGAATATTCTGATGAAACCCTGGAAGCCATCACCCGCCGATATACAGCAGAGCTTATCAAGAAAAACTTTATCAGTCCGGCTTTGGATGTGCCGGCGCCTGACTATGGCACAGGAGCAAGGGAAATGGCATGGATTGCGGATACCTATTCTACTTTTCGTCCGGATGAGATTAATTCTATCGGATGTGTCACCGGAAAACCTCTTTCGCTGCATGGCATCAAAGGGAGAACAGAAGCAACCGGCAGGGGGGTGTTTTTTGGGTTAAGAGAGGCGGTCAGTGTGGCAGAGGACATGCAAAAGCTTGGACTGACCCCAGGACTGGATGGTAAAAAAGTCATTGTACAAGGCTTGGGAAATGTGGGGTATCACGCGGCTAAATATCTGCAGGAAGGAGGAGCGATCATCATTGGAATCGCCGAATACAATGGCGGGATCTTAGACACGACAGGCCTCGATGTGGAGGAGGTATTTCAGCATATGCAAATCCATGGGTCTGTCATGAATTTCAAGAATGCCAAGAATATAGAAAATTCCATCGAACTTTTAGAATACGAATGTGATATACTGGTGCCAGCCGCCCTGGAAGAGCAGATCACCTCAGAGAATGCTCCCCGGATTCAGGCTAAAATCATAGGGGAAGCGGCCAACGGACCTATTACCAGTGATGCGGAACAAATTCTACTGGAAAAAGGAATCATGATTATTCCTGATATCTATTTGAATGCAGGCGGGGTGACCGTGTCTTATTTTGAGTGGCTGAAAAATCTTTCCCATGTGGCCTTTGGTAGAATGGATAAAAGGTATGAAGAACTCAACAACAACAACATCATAAGGGCAGTTGAAGAAACCACCGGTCGTCAGTTGTCCAAAGCCAGTCTGGATCGGTTAGTCATAGGGCCCAGTGAAAAGGATATTGTAAATTCTGGCCTGGAAGAAACCATGGTGACTGCTTATTATGGCATCAGAGAAATTATGCTGAGAGAGGAAACTACGAATTTACGAATCGCCTGTTTTGTGAATGCCCTTTCCAAAATTGCGGTAGCCTATATGGACAGAGGTATTTTCCCCTGACCGTTGTTACCAATACCTTTTATTAGCTCTTTGAGCGCAAGGCAACCCATGAGAATATATTGATTCTTCATGGGTTGTTTTCCTATGTATTGTTTGTATGCAAATAGCATAGTATGCCCCTGGTACTGTTTTTATCTTTATCTCATCCTTCATCAAGGTAAAGAGTTTAAGCAGTCTATTAATGATCGGTGACTATGTTTATTGAAAGAAAAGCTGCAGGTGGGTGGTGTCTGATCTGGCTTGTAGTTTTTTTTACCATATCCCACCCCAGTGTCTCCCAGCAACAACGTAATTTTAGTTTTCCTGATGGTATTTCAGAAGGTGACTTTGAACCGGGCGTTATAGTGATAAAAATTAAAAACGCAGCTTCCAATACCCGTAGCAAAGCGTATTCACAACAGTCGGTGCTAAATCAGGTTCAACAAGTAACAGCTTCTACCAGGATACAACCCATTTTTTCAGATCACGTTCCCGCAGGAGGAACCAAGACACAGGCCAGGCAACACACGGGGAACCATCCTTTGGCAAATATCTATAAAATATATATAAACTCAGAAGACCCTATCTCTCAAAAAATCAATCAGCTGTTACAGCTGGCAGAAATAGAATACGCGGAACCCTATTACCTGATGAAACCCTTGGAAGCCTATGCCGATGAAAAATTTATTCCCAATGATCCAGAGGCCAAGCCCAATGCAGGGAAGCAGGATTTTCTGACAACCATCAAGGCTTATGAGGCCTGGCAGATAGAAAAAGGAAATTCCAATATTGTTATTGGCATCCTGGATACTGGCGTAGGGTTGGGCCACCAGGACCTGATGGGAAATCTGTACTACAACTTGGAGGATCCACTCAATGGAGCAGACGATGATGGTGATGGCTTTGTAGATAATTATTTGGGTTGGGATTGGGCTGATAATGATAATAGCCCTAATGCTGACAAAGACCAGCACGGAACCATGGTGACCGGCATGGCAGCCGCCACTACCAACAATGGAAAAGGGATTGCAGGAGCGGGTTTCCAATCTTCCTATATGCCTGTCAAAATCTTCCGTTCGGCAGATAATGTTTTCTGGGGCGGATATGAAGCCATCGTTTACGCAGCGGATCAGGGCTGTAAGGTAATTAACTTATCCTGGGGTGCACCGAATGCTTACTCCTCCTTCGGTCAGGATATTATCAATTATGCGGTCTTGGAAAAGGATGCTGTGATCGTGGCAGCAGCAGGGAATAGCGGAAAAAAAGAGTATTATTATCCTGCCTCTTACAACCATGTACTCTCAGTGGCTGTGTCTGACGCCAAGGATAATAGAGTCGCACAAACGACGTACAATTTTGAGGTGGATTTGATGGCACCTGGCAATAGTAATTATACGACCGCTAATCAGGACAAGTATCAGAATGGTTCAGGGTCTTCCCTTTCTTCCCCTTTGGTAGCAGGAACCGCTGCATTGGTGAGAGCCAGATTTCCGGAACTCAATGCCCGGCAAGTGATGGAGAAAATAAGGTTAAGTTCAGATAATATCTATGCGGTAGGTAATAATAAAAATTACAAAGAGCAATTGGGTTTTGGAAGGCTCAATATGAAAAAAGCACTGCAGGAGGCAACAACGCCTGCTCTGCGAATGAACTCCTTTGCGTTTTATAACCATCTGGGCGCTTATGCTTTCGCAGACGATACAGTGAGGATGAAGATGAATTTTATTAACTATCTGAAACCCACTTCCGCTCAGGCAACAGTTACCTTGTCTACCCTGTCTCCCTATGTAACCCTGTTGGATTCAGTCATGCAGGTAGGTGTCCTGAATACTATGGGTACTGCCATGAACGAGGAACAACCGTTTTCCATGTATCTTCATCATAATTTGCCCATTAACACGGAACTGGTGTTTCGATTAGCCTACAAAGACGAACATTATACAGATTACCAGTATTTCAGAATTCGTTCTTCACCCACCCACATTCTCATTGACAATGGTGTCAGTCAACTACCCATTGGAGATAATGGCGATCTGTCTTACAATCCCTACGAATTTATGGGTGGTAAAGGGATGGTATTTCAGCAGGGTGTCATCAGCCAGCACATGGGACTCATCCTCGCAACCGATGAAGATCGGGTATCCGATAATCTGATCAATGATTTTACCTATGGAAGTAGGAACGCTGATTTTAAAGTGCTGGAAAATTTTAGAATAAATGCCTCAGAATTAGCCGGTCTGGAAGCCAGATCAGCATTTTCTGACGAGTATGCTTTTGATCCTCTTGGTTTAAGAATAGAACAAACCTGGTTATTTGATAACGCACCCAATCAGAAGCCATACTTTATTGGAGAGTACAAAGTTATTCACACAACGGCTGAAACCCTGACTGGTTTAAAGCTAGGGGTGTTTGCCGATTGGAATCTGGGGCATTGGCTGTCGAACAAAGCATATTGGGATGCTACCCATCGTTTGGGGTATGTGTCGAATGGTGATATATTCTCAGGCGTGGCGTTGCTTACCCCTCAGGCAGAAACCTATCATGCGATTGATCTCAAAAATATAGGAGGAAACACTGCTGAAATAGGTTCCATTTTCAGTGATAGTGCCAAGTACAGCTTTCTTTCTGGTCATGCATTCAAAGGAGAAGCAGGGATTCAGGGACTGGGAAATGATGTTGCGTTTGTGGTGGGAGGTGAAACTGATACACTTTCTTACCATCAAAGTACCACCTACGCTTTTGCCTGGGTAACAGGCCACAGCCTGGAAGCATTGCAGGAAGTTGTTACAAAGGCTCAGCAGGATTATAACAATTATTTATTACATCCCCCCACCTCCCTCACAGTCAATGTTTGCAGTAACCATGCAGCGAGTGTCAGGCCAGCACAGGGAAGTATGTTCCGCTTTTATAGCGATCCCCTAGGGGAAAATCTTTTGTTGGAAGGCAGTGAATTTACAACCTGGCCCATTTCAAAAGACACTTCCCTTTATGTTGCGGATATTACCGAGGGATACGAAGGAAAAATCAGCCGCGTCCATATTGGCATCCTGGAGCCACAAACAGCTTTTATTTTTGATGAAACCACCAACCATGGATTGAGGAACGACACATTATTCCTGGATGATTCGGATAATTTCACCATTGACCTGGTGGATCAGAGTGAAAATGCAGTGTCATGGCGGTGGGATTTCAACAATGGTTTTAAAAGTAATTTACAGTACCCAAAGACCCGTTACACCCAACCTGGTACTTATCCGATTACCCTGACCACTTATAGTGAACCTGGGTGTTCTCATTCCTTCACCAGGATGCTTACAGTGGTTAGAAGATCCTCATTACCGGCGGTCAGCGATGTTCAGATTTGTGCAGGATCAAATGTCACTTTACAGGCTACGAATACCGAGGCACTCGCCTTTTACGCAGATGCAGCTTTGGAGCACTTTTTATACCAGGGTAGTGCCTGGACGGTGGGACCGCTGTGGTATGATACGGTCTTTTATGTCGTCAATCGGGAGGGTGAGTATGAAAGCTTACCCAAAGCAGTAGCTATTGAGGTAATCAGACCTACGTTAGAGATAGACTTTGTTCTTGACACCGTAAGTCTGACTCCCAAATATACAATGAACTTGTTTGCTGAGGGGATTTCTGACGAAATACAAACACTTCAATGGTATATTAATGAAGCATGGATGGGAAGTCAGGAAACCATAACTTATGATTTTTCACCCCATCAGGCTAAAGGGGATCCATTCACAGTCCGACTAGCTTATTCGATCAGGTCGGGGGAATCCGTTTGTGATTTTACGGCTACAAAAACCTTTGAACCAGCAGCCACTGATAAACCTGCATTGTCGGCGAACTATATATGCCAAAACGAAAAAGTAATCATAACACCTGAGGAAGGTGAGGTTTTCTACTTCTATACGGATAATACTTTGGATACCCTGATCCATAAGGGAAGAAGACTGGAAGTAAATACTATGGATGGTATACATACCTTTTTTATAACCCGAATGGATGGTTTGAAAGAAAGCGAAGCAGCGCAGGTTACCATTAGCAACAACCTCTTTGCTAATTTTACTATGTCGGCAGATACCTTATACTTGTCAGAACATCAATCCGTCACCCTGGCAGGCTTCACCACAGATCAATCTGATCCAAAGCAAATCAGTTGGCATTGGGATATGGGCGATGGTCAGTTGATCAACAAATCCAATAGCTTTTCTCATTACTATGACACGGCGGGGATCTATCAAATCCGTTTGGTAGCCTATACGGCTGATGGTTGTATGAATACCATTAAGAAAATGTTGGTTGTGGAAAAAGTAGCTGCTTCTGACGAAGATTTAATACACAAAGCCCTTAAAATATATCCGAACCCCACTACAGGAAAAATTACCATCGAGAACACCTATTGGTCGTATGAACCTCTCACCGTTCAGTTACTTTCCTTGCATGGCAATAAGATGGGCAGGGGGCATTATTTATATGCCAATATGCCGCTCACAATTAATTTAGCGGAAATTCCTCAAAATCAAATTGGCACCGGACTTTATATACTGCAGATAAGCCATCAGCAGGGAAGTGTATTTAAAAAAATCCTGATTTCACCTACCAATCCTTAATCTTTTTTCTTCTATTTTCAGGTTTACTATCAAAGCAAAATATTGATAGCCAAACATGGCATGCACTCATCATTGCTATATTCTTTAGGTAGAAGGGAAAAATAAAATGATTTGAGTTGATGAACATATTCATCCTCAAATACTGTTATGGGGTCATATCAAAATTTTTTATGTTTGCCGGTCTGTGGAATAAAAATAAGAATACATGAAAAGATTAGTATGCGTAGTCGTTGGGCTCATGGTGATAACTTTACATCATAGTGGGTTAGCTCAGCAACAGAGTTTCCCCTTTGATTCAATTGCCCATCGTTTTGCACAGACAATCACCCTTCAGGAGTTAAATGAGCATCTGACGGTAATAGCCTCAAAAGATTTTGAAGGAAGAGAGACTGGAAAGAAAGGACAAAAGTTGGCGGCAGATTATATTGCCCGTACATTTGAAAAGGAAGGGTTGCCTCCGGTTATAGGAGATTCCTCTTTTTTCCAGCAATACACGATTACTGAAACCAGTTGGGAAGATCCCTACCTGCAGGTAGAGGATAAAAGGTTCAACTTTTTAGAAAATTTCTATACTTTAACTTCCTGGGTGAATCCTTCAGAAATCAAATTTGATGAAATTGTATTTGCAGGCTATGGCATTGAAAGTGAACATTATAATGATTATCATCAATTAGAGGTATCAGGAAAAGTAGTGGTCATATTGAGTGGAGAACCTGTCGGTGAGGACAGTATTTTCTTAGCCACAAAAACCAAGGAGCCGTCCCATTTTACCTCAGACTTTCGTACTGAGTTGGAGGCAAAAAGGCAGATGGCTGCCAAGCATGGTGCCAAAGCCCTTTTGATCATTGATAACTCCTTTGAGAAAAATTTAAATCGTTATAGCAGATACGCCAGGATGCCAATGACTGCCCTGGAGGTAAAACAACCAAAAGTGACAGTCGCCTGCATTGATCCTTCTGTTGGTATGCTTCTGTTAAAGGGAAAGGAGCCTTCTTCTCTGGCTCGTAAGATACACAAGAAAGAAAAACCAGTTTCTTTAACAGTGAAAAGAAAAGGAGTATTAGCATTTCATCAGGAAATAGATCGTTTGACTGGGGAAAATGTGTTGGGGTATTTGGAAGGCTCTGATCTGAAAGAGGAGCTGATCATCATAACAGCCCATTATGATCATATTGGTATCAAAGACGGTTTGGTGAATTATGGGGCTGATGATGATGGATCGGGAACGGTTGCCGTGCTGGAAATGGCAGAGGCATTTGCTGAAGCAAAGGAGGCTGGTTTTGGTCCTAGGAGAAGCATGTTGTTCATGACGGTATCGGGAGAAGAGAAAGGGTTGTTTGGTTCGTCCTATTATACAGAAAACCCTGTATTTCCTCTACGTAATACGGTGGTAAACCTCAATATCGATATGATTGGACGTATAGATACGGCCCATCAACAAGCTCCTCATTATGTGTATGTCATTGGATCAGATCGGCTCAGTACCGAATTACACCAAATCAATGAGGCGGCGAACCAACGCTATACCCAGCTGGAACTGGACTATACCTATAATGCACCGGATGATCCTAACCGTTTCTATTACCGATCGGATCATTATAACTTTGCTAAACACAACATTCCTGTCATCTTTTATTTTAATGGTGTTCATGCGGATTATCATAAACCCACCGATACCATTGAAAAAATAAACTTTGATGTGTTGACCAAGAGAACTCGTTTAATCTTTTTTACCGCCTGGCAATTAGCCAATCAGGACCGGAGGATTGAAGTGGATGTCAGGGGAAAATAATAACATCTAGACTGCCTTGCCAAGGTTAAAAATTGGGAATGATATCATTAGGAGGTAAATATTAAGCATGATTGAGCGTTGGTTTAAAACCATAGGGTTGTACCTGTTTTTTCTTAGTGGAATGATAGCGTGTACAAATGAGAACAGAGACCGCAATGCTTTTTTCCTGAAAGGTAATTTACAATTAAAGGACAGGGCCTATCAGGAGGCAATCCGGTATTATGATGAAGCCCTTCAGTCGGATCCCCATTTTGCTGATGCCTATAATAACCGGGGAATTGCACACTATGAATTGGGCAGGTACCCTGAGGCAGTGCTTGATTATACGCAAGCCATTAATCACAAAACAAACTTTCCTGATGCATACTATAATCGTGCGAATGCTTATTATCAGTTGAAGCAGTATGAGAAAAGTTTAATTGATCTGGATACGGTTTTAAACTATTATCCGGATTCAGCTTATGTTCATTTCTCAAAAGCACTTTCACTCTCCGCCCTGGGTGAACATCACCAAGGAATAGACGCTTTGAATAAGGCTTTGGCCATGGACCCGTCAAATCCAGAAATTTTTATAAACCGGGCTACCCTTTGGTATTATCAGCAAGATTATGACAAAGCGAGAGAGGATATTCAGAAGGCCATACAACTCGATGATCAGGAAGTCAACGCTTATAATGTATTGGGACTGGTGTTTACTGAACAGCAAAATTATGATTCGGCCTTACATATATTTAATCATGCACTTAGCATTGCTCCCTATCAGGCCTATGTATTAAACAACAGAGGGTATTTGTTTCTGCAAACAGGGCAGTTAGAAAAAGCGCAGGATGATATCAATCACAGTATCCGGTTGGATCCGTTGAATAGTTTTGCTTACCGGAATAAAGGAATTTATTATCTTCAGACAAAACGTCCACAGGAAGCCATCAGGGTGTTGCAGCAGGCGATCAATTTGCAGGAGGATACACCAGAAGTTTATTTTTATTTAGGGGAAGCCTATCAACAGTTAGGAAAGAATGAAGAAGCTTGTCAATCCTGGAGAAAAGCAGCTGAGCGTAAGGAGAAAAAGGGAAGTCAGGCGTTGAGTCAATTTTGCCCATGAAGCTACGCATGGGTCAGCTGTATTTTATAATTTGAGTATTCTAATTTCTACCCTTCTATTCAGGCTATGAGCTTCCGGCGTGTTTTCTTCAGATAAGGGACGGGTGCCGCCAAAGGCTTTCGTTTTAATTCTTTTTTTATGGATGCCCTGTTTTTCCAAGTATTTTTTGACAGATTTTACTCTCTCTTCTGACAAAGACATTAAGGATTCTCTAGCCCCTTTATCGGTGTGTCCTTCCAGCTGAATCACCATACCTGGATTTTCTTCCATAATTTGAATGAGTAGATGCAAGGTTCCATGAGAGGATTTCTCAATGTCAGCTTTTCCCCGTTCAAATAATATTTGTTCGGGAAGTTCAATCATGCCACCTTCCTGGGGTGATTGATGCAAATAGAAATCGTTTTCCAGACGGTTTTCTGGAGAAGTGGTAATCACGACTTCCAGGGGGAGATAATTTTCTGAAATTACCTGGATATTATAGGTATAATTAGGTTGAAGGGTAATCTGATAAGCACCCTCAAAGTTCCTGATTCCGGTAACATTACCATTCGGCAACAGTTCATATTTTATCTTAGCTTGTATGGGTCTGTTTGTTTTAGCATCCAATATTCTACCCGTGAGGGATACAATTTCACTTGTATCACTGAGCATAGGACTTTCTCCTAAGGTAAAGAGGAATAAGAAAATAAATTGTAAAGTAGAAAGCATACTCCAATTGCTATCTAAAACATCATCAAATATACAATAAATTATATAAAAAAACGAAAAAGTTATATTTTTGTTTTATTGTTTGTTTTTTTAGTGTTTTAAATTAATGATGGTTTATCTATAAATTAATTCTTTTTTGTATCCAAAATGCTAAACTCAACTCTTCTGTTCTTCTCCCGGTTTGAAGCCGTATTGTTATCTTTCAAGGGTTTTTCCTCACCAAAGCCTATGGTTTTAAGTTGAGATAGACCTACCCCTTTGTAAGATAGATAGTCAGCAACAGCATTGGCTCGTCGTAGAGATAGTGTTTTGTTATAAACCTCAGAACCCTCTGAGCTGGTGTGACCACCAATTTTGAGTGTGAAGGTTGGATTGTTTTTCAGATATACTGCAACTTCATCCAGGTGTGCGTAGGCTCCTTTTCTTAGTGCATAACTATCATAATCAAACAGAATTTTTTCTGCTACTATTGCTTCTCTATTGAGGGAAAGCTCCTGTACGATACTACCCGTGCTTGCCAGAAATTCCCCTTCGTTGATCAGGTATAAATCACGCTGTACGATTTTATCTTCATTCTCATCGAGTTGGGTTAGATCTACCTTCATTCTGTTTAGGGATGTATACCCCTGGCTTTCCGCAAAGATTTCATAGGTGCCGGGTTTCAGTTTAAATTCAAACAACCCCTTGTCGTTGGTTTTGATCGTGTTTGTCACGGTCAGAGAATCATGGGTATTGGAGAAGATCACATTGGCAACGACGGGCATGTTATTTTTTACATTATATACTTGTCCTTTCACCAGGAAGACAGGCTCGGGTTTTCTGAAGATGGGCAAAGGCATCTGAAATAAATTAGTGCTGTCTGTTGATTCTCTGGTTAAAAAAGCATAGTCGTTATTCACAGAAATGTTAAAAAAAGTATCATCTTTTGCAGAATTGATAACGGGACCTAGATTTTCAGGTTCAGACCATTTTTGCCAGGAATCATCTAACCGTTTTGTGACGTAAACATCCTGCTCACCAAATCCACTGTAACCCCTTGAAGAAAAGTATAAAGTGGTAAGATCCGATGCCAGGAAAGGAGATGATTCTACATCCGGGGTGTTAATATTTCCCAGGTTTAAGGGTGTTGACCAGCTGCCGTTCCCCCGGTTAAAACTGATATACAGATCAGATTTACCAAAAGAATCTTCTCGTTCAATGGCCATCAAAAGGTATTGTTGGTCATTGGATAAAAAATAATGGGCATCTTCTGAAAAATTATAAAAATCCATGATATCCATCGGAATGGGTTGGGTCCATCCTTCTTCGGTATGTTTACTGAAAGATACCCCCCCTTTCATTTTGTTCTTCCCCATGTAGGCATTACCGAGTAACAACACATAGTTTTCACCATCCAGGGCGACAGCGCTTACAAAGTTGCTGCCCTTGTTATTCAATGGAAGACCCGCATTGATAGGAGCCTTCCATTTGCCGGTGGTAGAGTCTTTCTCCATATACCAGATGTCTTCTACATCCCTGGGACCTCCCACATTGAGGGGCGATTTACGGCTGAAAAATAATATTTTCCCATCAGGTGCCATGATAGGATTCAAATTGATCAATTCGTTATCCATATTGGCTTCAATCTTTTCCAGCACAAGCTCGGCATTCAGATGCTCTGCAATATTGATTGGCGCATTGATGGGAATAGAAGCGTCAGAAATACCGATGGCATCAATCCCGTTATAGCCAGCAACGGCATCACACTGAAGGACAAGTTTTACCGCAGTAACTTTATAATCGGTAGGATCTATAAACACATTATAAAGGCGTCCTTTGGCCTTGGTCGGTTTGGGCTCCAGAGACGCTACCAAATGCATCTGATTTTTTTCATCATAACAATAGATCTGATGCACTACGCCAGGGTGATAAGATTCAGCAATGGCTATTTGCTGTACCTTCATGGGGTATTGAAAACTTACCACTATATATTCTTCTTCATCAGGTTTGGCAGGAATCCAGGCATTCGGACTATCTCCACTATTACTGGGCAATACATCGGGCTTACCTAAAACCTGATGGGCAGGATATTCCTGATAAGATAAACCTTCTTTAAAGAAGAGTCCCTGCTGGTAAAAAGAAGAGTAACTTACTACTTTGTTGGCCCACTGTGTGGTTTGGGCAAAACTGTAGGTAGTAATTTGTGTGAAAAAAATAGAAAAAAAGGCTACACTAGCAATAAAACGACAATATTGTAACATAGTACATTTCGTTATAGAAATCAGCAATTCACTCAGGAAAGAAAAAATCTCCGCTAAATGGGCTTACTGATTGCCAATGGATTATTGTTTTTAATAGAAATAATTGAATTTTAGTCAATTTATCAGGGAGTAAAGAGCACTTTTGCCTTTATTACAGCTGATCAAACTAAAATTTAAACTAAATCTTTCTTCCAGGAATTTTGCTTTATTTCTGAAGGATATCTTACACTCACCAATCTTTATTTAGCTAAAAGAAAAATGGAGCCATCTGACAGGAGTGCGAACAAATCTTCTTCTTTTTCTTGTTAAAAGAAAATTAGGAAATGCGCATGCTTTTTGTTAAAAAACTGAAAACAGTATTGATGAGGCTTTTCTTCCTGGTTTTTTTAGTGTTGCCCCTGCAACCTGCCTTTTCTCAAAGCGTATGGCAAAGCCTCTACCAGCAATCCCAAAACCATTACATTCATAAAAATCTGCAGAAAAGCTACCAGCTGGGCAAAAGGGCTCTGATGCAGGCAAAAATAGAGTATGGAGTGGCTCATTCCCACTACGCTGATAATTTGAGATTGCTTTCTTTGATCTGTTATTCTTCTGCTCAACTTCAACAAGGTATTGACTATGCCTTTCAGGAAATTACTGTCAGGGAGCAATTAGGGCAAAAAGAAAACTTTGTGTATGGGCAGACACTGTATAATCTTGGCATATTATATTCAGCAGCCTCCAACTTTGATGTGGCTGCCTCTTATTTGACAAGGGCGCTGAGCATACTCCGTAATTTTCCGCAGGAACCAGAAAGTATTGCAGAAGCTTATTTTCAGCTGGGCAAAGCCTATCATGGGCAGCAGCAGTGGTCACAAGCTGATTCTGCACTCACCCTAGCCGAACAGATAGCTATTGAGAAGAATCTCTCTCAGGACCTGGTTTATCATGTCCGGTATCAACGTGCTTGCCTGTCAGAAAAACAAACTGCTGACAGTCAGTTGGCTTTTCAGCAGTTGAAATCAGAGATAGAACAGCAGCAGGATACGCTCCATCCCATTTACTTTCATGTGATCTACTTTCTGGCTACCAAAGAAGAGGAAAAGGGAAAGTGGCAGGAAGCCGGCTTATTATTTGAGAAAGCCAAAGATATGCTGGAAGTATCTATGACAGATAGTCTCCATTATGCCAGTGTCTTAGATCATTTGGGGGTGATCGAGCTGGCTAAGACAGAGCTGACAAAAGCAGCACATTACATAAGGAGCGCTTATCAAATCAGAAAAAAACACCTTCAGCCACAGAGGGATGCTTATTGGGTTTCCGTAGATCATATGGGGCAAATGTATCAGAAAGACGGCAAAAAAGCTGAGGCGATACAGTTTTATGAAAAGATTATCCGGGAGGTCTCCGACTCTGTTTCAACATTTCCCTATCAGTATGGTGTCGTATTAAATAATTTGGCGCTTCTCTTGTTAGAATCCCATCAGTATCAGAAAGCATCTCAGTATTTCCAAGCGGCATTGTCCAAGATAGAACAATGTCAGTCGGAGGAGGCCAAGATATCCCAACAGCAAGCCTCTATCTATTACAATGTGGCCAAAAACCATCAACGCTTAAGTCAGTTCGACACGGCCATCTTTTACTTTAAAAAAGCGATTGATTTGAGTAAAACGTTTTCGGATGGTAAAAGTCCTGCTTACAGAGCGGCGCTCAGTGGTATGGCTTCATTGTATCAGGATATGGGCTATTTTACGGAAGCGGAGATTTTTTACCGGGAAGCCCTTCAGCTTCAGGAAGCAGTGAGTGGCAAAGAAAGCAATGAGTATGCTGATCTTCTGAACAATTTTGCGCTTCTGATGCAGTCTAAAGGGGATTACCAACAGGCGGAGGCCTTCCTGCAGGAAGTGATCCACATCAAACAAACTTTGTTGGGAGAAGAGGACCTACAAACGATAGCAGTGTCTTCCAATCTGGGCTTGTTTTATGTCGATATGGCTAATTATAAAGAAGCCAGACCTTTACTGGAAAAAGCGTTGGCTCAAAAAAGCCAGGTATATTCAGTCAATGATCCTGCCCTCATTGTCAATCTTGTCAATCTGGCAAAACTTGAAGCAGCAGAGGCGAATTATACCAAAGCGGAACCTTTGTTGAAAAAGGCTTTACGAATCGCTACAATACATTTCAAAGAGGAACATGCAGAACTTGCCCGTATCCAAGGGGAATTGGCAAACCTCTATCTTGCCTTAGGAAACTACCCGGCGGCAGAGCCTCTTCTTCAGGAAAGCCAGCACATTCTTCGGGAAAGATACGGTTCTTCACATCCCGATTATTCGGCTTCTATCCAAAAAATGGCGATACTCAGTGAGGCCACCGGTAAAGATTCTCTGGCGGAGGTGTTATTCGAAGAATCTTTGGAAATTGACCGGCAGGTGTTGGGAAAGCAACATCCTGCCTACGCTATCTCTCTGAATAACATGGCTTCCTTTTATCAAAATATAGGGAAAGATTCAGCGGCGCTGCCGCTGCTGGAAGAGTCTCTCACTATCAGCCAGTATATCTTTGGAAAGGAACATCCTTCTTATACGGCAACCCTGCTCAACTTAGGGTTGTTGTATCAGGAATTAAAAGAGTATGCAAAAGCGGAACCTATGCTCAATGAAGTGGTAGCCCTTCGTAAAAAATTATTGGGCACCGATCATCCTGATTATGCCTATGCGCTCTACGGAAAGGCGGTGCTGCTGCATCGTTTACAGAAATTTGAAGAAGCGTCTCCTCTGTTTCAGCAGGTCGTTGATAATTACAGTAAGCAGATTAAGTCTTATTTTCCTGCTTTGAGTGAAAAAGAAAAGAGTGCTTTTTATAAAAGAATTGAGCCTGTCTTCAATGCCTATCGTGATTTTGTGGTGGATCTGTTTCTCAACAAGGGGTACAATAGTAATCCTGAACACAAAGGGGCACTGTTAGGAAAGCTGTATAACCTGCAATTAATCACCAAAGCTATGTTGATGGATGCCTCCAGCAAGATTCGAAAAAATATTCTGCAAAGTGGCAATGGACATCTGATGCAAACTTTTGAAGAATGGATGGCAACCAAAGAGCAATTGGCACAGGCCTATACTTTTTCTAGAAAAACTTTGGCGGTAAAACAGATCAACCTTAAAGCACTGGAAAGAAAGGCCAATGATTTGGAGAAACAACTGTCTGCAGGATCTGTGCTGTTTGCCAAAGATATGGAAAAGAAAAATCTGACGTGGTCTGATATTCAGCAAAGGTTAAAAAGTGAGGAAGCAGCCATAGAAATTGTCAGAGGTCATAAAGAGAAATCAGATATAATTTTTTATCTGGCGTTGGTGGTGACTCCCGACAGTCCTTTTCCTGATTGGGTCGTGATGCCCAGGGGGAAGGAGATGGAGGGGAAAAATTACTTCTATTATAAAAACGGTATAGAATTCAGAGTAAAAGATACCCTGTCTTATCAAATGTACTGGAAGCCCATACAACAGGTGATTCCACCGAAGGTAAGCACCATGTATGTAGCTCCGGATGGTATTTACAATAAAATCAGTTTGAATAGTCTGTATAATAATGCTGAGGAGAATTTTTTAATCGATGAGATGAATGTCAGAATGTTAAGTAGTACTAGAGAATTGATCGAAGAGCCGGAAGAGGGTCATCAACCTATACAGACACAAGCCTATTTGTTTGGCTATCCAAACTACCGTTATGAAATAGATCAAGACATGCGCTCAGAGGAAAGCGGTACTGAAAAAAAATCAGTCGGTATCCTGACCAGTTCCGATTCAGAGTTATACCCCTACCGTTTTGGTATTACCCTCTTGCCCGGTACACAAAGGGAGGTGAACTATGTGGATGAGATTCTCCATCAGTTTCAGTGGAATACTTTCAAGTTTACGGAAAATATAGCACTGGAAGAAAACATCAAACAGGTGAAAAACCCGGGGCTGCTCCATATTGCCACTCATGGATATTTTATGAGTGATCTCTCGCTGGAAGATGACAAAAAAGCCTATGGCATACACTTGCAAAGTATGGCAGCGAACCCCTTATTACGGTCAGGGCTGTTGCTGGCCGGATCAGAACTGACTATTATGGCTTCTGAGGCTGACGATGAAATCGTGCATGAGCGTAATGCTGAAGACGGCATCCTGACGGCTTATGAGGCGATGAATCTGGACCTTCTGGGAACCGACCTGGTGGTGTTAAGTGCCTGTGAAACCGGTTTGGGCGATGTGAGAAATGGTGAGGGGGTTTACGGGCTGCAACGTGCCTTTCTCATAGCAGGCGCACAAAGTGTGATGATGAGTCTTTGGAAAGTCAATGACCATGCCACTACCGAACTGATCAAAAAGTTTTATGCCAACTGGCTCAGTGGGCAGGATAAATCCAGCGCTTTACGAAATGCTCAGCTAGCCATCAAAGAAGAATATCACAACCCTTACTACTGGGGTGCCTTTGTGCTCATGGGAAAATAAATTTTCTCACCTAGAAATTCAGCGTAATCGTTAGGTGGTAACCCGGATACCGGTATATTCTATCACAGCCTCCTTGATCCTCATGAAAGTTTCTTTCAGGATATTTTCATCATTTTCCAGTAATGTCACCCGAAAACCCTGCAATTCAGAACAGAAAGAAGAAATGGGCACCACACAAACACCCTTAGCGGCCAGCATATAATAGACAAAACGCTTGTCAGGAGCCATGTCTGGTTCTTCCATAAACCAGCGTTGTAGGAGTTGCTGAACCCGCTCATCTTCAATTTCCAATGATTGGTGCTTGTTTAGTATCTCATCCTGAAAGATAATGGTATTGTAAAAGGCACCATAGGTTTTGTTGAATTTTAAGGCTGGCACCTCCTCCAATATATGGGCGATAATCTGGCTTCTTCTCCCAATTTTCTCATTAAACTCTTTTCGGTAGTCAGTATACCTTGGGTCCCCCATGATACGGGGGATGGCCAGTTGAGGAAGTTTGGTAGAACAAACTTCAATCATTTTAGCGTTATCCAAGGTGGCACAGAAACGTTGAAAATCGGCGGATGACTCCCTGTTATAATATTCCATCCAGCCACAGCGTGCGCCCGGCCAGGGTAGTTCTTTGGAAATACCCTTCAAAGAAATACCTGGTACTTCACCAATTACATCGGCCAGTGCATATGCTTTGGCATTATTGTAAGTAATATTCAGATAGATCTCGTCGGCTACCAGAAACAAATCAAATTCCCGGGCAATCTCTACCATTCTCTGAAGGATCTCCAGCGGGTAAACCACCCCGGTAGGGTTGTCCGGATTGATGATCAGTATTCCTACAATATTGGGATTATATTTTACTTTCAGATAAAGATCTTCCAGGTCAGGATACCAGTTGTTGTCCGGATCCAGGTTATAGGTAATCGGATGATGATTGGCATGGGAGGCCTCTGCAGAGGAATGGGTAGAGTAGGAGGGGGAAGGACCGATCACCCGCGAAGTGGGTACCAGGTATTGGTATAATTTGGAAATAGCATCACCCAGCCCATTAAAAAAAAGAATGTCATCGGCAGTGATTTGTGCACCACTCCGGCGGTTGTTCAGTTCTGCCAGAAATTTTCTGGTTTCCAGGACACCTTTAGAATCGCAGTATCCATAGGTGGCATCTTCTTTCAGCAAATCCGTAATAATTTCTTTCATCCAGGCAGGAACCTGATAATGTTTCTGAATAGGATCTCCTATATTTTCCCAATAGATAGTCTTTCCCAACGCCTGCAGTTGTTGGGCTTTCCGTACAATTCCACGAATTTCATAGGTCAACTCTTTCGCCCCTTCACTGAGCAATCGCTGTCTCATAATACGCTTTTTTTTGTCTTTCAAAATTGTGTACCTTCATAGCCTTAAAACGGATAAAGTTACGATCAATATTGTTTAATTGAAAAGCTATTAGTTAACGAATTTTTTAACAAATGAGTCTAAATATTGAATTACTGAAAAAAACGTGTGAAATCGCAGGAGTTCCTGGCTACGAAGAAAGAATCCGGAACCTGGTGATCCGGGAAGTAGAGCCTTTGGTGGACAGTCTGGAAGTTGATAACATGGGGAGCGTGATTGCCCTGAAAAAAGGAAGTAATAATCCGGATGGGAAGCGCGTGATGGTGGCTGCCCATATGGATGAAATTGGTTTTATTGTCACGCACATAGATGACAATGGATTTTTACGTTTCCATACCCTGGGTGGGTTTGATCCTAAAACACTGACAGCCCAACGCGTGGTAGTGCATGGGAAAAAGGATCTGGTGGGTGTGATGGGTAGCAAGCCTATCCACGTCATGACGGCGGAAGAAAGAACGAAAAATCCAAAGATCACCGATTATTTTATTGATCTGGGAATGAAAGGAGAGGAAGTGAAGGAAATAGTTCGCATAGGAGATGTGGTAACCCGTGAACGTGCGATGATAGAAATGGGTAATTGTGTCAACTGCAAATCAATTGATAACCGAGTGTCTGTTTTTATACTGATAGAAACCCTTCGTCGGCTGGAAAAAGTCCCCTATGATGTCTATGGAGTATTTACGGTACAGGAAGAGGTTGGTTTAAGAGGTGCCAATGTGGCAGCGCACTCCATTAATCCTGATTTTGGGATTGGACTGGATACGACTATCGCCTTTGATTTACCGGGAGCACAACCCCATGAAAAGATTACTTCTTTGGGAGAGGGCACTGCCATCAAGGTGATGGATGCTTCCGCCATCTGTGATTATCGTATGGTAGATTTCATGAAAAAAATGGCAGATCAACACCAAATAAAATGGCAACTGGAAGTATTGACGGCTGGTGGTACTGACACAGCTGGCGTACAACGGATGGGTAAACAAGGTGCTATTGCCGGAGCTATTTCGGTGCCTACCCGTCATCTGCACCAGGTCATAGAAATGGCTGACAAAGACGATATAGAAAGTAGTATCCGTTTACTGGAGGCCTGCCTCGAGAATATGGATCAGTATGACTGGATGCATTGGTAATTGTAGGTATTACTGATGAATTTCAAGTTGAAGTACAAGGTAGCATCCCTATCTTGTACTTTTTTTTGCTAAAGCAACCCATGAGCCTCTGTGCTAAAATACAAACACCAATCTTACCATAGGTGGACTGAGGACAAACTGGCTTTGTAGATTTTGATTTCCCTTTTCTTCAGGTTTGGTTTTATGAAGTTGAGGAATCAGATAGCCAACTGAAGCCCCTACCAGATAGCCTGTAATCACATCGGTTGGAAAATGCATGCCCGCTTTGTAACGAAAATAGCCGGTTGCCGCCGGCAATAAGGCAGCACCCGTCCAGACCAAGACTTTAGTTGTGGCGTCATCCGAAAGGTCTGAAATGACTTTAGCCGTGAAAAAAGAAAGGGCAGCGGTATAAGAGGTGTGTCCGGAAAAAAAAGAAAAGTTACTGGCACTGGCTGTCCGGATATTTTCAGGCACATCCTGATTATAGGTGAATGGCCTGGGTCTCTTGACCAAAGCCTTGGTGATTCCGGTAATCGCCTCATTAAGCAAAACTGTTTCTGCCAACATTACTCCTATGGTTCCGGCATCTTTTCTTCCATCCTGGAAGCCTAAAATAGCGAGGGGAAGAAAGTAGGAGGTGGTCAGCGTAATATCACTGGCAATCCGGGCATTTTCTCCATAAAAGCCTGTAGCAGCTTGATCAATGGCGAAAATATCACTTGCATTCAGTTTCCCTAAATCTTCTGCAGTCAGGGGTTCGTTCCTGTCTCTGAGCAAAATACTGGCTGTGGTTCCGGCAGCACCCACACTTAATAAAGGTAGCTCTTTAGCCAAAGATAATTCATAAGGGGATTGGGCTTCACCCTGAAAAGGAAATAAAATAAAGGTAACCCAATATAAAATCAGCAAGGATACTGGGCGATGATAACGGATAGGTAAATGTCTCATGTAAATAATAAAACTGATGTGGACGTAAGAAGGTAACCTGTCCAATTATCAAATTGTTGTTAGGCCATAACCGTAAGGCGTGATGGAAATGAAGGTAAATTCTTCAAAAGGAAATACTTGCCATCTTATTTTTCAGCAGTAACCATGAAAGGAAGAGAACTTGTTTGAAGTTCCTTCACACACATTTCTATCGAAAATAATACGTTAGAGACCTGCCTAAAATGGGTGCTTCTTGAGCTTGTGTTGTAAATTTTCTGCCAATCTTGCATGGCAATTCTCTTACTGATCTGCCAAAATACTTCTAAAGGTTTTCCCTCAATTGTTTATCGTCTTTTTTTCATTCAATAACTACTTTAAAAAGTTAAATAAACATACATCCAAGAAGGGAAACTAACACTATTTCAATGTTTTATATAATAATTATAATATTTGTGTAAACTTATTTTATACTCATGAAAAATATTAACAAACTAACAATTTACGCGTTAGCCTCCATGCTAGCACTGGCCTCCTGTAAGGATGATGTTGAGGAGATCCAGGATGATCAATTGGAAACAGGGATTGTCGAGATTCCGGATTCTTTCAGTAATTATACTACTGAGCAGAACAAAACCAATCTGGAAGACAATGGTATCAGTCTGGTAAACGAAATGGAGGGCTTGAAGAGTTCTACTGGTATAGAAACATCTTCCCAATTAGCCAATTTATTAAGCCGTGCATCAGTGGCACCGGCCAATGGACGTATGACCCATACCGTCCGTACATTGGCAAACTATGGTAATGGAAAAGCATCGGTTCGCGATGTGTTTGCTTCTTTAAGAACAAAGAATGAAGATCCCGCCTCTATTCAGGAGTTTTATAACCACTATACAGGTGTTTATACCTGGAATGTCCAAGAAGAAAACTGGGACTTTTCTAGAGAGAGTGATCATATCATCTTTAAGTTTCCGGCTACTGAAAACAGCACAGAGAATAATGCAGAATTTATCATTCATTCCTATGAAGGTATCATGGTAGCTAATCCGATGGATCAGCAATATGAGGGAGATCTGCCTACTAAAATTGTGATGGAGGCAAAAGTTGATGGGGAAAAAGTTATAGGATATGATTTTATGGCTGCCTACAACCAAGAAGGTGAACCCACTAACGTGACCACTTCTTTGCAGGTAAATACATTTATATTCTCTATCAATGCCCAAAACGAGCAAGAAAAAGTAGGAGTACGGTATGCTTTGAAGAATGGCAGCAAAACCCTGATTGCGATGGGAGCTGGTGCTGAGGGTATGTTCACTGCCGAGGAGATTGGAAAAGTCAATAGCGGAGAGCATACAAATCCTGGCGATGTGGTTCACGAAGTGAATGCTTATTTTCAGTTAATGAATATTAAAATGGCGGGTAATTTTGATGTGAAAACTTTCGCCGATGGTTACGCGGTAATTTATGCTGACCAGTATGATGAAAATGGCTACTGGAATGAAGAATTTGATCATGACAAAGCAGTAGAGGAAGAAGCAGCTTTGTTAGATGAGAATTTCGAGTTAGTGGTGTTCTATGCTGACTCTAAACAAAAGATAGCTGATACCGAAATATATACATATACGGATACATATACTTACTCAACTTGGGAATATGACGAAACCTCCCAGGACTTTGTTGAAAAAGAAGTAACTGAGGAGTATGTGGCTTCAGATATCCGCTTAATTTTTGCCGACGGGTCGAAATCAGATTTAGAGACTTACTTTAAAGAAGGATTTGATGATCTGATCAGCGAAGTTACTACGTTTATCCAGGAACTGGAGAATTAAACGAAAAGTGCAACTTATAAAAGAGAACCACCCGCAAAAAGGGTGGTTTTTTTATGGCCAGACTACTTGCTGGTAAGTGGCTCCATACCCTCCCCAAATTCCTAACGCGTCTCCTTGAATATTTGAAAGAACAGCATTTCCGGAAGCAGCCAGAGGATTGCCTGATGCATATAACTCCCGTTCCAGAGTACGCCAGTAGTTAAAATGTGCCTGGTCTATGGTACAAAGCTTAACCGTTACACTTTCCCCTTTTCTAAAGTATAAATCATCAGTTCTCTGGTGCAGGGAATTGGCACCCCGCAATACTGTGAAGGAAAGAGACTGTCCGTTAAAGTATTGATCACCCATGGCTGAAAAATACACTGGAATCTGGGTATCGTCAATTCCTTCGCGTTGAGTAAAGATGCGGTAATAATTTGATTCAGCTTCATCATCGCTGAAATGAGCCCAAAGGTGTCCGATACTGTCTTCGTTGGGTAGGCTCTCAAACCACAGGCTGTCAAAAGAAACGGGAGCAGGAATAGTGGTAGTGGCCTTATACACCTTTCCCTGCAGGACAATGGTCAGTTGATAAGTTTGGCCGACCCTACCCCGAAGGCTGGTTCCCTGATAGATATACTCTGGAAAGTATGCTTCTCTCCTGCGTAAGGTGAGCACTTCTTCCTGTTCACCATCGCTGACAGATACTTTTGCAGTGGTAACAATTAAATCCCGCATAGAAGCGGAATCAATTTTGTCAAAATAACTTGAACTGCGTGTCAGGATTACGGTAGGGTGTTGTCCTTGTTCAATCCATCCTTCAATGACCAGTTTGGAGTCATAGGCAGGTAAATCTACTTCTATGGTCTTTTCACAAGAGCAAAGGCATAGTAAGATGACACCAAAAATTCCTCGGTAGCCATGATTGAGTATGAATAAGAATGTGTTCATTGAAACAATGTTACTAAAAGGAGAACTGATAGGTGAGGGCTGGTATAATGGGAAATAAGGAAATTTGTTTTGCCTGCACATCCAGCTCGTATTCACGAATATTTCCTTCGTTTTCAAAATAGATATAGTAAGGGTTTAAACGGCTATAGGTATTATACACCGAAAAAATCCATCGGGATCTGTACCGCCCAGTGAGGGAAGTTAAGTAAGTAACCGACAAGTCCAGACGATGATAGGGGGCTAATCGGTAATTATTGCGCCCCTCATATTCATTGACTACGTTGCCCTGCATCACATATCGTGCTACCGGTAAGGTCATGGTATTACCAGTTGAAAATACAAATACCCCTGAGAATTTCCACCGGGGATTCGCCTGATAATTGGCTAACAAAGAAAGATCATGTAAACGGTCGTATTTAGCAGGAAAAGGCGTTCCTTGGTTGATGTCATCAAACTGCCGTATCGTCTTTGATAGGGTGTAGGATAGCCATCCCCGCCATACACCTTTATTTTTGCGAAGGAAAAATTCCGTACCATAAGAGGTGCCTTTTCCGAAAAGAAAGTTATCATCAAAATTTAATCCTTTATCGTATCCGATGAGAACCCCATCACGATATTCCATCTGATGGTCCATCGTTTTATAGTACAGGGTCAGCGTTCCTTCGTAATCCTGGTCTGGGGTATAGTGTTGATAGCTCAACGAATACTGAGTGCTTTTTTGCGGTAATATGACCGATGAGCTGGGTATCCAAACATCCGTTGGCAAAGTAGTTGACGACATGGGAGCCATGTGGGTATACTGATACATGCGATCAAAGGCTACTTTCAACGAAGACTGTTTGTGTAACTGATAGCTGATAGCCACTCTGGGTTCCCATCGTGCATAATGGGTAATCCGTTCGCCCGGGTGGTAGGATATTGTATCGGAAGTAATACCAGGTTGGGAAGAAAGGTACCGCTGAAAAGGACCCAGATGTTGAAAGTAGCTGGTCCGCATTCCTAGGCTTGTTTTCCATTTTTCTGAAAGGGACCACTCGTCATGCCAGAACAGAGCAGCTTCCTGCGTGTGTAGGGTGGCGGCCTGTCCAAAATCAAGGGCTGTGTCTTGTGTGGTGGCCTGAATGTGATTGGGCAGGTAACGATGACGCACCAAGTGCAGACCCATAGTCATCAGATGATGATCCGATGGAGTGTAACTCAATTCATATTGAGCCCCTATGTCTCTGATACCAGATCCCAGGTGCAGATGATACTCACTTACCTCAGCCTCAAAATTCATTTGATACTCACTGTAAAACAGAGAGGCTTCGGAAAACAAACGAGGTGAGAACACATGCTTCCACAAAGCGGAGGCGACCCGATTTCCCCATCCAATCCGGTTAGTGAAGGCATCATAGTTGGAATACCAAAACTGATCATCGCCTACATAGGCACTAATCTGTATAAGATTTCTATCTGAAAACAGGTAATCCCACTTTACATTAAAATCCTGAAAATAATAATCAAGGCCCGATTTAAGAGGAGAATGTTGTGAGAAAAAAGTTCGGTTCAATACATCGTAATAGGTACGACGACCAGAAACCAGCAATCCACTTTTATTTTTTACAATGGGGATTTCCAGTTGGAGATTCGCCGCAATCAATCCGATACCCCCCTGACCTTTCATTTGCTGCTTGTTACCCTGGCGGGTCGTTATGTTCAGAATAGATGAAAGTCTTCCTCCATAATAAGCAGGAATGCCGCCCCGTACCAGTTCAGCATCCTCCAGCATACTCCCATTAAAAACAGAGAAAAATCCGAACAAATGGCTGGGGTTATATACCGGAGCTTTGTCGAGCAATATCAGATTCTGATCCAGTCCTCCACCCCGCACATAGAAGCCTGTATTGCCTTCACCTGAAGATTGCACACCTGGCAGATATTGTATAGCTTTTACCGGGTCAGCTTCTCCGAGCAGATAAGGCAATGATTCAATTTCCTGTCTTTGCAGGGATACACGATCTACCGTTTGCATCACCCGTTCTTCAGAAGATTCACCTTGAATGACTATTTCCTCCGTAGTAATAACAGTGGGTTTTAGCTGAATGTGCAAAGTGGTATCCTGCCTGAGCCACAATGAATCGATCTGTCGTTCATAACCCAGGAAGGAAAAAATGATTTTATTGGGACCGGAGGGTAACCATAAGGTGAAAAAACCTACATCATTGGTCGTCGTACCTTTCCCTGTAGCAACCACTCCTACAGCAGTACCCGGCAGGGGCTCTTGTGTGAGGGCATCGTGTACATATCCCTTGACCACATGAGACGATTGCGCTATCACCCTGAATGTCAGCAAAAAAAACAATCCAAGTAGCATGAATCTTATTTTTCCTGCTTTTCTATTCATACCTTTAATAATCCTGTTTTTGCCAGCATATTAAAGAAAATGCTCAGGCAGAAAAACAGTAACTTACAGGATATACTACGTCGTAATATTCAGTATACCAACTTGATAAATCATGGGAAAGCCCTGATGTTTTCCACTATCAAAATAGTCAATTTCATTTCGGTATTTCTCAATGCCAATGATTTTGAGATAGCCAGGAAGTAGAAGAAAAGGGGATTGCCTTTAACCAACTTGCTAGTCGAATTCTGACCGGTCACCAGGTACATATTCTTAGAATTGTGATATGTCAGCTAGGCTAACAGAAAACAGATAGGATCAAAATTGGATTACAATAAAATCCTCTTAATATTTGGGAAGTAAAATTTGAATTGATTCATATAAAATAATTACCTTTTAGAAAAATTATTAACCTATATATTATTCATCATGAATCTATTTATTGGAAGTCTTCCTTATGATCTGGAAGAAGAAGAATTAAGGGAGCTTTTTGAAGAGTATGGACAAGTGTCCTCTGTAAAAATAATTATTGACAGGGCTACTGGAAAAAGTAAAGGCTTTGGGTTTGTTGATATGCCTAACGATCAACAGGCTGAGAAAGCTATGGACGAATTGGATGGCGCTGAAATTGATGGGAGAACTATTGCCGTGAAAAAAGCTGAAGATAAAAGGGATAGAGATAGTTCCAGAGGAGGTGGAGGTAATTTCAAAGGTGGTTACGGCGGTGGCAGACAGAATTTTAATAGAGGAAATTCCAGAGGAAGAGGAGAGGGTTCTGAAAATTATTAACACTACAGGCAAGGGTGAAGTCAGGCAGGTGGCTTGTCGGAATCTGTGGCTACAGTGAGTGTTAGTTATATTTTTATAATATAGCGCCTAATCCATCAGAAACAAGAACTGACAGCAAAAAAAATCCTAGTGAGTTTTCAAGGTGAAAAAGTATTGACCAGGCTTCAATGGCTTTTCAACCAAATTGAAAATGTAAACTCACTAGGAACATTCATTTTTTGTATTCCGAATGCTCAAAAAAAGCCAGAGAAAACTAGCACCTTTTAGGCAAACGGATGAAATACAGGCAGTAGCTTGCTGTTCAGTAGACAATCTCTTTTTCAAAATTTTCCTGTTTCTGCTGGTATAGTTTCCAGAATTGCTGTGCAATGGCTGGTGGATTGTACTTTTCTGCCTCGGGTTGTATCATACCACAGATAGTAACTGTCGCCACGTGTATATTCTTAGCCTTCAGCTCCTGGTGCAGGGCATAGGCAGCATTTCGTAAACCGGATTTGCCTATTCCCAGTGAACCATAACGCCAGTCAGGCTCCAGCGATACACCCCTTCCGGTAAAAAAAATTTTTCCCTCTTTTTTTTGTTCCATGCCAGGTAAAATTTCCTGTACGGCTATCAAGGCACCCACTACATTCACCTGAAAGTCGTATGTCATCTGGGCTGTGTTTTCTTGCAACAGATAGCTCTTCCGGCTCGAGGAAGCGTTATAAATCAGTACATCAGTATTGCCCAAAGAATCCTTGATGTAGCCAAACACCTTTCTGTAGCTGACTTCATCAGTGACATCCGCCGTAAAATAATAGGACTCAATATTTTCTTTTTCTAGTTTTTTCTGCATTTTATGCAGTGCCTCCGTATTCCGGGCAATCATCGCTATGGTAAAACCTTTCTTTCCGAAATAACGAGACAGTGCCAATCCCAACTGATCGCCTACCCCGACAATGGTCATTAATTGATTCTCTGCCATAAATAAGTGAATAGAATATACGCCTGTTGTTCAGGTTGTTTGATAGGTTTGAGGATTAAAAAGCAGTGGGAAAAATTTGCCTTCCATGGGATGATCTTTCGGAATGGCCGGGACGCCTTCCAGCAGAATATCATTAGAGTTGGATTGCACACCGTCTGCAAAAGCATTGAGGACGAAAGCACGCCTGGGTCGTGAAGTCCGGTTTTCGTAAGAACCATGCAACGTCAAAGGATGATGAAATGCACTGTAGCCTTTTTTCAGTTCTATAGGAACGGGTTTGAACTGTGCTTTCTGTGTTTCTGTCAGATACCGGTTAATGCCATTCATATCACCGGCAAGTTCTGGTTTGTCCAGCAGACCCCACCGATGACTACCCGGTACATAGTATAAACAGCCATTTTGTTGATCCGCGTCATCCAGTCCGGTCCAGCAAGTGAGATGGGCCATAGGGGTGGTACGTGTCCAGTAAGAATAATCCTGATGCCAGGCCACGACACCGCCATGTTGAGCGGGTTTGCAAAATAATTGATCATGCCAGAAACGGACTGCCCGGTTTCCCAACAACTGGCTGGCTGCCATCACAAAAGCTGGATTCCACAGCACATCGTGAAACCCCGGAGAAATTCGCCAGGCACCCAGCGCATGAAAAAGGACCTGGTTAGGATCTGAGGATTCGTTGCTATGAAACTCATAGAAGTAATGGTGACCCGGATGTTCAGGTTCCATCAGAGAGCTTAGCTCATTTTTAAGTACTTCGATCTGATCTTCATCAAGCATTTTAACATTGGCCAGGTATCCGTTTTCCTGAAAAAACTGAAGCTGTTCTTCAGTCAGCTTGTAAGGCTCCCATTCTTCGGCTGTTTGTGGCCAGCGGAAAAGATCGCTGATAAGGTGATGGATGTCAGCGAGATCTTGAGCAGTGGCAGGATGTATCATAGTGTGTTATTTGTTTATCATTATATCAATCTTGAAAGACAATGCCTTTTAGGGTATGGGTTATTCAATAGGTCGTTGATTTCCCTGTAAACTATCAACTTCTTCTTCCAAGGGATAGTTTTGCGCAAAGAATTCATGAAAAAATAAAAACTGGTAGAGAACGGCATTTTGCCAATATTCCCAATTATGGCCCCCGGGCCGTTCAATATAGTCGTGAGGAATCTCCTTTTCAACCAAAACCTGGTGCAACCTGCGATTCACTTCAAGGAAAAAATCCTCAGTGCCGCAATCAATAATGAGGGGCAATCCACCTGCAGGAATGCTGTCTACCAGATTGACCACCGAGAGTGAGTCCCATCGCAGCGGATTTTCTTCATATTTCCCCAGTTTCAGGTAAATTTCCCAACGATGGATATCATAGGTGAGGTTGACCCCGCCACTCATGCTACCACCAGCACCGAAGATATCCTGATGCCGGATCGACAAAAACAATCCGCCGTGCCCTCCCATACTCAAACCGGTAATGGCCCGCCCCCTGGGGGATTGAATAGTACGATAGCGTGCGTCTACATACTCCACCAATTCTTCTGCTACATGGGTCTCATACTGGCTGCCAGGGTCCAGGGGGCTGTCCAGATACCAGCTATTATAACCTCCGTCTGGGCAGACGACAATAACCTGGTACTGGTCTGCCAGACCCAACACCTGAGGCGCTTTGGAAGTCCAGTCGGTATAGTTACCACTATGGCCATGCAACAGATAAATGACCGGATACAACTGCTGGTTGCTTCCGTAATCTTCAGGAAGAATAACCAAAGCCGGGATATCCTGATTCATAGCCGGGCTGTGAACCAGTAAGGTATCCAGCGTGGCACTGTACGACCGGAAAGGGAGCCAAAAGAAAACCAAACCGATCCAAACTAAGACTTTTATCATGGTGTAGGTCTGTCAAGAAATAAAGGACAACATCCAGTGACTTCTCCCTTAAGTATCACAAACGGCTTCATGGTTTGTCTTCCATCATGCCTAAAGCAATACTTCAGGAAGGATTGTGTGGTTGTCTGATGCTACAGAAAGGTCAAAAAATAGTAAACAAGTTTGTAATTACCAACATAAGGTTTTTTTGTTATCACAGGCTTACAAAGTTTCTTTCTTCCACCAAAGATAGAGATGGGTTGCCTGTAACTTCAATATCCAAAAAGGAGCGTTGTTAATCACCTGCATCTTCCATAGAAAGCACAAGCTTGCCCGCCACATGTTCGCTTTCAAGGTGCTGATGAGCCCTGGGTATTTCCTCCGGCCTGTATATGTTCTCAATCACGGGCTTTAGCTGGTTTTCTTCGGCGTAATTGGCCAGCAAAGCTAGATCTTCTCCCTTAGGGCTGACTGAAACCAATCTGGCTTTCTTCTTGGTGAATATGGATAATCCTATCTGAAAAAAGATTTCAGGAGAAACACCGGTGGTGACAAACCTGCCATGTTCGTGCAGAATGGATTTACACTCTGGGTAAGAACTTTTACCTACTGCATCAAATACGATATCATATTGGGCAGATAGCTGGGTGAAATCCTGCCTATGATAATCAATCACGGCATCTGCTCCTAAATTTCTGACCATTTCTACATGTTCGGTTCCACAAACCCCTACCACAGAAGCACCTCTGGCAAGAGCAATTTGAATGGCCAGGTGGCCTACACCTCCGGAAGCTCCATTGATCAGCACCTGTTGATTTCTTTCTGTCAGATGACCTTTGTCTCGTAAAGCCTGTAAAGCGGTGAGGCCCGCCAGTGGAAGGGCCGCTGCTTCTTCAAATGAAAGATTTATAGGTTTGATTGCTACGTTTTCTTCACTAACGGCTACATACCCTCCATATCCCCCCATCTCTGTAGTAGAAAGCATCGCAAATACTTCATCACCAGCCTTGAATTTGCGCACTTTTGCACCTACTCCCACTATCTCACCGGCAATATCATAACCCAATACTTTGGGAAAGTGTATGGGTAGCACCTTTTTCAGGTCACCTCTCCGGATTTTGTAGTCCACAGGATTAAGGCTGGCTGCTCTGACTTTTACCAAAACTTCGTCATCTTCTACCAATGGGGTACTGATCCTTCTGGTCTGTAAAACTTCCGGCGATCCATATTGATCAATCACAATAGCATTCATACAGTGAGGTTAGTCGTTCAATAAAAAGACTAATTTTTAGCCTTACTGTTTAATTAAAAAATGATATTACCTGGGAAAAGGTGGGTGAGGTTCTTATGGTAAATATCAATACTTAGGGGTATGGTTTGAAAGGAGGTGGATTACAACTGGTTAAGAATCTGTCTTAATTTTTCTTCTGTTAAGGGCTTACTCACGTAGCCGTCGATGCCGTATGACTGGGCTCTTTGAATATCCTTTTGATTGTCAGAGGAAGTGACCACGATAATATGCACACGGCGTTTAGTAAATGGTGCTTTTTCCATTTCATCCAGAAACTCAAAACCATCCATGCCGGGCATGTTCAAATCCAGAAATATTAAATCCGGGCAGGCGTGAGGTTGTGTGGTCACTTTTTGACAGTTTTCTTCTAACAGAGATAAGGCCTCCTGACCGTTGTAGGCAATAAAAATATTCTCAAAACCATTTAATTCCTGAAGAAGCATCTGATGAAGATAATTCGCTACTTCATCATCATCTACCAACAATATATTTTTGATTTTATGACTCATTGCTATAGCATTCAGATAAAAAGTTGAAGTACGTCAATACTGAATTTTGCTGAACAGGTCTTCCCGCTTCATCAGGCTCATAGTTTTTCAGCGTCCCCCTGGTATATACTGCCTTGGAATAAGTAAAAAGCACCCTTCGAAAGGGAAACTTGCATGGGATCATCTCTACATTGGCAACATAAACAAACGGTTCGCTACCCCAGCCTCTGCAAGAAGTATCATAATTTTCCTGGCCAAAAGTCGAAGCGAGATATCTGTAGTGAATTTGATGTTTCCTACCTTGAGCTCCTCTCACCTTGCACAATGGAAAAAAAAGGCAGCTGTTTTCTAATAATTTGAAAAAAATGAAAAAATCGGGAATCACCGTATTGCTATTTAAACAAAAAAATAATGATCAGGGTAGTATAAAAATTAAATGATTATTTGAAAAATATAATATCTTCCCTGGCTTTCGCTAAAAATTATTATAAAAATAAAGGATTTTTACTCAAATAAAGATTAAATACCCATAAAATTTTTATGGATATCAACAAATACTCCACTTTTTTTGATAATTAGCGGATAGAATGCCGGAGTTCGTTGGTCAGCTACCCAAATTTTCGTATCATTCAGGTAATTCATAGTGCTTTTTACCTAAAATTGTTGTCCATTCCCTCCCTTTTCATTGGAAAAGGAGGTAGCCATGTCATTCATAAAATTTATGCCAGGTGAATCTAAAATGAGCTGATCTGTCGGGGGTGACCCTGCTATAAAAAATTACATTTTGAAAACCAATTATTGTTCGAAAAATGCAAATTCTGAAAATTAAGCCGGGAAATATCTCCGGCAGCCTAACAAACTAATATATGACCAGAACGGAAATAGTAAATCTTGTCTTAAAAGAAAAAATTGTAGCCATCCTACGATTGGATGATGAAAAAAGTGTATTGCCCGTAGTGAACGCTTTGGCAGAAGGAGGCGTAAAAGTGTTGGAAATTACCATGGGCACGCCAGGGGGACTAAAATGGATCAAATCACTAACGACTGACAGAACAGATCTGTTGGTAGGGGTGGGCACTGTTTTAGACGAGGCCACCGCCCGGTTGGCGATACTGGCAGGCGCAGCTTTTATTGTAACCCCTGTCTTTAAAACCGAAATTATTCACATGGCTCATCGATACAATGTACCCGTATTCATGGGAGCTTTTTCTCCTACCGAAATCCTGGAATGTTTTGAGGCCGGTGTGGATATTGTCAAAGTCTTTCCGGCAGAAGTACTGGGGATGGCCTATATCAAAGCGATCAAAGCGCCTATGCCTCAACTGCAACTCATGCCTACCGGTGGCGTGACCGTGGAGAATGCAGCTGACTGGATGAAAGCAGGTGCCAGTGCTTTAGGCGTGGGGGGTGGCTTGGTCAACAGAAAGCTGATACAGCAACAAAATTTTGAACAGATCAAGGAAAATGCTCGTCAGATGGTTGCCAATATCAGTAACCTATATTGAACAAAGCTTCCCCCTGATTGACCAGTGGGTGATAGTTAATGCAGATGATATAGCCACTGGAGGGCGATTTAACCTTCTTCTCAAATTCCCCATAGGGGTCTGTGATGATGCCCAATACCGTTCCTTTTTCCACATAGGTTCCATTTTGGGCGGTCGGTCGAAACATGCCGGAGAGGGTAGCTCTAACCCAGCTTGTTTTTCTTAACATCACCGGGGGATTTTCAGCAGGCGGACTATCGTTGCGTAACCCCAGGTGGTGTAATACGCGTAAGGCTCCTTTCACCCCTTCCTGAATGGCGAATTCATCCAGACGCAATGATTCGCCCCCTTCGTATAGGAGAACTGATTTTCCGATTGTTTTGGCATTTTTTCTCAATGATTTATCGAGATATTTAGAAGCCACAACGAAAGGAGGATTGAAAATCTCTGCCAGTTCCACACTTTCCGCATCTTCAAACACACAACGTACCTGGGGAAAGTTGGCTCGGCTGGCTCCTCCCGTATGAAAATCTAGGGCATAATCTACGTGTTGTACTATCTGATGGAGCAGGGTCCAGGCAATGCGGCTGGCCAAAGAGCCCTGCGGAGAGCCCGGAAACACCCGGTTCAGGTCCCTGCCGTCAGGTACCTCTCTCGACTGGCTGATAAACCCGAAAATGTTCATAATGGGGATGCAAACAATGGCACCCGCCGTCGGTTTGTGATACCCTGCCCGGATAATACGGCGCAGAATTTCCACGCCATTGACCTCATCACCATGTAAACCTGCCAGCAACAGTAAGAAGGGCCCTTCCTTCTTGGCACGATTGATAAATACCGGGATCTCTACATGCGTACGGGTCGGAAGTTTGGCAATATCCATGTAAAGCTGTGCCGAACCACCAGGTTCAATTTCTTGTCCTAATATGGTGAGTGGGCGTATAGTCAATCTACTTCGGCGTTTCGCTCAATATGTTTGATAATAGCGCCGGCAATATCTTTTCCAGTGGCTTTTTCTATACCTTCCAGTCCGGGAGAAGAATTTACCTCCAGGATAAGCGGGCCCCGGTCTGATTGTAACAAATCTACGCCAGCGACGCTCAGGTTCATCGCTTTGGCAGCCCGGATGGCTGCATTTTCTTCTATATCGGATAGTTCAATGACCTGGGCGGTACCCCCCCGGTGTAAATTCGAACGAAACTCGCCTTCTTTGGCCTGCCTTTTCATGGCACCTACCACCGTATCGCCTACCACCAGTACCCGTATGTCAGCACCTTTGGCTTCTTTGATAAACTCCTGCACAATGACCCTGGCCTTTAGTCCGTTGAAAGCTTCTATAACCGATTCGGCAGCCTTGCGGGTTTCTGCCAGCACAACCCCCAGGCCTTGCGTTCCTTCCAGCAGTTTGATCACGCAAGGAGCGCCACCTACGGCATCAATGATTTGTTTAACATCACTGGAGTAGTTGGTAAAGACAGTTTTGGGTAATCCCAAACCAGCCCGGGATAAAATTTGCAGGCTTCTCAGTTTATCTCGGGAACGTACCAATGCGATGGATTCTACCGTAGAAAACACTTTCATCATTTCAAACTGACGAACAACAGCCGTGCCATAAAAGGTTACCGAAGCACCAATTCTTGGAATGATAGCATCTACATCCTTGATATATTCTCCTTTATAAAAAACGGTAGGTTTCCTTTTCTCTATCTCGATATTGCATTTCAGATGGTCAACAATTCGTACCTGATGACCACGTTTTTTCCCGGCCTCCACCAGGCGTTGTGTAGAATATAAGTTAGGGTTTCTGGATAAAACAACAAGTTTCATATTAAAAAAATAATTTTTGGGTTGTTTCTAATAGGTTAGGGTACTTCAGAATGTGTTGTCTCACTTATCTATGATAAGACGATTTGCTTTTAATTTTATTCGCAAAGTATGTAAAATTAAATTTAAAACTCACCATTGGCTGCATATTCTTCCAGTTGCCACTGCATTTTCATAATTCTGTCTTCCACGGTTTCTGAGCTCAATTTCTCCCGGAGCCGGTCCACCATCATGGGAAAAGCAAAAGGGGTTGGTTTGGGCGGATTTCGGATCAGAATTTCCTGATGCTGAATATCTTCCAATAGACGCTGCAAGGTGGAGGAGGCAACCTGTTGGTAAAGGGCTTCATCCAATGCCTGATGCAATAAGAGATTATCCGGGTCATACTCCTGAAAGACTTCATATAAAATCTGGGCGGAAGCCTGCAAATGTTTGTTACCAATATTTTTCCCTGGATACCCCTGGAATATTAAACCGGCAATAGCAGCAATTTCCCGAAACTTCCGTTTGGCCATCTCTGTGCTGTTCACACTTTGTAACACATCCTCGACAAGCTGATCGGTAGAAAATAAATCCAGTTCTAAGGCTTCTTCCAGCGGGATTTCCTGATCGGAAAGCAGCTCAAACCCATAGTCGTTCATGGCCATAGAAAAACTGATAGGCTGAATCCGGCTGATGCGCCAGGCAACCAATGCCGACAGCAGTTCGTGCATATTACGCCCGGCCAGGGGGTACATAAACAGATGATAGCCTTCAGAAGATCGTAACTTTTCAATGAGAAAATGTCGGGAGTCGGGTAGGGCAGACCACTCCTGCTGAAGCTGCAACAGAGGGGCCACGGCTTTCATTTCTTTTTCATCGTATTCTCCCCTGGAAAATTGCTGTAATTTGTAACGGATCATGGCGGCCAACGGCCTGGATAGAGGCAGGCGCCCTCCCGACCAGCGGGGAATGATTCCGTTTTTGCCTCGGGCACGGGTGACCAGCACGGTCATATCTTTGATTCTTTCCAGCTTCAGGTTTCTGCCGGCAAACCAGAAATTGTCCCCTTTGTGAAGCCGGGCAATAAAACTTTCTTCTACTGTGCCAATATAGCCTCCACTGACAAACTTGACCTGCAAGACCGGATCACTGACAATCGTACCCATAGACAGGCGATGCCGCATGGCGGTCCTGCGGTCTGTGACCTTAAAAACACCCTCTTCCTGTATCACTTTGGAAAATTCGTCATACTGACCCAGGCTGGCCCCACCGGTAGTGATGAACTGTAAAGCCCACTGCCATTCTTGCTGACTGAGCTGTCGGAATGCAAAGGTGGAAGTGACCTCCTGAAAAGCATCCTTTTCCCGGAAGCCTTCGCCCACTGCCAGGGTGACCAGAAACTGCACCAACACATCCAACGAATTCTCCAGAGGAGTTCTGGATTCAAAAATTTTCTGCCGAATGGCTTCCTGTATGGCAGCCGATTCTATCAGTTCCAGCGAGTTGGTAGGTAGAAAATAGAGGGTGCTGACCGCTCCCGGTTGATGACCACTCCGGCCAGCCCTTTGTACTAAGCGGGAGATCCCTTTCGGACTGCCTACCTGAATCACTGTTTCTACCGGACGAAAGTCGACACCCAGGTCCAGGCTGGAGGTACACACAACCAGTTTGAGAATGCCCTGGTGCAAGGCTTCTTCCACCCAGGTGCGTACCTGGTTGTCGAGAGAACCATGATGCATGGCCATCTGACCCGCCAGGTCTGGCTCCTTATACAACAATGTTTGATACCATATCTCGGTTTGAGCCCGGGTATTGGTAAACAGCAGGGTTGTTTTACTCCTGTTAATGATGGGGAGGATGCTGTCTATCAGCTTGAGCCCCATATGGCCTGCCCAGGGAAATTTCTCTACCTGATCAGGCAAGATGGTTTGTATGTCTAAGCGTTTTTCCGTTTGGGCCTTGATGATGGTAGCAGGTTTGGTATGAGCGGGGCCTAACAATACATCCCGGGCCTGATCCAGATTGCCAATAGTGGCTGAAATGCCCCAGATGCGCATGTCCGGACGAATTTGTTTGAGGTGGGCAAGGGCCAGTTCCATTTGCACGCCTCTTTTGGTACCCAGGAGCTCGTGCCATTCATCCACCACCACGCATCGTAGATTTTTACACAGACGACGGTGGTTTTTTTGGGTAAACAGCAGATGCAAACTTTCGGGGGTAGTCACCAGGCATTCTGGCATTTGCCGTAGTTGCTTTTGCCGCTCGCTGCTCAGGGTATCCCCGCTGCGTACTGCAATTTTCCAGGAAATTCCCATTTCTTCGGTAGCCTGTTCCATCGCCAGGCGGATGTCTTTGGCTAATGCCTTCAGGGGGGTTACCCAAATTACCTGCAAACTGTTCTTTTGTCTTTCCTGATAATCGTCGGGATGGTTTTGTATGAACTCCAGCAAACAAGGAATCCACAAAGCATAGGTTTTTCCACTGCCGGTAGGGGCGTTGAGCAGTCCGCTGTATCCTTCCAGATAATGCTGCCATACCTCTTTTTGAAAAGGAAAGGGTTGCCATCCTTTTTCATGGAACCAGTGTTCAGCAAGCGCAATGAGTGAGGTTGATGGAGGCATGGATATTTTCAGCACTTATAGTACATAATGGAAATCATCCGGATTTGTTTTCGGCAGGAGTATATTCTATAATTTTTGATGGCCCCATGGCAAAAAAGGATCATGGAAGCATATAGCGCATTGCTCAAGTTACTATTCAAACGATTAGATGTAGATATCTGATTTATAGGTCGCTACAGAATAAAAATAAACTAATGCTTTGCTAATTGAATCATTCAGAGAAGACGTTATTCCATCATTTCAGCCAGTTCCAGCCAACGGTTCGATTTTTCATCGATTTGTTGGGAAGTCTCTTCGATGGCTACCGACAAGGCAGTGAGTTCTTCATGGTTGGCCTTACCACTGACAGAAGCCTGATGTAACTGTTCTACCAGTTGGTTTTTCTTTTTTTCCAGTTCTTCAATTTCCTGCTCCAGCATTTCATATTCTTTCTTTTCTTTATAAGATAATTTTTTGGGTTTTGTAGCAGGCGTTTCTGAAGATTTGACGGGATGGGTAGGTGCTTTGTCTTTTCGGACAACAGCAGTAGCTTCTTCTTCCAGAAGGGATTGTCTGTAATCGGTATAATTGCCGGGAAAATCTTGGATCATCCCGCTGTCCTCCTGAAAGACAAACAGGTGATCCACCAATCTATCCATAAAATAGCGGTCGTGTGACACCAGGATCAGGCAACCTTCAAACCGCAGCAAAAAGTCTTCCAGCACATTCAGCGTAATCAGGTCTAAATCGTTGGTAGGCTCATCCAGGATCAGAAAATTAGGATTTTTCATGAGTACCCTCAATAATTGGAGCCTTCTTCTTTCCCCGCCACTCAGGTTCGCCACCTGGGTATAGTGCATATCCATCGGAAACTGGAAATGCTGTAAAAACTGCCCAGCAGTAATAAAGTTGCCTTTGCTTACCTCAATGACCTCCGCTACTTCCTTGACCACATCGATCACCCGCTGTCCCTCCTGAAAGACCAGTTCTTTCTGGGTGTAATAACCAAAGACAGTGGTAGCACCAGCTTCCACCATCCCTGTCTCAGGAGGCAGTTGCCCGGTAATCATGTTCAGCAAAGTTGTTTTTCCAGAACCATTTTTCCCGATAATCCCCAAGCGATCCTGTTTGCGGAAGATGTAGGTAAAGTCTTCAATCAGGGTTTTCCCTTGAAAAGACTTGGATATATGTGAAATTTCCAGAATTTTCTTGCCCTGACGCCTTCCCTGTACCTGCAACTCCAGGTTTTGTTTGTCCAGGCGCTGATGGGCTTTGTCTTTTATCTCATCGAAAGCGTCTACCCGGTATTTGGCTTTGGTGCCCCGTGCTTTTGGCTGGCGACGCATCCAGTCCAGTTCCTTCCGGAATAAATTTTGTGCTTTGTCAATTTCGGCCTGCTGCAGGGCCATCCTTTCTGCCTTTTTCTCCAGGAAATAAGCATAGTTACCCTTGTATCGGTAAATCTGTCCCTGGTCCAGTTCCAGAATTTCCTGGGTCACTTTTTCCAGAAAATAGCGGTCGTGGGTGACGAGCAGCAAAGACATCTGTTGGGAAGAAATATAGTTTTCCAGCCACTCAATGGTTTCCAGATCCAGGTGGTTGGTGGGCTCATCCAGTATCAGAAAATCCGGTTTTTCAACCAAGGCTCTGGCCAGCGCTATTCTTTTCCGTTGCCCACCGGAAAGCTGATCAACAGGCTGGTCCAAATCATAAATGCCTAATTCGCCCAATATCTGCTCAATCTGGTTTTCATAGTCCCAGGCATTGATTCCGTCAATGCGGGTCATCAATTCCTGCAACTTTTCCGTTGAAGTAGGGTGGTTTAGTTCCTGCCTGTATTCCCGCAACAGATTGAGTGTTTCATTATCGCTCTGGTAAATAGAAGAAATCACGGAAGCGCCTTCCAGAAAAACAGGATTCTGATCGGCAAAAGCGACTGTGATGTCATTTTTGAAAACGACCTTCCCCTGGTCCGGTGTTTCCAGTCCGGCGATGATCTTTAATAAAGTGGATTTACCAGACCCGTTTATTCCTACTAAAGCCACTTTCTGCCCCTGGTCGATGCCAAAAGAGATTTGTCGGAAGAGCGGTTTTTCTTTCCCTTCTGTGGTAAGATATTGTTTAGATAAAGATTCTACAGATAAATAAAGCATACCTATTGAATAAATTCTTTTCCTGCCTTGATAGTTTCTTTAAGAGAGCCTAAGCTTGCTGTTTTTGTGTATCCGTGAAGCGTCCATAGTGCGGCATCTGGAATATCCAAAGGATGTCGCCTACAGGCGGTGGGATTGGTAATTGAAATGGACTTTTAAGGATTTCTGATCAGACCTCCACTCTGGATCAGCCATTTATAGCTGGTTAATTCAGGCAAAGCCATAGGCCCCCGCGCATGCAGTTTTTGTGTGCTGATACCAATTTCAGCTCCCATCCCAAACTGGGCACCATCTGTAAAAGCAGTGGAGGTATTGGCATATACAGCGGCGGCATCCACCGACTGCATGAAGGTATCAATGGTAGCGGCATCTTCCGCAATGATGGCCTCACTATGCCGGGAACTGTAGGTAGCAATATGATCCAGGGCTTCCTCCAAATGATCCACCGTTTTGATGGCCATTTTATAGGAGAGAAACTCCGTTCCAAAATGTTCGTCCCGGGCCGGTTGCAGCAATCCGGAAGGATAATGTCCCTGCAGGGTTTGCAGGCTGGGAGCATCCGCAAAAATTTCAACGTCGGCCTGTGCCAGGGTTGCTGTCAGTGCCGGTAAATCTTTGAGCCTGTCCCGATGAATAATGAGACAATCCAGCGCATTGCAGACACTGACGCGCCGGGTTTTCGCATTATGAACAATGGCTTTCCCTTTATCAAGATTCCCACTGACGTCAAAATAGGTGTGGACAATTCCTGCTCCGGTTTCAATCACAGGCACACTGGCATTTTCTCTGACAAAATTAATCAGGCCCTGGCTTCCTCTGGGAATAATGACGTCAATATATTCGGATGCCGTCAGCATCGCCTGGGTCGCTTCCCGATGGGCTGGCATCAGATACACCATATGCTCATCCAGCTGATGTTTGCGTAACACTTCCTGGATGAGAGACACAATCGCCAGGTTGGAAAATTCAGCATCACTACCGCCTTTCAACACACTGACATTGCCTGATTTTAAACAAAGGGAAAAGACATCAAACGTCACATTGGGTCGTGCCTCGTAAATGATGCCTACCACACCCAGTGGAACAGATATTTTCTTCAGCTGTAGGCCATTGTCCAGGCTTTTCTCCTCCAGTACCTTACCCAGCGGTGAAGGTAAAGAAGCGACATTTCTGATATCGTTGGCAATGGATTGTATTCTTTCCGGAGTGAGTTTCAGCCGGTCAAATTTAGGATCTTTTGGGTCCATACGATCCAGGTCTTTCTTGTTTTCTGCCAGAATCCTCTCGCTATGCCGTACAGCGGCCTCGGCCACCTCGGTCAGCACCTGGTTAATGGTGGTAGTGGATAATCGTAAGGCTTTCCGGGATGCCTGCTTTACCTGTTGAAAATGAAATTTGATATTATTGTCCATGCTGTAGCCTGCTTACATACCAATAGGAACGATATGCTCCTTCTAATTATTGAAATAAATACATATAATCATAATGTACAAAAGGTTTTTGATCATGTTGCCCGATGAGCTCCTTCAATTGTTTGCTGTTATACCGGGCTTTGCCCAAACCAAAAGATTTTCCTTCTTCATCGCAGAGTGATACGACATCATTTTTCTTGAAACTGCCCTCCACTTTGATGATGCCAACCGGCAACAGACTGGTGGCTTTCTGATGGTCCATCAACACTTTTTTGGCTCCGGCATTGACCAGCACTCCTCCTCTGGCATAGCCATGGGCATGTCCGATCCAGCGCTTTACTCCTGAGGTCTTTTTGGCAGCAGGAAAGTGGGTGCCTACCCTGTCGCCCTGAACTATGGAAAGCAAAACATCCTCCTTTTTGCCACCGGCCAGGAATACGTCGATACCCATGGCGGCGAGTTTCTGTGCCATCCTCACTTTGGTGAGCATCCCGCCCCGGCCAAAATCTGATTTTTCCGTGGAAATGATGTCGGAAAAATCCATACGGTTCAGTGCTACCTTATCAATGAGCTGTGCTTCCGGAAGCTTCGGATTACGATCATACAAGCCTTCTACGTTGGTCAGAATGACCAGGGTTTGCACATCCATCATGGCAGCGACCAGTCCGGCAAGCTCATCGTTGTCTGTAAACATTAACTCTGTAACCGAAACCACATCGTTTTCATTAATGATGGGGATAATATGATTTTGCAGAATGCCTTCCAGGCAGTTTCGAATATTGAGATAATGTCTGCGGCTACGGAAATCTTCTTTGGTGACTAGCACCTGCGCACAATGGTAGCCATCTTCTAACAGCAAGCGGGTATAGGTTTGCATCAGATGATTCTGACCGACAGCGGCCAGTACCTGCCTTTGCGTTACCGGATCAGATTTTCTGGGTAATGAAAAAAGACCCCGTCCGGCTGCCACTGCGCCGGAGGAGACGATGAGCGGTTGTACCCCTTGCTGCTTCAATTGTACAATCTGCTTACACAATCTTTGCAAGAGTGCCAGGTTAATGGAGCCATCGGGTTGGGCGATGACATTAGAACCGATTTTGATGACAAATTTGCGAAACGCCAAGATCCGGGTATTTTTTGGCAAAGGTATAACATCAAACATCGAAGAACAATGTGAAAAGGTTAGAATAATGAATGGGTAGGTGAAGAAATTAAGGCAACTCTTGTTTGAAAGAATCATTCAGTTCTTTTCAAACAACCTTTCGCTTTTCGGGTCTTTACATAAAAATGAATGATTCATGAAAATTCTGGATAAATCTTTTTACCAGCGGGGAGAGGTTTTGAAGATCAGCCGCGAACTGCTGGGAAAATATCTTTTTACTGACATTGAGGGGGCCCTGGCCGGAGGCATCATTGTAGAAACGGAAGCCTATTCACATGTGAACGATAAAGCCTGTCATTCCCATTTAAACCGCAGGACCAGTAGAACGGAAGTGATGTTCTGGCCGGGTGGTATTGCGTATGTGTATAAAGTGTACGGATTTCATTACCTGTTCAATATTGTGACTAACGTAGAAAACAAGGCAGATGCCGTGCTCATCCGTGCCATAGAACCTGTCCTGAATGTGGAAGTCATGCAGCGCAGGAGAAATTTAACCAAGATCGTTCCTCAGCTAACAGCAGGGCCGGGCATGTTGACACAAGCCTTGGGGATTACCAAAGCACAATATGGCATTCCCATTACCACGGGCGAGAAGATCTGGATTGAAGACCGGGATCTTATCATACCAGCCGATGAGATCCTGGCTTCCCCCAGAGTAGGCATAGCTTATGCTGAAGAAGACGCTCTCTTGCCCTGGCGGTTTCGTATCAAAGGGAGCCGCTGGACCAGCAAGGCGAAATAAGCGTGTCAGGGATAAGAGGAGGGCTCTATTGAGTTTTATGAAAAGCGAAAAGGGAGAACAAAAGGTTTGTTGGTATGGAAACGTTTTTTATTTTAATTTTGATTACCATAATTTTTTACCATGAAGAAGATCCTTTGTCCTATAGATTTTTCTGCCAGCTCCCTGAATGCGATTGAATTTGCAGCCCGGATAGGAGAAGTACATCAGGCTGAATTAACCCTTATCCATGTTTTTACGGAGGAAGAATTTGGGGAAGCCTTGTCACAAGGGATTCTGGCCGATCGATACAAAAGAACGGATATCGATAATTTGGTAGGAGCGGCAGAAGATTTGCTCAGTGATTTGACGGATGAAGTCAATGCGATCAGCCAGAAAAAAGGATTACAAATCTGTAACTACCATTTTTCTTATGGCTCACTGGAAAAGCACCTGACACAGTTTGCCGACGAAAACGGATATTCTCTCATCGTGATGGGAACCAGCGGGGTGAAGGATATTTTTGAAGAATATTCAGGAAGTCATACCATGAGAACAGTGGAAAAGGCTCACTGTCCGGTTATTTGTATTCCGGAAAAGGTGAAATACAGAAAGTTTTCCAAGGTGGTTTATGCAACGGATTATCAGGATACGGATGACAAAGCACTGCAGCAACTCATTACTTTGATGAATCCATTCCAGGTTGAAATCCATGTGCTCCATATATCTTATAAAGACAACGAAATGGAAGAAGCCATGTATGAGGAATTTGTGACTGCCATCAAGCTCAATGTGCCTTATCCCAATCTTCAGTTTTCAAGGATGAGGTTTGAAGATCCGGCCCATGGCATAGACCGGTATGCCATAGACCAGGAAGCCAATTTAGTAGCACTCTACTATAAAAAAAGAAATTTCCTGGAGCAGCTTTTCCTGGAAGGCACTACCAAAAGGCTGGCTTATTTTGCCACCTATCCTATTATTTTTTTCAAAAAAGAGTATCAGTCCTAAAGGGTGCTACCGGGCCGCTGTAGACCGGCTGATCACTTTCATGGTTCCCTGCATACTGATATAATGCCCGGGAAAGGTACAGACATAGGTATAATCACCAGCTTTCGGTGCGACGAAATAAATATCCTGAGAGGATTCAGGCTGTAGCAAACAGGTGTGGTACAGCACATCCTCAGAATCTGGAATATAGCCCAGTTGCGTTCCTTCCAACCCTAATCCCATCGCCGTTTTTCCCACTTCTTCGGCTGTGCCGGGATTGACAACCAACAAATTATGCAGCATATCATCGCTATTGTTGAAGACGAGTTGCACTTTACTTCCTTCCGTGACCTCGAATTGCTCCAGGTCAAATTTCAAACCGGGTTTTGTGCCTATGTTGATAACCACATCCGGACCATCTGTCCAATCCTCGGGCATTTCTGTAATATTTTTGGAAGGATCGCTGCCGCAGGATCGGGCTACATTTTCCGTTGCGGCAGGTTGTTGGGCAACCATCATGGAATGGTCCAGACCTTCCCCTTCGGGTATGTTGTTCAAAGTGTAGTAGGCAGAGGGATGAAGCAGGGGTACGCCGTTCTGGGAATGCAGATCATTGACTTTCAGTTCATGGATGTATCCTGCCCGAAGTCCGTCCACATATAATCTTACTTTTCTGCCGTCCTCACTGACCTCTGCTTTCACGACCGGACACGATTGCTGGTTGATGATAGGGCTTCCATAGGTGCGATGATAGATATAGGTAAAACCGGTCATTTGGTATGCCTGGCTATTGGAGGCCTGTTCTCTGTCTACTGGCTGTGTAAATTCTACTTCAAATCCATTGCTCAGGGCTCGGATGGCCTTCATGTCAAAAGGAGTTTGGCCGCTCCATTGTACTCTCTGTAATCCATACATGTCGGGGCCGGTAGAAGACCAACCCCGGCTGGTCATTCCCACAAACAAGGAGTGGTCACTTCCCCAGGCCATGCGTAAAACACCTGAAGAAAATCCCTCCCGGAACGGGAAACAGGCACCCTGGTATTCATCATTGACCTTTTCCAGAAATACCCGCATGATTTTACTATGCCCTTGATCTCCCACCAGCAGTTGTCCTTGGAATGGGCCGAAAGCGTCTGTGTCAATAGACAGGATCTCAGAGGTAGAAATGCCCATCACAGTATGGGGAAACCAGACTGTAGGCACTTTCAGACTGCTGATGTTTTTAGCAAATTCATGCATCAGTCCCACTGAATCGGGAAAAATCTTTCTTTTGAGTTGTAATGGAGAATTGGGTTCATTTGTCCATATCAGTCCGGAAGGGTTACCGGCAAAATCGCCTTCGTCTAGTTGCGTAATGCGTCCGGAACCAATCCAGTCTCCCTGATTTTCAGCATAGAATATATCTCCTTCGGCATTGAGCCCAAATCCGGCTGGTGAGCGAAGCCCGGTGGCATAGGGTTTCATTTCTCCTTTCTCGTTAATTTTCAGCATCCAACCCCGCCATTTGGACAGGCTGGCCCCTTCACCGATCCAGGCTAAATTCAGGGTGACCAGCATATCACCATCCGGTAACATCAACGGGCCATAGGAGTATTCATGGTAATTACCGGACAGGGGCCAGGAATATATGGTCTGAAACAGATCGCCTTTACCATCCTGGTTTGTATCCGTAATTTTGGTAAGTTCAGCTCTTTGGGTGGTGTAGAAAGCGCCCTGATGGTAAGTGAGCCACAAGGGCTCATGCAAACCGGCAGCGAAGCGTTTAAAGGCTGGTTGTCTGGATTTCTTCAGGTAAGGATCGTCTACAATCCAGATTTCACCCCGGCGAGTAGCAATGCCTAACTGATCGTCTTCGGTGAAGGCCATTCCTCCTACCTCCAGCACAATATCCTCCGGAATAGGGATGTCGGAGAGTCGATAATATTGGTTTTCCAGGGCAGTGACATCCTCTTGTGCGCATAAAGGTGAAAAGCAGAAGAGGAGGAGCAAAAAGTAAAGATGTTGATGTTTGAGATTCGTTACCATAAGAAAAAGATTTCTACCAGATAATGGAATATTGTATCTGAGATTGATTGTTCTGTGGAAGGATGGGGATCAAAAGTTCAGCCCTTCCCCGTTCATTTCGAATAACCGGCTGGTTATTTTCTCCCTGCAGGTCTTCTATATAATATCTTTTGTCATCCACCGCATAACTTCCATTGGGTAATGCTTCAATGTGGCTTCCGCTCGCCAGAAGGCAGTATACTTCGTTTTCGGACTGGTGAAAAGTAAAGTTGAGTTTGCGTACCAACCCCTCCTGATTCGGAGAAGGTTGCCAAGTGTCTTCCACCTCAACATCGCCGATCGTATAAAAGAAGGCAGGGATATTGCTATCCGTCAGCCGATAACCACGATTACGATAGACCTGATCATCGGCTGTGACAGAGTCTGGCCAGGCTGCATTTTGCCGGGAGAGCAGGGCTACGGTAGGCAGAATGGATATCTCTAAGGGGGCACCCAAAGGCTCCTCCAACTGACGTTCACCACGGTCTAACCACATCTCTGTTACATTTAAAAATTCACCTCGCCAGGCACTCAGCAGATTGTAATTTTTAAGGTCATAGGCATAATTAATTTTTTCGGGAAATCCTATGGCGGCTACATGGGTCTTGGTGACATCATGGTGTATCATAAACCCTCTTTGCAATACAGGTTCTTCCGCTACTTTAATGGTAATAGGCTCAATATTGGGAATAATCACACCGGAAGATTGCGTAGTGAGGGGAGAAAGGGGGATACCCGGCCCTTCGTAGCTTAAGGTTACACTTTTGTTCCAGGGTACCAAATTGACGTAGGTCAGGGTAAAGGGGTATTGACCTGCTTCCAGCTGGCGTTTCCCATATCCATGATGATCATAGTTATTAGAGGCATCGTTGTCGGTAATATATTCGTTGTCAATATGAAACCAACTGGGACCGCCTGACTGTACGGAAAACAGATAATCTCCACTTTCGGGAACTACCATTTCTCCTTTAAAAACCAGTGTATACAAGGCGTTCTCTTTACTCACCAGATAGGAAAGCGTGTCTGTTTCTCCCGATTGTATAGGCTGAAGGGATTCCAGTGTATCTGTATTAGTATAGGCTCCTTTGTATATCTGGTAGGTGACATTCTCCAAGGATAATGCCTGGTCTTTGTAGGTTTTGTATTTCATATTCTTGAAAGCGACCGGACCATGATCCCCCTGTATCATGAGCGGTCCTACTGGCTTTTCATCTTCAAAAGCCGCTGCCCGGGTAGGTCCGCTGATTTCTACTTCTCTCTGAACTACTTTTCCATTCAGGATAACTTCCTGAAACCTGGCATTGGCAATTTTTTTTCCACTCTCATCAAACTTAGGCGCTTTAAATCGGATAAAAAGATGTTGCCATAGTCCCGGAGCTTTGGAAGCGTTGATAGCAGGCGCCTTACCTTCGAATCCACGTTCATTGTTCCATCGTTGATAAATCCCACCACAATCTTCATAAGTGACACTGTCTTTCAGCCAACTATCAAAGAGTTGTACCTCATACCGCCCCTGTAGGTATATACCTGAGTTAGAGCCTTTTGGCATTAAAAAATCTAGTGTGAGGTCTATATCACCATGCTCAAATTCAGTGAAAAGATTTGCTTGGTTGTTGTCATCAGGCTGATTGAGTAGGATACCGTTACCTTCATGCGTTTCCAGATGGTGTTCTTCTTCTCTGTTTGCGTACACCTCGCTTGCTGTCTTCCAGTTATTTTGTGAAACATCACGAAATTCACTCAGATTGGAGAAAGATAATGTGGTAAAAGGGAGCGCATCGTCCGACAGTCTTTCTTCGTCGGTTTCAGAATGTTGGGTGCATGCAAAGGTAATCAGTAAACCAATAGTGAATAATCTGAATTTTCCAGGCATAGGTTGTTGTCTTATGCATTTTAGTAAAGAGAGTTAAATATAAACGAATATTACAATAAGGAAAATAAAGAAGCCTATTCTGAGATGAAGAAAATGAGCAGTGCCCCCTTTTATATTTTGATATTTCAAAAATATAGTATTTCAAGGGCTTTCTTTGCTATTGATTTTTTTTGTTTTCTAAGGAATACAGGGTATTTCTAATCTGTTTGCGCATGTATTTTTCTTCTGAACGGGTCAATGAATGGGAAGACATACTTTTCCGGTGTAAAAAGGCCAGAAGGATATAAGATATCACAGGAAGAAAGCAGCCTATGATAAACCATAACCAGAATCTCCTTCCATAACTATAGGCAAAATATCCAGTGATAGCAGGTATAGAAAGAACAAAAGCTAGCAAGACAAAAGCAATATCAATAATCATAGGAATAAGGTAGTTTGAAGAGTCACTTCATTTACGCCACTATATCTTCTTAACAAATTACCATAAAAAAGGTGTAAGAACTAGGTGAAATTATAGAGGAGTGCCAATAATTATAATTTTTTTAATTTATTCCTAAACATGACCCTCGAGAGAAAAAACTTCAAGATTTGATTGGGAAGGCAGTCAAAAGGGTTTGATTTACATTTATTTATTATACATAACTGCGATTTTATTTAATTTATTTAATATCACTGTGATTAAGTGATTTAAGTAATATAAAGATATTTTTGTACTTTTTTAATATTGAGTCCACATCCATCTTTGTGATAAATGAAATCTATATCACACACAAATCACAATGTTATGTTAAAATGTAAACTTTTATTAGTGGCAGTAATCCTAAGTTTTGGTGTTAAAGCTCAGGAGTACAAATATCATCCTATTTTTATATATAATTTTAGTAAATACATTGAGTGGCCTTCTTCCAACAGTAGCGGTGACTTTGTAATCAGCGTGGTAGGTAACAGCAATGCGTACAAAGAAATGCTCAGCATCTCTGAAAAGAAAAAGACTATCAAGAATCAGAATCTGGTGGTAAAGAAATGTAACTCACTGGATGAAATAGAAAAGAGTAACATTGTTTTTGTGACTAAATCAAAATCTATAACGGCTGAAGATATTCAAAAAATTGAAAGTCAGGGGGTATTAGTGATCACAGAACATGATCAAATGGCTGCAAGAGGATCACATATTAATTTCATTACCACACAGGACTCGAAAATTGGATTTGAATTGAACACAACGTTGGCCGAACAGTCTGGATTAAAAGTTGCCAGCTCACTGGCAGGTTTAGCGGCTAAAACATATTAATATAGCTGCCAAAGAATCAGTTTTTTACTTTGTGGTTTGAGCTAAGGCTTCGGCTGGGGCATACGCCTTATGGCCGGAGTCTTTCTCATTATAGGACATTCCCTGACAAAAAGATTTGATGTCAAAGGAGGCTTCTCCCAAGCCAAACTTATTTACAGTTTTCTGGCTACATCAAAGTTTTCCAATAAATCAGCCACTTTTTTCACAAAGAGTCCACCCAAAGCACCATCAACCACCCGGTGATCGTAAGAATGTGATAAATACATTTTATGCCGAATCCCAATGGCATCTCCCTGTGGGGTTTCAATAACACTGGGTTTTTTCACAATAGTACCCAGGGCCAGAATCGCTACCTGTGGTTGAACGATGATGGGAGTCCCCATGATATTGCCAAAGGCGCCAATGTTGGAAACAGTGTAAGTACCATCTGTCAGTTCATCGGCGGTTAGCTTATTGAATCGGGCTTTATCGGCTAATTCATTCACTTTTTTAGAAAGTCCTATCAAACTTAGCTCGTCCGCATTTTTGATTACCGGAACGATCAGGTTCCCGTCAGGGAGTGCAACAGCCATACCAATATTGATATTTTTCCTTTTGATGATCTTATCTCCCTCTACAGAAATGTTGATCATAGGAAATTCCTTCAAAGCCAGGGCTACCGCTTCTAAAAAGATAGGCGTGAAGGTGAAATTCTCATTTTCTCTGTTACGATATTCCTCTTTTACTTTGTTTCTCCATAGTACCATGTTGGAGACATCCGCTTCTACAAAAGAAGTAACATGGGCGGAAATACGTTTGGAATCCACCATGCGGGTAGCGATCATCTTTCGCATTCTGTTCATCTCAAGGATCTCATCCTGTGAATGGACAGTCAGCGATGACTTTTTGGATGAATATAATGCCTCTGCAAAATCTACAGTCTCAGAGAGGCCTCCATTGTTTTTATTTTTGAATTGGGGAGATTCCAAATAATTTAAAATATCCTTTTTGGTAACTCTGCCTTCTTTACCTGTTCCTTTGATCTGTTCTAATTCTTGTGCAGAAATACCTTCTTTCTTGGCAATATTCATGACCAGCGGAGAATAAAAACGACTGGTAGCCGTTGAAGAAATTGGTTCATCAGCTACTTTCTCCTTCACAACCGTTTTTTCTGCTGGTGCCGATTTCTTTTCAGGTATTGAGGATGCGTTTTCTTCTTTGCTTTTCCTGTCATTGGTCTTGACTTTGGAGAGTTCTTCTTCTCCTGCCTCATTCTTTTCCTGGTCAATCACAGCGATCGGATGACCTACCTGAACTACCTCTCCTTCATGAACCAGTATTTGTTTTAGTACACCACTATGAGTAGCTGGCACTTCTGTATCCACCTTATCCGTGGCAACCTCCAAAACTGATTCATCCTGCTCTATGTAATCACCAACTTCTTTGAGCCACTTTAAAATGGTTCCTTCCATAATACTTTCACCCATTCTGGGCATCACCATTTCTACCGTTGTCATAAGGTTATAATTTGTGTTGACTAATATGAGGATCAAAGTTAATGGATTAGTCTTCCTGATCAATAAATCCGATTAAAGTTAAACGTAACAAATTTAAAATCGCTACGGTGGTATACTCGATATTAATCATTCTGTCGCGCGTCAGACTTAATTTTCTGCTATAGGTTTGTTGGCCATCAGAAAGGGCTATCCAAACCGTTCCCACTGGTTTTTCAGGTGTGCCGCCATCGGGGCCTGCGATACCGCTACTGGCCAGTCCAATATCAGCCTGTAGTAATTTTCTGGCCTGTTCCGCCATTTCCCTCACCGCTTGTTCACTGACAGCGCCAAAAGAATCAATGGTTTCTCTTTGAACACCCAGCACATGGATCTTCAATTCGTTATGGTAAGGCACAAGTCCCCCTTGAAAATAGCGTGAGCTGCCGGGAATACGCGTAAAAGTATGGGCGAGGTATCCACCCGTGCAACTTTCTGCCGTGGCTACCGTTTTTTGTTGGCTAACCAGTAATTGGCCGATGGCTTCTTCCAAGGTAATTTCTCCATATCCATACACATATTTTTCTATCATGGGTAAGAGTTGCTTTACCTGTTCGTCCACCTCCTTTTCCAGGGTGGTATAATCATTGCCAAAGGCAGTTAGCCGTAACCGAATTTTACCTGCATGGGGCAGGTATGCCAGCTTGATGTGCGAGGGCAGCTTCAACTCCCAGGTTTCAATCATATCTGATAGCCAGGATTCACCAATCCCAACAGTTTGAATCATACGGTGATAAATGACAGGCAATGAAAAACGTTCTTTAATTTTAGGAATGATAGATAATTCCATCATAGCCTTCATCTCATAGGGAATACCTGGCATGGAGACGAATACCTTCCCCTGATGATCAAACCACATGCCTGGGGCTGTACCCATGGTGTTGCTGATCATGGTGCAGCTTTGGGGTAATTCGGCCTGCTTCTCATTGGTAGGGGTAAGCACTCGATTACGGCTCTCAAATAAAGCTTTGACCTCCTGCAGGGCCTGAAGGTTCATGACTAGGGGGGTATCAAAATATTCGGCTAAGGTTTTTTTAGTGATATCGTCTTTGGTAGGGCCTAAGCCCCCGGTCATCAAAATGAGATCTGCACGACCAGAGGCTTCTGCCAAAGCCTTGAGAATTTCTTCCCGCAGGTCACCCACAGAAACTTTGCGGATAATGCGGATGCCCAGTTCACTCAACTTTTCTCCTATCCATTGAGTATTAGTATCCAGGGTTTGACCATATAAAAGTTCATCTCCAATGGTTAGGACTTCTGCCAAAACTTTTTTCATATCATGTGTTGTTTAACAAGGAGTGATTTTTGATGATTAAAAAGTATTATGAAAAATTTACGCAATATAAATGCTCACAAGGTAAAAAAAGGTATCATTGGGATGGTATTGTTTTTTCCTCTTTTCCTGTTCTCTTCCTGCGATGTATTACAGGCTGTCCTGGGTGGATATACCGGAACTGGTGGCTTGACCAACGCCGAGATTGTGGCAGGGTTGAAAGAGGCACTCAAAGAAGGGGCTAAGTTTGCCGCCAACAACGCTTCGCAAAAGGACGGTTTCTTAAAAAACTCACTGATAGACATTCGTATCCTGATGCCTGATGAATTGCGGAGGGTAGAAAAAAATATCAGAAGAATCCCTCTGGTAGGGGACAAAGTGGTAGATGACTTTGTGGAGGCCATGAACAGAGGAGCTGAGAAAGCTGCTAAAGAAGCAGCCCCAGTTTTTGTTAATGCTATCACCAGTATGACCATCAACGATGCCGTCGGTATTTTGAAAGGGGATAGCACCGCTGCTACAGCCTATCTGGAAAGAACAACATCAAGTCAGCTGGCCGCTAAATTTCAACCCATTATCAAGAATGCTTTGAGTGAGGTTGGGGCTACCCGGTATTACAACGCCTTACAGGATGCAATTAATACCTATAACAAAACCCCTTTGGTTAATAAAATTAACGTAAATGTCCGTGAGCTCCCTGTCTTAGAAGAGTATGCCACCGACAAAGCCATCGAAGGATTATTTAGGCTGGTTGCCCTGGAAGAAAAGAAAATACGGGAAGATCCCTTTGGACAAAGCAAAGAAATTATCAGAAAAGTGTTTGGCAGCCTGAAGAATCAGGTCCGGTTGGGTGAAATAGGAAAGCCTGGCTCATAACCCGTTTATGTCTCAAAGAGGAATTCGTTGTAAGCGTTTTGCAGTTCTCTGAGCGCTAAAGTATTTTTTTGTTCCCTGGCTTTGTCGATGCCTGTTTTGAATGCCCAATCTGCCTTTTGTTTTTCACCTAAGGCTGCCCATAGAAGCGCAGCTTGATAATAGGTGGCCAGATAGTCCGGATGTTCTTTGAGGAGTCTTTCAAAATAGAGAAGGGCCTGTGAGGTATCCGTGTTAGTATATTCTAAAGCCACAGCATACAGCAAAAAAGGGTCGGCAGGATCCTCTTTTAAAAACTGAAGAAGTTGGTTCAGACGGGAAGGTGTCATTTAATACTTTGATTTTTTGTTTCTTTTATTATTACGTAACTTCACGGCGAAATTAGGGTTTACATTAGAGAATACTTGTAATACTTATGAAAATACTGGTTTGTATTACCCATGTGCCAGACACAACGTCTAAAATTTCCTTTACTGATAATAACACAAAATTTAATTCCAACGGGGTGCAGTATATTATTGGGCCCTATGATGATTATGCGTTGGCGCGTGCAGTAGAACTGAAAGAACAATCAGGAGGTAGTGTTACCCTGTTGAATGTAGGCGGTTCTGAAACCGAACCTACCCTCAGAAAAGGGCTTGCCATTGGTGCTGATGAGGCCATACGTGTCAATGCAGAACCTACCGATGCTTTTTTTGTGGCAAAGCAGATCGCTGCTGTGGTCAAAGAAGGCAGCTACGATTTGGTTTTAATGGGTAGAGAATCCATCGATTACAATGGCGGACAAGTGCATGGTATGGTTGGCGAACTGTTGAATATGCCCTCTGTATCACCCGTGATGCAGTTAGACCTGGAAGGAGACACCGCTAAAGTCGCACGGGAAATTGAAGGAGGGAAAGAATACCTCGAACTGAAACTCCCCTTGATAGCCGGATGTCAGGAACCCATTGCAGAATGGAAAATTCCGAACATGAGAGGCATTATGACTGCCCGGCAAAAACCGCTGAAAGTACAGGAAGCTGTCAGCGATGAGACAATGACTTCTACTCTCCGATACGAATTGCCACCTCCTAAAAGTGGTGTTACATTATTCCAGCCCGATCAGATCAAAGAACTGGTGGATGCGTTGAAAAATGAGGCGAAGATCCTTTAAAATTCATCCCTTATTTTTTAATTTTCAATAACAGAATTACTCATATATGCCTATTTTAGTTTTTATTGAAAGTGCCGAGGGAGCTGTAAAAAAATCTTCTGCAGAAGCTGTTTCGTATGCCTCTGCTATGGCAGCTCAGATGGGAGAAAAAGAAATTATAGCCATCGCCCTGGGCAATGAGGTGCCCGAAGAGTCACTGGCAAATTTAGGGAAACATGGGGCCACCAAGGTATTACAAGTTTCCGATGAAAGACTCAACCAGGGTGTCATACAGGCTTGTGCTGCTGTATTGCACCAGGCAATGGAAAAAACCGGATCTGACATTTTAGTGTTGGCGAAATCTTCTCTGGGTGATCCTGTAGCAGCTCGGGTAGCGATCAAGCAGCAGGCAGCCCTGGCCTCTAATATAGTAGCATTACCAAACCTGGACGAAGGCTTTGTGGTAAAGCGCAGCATTTATACGGGTAAGGCCTTTACCTACGTGAAGCTGAACGCCAACAAAAAAATCCTGGCCGTCAAGAAAAATGCAGTGGACCTGAAAGAAGACGGAAACCCGGTTACTGTTGAAACTTTTGAAGCAGTGTTGTCAGACGCTGATTTTAATGTTAAAATTACCAAGGTAGAAAAGGCGGAAGGAGAAGTCTTGTTGCCTGAAGCAGATATAGTGGTATCCGGGGGAAGAGGGATGAAAGGACCAGAAAACTGGGGCATGTTAGAAGATCTGGCGAAGGTGCTGGGCGCCGCTACAGGGTGCAGTAAACCGGTGTCAGACATGGGCTGGCGACCCCATCACGAACATGTGGGGCAGACCGGCATCAAGGTAAGCCCTACTTTATATATTGCTGTTGGTATTTCTGGTGCTATTCAGCATCTTGCCGGAGTAAACTCTTCTAAGTATATTGTGGTCATCAATCAGGACCCGGAAGCACCCTTTTTCAAAGCAGCGGACTATGGTGTTGTCGGCAATGCTTTTGATATAGTACCTAAATTAACTGAAGCGATAAAAGCTTCTAAAAATTAAGCATTGATATAGTGGATAAAATAGAACTTGAAATTTTAGGGCTTTCTTCAAGCCAGTCGCAATCAGGATCCTTTGCATTGGTGTTAGGAGAAACGAGTGGAAGCAGAAGGCTTCCTATCATTATTGGCATGTTTGAGGCCCAGGCGATCGCTATTGAAATCGAGAAGATCGTACCCAACCGACCGATGACGCACGATCTTTTTAAGTCATTTGCCCATAGTTTCAACTTTACGGTAGAGGAGATCATTATTTCTGATCTGAAAGAGGGCGTATTCTTTGCAAAGATTATTTGTAGTGACGGGAGCCGCTCTCTGGAAATTGATGCCAGACCCTCTGATGCTATTGCTATTGGATTACGGTTTGGTGTGCCTATCTATACCTCAGAAAGTGTATTGTCTGAAGCGGGCATCGTCCTGACCGATGAAGAAGGAGAAAAAGAAGTGAAACCCACCAGAAGTGAATCCAAACGTGGCAAACCCTTCACAGAGCAACTCAAAGATATGACGGCAGACAAGTTAAAAGTCATGTTGGACGAAGCGCTCAAAAAAGAAGATTATGAGAGAGCGGCCAAAATCCGGGATGAATTGAATCGTAGAAATTAATATCGATAAAAAATACTATCTTCAAAAAGCCTTCTTTTCTGAGAAGGCTTTTTTGCTGACAAACCCTTTTCTGACATTAATATCGGATCATGAGCTATTTTCGTGGTATCCTGGGCATACTGGTATTGGTTGCGCTTGCTTTTTTACTGTCCAGAAACAAGAAAGCCATCAGCTGGCGACTGGTCATTGCCGGTGTAGTCATTCAGTTACTGACCGGGATCCTCATTCTTAAAGTACCCTTGATGGCAACCTTGTTCAATAAACTCAGTCAGGGGTTTGTAAAATTTCTAAGTTTTTCCCAGGAAGGGGCTACCTTTCTGTTTGGTGATTTGACAGACGCTTCCTCTTTTGGCTATATCTTTGCCTTCCAGGTGTTGCCCACCATCATCTTTTTCTCTACGATTACCGCCGGCCTCTATTATCTCGGCATTTTACAGCGGATTGTCTATGGCATTGCCTGGGTGATGGCCCGGACAATGAAACTTTCAGGGGCTGAAAGCTTGTCGGCAGCGGGTAATATTTTCCTGGGACAAACGGAAGCCCCACTGCTGGTTCGTCCTTACATTGCTGGTATGACTTTGTCGGAGCTGATGTGTCTGATGACAGGAGGGATGGCCACCATTGCCGGAGGGGTCTTGGGGGGATATGTGGCTTTTTTGGGAGGAGATGACCCTGTGGAACAAGCTAGGTTTGCCGCCTACTTGCTGAGTGCTTCCATCATGAATGCACCTGCTGCTATTGTCATGTCTAAGCTTATCATTCCGGAAGCTAATCCTGAAGATATCAATGAAGAGCTTCATGTTGCCGACGAAAATATTGATGTCAACCTGATTGACGCCCTTTCCAGAGGAGCAGCAGAGGGTTTGAAATTAGCCCTGAATGTAGGAGGTATGTTACTGGCTTTCATCGCTGTCATCGCCGCTATTAATTATTTGCTGGAAGATGTCGTAGGAGATTTTACAGGCTTAAACGCCTTTGTCATGAATTCTACTCAGGGCCAGTTCACAGGGTTTTCGCTGGAATATCTGCTGGGGCAAATCTTCCGTTTGTTTGCCTGGGTGATGGGTGTGGATTGGGACAATACGCTACAGGTAGGCAGTCTGCTAGGGCAAAAGACGGTGATCAATGAGTTTGTGGCATACCTGGATCTCTCACAAATGAAAGAGCGTGGGGATCTGAATGGGAAAGCACTGGTTATTGCTACCTATGCCTTATGCGGTTTTTCTAATTTTAGCTCAATCGCCATTCAGATAGGAGGGATCGGTAGTATTGCACCTACTCAGCAAGGAAATCTCTCCCGCTTGGGTCTTTGGGCTTTGCTGGCTGCTACCTTTGCCTGTATGATGACGGCTACCATCGCCGGCATGCTGATCAGTTAATACTTGCCTTAGTCATTCCTGAGTTTATTCTTAATAACAAGCTAACTTTCATAAGTCTGACTTAGCCATGATCAGCAGGTAAACCACGATAATGGTTCAATTACTGAGAATGAAGTTTTATATTTGCACTCTGTAAATCAAAAAGCATTTTTATTCAAATTTCAACCCCATACAACTGTGCAATTTATTGAAGAACTGACGTGGAGAGGCATGATTCAAGAGATGACTCCCGGAACCGAAGAGCAATTAGCAAAAGAAATCACCAAAGGATATATTGGGTTTGATCCTACCGCTAGATCCTTACATATTGGGAACCTGGCTACCATTATGTTGCTGGTTCATCTGCAGCGGGCAGGCCACCAGCCTGTTGCACTGGTAGGAGGGGCTACCGGCATGATCGGTGACCCTTCGGGTAAATCGGCAGAAAGGAACCTTTTAGATGTAGACACTTTGCGCGGAAATCAGGAAGCCATCCGAAGACAATTACAAAAGTTTCTTGATTTTGAAGCCAGGGATAATCCTGCAGAAATTGTCAATAACTACGACTGGTTTGGGCCTATGGGATTCCTGGAGTTTCTGCGAGAAGCTGGTAAACATCTGACGATCAACTACATGATTGCCAAAGAATCGGTAAAGAAAAGGATGGAAACCGGTCTTTCTTTTACAGAATTCTCCTATCAGCTTTTGCAGGGATATGACTTTTACCATTTGTACGAGCAAAAGGGTATTAAACTACAGATGGGTGGTTCGGACCAATGGGGGAATATCACTACAGGTACAGAGTTTATACGTCGTAAAGCGGAGGGAGAAGCCTTTGCTCTGACAACACCGTTGGTTACCAAAGCCGATGGAACCAAGTTTGGTAAATCTGAGGAAGGGAATGTGTGGCTAGATCCGGAAATGACGTCTCCTTATAAATTCTATCAGTTCTGGTTGAATGTAGCCGATGAAGACTGTGGCCGTCTGATCCGGGTTTTCACCTTAAAAAGCCAGCAAGAGATTGAGCAACTGGAGCAGGAGCATGCAGCAGCACCCCACCTGCGTATTTTACAAAAGGCGATGGCGGAAGAAATTACTACCCGTGTGCATTCTGCTGAAGACTATACGATGGCAGTAAGAGCCTCCGACATTCTGTTTGGTAAATCTACAGAGGAGGATTTGAATTCGCTGAATGAAAAGACTTTACTCCAGGTATTTGAAGGCGTACCTCAGGCAACAATCAGTCGCCAGGAGTATGCATCCACCGAAAATGTCGTAGAGCTCTTGTCTGAGAAATCTCAGGGTTTAATTTTTAGTTCAAAAGGAGAAGCCAGAAGGATGATACAGCAGGGGGGTATCACTATTAACAAAACGAAAGTGACCACACCGGATACTGCTATCGATTTCAGGTTACTACAGGATCAGTATCTGATCGTGCAAAGAGGTAAAAAGAATTATTACTTATTAAAAATCATAGGGTAATTGTCAACCATACAGGTCAGAACGTTTACCGGAGAGGGGCTCCACCAGTACATTCAAGATCTGGCGTTATTACGGATGGAAGTATTTCGTGACTTTCCCTATCTGTATGATGGGACACTGGCATATGAAAAGAATTATCTACGTACTTACATAGAAGCCACACAGAGTGCTGTCATTGTCGCTTTCGATGAGAACAGAGTGATAGGAGCTTCTACCTGCATTGCTCTGGCTGAGGAGGAGCCTCCTATAAAACAGGCTTTTGCTGCTTCATCCTTTCCCATCAATACAGTAATGTATTTGGGTGAGTCGGTATTAAAAAAGAGTTATCGGGGAAAAGGGATAGGCGTAGAGTTTTTTCGCCAACGGGAATCCTATGCCCGTCAGCTGGACAAACAATATGCTGCTTTCTGTGCGGTGATACGTCCGGAAGATCATCCCTTAAGACCTGCCAATTATCACCCCCTTCACCAATTTTGGCAGAATCGCGGTTACCACCTTTATCCTGACATCAAAGTGAAGATGCAATGGAAAGACGTTGATCAAGAGGAATCTACAGCAAAAGAGTTGGTATTCTGGATTAAGTCGTTGTAGAGGGAAGGATTAGTTAGATCACTAAAAGGAGATGCACTATTTCTGAATAGGAAAAAGGCTTTTTGCTTACAGAATCTCTAATAAGTGTTGGCTCATGCAGTAAATGTGTGGACAAAAACCGGGTAAGTGAAGGTTTGTCAATCAAATTTTGACCAATGGCGCTAGCTGGTCTTTCATTTGCCAGACATAGTCATATCCTATCTGATAAATTTCATCCATTTTACCAGTGTCAAAAACTTTATAGGTTTTAAGCAGCGGAGGTTCCAGAAATAAATCGCAGTATTTACGTTGAGGATAAGCATTGGCATTGATAGTGAGCAAAAAAGTTCTCTCAATCATGGATTTAAAACTGGTAACAACAAAATCCTCATCCACTGGATTAGAGTGAGAGCCAATGATTTTATCACATTTACCCACTAAAATCTGTGCAGGAAAGTTGTTGAGCAGGCCTCCGTCAACATAAAGGCAGTTTTCAAACAACACCGGCTCAAAGATAACCGGCATACAGGAGGAAGCCATCAAGGCCCTGATAAGATGACCTTTGGAGAAATACACAGTTTTCCCTGCTTTCAGGTCAGTAGCCGCCACGATCAGGGGGATATTAAGTTCGGAAAAGTCATCGGCAGGTATGTATTTCGCATAGATAGCCTCTGTACCATCCATTTTGAGCAGACCGGTTTTGCTGATTGCTGGGCGAAGAATTTTATAAAATTTGATTTCTTTGACGATAGCCAAAATTTCTTCCGGTGTATGTCCGGCACTGTAGAGGGCGCCCAGGATCGCTCCCGAACTACATCCTGAAATAATTGATATTACGATGCCTAATTCTTCCAGTGCTTTGATAATTCCCAAATGAGCGATGCCTCTTGACCCTCCCCCTGAAAGAACAATGCCTATCTTCATTTTTGATTGACGACTCCCATTTTCGTAAATTTCTCTATACGCTGTTCAATTCTTTTGTCAATAGGTATTTGATTTAACTTTTTCAGATGGCCCAGGATACTTTTTTTAATAGTATTACTCTGTGTCTTCACATCGGTGTGGGCTCCTCCCAAGGGTTCTTCAATTATACCGTCAATTAACTTGAGTTCTTTCATATCAGCGGCTGTCAGTTTCATAGCTTCTGCGGCCTGTTCCTTGTATTCCCAGCTTCGCCAAAGGATAGTAGAGCAGTTTTCAGGAGAAATGACGGAATACCAGGTGTTTTCAAGCATCAGCACTTTATCTCCTATGGCAATGCCTAATGCGCCCCCTGAAGCACCTTCCCCTATGACAATACAAATGATGGGAACCTTCAGCATAAACATTTCTTTCAGGTTGCGGGCGATGGCTTCTCCCTGTCCACGTTCTTCAGCTTCAATACCGGGAAATGCACCAGGCGTATCGATAAAAGTTACGATAGGTTTATCAAACTTTTCTGCCAATTTCATCAGGCGCAATGCCTTCCGGTACCCTTCTGGGTTGGCCATACCAAAGTTCCGGATTTGTCTTTGTTTGGTATTTCTTCCCTTTTGCTGACCAATAAACATAATGGTTTGATCTTCTACTCTTCCAAAACCCCCTACCATGGCTTGATCATCTCTGACATATCGATCCCCATGTAATTCAATAAAATCGGTACTGATTTCATAAATATAATCCAAGGTATAGGGACGGTCTGCATGACGGGAAAGTTGAACTCTCTGCCAGCGGGTTAGATTCTGGAATGTCTCAATTTTTAAGGTTTCTATCTTTTTTTCCAGCGTTTTAACAGCCTCTGAAACGTCAACACCGTTTTCAGCAGCCATCTGTTTCATATCTGCCAGCTTGGTTTCTAATTCAACAATAGGCTTTTCAAATTCTAACAGCATAAGTGTATATTAATTGTTGAACAAAACTAAATATTATTGCAATTTAAGCCAAAAGATTAATAAACAAGGAATTCATAAATTTTATGAGGCTTCAGCTACTTCATTTTCAAAAATTTTCTCTAATATAATTGTAAATAAAGATTTATGATTCTATGTTTGCATCACGAAAAAGGTCTGGTAGTTCAGCTGGTTAGAATGCCTGCCTGTCACGCAGGAGGTCGCGGGTTCGAGTCCCGTCCAGACCGCATAATAAAAATATAAACCCTTAATTCTCATTGAGTTAAGGGTTTTTTGTTAAATGCAGCTATTCACGTCATTATTCTGATCTCACAAGCAGCCTTTACCAATGACTTGAGAGAACTCTGGAATGTCGATTGTCAGGGATGGTGAAAATATAGTTCGGTGAACCTCTATCATTATACCCTGTTACACTTTACTCATTAAAACGAAAAGAAATACAACTTCTGTGATTACAGACAGGCTGGAATGAAAGAGGCAAACCGTTGTCTACTACATTTACCCTACAAAAAATGGGAGAAATGTATCTGTTTTTTATACAAAAATCTTATGAAAACCAACGGTTTTTTTATCCCATAGACAGGTTGAAAAGTATAAATTTATTGTAGCCAATAAAGACTTAAATATAGGAGAAGATTTAAAGAGAGATTTGCATTTCTAATTGCTGTATACGATTCAGATACTCCTGTTCTTTGCGCTGCATTTCCTCCTGAGTGGCTGCTAACTCTTCCATGTTTTGTCGCATTTCCTCTTCCTGAGCTCTCAATTGTTGAGCTTGTTCCTGCGCTTGCTCTAATAAAACTTTGGTATTCATATTGACCCGGTTATTTTGAATAAACGAAGCAATGCCTTCTCCTAACTTATCAATAAATTCAATTTCATGTTTTTCGAAGGGAGTGAAGGAAGCTATCTCCAGGATTCCTTCGGTTGTGTTGTTTACCTTTAAGGGAACAATGAGAAGCGCATGGGGAGTCGCTTCCCCTAAACCAGAAGTAATTTTTATATAATCCTGGGGAATATTGGTCATAAACGTGAGTTGACCTTCCAGGTAGGTTTGTCCAATCAGACCTTGCCCTGCCGAGATGGTTTGTTCCAAATATTTTTTACGACCGTAGGCATAACATGCTGTTAATTTAATTTCAACCGGTGCATTTACATTTTCATCACGATATACAACATATAACCCACCCTGGTTGGCTTTCATATATTTGACGATCATAGAAATGACGCTACCATACAACTCTTGCTCAGGTAGATTGCTGCGCAAGATATCGGATAACATGGCAATACCTTCGGCGGCCCATTGCCTTTTTTTCTCCTCTTGTTGGGCTAGTTTAAGCTGTCTGAGGTCCTCTTCCCGTTGCAATTTTTCTTTTTCAAGATTTGCTTTCTGTTCGTCTGATTCTTTTCGCATCACTTCACTTTTTTTCTCAGCTTCAAAATTAAGAATTGCCAGTCCTAAGATAGAACCCACTGCAGCAAGAATAGACAACAAAACCGTAACGTTACTAAGCCAACCTACTTGAAGCAAATGAACATATTCTTCTATTCGGTCGGTGTCATATACTACTTTGAATAAATGTTTTTGGATGGGAAAACTAAAAATTGCCAGTGAGCATACAAGTAGCGAACCATACAAGAATACTTTTTCCCTGAGGTCAAACATGATAAAGGGTGCCAGCATAAAACTGATGGCCACTAAAAATAAGCTGCTGATGGGTTGGTCTTCCGGCCCGCACAAATAACTATTATAGAGCATCACCTGCCAAACAGGTAGTACTGATATAAAAATCCTGGAGTATTTTAAGCCTCCTAGCAAATTTGCGATAATTACTCCTATCCCTGTAATTACTCCTGCTAAGGGTATATAGAAAAGGGGAGGGAGATAAATGAGAGAAATAATAACAAAGGGGATGGCAATAGTAAAGACCAAGATCAACGTAACAACGTTTGTAGGTCTTACTTTTCTAAGAAGGTAATCGGGTAATTCTTCTGTGGATGCACCAGCATTCAATATTATTGTTAAGATACTGAGCCTCATGGATAAGGATTATGTGGTTTCTGCTAAACTGTGTACAAGTTTAAGGACAAAGTATATTTTTGTCCATTTAATCATTCCGAAGCATCACTATTGTAATTTTTTCCCTTCTTTTCTTTTTTTTTACGACTTCTTATCAGGTAAAAAAATACTGGGTATTCTTGGGTAAGACCAAGGAAAATACAGTATCGTTTCTGCAGAATGAAATGGCCTGGTATTGTTCAAAATTAGTAAATGTACTAACCGCAAACTCATCATGAATATCCAGTGTTTCAATTTGATAGATTCCCATGGGTGCCATGAGTCCGGTAGTGAGTAACTTGGCAAGTGCTTCTTTAGCAGTCCATAAATAAATGTAGGTTAATGCATCGCTTTGACTCAAGCAGATATTTTTTTCATGGGCGGTCAGCTGTGACTTAATCGCTTCTACCTTGAAAGATCTTATGGTCTCAGCATCCAAACCCATTGGATGTTCTCTTGGAAAAACAATACAAGCTGCTACATTTTCTGTATGTGAAATACTGACAGCGGGGGGGTCAAAAGTAGAAGCTGTCACTATGGGCTGATTGAAAACACCGGGGGTAATCAGAATCTCATGAAGAGCCGTTGTGTTTAAATGCTGACCAAGTACTTTTTTTGCTATATAACGGCCTGCTAAGTAATTATAACGTCTTTTATCATACTGGAGCTTTCGATAGTACGAGAGTTCTTGATCATGAAGATATATTTCTTCAAAGGTAAGGAAACGGAATTCAGTTGCGTTTAACACACCCAGATAAGCCTTTGCTCTCCAATTGTTTCTTTCTAATGAAATAGTATCCAATGTAACCAAGGGTGCTGCGCTTAAAGATAGTCTTAGAATAATTTATTTAATCCAGAAGGATAACCCGTATGAAGGCTATCCCTGGAACGTATACGGTTAATTATTCTATACTGATAATAAATAGGTTTCGTCTAACAGTGAACATACACAATGCTAGTCACCAACGTCCTGCAAGAAACAGAACAGATTAATAGGATGATATTTCATCTCAATACCACCGATAAAAGAAAAATTGATTTTTTTACTTCCTTAATCTTTTACATAGGAGAGATTTGTTTGTTCCACTGCTTCCTTGAGCCTTTGTAAAATGATTTCTTTGTTGCGACTCAGGAACCAATGGTCACCTTCTACAACTTCAAGTGTAAAGGTATCACTGGTTTGAGTCTTCCAAGCTCCTACTTCATCAATGGATACTACCTCATCTTTGTTGCCGGCAAAGGCAGTAATTGGAAAGTCAAATTTCTCATCTTCAGTGTACTGATAGCTCATAAGGAGCGGCATGTCATTGCGCATGACTGGTAAAATCTGCCGGAAGAAATCAACATCATCAATATAGTTGAGAATACCAATGATTTTCTCTTCAGAATTTGTACGAACAGCAGTCTTGGCAATAGCTTCAGATTTTTTCCAATCCTGAGTGAGTTGAGGTGCAATGGTTCCTGATACAAAAAGCTTAAGCGCTTTGATACCATGATGTTTACGCAAGAAACGAATTAACTCAAACCCAATGACACCCCCAAAGCTATGACCTATCACTACGAAAGGTTTATCCAAGTAAGGACGAATAATATTGGCCATATCAGGAATGAGTTGTTCCATATCCATGTAAGGCTCTTCTCCACTGCGGTTTTCACGTCCAGGCAACTGGAAGGCAATGACATCTGTGTTTTTTGGGGGGTTAAACAGGAAGTGGCTAAACATAGAAGCACCAGCCCCCACAGGGTGAATGCAGAAAATTCTTCTTTCTATTTCCTGATCATTGTTCTTGTTTCGTACCAACCAATCGTTAATCACTTCTGTCTCTTCTCCCGAACTGATTCCACTGGTGTCTTTCGTCTCTGCCGTTTTATTTGATTCAACACCATCTTGGGAAGTATCTACCAACATCGCTGCCAATTCGTCGATGCTTGGTCCCTTGGCAATCTTCATGAGTGGGAAATTGATTGAAAGTTTCTGCTGAATCCAGTTTCTCAATTGATTGAGCATTAATGAATCTAATCCTATTTGAGCAATAGAAACATCCGGATCAATCTTGTCTGGTGAGGTTCCCAGGATTTTTGCCAGCGCTTCCGTCAATTTAAGCTTTAAGATGCGCTTTTGTTGATCCGGAGAAGCATGTTGCATCTCATCTTCAAAGGATGATGATTCCGGTTTATTTGCAGCACTATCCTGATTTAAGAATTCAGCAAACCGTACGTCTTTTTCAAGATGGGTAAAGAAATTGCGGAATCTTCCCCAGTCCAGATTCGCTACCATCCGCTGGGCGGGTTGCTGAAGTATCATACTTTCTATTTTCTCAGTAACCTGCTTTATGGAAAGAGGCAGCCAGCCTTGATTGGCCAATACATTAATAACCTGCCCTCCTTCCCGTGACATACCGGCATACTGACCCAAAACTCCCAAGTTGATTGAGGAAGCTTTTAACCCCTGAGATTGTCGGTAGAAAGCTAACTTATCCAGAAAATTATTGGCCGAAGAATATGCAGACTGTCCAGGCAATCCAAACATGGATGAAATGGAAGAAAGCATGAGAAAGAAATCCAGTTTATCATGCTGGGTTGCCAGATGCAGGTTCCATCCGCCTAAAACTTTCGGTAGGAATACCTTCATAAATCGAGCAAGATTGGTATTTTGTAACGTAGCATCGTCTAATACGGCCGCACCATGAATAATACCTTTCAAGGGTGGCATTGTAGTACGTATTTTATCGATCTCCTGTTGTACATTTCTCTCATCCGTGATATCCACATTTACTAGGTGCACTTGTACTCCATTTGCCTTCAAGCGATCTACCGTCTGGAAGTCGCTTTTCAACTTGCCACCATTTCGACTCATCAGTACCAAATGCCGGGCTCCTTTTTTCGTTAGCCATTCGGCTAAAGATAATCCAAAACCGCTTGCTCCTCCTGTAATCAGATAGGTAGCATCTGGGGATAATCGTAAGGTGGTAGCCGACATTACTTTTATGGGCTGTTTGTCTAGGTTAACAACAGTTTTACCTATATAGCCATATCCTTCATTGCTTAATTTCTGGAAGGCTTTCTCCAAATCTTGGATAGGATAAACTTTTGTGGGCAGACCATTCAACTTCCTTTGCTCAAACAACTGAGTGATTTCTTGTAACATACTCTTGCAAAGTGACGGCTTTTGTGTGGCAAATTGATCAATGCTGAGCGTATGGTAAGAAATATTACTTTTCAAGGTCATCCCTAACTTCTTATGCCTACTATGATGCAGGTCAATGTATTTCCCAAATGGAGCCAAACATCTAAAACCTTCTTCTTTGCTAAAGTCTGTATAGATGTTGAGTAATACATTGACCCCCTTGCCTTGCGTAACTTCGTCAATGTCTTCTGCGAATCGAGTGGAAGATGTATCAAGGATATGCTTAATACCTAATGAACGTAGGTAAGAACGTTCGTAGGTATGTTCTGAATTCAAATCTATGGAAGCTACTATGTTGGCATCCATCAATTGTGCTAGCTGTATCGCAGCTAATCCTATCGGACTGCTGGCTCCCTGAATATAAATCCATTCATCGCCCTCTAGCTGGGCAATTTTACGAAGGGCATAATAAGCCGAAAGGTAAGCTACTGGAATACCTGCTGCTTCCTCAAAGTTGAGTTCTATAGGTTTTAAGATCACTTGGGCTTCTTTAGCAAGAACGTATCCGCTTAAACTATTAGGGGTTAAAGCAAATACTTCATCACCCGGCTTAAAACTCGTGACCTCAGAACCTATGGCTGTGATGATACCACTACATTCCCAACCTAAAAATGCGTTCTCCTCTGCTGTGGAAGCAGTACCTTCTATCATGATCATATCACGAAGGGTCAAACCAGTTGCTTTTACTTCAATGACCACCTCTTGTGCACCCGGTACAGGCACCTCATTTTTCCGGAAAATAAAACGTCTGTGTTCTCCATGCCATTCAATTGAGGTGCTATAATGGGAGCCATAGGCAGGTAGCATTTGCGATGCCTTTTCCTGTGCAGATTCTTCTGTTACTTTTGTCAGCTTACGAACCAATCGGTCTTTACCTCTCAAGGCCATTTCGGGATAGTGAGCAGGTGTTTCACTCACCAGATTGCTGTATAGCCAGTCTAGTTCCTCTTCCATCACTTCGGTACTCAGATCGATCAGACGGGTAGCAATGAAAGGATACTCATTCATCATCACTCTAGAAGTACCATATACAGAAGCCTGACTTAGATTCACGATGGGGTGCATCTGAACCGACTCTACGCCCTGTGTTACTATCTGCACCATGGGCTCTAGCTCTTGACCTACGATTGAACGATAGGTGTTGAGTATGGCATTCGCCAACTCCTCTTGCTGATTCTGGAGAGCTTGCGCTGTCATATTCTGATCAGTATGAGCATCAAGCGCCCAGAGATACAAGATCCGATCGACCACTAACCCTTGGTCATTCAGTCTTTGAAATACCTGTTGTATGTCTGACTCCTTGTTTGAGTCTACCGAAAACTGACGCTCATTTACCTCCTCAAAGCCTTTTCCCTGATAGATGACAACTGGAAGTAAATGATCCTTTTGGAAACGACTTAATACTTCTTTAGCAATTCCTCCCTGATCGGCAAAAAGCAAAATTTTATTGCCGATTTCTTTGTTCAGGGGAAGAGCCTGTATAGATTTAGAATCTTCTTCCTGCTTTTGCCATTGAAATTCATACATTCCATGAAAAAGGGCATCTTTATCTTCTCCTCTAGAGCCTTCGATGTACTTGCATTCCAGACCCTGAATTTCTGTGGATAAAGTACCATCTTCATTAAAAATCCAATAGTCTGCAATCAGATGATTTTCATGGACGTCATTGATTTGAATATAGCAAAACAGGTTAGAGGATGGCTGTTGATGTATTTTGAACTTTTTGATAAAAGTTGGTAGATATATACCACTTTTTTCAGCTTCGTTGGTCCACTTTCCTGCATATTCGATCGCATGCAAACATGCATCTGATAGGGTAGGGTGAAAATTGAATCTTTCTATCCCATAAGTGCATCGTTTGCTAAGAGAAATCTGAGCGAGTATGCTTTGAGATTCCTTATCCACCCACAGTTTCTTGATCCTACGGAAAGCTTCCCCGTATTGCAACCCACTCTCTTTGAGTTCCAGATAATAGTCAGCCACCGAGACAGGTGATTGAAATTTCTGTTGAATCTCCGATAACATTTTGGGGCGAGAAACGAATGCATCATTCTGGCAAACCATAGTACCCGAAGAATGCTTGGTCCAGGTTTGATGCTCTTCCTGAGACTGTGTGCATAAATAGTACTTATCTTCTTCAGCAGATATCTCAAGACGAGTCAGCGGCGTTTCTCCTTCTTCTGGCAGGAAAAGAGGGCTTTCAAAGCGAACATTTTCCAAATGACTGAAATTCTCCGGAAATGAAGCTTTGCCAGCAGCATAGGCAACCTCTAAATGACCTGTCCCAGGAAAGATAGTAGATCCATCTACTTTATGATCTTCAATATAATTATGCTTTGCTGGGTTGATATCTACATCCCATATGATATTTTTAGCATGGATGGCTGACTTCTTCCACTGTGATAAGTAAGGATGTATCTGAGTGCCTAATCTTTTTTGAGCATTTTCCTTGCTTTCAAACCAGCAGTATTCTTTCTGCCAGGCATAAGTGGGCAGTTGTACATATTGAGCACTGTCATCAAAAATGTTATTCCAATGAATTGAATATCCAATAGTGTGCAGCTTCCCTAAAGAGGACATCATTGTTATCTCTTCGTCTTCATTTCTTCTAAGGGACGGAATTACCTGGGCTTTCTCCTTTTTATTTTTGCTCAACAACGCAAGAGTTCCTTCGGTGAGTACTGGGTGCGGGGCAATTTCTATAAAGGTTTCGAACCCATCGTCGATCATTTTCTGAACGGCATCTGTAAAATAAACGGGTTCTCTCACATTGCGATACCAGTATTCACTTGTCAGGTGTTCACCATTCTCCAGCATACCTGTTACGGTAGAATAAAGTGGGAGTGAGGCTTTGTGCGGTCGCAGGTCTTTTAGAGAAGTAATGAGTTCTTCTTTCAAAGGAACCATGTGATGACTATGAAATGGTACGTTGACCCGTAAAAAGCGGTTGAAAACATCCTGCTCTTCTAACAATTTAGCAATCAGTTCCAGAGGTTCAGCATCCCCTGACAATGTCAGCATTTCCGGCCCATTGATGGCAGCGATAGACACCCTATCCTCATATCCTTTGATCGCCATTTTGGCATCAGATAAGGATAAGGCTACCGCAAGCATTTTACCCTTATCAGTTGCTTTATTCTGACCACGACTTCTATGGTAGATCACTTCAACTGCTTGTTCAAGGGTCAGAGCCCCTGCGGTATAGGCTGCTGCAACTTCTCCGATTGAGTGACCCACACAACCGTCCGGCACAATACCCCATGATCTCCAAAGTTCAGTAAGGGCTATCTGAATTGCCATAATGGATGGTTGCGCAATTCTTGTATCACTGATACGAGAGGTTTTCTCATCCTTACTCATTTCGTTCAACAGTGACCAATCGGCTATCTGAGAGAATATTTTTTCAATCTGCAGAATAGTGTCACGGAACAATGGAGACGCTTTGATCAACTGTTGTCCCATGGCATACCACTGGGGTCCTTGCCCAGAGTAGATAAAGCCTATTTTTGGGTTTTTTTGCCAAACTTGTTTGTCAAGATGCATTCCGGGGCGGGTTTCGCCTTTGAGAAAAGCACTCAAATGTTCAGCTAGCACCTCATTAGAGCGTGCTGTGATTGTCAGTCTGTGTTTATGGTGTGTCCTACGAGTAGCGGCAGAGAAGCTTATATTTTCAATACTTTCTTTGGTTTTCCCTAAGTAGTTTACAAAATCCTCAGCACTGGCTTTTAATCCCTCTACACTCTTTGAGGAAATGGTAAACAGATGCGCTTGCTCCTTGGAGGAAGGCAATGAGCGATTGACCTGGTATTCTTGCAATACAATATGAGCATTGGTACCACCCGCACCAAACGAGTTAACTCCACCAATCAGTGGAGCTCCAGTTTTTACTAAAAATTCAAGTTTGGTCGGTACTTTTAATTTATACTCATCAAAGAGAATCTTTGGGTTAGGATTCTCAAAATGTAAGTTTTGTGGAACTTTTCTATTCCTTAATACCAAAGATAATTTGATTAATCCTGCTACACCGGCTGCAGCTTCCAAATGACCGATATTACTTTTTACCGATCCTATCCAGAATTTTTCATGCTCACTTCTGTTTTTGCCAATAACTTCCCCAAAAGCTTTCGTTTCGATTGGATCTCCCACTGGTGTACCTGTGCCATGTGCTTCAATGTAATCTACCTGGCTAGGATCAATACTAGCATTCCGATAGGCAGTTTTCAGCATTTCTATTTGTGAATCTACGCTGGGTACGGTAAATCCATCTTCTGTAAAACCGTCCTGATTGACCGCTGAACCCAGAATGACAGCGTAAATATGATCACCATCGGCTTCAGCTTTGGAAAGTGGTTTCAATAAAACCATTCCACAACCCTCGCTACGAACATATCCATTGGCCCGGCTATCGAATGATTTACAATATCCGTCAGGGGATAAGAAATTACCTTTCGACATCATGATGGATGATTCCGGACGCAAGATAAGGTTTACACCACCCGCTAATCCTAATTCACTCTCTCCTGACCATATGCTTTGACATGCCAGATGTACACCTACCAGGGAAGAGGAGCAAGCCGTATCAATGGTTACACTAGGTCCTTTCAGATTAAAAAAATAAGATAACCGGTTGGCTGCGGATGTTCGGGAAGAACCCATGGCAACATGGGGGCTTGTTTGATCACGTTGTAAACTAGAAGTCTGGATATCCCAGTAATCATTCATGAACATTCCCGTATATACAGCTGTCTTGGTATTGGAAAAATCTTCCAGCCTGATACCAGCGTCTTCCAATGCTTCAAGAGTAACTTCCAATAAAATCCTTTGTTGAGGATCAATACGGTTGGCTTCTGCGGGGTAATAACCAAAAAAACTGGTATCAAAGTCCGCGATGTTTTTCAAGAAACCTCCCTTGCTGTTCTTTATTTTTCCAGCTTTGAGAGGATCCGGATCATAAAATTCATCTAATGACCAACGATCGGCAGGTACATCAGTAATCGCGTTTCCACCTTTTTCCAGAAATTTCCAATACGCTTCGGGACTAGTAATCTGATCAAAATCAGATCCACCAGGAAATCGGCAACCTATTCCGATAATTGCAATAGGTTCCTGACGAGAGGTATTGGTATGATCGGTTACCTTGTTTATTTGCTCACTCATTGGTAAAAAAGTTATCAGTGTTCATTTTACACCTTCTATCAATCGAGGTCAATGATACTGCTTAATGATCCTCTAAGATTATTTTAAATTAATTCCTAAACTTATAGTATAATGAAATGAGAAATGAATGAAGAATGAATTGCAAATTACCTAAGTAATGATCAGATGATATAGCATAACCTAGCTGGTATAAGCTTGCAGTAAACGCATTAAAAGGAGCGATGCTGTTTGGATAAGATAATTAAAATACCCATGAAAATATCAATAAATAGCAGTTTTTTGCCCATAGTGACAAAAAATGAATCCTTTCACCACTATCACTCAAAAGAAAAAAATAAAAAGCCTGAGGAGAAATTATTGGTACTTTTGGTATTTATTATATAAATAAAAATGAATAAGCTAGATATCATTTTACAAATTTTAGGGTAAAATGTATGAAAAACATACGTGCTTAGTTGATTGTTAACGTCCAAAAAATAAGTAAAAAAGCCTATAGATGTCTGTTCCCAATAGCAAATTTTTAGGCGAAAGCGATAAGAAATTGTATCGTTATAACTTAATATTAACACAATAGAGGAAAGATCCAGCCAACTGTGTCTGAAGTCAGCCTATTCGTAATGGCCTCTCCTTGTTTAATAACATTAGTTGCTTTGAAGATTTTGTATATACCTATGCATTCACTGACCGGTCAATGGGCAGAAGCGGTGTCTGATTGGATCATTGATTGGGCAGAAAAGGATAAAACTAAACCAGCTCACATGCATTTCAATCGGCGAAATCCCTATTTTTGCAATGGCTGAAGAAGGTGGAGATAAGTTCTTCTGATCCATAATTTTACGCTTGTTATCACACATTATTTGGAAACTATGAATCACCAAGATCCTCATACTATCTTGTATTCCGCTCAGCAGTTACGAGCGTTCACCACTCAGGTTTTTCAGTATTGCCAGGTGCCCCTCGAGGAGGCTGCATTAGCTGCTGACGTACTGGCTTACAGCGATGAACACGGTATTGATTCTCATGGAATCGCACGATTGCAAACCTATTTTGATCTTCTCATTGCCAAGCGGATTAACCCAATGCCTGTAATCAAAGTGATCCGGGAGAAAGGAGGTGTGGCTACCGTGGATGGGGATAACGGATTAGGTCTGGTTGTGGGACCAAAATGTATGGAAATGGCCATGGAAAAAGCCAAAGAGCATGGTTCGGGTTGGATAAGTGTCTGTCATTCCAATCATTATGGGGCCGCAGGATACTATCCAGTTATGGCCCTGGGAGAAGATCTCATCGGCCTGTCCATGACCAATACTACCAAAGGGGTTACCCCTTTCCAGGGAGCAGAAAAAATGCTGGGTACCAATCCTGTTGCCATCGCTTTTCCGGGTTTGAATGAACCACCCATTGTCATCGATTTTGCTACCAGTGCTGTTTCTTATGGCAAAATAGAAATTGCCAAGAGAAAAGGAGAGACTCTTCCGCCCGGTTGGGGTATTGATCCACAAGGTGAATCTACCCATGAACCGACAGCCATCATTGAGGGGGGCGCTCTTTTGCCGTTGGGTAGCAGCAGCCAGGGTAGTGGCCATAAAGGATATTGTCTGGCCAGTATGGTAGATATTCTGTCGGCAGTATTTAGCGGAGCCAACTGGGGACCCTTCGCCATTCCTTTTGCCATACAGGTAGCCCCGATGGAGCGGCAGGTTGGAAAAGGAATTGGTCACTTTTTTGGTGCGTGGGATATAGAAGGCTTCCGGGATAAGTTAGCGTTTAAAAGAGATATAGATGAATGGATTGCCACTTTAAGAAGGACTAAACCTCTGCCAGGTACCCCAGGTGTGATCATACCAGGAGATCCCGAACGACATGCCTATCAGCTCAGAATGAAACAAGGCGTACCTGTCAATCGGGCAGTAGTGGCGACATTGAAGACCATTGCAGATCATACAGGAGTAAACTTACCCAACCCTTTGGCAGGGGCTGAGGACGAGTAATGTTTTATCTTGTGCAACAAACCGATTGATGTTTATTGATTTTCTTTCAAAACAAAGGGGAGAACGCAAGGAGCCAACTTTTTGGTAGGAAGAGAAACAAGCTTTCTAATCATGGTCTTTTACTTCAATTTCTCCTCCAAAAAAGTACCAGCAAATTTTGAAGGTCAGGTAAAATTAGCTAATATCATTATCATAAGAGGGTTATCTTTCCTTTATGATTTCGCAGCACCAATCCTTTAAATCCACTTACCAGCAACTCCCTGATAAGGATATCTGGACAGCCCTACAGAAAGGAGAAAAAAAAGCATTGGAATATATTTACTGCCGATATGTAAACGACCTCTATAATTATGGTATGAAAATCGAAGCCAACCATCCTCTGGTAAAGGATTGTATTCAGGAACTTTTCGTAGAAATCTGGAAAAACCGAGGAAAGCTTTCAATGACCGACAACATTAAATTTTATTTGCTGAAAGCCCTTAAGTTCAAGCTGTATCATCCTTTTTCCAAAGAGTTAACCTACTGCCATTCAAACCTGGAATCTTCTGCTGTAGAGGTGGTACTATCCCCTGAAACCATACTGATTCAGGGGCAACACCAGGAAGAGCAAATGCTCAGGTTACATCAGGCGATGAAACAGTTACCTACCCGACAACAGGAGATTCTTCATTTATTATTCTTTGAGGGATTAAGCTATGAGCAGGTTTCCGATATCATGGCTATTCGCATACGCTCTGTCTATACTTTAGCCTGGAAATCTTTGGCGGCCCTTCGCAAGAATCGTAAGGATTTCCTGACTGCCTTTCTCATGGGCTGGGCTGCCAATGGGTTGCTTTAAGCATACCTTCTTTGACTGTTCAGCTTATCATTTTATCAATAAAAAAGGCAACTGATTGCTATGGTAATGCTCAATCAATCATTTCACTGAATCATCTGTAATTTTATAAAAATACTGAAAATATAAAGGATAACTTTTCATCCTTCCTTCCATTATAGGTTGAAATCCGGCATTCATGGACTATCATACCTATACTGTGGAAGATTTTGTACTGGACCCCAGGTTCAGAAAATGGGTCTTAGCTCCTGACCATGACAGTCTTCTTTTCTGGGAGACGTGGGGCGAACAGCATCCTGACAAAATACCTTTGCTACAGGAAGCTCGTACTTTATTACTCTCACTACCCTATGAAAAACACCAATTAAAACCGAAAGAAATAACTGATTTGTGGCATGCAATCGATCGGCAGACGGATGAAAATGAATTGACAGATGCCACGCTCTCAAAGGTAATTCCGTTGCGTACCGCACTCCCTTACCAAGGGAAGGCTGCTTCAGAGTCAAAAGTATGGGATTACACCAAAACAGGAAAAATAGCTGCTTGTCTGTTAATCCTGGTGGTCTTTGGCTTCAGTTATTTTTTGGGATCAGGAGAACAACAACACATGCCCTCAGCAAGTACCCTGGTTACAAAAGCAAACCCCTGGGGTCAGCGATCTACTATTTATCTGAGCGATGGTACGGAAGTGAATCTAAACGCAGGGAGCCGTCTGACTTATGAGAAAAATTTCTCCACCAAGGAGCGTTTTGTCACCCTGGAAGGAGAGGCGTTTTTTAAAGTAGCCCACGACCACCCAAGGCCTTTCCGGGTACTTGCTGCTGGTGTGGTTACTGAAGCACTGGGAACCTCCTTCAATGTCAATGCCTATGACACCAGTCAGGTGGCCGTCGCTTTGGTAACTGGAAAGGTCAAAGTGCATCGGGCAGACCGGGAAAAAAAAGAGAAGGGTGTCATCCTCCTTCCGGGAGAAGGAGCATCCTTTCAGGCTGTAAAAGGGTTTGTCACCTATCAGTTTGATCCTACCCTGGTATTGTCTTGGAAGGAAGGCATCCTCTTGTTTAAACATGCGGATGAAGAAACTGTCTTCAACACTTTGGAGCGGTGGTATGATGTTCGGTTTGAGAAGATGAATGACACCGGTAAGAACTGGGATTACACCGGTTCCTTTGAGCGGAAGAGCCTGGAGCATGTATTATTGTCCATTGCTTTTGCCATGCACTTTGATTATGAGATTACGCAGAAAACAGTCAAAATAAAATATAAACAATGAACCCTTCGTCTCTGGACAGTTCCTGAACCGTATCAGTTACCTCTTGCCTATGACCAGAATAGGAAAAGGTATTTTGAATTCATTTTTGTAAATCTTCTAACAACCTATACCACGCTAATGAAAACCATACGTTTACTACAACGACACAGGACCATCCGGCTGATCTGCTGCACCTTCCTGTGTCTGCTCGCTTCACCCTACTGCCTGTTGGCCGATGAGGTCAGTTCGCAAGATAATATCAGCGTAAAAGATACCCGCTTGTCTCTTCATCTCACCCAGGAAGAAATCTTAAAGGCATTCAGAAAAATAGAAACCTTGTCGGATTTCACTTTTGATTATAATGCCTCCGATTTAAAAAATGTCAGCCTGATCACAGGCCATTATACCAACCAGACACTATATGACATTTTGGTTGATATTTCCAGACAAACCGGGATCAAATTCAAACAGGTAGGAAAAAATATTACTGCTGCCATCAAAGAAGATAATAGCACGTCCAAAGAAAAGGAGGTGGAAATCGCTCCACAGGTCAGTGTGACCGGTAAAGTGACCGATTTGGAAAATGGAGGTCCTTTACCGGGAGTCAACGTAGTGGAAAAGGGAACCAACAATGGGACAGTGACCGATATAGACGGTAATTACAACATCAACGTCAATGAAAACGCAACGCTTCTATTTTCATCCATAGGTTACCTGACCGAAGAGATCGCTGTCAGTGGCAGAACGACCATCAATGTGGTGCTGTCACCAGACATTCAGTCGCTACAGGAGGTCATCGTGGTGGGATATGGTACCCAGGAAAAGAAAGATGTGACTGGTGCCATTGCCAGTGTAGGGACAGAGGATTTTGAAACCCAGCCCGTCACCAGATTTGATCAGATCTTACAGGGCCGCACACCAGGCGTCAACGTGACCAACAGTTCCGGAGCACCGGGAGGGGCTGTGTCTATCAGAATCAGGGGCGCTAATTCTATCAATGGCAACAATGAGCCACTCTATGTGGTGGATGGATTTGTTGGTGCCGACTTCAGAGACGTTAATCCCAGTGATATTGAAAGTATTCAGGTGTTGAAAGATGCCTCTGCGACTGCCATCTATGGAAGCCGGGGAGCCAATGGGGTAGTGCTCATCACAACCAAAAACGGTAAAGTAGGAGAACCTAAACTATCCCTGACCGCCCGTTATTCTTCCTCAAACATACTAGACACCTGGGATTTGTTAGATGCCGCTACTTTCGCTGAAATCGCCAACCAGAGAGCGACCGCTTTAGGCACTACTTTACCTTTTACTGAAGCTGAAATTGCTAATTTCCAACAAAATGGTGGCACCGACTGGCAGGAAGAGTTGTTGCGTACCGGATTTGGACAGGAATATCAGGTAGACTATTCGGGTGGTAGTAATGATGTGACCTATTTTATTTCAGGAAACTTTCTGGACCAGGAAGGTACGATCATTAATTCCGATTTTAAGCGATATTCCCTAAGAACGAATCTCAAAGCTAACCTGTCTGAAAAGTTAGGGGCTAATCTGAAGATGAACTTTGCCCGCCGTGAAAACAATAATACAGGGGGCGGTGGCAATACCAGTGGTCCGATTGCTGGGGCATTGGCCTGGGCTCCTACCACGCCGGCCCGTGATGCAAATGGCATTCCTACCTTACGTGACCCCATCTCTTCTATCAAAGCCAATCCCATAGAATTGGCAGAAGATGACTACATTGATGAAACGAATACTTTTAATGCCAACGGTGGTTTTGATTATGAAATTATAGAGGGGTTGACCGCCAATATCGGTTTTGGCATCAGCTACGTTAATGCGCAGTCCAAAACTTTCAGCGCGGCCCGGATGAATGACAATCCGAGTGCTTCCAGAGGGTCTGAAGAAAGAATCTTTCTGCAGAATACCAATACTCTTACCTATTCCAGAATCTTTAATGAAATCCATAACCTGACAGTGACCGGCGTGGTGGAGCATCAGCTCTGGAATGCAGATCGGTTCAGGATCAATGCAGTTGGTTTAAAATTTCCGGAACTCAGGTACGACAATGTGACCCTGGCAAACTCCGTGACTACCCAGGCCTCGAAAGACAAACAAACCATACGATCCTATATTGGAAGGATCAATTATTCGCTTATGGACCGCTACCTGATCACCGCAGCGGTCCGGGCTGATGGCTCCTCCAAATTCAGGGGTGACAATAAGTTTGGAACTTTTCCCTCTTTGGCCTTAGGCTGGCGGATCTCCGAAGAAGAATTCATGGAAGGGGTCGCCTTTTTATCGGATCTGAAACTCAGAGGTAGTTATGGTGTAACCGGTAGCCAGGCAGTTCCGGTTTTCGGTACGGTCACCACTTTCTATTCCGACGATGATAGGGCAGGTACTTCCTTTGAGAACGGACAGCTAACCTCTGGCATTATCATCGGAAATCCGGGCAACGATAACCTGAAATGGGAAACTACCACGCAATTCAATGTGGGATTTGATTTGCAGGTGATGGAGGGACGGTTTGGGATGACGGCCGACTATTTCAAAAAAAATACCACAGATTTGCTGCTCAGCGAACCGCTGCCTTTGTATTCTGGTGGAGGGGCTATCTTCAGAAACCTGGGAGAAGTGGAAAACACAGGTTTTGAATTTAGTCTGAACGGTGAGGTCATCAAGACGGGTGATTTTAACTGGCAGTCCAGTTTCAATGCTTCTTTTTTAGACAATGAAGTGATCAGCATAGGAGACCGGGAGCAGATCTTTTCAGACGGAGACGCAGGCGCTGGACTGACCAACCTTCCCGAAATGGTGATCAGACCGGGGGGCAGTCTGGCCAGCTATTGGGGATTGAATTACCTGGGCGTCTGGAAGACAGAAGAGGCGGCTGCCGCCGCTGAATATGGCAATGTGCCAGGAGATTCTAAATACGAGGATCTGAATGACGACAACGCGATAGGAGGTGATGATTACCAGATCATCGGCAGTGCTATTCCTACAACCTTATTGGGTTGGAACAACACTTTTTACTATAAAAACTTTACCCTCAACGTTTTCTTACAGTCTATGATGGGCTATGATAAATGGAATTTTACCTATGCCCAGGCTGTCATGGCTGCGGCTGATGCCAGGGAAATAACCCACGTAGACATCCTCGATCGCTGGGTGGCCGGCACGAATGAAGACAGCGATATTCCTGCTTTCAGTGAATCTGATGTGTCTGAAATCCAGTCCTCCCGATTTGTGGAACCCGGAGATTTCCTTCGCTTGAAAAATGTGAGCCTGACCTACAACCTGCCCAATGATCTGATACGGGGCATCAACGGATCGCTGATGATCAGTGGCACGAATCTGTGGACACTCACCAACTACGGTGGGATAGATCCTGAATCCTATTCTAATGTAGGTGACGGAGAAGCAAGAGGCGCCGACGCCGGTTCTTACCCCAATTCCAAGACCTGGACCTTTGGTATCAATCTTATTTTTTAATGCCCAAAATGAAATCAACGATGAAAAATATAGCCATCTTATCCCTATTGATATGGAGCCTCTCTTCCTGCTCGGATTTCCTGGAAGAAGACCTTTCCGCTCAGATCACTTCTGAAAGTGGTGCCCTTAACAATGTGGACGGTCTGACCGCCGCCTTGGCCGGAACCTATAAACCCTTGAGTTATACCTGGGTTTCTGGGTTGGGTAATGCCTCTACCCAGGCCATTCTGATGGGAAGCGATGACCTGACCACACACAAGGCCGCTAACAAAGCAGACTTCAGAGAATTTGATCAGTTCAAAGTCGCCCAGCAAAACGGACGGCTCCCCTTCGTGTGGAGTGGTGCCTACAAATCTATTCAGGGCTCCAACAACATTATTGCCAACTACGAAAAAGCCACAGGTGATGCCGCTGTCATTCAACAGATTGCCGGGGAAGCTTTCTTTCTGAGAGCTTACAATTATTTCTGGATTGTGCGGCTGTGGGGGGAAGCGCCTCTGGTATTAAACACCCATGTTTTCTCGGAAGATATCTTGTCGGTGGAAAAAAGCACCGTGGCTGATATTTATAACCAGATTGTGGCAGACCTCACCACGGCGGAAAGCATGTTAAGTGATACCAAGCCTGCGCCGGGAAGAGTGAACAAGGGAGCGGCCAAAGCTGTGTTGGCAGAAGTATATTTGAATATGGCTGGCTGGCCACTCAATGATGCCTCAAAATACGAACTGGCAGCCAGTAAAGCCAAAGAGGTGATCGACAATGAAGAAACCTATGGATTCGGACTATTAGATAACTTTGCTGATTTGTGGATCGCAGAGAATAATGGCAATAAAGAGGAAGTGTTTGCCCTCAACTTCTGGGCGGGGGCCTGGTATAATGGCAACGCTGTCTATGGAAGTCCGGCCAGACCCAGTGATGAAGGAGGCTGGGACGATTACTTCTCCGAACTGACATTTTTTAATGAGTTTCCGGAAGGGATCAGAAAAGAGGTGACTTTCATGACGGAGTTGGAAGATGGAACACCCTGGCAGGAATTTTCTACGAAAAGACCTTATTATGAAAAACTGCAAGGGCCGAAAAACGACTGGCTGAATGCTGTTTCGTTGCCTTTGGAAAGAATGGCAGAGCTGTACCTGATCTATGCGGAAGCACAGGTGATGGCGACGAATAATCCTACGGATCCTACAGCCCTGGAAGCGGTCAACAAGATTGTCCGTCGTTCGCAGGGACTGCCCATCAACACTCCCAATGCTTTGGTAGATTGGACTACCGCTACCCAACAGCAGATCGTACAGGAAAAAGCCTGGGAATTTGCAGGAGAATATTCCCGTTGGTTTGACCTGGTCAGGCTGCAAATGGTAGAAACAGTGGTGGCTAAGAAACATCCTGATGATTTACAACCCCTTGGCCCTATACAATATTATGTGCCATTACCTGCCAGTGAAACGCTGGCAAATCCTAATTTGGGCGACTAACCCCAAAGTAGAAGGGTAGCCAAATATTGATGAAGAAAAGCAGACTGATGCTCACAAGCGGAGTCTGCTTTTTTATGGTAGCAGCAGGGCATGTTGTTTGACATGATAGAGCCGGTGGCATCGGATATACTCCTAAGCCCGTATTTCATGCATAAAATCATAGAGAAAGATGATTTATGTCATTGTGAAGTAGGGGTGAATTCATGAAATTGATGAAACATTTAGTTTCAGGATATGAAAACGCTCATACTGATCGGCTTACTTTCTTTACTGGCCTGGCAGACAGAACCCCTCTCCCAAAAGTTTCAGGCAGGCCAAGACGTCAACCTGAGCACCCCAACGAATCATGATGTGTATGTAGCGGGTGAAACTGTTACCCTCCATGCGCCTGTTCAGGGCGATGTGATGGCAGCGGGAGGCACCGTGGTCATCCGTGACCATATTGCCGAAGATCTGGTATTGGCCGGTGGTGATCTGGTGGTAGATGGAAGTATTGGAGAGGATCTAATGGTCATGGGAGGTTCTGTCAGAATTCATCAGCCCGTAAAGAACGATCTCATTGTCATGGGCGGCGAGGTAATCATTGATCCTTATGTAACTATAGGAAATGAACTGTTGGTGATGGCCGGAAAGGTCATTATAGATGGAAAAGTGGAAGGAAATATCAAGGCTCGGGGTGGAGAACTGATTTTGGGTGGTATCTGTCAGGGACAGCTGGACATGCAGGGAGAAGCCGTAACCATTAATGGCCTTGTAAGGGGTAAGGCTATTTTGGCGGCGGAATCTATCCGATTAGGAAAAGATGCCCAGCTCTATGGTCCTGTAGCTTTCTGGACAGAAGACCCGGAAACGGTGGATTTTACCCCAGCCCTTTTCCAGGATGCAAAAGCTCAGTTCAACGAATCCTTAAGACTGGAAGACAACTGGTCAGTACAGCCCTGGAGTGGATTTCTGTTTGTGTTGGCCTACCTGCTTTCAGTTTTGATACTGATCGTCCTGGTGCATGGACTGATCGCGAAGGTCATGGCCAAAAGCGCGCAAACGCTGCAGCAGGAAACCGTCAGAAGTTTAGGGTATGGGGTGCTGTATTTTCTGGGCGTACCCCTGGGCATTAGCTTACTGATGATCACCGTGATCGGCATCCCCCTGGGATTATTCGCGCTGTTTCTGTATCTCTTTAGCGTGCTGTTTGCCCTGACGCTCTCAGCAGTTATGCTCACTTACCAAATCCGTGACAAATATCAGTATGACTGGAGCAAAGGAAAATTAATACTGGTTTCATTAGGTCTATTTGTGGTATTAAGGCTATTGTCCTTTGTGCCCCTCCTGGGGATTATATTGGTCAGTGTGGTGGTGGGAGCCTGCTACGGCGCCATGATACTTTTCTTTTTGCATAAAGAGAAGGTTGTCATCGCTTGAACTGTTAAATAAGCTTACCATGAACATAAATAAAATATTGATATTATCAGATTTCAGCCAGGTCATGCAGCCTCTGCTACAGTACGGTTTGGCGTTGGCGCACCATCTTCGGGCCAGGGTCTGGATACAACACACCTATTATATTCCTCCCAATGTGGCAGGAGAAGTGTTTATACCGACGAATGCACTGGATAAATACGAAAAAAATATCCACCATGCTTTTGAGCATTTGAAAGAAAGATTACCTGCCTTACAGGAGATTCCTGTTTCCTTAAAAGTGAGCTATGGTGACCTGATACCAGAAATGAATAAACTCATCGAAAAACAACAGATTGATCTGGTAATCGTAGGGCAACAGGGGGGCGGTTTTCTTACCAATATTTTGGGAAGTAACACCATCAAAGTGATCCAGCATGCCCATTGTCCAGTGTTGTCTGTGCCCCTCAATGCAGTGTTCCATCCTTACCGGAAAATAGCATGGGCTACTGATCTGCAACAAACGGACAAGGAGGTTCTGGACTATTTATCTGTTTTTGCCCGTTCTTTCCAGGCACAGGTAGATATAGTACATGTGAGTGAAGCCCCCGTTCCGGTAGATGTAACACATTTTGAGCATACTTTGGAAGTAGCTTTCCAGGATATACCCCATCCTTTTTTTCATGTCCATGGGTCGGATGTGGAAAAAGGAATAGAACAATATGTTGAAAGAAATAACAATGACATACTGGTGCTCTTACCCAGAGCGCACTCCTTTTTTGACAGGCTGTTTCAAAAGAGTATCACCAGGCAGGTAGCCTATCAGGAAAGAGTACCCTTATTATCCATTCATAACTGAACATTATCATGAAAACGAAAGCAGTCCATACTGGATTTCATAGAATTGGCGATCAACCGGGACATTTCATTGACCAAGACCGTTTTCTGGGCCGGGATCCCTGGGATGATACCTGGATGACCAAGACCGATCGTCCTATGACCAATGTAAGAAAAGAAGCCATGGCCTATGTAATAGAGGTGGCGCTTCCTGGCTACAGCAGGGAAGATGTGACGGTTTCTGTGGAGGAAGACATGCTGACCATTGAAGTCAAGAAGCATACAAAGGCCAGTGAACAGGCAGTGACCTACCGGCAGGAATTTGCAGCCTCCTCCTTTTATCAATCTTTTCATATTCCTGCCTACATCAACCGGGAGGCAGTAGAAGCCAAATTAGCGCAGGGAGTGTTGGAAATAAGATTGCCGGTGAAAGCGAAAAGCAGCACAAAAGTAATTCCTGTGGGATAAAGATATCAACTTGAGAGGTTTAGAGTTATAGTAAAGTAGATAAATAGCGTCATTGCCTTGTAATGACGTTATTTTTTGTCGCGATCATGCATTACAGAACTAAGGGCAGGAGGGAGAACATTTAAAGGAGTTCTCAAACAAACGACAGTTGGCAGCATTTGCCTTGAAATAAAATAGGAAAGGTTGGGTGCCAAGACATTACAAACGCATAACAACCCGATGACATAAGTCATGTTTTAGCATGATAAGAAACATTTTAATTCATGGAAATACTGGATACATTGGCAAAATTTGCAGATAGAGCTTTGAAGCAAAAGTAGCATGCAAGAACACACGACAGAGCTGTTAAAAAAGTACCTCACCCGGCTGCCTGCCGGTTTCTGGAAGCAGTACCGGCGGAATCCTTCCCTGACGATATTTAATAAACACGAAGTCATCTTCAGGGAAGGAGAAGAGGCTGAGGCTGCGTTTCTACTGTACCATGGTAAAGTATGGGTGGTCAAGAAAAGAGAGGATTCAAGGGAAGACTCCTTGGAGAAACACCGATATAGCGTTATAGAAATGATAAGACCCAAAGAAATTCTGGGGTTGCCTTCTGTTTTATCCACCATGGCCTATACCACTTCAGCCATTGCCATGAGTAAAGTGTATTCTCTCAGGATTGGTAAAGAAACCTTGCTGCAATGTTTGATGTCACATCCTTGTTATCAACGCTCCATCGCTGAAAAATTAAGCAGAAAAATAGCACAATATGAAAAGGTCTTACCCAGGGGATATTAATTTTTACTAACTTTTAGAAAAATACTCCGATTCACCGGATGGAAAATTTAGCTTCTCATAAAAAGCTCCTGAAAGCCCTCTTTCAATCTGCGGCGGAGGGCATCCTGGTAGTAGATCGGCAGGGAAGTATTGTGCTGGCAAATCCCCGATGTTTACAAATGTTTGGTTATACCCATGATGAGCTGGTGGGCCAGTCATTGGAAATACTGGTAACGCCAGGGCTGCAGGCAGCACACGCCGGATTTCGGGAAGGATTTTTCCAGGATCCGAAAATTAGACCGATGGGTGTGGGGCGTAAGCTGTATGGCCGTACCGCTGCCGGAGAGGTGTTTCCCTTAGAAGTAAGCCTGAGCCATATGGAAGTGGATGGTGCCCGGTACGCCATTGGTTTTATTGTAGACATCACCAAGCAGAAACAGGCGGCAGATGAAAATATCTTGTTGTCCAAAATTTTCCATGAGTCCTTCAACGACATATACATCATAGACGCACAAAATTATCGCATTCTGAAAGCAAATACTGGCGCTCTTAAAAACATTGGCTATACGCTGGAGGAACTGCAGGAGCTGGTAGCCTGGGATTTAAAACCGGATCAGGACCAGACAGACTTTCTTCAGCGAGTGGCCCCTCTGCTCTCGGGAGAAAAGAAAAAAATCATCTTTGAATCAGTGTTTGTACGCAAAGATCACTCCTCTTTTCCGGCAGAAATTCACATGCAATTGTTTGACCATGAAGATCGTCAGGTGTTCATGGAAACCGTGCTGGATATCTCCGAACGCAAACAAGCGGAAGCAGCCCTGCAAAGAGAAAAAGAAACGGCACAGCGGTATCTGGATATTGCCGCATCCATTTTTGTGGTACTGGATCGTGAAGGCACTGTGATGCTGTTTAATAGAAAAGGCAGTCAGATTCTGGGCTTTGAGGAAGAGGAAGTGATAGGAAAAAACTGGTTTGACTACTTTCTTTCAGAAGAGGAAAAAGAGAAAGGACAGCAGATTTTCAAAAGAGTCATGCAGGGAGAAATGGATGTAATTGAGATTTATGAAAATAATGTTCTGACAAAAAATCGGGAGGAAAGGCCCATTGCATGGTACAACTCCCTGATTCGCGATGAACAGGAGCAACCCATCGCAGTGTTGAGCTCCGGTGTGGACCTTACCGAAAAAAGAAAGGCTGAAAGAGATGTGATGAAAGCCTTGATTGAAGGACAGGAAGTGGAACGAGAGCGGATAGCCAAGGAAATGCATGACGGATTGGGACAGTCGCTCACTGCCATGCAGTTGAATCTGAATGCCTTGCAGGCACACTGTGAACATGTGGCTCCTGAGGCCAAACAGCTCTTTGAGCAACTCAAAGGGATTCTGTATAATACGACGCAGGAGATCAAATCGATTTCCAGAAATCTGATGCCGGGTGTGCTGCGGGATTACGGACTGGTACAGGGCCTGGAATATCTGTGTCAGACCCTGAAAGATATCAATCTGATACAGGTAAATCTGCAGGTGTACCGTATGGATAAAAAACTGGACTCCATTCAAAGTATAGGCCTATATAGAATCGCTCAGGAACTGATCAACAACACCCTGAAACATGGTAAAGCCTCGGAAATCCATGTGCAGCTGATCGGCCATGAGAACAGTGTGGTTTTGATGGTGGAAGATGACGGAACGGGTTTTGACCCCACCGTTTCGCATGTAAAAAATGGTTTGGGTTTGAAGAATATGGAAACCAGGGTGAAAACTCTGAACGGTACGTTTTTGATAGATTCCTATCCGGGAAAAGGTACCTCCGTGACAGTAGAAATTCCAATTCATAAAGAATAAAATAATGAATCCTATTAAGATTATGATCGTAGACGATCACCAGATGATCCGGGACGGCATCAAAGCTTCCTTATCCGGTGAGTCCGATATTGAAGTGGTGGAAGAAGCAGCCAATGCCAAAGAAGCCTTGGCAAAACTGGGACATCATCCTGACATTCAAGTGGTAGTGATGGACATCAGTCTGGGAGAAGGCGAGGATGGCATCACCCTGACAGGAAAGATTACGGAGCAATATAAAAAAGTGAATATCCTGACGATGTCTATGCATGATGAGGAAGCACATGTGATCAACATGCTCAAAGCAGGTGCCATTGGCTATATGCTAAAAGACCAGGGCATGAGCGATCTGGTAGAGGCCATCAAAACGGTGGCAGTAGGGGAGAGCTATTTCAGCAAGACCGTATCCGACATTCTGATGAACCAGTTTCTCCGTAAAAAAAATTTACCGACTTCTAAAAAAACACAACCCCAGGTAGAACTTACCAAAAGAGAGCTGGAGATATTAAAGATGATCGCTGAAGAATTTACCAACCAGGAAATAGCAGACCAATTATTCATCAGCCTGAGAACCGTAGATACTCACCGCCGTAATCTCCTCCTGAAATTAAATGTGAAAAATACAGCTGGGCTGGTGAAGTATGCCCTGACCCATCATCTGATAGATCTGTAACCTCAGGCCCTCTACGCATTTTACGTAGAAGAATACGTAAAATGCGTAATTATCGAAATACGCTTTTTCCTGCTGTTTTCCCATGATATAAGGTTGTAGCTTTATACTATTCGTTAAAACCTTATGCCTTATGAACATATCAAACAATCCGCTGAGTGTCGGATATAGAAGTAGCAATCTGTCTGAAGCCAGTTCTGCAGGATTTTCTCTGGAAGCTTTCACCATGCGTTTTGATAAAACCTTTTACAAAAAGGGAGAAACCGTATTCAAAGAAGGCAGCAGGGCGTGGGGACTGTATTATATCGCTTCAGGCAAAATCAAGCTGTATCAGTATGGCAGTGATGGCAAAGAACAAATCCTCAAAATTGCTCATTCGGGTGAGTTCTTAGGATATACGGCCGTGCTGAATCATACCCGCTATAACGTGTCGGCCGCTGCCCTGGAAGACGCCATCCTTATCTTTATTCCACAACAGGATTTTCTGGAAAGTTTCACTCGTGAAAGGGCTATTGCCCAACACTTTACCCAGTTGTTATGTCGGGATATCATCGAAGCAGAGCAGAGAATCACCGCTATGGCTTATCAGCCGGTGAGAAGCAGGCTGGCGGAAGCTTTACTCTCCCTGGATAAAATCTATGAAAAAGAGGAAGAAACAAGCTTTATCAACCTGAGTCGGCAGGATCTGGCCAGTCTGGTAGGCACGGCCAAAGAAACAGTCATCCGGATGCTCTCTGAATTTAAGGAGGAAATGCTCATTGCCACTGACGGACACAAAATTGCCGTGCTGAATCCCAAGGGACTGATGAGAATTTCACAGTTGTACATTTAGGAGCGTCCCTATTTATTTTTCAACCTTTTACGCCTTTTCTATGAATACTACTCATCCCTCATTATCATTGGCATTAGAACAGTTAGCCAGTCTGTACCAATCAGAAGATTTGATCGAAAATTTCTTTAAGGTGTTACAACACAAAATTAAATCTGAGGATTTACAATGGTATATTTTCGGGCAAATCCATTTGCAACAGGAAAAAAGAAATCGTTTACAAACTATCCTGACCAGTTATAAGAAAAATATGATGCTGTCGGGAAGTGAGGAAATCCGTGGCATACTTCAACATGCGTTGCGGCTCATTCATCTTTTTGAAGACGACGAGAAAGCGATTATCCACGCCTTACAATTAGTCCATCATCACAAATTAGGTGTCTGTCGTATCATACAAGCCTATTTTCAGGCGGAAAACCTGCAAGCGGAGACCCAACAATTACAATTGTGTATCCTGGAAGAGGAACGCGCCCTGGAAACCTTGTCGCATCTGGATGTAGTGAGTTTGTCTGAGCGGAAGAAAGGCTGGCGAAGTCAGTTTAGCCCAAGTCAATTCAGACCAAGTCAGTTCAGACCAAGTCAGTTCAGACCAAGTCAGATCTCACCACCTGAGGAGGTTTAGTGTCGTGGGCATCGCCCTACGTCCATAAAATACACACCCAAAGCGAACTACCTGTACTCACCAGGGTTTTTCTTGAGCACCTTTCATCAACCTGGTCAATTTTTGAAGCATGAGGGGACACTTGAGAGAATGGAACACTATGCATTTTCTGAAGACCAACAACAGGCATGCGCTGGTGGAAGGGCAACAGGGAGACCTGATCGTACATGTCGATGCGGAGTATGAACAGAAGATAAAGTCAGTTATTTACTTCATTTCAGGCAACACAAAAGTATTGCTGAAAGTACGCAGACAGTCATTCTCAACATGGAAATCCAGATGGATCTTGTCCTTAACAGGGTGCTGTTGTGGGCCGGGCAATACCTCATCATCTATATGAAATCGGGTGTTCTGGGAAGTAATTGAAATCTTTTTACCCCGCTTTACAGAAAAGTGTGGCAAGTCTTTTTTATCCTCTTCTGATACGGAGAGATGGGCAAAAAGTGCCCCTGTATCATCGTTATGAACCAGCACCACATCCATCCAACCATCTCCTGGGTCTGCCTGAGGCGCTAACCACAGATGGGGGCCTACGGATTTGATATTCATCACTTCCACCATTAGATATTCTCCTGAAAAGGTTTCTTCATCTATATGGATCTCATAATGGCAGGCCTGGTAATTTTGAAGCATCTCTTTCATAAAAGATTGTACATGCCTAATTTCTTCCTGAGGATTGCTAAAATGAGGAACAGATTTCTTTTTTTCTTTTCTATACTGGTAGATCAGTTCTGCTATAGCGCCACAGCCTGCAGATTCCACAAAAAACTCTTTCCCTTCTCCGAATTTCACCACCCCTACATCAAAGGGCCTGGTTTTTAGATTGATCCATTGCTGACTATTTTTTTTAACGAGGATGGGTGGTTCCAGGGTAGTTGAAATATTATTAGCAGTGCCCAGCGGTATCACAGCGATGGGAATTTGTTTACCCAACAATAAGTGGGCAATTTTTTTGACGGTACCATCTCCACCGGCCACAACGAACAGATCAGCTGAATGAGTGAGCAAATTTTCATTAAAACCATCCTTTTTCGTTGATACATAATGAATTTCAATACCCTCGCCCTGTAAACTTTTGATTAATCTTTCTTTAGAAAACTGTTGATAGCCTGCTCCCGGGTTATGTATCAGTGTGATTTTCATTGATATATCAGCTTTCCTCAATAGGATATTATAAACCTAAATAACATAAAAAGCATAGGCTTGTTTATTTGTCAAAATAAGGCATAAAATTGTAGTCATGAAAATACTGATAGTTAATGATGATGGTATCTACAGTCCTGGCATCCTGGCATTGGCGGAGGTAGCTGCTGCTTTTGGTGAAGTAAAGTTGCTGGCTCCTAATATGGAACAATCTTCTATGAGCCATGCGATTACATCTTCCCGTCCCTTATCCTACATCCGTACGCCGGTCAAAGATTTTGAGGCCTATCGGGTGAATGGAACCCCAGCCGACTGTACTGCCCTAGGTATTTTCCTGTGGCCTGAAACGGATATTGTTCTTTCAGGTATCAACCTTGGTCTCAATATAGGTAATGCTATGTGGCATTCCGGGACTTTAGCAGCAGCTAAACAGGCTTCCCTGATGGGTTATCGTGCCATCGCCTTGAGTACAGAGATTACTGAAGATTTCGATATTGAAAAGCAAAAACCTTTTGTCCATCGGTCTCTGGACATGCTTCTGAAAGAAGATATGGAACTAGTTAATGTCAATTTTCCTAACTCACCCCAGGGGTTTTTATGGTGTAAACAATCATTAAGGCATTACGATGGTGTAATGGTTCCCGGAGAAGACCCCAGAGGCAGAAAACATTATTGGTTCACAGTAGAGCCTATTGAAGAGGTAGAAGAGGGTACCGATCGATGGGCCATTGAGCACAACCAGGTTTCTATAACCCCTCTAAGGCTGGATCTGACCAACTATGAAGAACTGGAAGGAATAAAGCAAAAAGATATTCATTGGTAATCTAGGTTTTCCAGTCTGAGTTAAGGAAGTAAATTCTTAGAATCAAAAATTAGTATTTTCGTTATCACTTTAGTTAACCAGTTTAGCATCCCAATCTGTGCGATCCAATCTGTGCGATCCAATCTGTGCGATCCAATCTGTGCGATGCAATCTGTGCGATGCAATCTGAACATGGCTTAAAATAATGGAAAAATTATTCTCAACTTCAGCTTTCTTTTAGCCTTTGCTAACTTTTCTGATTCGCTTCTGTTTTCTGAAATAATAGAAGGTAGGTTTGGTATATGGCTGTTTTTTGAAATACGTGATTGCTATTTTTTGAACATTTCTGTTATGAAAACACCTTCCCTGGGACGCATCAATGCGGTCCTTATCCTGGGCATTGCGATTGTAGTAATGCTGCACTTCGCCCGCCCCTTTCTGATTCCATTCGCCGCCGGTATTATTCTTTCTATGCTCGTACTGCCTATCTGTAAAAAACTCGAAGGCTGGGGGTGGCCACGGGGTTGGGCCATCTTGGTCTGTATTATCATCCTTATAGCGGGTGGTGTTGGCCTGCTCATGGTGATGGCGGCACCTATCGGTAGTTTTAACGAAGACCTGCCCCAACTACGATCCTCTTTTGAAGAAAAAATAACACAGGTTCAGCAGTTCCTTGCCCAAAAACTCAATATCTCTGTCCAGAAACAAAACGACATGATGGAGCAGACCTCCTCGGCTTTATCCTCCGCTGGTAAATACCTGGCCGGATTCTTGTCCGGATTCTTTGGGTTTCTTTTCGATATCATTCTGATGCTGGTATATATCTCCTTTTTTCTGTACAGCCGGGAGCGTTATGAAAATTTTGTGGTAAAGCTCAACCAGGAGAACGATGATAAAGAAGTCAGGCAGGTATTGCATCAGATCAGCCAGGTAAGCACCCAATATCTAATAGGCAGGCTACTCTCTATCTTTATTCTGGCGGTATTGTACACCCTGGGACTGATGGTAATCGGTTTAAAACATGCCATATTGCTGGGCAGTATGGCAGCCATGTTAACCATTGTGCCCTATGTAGGGACGACCCTGGGCGGTGTCTTTCCGGCGGCGGCTACCTTTCTTTCAGGGGGTGAAGGGCCCAGTCCCATCGCTGCCATTGCCGTTATCTTTGTGGTTCAGTTGCTGGATGATTATGTCTTAGAACCTTTCGTGGTAGGGGAAAAAGTTAACCTGAGTCCATTAGCGATCATTGTGGGAATTGTGGTGGGCGGCCTGATCTGGGGAGTGGCCGGCATGATTCTGTTTATCCCTTTACTAGGCATGACAAAAATTGTTTTTGATCATGTACCTGCGCTGCATCCTTATGCCTACCTGATAGGAAAAGAGAAAAGCAAAGAGAAAGCCTATGTGCAAAAAATAAAACAGTGGTTCAGCAAGATTTTCCAGGCCAGAAAAGGCTCCTGAGGCTTGTCTAAGATACTATCCAATACCTAAACCGTTGCCTCATTTTTTGGTCGGTTTTTGCCTGTAATGTTTCTTTGGAAGAAGGTTGACCAGACAGGTTTCTGCCCACATACCTGGGTCACAATTTGCTGTATCAATGGTTACTAAAAGAATATTTTTACCATTTAGTAGTAATCGCCATATTTTAAACTATATTTATCCCTGATCAGTAAAGTTTTCCTGGTTCCGCTCAGCGTTCAGTTTTTTGCAACAAGACCTGCTATAATCTGAAGATTTCTGTATGGAAAACAATGACAGCCCAAAATCTGAAAAACAACCAAACGATGCAGATGATACCAATGCTTTAACAGGTTTACCTGTTGAACCCAAGGGTGCGTCCCCAGGGTCAACAACCCTGCCTTTTGGAACCATGCATCAGCAGATGATAGAATGGTATTCACCACCCAGTCTGCTGGTGGGACCGGATGATCAGCTGATTCACTACTCCCAACAAGCGGGGCGCTTTCTTTCTCAGCCACTAGGGGAGAACACAGGTAATGTCTTTCAATGTATCAGGGAAGAATTTCATACAGCGTTGCGCGCTGCCTTGCAGGGGGTCAGAGAAAAGGGGATCAGCATTCATTCCGATCCTGTTGCTGTACGCATAGAGGGTGTCCTTCATAATATCATTCTTTCCGTTCATCCCAGCCTGGAGCCTCAACAGCCTCAGTGTCTTCTGTTATTATTCCATCAGGGGATAGTACCCTTAACTTCAGAGGGTAAAAGCAGTGCGGCGACAACTACCATGCCGGACCCAACCCTGCAAGCACTGGAATCAGAACTGGCGCTATCCAAACAACAGTTGCAGTCCTTAAAAGAGGAATATGAAGCCAGTAAGGAGCAAATGAATGCTTCGCACGAGGCGTTGCTGACTACATGCGGGGAGCTTCGGTCAGCCGTAGAAGTCTTAGAAGCCAGCAACGAGGAGTTGGCTACACTGTCCGGTGAACTGCAAAACCTGCTGAAAGCTACCGACATCGCTACTTTAATGCTGGATCGTCAGCTCCAGATCATGCGTTTTACCCCACGGATTAGTGAGCTCTTCAATGTACGAGCCGGTGACCAGGGCCGCCCCCTTTCTGACATTACCCATCGTTTAGGGTACCATGAACTTCCTAACGATGCCCAACAGGTGTTGGAAAAGCTGGTGCCTATTGAGCGTGAGGTAGTGGATGAAGAAGGACGTTGTTTTCTCACCAGAATGTTTCCTTACCCTGGTGGGCAGGATTGGGTGGAAGGGGTGGTCATCACCTTTGTGGATATCACCGGCCAAAAAGAAGTGGAGGTTGCGTTGCGTGAGAAAGAGGAACGGCTACATGTGGCGCTCCATGCGGCTGGCGCAGGCGTTTGGACCTATGATATTGAAGGCGGCAAGCAGACCTGGAGTTCCGAGTTGTTTGATATTTTCGGGGTAATGCCTACCCCTGAGAGAGAGCTTCCGTTAGGATGGGTGGACACCATTCCGATACAGGAACGGGATCGGGTTACTGGGCAGGTATTTGACCTGTTTGCCCGTCAATTGCCTCAGTGGGAACTGGAGTATCAGATCAACCACCCGCTGCGTGGAGAGCGTTGGATCTCAACCCATGGGCTGATCACCTACGATGAAGCGGGGCAACCCATTCGCATCGTCGGCATTACCATGGATATTACAGAGCGAAAGAAGATTGAAGCTGCGTTGCAAAAAGCCAAAGTGGAAGCCGAACAGGCGGCTAAAGCGAAGGAGGATTTTCTGGCGCATATGAGTCATGAGATCCGTACACCCCTCAATGCCATAGTGGGTTTGTCTGCCTTGCTCTTACAACGTGATCCCAAAAAGGAACAGTTAGAAAACCTGCATGTGCTGAAGTTTTCTGCAGAAAATCTGATGGTATTGATCAATGATATCCTGGATTTCAGTAAAATACAGGCGGGAAAAGTATCGATAGAAGAAACCGATCTTAACCTGCGGGCGCTGATGAATAATCTGGAAAAAGCCCATCAGTTTAAGGTGCAGGAAAATGGCATTGAGCTTCTGTTTCAGATAGACGAGCGTTTGCCTGCCTTCGTCAACACCGATGCGTTGAAGCTCTCACAAGTGCTTAATAATCTGATCAGCAATGCCTTAAAATTTACTTTCCAAGGGAAGGTAACCATAGAAGTAAAATTACTGCGGAAGGAGGGAGACAATCTTTGGGTTTATTTCTCGGTGACAGATACAGGCATCGGTATCTCAGAGGAAAAGCTATCCCACATCTTTGATGCTTTCACCCAGGCTGATAATTCAACGGTAAGGCAATTTGGAGGAACAGGATTAGGGTTAACCATCACCAAATTATTGTTGGATTTTATGGATAGTCAGATAGAGGTAATAAGTAAAAAAGGGGAGGGTTCCTGTTTCTATTTTACCCTGCCTATGAAAGTAAGCGAATCCAATAATACCTCTTTTGCAAAAACAGAAGAATCTTTAGAAGATGATAAAGTGCTGCGTCACCTGAAACTGTTGTTGGTAGAGGATGTGGATGTCAACCGGATGGTCATGAGGCAGTTCCTGCTGAAATGGTGGCACCTCATTCCCGATGAAGCTATCAACGGTCGGCAGGCTTTAGAAATGGCTCAACAAAAGCAGTATGATTTGATTCTGATGGATATCCGTATGCCCGAAATGGATGGGTATCAGGCAGCAAAGGCTATCAGAGCGATCAAAGGGAAAAAGTATGGACAGGTGCCAATCCTGGCACTCACAGCCGATACAGTGAATGAGGTGATGAAACATATAGAAGCGTCACTTTTTACAGATGTTATCACCAAACCGGTGGATCCGAATAATTTAAGGCAAAAGTTGATTCTCCATACCGCAAAGCAGCATCCACCTTTGGAAATAAAAAAGACTTTCTATCACCAGGGGGATAACCGATCGGATGGAACCGCTGTGCCCCTGGATTTGCAGACCATTTCTCAGTTATTTCAGCATGATCACGGAAAGGTGCAGAAGTTTTTGGGAAAAGCGATGCGGGATATGATATCGCTACTAGAAAATTATAACACCTCAATGGCGAATCGGGATGAAAAATTAATGGAGAACGTTCTGCATAAATCCAATGTACTGCTGAATACCCTGGCGCTGAAAGATGTAAAGTGGCTATTAGAACACAGCGAATCCCTCATCAAGGCAAAGGCCCCTCAAATTCAAATGGAAGCGGCAGCATACACCCTGAAAGTCAGAATTGAGGAGGTTTTGGTTACCCTCAAAGATCATATTGCGAAACTAGATCACCCCTGAAATAATAGTGGACGGTTTTCATCCTTGGGCATTCTGGTTTTCAAATGCTGAGGGATATTTATTTCTTTTTCTGCTGTCCCGTATATTGAGTATGACAGAGAGCAGGGCTACGATGCCAAAACTCAGGGCAGTAAGTGTATCTATCCAATCTGGATTTGTATCCCAACCGGTCAGCTGATCCACAGCATACTTAATGTAGGAATTGGGCAGGTCTGTTTCTCCCAGGGTTCTTTTGATCTCCCATTGCCAGTCGGTCAAAAAGCAATAGCCCCATCCATACCAGATGCCTAATATCACCCAGGAACAGGCAGTGAGCAGTACACAGACCAGATGCAGCTTTCTTGTCTTTTGCCAGATCCATCCCAGCAAATTCATACCAATGACTGTCAGATGGGCTACCGTCAACAGGATATCTAAAAAAGGATACATCTCAGTGAAAAGGATTATAAACTACCTTCTTTCCTATGCTGAACCTGTAGGCTATCAGTTTGTTATTAGTTTCTTCCTTTGTCTTGACAGGGGTGAGGAGCAAAGAGTGAAACTTCTATAAGGATTTCAGCAGTAATAACCCCAGGCTGTTTCATTGATTTTAAAAACTCTATCCAAGGTTTTCCTCCAAGATAACTCATGCCACCGCTTACCCTCTCTGTTTTGGATTTTTCCATTCCCAATTTGGGAAAACTTTCTATGAATGAATCACTTTTCCAATTCTCCTTCGGTATCCTCGGATTGATACTGCTTTTGGTTTTGGGCTCGAAAATATGCGTAATTATTTAAAATAACCGCTTTTTAAGCATTGAAAATGTCCTGCATCCATTGTCACTCTTCACATTGGATAAATTTATGTTTTATATCAATACGTCTAAATAGCATTATTCTAATAGAAGCTGTTTGGTTATAATAACAAGTGTAATGGTTAAGTGTATGGAAAATCTGAACCAAATCACAAATCAGGATGCCACGATAGCCAAGATAACTTTTCTCTTTACTGTACTTTTCATGAGTCAGCTGGCAGCTCAGGCACAGAATGTCTACCATGAATCCTTTAACTTATCCGACGGTACCACCAATGATACAGGTAATTCTGCCTGGAGTAGGACTTCACCTGCTTTGGATGCCAATGATGCCTTTGACGTACGAAACCAATATTTTTATGCAAAAGACATAGATGGAGAAGGCGTATGGACCTCTCAGGTGATGAACATTGCCGGCATTTCAGGGGGCGTGGATATATCCATAGATATTGTGGAAGTAGGTACAATGCAAAACGATGACTATATCCGTTTATATTATAAAGTCAATGGAGGGAGTGAGCAACTGATAGCCAATCGAACGGGGCAGTTTAGTAATGACTGGTTTCCTACTTTTCAAACAGAAAGTGTATCCGGTGTTTCCGGAAACACCTTGCAAATAGTGATCCGTGTGAATAATGATCAGGATAGTCAGGAACATGCCTTTGATAATATCATTGTAAAATATACCAATGGGGGTGGTAGCCTCTATTCAAGAGGTAGTGGAGATTGGGATTTGGGTACAAGATGGTCAAAAACAGGCTACAGCGGCTCTTCCTGCGGCTGCTTTCCCAATGAAGCAACCAATGTGAATATCGGTAATAGCAGATCCATTAATCTGACTACTACAGGTTATGTAAACAATTTGACGGTTGATAACACAGGGTCACTGGTAGATGGCAGTACCACCAATGCGCCGCTCATTTTTCAAGGCAGCAGCGGTACCACTCAGTTGGTGGTCAATGGCTTGGTAAATATTGAGGATATATATCATAATGGAAGTAACACCATACAGATCAGTGGAAGTGGGAATCTGACCGCTAATAATATAGTACTGGGCACAGCAAATGGTAAAATCATTAATAGCTCAACAGGTACTATTACCTTGAACCAAGCCCTTAATTACAATAACATCTCCAATGCTGCTTTTACTAATAATGGAAATGTGACTGTAAACAACATTGTATTCAATACCTTTTTGTTCTGGGGGCACAATAATTCTCTGGTCAACAATGGAGTACTCACCGTCACCAATGATCTTACAGTCTCAGCCAGTGGAGCTTCCGGTCATGTAATGACCAACAATGCAGGCGCCACGCTAAATCTGGGAGGTGCGCTTTCTCTCACAAACGGTGACCTGACCATCAACAATAGTGGTACAATTAATCAGTCTGGTAACTTCACCGGTATTGACGGTGGCAGTAGTTTCAATAATCTGAATGGAAGTGTCTGGAACTGGAGCCATACCGGTGCTGCCTATGATACGGATGTAAATACAATTCTGAATTGTAATAATGGGACCAACACCTTTTCTTATAGTGCTAGTGGAAACCAAGCGATCATCCCTGTTACTTACAGCAACCTGACATTTTCAGGTTCAGGAGACAGAAGCACGCAGGCTAATCTGGAAGTTAATGGTAATCTGACGCTGAATGGTTCAACGAATCTGAACATGAACGGTAGTGGTGATACGCTGTTTTTAGCTGGAAACTGGGTGAACAATGGTGGTACTTTTACGGAAGGATCAGCTACAGAAGCCGTTGTGCTGGATGGAAGTGGAAGCCAGAGCATCAGTAATGCTTCCGGAGAAACCTTCCGTCACCTGGTTCTCAAAAAGACAACCGGTTCAGCTTCCCTTATACATTCCATCACAGTCAATGGAACCTTCAGACTGACTTCAGGTCACTTGTTCTTAAATAACCGGAATCTGACGATCACCAATGCTGGTAGTATCGCAGGGGGTAGCACCACCACTTTTGTAGTAACCAATGGAAACGGACAACTGGTACAAAACGGTTTGGGCATCGGACAAAGAAACGGAAACGTAGTATTCCCGGTAGGTGTGAATACGAGTAGTTATACTCCGTTGACCATCAATAATGGAGCCGGAATCGCTGATAACTTTGGCGTTAAAATTTGTGATGGTATTTATACTAATGGAAGTTGTGGAGGAGGTACCGCTGTAACAGAAAATGTAGTGAATCGTAGCTGGTTTATTGAAGAATCTGTCGTTGGTGGTTCTAATGCGAACCTGACATTCCAATGGAATGCGGTGAATGAAATGACAGAATTTGACAGAACTGAACTGATGGTGGTACACCATAATGGAAGTGAATGGGAAGTGATAGAAGCAAGTGCAGCTTCCGGAAGTGGTTCTTATACGACTACCGCTACGAATGTAAATTCTTTTTCTCCATTTGGTATTGAGGGTAGTGGCCCGTCATTACTGCCCATTGAGCTGCTGTCATTTCATGCTGAGTTGGAAACCAATGAGGTCATCATCGACTGGAAGACTTCTACAGAGATTAACAACAACTTCTTTACGATAGAAAAAACAGTTGATTTCAAAAAATATGAAGAAGTAGCAGTCGTGTCTGGTAAAGGTACCTCTTACCAGGTGAATGCCTACCAGACCCTAGATACCCATCCGTATGCAGGTGTTTCTTACTATCGGTTGAAGCAAACTGATTTTGACGGAAAGTTTACTTACTCTGACTTTGTACAGGTAAACAATGCGGCAAGCCTTCTGGAGGTGAGTTTGTACCCTGTTCCTAATCCGGGAGACCAGCTTCACCTGACCGTCTCAGGCCTGACAGATAATAGTGATCTCCTGATCAAAGTACTGGATGTCACAGGCAACGTAGTGTTCGCTCATCAGGTAACTTCCCTGTACAGCGAAAGCATTCAGCTGAATTTTAGTGATAAGCTCGTGCCAGGAGTATACACCTTACAGGCAGGCTCGCAAGATGAGCTGATGATGAAAAAATTTATGGTTCGTTGATAGTAGTTGTAAAGAGATAAGAAAAGAGCTACCTCTCGCTAGGTAGCTCCTTTTTTTTAATACTTATTGATCCTGGCCTAAGGCGTACTGAATGCCTCCCCAAAGATGTTGCAGGAAAAGAGGTTCTGAAAAAGTTTCATCAGTATGCCCCATGTTGGTATAAAAAGCACGCCCTCCATCATATTCATGGTACCAGGACATAGGATGATTATCCCCATTCTCACCTCCCTCATAGGTGCTTTCATCAATCTTAATGAGCACCTGAACGGCCGGGTTCAAGTTTTTAAAATTGTAAAACTCATCTTTTCTTTCCCACTTCTCTGGCAATCCGTCGGTGGCCGGATGGTCTTGGTCCACTACCAGGAAAGTGCCTTCCTGCACATTAGGATCGCTAGGATGGCTGGTAAAATAAGCTCCTGCCAGTTTACCATACCAGGGCCAGTCATATTCCGTATCAGTGGCCGCATGAATGCCGACATATCCACCGCCAGCTTGTATGTATTCTTCAAAAGCCTTCTGTTGTTGCTGATTGAAGATGTCTCCGGTGGTATTGAGAAAGATGACAGCCTGATATTTTTGTAAATTCTCTTCTGTGATCAGTTCAGCGTTTTCTGTCGTATCAACCATAAAACCTTTTTCCTTTCCCAACTTTTGCAGCGCTGCTTTGCCGGGTTCAATAGACTGATGTCTGAATCCAGCCGTTTTGGAAAAAACCAATATCCGGGGTTGATCCTGTTTGGGAGAAAAGGACCATAAGGTAGTCCCTAAAAAGCCTATCAACAACATTCCTGATAAGACTTTTGATAATGTAGAATAGGTTAGCATAGTGTATGGATTAAAAAGAATTAGTAAGAATCTGAATTTACAATAATAGCTAAAATATGAACGGAATAGGATCATTTTAACTTTTTGTTTAATAAAATTCTTTCTGTATTTATCTTTAGGACAGCCCGATAGGGGGCTGATTTCATCGTAATTCTACCATGAAAAGTATCTGATGCTAAAAGGATAAACAGATCATCGTACTTTTGAAGAAGATTTACTAACATTGCCTGCATCTTAATGATGCATAACCTCATGACTAACCTGAAGCTATTTTTCTGTTGTTTTTTCTGTGTTGCGCTGGTGAAAGCGCAAACGCCTGAGCCCTACGGGCCCATCCCCTCTGAACGTCAACTGGCCTGGCATGACATGGAGTTCTACGCTTTTGTCCATTTCAACATGAATACCTTCACCGACATGGAGTGGGGGTATGGGAGTGAATCACCCGAACTGTTTAACCCCACCCAACTGGACTGCCGGCAATGGGCTCGAATTGCGAAAGAAGCTGGCATGAAAGGGATCATCATCACGGCCAAACACCACGACGGCTTCTGCTTATGGCCTTCTCAGTATACGGAACATTCCGTCAAAAATGCTCCCTGGAAAAATGGAAAAGGAGATGTCTTACAGGAACTCAGACAGGCCTGTGATGAGTATGGACTGAAAATGGGCGTTTACCTTTCTCCCTGGGACAGAAACCACAAAGATTATGGAAAGCCCGCATACATCACCTATTTCAGAAACCAACTGCGGGAGTTGCTCACCCAATATGGCGAAATCTTTGAAGTCTGGTTTGATGGTGCCAATGGAGGAACAGGATACTACGGCGGTGCCAACGAAAACCGGGAAGTGGATCGTAAAACTTATTACGACTGGGAAAATACCTATCAGATCGTCAGGGAGTTGCAACCCGGCGCAGTGCTGTTTAGCGATGGAGGACCCGATGTCCGATGGGTAGGCAACGAAGAAGGTTTTGCCAATGAAACCAACTGGAGCCTGTTGCGCCGCGATGAAGTATGGCCGGGGTGGCCTCATTACCAGCAGCTCCGCTCAGGGCATGAAGATGGTACACACTGGGTTCCTGCTGAATGTGATGTGTCTATCCGACCAGGTTGGTATTACCATGCTTCGGAAGACCATAAAGTAAAAACATTGCCCCAACTCCTGGATATCTACTATCATAGTGTAGGCCGTAATGGCTCATTCTTGCTGAATTTTCCGGTAGACCAAAGAGGGCTTATTCATGAGACAGACGCTGCGCAGTTGATGAAGCTGGCCGATCAATTGAAAATGGATTTTGCCCATAACCTGGCCCTGGGAAAGAAAGTGACGGCTTCCCACGAAAGGCAACCCCAAAATTCCTTTGCTGCCACCATGGTAAACGATGAAAATCCGGATACTTATTGGAGTACGGAAGATGCAGTAACCCAGGCTTCCCTGACCATTGATTTGGAAAAACCTACCTTCATCAACCGTTTTCTGATACAGGAATACATATCCCTTGGACAAAGAGTGGAAGCCTTTACCCTGGAAGCGAAGGTGGATGAAAAGTGGGAAACGGTGGCCGAAGAAACGACCATAGGTTATAAGCGTATTCTTCGGTTTCCTGATGTGGAAGCCTCTCAGCTACGGTTGACCATACAGCAGGCAAAGGCCTGTCCGCTGATCACTAATATAGAGATTTATCGGGCTCCGAAAGTTCTGAGCGAGCCGCTCATTGCTCGCAATAAGGCCGGTACCGTGACCATCATGACCCCCGATGCAGACGCCAAAGTGTATTTTACCACCCAAGGGGAAACGCCGGGGCCGCAAGCCACCCTTTATGATCAACCTTTTGATTTTAAGCAGAAGGGACAAATCAAAGCTGTAGTGGTTGATCCGCAAACCAAACAGCAAAGTCCGGTAGCCACTGCTGATTTTGACGTGAGCAAGGCCGATTGGAAATTGCTGCAACCGGCTGGAAAAAAATCAGAAGTAGATGCTATCTGGGACGGGCAGGCCGCAACTGCCTGGGGTGTTGAAACAACACAGTTGCCTTCCGAATGGATCATTGATTTGGGGAAACCTTATACGCTTAAGGGATTGACGTATCTGCCGGACCAAAGCCGATTTGCCACCGGCATCGTGTCTGAATACAGGGTGTATGTCAGTCAGGATGGTCAACACTGGGGAACTCCACTGGTGCAGGGAGAATTCGCTAATATCAGGAACAATCCCGTTGAGCAACAGATACGCTTTAAGCCTACCCAGGGCAGATATATCAAGTGGGTAGCCCTTCAAGTATTGGACGATCAGAAACAGGTCAACATCGCTGAAATAGGAGTCATCACTGAATAAACAGCGAGATTGGGCCAAAAAAATGCCACAGGAAAAATCTCCTGTGGCGAGAAATTGTAATACTTTTAGGGTTTATTATTCATTCTCCTTCGGACTGTCCTGTGTACTCATCAGTTCTTCCACCCGCTGCTGCACATCCGGATTGTTCTGATAAGCTAGCATCATTTGCTGATATTCTTCAATGTCAAGGCCTGCTGATTCAATGGCTTGCTGGGCTTTGGATTCCAGGTCTTTTTGTAGATCCATCACCTTTTGGGCAGCTTTGTTGAAAGCTGCTAACTCTTCTGCAGAAGCTTCCGTTTCCTGATCCGGATTTTGCCGCGACATCAGGATCTGATTGAACTTATCTACCTCAAGGTTTTCACTTTCAATAGCTTGCATCATCTCCTTTTCGCCTTCCATCTGTACTTTCATCACTTCTTCATTGGCTTTCACAAAAGTTATCAGTTGTTCTTCACTGAAGTCCCCTTGTACTTCAACCGGAGGATTTTCCTGGGCAGGGTTTTGTGAAGCCGGGTCTTGATCCTGTGCCACTGCGGCTGTCAGGGTCAGCAAACATATTCCCGTAACCAGGGAAAATAAAGTCTTAACATTCAACTTCAAAAAATTTTTCATAATACATCGCTTTAGATACACTTACATTTTCGTCTTCATGTCATTTACCAATCTTTTTGGATTTTGTTAGGAAAGTGACCGTTTAATTCCTGAAAAGAGATGATTTTGTTGAAATAATTCAAAGTAATGTCTGAATAATGGTAGTGCATCTCCGATGGAGTGGCAGAAAAAATGCAATGAATTTGACCTGTCAGCTAATTTTCAGAAGATCAGTCTGTTGTGAATTACCTTCGTTTTTCTGGTCACAAACTGGAAAAATTCCAGATATTTGCAGCTTTAAAATGATAATAGAGGCAGGTTGATTGCCTGATAACATTCTATCGAATGAGTAGGGGTTATTAGCCATAATCACATATTAATAAAACAGTTTCATGGTGAGAGTTATATTTTTGAGAGGTATATTATTCTGTGGGTGCCTGGGCATATTTTCTTCCTTTCAATTGAAAAATGATCCTTCTGAGCATCCCAAACTGGTCGTAGGCATTGTGGTGGATCAGATGCGGCAGGAATATTTATTGCGTTTCTATAACAAGTTTGGTGAAGATGGATTCAAACGAATGATGAATCAGGGGTTTATGGTCAGGAATGGGCATTACAATTATATTCCTACCTATACCGGGCCAGGCCATGCTTCTGTCTATACAGGAACCACGCCAGCCACTCATGGCATCATTGCCAACGACTGGTATAGCCGTGAACTCAAAAGAACGGTCTATTGTGCGGAAGATACGACCGTCGCCGCGGTGGGTGGTTCTGCTGAGGCAGGTCAAATCTCTCCTAAAAATCTATACAGTACCACCATTACGGACCAGTTAAAACTGGCAACCCAGGGAAAAGCCAAAGTGATAGGCATTTCAGTGAAAGACAGAGGGTCTGCCTTGCCGGCCGGACATATGGCAGAAGCTGCCTACTGGTATGATGGCACCACAGGAGAATTTATGAGCTCTACTTATTATATGGACGCGCTGCCCGATTGGGTGAAAAACTTTAACAAAAAGAAATTACCGGCCCAGTATCTGAGTCAGACCTGGAACACCTTGTTACCCATTGAAACCTATACGGAAAGTGAGGCTGATGAGAACGACTACGAAAATGTTTTTACGGGAATGGAAAATTCTGTTTTTCCTTATGACCTGAAGAAACTGGCTAAATCCAACGATGGCATGGGACTGTTGAGTACTACTCCTTTTGGGAATACACTGGTAGCAGAGTTTGCCAAAGAGGCCGTCATAGCAGAAAGCATGGGTGCCGATACCATTACCGATTTTCTGGCGGTCAGTTTTTCTTCTACCGATTATATTGGTCATGCATTTGGTCCGCAGTCTAAGGAAGTGGAGGACACCTATGTTCGACTAGACAGAGACTTGGCTTCTTTTTTTCAGTTTCTGGACCAACAAGTAGGAGAGGGGAATTACCTGGTTTTCCTGACCGCAGACCACGCAGTGGTGGATGTACCTCAGTCGCTAATTGATAAAAAGTTGCCGGGGGGGTATCTGAACGGAAATGACATAGAAAGCGCGCTTAAAAAAGAGATACAAGAAAAATTTGGGGAAGGTGACTGGATTGAACATGCTGGCGATCAGATCTTTCTGAATCGTGAACTGATGCAAAGCAAAAACCAGGAGCCGGAAGAACTCCAGCGTTGGGTAGCCCAACGGTTGCAGGATTTTGAAGGTATCAATGAGACCTATGCAGCCACGGATATGCAGCGCAATGAGTATACACGGGGCCAGCGAAAGCTTCTACAGATGGGGTACCATTTTCAGCGTTCCGGGGATGTACTCTACACCATGGAGCCCGGTTTTCTGAAGAGTGAGAATACCAAGGGAACTTCCCACGGGACCGGCTATACCTACGATACCCACGTGCCCATTTTATTTTATGGATGGGGTGTGAAAGCGGGAGATAGTGTAAACTATTATGACATCACGCAGATCGCGCCTACTGTGGCCATGCTCCTGAATATTGCATTGCCCAGTGGGGCAGATGGAAACCCCATTGTAGAGCTGTTTGAATGATGTACCAGAGGATATTTTTTTCCGCTGTTGGTTTGGGTAAAGGTATCAGGAATAAGACCTTTCCATAATCAGACAATGCCAGTATATTTTATGATTCTAGATCATCGATCTCAAGGACTTCCAAAATATCAGCCAGTTCGTCATAGGTTTTAAAGCCAGGCTTTGTTTCTTCCCCCCCTTGCAATGCGATACCTTTTAGACTGCTGTTTTCAATCAGGGAAAGTACATTCTGAGGCGTTACGCCAAATCCCAATAGTACCGGATATTGGTCTGCCAGCTCCAGAACAACATTCAACCATTCCTCCTCCTTTTCTTCCGTCTCATTTTCTATCAAAAAATAGGCTACATCCTGCTGTGCTTCCCGCAGGATATCGCCCAGGTGGTCAAGATTCCGGTATGCCGACACATTTAGCTTCAATGCCAGCGGAATTTCTAATTTTTTTAACAGTGGCAAATGCCGGTAATCAGTAATCTGCACCAGGTCGACCGAACCATACAGGGCTAGCTGTTCTTCAATTTGTTCTGGCGTACAGTTGTTAAATTCTGCTGCGTTTTGTACGCCTGACACCCATGCTGAGATACCCATGTATTGTTCCGGCAACACATGGTGAGCATCCGTAGGATCAAAACTATAGCCTAGTACCTCTACGCCCATACCAGCACAATAGCGGGCATCGCTTAAATTACTGATGCCACTCACTTTCACATAAGTTTGTAAAGCCATAATTCAATAAAATAATGCTTTGTTTTATAAGATGAACCTGATTTACGCCTATTTTTGTTAAACAAATAAACAAAAATTTACGTTTTCGTTAAAAATCATTATTTACAAATAGTTGTCAGTACATTTAAATCTATTTTATGGCTGTAGAAGTAGCAACCGATATTAACTTTCCGGATTTATTGGAAAATAATGACAAAGTAATTGTTAAATATTATGCAGATTGGTGCGGAAGTTGCCGTTTGTTTAATCCTAAGTATAAGAGATTATCAGAAGATAACCGGTTTGAAGGCATCGCATTTCTGGATGTGAATGCGGAGAAAAATCCGGAAGCCCGTAAGGCTGCTGGCGTTTCTAATTTGCCGTATTTTGCCGTATTCAAGAATGGTGCGTTAATAGATGCTGTTGCATCCAGTAAAGAAGATGCAGTGGTAGAACTTATTGAGAAGTTGAATTAAGGAAAATATGAAAATACCTGTCGTAAAACAATTGGTGGAGAACCGTACCATGGATGAACTCAGGGAAGCTGAAGATGCCCTGATTGATGAAAAACCCTTTCCCTTTGAAATTGGTGGAAAAGATGAAGGTGAAAAACTGACTCATATTCTAGCGGCAATTTATATTCTCGAGAAAATGAAAACGGATGGCATGGAATTTAAAGAAGCTCTGAGGGAATATACCAGAATGGTTAGAGAGTCTATCAGTTAAGACAATCACGAATTCAGATAGTGTAAGAACGGGCGAAATCTCGTTCTTTTTTTGTATATAATATTTGTCTAGCTTGCTGGTATTGAACCAAATAGACGAAAACCTTGCGTACCCAAACTTGTTTTTACTTTATCGTTCTGTTAATACTCTTTGGTGGTTGCGAGAGTGAAACTATTGCTCCACAGGAGAACCGGGTAGGATACAGTTATTTCCCCTTGTCTGTGGGCAATTATGCCATTTATGCAGTGGAAGATATTCAATACCATTTTGGGCAGGATCCTGATACCAGCCTGTATCAGTTAAAGGAGGTCGTATCGGATTCTTTTCCTGGCAATGGAGGAGAAATCATTTATCAGTTAGAACGGTTCAAGAAATGGGAAAATGGGGCGTGGCAGCTGGACTCCATCTGGACAGCCCGTAAAAACGCACAGCGGGTGGTGGTCGTGGAAAATAATGTGCCGCTGGTAAAATTAGTTTTTCCCTTTCAAACTGGCCTGGAATGGGATGGCAATGCGATGAACAGTCACCCTGAGCAAATGTACACCCTCATGTCCACCAGCGAAACACTGGCGGAGGAAATGGAGAGTCCCCTGGATTCGCTGCTGGCGCATAGCCTGACGGTAATGCAGGAAGAAAGTCTGGATACGGTCATTCTGTATACACAAAAGCTGGAAACCTACGTTGAAGAGGTAGGGCTTTTTTACAAAAAATCCGTTAACTTACACTACTGTGCCAGTACTCCTGAATGTTTAGGATTGGGTATCCTGGAGTCCGGGTGGCGATACCGGCAAATATTGATAGACTATGGGAAAGAATAATTTGTATTACCTTCGCAGTTTTTTATGCATACTACTACTTTGTATTGTTGGAACCCTTCAGGCACAGGAAAATAAATACATGGTTTTCTTTTACGATAAAGATACCCTTCTTTATCGTTATGATCAGCCGGAAGAATTTCTTTCTCCCAGAGCGATCGCCCGCAAAGAAAAATACAATATTCCTATCCAGTTTTCTGATTTACCCGTCAATCCCTCTTACAAGCAGCAGCTCTCTGAAGCCGGCGGAACTGTCCACCATACTTCCCGTTGGTTCAACGGAGCCCTCGTAGTCTGTGACGACAGCAGCATACAGCTCATTGAGTCGCTTGACTTTGTAATGCGTACGGAGCTGATCAAACCCGCTGGCAAAGGCAGCAGAAAAAAAGTGGGTTCCTCTGTCGATGGAGGTGAAGCGTTGAAAAAAAATTGGAAGCGTGAAGAAGAACTGCTGAATATGGTGCAAAATGAAATGCTGGGCATAGACGAAATGCATCTTCAGGGTTTCAACGGAGAAGGGCTGTTAATAGGTGTATTCGATGGAGGGTTTCGGGGGGTAGACACTTCTCAGTATTTTACCCATCTATTTGAAAACCAACAGTTAATCCCTGGCTATGACTTTGTCGGCAACAGCCAGAACGTCTTTCAATACAGTCAGCATGGCACGGAAGCACTGTCCTGTATTGCCGCTTATATGCCGGGCATTCTGGAAGCGGGAGCCTATGGGGCCGATATTATGCTCTGTGTAACGGAAGAGAGCGGTTCGGAATACCGGATCGAAGAGTATAACTGGCTGCTGGCCGCGGAGCGGGCCGATAGCGCCGGCGTCGATATCATCAGTACCTCGCTGGGTTATACTACCTTTGATGATACGACCATGAATTATGGGTTTGACGATCTGGACGGTAAAACAGCTGTGATTACCCGGGCAGTCAATATGGCTACCGACAAAGGGATTCTTTGTGTGATCAGTGCCGGTAATGAAGGCAGCGGTAGCTGGAAATATGTTTCACCCCCGGCCGACGCTTCCAATGTTTTGGCCGTTGGCGCTGTCAGTACCGGTGGACACCGGGTATCGTTCAGTTCCATTGGACCTACCGCCGACGGAAGAATCAAACCGGATGTATCCGCCCTGGGCCTGCAAACGGTGGTGGTCAATGCACAAAGTCAGGTCACTACCTCCAATGGCACTTCCTTTTCAGCCCCCCTTATCGCTGGCTTTACAGCCGGAGTGTGGCAGGCTTTTCCGGCCTTAAACAACAAAGAAATTGTAGAAAAAATAAAAGAGTCCGGTCATCAGGGGTTAGCTCCCGATAATGAACTGGGCTACGGGATCCCGGATTTTAATGTATTAATTGATAAAGAACTGACCCCGGTACCCGACACAGAATTGAAACATTTTTTTGAGGTTTATCCCAACCCGGTGGAAGAAGGAAAAGTATTTGTGGAAGCTAAATCTGATCAATTTTCCGGTAATATAGAATTATGGTTGTATAACAGCACCGGTCAGATTGTGCAAAAACAACAGGTTTCCTATGCACGGAAAGAAACCATTGATCTGGACACCAGCCTTTTGGAGAAGGGGATTTATATATTGCACGTGCTAAGCGCAGATTCATCAGATACTTTCAAACTGGTTAAATTTTAAAAGATAATTTTTTAGCTTTGCCCAGTTTTTGACCATAAAAAGCCCCTGACATGGAACCTATCATTGCTCCCTCCATACTGGCCTGTGACTTTGCTAACCTTCAGCAGGAAATTGAAATGCTGAACCAGAGTAAAGCAGACTGGATTCATGTAGATGTTATGGATGGCGTGTTTGTTCCCAACATATCGCTGGGACTCCCAATCTGCAAAGCCGTCAGTGAACATGCCCAAAAGCCTTTGGATGTTCATCTGATGATTGTCAACCCTGATGCATATATTGAGCCTTTCAAAGAGGCAGGGGCCAACCATATTACTGTCCATTATGAAGCCTGTACCCACTTGCACCGTACTTTAGAAAAAATAAAGAAAAATGATTGTAAAGCTGGGGTAGCCATCAATCCGCATACTTCGGTAGCCTTGTTAGAAGATATTATCGGGATGGTGGATATTGTCTTGGTCATGTCCGTGAATCCCGGTTTTGGCGGACAGGAATTTATAGCCCGTACCTATCAGAAAATAAGAAATGTACAGGCGTTAATACAAAAAGAGAATGCCCATGCGTTGGTAGAAATAGATGGAGGCGTTAGTCAGGAAAACGCTTCCCAATTGCTACAGGCAGGTGCCCACGTATTGGTAGCTGGAAGTTCAGTCTTTAAATCATCCAATCCAAAGGGTATGATTGCCGAATTGAAAAATACCCGAGCTTCAAAGTAGTCACACTACATGTTTTCAAAGTATTGCCCTATCTTATTTTCTGTTCTGCTGCTATTTTTATTTCTAGAGGGGTGGAGCCAGCCTGCTTTGTTGCAAGGACAGATTACGGACAGTACGCAAACAGCCATTGAAGATGTGTCCATACAGGTGCAGGGTTTTAATCAGGGAACCAACACCGATGTGGGAGGCAGGTATTCCATGACGCTACCTGCCGGTAACTACACCCTGATCATTTCCCATGTGGAATATCAGACCCTTAGAGAAAATATTCAGCTGAGAGCGGGTGATACACTCCTTCAAAACTGGATACTGAAACCCAACATCCGTGTACTGGAACAGGTAGAAGTAAAAGGGGACAATAACGACACCGACAGGCAGGAACCTGGATTGATCAAACTGGACCCGGAAGCAGCAAAAAATATCCCTTCTCCTTTTAACGATTTTACCAAGATACTGGCCACCCTCCCCGGCGTGAGCAGTAACAATGAACTGTCTTCTACCTATTCTGTGAGAGGTGGGAATTATGATGAAAACCTTGTCTATGTGAATGATATCCCGGTATATCGCCCTTTCCTGGTTAGTGCGGGACAGCAGGAAGGGCTGAGTTTTATCAATCCTGACATGGTTTCTCAGGTGGCTTTTTCGTCGGGTGGCTGGCAGGCCAAATATGGAGACAAGCTCTCTTCCAATTTAAATGTGACCTATAAACGCCCTACTCAGACCAGGGCCTCATTAACTGCCAGCCTGTTGGGTGGCGCGGCCCATGTGGAAGGAGCTACTGCCAACCAAAAGGTTTCTTATCTGCTAGGGGCGCGTCTTAAAAGCGCGCAGTATCTGCTCAATACCCTGGAAACCAACGGGCAGTATCTACCCAGATTTACCGATATACAATCCTATGTCACTATTGATGTGGATGGTGATCCTGACAGAACAGTTTCTGAAATAGGACTGTTAACGGCTTTTGCCAACAACCGTTACCTGGTCAGACCGGAGACCCGGGAAACTTACTTTGGTACATTACAGGAGCCTTTACGATTATTGGTCGGGTACGATGGTCAGGAAATTTTACAATACAGGACCTTTCAGCAGGGTGTTAAGTTTTTTCATCAGTTTAATCCCCGGTGGAGTAATAACCTGATCGCCTCCTGGGCTCATACGCAGGAACGGGAATATATTGACCTGGAAGGAGCCTATTACCTGTGTCAGGTGCAATTTGATGCCGATGGCAAACAGATGAAAGAATGCAATACTGTTTTAGGAGTAGGGTCTCATTACAACCATGCAAGGAATAAACTGTCAGCTGATATCCTGAATCTAGAGAACCGAACTACTTTTGCAGTCAATGCTTCCAATACGCTCGAGATGGGTGTAGGATTTGCCAGCGAACAGATTGATGACCAGTTGCAGCAATATGCCTTCAGTGATTCTTCTGACTATGTCACCATCCATCAACGGATTTACAACAGTTTGGATATTGCGTCACAGCGCTTTTTTGCATTTGTGCAAAATACCTATGAACCCAATGAGGTGCACACGCTGAACTATGGGGTTCGCCTTCACTACTGGACACTAAATCAGCAGTGGCTGGTCAGTCCACGCCTGCAGTATGCCTATCAACCAGCCGGATGGCGGGATGTGGTTTTTAGAATCGCCGCTGGCTCCTATCAGCAACCTCCCTTTTATCGTGAACTTCGCGACAGAGAAGGCAATCTACATAAAGATATTCTGGCGCAATCTTCCTGGCATGCCATCGCTGGGTTTGATTATCAGTTTACCATGTTTGGCCGGCCTTTTACTTTCCTGACGGAGGTCTATTATAAATATATGTATCATGTGATCCCTTATGATGTGGACAATGTCAGGATACGGTATTTCGCTGACAATAATGCCACAGCATATGCGACGGGCATTGACTTCAGGATCAACGGAGAGTTCATAGAAGGAGCGGAGTCCTGGTTTAGTCTGGGCATTCTCAGAACCAGAGAGAATATTGAAGGAGATGACAGGGGTTATATCAGACGTCCCACGGATCAATTGATTAATTTGGGTATTTTCTTTCAGGATCATCTACCCAACGATCCCTCAACTCGGGTTTATTTAAGTGTATTATATGGCACAGGTTTACCTTTCGGACCACCCAACAACCTGCGTTACCGCAATGCTTTTCCACCACCGGATTACAAACGGGTGGATATAGGATTCTCCAAACAATTGTTTTTCAGAGAAGAAAAAAATAAGGACAATGCCTTTCTGCGTTCTCTTTGGTTAGGGGCTGAAATTCTGAATGTATTAGGTGCCGATAACACAATCTCCTACACCTGGGTCACTGATGTGAACAATTTGCAGTACCCTGTCCCTAATCGCCTTTCTGCTCGATTTTTAAATCTGAAGGCCATCGTCAGATACTAATAATGCGTAAAATAATATAGCATTTAACAAAATAATTTAGCATTATTCAAACGGACATCTTGTCATTCTTACAATCAAACGTTCTTCGGTATTAAATTTGTATTTCTAATGCAAACCAAACTCAAAAGCGCATGAAATCACTGTCCCCAACCCTCTGGATACTTTTTCTTTCTGCACTCTTACTGTGGGGTTGTGCTAAAAAAACGGTCACGCGGGTCAATACGGATACCGATATTGATCTCAGCGGACGCTGGAATGATGCCGATTCCAGAAGAGTGGCGGAGGCCATGACAGAAAGTTTACTGAACAGCCACTGGCGTGAAGATTTTGTACAGCGGAATAATCGTAAACCGGTAGTCATTGTAGGGCTGATCACTAATAAAAGTCATGAGCATATTGAGCCGGAAATATTTATCAAGGATATAGAAAAAGAACTGGTGCGGTCAACACTGGTGAGGATAGTGCAGAACAGTGAGTTTCGGGAAAAACTCAGGGATGAAAGAGCCGATCAGCAGGAATTTGCGGCCCCGGAAACACAAAAACGATGGGGAGCCGAATTAGGAGCCGATTTCATGATGTTTGGAACTATCAATGCAATTGTAGATAGTGAAGGAAAACGACAGGTCACTTTTTATCAGGTAGATCTGGAACTGTCGGACCTGGAATCCAATGAACTGGTTTGGGTAGATGGTAAAAAAATCAAGAAATATATTGTCGGGTAAGCAGCCAATACACTAATCAAAGCATCCAGCATTATCAAAGCCTTACAGCGCATGGCCTCTCTCAACACAGTGAAGCGAAGGATTTTCTTGTGCATCCTGGCTGGTTTCTGTTTCTCCTGTGCTACCTACTACCAGGTAAATCTTAAATTCAACCGGTTTTTTGAAGAGGGAGAACTGGAGAAGGCAGAGAAGACCCTGTCGTCTAATCAAAAAGCCGGTACAGGCAAAGCCAAGCTTTTGTATTACATGAATCTGGGGGTAGTAGCTGCGCTCCAGGGCCACTTTGAGGAAAGCAATCTATCGCTGGAGCAGGCATACCTGTTAGGAGAAGATCTGCGCAACAATTACTGGAATACCGCTACCGCTTTACTGCTCAATCCAAATGTTACCTATTACACCGGTGAGGATCACGAATTGTTAATGATCCATTATTACAAAGCACTCAATTTTCTGCAATTGGGCGATCCTCAAAGTGCTTTGGTAGAATGCAGAAGGCTGAATATTAAGCTTCAAAAGCTCAGCGATCATTACCAGACGGGCCTCCTGGGGCATCCGGGAAAATATACCAGAGATGCCTTCATTCATACCCTGATGGGGCTTATTTATGAGGCTGACAAGGATATTAACAACGCCTTTATTGCCTATAGAAATGCAGTTGACATTTACCGGACTGATTATCTTCCGCTGTTTGGCATTGACGCGCCGGAACAGTTGAAGCAGGATCTGCTGCGTACAGCCTATATCATGGGCTTCACTACAGAACTGAAAAGATATGAGGAATTGTTAGGGATAACCTATCAACCTGAGAAGCAGGCAGGTGGTGAACTGGTATTTTTCTGGAATAATGGCCTGTGTCCCATCAAAGCGGAATGGGGCTTACATTTCGCATTGGTTCGTGGAGCAGGAGGCTTGGTAAACTTCCAAAACGATGCCTATGGACTAAATTTTCCGTTTTATTTGGACAGCGACAAAGACTACGAAGAAAAAGGGTTGCATCACCTGGAGTTCATCCGGATCGCTTTCCCCAAATATGTGGAACGACACACAGTATTTAATTCGGCGGAGCTTGAAACTATTCAGGGAAAATGTACATTGGAAAAGGCTGAGGATATCAACGCGATTGCCTTTCGTTCCCTACAACAACGCATGTGGAAAGAATGTAGTGTATCACTGCTTCGCATTGCTGTGAAGAAAGCGGCAGAATATGGTATTCGACAGGAGAATGAAGACCTTGGGGCACTGGTAGGCATGGTAAACGCACTCACTGAAAAAGCAGATACCCGCAACTGGCAAACCATTCCTCATTCAATCTATTATGGCAGAGTGCCCTTGCCGGAAGGAGAACAAAAAGTGCGATTTATTCTGAAAGGCAGTCAGGGAGAAGCTGAAGAGCAGGTCCATGAGTTGACCTTTCATATACAGCCTCAAAAGACTACCTTTTTCTCTTTTCATTCTTTGGAAGCGAAGCCATTTTCTCCTTATCCTATCCATTAGTATTTCAGGCTGGCTGACATACCTCTCAGAAAAGTCTAGTAGGGTAAGGAGGTTCTTTCGAAAAAGTATGACACAAAGAATGACGCTTTTTAGGGGTCGATATTACCTGAAAGCCTTTCTTTACATTTAGAAAAAAATCTATGTATTATAGATCATATATTGTCTTTTTAATTGAAGTATTGAATGATTAGGACTAAAAAGACTACTGTTTTTTCGCTTGACAATGAACAAAGGATCAAGCAACAATATGTAAGTCTGTTCCAGGAATTTGACAAAAAGGGTTTAATTATCCGGGAAATCAGATACAAGCCAGCAGGAGAAATCAGTAGCAAGACTTTATTTACCTATAACAAAAAGGGCCAACTGATAGAACAGGCCAATTTTGAAAAAGAAGACCGGTTGGTAGAACGAAGAGATTTCTTGTTCGATGAAAAGGGAAATCTGTTTCAAACAGAAATCAGTGGGTTTGATGGATGCAAAAAGATTAAAGAATATCATTTTGATCCAGTGGAAAACATTGAAAAAGCTGTTTTTAATACAGAATTTGGGGAAATTGAGGGCTACGAAATCAGCTGGTACAGCCAAAGGGACGAAGTCATAGCGGAGGTTAAGTCAGATGCGAATAACCGTACAAAATTTAAAAGATTCGCTTCTTATGATGGCGCAGGCAGGTTGGTCATGGAAGAAATATTCGGCCATGACGAAAAATTTGAAAGAAAAAGAACCTATTTCTATCTGCCCAATGGAAAATTGGAAAAGGTGCTAACCCATGATAAAAAAGGGGTCAAAACCTATGAAGATTTATTTGGCTATAATGATCAGCACTTACTGGTAAAAAGGATTACGGAAAATAAAATCTGCGGCACCCTTACCCAATACCATTTTAGTTACGAGACAAATGGGAAAGTGTCTCTGGAAGAGATCACTGAGAATGACCGTTTGGTTTTCAAACACAGTTATCAGTACGATCCCTGTCAAAATTTGATAGAAGAAGAAATGGTCGGTTTTGCCCCCGTGGAAATACACGTGATCAAAAAACATGAGCTATCGTATTGGTAGTAGGGGGGCTTTGTATACGATGGCAGAGGGTGTGAACATGAAAGGTAGAACCGGAAAAGAAATAAAAAAAGGCGCAGTGTCAACTACGCCTTTCCTCTGATTAACAATCTCTATTGAGTAGATTTTCATCCCAGCAATACCAGGCATCGGTACCAAAATTTTTCTCGCTTTTCACTCTTCCTGTTTTGGTCTCTACATCATAATGGATTTCTACCAGGTTATCCTCTTTTTTCAGGTAAATGCTATAAAAGCTTTCAAAATCATTGGATTCATTGATGGCATAATGAATATAGCTTCCCATCTGGTCGCTGGTTTCATTGATATTGATATATTTGATCTCTTTATGGCCTTCATCCTGACGGCTCCAGTCTATTTTCAGATAAGCTCTGCGGTCCCCATTGGGTTCAGCATACACGGTCCAGGTTCCTTCTGTCTTATCGAAATGAGAGGTTCCTTCAAACCATAGAAAATCTTCATATTCCCCTTCTTTGGTGACAAACATTTCCCATTTCACCTGATCTTCGCTCAGTTTGGCATATAAGCTAATCTCATGCGTATGCCTCTCATTTTCTACTTCATATTGCCAGAGCCATTTTTTCTTATCGGATACATAAACTGCCTCGTGGTTAAAGCTTTCATTGAAAGCGATTACCGGTAAGGCCAGGTTCAATGTTAAGACTGTTTGCCATACCACTACATTGCCGGAAGCATATCTGAAATGAGCATAGTTGCCCGCGTGTATCCTGCCATTGTTATTTTCCTCTTCGGGAAACTGATCAAAGTCCATGATAAAACTGGAAGTAGGGGGTAAACTGGGTGCTGCATCATCATTGACGGTTTCCTCTTCTTTGCATTGAAAAAAAACAAAACAGAGGCTCAATAATAAGGCAATCTGCTGTCGATTCGTTTTCATAGTCGAATAATTTGGTTTCCTGATAATTATCCAATTACTGTACCAAAATTATTCAATTTGTTATCAATCAATTTATGATTTGGTGAGCATGCATTTACAGCAAAAGCAAAAATATGAATAGGAGTAGATACTTATTTACAAAGTAAAGAATTTTGGTAAGAGCGCTGGGAAATGAGCAACATCTCAGCTCTCTTTCATCTATTGATGAAAAGTGATGCTTTGGGTCGTGTATGACTAAAAATCAGGCAATGATATTTTTCACGATATTACCGTGCACATCCGTCAGTCGAAAACGCCGTCCCTGGTGTTTGAAATTTAGTTTTTCGTGATCAACACCCAACAGATAAAGAAGGGTTGCCTGAAAATCATGGACATGCACAGGATCTTTGGCGATGTTGTAGCCAAATTCGCAGGTTTCGCCATAGGTAAATCCTTTTTTTACACCACCACCGGCCATCCATAGGCTAAAACAACGGGGATGATGATCCCTCCCATAATTATCTTTGGTCAACTTTCCTTGGGAATAGTTGGTGCGACCAAATTCTCCACCCCAGATAACCAGCGTGTCATCCAGCAATCCTCTTTGTTTCAGATCCATCACCAGGGCTGCCGAGGGTTGGTCTACACTTTTGGTCATAATCTGTATATCATTGGGTAAATTTCCGTGCTGGTCCCATCCCTGATGATAGAGTTGGATAAACTTTACATCTTTTTCGGCCAAACGACGGGCTAGCAGGCAGTTGGCAGCATAAGTGCCAGGGATACGGGAATCCGGACCGTACATTTCGTAGATAGAGTCGGGTTCATTGGAAATATCCATGGTTTCCGGCACCGAAGACTGCATCCGATAGGCCATTTCGTATTGTGCCACCCGGGAATTGATTTCCGGGTCCATTGTCCGGTCGTATTGCAAATGATGCAGTTCTTTCAAATAATTCAGCATTCTCCGGCGGCTGGATTTTTTCAGGCCCGGAGGATCATTAAGATACAGGACAGGATCTTTGCCGGAGCGGAACTGTACGCCCTGGTGCAGAGAGGGGAGAAAGCCACTACCCCACAATTTGGCATACAGCGGTTGATCCCCTTCCCGTCCGCGAGATAGTAGTACACAGAAAGAGGGCAGGTTTTGGTTGTCGCTGCCAAGCCCATAACTGACCCAGGAGCCTATGGAAGGACGACCATTCTGTTGAGAACCGGATTGAAAAAAGGTAATGGCAGGATCATGGTTGATCGCCTCGGTATGCATAGACTTGATGAAACATAATTCATCGACGATATTGGCCGTATGGGGCATGAGTTCGCTCACCCAGGCACCGCTTTGCCCATGTTGTTTGAAGTTAAAGACAGAGCCGGCCAGGGGAAAAGACAACTGATTGGAGGTCATTCCAGTAAGCCGCTGACCATCTCTGACAGAAGGCGGAAGCTCTTCTCCAACCATTTTATTTAACATGGGTTTATAATCAAATAACTCCATCTGGGAAGGGCCACCACTCTGAAATAGATAAATAACCCTTTTGGCCTTGGGAGCAAAGTGCAGACCATTTAACACGCCATTGGTCACGGTGTTGGGAGATTGACCGAACAGTGAAGCAGGATTTAAGAGAGAAGCCAAGGCTACTCCGCCTAATCCAAGGCTTGTTTTGGTCAAAAACTGTCGGCGATCAATCTGTTGGTTATGTAATAGGTCCATTGTATGTGATATTTTACGGCTCTTTATTAAACATTAGATTACCCATCTGCCTAGCGCTTGAATACAGCTTCATCGTAGTTCATCAGGGTACTGGCGACCACGGTTAAGGCTGCCAACTGATCTTCGGGTAAGCTGGTATCCCAGGGATATTCTCCTACCTGCAGGAGTTGCTCAGCGGCTCCCTCGGTCTGGGCGAATTCCTGATACTCTTCCCGGTACAGTTGGGCTAACAGGTTCATTTCTTTTTCTTCCGGCTTTCGACTGGTCAGAGATTGAAAACCATAGGCAATTTGCTGATCCAACTGACTACCCCCTTCCTTCATCATTTTCTCAGCCAATAGCCGAGAGGCCTCCAGATACTGAGGGTCGTTTAACAAAACCAATGCTTGTAGCGGTGTATTGGTGCTCTGCCTTTTCACAATACACAAATATTTTTCCGATGCATCAAAACTAATCATGGAAGGAGGAGGTGAACTCCGTTTCCAAATTGTATACAAGCCTCTTCTGTACAGGTTTTCTCCGCTATCTCTGGCATAAGTAGTGGCATTACGTGTGGCCAGTTCTTCCCACAAACCATCGGGTTGATAAGGTTTGACGCTGGGGCCTCCAATTTTTTCTGTGATCAGACCACTGGAAAATAAGGCATTGTCACGGATCATTTCGGCAGGCAGACGATAGCTGGGACCCCGGGCCAGCCACACATTGTCAGGATCTTTTTCCATTAAATCTTCCCGTGCCACAGAAGATTGCTGATAGGTTGCTGAAGTTACAATGAGTTTCAGCAACGCTTTGACATCCCAACCAGATTCCTGGAAATGAATGGCCAGCCAATCCATCAATTCAGGATGGGAGGGAAGTTCACCCTGGCTTCCGAAATCGTCTGTGGTTTTGACAATTCCTTGCCCAAAAAACATCTGCCAGTATCGATTCACCACTACACGAGCGGTCAGCGGGTTTTTCGGATGGATGAGCCATTGGGCCAATCCCAGCCGATTCGCTGGCAAGCTATCCGGAAATTCCATGACATGGGATGGCGTATTCGGATGTACCTGCTGGGTGGGCGCATCATACGCGCCGCGGTTCAGAATAAAAGTAGGCCGGGGTTCTTTCAGCTCTTCCATGACCATGACCTCCGGCTGAACGCTCAGTATCTCATTTTCCTGCCCCCTTAGCTGTGTTAATGCTGAGAAATGTTGTTGGAAAGCTGTATTGTGATTTTGCAGATAATATGCCAGCAGATCTTTCTTGTTCTCTGCTTCCATGAAGGCAAGCACTGGATTTTTATTACCGAACAAATAAGAAACTTCTATAGCGGTGAGCTCATGGTTAAAGACCATAAATTCATCTACCAACGCCCCGTTCAGCGTTTCTTCAAATCTTTTCCCTATGCTTAAATTACCGGGATCGCCCCAGGTTTCTTTGTTTTTCCCATAGGTGAGGATGCTACGCTTCAGATGATCAGTCTTGATCTCAACAGCCATCCGTTTTCCGTTCAAGTAGAGCTGGATCCCTTTGGCCTGGCTCGAACCATCATAGGCCATTACCAGGTGGCACCAGGTATCGACAGGCATTTTTTCCCGGGAGTGTATTTCCAGTGCGTTGGCAGGCCAGGTGTGGTTAAGGGTAGCGGAAAAAGTCCGGTCTTTTCTTATCATCAGGTCGTACCCACGGTTCCCGTTGAAAAGACCTCCGGATTTAGAGAAAATCGGTCCTTCTACGCTATCCTTGAGCAATTTGACCCAAAGACTAATGGTAAAAGGTTCATTTCTTTCGAAGTAGCCTACCTCATTCCCTACATCTACATAACTATCGCCCAATAACTCCAGCGCTTTATTAAATTTGCCTTCTACAATATCAGCTTCCTTTTCTTTTTGCTTAACTACCATATTGGCAGGCTTCTTTTTGTCTGCCAGATTATTGAATTTATCTTCCACAATGTTGTCCAGGGGATAGTGACCCACCAGTCCCTGTAAAGATACTTTTTGTAAGGCTGGATTTTGCTTTACCTGAGCTAGCCATTGCTCAAAGCCCTGCTGATAGGAGGAGTTTTCAACATCAACTTTTTCTTCGTAGGCTTTCATCTTTTCCTGAAGGAATGCCAGCTGTTTTTCAGCCTCTTCATCGGTAAGGATTACCGTGGGGCTGGCTTCTCCCATGTAGGGAATCTGACCAGTTTCATTCACACTATTAAAAAATGCGTATAGCTGATAATATTCTTTTTGAGAGATAGGATCATATTTGTGATCATGGCAGCGAGCACATTCGGTGGTAAGCCCTAAAAACGCTTTTCCAAAAGTATTGGTCCGGTCAGCTACATATTCCACCCGGTATTCTTCCGGAACGATACCCCCTTCCTGGCTCTGTAAATGGTTTCTGTTGAAACCTGAGGCTAACTTTTGTTCTTTGGTCGCATTGGGTAACATGTCCCCGGCAAGCTGCCATAAAACGAACTGATCATAGGGCATATTTTTGTTAAAAGCCTCGATTACCCAATCCCGCCAGGGCCACATATTGCGCATACCGTCATCCTGGTATCCATGGCTATCCGCATAACGTGCCACATCCAGCCATTCGGAAGCCATGCGTTCTCCATAATGAGGTGAGGCCAGAAGCCGATCCACCACCTTTTCATACGCATCAGGGGAATCGTCGGACAGGAAGGCATTGACCTCCTCTACGGAGGGAGGTAACCCTGTCAGATCAAAAGTTACTCTTCTGAGTAAAGTCTCCTTGGAAGCTTGAGGGGCAGGCGATACATCATAGGTTTCCATTTTCGCCATGGTAAAATGGTCGATGGCATTTTGTGGCCAGGTTTTGGTTTTTACAGGAGGTACTTCCTGTTTCTCAGGCTTGATAAAGGACCAATGCGGTTTATATTCCGCGCCTTGATCAATCCAGCGGGTGAGCAACGCTATTTCTTCCTGAGACAACTGTAAATTAGATTCCGGAGGAGGCATCATTACGTCAGGATCATCCGACATGATACGTTCAACCAAAGCACTTTTGTGTGCTTTTCCCCGAACAATGGCGTAATGGTCTTTATTTTCACCCAGGGCGACCAATGCACTATCTTCAATATCAAGCCGTAATCCGGCTTCTCGCTTGTTTTGGTCAGGTCCGTGACAGGCAAAGCAACGGTCAGACAGAATAGGTTTGATATGATAATTGAAATCAATTTTCTCAGGAAGCTTGGCTTCAATCTCTTCAGGAAACGACACTTGTCTTGTTCCGCACTGAGACAGCAGCAACAGGGTAAGGATGCCTGATAAAAAAATGCAAAAGGCGTATACACGCTTGTTAAAATCAAAGAGCCTCATAGGTTGTTATTGTTGACGCATTTTTCAGCTAAAGGTAAAAAAATTGAATCCCGGTTTCAAATGCTTAGGAGTATTTAAATGACTCCTGAGGCGACACTTCCATTACAGTAAGGTAAAATTTTCTGAAAAAAGTTTCTAAATCTGTATTTATTACTATTTGTTGGTCATAAACCGTATGATATGCAGGAGTAAAATGGCTGTTTGTGCATCAAGGGTAGGAGATAGGGTAACAATTCCCATTCCTGGCAGTTAGATAGAAATTATAAGCCAGTAAGAAGCATTTTCTGGTTAGATTTAGGGCTATCAATATAACCCAATTGCCGAATTTATGTCCGACACAACACCACAGGTCCCTGATGTCATCATTGTAGGTGCAGGTTTGGCTGGTTTATCTGCAGCCTACCATTTACAACAGCGAGGGAAAAAAGTGAAAGTACTGGAAGCTGCTGATCGGCCGGGAGGTCGGATTAGAACCGACAAGGTAGAGGGGTTTCTGTTGGATAGAGGTTTTCAGGTGCTGCTCACCGAATACCCTGAAACCAAAGAATTGCTCAATTATGAGGAATTACAGTTACGCTCTTTTCTGCCAGGTGCAATGGTTCTCAACGATGAAGGGATGTTTGAGATGATGGATCCGGCCAGAGTACCGGGTGCTGTATTTAAAACTTTGGGTGCCAGAGTAGGATCCCTTGGCGATAAATTCCGCATGCTGCGCCTGAAGAATAGGCTGAAAGCTATGGCATTAGAAGATATCTTCCGTCAGCCAGAAATCAGTACCCTAGCGGCTATACAGAACTATGGTTTTAGTGAGAAAATGCTGCGCAACTTTTTTCAGCCCTTTATGGCAGGCATTTTTTTAGAAAACGGGCTGACAACCTCTCGCAGAGAATTTGATTTTGTCTTTAAGATGTTTTCTTCCGGAAACACAAGTATTCCAGAAAAAGGAATGGAAATGATTCCCCAACAATTGGCAGGTAAGCTGCAGGAAAATACTATTGTCTGTCATAAAGAAGTAAAATCCATTCAGGAACAAAAAGTAGTGACAAAGGAAGGAGAAGAATGGACAGCGCCAGTCATTTTACTGGCGACAAACCCTACCCAACTGGTAAGCCAATATCTATCGGGAGATCAGAAGAAAACAGATTATCGCTCCACAACCAATGTATACCTGACGACTGAGCAGTCCCCGATAACCAAACCTATTATTGCCCTGAATGCCAGGGGGAGCCGACTGGTCAATAACCTGTGCGTACTGAATGAGGTAGCTACTTCCTATGCACCCGAGGGTAAATCGCTCATCTCTGTTTCCATCAATGGAAAACAGGATCATTCGGATGAAGAACTGACTGAGTTGATAAAAGAGGAGCTTTCCCGCTGGTTTGGTAAGCAAACCTCTGAATGGCAGCATTTGCGAACCTATCGGATTGACTATGCGCTGCCGAACCAGGACAGGGTAGAACACGAGTTGGCACCTGAAAAAATTAAATTAAAAGAAGGGCTATATGCCACCGGAGATTACTGGCTCAACGGTTCCATCAATGCAGCCCTGCGAGCAGGAAGAATGGCTGCCCAGGCTATTAGCAGTGAAATGGTATCTGCCTGAAATCCTATTACTTTCTTAAAGCAATAAAACCTTACTTACCGGAAGCCGTATAAATTGTGGTAAATTTTAGGCATATCTAAACTTTTATTTTTATAAGTATAAAAAACGAGTATCTTTGGAAGTTTTGTAGTAAACCACCTTATCAATTGTTATGGAAGGCCTCTTACAAGCTTTACAAAATTACAGTCCGGTGATGCAGGCACTGTTTGCCACCTTGTTTACCTGGGGTGTGACCGCTTTGGGTTCAGCACTGGTTTTCTTTTTCAAAAGAATCAATCAGAAGGTTTTGGATGCCATGCTGGGATTTGCGGCGGGTGTTATGATTGCTGCCAGTTTCTGGTCTCTGTTGGCGCCAGCGATTGAACTAAGTGCTGAAGTGAGCAGTTTGCCTTCCTGGATGCCTGCGCTGATTGGCTTTATCCTGGGTGGTTTGTTTTTAAGCCTTTTAGACAAATTGCTGCCCCACCTGCATGTAGGCTTTAAAAGAGAAGAAGCGGAGGGACCAAAAACGAGTTGGAAGAGGAGTATCCTGCTGGTATCAGCCATTACTTTGCATAATATTCCGGAGGGTTTGGCCGTAGGGGTGGCCTTTGGCGCGGTGGCACAAAATCTTCCTTCCGCCACCATTGGGGGAGCCGTGGCCTTGGCGATAGGTATTGGACTACAAAATTTTCCGGAAGGCACTTCTGTTTCTGTCCCTTTGCGTCGGGAAGGTATGTCACGTACCCGAGCCTTTATCTATGGGCAATTTTCCGGCATTGTTGAGCCGATAGCCGGCGTTTTAGGTGCAATGTTGGTCATGTCAATCCGTCCCATTCTTCCCTATTCACTGGCATTTGCGGCAGGGGCCATGATTTTCGTGGTAGTAGAAGAACTCATCCCGGAAGCACAGCTAAAAGGAAATACGGACACTGTTACGCTGGCTACCCTGATAGGTTTCAGTATCATGATGACCCTGGATGTCGCTTTAGGCTAAGGCTAGAAGTGTTGTGAGGGTTAAACAGACATAATGACTTCAATTGCGCCATTCAGATTGTGAAGCGCAGATGTTTTTCTTAAATAGCTTTTTGAATACTTACCCTTTGCAAGAGAGCCTTTCACTCGAAGAGGCATTATATCAGTAAAGAAACGTACAGGCATCTATACTAAAAAAAGAAACCGTAGGAGAGATGCCTGCTGTTTTCATTGCAGCGGTAGAATCGTATTGTCCCCTGAAAAACAAACAGTTATACGTAAGCTGTTGTTGTAATTCTTTACAGGATTTTCAGTAAAATTAATACCAACCCAATGGCCAGAAAGATACCTCCCAGGGTTGTTAAAAAAGCTCCATTGGCTAATATGCCCACTACCAACATCACAGCCCCGGCAGCAGCTACAATAATGGCGGCTTTTGATAATCCTGTTACTTCTTGTTGATCTGCTTTGTTATCTTTTGCCTTGAATAACTCTTTTACTGCAGTTCGAAATTCTTTCCGTTGTGCTCTCCTTTCCTTTCTGAGTGTTTTCTTTTCGGTAATAGTCTGTTTTTTACTGACCTTTTCCGTTTCGGATTCGGAAGGGTTGATAAGAGAAGGGGCAGAAGGAAGCACAGTTGTTGTTGGTAATTCCCCGTAAGTATCTGATACAGAAGCTTGAAAATCTGAGCTATGAACTGGGTGAACCGCAGTGTTCACATGCCTCGGTGTTTGCTTGAAATAGTAAGAATTACCATACGCAATTTTACTGCTTTGGCAGGAGGATAGCATACATAAGGCGGCAGAAACAAAGAATAATAGTTTGAAAGGGCTCATAGATGTATAGGTTTGGTTAGTGATTGAGTCAAATCAAACATATAAAATAGAGGATGAGATAAATGTTTATATTCCGACAAAATATTTTTATGCTAACCCTAGGTTTATTTTCGTTTAATGCTTAGTAAGCCTGTAAGGATGGAGAATACAAGGAATTAACTTTGGTTTGGAGGGAAAACATTATTTTTCTTTAAAAACTTGAAATGTTTTCTATTATTGCGATACATTGTAGTGGGTTTACATTAGAAACCTCACATTTACATTTTATCATGTGTGTATTGTCTTTTTCAGTGAATTTGGACAAAAACTGTAATAGAAACTCATAAACTTAATTCATTGAGTTATTAGTTGTAATATTTTTATATCTCATGCAGCAACCTTCAAACAAAATACTATTCAATACTTAAAATAATGATATTTTGTTCTGTCATATAGTAGACGTAATTGACCAGCCCTTACGGGTTTTCTAATTTTTTAAGTTGATGATGGTAATTATACTCATTTTAGGTTGAAGAGTAATGCATTTTTATAGCAAGTATCTATCCTTTGAGCAGTATACGTCTGGAAAAGTCTATTCCAAACCCAATTATTCAGCGCAACGATCCGGGCTGATGCCCGTCATTTTTTGGATAGTCAATACGCTGTTATTTTGTATGGTATTTCCCACCATACCTTTTTTTACAGGTACACAAAATACTTATTTTCTTCAGGGGCTGACACAAGCTGGCTATGGACTGCTGGAACAGGATTGGCTGGCAAATACTACTGACTCAAAACCCCTTTTCACGCTGTTGATCCAGTTTTTATACACATCCACTGGCAAGTTTGGGTTGTATATATTGTACTTTTTTATGCTGGGCATTTATTATAACAGTCTGTTAACGATTGTGAATGAAGCGACAGATCATTTTTTTCGTCAAAATCGCTTCTATTACCTTTTATTGGTGGCTGTATTGCTATTTATTCACTCGCCCATCCTTGCGCATCCTTTATTTAAGCTTTTGAACGGCAATCTGGAAAGGCTTTTTTTAGATGGCGTTGCCAAGCAAACGGTAGTAGATCATTATCTGCAGTCTCAAACATTCGGAGTGTTTTTATTTTTAGCTGTAGCCCTATTTCTAAAAAGAAAGTACATAGGAGCTGTAATTTCAGCTTGTTCTGCCGCCCTTTTTCATGTGTCCTACCTTTTATCCGGTGGCGTCATCGTTGGTGTCTGTATGTTTTTTATCTACCGTAAAGAAGGAAATCTGCGGAAATCATTGCTGGCTGGTCTCATGGGTTTAGTGATCATCTTACCAGTGATGCTCTACACTTGGAGTACTTTCTTTCCATTATCCAAAGAGGCCGTAGAAATCCTGTTTACCTATCGTATTCCTCATCACGCTGACCCTGGAGTATGGTTTTCGCTGGCAGCTATAATCAAAATATTATTAATCATAGGATCCCTTTTTGTTGTTAAAAAGCACAAACCCTTATATATACTATTGGCTACCTTGTTTGCCTTTGCCTTAGGAATTACCCTTGTGCAGGTATTCACCGGCAGTAAAAGTCTGGCCTTGATGTTTCCCTGGAGAATTTCTGTGATTCTGGTACCCATTGCCACTTGTCTATTGGCTGCATATGTGTTACGTTGGACTACCAATTTTTTGCATATTACGGGTAGTCGTGCCCTGCTGCTGGAAACAGTTACCTATTTTTTCATCATTCTATTGTTATTCAGGGGCCTGTTTTTTACAGTTGAAAATTTCAAGGAAAAGCAGGAAATGCATGCCTTCATGCAGGATGTGACTAACAAAATAAAAGGTCCTTGGCCTGCGCATCACTGTATACTTATTCCGCTGCAACTGGAAGATTTCAGATTGGCTACCGGCTATCCGATATATGTGGATCATAAGTCTCATCCTTTTCAAAGTGATGAGCTTGTAGTGTGGTATCAGAAAGTGCGGTTAACCGAAAAGTTTTATCAAGACCAAATGAATGGAAAAGAGATAACGGATTTTTTAGGGGACAATAAAATTGCCTATGTACTCACCACCCAAAATGATCCTATTGATAAAGAGGCCTCATTGATAAAAGAATACAGCAATGGACGATATGTGTTGTATCGTACCCCTTAACTATTCAGCGTATGTACTTTTTACATTGAATACAAAGGATTCACCAATGTGAGCAACTTATCACGATGATCAGTTAGCTGCATGAAGAAATTACCGTACAAGGGTAATACTGCCTGAATTTCTGTTTTCCTCATTCCCACAACGAATCACAAAATAATATACGCCTGCTGCTAAGGGCATACCTCTGGAATCAGTGCCATTCCAGTCATTACTGTAATTCGTTTGAGATTGATATACAATATTTCCCTGCAGGTTGAAAACCATAAAACCACATTCCGGGAATGATTCAATGTTTTCAATCACCCAATAATCATCAATCCCATCTTCATTAGGTGAAAAAATGGTGTGGGGTTCCACTTCCATACTCACAGGGTCTACCTGAATTGTCACTTCGCCGGTACTGCTGCAACCTCCGGCCTTATACCCGGTCACGGTATAGGTTATTGTTTGATCTGGCGTAGCTATGGGATGGGCACTGAGGGGGTCATCCAGGTAATCAGCCGGGCTCCATTCATACCAGTCGGCACCGCTGGCACTTAACATCACGGAAGATCCCTGTGAGATGACTTCCTTTTCCGCTGATACTTCTATTGTAGGATACGTTTGTTCTTCTACCTGTATTTCGCTAACCCAATAGCAGCCTAACTCATTTTGGGTAATAACAGTATAATTACCTGGTTCGGTGACCAAAAAAGTATCTCCTGTTGATCCATCCAGCCAGGAAATGGAAGAGTACTCGCCTTCTATATGTACCGCCAGTGTATCCCCTGTACAAAGAACGAGATCATTGCCAGGCAGGATCGTCATTTGTGGGGAAGACACTACTTTTATTTCTTTTAGCATTTCCGACACACAGGTAGTGTTGCTGGTCATAGCCTGCAGACTGACCTGGTAGGTGCCGCTGGCCCTGTATGCGTATCTTGGATTTTCCTGTGTAGAGGTATTACCATCTCCGAAATCCCAAAAATAGGAGATCGACAGGTTTTCTTCACTCGTTGTTTGATTCACAAACAAAATATCTTCTTCCATACAGACGCTATCCGCTACCTGGAAGTCGGCCTGAATATTGGTGTCTGTAACAACAACTGGGTGGCTCTCCTTGTGGCAACCTTGTGCTGTCTCGATGCTGATGGTATAATCTCCGGGAGTGGAAGCCACAAAAGTATTATTGGTGGCACCGGCAATGGGTGCATCATTTTTTTTCCATTGATAGGAAATAGCGCCCGAATAATTGGTTGATAAAGTAACGGACTCTCCTTCACAGATCCATGCCCCACCTGTTAGCTGAATTTTTACTTCTTGTGCCGCTCGTACTTCCAGTATCGCAGACGCCAGAGCACTTTTACAGGCGCCTTGGGTCACTTGCAGAAAATATTCTCCAGCCTGTTCGGGAGTTACTTCACTCAGAACCAGATTGGATCCCTCTGAACTGAATCCACGAGGCCCATACCAACGGTAAGTTCCACCGCTGGGGCTACTGCCAGTAAATGTTACTGTTTCCCCTTCACAAGCAGTGGAAGGCCCGTTGATGGTAGGATTTTCTGGAATCGTGCCACTGTCTTCAGTGACGGTCACTTCTTCAGAGTTCGTGAGACACCCATCCGCACTTGATGCAATACTAACAATATATTGGCCTGCTTCAGTAACCTGAAGTGAAGATTGAGTAGCACCGGGGATATCAGCTCCATTTTTTTTCCACTGATACGTTACCTGAGCTCCCTGGGTGGCATACAAAGTAATGGGACGGCTTTCACAGATAGCGTCAGGATCTACCGGGCTGATGTGTGCCTGGAGGCAGGTGGCATTCCTGATCGCTGATAGAAAAAAATTACCAGCATTATTCTTTTTAGTAAAAGCAAGATCGGATTTGGCATCCCCGTTGAAATCAGCTATTTTCAGATTCCGAGAACTAAATTGTCCACCCACTTTAAACTGGGTAAAGTTGAGATTTCCCGGTACTGAATGATTGGTGAGTATCACCAGACTGTCAGCAACAGAAAGAGTGGCAATAGCGATGTCAGGTTTTCCATTTCCATCTATATCACCCAGGTCCAGGCCCCAGGGTTGTTGGCCTACTATTAACTCCAAGGGGGCATCCAGTAAAATCTCCTGGGTTACACTTTTGTTAATTAAAACGGAAATAGAATTTTTTTCCAGATTTGTGAGTACCACATCTATAGATAAATCTCCGTCTATATCCCCGGTGGCAATATTGATGAGCGGACCAGGAATATCATAGGTCAAAGGCTCATCAAAAAGCATAGTGCCGGGAGTACTCTGGTTTTGCAAAATAAACAGTCCACTCCCTAATTTATTGGCAATCAATATTTCTGGTAAAAAATCTTTGTTCAGGTCGGCTATAGCCAGTCCAAGGGTGTTGGTAGGAACTTCCACAGTGTGGATATCACTTTGATTAAATATTATCTGTGTATCACTACTCTTGTTGACTAGAATAAAAATTTGATTATCGTTCTGATTAGTCACTACAATTTCGGACAAACCATCGCCATTCAAATCCCTGATTGCCAATCTACGAGTACCATGGGTGGTCATACCATCAGTTAAGTTTACAGTCAAGGCATCTTCAAATTTGATAACATCCGGACTGTTAGTGCTGATATTATGGAAGATAAAAATCTGTCCGGCGGCTCCGCCACCCTGTGATACAATCAACTCTGGTTTGCCATCGGCGTCAAGATCTCCACAAGTGATGTTATGGGCAGGACTATTGATATTCAAATTTGAACCTACTACTTTTTGAAAAGAAAGTTGATCTGGGCTAAGTGTTTGGTTGGAATAAACAGTCACGGAGGTATTGCTTGCAGATTCTGCATTGTTTGTAGTACCTATATCATTGTCACCATCTCCGTCGAAGTCACAGGTACACAAATCATATAATTCATCTTCTTCGGTAGCCAGATCTGTAATGTTTTCGAAAAGATTAGAAGCAAAGGTATTTCCCCTGAAGCTTGGCAGTAAAAAAGCATTAGATCGGGTGGAGAAACTTTGACTCAATCGGGTCAGCTCCACAGGTCCATAAGTGGCTCCCGCCGGCACAACAACTTTGATCAAATTGTTTTTCACGTCTACTACCTGTCCTTGTGCCGCACCAAAAGTAATAAGGATATCATTGACATCCGTACCAAAATGGTTACCTGAGATCGTCAGGGTATCGTAGACATAAGCCTTTGTTTTGTCTAGGTTGCTGATAACAGGCGTTTGGGCATATAGACTACATTGACAAAAAATCAAGCCAAGGATAGAAAACGCTATTATATTCTTTATCACAGCAGACAGTTTTTACTTAGTGGTATTTGTGGATCCAATTATATTTTTAGGGCAAACATCAATCAATCTTGTAAGGGGTATTCGTGCTTTCCTTTTCTTTTCCTTACACTGCTGGGATTAGCTATGATTAAGAAGTCTTCTGAGCGTAGCGTTTCCTAGGGTCTGAATCTTTGTCAATCACCACAAAACCATGACATTCATTGTACTGAAATACTCTTACTCCATATATGAAAAGAATAGAACTCATCTTTGTGTCCTTGAATGGATTTCAGGGTATGATGATTCGATAGGGTCAACCGTTTGATGGGATTGGTTTGCCAAATTTTTCCAAACGGAGCCTACAGGCAGCAGGTGTTTATTCAATAACAGGTCAGTTCCTCACGCTCTTTTTAGATGGCAATAGATTGTTTGCAGAAGGGTAAAAATCATCAACCAGTAAGGAGGGGGTATCAAAAAAAGATTACTCTTTCATTTCCAGCATCCAGGCATCCTGGAATAAACTCGTTTGCCGGTATTGATCCCGTATTTTTCTGCATTCGGTGATATTATCAGTGTGACTGATAAATATATAGTAATACTGACTTTGGCTGCTGAAACCGGTAGAGGGCGTATGTCCTTTGGCTTTCAGTTGTTGGATAACCTGATCAGCGTTGGCCTTTTTGCTGTATACCCCCACGATCACAAAATAACCCAGTGGTAATTCATCTGGATGATTTCCTCTCACAAAACTCGTACGGGCTGGCTCGGGGGCAGGTTCCAGGTCTTCCTGAATCGTTTCTGACTCTATTACCTGTATTTCTTCCTGTTCTATTAACTTTGTTTCTTCCGGTTCTAGTACCTGTGATTTTTCAGGTTCCTGATAAAGTGTATCCGTCGGTGGTGGCGCTTCTGGCAGCACTTCCTGTTGCTCCTTATCAGTGAGAAGATTTCTTGATTTAGTTTTACCGAACCGGACGCTCAGCTGTATCTCATGACTTCCCTGACCTATTTTTTCGACAACTTTTGGTGCAAACTCATAAGCATAGCCCAGCGATAAGTAATGGTTGAGGCTGAATCCTGTCATCGCCGAGAATCCATAAGCTTGCCGGTAAGAACTTCCAATATGAAATTTCTTTTGGAAATATAACATTCCTCCTCCTTCCCACTGGGTTGGCTGATCGGGTTCTGTCCTGTAAAGGAAATAGGGGTGAAAAACGAGTCTGTCCTCACGAAGGGGCCATCGGTAATCCGCATGTACCAGATAGCTGCGAAAAGGATTGAGTGTACTATTCTCGTCGTTTGCCAGAGCAGCAGGATTTCTGTAGAAAATTTGGGGGAGAGTAAACCCTACATTAAATCCTTGAATCTGATAATTGAAACCGAATTTACCATCGCTGAACATTTTCCCAAAATTGGCAGCATGCAGTGCCGGATCGTTAGGATTATTGACCCGCTGATAATCCAGCCCAGTCTGAGAAAACCCGCCAGAAAGACCAAATCGCAGACTATGATATAATCCGAAAGAGGCCTCATAACCCACAGCCAGTTGGGCACTATTGGTACTGATCAGTCCCCTGGAGAAGTTGTAAACGTTCAATCCTACAGCCATGCCGTTTCTAAATCCAGTATGAAAACTGAGAGAAGAAACGACCGGCGCATCCTGGATGCCAACCCATTGTCGTCTGTGATTCAAATGAATTTCATACCTGCCTTCTCTTCCAGCAAAAGCTGGATTATAAAAAAATGGATTGAGTATATATTGGCTATATCGAGGAGTGACCTGAGCAATAAGGCTGTTTATATTGAAAGCAAAAAAGCACAGAATTAAAAAATAACGCATATCAATTGTTATGAATCGAATTTTCCATTCAGTGTATCAATAATAAAACCAAAGGATTTGGAGAGCAGCAGGATAGCTATTGCTGCGAAAGGAAATAAATCGCCTGATGTAAAGCAAACAGCGGAAAAGATTGAGATTCATTGAAATGTTACAGCCTTGCTAAAGTAAGTTTCAACTTAGTGACTTAAGCGAATAGGGGATCAGGATAAACTTTAACAGGGTACTCGATGAAATGCGCTTTATTCAGGAATTAGAAAGGGTAAATATGCATGAAATCTTATTTTGTAAGAGCAATACACATTAAACTGAAAAAAAAAGCCACATTTTTCAATGTGGCGTTATTCAGTTTCACGGGCGCAGATATTTAACTGACATTCGCGCTTTTCACTGTCATAATAATTCTTTGTGCAATTTGATAAGGATCAGCATTGGAAGCAGGTCTTCTGTCTTCCAGGTATCCTTTCCAACCATTTTCAACAGCACCAATAGGAATCCGGATGGAAGAGCCACGGTCGCTGACCCCATAGGAGAATTTATCAATAGATTGGGTTTCATGCAAACCAGTCAGGCGAAAATGATTATCAGATCCATAGACAGCGATGTGTTCCTGGTGAACTTTGCCCATGGCTTCACAGATGGCTTTAAACAATCCTTCTCCACCTTTTTCACGCATAGCTGTGTTGGAAAAGTTAGTATGTAAACCGGAACCGTTCCAATCACCTTTCATGGGTTTGGGAGCAAATTCAATATTGATTCTGTACTTTTCAGCAATTCTGAACAGCAAATAACGTGAAATCCAAAGATCATCACCTGCTTTTTTAGCACCTTTGCCAAAGCACTGAAATTCCCACTGCCCTAACATCACTTCTGCATTGATACCGGTGATGGATAACCCTGCATGCAAACAGGCATCCAGATGTTCTTCCACAATGTCACGGCCGGTAACCTTACCATCGCCCACAGCGCAATAGTACAATCCCTGGGGTGCCGGATATCCATTTTTTGGAAAACCTAAAGGTCTGCCATCTGCCACAAAAGTATATTCCTGCTCAAAGCCAAACCAATAATCCTCATCATCTTCAACTTTTGCTCTGGAATTACTGACATGAGGCGAGCCATCCGGATTGAGCACTTCGCACATCACCATGTAGGCATTTTTTCTACCGGCATCCGGATACACCCCTACGGGTCTTAGCAGACAGTCGGAGGAATGCCCTTCAGCCTGCTGGGTAGAGCTTCCGTCAAATGACCACATAGGTACCTGATCCAACTCTCCGGCATAGGATTCCAATTCCAGAATTTTTGTTTTGCTTCTTAAGTTAGGTTCCGGTTTGTAACCATCCAGCCAGATGTACTCAAATTTGATTTTTGCCATTTTTTACAATTTTTAATAAACATTAATGCGAATATAATATATTTTGTCAAATGTCAATGAAACAGAATAATGAATTTGTAATTAATAATGAAGGGTCGTATTTATTTTTAAACCGATAATAAAATTATATTTTGTGTATTATTTTTTAAAATTCATAACATGAAATATAATATGGCATAATTGATTTTTTTTAAACGATTATTTTAACAAAGTTTTTTCAGTTTTTTGCTAAATTATTGCACGCTCTTCTAAGAAAGCTATGCTTTAACTGAAAGAAGAAGTCCCAAGCGTTGGTGATCAATTTGAGAGGTAATTTTCACTCATCCTCTTTTTTGAATATCTTTGCGCCATGAAACGTAAAGTGGCTTTTTATACCCTGGGTTGTAAACTTAATTATGCAGAGACATCCTCTCTGGGTCGAATGATGGAGGAGCGTGGCTATCAGAAAGTGCCTTTTCATGAACCAGCCGATATTTATATCATCAATACTTGTTCTGTCACGGACAATGCTGATAAGAAATGCAGAAAAGTGGTGAGGGAAGCACAGAAGATATCACCGGAAGCGTATATCTGTATTGTTGGCTGTTATGCCCAGCTAAAACCCAAAGAAATTGCAGAGATTCCCGGTGTAGATGCCGTCCTGGGTGCCGCTGAAAAATTCCGCCTCCTGGATCTTCTGGATGGGTTCAAAAAAACACAGCTTCCTCAGGTATTGGCTTCTGATATCAGTGAGGCTTATGAATTTCATTATGCTTTTTCCTGGCAAGACCGTACCCGTACTTTTCTGAAAGTGCAGGACGGCTGTAATTATCACTGTACCTTTTGTACAATCCCGCTCGCCAGAGGCAAAAGCCGGAGTGATAGTGTGGCGAATGTCTTGTCGGCTGCTCGAGAAATTGCGCAGACTGAGGTAAAAGAGGTTGTTCTCACGGGGGTCAACATCGGCGATTTTGGGATCACCAATGGTAAAAGGCAATCCCGTTTTATTGATTTAGTTGAGGCGCTGGATGAAGTGGAAGGGATTGATCGTTTTCGGATTTCCTCAATAGAACCGAACCTGCTGAGCAACGAAATTATTGAGTTTGTCGCCCGCTCTCAGCGGTTTGTCCCACACTTTCATATACCCCTCCAATCGGGTTCTAACAAAATTCTGAGGCTCATGCGCCGCCGATACCTGCGCGAATTGTATGTTGACAGGGTGGAAAAAATCAAACAACTGATGCCACATGCTTGTATTGGCGTAGATGTGATCGTGGGATTTCCGGGAGAAACTGATGAAGATTTTCTGGAAACCTATCAGTTTCTGAACGAACTGCCTGTGTCTTATCTTCATGTATTTACATATTCAGAACGTGACCACACCCCTGCTGCCCTCATGGAAGGGGTGGTTCCTCAGAAAGTTAGAACCCAACGCTCCAAAATGTTAAGAATTCTTTCGGAGAAAAAAAGGAGACATTTTTATGAAGATAATATAGGTAGGCAATATACCGTGCTGTTTGAAGATGATGTGGAAGAGGGTTATATGCATGGATTCACTGAAAACTACATTCGTGTCAGTGCTCCCTATGATCCTTTGCTCATCAATGAGTTGCGGCCAGTAAAACTCCTGCAGGTGGATGATAAAGGTAAAATGCAGGTAGAAGAAACAGTGCCTGCCTATGAAATCCATAAATAGTGTCTATTATTGCATAAGGCTTACCTTCTCTCCATGAATACAAAAGGTTTACTGTTTCTAGTGGTCTTGGGTATAGGATTTTCCTGTACGGTCAATATGCAGGAGGAGTCTTTTGCCGTCGTCAGCCCCTATCAAAACTGGCATACCTATCTGGGCGACCCTGGCAGAACACGTTTTGCTGATCTGTCTCAGATAGACACCGGCAATGTGGATCAACTCAAAGTGGCCTGGACCTATCATAGCAAAGATCAAAGAGCAGGAAATACCTCGACCATAGAATGCAACCCGATCATGGTAGAGGGTACCCTTTTTGTAACTTCTCCACTACTGAAACTTATAGCCCTTGATGCAGCCACCGGGGAAGAGAAATGGGTATTTGATCCCTTTGAAGGTGAAGATCCTTACCTGGCGAATAACAGCTTTTATCAGGGTGTGAATCGGGGGGTAAGCTATTGGCAAAGTGGTGAAGATCAGCGGATTTTTTACACAGCCCAGGATCAACTATATGCGATTGATGCAGTAACGGGTGAGCTAGTATTGGATTTTGGTTCCAGAGGGAGTATCAGTTTAAAAGACGGCTTACCCATAGATTCTCTGGAAGATCAGCAGGTTTGGGCAACCACGCCGGGCACTATTTACCAAAATCTCATAGTCATGGGGGTCAGCCTGAATGAAGGGCCTAAAAAAACAACACCTGGTTATATCAACGCCTACAATACTCTCGACGGTCATTTGGAATGGACATTTCATACCATCCCCCAGGAAGGTGAACGGGGCACACATACATGGCAGGGAGAGAGCTGGAAAACAGGGAGTGGCGCCAATGCCTGGGCCGGAATGAGCCTGGATACGGAAAAAGAAATGTTGTTTGCGGCTATAGGCTCTCCGTCTTTTGATTTTGTGGGTATCGACAGGAAGGGACAAAACCTGTATGGCAATTCAGTAGTAGCCCTGAAGGTAAACACCGGGGAGTTGGTATGGCATTATCAGATTGTACACCATGATTTGTGGGATTATGACCTGCCTTGTCCTCCGGTGCTGGTACAGGTTCAGCAGGAGGGACAGGTCAGAGAGGCTGTAGCCCAGGTGACCAAACATGGTTTTGTATTCGTGTTGGATAGAATGACTGGGGAACCTCTCTTCCCGGTAGAGGAAAGACCAGTGCCAGCTTCTGATCTTCCTGGCGAAGAAGCCTCTCCTACACAGCCCTTTCCCTTGCGACCACCGGCCTTCGTTCAGCAGGATTTCACAGATAGTATGATAACCAATATCTCCGCAGAGGCCCATCAATATATTAGCCAACAGCTGAAAGGAAAAAAATATGGGCAGATGTTTACCCCACCGAGTCTGGACGGTACCATCATATTTCCCGGCTTTCTGGGAGGCGCCAACTGGAGCGGTGCTTCCTTTGATCCATACACCGGGTGGCTGTATGTAAATGCCAATCAGGTACCCAATATTCTTACTCTCGTACATAATGAAGAGGATACGGCACACCCTTATGGTCATCTGGGTTATCGCCAGTTTCTGGATGAAGAAGGATACCCGGCGGTAAAACCGCCCTGGGGTACCTTATCTGCCATCGATCTGCATTCAGGACAAATAGCCTGGCAGCAGGTTTTGGGTGAGTTTTCTGCGCTAACGGCAAGGGGAGTACCCCCAACAGGTACGCCTAATATAGGGGGTACCATTGTGACCTCGGGAGGGCTTGTATTTGTGGCTGCCACACAAGATGAAAAGATACGGGCATTTCATAAAAGAAGTGGTCAACTTTTATGGGAAGCCCAACTGCCTTTCGGCGGGTATGCCACGCCTGCTACTTACGAATGGCAAGGCAAGCAATATGTGGTGATTGCCGCCGGGGGAGGTGGTAAAATGAGAACCCGATCGGGTGATGCCTATGTAGCTTTTGCTCTTCCGGAATAAAGACGCATTAATTTTTTTTGAGAAGAAGGGTAGAAAGAATAATGAGACAACCACCGACTATCAAATTCCAGCTCAATTTTTCACCATATAGCACGATACCATAAGCCGTCGCGATGAGCACCTCCAAATAACTTAAAAATGACACGATGGAAGCCTTCATGCTTTTCAGGGCAGAGAAAAACAAGCCAAAGGCAATGACACCGATAGAAACGGTAAAAAGCAACAATACACCCGTGTTGATTGCCGTTAATGCAAAATCTGTCAGGAAGAGGAATGGGAAAAAAACAAAACTGCCCACTAAGTTTTGAAAAAAGACAGTTTCAAAACCAGAATAGTGCTTAGATTCTTTTTTGAAGATGACCACTGTAAAAGCATAAATGATGGCAGAAAACAACATGGAACTCATCCCAATAAAATCATCATTCTCCACAGAGAAAGGCTGATTATAAAATATCAGCAAAATACCGAAGACGGGTAACCAAAGTATGATTGCGTTACGGAGTGGAATTTTCTCACCCAGGATCAGCCTGCTGAAGATCATGGTAAATACTGGCCAGGAGTATAAAATGATCACGGCATTGGCCAATCCCGTATACACAAAACTGTTGATGTAAAAATAGATGCGGATGGCATTAAGCAGGGAACCCAGCAACATCCATCGTATTGGGTAGCGAAATACGTTCACTTGTTGCCAACGGAAATACAGGAATAAAAGAATCGTAGGAATTGCCACTCTGAAAAAGGCCAGGACAATGGGAGGGAGTTGCAGATATTTGATAAATACCCCGGATGAACCCATGATGAAAGTGGCGAGTACCACCTTCAGAACTGGGTTAAAATGAAAAGCTGTGGCTGTTGATGTTTTGGGAGTGTTCAAAAACGATTTGATGGATTTCATATCATCAGCAAACGCCAGACACCAGAGAGTAAGACAAGCAGGAGAGAAGCGGGGATAAGGTATTTCCAGCAAAGCGTCATCAGTTGGTCAACTCGCAGGCGTGGGTATGTCCAGCGAACCCACATTTGTACAAAAATCAAAAAAAATGCTTTGCTGATAAGCCAGAAACCGCCCCAGACATGAGCGATCCAGGTGCCGGGTGTCCCACTGGTCCATTCTGCCAGCTTCATGCTTCCTATGTTTGGGAAGGGGGTATTCCAGCTTCCCAGAAACAAAATAGCGCCTAATAAACTGACGAGCAGCATCATGGCATACTCTGAAAGCATGATAATGGCCCAGCGAAATCCTGAGTATTCTGTATGGAACCCGCCGATTAATTCCGATTCTGCTTCAGGCAGGTCAAAGGGAGCCCGGTTGCTTTCTGCCAGAGAAGCGATAAAAAAAATCAGAAAGACCAGAAAGAAAAGAGGCATCCGTACTATATTCCAGGTGAGAAAGCCACCTATACCGGTCGTTTCTATGCCTAAGGCTTTCAGCCCGAAAAGGTAGTTCTGCGCCTGTGCATCAAGGGTAGGCCACCAGATTCCCTGTTGATAGGAAATTTCCTGTAAATCAAAACTCTGTGAGATCATCACGACACATAGCACCGTCAGGCCTAAGGGAATCTCATAGGAAATAATCTGAGCAACCGAACGGAGGGCACCAAACAAAGAGTATTTGCTGTTGGAACTCCAGCCTGCTATCAAAATCCCGATCACATCCAGGGATACGACAGCCAGTAAGAAAAATACGCCCACCTGAGCCTGGGAACCTGTAAATCCGGAGGTCAAGGGAAGTGTGGCAAAACCGGCAAAGATGGCGGTGAATATGATGATGGGAGCCATAAGAAATAATTTTCTATCGGCTGCCTGAGGCACAATATCTTCTTTCTGTAACAGTTTGAGCAGGTCGGCAATGGTTTGAGCCAGACCATAATACCCTACCTGCATTGGTCCCATACGATCCTGTATAAAGGCCGCGATTTTCCGTTCGGCATAGACGGCAAAGACCGTATAGGTGAGAATAAAAGGTAAAAAGAATAGGAAAGTAGTCATAGGCGCAAGTTAAGGGTCAGTAGCTCGGGATCCAATGCAAATTAGCCTTTTGAGAAACATACTGTCTTATTCCTTGTTAAAAAATTAAGTCATTTTTCGCATGAACTAACTAATTTTTTATATGGAATCATTGAATAAAGAACAACTGCAAAAACTGGCGGATTTCCATGGAATCAATTGTGTCAGTATTTTCATTCCTACCCATCGGTATGGCAAGGAAGTAAATGCAGGGCAGGATGCTATCCTGCTGAAAAATCATTATCAGAAAATTAAAAACCAGCTATCTCAGAAAGGGATGCCTGACAATGAGGTGGAGAAATACATCAAACCTATCCGTGAATTGATTGACAATAAAAACTTCTGGCATCACCAGAAAAATGGGTTAGCCGTTTTTTTAGGAGATGATTTTTTTCAATACTACCAGTTGCCCTATTCAGGGGAAGCATTCAGCTTGTTATCCACCTCTTTTCATCTGGATCAGCTTTTGCCCTGGTTTAACCGGCAGGATATGTTTTATATTATGGGTTTAAGTTTGAAAAAGGTACGCCTGCTGCTGGCCAACGAATATGAAGTGAAAGAATTGGATATTGAAGGTTTGATTCCTGAAGACATTGATGCAGTATTAAGCTATTATGATTTTGAACACGAACAGCAATCTCCCTCTCAATGGAAAGGGGGAAGTTCCAGTCCGACTTACCCCAGTCAGAAGAGAGAAAAGGGGTATGATGAGGTGTATATGGAAGAATATTTTCGCTATATCAATGAGCGATTAGACAAAGCCCTGGTCAAACAGGATTTGCCTGTCATCTTAGCTGCCGTGGATTATTTGCACCCTATTTATAAAAAGACTAACAAAAATCTGAATTTGTTCGAGACAGGTATCAAAGCCAATCCGGATGAAATGCGTCCGGAGGAGCTATTTCAAAAAGGACTGGAGCTAATCCGTGCCCATTTGGATAAGCATAAATTTGAGCAGATGGATCAGTACCGTGCACTAGCCGGTACCGGAAAGTCTTCCCATGATATTCGGGAAATAGCGCCTGCTGCCATCGATGGACGGATTGATACTTTGTTTGTTGCGAAAGGAGCGCATCAGTGGGGAACCATTAACATGGAAGATCACACCGTCCAACTCCATGATGAACCACAAGATAATGATCAGTGCCTGGTCAATAAGTCTGCGGTACAAACGGTATTAAATGGTGGACAGGCGTATTTTGTAGAAAAAGAATCGCTGCCTGAAGAATCGGCTGAAGCCCGGATGGCTGCTGTTTTCCGGTGGTAACAAATTAAGAACTCAAAAAGAGTAGGGCTTTTTGTTATAAAGAAAAGCCCTGCTTTTCACTGAGAAAACAAGTGAATATGACACAATGTCATATGATGATGTAGGCACAATAATTGAATTGCCTGACAATGATAGTCAATCTTAATCAAGTCTTTGATGGAAATAACCACAGAAAACAAACTGAGAAAGCTCATCATTGTAGGAGACAAAATCTTGCTGAAACCCAAAAAACCTTCTGAGCAGACAAAAAGTGGATTGTACCTGCCAGCAGGCGTTCATGAAAGAGAAAAGGTTCAGTCTGGTTACGTAATGAAAACAGGTCCGGGGTATCCCATTCCTATGCCTGCCGAAGATGATGAACCTTGGAAAGAAAAGGAAGAGCAAATACGCTATATTCCTTTGCAAGCCAAAGAAGGGGATGTCGCTATTTTTTTACAGAAAGGTGCTATTGAAGTGGTCTATGAGGGAGAGAAATATTTTATTGTGCCTCAATCTTCCATTTTAATGCTGGAGCGCGAAGACGATTTATTCTAATTATTGATCAATAAATTATCAAAGACACAATAGAAATTGTGTCTTTTTTATTTAAAAATTGTAGTTAGTGCTGGCAATTCATATTTTTTACGGATATTTCCCGTTACTTCAACGTAGTTGATGCATAACATAAGAGCAGTCTTTACCACAAAGTTTTTCATGAAATTATTATTCAGTACCATTTTAATATTTATTATTTTTTTTGCTGCCAATGCCCAGCAAGATCAGTGGAGTGAGGAAGGAGAAATTGAAGATGCAGAAGTAGTGATTGAAAAGGACAGAGAAATCGAGCTTCCCCGGGCCAGCCGTAATTTCGAAAGAGTGCCGCCCTTGCCCGTTCAAAAACCCCAGGTGGCTGTAAGTTACCGTTTTGTAGAAGTAGAGCCCAGTCTCAGGGAGTTATCGCCGGAGATCAGGGTATTGAAAATAAAAGAACCGCCTTTGCCCAAATTATACGGTAACTATGTCAGAGCAGGAGGAGCCAATTATCTGACACCCTACTTTGATCTTTTTGTGAATAATACACGCAACAAAGACTACAGCTATGGTATTCATGCGAAACATCTTTCATCCCGGCAGGGGCCGGTAGATGGAGCAAATTCCGGCAATAGTGATACCCGGCTGATGTTCAATGGAAAATATTTCGCCAAAAAACACACTTTCTCCGCAGAGGCTGGTTATCAGCGGGAAAGGTATCATTTCTATGGTTATCTTCCATCCTTAGAAATAGAGCGTGATTCTATCCGACAGATTTTTAATATCGGGCATGTACAGCTAGGTTTACAGAAAAGTGAGCCTGAGGCTCCCTTCCAATATCAAATGACAGTCTCCCTGGACAGAATAGGGGATCGATTTGGGGCTGTGGAAAACCAGATAGGATTGGGTCTGACAGCAGGAATAGGGATCAACGATCAGCTAAAGTTTCTGATAGAGAGTGAGAGCTATCTGATGGACTGGAAAAGCTATGAGGGTGAAGAGGAAGAAGAGGGTGCTTCCATCAACCGTAATCTGGTAAAGTTCAAACCTTATCTGTATTACAAACCTGAAAGCGAAGGGAGCAGAATAGAAGCCAAAGCAGGATTTAACATTGTATATGAAAATGACACCATTGTCAATGGTGATCGATTGCACTTTTATCCCTATCTATGGGCTGCCTACTTTTTAAACGATGGCGTCAGTCTTTATGCCGGGATAGAAGGTGATATTCAAAAAAACACATGGCTGGATTATACCCGTCAAAATCCCTATCTGGCTTCAGATGCAGCCCTAGCCCATACCAACAAAACCTTTGGGTTTCAGGGAGGTATCAAGGGGAGGGTGAGCAGTATGTTTGGGTTTAATGTGGGGTTGAATGCCAACAACTATAAAAACATGTATTATTTTGTGAATAGTGCGGAAGATTCTACCAAATTTGATATTCTTTACGATACAGATAACACTTTTCTATTGAATTTTTATGGAGAAATAAATTTCAATAACGGAAACCGTTTCAGATCGACACTACGAGGGGATTATTTCTCTTATACTACTTCTGACGTAGAAGAACCCTGGCACAAACCAGCCTATCAGGTGAATTTAATGGCGCATTACAATCTGTATGAAAAAATTATTTTTAATTCTGAACTGCTGGTGCTGGGCGGAATAGAAGGGTATAATCTGGCCAGTAATACGTCTACAATGCTGGACCCTATTATCGATTTAAGCTTTAAAGCGGATTATTTATTTTCTGATAGGTTTTCTACCTTTTTACAATTAAAAAATATATTGGGCCAAAATTACGAGCGATACTTGAATTATCCATCCCGTGGAATTATGGTCATGGTAGGCGCTACCTACCGGTTTTAGCCCTAAGTGGTTAATTACCAATTTTTTAATTGCATACTCACGTAATTTATTCTATTCTTTTTATGAGGGAATTTGAATTTAGCGCCGTAAATCGCAATCATAAATATATATTTATCAGAAAAAATATAGAACATGCAAGAAGATCAGAATAAAAATCATCATGAAACAAACCAGGATCATGATGATTTTGGACTTCCTGAAGCGAATTACGATCCTATTGAGAGGGAAGAAGAAACCCCTCCTGCCTTTGAACCGCCCACCTATTATGCAGAAGAAGAGCAGGAAGAAGAGCCTAAGAGAGGGTGGATCATCACCGGGGTCATTGGGTTTTTCCTTTTGATAGGTATAGCGGTTTATTTGTTTTTATTTGATGGTATTGATCAGATTGGTGGCCTCTTCAAAGAAGAACCTGCCCCTCCTGTTGTGACTGAAGCCCCCATAGAAAAAACACCGGAACCCGAACCAATCATTGAAGAGCCAGTGGTAGAAGCTCCTGTAGAGAGCAATCCGGTCAACGAACTGGCACCCTATGAGGGAATGACGACAATTTCTGCTCCTACCGGACGTTCTTACGTAGTTATTGCTAGCTTTGTAGACGAAGACATGGCTAACGATTTCGGTCAGAAAATGTTAGACAAAGGTATAGGTGTCAAAATTATTAAACCAACGAGCCGGTCGCCGCTAAACCATCGTGTAGCCGTGGCTGATTATCAGAATTTTGGAGAAGCTATGCAGTTGATAGATCGGTTCCGCACAGAATATGGAGAAAAGGCCTGGGTATTAAAATTTTAAGCCTTTTTCAAGATTTTTTTATTGAACTGATAACCATAAAGTATTTTTATAAAATTTAGAATGATCCTTTTACAAATTACTACAGATACAGCCACTGACACAACTGCCGTAGAAAATGTTGGTGAAACCGTAAGAGTCATAGATTTACTATTCAAAGGGGGTTATGTCATGATCCCCTTGCTTCTTTTATCGATCATGGCTATTTACATTTTCGTTGAAAGAATTTTAACCATTCAAAGAGCTTCTAAAGTCCCCGAACAATTTACAGAGAAGATTCGTGCCCTGGTTTCCAGTGGCGATATCAGTGGTGCCCGTTTGGTATGTTCGCAAACCGATAGCCCGGTAGCCCGCATGATTGAGAAAGGCATATCAAGGATCGGTAGTCCTCTTAAAACCATTGAGGCCTCTATTGAAAATGTGGGGAAGATTGAAATATACCGTTTGGAAAAAAATTTAAATTTACTGGCAACGATCTCAGGGGCCGCCCCAATGATTGGGTTCTTGGGTACGGTGACAGGGATGATTCAGGCCTTTGTCGCTATAGCCCAGGAAGAAGGCAATGTAAGCCCCCAACTCCTCTCCACAGGTATCTATGAAGCGATGGTTACTACTGCTGCCGGATTAGTAGTTGGAATTATGGCCTATTTGGGTTATAATTACTTAGTCTCTCAAGTGGATAAGGTAGTTCATAAAATGGAATATAATTCCATAGATTTTATTGATCTGCTTCAAGAACCCAGATAACCTTTTGTTTTATGAACCTTCAGTCAAGAAATAAGGTATCCACAACCTTTAACTTTTCCTCTATAGCAGACATTATATTTCTGCTACTTATTTTTTTTATGTTGACCTCTACTTTTGTCACACCTTCCGGTCTTCCTATTAATTTACCGACCAGTAGGACCTCTAATATTGTGATGCAAAAAGTGAGTGTCACCATTACACCCGATCTGCAATATTATGTAAATCAACGGCTTACACCTGCCTCTGAATTGGAAACAGCATTGGCCGCACAGCTACAGGGAAAAGAAGGGGTAGTGGTTTTGAACGTTGACAAGTCCGTTCCTGTTGAGTATTTAGTGAGAGTAGCCGGTATTGCTACTTCTTTAAAGGCAAAAGTTTCTATTGCCACAAAGCCCGATAAGGGTTGAATAACTAACAAGATTTTTTAATCATGTCAGCAGAAGAAAAAAAGAATCGAAAAATAGGCGTCTCCGTTTCCATCGGGGTGCATGCTCTGTTGCTGGCTTTGTTCTTTTTTATTCTAGCCTGGAAGGAGCCTGACCCTCCACTTCCTGAATATGGGATTGAACTGAATTTTGGTTTGGATAATACGGGATCCGGAGAAACGCCCCAACCACAACCTACGCCGGTGGTGGAAGAAGAACCCATAGAAGAGATGACAGAGCCGGAAGAAGTAGAAGAAATTGTTGAAAATCCGGAACCTGAGGTGGAAGAAGAAGTAGTTGAGGAAGTGGTAGAAGAACCCGTAGAAACACAACCTGAAGAAAGTCCTGCCGAAGTGGAAGAAGTTGTGGAACCTAAGCCTAAGACCCTTCCGAAACCTGAGCCAAAAGAAGAGGTGGTTCCCAAAGAAGTTGCAGAAACACCCAAGAAGGAAACCTCAGCGGCTAATCAGGGAGATAATGTTGACAAAGCAGGTGATAAGGGCAAAGAAGAAGGCAAAATAGATGCCAGAGCCATTTATGGCGCTAAGGGAACCGAAAAAGGCGCTTCCCTGCAAATGACTGGTTGGAATTGGGATTACCTTCCCAGACCCAATGATCAGTCCAGTGAAAATGGACGAATTGTCTTTCAGATTACCATTGACGATGAAGGGTATGTCATCAAAGTAGTGACATTGGAAAAAACCGTGAGTCCGGAGGTGGAAAGAATTTATCGTGAAGAAGTGGAACGACTTACTTTCAGCAGAACCGCTGACAATGTAAGACCTGCCCCAATGTCAACTGGTCGGATAACTTTTATCATCAGAGCTCGGTAATTATACTACCTCAAATGGTAGTTTTTTTATTGACCAGGGTCTTTTTCGAATTTTTTTTTGTGAATATCCTTAAATTTCTCATGGATTGATTAATGGAAGAATATGTCCCAGTTTGTGTAAGCTGATGAAGGCAATTTTTGCTAAAACTGTGTAAACTACTAGCTATAATTCTAAATTTTTGATGAAAAAAATAAAAGTATTGCTTGCCGATGATCATGCCATTTTGACCCAGGGAACAGCAGCTATATTATCAGAGTATGATTTTTTTGAAATAGTGGATACGGTATATGATGGAGAAAAAGCAATGGAAGTAGTAAGTGATGCCAGACCCGATGTGCTGGTCGCTGATATTACTATGCCCGGAAAGTCTATTTTTGACATCACCGAAGAAATCAAAAAAAAAGGTTACCCTACCAAAGTGCTAATTTTTTCCATGCACAACACAGCAGATTATGTATTTAAAGCTTTGCATTATGGAGTTTCAGGCTATATCACCAAATTTTCTGACAAAGAAGAAGTAGTTAAAGCCATAGAGAGAGTAGCCCAGGGTGAGGAATACTATAGCCAATCGATCATGCAGATTATTGTAAAGGGGTTTAAGGAAAAAAAACACCGTGAAGCAAATGACCAAAATCCCTTGAATGTTCTTTCCAAGCGTGAAAAAGAGGTGTTGATGCTCATTGTTGACGGACTCAATTCCAAGCAGATTGCTGAAAAATTGTATCTAAGCGAAAGAACGGTGTCCAACCACCGGGCTAACATGTTACAAAAATGTAAAGTCAACAATACGGTCGAACTAGTCAAGCTCTACCTCGACAATATTAACAAGTGGTAACCCCTCTGAACTGTTCTTTTTGTATAAACTCTTACCTTTGTCTGTAATCCCTTCAATTTCAGAGACAAGCCAGCTGAATTTTGCTTAGGATTGAAAGCTCAGCAAATTCAGTGAGGTGAAAGAAGATTTATTGCATTATCTCTGGCAGTCACAGGCATTTCAACGGGAATCTCTCCTTTCTACACAAGGAGAACCCTTGCAAATTCTGTCAGCAGGGATCCATAATCATGATGCTGGCCCTGATTTTCTACACGCAAAGATTCAGATAGGACCCATGATTTGGTCAGGTTCCGTAGAAATTCATATCAAGGCATCCGATTGGTTAAAACATCAACATCAGCAGGACCCAGCCTATGATACTGTCATCTTGCATGTCGTTTGGGAGGCAGACCAGCCGGTATCCCGTACAGATGGTACGCGAATTCCCACCTTAACCTTGAAAAATAGAATAGATCTTTCCCTTCTTGCTCGTTACCAACGTTTGTTTTCCATACAACTTAAAAGAAATAAATCGATTGTTTGCCAGCCCTATGTGAAAGAAAAGGATGCCTTGTTAAAACTTTCAACAATGGAAGCAGCGCTGGTCAGAAGAATGGAAAATAAATCAGGGCAGATACACGAATTACTGCATAGCAACCAAGGAGACTGGCAAACAACCTTGTATCAGTGGACTGCTCAGGCTTTTGGATTTAAAGTTAATGCAGTCCCTTTTTTGGCATTAAGTAAGGCAGTTCCACTGACCGTCCTAAGGAGATTGAACAAACAACTGAGCACCTACGAAGCCCTGATGCTGGGGCAGGCGGGTTTTCTGGAGCAGGAATTTGAAGATGCATATCTGCTTAACCTGCAAAAGGAATATTTGTATCAGGCCAAAAAGTATCAGCTCCAACCTCTTCAGGTGACTGCTCATCTCTGGAAATTTTCAAGACTGCGTCCGGCAAATTTTCCCACCTTGCGGATAGCACAATGGACTGGCTTTTTGTTTGCACATCTCTCCGACATGAGCACTATGCTGGAGGAGCGTGAAGTGGAACAGCTGAAAAAAATTTTTAGTTTTTCTCCCTCTCTCTATTGGCAAAAGCATTATCATTTTCATTGTCCTACCCCAGCAAAATTCATTGGATTCGGGAAAGACAGTGTCTCTCACATGCTGATCAATGTGGTGGCACCCATTCAATATGCTTTTGGAAAATTTTATCATCGCGAAGCCCGGATGGAAGAGGCTATCAACCTGTTGACTCAGCTCCCGGCAGAAAAGAATACAATTACTCAGCAGTATCAATCCCTGGATTTTCCTATGCTTTCGGCCTTTGATTCACAGGCTGTCATCGAGTTACACAATAGTTTCTGCAAAAAACATCTGTGCCTGCAATGTAAAATTGGTTTATCCATTATGAAAAGTGCGGGTATCTCAGTTTCTTAAGGCAACATATTACTGAAAACCTTGATAAGTCTGATCATCTTATTGTGCAATGTGTTTCTCCTGGCAGGATTAGTTTTGATTCACTACCGAAAAGTGGGTAAACCATCTATCCTGCGTGATTATTATTTTCCGGCACTTGGCATAAAGCTCACCTCAGGCTTACTGCTAGGTGTTGTTTATCAGTTTTATTATCAGGGTGGCGATACCTTCAATTTTTTTCATGATGCTTCTCTACTGGCACAATTAGCGCTTTCTTCTCCTTCTCAGTATGTACAGGCAATGGTTAACAACCAGCACCTGCCTCCCGACTTATTGTTTGGGGACCAACCCAGGGCTCTGTTTTTTGCGAAGCTGGTGAGTCTTCCCTGTCTGCTCAGTGGTTTCAACTATTGGTTTACATCCCTTTATTTCTCTCTCTTCTGTTTTTTCTCCACCTGGTATCTTTGTCGGGTACTTGTCCTTCATTTTCAGGCTTCCAGGGCCGTGGCTATCGGGTTTTTCTTTTATCCCTCTGCTGTCTTCTGGAGTGCTGGCCTCTTGAAAGAAAGTATGGCCGTAGGGCTCATTTTCTTGATGGTCTCTCTGGTGCTTGAATGGATCAAAAACAAGGAAAATAGATTAATAATTGTGTTTCAGGCTGCGGTTTTTATGATAGGTGCCTTGCTGTTATGGCCACTGAAGTATTATTATGCCGCAGTGTTGGTGCCGCTGCTCTTATTTCTGGCTGTTTTTTATCGTATGAATTTTAGGCATAGCTATCATAAGATAGGTATGGTCCTGACTCTGATAGTATTGCTTTTCGCGGCTACCTGGATACATCCTAATCTATATGCTGTCAATTTTCTACAGGCTTTGGTGAAAAACCATAACCTGATGCTACAGGCCACTCAATGGGAAAATGCCATTCATTTTTGGGATTTACAACCTTCCTGGGGTAGTATCATGCTCAATCTGCCCCTGGCCTTCTTTTCAGGTTTGTTCCGTCCGCTCCCGGGAGATGGAATCACCTTCTTACATGCGTTGACAGGTCTAGAAAACTGTTTGTTGCTTTTAATTACAGCAGGTGCAGGGTATGCCTTCATCCGAAAGAAAATAAAGATTGGAGAAAGACTTTTAGTAGGTACTACACTTTTTTACATCGCCGCATTATCTGTTTTTCTGGCCCTGTCTTCACCCACTTTTGGTACCCTGATGCGGTACAAAGCAGCCTTTCTACCTTTTTTGCTTTACCTGTCCCTGAGAGGCTGCAAACCCTGGTTCGACAATTTTGTCCTGAAGTATTTTCCTTCCCAGCGGATGAAGAAAATATAGACAAAAATCCACGGACTGATCCAGCCGCCTATATCCATCACCCACTTGGTGCCTACATGAAAAAGCACACCGCCTAGCAGGAAAAGCACTTGATGTTTTGGAAAAAAAAAGATGGCTATAAATCCAAACTGAAACAAGAGTATCAAAAGGGGGAGTAGCGTGCTCAGGACCGGTTGTTGTACAATGAATTGGCTGAGGGGAGTAGGATGGAGGGATAAATAGGTCTGGAAGGTACTTTGACTGGCCCAATGCCACCCACTGGTCAGCACTTTCTCCCATCCGGCCAGAAAATACACTGCGGCAATCATGCATTGAATTAAAAACAGAGACCAGGACTTGATGGCAAAAAAGTTAGCATCCTGTTTTCTTTCTTTTTGTACCTCCCAAAGCAGAAAAGGCATCAACAGCGTGGCGTAAGTCAGGGTAGAATAGCCGTGGTCGATTTTTTCAAAAGACAGGAAATATCCTTGAAAAAGAAGGAGAAAAAAAGCGGCTATACTGGCTGCGATGACAGGAAAGTAATTCATCATGACCAGTCCGATAGCAATGATATAAAGTCCATAGGCTGCCTGAAGCCACGCTAATGCAGGGATCTGTATGTCCAAGACGTCATAAAATAAAACCGGTTTGTAAAAGGGTTCTAAAGCGATGAGGGAAGGAAAATCCAATACCCAATCCCAGGTGTAGAGTAGCAGACCTGAATAAAACAGAAGGCTTAGTCGACGGTAGTGGAGATAGGAGTAAGGCTTGACCAGGCTTTGCATGAAGTGACCCTTCTGCGGCCATAGGCTGAGTAATGAAAGGAACAACAGGACTAAAGCATATCGCAGGATGACCTGATCGGCTTTCGCAAGAAAAAAATCAACATGGAATCTGTGTTTTTCAACTTCAAACCGGGGGTATAGGGAATGGATCAGCTGTTGAAACCAGGAAGGGGCTTTGTGTTGATACGCTAAGGTGACATACTCTCTGAATATGAAAGCATACAGGATAACAGGCAATAACAAAAGGAGAAACCAGCTAACCTTTTTTTTCACTGAATAGTTTTAGGTTTAATATAAGTAGTATCCTTTTCCATAATCCGGAGAATGACCAGCGGGTAGGTGCCAAATGTGTCGGGTAGTAACAGGGAGGCCCGTTGTAAAAACAGCTCGCTTTCCTGACGATAATAATAGTTTCTCAATAAATAATCAAGGGTGCTCTTTTTTACTTTCAGGGCTGCTTCTGGCACAGGCAGCGTGGTTTGTTCACTCACCTGGTAATGGAGGGCAAACTGCTCCTGTTGTATGTCATACCGGACTGGTTCTGCAAACATACCAAACCTGAAGAAAGGATACAGCGTGGTTTGCAAAATAAATGGCAGCAGCAAACCAGCCAAAACGCCTGTGGTCAGCCATCGTTTCATAAAGCAATAAAAAGATAGCCTGCTCGACTGTTAGGAGGAAGTGGCCACCACATTGATCGGAAGGCTGGTAAGGTCATTAAAATATTCAATATCCTCTTTGATGCTCTCATCGCCTTCCTGGTAGAACCAATTGATGTTGACGGCGCCTCCTTTCTTTTTCAGTTCGTTCAATCTCTTAAAGATTTCAAACAAAGCCTTGGAGGAAGCTGTGTTGAAATATTTGAAACGGAGGTTTAAGGTAGTGACCGTCTGTGGTGAGGCCAGATAAGTATCTACCCATTGTATTACGGGATAATAAAATCCTAATGCGTCAACTTCATCAGACACACCTTCAAAGTCCATGACCCCGCTTTCCGCATTTAATCGTACATGAGGTGTGGTATTGGTAGCTTCTAATTCTAAAGATTCCATGGGTCTAATTTTTAATCTTTGGTAACGTGCTTTACTAGTTTGTTGGCGAATACAAAATCTCTCAATTCCTGCACTTCCGTGTCCAGAATGTTGGTATTACTGCCTTCCCAGAGTTTTTTTCCTTTGTACAGAAACATGACTTTGTCGCCTATCCCTATCACTGAATTCATATCATGGGTAACCACAATGGTCGTGGTATTGAATTCTACGGTAATTTCTTTGATCAACTCATCAATTAGGATAGAAGTTTGAGGATCGAGCCCTGAATTAGGCTCATCACAGAAAAGATATTTTACATCGTTGACGATGGCCCGGGCAATCCCAACTCTTTTTTTCATACCCCCACTGATTTCAGAGGGCATTCTTTTGTTGACATTTTCCAGGCCTACCCTTTGCAGGCAAAAGTTTACCCGATCCAGTTTTTCATCCTCCGGCATGACTGTCAAAGTATCCAGGGGGAACTTTACGTTTCTTTCCACATTCATGGAGTCGAACAAAGCCACTCCCTGAAATAGCATCCCGATTTCTCGCCGGATCTCCGTTTTCATGTCTTTATCAGCGTTGGTAAAGTCACGACCATCGTAATAGATCGTACCCGTATCAGGGCGCACCAGTCCCACTATACATTTCAACAGCACACTTTTTCCCGTACCGCTCGAGCCAATGATCAGATTGGCTTTTCCCTGCTCAAAAATGCCGCTGATACCGTCTAACACCGTTCTGCCTTCAAAAGATTTAGAGATATTTTTAATTTCTATCATAAAAATGTAAGGGCGCAGCCTATAATAAAAGTTCGGCGATGAGATAATCGGCTAATAAAACGGCAATACAACTGTTAGTAACAGCGCTGGTACTGGCTTGTCCTACCTCTAAAGCACCTCCTCGTGTAAAAAATCCTTTGTAGGAAGAAATAGAAGAAATAAGAAAAGCAAAAACCAATGATTTTACGATAGCCATAAATACGTTATAGGTCCGAAAATCCAGTCGGAGACCGTAAACAAAATCCTCACCGGTAATAACACCTGTGAAGGTACCCACCAGATAACCCCCATAAATAGAAAGGAAGCCGGCTATAATAACCAGCAGCGGAAACATGATAATGGCCGCTGCAATTTTAGGAAAAACCAGGTAAGAAGAAGAATTAATACCCATTACCTCCAAAGCGTCTATCTGTTCGGTAATACGCATGGTACCCAGTTCACCGGCAATATTAGAGCCTACTTTGCCTGCCAGTACAATGGAAGTAATGGTAGGGGCTAATTCTAAAATGGTCATATCCCTGACAACCGTGCTGATGACCGACTCGGGCACAAAGGGACTCACCAGGTTGGCAGCGGTCTGTACGGTCGTCACCATTCCGATGAAGGTGGAAATAATAGCTACCAGCGTCAGAGAATTGATACCGATCAGAATGGCTTCATCAATGGTTCGTTTCACATAGGTTTTAAAACTTTCCCTTTGTGAAAACATACTGCCGATAAAAATGATATATAATCCTATACTTTTCATAAGTGTTGCATAGTTAGAAAAATTGCATAGTTGTTCAAAGTAAATTACTTTGTGGGAGAACAAAAAACCTGTTGAAGTTAAACAATAAATGTATTAACGGATGAAAAAGCTTGCTGTTATTACCGGCGGCACAAAAGGCATCGGAAAAGCTTTGGTAGAAGGCTTTGCCGCCGAAGGACTGAGCATTGCCACCTGTGCCCGGCATCAGGATGATCTATACCAGCTTCAAAAGGAGGTAACCACTACTTTTCCGGATATTGAATTTTTTATCAGACCCGTCGATATGGCTATCAGGGAGGAGGTTCTTGATTTTGCTTCCTGGATTCTCCAGAAAGAAATACCGGTGGAAGTACTGGTTAATAATGCCGGACTTTTTACACCCGGACAAATCCATATGGAGGAAGATGGAGTTCTGGAAACGATGATTGAAACCAATCTTTATAGTGCCTACTACCTCACCAAAAGGCTCGTCCCGGGTATGAAAGATAGAAAGAGCGGGCACATTTTTAATATATGCTCAACGGCTAGTATCACAGCCTACGAAAACGGAGGTTCTTATGGTATTTCAAAATTCGGACTATTGGGCATGAGTAAAGTGTTGAGAGCAGAAATGAAACCCTACCAGGTACGGGTCACTTCCGTGATACCGGGGGCTACCTTTACCGATAGCTGGAAGGGAACTGATTTGCCGGAAGAACGCTTTATGAAAGCAGAGGATGTGGCTGAAATGGTAATGGCTGCCTATAGATTGTCGGATAGGGCCGTTGTGGAAGAAATGGTCATCCGGCCACAGTTAGGGGATCTTTGAGGGGTGAGCAAAATATACGGTAACTTATCCAACGGCAGGTTGAAAAGGCATGTTCTGGTTTCAGGAATAGCCAGTTTTTAACTTTCTTCCCTGAAATAAGTTTTTCTTATAGATTACTATTATTTGCCTTAATTTGCAGCTAAAAATAAAAGGACATTCCCGAAAATTATGTTGACGCTGGCTTCAGAAATTTCTGCTTTTAAAAAATATTGTAACAGTCTGACGACGTACTCCCGCCGTAAAACCAGGGAGGTACACATTGGAGAAGTACCTTTAGGCGGGTCTCATCCCATTCGTGTGCAGTCTATGACGACCGTTGATACCATGGACACCCAGGGATCCATTGCGCAGGCAATTCGCATGATTGACGCTGGATGTGAATATGTGCGTATTACTGCTCCCAGTCTGAAAGAAGCCCAAAATCTGGAAGAGATCAAAAAAGGCTTGCGGCAGCAAGGGTATCATACTCCCCTGGTGGCCGATATTCATTTTACTCCCAATGCTGCTGAACTGGCCGCCCGTATCGTAGAGAAAGTCAGGATCAACCCTGGGAACTATGCCGACAAGAAGCGTTTTGAAACCATAGAATACACCGATAGCACCTACCTGGCTGAATTGGAGCGTATCCGGGAGCGTTTTATTCCTCTGGTCAATATCTGTAAAGAATATGGCACAGCCATGCGCATAGGTACCAATCATGGTTCATTGTCTGACAGAATCATGAGCCGCTATGGCGACACGCCCCTGGGTATGGTTGAGTCTGCCCTGGAATTTATTCGGATTTGTGAAGACCTGCACTATTACGATCTTGTGATCTCTATGAAAGCCAGCAATACCCAGGTGATGGTACAAGCCTATCGGCTGCTGGTACAGAAACTGGAGGAAGAAGGCTTGCAACCTTATCCGCTGCACCTGGGCGTAACAGAGGCAGGTGATGGGGAAGATGGCCGTATCAAATCGGCGGTGGGTATTGGCACTTTGCTGGAAGATGGGCTGGGCGATACCGTACGGGTTTCTCTGACGGAAGAACCCGAATACGAAGTGCCCGTAGGCTATCATCTGGTCAACCGGTACGAACAAAGGGCAGGTCATGCTCCTATCATGCCCTTGGAAGTGATTCCCAAAGACCCCTACAGCTATAGCCGAAGGAAAAGTCGTGAAGTTCTGAATATTGGCGGAGATCAGGTGCCCAGAGTCATTACGGATGTCAGCAGGGTATCGCATTGGGAATACAAGGATTTTAAATCGATCGGACATTTTTATCTGCCCGAACCGGATAAGTGGACAATGAATGACCAGGGATGTGATTATATTTATTCCGGTCAGCATCCTGTAGAATTCATGCTGCCCAATGGGCTCAAAGAAATCCGGGATTATGATGTCTGGTTATCTTCACCTGACAAGGTAAACAAATATCCTTTGCTCACGCTACCGCAATGGTTGGCTTCAGAACAACGGCATCCTACCCTTAACTTTCTGAAAGTGTCGTTGCATGAATGGAGCGATCCTCTGCTGTCTGTCTTGAGAGAAGACTCCACAGTGGTCGTGTTGCTGGACACTGACAATGCACATGGCCTGGCGGAGCAACGCCGCTTTTTCTTTGCCTTGGTCGAACAGCAACTGGATGTACCGGTCATGATCCTGAGAAAATACGATGCCCTGGATGAAGAAAGGCTCACCTTGTATTCGGCTACCGATATGGGTGGATTGTTGATCGACGGCTTTGGCGATGGTGTGATGCTCAGCATACAAAGGCATGAAGTAGCAGACAAAGAAGAAGAACTAAAAAGAATCGCCCGTCATAACATGATTTCTTTCGGTATATTACAGGCTGCCCGCACTCGTATGTCTAAAACGGAATATATTTCCTGTCCGTCCTGTGGGCGGACACTCTTTGACTTACAGGAAACCACGGCTATGATTCGAAAAAGGACCGATCATCTGAAGGGAGTGAAGATAGGTATTATGGGATGCATCGTCAATGGACCGGGAGAAATGGCCGATGCCGATTACGGGTACGTAGGTTCCGGAAAGGGAAAAATCACCTTGTACCGGGGGCAGACGGTTGTCAAGCGCAGTGTACCTTCTGCAAAAGCCGTTGATGAACTGATTGAACTGATCCGGGAAGATGGCCGGTGGCTGGAGCCCCAAACTATTTAGTTCTTAGTTCTGGGTTCTAAGTTCTGAGTTCTAAGTTTAGGGTTGTGTGGTAATATTTAAGCATTCTCTCATTCTTCCAACCTGCATTCTATCATTCAATATTTATAGTTTCTTTGGGAAACATTTCTCCTTTTTTTTGTTGTAATACAGAACCTTTAGATCTGTTATGATATGAACATGAGTGAGAATCACCAGCCTACTGAAGAGAAAAGAAATGATGTCAGAGAGTTTTTCTCCATGGGAGAACTGTTTGGATACTTTTTCCGAAAAAAAGATCCGAATCGTCAGACCAACTTCAACCTGAGGATGATGCATGGTATCAACAAAATTTCTATTATTGTATTTCTACTGGGCATTATCTTCCTGATCATCAAACATATATTTTAATTGGATATTGAATCGTTCCGGCAATTTTGCCTGTCCAAAAAGGGTGTCACCGAAGAATTACCCTTTGGGGAAGACACACTGGTTTTTAAGGTAATGGGTAAAATGTTTGCCCTGACCGATCTGGAATTGTTCGAAAGTGTCAATCTGAAATGTGATCCGGAAGAGGCTATTCTTTTACGAGAGCAGTACCCTGCCGTACAGCCCGGTTATCATATGAATAAAAAGCACTGGAACACTATACTGATGGACGGAAGCATAGGCGATAGGCTCTTAGCACAGTGGATTACTGATTCCTATCAACTGGTTGTATCAGGACTTCCCAAAAAAATGAAAGAAACGCTTAACCAACTTTGATGACAATACCATATCATGGACCCTCTACCCACTCTGCTTGCTTTGGGAGATTCTTACACAATCGGGGAAGGTGTGGCTGAACATGAACGCTGGCCAGCTTTATTGGCCAGAAGGATGAAATGGACTTCACCGGATTATCTCGCTCAAACAGGCTGGACCGCCCAAGAGCTGATGGAGGCTATTGAAAAAGCCAGGATGTCGCATTTTTATGATTGGGTCTCTTTGCTCATAGGAGTTAATAATCAATACCGTGGAATGAGCTTGTTGCAATACAGTATAGAGTTTGAAATGCTCCTCTATCAGGCACTGGCCCTCAACCGGAACCAGCCAAAAAAAATATTGGTTCTTTCCATTCCTGATTATAGTGTGACGCCCTTTGCGCGGAAAAAAAACCCTCCCCGTATCTTTGATGAGATCAATGCCTATAACGCCGTGAACGAAACGATAGCCCGCCGGGAAGGGGTACATTATGTAAATATTACTGATATTTCCCGACAAGCCTCACACAATTCCCTTTTGCTGACCCAGGATGAGCTTCACCCCTCTGTGCATATGTATCGTTTATGGGTAGATCGAGTGGAAAGCTCTCTAAGATTCAAATGAAAGGCGTTAGCGCAAACTTCCTGATCCTATCGGGCCAACTCAATCTTTTTATTGTCGTACAAAAAAAGATACCAGGCCTTCACTTAATTCCAGACAAAAATGGGACAAGTTGTATACCATGTAGCCACCACCTTGGATAACTTTATCGCTGATGTGCACGGCAATGCCAACGAATCGGTATTTTTGTACGAAGGAGATCATGTGCCTGATTTCATCAACCATATCAATCAATATGACATCGTGCTTATGGGTAGTAAAACCTATGCTTATGGCTTTCAATACGGATTGAAACCCGGTGAACCCGGCTACAAAGGCATCAAGCATTATGTGTTTTCCAAAAGCATGAATTTTGAATCCAACGAAGAGGTGACACTCGTAAAGGATGATCCCGTTCCCTTCATCAGGAACCTAAAACAGACGACAGATAAGAAAATATGGCTTTGTGGCGGAGGGGAGCTGGCCGGCACCTTACTCGATCATGCTTTGCTAGATTTGCTTGTGTTGAAAATTAATCCGGTGATGATAGGCCAGGGCATTTCCCTTTTTGGAAATAGCAAGAAACACATTAATTTAAAACTGTTAGATTTAAAAAAATACGAAAGTGGCGTTATCTTGCCCACTTATCAAATAATGTACGGATCAGCATGACCTCCATTGGTAACCCCCTCAGGTTTCTTGTCTTTTTTTTCCTGTTGGGCCTGGGTGTGCAGGCTCAGAACAATACGGACAGCCTGACGTCTCCCTTACTGGTAACATCAGAAGAATTTACCAGGGCCGATACCCTCAGAGGTTCATTAGGTCCCGAAAGAACCTGTTTTGACGTCAGATTTTATCACCTGGACGTAAAAGTGGACCCTGAAAAACATTTTATTGAAGGTTCAAATACGATCACCTTTACGGTGAAAGAACCCTCCGACAGGATTCAATTGGATTTGTTCCCGCAGCTCACGGTTCAGGAGGTGTTAGACGAAAACGGCCAGTCATTGCCTGTAGAAAGAGAAGAATACGCTTTCTTTGTGAATTTTACATCCGCTCTGCGGGTCGGCGATACCAGAAAAATCAAGGTGAACTATGCAGGACCTCCCAAAGTAGCGCTCAAACCCCCTTGGGATGGAGGCGTGGGTTGGAATCAGGATGAGGAGGGTAACCCTTGGGTGACAGTGACCTGTCAGGGGTTAGGAGCCAGCGTTTGGTGGCCCAACAAAGACCATCAGTCTGATGAGCCAGACAGTATGCTGATCAGTATTACCGTGCCGTCGGCACTAAAAAATATCTCAAATGGGCGTTTGAGAAACGTAGAAAAAATAGATGATCACTGGACACGTTACGACTGGTTTGTGGGCAATCCTATCAATAATTACAATGTAACCATGAACATTGGTAACTACACGCATTTCAAAGAGGAGTATACCCGTGGCCAGGAAAGCCTGAGTCTGGATTATTATGTGTTGCCCTATCATCTCAAGGAAGCCAAGCGGCAGTTCGAACAGGTAAAACCCATGCTGGAATGCTTTGAGTCTTACTTTGGACCTTATCCTTTTCCCGAAGACGGCTATAAACTGGTAGAATCACCCCATCCGGGTATGGAACACCAGTCAGCCGTGGCCTATGGCAATTACTTTCAGAATGGGTATCGACTGCGGGCCTCTTCCAGGGTAGGTCTTTGGTTTGATTTTATCATTATCCATGAAACAGCCCACGAATGGTTTGGCAATAGCATCACTTCTGCCGATGTGGCCGATATGTGGATTCATGAAAGTTTTGGGGCTTATGCCGAAGCTATTTATGCAGAATGCCGGTTCGGCTATGAGGCAGCCATGGAATACATGCGTGGCAAAAAGTATGAGGTGAAATTAGACAAACCCGTGCAAGGTCCTTATGGTGTGAACCAGCCCGGATCGGGAGATATGTATCCGAAAGGGGCATTGATGCTCAATACGTTAAGGCATGCCTGTGGTAGCGACGAAAAATGGTTTGCGATGCTTCGTCAAATGAACACCACTTTTCGGCATTGCATCGTGGACTATACTACCATTACCCAGTTTATGAACCGTACCCTGGGAAGGGATTTTACCCATGTCTTTGCGCAATACCTCCAAAAAACAGCTTTGCCGGTGTTCAAAGCACAGATAGAAGTCAAAGGAGAGGAGCAAATACTGGTGTATGCCTGGGAAGCGGAAGTAGAGCACTTTGATATGCCTGTGACGATCAAAGTAGGGGATGATCAGTGGAAAATGGTATATCCCACCCGTGAACCTCAGTCTATATCCCTGCAGCTGTCGGATCCTAACACTTTTCAGGTAGATGATAATTATTACGTGGAAACAAAGCTCAAAGTGAATTATCTGCTTAGTGAATTTAAATAGTGCGTCAAATTTAACGACTTGAGCCTTTTAGAGATAGGAAGCAGGGTATGGCGTTGTAATACAAAGAATATTTTCATTTATAGAGAAAAAAAGCATGCTATGGAATTATTTTAATCAAAATAACCTTCAAAGTAATACGGGCGGCAATGCCTGAATTTGATGCCTGGAATATTAAAGTTAATTTTTTACCTCTCATCACACTCATTCCCCCGGTTTAATGTCTTGTATTTCAATTATTTATTCTATAATCAATTTATTTTATTTCAATGAACATTTTTGTTGCAAAATTAAGCTCAAACACCACAGATGATGATTTAAACGAGCTATTTGGTCAATTTGGCGAAGTATCTTCCGCTAAAGTAATTATCGATAGAGAAACAGGTTTCTCTAAAAAATTCGGATTTGTAGAAATGCCCAATGAAGAAGATGCTTTTCAAGCCATTGAACAATTAGATGAAACAGAATTTGATGGTAGCGAAATCGTAGTAAAAAAAGCCAGACCACGCGAAGATCGAGGAGATAACAACAGACGATTCAACAGCAGGTATTAATAAACACAAGCGGGAATTTCCCGCTTTTTTTTTACCTTCAGCCATTAGAAACAGTATGATAAGCAGGAGAGTATCATGAAATATCATTGATCCTATGATTACCTATCAGATGACATCCTCCCGAGAGGATTTACAGCAAATCCTGGCGTTGCAGAAAAAAAATCTTCCGGACGCCATAGCAGCGGATGAAAAAAGGGATCAAGGTTTTGTCACTGTCCGGCATGATCTGACATTGTTGGAGGCCATGCATGAGCGTTATCCCCACGTGATAGCTAAATCCCAAAATCAGGTGATTGGCTATGCGCTGGTGATGCTGAAATCATTCAGGGAAAGAATTCCCATTCTTATTCCCATGTTTGAAGAAATTGACAGACTCTCTTATGCGGGTAAAGGATTGGCCGAGGCGGCTTATGTAGTGATGGGTCAAATTTGTATTGACAAAGCTTTTCGGGGTCAGGGTGTCTTTGCCGGATTGTATGAGTATATGAAAAAGCAATGTCAGGAAAAGTTTGACTTTGTCATCACAGAAGTAGCCATCAGCAATACCCGTTCGCTGCGGGCACATTCGAAAGTTGGTTTCACCCTGCTAAAAGAATATACGGCTTCGGACGGAGAAACCTGGCATATCATCGTTTGGGACTGGAGTCCACGTCAGGATTATGATCATGATAGGCGTGTGGCAGATCCTGTGGCTTTGTAAACAAGGGGAAGGCTGTTCCTAGACCCTGATAAAAACCTTGTGCTTATACAGCCAGTAACAAAGATACCAGTCGATGGCTAAGGCAGCTAGGGAAGCTGTGAAGAGTTTGGCGACTTCACTCGCCTGAAACCAGCTCAAAACCCCATGGGAGAAAATGGCTGCGAAATCGTTGATCCATTGATAGCCTATGGTTTGCGTAAAAAGGTAAATAAAGATAGAGTTCATGCCCACTACACTGAAAAAGAAAACACCTCTTCTGTTTCCTTTTACATCTACCCACCAATAAAACAAAGCCAATACCAGCAGACACCATCCTCCCGTGACAATAACAAAAGAAGTAGTGGCAATTCTTTTGATGATGGGGGTGATGCCCAGCCAGTCCAGCCCGTAGCCCAGGAGCAATCCTGTCAGACCGGCGATGACAAGCAGCTTGATTTTATCTTGTTCTGTTCGTTTGCCTATTAACACTTTACCGGCTACCACACCCCAGATCGTATGAGCGGCAGTAGGTAACCAGTTGATAAAAACCCAACCTCCGTTGTTGAGTTTGCCCATGGTGACCAAGTCCATCCAGGAGCCAAAATTTTTTCCTTGTACAAAAGGCTGCTCAAATCCGTCAATATTGAGAAAACGATAGAAAATTTCTGTCAGTACCAGCAGACCAAAAGAAACTATGATCTGTATGCGTAAGGGCTGTTTGAAAAGAAAAAAGGCGATCAGGATGGTGAAAGCCAGCTGCGTCAGCACATTCCAGAGTTCCCAGACCAGCTGGTGGCTATATACACAATGCAAAAACACTCCTAGGAAGAAAAGAATGATACAACGGCGGATCATATGACGGGTGGCAGACGACCAGTCACCGGGATTTTGTATTCTGTTTTGCAGGGAAAAAACCATGGCTACGCCCACGATAAACATGAAGAAAGGCTGTACCAGATCCCAAAAACGAAGGCCGTTCCAGGGATGGTGATGAAATTGTGTGGCAATGGCATGACCCGGGCTACCTTCCCGGGTATGTTCCTGGAGCAGATGATAAAATTCAGTGGTCTCTGCTACCAACAGAAACATGGTAAGACCCCGGAACAGGTCCAACGAAAGCAGCCGGGTTGATGTCTTGTTAATCATGAAACAAGGGGTTGAGAGGAATAGGGCTACAAGCCAGATTGTAGCGAATATAAATATAATTTGAGCTTTTTAAAATCAGCCATAGGTCGTATTCTTCCGTATAATGGCACATGTGCAGATACGCAGGTGACAAAAGCAACGCACTGAAAAAAAACAAATAACAACCTTCTTGAGGAATTGAGTGTTAAAATAATGCGTACAAACCCCTTATCATTCTGTTGGCAGCACGCCAGGCAGGCTTGTAAATCGGTAAATTAATTGATAATTTTGGAGACTTTTTTAAAAAAATGGCCATGATACAAACTGTTGACATCAACATAAAAACCACGCAGCAGACGCGCCTTGCTGAAGTTGACTTCAATAATATTGCTTTTGGTAAACACTATTCTGATCACATGTTCATCGCAGATTATCTGGAGGGGCAATGGACCGATTTCAGGATTGTGCCCTATGATTACCTTCGGATGAGCCCTGCCAATGCCACCTTGCATTATGGTCAGACCATTTTCGAAGGTTTGAAAGCCTACAAAGGGAGCCAGGGGGGTGCCCTGATCTTCCGGCCTGACATGAATGCCAAGCGCTTCAACAGATCAGCCGTTCGTATGTGCATGCCTGAGATACCGGAAGAAGTTTTTTTATCCGGCCTGACCGAACTGGTTAAACTGGATGCTCAGTGGATCCCTGACCGGCCCGGCACTTCTTTATATATCCGTCCTTTTATGTATGCTGCTGATGAGTACATTGGGGTCAGACCTTCTGATACTTATCGTTTCATGATCTTTACCAGTCCGGTAGGAGGTTATTACGCCAAGCCGGTAAGGGTAAAAATTGAAATGAAATTTGTCAGGGCTTCAGAGGGTGGCATTGGCGCAGCCAAGACGGCAGGCAATTACGCCGCCTCATTGTATCCGGCCAGGCTGGCTGCCCAACAGGGCTACGACCAACTGATCTGGACCGACAGTAAAAACCACACCTTTATTGAAGAAGCCGGTACCATGAATATCATGCTGGTGATCAACAACGTGCTGGTGACGCCGCCTACCAGTGGCACCATTCTGGAAGGCATCACCCGCGATAGCATCCTGACCCTAGCCCGGGATTGGGGCGTAAAAGTGGAAGAAAGGAAAGTAAGTGTGGATGAAATTCTGGAAGCGATTCAGTCGGGCACTTTACAGGAAGCTTTCGGGGCCGGTACCGCCGCAACGGTAGCCCACATCCAGGCCATTGGCTACCAGGGTACCGATTACGAATTACCACCCGTTGAAGGACGAAAACTTTCCCTTAAAATCCTGAAAGAGCTGGAAGACATTAAACATGGAAGAGCAGAGGATAAGTTTGGGTGGATAGTCAGCGTCTGAGAAAAGCTAAATTGTTAGTTACATACAATAATGACCAGCCCTGGTTGGTCACCTTTCTGATTTGTACAAGTTTTAATAATCACATTCCCATGACAAAAGATCAATTGAAAGATCTGAAGGCCAGATTAGAGGCCTTGAGGAGGTATCTTTGACTACGATAAAAAAGTAGAAGAGACCAAAGAAGAAGAAGCGCTTACCACTCAGCCTGACTTCTGGCAAGATTCAGAGCAGGCAGAGAAGGTGATGAAGAGTATTCAGAGTAAAAAAGGCTGGACCAACCAGTTTGAAAAAGCCCTGACCGCTTATGAAGACCTCGAAACCTTATATGAGTTTTATGAGATGGACGAGGTCAGTGAGCAGGATATCAAAAAAGAATACCAGAAGGCCTTGGAGCCTATAGAAGCGCTGGAGTTCAAAAAAATGCTTAGCGGGGAAGAAGACCAACTGAGTGCCGTGTTAGAAATTAACTCAGGAGCCGGCGGAACGGAAAGCCAGGATTGGGCGGAAATGCTCATGCGTATGTATATCATGTGGGCAGAAAAAAGTGGGTACTCCGTCAAACAGATTGATTATCAGCCGGGAGATACCGCCGGATTGAAATCAGTTTCTCTGGAAATTGACGGGGAATTTGCCTTTGGTTATCTGAAGTCTGAAAACGGGGTACACCGCCTGGTCAGAATTTCACCCTTCAATGCCAATGGTAAAAGACAAACCTCTTTTGCTTCCGTGTTCGCGTATCCTGTGATAGATGACACCATCAATATTGAGATTAACCCGGCAGATATCACCTGGGAAACATATCGTTCCGGTGGGGCAGGCGGTCAGAATGTTAATAAAGTAGAAACGGCAGTCCGGTTACGGCATGCGCCTTCCGGGATTATTGTGGAATGTCAGCAGGAGCGATCCCAGTTGCAGAACAAAGAGAAAGCGATGCAACTGCTAAAATCCAGGCTCTACCAGTTGGAAATTGAAAAACGCAATAAAGAGCGTGATGCCATTGAGAGTACGAAAGACAGAATTGACTTTGGCTCTCAGATCCGGAATTATGTGCTGCATCCCTACAAGCTGATCAAAGATACCCGCACGGGTGTGGAAAGAACCGATGTGCAAACGGTATTGGATGGCGATCTGGACGATTTTATCAAAGCCTATCTGATGGCTCAATAAAATAAGAAAGCGTAGGAAATCTTCCTACGCTTTCTCAACACATTTGCCGTGGGTCGCGCTTACTGTACACCGCTAGTCTCACACATGAGCGGATTCACCCACCTTGGCAAATTCATCAATAATTTTTTTGTTGAAAGCAGGGATATCATCCGGCTTTCTACTGGTAACCAATCCCTGGTCTACCACTACTTCTTCATCCACCCAATGGGCACCCGCATTGCGGAGGTCTGTCTTGATGGAATGGTAGGACGTCATTTTCCTGCCTTTGACCATACCGGTTTCTATCAGAGTCCAGGGACCATGACAGATGGCTCCGATAGGTTTACCTAGATCAACAAATGACTTCACAAAACGGACTGCCTTTTCATTCACTCTCAAAAAGTCAGGATTGAGTTGTCCGCCCGGTAACACCAAACCATCATAATCCTCAGCAGAAGCCTCGTTCAGCAGGACATCCACTTCAAACTCATCGCCCCAGTTGGTTTCATCCCATGCTTTCACTTTATCTTTCTCAGGAGAAACGATATGCGTAGTAGCGCCCGCCTCTTCCAAGGCTTGTTTCGGCTTGGTTAATTCTACCTGTTCAAAACCGTTCGCTACTAAAATGGCTATCTTCTTTCCTTCTAATCTCTTCATAATACAAAAAATTTTAGTTTATAGAATATTCCTAACATAAAAAATGAGTTACTATTCATTCTATACTGTATTAACTTTTATTCATCCATTGTGTTCTCCGGTTACCGGTAAAATTTATTCTTATAAAATATTTACTTTTGCCCTGCTCACCAATAGTATTATCATTTATTCATGGCTTACAAACAAAGCTTTTATACACTGCAATTCGGTCTTCTCTGTCTTAGCTCTTTCCTGTTCTTTTCCAGCTTTAACATGATTATTCCGGAGTTGCCTTCTTATCTGGAAAGTCTGGGAGGGGGCGACTACAAGGGATTTATCATTGCTTTGTTTACACTGACCGCTGGAATTTCCCGGCCTTTCAGCGGCAAACTGGCAGATACGATTGGCCGAATTCCGGTCATGATTTTTGGAGCCGTTGTCTGTTTCGCCTGTGGCTTTCTTTATCCACTGGCACAAACCGTATTCCTGTTTTTACTGGTTCGTTTTTTTCATGGCTTCTCTACCGGTTTTAAACCGACCGGCACTTCGGCCTATGTGGCAGATGTGGTACCTGCTGCCCGCCGAGGAGAAGCCATGGGCTTTCTCGGACTATGCGGCAGCCTGGGCATGGCCAGTGGTCCGGCCCTGGGAAGCACGCTGGCCCAGGCTACTTCTCTGCATGCCATGTTTTATACTTCTTCAGTACTCGCCATTCTGTCTATTCTCATCTTGTTCAGAATGAAGGAAACGCTAATTGACCGGCAATCTTTTCGTCTGTCGTTGCTGAAGCTGGATCGTTCGGAAATACTAGAGCCTGCGGTGATCCGGCCTTGTATTGTGCTTTTGCTGACAACGTTTTCCTATGGAATTGTGCTGACGATTACGCCGGATGTGAGCGACCACCTGGGGGTAGCCAACCGGGGATTGTTTTTTACTTATTTTACACTGGCATCCGTGGCGGTTCGTTTTTTTGCCGGCAAGGCTTCCGATAAATATGGGAGAGAACCTGTCTTGAAAGTGGCTGCATGCATTCTGATTATCAGCATGGCATTGCTAGCCACAGTTCAGGATGCTCCTTTGTTTCTATGGGCGGGAGTAGTGTATGGATTATTTGTAGGAATCAATACACCCACCATCTTTGCCTGGACCATTGATCTGAGCCCCGAAAAACACAGAGGCAGGGGGTTGGCTACCATGTACATCGCACTGGAAGCTGGTATTGGCTTAGGCGCTTTCCTGTCGGGATGGATTTATGATAATAATACAGACCGGTTTTTCTGGGTCTTTGGGTTAGGAGGGATATTGGGAATCGCTGCACTGGTCTTTCTTCAATGGGGAAGCAAAGCAAACCGGTATAAAGCGGCATAAAAAAAGCCGCTGGTGAGCGGCTTTTAAGGGTTATTGGAATAATTTATACCCTAGCGTCAGAATGAAAAGCCTGTTTCTTAAATCTGTTTCAAAGGTTTCACCGGCTACAGTTATTTCATTGCCCAGCGCACTCAGATTATTTTCATACCGTAAATCCAGCACCAGTCGGCTGATATCGAAACCCAATCCAATCTGATATCCCACGGTAGCCTTGTTATAATTTTCACTGATTTGTCTCACCGTTCCTTTACTTCGGGCATCATTTTCCAAGAGCAAACTAAAGGTAGGGCCCGCATTGATGCGGAAGATATCGCCCACTTTAAGCCCTAACATCACGGGTACATCTAACTTATTATAAGTAATTTCCTGTACGGCATCCACGGTGGTGGAGCCTGGGTTTTCAATGGTAATGCTTCCTTTCGTAGACGTGAATAAAGCTTCCGGTTGTATGTAAAATCCTAAAAAAGAAAACCTGGCAAAGAGCCCTGCATGGAAACCTACCGAGGAGTCACCCGAACTGATACGATCTACGCCCTCAACAGTGATCGTGGAGTGGCTGATACCTACTTTTGGTCCTACAGAGACCATTTGCGCAAAAGTACAGGTACTTACTGCGAGCATAAAAGACAATACAATAGCTTTCCTCATAATGTGATTATTGGTTGAAAAAATAGATAAACACTGGTTAAGGTACATGTCAAAAATCGTACCCTAAAGTGAGATAGAAACGAGGTTTATCCGCTACTTTATTGTCTTCTATCGGATAAGCTAAATCAAATTTTAAATAATACCCCAAGAGTACTGTCCTGACACCGGCTCCATAGCTTTGCAGCCATGGATTTTTAAAGTTTTGAATCTCTGCTCTGAAAGGTCCTCCTTCGTCAATAATTTCCGTATTCAGACTGTTTTTCTCATTAAAAGGACTGGCTCCTGTCCAGGAAGAACCAATATCATAAAAACCGATGAATTCCAGGTTTCTGAAAAAATTGGAACTGATGGGTCCCCGGTAAAAATACCGGATAATGGGGAAGCGTAACTCAGCCGTGAAGGTCAGTACATCTGTTCCGTTGAATTTGTTATAATCGAACCCTCTCATATCTACAAACTCCAGAAACAGTATATCACTGTTGTCTTCATTTCGATTGATGGTCAACGGATCATCCACTTCGGAGGTATTCGTCTTGTTGAAGAGCCAGTTATTCATCCCTCCCAACAGATAGCGCTGAGGATGGGTCCCAAAGAAGTTTCCATAAAACACACGGGTGGCCAGGGTGAGTTCTCTATGTATTTTCAGGTAATGCCTGACATCTACTTCCAGATTGGAAAAGCTTCGTTGCGGATCATTGACCCCCTGATAATGGGTGACATAAGCACTGGCCCGGGTGCCTTCATATTTATTGAGACCACTCACCAGGGTATTGTCATATACCAGCCCTGCCTTCAGACCGCCATAGTAGAAGGTGCTTTCTCCCGCTGCCACGGGGGTCGCACCAAAAGTGCCCAAGTCTATATAGTGTGTATTGGCAACGAAGGGAGTGACTTCCAATCGGGTGGATACGTTGAAAGGAAGTGAAGCGCCCACCTGTAAACGGTTCATTGTATATTTCTGCACATTTCTGTCGTCGGATTCCTCGAAGATACCCTCCCGTTCATAACGGAAACTGAAATCCACTCTTTTTTTTAGATACTCATATTCCGCAAAAACACTGGCACTTCGCAAATCTGTGAATTGGACCAGGCCCCCATGAAAACGATGATCTTCCAGCATGTCGTTCATCTGAACTTCCATATGGAAGCCAAAATTACGGATAGGGTCTACCACCAGAGAGGTCACCACATTGTCTGCACTAAAGCGGGTCTGGTAATTATAGGGACCTTCAATGCGGGTTTCCCGCTGTAGTTTCCGGTAACGGGCCAGAAATGAGTTGTTGGCATTATTGTCTTCGGGCAGGTCTTCCTCAAACTGGTAATCATCCGTAGAAACATCCTCAGCTTCTTGCGTATTAAAAACGTAATTTTCCGTATCAATCATCCCTTCTTCCAAAGGTTCCGAGTCCTCAAACTGATAATCTTCAGTATCAATGACATTGTCGGCCAGCGAATCTACTGGTAAAGCATCGGGCAAGGTATCCATGGGCAGTACCTGGTTCGGGATACTATCGGTAACAATCGCTAAGCTGTCCGTTTCAGTAGGGGAAAGACGCATGGTAGAATCGCTTGCTGTTGTTTGAGGCGAAGTCCCCCTGGATTTAGCGAGCCGGTCGGAAACAATGCGTGCCTGAATGGCTTCCTGCCTTTGCGTTTTCGGAGTGAAAATATTCTGCGAGAAATCAAAGTTTTCTTCCAGGTATAAATAATCATCTTTGTCAGAGAGCATGGTATAAGACATCGTCTTGTTGCCGAAATGAATATCATAATCCTGGATACTGATGGCAAAGTTGGTGACCTGGTTGAACAGACTATCCTGTAGGTCATACAGGTATAGATTATAAATACCCTGTTGATCACTCAGGTAAAAAATGTGGTTCTCATCCCGGGGGATGGGTTTGATATCTTTACTGATGGTGTTGGTAACCCGGGACAGCAGAGAATCTTCGCTGTCCATATCCAGTACAAAAATATTGAAGTTGTCTCCAATATCCTGACCTAATTCTACCTCTCTGGCCTTTTTGTCCTCATAGTAGAGCGAATCATCCGGACGGTTGCTGGAGAAGACAATCTTATTGGTTTCGGGAATGAATCTGGGGTTCAGGTCGTCATAAATATCATTGGTCAGCCGGTTCAGCGAATTCCGGTTGGGATTGTAGACAAACAAATCGTTCTGACCGTTGAAGTCGGCACTCATCACCGCCAGGCGGCCGTTTTGGTTAAAAGTAAAGGATTTCACCTGATTCACCCGCCGGAGCTCGACTTCCCTTTTGCCCCGGCCTGCCACATCATACAGCCAAAGGTAGCTCTGTCCCCGCAGATAACTGATTACCCCCAGTACCTGATTACTGCTCCAACTCAGCAAAGGAACTTCCAGGTCTATGTCCTGATTGATCACTTTGTATCCCCCCACATGTACCGTCTTGGTTTTTCCCCTTTTAATGTCTCTTACCTTTACCTTAAACCTTCCTTTGTAATTTTCAGAGTAAGCCAGGTATTTGCCATCCGGACTCAGGGCAACATCTTTGTACTGAAAATCCTTGCGATTGCGCCGGCGTACTCTGTTATCTTCATTGGGAAATACATAGGCTTCATTGGTTTGGACCGACATTTCATTGTAATACGCCTGCCACTGCCGCATAAACAGTTTAAAGGGAATCCCTAACGTATTAACAATGCTGCTTTCCTCATTTCTGATGATTCTGGTCAGGTTAAGAATGTTGGAAATGCTGCTTCTTCCATAGCGTGTAGCAATAAAGTTCCAGACAGACTGACCGGCAATGGCCGCCTCTTCTTCGTTCAGACGGGAGAGTTTTACATTCTTCTTCTCATGGAACAAATCCCGTATGAAGTCATCCATTTCTATGTTCCAGCCTTCGGCGATATAGCGGGCGGCCCCTTCTATAAACCAGTCGGGAAGGTTCAGTAAATAGGCACTCTGAAACATATCCGTCAGACTGCCCCCAAACATCATGTCGTTGATCAGCATTCCGGCAATCCGGAGCACCAGTTCATTTTTGTAATCCAGCATGTTTCCCGGATAGGCAATTTCTACCTGAGATTTGACAAAATTGGTTTGTCCACTCACCGTAAAGAGTCTTTCATTAACGCCCACATTGCTTTGCTGAAGATCTTTAACAGAGTTATAAAGGAATATTTTTGTTTTGGAATAGGGCGCATAACCGATCATGTCGGTGATACGTTCGAACTCTTTTTCCAGGTATTTGGCAGCAATGAGGGCATTATCCTGTCCCCCTTCGTAAAAATAGATATCGAAATTATCCGAACTGTAAAACTGCCAGTTAAAGTTTTTGTATTGAACCCTGTTTTTTCCATACTGATCCTTGGAAATCTGGGCCATGCTACCCACACCTGTTACAAGTAGCACAAAGAAGATAAAAATGGTTCTTAAGTACATCTATGCAATAACTCTGTTGTATAACTGAAAATAACGACTGATATTCACCTCCTCATCCAGGGCTTTCCCCTGCAACAAATGGTCAGCCAATTGACTGGCAAAATAAGGCGCTAAAGAAACCCCTTTAGTGCCTAAACCATTAAAGATGCCCATAGGTTTATAGGCAGGGTGTATTCCTACAAAGGGGCGTCTGTCTGGCGTTGCTGGCCGGATTCCAGCCACCTGACCTACCAATTCAAATTTAGATTTTAGCAATATATTAAGTTTTTCCAAAAGATACGTACGGGCTTTCGCTGTAATTTCCTGGCTCAAATCGTGGTGGTCATACGTAGCACCTACTTTACAAAACTGAGGGGTAGGCAATACAAAAACACCACGGTTATAAATCACTTCAATCGGTTTCTCCAGCGCAATATAGAGTAGCTCCCCCTTAACCGGTCTGAAAGGCAGCCAACCAAAAAAATGATGACGAGCGCTGGCCGTCCCATCACAAAAGATCACTTTGCGTGCCTTCCACTCCTGATACCTGACCGCTTCGCCTTCTATCTGCAGCTGCTGAGGGTCGAAAAGGGTTTCCCTATAACTATTCATTGCTTGCAGCCAATGCCTGATGCCTTGGATAAATACAGGAAGATCTACAAACCCGGATTGTTTTAATAATATTCCTCCGTAAGGGTCATGTATATCTTCCCCAAACATGCTTTCTTTCGCTACATGATGAACGAAAGGAGCAAAGTGATTATTGCTCGATTTGCCCATCCAGTCATTTTGTTCTTCCACATCCTGAAAAGGGCGGTAAATAGGTTGAGGATACAGAAAGGAATAGCCGGTTTCTTTTTCTGCCTGTGCGTAAAAATTTTCCAGAAAGGGAAAGAGATGATCGGCTTTCCAGGTTTTGACCATTTTTCGGCCCGTCACGGGATTATACAGTCCGGCAGCCACCTGTGAGGCCCCGTTGCCTTTGGCATGATCCAGCACGATCCCCTTGCATCCCCTGCGAATCAGGGTAAAAGCCAGCACCGACCCTGCCAACCCTTGTCCTACAATGATAAAATCCAACATGGTTTCACGTGCCAGAAGTTTGCGAATTAAAAAATATACTACATTTTTGCTGATACTTCATACATGTGAGTAAAAAAAACAATTTTCTGTCAATTGTTTTATAATTAATGACATAATAAACCAAACCTTCCATTTGTTGACGAAACTAAGGTATATACCAAACGGGCTGACACTGGCTAATCTGTTGAGCGGCTGTGTGGGTGTGGTGGCTGTAGCCAAAGGGGAACTGGCTATAGGTTCCTATTGTATCTGGATTGCCGCCTTGTTTGATTTTTTCGATGGACTGACAGCACGTGCCCTACGGGCTTATTCTTCCATCGGTGGAGAGCTGGATTCGCTGGCTGATATGGTCAGCTTTGGGTTTTTACCTTCTTTTATCATGTTTGTGCTGCTAGAAACCTCATTGCCTGAAGAGATGGCCTGGCTGTCTTACGCAGCTTTTCTTATTGCTGTCTGTTCTGCCCTCCGGCTGGCTATCTTTAATGTGGATACACGACAGACCCAAAGTTTCATCGGTTTACCTACTCCTGCCAGTGCCCTGCTGATCAGCGCTCTGCCGTTGAGCACCCGGAATTTTGTGATTGAGCTGATCAACATTCCCACGTTTCTCATCGTCCTGACGATGCTGGATGCCTACATCATGGTCTCTAACATCAAGCTGATGGCCTTCAAATTTGATAACTTCACCTGGAAAAAAAATAAGTTGAAATATATCTTTATTGCCCTATCCCTGGTATTGGTCTTCGTTTTAAATACCCTGGCCATTCCCGTGGTTATCATTTTATATGTGATCCTGTCGATCATTCAGAATTCTTTGGCAAAAAGTGGAGGAAAGCCTTAAAGATTCATCATTTTCTCTATTTTTGCACTTCAATCATCCAAAAGCGGTCAAACTATGATGTACCTTGCAAAAATCAATATCATGCCGAAAAAAGAAATTCTGGACCCCCAGGGGAAAGCCGTTAAATTAGGTTTGGGTAATCTAGGGCTCAGAAATATTGAGGACGTGCGTATTGGCAAACATATCACCATGCAGGTGCAGGCAGCAACGTATGAGGAGGCCTCAGAGGAAGTGGAGCTGGCCTGCCAGAAACTGTTGGCTAACCTGATTATGGAAAGCTATGACTTTGAAATTGAGGAAGTGAAATAAGAAGCAATGCCTGACAAGCTGTACGCTGATCCAGCCGGTGCTTTTGTCAGGTAACTTAATTTCTGGAAAAGATACATTCCCTTATTTGCTAACAATAATTACAGCCTTTCTTCGTACCAATAGTAATTTTTGCCGGATTCGGGTGCCAAGCACTATGAATGATAAGCTGAAACATAAAGTTGCGGTTGTGATGGCTGTTTGGTTGCATGTTCTGTCATGGGGGTATGTGGCAGCCCAGGACAGTGCTGTGTTGGCTTCAGGCACCTGGTATCAAATAGCCGTTACACAGCCAGGAATTTATCAGATCACTGGGAAAGACCTCAAGGATCAGGGCATTCCTTTGTCACAGGTAAACCCGGAGCAAATTCAGCTCTATGGAAAAGGAGGAGGGATGCTTCCACAGAGCCTGGGCTCCGCACGTATGATAGACCCTCCTGAAAATGCCATCCAGGTCGTAGGCGGTGAAGATGGCCGGTTTGATGAAACAGACTATATTTTGTTCTATGGTCAATCACCGGACAAATTGCAATACCAGCTGGAAGAAGACCAATACCAGTTGAAATATGAAAAAAATCTATACAGCGATACGGTTTATTATTTTCTCACTTTCGACCGGCAGCAGGGAAAGCGCATAGCCACCCGAGAAAGTGTGCCAGGTCAGTTTTCTCTTATCAATACTTTTGAAGATTACGCTGCGTATGAGGCCGATCTTGTGAACCTGCTCGGAGGCTCAGGCCGTGAATGGTATGGAGAAACGCTCAACGCCGGTGAAAATATCACGCTTACCTTTCAGGTTCCTGGCATTGCCGACAATACGAAGTTGCAACTATTTGCTGATGTGCTAGGAAAATCGGTAGCCTCTTCCACTGTGGATGTGTCTTTGAATGGTTTTAGCCTGGGAACCCTCCCGGTAGAACCCATCGTGGAAGGTACTTATAATGAAAAAGGAAAGGGAGCTTCTGCGTTGTTCGAAACAAATACGGCTCAGATCAGTGGGAATGATTTGTCCGTAAATTTAGTATACCAGGCTCAAAGAGGCAGTGCCCATCTCAACAAAGTCTGGCTCAGTTATAGCAGAAAACTTCAACTGTATGAGCAACAGACATTTTTCAGAAGTTTAGGAAGCACAGCAGAACCAAATGTTACTTTTCAGTTGGTCACCCCAACCTCCCAGGTGCAGGTGTGGGACCTCACGAATCCCCAAAATCCGGTGGCGCAAGGGTTTGGCATCCAGGGAGAAACCCTTTCCTTCAGCGTCCATACAGACCACCAGTTGAAAGAATTTGTGGTTTTTGATACCCGGACGTTGCCGAAACCACTCTGGAAAGGAACCGTACCTTCGCAAGATATTAAAGCAGGGGAAATACCCCATCTGCTGATTGTCAGCTTTCCGGGCTTTGTGGCCGAGGCCGAACGCTTAGCCCAGTTCAGGCAGCAGCATGATCACTTAACCACCAAAGTGGTCACGACAACGCAGATTTACAATGAATTTTCTTCAGGGGCCCAGGATATTACGGCCATCCGGAATTATGTCAAATACCTCTATGACCAAAATCCCGGACAGTTAAAATACCTGTTGCTCTTTGGCAAGTCTTCTTATGATTATAAGAACAGGGTATCGAACAATACCAATTTTGTGCCGACCTACGAGTCCAGAAACGCAACCCATCCGATTTACAGTTATGCTTCAGACGATTATTATGGTTTCATGGAAGAGGGAGAAGGGGTGTGGGAAGAGAGCTTTGCCGGTGACCATACGCTGGACATCGGGGTGGGCCGTTTGCCTGTGAAATCAGGGCAGGAAGCCAAGGCCGTCGTAGACAAACTGATTCGCTACAGCACCGATCCCTCCAACTATGGTGCGTGGAGAAATGAAGTGCTCTTTGTTGCCGATGATGGGGATGGCGACAAACATCAACAGGATGCCGAACGGCTTGCTGTCGGGATCGATACAGCCTATGATGCCTTTAATGTCAGAAAAGTTTACCTGGATGTTTTTCCCCAGGAGTCGATGCCCCAGGGGGAAATAGCGCCAAAAGCCAATGAGGCCATTCAGGATGGCGTGAAAAAAGGAGCGCTGATCGTGAATTATACCGGGCATGGCAATGAAAGGAAATGGGCGCATGAAACTATCTTGAATACGGAGATGATCCAGCAATGGACCAATCAAAACAAACTGCCATTTTTTGTCACAGCTACCTGTGAATTTGGCCGACAGGATGACCCGAATGTGTTTTCCGGCGCAGAACAATTGGTTTTACATCCGCAAGGAGGGGCTATTGGCATGGTCACGACGGCCCGCCCTGTCTTTTCTAACTCAAATTTTTTGCTGAACGAAGCCTTTTACCAACATGTGTTTCAACAAAGAGAGGGTCAGCCCCTGACTTTGGGTGAAATATTTCAGTACACAAAAAATGATGGCTTAAATGGAAGAGTGAACCGGAATTTCTCCTTGTTGGCAGATCCCTCTATGCGATTAGCCTACCCTCAGGAAGAAATTGTCATCGATAGTATGTGGCATAAAGGGGCTCACGGCCAGTTTCTACCAACAGATACCCTAAAAGCCATGTCGTTGATCAAAATGAAAGGCAGAGTTACCAGGGCTAAGGCTGGAGAAACGTTGCAGGATTTTAACGGTACCTTATACCTGATGTTGTATGATAAACCGGTAACGATAAAAACAAGAGGAAATGAAGGGACGACCATGCAATTTGAGGAAAGAAAAAGCGTTATCCACAGAGGTAAAGCCAGTATTGTGCAAGGTAATTTTGAAATAGAACTGATCATACCCAAAAATATAGACTACCAATACGGACAGGGAAAGATTAGCGCCTACGCGATCGAAGAGGGAACCGCAGGAAGAGATGCGCACGGTGCCAGTATTCGTTACCAGATAGGCGGGAGCAGTGAATACCCCTTGACAGATGAGATTCCACCGGATATACAGCTGTATATGGATGATACTACCTTTATAGAGGGTGGGTACACCAGTCCGAACACCACCTTGATCGCTTATCTGCAGGATGAAAGTGGTATTAATATCAGCGATCGGGGGCTTGGACAAAATATCACTGCTGTGCTCTACCAGGAGCAGGAAGAAAGCCAGCGTTGGGTCCTGAATGACTTCTTCGTATCGGAAAAGGATGATTTTCAGCGAGGTGTCCTTACCTATCCAATTGAAAATCTGCCTGAAGGCGCTTACCACTTAACACTACAGGTATGGGACAACGCCAATAATCAACGGGAGCAAACGCTCCGGTTTCATGTGGGTGACCGGCTGGAGATAGCCAGTTTCTACAATGTGCCTAATCCCTTTCAGGAGCAAACTTCTTTTACCATTGACCATAATAGAGCGGGCGATGATTTGAAGGTAGCGATAAGAATTTTAAATTTGCAGGGGCAAAATGTGAGTGGTTTTGAAAAAAATTACCTGAATGCTCCTACCAGCATCAAGGATATGATTTGGGATGGCACAGATGCTGAAGGAATCCGGGTAAGACCGGGTATGTATCTGGCTTTGTTGAAGATAGAATCATTATCTGGGGGTGAACAAAAAGAAAAAGTTCAAAAAATAATTATTTTAAATTGATTATCTTTATATCAGTAAACCTGTTTCCATGCGAAATACCATCCAAACATTAGTGATCACTATTGTAAGCTGTTTGAGCGTATCAGCGGCTTTTGCTCAGACTAATCCTCAGAACCCCATCGTGATTGGAGGAGTGAATGCCGACTCTGCGCTGCGAAGAGTTATTACCACAGGGGTTCCGTTTCTAGCCATCTCACCGGATGCCCGTGCAGGCGCGATGGGAGATGTAGGGGTCGCTACCTCTCCGGATGCCAATGCTACCCACTGGAATCCGGCCAAACTGGCTTTCCTGGAACACGACCTGGGCTTTGCAGCTTCCTATACGCCCTGGCTTTCCAAAGTGGTCAACGATATGTCCATCTCTTATATCAGCGGGTATAAAAAAATCAATCAGGAACAGGCCTTAGCGATTTCCATGCGCTATTTTGATCTGGGTGATATTCAGCTGACCGACCGGCAGGGTAACCTGCTCAATCTGGTGAGCCCCCGGGAATTTTCGCTGGCCGGTACTTTTGCCATGCAGTTGGGAGAAAACCTCAGTGCCGGTCTCACCGGTCGGTTTATCCATTCCAACCTCTTGGCAGGAGCCAGCAGCGGCAGTAGTGGGGGAGATGCCAAGCCCGGGATCAGCGGAGCGGCCGATATAGCGGTCTATTATACCAAAGATGCGGTCGTCAATGGCAAAGAGGCCAACATTTCTTTTGGCGCTAACATTTCCAACATAGGGGCGAAAATTACTTATCTGGATGAAGAAACGGCTGACTTTCTGCCGACCAACTTAAGAATAGGCTCAGCTTACACCACCAGCCTCGATCCATTTAACAAACTGACGGTCGCCCTGGATTTCAATAAGCTGCTGGTACCCACACCCAACCCTGGCGATACTACCGACATAGGTCTGCTGGCCGGTATGTTCCGTTCTTTTTCCGATGCACCGGGTGGATTACAGGAAGAACTGCAGGAGGTGATGATCTCCCTGGGGTTAGAATACTGGTACAACAACCTTTTCGCAGTGAGAGGAGGGTATTTTTATGAAAATCAGTACAAGGGGAACCGGAAATATTTCACCGCTGGCTTAGGGCTGCGTTACCAGGTTTTCGGGGTAGACTTTGCCTACCTGTTTGCCCAGGGGCAGAACAATCCCCTGCAGGAAACCCTGCGGGTAGCCTTGCATTTTAACTTTAATACCGAAAGACAAGAATCTATCAGAGATACACAGGAGAATTAACAAATTTTGATCTATGGCTGGACATAGCAAATGGGCTAACATTAAAAGAAGAAAAGGAGCCCAGGATGCCAGGCGAGCTAAGATTTTTACCAAACTCATCAAAGAAATAACCGTCTCTGCCAGAGAAGGAGGCGCTGATCCGGAAGGAAATCCACGACTACGCCTGGCCATACAGAATGCCAAGGGGGCCAATATGCCCAAAGATACCATTGAGCGGGCTATTCATAAAGGGACCGGGGGCGATGGAGAAGATTACTCAGAATTAACTTATGAAGGCTATGCGCCGCATGGGGTGGCTGTTTTTGTGGAGTGTACCACCGATAACCTGAACCGTACCGTCTCCAGTGTCCGCTCTATCTTCAATAAATATGGCGGAAGTCTGGGAAAGAATGGATCGGTAGAGTTTTTATTTGACCGGAAAGGTGTTTTCCAGTTTCCCTTCCCCGAAGAGGTGGATGAAGAGGAATTTACCTTAGAACTCATCGATGCGGGTGCCGAAGAGGTAGAATTTCACGAAGGATATGCCCAGGTCACTTGCGCCATGGAAGATTTTGGCTCCCTGCAACAGCAACTTGATGCCATGGAGATAGCAGTAGAAAATGCAGAGCTACAACGAATTCCTACCACCACCGTCAGCTTAGATGATGAAGAAGTGGTCAGCGTCATGAAGCTGATTGAAGCACTGGAAGATGACGATGATGTGTCCAAGGTCTATCACAATCTGGAAATCAGCGACGAGCAAATGGAGTTGATCTGAAGGGTACCTTCTCTCAGCCGACCGTATGGTATTAACGCACTACCAGTTTGGGTTCTACCAAAATCGTTTCTTCACGGTCTACTTTTACCTGTCCCGGTGCCAGATCTTTAGACTTTCGCACATATTTTCGGGGCGTAACGATGACAGGACAAAGGCTGTCCGTTTTTCGTTTGGAATAGTAAGCGGCCAGCTGGGCTGCTTTTTCTATGACCTGTTTGGAGAAGCGGACGCCCGATTGGTATTTGATGATTACGTGTGATCCGGCCACATCCTTGGCATGCAACCACAAGTCTTCTTTGTAAGTATGCTGACGAAGTAAGGTATCATTGCTTTTTGCATTTTTTCCTACCATCACGGTAAAACCTTCTATGAGAAACTGCCGGTAAGGCAACTCCTGGGCAGGCGACGTTTTCACCTCTTCTAAACCTTCCTCTTTGACATATTGCCGGAGCTCTTTAAGTTGTTGGTTCGACTGTAAAAAGGCAAGGTGACGTTGAATGTCGGATAACTGTTGCTGTTTCTGTAGCAGGTTTTCTTCCAGTTTTTTTATTTCTAATTTCTGATTCTTGGCTTTTCGATAATAGACTTCCGCATTTTTCTGCGGACTTAACTCTTTTTTTAATTTGATGAAGATAGGCTGGTTATGGTAGAAATCAAAAAGTTCGACCTGGGTAGCCCGGGCAGGAACCTGGTGAAGGTTGGCCATCAGGATGTTGGCGATTTCTTCCAGAGAAGAGCCATCCTGTAAGTCCTTCAGTTTTTGACGGGTCTTTGCCAGATAATTTTCTGCCTGCTCCCGCTCCTTTTCCAATACCCTGGTCCATTCATTTTTTTCCAGAGACAGAAAGAATTGCCGGGTATATTCAGCAAAAAAATGATTGATAGCCTGTATGGGATCCTCGAATTGAGCTTTCACCTGTCCTATCGGAATAAGTGACAAATGGAGCTGGGAGGCATATAGAATGATAAAATAAACAGGGGGCGTTTCCCATTGCTTTAACAAAGACTGCATCATCTCCCATTTTTCAGGGAGGGGAAGGGCATCATAATAGTGCATCCGTAAGTATTCTTTGCCCAGGGGACCCAGGGTAGGGTACAATAGTGCTACCTTTCCCTGCTGCTCGAGGAAGTGCTGGTAGGAAAAGTCCAGAGGCCTGTCTAAAGCACTGATATCCAGGGTTTCATCATTTTTCAGGTTATTCCGGAAAAGCTCTAGCGGTTTTTCGTTTTCAAACAACACTACATTGGATCGGTTGCCATGCATTTTGAATAACAGCCCATAGGAAGCGTCTGAAGGGCCTTCTTCAAACAGTAGTGCAAAACTTCTCTCATTTAAAAACTGTCTGACGCCCTTTACTTTTTTTCCAAGGATTGACTTAAACAAATCCACGCTGTTTTTCTTGGTTCGCTTATAATCCCCAGGAAATTGTAAACAGCAGAACCGGGCATCCAGCAAGGCTTTGAGGTAAAACTCTTCCTCAGGCTGTTGAGTATTGAAAAATCCTAACACCAGCTCGTCTTTGTTCTGGCTAAAACTAGCTGCCAGCGTCCATCCGGTAAGCATTGCCTCCAGCTTTTTACTGACTTGTCTTAAAAAATAATAATTGTTATGCAAAATTTTACGAATTGAGACATTGATCAATATACTTGATGATGGCAGACAATACCTGTTTTTCAGATGGGTCTGTCAAATCAAACCACTGAAGGTGAGGGTCTTTTCTAAACCAGGTCATCTGCCGTTTGGCATAGCGGCGGCTGTTTCTCTTGATCAGCCGGATGGCTTCCTGCCTGTCATACTGATGCTCGAAATAGGGAAACCACTCCTGATACCCTACGGTTTGTAAAGCATTCAGCTGCCGGTATGGATAGAGTAAGCGGGCTTCTTCCTCCAAACCCTTGGCCAGCATATGGTCTACCCTTTGATTGATGCGGTCATACAAGGCTTCCCGCTTTCTTTGCAATCCTATTTTGATCACTTGAAAGTATCTTTTTTCTGTAGCTTTTTGACGAAATGCGGAGTAGGGCAGACCTGTAGCTTCATACACTTCTAAAGCCCTCAGTACCCTTCTGGGATTGTTTAAGTCTGCTGTGGCAAAGTATTCAGGGTCAACCTGTTGTAATATTGCTGTTAGGTATTCTATTCCTTTTTCCTGCCATTTTTTGTTCCACTTTTCTCTGATTTCCGGTGAAATATCCGGCATCTCATCAATGCCTTCGCACAATGTTTTCAGGTAGAGTCCAGAGCCACCGGTCGCCAGGGCTATGTTATGGTGGGTAAAGATGTCTTCCAGTGCTGCCAGGGCGTCTATTTCAAATTGTTTCACATCATAAGGGGTATGAATGGATAAAAAATCCACCAGATGATGCTTCACTGCCTGAAGTTCATGCGCCGAGGGTTTGGCTGTTCCCACTTGGGTTTCCTGATAAAACTGCCTGGCATCTGTAGAAATGATTTCCGTATGATAGTGTTTGGCCAGGGCTATGGCCAGGTTGGTTTTTCCTACAGCGGTAGGGCCGGCCATTACGATCAGGGTCTTTTTCTCCGGATGCTCCATAACTTAGCTTACCATACACTTTTGTTTTGTGAAGCGTTATTGTATAAATTGACGCTAAATTGAAGCAAAGCTATGGATTTACAGCATAAAAGCCGGGAGGAGTTGATGAAAATAATAGAAAAAATGCGGAAAACTTCGCATGAACCGGGCGTGGCTTTGCCCCATCCGTCTTCAGAAAAAGTAGGGCTTATCTTTGCGAAAGTGCGGCTATCAGAGCTGCATCAGTTTTCCTGGGAACACCTTCATGTAGAGGATTATAATCAGGTCATTGCCCAGTTGTTTGAGTTACAGGGGGCACATTCACTGTCGCTGGAAGATAGGATCAGTGGAGAAGAAAAAAATCAGTGGCTGCTTCATATCAAACATTTGCTAACATCTGAAGAGAAGTCCCTCAGCTTTACCGGACATTATGGGAGCCTCAACGGTATGCAGCTGACGACCCAAACCACTGTGGATAAAATAGGGCGGCCACAGGAGGCTGTTCAGCGGATATGCCTCCAGATAGTGCCTGTTTACCCCTGGGTAGCTGCTCCCGATCATCATTTGGAAAATGCGCTGATTCATTCAAATCTGTTGGCTGTGACAACCGATCATCAGGGAAAAATCACCTTCTGTAATACAGCTTTTCTAGATCTGACAGAATCCGAAGCACAGGAGCTGTTGGGAGAGAACCTTTTCGAGGAGTTGATGCCGGTAAGAGGGGAGAAAATGGACATGAAGAAGTTTCTGCATCTGACAGCTGAGAGAGGATTTACCGAAAATATCAAACGAACTATCAAAACCCGCTTGGGAAAAACGGTCGACCTGAACCTGATCAGTATTATCCTGCACAACGAAGGACAACATCTGAAAGGAATGACCATTCTGGCGGAAGATATCACAGAACAGAAAAAAGTAAGGAAACGGTTACATGAGACCAATCTGCAATTGTCAGAACTCTTTAATAATGCTTACGACCTCATTCAGATATTTCAGGAAAATGGAAATCTCTTGTTCGTGAACAAAGCCTGGAGGGAAACTTTAGGCTATCAGGAAACGGAAATTAAGCTCCTGAATTTTTTTGAGCTCATCCATCCACAATACCAGGCGCCTACCAGAAGCTTGTTGCAAAGGGTCAGGGAAGAAGGAAGAAACAGTAAATTCAGAACGGTACTGGTCGCCAAAGATGGAGATGCCGTTTATGTCTCAGGCAGTATCTCCTGGAAATCAGGCAGTGAAAGACCGGCAGAATACCGGGTGATCTTCCACGATATCAGCGAACAGGTGAAGGCAGAAAGGTTGCAGCGCCTGTACAATAGTATTACCAGCCTCACCATGCAAAGTTCTGACCTGGACCAGCTGTATTTTAACATCCATCGGGAGCTCAAAAAAGTGATGGATGCCAACAATTTTTACATTGCCCTAGCCGACGAATTCAAGGGTATAACCTTTCCTTATTTTATTGAAAGCCATGGGAAGTATTTTAACCATGAACAGGATTATGAATCGGAAAAAGATCTGGTAGATTATGTCATTGCCAGCAACAAAGCTCATTTTTTACAGGAAGAAGATCTGCTGGATTTAGTGACTGCCACTGTCATTCGCCCAAGGGCTGTTATTCCTCAAATTTGGTTGGGGGTTCCCTTAACGGTCAACAAAAGAGTGATCGGACTGATTGCCGTGCTGAATTTCGAGAAAAGAACTGCCCTCTGTGAAAGAGATCTTGATATGCTGGATTTTGTGTCGGGACAGGTGGCGCTGGCCATAGAAAGAAAGCGCAACGAGGAAAAACTGAACGAACAAACCAGCCGGTTGAATGCTATTTTTGAAAGTTCTTCTCACCTGATCTGGTCAGTTGATCAACAGTACCGCTTTACATCCTTCAACCAGAATTTTGTGCGGGTAATGCAGAGCCACTACCAGATGGCACCTGCCTTAGGGGATGTTTATCATGAAGACAATCACAGAGTTACGAATGATTATCTAAAGCATTTTATTGATAAATATAAAAGGGCTTTCGAAGGCCGGTCCTCCCAGTTTGAGATTGAGTTTCAACTGGCTCCTGAGTATAAAATATGGAAACAGGTTTTCATCAACCCTGTGTTGCGGGGCGACGGCAGTATCCATGAAGTGTCTGGAATTGCCCATGATATTACCCAACGAAAAAAATCGGAGCTGGCCTTGTTGGAGAGCGAGGAGAAATTCCGGAATATATTCGAATCTTTCCAGGATATCTACTTTCGTTGCAACATAGATGGCACCATCACCATGATCAGTCCTTCTGTGAAAGAACTGACAGACTTTGAGACCTCAGATGTCATAGGGAAAAATATCACCAATTATTATCTCTACGACAGCCGCACGAAAAACCTGATCCGGAAGCTGGTCAAAAATACGAGTGTCAGGAATTTTGAAGCTTCTGTGATTAAAGCCAATGGTGAACTGCTGCAGTGTATCTGCAACGTACGGCTGATCGAACACCCCGACCGTTCGCCCGAAATTGAAGGGGTGGCCAGGGATATCACCGAGTTGAAAAAGGCCAACCAGGCGCTTCAAAAAGCCAAAGACCTGGCAGAAAAGTCCCTAAAGGTGAAAGAAGCTTTTTTAGCCAATATGAGCCATGAGATCCGGACACCCATGAATGGTATTATCAGTATGATAGACGTGCTGGCGGAAACGGATTTAAGTCCTCAGCAAACGGATTATGTAGAGACTATCAAGACCTCTTCGGAAACCCTGTTGAGTATTTTGAATGACATACTGGATTTGTCCAAAATTGAAGCCGGCAAGATGAAGCTTTATCCTGCCCCCGCGAGTCTGGAGCAGGTGCTAAAAAAATTGTATGGATTATTCTCTCAGAAAGCGGTGACGAAAAGCATTCGTTTTACCTATGCACTGTCCGATAATCTGCCACCCTATTTATTGCTGGATGAAGTACGGTTGTTACAGGTATTGTCAAACCTGACAGCCAACGCATTGAAGTTTACCCCTGAAAAAGGATGGGTACAAATAAAGGTGGAGGATGTGACAGACCCACAGTCTCTGCAAAAATACAGGGCTGAACATACCATTAGGATAGAAATTTCTGATTCTGGCATTGGCATTTCACAGGAAGATCAGAAGACTTTATTTGAAAAATTCAACCAGGCCGACAGTTCTTCTACCAAAAAATATGAAGGAACGGGCTTGGGCTTATCCATCGCCAAACAACTGGTACACCTGATGCAGGGGGGTATCGGGGTCACCTCCCACATCGGGCAGGGGAGCAAGTTTTGGTTTACCCTGAAAGCCAAAGCGACCAGCACACCGCCAGCTCAAACCACAGATCCCTTGCTGGAAACTTTATATTTAACCTCTTCCCCTAAGATCCTGCTGGTAGACGATAATGCCATCAACCGGAAGGTAACCGGAGAAATCCTGACCAATGCCGGCTGTAAGGTTACCTTGGCAGAAAGCGGGCAGGAGGCCCTCCGGCTGATACAACAACAGACCTATGACCTGGTGTTTATGGATATACAGATGCCGGAAATGGACGGTATTGATACCACAAAAGCCATGAAAGCCCTCAAGTTGCCGGTACAACCTCCTATCATAGCCATGACCGCCTACTCCATGCAGGGGGATCGTGAGAAATTCCTGAAAGCAGGGCTGGATGACTACATTTCCAAACCCATCCGTGCTAAAACATTGATTCAGAAAGTGGCTGAAATCACTCAGGGGAAAATTTCTAATTTTGATAAACCTAAAACTCAAAATGAAAAGGGTTTAAGGGTGATCAACCTGGAAATATTAAAAGAATTGGAAAAGTTTGGAGGCCCGGCCATCGTGGATGCCTCCCTTTCTGACTTTGAAATTGAGGCTGAAGAGTTGATCGAAACAGCCCTGGAATCATTGAAAAAAAGTGATTTTGCTGATATTTTGAGTAAATTGCATACCTTAAAAGGAAATGCAAGTACCCTGGGTGTGGAGAAAGTAGCCTATCGTGCCAAAAGCATTGAAGCTGACATGCGACAAAATAAAACAGATACATTGGCACAGGATTTACTATCTTTAAAGCAGGATTTTTTAGAGTTTAAAAAGCATGTAAACAGCACACTAAACCCCAATCACAATGTCTGATAGAAAAAAAGTGTTAGTCGCTGAAGACAGTTCCGTCATTCAGAACCTGACGAAAAGGATTTTACAGTTCCAAAATTATGAAATTACCTCTGTACGTGACGGCCAGCAGGTCATAGACGCCCTGCAAAAGGAAAATTATGATGTGATCCTCATGGACATCAATATGCCTAAAATGAATGGCATGGAGTGTAGTCGTGCTATCCGAAGTTTGGATGATAAGGAGAAATCCAGGATTCCTATTATTGCTATTTCTGGCAACGCTATGAACTACTCAGAAGAGGATTTTAAAAATGCCGGCATCAACGAATTCATTCAGAAACCTATCGATTTTGACCAGTTGGTAGAGACTGTGCAGCGGTATACCTGAAGCAAGCATGATAAAATATACAAAGCAGTATCTGAACAGGCTGGAAGAGTTGGTCACAGAAACGGAATATAGCCTCAGATACGAAAAAGGAAATTTTAAATCCGGCTATTGTATTTTGAAGGATACCAGAATTGTGTTGGTTAATAAGTTTTATACCCTGGAAGGTAAAATCAATTCTCTGATCGATATCATTAAAGTGATCGATGTGGATCCCGATCGACTGAGCGAAAAAAACAAAAAACTTTTTCTGGAAATTATAGAAACTTCTTCTACAGTTTGAAGGTAACATTTTTAGGAACCGGCACTTCGCAAGGTGTACCTGTGATCGGGTGCACCTGTGAAGTTTGTACTTCCCTCGATTTTCGTGATAAAAGGTTGAGAACTTCGGTGCACCTGAGCCTCGATGACAAAAGTATTATCATTGATTCCGGGCCCGATTTTCGTCAACAAGTGCTGACCAATCATATTGTTCAGCTCGATGCGCTGGTGTTTACGCATCAGCATAAAGACCATGTGGCTGGTATGGATGAGATTCGAGGTTACAATTACCTGCTCAACAAACCCATACCAGTCTATGCCCGCGATACAGTGGTAGAACAATTGCAGCAGGAGTTTCCCTATGTGTTCAGCAAAGAAAAATACCCAGGCATACCCCAGATCGAGTTGCATCTGATAGAAAACAAACCCTTCTATATTGATACCCTGCAGGTCATACCGATAGAAGTGATGCATTACAAGCTGCCCGTATTTGGTTTTCGTATTAAAGATTTTACCTATATCACGGATGCTAACTATATCAGTGAGGAAGAAAAGCTTAAGTTAAGAGGTAGTAAAGTGCTAGTAATTAATGCATTACAACATCATGAGCATATTTCACACTTTACGTTGGATGAGGCTTTGACCATCATTGAGGAAGTAAGGCCGGAAAGAGCCTATCTCACCCACCTGAGTCATAGAATGGGATTGCACAGGGAAATTTCTAACATACTACCCGTTCCGGTAGAACTGGCCTACGACGGGCTGAGCATTGAAATATGACTGGGGTAGTGCCTATGGTGGGTTTGTGCATCAAAATTTCTGTGGAGAAAATAGCGTGATTTTTAATTGAATTTTTTACTTCCTATATCACTTCACATTTGCCTGATAAAGTACTCGATGTCAGGATATTAAAGAATATTAACACCTCTGTGGGCTAAAAGCTGAACTAAATCATAAGGAGAACGTTAGTGCATAATGTATACTTAAAATAAGTATATTTTCCAAAATTTGTGCTTGAAAAAAGTATGTGTTCTTTTTGTAAATAAAGAATAAATACTAATTTTGGGGCTGAAAACGGGATTTTTTACCTGTAACACGTGTTTTGTAATAACAATTATGGGAACAGAAAATATCACCTACAACGAAGACAGCATTCGCTCCTTAGACTGGCGTGAGCACATCAGGATGAGGCCCGGTATGTATATTGGTAAATTAGGAGACGGCTCCTCAGCGGATGATGGTATCTATGTGTTGGTCAAAGAAGTGATCGATAACTCCATTGATGAACATGTGATGGGTTACGGCAAGACCATAGATGTGGATATTTCCGATCATAAGGTGGAGATCAGGGATTATGGAAGAGGCATACCCCTGGGGAAGGTGGTAGACTGCGTTTCTAAAATCAATACCGGTGGAAAATATGATTCCAAAGCTTTTCAGAAATCAGTAGGCTTGAATGGGGTAGGGACCAAAGCGGTGAATGCCTTGTCCAGTTACTTTAAGGTACAGTCATTCCGGGAAGGGAAAACCAAGCTGGTAGAATTTGAGCGGGGTATCCTGCAAAAAGATGCAAGGCTTGCGAAAAGCAATGAAAGAGAAGGTACGTTTATCGTATTTGAGCCGGATAATACCGTTTTTAAGAATTTTCATTTTCGCCCTCAGTTTCTGGAAAACCAGATCTGGAATTATGCTTTCCTGAATGCCGGACTGACCATCAAATTCAACGGGCAAAAATACCACTCCGAGCATGGCCTCAAGGACTTACTGTCGAACAAAACCTCAGAAGATACCTTGCGGTATCCTATCATTCATTTGAGGGGAGAAGATATTGAAATTGCCATGTCACATACCAACCAGTACGGAGAGGAGTACTATTCTTTTGTGAATGGGCAGTTTACCACCCAGGGCGGCACACACCTGGCCGCTTTCCGCGAAGCGGTTGTCAAGACCCTCCGGGATTATTATAAGAAAGATTTTGATGCCTCCGATATTCGGGCTTCTATTGTGGCTGCCATCTCGGTAAGAGTGCAGGAGCCAGTCTTTGAGTCACAGACCAAAACCAAGTTGGGTTCACAAAATGTGGCTCCGGACGGCCCCACCATGCGTACCTTCGTGAATGATTTTGTGAAAAAGCATCTGGACGATTACCTGCACCGTAACCCACAGGCGGCTGATGCGCTCCAAAAAAGAATTTTACAGTCGGAGAGAGAACGGAAAGAGATTGCCGGTATCAAAAAGCTGGCTAACGAAAGGGCCAAGAAAGCCAACCTCCACAATAAAAAGCTGCGGGATTGTCGTTTTCATTATGATGACAAGAAAGGGGAAAGGGTGGACGATACCATGATCTTTATCACAGAAGGTGATTCGGCCAGTGGTTCTATTACCAAATCCCGGGATGTAGGCATTCAGGCGGTATTCAGTTTGCGGGGGAAACCTTTAAACTGCTTCTCACTCACCAAAAAAGTGGTGTATGAAAACGAAGAGTTTAACCTCTTGCAGCATGCCCTCAATATTGAAGATGGCCTGGACGGGCTCCGTTATCGTAAAATCATTATTGCGACAGATGCCGATGTAGATGGTATGCATATTCGTTTGCTGATGATGACTTTCTTTTTGCAGTTCTTTCCGGATCTGGTGCGCAACGGGCATGTGTTTATTCTGGAAACCCCTTTGTTCAGGGTCCGGAATAAAAAAGAAACGATCTATTGCTACAACGAAGAAGAGAAGCAAAAAGCCATCAAGCGGCTGGGGAGTAAACCAGAAATTACCCGCTTCAAAGGCTTGGGAGAAATTTCTCCTGAAGAATTCGGAAAGTTTATAGGGGAAGAAATTCGCCTGCAACCGGTCATCATGGATGATAAAATGAGTATACAGAAACTGTTGTCGTTTTATATGGGCAAAAATACGGCTGAAAGGCAAAATTTTATTATAGATCGCCTCAGGGTAGAAAAAGATTTAGTAGAAGAAAATTTATAAGATTGAAAAGGCCATGTCACTGATTCCTTCGCTTTCCAATCGGGAAAAGATTATTCTTTCTTTTCTGGTGCTGTTGGTTTTGCTGAACGGCCTGACTATCCTTGTCTCCAGAAATCTTTCCGGATTTTCTTACTCATTTCAGTCCATGCTGGAGGATAGGCTCATTCCTTCTTCAGATCTGTCTAAAATCAGGGAAGAATTTTACAAGAACAGGCTTTATCTGGAAGAAATGATTTTCCTGCCTGAGTGGAGGGATTTAAATTTAATGCAGAAAATCCTGGTCAACAATCAGGAAATCAATCAGATCCTGATGAAATACTCGAAGACGTCCCTGACAAGCATTGAAGCGGCTTCCCTGGAAAAATTCAACCGGCAACTGGAGGATTACCGCTCCTTAGAGCAGCAGGTTATCAATTTTGTGGAGCACGACAGCCTGGAAAAGGCCCGCCTTCTGTTTCTGGCGCAAAGCATGACGGCCTTTGAAAATCTGCTGGTGACCATGCGGGATTTAAATAATATTCAGGTGCAGGAGGGAGCCTCCTTGTATCACAAATCAGAAAAAATGGTCAATACCATTCAAATGATTGCTTATTTCAGTATTGCCTTGGCTTTGATGATCACCGTGAATATGCTGAAAGTATTACGCTTTAGAATCAAGTAAAAAAAATTGTTGATGGATAATAACCCTACAGAAGAACAATCCCAGTTTTATCATGATAATCTGGATGGCATGTACGAGAGCTGGTTTCTCGAGTATGCTTCCTATGTCATCTTAGAAAGGGCCGTACCTGCCCTGGAAGACGGCTTGAAGCCGGTACAACGCCGGATTCTGCATGCCATGAAAGAGATGGAAGACGGCCGTTATAACAAAGTCGCGAATATTATCGGACAGACCATGCAATATCACCCCCACGGTGATGCTTCCATTGCGGAAGCTATTGTCGGGTTGGGGCAAAAAGATCTTCTGATAGACACGCAGGGTAACTGGGGTGACATTAATACGGGCGATGGTGCAGCGGCTCCCCGATATATTGAGGCACGCCTTTCTAAATTCGCGCTGGATGTGGTCTTTAACCCACAAACTACCCACTGGCAGCTGTCATATGATGGCAGGAAGAAAGAACCGGTTGCTTTTCCTGTAAAATTTCCTCTCCTGCTGGCACAGGGGGTAGAAGGGATTGCCGTCGGTCTTTCTACCCGTATTCTTCCTCACAATTTTTGTGAGTTGATACAGGGTTGCATCGATACGCTGCGAAACAAAAAAGTAGCGGTTTACCCTGATTTTCCTACCGGAGGAATGATTGATATTTCCGATTACAATGGAGGAGAAAGAGGGGGGAAAGTGCGTGTCCGGGCTACCATCGAGGAGTTAGACAAAAAATCATTGGTGATTCGCGATGTGCCCTATGGGGTCACAACCAACAGCCTGATCGATTCTATTATCAAGGCTAATGACAAAGGGAAGATTAAAATCAAAAGGGTGGTGGATAATACAGCCAAAGATGTTGAGATTATCGTGTATCTGGCACCCAATCAATCTCCCGAGATCACCAAAGATGCCCTTTACAAATTCACGGAGTGTGAGGTATCCATTTCTCCCAATGCCTGCGTAATTGTATCGGACAAGCCGCAATTCATGAATGTCAATGATTTGCTAAGGGCCAGCACTGAACAGACGGTAGATTTGCTGACCCGGGAGCTGGAAATCAAAAAACATGAATTGCTGGAGAAAATACTGTTTTCTTCCCTGGAAAAGATATTCATAGAAAACCGCATCTACCGGGATATTGAAGAGGCAGAAACCTGGGAAGATGTCATCCGCCGCATCGATAAAGGATTGAAACCCTTTAAAAAAGATTTTTACAGGGCCATCACGGAAGATGATATCGTGCGTCTGACAGAAATTAAAATCAAACGCATTTCCAAATATGACGGCTTCAAGGCCGACGAACTGCTCAAAAGACTGCAGGAAGAACTGAAGCAAACAGAGCACGATTTGCTGCATATCAAAGATTATGCAATTCGCTATTACAAAGGTTTGCTGGAAAAATACGGGAAAGGGAAGGAGCGGAAAACACAAATCAGGACCTTCGATACCATTCATGCCAGCATTGTGGCTGCCAATAATGAGAAATTGTATGTCAACCGGAAAGATGGGTTCATAGGCTATGGCCTGAAAAAAGACGAGTTCGTCACCGAATGCTCCGATATTGATGATATTATCGTGTTCCGTCAGGATGGAAAATGCCTGGTGACCCGCATTGCCGAAAAAGTATTTGTAGGAAAGGATATTCTTCATGTTGACGTATTCCGGAAAAATGACGAAAGGAGGGTCTATAATCTGGTGTATCTGGATGGCAAAACGGGCCGCTCCATGGCAAAAAGATTCCAGGTTCTGGCGGTTACCCGGGACAAGGAATATGATCTGACTAAGGGGGATTCCGGCTCAAAAATATTGTATTTCACAGCCAATCCGAATGCAGAGGCTGAGACCATCACGGTATATCTGTCAGGCAGAGCCAAAGCCAAGAAAAAGGAATTTGACTTTGATTTTGCCACCCTGGATATCAAGGGAAGAAATTCGCAGGGCAATATCCTGACCCGGTATCCGGTTCGCAAGATTCAGAAAACAGCTGAAGGAGAATCGACATTGGGCGGATTGGATATCTGGTATGATGAAGTGGTGGGTACCCTCAATACCGACAAAAGGGGCAGGTACCTGGGCACTTTTGAGGGAGATGATAAGTTACTGGCCATCTACAAGGAGGGTAGTTATGAACTGAAGGGATATGACCTACTCAACAAATTTGATCCGGCCGATACCCTGGTGGTAGAGAAGTTTCATCCGGAGCGGCCTATCAGCGCTGTGTATTATGATGGTAATGCCAAGCAGTATAACGTGAAACGATTTCTGATTGAGACTACTTCTCTGGATAAAAAGTTTAATTTCATCACAGAAGCCAGAAGTTCCCGGTTGTTACTGGTTACTACCCAGGATCATCCGCAAATTGAGTTAACTTTCCGAAGGGAGGGCAGCAAAAAACATGAGAAAGAGTTTTTTGATCTCGATGTACTGGTAGATATAAAAGGTTGGAAAGCCCTGGGAAACCGTTTGAGTAAACATGTTGTCAAAGAGGTGTTGTTGATAGGACATCCTTCTCAGGAACCGGTAAAGCAGGAAAAGAAGAAGGTGAAACCAGAAAAAACGCAACCTAAGTCGCCTTCGCAGGAAGTGAGCGAAGTAGGGGATGAGATCATCTGGGACTTTAGCCATAATGGAAAAGGGGCTGTTAAATCCAAAAAACAAATGAAGCTGTTTAAATAAACAGCTCTTCATCATGTCAGTGATAGCCTTGGTCATAAACGGACCAGGGCTTTTTGTTTTTGTTCCCTGGTGAAGCCCTTCTTCCTCCTTATTTTTTTGCCTTTCCTCAGATGAATAATACCCTCTCCTGCGCCCCTGTTCTATAGGGAATGGAAGAGGATGTTGGATAGAAGTAAGCAGGTGTTCAACCTCCAACCTCTATGGAACATTATGCGCAGGTAGAGGGATAAGTTCTTTGTAGCAGGTAAAACGATCTGATGATGGGCTTGTCAAAGAGTCGGTTTGAATACTCAAAAAATCTTTAAGTGGATTTTTCATGATCCTTTCCAGAATACCTCCGTAAAAAGCCTGCTTTCAAACTATGGTAGATAATTTGTAAATTTACTATAGCCATGATCTTTTACTATGACAAGCAGGAAAAGGAAAGGATTTATCTCATATGCACATCAGGATGAAGTTTATAGTAATTTATTAATCAGAGGGCTGAAAGCTCAATTAAAACATTCTCCCATTATAGACTCTCATCTTTGGACAGATCATTTGATCCCATTGGGAAGCCATTGGCATCAGGTGATACAAAAGGAAGTAAAAGAATGTGATTTTGCCATTTTGCTGGTCAGTGCCCATTTTTTTGAATCAGAGTATATAGGAGCACATGAAATGGCTCAGTTCCTTCAAAGAAATGAAGAAAATGGATTTATATTCTTTCCCATCTATCTGAATTACTGTCGGTTTGATCAATGGCCCGCCCTGGCAGAGAAACAAATGTTTATGGGAAAGGGAGAAGCGTATGGTCTCCCTGCCAAAGAAGTCATCACCTATGCGGATCTGGTTAGTTTCACTTCAGCGGGTGTACCCATTCCCAATGCCTTCAGAGAAAAATACCATATGGATTTGGCGGAAAAGTTGGAAACCGCCTTATCACCTCCTCTGGCCAGGGAGGAAACAAAAGGGCAGGAGTTGACAACATCAAAAAAGAAAGAGGAGGCCCTGAAAAAGAGCTTTTTTCAGCTTTTTGAAAGTAAACGATGGCTATCTACAAATAAAATCATGCTGCTGGGAGGGTTGGGTATCCTGACCGCTTGCCTTTATATCTTCCTGGGACATGGGTTGCTATTTACCCATAAACCCGGGGAGTTTCCGCTCACCATCTACATCCACGGCCCGGCTGGTGTTAGTGATATACTGGATTATGGGGAGGTCAGCGTCCGCCTGGGACAATACCGACTGGCCAAAGAAGAGGTGGATGACCGTGGTCAGGTTCATTTTGAAGGCATCCCTACTACTTATCTTAACGACTCTGTGCAATTAGAACTTTTATCCAGGCCATATACTATCCTGGAGCAGAGCGCCTATACTCCGCAGGAAAGTAAGCGGATCACCTTCGTGGTACAACCCACCCACCTACAGCTGCGGGGAACCGTGCTGAACCAGGGACAGCGTATTGCAGGCGCTATTGTAGATTTTGATAGTGGTACAGCCCTTGACACCACAGATAGTCGGGGCAACTTTCACCTGACGCTTCCAAAAGGGGAAGGTGATTTTGCTGACGTAAGCATCACCTATCAGGGTAAAGAAAGGTTCCGCAGGAGGGTTACCTTGAGTGAAAAACAACTACTAACATTAACACTGGATCCTATATGAAAACAATAGTAATATTGATATGGGTCTTTGGGTGCTATGGGCTTTTTGCCCAGGACAATACCTTTCAGATCAGCATACAGATCATAGATCAGGAAACCAAAAAAGGGGTCGCTGACGTAGGGATGAGTCTGCTCAACCTAGGCGCAGGTACCACAGACAAAGACGGGATGGTGCGAATACCGATTCCACAAGGGACAGAAACCGTAGAATTACAAATTGCTAAGGGCTTTGAGATTGTAAATCCTCCCGGCCCGAGGTTGCCCGTACCAGGGAGTACCAATGCGATCTTACAATTTTGGGTAAAAACGGTCTTTCTAGAAGATATGAAGACAAAAATAGACAGATTGTTAACGGAAAAACGGGAGCTGGAAGGATTAACGGAAAGCCTGAAAACGGAAAATGACCTGCTTCTGGAGAAGAATAAACACTTAACTTCAGCCCAAACCTCTCTTCAGGATTCTATTCGTCAAATCACGCTTCGAATAGATTCCCTGCAACATAAATTACAGACGGTCGGGCGAGAAATTACTGTATATAAACTGGCTATATTCGACAGAATATCAAGGAATTATCACCAGTTTCTCAATGCAATGCTTGATATGGAGATGTCTTTACGAAATGTTTCCCAGGCTTTCATTCAGGAAGCAGCCCTGCGCCAATTCAACCGACAGGTTGAAAACTTGAATCAGGCCAGAAATGGTATGCATGAAAACCACCTCTCTTACATAGAAGCAGTAGAAAAATACTGGGACAAGAATACTTCTCTCACATTAAAGAGCCTTTATGACCAGGCATTGCTCAATACGTATGGGAAAGTCATCCTGCCATTAAATGAGAAACTGATTGCACGATTGAATGAGGCCTGGAATGGTCATAAACCCAGAATCCTGGTGCAGCGGAAGGCTGTAAAGAGTACTGAAAAAGCTTTGGTGGGACTTCACCAGGAGTTGGAAGACTTGCAGTTAATTGCCAACGAATTGATGGTCTTACTAAAGGAAACATGAAGACGCCAACCATAGCCTGGGGTCGTCCTCTTCTGCTTATCTCCATGGCTTGCCTTGTTTGGGTGGGGAGTTGTAAAGAGGATAAAACAGACCCTGATCCTATACCTGGCTTTACAATCCAGAATGATGGCTGCGAAGCGCCCTGCACAGTAAGTTTCTTCAATACCTCTATGCATGCCACTGCCTTTCAGTGGAACTTCGGTGATGGCCAAACTTCCAGTGAAAGGAATCCTGAGCATGCATATACGGCTGCGGGAGCCTATACTGTCGTCCTGACGGCGACATCCCCGGCAGGAGTCAGTGCCAATACCAGTCAGGAAGTAAACATTCGAGCACCTGGAGCCCCTTTGGCTAGTTTTGAAGCTGACCCAACGGAATGCTTAACCCCTTGCACAGTGACGTTCACAAACAACTCACAGGGAGAAATTGATGCCTATGCATGGGATTTTGGGGATGGCACTTTTTCTCAGGAGAAAAATCCACCAGCGCATGTCTACCCAAATCAGGGAGAATACATTGTGACCTTGACCGTGACCGGTCCGGGAGGAGAACACAGCGATAGTGATCCTGTCTTAGTGAGTACGCCTATCTCCCTGGAAGGAATCTTTCCCAATAGCAACCCCATAGGAGGGCCTGTGCTCATCCTTGGCGAAGGCTTTACGGAGGACACTGAAATATTTTTTAATAATGTGAAAGCCAATATAGAAGAACAGGCTGATACTTATCTTACTACCAAAGTACCCCAAGGGATTGGGTTGGGTACGAAGACGGTAAGGGTAGAAAAAGGGATTGAGTCTCAAGAGATAGCCTTTGATGTGCTGTCGACTTTTCCGGTCGATCTTCCCATCAGCCCTCCATCTATCGTCATTCCCGCTACAGGTCTATTGATCCCTATCAACTATACGCTTGAAAGCATAGACAGGATCAGGGTGATGAATGTGTATGACCCGACCCATCGGATAGATCTGATTCTCAGGGTAGATGATATCTATGTGGGAGATACGGTTTCCAATGAAAAGATAGCCATTCAGGGCACCACATATACTTCCCCGGTAACGTTTGAAGGAGCAGCCTATTTTAGTCTCAGCAACTGTCAGAATCCTGAAGTACCCTCCATGGAAATCCTGCGGTCAAGTGCTACTCCTGCCGGACATCCCTTCCAGGAGGACCAGCTATCGGGTGCGTTTATCACGATAGGAAATTTTGAATTCCCTGATAATTTCCCTGAGTCTGTAGAGACTACCCGTAATTTTCTGTTGATGACTTCCACAGTTACCGGCAGGCAATATTTGTTTGTTGTGATTTGCGCTGATTTTTTCTGTGAAGATGAACTGTGCGGCTAAAGACGTTAAAGAGAGGTGGGATCATTCCTTCGTTTTTTGACAACTTGTTAAGGGGGGATAGCCCCGGCGGATTGTCTGAGTGATTTCGGAATCCAGTGGTACCGTACACCCAGGCTTATACCATACCAGCTTCTGGCGACCACTTCACTGGAAGCACTCTCAGAACCATAAGCGACTGGCTGTTGTGCCCAAAGCGTGAGGCCCCACCGAGGTTCTAACTGGGCAAGCAGACCCAGGCCCACTTGTAACTCAAATGATCTTTTCACAAGCCATTCTTCTCCCCGGGTGTTGTCGTCATAGACGATGGCATAGGACCAGGAGAAAAGCCCATACACTTTGGGATACGCCCTGGCACGAAGGCCTACTAACTGGGCAGAAGTATAAAAAAATAGAGGAAAACTAAAAGTGTTATTCTGAAAATCGTCATTCTTCAAGAAAACGGAAACATCCGTTTGAACAAAAGCATAGAGCCATGGGCGAAAACGTTGGTAGAATGTCATCTGCCCCAGCAACTGGGTACGATCTCTTCCATACAGCTGTCGGGTTGTCAAATCTTTGCTCAATCCGAATACAGCAGACCCTTGTACGGATAATTCAGGCAGAAAGACAAAAGGCATCCACCGTATTCTGGGCCCTATGGCCGAAATACTACGCTGGCTTTGGCCACTGCTCTGTTGATTCCCCAACACACGGAGGGGAGAACTGTGGATATCCTCGTCTGTCCGTAAGTGCGTGGCATAAAGGTCTAAGCCAAGGTTAAGTCTTCGGCCGGCAGGTAACCCATATTGAAGCTGGAGCCTCTGTTCCAGACGGGTCGATTGAAAAAAACTGATCGTCGTATCCGGATTACCAGAGAATGAAGTTTTGGTGATTCTGATATTCTTTATATCCCTGGTTGTCAGAAAATTAAATAGATTAACTTCCCATTGACGTTCACCAACCAGCATGGCAGACAAAGAAGGGCTCACGATCATTTCTTGCTCTTTTGTCTCAAGTAGAACGGTTTGTAGGGTAGAATCCGTTTGCGCCATGAGCCAAGCAGGCAGGAAAAGTATAAAAAGCATTGGATATTTTGTCATGGTCCATGAGTAATTGAAACTCACTTTGCTTTTAGCGATGGTAAAACGGCATGGTTGGCAAAGTTTGTATTGCTGAGGTGCCATAGCCTTTTACCAAATCAGATTATCGTGCTATCGATCGGGAATCTGCTGATAATCAGTATAAGTCTTATAAAATATTACATAAGGTGCCTGGGATGCTGAGCATACCTCTCAGGAAAATGCAAGAGCGGTTTCTCTATTACAAATTAAGCATAAACCGGGAATAATGCTACGGAAAAGCGAAAGTCTGGCTGTGCCCTTTACTAAAAGAGGCTCCTGTCTCATCTCTGAAAGTACAATGAGGCGGGCCCTTATAAGTTTCGGCTTTTAAGATCAATAGGTCAACGATATGGTAAAACCTAAAGCACCAAAAACCATGATAAGCGAGTCTTTCTCATAATGAGAGGATATTTCTTTTATAGACTAAACAAACGTTTAAATCTGATTTGCGTAAAGTGTAAAAAAGAGACAAACAACACTTTGGTAGATGATTTGCTAGATAATGTTGTATTTGAATTGTGCCGGATATGGTAAAAATAGTATAAAAAATGTTTGGAATAATTATATCCAAATCTTACCTTGTGGAGAATTATTAAAATCTACTTTTTTTATTTTTTATGATCATTATAGACAAAGCTTTACAATTCAGGGAAGACACTAATAATCCCATCAGGGTAGGGATTCTGGGAGCAGGTTATATGGCAATCGGGTTGGTGAACCAGATTGTGCGATACACTCCTGGAATGGAGGTCGTAGCCATTTGCAACAGAAATCTTGACAAAGCGATTCGTTGTTATAAAAATGCCGGTATTGAGAAGGTAGCCGTCTGTGAAACTCCTTTGAGTCTGGAAGAAAGCATTTATAACAAAGGGTATGCTGTCACCAATGATCCGGAAGTCATATGCAGTGCGGAAGGGGTTGATATTCTGGTAGAGGCCACAGGCACCATTGAATACGCCGCTAAAGTCGTTTTGAAAGCCATTGCGCATAAAAAACATGTTGTACTGCTGAATGCTGAGTTGGATGCTACCTTGGGGCCTATTTTGAAATACTATGCCGACAAAGAAAATGTCATCCTGAGCGGGAGCGACGGAGATCAGCCTGGTGTGATCATGAACTTGTACCGCTTTGTCAAAAGTATAGGATTCACGCCCCTGGTGTGTGGCAATATCAAAGGATTCTTAGACGTGTATAAAAATCCTAATGATATGATGGAGTTTGCCAGGAATATGGGGCAGAACGTGAATATGATCACCAATTTTACGGATGGTACAAAAATCGCTTTCGAACAGGCATCCGTAGCCAATGCCACCGGCATGAAAGTATCACAGCGGGGAATGAAGGCTTATCATTCTGACAAACACATTGATGATCTGACAAATATCTACAACCTGGAAGAGCTGCAGGCACTTGGCGGAGTTGTAGATTATGTCGTGGGAGCCAAACCAGGACCGGGTATCTACGTGTTTGCCACCACCCAGGATCCTATGGCTAAGCATTATTTAAGTTATTTAAAGTTAGGGAAGGGTCCCTTGTATAGCTTCTATACCCCTTATCACCTGTGTTTTTTCGAAGTGCCCAATTCCATTGCCAGAGTGTTTCATTTTAATGACCCTGTGATGGCCCCTGTCAGCGGCCCGGTCGTAGAAGTGGTCGCTACTGCCAAAAAAGAGCTGAAGGCAGGCGATACCCTGGATGGTTACGGAGGTTATACAGCCTTTGGGCAGTGTGAGAATGCCCCAGTGTGTTACAGAGAAAAATTACTTCCCATCGGTCTGGCAGAGGGAGTGACGCTAAAACAGAACGTCAGTAAAGGGCAGGTCATTACCTTCGAGGATATAGAAATACCCAAAGACAGTTTTGTGTTTGACCTGTACCAAAAACAGCAGGAAAAATTTATAGACGAATTGGTTGTCAAAGAAAAATTTTCTGCCTTATAAAAATACAATCATGATAACCCGGTTGACCGGGTTTTTTTTGATCACTGCAATGATTTTATCTGGATTTATACTAAAGTGATCGTTGCGTTTGTTTCTTTTTTAAAGAATCTGCATTTGCTGAAAAGGATGTGGAACCAAAATATACTTTCAACGGGACTTTTTATATCAAATTTTGTATAAAATTTTGAGTTTTGATCCCTATATCTATATTTGCGAACAAAAATTCAGGTTAAATTTTAAGAGATGAGCCAAGAAGAAAAAACAAGATATTCTGAGGAAGAGCTTCGGGAATTTGAAGTAATCATAGATGCGAAATTGGAGAAAGCCAAGGAAGAGCTCGAAAATATCAAAGCCATTCTCAGCCGAAAATACGATAGTGGAACGGATACAACGGTAGGTAATATCAAAATGCTGGAAGATGGCGCTGATACATTGGAGAAAGAAAGTCTAAGTCAGTTAGCTGCCCGACAACAAAAATTTATCAACCAGCTGGAGAGCGCCAAAGCGCGGATAAAAAATGGCACCTATGGTATTTGTGTGGATACCGGTAAACTCATTGCTAAAGAAAGATTGAGAGCTGTTCCCCATACCCGCCATTCCATTGAAGCCAAATTAAAACAACAGTAAAAGCTTCCTGGTTTTAATGACAATAAATACGAAGCTATTTTGGAATTTTTACAACATCATATCGAGGCGCTCATATTTTGTGCGTCCAAACCTGTCAGTATTGCCGAATTGAAAAACTGTCTTTCGGAAATGTTCGATGCGGAAGTTTCTGAAGAAGACATACGAAAGGCTATCGAGAATTTGATGAAGCAATACGAAAGTCCTGATTATTCCTTTCAGATTTATGAAATAGCCCGGGGATATCAGTTCCTGACCAAACCTGCCTATCAATCCAGCATCAGTATCTTACTGAAACAACAGTCCAAAAAAAGACTTTCTAATGCAGCCCTGGAAACACTGGCTATTATTGCTTATAAACAACCCATTACAAAAGCCACGGTAGAACAAATCCGGGGAGTAGGCTGTGATTATGCCTTGCAAAAGCTTCTGGAAAAATCATTGATAGAAATTGTGGGAAAAGAGGATAGCATAGGAAAACCGCTGTTGTATGGAACCACAGACTTTTTTATGCAGTATTTTGGCATCAAGAGTATGAACGAGCTGCCAACGCCTACAGATTTTGAAAAGCTCCATAATATGATTGGAGAAGAGGCTTTCGAGGTAGATTCCGACGAAAACAATACTGAAACGGATTAACTTTGCCATCTCTGTTAATCAAACAGTCATTCCCTCATTTATCTGAATGAGGCAAACCACTTGCATTCTTATAAATTGTAATCATGCTTAAATTAGATATATTAGTCATTGCTGCCCATCCTGACGATGCAGAATTAGGTTGCGGGGGAACCATAGCTTCTCATGTACGACAGGGAAAAAAAGTAGGGATTGTCGATCTGACAAGGGGCGAATTAGGCACCCGGGGGACACCAGAAATCCGGGCACGGGAAGCGGAAGCAGCTCAGAAAGTACTGGGGCTTTCGGTAAGAGAAAATCTCGGATTCAGTGATGCTTTTTTTGCCAACGACCGTGCGCATCAACTGGCGCTGATACAGGTGATCAGAAAATACCAGCCGGATATCATATTAGCCAACGCCGTTGAAGACCGCCATCCTGATCATGGGAGAGCGGCTGCCCTGGTCAAGGAGTCTTGTTTTTATGCCGGACTCAGAAAAATAGAAACCATATATCAGGACAAGCCACAGCAACCCTGGCGTCCGGCCCAGTTGTATCATTTTATTCAAAGCAATTATATCAACCCCGACCTGATCGTAGATGTGTCTGACAGTTGGGAGAAAAAAATGGAAGCGATTCGCTGTTTTGAATCACAGTTTGATGGAAACAATAATCCGGAAGAACCACAGACCTTCCTGACAACGCCTATCTTCCTACAGTTTGTGGAGGCAAGAGCCAGAGAACTGGGTCATTCCATCGGGGTTACTTATGGGGAGGGTTTTACTATTGATAAACCTATCGGTTTACAAAGTTTCTATGATATACATTAAAAAAAGGGCAACTCAGCCCTTTTTTGTCCTTATTTATCAATCTTAAGGCCGCCTTCAATTTCATCCTTGATTTCCTTGGTGGCATCCTTAAATTCTCTAATCCCTTTTCCTAAGCCACGGGCTATATCAGGAATTTTATTTGCACCAAAAAAGATCAGAACAAAGAGGAGGATGATCATGATTTCCCATCCGCCAATGCCTCCTAAAAACAATAAGACATGATGCATAATGTTGAAATGTTAAAGTTTATGAATATTAGTTTCTCAAGGGTACGGGTTTTAATTCTTGCAACAATAAATTGATACAATTCCTTCCTTCTCCTTCCATTATTTGTAAAATAATTAAAGTAAATGTAACCTATTTCCCGGTAAACTGATCATTTACTAAAAAATATTTCATCAAGCCACCAAAGAGTCCTCTCTCAGCAATGGTACACCGGCTTCTTGGCCCCTGTTTCAGGGGTTTGAACAGAGAATTATAACACAGAAAGAGTAACGCTTCAGAGCTGGTTAAAAGAAGCCTGGTGAAAGTCTATAAGAAAAAGGGATTGGGTGGCACGGGTAAAAGCAGTATACAACCACCGGAGGGTATCGGAAGAAAGGGGCGTGTTTTTCAGGTAACCGGGATCTATGAAAACGACCGGCCATTGTCCCCCCTGGGCCTTATGGCAGGTAAGGGCATAGGCAAACTTGATCTGAAGAGCATTGAGGTAAGCATCTTTCCGGATAGATTTTAGCTGTCGCGAACGTTGCGGAATGAGATGGTAGTCTACCGCTACCGCCTCATACAAACTCTTATTGTCTTCAGAGGAAAGCGTAGGCAGGTGGCTGTGTAGGGTATCGAGCATCACTTTGCTCTCAAACATCTTTTGCTTGGGATAGTCGGGCAACCGTAGCAGCAGATCGGCAAACCGGAAACCGTAACATGTTTCACTGTTTAATACTTCTACCACCTCTGCAAATTCTCCGTTAGCCAGGAAGCCCACACGGCTGCTCTTGGGTAATACCCGGTAGTTGTTTCTTACGATCATCACCAGGTCACCGGCCTCAATCTCAGATTGACGGTGTAGGATCTCTTTTCTGACCAGCTGGTTGTATTGTGTTGCTTCCTGGTTGGAGGGGCAGATGATAAGGGTGTTGTTGAGTCCATACCGCAGATAGGCATAACTTAACCCTTCCTGTAAACGGGAAGACAGCATGCGGTAGATATCAGGGTATTCCCTGGTATCCAGAGCCAGGGCTGGCTTGCGTTGCGCTATCTGTTGCCGCAGCCGGGTTGCATTTTCCAATATTCCACTTTCCTGGTGGTGCCGGACAACCTCTGTGAGCTGGTGCTCAAATACCTGCAATGCGTATACCATCTGGAGCATTTCTCCACTCAGGGCGAAGCTCAGATCCTGGCCTACCGGTGGTAACTGGGCCGTGTCGCCGATGAAAATAAGCTTGTTTGTAGGGTGTTCATAGATATACTCAATCAGATCAGTAAGCAGGTTCTCCTGACCCAGATCATTTTCATGACTGATCATAGAAGCTTCATCGACAATATAAACCGTATGATGCTGGTAGTTTTTTCTCCGCTTGAACTGAATATTTCCTGAAAAAGGGTTTTGTACCTGCTTGTATATCTGCCGGTGGATAGTGTAGGCCTTTCGTTTGGTATACTGAGAGATCACTTTTGCAGCTCGACCCGTTGGAGCCAGTAATACAGCACGATACTGTAGTTTCCTTAAAGCTTTGGTTAAGGCTTTGATCACCGTCGTCTTTCCCGTACCCGCATACCCCTTCAAAATGAAGACTGATCTTTCCTGATGGTTTGTCTGTAGAAAATGACTCAGCTTTTCAAAAAGGAGCATCTGGTCTGCAGTAGGGATAAAAGGAAAATTCCTTTGTAATAAAGTGAGCGCATCTTCCGATGGATCCATAGGCATAGTGTAAGGCACAAATTTAGGATTAAAATTGTTTAAATAAAGGAGGAAAAATATTACTTATAAGGGGACTGAGAAGCCCTGGCATTACCTTCTGAAATCATTGAAAAAATATTTTATAAGCTACTGTAAATCAGTGGATTAAATTTGTTCTTTTTTTAAGATTTCGGCACTTTTTTTAAGGTCACTACGTTTAATAAATGAACACCAAATAACGCTCAAAATGAGTCAAGAAACGAAAGACACACTCACTAAAAAAGTTATCGAAAGCTACGATATCGCTAATTCTCACGAGACCATGCATCTGGCTCAGGACTTGGCGAGATTTATCAAAGAAAATAACTTGTTTCATAATATCCAGGGCAAAGCATATGTCAATGTGGAAGGTTGGCAATACGCCGGTTCGCGTTTAGGCATTGTACCGGTTATCGAAGAGCTTAACCATATCAGCCCGAGCGACAATGAAATCAAATACCAGGCAAAAGTAAAGCTCCTCAACCTGAAAACGCAGCAGGAGATAGGGTCTGGTTATGCCATTTGCAGTAACAAAGAAAACGGCAAAAGGAATTATCAGGAGTTTGCCATCGCTTCTATGGCTCAGACCAGAGCAATTGGGAAGGCATACCGCAACATCCTGGCGTGGATCATCCGGGCAGCCGGTTACGAACCTACACCGGCAGAGGAAATGGATTATATGATTGTGAAGGAGGACCTGCCTGCCACCCAGGATCGTTCGCCTAAAAAGAAAAGTGAGCGGGCAGCCGAACAAAAAAAAGCCCAACATTCCGTCGTAAGTGAAGAAAAGCAGGCTCAGGCTGAACTAAAATTGGCCTCAGTGAAACAAAAAACAGAATTACTGTTGTTGTTAAATAACAAGGTCATCACTAACGAGGAAAAAAATAAAATGATTGAAAACATCAACAAGTTAGATGTTGAAAGAGCCACTAAAGCGATTGCGAAGCTTAAGAAAGTGATAGAAGAAAGACAAAATGTAGAATCTCACGCAGCATAGTTTGGTTTGGTTAGTTTAGTAGAAAGCCCCGGGAATAGGTATTTCCGGGGTTTTTTTTATGTTTTCTTCTTATCCAGCCAATGGGGATTCTCTACCTGTCTGTAGGCCTCCATTTGCTGTAGTAAGTCTGCAGGATCGTTCGAAAAGAGAGCGATGTTGCGGTTGGATTCTTTCAGCATCCCTTCCTGCACCATGCAGTCAAACAGCTGAATCAAATGGTCGTAATAGCCATTGACATTCAAAATACCAATGGGTTTGCTGTGCAGTTGCAATTGTGACCAGGTCAGCATCTCCGTCAGCTCTTCCAGGGTTCCGTAGCCGCCCGGTAAGGTGATCACCCCTTCGGAGAGTTCAGACATTTTTAGTTTGCGCTGATGCATGGATTCTACCATGATCAGTTCAGTAAGGCCCTGATGGGCGATCTCCGCTGTGGCGAGAAATCTGGGAATAACGCCAATGGCTTTTCCTCCCAGTTGCATGACCGTGTCAGCCACCACACCCATTAAACCTACTCTGCCCCCTCCATACACCAGCGTCATGTCTCGCTCGACCAATAAAGTCCCTACCGCCTGAGCGGCTTGTTGATAAATAGTAGAATTTCCCAGACTGGAAGCACAGAAAACGGCAATACTGTTCATGGTTTTTATTTATTTTAGAAGAATGAAAAAAATAATCATTACGATAGGTTTTGTTAGCAGTATCATGGGCAGTAGTTGGGCACAAGCTCCTGATGCCGAAATAGATCAGGTCAAAAAGGTGGTCGAGCAGCTTTTTGAGGGAATGCGGCAAGGAGAAGCTCGTTTGCTGCAACCTCTTTTCCATACCCAGGCTCGTCTGCTGACCGTCCTGGAAAAAGAGGGGGTAGCCTCCCTGGAAGAAACGCCTATCGAGGAATTTATCAAGGCAGCCGGCAAACCACACGAAAAAACCTGGGATGAAAGAATTGGTGATCCGGTAGTCCGGATAGATGGGCCCATGGCCACGGTGTGGGCTCCTTATACTTTTTATCTGGGCGAAACATTCAGTCATTGCGGTGTCAATTCATTCCTGCTTTACCTAAGCTCAGAGGGGTGGAAAATATTACAAATTACCGATACTCGCAGAAAGGATCATTGTCCTTCCTTTTAAATATCTGTTAAATTTTCAGGGAGTGATGGGCCCGCTCTATTCATTCTGATCCATAGCAATTCCCTTGTACTTAGTTGTTACGCTGTGCAAAGTGGCTCACTCCATGAGGATCAAGCACCTGAAAAGTATAGTACAGGCCTCAAAAACAAAGTTTTCATAAAAACCTTTAGGTGATGCTTTAAAAAAATGACTAATATTACAATCCGCTTCGGCTGAAAAAGTTTTACAACCTAAACCTGTTGAATGTAATGAATCAACCTATCAAAGTATTAGTAGTAGGATGTGGGAATATGGGTACATCACATGCCCGTGCTTATCATAAAATGCCGGAATTTGAAATTGTAGGCGTGGTAAGCCGTGGGCCTGAAAGTCGTCAGCGGTTATCCAGAGAGCTGGGAGGTGTACCGGAATTCGACAATTTTGAGGAAGCGCTGACATCAACACGCCCCGATGCCGTCTCTATCAATACCTATCCGGATACCCATGCAGCCTATGTCATGCAAAGCCTGAGAGCAGGGGCTCATGTGTTTGTAGAAAAACCACTAGCCAATACGGTGGAAGAATGCCAGGACATTGTCAGAACAGCCCGGGAAACGGGAAAAAAGCTTCTGATAGGCTATATTGTCAGGGTACACCCGGCCTGGAAGAAATTTATTGAGATTTCTAAAACGCTGGGCAAACCGCTGGTGATGCGGATGAATTTGAACCAGCAAAGCAGTGGTGCTACCTGGAAGACCCATTTGAACCTGATGAAGTCTATGTCGCCCATTGTAGATTGTGGGGTTCACTATGTGGATGTGATGTGCCTGATGACAGAATCTCAACCCATCCGGGTGAGTGCCATTGGCGCCCGCCTCACCGATGAGGTGGCCCCGGATATGTATAATTACGGGCAATTGCAGGTCACCTTTGAAGACGGTTCGGTAGGTTGGTATGAAGCCGGCTGGGGGCCAATGATCAGTGAAACAGCCTTTTTTGTGAAAGATGTGATAGGTCCTAAAGGGTGTGTCAGCATCATGGAATCCCAAAGTGCCTCCGACGATGTGGATTCACACAGCAAAACAGGCTCCTTGAAACTTCATTATGCAGACCGCAATGCAGAAGGTCATTTTGCCAGACCTGATGAACTCATCAGTACTGCCGACGAACCGGACCACCAGGGTTTATGTGACCTGGAGCAGCAGCTATTCCTGAGAGCGATACAGGAAGATTTGGATCTGTCACAACATCACCAGGATGCTATCAACAGTTTGCGGGTGGTGTTAGCAGCTGATCAATCGTTCAAAACCGGTAAAACCGTTGAGATCCGTTACTGAGTTTTATGCAGGTATCATTGGGTATAGGTCTTATCGCACTAACACTGCTGAGTGCCCCTGCCAAAAGGGAAATTCAGCATCGTAGTCTGGAAATTGTGATACAAAGTGAGGCAGGGAAAGAAGGAAACCTGGAAATAGCCCTGTTCAACCAAAAGGAAAATTTCCTGGAAAAACCTTTTAAGACCTTACAGGTCCCGGTGAATGGAGCGGAAAACAAGGCTGTTTTTCAGCAACTTCCTTCCGGATGGTATGCTGTGGCCGTATATCTGGATGAAAATGATAATCGTAAGCTGGATAAAAATCTGTTGGGTATTCCCAAAGAAGAGTATGGCTTTTCCAATAATGCCAAAGGAAGCATGGGGCCTCCTTCCTTTGAAGCTGCCCGGTTTGAAGTGACAAAAGAGGCGCAAACCATTCAGATTCAAATCGATTGATGGGGATTTGTGCTAAATCATTAGAAACATAGTAGAATATTTAATACATTTATCGTTACCCTTCCTGCAAATTTTTAAACTTTACTGAAGTTCATGAACATGAAGCATTTTCCTGGTGTACATTTTTTAAAACTATCAGGATTTCGTCAAAGGTTTTTATTTAAAATCAGTCCTTTCAACAAGCTGCTGACCCTTCTTTGCGTCCTTTTTCTTCTTTTGCAGAGCTATACCCCCAAGATCAAGCATTTTAACGCAAATCAGGAAGGCTTTGAGGCTTATCAGGATAATATTCCTGGCACAGAGGTGGCTTTTGAGATGGTTCCCATTCCGGGAGGCAGCTTTATGATGGGAAGTCCGGAGAGTGAAGCCTCTCATCAGGAAGATGAAAGCCCCCAGGTTGAAATTACCGTGGATTCTTTCTGGATGAGTAAATTCGAAGTGACCTGGGATATGTACGAAGTATTTGCGTTCCAGGATCTGGAAAAGCGTTTAGCCCAGGAAACCGGTGGCTTGGAAGCGGCCAATATTCCCAGTGTAGATGCGGTATCCAGGCCTACGCCTCCGTATCTGGATATGAGTTTCGGGATGGGAAAATATGGCTATCCCGCCATTTGTATGACCCAGTATGCCGCCATCACATTTTGTAAATGGCTTACAGCCAAGACCGGTGAATTTTATCGGTTACCCACAGAAGCGGAGTGGGAATATGCCTGCCGTGCCGGTACGACGACCGCTTACTCTTTTGGGGATGATCCTGCCATGCTGGATGAATATGCCTGGCATTATGGCAACACCAATGGGGGCTATGAAAAAGTAGGCACCAAAAAACCAAATCCCTGGGGATTATACGACATGCACGGCAACATTGCCGAATGGACGATGGATCAATATGATCCTGCGATATATGCCAATTTGAAAGGAGAGGCAGCCATCAACCCCTGGAACAAGCCGGTTACATTGTATCCTCGTACGGCCCGGGGTGGTTCTTACAATGATGACCCCGAAATGTTACGTTCGGCAGCCCGTATGCCTTCTTCTCCTCAGTGGAAGCAGCAGGACCCGCAAATTCCCAAAAGCCGTTGGTGGCATACGGATGCCCGCTGGGTAGGCATTCGCCTGATAAGACCTAAAACAAAACCATCTCAGGCAGAGATGGAAAAATATTGGCTGGAGCCTATAGAAGATTTATAATCATTTTTCATCAAGACTTTTCTATCATGAAAACACCTAACAATCTAAAGAACATGGATCGCCGTCAGTTTGTAAAAAATTCCGTAGCGGTTACGGCCGGGGGCATCTTTCTCAGTCAACTGCCCGTAGGAGCCAGTGCCTATGTTGCGGGTAAAGAAACACTTAAAGTAGCGGTGATTGGTTGTGGCGGTCGGGGTACCGGGGCGGCCGACCAGGCTCTTAGTGTCAAACAGGATGTGAAACTAGTAGCCATGGCCGATGCTTTCAGAGATAGAATCGATGAAAGTTATAACAATTTGATGAAGAAGCATGGTAACTCAGGTCGTATGGAGGTGCCTGAAGATCATAAGTTTGTAGGTTTTGATGCTTACAAGGATGCCATTGCCCTGGCCGATGTGGTGATCCTGACAACCCCTCCCGGATTTCGTCCTATCCATTTTGAAGAGGCAGTCAATGCAGGCAAACATATTTTCATGGAAAAGCCGGTAGCCACCGATGCGCCTGGCATTCGGAAAGTGCTGGAAGTGGCCGAAAAAGCCAAACAGAAAAAACTCAATGTAGTGGTGGGCTTACAGCGCCATTACCAAACCAGCTATATTGAGTTGATGAAAAGAATCCATGCCGGTGAAATTGGCGATATAGTGGGTGGACAGGTGTATTGGAACAGCAGTGGCGTTTGGGTAGAACCTCGCAAACCGGATCAGACGGAAATGGAATATCAGATGCGTAACTGGTATTATTTCAACTGGTTGTGTGGTGATCACATTGTAGAACAGCATATTCACAACATTGACGTAGCCAACTGGGTGAAACAAAGTTATCCGGTGATGGCGCAGGGCATGGGCGGCCGGGAAGTGAGAGACGGTTCGGAATTCGGTGAAATCTTTGACCATCATTTTGTAGAGTTTCATTATGAGGATGGCACCATGATCAACAGCCAGTGCCGTCATATTGAAGGTTGTATGAATAAAGTGTCGGAGTCTTTTGTCGGAACCAAAGGAAGAGCGACTACCGATGGCGTGACCCAGTTGACAGACCTGAAAGGAAAATCTCTCTGGCGATACCGCGAAAAGAACGAACCCAACCCATATCAGGTAGAACATGATCGCCTATTTGAATCTATCGTGAATGGCGAAGTCATCAATGATGCTGAACTGGGGGCGAAGAGTACCATGACAGCGATTATGGGAAGGATGGCTACTTATTCCGGCAAAGAGGTTACCTGGGAGGAAGCCCTAAATTCTGAAATCAGCCTGATGCCTACTACCTTTGCCTGGGATGCCACACCACCCATTGTACCGGTGGAGGGTAAATATCCCATACCGGTTCCCGGTAAAACCAAAGTGATTTAAAAAAATCAAATACATCATAGAAAGGCCGGTTACTCCGGCTTTTTTTATAGGTTTTCTCTATGGCTGGCTGATTAGAAAACACCTAAAATGTATCACTCTTACATGATTATTTCCTAACGGACATAGCATCCACCTGTCATCTTTGTATTTTTCCCTGTTTTGAGCATTAAGGCATCGGTTTAGCACCAGATACGCCCATGTTTTCCTTCTAAAAGATCTACTTGATACGTGTTTTGTGTGTCTTTTTGCGGGGTAATATCTACCTGACACGTATTAAGTGCGTTCTTTTGTATGTAAAGGCCTATTTGACACGTGTTTTGTTCGTTTTATGGTATGAAATGGAGAGGCAGACACGAGTTGCCTTCATCTTTTCATATTAAAACTCTATTTTACAGATGGTTTTCTCAATTACTCTCCAAGGGGGCAGCTTTAGTTGAGCATATTAGCCAGAAAGGGCTGATAGACAGTGTGTTAAAATACCAGAACGCTTAACATAACAGCGCAAAAGAGGGGATTATATATTCTCAATTTCTTTCTTCAACTTGGGTAAATATCTTTTCAGAATTGTCCAGACGATAGCATTGTCAATTTTATCATAAGCATGAACTAAGCGATTTCTGAAGGCAACTATTTGCTTATCATTTTCAATCAGAATTTCAGGTTCAGCTTTTCGGAATTTATTCAGTGCTTCACCAATAATTGCCAATTGCCTCTCAGTGGCACTTTGCGTTTTTGGGTCAGCTTTGTATGCACTAAAATCAGGTGTATCTTGAATGAATTTTTCAATCAATGCAATAAAATATCAGATAAGTACTTTTTGCCTCTTTCCGTCATAAATTGATATTTTAGTAGCCTCAATATGTTTTTTCAGAATGGGGTTTTGAATAGAAGCCTCTGTTAACAGATCTACCTTTCTATGAAAAAATTCTTCAAACTTGTCCCAAAGTGACATTAATTTCTCTCCGCGTTCAATAGGGTCTTCCTCATCAATGTCTACCAGAAGATCTATATCGCTTGTTTGTTCATTAAACTGCTCTGTCACTGATGAGCCGAAGGCATACAGGGATTTCACCTTATGTGTCTGACATAAAATTAAAAAGGCATGAATGTGGTCATGAATTACTTCTTGCAGTTTCATGATCCAAGATAATCATTTTTTGAAAATAGCAGTTTTTAACTTTGTTGAGGTTACAACCAGAACTTTTATTTTATAAAGTTAGGGGATAGTTAATTATCATTATGGCACGGTGCCGAGTTCGCCTGAGGGGAGAAATCCAACTGCTTTATAGATCCTTTATTTACGGCGTAGTTATCAGAATTTTTGGGTAAGTTGAACTTATGTCCTAGCTTCTTAAGCAGGTTATGTCTGTGTTTTCTAATGCTTTCTTCTGATTTCTTTTCTCTTCTATACAAACGATAGGAATGACAATTCTTTAAGGCTAGACGATTTCCCAATTGCTATTTTTTATGATAGAATAAAAAATAGTTAGCGCAATTTGTGAAATGAATGCGATAATCAAGTCTATGTTTTGGTCTGTGCTTTTTCAAGGATTTAATTGCCAAAGCCCATACGTCCAGAGGATGTCATAGCCTAACCAGAGCACATAGGGCAATAAAATCCAGGCCGAGGTTCTTTCATACCTGTAAAGGACAAAGAATAAGATACAGACCAGGACGGCAAACGGAAGTATACTCACAAAAGCCGCGAAAGTACTTTCCAGACCAAAAAAAAGATAATTCCAAGCTTCATTTCCAGCCATCATCGCCAGAGTGAGTATCAATGCTTTCTTTCTTTGCTTACTTTGGGGTAAGTTGAATACTCTGTACAGCAGCGTAAAGGTGATCCCATAGTAAAGTCCCCCCACAATGTACCAACCCCACAAAGGAAGAGCATACCAGGGTTGATTCAGGTATTGGAACCAGCCTTCCAGGGCATCACCTGTCAACAGACCCCCTATCAAAGCAAAAGACAAGCATAGGGCGAGCGAAAGGAGTAAGTTCTTGCCTTTTACAGTCATCCGGTCTTAGAATGCTTTACTCATTCGGAAATTGGTAATTTCAACGCCCTGGAGGATTTTCCTGTTTTCCCTGACTATTCTGAATCCCTGTTTCTCAAAAAAGGGTTGGGCTGTTTTACTCACCTCAGCGTATAAATGGGTACTGCCCAGCTGTTGAGCCTTCTTTTCTAAAGCCTGATACAGTCTGTCGGCAATGCCTTGCCTGAGATAGCCAGGGTGTACATACAGGAAATCCAGATAGTCAGTATGGGCCAGAGAGCCAAAGCCTACCAATCTATCATCCTTTTCAGCCATCAGAAAGTATTGTTGGTCCAGGGCTGCCAGCCAACGTTCCTTCTGTTTAACGGTTTCGACCCATACGCTGATTTGCGCTGGAGAATAATCATGCTGGCAGTTTTGCCGGATGCTCTCAATACAAAGCTGCTGGAGATCGGCAAGGTCTTCCAAGCGTGCCTGCCTGAGCTGTAGGCGTGAATCCTTCGGTGGCATGGGTTCCCTGGCTAGCATTTTTTGACAGCGATGATGACACCCGTTGACCAATTCATTTTGGTCAGATGTAAATCTTTACGTTGCTCAAGATCCTCAATCAATTGGTTTACCTTCTCCTGATGCCCCTCCGGCCAGTTGGGCTGTACCGACATATCGTCAATTACATAGAATCCGCCCACTTTTAGCATAGTCAATACTGCTGCCAGGTCACTGTATTTTCCAGGCCAGGCATCTGCGAAGATAAGGTCAAAGGGTTCACCACGATAATTGTTGATCCAGGAAGTACCATCTTCACAAACAATTTGGACCCTTTGGTCGTGTCCGAAGTATTCCTTTGCGATAGCGGTGAGCTTTGGGTCATTGTCGAGGGTGGTCAGTTTGGAGGCTGAATCCATGCCGGCAATCATCCAGGATAGCGACAGTCCGATGCCGGTTCCCAATTCCAGCAAATTGGCTTTGGGTTTGGAAGTAACCAGCGTTTTCAGCAAGGTTCCGATGTACAGGTCAGAAGACATAGTGAATCCTATCTCTTTGGCTTTGGCCTCCAGGGCTGCGTACATTTCGGGTATATCAGAAATATTGGTGTCTTTCATCTTGTATATGGGTAGCTATTTTAGCCCGTATTTTAAACATAATCCTTGGTACTATCCAGGAGCAAGGTCAGTATTTTTAGGAGCTTTTGCTTTTATCCTGCCTGGATTGTATGGAAGATAAGACGGGTAAATGCAAATGAAATTTTACTGCGATGATTCTGATGATAATCACGGTCAGGGCCGCAATCAATTCCGGCATTGGCGCTACAAGTTCAAATTGATAGCACACAAAATACACGATGCCTCCTGCCACACAGGCCAAAGCATAAATGTCTTTTCGAAAAAGCAAGGGTACTTCGTTAAGGAAAACATCCCGAAGGACGCCTCCCACCGAACCTGTAATAGTGCCCATGATAATACAGACCCAATAGGATAACCCTGCTTCTACACTTTTACTGATACCTACAATGGTGAATAGACCCAGCCCAATGGTATCAAAAAGGAATAAAGTATTACCCCAACGAAACAGTCTATCCTTGAACAAAATAGCGGCTAGCAAGGCTACGCCTGTAGTCACCAAATAGGTAGCATCCTGCATCCAGAATGGGGTGACATCCAGTAGCAGATCCCGGGTGGTGCCGCCTCCAATCGCAGTGACTAATCCGATCACATAGGCGCCAAACCAGTCAATGTTTTTGCCGGAAGCCATTCTTATGCCGCTGATGGCAAAGGCGAAGGTTCCTAATAAGTCTAGCACTGTCGTGATATTGAGTCCCCAAAGAATGGTCATACACTGTTGGTGGGTTTAAAACGATTGTGTGGATGGGTTCTGGTAAAGAAATTCATTGTGTGATGCGTCAGCTATGCTTCTGATCCATTTTTTGGCTTAAATCAAGCGGGAGCCGTTCTCAGCGTCTTGCCTGCTTCGCTTGAGCTCATGAATATATATTTTGCTGTTAAAGTTATCCTGTAGATGGTGCTCACTGGATGTCCATTTCATTATTTCAATTATACGGAATTTGCTATATAAGTGAAAATCCGTTGATCCTGACACATCCATAACCTTCAGGGGTAAGAGAGAGGGATAACTTTTTTGAGCCTGCTGTTTCGGTCATCATACCAGCCAAACAAAAACGGTTCGGGAGAGCACCCAAACCGTTATGACCTTCAACCAAATGCGGATCTGTTTTTTAGTATTTTCAGTTTGATTCCGTGTATCTTTTAAAATTGTCAAGAATGGCTTGCCAGCCTTCTCTTTGCATATCCACTGAGTTTTCTTTTTCTGCGTCAAAGTTGATAATCACTTTGGTTTTTCCGCCAAGATTGTCAAAGGCTACACTGGCTTGTCTTCCGTCCGTCATCGTATAGATAAATTTTTCTTCCGGAATTACCTCATCATAAATGGCTTCAAAGTCAAATCCCCAACTGCCATCTTTGGCTTCCATTCTTGAATGATATTTGCCGCCTACTCTCATATCATTCTCCGCTTTTGGGCAATGCCACTCATCAGAGGCAGCGTTCCATTGGGTGATATGCTCAGGGTTGGTATAAAAATCCCACACTTTTTTGGTGTCAGCGGCTATGGTAGTTTGTACTGTGATTTCTGTTGCGTTCATGGTATTTTGTTTAAGTTTTGATTGAAATAATGGATATTGGATCTGGCCCTATTCAGCCGTAGACTGATGCATAGCAATCCAGCCTGAAAGGGGTTACCGTCAAAAGTTATCGCTTCAGTTTTTGAAGTAAATCATCCAGCCTTTCCAAAGTGGCAGTGAGCCCTTCCTGCATTCCCATTCCAATGATAGTTTCCAGATCGTTCAATGAGTTGTAGGTGACCACTGTATGTACCAGCGCATTTTCTGCAAAATCCTGAAAAGTGACGTTCCAGTTGGCACGGGGCAATTGGGGATTGATCTCACCCTTTTCATCACAAAACGCATCCAAGCCGGTGTAATGATCCATGGGACGAATTTTCAGGTAATCCATACGACCCCAATATTCTTTGCCTTCCGGATCAATCATGGCATAGAGCCAATATCCGCCTTCTCTGAAGTCCATGGTCTTGGTTCTGGTCGTAAAGGGCTGGGGAGCAAACCACTGGTCCAGCAACTCACTTTTGGTGTAGGCGTCCCAGACAAGTTGGCGGTTTGCCGCAAATTCCCTTTTGATAGTGATGGTGTTTTTTTTCTTATCTACAAGGAAGTCGAACTGAAGTTTACTTTTCATCTTTTTTATTTTGAATGGTTTGTAATAGACTGTCAAGCTGATCAAAACGGTTTTCCCATATCTTTCTGAACTGTTCTAACCAATGATCAATTTCCTTCATTTTATCAATCTTGAGCCGATAGAAAATCTCCCGACCCTGTTGATTGGCTTCAATGAGTTCGCATTCATTCAGTATTTGAATGTGTTTAGAAATAGTTGGCCGGGCTGTGTCAAACTTATCGGCTATCGCGCCGGCTGTCATGGTCTGAGAGGCAAGCAGTACCAGGATGGACCTCCGGGTAGGGTCTGCAATCGCCTGAAAAATATCCCTTCTTAATTTCATTATGAAGCCATTTGACTACAAATATATATGAAGTCATTTGGCTACGCAATTTTTCTTAAGATTTTTTTAGATAAATATTTTGGTTTTTCAGCATGTCTTTTTGGAGTGTGTATGTGAACAGGTGTTAGTGCTTTACCCAGCTATGCACCGTGGGGTTACTATTGATCAGTTTGTTGTATGGGTTGGTAGCGCAGCAGCACAACGCCTGAGCTGAATGACCGTTGATCTACCAATTTGAAGTGACTAAGCTCTATTTTATCAAACCAACTTTCTCCTTTTCCAAATACAAAGGGGAAAACCATGAGCTGTATTTCATCCACGAGGTTCGCATCAAGCAGCGTGCGGGTTAGCGATCCTACCCCATATTGCAGCAGCCCTTTGCCTGATCCTTCTTTTAATTTTCGGATTTCTTCGATCACATTCCCTTTGATCAGCTTTGCGTTCCAGTCGAGCGGTTCCTCAAGGGTTTTAGAAGCAACAAATTTGGGCATACTATTAATTCTATCAGCCACTTTTCCTTTTTGAGCAGGCCAATGCGCATTAAATCCTTCATACGTAATACGTCCCATTACTAATGCTTCAGGTATAAAGAGCAGATCTTCTAAATATTTCGAAACGTCATCACTGTGATATTTGAATATCTCACCCCATAGCTCAGGATGATTCATAATCCCGTCCAGGGATACTTCGGCTTCAACGATTAGTTTTTTCATGATTGTTCTGTTTTTGATTCCTGTGATTTTGTGAACAAATTAATTTCTAAGGTTAAGGGCACCACACCCGATTTCTTTTGCTTTTGTTGGCAAAAAATTCTTTAAAAAAATTCAGGGTAGCAGCCATTTATTTTCTCTTAGAATATTGATTCAAAGATAGGGTTGTTTTACCTGTGGTAAGTGGTGTAAAAACGGCAAAGTGGGAGGGCATTTGCGTCAATCGCTTATGGAATAGTTAGCTAACCCATAAAAAAGGCCTGCTGAAAACAGCAAGCCTTTTGACATGGACATCAAAAAAAAGATAATAAAAAGGTTTACCAACCGGGTTACCAACCGGGTGTAAAATTAAGCCCGAAAGATCCTCCATTAAGTTTTCCATCAATGATGGGAAAAGCATAATAAGGTTCCAGCACCAGTTGTCCGAATAAGTTAATGCGAGTAGAAATGCCGGTGCTGAATACCGGTTCTCTTCCTTCAGTGAACGTAAGTTCACCCCCCTCATTCCTTTCAAAAGGTAGGGTGGTATTATAAGCCAGACCACCATCCACAAACAGGTTTAACTCTGTGAAAAGCAGATTGGACTTGATAAATGACAGTTTTTCCGGTCCGGTGAAAGGGATTCTCAATTCCAGGTTACCCAGTAAAATACTATTTCCTGAGAGTTGGTTGATCACGCCCCCATCCTCGCCAATATTCTCATTTAACGAACGGGATTCATAGCCCCTGATAAAGTACGGATAGCCTAAGTACATAGGATACAGCCTTTCATTACCGGCATCTTTTCCATACCGTCCGTAATGCATGAGCCGCATACCTACGCTGAAAGGTTTGATGAAGAAGTATTTACGGTAGTCGGCCAGCACGGAATAAAAATCCAGCGCACCAAAGTAACGCTGTACTTCAAATCGATACCGTCCGCCTGCCATTGGAGAGGCAATGCCAAAATAAGAATTGTCGCCTACAAAAGCGGCATTGACCTGATGCAGGTTGTAACTGTCGGGCGCTTCCAGTTTTTCCCGGCTCTGACCAATACGATTATATCCGTAGTAGTAGTTATTATAGCGGTCGCGACGGAAACTGTACCTACCCATAGCCCCTCCGAATTCAAACCTTTTGGTGGTAGAGAGCGGTAGAAAGGCAAATACAGAAGCTTGTTCTTCAAAAATCCGCTGCATAAACAGAGATACATTGGTGACCGGTACTTCATCCCCATCAATATTCAGGGTATCGGCTTCATAGCCCATCCAGGCATAACGGTAGGGAATATGGGAAAGGGCTACGCCCCAGCCGAGTTTATTTTTCTGGTTGATGTAGGCAAACTGACCGCCAAAGTCATAAATTTCTCCATTCAACGCCAGTCCGCCATAGAGCTGGTTATTGCCCAGAATGTCGCTGAAGATCATGTTCACGCCCCCTGCCAAGCCTGTGCCATACCGGCTGGTGGCTACACCCAAACCGGTGTTGCTGATATAATCCAGTTTGAATTTAGGTTGATAAGGAACCCGTGAAACGGAGTCCATCGATACGGCATCCACCTCCTCGAAGGCCTGTAAATTGTAGTTGACGACCCTGGGTTTTGCGCCTGCCTGAACGGGTGGAAGGGTGGCTGCTGTGAAATCTACAGCTTGTCCATCTACTTCTTTGGCTTGAAAATCATCAGGGTAGGCGGCATACAGTTCATAGCCATTTTTTCTGTAGTAAGAGTACAGAATCTTCCCCTCCTGGGCTGCCACAGAAATGGCAGGAGAAAATTTAGTAATACCACTGATACCCGTGTAGTAATCGGTCAGCTGTAATACCTGATTACTGGCCAGGTCATAGCGGTATAGATTCCGGAAACCATCCCTGTCGGAAAGAAAGTAAAAGGCTTTACCATCCGGCGCAAACACAGGGTTCAGATTGTTGGCTCCGGGAAATACATCGATGATCTCGACCCGACCGCTGCTGGTTTCCATGATCCCAATCTGGTAAGAAGGAATCACAGAGTTTTCATTGTTGGGTGTTCGATCGGTGGCGAAGAGCAGGTATTGTCCGTCCGGTGACCAGGAAGGTTTAAGTTCAGCGAATAAATCGTTGGTCAGTTGCCGTACTTTTTTGGATTTCAGGTCATAGGCATACAAATCCGGCTGCCCTTCTACCAGCCCTGACACCACGATGGTATTGCCATCCGGTGACCAGATGGGGTTACTAAAGGAAGCTACCCCAGGAATTTCAAACTCTTCTAGTTTTTGTGGGCGAGCCACATCGACGATGGCCAGGTTGTTTTTTCCTTTGGCATACACCACAAAGGCAAATTTATCGCCATAGGGTGCCCAGGAACCCACCGATTCCAGAAAATCAAAGTGATCTATCTGGCTGTTTCTGACGGTACTGCTCAGCTTTCTGATTACTTTTCCGGTATTGGCGTCTGCTAAAAACAAATCCAGGGAAAAAATATTTTTCTCAGAGAGATAGGTAAAATATTTTCCATCAGGACTCACGGCAGGTGAAACGTTCATTTTGTCGCCACTTTCCAGCGTCACCAGGCTTTTACCCGCCAGTGGCTGGTCTTTTTTGCCTTCATAGGGCGCAAAATGCTTTTGGAGTGCCTGATGCCACAGACTGGAAAGTGAATCGGCTGAGATATGTAAAACAGTGTCTATGGCAGCTTCATACCCCCATTTAGCAGTCTCTGTGAAGAGAGGTTTAATGGCTTCATCGCCCCAGACTCCCGTCACATAAGACCAGAAAGCCTGACCGTAGCGGTATGGAAAATATTTATACATTTTTTTAGTCATATCCTCCAGCGTAGGCAAGTCATCCTCCTGTATGGCATCCCGCATCCACATCGCTGTGTGGGCATCTACATTGCCAATAGACATGTATTCAGCCAGTCCTTCCACCATCCATAGCGGCAGGTTACGGATAGAATTCAGGGTGGTAGAATCGCCAGTCCGTACCAGGTTGTACTGAAAAGCATGGACCAGCTCATGACCCAGCACGTGGTTGGTCTGCGCCATCGTTTCGGTCAGGGGCAGCACCACTCTGTTTTTCAAACCTTCGGTAACACCACCGGTTCCCGGGCTGATGATCCCACTGATGGCATTGGTTTGCTGAAAATCGGCATGGTTGTTATAGAGTATCAGCGGGTTTTTGAATTTTATGGTATCCCGCAATACATACTGATGAATCTGATACCAGCGTTCAGCACTTTTCACCAACTGTTGGATCAGGGTGTCATTTTCCAGGTAATGGTAGAATTCAAAATGAGGAGTTTTTTCAACCTTGAAATCAAAACTCCTGTAACGTGGCTTGTTACGCCCAAAATACTGGGCCTGGGCCTGATGCCCTTCCAGCAGCAATCCCCCCAGAAACACCAGGAGGGCCATGATGCCACGTTGTACTAGGTATATATGTAGTTTCATTATCGTAAAATTTAATGTAAAGACACATGATATCAATGGTTCGTTGTAAAGGGTAAACGTAGCTTTTGAAAAATATTGTATCTTCCAAAAAACTCCATATTTTACAATAATGTCTTTATGATTGTATTGATAAAAACGAAGGAATAGTAGGAAAAGATGCTTTTACAAGGGGCCCTGATGTTATTTTTTTTCTCTCGCTTATACCACTGTCAACCACTCTCTTTGAATGTTCATAAAAGCGATTGTATGAATAGGTCAGTCAGTAACGGTCTGGGTATAGGATATGAGTCTGCCAAAGAAAAAAAGGATAAAACGCATAAATTCATTTTTTACTTTTACAGTTGCCATATATCATAAAAAAAAGTATTATATTTTTGTTATATTCACCTTACTACACCTAACGGAAGATGTTTGTTCAACAATTGTATACGGGCTGTTTAGCAGAGGCTGCTTACTATGTAGAGTCACACAGAGAAGCAGTTATCATTGATCCTTTAAGAGACATTGCTCCTTATCTAAAGCTATTAGAAGAAAGAAAAACTACCCTCAAATATATTTTTGAGACCCATTTTCATGCTGACTTTGTGTCCGGTCACCTGGATCTGGCGAGGGCTACCGGGGCTACCATTGTTTTTGGCCCTAAAGCCAGGCCGGCCTATACGGCCTATGTGGCTATGCACAAAGAAATGTTTCATGTAGGGGAGGCCCGGATCAAAGTGCTCCATACACCAGGACATACCTTGGAGTCTTCCTGCTATCTGCTCATCGATGAGGAAGGAAGAGATCATGCCATATTTACGGGCGACACTTTGTTTAATGGGGATGTAGGTCGACCTGATCTGGCTGTCAAAAGTGACCTGACCCAGGAAGAACTGGCCGGTTATCTGTATGAATCCATTCAAAGGCTAAAAGCCCTGGACGATAATGTGCTGATGTATCCGGCTCATGGCGCAGGTTCTCAATGTGGCAAAAATATGAGAAGCGAGACATTCAGCACCATGGGAGAACAAAAACGATACAATATTGCCTTACATCCCTGGACTCGGGAAGAATTTATTACCCTGGTGACAGACGGATTGGAAGAACCACCTGCCTATTTTCCCGAAAATGTGAGGATCAATCAAACCGGTTACGAGGATATACAAAAGATTTTACACAAAAACCTGTCACCCCTTTCCCTTTCGGATTTTATGCTGGCGGTAGAAAAAGGAGCCGTGATCCTGGATACCCGCCATCCTGACACTTTCGGAGAAGGCTTTATCCCTGGTTCCCTGAATGTTGGGTTGAATGGTCAATATGCTGTCTGGGTAGGCACTTTGCTAACCATCCATCAGCCTCTGGTGCTTCTCACAGAAGCAGGAAAAGAAGAAGAATCGGTGACCAGACTGGCAAGGGTTGGGTTCGAAAATGTGTTAGGCTATCTGAAAGGAGGCTTAAACACCTGGCAAAAGGCAGGGAAAACACTGGAAACTATAGAGACCATTCATGCGGTTCAGATTCCTTCTCATCTGCAGCAGGGGTATACCTTGTTGGATGTCCGGAAAAAAAAGGAATATGAGCAGGGGCATGTAGGGGGTACCTTGCTGATCCCCCTGCACCAACTTGCCCACAAGCTCAGTGAGCTGGAACAGGAAAAAAAATATATAGTGCACTGTGCCGGTGGATACCGTTCTATGATCGCAGCTTCTATCATGAAAAGACATGGTTTTCACCATATCAAAAATATACAGGGAGGATTCCAGTCCATCAAAGAAACCCTCACCGTCCCGTTAACCTCAGGTGAGTGCTAGTCGATGCTAACCCTATTGTTGTCCTTTCCTGTGACCTTTTTACAGTCTGCTCTTGATTAAAAATATTGCTGCGCTTCTGATATTATCATGTCTTTCAGGGAAAGCTGCGCTTGCCCAGGGTGTTTCTCCTGCCATCGATAGCGCTCAATTTCATTCACAATGGGAAGGGCATGTGCGTAGCATATTGATGGCCACCGACAACACTGCTTCCCTTCCCGATTACCATATCTGGGGGGTGGGGGGAAAGCTCAAATATAATCTTACATTCCGCCAGAAATGGCGTTTCAGCACAGCCTATTATGGAGGTCTCCGCTTGCTGGGTAATGGGCATTTGCACGATACCCTGGGAAGAACCAGCCGGTATGAAAGAGGTTTGGTAGACGTTGTTCACCCTGCCAGGTCCTGGATTCATCTTTTAGGAGAAGCTTATCTTTCGTATCAGGGCAAACAACTGCTGGCAAAGTTGGGAAGAATGACCATTGAAACGCCAATTATTAATCCGCAGGATAGCCGGTTGATCCCTACGCTGGTACAGGGCATCTGGCTGGAATATGTGTTGCATCATAAATTTCTGATAAAAACCGGTTTTCTGAACCGTATCGCGCCCAGGTCAACACCCCAGTATTATTCTGTGGGAAGATCTATTGGCAGTATCTCCTTGGGAAAAACGTTGACGGGAGAACGATCTGACTATCGCAACAATGTTCAAACGGCAGGGGTTGGCATACTGGGTCTGCAGGCACAGCCCTTTCCATCCTTGAGCATACATGTGTGGGACTTCTACGTGGAGAATGTTTTTAATTCCTTTCACACAGAAGTGGTGGCTACTTTCAGAAAGGAAAAATGGCAGTATCTCTGGAAGGCACAGCATATATTCCAGACCAAGGTGGGCAATGGGGGACATGAAGAACCGATGAAAACCTATTTCTCCAATGAAAAGCCTGTACATGTATTCAGCAGCAGCCTGGGAGCAGGTTATAAAGAAACATGGCTTACCTTAAATTTCGCCCGTATTGGCGACGGAGGCAGGTTTTTGTATCCACGGGAATGGGGTGTCGACAATATCTATACCCGCCTTACCCGGGAAAGAAACGAAGGGTCTTCGGACACCTATGAGTTCTCTATGAGGCTGGAAAGTAAAATCATGCAGGGTTGGGCAACAGGCCTGAGAGGCTACGCTGCCTATGGATATTATGACCGTCCGGACATTTTTATGGCCAGAAAAAACAAGTATGAAATCCCTTCCTACCAACAGTTGGTCTTTGTCCTGCAATATTCATTTATGTCTTCTCTGGAAGTAGAATTGCTTTATACCCGGAAGATGAATTTGCAGGATAAGATGGCCGAAATTGACAAACTCAACAAAGTGGACATGAACCACTGGGGCGTTACTTTGGAATATGTATTTTGATTACAGGTAGCGATCCAGGAGTATTTGCATCTCCTGTTGCATCTGAAGGGCTGCTTTTCTGGCTTCCTTGGCAAAGTCTCGTCCGTTACCGGCATACAGAATACTGCGAGAGGCATTGACCAGCAAGCCGCATTTTGCATTCATGCCATAATGAGCCACTGCCTGCAAGCTGCCTCCCTGAGCCCCAACGCCGGGAACCAGTAAAAAATGGTCGGGAATGAGCTGGCGGATCTCCTGTAGTTTTTCCGCCTGGGTAGCGCCCACCACGTACATCATCTGATCGGGTCCTGCCCACGCTTGACTAGTCCGTATCACTTTTTGAAACAAAGGCTCCGGGTTATCTCCTGCTACCAGGCATTGCTGAAAGTCGTCGCTGCCCGTGTTGGAAGTCAAAGCCAGCAAAATGACCCATTTGTTGGGAAACGCCAGAAAGGGTGTCACAGAGTCCCTTCCCATATAAGGTGCTACGGTAATCGCATCAAAAGACATCTGTTCAAAATAAGCCCTGGCATAGAGGGTAGCGGTATTTCCGATATCGCCACGCTTGGCATCAGCAATGGTGAATAACGTTTTGGGGAGGTAGGAAAGGGTTTGCTGCAGGCTTTCCATTCCTTTCGGGCCGAGAGCTTCATAAAAGGCCAGGTTGGGTTTATAGGCGATACAAAGATCGTGTGTAGCGTCAATGATTTGCTGATTAAAGGCAAAGACAGGATCTTTTTCATGCCGTAAATGAGAAGGTATTTTCGAAAGATCTGTGTCCAGACCTACACATAAAAAAGAAGCTTTCTGTTGTATCTGACCGAAAAGCGCGGCAATGTCCATATGAGAAAAATTTGCTGATAATTTTACCGCTAGTTTACAGTATTTCTCCAGAACTTTCAGCCTTGCCGATAGTTATACTATAAATTTTTTAAGAAATACCATTTTTTCAACGATGGCTGAAATTAAAATTGAACGTAAAAAACGAAATCGCTGGCCACTAGTGCTGTTGCTGATCTTGCTGATCATTGTGGTGGCCTGGCTGGTTTATGAATTCACAGCAGCTCCGGGAGATGCACCTGTGGAGCAAATTCTGGAGGTATTGATGCCTACCTTCTATCAGTTATTTTGGTAGAGGTCTTTCAGAGCGCCTGCTCTATTTTTTCACCTAAAAGAACACAAGCATGGCACAGGAAATTGAAAAAAAATTATTCCGTTTAAAAGAGTTAAAGGAGTTTAAAGTCGCCAAAGATGAACCCGATATCCGGGGGTGGGGTGTTACGGGTCAGGATGGTGCCCTGGTAGGTACCGTTGATGAGCTAATCATCGATCCGGACCTGTTGAAAGTAAGATATCTTCAGGTAAAGCTGGATAAATCGCTGGCAATCTCTAAAGGAGATCGATTTATCCTGGTTCCGATTGGAAGGGCCAGACTGGTACTGCATGAAAAAAAAGTAAGTATTCAGAACCTGGATCGGAACAATATCCGTTTCTATCCCATTTACCGGGGAGAGCCCATCACCCGGGAATACGAGTATGGTCTTCGGGAAGCGTTACAGGAAGATGCTTTGGAAAACCGACAGGTATATGAGAACCAGAATCGCTTTGGTGACGAATATGAAACGGTGAGAGATCGTTTTGGTCATGAACAGGAGAGTGATGATCCTGTGGTGAAAATGCGTGCCGAGCGGGATATTGCCAAAGCCGAAAGGGATATTCTGAAAGCGGAGAACGAGGTATTGAAAATGCAGCTTAAAAACATCAGAAAAGTACTCAGGGAAGATTTTTATAGCCATGAGCATTTTGACGACCAAGCATTTTATACCCAGGAAAATGCAGGGGAAACTCCTGTCAGACAGCCCAAGGAGGTAGAGGAAAACAGAGAAGGAGAAAGATTCAGGAACAGAGAAAACTGGAAGGAAGAAAACCGATAAGCCCATATCGGTTTTCCCTATAAGTTGTTAACGTAAATCTACCACTTCTACTCCCTCATATTGCGCTGTGTCAAATTTGAACACATCGTTGCCCATTTCGGCGTCAGGGTTGAAATTGGTGATTTCGTAAGTATAATGCGTACCGCTCTTATCAAAGATTTTCCATCTTTTTAGCGTTTTTTCATTCTTGCTGATAAAAAGGCGGATTTTGTAAAATTCGTTGTTGGTGTTTTCAGGAATGAGATCGATCACATGAAAGGTTTCGCCCCCTTCTGTTTGATCTTCTACATACAAATATTTGAAGCCCCTTTTATAGGCATTATAGATCTGCGTTGGCGATAAATCGCCCTCCGACGGATCATAGTTATCAATATTGACTTCATTGACTTCCTCAAAATAAGTCCAGACTGTTTCACCGTCATTGATAATTTCCTGACCACCCATTTTCAGACGAAATTTCTCGTCTTTCACGGTGATCTCTCCTTCAAATTCTTCATTGATAGATTGGGTTGGGTTTTCCATGCTATAAGAAAAATCCGATGAAAAAGCGCCAATTTCCTGGTAACGCTTACTCATGGCGTCCAGAAAATCCTTGGCTTTGGGATCATACTGCGCCAGAGCCAGTTGCAACCCTAACCCTAAAAATAGGGTGATACCAGTTAACAATTTAATTATTCCACTCATTGTCATTATATATACTAACAGAAAACAGATTAGGTGCTTAGTTGTCTAGACTGTTCAATAACTGTTCCAAACTATATTCATCGGTTACTAATACTTCTCTGGCTTTACTTCCTTCAAAGGGGCCTACAATACCGGCAGCTTCCAGCTGGTCAATCAATCGTCCGGCCCGGTTATAACCCAGTTTTAATTTTCTCTGTATCAGCGAAGTACTGCCTTGCTGATGGTAGACAATCAGTCGGGCGGCATCTTCGAACAGGGGGTCCCTGTTTTTTAAATCAACTTCGGTGATATCATTGCTTTCCCCTTCCTCTCCCAGAAATTCCGGTAGCATATAGGCCGATTCATAGCCTCTCTGTGATCCGATAAATTCACAAATACTCTCTACCTCAGGCGTATCAATATAAGGACATTGCAAGCGCACCAGTTCAGAGTTTACAGACAATAGTGTGTCACCCATACCCACCAGTTGTTCTGCCCCGCCCGTATCCAGAATGGTGCGGGAATCTACTTTGGAAGTAACCCGGAACGATAACCGCACCGGAAAATTAGCCTTGATGATCCCCGTGATCACATTCACGGAAGGACGCTGGGTAGCCACTACCAGATGAATACCAATAGCCCTGGCCAACTGAGCCAAACGGGCAATCGGAGTTTCCACTTCTTTACCCGCTGTCATCATCAGGTCGGCCAACTCATCAATGATTAATATGATGTAGGGTAAGAATCGATGTCCCTTTTGCGGGTTTAGTTTTCTGTGGACAAATTTAATATTGTACTCTCTGATGTTACGGCAACCCGCTTCTTTCAACAGGTTATAACGGTTATCCATTTCGATGCAAAGAGAGTTCAGCGTATAGATAACCTTCTTGGTATCGGTAATAATGGCTTCCTCGCTGTTGGGAATTTTGGCCAGGAAATGTCTTTCAATTTTGTTGAACAGGGAAAGCTCCACCTTTTTGGGATCAACCAACACAAATTTTAGTTGAGAAGGGTGGCGTTTGTATATCAGGGAAGTGAGCAAAACATTGAGACCAACTGATTTACCCTGCCCGGTAGCTCCGGCAATGAGTAAATGGGGCATCTTGGCCAGGTCAGCAATGTAGAGTTCATTGGCTACCGTTTTCCCCAAAATAATGGGTAGTTCTTTGGAAGAACGCATAAACTTCTCCGTGGTCACCACCGAATACATGCTCACGATTTCCCTGTTTTTGTTGGGAACTTCTATCCCGATGGTTCCTTTTCCAGGAATAGGGGCAATGATCCGTATACCCAGGGCAGACAGGCTCAGGGCAATGTCATCTTCCAGGTTTTTAATTTTGGAGATTTTCACGCCAGCTTCGGGTACAATCTCATACAGCGTAACAGTAGGCCCGATGGTCGCTTTAATGGAGGAAATGCCAATTTTAAAATTAATGAGCGTTTCAACAATCCTATCCTTGTTGGCCTCCAGCTCTTCTTTGGTAACCTGCACCTTACCATTGTCGTAGCGGTTCAGCAAGCCGGGCTCAGGATAATGATAACGCGGTAGATCCAGGGTAGGATCGTAATTTTCATTGGTGTTGACTGAGGGGTCCTCCTGGACCGACTCTTCCAGGATAAGATCATAATGATTTTTGTCCTCCTGAAAATCTGAGTTTTGGTCAATATCCAGTGGAATGGGAGGGTCCTGTTTTTGCGGTTGTGGTTTATCATCCTTCAGCAGTGGCAGGGATGGCTGCTCAGGTTCGGAAGAAAAGTTAAAATCCAGGGTATAATTTTCAGCAGGATCTTTCGAAAGTGTATAAGAATCTTCCTCCTCCAGGGACTGAGTTACGGTCGCTTCCTGGAAAGTCGGCAGGGTATCATCCGTTTTATGACTGAAGCGTAGGAAAGAGGTGATGTTAAAATAGTAAATTACAAAGACAACCAGTGCAAAGCCCAGCAGGAGCAACGTGCCCCAGCCAATCAGGCCATTGACCAATACTGCCAGTTCGTAACCAACCCCTCCTGCCAGGAAACTCCAGTCTGAAAGCTTTTCCTGATGATAGATCAGGTAACCCAGTAATAGGCTAATCCAGAGCAAAAAGAAAATCACAAATTTAAAGGTACGGTAGGGCGACAGGAGCGTACGGTGGAAAACAATTTTGTACCCGCAAACAAACAGCAGGGGCGGTATCAGAAAAGAAGCGATGCCAAACCAGCGGTAGATAAACAGATAGGAGGTCATGGCCCCCAGCAATCCCAACCAGTTTTCCGTTTCCAGACCGGCAGTTTTCAGATCAGTGTCCAACATGGATTCCACTACACTCTGATCGGCCTGGCCGGTAAACAGGAAAGCCAAAAAAGCGGTAGTCAGATATAAAGACGATACGATCAGAAAAAAACCAGTAGCCAGGTGAAGCCGCTTGTCTTTGTAAAAGTTGATTTGAAAGCGTTTTCTTGGCTTTTTTGATTTTTTAGTGGGAGTAGATTTGTAAGTATTGCGTGCCATAATATGATTGCTAAAAGCACCCTTATAACGATCAAAGCTATCAAATCGCACTTAATTTATCTAGCCTGTGCCTGGGTTTTGCTGCGAATGTATCATTTCTCCATTGAAATCATGAAAAAATTCCTCTTTTTATCAATGATTTTGAGAAAAAAAGTGTTAGGGGGTAAGAACAGGACGTACCTGTCCTCAAAAATTATTGACAACCCTGTAACTATATTTTCAAAAGCTTATGCAACACAATGACAAAACAACGCTTTGTGAATCAGAAAATGGTATTGTTAGTGTTTTTAATAATGCTGTTGCCTATGAGCTCAAATTCAAACAACTGTCCATCCTGCTGACAGGAGAACAGATTCATCAGCTAAAAAATGTTTTAGAACAGGTGAAAGAAGAGCATTGGTTTAAAACAGAAGAGGGTCAATTTACCTTCTTTTTGTTTCCCCGGCAGATCGGTCACTTCTTACTTTCCCAAGGGGAGGTTACTGAGCTACTCAAGCTTCTTTTGGAAGCTACAGCAATGATCAAAGTCCATCAGAAACTCTTTTTTAAAATTACGCCCAGAATCAACTAATGAATGGATGTTGTTGAGTTTGTGACGACCTATTCTTCCATTGAAGATTACAAAGTGGTCGATATATACATCAACGGTATTAACTTTATTGATATTCTTTATCAATTGGAATTGCCTTTGGCTTATCAGGAAGGGCTTCCGGAAATGGCAGGAGCTTATGAAGGGATTCCGCCCCTCTACGCTTTTCCACCTTCCCGTCATTTCTATGGACAGCCTGCCGAAGCCTATCGTTATGATCAGAAAGTGTCCTTATTGGAGTATGCCTTCTCCGGTATTCCGGGCGACTGGTCTATGGTTGCCAAAATCAGCGTCAATGATTCATCGGTTACCTGGAGCGATTTTGAGCAGGCAAAACGTAGAAAACTGAAAAACGGCTACTTGTGGCAGTATGAGGAGTTGGGAATTTTTACCTTTGACAGGCTTCAATATGATGAAGCTTTGAGGCAGGCAAGCATGAATGCTTATTAAAGAGCAGGCTCCCTTTTGGATAACCTGCTCTTTTTCATTTTAATTATGCGCAAGATCTTTGTCTTTGTGTAAAAAGCCGATAGAAAGGGAATCTTCTCCCAGAAAATGCTCAATATGGTGGGCTCTGTCTTCGGTTTTTAACAACACACCTTCCAGCAGTGATTTGGTGGCATAGTCACCGAGTTCAAAAGCTTTTTTGATGGATTTGCGTAGTTCTACGGCAATATGCTTTTCAGCTTCCATATCATGTTCCAACGACTCTCTGATTCTATAAACGCCTTCTTCTTCATGTTGGATATACGCGATTTTGGCTACATTGGCCGGATGGCAGGTAGGGGCAATCCCCATGACGGTCAAGCGTTCAGCTAACTTGTCGAAAATATCATGTACCTGCTGGTAATTTTCTTCGAAAAAAAGGTGCAGGTCACGAAACTGAGGTCCTTCTACCATCCAGTGATGTTTATGATATTGATGATATAAGGTCATAAAAGAAGCCAGGTGTCTATCCAGATGTTTGGCCATTTCTACAGCGGTTTCTTTAGACAGCCCTACTGGATTTCCTTCATATTCTTTTTGTTTTCTTAATTTGTTCATAAGTCAATCATCATTTTTAGTTTTCACTAATGAAAACAGGGAACTCAATAGAAGGTTTTGTAAAATCCTAATTTATACGGGACAGGATCAGGCCCCCTTCTATTTGGTAGTCAAATCTGCCATATTGTACCCGGGTCAGTCCGCAGCTGTCTGTATCTATGGTAAAGCCAAAAGTGCCGGATATTTGATAGCTGGCTTCTGTTTGATGCGTTCTTTTGACATTTTTAATGTAGAGTTGCCCATCACTACTTTTGCAGGAAGCATTTTCCATGTATAGATCGGTTAATTGGGCGAAATGAGGTTGACCATCTAGCACAAACTTTTTTCCTTTTAACGATTCTATCCTTTGAAGTTGATTGTCTGTATTGTCAAGGACAAATTCAATATGAACCGGGGCGATAAAACTACTGTCATAGCCTTCATTACCTTCCAAGGTTAAAAATATCTTTTGGGTAGTAGTATCTGCCCATAAGGAAAGGGTGCCACTGGGCTGACTTAAAAACCCGGTGCGGTAAACGGCCCGCCAAATCTTTCCGTTGATTAACGCTCCAGCTGTGTTATGTCCTTTTTCGGAGTACCGCGGAAGTTGGGGGTCCAGAGGATCAGGCACAAATTCTCCCTCACAGCCCGTTGTCAACAGGGCAATTAATCCTAAAATTCTAAGGATCACGCGCATAGGGCTTTGGGTTTAAAGTAAAAAGTAAACCTATTTCCAAACTACGATTTCTGATATCCCGGACAGTGGGTAGGAAATTTCCAAATTCATCTAATGGCTGGTATCTGAGGATAGGAAGGATTCCATAAACATAGCTCACATAGAACCCTACCCTTTTGTTTTCAAAAAGACTCAGGCTGCTACGCAAACCGACATCCCCGTGACGATAATTTTCTTTGGCCTTATAGGTCTTTCCTTCAATATATTGTCGTGCTTTGAGCAAGAGCCCTGCTTCCATCCCCAGGTGTATCGCAAAAATTTCTACCGGACGGTAGGCCATTCCTATGGAATACATCATATACGAAAAATTAACACGATAATTCTTGCCCAATAGCTTTTGTATATAGCCTTTACGGGTGACAGAAAGTTGGGTAAAGGGATGGAAATATGATTGATTGATAGGATTAAAAAGATAAGCGCCTCCCCATTGATACCCTATCTGACTTTGTATCGTGCCTTCAAGGTGCTCAGACTGGATTGTGCTTATATTCATACCGCCTATCAGTGAGAATTGTCCGAATAGGGGAGCGGCAACGAGAAGTTTAAGGATGCACAACCAACAAAGTTTGGAAAGCATGGAAAGCCAGCATTTTTTCAGAAACGCAGTGAAATGGGAATTATTTTACCTCTAACCTTTCCTCAAGGTGCTACCAATGAAGTATCAGCATTTGTTTGAAAATACCGGACCTCAGCGTTGGCTTTGCCTTGTCCAGTGAGGGTTATCTTAAAAATATAATCATAGTCCTGATCTTTAATCTCTTCGACAGGTGGTTTTGCACCAAAAGCCTCGATGATAGGGAGTAGTGTGTCGCTATGCCCTACCACCACCACAGTTTCCCCCGGATGTTCAGTATTGATTTTGTCTGCCAGTGCCTGGTAGTCGTGGGCTTCATAAATGTTCAAGGGCAGGTTACGTTGTGCTGCCAGCGGCTCTAGGGTGGTTCGGTTCCGGATAAAATGCGTACTGTACAAAGCATGAATGGTATCTTCCCTGAATTCCTCTACCAGTTGCTGTGCTCTGGCCTTACCCTTTTCCGTAAGGGGTGGATTTTCTGTGGTATCTGTCAAAACTTTTTCCGCATGTCTGACCAGGTACACCATGGTGACACCGTTCTGATCATCAGAAGAGGAGTGGGAAGAACACCCTCCCAAAACCAAGAGGAGAGTGAGAAATAGCAAAAAGAACGCAGGTCGACAGATCATCACAAAAACATATTTAAACCAAACGTTAAGACACTTTTTGTTTTTCCCTGTCTTTTTTAATCTGCTCCTCCAGTTTTTTAAAATCTATGGCATTACAGCTGCCGCAACCTTTATCACAGATTCCGTTTTTCGGCTTAAAGCTGCGGTAAATTATTTTTACGATATAGGCCAGCGCCCCTAAAAAAATAAGCCATACAATAATATCTTGCACCATCTTAAGCTAGTATTTGGTAAACACACAAAGCAGAAACATAGGCTAACACCGACATGTAAGCCATCTGGATCAATGGCCATTTCCAGCCATTGGTTTCCCGGTGAACAATGGCTACCGTACTCATACATTGCATGGCAAAAGCATAAAAAACCAATAATGAAAAAGCAACCGCCAGGGTATATCGAGGTCCTCCGGTTTCCGTGTTGATCTCTGACTGCATCCTACTTTTGATAGTACTTTCATCCTCAAAATCTTCACCCACACTATACAAAGTGGCCATCGTTCCGACAAATACCTCCCGGGCAGCAAAAGAAGTAATCAGTGCAATGCCTATTTTCCAGTCATATCCTAAGGGACGAATGGCTGGTTCAATCCATTTGCCCATAATACCTGCATAAGAATGCTCCAGCCTGGCGGAGGCAATCGCATTATCCATGTTCTCTTCATCTCCAGGCATTTGTGCCTGTTCAGAGAGCAGCTGTTGTTCTGCCTGCTCCATGCGCTGGCCTGGTCCGTAGGAGGCCAGTACCCAAAGTACAATAGAAACAGCCAGAATAATCTTTCCGGCTTCTATGACAAAAGTTTTTGACTTTTCATAGGTCATCATAAAGACATTCCCCCAGCGCGGCCAGCGATAGGTAGGAAGTTCCATAATTAAAAAACCTCCTTTTTGTGCCCTGATGATGTATTTCATCAGTAGGGCAGAAACCATGGCAGCGGCAAAACCCAGCAAATACATACCCATCAGGGTGACACCCTGCAGGTTGATAAAACCCCAGATGGTGCGGTTGGGCACCACCAGGGCAATCAGGATGGTATACACCGGCAAACGAGCCGAACAGCTCATAAAAGGCGTTACAAAAATGGTGATGAGGCGGTCCTTCCAGTTGTCGATGCCCCGGGTGGCCATGATAGCGGGAACGGCACAGGCCAATCCTGAAATCAGGGGTACCACACTGCGTCCATTCAAACCTACCTTCCGCATCATCTTATCCATCAGAAAAACGACTCTGGCCATATAGCCGGTCTCTTCCAGTATGGCGATGAAAACAAACAGAATCGCAATCTGAGGCACAAAAATGACAATGCCTCCAATCCCCGGAAGAACTCCCTCTGCCAACAGGTTGGTCAGTACTCCTTCCGGCAAGGTGACTTTGACCCATTCACTGAGTTGAGAGAACAGGTAATCAATAAAGTCCATCGGGACAGTAGCCCAGGTAAAGATGGCCTGAAATACCAGAAACAGAATGCCAAAAAAGATGAGGTAACCGAAGACCCGATGGGTGACAATACGATCGATCTTTTGAGAGAACGAAGTAGTCCCTTTTTCTTCTGTCAGGGTGAGCACCTCATCCAGGATAGGCTGTATGCGTTTGTAACGTTCTTTGGTTTCTTCTATCTGAAGGGTGTTCTTGTCAAAATGTAGCTGATTTCTGAGGTGGGTTAATTGCTCTTTTTCGCTGGCAGAAAGAAAGGGTAACTGCTCAAAATGTTGTAAAACCAGGTAGGCTTCGTAGTAAGTCTGAGTTTTCAGCAGATATTTAACTTCCGCAATAGCTTCCGGAAATAAGGGAAAAACATCATAAAAGGGGGAAGCATGCTGCTTTATTTGCTGCTGAAGCAAGGCTTTTAATTCATTCAAACCCTCCCCATTTCGGGCGTTCATCAATAGAATCGGTACCTGACCAAGATGCTGGCTTAGTTTTTTCGTATTGATCCGAAGCCCCCTTTTCCGTGCCTGATCGGCCATATTCAACACGAAAATAGTGGGAATGCCCAAGTCCTGAATTTGTGTGAAAAGCAACAGGTTTCTTTCCAGGTTGTTCATATCCGCTACCACAATCACGATATCCGGATAATGGGAACTTGAACGATGCAGCAACACATTGGTCACGACCTGTTCGTCGGTGGAGCGGGGATAAATACTATAGGTTCCGGGTAAATCCAGTATATCTACCACTTGTCCACCAGGCAAAGAACATTTGCCGCTTTTGCGTTCTACGGTCACGCCAGGGTAGTTGCCTACTTTCTGATTCAGTCCGGTGAGCAGATTAAATAAGGTGGATTTACCTGAATTAGGGTTACCGGCCAGGGCAACGGTGAGATTTGATTTTTGTACGTTTATACTTTTAGCGGTGGCCGTGGGTGTACTCATGTCAACTCTATTAAATGGGCTTCATCGAGCCGTAAAGATAAACTACAACCAGCAATCTGCACAGAAATAGGATCGCCAAAGGGAGCCTTGAAATTATAGTGTACTCTTTTCCCAGGAAGTAACCCCATTTCCAGCAGTTTGATCGTTAAATCAGACGACTTGATATTATAAATAACGGCAGATTCACCTGGTTTGAGTTGATCTAATGTTTTCATATCCTTGGCAGAATGGTTAAGCTGTGTTCGCAAATTAATAACAATTTAGATCTCTTCTAAATAATTACAAAAATTTAACATGAGGGAACAAGATTAAGTTTGGGATATTTATTTTTTCTCCTTTTAAAAGATCATAAGCATGTAAGGATTCTCAGATAAGAGGCATAACACTGTGGGGTTTTAAGTGTTAGAAACATATAAGATTCAAGCCAAGTACGTAGCCTCATACTGACCTGAATCTATTGATGTACCTGGACGCCTTTATATGAAAGTCAGACCCAAGAACAAGAATAATAGTATTCTGGTCGCAAATTTTCCTGTGCATGGTTGGCTGGGATTAGCCCTGGTCTTCCTTTTTTGGACATTAAACTGGTCTTTGCAGGGATTGCGTACGCATTGGGGGTTTTTTCCTTTGTGGTTAGGGTACTGTCTGACCATAGATGCGCTTACCTTCAAACGTAAGGGAAATTCTCTGTTGACCCGAAATCCCACCTATTATTTACTGCTTTTCTTTTTATCTATACCGGTATGGTGGGTGTTTGAAGCTATTAATTCAAAAGGACATTACTGGCATTATTCCCATCAAAGTCATTTTTCCAATCTGGCCTATTTTTGCTGGGCATCTCTTAGTTTTTCAACTGTCGTTCCGGCGGTGTTTGGCACAGCCGAATGGATGGGCACTTTTGGCTGGATACAGCTCACGAAAAAAGGGCCACCGATCGGACAAAATAACGCGATACAGGTATTCATATTTCTGGCTGGGATTTTCTTTTTTATCAGCATTTTTTTGTGGCCAGCTTACTCTTTTGCTTTTGTTTGGATATCACTGTACTGTATTTCAGATCCGCTCAATTATTGGCTTGGAAACCGTACCTTAATACAAAATACGGCTTATCGTGACTGGCGCGAAGTAGTTGCTCTGTGTATGGCAGGGTTGATGTGCGGATTTTTCTGGGAGTTATGGAATTTCTATTCTATGCCACAATGGCGGTATACCATTCCTTTTGTAGATGCGTGGTATGTATTTGAGATGCCTCTGTTGGGGTATTTAGGCTATTTACCTTTCACACTGGAAGTGTTTGCCTTGTTTCATCTGATGGTATCAGGAAAATCCAAATGGCAGTATTATTTGCAGATACTTCCCGAATGAGTTTCTGACCCATAATTTTTCTGCTTATACTTTTCACAGGTACAGAATGATGATGATTCATTTACTATTACAGGGAACATTCCTAAATTGCAGGCCTTGATATCGTGTGCTGTATGCAAAAACCCAACACAATAGAAATTCCACCTATCTTTAGAAACCACCTCACCGGTGACTACCTGGATCGCTGCATTTCCTGTGATACCTATCTATTAGCCGGGGGCATTCCTTATTTTATCGAAAAAGCCGTCAGACAATATCCTGGGTTCAGTGCGGCAGATGCCTTATTCGAATACGCCATTTGTATGGACTGCGCGCTGAAGATGCGTCAGGAGCTCTCGAAGATTTCCTTAGAAAGGATTGAGCAGTATTTTGAACAAAGAGTGAATGTCTGGAACAGATACCAGACCTTATCCGCCCAAACGAGTGAAGATCCTCAACAGTGGTTGTCTCATTGTATGATCACCGGCAAACCCATGAGTGCGTTGTCAGAATACCAGATTTTTGCGCAGTGCGAAGGCAAGTCTTTGATACTCACTGGTATGCCCTATATGTTGAGTGGGGAAGTATTAGATGAAATTTCTGAATTGCTTTCTGATCAGTCAAGGGGTGAAATCAATCGCTTTATAGACGAGCATTTCGGAATTCCTCCCGAATTAAAAGAACCACTCAAAGATCAGCCTTTCCTTTTGCTATAGTGGAAAGACTAACCTTTGCCGTAGGATAATTAAGCTACGCTTTCCGTAGCAGCTTGCCTGTCTATTTTTTTGATCAGTCCCTGCAGAACTCTGCCCGGACCGCATTCAATAAAATGGGTGGCCCCGTCTGACAGCATGTTCATTACGCACTGAGACCACCGGACGGGAGCTGTTAGCTGTGCGATCAAATTAATTTTGATTTCTTCAATATCTGTAGAAGGCATGGCATCTACATTTTGATAGACAGGACAGGTAGGCGGATAAAAAGTTGTTTCCTTGATCGCAATCTCCAGTTCATCATGGGCTGGTTGCATCAGGGGAGAATGAAAAGCACCTCCTACGGCCAAAGGGATTACTCTCTTAGCGCCGGCTTCCTGCAATTTAGTGGCGGCCAGCGCAATACCTTGATGCGTACCGGAGATCACTACTTGACCGGGAGAATTGAAGTTGGCAGGCAGCACTACTTCTTCCCGTATACTTCGGCAGACGTCTTCCACCACAGCATCTTCCAGTCCCAGGACTGCTGCCATGGTAGACGGGTTCATTTCGCAGGCTCTCTGCATAGCCAGGGCTCTTTTCAATACCAGCCGGAGTCCATCTTCAAACTGTAAAGTGCCGTTTGCGACCAAAGCTGAAAACTCACCGAGGGAATGGCCGGCTACCATGTCGGGTTGAAAGTTTTCTGTTGTTTTGGCAAGAATCACGGAGTGAAGAAAAATAGCAGGTTGGGTAATATTAGTTTGTTTTAACTGTTCTTCATTCCCTTCAAACATGACTTCGGTGATATTGAAACCCAGTACATCCTGCGCTCTGGTAAAATATTCTTTCGCTTTTAGGTTGTTTTCGTAGAGTTCTTTTCCCATTCCAGGAAACTGAGCTCCCTGTCCTGGAAATACATAAGCTTTTTTCATATGAACGCCGGTTAATTTATATCAGCTAAAAATTTTTTCTTAATATCCTCCGAAGGATAGCGACAAGTGGGGGATTTTCCAAATATTTTATACCGGTATTTGGCAATGAGTTGATAAATCCAGTCTCTGAAAAAGACAGGAACAGCTAGGAAAACATAGAGCATAGACCAGGGAAATATTAATCGTCTGGCAATGTGCAAAGCGGCCGTGCTTTTCTGATATATTTTTCCCTCTTCTATTAATATTAAGCTATGCAGATAGTCTTCCGGAAGACTAAATTGAGCAAGCAATCGCTGACCTGCCCTGGATTGTAGGGGTGCGAATACGAAACAGTCTTGGATGTCACGGTCAATAATAAAATTGACGGCGCTGTTACATAAATTACAGACGCCGTCAAATAAGATGATTTTTTTATGTTGAGTATCACTCAATATTTCTACGAATTGCGATACAGGATCTGCACCCAACCTTTGATGGATTTATGTTGGAGGGAAGGATCCAGGGCAATGAATTCCACCTCAGCCACATAATAATACAAACCAGCCGCCAATAGCTGCCCACTCTCGGTTCTGCCATCCCAGTTGATGTAGATGCTGCTCTCATTGCCAGAGGTGAAGCTATAGACCTCCTTGCCCAGTCGGTTGTAGACCTTGAAAGTAACACTTTTTACAAAACGGGGGCAGGAAGAAAAATCAGTGTTGTCTTCAGCAGTGCCCAAGGGTCGGAAAGTATCATTGGAACCATCGGCATTGGGAGTGAAGACATTGGGCAGTTCATAATAAGGACAGTTGTCATTACAGATCATCTCACTCAAGCCACTCTCATTGCCGGAACGGTCTACGGCTGAAATTCTGTAACAGCCTGCCAGAGAGCTCAAAGGCCCATGCACAAAGAAACTATCCGTGGTGTTGGCAATCAGCTCAAAACTACCCTCTTCACCCGTGGCTGAGAAGTAGATGTTGTAGGAGCGCACATCATCATCACAGCTCTCTTCTGTATTGCCTTCCCAGACCAGTCGGTTTTCAAAAGCATCAAAATCACAGGCTTTGTCAGCAAGGATAGCCTGACAATTCTGTGGATTGGAAGCATTGGGAATGCTTAAAGAGAGGGGCTCACAAGGAGGTATCGTATCATTGGGCTGGGCACAGGCTACTTGAGAGGCATTGAGCAGGGGAGAGACAATCCTGGGATTCCCATAACTGCCCTGGGTGACGATATAGTAACAATATTCCAGCTCATCGGACAGGGGCTCATTGTTGAAGGCACCTTCATCGGTATAGGTAAAACCGGCTGCTGTGACATTGACAGAATCTATCAAAACGAAAGCCTGTGGATCATTGTCTGAGGCCCGGTTACGATAGATGTAGTGATAAGGATGATCCGAAACACTGTTAGACCAGGGTACATCGGCTGACCATTCCAGCTGGATACTGCCTACCTGGGGAGAAGGCTCCAGATATACGGAAGAAGCCACGGCAGAGGAATCCGTTAAGGTGCCGCTGGCATCATAGAGATAAATCTTGTAGTAGTACTGCTCATTTAAGGTATTCAGGCCGGTGTCTACAAAAGTAGTGTCACTGAGTCTGTCGGAAATGACCACGCCACTGTCACCGATGACCCGCACCACTTCATACGTATAAGGAGGAGGAAACAGGGTGGTATCAATCTCCAGGGGTGAAGCCCAGGCTACCTGTATGCTGCCTTCCGTCTGGCTGGTTTCTGTCACACTGACTTTGGTGATAACAGGGGCATCAATGGCCATCTCCACACAAACTTCTTCGGAGGCATAGCTCTCGGCTCCATCAGGAAAGACAGCCACCAGGCGGTAACAGTAATTCACTCCCGGATCCAGATCCTGATCCCGGTAGCCGACCACACTCTGGTCCAGGGTGGCTACCAGTTCGTAGCCCAATCCATCCGGTAGGCCTACCTGACAATGCTCCGGGGTGAAAGCAGTGCTGTCTGCTTTTCTGTAAATTTGTATTTTAATACTGTCTCTGTTGCCACAGCTGTATTCCTGCCAGGCCAGGTTCACCGAGCGGCCAGCTGCTGCCGTGGCCACCAGGCCTTGAGGGGCAGAAGCCACTACTGTGACATTCCAGATCTTGTAATCAGCCAGGGAGGGACCGGAGGCCACATCCACATCGGCAGCTTTGAAGTTGATCTGATACGGTTTGGCCCTGACATCCAAACAGCTGGTCTGCCAGCTGAACTCTCCCAGTGCAGGAGAAGGTTGGGGTACCGCTGGGTCAGGGGCAAAACTGGCTGGATTGGCCAGCTTTTCAAACACCTCTCCAAAAGCATTGAGCTGAATGGTGTTGTTGTCCGGATCGGTGGCCGAGACCTGGGCAGTAAGCAGTGTGCCAGCTTCAATACAGGTATCGGCAGGAATGGTCAAAACAGGAGGCTCATTGTCAGCATCATCCACAATGATCTGCATGTCGCGGGTGACATAACCCAGCTCTATCCAGACGCCATCCACTTTACGCCATTCCTTGACAATGAAAGCCACATTGAACTCTCCGGCAGAGTTGGGAGCATCCCAGATGAGCTCTCCGGTGACCGGATCAATGGTAATGGAAGGAGGACCGGTGCCATCCTGGTTGGTAGCCGGCTGGTTATCCCCACAGCAGATATCGAAGGTATCGGGAAAGTTATAGCCATCCACCACCAGATCACGGTCTTGTTTAGGGATAACAAATTCATAAGACAGGCTGTCGCCATCCGGGTCATAGGCACCCGGGTTGTGGATGAAAGTTTTTCCAATGACAGCCCCATCTACCGGTGGATTGGTCAGTATGGGGGAGTTATTACAAGCCAACAAGGGATCAATAACGATCTGGGTTTCAATATAGAAAGGGGTATTGACCGAATTGGCCATGTTCCTGATGTCAGCATTGCGGTTAAATTCCCGGAAGGTGATGGTATAAGTGCCAGGGGCCGGAAAGGTGTGAGTGATGACAAACCGGCTTTTACGAATCAGCTTCTGGGGGTCTACCACCACCCGGTCAAAAAAATCATTCTGGGTATCCAGATTGACCTGTTCACCATCGCCAAAATCAATGATACCATTCCCAAATTCTACATCTGAACCAGTATCTTCATAACCTACCACAGTAAAACGATAGGTAAGACCCTGGCAGGACACCAGTTCTGCGATGATCTCACCAGCCCGGATGTGGGTAGCTTCTGCTAACATGGGGCTTAACAATAAAAGGGCAAATGCCAGGAAGTAACGTATTTTCAAGTAGGCCAATGTTTTATGCTTAATATGTTTGATTCTCTACTAGCCTGCTATTAAAAAATAGCAATGAACATACAAATATAAAAAAAATTATATAATGTATAAAAATTTTACTGGTGTACTTATTACATAAAAAACGAGAAATTACACTGAAAATTATAATCAGCTACATAATTTAAATATATCGTCAATATATACTTACCAGCCTGCAAAAGAAAAAATTTAGCTTGATTATTTTGTTTAAAATTTTGACTGCAAAACTTAAACATTTTTGGGCATTTTTCGAACTTCCCGATAGGGCTATCAGTTAGTTAATAAATAGAAAATTTTGGTATCCCCAATGAGTTCTCTTTAGAATATCTTAAAATTAGCTGGTTTGTTTCAGGAATGATTGTTTGCTATTAATTCCTGCTATAATTTAGGCTCAACTTAATGCAAACGATTGTAACATTTAAAATATGAGTTGGTTCAAGCAAGTTTTATCCAGTACTATTGGTAAAAAAATTATCATGTCCCTTACTGGTCTTTTTTTAATTTCCTTCCTAATCGTTCACTTATCCGGAAACATGTTACTTTTTAAAGATGATGAAGGAGAAGCCTTTAACCTGTATGCGGAATTTATGACGACCAACCCGCTAATCAGAATTATTTCTATTGTGCTCTACGCCGGAATAATCATTCATGTTATTTATTCTCTCATACTCAGTCTGCACAACAAGAAGGCTCGCCCTGTGGGTTATGCAGAAGCCCGTCCACAACAAAATAGCTCCTGGAAGTCGAGAAACATGGGTATACTAGGTCTGATTATTTTAATTTTTCTTCTCATACACATGCGCTCCTTCTGGTACGAAATGCATTTTGGTTCCGTACCTACCAAGTCTTATGCCGGTGTTGAGGTTGATGATCTTTACACGGTAGTAGTGGCTGCGTTTTCCCAGTGGTGGTATGCAGGTTTTTATGTATTAGCGATGATAGGACTGGCTTTCCACCTTTCTCATGGTTTCTGGAGCGCCTTTCAAACATTGGGGTTAAACCACCGCAAATTTATGCCCATGATCAAAAAAATCAGCCTGCTGTTCGCCATTGTCGTACCCTTACTTTTTGCCTCAATGCCTGTTTACTTCTTTATCAAAAGCTTAGCATAACCCGTAATTTATATGAGATTGGAATCTAAAACACCAGAAGGTCCCTTAGCCGAGCAGTGGACCAAACATAAATTTAACCTGAAATTGGTCAACCCGGCCAACAAACGTAAATATGACATTATAGTAGTGGGTACCGGTTTGGCGGGTGCTTCGGCAGCCGCATCACTGGCGGAGTTGGGCTATAATGTAAAAGCATTCTGTTTTCAGGATAGCGCCCGTCGTGCGCACAGTATTGCAGCCCAGGGGGGGATCAATGCTGCGAAAAACTACCAGAATGATGGTGATAGTGTCTTTCGTTTATTTTATGATACCATTAAAGGTGGTGACTACCGTTCCAGAGAATCCAATGTATACCGACTGGCAGAGGTGAGTGTGAATATCATCGACCAGTGTGTCGCACAGGGTGTTCCTTTCGCCCGTGAATATGGAGGGCTGCTGGCCAACCGTTCCTTTGGAGGGGCGCAGGTTTCCCGAACTTTTTATGCCCGAGGTCAAACCGGGCAGCAGTTGTTGTTAGGGGCTTACAGTGCCATGAGCCGACAGGTAGCCAATGGGAAAGTCAAAATGTATCCACGTACCGAGATGCTGGATCTGGTCATTGTAGAGGGAAAAGCCCGTGGTGTGGTTGTTCGAAATCTGCTCACAGGTGAAATAGAATCGCACAGTGCCCATGCGGTCGTTCTAGCCACCGGAGGTTATGGAAATGTGTATTTTCTATCGACCAATGCCATGGGATGCAATGCTACGGCCGCCTGGCGTGCCCATAAAAAAGGTGCTTTGTTTTCCAATCCCTGCTACACCCAAATTCACCCCACCTGTATTCCGGTTTCCGGAGAGTACCAGTCCAAACTAACGTTGATGTCAGAGTCGCTTCGGAATGATGGAAGAGTGTGGGTACCCAAGCAAAAAGGAGACAAACGGTCCCCACAGCAGATACCGGAACAGGAGAGAGATTATTATCTGGAAAGAAAGTACCCTTCTTTTGGTAACCTGGTACCTCGTGATGTAGCATCCCGCAATGCCAAAGCCGTTTGTGATGAAGGAAGAGGGGTAGGAGAAACCGGACTGGCTGTATACCTGGATTTTGCCGATGCGATCAAGCGGGATGGAATGGAAACGATTTCTGCCAAATATGGCAACCTCTTTGAAATGTACGAGAAAATTACCGGGTATAACCCCTATGAAACACCCATGATGATTTACCCGGCAGTTCACTACACCATGGGCGGATTGTGGGTAGATTATAACTTGATGACCACCATACCAGGGTTGTACGCGTTGGGTGAGTGTAATTTTTCTGATCATGGGGCCAACCGCCTGGGGGCAAGTGCCTTGATGCAGGGATTGGCTGATGGCTATTTTGTCATTCCCTATACCATAGGTGATTATCTGGCTGGTATGCCATACAATAAAATTCCAACCTCTCACGAAGCTTTCAAAAAAGTAGAGGAAGAGGTGAGAACCAGGCTGAAGAAAATCATCAGTATTGATGGGTCACAAACAGTTGACCAGATTCATAAAAAATTAGGGAGAATCATGTGGGATAAGTGTGGAATGTCCAGAACTGCCGAAGGCTTGAAACAGGCCAGGGAAGAAGTGAAAAAAGTAAAGGACGAATTCTGGCACGATGTAAAAGTGATTGGCACCGACGAAGAATTGAATCAAACCCTGGAAAAAGCCAGTCGTGTGGCCGACTTTATCGAGCTGGGTAGCCTGATGATTGAAGATGCGCTTCACCGGAATGAATCTTGTGGGGGGCATTTTAGGGAAGAGTACCAAACCCCGGAAGGTGAGGCCAAGCGGGATGATGAAAATTTTTCCTATGTAGCTGCCTGGGAGTATAAGGGAGAAGGTTTGCCGGAAACGCTGCACAAAGAACAACTTGTTTTTGAAAATGTTAAACTGACGCAAAGAAGTTACAAATAATACGAACATGAATGTAACCCTTAAAATTTGGCGCCAAAAAAACGCTACTGATAAAGGTAGGTTCGAAACCTACGAAATGAAAGATATCAATACACATATGTCCTTCCTGGAACTGATAGATGTGTTGAATGAAAAGCTGGAAATGGAAGGAAAAGAACCCATTCACTTCGACCACGACTGTCGGGAGGGTATCTGTGGCAGTTGTGCCATGTATATCAACGGAAGACCCCATGGTCCTATGAAGGGAACCACTGCCTGTCAACTGCATATGCGGCATTTCAAAGATGGCGAACTTATTACAGTGGAACCCTGGAGAGCCAGAGCCTTTCCGGTGATCAAAGACTTGATGGTGGATAGAAGCGCTTTTGACCGTATCATTCAGGCAGGAGGCTATATTTCTGTGAATACCGGGGGAGTACCCGATGCCAATGAAATTCCTGTTTCCAAAGAAGTAGCCGACGAAGCCTTTAACGCTGCCACCTGTATTGGTTGTGGAGCCTGTGTGGCTGCCTGTAAAAATGCATCGGCCATGTTGTTTGTCAGTGCCAAAATTTCTCAGTTAGCCCTTTTGCCTCAGGGACAGGTGGAACGACAACGGAGAGCAGATAAAATGATTGCTCAAATGGATGCAGAAGGTTTTGGTGCCTGTACCAACACACAGGCCTGTTCGGCAGAGTGCCCGAAAGAGATTGATATGGTCAATATCGCCCGGTTGAACTGGGAATTTGTAAAAGCTAAAATGCATTCCAAAGCAATTGAAGTAGACGAATAAAGTAGATTACTGAAAATGTCTTAGGGAAGTGCTCTGCCAAACGGAGCACTTTTTTTATGTGAGTGCTGTCTGTCATTAAAAACTTCATAAACTTTTGATACTATCAGCGGTTAACCATTCTCAGAGTGTCCCTTGAAGCAATAGGATGGCAACACCAAAACCTATTGCATGATACCATTGAAAGTATAAAGGGAAGGATGGTTTTAATTGCTGTAAACAATGTACAATTCTGATCAACACTATGTATGGTGGCAGGAGGGGGTTATCTACCAGGTTTACCCCCGGTCTTTTAAAGATTCCAACAGTGATGGGATAGGTGATTTACAAGGTATTCTCAGTAAGTTAGATTACCTGCAATGGCTGGGGATTCAGGCGCTCTGGATTTCTCCCATTTTTCCCTCACCGATGGCCGATTTTGGGTATGATATTTCTGATTATACGGGTATCCACCCTTTGTTTGGTAGCATGGCCGATTTTGATCAGCTATTAAGCGAAGCACATCGACACAACCTTAAGATCATCCTGGATTTGGTGCCCAATCACACTTCAGATCAACACCCTTGGTTTCTGGAATCACGTTCTTCCCGGGATAATCCCAAACGAGACTGGTATCTCTGGCACGATGCTGCCCCGGACGGTGGCTTACCCAACAACTGGCTGAGTGTCTTTGGGGGCAGTGCCTGGGAATGGGATGAGGCGACCGGACAATTCTACTATCATGCTTTTTTGAAAGAACAACCCGATCTGAACTGGCGAAATCCGGAAGTGCAGGATGCGATGTTACAGGTCATGCGATTCTGGCTAGACAAAGGAGTAGATGGATTCCGGGTAGATGTGATGTGGCATATGATCAAGGATAGTGAGTTCAGAAATAATCCGCTCAACCTGGATTACACACCGGACCATGCAACCTACCAGCAACTTATCCCTGCTTATTCTACCGACCAGCCTGAAGTGCATGATGTGGTGGCCGAGATGCGAAAAGTCATGAATGAATATTCCGAACGGGTTATGATAGGGGAAATTTACCTGCCCATCGATCAGTTGGTGACTTATTATGGAAAAGATAATACAGGAGCTCATTTACCTTTCAACTTTCAATTGGTGGTGCTGCCTTGGGATGCCCGGACCATTGCCAAAGCCATTGAAAAATATGAAAAAACACTTCCGTCGGATGGTTGGCCCAATTGGGTATTGGGTAACCATGACCAAACCAGAATTGCCAGCCGGATAGGTCTGGCGCAGGCCAGAATCGCTGCTATGTTATTGCTGACCCTGAGGGGAACCCCCACCCTTTATTATGGTGATGAAATTGGAATGGTAGACGTCCCCATTCCTCCCGATTTAATACAGGACCCGCAGGGGCTGAATATGCCCGGGCTTAACTTGTCCCGAGATCCTGAGCGCACCCCTATGCAGTGGAATGCTGACCAGTATGCTGGTTTTAGCACAGTGGCCCCCTGGTTGCCATTGGCAGAAAATTACAGAGTGGTCAATGTACAATCTCAGCAGGAAGATCCGGGTTCGATGCTATCGCTGTATCGTGACTTGTTACAGCTACGACAGGCAGAACCAGCCTTAAAAACTGGGCGCTATGAACCTGTGCTCACAGAGGATACCTTGTTGGTATACCAGCGAGTGGCCGGAGATCAGCGTTTTCTGATTGCACTTAATTTTGGGGAAGCCCCCCTCACTTTTGACTATCCTTTGGGGAATTTTAATGGTGAGGTTGTTGTGGGCACTCATCCAGAACGGGAAGCAACAGTTGTTGAAAAAAGCATAAGGCTTCAGGGAAATGAAGGCATTGTGGTTCACATTACTGAACGGTAAAGTCAGACATCCACCCTTTTAATCTGGTTAGATAACCAGTGCTTGATGTCATTAAAACAATCATAATTGACCTCATGCGCCATAGGATATTCCTGGTAAATATGCTCTAACTGCATTGATTTCAAAAAGGCTTCAGAGGCTCTTCCTAAAAAAATGGGTAAGACCTGATCATACAGGCCATGGGTAGCCATAATTTTGAGTTTTTTCAGGGCAGGGCTAAAAATCTGAGGGGCTGTGTCTTTCAGGATATAACCACTCATAGCCACCAGGCCAGTAATTTTTTCCGGATCAGCAAAGGCAGTAGCATAACTCATGATGGCTCCTTGACTGAATCCTGCCAGGTAGACCCTATTGGTATCCGGCTGGTAAGTTTCTATGGCCTCATCAATAAAGGAGGTGAGCAGTCTTCTGGCCTGCACTACCTGCTGTATATTGGCATTGGGTACCCCACTGGTCAGATCTATATTAAACCAGGCGTATCCCCCAAAGCCATAGGAGATAGGCGCTTGTACGCTTAACACCAAAAATTCAGGATCAAGATGGGGGACAAAGGCGAACAAATCGTGTTCATTGCTGCCCAGACCATGTAAAAGGATCAGTAGAGGAGGTTTATGTTCTGATGTTACCAGAGGCTCTCGCTTGATATGGTTCAATGAAAAAATCATAGCCACAAAAAAATGGGTTTGAAATTAATTAACAAAATTTAAAAACGGATAGTATAAGACAATTTTATAAATTAACACCCAATACAAACGTACTAATTTTTGACAGTAGCCAAAAATCATAAAATATCTATCTCATGAAAATACTTAACCTTGGTATTTTAGGCGTTTCGAATTTTTTTCAAAGAAGAATAGCCGTTCCTGTCAGTAAGTCTCCCATCATTGCTATGAAGGCTATTGCCTCCCGGTCACTTGAAAAAGCCAAGGGAGCGGCACAGCAATTTGGTATTCCCCATTATTTTGATTCATACGAAGCCCTCTTAAAGAGTGATATGATAGAAGCAGTGTACATTCCGCTGCCTAACCATATGCATGCCGAATACATCAAGAAAGCTGCCGATGCCGGAAAACACATTATTTGTGAAAAGCCGATTGCTCTCAATGCCCGGGAAGCAAGGGATAGTATTGACTATGCAACAGGAAAAGGGGTGAAGGTAATGGAAGCTTTTATGTATAAATTTCATCCTCAATGGCAACATGTGAGAGAATTGATTCAGATGCAGGAAATAGGGAGCATCCAGAGTGTTTATACATTTTTCAGCTTTAACAATGCAGATCCGAACAACATTCGCAATAAGAAAGAAACCGGTGGTGGGGCTTTGTTAGACATTGGCTGTTATGCTGTCTCCTGTTCCCGTTTTTTACTGCAGTCAGAACCGCAGCGGGTGATCAGTTTAACGCGTGTTGATAAGCAATTCAAAACGGATATATTCTTTTCAGGTATCCTGGATTTTGGGACTGCACAAGCCCAGTTTTCGGTGGGAACTCAATCTTTTCCCTATCAGCGGGTAGACATTCATGGGAGCAGTGGGGTGATTACTATTGACCTTCCCTTTAATATGTTTGCTGATGTGGAAGCCAGGGTAGTGGTTAGTACCAGTGTGGGTACCCGGGAAATTTACCTGGGCCCCATCAACCAATATATCGAAGAATTTGAAGCTTTTGCCCAATGGGTGCATGAGGATAAATCCGTACCCAATACCCCATTGGATGCCCTGCAAAACATGCAGGTTTTGGATGCATTGTCGGAATCGGCTGCTCAGGGGGGATGGGTCAGTGTAAAACCGGTCACCCATTCCTGACAACTTTTTTCTAAAATGGGAGAGCGTCAAAAGTAATTAATAAAGAATTTTTGGCTTCTGAGGCAAGCGTACCTTCAAAAAATTAAAGCCTGTCACAACATTGAAACAGGCTTCATCAGTAAGAATTTCGTAGGTATTAAGCGGCTGAAAGCCTTTTAAATTTAGATTTTTCAAACTTTTCTTCCGCATATTCCCGGTCTACCGTAAACTCTTTGATATCCTTTTGGGAGGGCAGCTCATACATGGCATCTGTAATAATGACTTCACAGATAGAGCGTAGGCCCCGGGCACCCAGTTTGAATTCCATGGCTTTTTCCACTATGTACTCCAGCGCATCTTCCTCAAATTCGATGGAAATATTTTCCATTTTGAACAGTTTTTTGTACTGTTTCGTCAGGGCGTTCTTGGGTTTGGTCAGGATCATTTTCAAAGTATCTTTACTCAGCGGATCCAGATGGGTAAGCACGGGCAAGCGGCCAATAAGTTCGGGAATCAGCCCAAAATGCCTTAAATCGAGAGCAGTAATGTACTGCAGCAGATTCTCCTTATCCACCCGCTGGTCTAGTTTATTCACCTGACTACCAGAAAAGCCCAAAGGTTTGGTATTCAACCGGTTAGCAATCAGGCGGGTAATGCCATCGAAGGCGCCACCGCAAATAAACAGGATGTTTTCAGTATTGATATTGATCATTTTCTGATCAGGGTGCTTTCTTCCACCCTGGGGGGGGACATTCACAAAGGTACCTTCCAACAACTTTAACAGGGCCTGCTGAACCCCTTCTCCACTCACATCCCGGGTGATGGAAGGATTGTCGGACTTACGAGCAATTTTATCAATTTCATCAATATAGACAATGCCTCTTTCAGCAGCTTCCACGTCATAGTCGGCCGCTTGTAGCAGGCGCGTCAGAATACTTTCAACATCTTCTCCCACATAGCCTGCTTCTGTTAAGACGGTAGCATCCGCAATACAAAAGGGTACCTGCAGGATGCGGGCGAGTGTTCGTGCTAAATACGTTTTGCCAGTACCGGTTTCTCCTACCATGATGATGTTGGACTTTTCGATAGAAACTTCCTCATCATCAGTTTTCTGCATCAGCCGCTTATAATGATTGTAGACAGCCACCGAGATCACTTTCTTCGCTTCTTCCTGGCCTACCACATACTGATCAAGATACTGCTTGATTTCAACAGGTTTGATCAGGTTGAACTCCGGCGTTTTTTGCTTGTTCTTAATTTTTATTTCTTCTTCCAGAATCTGTTGCGCCTGATTGATACAGAAATTACAAATATGGGCATTGATCCCTGATATCATCAGATCTACATCCTTTTTGGTTCTCCCGCAAAACGAACAGCTTATCTGCTGAGGCATATTTCTTTCTTTTTGTAAAATTAATGTATTCTTTCCAAAATGGAAAAAAGTTACTGGAAGGGAAAGTGGGTCCTTCCAGCAACAGGATTGTTAGGATAAGTTTTCCCTTCTTTTGGCAAAATGTCCTCTGTCCAGTACTTCGTCAATCAAACCATATTCTTGCGCCTCGACAGGCCGCATCCAATAATCACGGTCAGAATCTGCTTCTATCTTTTCATACGGCTGTCCACTGTGAAAAGCCAGGATCTTGTAAAGATCATTTCTAAGCTCCAGTGTTTGTTTTAACGTAATTTCCATGTCTCTGGATTGTCCCTGCATTCCGCCACTGGGCTGGTGAATCATAATTCTGGCATGAGGCAGCGCCGATCTTTTGTTGCGGGCTCCACCAGCTAACAGCACCGCACCCATGGAAGCCGCCAGACCTGTACAGATAGTAGCCACATCGGGAGCCACATATTGCATGGTGTCATACATGCCTAATCCGGCGTATACAGAACCACCGGGGCTATTGATATACAATAAAATGTCTTTTTTAGGATCTACAGACTCTAAGAACAACAGCTGGGCGGTAATAATATTACCAATATTTTCCTCTACCTGCATTCCTAGGAAGATAATCCGGTCCATAATCAGCCGTGAAAATACATCGATCTCACGGAAATTAGTTGGACGTTCTTCTATGACTGCTCTGGTCATATTTTCAACTTGGTGCACATAAGAATCGAAGGTGCTGCCGCTGATGTTTCTACCTTTAACGGCATATTTCCGGAATTCGTCTTTGTTAATCATTTAATTGAGGGTTTAACATGCTTAAAATAAAAAGAGTCTCTTGCAAAAAGACCCTTAATATAAACGAAAAGTTCAAACCTTAGTTATTCTTGTTAATTTTATCCTTAAACTCATCTACCGTTACTTCCTGATCCTCAAGGGTAATACTAGATTTTATCACCTCTAAAATTTTCTCTGCCCTGGCTTGGTTAAAAACATTCATGTAATTGTTACCATTATCTCCTTTCAGATAATTATCCACAAAGAGATCCATATTTTCACCCAATTGCTGAAGCAGTCCCGATTGTCCCAACTGGTTTTCTATCAGTGCCCGGGCTGTTGACTTCACATCTTCATGATCTACCTTGATTTCTTTGTCTTCAGCAACTTTATTGGCAATCAGACTCCATTTTAAATCCTGTACATAGTCTTCATATTCCTCTTCCACCTGTTCTTCGGTGACCTTGCCTTCATATTTGGCCAACAGCCACTTTTTAAGAAAGGAATCGGGGATTTCAATAGAAGTTTGTTCTACATAAGTGTCCCGGATATCCCGCATCAGTACATTTTCGGATTCACGCTGATAATTTTCCTGTATCGTTTCCTTTACTTTCTCTCTGAATTCTTCCTCTGTTTTCACGGCATCCTGGCCGAATACCTTATTGAAAAAATCCTGATTGAGTTCTGCTGGTATCTTTCTTTGAATTTCCTCAACGGTAAACTCAAATTCTCCAGCTATATCCTGAACCTCCTCCCTTTTTTTACCCAATACCATGGCTGCCTGATGATCCTCAGGAAATACTTCCCGCAAGTCAAAACTAATCTTTTCACCTTTGCTGAGGCCTATAAACTTTTGTGCTTTCTCTTCCTCCAGGCGGGCAAGATCAATCAGTGTTTCATGTTCTAGCTCAGCGGAGGTTTGTACGATCTTTCCCTGAAGTAAATCTTCTTTCTCACTTTTTTCTACCTTCTCAGTGCCACTGAGTTGCTTCCTCAAATTATCAATTGTATCGTTAATTTCTTTATCGGTAACCTGAATATTGTATTTAGGAATTTTCACCTGATCAGACAGTTCATAAGAAAATTCATTGACGAAGCCTACCTCGTAAATAAATTCAAAGTCTGTTTGATTATCCCAGTCAATTTGCTGAGCGGCCTCTATATCCGGCAAAGGTTCACCTACTATTTTCAGTTTATTTTCATTGATAAACTTCGGCAGGGATTCTGAAAGCAGTTGATTGATTTCTTCCACCTTGATGGCTTTGCCATACATCTTTTTGATAATCCCAGGAGGAACCTTGCCGGGACGAAACCCTTTGAGGTTAGCCTTTTTTCGGTATTCCTTTACTTTTTCTTCTACTTTTGGTTGATAATCTTCCTCCTTTAACTTAATTTTAATAGAGGCTTCGGTATTTCCCTTTTTATCTAGTGTAATATCCAAGGCTGTGCAATTTAAATGTGTAAACGAAAAACCCTCAGTCCCGATAAGTGTTTGCATTTATCGAGAAGAGGGTATATTATTTTAGTAGTGCGGATGGAGGGACTCGAACCCCCATGCCTTGCGGCGCTAGATCCTAAGTCTAGTGCGTCTACCAATTTCGCCACATCCGCTTTTGTTAAAACAGACTGCAAAGTTAAAATCATTTATTCAGTTATTCAACATCATGTCTGTAAAAAAATAATATTTAGAGGTCATTAATTGATTTACTTTCTTTTAAAATTTGTTATACATATAATAAAGTCTTAATAGACGCAAAAGCATTAAATCTGCAAACTTCTATATTCGTTCGTTATAGCATTTAAATTTTCTTAGATTTCTATGGTCCCAGATAGCATGTTGGCAATCAATACGGAAGAGGAGAAAAAAGAAATCCTGAGAAGGTATCGTCGCTTACTTCGCTATGCCAAACCTTACCTCCAAGACGGAGATGCTAAGCTTATCAAGAAAGCTTTTAACACTTCCATGGAAGCGCATAAGGAAATGCGGCGCAAATCCGGTGAACCTTATATCTATCACCCCCTGGCAGTGGCGGAAATTGCCGTCAATGAAATTGGTTTAGGCACCACTTCTATTATTTCTGCCCTGCTGCACGATGTGGTGGAGGATACCGAAATAGAATTAGACGATATTGAGCGAGAGTTTGGACCTAAAATCGCTCGTATTATAGATGGGCTCACCAAAATTTCCGGCGTCTTTGAATATGGGACCTCCCAGCAGGCCGAGAATTTCAGAAAAATGCTGTTAACCCTTTCAGACGACGTGAGGGTCATCCTGATCAAGCTGGCAGATCGTTTGCATAATATGCGCACCCTTGACAGCATGCCGAAAGACAAACAGTTAAAAATTGCATCAGAAACCATCTACCTGTATGCTCCGCTGGCTCACCGTTTGGGGTTATATGCCATTAAAACAGAGCTGGAAGACTTATATCTTAAATACACACAGACCGAGAGATATCGTGAAATTGCCACAGAGATCAGTGCGACCAAAGATAACCGCAACCGGTTTATCAAACGGTTTATCGGTCCTATCCAAAAGGAATTAAAAAAACAAGGAATCAAAAATTTTGTCATCAAAGGCCGTCCTAAGTCCATTTATTCCATTTGGAATAAGATGAGCAAAAAAAGTATTCCTTTCAATGAGGTATATGATCTCTTCGCGATCCGAGTCATCCTGGATGTGCCTACGGAGGAAGAGAAAGCCATCTGCTGGAAAGTATATTCTATCATTACCGATTTCTATAACCCTAATCCGGAGCGTTTGCGGGACTGGATCAGTACCCCCAAATCGAATGGGTATGAGTCCTTGCACACCACTGTAATGGGGCCTTCCGGCCAATGGGTGGAAGTACAAATCCGAACGAAAAGGATGGACGAAATTGCTGAAAAAGGGTATGCGGCTCACTGGAAATACAAAGATAAGCCAGGAAATAACAGACAATCCGGATTGGAGGAGTGGATCAGCAAAGTAAGAGACCTACTGGAGCAAACCAAAAAGCAGTCTCCAGATTCGGCCATTGAGTTTGTGCATGATTTCAGATCAAACCTTTTCAATGAAGAAGTTTTTGTGTTTACCCCTAAAGGAGATCTTCGCATACTACCCAGCGGGGCTACTGCCTTAGATTTTGCCTTTGATATTCATACAGAAATCGGGGCCAAATGCTTGGGAGCGAAGGTTAATCAGAAATTAGTCCCTATTAATTATATTTTGTCGAATGGAGATCAGGTAGAAATTCTTACCTCCAACAAGCAAAAACCCAGTGAAGACTGGCTGAGATTCGTTGTTTCTTCAAAAGCCAAAGCCAAAATCAGAGAAATTCTCAAAGAAGAGAAAAAAGCGGCTGCCGTAGAAGGCAAAGAAATAGTAAGACGTAAACTCAAACAGCTTAAAGTTGACATCAATAGCGAAATTCTGGAGAAGCTGACCGCTTACTTTAAAGTAAAAACACCGCTGGAATTTTATTACAGGGTAGGAGAGGGGATGATTCCTGCTACCTCTATCAAGAAATTCTATGAGGAAACACAGCGCCTGAATGGGCATGATCAAGCCAGGACAGGAGACATCAGACCCATCAACAAAAATTTAATCAAGACAACCAAAGACCCTAAAGAACAGAAAAAAGATCTTATTCTGATCGGAGAGGATATGGATGTCTTGGATTATAAACTGGCTAAATGCTGTAATCCCATACCTGGTGATGATGTTTTTGGATTTGTGACAGTGAATGAAGGTATCAAAATTCATCGGACCAATTGTCCTAATGCTCCTGAACTGATGGCCAATTACGGGTATAGAATCGTTCAGGCCAAATGGACTACCCGTAAAGAACTGGCTTTCCTCACCGGCTTAAAGGTGGTAGGAACTGACAGGCTTGGACTCATCAATGATATTACGGAAGTTATTTCTTCGGAGTTAAAGGTGAATATGCGCTCTATTTCTATCGATACGGACGAAGGAATTTTTGAAGGCAATATCATGTTATACGTACATGATAAGTCTCACCTGGATACCTTGATCAAAAAGCTTGAAAAGGTAAATGGAATAGTAAGAGTCACTCGGTTTGATTCGGAGTAGGCTTCTTAAAGTTTTAAGAATTTCGTCTAAGTTATATATTTGTATTTTGTTAAAAATCTCATGGCTTTAAATCAGGAAACCTACCATAAAGTTAAAGATACTTTTATCGCTTATTTAGAAGAGAAGGGTTACCGCAAAACCCCTGAGCGATTTGCTATACTGGAAGAAATTTATTCACGGGATGGTCATTTTGATGTAGAATCTTTATATATCAGCATGAAAAATAAGAACTATCGCGTTAGCAGAGCCACGGTGTATAATACGCTGGATATTTTGGTTGAATGTGATCTGGTGAGTAAACATCAGTTTGGAAAAAATCTGGCCCAGTACGAAAAAAATTATGGTTATAAGCAACATGATCACTTAATTTGCACAGATTGTAGTAAGGTGGTTGAATTTTGCGATCCCAGAATCTATAATATCCAAAAAATGGTTGGTGAGTTATTGAATTATCAGGTGCAGCATCATTCTCTGATCCTGTATGCAAGGTGTAACAAAGACCATTGCGAAAATAAAATGGAAAATATAGAACCAGTTTCCAATACAGAAGAAGCGAATTCTTAATTTCAAACAATAAATTTTCATTGACATGGTGTTAGCAGGACTAACACCTTTTTTTCTGTAAAAAAACCTAATCAAACATGAGCGTTGACGTATTATTAGGCCTTCAATGGGGAGATGAGGGCAAAGGTAAAATTGTGGATTACTTAGCCCCTAAATATCAGGTGGTGGCACGATTTCAAGGGGGGCCAAATGCTGGCCATACACTGGAATTCGAAAACATCAAGCATGTCTTACACCAGATTCCTTCAGGAGTATTTCGGCCTGAAATACAAAATATCATTGGCAACGGTGTGGTATTGGATCCTATTATCTTTAAAAAAGAAATAGAAGGATTAAAGAATTATCAGCTGAACCTGAAAGAGAATCTTTTTATATCAAAAAAAGCACAGCTCATTCTGCCATCGCATCGCTTGCTGGATGCAGCTTATGAACAATCCAAAGGAAAAGATAAAATTGGGTCAACCTTGAAAGGAATAGGGCCTACTTATCAGGATAAAATTGGAAGACATGGGCTACGGGTAGGTGATGTACTTCATTCCAAGTTCATGGAGAAATATCAGTCGCTGGTGGCAGAACACAGAAAAAAATTATCCTATTTGTCATATGAATACGATTTAGAAAGTATTGAAAAAGAATTTTTTGCAGCAGTAGATTTCCTGAAAGGATTCAATCTGATAGAGAGTGAGTATTTTATCAATGCCAAAATCCAGGAAAAGGTATCTATTTTGGCTGAGGGAGCTCAGGGTTCTTTATTGGATGTGGATTTTGGAAGTTATCCATTTGTGACCAGCTCCACGACTATCGCTTCAGGAGCTTGCACAGGCTTGGGTATTGCTCCCCAACATATACAAGAGGTTTTTGGTATTTTTAAAGCCTATTGTACTCGGGTAGGATCAGGTCCTTTTCCTACGGAGCTCATGGATAAGACAGGCGATTATTTGAGACAAACAGGACATGAGTTTGGTTCTACAACCGGCAGGCCACGACGTTGTGGTTGGCTGGACCTTCCCGCTTTAAAATATGCAGTAATGGTCAACGGAGCTACCCAGTTGTTTATGATGAAGGCTGACGTTTTAAATGAACTGGAAGAAATTAAAGTTTGTACCCATTACCGTTTACCGGATGGTAGTGAGGTGGATTATATGCCCTATGAAATTTGTGAAGCAGACATTCAACCTATCTATAAGACCTGTCAGGGTTGGAAGCAGTCCTTACAGGAAATAAAAGATTTTGATCATTTTCCTGCTACTTTGCGTCAGTATATTGAATTAATTGAGGATTACATACAAGTTCCGGTCAATTTGGTCTCTACTGGGCCAAATCGCACACAAACAATAGTGAGAAGCCAGGAAGTGATGATTTAAAAGTAGGCATGACAAGGCCCCTTTCCCAGGCTCTTTCGGTAGGTCAGCATCAATTCATGCGTACCATCCGTATAGCCAACAATCCGGGAAATGGTTCTGTCATAGGCATATCCGAAAGTAAAATTGTTGTTCAGTAATATCTCAAACAGGAAAATCATAGAATCTCCACTTCTATACGATGTTCCGATATTAACTACTTCATCAATAAAAAGATTAGCGTTTAGATCGACTCCCAGGGGTTGACCTTCCTGTACCCTGATCAGGGTGGATGGTTTTAACTTCAGCATTTCATTTAGGGTGAACACATGACCACCTGTCAGGAAATAGTATCTGGCTTCCTGTGCCTGGCTGATGATATCTTCTTTGTCATATACTTTGTTGTTAATGATATAGGGAACAGAAATACCGGCGTAAGTAGTTTGATTACTGAAAAAAGCACCTGTCCCAAAATTAGGATTGAAACGGGTAATTCTACTACTAAAGGTCGGATCGTTCAAATCTATGACATTTAACTTTCTGAAATCTGAAATCGTATAGTTAAAGCCTGCTTGTAGTCCCATAGAAAGCGTCCCTACCAGTAATTTTATTTTATAGGAATAACTTCCATAAATGCTGTAATCATCATGTACCCCTATCTGATCTCTGGAAAGTATCAGACCCGCACCCACAGGCCAGTCTTTGAAAGCGGTATGGGTAATAAAAGACTGTGTTTTGGGAGCACCATCCAGATTTACCCACTGATCTCGATACAATAAACTGGTATTGAATTGCTTTTGATTTCCGGCATAGGCAGGGTTTAATACTAATCCATTAAACATATATTGAGAAAAAATAGGCCGTTGCTGTGCCATAGTTAACTGACTACTGCAAAGGAAAAAACAGATACCTATCAATTGTATTATTTTCATACAGTTCGTAAATAAGATTTAGAAACCAGGGGGAAGGAAGTCCCTCCCCTGATTTTATCTTAAAAGCTCCAGATACCCTGACAGCGGTTTTTCTCCATTATGCTGATCAATCAGGTAGAAGTAGGTCCCATCCGGTAATTTTTCACCACCTATGTATAGTCCCCTGTTACCAATACCATCAAAATAGTTGGTTTCATTATCATAGTTGTTGTTCTCATAAACCAGTGCTCCTGCACGATTGTAAATTCTTACAGATTTCTGTTCCATGTTATTGATACAACTGATGATAAATTTATCGTTTTTGTTATCACCATTAGGTGAAACACCATTGTAGACATACAAACTAGTACCGATGGTTGCCTTTTTCGTAAGGATACATCCGTTGGCATCTGTGATTCTCACTTGATAATCACCCGGAGGCTGGTTTTTCAGATAAAAACCTGTAGCATACTCATAAGGAGTGATCCATTCAATATCTACAATTTGAATAGGTTCTGTAAACTCAAGTGAAATAGTACCAGACGGCTCAAGGCAATTCGAAGGAGTTGTCACAATATCAAATTCAGGTCGATAGATGCTGTCTTGAATGATGACACTCCCGAAGCCTATATAGCATCCTGTATTGACATTAAAGACCATGACGTTATAGTTACCAGGAGCCACACCAGTGATAATATTGGTTCTGGTACTGGAGAAAACTTCATTATCTATACTATCAGTCCAGATATATCTGTAATCAGCATCCGGATTAATGCTTGTACTATCCAGGATCGCTATTGCACTTCCGTTCGGTATGGTACAATGCGTAACATGTGATATGACCTGGACCACAGGATCGGGCAGATTATCCGTTTCCTGCTGAAAATCAACACGCTGGGAGAATTGTCCACTTAAACAACCTGTAATTTTGTCCCTGGCAATCACAGTATATTCATCAGGAGCCAAGTTATAAGCGGTTACCCCTTTGGCTATCGGTTTTTTACTCACATCCTGTCCTTCATACCAGAAGAAATTGTATCGAGAAATATCCCCTTCCACAGAAGCAGTTAACTGTCCGTTAGGATTGTTTTCATCACAGTTTGTTACAGGAAAATCATTGAATACATTAATTTGTATTTCTTTACCCCTCATGTCTTCTACTACAACCTGCGCATCTTGTGTATGACAGGCAGATTCAATCAAATCCTGAACTACAACGGTATACAAACCATCCGTAAGATTTTCCAGTAGCGTATTCTCTGTTACAGAGATAGGTGTGGCATTGATATCCTGACCAGCATACCAGGTAAACTGATATTCTCCACTACCACCGTTGACATTGACAGCTATTTTGCCGTCAGGTAGAATACAACTCCCAAAAGGAGTAGAACTTAAAGTAACAGTCAGTGGTACCGCAATTCCTTCTATTTCATAGACACGAGTCGTACTACATCCGGTAAGGGTATCCTCTACATACACAGTATAAAAACCAGGTATAAGATTTGAAATCTCGGTCTGATTTCCGGAGAACGGAATACTATCCGCTACATTGTTGATAGTATTTCCTCCATACCAGCGGGTGATGAAAGTACTACTATTCCTCACAGAGATGGAAAGTTCTCCTTCTGCTCTTACGGAGGGATCACATCCTATGACAGGTTGAGGAATCCCATCTGGTAAAACGATGAGAGGTATGGAGACATCATCAATCACTACTTGACGAGGAAAAGACTCACAACCTGTCATTGGATTAACCGCCTTTACGAAATAGGTACCTTGAGTTAAACTATCAGCAGACAATGAATCCATACTAAGACCATAAGTTGGAGCTCCAAAAGGAGTTACTCCGTCTGCTTCAAACCAAACTATATTGTAATCATTCAACGACTGCGCAACACCCATTAATGTAATTTCCTCTACATTAGCAGCTCCGTTTCCGTAACAATAGGTCTGATCCTGAATTTTACGGACTGTCAGAATGGGATGATAAATCCTTTCCCCTACAGTATAGTAGGCAGAATCAGCACATTGGGTATCATTATTCAACGCTATTACCCGGTAGTCTCCCGCATCCAAATTACTGATCCGGCTATCCGTTGCTGAATTGTTAATTATCTCAGTACCAGGTAAAACTGTACCATCAGCATATGACCAGGTAAATGTATACCCGCCTACAGGTGTTATCCCGGTAAATTCGCCAGCATAAACCTCAATAGCTCCTTCATTCATACCTGTGCAACTGATGAAATCTACAATTTCCTGCTTATAGACCAATGGTGCCTCACTGTTATCCTCCAGTATGATTTGCCTATAAGTATTGGAAATACAGTTACCCGTGGTTGTATTGATCACGTATACAAAATAGGTGTCTGCTGATAAATTACTGAGTGTATTACTGGTTTCACCAGCTAAGGGTGGATTATTAATATCTCCCTGACGCCATTCAAAGGCATAGTTAGCAAAAGCCGGATTAGCTGAAGTGATAACCACACCATTTTCCCGGATCTCCTCAATGGTGATACTACCAGGAGTCTGGCAATCCTCAATGTGCTGGACCCCCACACTATTGACAGTAAAGGAAGGCCTTATTGGCTGAAACTCAACTGAATTATATACTGTCTTGACAGGGCAGTCCAAATCAGTATTGTAAATATCAATTCTATAAGCTCCTGCTTCTAAATTGCTCATGGAACTAACCAGTACACCATTGTCATTACCCAATAGAACACCATCTTTATACCAAGTGAAATCGTAACCACCTACAGGCATAGATACTGCCCCGTTTTCATCCTCTTCATGGGCGTTTACAGAAATTTCACCATTAGGAGTTGCAGGATCACAATTAGTGTTATGCTGGGTAGCAATATCAACTACCATTTCTGTAACCTGAAACTTAATTTCTATGGCCCTGTAAGAGGAAATACAACCTGTTACTATGTCCTGGGCAAATACATAATACCACCCTGAATCCAATCCTGAGTAAACAGTTCCGGTTTGTGAGGCACTGCCAGCAGGATCATTAGAATCATAATCGCTCAGTTCATTGTACCAGTAGAAATTATAATCAGCCAGATTACCAACCGAACCAGGGGCATTAATTACTTCTAATTCTCCATTGGATGGATTACAAATTGTCTGATGCTGATTGACTTGCACATCTGTATATAACAAAGTAGGTGGCTCTTCTTGACTATCAATATTGACACGAATGAGTGTGTCACAAAGAGTTTGTAAATCCTGAATCGTAAAAGCATACTCTCCTTCATCCAAATTAGTAACAGAGAAAGTGGTCTGTTCTAAACCAGGATCTGAGACCTTCCCGATAGTAAAATCACCCAGGGTCAGTGAAGAGCCTGCTTTGGTGGCAGCTGTGATCTCATATTCATTAAACGGAGTAGTATCCCCACTTCTTTTTCCCGCTGTAATGGTGGCAGATCCACTAGCACCGACACATAAGGTATCCATCTGAGTAGTAAATACAGCAATAGGCTTCTTCGCTACTTTGTCAATGGTGAAAGTTTCTACTCTTGAGCGGCAGCCCAGATCATTGATATCGCCTGAACCGTTTGCAATAAAATCCTTCACATCTAAAATAACCAGACTGTAAAATCCAGGAGCCAGTCCGGTGATGTCAGCAGTGGCAGTTGCCTGGGCATGCGTGAGTCCCAGGATGGAAGAAGTCAAACCATAATCTGCTGCCAGGTTATCAGGATGGTTCAGATCACCAGGATAAGGCATCGGACTTTTGAATTTCATGTTTTCTCCTTCAAACCAATAGTAAACAAAATCATCTGCAGCATATCCGTCAAAAGCAGCCCCAGGTTGCAATAAACCAGGCCTGATTTCGCCATGTAACTCACCAGTCGGGTTCAAAGGATCACAGTTTTCTGAATTTACTTTGACAATATCAAAGTTACCAGGAGGTAAAGGCTGTATACCTACATCAGATAGAGTATCCGTAAAGAAGGTGGAACAGCCGGAAGCATCAATTACCTCAAAACTATACCAGTTAGCAGCCAGGTTTGAAATAGTTAAATTATCTTCTCCTGGAATAGGAATGGAAGTATTCGGACCCAAGTACCATTGGTAGGTATAGGGCGGTGTACCACCTGATACTACTGCTGTCAATTGGCCATCAGGAGAGGCACAGGAAGATTGTGGCTGATCGGTGGTGAAAGTTACCGTGATATTATTAGGACCTTCCACGGTAGCTGTGTAGGCAATGGCGACACAATTAGAATTGATATTGGTTGCTAAAACAGTGTACTCACCAGGGCCTACATTTTCAAGTTTATTCGTTGAAGCAGATGGATTAGCCGCAGGATCGATAGGCGTAGAAGTATCATTTCCTTCAAACCATTGGTAAGCATAGTTACCTATAGCATCTGTGAGTGTGTAAGTACTACCTCCATCTTCAGAAAGCTGAATCTGAGTAACTTCGACACTACCATTAGGATTAACACAATCAGTGGCTTGTGTTGCAGCAAGATTAAGCTTTATCTCATCTCCTTCGAATTGATTATCAGGTAACCAAACAGTTTTATCATCCGCACAACCAGTTGTCTTATGACGAACCTCTAACACATAGCTTTGATCTCCTCCAATGTTAGAGACTGTATTATCTGTAAAAACTGCATTAGGGTTATTAACTGAAATGTCTGTTTTATTACCCCCTATCAATTGGTACCATGTGAAGATATAGTCTGCTGTGTTTCCTCCTACATCGCCAGAAAGAGAGCCATTAGGGTTGTTTGAATCACAGGAGGTTTGTTGTACGATGGTTACATTGATATTAGTAATTGGATAATTTCTATCATCTCTAATTCTCACTTCAGCCGTATCTAAGGCATGGCAACCGGAACCATCGGTACGAACTGCCCTTACTGAATACCAACCAGCATCCAGGCCACTGATGGTCATACCATTTTCACCAGAGATGAGTGAAGCAGCATTATTTTTTACATCGCTTTTTCTGCCGGTATACCAGTAAAAAGTATAATCCGCAGGATCAGGGGCAGGACCCGATGTTGACTGTATCAAACCCGCTTCTAAAGCACCACTTTTGGTGCCTGTACAATTAATCTGATGCTGAAGTACAGAAACGGTGATAACATCTCTGTAATCCATGGAAATGTCTGTCAGGGTGGCAGGTGTCACGTTTTCACAACTCGTAGTGGTATTGGTAATTTTTACCATGTACTCACCCGCTGGTACATTGGTCAGTTGGTAAGGCGTGGCGGGTTGCGGACTCACTGCTGTGAGCGTGTCTGTTCCCTCAAACCATTTAAAAGTATACCCTGCGGTACTTCCGTTCACATCCACGCTTAAAACCCCATTGAGTGCCGTCGGATTACAATTGGTAACAGGTGTTTCTGTGACATTCACGGTGCCAAAAGGGACTGTGTTTTCCTGTATCTGAATTATGCCAGAAGGATTAGAAACACAGCCAGTTCCCAAATTTTTTACTTCTAGCACATAGGGGCCTGCTTCCAAATTGGTGAACGTACCCGTTCCATTCGTGGCTAATAGGTTACTACCCTGGTATAGGTAATATGCATAAGCAGGACCAGCAGGGCTAGCGGTAGCGGTGATACTGCCATTAGGGATACAGAAAGTTTGATGACTGGTGACATTTACATTCACTGTTGGTTTTTGAATGTTTTCAGTCAACTGGATTTCTTCTTTGGTAGTACAGCCTGTTCCTTTATTGGTGATAACGACGACATACAGGTCTGTGATGTTGGTACTCAACGTATCCGGTGTCGTAGCCGTTTGAGCGACTACATTGGCCGGAGCCTCAAAACCTCTGTACCAAACATACTCAAAGTTTCCAGAACTATTGACGGTTACGGATAATTGGCCATTGTAAGGAGCCTCACAAGCGGTTTGTTCTTTAATAACGCTCGTTGTAGCATCATCCAGTGATTTTTGATTCTCAACTTCCACTAAAATACCTTCTGTATACAATCCACACTCGCTTGCAGGATCATAAGCCCTGATCTCATACATACCAGCCTCTAATCCGGAAAAAGATCCATTATTATGAGAAGTAATGGTATCCTGAACAGGAGAGTGCTTTATTAATATAAATCCATAACTACTTTTCGAGCCGCTCGTCATTTTAGCGGTAATACTGCCGTTAGGATTCTTACAATTAGAAGCATGAGTAACAGTAGGAGCATCCATGGCAGGCAAATCCAAGGTCATATCAATGGATTCACTATCTGAACATCCGGTAAGCTTATTGGTAATAGTTGCCTTATACAGCAATTGTTTTAAACCGGCTACTGTGGCACCTACTGCCAGTATTTTTTCATCCGGATCCTGTTCGTCTACCCAAACGATATCATAATCGGCATCACTGGGTTCTGTTCCGTTGATCAATACCCTTGCTTCTCCATCGGCGGTTCCAGGTCTGCAGCTAGATACATCTTTCAGTTTTTCTATGGTAACTACCTCATCATTGGGCCAGTCTTCAAGTCTTTGCACTGTCACCGTATCGGCTTTCCCCTGGCAGGTATAGACACCATTGTCATATACTACTTCCACTCTATAGGTTCCTGAGTCTAATTCGCTGACCAGCGCATCATTACTAATTACCTGACCTGTGTTCAGGTTTGTCCAAATAAACTTATATTCAGAAGAAGGTAAAACTGTACTGTCAGCAGCCAATACTTGAATTTCCCCATTGTTTCCTACAGCCCCAGGACAATTTCTGTTATCTGAAATGACAGTGGCTATAATGTCGAAGGGATAGGGATTAACCGGTTTAGATACAATCGTCGGAAGATCATCACATTCTCTGACTGGACCATTGAGTGAATCCAATGGGTAGAAGTCAGCGTTAGGCATGGGGTTTCCATTCTTATCAAATTGGCCAATGTCATTCAAAGAAACATATAAGGTAAAAGCTCCTCTGATACCGGTAACCCATAAGGTAGTATCTACTTTCTGCCCTTTTTGGAGACCGCCATTGATCGTCAAATTAATAGTTTCCAAGTAAGGACTGGTTTCTGTATTGCTGTAAGGTTTTTGAGGATCATCTGCATAAAAAGAGATGGGGATTGGCCCGTTCACTGCAGCATCACCATTGTTTTGAAAAATAAGTTTTACTTCAAATTCCCTATCCGGACAGACAGGGGGTGAAATGATGACCCCATCGTCAGCAAAATCTAATTTTGGGGAAGGAAAGACCAATTGCCCACAATAACTGATACGTGGTGACTGGTTTAAAAATTTATTCAATGAGAAACTCTGAGGCGCTGTTGGGTCATTACAGATCTGAGAAAAGTTCTTATGATGCGGTTGCTGAACTTTGGGTACTGACAAGTTATCATTGATGTTGACGTTGAAGTAGGTAAACTGATTCCATACCTCTCTAGCAGGTACCCAGTAATTGTTATTGGCCGCTTTATAAGCTCTGATAAATCCCCGCGGTCTCTCACTGTTCGCACCGGTTGCTGAAGGATCTCCATGGGTATTTTGAACCACACTGCAGGAAACAACGATCTCAGTTTCACCATCTCCATCCACATCTGCCACAATAGGATATTCTGCCTGCGTTTGTGAGCTACAGTAAGTCCCTGATAAGTAGCCGTTCTCATCATTCAAGGGAATACCAGTCGTTCCATCCACAATGTATAGATTGACTTCATCCCTATAAATAATTTCTGAAGCGCCATCCCCATCAAAATCGAAAACAGCTGTGCCAGTAAAACCAGAGGATACTTCCCAGAAGGAGTCATGGTTTGCCCATTCCAGATTTAAGTCTTTATCCAGGGCATACAAGCTGGATCCGGACATGAAAGTAATTTCCAGGTCAGCGTCTTTGTCAATATTGGCGATATTCAAAGCGCCAGTTCCCCTGATCCAGGTACAGATGCCATCAGCATTAGTACAACCACCCCCGTAAATATCTGCATAGCTACCCCCTGCAATTGTGTTGGCAGGTCTTGTGACGAGAAAAGCTTTTACTGCATCATTGGCAATATCCCAGAAAAAAATCATGCTGGGGCCGGAAGCAGAATTATTTAAGGTGCCACTTAGAACCACATCCAGATTACCATCCTGATTGAGGTCTACCACACTGGTAGCACTATAGTTTTCGTTGCCAAACTGGGTTTTCTTGGGTTTGTATTTGTCGGTAGATTGATAACTGAAAGTGCCATAAGGATTGGTTATAGTTTTTGTGGTAGCATTATCCATATTCATAGCTACTGTGATTTTCTTGCCTGGAATGTCTACCGCATAAATGATATTACCCAATACCAGCTCCAATCCGTCGCAATCAAGGCAGGAAGCACTTTTGGGAAGAATGTCTACCGCAACTGGAATACCAGCCATGTTGTTGGTCCAGTCACCGGTACCTGCGACAATCAGGCTTCCTGTTTTGGCATCCCTGATTTCGTTTACATAATAAATTTCCGCATTCCCATCCTGGTTGAAATCTGCAATTCCCAAGACCCTGCCTTCATTCAAAGGGGATTTTTTGGATCCACCCCAGGCACTGATGGGTGTCAGGTCATGCTCATACGCATAAAGGTTTCCGGAACGGTCAAAAATGAAAATTTCTCCATACCCATCGCCATCCACGTCTGCCACAGCAGGATAAGCAAAAACCGGATTATTGGATACTTTTATTTTCTTTTTTGTCGTGCCGTCTTGACCATTGATAAGATATAATTCATTGGTTTTTTCATTGGCAGAAATAACTTCAGGAATATCATCATTGTCAATGTCAGCGACACTGGGCATTCCGTAGACAGCACTGGAATGAACCTCAGAGTCCCAGGCTTTAGCAATATCAAATGTGTTCCCTACCGGTTGTTTTTCACAATCCGGTTTAGTTACAATATAATCATTAGGGTTTGATGGATCATCTAAGCAATCACCGTCATAATAATCAATGAAGCCATCACCGTCATCATCAACACCATTGCCACAATTCGTTTCTACCGGGCAGAGCAGTGCCCCCAGACATTTGGGGTCCATGCAGTCGGTGCCACCCACTCCATCATTATCTATACCATCGCCACAGTTGTAATACAAGCCGTTGATAAGTCCTTCTAACCTACAAACTGGCAACTTATGACAATCTTCGTCTGTATCTGCACAATCTATGAGACCATCACCATCATCATCTATACCATTATTACAAAGAGCTCCTTTTTCTCCAAAATTCTGCGCCTGTGTAGAAAAGGCTATAAAAAATAGACATATGCTAAAGAATGTAAGTAATTGCTTTCTCATGGTGGTAAAATTTAGTGACACCATATTGAATATTTCAAACAAAAATTTGAATATTCTATGTAAAGTAACTGAATTAGAAAGCGGGAATGAATCAACTTCTTATGGAAATATTACAAAGACAGATTGCTATCTATATTAGCGGCTGGATTTTAATAGTTTGTTAAAAATTGTACTATTCTATTATATTGTCTTTATTTTTCTTGCTCTTAATTATTTGTTTTCTATTCTCAGGTCTTTTTGCCATTCTTATTACTGGCTTATGATAGTATAAAAATGATAGAGAGTGGTTCTCAATTATCTAATAAATATTATAAATATTACTGTTAAAATTATATAATAACTGTTTTAGTAGTGTCATCCTTCCTGTAATTTGAAGAACTTCAGTACAATTCTTTTATATTTGTATGAGAGCCATTTATTATAGCTATGCGGTGGTATTTTGTATTTTTTATATTTTCCCTCATTGTTAATAATGGTCTGGCACAACACATCCTGGTCGGCCCCAAGGTAGGGGTGCAGGTGTGCAGAGCTGCTTATGAGGATAAAAAGTTTTATCATGACTTCAGCAGCGAACTCATAGGAACTTATCAGGCTGGTGTGGTTAGTAATATTAAGGTTTCCGAACTTTTTTCATTAGAGACGGAGATTATCTATAACCAGACTGGAAAAAAAATCATAGGTAAGGATCAATACTCTCTGGTGCGTGAGCGATATGAATATCTCACCTTTCCATTGTTGCTGAGAGCATCCTACCGGCATGGTTACCAACAATATTATTTTAATGTAGGGCCTAATCTTAGTTACTGGCTGAGAGGTACAGGGAAGATCAGAATTCCAGAGTTACTGGAAGGTGATATGGAACCATTGCCCTACACCATCAAATTCGGGGAGGGACAGATCAGCCCGGAAACATACTATATAAGTGACCCCAACCGACTTCTGTTAGGGTTGGATGTAGGGGCAGGAGCCATGTTACCCATCAATCAGCAATTTCTGATGTTGGATCTGCGCTTTACCTGGGCTCATACCAATCTGGGAAAAAAAGAGGCTACCTATATGGATTTCCTGTTTTATAAAGATAGGCTGGCTCATGCCAATCATGTCCTTAGTTTCTCCGTTGCCTATCTATTCGAGTTTGATTTTCTTACCATGATGACCAAGGGAAAAAGCAAAAGTATCAAAAAGAATTAGGCTTAATTGGCTTGCTGTTTTTGGTAAAAGGCAGACACATGGTGCAGTAGCTCATTGTGTCCTGTTTCCAAAACATAGAGCTCATAATCATGGATAGCATTCAGAAAATGACGGATGGGAGTTTCCTTAACAACCCGGTCATACTTCCCTATGAATACCTTTAAGGGGATACGGTGAGCATTAATGTGTTTAATGGCTTGTTTAACATTGGGTTTGAGTTTTCTGGTCAACATCCAGGTCTGATAGACCAGCATACGATTTTTTCGGTTCTTCATCTGGCTTAAAGCAAATTGTGCCCACCCTTTACTGATCAATCCTGTCAATTGAAATATCCGGACCAGCCGGAAGAAAAAATGAGGATGGGTAATCGTTTTTCGAAAAAGGGTTCTCATCACAAAAGAAGAAGTCGCCAGGCTTTGCCATAGGTAAGACTGAATGCCATCAGGGGCTATCAATACTAATGCATTGACCTGTTGTGGAAAATGATCAAAAGTAAGGAGTGCTAATTTCCCTCCAAAGCTATACCCCAATACTGAAAACCTTGTAATCCCGTGTTTGTTGAGCAGCCTTTGAATGATGCTGGCCCATTGATGCCTTTCAAGGGGAATATCTTCAGGTTGCCAGGTGCTTTTACCATGATAGAAAAAGTCAATAGCATAAAGAGTGTATTGCCTGCTTACTGATTGAGAAAATAGAGAAAAGCAGGTATGATCCTTCCTAAACCCATGAAAGGCTAACAGAACCTCCGGCCCGTGACCATAGCGATGATAATGTAGTTTGTTTTGATCCAGCTCCAGGTAAAAAGAACTCATTTATCAAAGAAATGGGGGTTTTGTATTGAAAATTTAAGGTTGTTGAAAATATGTTAAAAATTTTGTAAAAAAAACGATTTTTACTTAAACCCCAAGGATGATTCTTCGTTGTAAACTTTGGAAACTTTTATTAGAATTATAGTTTCCAACCATCATACGCTGAAGTTAATGACCGAAAACAAGGAAGAAATTGTAAAAACTGCGGAGGATTTGTTTTTAACCTATGGTGTAAGAAGTGTCACCATGGATGATATTTCAAAAAAATTAGCCATCTCCAAAAAGACAATTTACCAACATTATAAAGACAAAGATGAAATTGTATGCATTGTTACAGAACGGATTTTACAGAAGGAAAAAAACTGCCTGGCAAGCATCAAAGAGCAGGCTGAGAATGCCGTACATGAGTTAATTTTATTATCGAAATACTTTAGGGAACATTCGCAAAATATCAATCCCTCCGTGCTCTTTGATTTGCAGAAGTATCACCGAAATGCCTGGATGATATACCTGAAGTTTAAAGAGAAGGTATTTATGCATGCCATCACGGATACTTTAGAAAGGGGAATACAGGAGAGATACTTCCGCAAAGAAATTCATGTAGAAATACTATCGATCTTAAGAATTGAGGAGATACAGTTGTCATTTGACAATGATATTTTCCCCAGAGAGAGGTATACGTTCAAAGACGTACAAATGCAGTTGTTTGAACACTTCCTATGGGGAATTGTCACATCAGACGGAGCCGCCATCATCAATAAATATAGAGAAAACTAATATGAAATATTCTGCCCTTTTGTTAACAACCTTTTGTTTGTTTTGGGTTAACACCAGTTTCGCACAGGAGGTGCTTTCGGATTCTACTAGCATGACCGGACCTTTGAGTTTAGAAAAATGTTTACAATATGCTTATCAGAATAATCAAACCCTGAAGAATGCCGCTTTGGAACAGCGGATAGCCAAGGCCGATGTGAATGTGACCAAATCGGATGGTCTTCCGCAGCTCAACGGAAGTGTAAATTATGATAATAATTATGCGATACAGACTGTATTCCTTCCTGCAGTGTTTTTTGCAGAAGATCCCAATGAAGTGCCTGCTGATGCACCTCCTGTTCCAGTGAGATTTGGGGTACAACATACTGCCTTTGCGGGTGTCACATTGTCCCAGATGCTATTTGACGGATCTTATTTTGTCGGATTAAAAGCTGCACGCACTTACTCCGAACTGATGCAAAAAGATTTTAACCAATCTAAAACCGACCTTACCGAACAGGTCACGAAGGCTTATTATACTGTATTGGTCAATCAGGAAAGGCAAAAGCTGATCAATAGTAATTTCAACAGACTCGATACGCTGCTGACAGAAACCAAACTGATGTTTGAAAACGGGTTTGCGGAAAAAATAGATGTGGATCGTATTTCCGTTCAGTTTAACAATGTGCAGGCAGAAAAGAATAAAGCGGACCGTATGACAGAGGTCAGTTACTTGTTACTTAAATTTCAAATGGGGATGCCTATCGAACAGGAATTAGCCCTGGAAGGTCAGATCAGTGATATTGATATGAACCTGGAGATGGAAGAGGAGCAGACCTTTGAGTATTCTGATCGTATCGATTATGCCAAATTGCAAATCAATACAGAACTGACCAGACTAGACCTGAAAAACAACAGAGTGCAATATTTACCAAGTCTTACGGCCAATGCTTCCTTAGGATACAACGCGGGTCTGGATGAGTTTAGCGAGATCACAAATTTTAGTGACCAATGGTTTCAGTATGGTTCTTTTGGGGCTACGTTGAACATACCCATTTTTGATGGTTTGAGAAAAGCAAACCTTATTCAGAAAAATAAATTGCAACTACAGCAACTGGAGAATCAGACCCGTCTTTTGGAGAATTCTATTGATCTGGAAATTGTTCAGTCTAGAGTAGCCTTACAAAATAATCTGGAAACGCTGGAATCTCAGGAGAAAAATCTGGCCTTAGCCCAAGATGTATTCAATGTGGCCAAAATAAAATATCAGGAAGGGGTAGGTTCTAACCTGGAGGTGATCACCGCTCAGGATGATTTACAGGCGGCGGAAACTAACTATTTCAGTGCCTTGTATGATGCTGTGATTGCCAAAGTAGATCTGGATAAAGCCCTAGGTAATCTTCTTGAACAATAAATGAACTCTATTAAAATAAATTACAGAATGACACGACTATTTGTATATCTCTTTACTGTCCTGTTGCTAGTGGTTGTAGCTTGTAGCAGCCCCGCTCCTGAAGGTCTGGATGAAAAGAAAGCCCAATTGAAAGAATATCAAAACCAGGTAAAAGAATTGCAGCGCAAAATAACAACCCTGGAAGGAGAAATCGCAGCGCAGGATTCAAATTTCTCTACGGTTTCTAAGGATGCTGCATTGGTCACTGTATTACCGATAGAAAAAGAAAAGTTTGAACATTTTATTGAGGTGAGAGGAAATGTAGCTTCTGATAGGAACGTGACCATAGGAGCAGAAGCACCAGCTGAAGTAACCCAGGTCAACGTTGAGAAAGGAGATCAGGTGAGAAAAGGCCAGTTGCTGGTTGTACAAGATGCGGAAACTGTCAAGAGAAGCATAGAGGAGCTCCAGACTTCTCTGGAATTGGCCAGAACCCGGTACGAAAGACAGGCCAATTTATGGGATAAAAAAATAGGAACAGAGATGCAGTACCTGGAAGCAAAAAATAATGTAGAGTCTCTAGAGAGAAGACTAGCTTCAGCCCAAACCCAATTGAATAGCTATCTGATCAGGGCTCCTTTCAGTGGAACGGTGGACGAGGTCTATGTGAAAGAAGGGGAAATGGCTCAGCCGGGTGTCCCTATGTTGCGATTGGTCAGTTTACAGGAAATGTATATCGTGGCTGATATTTCAGAGACCTACCTGGGAGATTTTAAAAGGGGAGACTCTGTTACCGTGAATTTCCCTTCGCTGAATAATACCATTAAGTCTACAATCAGCTCAGTGGGCCAGGTGATCAACCAGAATAACCGGACTTTTGAAGTACAGGTAAAACTTCCTGCTGATGAAAGTTTGCTTCTGCCCAATTTGCTGGCTGTATTACATATTAAAGATTTTGAGGCATCAGAAGCTGTGGCAATCCCTACGAATTTGATTCAGATCGACAATAGGGGAGATTATGTATTTGTAGCCAACCAGACGGAGGAAGGTCTGGTGGCCAATAAAAAAAGAGTGGAAAGGGGTTTGACCTATAACAATGAAACCATGATCAAGTCCGGCTTGGAGCCTGGGGATCATCTCATAGACGAGGGTTCCCGTGAAGTGGCCGAGGGGATTAAAGTAAAACTGGCAGATCAGAATGTAGTGGATAACGCGGTGTCTTCCAAATAGTTAAGATTCCTTATTAAGTAATCAGATATGAGTCAAGACAAGAACAAACAAATTACCAGGGAATTCGGATTGAGTTCCGTGTCAGTCAATAACCGTACTAGTATTGTCATTCTGACATTTATCATAGCCATTCTGGGAATCACTTCTTATATCTCCATGCCTAAGGAAAGTTTCCCTGAAGTGGTATTTCCTACCATTTATGTAGGCACACCTTATCCGGGTAACTCACCGGTAGATATTGAAAATCTGGTGACCCGACCCATAGAAAAAGAAATTAAAGGGATCAGTGGTATTGATAATGTCACTTCTACATCGCTGCAGGATTACTCAACCATCATCGTAGAATTTACCCCTGAAGTGGATCTGGGCAAAGCTTTACAGGATGTGAAAGATGCCGTTGACAGAGCGAAAAGCGAGTTGCCTACCGACCTGGATCAGGACCCCAATGTTTTTGAGATAAACCTGCAGGACTTACCTATTATGTATGTGAACCTGTCGGGTGATTACAGTAATAAGGAGTTAAAAGAGTATGCAGAATATCTACAAGATGAAATAGAAGCTCTACCGGAAACTCAGGAAGCCAATATCAGCGGACTGATGGAACGGGAAATACAGGTGAATGTAAACCCGTATAAACTGGAAGCCAGGGGTATTGCTTTTTCCGATCTGCAAGGTGCTATTGCCGCTGAAAACGTAACCATTTCTGGCGGTGACATCAAAACCGAGAAGTTTAATAGATCTTTAAGGGTAGCAGGGGAGTTTGAGAATATGCAGCAGATTGAAAATGTGATTGTCAAACATGAGGAGGGGAACATAGTCTATGTCAAAGATGTAGCCACTGTAGAGGATACGTATGAAGACAGAACCAGCTATGCCCGTATGAATGAAAATCCGGTCGTAACATTAGGGGTTGTCAAAAGAAAAGGAGAAAACCTGATCGCTGCCGCAGATAAAGTCAAAAGTATTGTCAAAGAGGCCCAGGAGAACCGGTTTCCTAGCGACCTGGATGTGGTCATTACCAATGATCAATCTAAATACACCCGAATGCAATTGGATAACCTGGAAAACAGCATCATCTCCGGGGTCATTCTGGTGGTATTGGTGCTGATGTTCTTTCTCAACCTCCGAAACGCCCTGTTTGTAGGTATTGCGATTCCGCTTTCCATGTTTATGTCGTTTATGGTGTTGAACTTTCTGGGTATTTCCATCAACCTGATGGTTTTGTTTTCCCTGATTCTGGCCTTGGGGATGCTGGTAGATAATGGCATTGTGGTGATAGAAAATACGTACCGTCTGATGCAGGAAGGCTATTCTCCCACCAGAGCCGCCAAAGAAGGAGTGGGTGAGGTAGCATTGCCTATCATTACCTCTACAGCGACGACCCTGGCTGCTTTTTTACCCTTGGCTTTCTGGAGCGGAATCATCGGGCAATTCATGAAGTATCTTCCCATTACGCTGATCGTTGTATTATCTTCATCTCTTTTTGTGGCTTTGGTAATCAATCCGGTGCTAGCAGCCATGTACATGAAACTGGATGCCATACCTACCCAAAGAAAGAAAAAGCGATTATTGATACTGGCAGGCATCCTGGCAGGCATTGCTATTCTCTTTTATGTGGCTAAAGTTTTTACCCTGGCGAACCTTTTGATGCTGGCCGCCATTCTGATTCCTCTTTATTATTACGCCATCATTCCGGCCATCCGATGGTTTCAGGCTCATTTTTTAACTTGGCTTGAAAGGAATTATACCAAAGTAGTATCTTTTGCCTTGAGAGGTAGAAACCCTTACTTTGTTTTCTTTGGTACAGTTTTTCTCTTATTCCTGTCTATCTTCCTGGTAGTGGTGAGGCAACCCAAGGTAGAATTCTTCCCGAATAATGAGCCCAATATGATCAATGTGTATATTGAAAAACCTATTGGTACGGACATAGAAGCGACCAATCAGCTGACCAGTAACATTGAAAGCAGGCTTTTCAATCTGTTACAACCTTATGACTCGATTGTGGAAGCTGTGATTACTCAGGTAGGTGAAAATGCGAATGACCCGATGGAAGGAGCCAGTCCGGGCAATACGCCTAATAAAGCCCGTATCACTGTGTCTTTTGTAGATTACGAATTGCGACAGGGTATTTCAACAAATCAGATCATGGAAAATGTGAGAGTCATGATGACACAATATCCTGGCGTAGAAATTACGGTAGACAAAGACAGGAATGGACCACCTGTGGGTAAACCAATCAATATTGAGGTGAAGGGTGAAAATTACGAAAGATTGATCGCGCTGGCCACTCGAATCCAAAGTCAGATCAGAGATTCAAATATACCTGGAATTGAAGAGTTGAAGACGGACCTGGAATCCGGTAAACCTGAATTGCTGGTAGATATTGACAGAGATAAGGCCCGCCGTTTTGGACTGTCTACTTCTACCATTGCCACTGAATTGCGTACGGCTTTGTTCGGACTGGAAATTTCCAAATATAAGGAAGGAGAAGATGATTACCCGATTCAACTGCGTTTGGAGAAAGAATACCGTAACAATGTGAATGCCCTGATGAATCAGAAAGTCTTTTTCCGGGATAACTCTGGAAATGAACGACAGATTCCGATTTCAGCGGTGGCCGCTATTGAGTATTCCTCAACCTTCGGATCGGTCAAACGGAAAGATATGGATAGAGTGATTACTCTGTCTTCAAATGTGCTGGAAGGATACAACGCCACGGAGATTAACCAGCAGATCAGAGAAGTGGTGCAGAACATGGATATACCAGCAGGGTATGAGGTGAGTTACACAGGAGAACAACAGGAACAGGAAGAGTCAAGCCAGTTTTTGTTCAGAGCCCTGATGATTGCTGTGATGACCATCTTTCTGATCATTGTCGCCCAGTTTAATTCTGTGACTACCCCTTTCATTATCATGGCTTCAGTCATACTGAGTACCATTGGGGTATTCCTTGGCTTGGTAGCCTTCAACATGAACTTTGTGATCATCATGACCGGTATTGGTATCATCTCGCTGGCAGGGGTCGTGGTAAACAATGCTATTGTGTTAATTGATTACACCAATTTAATCCGGGAAAGAAGAAGATCGGAATTGGGTGTCAGAGAAGATGAATTATTACCGTATCATGAGATTTTGAGTAGTATTGTTGATGGAGGTAAGACCAGATTACGTCCGGTGTTGCTAACAGCGATTACCACTGTACTGGGTCTGGTACCCCTGGCCATAGGTTTGAACATTAACTTCTTTACCTTGTTTTCTAATTTTGATCCTCAGATTTATTATGGAGGCTCTAATGCGGACTTCTGGGGCCCTATGGCCTGGACAGTAATTTTCGGACTGACTTTTGCTACTTTCCTCACCCTGATTGTGGTGCCAGTGATGTATCTGCTAGCCGATAAATTCAAACTAAAGTATTTCGATAAGAGAAAAGTAGCACAGCATGTATATGCTAGAAATTAATCAGACGGCCCACTCTTCCAGGGAGTGGGTTTTTAACTTTCGGTAGACGATGAATAGGTTGGTTTTTATTTCAATGGTAGCTTTAATTTTCATTTTCATTGATCTCTATATTTTTCAAGCCCTTAAGTTTATCACCCACAACTTCTCTGGGTTGGGTAAACGAACGCTGTACCTGGTCTATTGGGGGGTCACCCTTCTTTCTTTGTCCGGATTTCTGATTTATAATCTGGGAGGGCAGGAAAGTTTATCCAGAGGGATGAGAACTTTTTTCTTTTCTCTGCTTTTTATCAACTACTTTCCCAAACTGTTTGGTGTCGTCTTTCTTTTGGTAGATGATCTGGCCAGAGCCGGTCGTTGGGTATGGGGTCAGCTTGGGAACGCTTCTCTCACCCCGGTAGCCTCTTCAAACCCTTCGGAGGATGTAATCTCTCGATCTGAATTTTTGGTGAAAACTTCTCTGATCGCTACCGCGGTACCCGCCCTCACTATGGGGTATGGTATCCTCTCTGGCGCCCATGATTACAGGATCAGGCGTGTTACCGTTACACTTCCGAATCTGCCTGCCTCCTTTGACGGAATCCGAATAGCTCAAATCTCAGATATTCATACGGGGAGTTTTTATAATAGAACTGCGGTGCAGGGAGGCGTGGATATGTTACTAGCGGAAAAGCCTGATATGATTTTTTTCACCGGCGATTTGGTCAATAATATGGCCAAAGAAGTGAATAATTATATCAACGTATTTGAGAAAGTGAAAGCACCGCTGGGAGTTTTTTCTACTTTGGGTAATCATGATTATGGCGATTACTACCAATGGCCTTCTATGGAAGCCAAACGGAAAAATCTACAAAATGTGATTCAGGCACACCAGGTCATGGGATGGGACCTGCTCATAAATGAGCACCGTATGATTCGCCAGGGGTCAGATCAGTTAGCGGTATTGGGTGTGGAAAATTGGGGTGCCGGTCGTTTCGCGAAATACGGTAAACTGAATCAAGCCTATCAGGGTAGCGAGGAAGCGGCAGTCAAACTGCTACTTTCACACGACCCCTCTCACTGGGATGCGCAGGTACGGCCCATGCATCCGGACATTGACGTTATGTTTGCCGGACATACGCATGGCTTTCAGTTTGGCATCGAGGTGGGAAATTTCAAATGGAGTCCTTCCCAGTATATCTATAAACAATGGGCAGGTTTATACCAAAAGGATGCGCAGTACTTGTATGTGAACCGGGGGTATGGCTACCTGGTTTTTCCCGGCAGAATCGGTATCTTACCCGAGATCACGCTGATGGAACTGAAAAGAGCCTAGCACGATCATTCTACAATTTCTACATTTTTTAAGAGGAATATAAAATCCTGGTAGTCTCCATTGGTCGCTTCTTCAAAGCAAACCAGATAAGATTGCGGCTGTGTCTCTCCCTGTAAATTTTTCACAGGAAATACCCGTACGGCATGCATGACTCCCGTGTTTAGGTTAGGTTCCGTATAAGTGATGTGGGTAGCCGTGGAAGTAAATAATCCAAAAACCTGATCGCCGGGGTTGAAAGCCGTTTCTCCTGAATACAGTTTGGGATACAAGGTCTGGTGTTCTCGATAGGCATCCGTAAGGGTACCTACTTTTTTATACCGGAGCTGATCCTTTTTGTTTCTGAAATAGAAGCCGAACGGAACCCTTTCCGAGGGAGAATACCGAGCCACCGGCAACATGCTTACAGGGAGCCGGGCGTTTGCTCTTTTAAACCAAAAGGCCTGTATTTCTTCCCCTAGGAGTGCATCGGCTGTGTCAAGTTGAAGTTGCTGACCACCTACAGCCGTTGTATACCCCAGGGTTTGCAAAACCAGATGGAGTGAGGGTTCCATTTCACCCTCTAACCCCTGGGCTACCAGTCCCTGTAGTAGAATCTTTTTTTCTGGTTGGGTTGCATCATTGCTAATCAGGATCAGTTCTGCTTTAACGATGCCCGGCCCTTTGCCTGCAATGGGTTTGAAGGAAAAGGCAAGCGTTGTTTGTTGATCAGGTTCAATGAGCAGAGGAAAAGTTACTGGCGTCCGCAGGTTAAACTGTGTAGCATTTTTGCCTTGCAAAACCAGTTTTTCAATTCTCAAAGGCTGATCTCCCTGGTTATGAATGGCAAAGTCTCGCAGGCTGCTTTCTTCCCCTTGCACAGTGCTAAAAGCCAGCACCTCTTCTGCTAAAAGCTGTTGTGCATTAAGTTCAGGTAAGGAAATAAAATAGAGTAATGTCCCAAGCAAGCAAAGTAAATTACCTGACATAGACTTTTATTTTTTTCCTTTGAAATACTGCCTGATCTCCTTTAAGTCGTTATGAAATTTGTAGTCCTTCATCGCATCCTGCACTGTTTTGATAGCGTGGATGACAGTGGCATGATCCCGGCCTCCGAAGTGGTAGCCGATGGCTTTAAGGGAATATTGGGTGTGTTCTTTGGCTAAATACATGGCCACCTGACGGGCCGTGACCACCTCTTTCTTTCTGGATTTTGACTTCAGATCTTCCAGCGTAATGCTAAAATGTTTAGCAACCGATTTCATGATCACATCCATGCCAATTTCTGTTTCAGTATCCTGAACGATGTGCCGCAAAACCTGTTTGGTCAGTTCCAGATCAATATCCTTACGGTTCAAAGAAGCATGGGCGATCAGGGAAACCAGAATGCCTTCCAGTTCACGCACGTTGGTGTTGACGTTATAGGCCACATATTCTACCACATCGTCAGGAATATACATGCCATCGTTTTGCATTTTTCGTTGAATAATGGCAACCCTGGTTTCATAATCAGGTATCTGAATATCGGTGGTCAGCCCCCACTTAAAACGGGAGATCAAGCGCTCTGTCAATCCATGTAAGTCTCTTGGCGGACAGTCACTAGTCATGATAATTTGCTTGCCGGATTGATGCAAGTGATTAAAGATATGGAAGAAAATTTCCTGCGTTTTTTCTTTTCCTGCCAAAAACTGTACATCGTCAAGGATCAGTACCTCCACCTGTAAATAAAGGTTGGTGAATTTCTGAACGTCGTTATTTTTCAGCGCCTCAATGAACTGGCTGGTAAACTTTTCCGAAGAAACGTAGAGGATAAATTTATCTCCGAACTTTTTCTTGATCTCGTTGCCGATGGCCTGTACCAGGTGAGTTTTACCCAAACCCACGCCTCCGTAGACCATCAATGGGTTAAAAGAGGTAGAGCCGGGACTGGAAGCCACAGCAAAACCGGCCGAACGGGCAAGGCGGTTGCAATCACCTTCTATATAGGTTTCGAAACTATACTTAGCGTTGAGCTGCGAATCAACCTGCAGGTAATCAATATTTGGAAAGGAAAAAGGCCCTTCATAAGCATTGGGAGTATGCGTAGCCTTTTTAGCCGTTTCTTTCGGGAAAGAAGGGGTGTTCTGATTGGTAGGCAGATTGATGGTGACCGGCCGGTTCTGCCGATTGCCATTGTCTACAATAATGGAGTATTCTAACTGACCATCCAAACCAATTTCAGCGTCAATGGCCTTCCTCAACAGATAGACATAGTGTTCCTCCAGCCATTCATAGAAAAACTGGCTAGGTACCTGAATAGTAAGGGTTTTGTTAATTAACCTGAGAGGTTTAATAGGGGAAAACCAGGTCTTGAAGCTTTGCTCACCCACGTTGTCCCTGATGATTCTAAGGCAATTGTTCCATACTATTTCATGGTCGTGTAGCATTACAGTACAATTTGGGCTAATCATAAGCACATAATTAGATAGCAATTGAACCTGCCATTTGAACTTATTATTTAAGTATAATCACAAATTCAGGTTGAGAATGACCTTTAAACTTGCGAGGGTTGGTAAAAATGGAAAAAAAAAAAATAAGAAAAAAATGACAAAATTCTTGACTGAAAATACCCTTCTGGTTAATCCAAAATAAGTCATATAAAAACTGCCTTTTGTTAAAAATGGCAATCATCCAAGGCATTAAAGTAACTATTGAATCAGCATTTCATATTCTCTGAAATACAACGTTTTACCTGTAGGCACTCGATGACATTTTTCAAAGGAGAAAAAAAATTTCTATCATCTTGAAATTTATTTTTATATAATTTTCAGGGTCAAAACAAGGCTCTATCAGGAGGTAAAAATTAGTTTAATATCAAATTATAGAGAAAGATTTTGTCAAAAGTTTTCTGTTACTTAAATTTTATTATTTATCAGAAAAGTATAAAAATAAGGTGTAAGTTTCTGAAGGAGTTTTAACTTATTTTTTTCATTGTATTTTACCTGTGAAATATTCATCTTATTAATGATTTTCTATTCACCTTTATCATAAGTGGTTGCATGTCAAAATATTACCAACAACAACGTGAAGCTTTTAAGGAGTTTTTGAGATCCTCCAAAACGGATTGGATAGATGCCATACGGCAGGAATTCCCAGGTAAGAAATCTGAGAAAATAATAGCAGGGAAAAGGCGGGAGGGGCTTGACATCTTTCCTGTTTATGTTAAAGAGGATCTGCCTGAAAAGGCTCCTATGTTGCCCCGTCTCAAGCAGGAAAATTTGTGGCGCTATCATGAATATATTCCGCTCACCCAACAGGTAAATGTCAGGCAATACAATGCTCATGTTTTAGAAGCACTCCATACCGGGGCGTCCGGCCTCGACTTCTTTGGCAGTGGTTCCCCCTCCCCAGAAATATCATTCTGGAAAGCCTTGCTGCAGGGAGTCCATACGCAACACTGCTACATTTCTTTCTACAGCGATGGGCAAGCCATTTCCTGGCTGGAGATGCTACAGGAAATTGCTGAAGACAAAGAAAACCTGAAGGGTGCCTTCTATCTGAATTACCAGGAGCAAAATGCCGCAGTCCTCCAAGACCAATTTGAAGTGCTTGCTAACCTTTTTAGCAAAACCCATTTGCCCCATTATCAATTGTTAGGCATTCATAGTGCTTCTCTACCCTATGCCGGGCAAAGTGTGGTACAGGAACTTTCATATGTCCTAAGCTTTTTGGCGGAACTGCTGGATCATCTGACCGATCAGGCTATCATGCCTGAAAGGATACTGAATAACCTGGAAATAACACTTTCTACCCAACCGAACTTTTATCTGGATGTAGCAAAATACCGTGCCCTGAGGCTGTTACTCACCCAAATGGCAGCAGCCTATCAGGTCAAACGTGAGCCTTATCGCTGGTCTGTCAAAAGCCTTTCTGCAAAGTGGAATAAAACGGTGTATGAACCGGTAGGCAATATTGTCAGAAATACGACTGAAGCGATGGCTGCTATTATGGGCGGCTGTAATGCTATCACCCTGTTGCCCCATGATTTTAGCTATCAGAAAGCGGGCGCCTTCGGGCAAAGGATGGCTCGGCATGTTTCTAATATCTTACAGGAAGAAGCTCATCTGGACAAGGTAAATGATCTGGTGGCAGGCTCCTACTTTCTGGAAAACCTCACACATCAGATGGTTCAGAAAGCCTGGCAAGAGTTTGTGGCGCTGGAAGCATCAGGAGGTTATCTACAGGCGATGGACAAGGGTATTCTTCAGCAGCAAAGTGCAGAGGCTCTCAATGCCAAAGCACACTCAGTGCGTGTCAGACAACAGATTTTTACGGGCACTTCCCGGTATGTTAACGAAAGGGAATCCGTTGATGTAGCTGTCTTAACAGAGATACCGGATGGGGCTCAGGGACCTGCGCTCTATGAGTCGATCCGCTTAGCCCTGGATGCGTATGTAAACCGTGGCAATCCAAGACCTACCGTAGATTTGCTGGTTTTTCCGGAACCTGCGAAAGCAGCATTTATCAATGCCAGGGTCTCTTTTATCAAAGATTTGCTGGCTAGTGTTGGCCTGGCCGTTTCTGAACAAATCATAGACAAACCTGATTTGTCAGAAAACCTAGAACAGAACCTCTATGTGCTTTGTGGTAGCACACAGTTTTACGATCAAAAATTGCCGGAATGGTTAAGCGCCGCTCAACTTTCCAGTGATGTGGATTACTGGTTGGCAGGATTACCGGAATCCTCTACCCATGCATTACAACAATTGGGTATCAGGGGTTTTATCCATGCAGGGGCCGATGTATATGCTATTTTGCTCAATATGATTGAAAAGAAAGGAATAACACTATGAGACCGGATTATGCCAAACAAATACTTACCTTTTCTTCTGACGATAGTCCTCAGGAACCATTGAACACCTGGTTAACCCCTGAAGCCATACCGGTCAGCAGTCATTTCACCCAAGAAACCATGCAGGCCATAGCGCATGCTGATTTTATAGCAGGAGAACCTCCTTTTCTGAGAGGACCGTATTCAACCATGTACATTACCAAGCCCTGGACGATCCGGCAATACGCTGGGTTTTCCACGGCCGAAGAGTCTAACGCTTTTTACAGAAAGAACCTGGCAGCTGGTCAGAAAGGATTGTCTATCGCTTTTGACCTGGCAACACACCGAGGGTATGACTCTGACCATCCACGGGTAGCAGGGGATGTGGGAAAAGCAGGGGTTGCCATTGATACGGTAGAGGATATGAAAATTCTGTTCGATCATATTCCGCTGGATCAGATGTCAGTGTCTATGACCATGAACGGGGCAGTCATTCCTGTGATGGCTTTTTTTATTGTGGCGGCAGAAGAACAGGGTGTCAAACCGGAGCAACTTTTAGGGACCATACAGAACGATATTCTTAAAGAATTTATGGTCAGGAACACCTACATATATCCACCGGGACCTTCTTTGAAAATTATTGCTGATATCTTCGGGTATACGGCCCGTCAGATGCCTCGCTTTAATTCTATCAGCATTAGTGGTTACCATATGCATGAAGCGGGAGCTCCTGCCGATATGGAATTGGCTTACACGCTGGCGGATGGTCTGGAATATGTAAAGACCGGGCTGTCAGCGGGCTTGGCCATCGATGATTTTGCTCCTCGTTTGTCTTTCTTTTGGGCCATAGGCATGAACCATTTGATGGAAATTGCGAAGCTGAGAGCAGGGCGCTTGCTGTGGGCTACCTTGATGAAACCTTTTCACCCCAAAAATCCCAAATCTTTATCGTTGCGGGCCCATTGTCAGACGTCAGGCTACAGTCTCACCGCCCAGGACCCCTACAATAACGTGGCTCGTACCTGTATTGAAGCCATGGCGGCTGTCTGGGGCGGGACACAATCCTTGCATACCAATTCTCTGGACGAAGCCATCGCTTTGCCAACAGACTTTTCAGCCCGGATTGCCCGCAACACACAATTGTATTTGCAGGAAGAAATTCATCTGACCGATGTGGTTGATCCGTTGGGTGGTTCTTATTATCTGGAATATCTCACGGCTGCCCTCTTTCAGAGAGCGGAAATATTAATACAGGAAGTACAGGAAGCTGGAGGCATGGCCAAGGCGATCGAGCAGGGACTCCCCAAACGCCGTATCGAAGAAGCAGCGGCTAAGAAACAAGCCCGTATCGATTCCGGTCAGGAAAAGATCATAGGGGTCAATCAGTACCCGGTATCCTGGGCAAAGGGTGAAGACCAGGCGTTTGAACTTCGGGAAGTAGACAACAGAAAAGTAAAAGAAGCTCAGGTGTTGCGTTTAAAACAGGTGAAAGCACAAAGAGCTCAAGAAGAGGTAACACAGGCGCTGGAAAAACTCACCCATGCCGCTACCACAGGCCAGGAAAATTTACTGACTCTGGCCATAGAGGCAGCCAGGAAAAGAGCTACTTTGGGAGAAATTTCGTCGGCCCTCGAGAAGGTGTATGGCCGTTATCAGGCGCAGGTGCAAACCATACAGGGTGTTTATATGAAAGAAGTGAAAGATAACCAGGCGTTTAAACAAGCCAAGACATTGTCTGATCAATTTGCAGATTGGGACGGGCGACGCCCCAGGATTTTAGTAGCGAAAATGGGTCAGGACGGCCATGACCGGGGCGCCAAAGTGATTGCCACCAGCTTTGCAGACCTGGGCTTTGATGTGGATATCGGCCCCTTGTTTCAGACCCCGGAAGAAGTAGCCCGTCAGGCTGCAGAAAATGATGTGCATGTGATTGGCATTTCCAGTTTGGCAGGGGGGCACAAAACCTTAATTCCGGCTTTGGTAGAGGAGCTGAAAAAAATAGGCAGAGAGGATATTGGTGTGGTCGCCGGGGGTGTCATCCCTCCGAATGACTATGATTATTTATACAAGGCAGGGGTGATGAGTATTTTCGGACCAGGCACCGTGATCGCTGAGGCCGCGCAGGAAATATTGCGAAAACTTATGAATACCTGAGGAATGAATGATCATAAGAAACTGTCTTTCAACAGCTTCTTATGATACAAACTGTCACCATCACATTAATTATACCCGGGATTCTGTTCCAAAGCCGGATTGGCTGTCAGCACATTGAAGGGAATCGGATATAAGGTACGGTATTCTTCAGAAGCCTCTTTTTCCCACCAGGCTTCGTTGAACTGCTCAAACCGTATCAGATCTTCTCTGCGGTGCATTTCATAGGCCAGTTCTCGGCCACGCTCATTCAGTAATTCTTCCAAAGTGAGCGAGGTGGTGGTATAAACCGCATCCGGATCACCTTCGGCAAAGCTTCTGGCTCTAACAGCATTCACAAGATCAACGGCTTCCTGGGTAGCGGTACCTCCATTCTGACGCATCAGACATTCAGCTTTCATCAGCAGTATGTCGGCCAGCCTGAAAAGAACCATGTCATTACTCATACTGGATAAACCACCTGTCTCAATTTCGTACTTCATATTCATGGCACCCTGGGCTTCACCTCCTTCATTATTAATCAGCATATCAATGTAGGGTGTCACTTCCATAGGTTCTCCGTTCCAATCCAGGATAGGCTGTTCTTCTCCATTGTCATCTATATAGATTTGAGGTCCAACCGTCCATTGGTTGATACGCAGATCATTGGGTTGATACAAATTATAAAAAGATTCCTGCGTGCTGATTTTGTGCCAACCGAAATATTCCACATTGTACTTGGCAAAAAGGATATTCTCATGAAAGTTTTGTTCTGCAAAATTAAATTGCTGGGCGTTGCTGGCATCGAAAGGAACTACCAGAATATTTTCATTGCTGAACTCATTGTTGACACGAAAAGGGTCGTTCCAGTTTTCGTCCAGGCTATAATCGGCATTGATGACTGCCTCACAGGCTGTGATACAATCGGCCCAGTGTTCCTGGCCGGTAAAAGCCTCAGCATTCAAATACAGCTTCGCCAACAAGGCCTGTGCTGCCGATTGCGTAAAGTGACCGTACCAGCCTGGATCCCCTTTTTCACTCAAAAGGGGTATGTTCTCTTTAATTTCCTTTTCGATAAAGGCAAAGACTTCGGCACTGGATTTTGTAGGGGGGCTGGTTTCTCCTACCTGTTCTACGATGGGAATATTGCCAAAATTGATCCAGGCCCAATAGTAGTGAAGGGCTCTTACCATTTTCGCTTCCGCTATCATCTGCTCTTTGCTGATGGGAAGATCCATCAGACTCAGGTCTTTGTCTTGTATTCCGTCAATAAAATAATTACAGTAACCAATGGCTTGAAACAGGTTTTCCCACTCCAACCGGATCCAAAAGTCACTGGAAGTCCAGGTATGCTGGTGAAAGCGTATCCAGGCTCCTTCCTGATCTACATATCCGTACCGAACGGGAACAACGGCTTCATCGGTAGAAAATTCCTGGAGTGCAAAATGAACCTGATACACATGGGTTTGCATAAAACTATAGGGCAGCACATAGGCAGCCAACACCTGGTCTTCGTTCTGATAAAAGTTATCTACCGTTTCGGCACTGTATACATTTTCTTCCAGATCATCGCAGGCACTGACACCAAGCAGCATGGTCGTGAAGAATAGAAGAAGTAGCTTATGATTATATCTATTATTTTTCATGATCGTCATGGTTAAAAATTTACACTAACCCCCAAGGTAAAGCTGCGTGTACTGGGGAAATAGCTATAGTTGGATTCTACGCCCGGCCCATCGGTCACTTCTGCGTTTGGGTCTTCGGGAAAGTAGTTGAGTCCCAGCTCAGGGTCTGTTCCGGAGAAGCCGGTAAGGGTGGCTACATTGACACCCGTTAGATAGATGCGGAGGTTTTGAATATAGTTGTTGCTCTGAAAAGGGAGCGTATAACCCAGCGTGATATTGTCGATTTTCAGATAATCTCCCTCTTCAATATAATAGCTTGAAAAAGTAGGCTCCGCTTGTATGCCTTCCTCCAGGGCAGTGACAAAAAGGTTATTTCTGGCAAAAAAGGTCAGGTTCTCGTGAAATATCCGTTTGCCATTAACTACCTTAAAATCCAGCGCACTGCGGATCAACACAGTGAGATCAAAGTTGCCGTAGTTGATGTTGTTGGTCAGACCCAGGTTGTATTGAGGGATACTGTTGCCCAGGTAGGCAAAATCATCTTCTCCAATTTCACTGGCTTCCACGGCTTCTCCTTCACTGTTTCTGAACAGCCATTGGCCATCGTCTGTGAAACCTGCGAAAACTCTTCCATAAAATACTGCTACCGGTTGCCCTGGTGCCAGTCTTTGAATGGTTGTTCCTTCGGTCACTTTGGTGATATCGTGGGCAGTTCCTTTGAATTGATCACTGGTGACTGACACAATTTCGTTTTTATTATAAGCCCCTGTCAAAGTGGTATTCCACTTAAATCGATTGCCTCTGGCCAGTAAGGCATTCAAAGCAAGCTCAATACCTTCATTCTTCATATGTCCGGCATTGGCAAAAATATTCGGGTGAATCTGGGCAGGTAACTGGGCGCTGTAATTGCCTACCAGATTCTCGATCCGGCGGTTGTAGTAGTCGATAGCACCACTGAGCCACCCATTGTCCAGTAGGGCAAAGTCAAGGCCTATGTTGACTTCTTTTTTGGTTTCCCACTGCAGTGCCGGATTCGGATTGATTGTAGGGCCATAAGGCAGAATCCACCGGCCGTCGCCGGGTACACCCAAAAAGCCATTCTGGGTTCCGCCAAAATAAGGACCGATGGTTGCCAACGACTGATAGGGAGACAAACTTTCCTGATTGCCGGTAAGGCCATAGCCGCCCCGTAATTTCAGATTATTGATGAAAGGAATGTCCTGCAGAAAGTTTTCTTTGCTGAGCACCCATCCGGCGGATATCCCGGCAAAGGTACCCCATTTGTTATCTCTTCCTAACACAGAAGCACCTTCCCGGCGAATGCTGAGGTTCAACAGATAGCGTTCTTCAAAGTCATAAATGATTCGGCCAAAGTAGGCCAGCAGGGTTCTTTCCGTTGCATAGCTTCCCACAAAGACACCACTTCTGTTAAAGTTAGGGGTCAGATTGTTGAGGGCGGTGCCGGCACCGAGGTTGTAATACAGAAATGCATCGGTACTAAAATTGTTATTACCCGCACTCAACCCTTCATTAAAAATATTCTGGTAGGAGTAGCCAGCGATTACATCAACATTATGAACGTCCCAGGTCTTGTTGTATGACAGTGTCGTTTCCAGAATATTGCTGGTCATATCATCTTCTGTTCTGGAAGCCTGTCCATGAATACCATCTCTTTGCTGAAAGAAATCTTCACGGCTGCTGTAGGAACCACTAAAAAAGTCATTCCTGATGAGTGAATAGGAAACAGTGGCAGTCAGGGAAGGCAACAGGTGGTAACCGGCATTGAAAGTACTCAGCAGCCTCTTTTCTTTGCTGTTGTTGCTATTGTGGGACATGCTGGCTACCGGATTCCATTGCAGTCCGAATTGTATGTCTGGTCTTTGATAGAACGTGCCATCCGGATTTCTGACAGGAAAAGTAGGGTTCATATTCAAAGATTGCGCAATGGCTCCGTAATTGGCGAAATTTCTGTTATCATGAGAATTGGTGAGCATGAAGGAGAAGTCCAGCTTGTCGTTGAGTGCTTTGGTATTCAAACGGAAAGTGCCGTTCACGAATTCTCTTTCTGAAGCCAGGTCCATCCCCTGAAAATTACGGTAATTGAGCGAAGCGTAATACGTGGTTTTGTCACTTCCTCCCGTTAATGACAAATTGTGAGAGTGGCTCACAGGGGTTCGGGTGACTTCGTCAAACCAATCCGTGTCGGCACCGGCATCATCCGGCGCAAGATCGTTTTCTTCAGCTATTTGTAAGTACTGAGCTGCATTGAGAACCTCATATTTCCGGGCTACCACATCGGTGGTAACATTTCCCTCGTAATTCAGCTTGGTTCTGCCCGCTTCCCCTTTTTTGGTCGTCACGATGATCACGCCTGCCGTAGCCCGGGAGCCGTAGATAGCGGCGGCGGATCCATCTTTCAGTACATCGATAGAAGCAATATCCGCAGGGGCGATGGTTTGTAAATCGCCGCCAGGCACTCCATCAATGACAATCAAAGGTTGAGAATTTCCTTCAACGGTAGCCGGTCCTCTCAATGAAAAGTCGGTGGTGGCATTGGGGTCTGAGCCATTGGGTCGGGTAATATTCAGACCGGCTACTTTACCCGCTATCAATGTCATGGGATCGTTGATCTGACCGGCATTAAAGTCATCAGCTTTGACGGTTGCGATGGAGCCCGTGACGGTTTCCCGGCTTTGGGTACCGTACCCAATCACCACCACTTCCTCCAATTGGCGTGCATCCTGTATTAACGTGACATTGAGGGTAGACTGATTGTTAATAGGGATTTCTTGTGGTAAATAGCCCACAAAAGAGAAGATCAGGGTGCCTTGTCGGTCAGGAACATTGATAGAATACTTGCCATCCGCATCTGTGATAGAACCCAGAGTAGTTCCTTGCAATAGTACGTTCACACCCGGCAAGCCAGTACCTTCCTCATCTATCACAGTGCCTCTCACAGGGGTATTCTGAGCATAGACTGATGGGCGCAGGAAAAGCATCATGAGCAGCCATAACATCCAGGGAAGGAGCTTTTTGTCTTGATAGCGCAATTTCATAAGCATTTCAGGTTTAGTAAACAAATGATGATCAATACTTAAAGGATTGGTTACAGGTTGATGAAAAGTATTAGGATTATTATTTTGTAAAAATTTACTAAAAAATTTACTACCATATTGCAAAATTAGATATGGAAAAATAACTCAATGGTTAATATTCTTTAAGTGGATTGAGGAAGTCTGAGGGAGGCGATCCAAACCCCAGCTTTCGCCTGCATTATTGGAAATGATTAGGGTTTCCTCTTACAAATTAGCAAGTAAGGAAATAACTTGTCTGTACAGCTTTTAAGGTTGATCCCATAACAGCCATCTGACCGCGTATCCTTTCATCGGAATCGTCAGGGTAGAAGACTTTTCTCCAAAAGTGAAATTTTCCGGGTGTAAAAGATCTCGAAAGGTGTATTGTTGAACAGAATCCGGGAGGGATAGGGTTTTCAAGTTTAGCTGACAAGTAGTGGACATACTATCCAAATTGACCAGGACTAACAGATTGTCAGGGGCTTTGCCTCGCTGAAAGGCCATCATGGTTTCTTCAGGAGAAACCGTCAGGACCTGCAGGATGGTGTCCTGCAAAGCAGGGTGTTGCTGTCGCATCCGGATGAGTTGCCGATAATAAGGAAATAGATTTTTCTGGTCTAAAGACTGAATACTTTGCTCTGCCTGAAAAATAGGTTGGGAAGCGTATGGGTGACCCTGGATACCCACTTCCTGTCCATTATACAGCATGGGTATACCGGGTAAGGAAAAAAGCAGGGCTGCCACCATTTTTGTTCTGGGTAAACCATGTGCGGCGATAAATCGGGCAAGATCATTATTCTCCATAAATCGAAGAAGGCGGTGCGGATCACCGCCCTGATTTACCAAAGCCTGACGTAATAAGGGCCCTCTCTTCTGCATATCCGGGTGATTGAAAATAGTGAAGCTTTCCCTTTCATGATACTGATAAGCCCAGGACCATTGAGAAACCCAACTGCTGTCAGCGGTCCAGTCATAGGCGATATCATACCCTAAGCGAAACACTTCCGGAACAGTGCCTTTATCCTCTGCCAGTAACAGTACATCGGGCTTTATGCTTTTCAAAGCAATCCTTACTTTTTGAGCAAAGGCAGGATATCGTGCATTGACACCCCAGATGGCATCAAAACGATACCCATCAATATCAAAGTCGCGCAACCAGAATTGGCATACGGCCAGCATCCATCGCTGTACTTCTTCATGCTGATAATTCAGGTTGACCAGCTCTTTCCAGAAGTAACTGATGAAACCCTGTTCGTCTTTTTGATAAAAGGAAGAATAGGGTTTACCATCATCTTTCTGTTGGTAATAATCAAAATAATGGGAACGCTGTCCATACCGGATACGATCTTTGGCATAGGGATGATGAATAGACGTATGATTCAATACCACATCAAAGAGAACTTTCATCCCCAATTTCTTGGCTGTCTGAATCAAATGACGGAGTTCGGCTGCTGTACCCAGTGCCGGATTGACGGAGAAATAATCGATGACGTCGTAACCCTGATCCTGGTGATAAGACTGTGTGATTGGTTGCAACAAAAGGGTGTTGATGCCGAGTTGTTGTAGTTCAGGAAGTTTTGCAGTGATGTCATCAAACTTTCCATGCTTCACAAAAGTAGGTGGACTTACCTGATAGACAACAGCCTCAGGCAACCAGGAGGGTAGGTCTGTCTCTAAATGAAATGGAATTAATTGGTCATTTTCTCTTTTGACATATGTCTGATACCAACTGGAATCCTTGCCTGCGACAACCAGCAAATTAAAATAATAAGTGCCTTCGATCTGAGGCACAATGACTTCTGTGGTAGCGTTTTCTGCCTGAATGATCTGACATGGGGCAGGATTATTGGGATCTTCTCGCCAGGTATACTGTAAGGGTAATTGATAGGGATTTTCCAGTGTGATAGCTTCCAGTAAAGCCTTGTGGTTAATAACACTTGCTATGGGTTTTATGACAGGAACGGGTTGGTAACCCAAGGTATATGTTATAGTATCCGATAGCCACAAAGAATCCTGATAGGTGGCTTCTACCCAGATCTTATTTTTGGGCTCGCGAAGTATCAGCTTAAAACTGAATTTTCCGGAAGAAGGAACAGGCACGGTAAAAGTCATCTGGTTATGATGAACGATGAGCTTTGAAACGGCAATGCCTTTGAGTTCACCCCTAATGACCTGTTCGTAGTGCCAGACCACCGCATCCTGATGGTGCAGAACAATCTCCGCTGCCTGGCACTTTCCAACCCATACGATCCAAAATAACGCGATATATTTTAACATCAGTATTTTGCTTAAGTCGGTAGTAATCTTTTCTCAGGAAGGAACCGCGAAGGTGCCCATGCCTCGTCCGGTCATTCGGATGAAGGCTTCCGCAAAAGTAACTCCTAATTCTTTGCCTCTGAAATCTTCCATGGCAGGCTGACCGCAGGCATACATCATAGGGGTATATCGGCCATCTTTGCCAATGATGTTCTGACTGGCATGACAGGCCAGCGCTTTCATTTTCAAAGCCTGTGTTTCAGAGATGTCCACATAGTCGGTAGGATGAAACAGAAAAGACTGATAACCCGTGCAGACCTCATAAAAGTACAGCGCAAAACTTTGGGAGGCTTCCATCCAGGCTTGCATGGTTAATACACTGGCCAGTTGATGGTCTTTGTGGGAATCAAGAGGCCAATGCGTAAAAACCACATGGGGTTTTTCATTCCATAAGAGTTTTTGAAAACGGGCCATCTCCGAATTTGACACCACACTTTCGCCATCCACCTGATCGACAAATAAAGGTTTGGCTCCCAAAATTTTACAAGCTTCGAGGCATTCCTTTTTTCTGATGGCAGCGGCTTCTTCATGCGATTTATCCGCAATGCCTTCATCTCCATTGGTAAAATACATGAGCGTTACCTCATGACCGGCACTGACCAGAAGCAGAATGGTTCCTCCTGCCCCACATTCCGGGTCATCGGGATGTCCACCGACCACCACAATTTTCCTTTTCTCAACGGCCTGGGTAGGATGTGCCTGAAGCAAAGTAGTGAGACTTAATAAACCAGCGCCTCCCAAGGCTGATTTTACAAAGGCTCTTCGGGTATGCATGAAATGACTCCTTACAAGGATTGACTGGAAAAAAATACCGACCTTAAACTTAAAGAAAAAAAAACAGGAAAGTTTAGCTTCCCTGTCTCAATTTGTGGAAAAGTTAATTTCTGCTGTAAGGTTGCCTTACCTTTTCAAGGCGGCTTTAGAAAAGATATAGTCTGGAATATCCTGATCAAATTTGACTTCTGTGAGAGTAAATTCCGTTCCTTCTCCCTCTTTGAGCATGTCTTTATAAATAACCGTTTTAGGGAACCAGCGCCCTTCAATTTTTTCCACATTTTTCATGGTGGTTTTTTTCAGCAATTGTCCGCTTTTGGCATAAAGCTCTTCTTTAAGAGGTACAAAGCGTTCCTGATCTATCCAGATTTTCCGGCTTTGATAAGAGACATCTTCTACCTTTGCCTCAAGGGCTAATACCCAGGTGTTTCTGCCATCCACCGTTTCTTCTCCCACTACTTCGGCATCGTAGAGCTCAGTGAGTTTGCGGTCTTCCATCATATCTTCATAAGAGAGGTCAGAACCCATCACCGACTGTCTTAGCATATGGCCGGAGATCAGAATGGTGCGGTCCGAACTTGGGGAGTAAATCCAGAGTTGATCTTCCAGTTTCAGCATCTTGGTGCCTTCTTCTCTGGCTGGCGACAGATATTCAGTCAGGGCTTTGTCGTCGCCTTCTGTCCAGCCTTTAGAGGTAATGACGCGGGCACTTCTACGTCCATGAATCACCATTTTGGATTGATAGACCTGGTTTTTCGCCGTCATATTCTGATCCACTTTTTCCAGGATCTGGTTGGCATCCGGATACTCACCCTGAAACCAAAAGGTACTGATTAAAAAGAATAAGATATATTTCATGTCACAAACATTTACAATTCACCATTCAACACTCAACATTCACCATTCAAAATTCAACATTCATCATTCAACTCTCAACATATACAATTCATCATTCAAAATTTAACACTCCTCAACCTACACTTCCAGTTCTTTGAAAAGCTGTGCCGTATCTCTCTGGTAAACGCCTATCCCTGACAGGGCCTGTCCCAACACCATAGAGAACAAACCGGGAATAAAGCCAATAAAGAAAGTTTCAGGCGTGATGCGGGCGCGGTAGACCGTAGGCATCATCATAGATACATTTTGCATGAGACCGCTAAAATCAAGACCTTTTTCCTGTAGCCAGAAAGCGACCCCTATTCCGGCCAGGGTACCTACCACTGAACCCATGATACCAATGAGCACCGATTCATAAATGAGGGTGCGATAAATATGCCCTTTGGCTTCTCCTAAAGCCAGCCTGACACCAAACTCGCTGTAACGGCGCAAGCCACCCAGTAAGCCTGTGTTCCATAAAACAATGGACATGGCTACTACAAAAATACCCACAAATATGCCCGACATTCTTTCGGTGTAATCTATTAAACTGGCCAACTGATTTTGTTCTTTCAGCCGTAGCATGACAGGAGCAAATTCATCTTCAGTGGTTTCATATTGCTGATTAAAGCGCTGGGCAATACGCTGTGCGCTTTCATCGTCATACAGTCCATTGTCAAAGTAGCCTAACAATTCTCCGGCAGCATCTTCCATATCCAGTACCTGCTTGGCATCCTGCAGATCAACGATCAGACCTCCCCGGTCTAAGGCCTGGCTGCCAAAGGCGACGGTGCCTACCACGGTGAAGTTTTTAAAGGTCATACTGCCATACATGGTGGTGCCAAAAAAAGTGATAGCGTCTCCTAATTGAATGTCCAGTTTTTTGGCGAAAGCATCACTGAGGAGTACCTCTCCGGGAGCTTGGGGAATCTTTCCACTTTTCAAAGATTCTGCTATGTGGAGCCTTTGAACTTCAGGGCTGAGAAGTTGTCCTTCTGAGCCTTTGTTATCGTCTGTATCAATCAAGGCTATGCCCATAGCACTCACCGGACCCTGTGCACGGGTTTCCCCCTTTTCATCGGGCACATCCATCAGACCTCCGAAACGTATACGTTGTACCCATTGCATGTGAGGATACTGGGTCTCTAACGCCTTTTCCAGAGAGTCCACTCCTAGAATGGCCAGGTCATTGGGCAACTGTTCTTCATTGTCGGCATAGGCACGCGTCATCACCTTGACGTGGCCCGTGCTGAAGCGTGCATTCATGTCCACCACATCACCCATCACGCCAGCCATAAAGGCACTCATGACAATGGTCAGAAACACACCTATACTGACAATCAGGATGGGGAGACGACTACGACTGCTGTCGCGCCAGATCCCTTTGAATAAGAATTTTATCATTGTACTTTTCCTTTTAAAGCCAGGGTCGGATTCATTTTGGCAATCTTTCTGGAAGGTAAAAAACTCACTAGGGTGGCAGCGATCACCACCAAGGCTATCGTTCCCAGGATGAGGCCTACACTATACACCGGGTAAATTCGCTCCGCGATGGTCAATCCGTAATTGTCGGAAGCGGCCGGCATGGCAAAGCCTGTATTCGCCAGATACAACAATAAGGGAACGCCATATAAAGAACCTACTACTGTTGCGAGCAAACTGTTGGCACCCCCTTCTAAAGTGAACAATCCTACTACCTGAAGACGGGTCATTCCTAAAGCCATGTAGGTGCCTATTTCTTTTTGCCTACGAAAGATAGAAAGTACCTGGGTGTCAAATATGGCCAGCAAAGCAATGCCCAGCAACAGGGTATAGATGATAAAACCGCTTGCTTTTTTGGATTGGATAACAGCATCCAGGTTAGCCAGGAGTGCATCCTGACTCTGAAATTTCCAGTGCTCCAGAGAAGTAGGTTGGTAACCTCCTCCCGCTACCCATAGCGTAGCCTGTTCCTGCAGTCCGGTCATTTCCTGTAGCCCCTGAAGCGGTAGCCACACCTGTCCATTATCTATACTACTCACATCTGAGTCAAAGATTTCAGTGATTACTATTTCACGGGCATCAAAAGTGCCATTTTTATCCCGCCAGCGAATCAATACCTGATCTCCCTTTCGGAGCTTCGTCGTATTGGCCATCCGCTTACCGATCAGGGCAGGCATGACATGGGTTGTATTATCCAGCGAATGTGTGGGCAAGGCCAGCAACTGCTGATGAGGAGGGATACCTTTTAACTGTACCGACTGCATTCTGCCTTGAGGATAGATAGAACCTTGTGTGATCAGAATGGGTATCAATGCTTTTGAATCTGCTGACTGGGGCAAGGTACCGTGTGCTTCCTGCAAGGTAAATGGATCGTAGGGATCATAACTTTGATGCCACAGCTGACCCTGACCGTATTCCCAGAGAATAGAATCATGCCGGGCTTGTTGGTTCCATCCGTCTATGAGTCCGTTATAGAAGATAATCACGATGTAGGCGAGAGAAAGCACTGCCACATTGAGCCATGTACGCATGCCTGCACCCAACAGATTTTTTAAAGCTAGTTTGAAAGTCAACATAGTATTTACAAATTTTTAAAACCTGTAAGCAAATGGAAAAACCCTCATCATTCAAAATTCAACCCTCAACATTCACCATTCAACATTCACCATTCATCATTCAACATTCTTATCATCCTCTATCTCCCTTGAGCAGTCTTCACGATTTTTGTCAGAATATTAATGAGATCATTTATCTGAAGTATGTAACTGTCTGTATCCACTGCTACCAAATCTGATTCTCTGATCAATCTCAACCAGTATTTCGTTTCTCTAGCCTCCTTGGAAGCAATAGACATTTTTGCAATAAAATCTCTTTTTGTTTGTGCTGCTGAAGCTTCTGACACATTAGCGCCGATACTGGTACCACTTCTCAACAGTTGGTTTGACAACACATATTCTTTTTCCTTGACCATCCTCTTATAGAGTTTAATAATATTCAGAGCAAACTCAAAACTCTTATCTTGTACAATATTCTCTTTATCCACTTTCCAAAAATTCCTAATTCAACATTTACCACTCAACATTTATCATTCAACATTCACCATTCAAAACTCAACCTTCATCTTCTCATCCTTTACTACCTTTCCATCTTCCAGCGATATGATCCGGTCTAAATACTGCATCACCTTTTCATCGTGGGTAGAGAAAATAAAAGTGGTCTCCAGTTCCTGATTGAGCTTCTTCATAAGTTGCAATATGTTGTGTGCGTTCTTTGCATCCAGATTCGCTGAAGGCTCATCCGCCAGCAATATTTCCGGTCGCTTGACCATGGCTCGTGCAATGGCTACCCTTTGACTTTCGCCTCCTGAAAGCTTTGCCGGTTTTGAATCTACTTTATCGGTGAGGTCTACCCATTCCAGGGCTTCCATGACTGCTTTTTTGCGCTTTGAGGCTTCCATACCTTGCAGCAGCAGGGAAAATTCTACATTCTCATAGACTGTATACACGGGTAACAAATGATATTCCTGAAAAATAAAACCAATATGCCGGTTTCGTAAGGCTGCCGCCTCCTGATGGCTTAGGTCGGCAATAGACCTGCCTAACACCATAGCTTTCCCTTCTGAAGGGCTATCCAGTGAACCGATGATGTTAAGCATGGTGGTTTTACCGGAACCGCTGGGACCTACCAAGCCTGCAAATTCTCCCTTCCTGAATTCCAGGTTAATATCTTTCAACGCTGTGAATTCTCCTTTGCCTACAGGAAAGCGTTTGGTGAGATGTTCAATGCTAATAATTTTGTTTTTTTCCATATGTCTGGTTGGTCAATGATTGTACACTAACATAAGTTGAATCCCTCTTCCGGCCAGCGGGTTCACCAGATCATTCTGTTGAATAGTCCGTCCGTTGCTGGGGTTGGAGAAAGCCATCACATATAGGGTAAGTTTTTTGTAGTCGCGCTGAAAATTTACCAGGCTGTAAATGTTCTTGTTGGTCCAGTCGTAATACAAGACAGCACTGAGATTACTAAAAAGCCCGATAGGATAGGATAAGGTAGTGCCTGTCAGGGAGTTGGCGGAAGAAAATGTAAAGACACCCTGATCATAAGAGGCCAATAGCTGTTCAACAATGACATTGAGACCATTACCCATCCCGAAAGTATAGTCCATGCCCGCATTCAGGAGCGTTTGATTGGTATAAAGGCCAACCTCCTTACTTTTACGGGTCCAGGTACCTTCAAACCAAAAGCCAACGATAATATCCCATTTGCCATCCAGTCCAATCCTGTCTTCCGGAATTTTGGCGAAGCGCCATGATGCCTCACCTAGCCCTCTGGAATCCGCTGTCCGGTGGTGATAAGACAGGCCTATTTCTCCTTTTGGGACAGGATATTGAATACGTCCCCCAAATTCAGGATGCTGTTCGTAGGTCTGTATGCTTTCCCAACCCTTTCTGTCTTCATTACCATAGAGTACCCATAGCCAGATATTGGCATTGTTGAGAAAATAATATCTTCCTAATAGGCCCCATACCCCGTTGGTCAGTTGAAGCGGATCTCTGGGATCAATCTGGTCAAACCACATCAAAGGACGAAGCACTGAGGCCGAACCAAAACTGATCTTTTGTAAGCCCAGACGAATTTCCAGTTGTCGGGAAGCATAACGCGCCCAAGCTCTATAAGGTCTTATGTTTGCATCTGCCTGCGCTGCATCAAAAGGGTGCATATTGATTGACCCGAACAGGTTAGGGGATACTTTGAAATCAATCAGTTTTTGCTCTTTTAGCTGGATGCTGTAGTTCAATTCCGGAATATACCTGAGACCCAGTCCAACCTCCAGGTCATTGCCACTGCTATAGTTGGTCCAGCCTTGTAGTTGGCCGCCAAACTCAATTTTTTGCTGTGCTACCGCGTTTTGTGTAGACATCAAAAGTAGTACGGTAGCATATAAGGCAATAGCTAATTTCATGAGTTAGCATCATTAGGAGAAATGCCGTAAAAGAAAAAATTGGTCACTTCCATGATGAGTCCCTGTGGAGTTTGATACAAAGCCAATAGTTTCTCATCCGTCACAAAGTCAGTCATTTTGTTGAGCAGATACAGGACAAAGGCCGGTTGAATGTCTTTTCTTAACCAGCCCTTCCGTTGTGCTTCCGCCAGATCATTCAAAAACTGATTGAGCGAACGTTGTTTCCAGTTCTCGATGTAGGCCTTCAATGCAGGTTCCTGGTTTTTATAAATATCCAGCAATAGCTCCTGACTGATCTGCTGGGTGCCTTCAAACTTAAGATGAACGATTTGCCGGATCTTTTCAGTAAATGGGATATCCTGTGCCATCATTTTCCTGTATTTCTGAAAGGATTCCTCAAAAAGATGATCCAGCACCGTTTTAGCCAGTTCTATCTTATTGTCAAACATCCGGTAAAAGGTCATTTTACTTACCGCAGCTTCTGTACAGATCTCATCCACCGTGACTCTGCTGATACCATGTTTCCAGAATAAATTCCTGGCTGTCTGGAGAATCTGATGGTACTTGGGTGATTTGGTATTTGGCTGCATGAAACAATCTTTTTCCGTTCCTGATACTATATACGATATATGTTACAAATATGTTACTATATTACTAAAAAAGTAACATTATTATCATTATGTATATTACATAGGACACAAAACCTGTTCAATTGCAGTTATTCAGTTTCGTGCGTCAGTGAAATGTGTTACCGATGGACTGCGATAATTTCTCCTGCATTTGTCTTGCCCTGCCTTTTATATGTATATTCGCTCATATGGCCCGGATAAAGGGGGGTAGTGAAACCAAGCAGATGAGCCAACATTTTATGTGTAAAGAAATATTTACAAAAAAGATCTGACAACCTAACAACCCTATGAATGTCTAAGCACCTTGTTTTTATGCTGATACTTCCTATTGTGTATGCTTTATCCATACCCTTTACAATGGCACAGGAAACAAGACCAAACATCGTCCTTATCTTTGCCGATGATATGGGCTACGGCGATGTATCAGCCTTAAACCCTGAGGCCAGAACGGCTACGCCTCATATCGACCAACTCGCTCACCAGGGAATAATTTTTACTCGTGCGCATGCCAGTGCCTCTGTGTGTACGCCCTCCCGTTATGGTCTGCTGACAGGCAGATATGCATTCAGATCGGAGGCGGCAGCCTATGGTATCAATGGGTTCGACCAGCCTGTCATAGAAGCCGGGAGAGAGACGCTGGCCTCCCTTTTGCAAAAGGCAGGATATACCACAGCCTGTGTGGGTAAATGGCATTTGGGATTGGGCTGGCAAACCAAAGAGGACAGTGGCAAGGCCAGGTTAGACACTGCTACAGGCTTCTCCAACATAGATTATAGAGCCCCTGTCAGGACCGGCCCCAACAATTTTGGTTTTGATGAATCCTTTATTCATCCGGCCTCTCTGGACATGCCACCTTATGTCTTTCTCAGAAACCACCAGACGGTGGACCCGGAGGTGGTACTCACTTCAGAATTCTACCCGGAAAGGCTGGACGATACCCAATATGCCTGGGATAAAAAGCACACGGGCGCACATGACGTCTATTGGGAAAAAGGGGTCTGGTGGCGACGTGGTGAAATATCCCGTACTTTCCGGGTAGAGCACTGTCTTTCACAAATACTCGATGAAGGACTCGCTTTTATGGAAAGGCAGGTCGGTGAAAAATCGCCAGCCCCTTTTTTTTTGTATTTGCCTTTAACCGGTCCGCATACGCCCTGGGTGCCTGCAGAATCCTTTAAAGGAAAATCTCCCATAGGTACCTATGGTGATTTTATGATGCAGGTGGATGAGGTAGTAGGGCAGGTGAATGACATACTGAAACGGTTAGGCATACAGGAAAACACCATACTCATCTTTTCCAGCGATAATGGCGCTTACTGGCCGCAGCAGGAAATAGCCTTGCAACATCATGAGGCAAATTGGGGCCGGCGTGGTCAAAAAGGGGATGTTTGGGACGGAGGACACCGCGTTCCTTTGATTATTTCCTGGCCCTCACAGATCAAAGGAGCACAAAGGTATGATCATCTGGTGAGCCTGACCGATCTGTTTGCTACTCTGGCTGAACTGACCGGACAACCCCTTCAGCAAAATAGCGGGGAAGACAGCTTTAGCTTTTTGCCTGTGCTGAAAGGAAATACCAGCCATCAAACCCGTTCTTCCATGATCCACCATTCGGCCAATGGAATGTACAGCCTGCGCATGGACGGATGGAAATGGATCGATGGCCTGGGATCCGGAGGATTCACGGCACCCAGCCAAAGAGAGGCAGTACCAGGTGGGCCTTCCGGGCAACTGTATTTTATAGAAAATGATAGTCTGGAAACTACAAATACTTTTCTCCAACAACCTGAGGTGGTCAGAAGGCTCCAAAAAGAGTTCAACAGCCAGAAGGAAAAAGGCCAAACCCGGTAAAAAATGTTTAACTTGAATACGTACCTAAATTACTTACACTCTAATCAATAGACACTATGCAAACTATGAAAATGCTGACAGTTCTGTTATCTCTGCTACTGTGGGGCTACCAAGGTTGGGCTCAAGAAAACAATTGGGTGGGTACCTGGCAGTATGAGGCACCACAGGCAGGGGAACCTTACCAAAAAGGTAAAATAGTTTTTACGATGGAAGGAGAAACTCTGCAGGCTTATGTGGAAGTAAACCAGAGTAAAATACAAGTACAGCAACTGGAAGTCTCACAGGATCAGGCTACGTTCAGCATTACGCTGGATGGTCAGCCTATTCAGGTCAAATTGCAGAAAGAGGGAGAAGCCCTGACAGGTGCAGCTACCTACTCCAACGGAGAAGTTTCTTTTACCGCGGAGAAAGGCGTATAGTTGCCCCCTCAAATTCATAAGAAAAGCTCAAGTCTGCTCAACATAGTGTTTTGCCGATTTGAGCTTTTTTTACAAATGCCTCTATTCTTCATTTTCCTTGACCCTGAGACTATTCCTTAAGAAATCTTTAATAAATAGTATCTCCCTCTTATGCTTGAATTATTGTTAAATTTGCATTAAGTCTTTAATTTAAAGTGTTCTTTTTGTGAATTTATGATCTCAGAGCAGGAAATAGCATGGGTAAAAGCATTAAAATGCGGCAGTCGGCAGGCTTTCAATCATCTTTATGAGCTCTATGCCGATAAGGTATATTTTGTTTCTTGTCGGATGCACATGCAGCAGGAAGATGCCCAGGAGATCGTTCAAGAAGTATTTTTGACACTTTGGGAGCAGCGGGCAAGCCTCAATGAAAATCTCTCCCTGAACGCTTACTTACTGACCATCACCCGAAATAAAATCCTTACGTATCAGAGAAAAAAAGCGGCTCAGCTCTTCAGGGAAATTTCCTGGCAAAAAAACCAGCCAGCCTGCTCTAAAAATACAGAAGATGGGTTGCTCTTCAAGGATATGGAAAACCATACCCTCCGCTTCATTGAAAATCTCTCCCCCCGTAAGAAGGAAATTTTTTTGTTAAGTAGAAGAAAGGGTCTTAGTAATGATGAAATTGCTGACCATTTGAACCTTTCCAAAAGGACTGTTGAAAATAATCTCTACCAGGCCGAGAAAGCCATTTACCAGTTTTTACAACATAGTAAATTTATTATACAATCCTTGGTACTGCTGCTGAGTAAATGGCTTTTTTAAGAAACTCTCTTCAATATGCATCCTGGAATGGCACCATCCGATGATTCCCCATCGAAATAGGCAGGAGTCGCTAGAAGGACTCTGGATCGTGTGGGGCTCTGCCGTTGAAAAAAATAAATAAAAAAATTGAGCGATCAACAGAGTAAATCAGGCATCGACTGAGTATATCATAATAAAAGGGCTCAAACTATGGATGAACGTCTCCTGGACAAATTTTTCAATGGGCAATGCAACGAGGAGGAAAAGCGGCAGGTGATGCTATGGTATTTATCGGGTCATGCCGATAATGCCATGGCCTCTAAAATTGAGTCCCTTTGGAACGAAGACCCGGCTATCCATCCAAAGTGGGAAAAAGCATCTGTCTTACAAGCCATCCATGAAGATATTGATGCCGGGGAAAGAAGAAAGAGCAGGAAGGCGCAACCCTGGCCACAGTTGTGGAATTGGCGTTATGCAGCAGCGGCAGTCCTTTTCCTGCTCATGGTAGGAGGATGGTGGTTGGTGGAAAGAAGTATACCATCCCAGAAAGAAATTGTAGCCACTCCTGCTGAATTTGTAGAAAGCTATACCAACAAAGGTGAAAAAAGAATGATAACCCTGGCTGATGGCACCCTGGTCAAATTAAATGCTGATAGCCGCCTCCGATACGCTCAGGATTATGGACAAGGAGAGAAGCGATCGGTATTTTTAGAAGGAGAGGCTTTTTTCGAAGTCACCCGGGATACCTTGCGTCCCTTTCAGGTATTCACAGGCCCGGTTGAGACTACCGTCTTAGGTACTTCCTTCAATATCAACGCCTATGATCCGAAAGAATCGGTGACGGTATCTGTGGTGACCGGCAAAGTGCAGGTGCAACAAACACAAGCCCCGCCCTCATCTGTCTATCTTGTGCCGGATGAACAGGTGGTATTTACCAGGACTGACGGTGGCTTGTATAAAAGTTCTTTCAACCACCAGAAGGTGCTGTCCTGGAAAGAGGGGACGCTCTATTTTGAGAATGCTACTTTTGAAGAGATCGTCACTTTACTGGAACGATGGTATGGCGTTAACATAGACGTGCGGCGACAAAAGATTGAAGATGGATTCAGTGGAAGCTATACCAATCGTTCGCTGGAAAGTGTGCTCAACGGAATCGGGTTTGTCCTCCATTTTGACTATGAGATACAAGGAAATCAGGTAACCATTAAATAAACGATAAAATGATACCACTCAACAGCAGTTAAAAGCCAGTATTCCAAATCTCGGAATACTGGCTTGGAGAAAATTTTTCAGATGCTACGGTTGGCGCTGTCAACATCTGAAGCGGTATAGATTAAGCTACAAAATCTAAAAACCATTCCAATATATGAAAAAAATAATACAACAACTCATCATCATGTCCAGGTATGCGCTATGGGGAATCACACTTCAATGTATTGGCTGCAGTATGCTGCTGGCTGCCGGCAGTCATGCGCAGAGTGTCAGCATAGAAGATGTATTCATCCAGGTACATGTCCGTGAGGGAAGCTTGCGGGAAGTGCTTACGGTATTGGAAGAAGAAAGCGGGTTTCATTTTGTCTACAATGAAAAAGTGTTGGATAAGTACCACGGGATCAGCATACAGGACCGGAAACAGTCACTGGCAGATATTTTAAGACAGATTTCCAGAAAGACACAGCTGGCCTTCAAACGGATTCACGACAATATCCATATAAGTGAAATGAAATCCGGCGACAAGGTCATTGAAGAAATTTTGAGCCAGGTTCCTCCTGTCGATGTGACCGGAATAGTGACGAATCTGGAAGACGGTGCTCCTTTGCCCGGGGTCAATATTATAGAAAAAGGAACCAATAATGGCACTGTGACCAATGTAGAGGGCAATTACAGAATCAGGGTGAGCGATGAATCGGCCGTGCTGATCTTCTCTTCCATTGGCTACACTTCCGAAGAAATTCCAGTCAATGGGCAGTCGCAAATAGACGTAGCCCTGGCGGAGAGTATCGAAAGTCTGAGTGAAGTGGTAGTGGTGGGCTATACTACCCAGCAGCGAAAAGATGTGACTTCCGCTGTAGCTTCCGTAGACGTGAAAAGTATGCAAAAAAGAGCGGTCACGGATGTGACCCAGGCCATGCAAGGCAATGTGGCAGGGGTCAACATCGTAGCCGGTAATGGTAATCCGGGTTCTCCCATCAATATCAATATCCGAGGGGTCTCCTCCTTTTCAGGGGATAACACGCCCCTGGTGTTGGTTGATGGGGTACAGGTGGAAGGAGGGCTGCGCGAAATCAATCCCAATGATATCATGTCTATCGAAGTGCTGAAAGATGCCTCCTCAGCGGCTATCTATGGTTCCAGGGCCGCCAACGGCGTCATCTTGGTCACTACTAAAAGGGGAGAGCGGAAAGAGGCACAGGTGACCTACCAAAACTACCTGGGCTTGCAGGTGCCCTATGCGGGCATTGACGTAGCCAACGCCAGAGAATATGTGACTATCCTGCAACGCATGTATGGAGAAGATCTCAGTGGCGGTGATCTGATTCCTCAGGCAGCCATAGACTACCTGGCCAATCCTGGTAACTTTCAGGATTACGACTGGCAGGATCTCATCTATGACACTGCGCCTATGCAAAGCCATGACCTGTCGGTGTCAGGGGGCGGTGAATTTGGTACTTACCGCATCTCAGCCGGATACATAGACCAGGATGGCATTACCATGGGGACAGAATACAAAAGGGCGAATATCAGGGCCAATGCTGAATTTAATGTCAATGAGAACCTGACCTTTGGGCAGAGTTTGTCATTGGCCACTTCTGCCACGGAAACTGAACCTTATGCTTTCAGCAGATCCACTTTTTATCAGGCCATTGCCATGTATCCCTATTTTTCTCCTACGCTTCCGAATGGAGATTGGCAAACTTCTTCCTTTTACTATGGAGGGGGTGATAATCCTGAAGCCCTCATCCGTAATCCTTTTCATTACCAAAGTGTCTGGGATGGCGATGAGAACGAAAGCGATATTTCTCTGAATATGTATGGAGAACTTAAAATAACAGATCATCTGGAATACAATCTGAGTGGTTCTTACTCACAAGGCATTAGCCGGTTCAGAAATTATTTTGGGGATAAAGGCGAATTTCAGGATGAGTACTTTGATGATAACCTGGCGCTGACAGAATCGGAAGCCACATCTTATAATTATAGCATCGACAATACGGTCAGATATCAGAACCAGTTCAATATACATTCTGTAGACGTTACCGTCGGATTCATCTCTCAAAAATTCGGTGACCGCTACATTGCGGGCAGTAAGACTGGTTTTCTTTCCGATGTGACCTCTACCCTGGATGGTCCGGGAGGTAAGAATCCTAATGTGAATGGAGGAAAACAGGAAAGTTCCTTGCTTTCCCTGATCGCACAGGCATTTTACTCCTTTGATGACCGCTATCTGGTGACCTTGAATTTCAGGAGGGATGGTTCCTCCCGATTCGGTCCTGACTACCGCTGGGGCAACTTTCCGGGTGTCTCCGTCGGCTGGCGTTTATCCGGAGAAGAATTCTGGAAAAACAGTGCTTTGACTGATGTGTTCACCGATCTGAAAATAAGAGCAGGGTATGGGGAACTGGGGCGTCAAAATCTGGGCAACTATGATTACCTGCCAGTATTGCAATACGTGCCTGTCGTCTTTGGAGAATCTATTGTAGATGGACTGATTACGGGAACACCTATCAACGAGGCCATTTCCTGGGAACGTCTGATCTCTAAAACTATCGGGATAGATTATGAGCTGTGGGAGGGAAAAGTAAGTGGCTCTTTCGATTATTATAACAACGACACCAAAGACATGATCATTGGGGTGGCTATCGCTCCTTCTGTCGGGGGCGGTGAACTACAGTCCAATGTAGGAGAGATCAATAATACAGGGTTTGAAATGAGCCTGAATCATAGAAACAATGTAGGCAATTTCAGTTATGAGGTAGGGTTTAATCTAGGCACTACCAAAACAAAACTGATCAATATCGGCCGGGAACTCATCGAGGGGGATGGCCCTGAATGGGATGTGCCACACTCCATCGAAATCAGAAGAGGCGGCGGATTGGCAGAATACTGGCTGATTGAAACCGATGGGCTGTTCAGGTCTCAGGAAGAAATAGATAATCATACCAATTCGGAGGGGGTTGTCATACAGCCCAATGCCCAGCCGGGTGATATCCGTTTTGTAGATGCCAACGACGATGGTGAGATTACGCCGGAAGGCGATCGGCAATATCAGGGTACTGGCATGCCTAAAGTCAACATGGGGTTCAATCTGTATGGTGCCTATCAGAATTTTGATTTATATGTTGGCCTCACCGGCGCTTTTGGTCAGGTCATTTATAACGGTCCCCGCTACCTGATAGAGCAAAACTACGGCTATGATAACTTTAGCACCAGCTTACTGGATGCCTATGATCCGGTGACCAATCCGAATTCTGATTTTCCGCGACTCAACCCCAACGATGTGGACGATAACTGGAACTCACGCCCAACCTCTGACCGCTACATTGAAAATGGCAGTTATGTGAAAGTCAGGAACATAGAAGTAGGTTATAATATCCCTGTTACAAGCTTGGCGAAGGTAAAGATGAATTCTGCCCGACTGTTTGCCAGGGTTCAGAACCTGGTGAATATTACAGGTTATACTGGCTCGGATCCGGAAGTGGGCTCTTCTCCTATAGTAAATTCAGATCCCATTTTCACAGCGGGTCTTGATCGGGATACTGCCCCTCAGGCCAGGTCATTTCAGATTGGTGTGAATGTTACTTTTCAATAACAACGAGCAAGATCATGAAAACTTTGATACATCATTTTATCGCAAAAATCATCACGCCTGTCCTGCTCCTGGTCATCGCTTCCTGTGGTGATGATTTTTTAGACCTTCAGAATCCCAATCAGATTACGGCTGCCACTTTTTTTGAGACGCCCGAGCAGGTACAGCAGGCTGTCAATACCTTGTATCCGGCGATGATAGGGGTAAGACTGGCTGAAAATGGAGGATTCTTTCAGCAAAATGCTAGAAGCGGAGAAGCCGAGATCACCTCAGGAGCTTTCGATATTCAGGTCTCTTACTACAACTTTCAGAACACCCCGGAAAGTGGTAGTACCGATGCCTTATGGGAGTCACTCTATACGGTGATTTATAGAGCTAATACCATCTTAGCCAACCTGGACCGGGTCGATTGGTCTGAAAACGAAGAACTAAGGACTAGCTTAATTGCAGAGACTCACTTTTTCAGAGGATTAGGGTATTTTCATCTGGCTTATCTCTATGGACAGGTCCCGATTGTGACCAAACCTGCGGAGACTGAAGAGGAATTTAATCCTGACAAAGCGGAGAGTATTGGGGCGGTGTATGATCAGGCCATCGCCGATCTTCAGATAGCCAAAGCCGGACTGCCAGAAGAACAAGACGATTCGGGGAGAGCCACCAAAGGAGCAGCCACCGGGTTTTTGGGAAAAACCTATTTGTACAGAGCCAGCTTTCTGGGTGAGGATAATTATTATGCCCAGGCAGCTACAGAATTCAGAGAAGTGATCGACATGGGCCTGTATGACCTGGTAGAAAATTATGAGGATAACTTCACTGCCGCCAATGAAAACAATGAAGAATCCCTGTTCGAACTACAACTAAAATTTGATTCCGGATTGGAAACGCCTACCCAGGACAGACCTTTCAACAGTGTGCCGGGCATAGGCTTTGAGATATTTCTTCGTCCTTCAGCCTGGCTGATGAACACCATGGCCCAGGAAAGAACAGTAGACGGAGAATATGATCCCAGATACCTTCAAACAGTATATTTTGATGGGGGTTTGCCTTTGTTTGGCGTACCTTATGATCAGTTGGGAGACGGAATCGGTTGTGAAGGCGGAAGAGGCGTAGGAGGGGCGCCTGATGGTTCCAGTTCCAAAGAAGGAGGGTGGTGGCGTAAATACCTGAATGTGAATTTAAGCTGTGAGCCTGTTTTGGTGGGCAGTGAACCGGAGAACAATGAACGTGTGTTGCGATATGCCGATATACTGCTCATGTATGCAGAAGCAGTACTGATGTCGGGAGGCAACCTGACAGTAGCGGCGGAAGCTGTCAACCAGGTGAGAGATCGGGCCAACCTGGTGGAAAAGACCTATGCCAGCAGTGAGGCATTGATGGAGGAAATCAGGCATCAGCGGATTATGGAGTTTGCCTATGAAAATGTGCACTACTTCGATCTGATCCGCTGGGATTTGTTAGGAGAAGCTTTGCAGGACCACGGAACAGCCACACAGGTCGCTTCTTATGATCCGGTAAAGCACAAATATTTTCCAATTCCAACGGGTGAGATCAACAACAATACCAACCTGGAGCAAAATGAACCCTGGCAGTAGGATGAGGAAGTTACTGTGCTTAGGAATGCTGTTGTTGCCTGTGCTGCTGTGGGCACAGCCACAAACGGAATCATCTGCTGACTCCCTGACCATCGTGTTTGTAACGGGTGACGATGAGTACCATTCCCGGGAAGTGATGGTTCCTTATGCCCAAAAACTGAAGGAAGACTATGGATTCAGGGTCATCTATATCAAAGATGAAGCGCCCGGTGCTGACTTGGCACCCAACCATGATCCGCAACCCAGTGTATTACCGGATGCTGACAAAATCAAAGAAGCGGATTTGATGGTAGTGTTCATGCGTTTTCGCCGATGGGAGCCCAAATCTTTGAAAATGTTTATGGATCATTTTGAAAAAGGGAAACCAGCGGTTGGGATCCGTACCACGACCCATGCCTTTTGGAAAGACCGCACTTTCTCCCCCCGTTACTTTGGGGGGCACTATAAAACGCACTACCATGAGCGTATTGTAGGGCAGGTTAACCCCCATTATGCAGACCATCCGATGGTACGAGGGGTGCAAAAAAAGTTTGGTCAGGGAGAAGGGCCTTATGTTTCCACGCCACTATCAGAAGGGGCCATTCCTGTCGTGTTTTCTTATGGACATGATCGGGAAACCCCCGGCATAGGAAACGATCATTTTGATTCTCCTCAATATCCGGTCGCCTGGACCTTCCATGACAAGGGTGCACGCAGGGCCATGATTACCCTGGGTAGTGATAGGGTGAATGACCATGAATTTGATGTGATGCTCAACCTGTTCTACAACGCTGTCTTCTGGTCGCTGGGTTTTCAGGTACCCGAAGGGGGCGTGCTGGCTGCAGGAGATGATTTCAAAAGAGTCAAAGAAAATGAGCCATATGAACCTGTAGAACATAAGGTGCCAGCACCCCCTGCTTTTACCGCTGGAGATGGATGGGAAATGCTTTTCGATGGAAAAGACCTGTCCAAGTGGAGGCACTGGGATGTGTCCTTGCCACCCTATGGTGTCCCGCTGGACACCCGGGCCAACTCGGAAGGCCCCATTGATTATGCCTTATCGCCTGCACGTTGGGAGATCAAAGACGGAACGGTAGTAGCCCGGGTGGGCTATGGGGATATCATCACCAAAGCCGAATATACCGACTACCAGTTGCGCCTTGATTTCAATATTCCTCCACAGCCCGAATGGGTGGAAGGAGAATGGCGGGGGAACAGCGGTGTTTTTCTGAATGGGTCCTATGAGATTGCTATCCTTGATTCCTTTGGTCAAGCACCTTCCGACAGAACCAATGGGGCCCTATACCGGCGAAAGGCACCCGATCAGGAAGCCTCTAAACCTGCAGGAGAGTGGCAGACGCTGGAAGTGACCATGGAAGGGGGAAAGGCTACGGTGAAACTGAATGGAAAAGTAATTCACAACAAGGTGACTTTAGAAGAACCTACCCTGCATGGATTTCCTTCCAGAAATTTTCCGGAAGGAAGCTGGCAGAAAGAAGATAACATTTTTTCGCAGGGGCCCATACGTCTACAGGCAGAGACATCCTATGTCCGGTTTGCCAATATTGCCATCAAACCGCTTTGAAAGCTTACGGGATATTTACAAGGAATGGGTGAATGACAAATAATAAATGAAGGATGGCTGTATAAAATCCAATGACATTTACTTTATTCACAGAAAGTAATTAAACATTGATAACCTTATGAAGAAAATGACAGGCACAACCTTAAAATTACTAGTTCTGATAGGCATGATCACCCTCTTGCAGGAAAAAGAAACACAGGCACAAAACAGCCCCAGCGACCCATGGGTCGTTTACCAGGGTGGGGAAGGAGCCGGGAAAGGTAAGCATATTGTACTGGTCAGTGGCGATGAGGAGTATCGTTCGGAAGAAGCCTTGCCCATGCTGGCCCGCATCCTTTCTACCCATCATGGCTTTAAGTGTACAGTGCTTTTTGCCGTAGATCCACAAAGCGGTGAGATAGATCCTGAATTCCAGACCAATATTCCTGGATTAGAGCAGCTGGAGACAGCAGATCTGATGGTCTTGTTTACCCGTTTCAGGGAATTGCCCGATGAGCAGATGAAATATATAGATGCCTATACCAAAGCCGGCAAGCCGGTGGTGGCTATGCGTACCGCTACCCATGCCTTTCAGTATACCCGCAATAAGAAAAGCCCCTATGCTAAATATAGCTACGACAGCAAAGTGAAAGGCTGGCAGGAGGGCTATGGCCGGCAAGTGTTGGGAGAAACCTGGGTGGCGCATCATGGTGCTCATGGAGACGAAGGGACTCGTGGATTGATCAACGGACTGTATGAAGATCATCCAGTCTTACAGGGAGTACAGGACATCTGGGGGGCTACCGATGTGTATACCATTCGTGACCTGACAGCAGATGCCCAGGTGTTGGTCTTCGGTCAGTCTACCCATGGCATGACGCCGGATTCTCCCATGAGTTTTGAAAAATCTATCATGCCGGTAGCCTGGACCAAAGAATATGAAAGTGAAAGCGGTAAAAAAGCCAGGGTGTTTAATACCACTATGGGAGCCTCCGTGGATCTGGAAAGCGAAGACCTTCGAAGGCTGCTGGTCAATGCCTGCTATTGGGCAGTGGGGATAGAAAACAAAATTCCACAAGAAAGCAAGGTAGACATCGTAGGCGAATATGATCCTACCATGTTTGGTTTTGGAGATCATCAGAAAGGATTGCGCCCCTCAGATTTTGCCGTGAAACAATAACAATAAAAATGAACCAACCAACAACCTTACAGCTACACAATGCTATGTGGCCCGGTATCGTCGGTAAAGGAGAGGGGGCTGACGAACCGGCGATAACATTGGAAAAGATGCTCGATCTCACTGGGCAGGCCCATGTACAAGGTCAGCACTTTGACGGCATAGACCTTAACCTGATGGAGCCTCATCTCAACATAGCTGCTTCTAAAGATGAAATACTGAGATTTGCCGATCAGGTGGCTGCACGGGGGCTACATATCGGCTCGGTAGGGGCACCCATCTGGCCTCCCGCTGGAGGAGGCTCCGCCATGGGTAGCCAGGCAGAAAGAAAGCGCTTCGTGGAAATGGTGAGAAAATCCTGTGAGTATGCGGCAGTGCTGAATCAGCATGGTGTTCGCACTTATGGCAATATTCGTATAGACTCTGCCGATTCTCCGGCCAATTGGGCTAAGAATCCTCAGGAAAATACCAGACTGATTGCCCAAACTTTTCGGGAAGCGGGCCGTATCGCTGCTGACTTTGGAGAGCGGTTGGCAGCCGAAGGGGAGATATGCTGGGCAGGTATGCATTCCTGGCAACATATGCTCAACCTGCTGGAAGCAGTAGGTATGCCCGGACAGGTAGGATTCCAGGCTGACCTGGCTCATACATACCTTTTCTTATTAGGATACAATGCCTCTGAACACGCCTTGTTGGAAAAAGGCTATACGGAAGAACAGTTCTGGGAGGCATATCAGCGATTAACGAATGCACTAGGTCCCTGGACAATAGATTTCCATGTAGCCCAGAGTGATGGCAGTGTCTATGGGAGTGGAACCCATGATAAAACCGGACGCCATTGCAGAGCCGATGATCCGAATGGTAAACTGGATGTGGTACGTTGTGCCCGTTACTGGCTGTTAGATGAAGAAGGCAGGATACGCAACGCCATCCGTCATATTTGTTGGGATGGTTGTATGTTCCCTAATGCCGTGCTGGAAGCGCCTCAAACCTGGCAGCAGGTGCTGGCCCTGATGCTGGAGGTCCGTGACGATATTGAAAACCACGAAAAAGAAGCACATAAGCCGTGAGGGGAAGAGACTAAATAGTCTGCTCTTATCTTCATTGGTTTTTTTGTTTTTTGCCACCCTTCGTGTCAGAATTTATCAACTTAAACGAAAGATTCCATGAATAATAAAATAGGATACAATATGTTAACCTGGTCGGCCGTGGTTTCCGATGCATTGTTACCGGTGGTAGACAGGTTACAACAGATAGGTTATGATGGGGTGGAAGCCGCCATGGCCTCCAGAGACATTTCAGCTTTCCAGCGTTTTGGCAAACATGCTCATGACCTGGGGCTGGAGGTTACCTGTGTGTTGGCTGTAGGGCCCGAGGAAAACCCTATCAGCGATTCCAAAGCGGTCAGACAACTGGGACTGGATCGCATCAAGTGGGCCATAGACAGAGCCCATGATATGGAGGCTAAAGTGATCTGTGGTCCTTTCCATTCCGCTTTTGCCACTTTTGCCCGTCGGCCACCCAATGAACAGGAATATGCCTGGAGTGCCGAGGTGCTGCAACAGGCAGGAGACTATGCAGCCCAGGCCAACGTGCTGCTGACATTGGAAGCCATCAACCGTTTTGAATGTTATCTGTGTAATACCATGGAACAGCTCACCAGCCTGGTGCACCGGGTATCGCATCCGCAGGTCAAAGCCATGTACGATACCCACCATGCCAATATTGAGGAAAAAAAGTTTAAGGAAGCCATTGAGCAGGTAGCCCCGGTGTTGGGGCATGTCCATATCAGTGAAAACGACAGAGGGGCTCCCGGGGAGGGCCATGTGCCCTGGGACGACACCTTTCAAACCCTGGCTCAAAACCAATATCATGGGTGGCTGACCGTTGAAGCTTTTACCCGCAACGATCCGGAATTTGCCAATGGCATCAACGTGTGGCGGCAGTTTTCGGAACCCTGGCATATTGCAGAAAAAGGGTATGCGTTCATCAGGGAAATGTGCCAGAAATACCAACTGTAAAATTTTTTTATCACGCTCTAACACAGAAGAACAATGCCCTATGCTAATGTGAATGGAATCCGATTGTTTTACGAGGAAAGAGGAACAGGCGAACCTTTACTGCTCATCATGGGCATCACAGCTCCAGGGGCTGTCTGGGAAAAACATGCCGCCTACTGGGAACCGCATTTTCGTTGTATCCTGGTGGATAACCGGGGGGTAGGTTTCTCCGATAAACCCCAAGGTCCTTATACGACATCCCAGATGGCCGACGATTATGCCGGTCTGCTGGAAGTCCTGCACATTTCCCAAACCAGGGTGGTAGGTGTTTCTATGGGAGGCACTATCGCCCAGCAACTGGCTTTGCGCCATCCGGAAAAAGTGACAGCCCTGGTGCTGATGTGTCCCTGGGCTCGCTGTGACCGTAAAACAGAGGCAGTATTCCGGCATATGATGCACGCCAAACGCCTGCGGCCGGAAGAGTTTGCTAACTTTGTGCAACAGCTGATCTATCACAAATCCAGCTGGGATGATGATGAGATTTTTGAAGATCTGATGCAGTCTCAGCAGGAGGCTATGATTGCACCTTTCCCACAGCCTCTGCATGGGCTGGAAGGTCAGGCACATGCCTGCATCAACCACAATGTGCTCTCCGAGTTACCCAACATCCAGCACCCTTGTCTGGTCATTGGCGGGGAGGAAGATATGTTTGTACCAGCATGGATGGTGCGTGAAGTGGCCCAGGCTATTCCTAACAGCGAATTGCATTTGTACCCTGAGGCTGGCCATGCTTTTCACTGGGAGAAAATAGAGGATTTCAATCCCAGGGTATTGCATTGGTTACAGGAGAAAGGTTGAGTCTGTTGATGGGTCAGCTATACTATTACTGAGAGAAACTGTTTGATATATATTCTAATTCCATAAACCATGAATCAAATCAAAATAGGTTGCGAGACCTATACCTGGCAAATGCCGGGAGAACAATACAAAGGACAGCTGGACCACATCATGAACATCACGGCGAAAGCTGGATTCCAGGGTATAGAACCGGAAACCAGCTTTATCAGGCATTTGTCAGATCCTGTGCGCATGCAGGAGACCTTAGAAAAAAACAAGTTAGCCCTAGCCGTTCTTTGTTTGGTAGAAGATTGGCGATTGCCCCAGGAGACACAGGAGGAAAGAGCCCATGCTGACCAGTGGATCGCCTTTTTGCAGCACTTTCCGGATACCCTTTTGCTGTTGGTGCAGATGCCGGGTAAAGACCGTGCTGAACTACAGATCCGTCAGCAAAATCTGCTCAAGTGTGTGAACCAGATTGCGCAAAGGGCGGCAGACAAAGGGATTATTTGTTCTTACCATCCAAATTCTCCAGCAGGTTCTATCTACAGAACGGAGGAAGATTACAAAATTCTATTGAATGGCTTGGATAGTTCGGTGATCCGGTATACCCCGGATGTAGGGCACATCGCCAAAGGAGGGATGGACCCGCTGAGTATTATTCGTCAATATAGGGAGTTGGTCAACTGTGTGCATTACAAGGATATGTTTGAAAATGGCAAATGGGCCCGCATGGGCAAAGGCATCATTGATTTTGAAGGCATTACTCAGGAATTAGTCGACACAGGATTTGAAGGATGGATCATCGTAGAAGATGAATGTGATGAAGCGATCACCGATCCGGATGGTGTTACCCTTACCGATGGTATCTATGTGAAAGAGGTGTTGAAACCTTTGTTGCCGGGAGGGTAACAATGGATGTAAAGTAAAAACCTTTTAAAGAATATATCCTGCAACTTACAGGTGATGGCAGTTTCCTGGATAGTATGCTATTGTTTTCAACCTGCCAGAAGAACGTATTGATTACAAAAAACAACCTGCGATGAAAAAGAAACATTTTTTGATGATACTGCTGCTGGGGCTTTCAGGACTTTTCTGGCATTGTTCTTCAGAGAGCCATGAAGGTTCCTGGGACTATGAGCTTGATTTCTTTGATGAGAAGTCTTACGGTACGATGATCCTTGATCGGCAGGGTGGTTCCTATACCGGCAGTCTGATGTCTTATGAGATGGGCACGATGAAGCTGAACAGCATTGAAATAGAAGGTAACAAAATGACCAGTGAAGTAGCCTTTTATGAAGAGATTTTTACGCTGGAGGGTGTTTTTGCCGGTGACTCTTTTGCTGGAAATATCATTATGGAAGAAGAAAAATTTCCGGTGACCGCTACTAAAATCTCAACGGAATTTTCTCCCGACAGTCTGCCGGACGTGGAGTATATTCTGCCCGAGTCCGATTTGGCTGACTATGAAAAAAACCTGGATCATGCCGAACTCATCACTTCTCGGGAGGAAGGGAGAATGGAGAGGGGGGAGAGAGTGTATAACAACAACTGTATCAACTGTCATGGGACGCCCGACATTGAAGGGTCTATTCCTTTGTCACGAAAGTTCTGGTCAGAACCTTTCAAAGCGGGCAAGGATCCTTATTCCATGTATCAAACCCTGACTCGAGGACAAGGTTCTATGCCTCCCCAGGTCACCCTTACCCCTCAGGAGAAATATGATGTGATCCTCTACATTCGTGAGCACTTTATCCGAAGCGATAACAAGCAGGCGTATTTTCATGTGAATGAAGCTTATCTGTCTCATTTGCCCGAAGGGTCAACGACCGGCCCGGCAGCCAAACCCTATCATCCCTGGTCGGATATGGACTATGATAATTTTTATATCAATACCTATGAACTGGCTGATGCCGAAACAGGTCCCGAACGATATCATTCCCCTGGACCGCCTCCATTTTCGGATGAAAACTATCTGAAAAATAATTTTGCTTACAAAGGTATTGCGGTCAGACTGGATGAAGGTACTGGCGGGGTATCGGCTGGCAATACCTGGATGATCTTTGACCATGATCTGATGCGCATAGCGGGTGGATGGACCGGAGAAGGTTTTATCGATTGGGAGGGCATTCTGCTCAACGACCGGCACGAGACATATCCCCGTACCGTTGGCAAATTACACTTTGAAACACCGGTAGGGCCTGCCTGGGCCAATCCTGCCACGGGCACCTATGAAGATCCCCGATACAAAGCACGGGATGGCCGTCGTTTTGGCCCTCTTCCAAAAGCATGGGCGAACTTTAAAGGTATCTACCATCACGATGATAAGATTATCATTGCTTATTCGGTAGGCAACGCCAATATACTGGAGCGACTGGGTATGGAAGAACATGGACAGGAAACTGTCTTTACCAGAACCCTGAACATCAGTCCTTCTTCCAGGCCCTTACAAATGCGGGTAGCGCCGGATAGCATCCCGGTGGCACTCACAGGCCAGGGGGCAACGCTGGAAAAAGCAGAGGGCTTTACGGTTTTGAAGGTTCCACAGGGAAGACAAGCCCAGATTAAAGTATACATTGCCAAAACGGGTGTGGAAAACCTGGAAGCTTTTGCTAAAAGTGCGGCAGCACCGGAATCCTTAGCCCAATATACCAAGGGTGGCAAAACCCGCTATCCACAGCAGCTCACCACGACGATTACGCCAGGCAAGGAAGAGGGGCCTATTGCGGTAGATCAGCTAACCCCTCCCTTCGACAACCCCTGGAAAAGCAGGATGCGTCTCAGTGGCATTGATTTTATGAAAGATGCCAACAAAGCGGTGGTTTGCACGGTGGATGGAGATATCTGGACCATTACCGGCCTGACAGACAACACCGGCCAGTTGACTTGGAAAAAAATAGGCACTGGTCTGTTTCAGCCCCTGGGTATCAAAGTGGTGAATGAAAAAATATTTGTCACCTGCCGCGACCAGCTCGTATTACTCCGTGATTTCAATGGAGATGGAGAAACGGATTTTTACGAAAGTTATAACCATGATCATCAGGTGACAGATCACTTCCACGAGTTTGCCATGGGTCTACAGACCGATCAGCAGGGGAATTTGTATTATGCCAAAAGTGGCAGGCATGCCCGGGAAGCACTGGTTCCACAGCATGGTACGCTGATTAAAGTGAGTAAAGATGGTTCTACCTCTGAAATTATTGCCACCGGTTTCAGGGCTGCCAACGGAGTCTGTATCAACCCTGATGGAAGCTTTATTGTCACGGACCAGCAGGGTTTCTGGAATCCGATGAACCGCATCAATTGGGTAGAAGGGAAAGGTAAGTTTTATGGAAATATGTGGGGGTATGATCCTCCCCAGGATACTTCCCGTGCTGCGATGGAACAGCCCATGGTCTGGGTGGATATGGAATTTGATCGCTCTCCTTCAGAACTGATTTGGGTAGACAGCAAAGAATGGGGGCCTCTGAACGGAAGTCTGTTGAGTTTATCTTATGGCTATGGTAAAGTCCAATTGGTATTGCCTGAGGAAGTGGGTCAGCAAAAGCAGGGTGGCGTGATCGATCTGCCGGGTATCAAATTTATGACCGGCGTGATGAGAGGGCGTTTTAACCCGGAGGATGGCCAGCTGTATGCCTGTGGGATGTCGGCCTGGGGTACCAACCAGATGATGAAAGGAGGAGGGCTTTATCGACTGCGTTATACGGGCAAACCCTTACCAGTACCCATACAGTTCAGTACGGAAGAAGCTGGCGTGAAGCTGGCCTTCGCCACGTCGCTGAATCCGGAAAAAGTAAGTAATCCCGCAAATTACGAAGTGAAAACCTGGGAACTGAAAAGAAGTAGTGAATATGGCTCCGAACGGTACAACGTTCGTACCTTGTCGGTGGCAAAAGCGGATATCAGTGAAGATGGTAAAACAGTGATGCTGAATCTACCGGATATTGCCCCTGTCGATGTGATGACCATCCGGTATAAGCTGGCTGATACAGAGGGTAACCCTATGGAAGGTACGCTTCAGAATACTATCCATGCTTTGAAGCCCGCCTCTATGGCAGCCTTACCGTAGTGTCTTTTGTTTGTATCAATTATCCGATCAACTAAGGCGTAAAAATGAAAGAATCCTGAACAGTTCTGCTAATAATTTCATAGCTTGTACCCAAGGAAAAGTTTTCAAAACCTGAAAGACAAACCAGAAGATGAAGACCAGTGTGCAGCAGGCGACCATTATTAAAGTGAATGGGGCCGTGACAGAACAGGCCGATTTGCTGGCGGTGGAAGAACCCCTGGAAATCCGCTTGGGCTACGGACCTCCTCAGGATAGGCAACAGCGGACTATCTCCGTGACGATGCGTACCCCGGGCCAGGATTTTGAACTGGCACTGGGCTTTCTCTTCACCGAAGGTGTTATTCGCTCTTATCAGGAAGTGGAAAGCATCCATTATTGCCACGACAAGGGGCAGCCACATCAGGAGAATGTGGTAAGGGTAGAGCTAAGTGCTGGTGTAACAGTGGATTGGCATCGTCTCCAAAGAAACTTCTATACATCGTCCAGTTGCGGGGTGTGTGGTAAAACTTCCCTGGAAGCTGTCCGTATGATCTGTCCTACTCCTTCCCTCAACCATTTCACCATAGACGAAAAAGTCATTCACCAAGCGCCTGACTTCCTGCGCCAAGCCCAGCTGGTCTTTGCCTATACCGGTGGCTTACATGCGGCAGGGCTGTTTGATACGCAAGGTCATCTCTTGTTATGGCGGGAGGATGTAGGTAGGCATAATGCTTTGGACAAACTCATTGGAGCCTGTCTGATACAGCATCGTTTGCCATTAGCACATACTTTTGTCTTACTGAGCGGCAGGGTCAGTTTTGAACTGGTGCAAAAAGCATTGATGGGAGGGATTGGTATGATCGCTGCTGTGGGAGCACCATCTAATCTGGCGGTTCAACTGGCGCAACAATATCATATAACCCTGCTGGGGTTTGTGAGGGATCAACGATTCAACATTTACAGTGGGCATGACAGAGTGTTGTACCATCAAAGGTTAGAGAATTATGAGTACTAAGAAGGAGAAAACAGAACGGCCCACCGACCAACAACCATTGAAAGTGACTGCTCCGGAACAGGTGGCCGGTGGCCTTTCAGCCATCACCCAATCTGCCAGGCATGTGTATAGTGAAGTGGGGATAGTAGAAGGGACTCGGTTGCTGAGCCGTATCAATCAGTTTGAAGGATTTGACTGTCCAGGCTGTGCCTGGCCCGATCCGGATAATCATCGTTCTGCGGTGGAATTCTGTGAGAACGGAGCCAAAGCCGTGGCGGAAGAGGCAACCACTGCGAAAGCGGATGCTGCTTTTTTCCGTAAACATGCTGTTGAAGAACTTTCCGGCTGGACAGACTATGAAATTGGGAAAAGTGGCAGAATCACAGAGCCAATGATATGCAGGAAAGGTAAAACCCATTATGAACCTATCGGTTGGGCTGAGGCCTTTCAGATTATAGGACAACAACTGCGGCAACTGGGATCGCCCGATGAGGCCGTATTTTATACTTCCGGACGTACCAGCAATGAAGCGGCCTTTTTGTACCAGCTTTTTGTCCGGCAATATGGTACCAACAACCTGCCCGACTGTTCTAATATGTGCCATGAATCCAGTGGTACAGGACTGAGCGAAACCCTGGGAATTGGGAAAGGATCGGTGAAGTTAGAAGATTTTTATCAGGCAGAGGTCATTATGATTATGGGGCAGAATCCGGGGACGAACCACCCTCGCATGCTCACTGCCCTGGAAATGGCCAAAAAAAATGGCGCTAAAATAGTCTCCGTCAATCCGCTGCCCGAGGCAGGACTGATCCGCTTCAAACATCCTCAGCAACCCCTGAGCCTGCTGGGAAAAGGGACGGTGCTGACCGATATTTTTCTTCAGATACGACTCAACGCGGATGTGCCGCTGCTGAAAGCGCTGATGAAAATGCTCCTGGAAAAAGAAAACCAACAGCCGGGTACCGTGCTGGATCATGCTTTTATTCAAAGCCAAACCAGCGGATATGAAGCCCTGGTTGCTGATCTGAATCAGTATGATTTAGAGGCGCTGATCAGTCAGACCGGCATCACTAAAGAGCAATTGGAAGAAACAGCAGCCTTGCTGGCTACCCGGCAAAAGATCATCGTCTGCTGGGCGATGGGGCTTACGCAGCATGAAAATGGTGTAGACAATGTAAGGGAAATTGTCAATCTACTCCTACTGAAAGGCAGCATCGGCAAACCTGGTGCAGGCACTTGTCCGGTCAGAGGCCATAGCAATGTGCAGGGTGATCGGACGATGGGCATCTGGGAAAAACTCAAACCTGCTTTCGCGCAGCGGTTGCAAGAAGTTTTTCAGTTTGAACCTCCTCAAAAGGATGGTTATGATGTTTTGCATGCCATACAGGCAATGGCTGAGGGAAAAGTCAAATTTTTTATGGGCCTGGGAGGCAATTTCCTTTCCGCTACCCCGGATACCAACCATACAGCTAAAGCGTTAGAGCAATGCCTGATGACAGTACAGGTTTCCACGAAACTGAACAGAAGTCATCTGGTGCATGGGAAAACAGCCCTTATCCTTCCTTGTTTGGGACGTACGGAATGGGACTTACAAAACAGTGGTTTTCAGTTTTTATCGGTAGAAAACTCTACCGGGGTGGTACATCAGACCCAGGGCAACAAACAGCCGGCTTCCCCTTATCTATTGAGTGAACCCAAGATTGTGGCTGAACTGGCCAAAGCCACATTAGGGAGCAACACCACTGTGGACTGGGAGCTGATGGTCAGCAACTATGATCATATCCGGGTGGCTATTGAAAAGACCATTCCAGGTTTTGAACATTATAATGAAAGGGTGAGACAACCCGGCGGATTTTACCTGCCCAATAGCGCCAGGGTAGGAAATTTCCAGACAGAGACAGGAAAGGCCCTGTTTACGTTGAACAAAAATCCGGATCATATACTGGCTGACGATGATTTTCTGATGATGACCATCCGTAGCCACGACCAGTATAATACCACCATCTATGGTTTACACGATCGTTACCGGGGTGTTCACTATCAGAGAAGGGTGGTGCTCATGAATGAATCAGATATGACAGACATGCATGTTAAAAATGAGGATTTCGTCCATTTGTATAGCTATTATGATGGGGTGGAAAGAGTAGCCAGAGACTTTCAGGTAGTGGCTTACCAGATCCCACGGCAATGTGTAGCCACTTATTTTCCGGAAGCCAATGTGTTGATCCCCGCTAACCGCTCAGCACGAAAGAGTAACCAACCCATTTCTAAATCAGTGGTGGTCAAGATCAGAAGAACTGAATGAAAACTACATAACGTTAAGCATACTTGATTGCTCCCAATGTATTAATGTTTAATTGTTTGTCAGTAGGAATAATACCAGATAGGTTAAACAGTAGTGCATAACCTAGTTTATAGAAAATTGCTGATTTTATGACGTATCAAAAACTATAAAAGAGCCTGTTCTATGATTGTTTTGAGACTTTTCCAATCGATGAAAAGTCTCCAAAAATCTTGAGCAAAATATCAATCCTCCCACATAGCCATCACACCCTCCGCGATTTTGCTCGGGCCTTCGTTCTTTTATTTATGCTCTTTATTAAAACTTATGTGGTATAATGCATTTGACAGTGCAATGGCTATTGCTGTTCTATACATCTAGCAAAGAACCATATTAAAAAGCCACTTTTGTCAAACCTTCCTATTTTGAAAAATCCTCTAACCGGTATGGAGTAACTTTCTTAATTTAATCAGGGCTGATCTTAACCTGGTTTTCACTGTTCCCAGGGGTATGTGATATTCCTTTGCTATTTCAGTATGACTATATCCTTCGAAAAAGATAAGCTGAACGATCAGATGCTCTTTTTTATTGAGATGCTGCAATAGATCAAAAACAGTGGTATTCACAATATTTTCTTCAGCATAGGTGTTAAAAAGTTTAACAGCCAATCCATCCTCCCAATATTGTAGCTTTTTTCTATGAGAAAACTCCTTGGATCGTAGCTGATCAATAGACAGATTTCTTGCAATGTTGAGCATCCAGGTGAACAATCTTCCTTTGTGCGGATCATAACTATGGATCTTATCCCAGATTTTAAAGAAACAGTCTTGCAGTACCTCTTCAGATATTTCTTCTATTTTGATGATATTATGAATAACCCCATAGAGAGCAGCTGCATACCGGTCATAAAGAAGAACCAAGGCACTATGATTTTTTTGTTGCAGCTTCAAGATTAGTTCCGACTCATCAATTGGCGCCAGGCTCTCGTGAGGGTAAAGTTTAGTCAATGCTGATGGTAGTAAAGTCAGTAGTTTACATATACCAACATACCAGGGTACTTTATTGTTATAATTATAGAAGATTTCTATCAATAAATCGTGAATGTATAATTCATGTTAATCATTTATAAAGAAAAATGAATAAGTGGTTATGCTTCTGATTCAACTGCACTTCATGATTTTCATATATCGCCTGAAAAACAGAATACACCTGCATAAAATTTTGCCGGTGTATCTGCTTGCCAGTCAACAGAAATGGATGCTATGGCTGTTGTGGCGTAATCGTAACTCTAATGACCGAAGAAACCGGTGGAATATCAAAATCTGGGTGTCGCTCACTGGCTTTCTCTACCCCCTTGGCAGTGCCGCCTGCCCCATAATTGGTAGCCATAGGATCTTGTACTGGTTTCTGCGTTGGACCTGTTCCCGGCGCTGTGTCGTTTTCTGTGCCAGCATCGTACAACTCCAAAGCTGAGGTCACATCGCCACTGATAGGCGCTGTATGCTCAAACAAGGCAAGCCCTCTGTCTTTAAAAGCATAAAACCAGTCATTAGATTGGACAAACATGGTAGCCAGCTGTAGGTGGTCTCCAGGTTTGGCTGAAATGGTAAACATTGCCGATTCACCTGAGAAAATAGCAGGACCACTATCAGGCCCGCCTGGAGATTCAAATATGCCGCTCAAGTTGACATGTGGGTCACCTTCTAACAGCTTCACTTTCTTCATAGGAAAACCATCTTCTGCAATGCGAGCAATTCCTTTATCGGCAGGTAATCCTATGGTGAACATGGGATTTGCCCCTGCATAGACCGCATAAGCGCCTGGTGAGAGCGGTACGGTTCCGTCAATGCGTGTAGAGTTAAGGGTATTGGGTGTGGAAACAGCCTCAATACGGACTTCAAAAGTGACAGGCTTATCATTTTTCTGATCCTCTAATAAATCTTCCAGACTAGCAACGTATTGACAGCCTGAAACAAGTATGAAGATGAATAAAACAGTGGTAAACCGTTTGGCACTGGCTACAAATAGAGAGAATAAAATGATAGGGGTATTCTTTTTAGGGAAGGTATTTTTCATCGTTGTGTTAGTTTACAAATGGCAAAGAATAACAACATGAGCGTAGTTGTTGGAATGCACCACCCCACTATTCCATCAATAAAGCTGACCCGGACCGCGCTTATGTCATTTATCGCATAATATCCTAAGGGAGAAGTTTCCCTTGCCGCACATGCTTGATGTAAAAGAAAACTTACCCTAATGATAGGAAAACAGTGCCCTGATACCTTAAGGCACTGTAGCACATTTTTGGTTATTGCGCAACAAAAGGAGTAGCAATCTCCAAGACAGTTTCTTTTGATAAGAACTCGTCCCAGGCTTCCTGCACAGCATCTTGTTCTACATCCGTTACCGTCAACACATCTAAGCCAGCGTGTGTGGTGTTATTTTCATTGGCATAGATAGGGTTAGTAGCCATTTTAAAGGTTCCTCCAAAACCTTCAATACCCTCTGCTTCTGTAATCCATCCTTTTCTGTTACGAAGACGCCTGATCCTGGCGGCATGCCGAGCTTCTACGGAATGAATCTGCAAAGCAACCGTTAAAAGGGTATCATTGTCTTTCAGATTGGGGGCCTGTCCTTTGTACGCTTTTACCCCGGTATCTTCAAAAGCCTGTGATAAGGCTAGAAATAAATGGTAATTTTCAAAGGGACTGGGAAAGGCCCCACCAGCCGTAAAGTCAAACTGGGAAGCAACGCCATCGAGATTACCGCCCAACGCATTGATCGTTTCTTCCAATAATTTGACATGGGCCATTTCATGATCTCTGATAGCCATAAAAAGACCAGTATCCTCACCCATGATCACGCCAGCATCCAGACCTTTCTGGTAGTAATCATACTCCAGGCGTTCCAGTGTTAAGGCAAATTTAAGAACATCTAGGACCTCATGTCCGGAGGCAAAAGCCATTTTAGGCATGGCTGTAAAAGCAGCTAAGGGCAGAGAGGCCAGTGTCATCTTTTTGGCCAGACTTCCAATCTTCCGGAAAGCTTCTTTTCTGGACATGTAAACATCCACTTCTTCTTCTGACTTGTGCTCTATATTAAAAGAATCAAAAAGTTTTATGATATTCATGATAGTGTCATTTTAGGCGGTTGGTAAATCACTGGCATCAATTTTATTGATAATAAAGGGTTGTGCTGCCTCCAGTACTTCTGCAGGGGATAAAGCCCAATCCAACCCATCGCTGATAAACTCTACAAAGGTTGAATCCGGATCCATCAGCTCCAGAATGACAGCGGCATGCCTTGCCTCAACAGAAACAATTTTACCGGCAACTACCAGCAAATCGGCGCTTTCCAAAAGTTTTCCGGCCCCATTGTAAGCACCCACGCCTAAGTTCTCGAAAGTCTTGGCTGTTGCCAATACACTTTCTTTATCCAAGAAATTAACGTCGCTAAAGTCAAAGGTTAAGTCTTCAATGGCTTTGTTGCCCAAAGCAGCTTTAAAAAAATCGCGGTGTGCCACCTCATGTTGTTGCAGATCTTCCATCACACGGTATTCGTGGTCGGTAAAGCCACAATCGGTAGCGATCACCAAGGTATAAAAGGCAGCTTCCAGTTGTTCCAAGGCATAGGCATAATTTAAAATGCCTGTATCCCCACTGCCTAGCTTCACTTTATCAGGCTGTAATTGTTTGGGCAAGAAATCATAAATTTCTTTACAGCCTGACATGACCAAACCTGCTGTGGCCAGGGTAGCGCCTCCAAATTTAAGAAACGATCGGCGTGGGTTGTTAAGCCGATCCTGAGGCCTGGAACCCTTCACTTTGAAATTGACGGTTTTCGACATAATGCGTCTCCGGTTTAAGGTTAGAAAAAGAACAATTATAAAAATGTAGTGTATTTTCTATGGGAGGATGGGAGAGAATTGACGCTACGTCTATTCCGAAGAAATAAAAACGGAAGAAAATGAAAAGGCCCGTCGCTTGGGAAAAAGACATAGTTGTATAGAGTGTAAAGAATACAAATGGTTTACCTTTAGAACATCGATAAACTGCTTACACTATGACTTTTATCAACTTATAGGAAGTATATCCATTGCTCTTTCTCTAACCAAGCTTGCCTGATACTTTGGAGATACAAAAAATTTGAAAATAACCGAATAAGTGTAACAATGGCTTAAAAATGTTTTATAAGTGAAATACCTACGAAATCAAGTAGCTGATTGGATTTGTCTTACTAAAATTTTTTATTGTTTTTTTTAAAGTTCGTTTGCTCATCATCCAGTCCTGTTGCTCAATGGTGGATCATTGAAACACGATGCTGTTTTTGTAATAAAAAACTATCCTGCAAGTAAGTATTGTTGATTGTATTTATTGATATTGTTTTTTCTTTCCTCAGGATTCAAATCAAGCAACCTCCTTATCTGATTTTTAAAGGATTGTAAGCACAAAGCACCCGCTTTTTCGCACATTCAGAGGATGACATATCTGGGTGTATTTTTCCACTTTTAATTTCAGAACCTTTTCTATTTTAGGGTCATGTGTCAAATTGTTAACTGTTGCATTGAATTTTAAAACCAAACCACATCTCTCAGATCATGAATTGGCGAATGGCTTGCGGCTGGTCATCTATGATGGCTTAGCTTCACAGGCCATGACGACCCTGACCGGAGGGGCTTTCCTGGTAGCTTTTGCCTTGTTGTTAGGAGCTACCAATTTTCAGATAGGATTGTTGGCGGCCTTGCCAACCTTATCCAATGTATTTCAGATGGTATCCATCTATCTGGTGAGCAAATGGGCCAACCGTCGTAAAATCGTGGTACTTGCTTCTTTGGTGGCACGTATCATGTTTTTTCTCATTGTATTGCTGCCTTTCTTCAATTTGTCGGGCCATGCCATTGCCTTTCTTATTGTAGCGTTGGCAATCCATCACACTTTTGCCTCCATATCAGCGGGTGGATGGGCATCCTGGATGCGTGACCTGATTCCCAAAGAAAAGCTGGGTTGTTTTTTTTCAAACCGTCTCCGTTTGGCGCACACCGTGGGGGTCGTCTTTAGTATTGCCTCTGCTCTTTTCATAGATTATGTAAGGAAAAACCATCCGGAGCAGGAATTAAAAAGTTATGCCTTGCTCTTCATGTTGGGCGGTATCGCAGGGTTGGTTGGGGTGTGTTTACTGTATAAAACCCCGGAGCCTGCCATGCAACCCATGCAGGATAAACTTTTCACCCTTTTGAAGGTGCCTTTTAAAAATACCAACTTCCGGCGTTTGATCATGTACAATGCCTCCTGGAATTTTGCCACCAATCTGGCGGCTCCCTTCTTCACGGTTTATCTGCTCAATTGGATAGGTCTGGATCTGATACTGGTCGTAGGTTTTACCATCTTAAGCCAACTGACCAACATCATTTTCCTGAAACTATGGGGCAGGTATGCGGATACCTACAGCTATAAGTCGATATTGGGCATCTGTGCGCCTTTGTACCTGTTATGCATTTTAGGGTGGACCTTCACGACTTTACCGGATCGTTATATACTGACCCTTCCCTTGTTGGTTATCTTACACATTGTCAGCGGCATCGCCACGGCAGGTACCGGTTTGGCTTCCAGCAGTATAGGATTAAAACTTTCCCCAAAGCAGGATGCTGTCGCTTTTCTATCGGTGATCAGTTTTACCAATTCTATTTCTTCCGGACTGGCGCCTATTTTAGGAGGGTGGATGGCAGATTTCTTTTTCTCCAAAGAATTTGCTTTAACGGTAGTATGGAAAGGAAGTGCCCAATCTATTTCTTTTCAGGCCCTGAATCTGCAACAGTGGGATTTCTTTTTTGTGATATCCTTTGTCATTGGCTTGTATGCCTTGCATCATCTGGCTTTTATACAGGAAGAAGGCCATGTAAAACAGAAAGTCATTCTCAAGGAAATCAGCCTGGAAATACGCAGGGAAATGAAAAACCTCTCAACCATTACCGGATTAAGGCCTATGATGTATTTGCCCCTGTCATTGTATCAGCTACTTACTCGAAAAAACAAGCCTGAAGGGTATAATCTTGAAAACAAGAGTGCTGCCCCTTAAAATCTCATTCCGCTTTGTAAAGGTCGAGTCCTGGATAAAAGGCACCCCAGGCAAACCAGTATCCTATGAAGGAAGTCGTCGGGGTGAGTTTTTGTCCGCTCCTGGGGCCATCAATGGCATGGCCAAAGAGATCCCAATGGTTTCCTTCGTTATCTGCCAGCAGGGCTTTTTCCTGAAGTGTTTCTCCCTCCTGGACGGTCGTGAAAGAGAGTAAAGTTCCGTCCGGTAAGGTCCGCTCAAACGATACGATGAAATTATGTTTCTGACTACCCGCCAGGACCATAGCGGTTCCATTAAAATCATCTTCCAAAGCGGTTCCATTAAAATCATCTTCCAACACGACGACATCACTATCAGCAAAGTCATGGAAGCGGTAAGCTTTGGCTTTTCCATCCAGGATGATGCCGTGAACACGCTCTTTGGCTGGTAAGCGCTGATCGTTTTGGGAGATGGGAAAAATAATGTTTTGATGGTTGGTACGGTAATCTCCATAAGGATACTGGAAGTAGTTGCGGCTAAACCCAGTTTGTACAGATACCACCTGGGTATTGGGATATAATGTTTTCCAGGTTTGCCAGGAAGTTTCCACCACGGCAACCGTTTCTGCCTTTTCTCCTTTCAGGCTTCCGTTGACACTTTCTAGCAGCATTTGTGACCAATGGCTGTCGGTACTTCTGTCATACAATATCAGATTTGAATTGTAAAGCAATCCTGAAACACCAAAGGTGGTGACCGCTCCGTTGAGGGTTCTTTCCCAGCCGATCCCTGTGCCTGTCAGGGGGCAATAATTGATGGATACTGCTTTGTTTTCCAGATCATCATTGATGATTTCATGCCAGTCGAGGATGGGGTGGGGGTAGGCCTTTACCGTGTTCCCATATTTGACTCCTATCACCAGATCGTCATCTGACAGATAGCTGGCAGCCTCTGTACTTACAAAAGTAGGGAGGGTGAGGGCAGGGATGCCATCTTTACCCGGACCACCGTCGTAAATCTGATGCCTGGGAATGCTCCAGCTAGCGTCTCCCTGGGCTCCCTGGTTAACAGGAGTTTGAGGGTTAGTTCGCTCTTTCTCACAGGAACCAATCATGAAGCTAGCAACCAATAGAATATTAATTATCTTCATGGTATTGAAAATTAAAATTTTTGTCCTCTTTTTTATTCAGTAGATAATACACTCCAACGTTAAAACGATAATTCGGAGTAAGTTGGGTACCCACCACCCGGCTATACAGGGGTAGCTCACTCATCAGAGAAATGGTGATATTGGGGGTCGGTAACCATCCTAAGGCTGGCAGGATAAATAGCCAGCTTCCTCCGGTATTGGGCAACCATTCTTGGTTATTCTTATCCATTTCTACCTGTCTGAACCGGGTATTGATAGAAATATTAAACAACTGTTTTGCTAACAGCCACTGATCTGCAATCCCAGTAATCAGTTGTATTTCATTGCCAAACTGATAAGACTGACTGCCCAGATAATCGTCGTTCGTACCGGTAGTCCTGACAATGATGTTGTTGGATAATATCAGGGAAGGACGACCAAAACCTGAAAAAAGGATTCTATGGTTAAAAATCCCATCCCATGCTCCGGAACCGGGTTGCAAATCAGCGTTGAGGGTGATACCGAGGTCAGAAGCTACATCAGAAGCTCCTAGGGGTATTTTAGGACCCAATCCTGCCGTCAAATGCCATTGGCCGGTAGTAAGATAACTGTAACGAAATAACAGGATAGCGTCGCCTATACCACTGGTGGCGGTAAAATCCTGAAAGCCTCCATTTTGTCTGATGCGTCGCTCCTGTCTTACCCATGAAAATAAGCCTTCTACCGATAATTTTTTAGTAAGGGTGTAGGCAGTCGTCATGATTAATGAATAGGTGACTCTTTGTCTGGAGTCATCCTCCAATAAGTGGGTTTCATTTTTAAGGGTGTTGAGCATGTTTGCATCAAAATTGATGGCAAATTGCCAACTTTTCTCCTGTTCTAAGGGTAACCCCCCCTACATTGTTGGTGAGGGGCACACCTCCGGAACAACAGGTCTGTGCATTGGTTTGAATGATCGGTATAGAACATGCAAGGTTCAGCAGGAGGACAAAGGCATTCCTTCCCACCACGCCAGAAAAAATAAAAGATATCAACGGCTTTCCAAAGCGTGTCAGGGCAACAATTATTCTATTGTCATGCAACGGCCTAGGTTTCATAGATCGATTACAGTCATTAGTATTCTTATCAATTAGTCGCCGAAAAGAGAAGAACCTGACATTTTATTGATTCCTTTCGTATGATGGCTGCAAAGATCAGGAAGTGCCGAATGACGTGTCAGATGAATCCTCAGCAGGCAAAAAATAGCTTTTTCATCTTGCATGATAGCAAGGATAATGATAACCTGCTAGAGATAATGGGTATCAAAAATTACCTTTGTGTTAATCGTTCAGCTACTTTGATAAGGTTTGCTTCTGTTATCTGAGGTGTAGGCGCGAGGGGGTAAAGTGCTTTTCCTTTTCTTGCAAGGAAGGCCGCCTGTAGGCCTGCCCGTAAAGCCCCTGCCACATCCCATCCATGGGCCGCTATCATCAGGGCTTCCTGTGGTTGAATCTGATATTTCTTCAGGCAGAATTGATAGGTTTCAGGCGCTGGCTTATATTTTTGGATGTCGTCAATACTGAACAAAGCTTCGAAATAGGGCGTAAGTTTTGCAAATTCCATTTGCTGTTGGAGTACTTCCGGGGCAGAATGGGTGAGGGTAACCATGGGGAAGCCTGCTGACTGCAGCATTTCCAACCCTGGCTTTACGTCCGGATGAGGAGGTAGTTGCCGGATCATGCCAAGAATATCTACCTTTTCATTTTCGGGAATTTGGGTTTCCAGCGCCTGCTCAGTCATCTGTAAAGCTGCTTTACCTATTTCACCGAAGTTGTGATATTGATGGGTAACCGTTTCTACCCAGGCATATTGTAGCAGGAGAGAAAACCACTTTTCAAAGGCGAAGGAATGACGAAAGGCTTCATTCATCCGGTCTTTCATAAGACTCAGATCCAACAGTGTTTCGTTGACATCAAAGATGAGTAACTTGAGGGGACGGGTATGCATATTAGTGTTTGTAAATATGGCTGAAGGTATTTGCTAAAAGGAGTTTCATCATATAAAGCAGGCCTTAAAACTAGTTTGCAGATTCTCTATCCTTTTAACAGCACAATGCTTAGACTGATCAATGTGATAGTTACCAGGTCTTGGGTTAACCTGCCCTATGCTTCAGCATAACACTTGCTGCTTGGCATTTGTTATGAAAGGTCGTATTGCCCGGATTTTTGTCGGGTACAATTTTGTCAGGTTTTAAGGAATAAGCCGACTATACAGTAGAAAATATGTGCTGCGCATAGACACCAACCGAGGGTTTTTGTGCATAAAGATATTGGCCTCATGGAAAAATATACAGTGAGTGATAAAACGCTAATAACCTTATACAGCGAAGGCAATGAAGAAGCTTTCGAACAGCTTTTGACAAGACACAAGTCAACTATCTATACATTTATCTATCTGATGGTAAATGATACCCCTGAAGCAGAAGAGTTACTGCTGGAAACCTTTATCAGGGTGGTACAAGAAATTAAGTCAGGAAACTACAGGGAAGAGGATCAGTTTGTACCCTGGGTTTTGCGTATAGCGTGTCAACTTTCTATGAACCATCTCAACAAGCGTTTTGAATAAAAGAAAATCTGTTCCAACCACTTAATCACCAGGTATTGTTCAAAGGAAGTAACACTCAGAGGGTATTACCCTGAAAAGTGACCCAGGTTATACATTGCTGTATTTGTCGGGAAAAAGACGAAAAAAAAACTAAAGTTTTGTTACCTAAGTTGTTGATCTTCACTGTGTATAGTGATGAATGTCTAATTCATTCTGTCTACCTATATGAAAGGGCATCAAATTGGTAACAATGACATGCAGACCGTCCTGTCGTCATGGGTGCAAGCGTTTGGAGATGCACTGTATAGCAGAGCCTTGTATCAAACCTCTCAGCCATCGGTGGCTGAAGATCTGGTACAGGAAACATTTCTGGCAGCTTCCCAGGCTTTTGAATCGTTTCAAGGCAAAAGTTCTCCCAAGACCTGGTTGTTTTCAATCTTAAATCATAAGATTGTGGATTACTATAGAAAACAGTTGAAAAATCCTGTCATGACAGAGTCGGTGGTGAGTCATGGAGAGAAGGGCAATATTTTGGATATCTTGTTTGATCAGCATGGAAACTGGAAAAAAAAATACAGACCCCAACCCTGGCCTCAGGAGCAGGAATTATTAGATGATCCGGATTTTGTCAAAAGATTACGGTATTGTATAAAAAAACTGCCTGCACCTTGGTTTGCAGTGGTTCAACTGAAACATGTAGAGGGTAAAGCTGGAAAAGAAATCAGTCAGGAACTGGGCATAACACCGTCTAACTATTGGCAGATACTGCACAGGGCCAAGCTGCAATTAAGACACTGTCTTGAAACATGGATGATTCATTAAAACGATGAGTACACTGATGAATAGTTTGATGCTTTCCTGTAGGAAAGCTACTTTTCTGATTGAAAAAAAATCTGAAGAAGATTTGAAATGGCTCGAGAAAATGCAGCTTTTTTTCCATACCCGGATGTGTGATGCCTGTTTGCGTTATGCACACCAAAGCCATCTCCTGGATGAAGCTTTTACAAGGCATTCTAATGGGAATGCGGAAATTCTTACCCCGCTGAAACCTCTGTCCAATGAGGTTAAAGAAAAGATCATCAGAAAAATACAGGAACAATAGTCTCACACTATTTTTCCTTTTCAAAAGCGTTTTTATAATCTATGATAGCTCCAATCAGAGAAGCATGCACAAATGTCTGGGGTATATTGCCCAAGCATTCTCCGGTTTCCGGATCACCCTCTTCAGGCAGTAGACCCACATCATTACAAAAGGACAAAGTTGCCTCCATAATCTGATGAAATTTTTTCCAGTTACGTCGCATGACCCAGTATTGAGCCACCCAGAGCGAACCGGCCAGAAAAACACCCTCTTTTCTTGAATCAAAATCCACAAGATAACGGCGGAACAAATGATGTTGGCAGTAGTCTCGCTCTAATATTTCAATTGTTTTCAGCATCTTCAGCGTATCCGCCTCTGTATAAGCCCAGGTTGGAAATAGTATGGCACTGATGTCTACCGCTTCCGAGCCAGCGAAAGCGGCATAAGCTCCCTCTGAAGTCAGGCAGTTCTCCTCTACATACTCACGGATCTCAGCGGCGGCATCAGACCACCTTTCTTTTTGTTGCTGATCTTGGCAGTGCTCTGCCATAAACTTCAGACTGACAGCCGCCACCACCTTGCTGGAAGTATATTGTTTGCGTTGTGATTCTTCCCACAATCCGTGATCAGGCTCATGCCAATGTTTTACCAGATATTCTGCGAGCTGACTTACCGTATCCCAATGTTCTCGGGTAGCATAACGGTTGTAAATCAGTTTTGCAGCCAATAGAACGTTACTGATCGCATCCAGCTGTAACTGATCATTGGCGCTGTTGCCAATACGTACAGGGAGGCTATGGGCATATCCTGCCCAATGTACAAGCTCTTTTTCTTCTGGTGCAGGCTGGAAGTCAAGAGTGAAAAAGGGGACTACTGGCTCTTCCACTTCATGCATAGCGCCACAGATAAATTCTAGAAATTTACGTTCTTCCACCCCATCACTACCCGCACGGGTTAGTGCACTGACAATCATGGCTGCATCGCGCAACCATACAAAACGATAATCATAATTTCTTTCACCCCCGGGTACTTCAGGCAAGGAAGTGGTTCCAGCCGCAATGATGCCACCATTCTCAGCATAAGTCATCAAACGCAGCATACGCAAGGAGTTATGTACTTCCCGTTCATAGGGGCCTTTGTAATGAACATGAGCCATTACCTTCTCCCACCTTGTCAGGGTTTCATGTTTTGTTTGTTGAAGTAGATGAAGGTCAATGTTCAGAGCTTTGTCACTAAGGAAAAACCAGGCCTTTTCTCCTGCAGATATGCTACAAACAATACTTTCCCCTTCGATCACGAGAGCGTGAGAGGCATAACAATACAGTTGATAGTTGATACAAATGGCTTTACCATAATAAGACAAGTCTACCTTTTTCCTGCCGTAATCCGGTTTAGGACTGAGTTGTGATACTATCTTTTCAGGGGTAGGAGAAAGCATACGACAGAGGCCATGAACATCGCCAGACATTGGCATCCAATCTTCGAGCAACAAGGTGCCGGCATCACTAGTAAACTGGGTCATCAATAGAGCGCTGTTGTTCACATAGGCACGATGATGAAAATTAAGGGTAGGCATATGCCATTGCCAGCATCCCCCTCGAGGCACATCAAGCAGGGAGCCAAAGACTGAGGGTTGGTCAAACCGATCAGGACAATACCATACAACACTTCCGTTTTTAGTGATATAGGCACAGGTACGGCGATCTCCAATCACTGCCAGATCACGAATATTGGCTGATGATTCTTGCATAAAGGACTCTGTAAAAATGGTTTAGGAGGTAACTTTGGCAAGAAACTTCCTGGGTAATACATATAGATCTGGTAATAAGGCACTTTGTTTGTAAAATGTCAGTCAGACTGTAGTTTGTTTTGCCGTTATCATAAGTATAGTATTGGGAAGGCATAGGAGTGATCCTCTCTGCAAAGGTCAAATAACGCAAAAGTGGTATTAAGAAAGAACCCAGTGTTCAGAGAGGGGGCGGTTCACACATTATTTTTTATGAGTTACAAGTACTGATGAGTTTTTTTAAAGGCTCCACCATACAGCAACATATACGAAGCAGAGAGATCATAACACATTCCCTAAGTGCCTTTGTATTGTAGCAGGAAGCAGGGGTAAAAAGTTTGTAAAGGATTGGAAGATCGAATTAAGGTCATTCCCTAAAACTACTCTACAGATTTATACATTAATCACTGTTATTTTTTTCTTTTCAGCCGTTGCATTTTTTTCAGATTTAGCTTTGTCTCTATACTTGTTCTTTTTCCATCGTTTGGGTATGGGACCAGTCATGGTATGAGCTTCTACAGGCTTCATCATGTTCAAGCTCCGATGAGGTCTTTTTTCGTTGTAGATGTTGATCGCTTTTTGAATATCAGCTTTAGCTAGTTCATGAGTAGGATAACCTGGTCTAAGCAGTTCTTCTTTGAGAATGCCATTGACTCTCTCGGCAATCGGATTTTCATAGGATTCGGTAGCCATACTTATTTGGATCTGGTTTTTCTCCAGCAGACTTACATATTCTCTGCAACAATACTGAATCCCTTTATCTGAATGATGAATCAATGGGAGAGGGGATAGGCCATCTTTTTTCTCCCAGCAGTGGCGGCCCCTCTTGTGAATAGTTTTCAGCGCCATTTGAAGAGCTTCTATAGGGCCTTCAGCACGCAGGCTAGGCTGCAAAGACCAACCTATGATCTTTCTGGAATAAGCGTCGGTAGTTAGGCTAAGATAATTAAACCCATTCCCACAGCGGATATAGGTGATGTCGTTCTTCCAGGCATGATTGGGGCGCAATATTTCCAGATCCTTCACTATGTTAGGATATTTGAAGTACTTATGTCTGGACTGGGTAGTACCGGGCCTTCTCCTTTTTCTTTTCGGTAGCAATTGATGAGCTCGCAAGAGATCATAAAGCTTATCTCGGCCCATCTTGATTCCATGCTCAGAGAGAAAGGGTTTTATGATACTATAGATTTTCTCAGTACCCAGTTTAGGTTGTTCTTCTTTTATTTTACAGACTTCTCCCAAAACTAAAGCCTCTTGCAGGCACTGCATATTAGCCCGTTTCTCTACTTTGTAGAAAGCATCCCTTGTGAGCCCAAACAGTCGGCAGGATTTTTCCACACCCGCTAGTGGAAACTCCTTGAGTAGTCTAGTCACTGTTTGGGCCCAGACTTTTTTCTTACCGGAATATTTAGCTCCTTCTCAGCCACCTCGATCATGATCTCATAAGCCCGACTCTTCAACTTTTCCTCCTCCAAGGCTTTCTGAGTTTCTTTCAGTTGTTTTTCTAGCGCTTTGATCTTTTCAGCCTGACTTTGTTTGCGCTTCATAGGTTGAGAGGTTACATAAGTTTGTAGATGTCTTTTATAATGCTGCCTGCGCCATTTTCTAATCAAGATAAGGCTTATTCCATATTTTTCACAAGCGGTATGATCATTTAAAATACCTATTTCTATTTGCTGCAAGATTTTCCAACGCAGCTTCACAGGATAATAGCATTTTGCTAGGTTTTCGGCTTTTTCTTTCTGTTTCATACGTTTACTCTCTTTGTGTAGACGTATTTCAGAGTATTACCAATTGTCATGTAACTATAATTATGTTAAATAAAAATTTTTAACTTTTAGAAAATAGTAATAAGTTGCACTATCAAAAACAGACCGCCTATGTTAGATAAGATTGAAGAAGCCATACAGGACATTGCTGATGGAAAAGTGATCATTGTCGTGGACGATGAGAGCCGGGAAAACGAAGGGGATTTTATTTGCGCAGCAGAATATATTACCCCCGAAATTATCAATTTCATGGCTACGCATGGCAGGGGGTTAATCTGCACGCCCCTGAGTGAAGAAAGATGCGAGGAACTTGGGTTGGAACTGATGGTTGGCAAAAATACCTCCACCTATGAAACTCCTTTTACCGTATCCGTTGACCTGATCGGACATGGCTGTACGACTGGCATTTCCGCGGCCGACAGGGCTAAAACCATTCGTGCCCTGGTAGACCCTGAAACCAGGCCGGAAGAGCTGGGAAAACCTGGCCATATCTTTCCCCTGAAAGCCAAGAAAGGAGGTGTACTCCGCCGGTCAGGCCATACAGAAGCCGCTATCGATTTTCCAAGACTGGCTGGATTGAGACCCGCCGGCGTATTGGTAGAGATTATGAACGAGGATGGTTCCATGGCTCGATTAGCCGATTTGCGTAAAGTAGCAGATCGTTTTCAGCTCAAACTGGTATCGATTCAGGATTTGATTCAGTACCGGCTGGCACATGAAAGTCTTATCGTAAAGGAGTTTTCTTTACCGCTGAATACCCTGTTTGGAAGTTTTACTCTGCATGTGTACAAACAAACCAACTCCGAAGAGTTTCATCTGGCACTGGTCAAAGGGGAATGGTCAGCAGAGGAACCCGTGGCAGTGCGAGTCCATGCCTCCAACCTGTTTGAGGATATCTTTGGAACGGTTGTGCACCAGGGAGGCAATAATATTCTGCAAACTTCTATGGAAATTATTGAAAAGGAAGGGAAGGGCATCCTATTGTATATGAATCAGGAAAGTATGGGGATGGGGTTACTCTACAGAATTAAGCAGTATCAGGATCAGACGGGAGGCGATTTTTATACCGCTCAACCCATGCCCAACCCAAAAATGGATCAGCGAGATTTTGGTATCGGTGCTCAGATTCTGAGAGACCTAGGAGCCAGACAGTTGAAACTCATCACCAATAATCCGAAAAAGCGGGTAGGGTTGCTCGGATATGGATTGGAAATAACGGAATATATCCCCATTGCTTGAAATAAAAAGCAGTTTTGGATACTAACACAGGTTGATTTTTGTTATAATAATTGAGAAAATGGCCTCTTTATTTATGAAACAAATTACCGTCTTATTTTTATTCTTTCTGTGTTTGATGGTTTCTCCTGTGATTGGCCAGTATTTCCCTTCAGAAGTGTGGCACGAAGGTAAATTGACTTTGCTTTCGGGTGATGAAGTGAAAGGGAAGATTAAATATAATCTGGAAGGGGATCTGGTACAGGTTAACCTGAACAATACGATTCAGACATACAGTGCCAGAAAAATTCTCTTCTTCGAGATATTTGATGAGACTACCTCCCGTTACCGACAGTTTTATGCTTTACCCTATGATATTCGTCCGGGATATCAGGTACCCATGCTCTTTGAGGTACTGTACGAAAATACAGTCACTCTTTTATGCCGGGAAGCGGTAGTGCAGGAAAATATACCCCAGTACAGCTATTATAGTTATTATTACTACGGAAACCGTTTTGCTACGCGTTATCGCCTCGATTTTGATTATTATTTTCTGGATCAGGAGGGAGGGATTGTGAAATATAGCCAGAAAAAAGATGATCTGTATGAAATCCTGAAAAGCCAGCAATCTGCCCTGGAACGTTATATCAAAGAGAACAAATTGAAACATGACCGGCAGAGGGACCTGGTGCGCATTACGGCCTATTATAATTCACTCATCAATTCCTGATTTTCCTGCATGCAAAGACCCTTAATCCTAGTCTCCAATGATGATGGCATCACGGCACCCGGCATCCGTTTGCTGATTCAATTGATGAAAGAAATCGGGGAGGTGGTGGTTGTGGCACCGGACAGCCCTCAATCAGGCATGGGTCATGCCATTACCATCGGCAATACCCTGCGCTTATATGAAACAGAGATTTATGAAGGGGTAAAGGCTTACAAATGTTCAGGCACCCCTGCCGATTGTGTGAAACTGGGCAAGCATTATGTGCTGAAAAGTAAGACACCGGACCTGGTTGTGAGTGGCATCAATCATGGCAGCAATACCTCTATTAGTGTCTTGTATTCAGGCACCATGTCTGCGGCTGTAGAAGGCGCTATCGAAGGCTATCCGGCCATCGGTTTTTCTTTGTGCGATTATGATCCAGAGGCCGATTTCTCCCATGTGGAGGAATATGTCATCAAGATTGCCAGGAATGTACTGGATATGGGGCTTCCCAAAGGCATTGCCCTCAATGTGAATTTTCCTCCGAAACAGAACGAAAAAATAAAAGGAGTGAAAATTTGCCGTCAGGCCCATGCCAAATGGCAGGAAGAGTTTGACCAGCGATTTGATCCTAACGGTCGCCGTTATTTTTGGTTAGCGGGCAACTTTGTCAATTACGACAGGGGAGAAGACAATGATGAATGGGCTATTGCTAACAATTATGTCTCGGTTGTTCCTATCCAATACGATCTGACAGCCCATCATGCGATCAGCCTGCTCAACGAATGGTCGTTTTAGCAAAGTCATGTCAATATTATTGCATAATCCTTTTCCTGTGCAGGGTGCCCCATTTTCGCAAAGATTCTATCACTTCTCCCAGCGATTGGCTGTGGGGGGTTAAAGCATAAGTCACTTTGACAGGATAGGTATTATGGACCGTTCTCCTGACGAGCTCGTTGATTTCCAAATCCCTCAATTCTTTGGACAGCATTCTGTCAGTGATGCCCTGCACTTCCCTGGCAATCTCACTAAAACGTTTTTCTCCAAAAGTAAGCGCTACAATGATGGGAAGCTTCCATTTTCCACTCAGGATATCCAAAGCATCTCGAACAGGCTGTAGAATGGTCAAACATTCAGAGTGTTCTTTTGGGTGTGTGTTCATTGTTTAGATCTGGTTGATTGAGACGACACTTACCTAAAGTATAGCACTATACTTTGTGTAAGTACTATATCATTGATAGTAAATATACGTAAATAAAAGAAGAAACATAATAGCAAAATAGTATGACCATCAGCAGAAAACTAATCACTATACAAACACCGCCCGCTCAACCGGGATTTCTGGGCTCCGGCCATGTGGCACGTCCCGTCATCCAAGTCAATTTTTCCGAAAGCGATCCCTTCATATTACTCATGGACGATCAGCTTGACAAAAAAGATAACGTGCCGGTAGGGGGGCCGCATCCGCATGCCGGTTTTGAAACGGTTTCCTTGTTGCTCGAAGGAGAAATAGGTGATTCGTCGCACAAAATGAAAGGGGGCGATTTTCAGATAATGACCGCAGGGAGTGGCATTATTCACACAGAAACCATACAGGAAAAAACCAGGTTGCGACTCTTACAACTTTGGCTGAATCTACCTAAAAAAGAGAGATGGACAAAACCCAGATTACAGGATCTGACCTCAGAAAAAGTTCCCTCTTTATCAGAAAACGGCATGATGTTGAAGGTATACAGTGGTACGCTGGGTGGCCTGACTTCTCCTGTCAAAAACCATGTGCCATTGATCATAGCGGATATTCAGCTTCAACCAGAGAGCAACACTACCTTGCATCTTCCCGCATTTTATACGGCATTTTTGTATGCCATTGAAGGCAGTATGGCGGTGGGAGAGGAAGCCATGCTTTTAGCACAAGACCAGGTGGGTTGGCTCGACAGGTATCCGGATCAAACACAGAGTGCCTTACCACTGAAAGGGGGAGTAGCAGGCGGGCGAGTGGTCCTTTATGCGGGTGCGCCGCAACATGATCCTATTGTTTCCCATGGCCCTTTCATAGGCGATACACAGGATGATATTCGACGCCTTTATCGAGCGTATAGAGCGGGTGAGATGAGCCACATAGCAACAGTGCCCGAAACGCAAAGATTGATATGGTAACAAAGGCAAGCTGTCTTCGTAGGCGTGCCTGCGGTTTTATGACCTATGAATCTAACAGGGGCACGCTACTATGAAGCGCAATGTCTTCTTTCCCAAAAAGAAGCTGATTGCTGTGAACTAATGTTATTCTGTGATGGTATTTAATTGAATTTTTCCCTCAACCAAATAAGAAGGTGGGTAACCAAAACGCTTTTTGAAAGCATATGAAAAGTGTGATAAATTCTCAAATCCAACCTCATAACATACGTCAATTGGTTTCTTTTTCTTTTCAACAAACTGGTAGTGGGCCAATTCTAAACGCTTTTGCGTAAGCCACTTTTGCGGTGTTGTATCAAACGCCTTTTTAAAGTCTCTTTTAAAAGTTGTCAGGCTGCGACCTGTCAGATAGCCAAACTTATCCAGGGGTAAATTGAACATAAAGTTCTTTTCCATATAGTCGGCCAAATCAATTTTCCCGGGCTCTTCAAAGTTTGCCAACACATTGTCAATTTCCCTGTCAAGAGTCCTGAGAATACTAATGGCTTCGGTTATCTTGAGCGAAGCAATTTCTTCAGGGAGGTCTTTCATCTCAAAGTAAGGGATCAGGGACGAAAGGCAACTTTCCAATAAAGGATGATGGTTATAATAATAGATTTTTTGCGATGCCGAAGCTTTTGGCTTCACAGATAATTTCGCATAATACTCTCTCAACCTTGTAGTGGTCAGATGCATGACCACTGTTTGATGTGGCTGCCCCTCTTTGGGATAATTGATTATCGTTGCCAGCTGATTTCTGGGAATTAAAAAAATATCCCCTTTTTTAAATACGTAAGTGGCATCAGCCTGTACAATCCTGGTTTCACCAGAAATGAACCATACCAGCATATGATGCTCGAACATGATATCCGATTTGAAAAATTTGTCCTCATAACAGGAAAGTTTTATATCTTCTGTTATGTATTTTGCCTTATACTCCATCGCTTTGCTTTTTATATCAAAAAAGAAATCACTCCTACAAAAATAGAAAACATCATACATATTGGTTATGATAATGATGTTCTCATTCCTTCTTCAAGTACCTCAATGGTTGTGGCCTATCCGATCCCCCTGCTGCTGTCCGTATTGAAGGCAACATTGTCATACTGGTTAGTCATTCCTCATGAATAGAGAATGAGATACCTGTCATTTCTTCGCTTAAGGCCCACAATCGTTTTGCATTGATTTCATCCAGTGAATAGGGTTTTACACCTGTAGCCAGTGCAGTATCAGGTGACAACTCAGCAATATCTACATCTTCACAATACACGCCCCCTATAGCCTGAAGCATAGGGCTGGTAGCACACCAAACGGTAGTCGCTGCACCCTGTGGAACCGTTTTTAATGAGGCTGCGACTTCGGGTAGGAGATTGCCATCGGCATCGCAGAAACCCATTTGCTGAAACAGGCTTAAAGGAGCTTCTCTGCCTAATTCTGTTCCGCCAATTGACCCCGGGTGCAATGAATATGCGCTCACCTTAAATTTTTTGGCACGATTGTCTAATTCAAGGGCAAATAAATTGCTGGCGGTTTTCGATTGACCATAACCTTGCAAGGTTTCATATGCCCTGTTCAGAAAATTAGGATCTTCAAAATGAAAGGGCGCAAATTGATGGCCTGCTGATGAAACGTTGATGACCCTGGCACCCTTCGCTTTTTTGAGTGCAGGCCATAACCTTGCGGTAAGCTGAAACTGTGCTAAATAATTGGTGGCTAATTGCGATTCAATACCCCGACAGTCTCTGCGCAATGGTACCCACATGATGCCTGCATTGTTGATCAACAGATGGAGTGGCCTGCCGGATGCCAGAAATTTTTCTGCAAAGGCATCAATAGAGTCTGGATTCATTAGATCCATGAATTCTATCTCTACAAAGGCTATGTCTCGCAGATTTCTCTTTGCTTTTTCGATGTCTCTGGCCGGCACGATGACAGTGGCTCCAGCGGAGGCAAGTGTCTTGGTAGTTTCCAAACCGATCCCAGTGTTGCCTCCTGTGACGATGGCTATTTTCCCTGTCAGGTCAATCCCTTTGATCACATCACTGGCAGTTGATGTTGCGTTGAACCCAGAACCTATCGGTTTCTGTAATGCCCCCTGATAATTATTTTGTCCCATTGTTTTGAAAGAATATTGTTAATGTTGGGACAAAATTAGAGGGAAAATAAAGGCACAACTTTGTTCAGACGTCCGAATGCACTTTGTTTAAAAGGTCAGTTCAACATTTCACTCTTTCCTGAATTAGTACTCACAAAGTGCGGGAGCTACCGACTGCTTAGAAAAAGTGGCATCAGACTTTGGTTCTGTTTGTCGGCAAACAGAGGAATTGCCTCATTGCGCTTGGTTTACTTTTTTTGTCCGAAATAACTTCATTCCGATCTTCTTTATCTTTCAGTTTCGTACGTTTGTGGAAGCTTAAGAAACTCACTGAGTACCGATTTCAACAGAGCTTTTCGTCTCTCTGTGGCGACTGCCGGTTTGGAAGACCCTTTAGGTAGAAATACCCTTACGCTCAGTAAACTTGTTTTCGATGATGGAAATAATTGATCAGATTAAACTAGCACTTGAAGAACCTGAAAAGCTCTACCGGTTATATAAACACCCGCTTTATTTCAGGCATGCCACGGCATTTCTGGAAAAATGCAGGACAACTGGCTGTCGTTTAGCGTATGAATCAGACACACGTTATGCCAAAGTTTTCATGAAAAAATGGGCAAACGAAAGCTCCAGTTATTACAAGACACTCAGTGAAGGCTATTCCAAACGCTCTTTTGATCTTTACGCACAAGAAATTGTACATAGTATGTTGCAGGATGTACTATATCTTATAGAGCAACATCGAACCAGCTGAGGAAAGAGAAAACCTCCTTGTGCCCATCAGCCATAGAGAACCTGATTTACAGAATCCATCACCAACCGGCTTTCGCTGAAGGATAAAATGGTGAAGAACAACTATCTCGTACTTCTTCACCTCATAAAGCGCATTAAACAGAAAAGCTAAGCTCAGGATTTGGTTGCCGGGGTTTCCATCCAGTGTATACTGACCAGGTCAACCGCTTGGGTTTTCCCTTTTAGCAGAATTCTTCCGAGTTCTTGTATCTGCATGTTGGGATGTATACCCACTTTCTCAAGTAAAGTTTTGGAAGCGAGCAAACTCTTCCCATGATCATTGCAAACACTCTGAATTCTGGAAGCAGTATTCAGGGTGTCGCCGTGGTAAGCAAGTTCTCGTTTCACTTCTCCTATTTCCACAATGGTGACTTTTCCTATATGAACCCCGGCTTTGAAGTCAGGTAAGAACCCATAATTTGCCCTGTAATATTCGGCTCTTTGTTGAAACTGCTTTATACAGGCAAAGAAAAACTCTATGCAAAAATGATGTTTGATTCCCTCAAGTTCCGGCCAGGTGACAACGATCTCGTCTCCTACATACTGATAAACCTGGGCACGAAAAGGATACAGCACCTCATTGATATCCGAAAAACAGTCACGGATGAAAGCACTGTATTGTAAATGGCCTAATGCTTCGGCAGTGGCAGTCGACGATTTAAGGTCCATGAACATAAAAATTCTCTGCTCTTCCTTCGGATCACGGTAACGACCCAACAGCAAAGGTAACAGGATGCCAGGACCATATTTCTTGTTGATCTGATTGATGAAACTGATGATGAGCGTCATGAATAAATAATAAACGAATAGCAGCAGGACCAACAATTTCCATGATTCTTTGGTCAGGGTAAGTCCTCCCACGAAGGGCGTAAAGGGATCATAGAAGACATATTTCATCAAAGCAATTTCTAACGTAAGCACTGCCAGAGAAATCAATGTTTTTAACAGTATTACTTTTCCAAGGGGTTGTCTACGGAAGAAATTCCTATCCAGATAATAACTGGTCAGTCCAAGGCTTATTCCATAAAAAATACCCAATAGTACAGCGATGAACAACATGGATCCCAATCTTCCCGCCAAGGGTATCTGAAACGCCTGACTGATCACCTGCCTTTGCAGATAGAAAATGGTGACGAGTAAAAGATTAGCAATGATCCAGAAGTTTACCTGCGTGCCCACAAAGGTAAGCAGCGGAAAGCGAGCAGTGTATCGGTACGCTAAAGTGGTGTAGTCAAACGTCTTCTTCATTCCAGGATAAGACTGATAGGTTATATTTCCTTTTCCGTTTATTTCTCTGGTCATAGGACAGTCTGAAATTAGACAAAATCTATCAATTAAACCGTTTGGAGATCACTTTAAAAAAGATTAGCAAAACACCAGGGTGGTGTTGCAGGGCCTGTAGGGTTAAAGAGCTTCACCGGTCGGTCTGGAAAGCATTTATGTCGGAAACAGATCATTACCTGTCAGGAGGAAGGCATGGTAAAGAATTGCAATAAAAGGTTTTCAAAAGCTGAGGGGTGAAATCAAGGAAGGTTGAATAAAAACAATCGACATACATTTCATAGCCATAATAAAGATTTTGTTAAGGTTTCTTACATTCCATATCCCACACAATCTCATTGATGACAAGTACTACAACCTTTCTATATAAAATACTTCTATTTCTATAAGATATGGGTCAGTTTTTGAAAAAAAACTACATAGCGGTATTTGAACTAAAATGGATCTTAAAAACATGGTCACGAATGATAATTTTGGCGGGTCTTTAAACCAAAATTTAATTCCATTAATTCTGGCCAAGAATGAGAAAATATATACCATTGATCATAGCGCTCCAAATTTTATGTATATCAGGTTCAGTGGAGGCACAACAAAATGCTGACACACTCAGCACCGAAACTTTGTATGACATGAGTCTGGAAGACCTGATGAATATCAAAGTGGTGACAGCTTCCAAAAATAGTGAAAACTTACAGCAGGCCCCTGCCATCATCAACGTGATCACTGCCAAAGAAATAGCCTCTTATGGTGCAGTCAACCTGATTGACGTCCTCAACCGAGCTACTGCCTTGTATATGACAGGCTCATATTACTTTCCAAACAATTTACCTGCCATCAGAGGTGACATTCAAACCCATACAACCAGCCATGTACTGATTCTCATAGATGGACGTCCCTGCCGGGAGAGTTTTTATGGAGGTGTTGACTTAGCCGTTTTTCATGGTTTTCCAGTAGCTTCTATTGAAAAAATTGAAATTGTGCGTGGTCCTGGATCTGTCTTGTATGGTACCAATGCTTTCACCGGTGTCATCAATATCATCACGAAAAGAGCTCGGGAAACCCATACGCAAATACAGGCGAAAGCAGGTTCATTCGGCACCTTTGAAGGAGCATTACAACAATCTGCCGTGTATGACCACGGTAGCATGAATGTGGGTTTACAGTACCTGGGTCAGCAGGGATGGGATTTTAAGGCAGTAGACCAGGCTGGTGTGGAAAAGACGCAAACCTATGGTCAGCAAAATATTGCTTTTACCATGAACGGCAAATACAAAAATTTCACTTTAACCTCCTTTTATGGGAATACCCTCCGGGATGTCTTTGGAGAGCGGCCTTTATATCCTTCTGATGGTACTTTTAATACTTTGAATACCTACCGAGGTTTTACTGACCTGGGATATGAACATACTTTTACCGATCGCTGGCATACGACTTTCAACACCACTTACAATGCTTTTAGCCAGCGTTCTATCCGGGATGAGCGTCCGGTACATTTTTATGCCAATGACTGGCTCGCAGAGATGACACATTACCTGGAACCCTTAGAAAATCTGCATGTGGTTACCGGTGTACTTGCTAATTTTGTTACTGGTGAGGGAGAAGGAGTGGACAGAATAAATAACGTACCCACCAGTTTTGTTCAGCATTATGCCGAACTGCGTTGGGCAGGATATATACAGACTGACTATCAGATAGCCAATAAGCTGAAACTGATTGCCGGTGGGCAATATAACAAAACCCCTTCTACAGCCGGTAACTTTGTACCCAGGCTGGGAGCGATTCTGAATGTGACACCTACCTTTGGTATCAAGGGGCTGTATGGACAGGCTTTCAAATCTGCTGCACAGTCAGAGAAATTTACCCTTATTCCTGGGTTGAACTATGGAAATCCTGCCTTGAAGCCAGAAACCATCACTACTACGGATATTCAGGTCTTTTACCAGAAACCGACGTATCAGCTTAATCTGGGTTATTTCCATAGTAAACAAGAGAATACGGTGGTAAGGGTTCCCTATCTGAACAGTGCGGTGACTTATGTCAATCAGGGTAATCTGATGATGCAGGGTGGTGAGGCTGAAATTAAGATCATTCCTGTTAAAGCCCTGAGTATCATTTCCTCCATTGCCTATCAGACGAATGAAAATGATGAGGGAGAACAAGATGTGACAGCAATTTCTAATGTAATGGCGAAAGGAGGTATCTCTTATGAAGGAAAACAAGGGTTGAGCATAGGCCTGTTTAATTCATTCTTTTCAAAACCTGCAGATGTTATCAATTCACAGAGTGATCTGGAGCCTGACAGGCAAAGGCAGGTCGTTAATCCCATTCCTGAGGCATTTCATCTTCTTTCGCTCAATATCAGTGCTGATGTTACAAAGATGCTAGGCAGTCGCCAAGGCCCTTCTCTGCTTTTGAACCTGTATGGAGAGAACCTGTTGAATGAAAAGGTGTACAATCCTGAGTTTTCCAGAAGGGTCATCAACGCTATACCAGCCAATGGAGGAAGAGGAATCTACGGAGGGGTAGTGGTTAAGTTTTAACAGCACCATTGAACTACCTTCTTCATCATCTTCTACTAGGAGTATTCGTAGCACAGGGGTAATCAATTGATATGCTCAAATCGGGCCTGGAACAGATGCTGAGTATCTTCCTCCGTTGGGCTTTTCCCCTGTTTCCGTAATCGCTCTTTAATTTTTTGCTGGTATACTGTATTCCATCATACAACGATGTTGGTGAGAAGATTAAGACTACCTACCACTTCCTGCAAGTCTTCTTCCTGTTTACATTAGATCACACCCCGTCACGGCGACCATTCCCCCCGAACCATAGCCAGGTACGTAGGGCGTGCAATGGCTCTCCTTTCAATTGAGTCTGCTAAAATGTTTAATTCTTCTACCAAAATGTATACGTGATAAACACCTTGTTTGCCCGTACTTTGTATCAGTTAATAATTCAAACAATAACAGAATTAAATCTGATACCATGGAAAATTTCAAAGCAGGAAAAAATGAAGTGACTTTTAAAAGTCAAGGTGTAAACTTGGCAGGTAATCTTTATCTACCTGAGAATTTTGATACCTCTAACCAATACCCGACTATTGTATTTTCTGGACCTTTCAATCAGGTCAAAGAGCAGATGGGGGCAAAGTACGGAGAAAAATTTGCCGCTAAAGGATATGTCTTTTTAGCGTTTGACCATTTAGGATACGGTGACAGTGAAGGCGAGATCAGAGACAATGAAAATGCCTTCATCAAAATGGAAAGCATTCGAGAGGCAATCTCTTATCTGGGTACTTTGTCTTTCGTCAACCGAGAAAAACTATACGGATATGGTGGCTGTGCCAGTGGGGGCTATTTGCCTATTGTTGCGACCACTGATAAGCGACTAAAAGCAATCGCTACCGTAAGCGGAATGATGAATAATACGATGAACTACTTCGGCGTAATGACCAAGGAGCAATTGATGCCCTTGTTTGCTATGGCCAATGAGGCTAGACAAAAAGCCTATGAAACAGGAGAAGTAGAGTATTATGATGCATTGAATATGGGAGCCATTGACCCTGCTAATTTACCGGAAGGAGCTGTTGGCGAAGGGTATGACTACTACATGACCGAAAGAGCCGGTGCGGCTACCTATCCTAATTATTCACACTTAGCACCCAAAACATTAATGGAAAATGTTCCATTAACCAGTGCTGTGGCACTTGCTCCTTATTTATACACTCCATATCTGGGCATTTATGGTGAGGAAGCAATGATTGATACTGCACCATTAACAACGATGTTTTACGAGGCTGCAAGTGAGCCAAAAGAATTGTTTGAAGTACCCGGTGCCTCGCATGTGAGTTTGTACGACATTGACGAGCATGTGGATCAGGCCGTGGATAAAATGGATGAGTTCTTTAAGAAGTATTAATTGTAATGAAATAAAGGGGCTGTTCGCAGCTTCTCTATTTCTTAAGAGTCTTTGTTTCAATTGGCCCAATATATTATGAACATTCAAGAGATTATCAAACTGGTAAATGCTAAGTGGACACACCAGATAAGAGCGGGAGAAAAGCATCGCTTCGTGGACATCTCCATTGTAGAAACTGAGAGCAGATTCTTTGTGCGCCAGTACAAATTTGGGAAACATAGTTGGTATGACGCCTTTTTGGAAAACCCGGCCGGAGCCATGAAATTGGGAGACGTAATTGTACCGATTGATGGGGTAGTCCCTTCCGATTTGGATCAAATCAATCCGAAAGTCAATAAAGCCTACTTCAAGAAAATGAACATTCTCTACCCATTAATGCGTTTGACCTATGACCGAAAAAAGCACGAAGCTTCAACCCTAGAACTCATCCCAAAACTTTAAATAGCCTGAACAGAACTAACATGAGAAACGCTGGAATTTGGGTTGCTAAAATACTAAAATGGTTTTTCATCACGCTGGGTGCTTTGTTTCTTTTCCTACTGATTGTCGGCCTTGCTTTTTTGAACTTCAGTCCGCAGTTTGGTGGAACTGTGAGCGATGAACAGAAAGAAATTTATGCAGCAACCGGACATTACGAAGAGGACATATTCATCAATAATGAAGAGATAGTGATGGAGATGAATTGCCATAGCATCACCGCCATGGTGAAGGAGACCATGAACCCCGATCCCAATGTAGCGCCTGATCACAACATTGAAGTAGTGAAAATTAATCCTCAGAGCCTTTTAAACCTTCCCGATTCTCTAACCAGAATCACTTGGTTAGGGCATTCCTCTTTTCTGATCGAAATGGAAGAGAAAAAGATATTGCTAGATCCTGTTTTTGGACAATATGCCGCTCCCCATCCCTGGTTGGGCCGAAAGCGTTTCAATCGTGAAATGCCTATCATGATCGCAGACTTATCAAACATAGATGCCGTGATCATCTCGCACGACCATTATGATCACCTGGATTACCCCTCCATTAAGGAGCTGAAGGATAAAACAAATCACTTTTTTGTCCCACTGGGGGTAGGTAATCATCTGAAAAGATGGGACATCAGCGAAGAGAAAATCTCTGAATTAGACTGGTGGCAAGAAGCACAGTATGAAGACTTGAAGATCATCTTTACCCCATCCAGACATATGTCGGGAAGGGGTTTGACCGATCAGTCGGCTACGCTTTGGGGCTCATGGATCATACAAAGTAAAGACCGGAACATCTACTTCAGTGGCGATGGTGGTTATGGTAAGCACTTTAGGGAAATTGGGCAGAAATACGGACCTTTCGATATTGGGTTGATGGAGTGCGGTCAGTATAATGAACTTTGGAGAGATGTTCATATGATGCCGGAAGAATCCGTCATGGCCGCTATCGATGTAAAAGCTAAATTGATTGTCCCTATTCACTGGGGTGCGTTTGCCCTGGCAACCCATAGCTGGACCGACCCCATAGAAAGAATAACGCAAGCAGCCCGGAAAATGAATGTTCCTATTGCCACTCCTCAAATGGGTGAACCGGTTCAGTTACCGAATTCTCTGAGTACCCATTATGATGAATGGTGGGAGAGCGAATGATGAACCTTACAATCAATAAAAAAATGAAAGAACTGGTCTTTAAAAATATTACCGACTTCCATGCTTACAGTGGGCTGCCCGAACCCGAAAACCCATTGTTTAGTGCTACGCATAAAGCTGAAAAAGTGGCCAGTAACCAACAGTGTGATGAAACCAATGAGGCTATCAGTCTTACTTGTGATTTTTACAACATTAGCCTCAAAAACATTGTTGCAGGAGAACTAGTATATGGCAGAACTAAATACGATTGCAGCAACGGCACCATGCTATTTACTGCTCCCAATCAGAAACTGATTTTTAAGGGACTGGCTTTCAGTTCCGAAGCTTATCACATTGCCTTCCATAAGGACTTCATCCGTGGTACAGAACTCTATCATCAGATGAAGAAATATAACTTCTTTGAGTATAGGGTCAATGAAGCATTACATTTATCTCCCAAAGAAGAAACTCTCATCAAATCCATTTTTCGCAACATAGCGTTGGAGTACAACAATAATCAGGATGAGTTCTCTAAGGAGATTATTATTTCTCACTTGCAAACTTTACTTAGATATTCTGATCGGTTTTATAAAAGACAATTTCTCCATCGAAAGACGATCAATCAGACCATGCTCTCAAGATTTACAGAAGTGTTAAACGAGTATTTTGAAGAAGGTCAACTACAGGACAAAGGCATCCCTACCGTCGATTGGTTGGCTGGCAAGCTAGAAGTTAGTCACCGGTACATGAGTGATATGATCAAGGCGGAGACGGGTAAGACAGCTATTGATCAAATTAACCTGTTTCTTATTGAAGAAGCGAAGAATCTGTTGCTTGAACCCAATGCATCGATTTCAGAAACAGCTTATCAACTTGGATTTGAGTATCCTCAGTACTTTTCGCGTCTCTTCAAGAAAAAAACGGGGATGAGTCCCAAGGCCTATATTGAAGCAAATTCGAATTAAAAATTCCTTCCGTCAAATATATAATACATAGCCTACGACGCGCACCATAATCAGGATGATAGCAAAAATATCTACTGAGAGAGGGATGGATACTGATATTGACCTTGCCAACCTTGTAAAAATTTCAGGAAAATCACCTTTGCCACCTCACATAGCAAAGGCATTTTTATTCCTTGTCCAATTCACAGTAGATATTATTGGCCACTTCTTTGGAAATATTGGTCACAGGGGGCTGACTGTTGAGTTGAATCTGAAGGGAATTATCAAATTCAATCTTTTCTATAATTTTAACTTTGGTGCCAATCTTTACCCCGATTTTATCCAGGTATTGCAAAAACTGGGGAGTGGTTGTTTTCACGCCTACAATGCGTCCTTCCTGTCCGGTTTTCATGTCCTGTATGATTACCTTGATTTTTTTCTTATAGCGGCCCAGGGCATCGGGAATGGGCTCTCCATGGGGGTCAAATTCAGGGTGTCCTAAAAAGCGGTCCAACCGCTCCACCAGCAGGGTAGACTGGATATGCTCGAGTTGCTCGGCCACACCATGTACTTCATCCCAGCCAAACTGTAATTTATCAACCAGAAAGGTTTCCCACAGCCGATGCTTACGGATCACTTTCAGGGCATGTTCTTTACCAGACTGGGAGAGGGTGACCCCCTGATATTTTTCATACTTTACCAATTCTTTTTCAGCCAGCTTCCGGATCATATCTGTGACTGAAGCAGGTTTGGTACTCAGCTTTTCGGCCAACGCATTGGTGGTAACGGTCTGTGTTCCACCAAAGGACAAATGATAAATTGCTTTCAGATAATTTTCTTCCGCCAGGGTCCGTGTGCTATGACTGCTCATGATCAAATTCAAAAATACGATGTAAACTTTCCAGTAACTTTTTTTCTTCTGAATCCCAGAAAATATCATCAGGACGCCCAAATTTATAAAATTCTCTGTTAAGGATTTGAGTAGCGACAGACGCTGTATCAAAATTATTGAAATCCAGGGGGAGGCAGCTATCCCACCGTTCACAAAAAGAGGTCCAGGGCTGATGATCCTGTAACAGGATAGGCTTTTGGAAAGCCATGAATTCGTAAATGCGGGTTGGAAAACAGTTGGCAATGCTGGGGATAGGCTGATGGGCAACGATGCCAAAATCACATTCCCCAATGGCTTGCAGGATGTAGCGATGGGGCACTGGGTCAGTATCGATATGCAATAAAAGCCAGGGATAAGATTCCTGAAAAGAAACTAATTTTTTTAGTAATTCTGGTTGAGTAACATGGCCAATTACTAAATATTGAAATGCTAAATATTTTGATAATTCTTTTGCTAATTCTAAAGATTTTAGGATTCCATAGACTGCATGAATAGTCCCTGAATACAATAGTTTTATAGAATCAGCGCTAGAAAACAAAGATGGAGAGGTGATGTGCTTGTCTTTAGGAAAAGATTTGTATTTGTTTAGTATTGTGGTTTCTTTAGAATTACTAAAACTAATTTCTTTAGTATAACCTTGTTCTGCTAAAAAAAATCGGCTAAAAAAAGATGCGCTTATTTTTTCTTTAGCACGAATCCATCCGCCTATCAAAAAGCGCATCCAACGGGGAAAGCTGCCCTGCCATAGCACATTTCTGTAGTAATTCTCCTGTACATCATAAGTGATCACAGAGGCCGGCTTTAGCAACTTATAGAATATAGCGGGAAGGATCAGCTCATGGGTCGTGATGATCAGCAAATCCGGTTGTATGGCTGCGATCAGCCTGAAGAAGCGAAGCGGTGCCAGAAGCCTTGCCAGGCTCAAACGTGAAAAATGATAGAGAGGGTAAAAGCGGATATCCTGATGTAAATTTTTGTTTTTTGTTGAAAAGCCTATGATATTTACCTCGTAATTGTTTGATTGCTGAAGCGAAATTCCGAATTTTTCGTACATACGGGTATCATCAATAGGCTTAAGTATTGAGGCAATCACCGTTACAATCTTTTTTTTCATGCCTGACCAAAGTTGACAACCAAATTAATATGGAATTAAAAGAGATAATAGAAAACGCCTGGGAAAATCGTTCCTTATTACAAGACAAAGATGTCAAAATTGCTATCAAAACCATTATTGATGAGTTGGATCGTGGCACTAAACGGGTTGCTGAAGTAAAGAACGGAGAATGGGAAGTACACGAGTGGATAAAAAAAGCGGTCATTCTTTACTTTCCTATCCAGCGAATGCAGGTGATAGAAGTGGGCCCCTTTGAATTTCACGATAAAATGAAACTTAAAACCGGGTATGAAAAACTGGGTGTCAGGGTAGTTCCTCATGCTTTGGCCAGGTATGGCGCCTATATCAGTGCCGGGGTGGTGATGATGCCTTCTTATGTAAATATAGGCGCGTATGTGGATGAAGGAACCATGGTGGATACCTGGGCTACGGTGGGGAGCTGTGCTCAGATAGGTAAACATGTGCACCTCAGTGGAGGTGTCGGGGTGGGAGGGGTTTTGGAGCCCATCCAGGCGAAGCCTGTCATCATTGAAGATCATGCCTTCATCGGTTCCCGCTGTATCCTGGTGGAAGGCGTTCATATAGAAAAGGAAGCCGTATTAGGAGCCAATGTGACCCTCACCGCCAGCTCCAAGATTATTGATGTAACCCAGCCAGAACCCGTAATTTATACCGGTAAAGTCCCTGCCCGTTCCGTCGTGATACCCGGTGCCTATACCAAAAAATTTCCCGCTGGCGAATACCAGGTACCCTGTGCCCTGATTATCGGACAAAGAAAGGCCAGTACCGATCTGAAAACCTCTCTGAATGAAGCCCTGAGAGAAAATAATGTGGCTGTTTGAGAATTTTTTTTGGCATCGGCTTTGTTTGGGTTTAGTATAGTTTGAAGCGCTAAATACGACAAAACCCATGAAGCAACCTATGTTTATTGTATTGGCAGCAGCCTTGTTCATCAGCTCTGCTTTTTTGCTGGAAAAGCCATTCGTGTCCCCCTTTTCCGCTCATAACCGGGTAGAAAACCTTTCTTTTGCTACAGGTGAGGTGCTGGATTATAACATAAACTTTGGCTTTCTGAAAGCCGGAGAAGGAAAAATGGTCATCCAGGAAGAAATGTACCAGGTGAAAGGGACGCCCTGCTACAAAATAGATTTTTTCGGTAAAACGACAGGGGCTGCGGCCTGGATCGCCGACGTAGACAACAACTGGGGAGCCTATGTGGATGCTGTGGAACTTAAGCCCCATCTGACCTACAGAAATATTCAGGAAGGCAAATACCGGAAGCGGGAAGTGGCTGAGTTTGATTACCCTCAACATCTGATTCATTATAAGGAACTGGACTTTGAGACCGGTGAAGTGAAAGAGAATGAAAAAATCAAAGCGACCGGGCAGATCTTTGATATGATCTGTGGGATGGCTTACCTGAGAAATTATGATTTTGATGCCTTACACCAGGGGGATACGATCAGCTTTAAGGCCTTTCTGGAAGATACCCTGTATGATTTTAACATTGTCTACCATGGAAAAGAAAAAGTGAAAACCAAGGTGGGTAAATTTCGGGCGCATGTCTTAAAACCCATTATGCCTGAGAACAAGCTGTTTTCCGGAACACAACCCATCACCGTATGGTTTTCTGATGACGAGAATCAGATTCCGGTAAGGATAGACGCTGATTTTGCCGTTGGAAATGGAAAATGCATCCTGACAGACTACAAAAACTTAAAAAGCAAACCAAATCTGGTGAATTAGTGTTATCAAAACTTAATTAAGCTATAACAGTTAATCATTTTATACTACAAACCCATGAACCTCAACTATTTTTTATGCCTGTGCTTATCTGTAGCTTTTTTTGCCTGCAGTGATAGTGAATCTGATAAAGGAGATCAGTATTTCAGTCAGGGAAATTATGAACAGGCTGTCGCTGAATATACTCAGTACCTGGAGTACAATCCGGATGATTTCAAATCGACGTACAACCTGGGAAGAGCCTATGAGGAATTGGGGCAGTATGACAAATCGCTGGAAAGCTACCAGGCAGCCCTGGAAATAGATGAAAAAAACGTGAATGTGCTGTTGAGTTTGGGTAAGTATTACTTCCGGGAAGGGAAGTTTAATGATGCTGCCTTCTATTTTGATAAAGCAACGCAACAGAACAATAATTTAGCCATGGCGCAGTACCTGAAAGGAAGAGCTTACCATAAAGCCGGTGAAACCGATCAGGCCATGGAAGCCTACAACTCTACCATCAGCATCGACGGACAATATGGAGAGGCTTATCTTTACAGGGGAGCTTTGAAAATCTATCTGAAAAGAAAATCCAGTGGATGTAACGATATTAAAACGGCCCAGTCGCTGGGAGTGGAAGAAGCCCAGGCTGCCCTGGATGAATATTGTAACTGATCTATCAGGAAAACTGCCGGAATGTAAACTGTTGAGCCACTTCCGGCTCTTTTTTGTTTTTACGGTAGTCATAAAAACCTTCTTCTGTTTTCATGCCAAGCTTTCCTGCATTCACCATATTCGTTAGCAAAGGGCAGGGGGCATATTTGGGTTGGCCAAAGCCCTCAAACAACACTTTCATAATAGACAGACAGACATCTAACCCGATGAAATCGGCCAGCCGCAGAGGGCCCATCGGGTGGGCCATGCCCAGTTGCATAATCTGGTCAATTTCTTTAACACCTGAGACACCCTCATACAGAGCAAAGATGGCTTCGTTGATCATGGGCATGAGAATACGGTTGGCAATAAATCCGGGGTAGTCATTCACAAGCAGGGGAATTTTATCCAGTGACTTTGTCAATTGCAGAATGTGTTGAACCACTTCCTCTGTAGTAGCATATCCCCGGATGACTTCCACCAGTTTCATGACCGGCACCGGATTCATGAAATGCATGCCAATGACTTTCTCAGGGCGTTGCGTAACCGCTGCCAGGGCAGTGATGGAAATAGAGGAGGTATTGGTTGCCAGGATGGTTTCTTTCGGACAAAAGGTGTCTATCTGTTGAAAGATTTGTTTTTTAATGGTGATATCCTCAGTGGCTGCTTCAACCACTACCGCTGCCTGCGCCACAGCGGTTTGTAATTGCACACTGCTAGTGATGCGGCTCAAAGCCTTTTCCTTTTCCTCTGCGGTAATCAGGCCCTTGTTCAGTTGACGGTCCAGATTTTGCCGGATGGTGGCCATCGCCCTTTGAAGCGCTTCCTGCTGTACATCTACTAGCGTTACGGTGTATCCATGCAAAGCAAATACGTGGGCAATGCCGTTTCCCATGGTGCCGCTTCCTATAACAGTGATGTTAGTATTACTCATAAGCTGCTGATAATTAATGCCTTACTGACAGTATGTGAAATGAAAAGTTAAAGTTGAAATCTGCTGTAAACTTACTTAATAAACTTTTTTTTCCAATTGCAGCGTATAACTTCTGTGAAAATTCTAATTTTCGCTGATAAAGATTGGGAAATACTGCCGTGGTAATTTCGTTACCACTATAACGACCAGATATTACTTTGATATGCGCCACCAATTTACTCATTTCCTTGCTTGGGTACTGATATGCTTAGGGGGAAGCCTCAGTGGATGGGCCCAGGGATATAATCCGGGTTTTGAGAAAAAACATGATTATCCGCTCCGGGCCTTTTTCAATAAATTTTCTATTAATCTGAGTACTGGATATGGTCGTACTTTTTACCGGCACAACTTAGGAGAACATTCCTACCTTCGCAATAACCAGGGTTCTTTCATGATTCCAGGTAGCAGCGTTTCGCCCAATACTAGGGTTATGGCTTATAGCAACTGGTTTTCAGGACTGGATACCACCCTGGTAGACATAGGAGATGCACCGGAAAGCGAAACCAAGGGGTACAAATTTCTTTCCGGAGGGGATACAACCAACATTGCCATGAAAGGGGGAGGTTATCAGATACCCTTACAGTTAAGCGTTTATTATAATTTATTTCGTTTGCGGCTGGGAGGAGGCGTAGGTTTACATTTTCATAGTGCGAATATCCCCCAACCTGAAAACTTTCTTTCCCGATTTCCCGAACCGGGCCGCGTGAAAAGTGTAATGTCTTTTTATTATGTGCTGTTGGGCTATAGTGTCTATGAATATTATGACAACGCTTTTGCTATTGATGTGCGCCTGGGTAAAATCAACATGGGAGGTGGTTTTGATAAAACCAGCATTGAACCCAGCAATTTTGTCAATATTGGCGTTTCCCTGGAGAAGGTCATATCAGAATACTTCCGTATTTATCTTCGTCCGGCTTACGAGATCAAAAGCTATACGGTCAATCTTCCTACAGGACCTCTGATGACCCATCAGAATAACGCTTTTCATCTCACCTTGGGGGTGAGCATCAATTACCCGGATTTACCCCGATCTCCCATCCGTAATGATAAAATTCAGATGCGCCATTATATCTCAGACCCTATGGGCAACAAAAAAGAGTTTCGTGGCCAGCCCTTCTGGCGCAAACAGGACCCAAAAATAGGGGAGCTTTATCCTGAATTGATCAAAGCCAAAAGAAAACGGCAGGCCCAGCGCCGCAATCTGTTTAAGAACAATAATTAACACTAATTTTCCTCTTACGGAGAGTACCTTAATTGCTCATTTTGTAGGCGTATTTAACAATTTTAGTTAAATTGCGGCGCAAAATATGACATGGTCATTGCAGTATTTTTCAACGTTATTATTAACACGTTTTAGGATTTATGGCGCAGAGCGAAAACGAGAATATTATACCGATTAATATCGAAGATGAAATGAGGGGGGCTTACATAGATTACTCTATGTCAGTCATAATTTCAAGGGCCCTTCCCGATGTACGGGATGGTCTTAAACCGGTCCATCGCCGTGTACTCTATGGTATGCTGGAGCTTGGGCTGACACATGCTAAATCTCATAAAAAATCAGCCCGTATCGTAGGAGAGGTACTTGGTAAATACCATCCTCATGGGGATGCCTCCGTTTATGATTCGATGGTCCGGATGGCACAGCATTGGTCGATGCGCTACTTGCTGGTGGACGGGCAGGGAAATTTTGGCTCCGTCGATGGTGATCCGCCTGCCGCCATGCGCTATACGGAAGCCCGCCTGCAGCGGGTAGCCGAAGAAATGCTGGCAGATATCAATAAAAATACCATCGATTTTCAGCCCAACTTTGATGATTCTACGGAAGAACCCGTCTGTCTGCCTTCTAAAATCCCTAATATCCTGGTCAATGGTACTTCTGGTATTGCCGTGGGGATGGCCACCAACATGGCACCCCATAACCTTTCTGAAATAGTAGATGGGACTATTCAATATATTGATAATCAGGAGATTACCATATCTGAGTTAATGGAAAACATTACGGCTCCTGATTTCCCTACGGGAGGGGTCATCTACGGTTATCAGGGGGTCAGGTCTGCTTTTGAGACAGGAAGAGGCAGAATTGTCATTCGGGGTAAAGCGGAAATACAGGAAACCCGGACAGGTAAAAACCAGATTATTGTTACAGAAATCCCTTATCAGGTCAATAAGGCGGCCATGATAGAAAAGACGGCGGCCCTGGTAAATGAAAAGAAAATAGAGGGTATTTCCGATATCAGAGATGAATCCGATCGTAATGGCTTACGGGTAGTCTATGACCTGAAAAAGGATGCCGTGCCCAATGTGGTGCTCAACAATCTGTACAAGTATACCCAGCTGCAGTCTTCCTTTGGAGTCAACAACGTGGCGCTGGTCAAAGGACGTCCTGAAACACTGAATTTAAAACAGATCATCGGGCATTTTGTAGATCATCGGCATCAGGTAGTGGTTCGCCGTACGCAGTACGAACTGGATGAAGCGGAGAGAAGAGCGCACCTGCTCCAGGGATATTTGATCGCGCTGGATAATATTGATCAGGTCATCGAGATCATCAGGGGTTCCCGGGATCCGGAAATGGCCCGCAATAGTCTGATGGAATCTTTCCAACTGACCGAGATACAGGCCAGAGCCATTCTGGATATGCGGTTGCAGCGATTGACAGGACTGGAAAGGGAGAAAATTGAGAAAGAGTTTGAGGAAGTACAGAAACAGGTCTCTTACCTGAAAAGTGTGTTGGAGGATAAGGGTTTGCGCATGCAGATTATCAAGGATGAGTTGTCGGAAATGAAAGAAAAGTATGGAGATGACAGACGAACGCAGATCGTTTACAGTGCGGAAGATATCAGCACGGAAGATATCATCCCCAACGAGGAAATGCTCATCACCATTTCTCATGAAGGGTATATCAAAAGAAATAATCTGAACGAATACCGAACCCAGGGAAGAGGCGGGGTCGGTTCAAGGGGAGCTACCTACCGGGACGGGGATTTTACTGAACATCTGTTCATTGCCCATACTCATAACTATCTGCTGATCTTTACAGAACTGGGAAAGGTATTCTGGCTGAAAGTATATGAGATTCCGGAAGCGGGTAAATCAGCCAAAGGGCGGGCTATCCAGAATCTGATCAATATAACGCCGGATGATTCGGTGCGAGCTGTAATCAATGTCAAGAGCCTGGATGATACCGACTACATCAATAATTCTTACCTGATCATGTGTACCAAGCAGGGCACCATCAAAAAAACAACGCTGGAAGCCTACTCCAGACCCAGGGCGAATGGTATCAATGCTATTACTATCAATGAAGGAGACCGCTTGTTGCATGTGGATCTTACAGATGGTAATTCAGAAATTGTCATAGCGATCAGATCAGGCAGGGCTATCCGGTTTCATGAAAATGAAGTCCGGCCTATGGGCAGAACGGCCGCCGGTGTCAGAGGCATTTCCTTGTCCAATGCACAAGATCAGGTGGTAGGGATGGTATGTCTCAATAACCTTAACAACAGTTTGTTAGTTGTATCTGAAAAAGGGTACGGAAAAAGATCTCCCATTGACGACTACCGGGTGACCCGACGGGGTGGAAAAGGGATCAAAACGATCAATATAACCGAAAAAACAGGTTATTTGGTAGCCATGCAGGAGGTAGGTGACCAGGATGATCTCATGTTGATCAACAAATCTGGTATCATGATCCGAATGGCGGTGGCAGAACTTCGAGTGATGGGTAGGGCTACCCAGGGAGTGAAACTCATTCGGCTCAATGAAGGGGACATTATCACTTCCGTAGCCAAAGTTGAGCATCTGGATGAAGAAGTTGTGAAAAAAGAAACGAAAGAAGAAGCTTAATTTTATATTTTTTTATATTTTTATATAATTTATCTATTATACTACACGACAATTATGAAAAAGTACACTTTAAGTTTATTATTTTGTTTAGCTGTCATTGCTACGGCATTTGCTCAGCCAAAAAACGTTCGAAAAGCCCAAACGGCTTTGGAGAGCGGAGAGTTTGCTGAAGCCAAAACTTATATCGACCAAGCCATTACTGACGAAAAAACCAAAGATGATGGAAAAACTTGGTATACCTATGGTGAAGTCTACCAAGCGATTGCTACAGACTCTGCCAAAACGGTAACTGATGTGGAGGATCCTTTTGCAAAAGCTTTGGAAGGTTTTAACAAAGCGAAGAGCATGGAAAAAGAAGGTTCTACTTACTATACTTTTGCCGAACAGAAAATTCAGGAAGTTTGGGCCAATGCTGTCAACCAGGGAGCAACTTCGTATCAGAATCAGGATTACGAAGGTGCCATTGGGTTGTTTAATATAGCAAAAATGGCCGCTCCGCAAGATACAACGGCCTACATCTATGCCGGGATCTCAGCACAGCAAGCCGGAGATTTAGCACAAGCTGCTGAAAATTATGAGTTTTTGATCGATAGCCTGGACTACGTCAGTGAAGATTTCTACAACAGCCTGATCTATATCTATACCGTAGAAAACAAGGACAACGAAAAAGCACTCAAGTATTTGCAAAAAGCACAGGAAACCTTTCCTGATAATGGAGATTTCCTCAAAAGAGAAATCAACCTTTTGATCACGGAAGAAAACTATGAAGAAGCAGAGAAAAAGTTGTCGCAAGCTGTAGAAAACGAACCCGATAATGCGATCCTGTATTACAACCGTGGTTATCTGTACGAACAAATGGAACAGGAAGAACAGGCGGTAGAAAATTATCAGAAAGCCATTGAGTTAGACCCTCAGTATTTTGACGCTACTTTTAACTTGGCCGCTTATTATTATAACCAGGCAGCTGAAATCCTGGCAGAAGCCAACAATATGGAACTCAAAGAATATCAGGAAAAAGGGAAAGCGATTGAAGAAGAAGCCAAAGTATACTTTGAAAAAGCTTTACCATTCCTGGAAAAATCCCGTGAATTAAAGCCAGATGATGAAAAAGTACTGACTACTTTGCAGACCGTCTATACTCGTTTAGGCATGGACGAAAAAGCTCAGGAAGTTCAGTCCAAATTAAACGGCATGTAATTCATAGAATAAAACAGACTTAAGAAAGGAGAGGTTTCCCTCTCCTTTTTTTATGGTTACAGGATGCTGTGCCAGGTGCCACTTCCATAAGGCAGGATATTTATATTGCCCTTATTTCAGCAGAAAGCCAGAGCTTTGTAAAGTCAATGGAAAGATTTTGACACCGTTTTTAATCTGCCACAAGTAAGGAGGCTCAGGTAGTATAAGAGCTGCCATGACCCGGCCAAACCACTTAAAGGGTCACCCCAACCTGTTATATTTTACACACCCCTTCCATCGTCTTACATCCGTAAGAATTCATTCTTTTGCTACTTTTTATAATCAGTGCGCGGTGCTATTTTTGAATTAATATAAGAAAAAATTAAAGAAATTTAATTAATCTTCTAAAGCAGAGATTCGGTAAGAAAAATGCTCATAACCTGTCGCCTGAACAATATCTCTGTCAATGTTAGTAGATAAGTGTTTAGACAGAGTACCCGGTCCAGTGACCGGGTTTTTTTATTTCAGATATTTTACTTTGAATGATTAGTGTTGCAAGAAAGTGTGCGAGGGTGGTAAGCACAAAGAAATGTCATCAGACTTTTACTGGCACCTCTTTTTTTGTGAAGAAATAAAATTGTATTTCTTGTTGGAGTTGCTTCATTGTTTTCCATTCTTCTGGATACTTTTTAATGAATTGTACCAGACGAATATGATCCATGATTTTTTGCGTCATAGAGGAGGATTTCCAGGTAAAAAGGCCTAGCAGGGGGACTCCCAGACAAAGGCCGACACCCCATGAAAGAGACCAGGCATATCCTAAAAAAAACAAGGAAACCATGTACAGGGCAACAAAAATAAAGGTGCAGGAAAGTTGAAAAGAAACCGTAAGGACAGAGGCATTCACTGGTTGAGGCACCATCCGTTTGGCCAGGGCCACAGGAATGAAATTCAGCAGATAGCCCAAAAGATAGAGAGGTAAAAGCGGTAACAATAAATAATGGAGAACAGAGAAATGATAATGAGGAGAAAAGCATGTCTCTGAGAGTTGAAAACGATGGATTGCCTGGACATACTGTTTGACTTTGGAACGTAGCAACTGAAGATCATAAGGCATCCTCTTCCTGAGTTGATTGAGTTTTCTGACGATCTCCTGCTCCGTCTGCTTCCTTTCCAAACATTGTTGCTTCCGGGACTTGTTACCACAAAGTGATTCCAGCAACATAAGTTTTTCTGCCAACAAGAGATCCTCTACATGAAGAACAGTGGGCTTCAATGGTTGGAAAGCCTCTTCCAGGGTAAACGTTAATTGTCGGATAGCCCTGGCCGGATTTGATTTATAGGACCTTTCCCAGGATTTTATCAGCACAGGGACACCAAAGTGGATGCAAAGGTCATGCATCCATCGGCTTCCGTGACTATGAACAACACGAACAGGTGTAATTTGTATATCAAGTTTAAAATCAAAAATTTCTTCGGCAGCAAAAGCGATTTTGGCGGCACCTTTTTTCAGCGTGGGATTTTTTTGACCAGAGGCTGACAGACCACCTCCGAAAATAACGATAGATTTATTTTGTATCAGCAAATCCCGGCAACGTTCCAACACACCCTGAGGCTGAGCAAGTCCATACTGGCTGACAGAAGCACGGGGTATCAGCATAATATGCCACAAGGTCAGGAAAAACTGAACAGCCGGATGTTGAAAGCGATCACTCCTAATCAAAAAAAACAAAGGTTTCTTGACAAACATCATCAAGACAACCACATCCAGAAAGGAGTGGGGTTGCGTGACCAGGAAGATGTTTGGTTTATCAGAAAGGATCCTACCCAGACCGACAGCTCCAGTATAACGAAAATATAATTTAGCAAAAATATAAAGGGGAACATGGATCAGACGGTAGAGCATAGAACGTCAGGCAGTAGTGTATATGTTGCAGCTACCAAAAATATCAAATAATTAGAAAGGGCCGTAAGAAAATGTTTAAAAGTTTTGTGGGTACGGCCAGTGGGATTAACCTAAGTAACAGGAAAAAACCTGAGAGGTTATCATGATCCTGGAAGCACAGCAAAAGGATGGCTGTCATTCAGCAGCATCAAAACTAGAGATGGATTAAAAACCACTGGCTTCCCTCAGGGTTTGCTAAAGGGAAGTGCTCTGCCTTCTTTATGGCTTAAGATAGCTAATTCAATAGTATGAATTACTTGTAGGGCTTCCTCGGCTGGCACCAGTAGTGAATCTCCCCGGGTAATGGCCTGGTAAAGGTTGTCATAAAACAGGTTGTATTGCCCTCTTTCAGATTCCACTCTACCTTTCAGGTGCAGACCGGAGATCTCAGTATCTATCGTTCCCCAGATTTCTTCCGGTTCTTTACCCCAGGAAACGCCCCCCGGCAAAAAACCTGCTTTCAGGTCTTCTTCCTGAGGATCAAGGCCGTATTTGGTAAAAGTACCTAAATTTCCCAGGAGCTTATAGCGAGGCCCCGGATCGCGCACCAGATAACTGGATTTTAAGACTACCTCAAAATTTTCGTAAGACAGGAGCAGGTGATAACTATCAAAAGCCTGGCTTCCTTTTCGTTGTTTGCCCAAACGACCCAGTACAGAAACGGGTAATCCGAACAATACCAGGGCCTGGTCGATCATATGAGAACCCAGATTATACAAAATCCCCGATCCCGGTCCGGTTGATTCTTTCCAGGTCCCTTTTTCCACATAGTTCCGGTAACGATCGTAGTGGGCTTCATATTCTACCAGCTGCCCCAGCAACTTTCCCTGAATGACTTTACGAACGGTTAGAAAATCACTGTCGAGGCGGCGGTTTTGAAAAACGGTCAGGATTTTGTGCTTTTTCCGGGCCAGGTTGATGAGCTGCTGCCCTTCCTGGGTTGTATTGACAAAAGGTTTTTCTACTACCACATGTTTTCCAGCTTCCAGCGCTTCTTTACACATACTAAAATGATAAGCGTTTGGGGTATTAACCACCACCAGATCAACCGCCTCATCCTGGAGAATATCCTCAAACTTTTTAACTACCGTCACTTTCGGATATCTTTCTTTGGAGGCTTCCCGGTTTCTTTCCAGAACTTTGTATAGTTCAAAGTGCGGATGGGCCGACAGCAAAGGGGCATGAAAAACTTCACTCGACATGCCGTAGGAAGCTAAAGCAACACGGATCATAGAATTTTACGGGTTAGGTTCAGGGTTAAATCAGTCTTTTGTTGAAAATTTAGTGAATTCCGTCTATTTTAGGACAAAACTGGGGATGGCTGGCCGATGGCCAACTGTCCTTTTCAAAGGTAAGTAGAACTGTGAGGCTTCCCAAATGCCTTATCAAGAAAAGGGGCATGCAAAGCTCTGTGAAAATTATGAAAAATCCATCTCCAATTTCCCGCCGCCAGTTTGTCAGGGATACCAGCCTATTGTCTGGCTTTGCCTTGTTCCCCTGGGCAGAAAGTGATTTCTTAAAAAAAACAGCTCCTATGCCTACTTCCACGTTGGATAAAAAGATAACGATAGCGCATGTAAGCTCTAATTTTGAACGACAGCCTTTAGCCAAGCCTTTTGGCTTTAAAGGAGGCTATATGAAAGAAGTGTGGCAAACCGTAGCAGGAATGCAAAGTGCTTCAGGCTCCCATAGTATTGGGCTGGGGACACAAAATGTACTTTGGTCGGATGCTTCTGTTTTTGCCAGCCATTCGGAGAACGGAGGTAATGCCTTGATGTATGCCATGACCGAACACGCCTTGCAAATGGTGAAGGGGCAATCGTTTACTTCTCCCATCGCCTTGCTGGAACAAATGCTGGAAGAGGTCTTTGCCTATGGAAAAAAAGTTACACAAAATGAGCGCCTCAGAAAGACGTTCGCCCTCAATGCATTGGTCAGTGTAGACAATGCAGCCTGGTTGTTGTATGCTTTTGAACATAGCCTTCAAGACTTTGATACCATGATTCCTGACGCTTATCGTCCGGCTTTGGCGCACCATCATCCCAAAGTGATCAGTGTGCCTGCCTTCTCCTATGCCACACCGGTGTCGGAAATGAACGCACTGGCAGAGGAGGGATACTTTTTGATGAAGCTGAAACTGGGTCATCCCGGCTCACAAGGAGAAATGCTGCAAAAGGATATGGATAAACTGACAGAGATCCATCAGGTAATCGGTAAAAGAAAGACTCCCCATACCCAGGATGGCCACATCCCGTATTACCTGGATTTGAATGGCAGGTATGAAACAAAAGACGCTTTGTTGAAATTATTGGATCATGCCCGAAAAATTGGCGCATTTGACCGCATCATAGTGGTAGAAGAACCCTTTCCGGAAGAAAACGAAACGGAAGTAGGGGAGGTGGGAGTGCTGGTGGCAGCCGATGAAAGTGCTCATACCGATGAGGATACCCTGAAGCGAATTGAAATGGGCTATGGTGCTATCGCTTTAAAACCTATTGCCAAAACGTTGAGTATGACGCTGAAGATGGCAAAAGTAGCCCAGGAGAAAAATATTCCCTGCTTTTGCGCTGATCTAACCGTCAATCCCATCCTGGTAGATTGGAACAAAAATGTAGCCGCCCGCTTAGCCGCCCTACCCGGCTTTGAAGGGATGGGACTGATGGAAAATAACGGGCATCAAAACTATCAGCATTGGGAACAGATGATGGATTATCACCCGATGGCAGGGGCTCCCTGGACCCAGTCGAAAGAGGGTGTCTTCGAGCTGACCCAGGATTTTTATCAACACAGTGGCGGCATTTTCAAACTGTCTGAACATTACCAGCAATTGTGCAAGGTAACCTAAACTTATTGGTATGTCTTTATATTTTTACACGATACAAAGTAACAAAATAAAAAATCTCATGAAAGGAACGATACAACCTCTAGCCTGGGCTGCGCTGATCGTGCTGGCTTTTCGTTGCCAAACCCCTACCGCTCAGTCACTGGATGCTACCGGAGCGCAGGAACCTTTGCCGAATGCTATTTCCACTTCGGCTACCGAGGAGGACAACAGGCTTAGCGAACAGGAAAAGCAGGAGGGTTGGGTACTGTTATTTGATGGAACATCTATGGATCAATGGCGAAAAGCCGGCAAGGATGCGTTTCCCAAAAAAGGGTGGAAGATCGACAAGGGTATCCTGAGTGTCACAGCCTCCGGCAAGGGAGGAGACATCGTGACCAAAAAATCCTACGCCAATTTCGATCTGAAAGTTGACTTTCAGCTAACCGAAGGGGCTAACAGTGGGATTAAATATTTTGTCATGGAGGATTATCCGGAACCGGGATCAGTCATCGGGCTGGAATATCAGCTTTTAGACGATGAGCGTCATCCGGACGCCAAAGAGGGGAACAATGGCCTGGGATGCCGAACAGTGGCCGCTTTGTATGATTTAATAGCGCCACAAAATAAGAAGATGAAGCCCATAGGTGAGTGGAATCAGGCTGAAATTCGCGTGAGAGGAAATCAGGTGGAGCATTGGCTGAACGGACAAAAAGTGCTTTCTTATGAGCGGGGGAGTGCCCAATACAACCAATTGGTAGAAAAAAGTAAGTATAAAGATTTTGAAAACTTCGGCCTCATTGAGCAGGGTCCTGTTTTATTGCAAGATCATGGCGACCCAGTGAATTTTAAAAATATCAAAATCAGAGAGCATACGGCTTCCTGAAACTCGTCACTAACCTTTCAATAAGATAAAATGGGGTATTTGTCTGACATGATACAACAGTATAAAGGCAACCTGAAAGTGTATATGAGTCTTCTCCTCCTGTTTGGGGGGTTGGCCAGCCAGGCAATCGCACAAAAGAATGAAGCAAAAGATAACGCGGATTATCTACCGGTCACATTTTCTGCCATGCCCGAAGATTCCCTGATTGAAGTGAAAATGGGTGGAGAGGCTTTCACCGCCTATCGTTATGCCTCTTCAATCAAAAAACCTATTCTATTTCCCATTCTTTCACCGGATGGAACGATACTGACACGGGGTTTCCCCCTGGAACCACGCCCTGGCGAAACGGTAGATCATCTGCACCACACTGGTCATTGGTTAAACTACGGCGTAGTCAACGATGTGGATTTCTGGACAGCGTCCGCTGAATCAGAAGTGCCTCATGATAAAAAAATGGGCGTGGTGGTGCATCGACAGGTGCTGCAGCAGGAGGAAGGAAAGCAAGGCACGCTGCGTATCCTGGCCGATTGGATTTCACAGCAGCAGGATACCCTGTTGACCGAAGAAACCACCTTTACCTTTGCCGGAACGGAGCATTACCGACTGATTGATAGGGTCACCAGGCTTCAGGCCCAACAGCCAACAGTCAGGTTCACCGATTCCAAAGAGGGAATGATGGCTATACGGGTGGCCAGGTTTCTGGAACAACCCTCTGATACACCCCAAGAGCTGATAGAGGCCTCAGGTCGGATTTCCAAGAAAAAACGGGTTGACAATACGGGTGTTCACGGAGAATATCGAAGTAGTGAAGGGTTGAAAGGTGATGCTGTATGGGGGACCCGGGCTCCCTGGGTTAGTTTGTCCTCTGAGAAAGACGGAAAACAGTATGCGATCACCATCATGGATCACCCCAGCAATATTAATTTTCCTACTTTCTGGATGGCCAGGGGATATGGTTTGTTTGCGGCAAATCCTTTGGGAAGTGCCGCCTATACAGAAGGAAAAGAGCAGCTCAATGCAACCCTGAAAAAAGGGGAGACCCTGACCTTTGTGTATCGTATCATGTTGGAGGAAGGGCAGACTTTATCCGACGACTCAGTGCAGAGACAGTACGAAGATTTTAAAAAAGCTTATCCTGTCCCTTAATTTGCATGAATGTGCAGATGCTGCTCAAAGATCTGTTTAAAGTTTTCCTGAATGGATAATTTGGAAACAAAGTCGGCTACCGAGGAATAGTCTTTTACCTTGGCCATATCGTCTTGCCGGATAGAAGAACTGAGCACTACAATTTTGGTATGAGGATGTTTATCCAGGAATTTCTGTTCATAATTTTCAATAAATTCAAACCCATCCACCAAGGGCATTTTCAGGTCGCACAAAATCAGAACCGGAAAATCCTCCTCATCGCATTGGACCAGAAACTGTAGGGCTTCTACGGCATCGGCGAAAATAACAAGATCTACCTGATGTTGATAGTTTGATCGAGCCCATTCTTCGGCGATATAATTATTGATATCATCGTCATCAATCAGCAATATCTTCTTCTTATTTTTCATTTTTTGAGTAGGGTTTTAAAAATACAGTAAATGTGGTGCCTTCTTCCAGTTTGCTTTGGACCTCTACTTTTCCCCCGTTTTTCTCCACCATGGTCTTGATTAAGTGTAAACCGACACCCTGTCCCGAACTATTGGGAGAAATTTTCTCAAAAGGCTTAAAAATTTTATGTTTAAACCTTTCCAGGTCTATGCCAATACCATTGTCTGTCACCCGGAGGGTCACAAATTCCTGGTGTTTTTCGGTGGATAAGATAATGACAGGATTATCTCTCGACCGGGTATATTTCAGTGCATTACTCAACAGGTTCCTCATCATACTTTCCAGATAAGGCTCAAAATAGCTGATATGAGCTATCTTAAAATCCGAACGAATCACCACCTGTGTTTCGTGTATGGTTTCTTCCATCTCTTTTTTTAGCTTGTCCAGCATCTGGGAAAAAGAGACCGATTTTATGGCTTTTTGCTTGGACTTCTGTACATCTAAAATTTGAACCAGCCCCCGCAGCGTTTGTTCGAGTCTTTCTACAGACAGGTCAATTCGGCTGACGATAGGATCATACTGATCTACCTGTGCCTTGAATAAAGCCACCAGCGATTTGAGGTTGGCTACCGGAGAACGCAGATCATGGGCGACTGTAAACACAAAATTGTCCAGGTATTCATTGGTTTTCTGTAGCCTCAGGTTAGTGTTTTTCAGTTGAAACTCTGCTTTTTTCCTCATATGAATATCAGAGATAGCTCCGGCCATCCTGACAGGATTTCCCTTCTCATTTCGAAATATCTGACCGCGGCTTCTAAACCATCGGTAATGTCCGTTTTGGTGTTTCAACCTTATCTCTATATCGTAAGGTTGATCCTGTTTGACATGCTTCAGCATCTGCTCCATAAAGGTCTCCTTATCTTCCGGGTGTATCAGTTTTTGAAAATTTTCCATGGTGGCATCTACTGAAAATTCCGGAATACCTAATAACTCATAGAATTTTGGTGACCACCACATGCGGTTCGACTTCATATCCGGCCAGTCCCAGATGCCATCAGACGTTCCCTGAATCGCCAGATCCAGGCGCATTTTGTTTTTCTGCAATTGTTTTTTTACGAGCACCTCTTCGGTAATATCCTGGACATTGGCGATGACTACCCGGCGGTCTTCATCAGCAGAAAGTTGTAGATGTGCCAATACGTGATAAAAACTGCCGTTTTTTCTCAAAAAATTACTTTCGAAAGAAACTTCTTCCGGGGTTTTATCATATAAGGATTGAATCAGTTGGCGGATAGTGTTTTCTGCATATCCTGGTATGATGTCTAAGAGCGTTTTCTGGGTTAGTTCTTCCTGGGTATATCCCAGGTTGATACGGCCGCCCAGATTCACTTCTAAAAACGTCAGGGTTTGTGCATCCAGAATATAAATTTCACTGTAGGCACTTTCCAGCAGTTTTCCGAAGCGTTTGAGCTTTTCATTTTTAATCTGAAGATCCGTAAAGTCCTGACAGGTGCCTATCACTTTGACAGCTTCTCCTTTTTCATTCCTGATCACCACCCCATGACCAATGACATAGCGTATCTGTTGGTCAGGCCAGATGACCCGGTGTTCTACCTGATAGGTCGTTTTCCGTTCAACGGCCTCCTGAATGATTTCCTGCATTCTCGGTAAATCTGCCGGATGGATCCTTTGTTGATAAGATTTCATGCTACCGTCAAATTCCTGATCTGAAAAGCCAAAGACAGATTTTGTGCGTTCATCCCAGAGGATGACTCCTGTCTGGATTTCCCATTCCCAGATTCCAATTTGAGTAGCCCGCATGAGTAAGTCAATTTTCTCATGCATCTCATCGGTGGATGGACCGGTAAACTTTACCTGTTTTTTTTCAATCTGCTGTCGAAGGGATTGGATTTCTTCTTCCTTCTGGCGTATTTTTGCCACCAACTGCCGTATCCTGTCCTCTTCCTGGATCTTTTGAAAATCAGAAGGTTTCTCTGGGCCTGTTTTTTTATTCATTCTATGTAGGGTTACCCTAAAGTAGTTGCCTTGTAAAACTTTTTCTGACAAAAATTATCTACACTGTCTGTCTGATAAAAGGATGATATCTTTTATATTGGGCCATACCATCACCATTTGCCTTACAAAATAAATATATGAAAATAGTTTTTTTAGATGCGGATACAGTCGGGAAAGTTTCTAATATAAATCGCTTTAATGAATTAGGAGAATTTACCGTGTATCCTCATACAACACCTGAGGAAGTGCTTCATCGGGTGGAAGACTATCAGGTCATTATCACGAACAAAGTGAAAATCGACCAGAAAACCATGGAAAAGGCCAAGGAACTTCAGCTTATTTGTGTGTCAGCCACGGGCACCAACAATGTTGATCTGGAATATGCCAAGGAAAAGGGGATTGTGGTGAAGAATGTAGAAGATTATTCAACCCACAGTGTAGCACAGCATACCTTTGCCCTGCTATTGATGATACTCAATCAGGTGAGATATTATGATATGTATGTCAAAACCGGAGTATATAGCCGACAGGAACTGTTTACCCATATCTACCACCCGATCTGGGAGATCAGAGGCAAAAGGTTAGGCATCATTGGACTGGGGAACATTGGCCGTCAGGTAGCCATCATCGCCGAATCTTTCGGGGCTGAGATTGTCTACTATTCCAGCAGCGGAAAGACACGTCATGACCGATATCAACAGCTTGGTTTGGAAGAACTGCTTGCCACTTCAGACTTTGTATCTATTCATGCACCCCTGAATGACAAAACTCATCATCTGATCCGTTATCAGGACCTCTGCCAAATGAAAGATACCGCCATTCTCATCAATACAGGAAGGGGGGGGATTGTGGAGGAAGAAGATCTGGCCAGAGCCTTGGATGAGGAGAAAATCAAGGGAGCGGGCATCGATGTGTTTATACAAGAACCCATCCCCCTGAATCATCCTTTTATGCGAATGGATAAAAAGGAAAAAATCATTATTACGCCACATGTTGCCTGGGCTAGCGTAGAATCCCGTACCTTGTTGATGGACAGGGTATACCAGAACATTGCTACGTTTATGCAGGAAAATCAGCAGCGTCAACGGTAACACTGATTCTTTTTAACTCACTCCTAGTCTTCAGTAAACCTGCTTGCCGGAGAATGCGCAGAAATGGTAGAAGGGCCAAGCGCAGGAAGTGGTTAAAACCACTCCTGTTCAAGAAAATGGGATGATCCGTCTTACCAACCCAAGGTTCCATCTGCTTGAGCCTGCTGACCCTTTTACCCTGATTATTCTTTCAGGCGATCGTATTGGGCAAGCATCTTTCTCACCTTTTGGGTAAGCCCGTCGTGGATAGCCCCGGGATGCATTCGCCAAATCCAGTTGCCTTGTGCCGTAGAGGGGCGGTTCATGACTGCCTCTTCCCCCAAACCCAGAAAATCCTGCATAGGGACAACCGCCAGCTTTGCCACAGAAGATAAAGCCAATCGAACCATATGGTCGGATACGTTGTCGGCATTTACCGACACATGGCCCAGATAGGCATGAAATCTTTCCTTGTCATGATGGCTGTTATGATTCTCGTACCAGCCCCGAACGGTATTGTTGTCATGGGTACCCGTATAGACCACCGCATTTTCCACATGGTTGTGGGGAATATAAGGACTTTTGGGCATCCCATCGCCAAAGGCAAACAGCAGCACACGCATACCGGGCAAATGGTATTTGTCCATCAGATCATACACTGGCTGATCGATTTCACCTAAATCCTCGGCAATGATGGGCAAATCCGGAAACTTCATTTTTAATCGGCGGAAAAGCCCGGCTCCCGGCCCTTTTTTCCATTGTCCGTTGATGGCTGTAGTATCCTCAGCAGGTACTTCCCAGTAAGCGGAAAAAGCCCGGAAATGGTCTAAACGGATCAGGTCAAACATATGCAGGTTATGGGACAGGCGCTGCATCCACCATTTGTATTTTTTCAGCCGGATGGCATTCCAGTCAAAGACAGGCATGCCCCATAGCTGTCCGGTCTGGCTGAAATAATCCGGGGGAACGCCGGCTACGGCTTCCGGTGATTTGTCTTTTTTCAGTTTGAAGATACTGGGATGTGACCACACATCGGCACTGTCGTAACCCACGTAAAAGGGCAGATCGCCAAAAAAATGAATATTTTTCTGCTGACAATATTGCTGTAAGGCTTCCCATTGCTGGAAGAATATAAATTGCAGAAATTTTTCCTTCTTGATCTCCCGCTGAAGTTTCTCCTGGTATTCTTGAAGGCTTTCTTTCTCCCGATTCCGCAGTCCTTCCGGCCACTGTGCCCAACTTTGCCCCCCCTGATCATTTTTCACGGCCATATAGAGAGCAAAGTCATCTAACCAATAGGAATGGGTCTGGCAAAAGTCTTCAAACTGAAGTTCCTGGGTAAGGGTAGCCGCCTTCTCGAAATGTTCGAAGGCTTTTTCCAGCACCTGTACTTTGAAAGGGATCACTTCCTCATAATTTACCTTTGAGTAGTCTGAAGACAGGTTGGTCTGAATGTCTTCTTCAGAGACATACTGCTCTTTGACAAGAAGTTCCGGGCTGATGAGCATGGGGTATCCGGCAAACGCGGATAAGCCACTGTAAGGCGAATAGCCGCTGCCTCCCTCAACAGGATTCAAAGGTAGAATCTGCCAGTACTTCAGACCTGCATGATCCATGAAATCTGCAAATTTATAGGCTTCAGGGCCCAGGTCGCCTATGCCAAACCGGGAAGGCAAAGATGAAATATGCAGCAATACGCCACTGCTTCTAGTTGGTATCATAGTTTAAGATTTGATCAGAAATGCAATAAAGAATTCTTTTAAAATTTGAGATATATGGTTTTGTTTGGATAAATCTACTTCTTCCTTGGTAAAAATATTGGTCCAGGTGCCAGCTTCGTTCTCTTGTAGGACCAGTCTTGTATCGCCCCAGGCTTTTTCACCCAAAGGAAATTGACCGTCCTCTACGGGTAAATCACCTACATGGCGAGGAACCACTACCAGTATCTGCTGATCCTGATATTGCCTGCGGAAGGCGATCACATTCCGGCTATATTCTCCTTCCAGCCTGATAGGCTGATAGTCAGCTTCTAAAAAGAATTCATGCCGCTGCCGGCGGGCTTGCAGACACAGATGTAAGGTAAACAGCTTCAGGGCCGGGTTAATCAGATCTTCCCGAAGTTTCTTCACCAGGGAAAGCGAGTCACTTTTGATTTGCCGCCTGAGATCTTCCAGCATATTCATCCGGAGCTCGTAATTAACAGGTCTGCGGTTGTCAGGGTCCACCATGCTAAGATCCCAGAACTCCGTACCCTGGTACACATCAGGAATACCCGGAAGGGTCACCTTCAGTAATATTTGTCCCAGAGAATAAACAGAAGCCTTTTCGGCCACTTTGGTCACGAAAGGCGTCAATGCTTCTATAAAAGGAGCGTGGTTGAGAATTTTCTCTACGAAGGTCGTGACTGCTTTTTCATAGGCTTCATTGGGATTAGACCAACTCGTGTTTCTTTTGGCTTCCCGGACAGCTTTCACCATGTAATCCATCAGCCGTTCCTGGTAATTGTCTTGTTCCGGCGTGATATGCAAGGGATAAGTTCCGATTAATGTCTGGTAGAGGAAATACTCATCGTTTTCATCCGGCCAGAATTTCCCGGCTTGTTCTGTCAGAAAAACCTGGTTCATGTCTTTCCACCGCTGATAGTGAGACTCCCATTCTTCCGGTATTTCACTCAGGAAATTGATTCTCAGCCGGGCATCTTCTCCTCTTTTGGTGTCGTGCGTGGCCGTGGTGTTGATACTGTGAGGGGGGCGGCTGACAGCTCTTTCATGAAAGACATCTGCTTTGATGCCCATCACGGTGGGTGTGTCACCGACCTCATTGTGTGAAATCAATAGATTATACTCGTAAAAGGTAGTATCCTCCACTCCCTTGGCCGCCAGCGGGCCGGTAAATTGCTGGCAGCGCATGACGAAGTAAAGACGGTTTTCGTTTTGTTGTTCATCACGGTCGGCGACGCCGTTGAAGATTTCCCGCAGTCGCTGAAAGTAGCTGCTCAGAGAGGGTGCCTTCTTTTCCGCCTGGGTAAAGGCCTTCCCGATAATAGCCATATCCGGATCAGAAAATGGATATTGATTACTGTATACTCTATAGACAGGGAAGGCTGCCAATAGATGAGCCAGTGCTTGTCTCATCTTTTCATCTTCCTCGGCCGTATCCTGGTAAGGTACGATGTCAAGCTTTTTCAGCAGGCTCATCAAATTGTCCAGCTCTCCATTCATCCGGTTGAGCAGGATAAACATTTTGTTCTGAAAGACCAGATCTTTGTAGGAAGGCAGGTCGGAGGCTACCGATTCGTACAATTCCGCCAGCTTTTCTTTTTCCTTTCTCTGGGTAAACAGTTGGCTGACGAGGGCCAGAAATTCGTAGCCGCTGGTTCCCTGAATAGGCCATTTGGCTGGAATTTTCTCTTTTTCTTCTAAAATTTTCTCTACCACCAGATAGACCTCAGGGCCTACCAGTTCTCTTAACTGTTCCAGGTACTGGGTAGGATCAAAGAGACCGTCGATGTGGTCAACTCTCAATCCTTGTACCAGTCCTCTATCGACCAGTTCTTTGATGTATCGGTGGTATTTTTGAAAAACTTCGGGTTCCTGTATGTTGAGGCAGATCAGGTCATTGACGGTAAAAAAACGGCGGTAGTTGATCCGTGACTCCGTATCCTTCCAGTAGGTGAGCTGGAAATTTTGTTGGGCCAATAGTTTTTTCAGGGTGGTTAAATCCCGGTTTGTTTCGTCCAGAACCTGTTGAATCATTTTCCCCACGGCTTTGCTATCAGCATTCAGTTGAAACAGGTCTTTTTTTACTTGTTCCCATGATTCAGCGGGATGCTCGGGAATTTCGTCGGTTGACCATTTTTCCAGGGTAGCCAGCACTTGCAGAAACCGGCCTACGATTTCTTCTGAGGCTTTCTGATTCCGGAGGGATTCTACCTGTCTGTCCAGCAGAGTGTAATAGGAGGGTGCGCTGAGCGGAAACTTATTGTCATAATATTTGAAATAAAACCCTTCTTCGTCGTAAGCCAGTGTCAGTTCATGATGGCTCAAAACCTCTTCCGGAGAACTGCCCAGGAAGGGCATCATTACTTTGCCATACAGTTCGTCATCTTCCCTAATCCAGTCGATATCAAAAAAGCTGTAATAAGGGGAATGGCTTCCCAACTCCAATACACTTTTCATCCAGGGGTTCTGCACAGAAAAGGCCATGTGGTTGGGAACAATATCCTGTAGCCAGCTCATGTTTCTGCTTTTGAGTTCTTTGGCGATGGCTACCATGGTTTCTTCTGTCCCGATGCCTTCTCCGATCTGATGCGGATTGACTACATCATAGCCATGCGTGCTGCCAGCACTGGCCTGAAAAAACGGTGCTGAATAAATGGTAGAAACCCCCAGTGTATCCAGGTAATTCAGAATACTTTCTATTTTTTTTAACGGAAATTCTGATGACGTTTGAATTCTATAAGTAGAGGATGGAATATACATAGTCTAAAAAAATTAGTTTAAAAAATCAACCAAGAAAAAGGGGCGGATGTTAGGGTATAACGTTGTTCTGCCTGAAAATTATTAACAGGAAAAACATAGCAATATACCTACACCAGCCCATGACAATCTTTTATTTACATATGCGGAACCAGGGAATCTTCGGCAACGCGGATATTGAGCTCTTCAAAAATGTTGGCCAGCAGCTGACACCATTGTTCAGACATTTTATTGCCGGAGTCCTTATCCCATTCGTGGTTTTTGAAATGTTGCCGGTGAATGAGAAAGGCCAGGTTCTGTGCCCGCCATAAATCGGGTTCCAACTGTACATGCTTGGTAGCCTGAATAAACCGGACAATCTTCTTCATAAGTTCCATGTGTTCCGGTTCCTCATTGAGTTCCAGCATCATGTGGTTGATCCGCTCACCAGCGAGGTAATTGAGGGTTACCTTGTCTACATCTACGGAGAGATTATTGATGCTCTCGGTTATTTTACGCAATTCCCGAATGTCAATTTCATCTTCTTCCAGGATCCTGTGCAAGTTCTGACTCACCGAGTAATCGCCCGTATATTTCAAAGGTTTGGGTGGCTCAATGTTCAGCTCCTTCATGGCCTGCAAAATGGAATAATTGTTCTCGTAAATTTCCCGGAAGGTCGTTTCAATGTGATCCATCGTCTGGGTAAGCACCTGGTTGAGAATTTTCTTCTGGTCGTCTTTAAATAAGTGCCAGAAAGAATAATTATGGGTGCCAAAGTGCTTATCCATCAACACCACCGCTTCGTGTACACGGCTTTTCTGAAAAGCACCTACAATCTCATTTCTCATGGACGTGAAGGCCGTATTACTATCAAACTGGCGAACGCCTCCAAAGAGATGATGATCGCCCAGGTGCAATACAGCGAAAGTAAAATCCTCTTCCTCCAGGGTGACTTCCGAAGTCAGCAGCGCTCTACCAATGGCCAAAGATTGCTTACCGGCTTCATACAATTCAAAATGGTCGGACTTAACATTGAAACTATAAATCCTGGATTGCTCCGGATAGTCGGTAAACAAGGAAGATACGGCATAGTGCGCCCCCACCCGGTGAATGTCCACAATAGAAGGTTTGACAAACTTATTATAAGCCTGTGCCGCATCCCCATACTCCGGCAGGTTGCTGGGCACTTTGCTCAACAATTCCAGGAACTGCGGTTCCAGGTCCTTACCGGTAATATCTTTGGCCAGCTGAATGGCCCGCGCCGCATACAATATATCCTGCATGGTTTCAATGCCGGTAACTTCGTCAAAAAACCATCCGCAACTGGTATACATCAACATGGTATGATGTTGTATTTCCAGTAGCTTGAGAAACTTAATTTTGTTGGAACGGGACAGTTCGTGTGCCGTATGTTTTTTAATGAATGCCGACACATTTTGATAAGAACGATCCAGGATGACTTCGATATAATCATTTCTGACCTGCCAGGGATCATCCACAAAAGAGCCCATCTCTTCTTCGTAAACGGGTATAAGTTTTTCCCGTAACCAGTCAAAAGCTTCCCGCAAGGGCTTTCTCCATTTCTGGTGCCAGTCGGGATGACCGCCCGTGTTCCCCCCCCCATTATCCATCCATCTTTCCAGATTCGGGGTACTACTCCAGGCAGTATTTTCCAGGATCTGTACCTCATAGGCGGGAGGGAATTTTTCCATAAACTGACCGTAAACCGTCAGGTTCACATCCGCTCTGGACTCGATGGAATGCAGGCAGTAGGAAAGTCCCATTTCCCCAAAGCGGTGATGGTGGCCGTAAGTTTCCCCGTCGGTAGCAATGTGCATGATCTGAGGTTTATTGGTTTCATCATTCAGATCCAGCTGACCAACCAGGCGGTCGGCAAACACTCTGCCATTGTTGAGCAAACCCTCGAAGGCGATGCCTTGCGAGATGGGGCCGTCATAGAAGAAAAGGTTAATCTTTTTTCCGGAAGGCAGCTTACAGAGATATGCATTACGGGGATCAATTTTTGCTCCCACCACATCCGTCCATTTTTCTGTCCCAATTTTTCTCACACTCTTTGCCTGATAGGGAGAAAGGATGGTAAACTTGATACCATATTTTGCCAGCGTTTCTAAGGTTTCAGTATTGACGGCTGTCTCGCTGAGCCACATTCCTTCCGGTTTCCGATGAAACCTGGATTCAAAATCACGGATTCCCCAGATTACCTGCGTGTCCCTGTCGCGGGTGTTAGCCAGAGGCATGATCAGGTGATTGTAGGACTGGGCGATGGCAGAACCATGTCCGCCAAACAATTTCTGGCTCTCTTTGTCAGCCTCCAGAATGGAGGCGTACACTTCTGGCGCCTTGCATTTCATCCAGTGCAGCAGGGTAGGGCCAAAGTTAAAACTGATGCGGGAATAATTATTGACAATCTCCGCGATACGGCCTGCGTTATCTAAAATACGCGCTGCCGAGTTGCGGGAATAACATTCAGCGGTAATTCTCTCGTTCCAATCGTGAAACGGAAAAGCGGAATCCTGCACTTCCACATCATTCAACCAGGGATTCTCTCTGGGAGGCTGATAGAAGTGTCCGTGGATACAAACAAATTTATTTTTACTCATGAATTTTCTAGCTTGATTATTATCTTAAATGACTTGTATGAAAAGATCCTGAGATAAAAGTATAAAAATTACTGATATTTAACCACCACATTCGAAAGCGGCCAAAGATTTTCTCTGTAGGAGAACTTCCGGGTATTTGCTCTCATGGGTGCCAGGTCCATTCCATTCTGTACTGGCGGAATCAACAATTTTTTTGACTTTTGTACTCTCACCGGGCAACTGTATTTTTACCTGCTGATCTAAAAAATTAAATACACAATAAGTTTTGAATTTGTTCCCACCAATATGAGAGATACGCTCCAGTATTACAATCCCTTCCTGCGGACTGTGCACCAGCGTGCTGTTTCTATCTTTATCAACGAAGGCCGGATGTTCCTTACGCAGGTGTATCAGCTTTTTATAAAAGGCAAGCAGCGCCTTGCGTTCGGGTGCTTCCATCTCCCATGAAAGGGTAGAATGCTGAAACGTTTCTTCCGATTGAGGATCCGGCGCTTCTAACCCTTCTTTGATGAAATAGGCAAACTCTTTCTTTCTTCCTTCCCGGACAGCTTTTACCAGCTCAGGGTCCGTATGGCTCACAAAATATTGAAAGGGGTTGGTTTCACCGTATTCCTCACCCATAAACAGCATTGGAATATAGGGGGAGAGCAAGACCGCTCCGGCACACAATTTCAGGGTTTCAAAATCTACCAGGGTGGTCAGACGGTCGCCTAACATCCGGTTGCCAATCTGGTCGTGATTTTGGGAGAAAACGACAAACTGCGAATATGGATTTTCTTCGGCACTATTGCCAAACGTTTTCTTCCGGTGGGGGGAATAAACACCATTATATACATAGGTATCTTTGTAGGCTTTGAGTACATGTTCAAATTTTCCGAAATCGGAATAATAACCCATGGATTCACCGGTCAGGTAGGTACGCAAGGCATGGTGAAATTCATCGATCCATTGTCCGTCCAGTGCGTAGCCCCCTTTATCATGAGGACTGATAAACTTATTGTCGTTCAAATCACATTCTCCCACAATGGTCTTATAAATTTTCTTTTGCTCACGGAGCTGATGAACCTGATCTGAAAGCTCCGACAGAAAATGCCTGGCACTAAAATCTTTGATCGCATGTATGGCGTCGAGCCGAAGTCCGTCAATGTGAAATTCGCGCAGCCACATCAGGGCGTTTTGGATAAAAAATTGCCGGACAGCATCACAGTAAGCATCGTCAAAATTCAGTGCCATTCCCCAGGGGGTATGGTATTTATCAGTAAAATACGGTCCGAATTGAGAGGTATAATTTCCTTCCGGACCGAAGTGGTTGTACACAACATCCAGTACCACCGCCATACCTCTTTGATGGCAGGCGTCTACCAGTTGCATCAGCCCCAAGGGGCCGCCATAATCATGATGGGCCACAAAAGGAAAAACACCATCATAACCCCAGTTGCGGGCACCCGGAAACTGGGCAATCGGCATCAGTTCAATGGTGTTCACTCCCAGATCCAGCAAATGGTCCAGTTTAGACAGGATACCGGTAAATGTTCTCTCCTGGGTGAACGTACCTACATGCAGTTCGTAGAGGATCATTTCTTCCAGGGCTAACCCTTTCCATGCCTGATCCTTCCACTGATAACCTTGCAGGTTGATGACTTCAGAAGGGCCGTGTACCCCGGCCGGCTGCGCCAGAGAAGCGGGGTCTGGTCTTTTCAGTTCCCCATCCAGAATATAATAGTATAAATCGCCGGGTTTGACAAAATCCAATGTAGCGGACCAGTAGCCATAGGACTGCTTTTGCATGAGGCAGGTTTTATCTTCGTTAATCAGAACCTGTACCGACTTAGCTTTCGGAGCCCAGACAGTAAACTGGCAGGTATTCCCGGAAAAAATTGCACCAACTTTCGAATTCATAAACAGCTTGATCTTAAAAAATATAACACAAAATCAATTTCATCTTTTCCTACAACGGTTTGATAGAAAGAATGTTCTGGCTGAAAAACGGCCTGAGACTCAGGGATATGGGAGAAAATTGTAAAAAAGTAAGGGTTTGTGCCGCGCCATCCCTGGTGGACCTCTTTGTTTTTTCACCTAAAATGCTGTTTCAGAAAGTAAAAAAATGTTTTGCAGGGAAAAGCCTAAATTATTGGTACAGCAACAATTGATAAAAGAAATCAATGTCAAAACCAATATTTACACATTTTCGCACAAAGGGCAACTGGGTTGAAAAACTGATTTGTCAGGTCCAATATGGATAAAAAACAGTCCCTTCCTGTGGTTAATATTTTGCACTCGTGGAAGATACAATTTGTAAAGTTTCCTGTATCTTTACTAAGTTTTAAAGTATAAACTATGGACGATGTTGAATTATTAGAAATCCAGGTGAATGGATGCCAGATTGCGGTTGTGAAACAGGATAACAACGTTCCCAAAACGATTGTCTTTGTTCACGGTAATTCCTTAACACAACAGATCTGGGAGAAACAATTCTCTGGAGGATTGTACGAGCACTATAACCTTATCGCTTTTGATTTACCGGGACATGGGGACTCTTCCCGTCCTGCCAATCCCGAACAAGTATATACCCTGGATAGCTTTAGAAATTTATTACAAGAAATACTTCAATATTTTGCTTTAGAGCAGGTGATTTTGGTGGGGCATTCGCTGGGGGGGCATATCATCCTGGAATCTTTGCCTTACCTGCCCCACTGTGAGGCGGCCGTCGTCATAGGGACACCCCCTTTGAAAAAACCCATCGATGCTCAGGAATTATATCTGCCGAATCCTTATCTGTCTTACTTCTTTTCACCGGATGCTCCTGCGAAAGAACTCATGGGATGGAGCCAGGCTATGATGCGGAAAAACGCACCACAGACAGCGCCTTCTTTTTTGATGGAAAGTTACCGAAGAACGGATCCACTGGTAAGAATGGCGGTGGGAGCTGTTGTAAGCCAGGGACTGTATGATGATGAAGTCGAAATTTTGGCGGATACATCCATTCCGGTAACCTTGGTCCTGGGAGAAGATGAACAACTGATCAACCGGGAGTATCTGCACTCCATCCCTAAAATTTCCGGATGGCCGCAGGTAGTCATTGTTCCCGGGGCAGGCCATTTGGTGCCTTACGAGAATCCCCTCTTTTTTAACAGAATGCTGGTTCAACTACTATCAGTGGAGCCTACGGTATAATGAAATCGACAGAGTTAAACTTATCGGAGGGCCAAAGGATGCGCCCCATGACACGGGAAGAAGGAGACCTCTCCCTGCCATTGTCCCAAACCTCCTGGAAAATAGGCCGGCAGGAGGCAGAGGTGTTTTTTGGTCGGCAAAAGGAAGTGGATTTGCTGTATAAAACACTGACACAGGCTTTTGAGGAGAAAAATATTGCCTTCCTACAACTGGAAGGGGAAGGAGGCATTGGTAAGACAACGCTTATCCAACAGGTACTACGGAAAGGTAAATCGGAGCATTGTTTTCAGTTGTATGGAAAACATGACCATCGCATAGAAAAAATTCCTTACTGGGCCCTCAAACAAGCGCTGCATCATTGGATGGAGTTTCTGTTAACTCTGCATGACCAGGAATTTGAAAAACTCAAAATAGCTGTGAGAAAAGCCATCGGTGGGCAGAGTGAAGTGCTAACTTCCGTATTTGAGGAACTGGAATTGTTATTGGGCAAAAAACCTGCAACGGATTATCAGATTTCCCAGAATGACCCTCAACAAATCCGGCAGCAGTTTACCTATTTTTTTTACAAGTTTCTCACCTCCCTGGCCGACTGTGGGTATAATACCATCCTGGTGTTGGATGATCTTCAATGGGCCGACCGGGCTACGCTGGATTTACTGCACGACCTGTTAACCCAATTTGAGATTCCCAATTTTCTGATCATAGGGATAAACCGCCCCCTGGGCATAGGGTACGAACAGCCCAAATTACAGTTGCTGCTGCAACATGAAAAAGTGGCCCGTTTCAAAGTAAAACCACTGGATAAGGCCATACTGGGTCATTTTGTACCTGCCGAATGGAAGTTACAGGAAGAGGAAAAAATGGCTTTCGAGGAATACCTGATGCAGGAGAGTGAAGGCAACCCTTTCTTTATCAAGGAAATCATAGACTATATAGAAAATGAACAGCTGATCAATGGGCAGGGACGGGAAACATCTTCTTTGCAATGGGAACAGTTACCCAAGCTTCGACATAATGCCAATGCCATCAACCTGGTGCAGCATAAACTGGTGGGTTTGTCGGTGTTGAGCAAGGAGTTGATCATGACAGCCTCCAGTCTGGGCTTTTATTTTTCCAGCAGGATTTTGTCAGCGATCCTTCCTTTCAGTAAAACTGATTTCGAGGAATGTATGCGAGAACTGGAGGAGCAACACTTTATTTTCCGGCAGGGAGATCAGTGTTTCTTTATCCACGACAACATCCATGCAGCCGCTTATGCTATGCTGGGAAGGAGAAAGGCAGAAACACACTTCACCATTGCCAACTACCTCAGTGAACTGACAGAAAAAAGTATGTTGCACCCTTTCTTCTTTGAAATGGTCAACCACTTCAACCTGTCTCAGGAAAAAATCCATGACAGCCGGAAGAAGATAGAACTGGCCGTGCTCAATCACCTGGCCGGCCAGCTGGCCAAACGGAAGTCAGCCTTTGACCGTGCCCTGGACTATTTCCACAATGGTGAACTGCTGCTCATGCAGCGCGAAGCGTTGACCGACCATGAGATAGGCCATGTCTGGATGCAAATTGCCAGGGCCAAAGATTCCCTCACCTTTCAACAGCTTTATATTGCCAACCTGTTGGGGATTGCGGAAACACAGTTGCTGGTGCACGAGTATGAGAACTCCCTGGAAAATCTGCAGAAAATTTTTAAGTCGGAGGCTGACCGCTTTACCCGACTGCAGGCCTATACCATACAAATGAAAATTTGTATCGCCTGTATCAACAGACAGGATTTGCCGTCAATGTTACTCAACGGGCTGCACCTGACCGAACAAGTGTTGAAGCAGTATGAAATAGCGCTACCGCAAAGTCCGGAAGAATTTCAACTGGCTGTCAAGCCCTTGTACGAACAGGTAAAAAAAGAACTGGAGCGGTTTGATTTTGATCAACCGGATGCCTGGGTGGTGAATACAGAGCGGGAATATGTAGATTTTATCAAATTTATGGTGCACGCTTTGCCGCTCATTTTTTTCAAAGATGTACACAAAGCCAAATATCTGGCCCTGGCCGGATTGTATTATTGTCTGAAACATGGGCTGGCCCCAGGTTCTCCAGCCCTGTTTGCCTCCAGTGTGTGGACTATCTTTTCCCTGGATAAAGACTATCATTTTGGTATTCGGTTGGGAGAAGCCGCTTTGAAACTGATCAAAGAAGAACCCTTCAAAGTCGTCACTCAACAGGTATACCATCTGGCTACCCTCAATTTTTTTAACTGGAAAAACCATTACCGGGAAAGCGTGAAAGTGCTGAAAGATGCTACCCAGCTTTCGCTGGAAGAAGGAGATTATAATTACGCTGTGTTCTGTGCTGCCAACGGCAGGCTCTTAGAATTGTTTATGGGTGTGAATTTAAAAGAACATGCCTATGCCAATCCGAACCGCAAGATGCACAGCCTGGAAATCCATTTTATGAACCGTTGTAGTTCGGTGCTGGTAGCCTATCTGATCGGTAGAAAACCCGGGTTGGTGGAAGGGAAATTTCTTTATCCTAAAAGCCTGGTCAATGAAGCGGTATATAACCTGAACTGCCGGTACCATTTGTATCATGTGAAAGAAAAGATGTATTTCTTGACAGGGCAGTATCACAAAGCCTACCAAATGGGCAAAACCTGTGAAAAGCTTTATGCGTTGTACGAAGCATTTCAGTTGGGGATAGAACATAACTTCTTTTACAGTTTGATCTTGTTGCAATTGGTGTGTCAATATCCGGAGCGGAAAGCCAAATACTTTCCCACCATCAAAGAAAGATGGCTGGATTTGAAACGCTTGTCGGAATTTAACGCAGGTAATTATTCACACAAGGCCCTGCTGATTGAAGCCGAGATTGCCAAATGCGAACAGCAGTACATGGAGGCCATTCATTTGTATGATCAGGCGATAGCAGAAGCTCTGAAACATGGGTTTATTCATATTGCCGCGATAGCGGCGGAACTGGCTGGTAATTATATGCTAACGCTGAAAAGAAGAAGGCTGGCCGTTCCCTATTTTAAGGAGGCCTATCAGTATTACGGGCAATGGGGGGCGGATGCCAAGCTCCGATGGTTGGAAAACCGCTATCCTTCTATCTTCCAGGAAGAAATTAACGAGCAACGCAAAGCCGAAGAAATTTATCAGCAAACCGGATCTTCCCTCAGCGATATTACGACGGTCTATCAAACCGTGATGGCCATGTCCAAAGAACTGACTGTCCATGGGATGGTTGCGGTGTTGTTGCGCATCGCCATGGATCATGTGCAGGGCGATCGGGGGGTTTTTATGTTAAAAGAGAATCAGCGCTGGTTAAAGCTGGCTGAAAGAAATCAGCAGAAGTTAAAGTTTCGCGCTCCCACCCAGGTTGAACTGGATTGCCAGATCCCTGAAAAACTCATCAATTATGTGATCAGGAAAAAACAAAAAGTATGGGTGAGGAAACCTGAACAGGATAAAATTTTTGGAGAAGCCTATTTCCGGCAGTATGACATCAAAACGGCTGGCGCAGTGCCTGTCTTTCATCACAATGAGCTGGTCGCCCTGCTTTATATTGAAAAAAGAAAACAGGATGGATTGCTCAACCAGGACCAATTACAGGTGCTGGATACCATCGCAACACAGGCTGGTATTTCTCTTACCAATGCGCTGATGTATGAAGACCTGCAACGTCTCAATATAGCCCTGAAACAGCAGGAGCAAAGGCGGGTGGAAGCCATCATCGAAACGCAGGAAAAAGAAAGGAAAAGAGTGGCGGAGGAATTGCATGATAACCTGGGGCAGATGTTGTCTCTGGTCAAATTGAATTTGTCCCGTTTGGAAGAACAGATTGAAGGCGACAGAGATCTCTACTACCAAACCTCGGAGTTTCTGGATGAGAGCTGTACCGAACTCAGAAAAATTGCCCATAACATCATGCCCCCGGATTTTGAGAAAAAGACCTTGATAGAAATTCTGGAGGCATTGCTCAGAAAATATGCCACGGCCAGTGGCCTGAACTACCGCTTTGATCATTACCAGGTGCCTGACCAGATTCCGGTCGCTGTCAAGTTTAATCTGTACCGGGTCACGCAGGAAATCATCAACAATATCCTCAAGCACGCGCAGGCTAACAAGATTACGTTGCAGCTGATCGGTAATGAGGAAGGATTGGATATGATGGTGGAAGATGATGGCAAAGGCTTTGATGTCAATTTCAACACCGGAGGCATAGGTTTGCAAAATATCAGTTCAAGAATCAATTTACTCAAAGGCACCGTGGAGGTAGATTCTTCCCTCCAGCGGGGTACTATTTATAACATTCATCTACCTTTAAGTATTTAACCTATGACAAAAATACGCGTTATGTTGGCTGATGATCACCAGATGTTTCTGGATGGTTTACACTCTTTGTTATCCCAGATTGAAAACCTGGAAATTCTGGGGACTGCCAATCACGGCAAACAATTACTGGACAAGCTACAGCTCAATACCCGTTGCGATGTAGCGATTGTGGATATTCATATGCCGGTAATGGATGGCATAGAAACCACCCGTCAGATCAAGCAACATTTTCCGGCCATCAAAGTGCTGGCGCTGACCATGAACAATGAACTGGATGCCATCCGGGAAATGCTGGACGCCGGGGCTTCAGGCTATATCCTAAAAAATACGGGGAAAGCCGAACTGGAAATAGCCATTGACAAGGTAGCCAACGGTGAGTTTTATCTGAGTCAATCGGTCGGTCAGCAGTTGGCCCAGGATTTCTTCATCAGTAAGAAGAAGACCCAGGAAAATCAGAATACGCCCACGGTGCTGCTCACTGAAAGGGAATTGGAGATCATGCGGATGATAGCCATGGAACAAACCAATTTTGAAATCGCTGAGAAGTTGTTTATCAGTCCGAAAACCGTGGAAACCCATCGCAAAAACCTGATGAAAAAAATCGGGGTAAAAAATTCCCTGGGCATTTACAAGTATGCCACCAAACATCACCTGATCTAAAAAAATAGGTACATCGCCTTGGTATCCAAAAGGGGATCCAAGGCAGTTGTACTCTTAGTTTCTCTATGGATCAGTGAGGTTAGAGTATGCTTCACCATCCTGGAAGTTCCCTCAAACGTTCCCGTCTTTTCTTAAACTTGTCTCTCTAAAAGCATCCTGGAGACAGCAAACAATCTGTCTTTGCCATAACCCTCAGAAAACATCAAGCTTCTAATTTTCCAGAGGTTAGCGCCATGCTTTTTAGCGCAATTACTTGTTATTGGGTATTATAAATACCGTAAAAACGGTAGGTAAAACACCACACTGCCGGTATTTTCTCCAGCCCCTTTTCTTGTGACCTTTGTATCATCCAGGAAGAAGAAAAACAATGATTCACTTCCTGTAGAAAAACAACATTAACCCAAACAATATTTAAAACCCATAACAACATGAAGAAGATCACAACATTAATTTTGTTAGCCGTACTCACATTGGGCTGGACCTCCTGTAGCAAAGATGATGAGAAAGAAGACAATGTCGTAAAACCCAAAACTAAAACAGAATTACTCACTGCCCACCCCTGGAAATTAACAGGTATGACTGTCAATCCTGCTTATCAGGGAGTGACCGACTTGTATAGTTCCTTTACCTGCTATCAGGACAATTCAGAGAATTATTCTAGTAATAATACTTTCGTGCAAAATGAAGGCGCTGATATTTGCAATAATGGTACAGCTACGGCTACAGGTAGATGGTCATTCAATAGTAATGAAACGATTCTCCAAACAGAATATGATGACAATATTCCTAGCTCAACTTACAATTTGGTAGAGCTTTCGGAGAACAGTCTGAAATATAGTGGCGTCTATACTGTAGAAGGTGAGGAATACACCATTACGTATGCATTCTCTCCCCAATAATTTTTCAATGGTCGGTCAATGTGTTGCAACCACTTGCCTGATTTAAATAACCTTTTGAAAGATTAAAAAAACTATAACTCATATCATGCCTAAGCCTGGTCACCCCGCCAGGCTTTTTTTTGGCGTACTGTTTATACCCGGAGAGGAATCTCCGGTACAGAAAGAAGTCTTATAAGATTATCTTAAAATTTCGGATGAAAGGGTATCACCTTTTTTTTGCTGGATAACAAACAATGCTGTCACCAAATTAAGGGTCTTACCCATCGTTGCATTACAAAATATACCGTCTACACGGTAGATGAAACACCCAACTTCCGGTATTTTTCAAAGCCAAATTTCTTCTGACCTTTGTTGCATACAGGAAGAAAAAAAACAACAAAATAAACGAAGCTTCCTGCGAGAAAAACAATATTAACCCAAAAACAAAATTTCTAAAAACCACCATGAAAACAACAATGAACCCCATTTTCAGAAAGATGACCACCTTTGCCTTGTTAGCCGGCCTGACGCTTGGCTGGACCTCCTGTAGTAAAGATGACGAGGACGGTGACAATGGCGTAAAACCCAAAACCAAAACAGAATTGTTAACCACGCCCACCTGGAAAATGAGCGGATTAAAGATAGATCCTCCTATGGTTCTTGAGGATACTACGATCTCAGATTTACTGGTCAATCTACCCTGTATGCAAGATGACAACATGAAGTATACAGCCACTGAGAATGGCAAAGGTACCTACAGAGAAGATGAAGGTGCTACTAAATGTGATGAAGAAGATCCTCAGTCTACTAACGGTGATTGGAGCTTTAATACATCAGAAACAAAGCTAACCATTAAGGATAGCGATGGTGAAGTTACAGATGTGAATATCAACGCGTTAACAGAAAGTAAACTGGAACTTTCTTCCCCTATTCAACTGGAAAACCCGGAAACAGGTGAGGTGAAAACACACACCCTGACCGCTAGTTACACTGCACAATAGATCACTGGGCCAGGCTCATAAGTCTGGCCATAACCCTTTTATACAATGAATGTTCACGCTGATTCCATGATGAATACACCAGCCATTTACCGGGATGCTTACTGTGAGATAATCCTCTTACCGACCATCCCCTGCTTGTGTCACCGTTTTTTTCATGAACCGCAGGATAAAGACTATGTTAGAAATAACCTGCAGCTGATTCTGGAATTGGCGAAACAACAACTCGAAGCAGGACGGCTCACACCCTACCTGCTGGAAGTTTTCGAAGGCAAACTGTTGCCCTCCGATGATGTTACCTGGATCAGGAAAGAATTTCTGACACAACTCTGGGAGAGTGGCATCAGGAATGTGGCTTATGTATCCAGAAACAATGTCTTCAGCCAGTTTGTAATGGAGACCCTGCTGGAAGGGAAATCTCCTGAGAAAGTCATTATCAGAATATTCAAAGATTTGGACGAGGCACTTCTATGGTTGCAACGGCTCTGTGCAGAACAACCCTCGGTCTGCCTTCCTTATCCAGAACAATCCTCGGACTGCCTGCCATGTTCAGAACAAACCAGGCTGACACAATCCTTACCCTCCAATAACAACACCATAAACCCAATACTATGATCACACAACAAATCAACAAAGCGATTGTCTCCTGCTTTTTAGAGGAAGCTTTCGGAAAATTCAACGGACAGGTCATGAACAAACTGGTCGCCGGTCACTTTCATTCTCATGCCTATGCAGCCTGGGGGCTTCCGGATGGTCCTGAAGGGATCAAACTGTTTTTAGACTTTATGCGTGCTTCCTTTTCCAATCCTGCGATAAGGATAGAAGATATGATCGCGGAAGGCGACAAAGTAGTAGTACGCTATATTTTTGAAGCCAACCAAACCGGTGAAGTGATGGGTGTGGCTCCTACAGGAAAGCGTTTCAGCCTGCCGGGGATTCTGATTGCCAGACTGGAAGATGGGAAGTTGGTCGAGTATTGGCGGGAAGAAGATTTTCAAACAGTTTTACAACAACTTCAGTCGGAGGCTCTGCAGGAAGCGTAAGGTATGAAACAGTTGCTTTTGATAGTGGGTGTCACCCTGCTGGGGCTAAGTGTGGGTTGCACGGAAGAAGAGATAAATGATCCCTCCATACCTGTGCAGGGGTATGCCACGGGCAAGGTCGTGGATACGCAGGGAAAACCTATGGTGGGGGCTGATATTGTGGTAAACAACACACAGTTTTACAACCATAACATTCTGGGACAAACGGATGCTGAAGGTCGTTATCAACTCGAACTGACCCCAGGTTCCTGGTATGTTCGGGGTACCATTGAAGTACCCTATGATAATCGCACTTACATTCTGGATTTGCACCCGGAAACCGATGGCGCTTTTGCGGGTACGGAGGGAGCGGTCCGTAATTTACAATGGAAACTGACAGGCCCGAAACCCACTGAATTTGGCGGTGGGGGCTACTATGGGGGTTCTGTAGAGATTATGGGAAGTTTCAATTTTTTTGATGTAGAGAATGTTGAGCTGACCCTGGAGCCGGTCGAAGCGCTGATTGATGGCAGTACAGGACAGACTCTTAGGGAAAATCCGGAAGGGGATATCCTGGAGGATGTTCCGCTTGGGAAATACAGAATTACCGCCCGTTATTTGCCGGAAGACCGGCCTATGTTGATTCGGATTCGAAATAAAGACCAGGCATTTGGTCAGGAGGCCATATCCAGTTTTGAACCCGCCTATGTGGGGGCAACAGGAAGCTATAAAATCACCGTAGAGGTAGAATGATCCATTAATACATTAATCCATTGCCGTGCTTTATGGATGGCTATCAGCAAATAGCGGTACCCTTTACAAAAAAGGAAACATTCTGACGGTGCCATCAGATGGAAACTTGTCAGTTAGACTTCCATGCTATCACCAAAAGTATAGATAATTAGCGGGTAATATTTGCATATTTTAGAGAAATAATGCTTAAATTTCATCTGACAACTATCTGAAATCAAATTCCCTACTAACCTAACCCATAGCTTATGTTGAAGAAAATTCTCAAGATTGCCCTTATTGTCCTGGGAAGTATTGTACTTATCCTGGGAGCCTTTTATGCCTTTATTCATTTTCAGGTAGAAAACCGGATTAGTAAAACCTATGAAGGTATACCGGAAGAAAGTTTTCCCATTGCTCAGGATTCTGCTGCCATTGCCCAGGGAGCCCATCTGACCATTATCAAGGGTTGCCAGGACTGTCACGGAAAAAATCTGGCCGGACAGGTTTTTATCGATGATCCTGGTTTAGGGAGGGTAGTGTCTGCCAACCTTACCAAAGGAAAAGGGGGAATTGGCAGTTCCTACACAGACCAGGATTGGATCAGAGCCTTAAGACATGGTATCAACCAGGAAAATAAACCCCTGCTGATTATGCCCTCATATGAGACCGCCATGCTCACCCAGCAGGACCTGGGTGCTATCATTGCCTACTGCAAAAGTATTCCTGCTGTAGACAATGAATTGCCTGACCATGCTCTGAAACCTCTGGCCAGAATTCTCACTTATTTTGATCAGCTGCCCATGCTGGCTGTAGAAAAAATTGATCATTCCATGAAGGCACCAGAGAGTATCAGCAAGGAGGCCACGGCCGATTATGGCGAATACCTGGCGGTATCCTGCGTAGGATGCCATAAGGAAAATCTGAAGGGAGGAGCGCCTGTGGTGCCTGGTTCTCCGCAAGTGGCAGATATTACTTCTACCGGCAACGTGTCTAAGTGGACAGAAGAACAATTTATTCGTACCTTACGGACAGGGCAGACACCGGAAGGAAAACAGCTGCAGAACGAATTTATGCCCTGGCAAATGACACAACATTATACCGAAGAAGAACTCGTAGCCTTATACCTGTATCTGAAGGATAAACCTTGAAAGGCTCAGACACTTTTAAATAAAAAAATTTCTGCTGTTAAAAACAGACCTTCATAGAATACTAGAAAAACCCGGACATTGGACCGGGCTTTTTCTTTAACTTTGTACTATGGGGATGGTAACCTTAACGAAAGACCAAGTCACCTACTGGATTCAGCCGGCAGAGTATCCTGTCAACCAGTTTGTGGATCATTTTTTACTGGTCCGCGGATTTCCTGCATTCCGTGAAGAAAGAATGTTTCCCAGTCTCCATGCCGAACTGTTTTTTAACCTCGGCGATATGCCCAAAGGAATCCTCCACCAGAGCGGGGAGGTGGCTACTTTTAAGGATGTGATCATCTCCGGCATACGAAGTACTTTTCTGCGTATCTATCCGGGGGCCTACTTTTGTGTAGCCGGCATGCGTTTCAAATTATTTGGTTTCTATCACTTATTCGGCATTCCGGCTCATGAATTCAGCAACCATAACATGGCGGGTACCGATGTGCTGGGGAATACCCTGTTGAGCGTGAGGGAGCAATTGTTGGAAGCTTCTCAGGTAGAAGAAATATTCCAGATCCTGTCCGGATGGGTTCGTGGCTATATCAGCCTGTCGAAAGTTCAGGATGGGCAGTGCTGGAAAAAGCTGGAAGGTAGAATGGGTACCATGCCTACCACCGTACAGTCTTATTTTTCCCAACTGACCGGTTACAGTCATAAACATACGATTCAGCTCTTCAAACAAAAATCCGGGATTGCTCCCAAAACCCTCCAAAAAATACTCCGTTTCAACCGTCTTTTACAGCATTCATTGCATGCGGCACCTACCCACTGGGCAGACCTGAGTTATGGTGCCGGTTATGCGGATCAAAGTCACTTCATCAGAGAATTTAAAGCATTTACCGGCTATACACCTGTGCGGTTTCTGCAAGATCAACCGAAGGATTTTTTGCTGCGCCAACAGAGTAGGTAATTTTTATTCTATACAAAGGGGGCCTGCCACCATACCTTGCGTTTTATCTGACAATTTTCTTTAAAAGGACTGACCTCTTTCTGTGGATTCATGCTGGATGATCTTATTCCGGTTTTGTCGCAGAACGCTATGGATGTCCTTCAACCCTTAACTTGATACAGTCATGATGAAACCTTTTGAAGTAGTTTTACAGGTACATTTTATGATCGGGGTCGTGGCACTCGTCACCTTCTGGCTGGCAGCCTTTGCACGAAAAGGAAGCCGCCGGCATCGTCTTGTTGGGAGGATCTATTTGCTCTCCCTGATGCTGATCCTTCTTTCTACACTTCCCATGATGGTCATTCGCTATCAGCAGGGTAACTACCCAGGAGTCATTGTATTGATCTATCTTTTTTCCCTGGTGTTTACGGCTTCCTGGGTAGCCTGGCGTGCCATCCGGAGTAAAAAGAATTTACAATCCTACAATACTCCTTTCTTTAAAGCGCTTACTTTCGGTATCACCTTTTTCGCATTGGGAATCTTGCTGATGGGATGGAGATTGGGGGCTCCTCTGATGATGGTATTCTCGTCTGTAGGGCTGCTGTTGGGTATGAGTATGTGGCCTGTGGCAATCAGGAAAAAAACACAAGCTTCCTGGTCGCTGGCCCAGCACCTCAATGGTATGGCTGTCAATTTTGCGGCCACACATGGGTCTTTCTTTGGCTTCGGACTCAGCAGATTGTTGTCGCTTCCAGATACACCTGAACTTAACCTGGTGGCACAAAGCAGTATGATAGTACTGGCCCTACTACTGAGAATCTGGCTAGGTCGTTATTTTCTCAAGAAAAAAAGACCCCTGTCAACGCAACTCGCCTAGCTTCCCCCTTATTATATTAGAAAAAGGCCGGTACTTTTTTCCATTCAACCGTCGGGTTGAGGTCATAAAAAAAAGAAGAAAAAATAATCCTTGGATTGCCAGTAAAGGGTTTACTATATTTGGTTGTTATAACAATCTCGGCTTTTTTCTGTTGAATTGAAAAGACCTGGAAATAAATAAAGCCTGTTACTTTCTCATAAATTTATTTTCATGGTATAAATTAATTGTCTATGGCTTCAAATCATGAAAGCCTTGTTGATTTTTTAAGTATATCTACACCTATGATTGAATCACCCACTAAACCAAACAAAACCACAGAACTGCATCACGTAGCCGGAAAAAAAAGAGTCATTATCGAACATATCAGTCCTGCCGTGGAAGGAGGCTTGTACCCTGCTAAAAGAGTAGTGGGCGAAAAAGTGGAAGTGGAAGCGGACGTATTTAGCGACGGCCACGATGTGGTAAAAGCTGTACTGCTGTACAAATTTGCCAGCGATAAGCACATGAAGCAGATTCCCATGGAATTTGCAGGCAATGACCATTGGAAAGCTTCTTTTATTCCAGATAAAAAAGGGTTTTATGAGTATACTGTCCTCGGGTATGTAGATCATTTTATCACCTGGCGTGATGGGCTGAAGAAAAAATTTGAAGCCAATCAGAATGTTTCCGTTGAATTGCTCATTGGGGCTGAAATGCTGGAAAATACTGCCCAGCATGCCCAGGGAGAAGATGCGCATCTGTTGAGAGAATGGGCCCGGAAGTTGAGAGAAGATCATGAGCATAGTATGGCGAGTGGGGTCACGCTGGCACTGGAAAAAGAGGTAAGCCGTGTCATGTATGATAACTACGACAGAAGCAATGCCACCACCTATCCCAATGTCTACAAAGTAGAGGTAGAACGGAAAAAAGCCTTATACAGCACATGGTATGAATTGTTTCCCCGCTCCACCTCACCGGAACCCGGCCGGCATGGAACCTTTCGGGATACCATTCGCCTGCTGCCACATATCAAAGAGATGGGTTTCGATGTCTTGTATTTACCGCCTATTCATCCCATTGGCCGGACATTCAGAAAAGGACTCAACAATGCGCTTACCGCAAACCCCGGAGATCCGGGTTCCCCCTGGGCCATAGGTTCTGAAGAAGGAGGACATAAAGCCATTCATCGTGAATTAGGTACTCTGAAAGATTTTCAGGATCTGATCTGGATTGCGGGAGAACAAGGAATTGAAATAGCCATGGATATTGCCTATCAGTGTTCTCCGGATCATCCCTATGTGAAAGAACATCCGCAGTGGTTTAAATGGCGTCCGGATGGTACCGTACAATACGCCGAAAACCCTCCCAAAAAATACCAGGACATTTTGCCCATCAATTTTGAAACAGAAGACTGGGAAAACCTATGGAAAGAGTTAAAGAGCGTGCTGGATTACTGGGTAGAAAAAGGCATCAGAATTTTCCGGGTCGACAACCCCCATACCAAAGCGTTTGGCTTCTGGGAATGGGCCATCGGTGAGGTCAGGAAAAATGAACCGGATGTCATCTTCCTGGCGGAAGCTTTTACCCGTCCGCGCATTATGGAAAGACTGGCCAAAATCGGGTTCAACCAGTCCTATACCTATTTCACTTGGAGAAATAACCCCTGGGAACTCAAGCAGTATATGCTGGAGCTTACCAAATCTCCCATGCGGGACTATTACAGACCTAATTTCTGGCCCAATACACCCGATATTTTACCCCCTGTGTTAACCCATGGCGGAGAAGCCGCCTATATCATGCGCTTGGTGCTGGCTGCCACCCTTTCCTCCAATTATGGTCTGTACGGCCCGGTCTATGAATACAATATCAATACGCCATACCCCGGAAAAGAGGAAAATCTGGATTCTGAAAAGTACGAAATCAAGCATTGGGATTGGGACAAAGAAACCCGTACCAAAGAAATCCTGATCATGATAAACCAGATCAGAAAAGAAAACCCTGCTTTGCACAATACCTGGAACCTGCATTTTGCCGATGTGGAAAATCCACAGATGATAGTCTATGGTAAAAATGATGAAGCCAGTGGCAACATCATCTTAGTGGCTGTCAATATGGACCCCTATCATACCCAAGGTTCCTGGGTCAGACTCCCTTTGAAGGAGTTGGGTATTGATAGTTACCGCTCCTATGTAGCCTATGATATGTTGAGCAAAAGCCGCTATACCTGGTATGGTGAATGGAATTACATTGAGCTGAACCCTTACCAGATCCCGGCCCATGTTTTCAGGATTGAACAGTAAAGCATGAAATTAAATGGTCAAATAGTGCTTCAATCCTCTTATTGATTAATTTAACTAAACCTAAATATTAAACTACACAACCATTTCAGCTAAACTATGGCTAACCAAACAAGTAAGTTAGATGACCAACTTCACTGGTATAAAGATGCGATCATTTATGAATTACACATAAAAGCTTTCAAAGACGGCAACGGCGATGGAATCGGTGATTTCAAAGGGTTGCTGGAACAGCTTGATTATCTGCAAGACTTAGGCGTCACCACCATTTGGCTTCTACCTTTTTATCCATCGCCCTTACGGGACGATGGGTATGACATTGCTGACTACTACAGCATTAACCCCTCTTACGGACGGTTGAAAGATCTTCAGAAATTTCTGAAGCAAGCGCACAAACGAAATCTCAAGGTAATTACAGAACTCGTTATCAACCATACCTCCGATCAGCACCCCTGGTTTCAGCGCGCCCGCAAGGCGAAGGCTGGCTCCGTGGAACGTGACTATTATGTGTGGAGTGATACTCCCGAAAAATATAAGGATGTACGTATCATTTTCCAGGATTTCGAGGCTTCCAACTGGACCTGGGACCCGGTTGCGAAAGCGTACTTCTGGCACCGATTCTATTCTCATCAGCCCGATCTGAATTATGATAATCCGGCCGTACAGGAAGAAGTCTTCAAAGTGCTGGATTACTGGGTGGATATGGGTGTGGACGGTTTTCGTCTGGACGCCGTGCCTTATCTCTTTGAACGTGACGGCACCAACTGTGAAAACCTGCCGGAGACCCATGCTTTTCTCAAGAAACTAAGAAAACATGTAGAAGAGAAAAGAGCCAGTACCCTGTTGCTGGCAGAGGCCAACATGTGGCCTGAAGACTCGGCTTCCTATTTCGGCAAAGGAGATGAATGCCATATGAATTATCATTTTCCAATCATGCCGCGCATGTTCATGTCGGTGAGAATGGAAGACCGTTATCCCATTACTGATATTCTGGATCAGACCCCCGAAATTCCCAATACCTGCCAGTGGGCTATGTTTCTGAGAAACCATGACGAACTGACGCTGGAAATGGTGACGGATGAGGAAAGGGATTATATGTACAAGGTATATACGAAAGACCCGCTGGCTAAAATCAACCTGGGTATCCGTCATCGGCTGGCCCCTTTGCTAGACAACGACAGGCGCAAGATTGAGTTGATGAACCATCTGTTGTTTTCCATGCCCGGTACCCCTGTTTTGTATTATGGCGACGAAATCGGTATGGGCGATAACTATTATCTGGGAGATAGGGATGGAGTTCGCACTCCTATGCAGTGGAGTCCTGACCGTAATGCCGGATTTTCCGAGGCCAATCCTCAGAAACTGTATCTGCCCGTGATCCTGGATCCTGAATACACCTATGAGGCTGTGAATGTGGAAACCCAGCAACGGAATTCTAATTCACTGCTCTGGTGGATGAAGCGTCATATCACCATGCGGAAAAATCACAAGGCTTTCAGCCGGGGAGATATCCATTTTATCAATGTGGAAAATTCCAAGATACTGGCCTTTACCCGTACCTATGAGGAAGAAACGATTTTGGTCCTGGCCAACTTATCTCGCTTCTCACAGGCCGCAGAAGTAGATCTGTCTGCCTTTCAGGGAAGCATACCGGTAGAGTTGTTCAGCAAAAACCGTTTCCCACCCATCAGCAACAGGCCTTACCTGTTTACCATGAACTCTTATGGCTATCAGTGGTTTTTGCTGGAGAAAGCAAAAGTGATAGAAGACAGGACACAGGATATGAAAACCCGTGAATCCGTTTCTCTATCGGAATGGCGGGAAATCACGAGACCCAAAGCCCGGATACCTTTGGAAAAAGCATTGCCGGCCTATCTGGTGCGCTGCCGCTGGTTTGGGGGTAAAGCACGCATCATACAGAGTGTGAGTGTGAAGGAATCTATCCTGTTTCCCCTGAAGAGTAGTACAGGGGTGCTGTTGATCATTGAGGTGGTTTACAACGAGGGGTTAAATGAGTATTACCAACTGCCTGTCTCCTTTATCGCCTCAGAGTTTAGCCCGGAATTGGAAAGTCAGTATCCGCAGAGTATCATCATGTCGGCTGTGGTGGAAGGAAAACAGGGGTATCTCTATGATGCCATGTTCAATGAAGTGGTGAGGGGCTTTCTGTTACAGACCATGGCCAAAAAGAAAAAGATCAAAGAAAACAGCGTTGAACTGTCAGGCATCTCGGAAAAGCAGGTTTCCAAACATCTGAAAGAAAAGGAAAAGGATCTCTCATCCCGGGTGCTGAATGCCGAACAGAGTAATACGTCTGTGATTTATGAAAAAGATTATTTCTACAAAGTGTACCGGAAACTGGATCAGGTGATGAACCCTGATCTGGAGATCACCAAGTTTTTGACTGACGTCGCTAAATTTAAATACGTACCGCAGTACGCCGGGCATCTGGAACTGAAGAAAGATAATAAAGAGCCTTTTGTGCTGGGTATGATGCAGGAACTGGTAGCCAATCAGGGGGATGCCTGGACTTACATGCAGGATGCGGTGACCCGCTATTATGAAAGAATTACGCTTCGCCCCGAAGACCAGCGAACGCCGCCCGATCTGAAAGGAGACCTGGCACACCCCATAGAGTTTGAAAAAATTCCGGAGAAGCTGAAAGATATCCTGGGTGGTGCTGCGACAGAAAGAGCCAGTCTGCTGGGGTTGCGTACCGCTGAAATGCATATCGCTTTGGCTTCCCATCCGGAGGTCAAAGGATTTGAGCCGGAAGCATTTTCGCTGCATTATCAGCGCTCCCTTTATTCTTCACTGCAGACCCTGGTGAGGACTGCCTATCAGAGTCTGGATAAAAATTTGAGCAAGCTTCCGGAATCTTTCCGACAGGATGCTGAAGAAGTGCGGCAAATGAAGAAAGAGGTGCTGAACTGTATGAAACATATCTACGCGCATAAGATTGATGCCATGAAAATCAGGGTGCATGGAGATTATCATTTGGGTCAGGTATTGTTTACCGGAAAAGATTTTATCATTCTGGATTTTGAAGGTGAACCCGCTCGTTCCTTCAGCGAAAGAAGGCTGAAAAGGTCACCCATGCGGGATGTGGCCGGGATGCTGCGTTCCTTCCACTATGTGGCCTATAGTGGTCTGCTCAAAAATGAGGAATACACCTTAGAGGCGGAAGAATACCTGGAAGAATGGGCAGAGCAATGGTATCATTACATGAGTGGTTTCTATCTGAATGCTTACCTGGACAAAACCAAAGGACAGTCGTTTATTCCTTCGGATGAAAATGACTTTACGGTTTTGATGCAGACTTTTTTACTGGAAAAAGCAGTGTACGAACTAAATTATGAGTTGAACAATAGACCCGACTGGACTATTATACCTATGAAGGGCATTAAATATGTTATGAAGAAATTTTTTGAAGATGAAAACTGAAGAAGTAAACATCCAAGAGCAAACTAAAAATGATGAAGGTTTTGCCAACCCGGAAGGGGCATCACAGGAAAATGATCACCTGACCCGGTTGACAGAATACGACATACATTTATTCAAAGAAGGTAAACACTATACGTTGCATGAGAAACTGGGTTCCCATACCATGCAATATAAGGGCGAACAGGGTACCTATTTCGCCCTGTGGGCCCCCAATGCTGAATATGTAGCAGTCATTGGTGACTTCAATGGCTGGGATAGAGGCACCCATTCCATGAACCCCCGGTGGGATGGCTCCGGCATCTGGGAATGTTTTATTCCTGGCGTGGGGCATGGGACCAAATACAAGTATTTTATTAAATCTCGTCACAACGGGTATAGCGTAGAGAAAGGGGATCCCTTTGCCAGACATTGGGAAACACCCCCTCATACTGCTACCATCGTATGGGATACACACTACGAATGGAATGACCAGGCCTGGCTGGAAGAAAGAAAGAAGAAAGCTGATGAACCGCAACCGTATGCGGTCTATGAGGTGCATCTAGGTTCCTGGAAAAGAGACCCCTCTGACACTAAACGTTTTCTTACCTACCGGGAGCTGGCAGCGGATCTGCCAGGGTACTTGAAATGGATGGGCTACACCCATGTGGAGTTTTTGCCCGTCATGGAACATCCCTTCTATGGTTCCTGGGGGTATCAGCTGACCGGATTCTTTGCGCCTACCAGCCGCTATGGTACCCCTGAGGATTTTATGTACCTGGTCAACGCCTTACACAATGAAGGAATCGGTGTGATACTGGACTGGGTGCCTTCTCACTTTCCATCCGATCAGCACGGTCTTTCCTATTTTGATGGTACCCATCTGTTCGAGCATGAGGATCCTCGACAGGGTTACCATCCGGACTGGGGTAGCTATATCTTTAATTATGGACGGAATGAGGTAAAATCTTTTCTGATCAGCAACGCCCTTTTTTGGCTGGAACAGTACCATGCCGACGGTTTGCGGGTAGATGCCGTGGCTTCTATGCTTTACCTGGACTATTCCCGGAAAGAAGGGGAATGGATTCCTAACCAGTATGGAGGCCGGGAAAATATAGAAGCAATACAGTTTTTAAGGGAATTTAATGCAGCCGTGGAAAGTGCTCATCCTGATGTAAAAACCGTGGCGGAAGAGTCCACAGCCTGGCCGATGGTAACCCGTCCGACCCAGATTGGTGGATTAGGGTTTCATATGAAATGGATGATGGGTTGGATGCACGATACGCTGGAATATTTTAAAAATGATCCGGTCTACCGGACATACCACCAGGGAATGATTACTTTCAGTATCATGTATGCTTTTACTGAGCATTTTATGCTGCCCCTTTCTCACGATGAAGTAGTACATGGTAAACATTCTCTGATCTATAAGATGCCTGGCGATGAATGGCAAAAATTTGCCAACCTGCGGGCTATGTATGCCTATATGTATGCCCATCCGGGCGCTAAGCTGCTTTTCATGGGAGGAGAATTTGGCCAGACCCATGAGTGGAAACATGATTCCAGCCTGGATTGGCATTTGACGGAGTATGCGCCCCATGGTTCTATACAATGGATGGTCAAACACCTGAATGAAATGTATCGTTCTGAGCCTGCCCTATATGAAAGATCGTTCGAATACCAGGGTTTTGAATGGATTGACCTGCATGATTATCAGAACTGTGTTATCAGTTTCGTCAGAAAAGGATATCAGGAGCAGAATGACATTTATGTGGTCATCAATTTCACACCTGTGGTGCGTGAGAATTACCGGATAGGCGTTCCTAAAAAGGGATTCATGAAAGAGGTATTCAACAGTGATGATAAGCAATACTGGGGCAGTGGTGTTACCAATCCTGGTTTGCGAGAAACCTTGCCCATACCCATGCATGGCAGAGAACGGTCCGTCAACCTAACCTTGCCACCGCTAGGGGCTGTCTTTCTCAAATATGACAACCGGTAGCAGGACAGAGAGAAATGAAGATGAAAGGGCCGTAAGGCTCTTTTTTTATGTTTCCGATAAGAACTACCCGCTAGTGAGCTGACCGCTCAGTCAACAGGAATATTCTGAAAAATGCCAAACAAAAATGGAGTGAATGCCTTATATAGGTATAAATTTTTTACACTAAAATGGAAAAATGATGGCAGACGAAAGAAGAAAAGTAGACCAAAGGGATGAGCCTGATAATGTTCCCTTGCAAAATACACCACCCTATAAACAATCACCGGCTGACACTGACAGCGCTGGTGAGAGTGAAGATGATGATAAAACAAACATAAGTTTTGTGGGAAGAGAAGCAGAACAGGAGCGAAAAAGAAGAGAACAGACGGACAAAAACAAAAAGAAAGAAAACCGGTAATCCAGCCGGTTTTTTTTATTAACTTTTGTCATTTCATGCAGGTCAAACTTGTCTGAAACGGCTGTTTATTCTACAACAACCATTCTATGAAAATCATATGAAGACGCCTTTTAACAGAAGAGATTTTCTGCGACAATCCGGCATGGCTGCCCTATGCCTGAGTGTCTTGCCATCCTTTTCCTTTAAAACTAAGGAAGGCTTCCTGGATGAGATCGGTCTGCAACTCTATACGGTCCGGGATGTCCTGGCCTCCGATCCGATGGGTACGCTGGAAGCTATCCAAAAAGCAGGCTATCAGCAGGTGGAAATGATGGATACCGGTTTGCTGGGCAAGTTGGGACCAGTGTTGAAAAGTATGAATTTGCCCGTCTATAGCAGTCATTTCTCTAGTCCTTATATCACAGGTAATTGGGAGCCTATGACCGCTTTTGGGGCATCTGTCCCTGAAAAAAAAGATTTTGAAACGGTGGTGGAACTGGCGGCCAAACATCAGCTCCGTTTTTTGGTGTTTCCTTTTCTATTTCCACAGGACAGGGGAGGACTGGATGCCTATAAACAATTGAGTGAAAAGCTGAACCGGGCCGGAGAAACCTGTAAAAGTGCGGGCATCGAACTGTGTTATCATAACCATTCCTTCGAGTTTCAACCCATGGAAAAATCATCTCCTTTTCAGGTCCTGACAGAAGAACTGGACCCTTCTCTAGTCAATTTTGAACTGGATGTCTTTTGGGTGAGTGTAGCGGGAATGGATCCTGCCTCTTTTATCAGAGGTCATCAGGACCGGATCCGCATGCTTCATCTGAAAGATAAAAAAAGAGATACGCCACAGACCTATAAAGCGGTGAGTATGCCGGAAGATAGTTTTCAACCCCTGGGTTCCGGTGTGCTGGATTTCCAGGGAATTCTGGATGCAGCCCTGGATGCACAGGTCGTCTATGGTTTTGTAGAACAGGATATGGCTTCTGACCCGCTTGCCAGTATGAAAAAGAGCATACAGTACCTGAAAAAACTTCAGAAAGAATAGCGTTTATTACCAGAAATTTTCTCTTTGGTTTCAACAAAATTTCAGTAAAAGTTTCTATTTTGCTCAAACGATTGAGCAGGTCTGATATGGCCTGTATCAGTTATACATTTTAATGAGCAGCGGCTCTCATCCTTAATCCGACAATCATGAAAACTACCTATCTAACCATTATTGTGACTTTACTTTTTGCCATGGGCAACGCTTCTCTGATGGCCCAGTCATACACTTCACTCCCTGAGGAAGTCTTACTCCAACGCCTGCAACCGGCTAAGGGCAAAATTCAGATGGTACTCGATACCGATACTTACAATGAGATCGATGACCAGTTTGCCGTGGTCTATGCCTTGCTTTCTCCCGAACAACTGGAGGTACAGGCCATTTATGCAGCCCCTTATCTGAATGACCGTTCCAGCAGCCCCGGAGACGGTATGGAGAAAAGCTATGAGGAAATCCTTCGCCTGATGGAGAAATTGGGGAAATCACCAGAAGGATTGGTCTATCGCGGATCTTCTTCATTTCTGGAAAGTTATGAACAGCCTTTGGCCAGCGAGGCCGCCCAGGACCTGGTGAAAAGAGCCATGTCTTCGGAAGAGCCATTGTATGTGCTGGCCGTGGGAGCACCTACCAATGTGGCCTCTGCCATCTTGATGGAACCTGACATTATCGAGAAAATTGTGGTCATCTGGCTGGGGGGAAAAGGGCTTCATTGGCGGGAAGCCAGTGAGTTCAATTTGCAGCAGGATATTCTGGCTTCCAAAGTGCTGTTTGATTCCGGTGTGCCCCTGATACAATTGCCTACCGAACCTGTCACTTCCCACCTGCATACCACCGTCCCCGAAATTGAGCATTATTTACAGGGACAGGGCGCTATTGGGGATTATCTGGTGCAGATTTTCAAAGAATACCACCAGGATCATTATGCCTGGTCGAAGGTGATCTGGGATATTTCGGCTGTGGCCTATGCCATCAATCCACAATGGTTTTCTACAGAGGTTTTGCATAGTCCGATCCTGACCGATCAGCTTACCTATAGTTTTGACAATACCAGACATTTTTACAGGGTAGCCACTTCCCTGAACCGGGATGAAATCTTCGAAGACCTGTTCCGGAAAATAGAAAGTTACCATAGCTCGGAAAGCAAGAGGTAAACTCTTTGCCAGGCTCAATCCCCCGGGTGGCTTTCTGGTATCAACCTTACAAATACAAAACCTAATGTACTACTATGTTTATCGTTGAATCCTATGCGGTAGCTGTCATACTGCTGCTGATCACCATGTTCTGCTGGGGCTCCTGGGCCAATACACAAAAACTGGCGACACAAAGCTGGCCCTTTCCTTTATTTTACTGGGATTACACCTTAGGGATCGTGCTGCTCTCACTGTTGTTTGCGTTGACGCTGGGTAGTATCGGCTCAGAAGGACGCAGTTTTTGGGTAGATCTGCAGCAGGCAAGCCCCGGAGCACTCCTGTCCGCTTTTCTGGGAGGGGTGGTTTTCAACATTGCCAATTTACTGCTGGTGGCTGCCATTGATATTGCGGGGATGGCTGTCGCCTTTCCTGTCGGCATAGGGTTGGCATTAGTGCTGGGGGTGTTGGTTAATTACGTGGCAACCCCCCTGGGGAATCCAGTGCTGCTCTTCGGAGGGGTCCTATTGGTGACTGTTGCCATCATCCTGGATGCCTGGGCATATCACCAGAAATCCAGACAGACAGCCTTCTCCGGAAAAGGTTTGTGGCTCTCCGTTTTGGCCGGTGTATTGATGGGGTTTTTCTTCCGTTTCGTCGCTGCTTCTGTTGCCACTGATTTCGCTAATCCTTCTCCCGGCTTGATGACCCCGTACACGGCTGTCTTTGTGTTCTCTCTGGGTATCTTTTTGTCTAATTTTCTCTGGAATACTTTTTTTATGTACCGGCCTTTGAAAGGTCCGAAGGTGACCTATCAGGCATATTTTACCAGAGGAACTCCCAGGTTGCACCTGATAGGGCTACTGGGCGGTATCATCTGGTGTATTGGCATGTCCTTTAGTATGATCGCTTCTGAGCAGGCCGGTTTTGCCATTTCTTACGGCCTGGGGCAAGGGGCTACCATGATTGCGGCTGCCTGGGGCGTCTTTATCTGGAAAGAGTTTGCGGATGCTCCCAAAGGAACCCATAAACTTCTGTATGCCATGTTTGCCTGCTTTCTGATGGGACTTACCTGTATTATTATTGCCCGGCTGAGTTAAAATGGTTAAGTTACTGAAGGCTTTTTTATTGATGGCAATTCGTGTCAATCAATCACCAAAAAGTATTTTAGCGTGGTAAAATCAATGGAGTTGCTCAAGATAAAATTGATACCCCATATTTCATGAAGTCATTCATCCCTGAAAACTATGTCCGATTCTAAAACGACCCTCTTTCATACTATTTCAACATTAAAAGTAGGAGTGATCGGTGATTTTGCTGTCGATCTGTATTATCAACTGGAAAAGGCTACCGGCGAAATTTCTCTGGAAACCGGCCATACGGTCTATCGCGGAGCCCAACCCAGAAGCGCTTTGGGCGCTGCGGGCAATGTGGTCAAAAATCTTCGGGCACTGGGCGTATCAGAGATCTGGACATTTGGATTGGTGGGAGATGATATCTGGGGAAGGGAATTGTTGCATTTGCTGCAGCAACAGCAGGTAATTACTGACCATATGTTGGTACAGACTGCCGCTTGGGAAGGGTGCGCTTACCTGAAACCTATGGAGGGAAAAAAAGAAGAACATCGCCTGGATTTTGGCTCGTACAATCAGGCTGATCCAAAGCTGAAAAGAGTGCTTCTGGATAAACTGAAAATGCTGCTGCCCCAGTTGCAGGTGTTGATTATGAATCAGCAATTTGTCAGTCCTTTACTGGATGAAGAAATGGTCAAGGCCCTGAACCAACTGGCTGAAGAGCATCCTCACTGTATGTTTGTAGCGGATTTACGTCAGTTGGGACATTTGTTGGAGGGCATTACCGTCAAAGCCAATGCGCAGGAAACGGCCCGTATTCTGGGAATTCCTGCCTTTGATGCCTCCGATACCCAGGAATGTCAGCAACAAGCCCAGGCTTTAAGTCAAAAACTAAAGTCGCCGGTACTGCTCACCAGAGGAGAGAATGGTATGATGTATTTTCAGCAAGGAACGCTCCATCATGTGCCGGGCATTTTGTTGGATGGGGAAATTGATCCGGTAGGTGCGGGCGATACAGCGATCAGCACTTTTTCCGTATGCCTGGCAGCAGGAGCAACGCCTCCACAAGCTTTGGAATGGGCTAACCTGGCGGCTGCAGTCACGGTAAAGAAGCTATATCAGACAGGTACAGCCAGTCTGCAGGAAATGGAAGCCCAAAAGCAATCAACCTACCATTTATACCATGTACATAAAGCCAATCATCCGGAAGCTGCCGTTTATTATCAGCAGTCACAGATTGAAATAATAGAGCCATTTGCCAGGAAAAAATCTTTGCGCTTTGTTGTCATGGACCACGACGGCACCATTTCCGTCCTGCGCGAAGGATGGGACGATCTGATGCATGACATGATGCTTGAGTGCATTAGTGGCACAGCTCTCACAGTCCTGGACAGTGAAACCTATCAAATGTTGTCCTCCAAAGTAAAACAGTTGATCAGTCAGACCACGGGAGCCCCTACCCTGGTACAGATGGAAGGGTTGGTCACACTCATCGGGCGAGAAGGAATGATACCGTCGGATACGATCGAAACAGCGGAGTATTATAAAGAAAAGTTTGTGCATCTGCTCAATCAGCATATTGAAGAAAGAAAGAATAGAATACAACAGGGAGAGCTTTCCAGGGATGATTTTACCATTAAGGGAGTGATTTCGTTTCTGGAAGAAGTAAGCCAAAGAAATCTGACGCTTTACCTGGTCAGTGGCACCGATGAAGACTATGTGCAACAGGAAGCGGAAGCACTGGGTTACGCCCATTTGTTTAAGGGAGGTATCCATGGTGCCCGTCCCAATGGGATCAGTGCCAAACGCAAGGTGCTGGATTATCTTACCCTGGACCAGCAGGTGTCGGGAGAAGAGATACTGGTGATGGGTGATGGTCCTTCTGAAATTCGGGAAGGCCGAAGGGCCGGGGCGCTCTGTGTGGGTATCGCTTCTGATGAGGTCAGACGCTTTGGTTTAAACCTACACAAACGCAACCGGCTGATCCGGGCCGGGGCCCATCTTGTGATACCTGATTTCAGCCAGTCTGCCCGGTTGGCAACCATGCTGTTTGATCAGAATGCTTTTTAAATTCATTCAGGCTACCGCTAAATTCTTTCCGTCGCTGTAATATATGAAACAAGAATGAATCTTTTTGCTGGTGAATTTTCCCTAGTTTTCGCCTGATCAAGAAGGTTTTATGCATGAAACAAATCAAGATACTGCTGGTAGAAGATGAGCCCAAGGTAGCCCATTTTATCAAGAGCGGTTTAGAAGAACAGGGGTATGGGATTGATTTAGCGTACGATGGCAAAATAGGAAAAAGCATGGTGGCTGCCAATGCCTATGATCTTGTCATTTTGGATGTGAATTTACCCTACGTCAATGGGTATGAACTTTGTCAGTATATTAGAAATACCAACGAACATCTTCCTGTGTTGATGCTCACAGCACTGGGTGCTACTGAAGATAAATTGTCTGGGTTTGAAGCCGGGGCCGACGATTACCTGGTAAAACCCTTTGAGTTCAGGGAGCTGACGGCACGCACCAAAGTATTGCTCAAACGCTTTTTTCATCAGGAGACCCCCGCCCGATGCATTCGGGTGAAAGATCTGGAAATCAATCTGGAAAGTATGGTGGTCAAAAGAGCAGGAAGAAAAATTGATCTGACTGCCAAGGAATATGCCTTGTTGGTGTACTTGGCCCAAAACAAAGGAAGAGTCATTTCCAGGGCTGATATTGCTGATAAAATCTGGGACATCAATTTTGATACAGGTACCAATGTGATAGATGTATATGTGAATTTCCTGCGGAAAAAGATTGATCGGAATTTTCATCCCAAACTCATTCATACGCAGGTAGGGATGGGTTATGTCCTAAAAGTGGAAGAAGAAGAGTGACCATACAGAATAAACTGACCCTGCAATTTGCCCTGATTGCAGCCTCCATTCTGCTCACCGCAGCCCTTTTTATCTATATCCTGAGTGCTGGTTTTCGTCAGGAAGAATTTTATGATCGTTTGTCCCAAAAAGCCAGAAGCACCGCCAGACTATTGATAGAGGTCAATGAAGTGGATCATGATCTTTTAAAGATTATAGATAGAAATACCATTTCACTTCCTTCAGAGCAGACCATCATTTACAATTATCTGAACGAAGAAATCTATAACAGCAATGAAACAGTAGACATGCTGTTTGATGAAACCCTGCTGGATGAAATCAGGATCCGGCAGGAAGTTAGATTTCATCGGGGAACCAAAGAATTTCTGGGTTTACTGTACACCGATCAGTATAACCGCTTTGTTGTCATTGCCTCAGCTGTAGATGTTTATGGACTCAGAAAATTAGATTATCTGAAACTGGTTCTGTTAGCGGTTTTTGGGGGAAGTATGGTATTGGTCATTGGGGGAGGATGGGTTTTTGCCCGGCAAGCCCTCAAACCTATGGCACAGGTGATTGACCAGGTAGATCAGATTTCTGCTAACAATTTACATGCTCGGGTGGCTGAAGGCAACGGGCAGGATGAAATTGCCAAACTTTCCCAGACCTTCAACAAGATGCTTGGCAGGGTAGAATCTGCCTTTCTCACACAGAAAAGCTTTGTCTCGAATGCCTCTCACGAGCTACGGACGCCCTTGACAGCTATCACAGGCCAGATAGAAGTCTCTTTGTTGAAAAAAAGGAATGTGGAGGAGTATCAGCAGGTGTTGCAGTCGGTACTGGAAGATATCCGGCAACTGACCCATCTGACAAACGGCTTACTGGAACTGGCGCAACTCAACCCTCAGGAAAATCATCTGTCATTTTCGTCAATTCGCCTGGATGAATTATTGTTGCAGGCCCGCTTTGAACTGCTTCAAAGAAAACCTCATTATAAGATATCTATCGAATATCTGCATTTTCCGGAAGAAGAGGAAGGCTTGTTCATCCAGGGAAATGAACCGCTTCTGAAATCCGCTTTCATCAATATTTTAGATAATGCCTGCAAATTTTCTGGTGGAAAACCAGTAGAAGCTACGCTTTTCTTCGAGCCAAAGGAAGCGGCCCTGACCATCATCGATCATGGGATCGGTATTCAGGAAGAAGACATGGAGCGTATTCTCCAGCCGCTCTACAGGGCCAGTAATGCCATAACCTTTCAGGGATATGGATTAGGGTTATCCCTGGCTCATAAAATAATGGAACTGCATCGGGTCAGCATGAAAATGCAATCCCAATTTGGAAGCGGGACCCAGGTAATTCTCAAATTTCCTGTCAAGATACTGCCTCTGATGCCTGTGTAATAAAAATAGGATCAATTAAATAAAAAATTGTAAAATTTAATCACTTTTTAATGTCGCTTTAAGAAAGTTTTAACCCTCTTTCAGTTTAATTCAGTATAAAACAAATCTAAATGAACAATGACAACTGAAAGAAAAATTAAAATTGCAGCGGCTGCAGCTACACTGCTGTTTCTATTATCGCTGGTGGGAATCGGGTTTCTGACCAGTGCAAACCGGGAATTACAGAGTGAAGTAAATACCGAGAAGTTAAATGGAGAGAACCTGCTCTCTGAAAAGCTGGCCCTGGAAAAACAGATCAAGGACTTCCGGAGTGAAATGTTATTAATGGAGGGTAAAAACCGTGAGTTGGATCTTTATTTAACGGATACTAAACGCCGTTTGGAAGAAAGAGAAGCCAACGTGGCACGATTAACGAAAGAAAATGCAGGTTACAATGCCTTGAAAAAAGAGCATGAGTCCATCAAAAAAATGAGAAGTGATCTGATGGCTCAGATGGACCAGTTGAAGACCACTAATAATAACATGCAGAAAGAGATCGGCCAACTGAATAATACCATCAGTTCTCTGGAGAAAGAAAAGAAAGAGTTGATGGCAAAGCTGGAAGCTCCTCAGACCCAAATGATTGCAACGAACTTTATGGTAGAAGTAAGAAAGAAAAAAGAGGAGAAATTAACCGTACGGGCGAAAAAGACAAGAAGTATTGCAGTAAGCTTTGAATTGCCCAGCAGTCAGGCGCAAACGCTTGGAAATTTTTATCGTATAGACCTGCTTTCACCGACTGGTGTACTGATCAACGGAAAAGTGAAAGAGGTGAAAGTTCAGAAAGCCGCTGTGATGACAGCCAGTCTTGACAAACAGTCTATGAAAGAAAAAAATGATAAGATCAACCTGACCTTTGAGCCTGAAGATAAACTCGTGAAAGGGGTATATGCCATTATTATCTACAACGGAAATCAATATTTAGGAAGTGCACAGGTTAAGTTAGTTAAATAGTCGATTCATAGTTTTTCATCCTGATGTTAAACCTTCTTCGTCTTCGGAGAAGGTTTTTTTTATTGGTATAATCGACTACTGCCTAAAGGTATTCTCAAAAATTTACAGGAAAAATTTAGTATGCCTGCTTCCCCTTTTTTAGTTTTACAGCGTCGCTTTGTTCCCATCATTTAGTATAGAATTCATGAATAAAAAAGTAATCCTTGAAGTATGCATTGATTCGGTAGCTTCAGCCCTTCATGCGCAGGAGGGAGGGGCCAACCGGGTGGAATTATGCGATAATCTTTTCGAGGGCGGAACCACACCCAGCGCCGGCATGATTGCCACGGTAAGAAAAAATATTCACATTGGCCTGCAGGTCATGCTTCGGCCCAGAGGCGGTGATTTTTTATACACCGATGCGGAAATGGAGATTATTTTTCATGATCTGTCTGTCGCCAAAGATCTGGGAGCCGATGGCGTTGTCATTGGTTTTCTGACTCCTGAAGGGCAAATCGATAAAAAACGGACAGCGGCTGTGCTGGAGAAAGCCAGGCCTATGCAAGTTACTTTTCATCGTGCTTTTGATATGTGTCAGGACCCTTTCCAGGCCCTGGAAGATTTGATTGATCTGGGTATAGACCGGGTACTTACTTCCGGACAGGAAAGAACTGCTATCGAAGGGATGGACCTGATTGCGAAACTGGTGAAACAAGCGGCGGGAAGAATCAACATGCTGGCCGGTGGGGGCGTTCGCCTGCATAACATTCAAACTTTGGTAGAACGTACCGGTGTTTCAGAGTGCCATGTTTCAGGCAGGAAAAATATCAATAGCGGTATGCAGCATCAAAATTCCAGGGTGGCGATGGGTGGCACTCTTCAATTACCAGAGTATACCATCGCTGTCACAGACCCTGAAGTCATTAAAGCATTCAGCCAAGCTATAAACCAGTAATATTATGCGACTTTTACTCATTTTTTTAGGAATGGGATTCCTTTTTTCATCCTTTACAATAATGCCAGCTTACCCGAAAGAAATGCCCACTTTTAAAGTGATGTCCTTCAATATACGTTATGCCAATGAGGGAGATGGAAAGCATGCCTGGAAACATCGTAAGGAAAGAGTCGCCAATCTGATACAGTTTTATGCAGTGGATCTGTTGGGTATGCAGGAGGCCTTATACGAACAGGTACAATACCTGGAGGACCAATTAACCGATTTTGACTGGTATGGGGTAGGCAGAGATGATGGTCAGTTAGCCGGGGAATTCTCACCCATTTTCTACCGTAAAGAGGCTTTTACTTTATTGGATAAAGGCACTTTCTGGCTATCGGAAACACCTGAGAAACCCAGCAAGGGATGGGATGCTGATATCGTCAGATTGGTGACCTGGGTCAAGTTGAAAGATAAAAACGGTGGACAGGAATTTTATTATTTCAACACCCATTTTGATCACAGGGGTGTGAAAGCCAGGGAAGAAAGTGCCAAACTGATTCAGCAAAAGGTAAAAGAAATTGCCGGTGATTTACCCGTCATTCTCACTGGTGATTTTAACAGTACCCCTGATTCAAAACCCTATGAGACACTGACCCAGGTCAACAGTGGATTAAGTGATGCGATGGAAGTCAGTCAGTTACCCCACTATGGTGCCATTCAATCTTTCAGTGGTTTTGAAGTCACCCCTGAGATGCCGGGTGGCCGGATTGATTATGTTTTCGTGAATGAGAAGGTAAAAGTAATCAGACATGGCATTTTGACAGATGCCCGGTCAGGGGCCTATGCTTCCGATCATTTACCTGTGTTGGCAGAGGTTAGCTTTCAACAATAAACATTACCGTGATAAATCCTACAAATCCTTTTCTACACTACTAACCTGATCTTACTATGAAAATTTCTTTTGCGAGCCTATTCATCTGTATACTGATAGCAGGACAATGGGCTTGTTCGTCAGGACCTTCTGAACAAGCGGCTGACACCTCAGCCAATGACTCTGTCTCAACGGATACGGCACAATGGGAAACCATGCAAACCCAAAATGAGCCAACCGCTCGTCATGAAAATGCCTTTACAGAAGCCAATGGTAAATTTTATTTAATTGGGGGTAGAGGTTCCCGTCCTGTTGATATTTATGACCCACAGTCCAATACCTGGTCGGAAGGACATGCACCGCCCCTGGAGATGCACCACTTTCAGGCAGTATCTTATCAGGGAAAGATTTATGTGATGGGTGCTTTCACTGGGGGGTTTCCGGATGAGAAACCTATCCCCAATATTTATATCTACGATCCGGAAGCAGATAGCTGGGAAAAGGGTCCTGAAATTCCACAAAACCGTCGGAGAGGCGCAGCGGGGGTTGCCATTTACAATGATAAATTTTATCTGGTAGATGGTATTGTAAACGGCCATACCGATGGATATCAGAACTGGCTTGATGAGTATGACCCTGCGACCAATACCTGGAAAACACTGCCGGATGCTCCTCATAAAAGGGATCACGTGCAGGCTGCCATCGCCGGAGATAAGATTTTTGTGGCGGGAGGACGTACCTCTTCAGCTGCTACAAACCAGACCTTAGAGCTGACGATTCCGGAAGTAGATGTTTATGATTTTAATACCGGGGCGTGGACAACACTGGACAATGATATTCCTACCCAAAGAGCAGGCACTGCATCGGTTGTCATAGGGGATGAAGTGATTGTCTTGGGAGGAGAAAGTACTGCGCATGAAGAGGCACATAACGAAGTGGAAGCCTTAAATATTAATACTCTTGAATGGAGAACCCTACCTCCACTCAACAAAGGAAGACATGGAACTGGCGCTGCAGTTTATAATGGTAACATCTACATGGCTGCCGGTAGTGGCAACCGGGGGGGAGGGCCTGAGCTGACCAGCATGGAAATGTATGAACCCTGATCCTTCAATATCAATGTGAATCCTGAAACAAACAGGCCAGCAGGCAACAATAATGTCTGAAACAGGTATTATATAGAAAAAGACAAATATTGATTCACATGCAAAATCTAAAAAATAAAACAGCACTCATCACGGGTGGCAGTAAAGGCATCGGGTATGGTATTGCGGAAGCCTTACTTGAACAGGGAATGAAAGTTGCCATCACCAGCCGATCAGCAGCCAAGGCAGAAGAAGTAGCCGGTCAGCTTAGCCAAAAAGGAGAGGTCCTAGGTATCGGTGCTGATGTACGCGACTTTGCTTCACAACAAAAAGCTGTAGAGCAGGTAGTGAAACGATGGGGACAACTGGATGTTCTAGTGGCTAATGCGGGACTTGGTCATTTTGCCGCAATAGAAGATCTCACTGTGGAGCAATGGCAGGAAACCATAGACACAAACCTGACTGGCGTTTTTTATTCGATCAAAGCAGGCGTAGAAGCCTTAAAAAAAACGAAAGGTTATTTTATCACCATTTCCAGTCTGGCTGGCACCAATTTCTTTCCTAAGGGATCAGCCTATAATGCCAGTAAGTTTGGTCTGACCGGTTTTACCCAATCGGTCATGCTAGATCTCCGTCAGTATGGGATCAAAGTTACGACCATCATGCCTGGTTCGGTAGCAACCTATTTTAATAACCAACAACCCAAGGAGGATTGGAAAATTCAGATAGAAGATTTAGGTCAGATGGTGGTTGATCTGTTGCACATGCATCCTCGAACACTACCCAGTAAAATAGAAGTCAGACCTACCCAACCTTCTCAGCAATAAGCGTATGGATAACCCTTTTTTTACCCGGGGCTTTCTAGGAAAAAAACGTGACCAACTGGCTGATCGACTGCCGCCAGGCCAGTATAAGGAAGAAGATTTTCCCGTGCTTTCTGCTGGTCCTACTCCTGCTATTTCGCTGGAGGAGTGGCGATTTACTATTCGAGGATTGGTGAACGCTTCTAAAACCTGGGATTGGCAGGAATTTCAGGCCCTGCCTTCTATGTCTTTTACCAAAGATATACACTGTGTTACCAAGTGGTCCAAGTTGGATACACACTGGCAGGGAGTGAGTATAGATACGCTTTTATCCTATGTGGAAATTTCGCCTAAGGCTTTGTTTGTAAAAGCGTACTGTTATGGGGGGTATACTACCAATATTCCCTTGGCAGATCTAACCCAGGAGAAAGCTTTCATCGCTTATCAATTTGAGGGTCAGCCTTTAGCGGCTGAGCATGGCGGTCCCGCCCGTTTGGTCGTGCCACATCTTTATTTTTGGAAGAGTGCCAAATGGATACAAGGGTTACAGCTGATGGACCAGAATCGTCCTGGATTCTGGGAAAATTTTGGTTATCACATGTATGGTGATCCCTGGAAAGAACAACGATATCAGGGTGACTAATGAACGATAACGCTTCTATTTCCTGGCAACTTGCTACGGTAAAGGATATCAGGGTGGAAAATGCGACGGTAAAAACCTTTACCTTATCCCTTTCTCATTGGGTTGCTCACCTGGCTGGTCAATATTACGACATACGTCTTACCGCACCGGATGGGTATCAGGCTCAGCGAAGTTATTCTGTTGCTTCAGAGCCCGGACAAGTGGGTGAAATTCAGCTGACTATTGAAAATTTAGCAGAAGGGGAGGTGTCTTCATTTATGCATGAAGTGGTTGAGATCGGCGATCAACTGGAAGTCCGTGGACCTATAGGAAAGTATTTTGTGTGGCAACCTAAGCGAAAGGAACCTTTGTTGTTGGTTGGTGGGGGATCAGGTGTTGTTCCCCTCATGGCGATTTTAAGACATCGAGCAGCGGTTGGTGCTATGAATTATACCAAGCTATTATACAGTGTTCGTTCTCCGGAGCATCTTATCTATGCGGAGGAACTCAGGAAAATGCAACAGGAAGGAGAGAGACTAGCTATTCATTTGACCTATACTCGCTCAATACCTGAGCAGTGGGCTGGTTATCAAAGACGGGTGGATCGTGCTATCCTTGAGGAGTTATTACATACATATCCTGAAACACCCTTAGCTTATCTATGTGGTCCAGATTCCTTTGTAGAGCAGGTAGCTGTCCACTTAGTGAATATAGGATTGCCAACTGCTTCCATTCTAACAGAAAGATTTGGTCCGTCAGGTTCTTGATATAAGGCATTGTAGTTTCATGATATTATTCAGGGGAATAGTAAAATGGTTCCTGTGTTCTGAGTAATGTAGTTGTCAGTTAACAAATAAATATAATGCAGTCATTAACTTTAAATAATAAATTTGTTATGTAACTATAGTTATGTTAAGCAATAAATAGATCTTTTTAAAACAAAAAAATAGGGGAAAAGCTTATATGTATAAAATATCATATGTCGATAAATCAACTTATTCTGGGAGTCGACATTGGTACTACCAATGTGAAAGTTTTGGCGGCTGATCATAATGGCCATGAGTATGGTGTGGCACAAAACTCATACTCAATTATTCAGCCTGATGTTGGCTACAGAGAGCAAAATCCTGAAGAAATATTTAGTGTAACCCAGGAAACAATTTCAGACGTTCTAGCAAACGTACAGCTACCTATTGCAGGGATATGTTTTACATCTGCCATGCACAGCATCATAGCTGTCGATAAAAAAGGTGCATTACTTACCAATGCCATTATTTGGGCCGATACCCGCAGTGTCAGTTATGCGCAAGCTCTCAGATCTACTGAGCTTGGAAAATTTATTTATAGTCGGACCGGAGCGCCTTTGCATGCCATGCTTCCCTTATGCAAAATTGCCTGGATTCGTGACAATCTACCGGAGGTGTTTAACCATACCCATAAATTTATATCCCTCAAAGAATATTTTTTCTTTAAATGGTTCGACAGATTTGTTATAGATTATTCAATTGCTTCAGCTACTGGTTTATTTGACATACATCAATTAATGTGGTTGCCAGAAGCCCTGGAGTTCTGCGGGATCACAGAGAATCACCTATCCGAATTATTTCCTACTACCCATTTGATGCATTCTTTACCGAATACTGTAGCAGAGCAATTCAATATCCCGGTAGAAACACCTTTTATTTTAGGTGCCAGTGATGGGTGTTTGGCTAATCTAAGTGCCAGTGGACTCACCTCTGAGGAAGCAACTTTGACTTTAGGAACCAGCGGTGCTATTAGAATAACCGTGCAGGACTTTGTAAATGATGACCAAATGCGAGTCTTTAACTATGTGCTGACTGAACAATATAGAATTGTAGGAGGGCCTACTAACAATGGAGGCATTATTTTAGACTGGTTACTGCAGAATTTGTTTCCTGATATAGCTGGACCAGAAGAACTTTTTCAATTAGTAAAAAATATAACTCCAGGTGCTGAAGGACTAGTATGTGTCCCTTATCTATATGGAGAAAGATCTCCGGTTTGGAATGAAAACGAAGTAGGGCGATTTTATGGAGTGCAAAGTCTACACAACCGTACTCATTTCGCCAGGGCTGCTTTGGAAGGGATAGTCTTTAATATTCTAACCATAAGCCAGGGTGTTCAGGCAGCTGCTTCAAAAAAAATTAAAGCCATATGGGCAGATGGAGGATTAACTCGTTCTGACTTTATTGTACAAATGATTTCTGATATATTCAATCTACCTGTATATATATCAGAAAGTAGTCATGGTACAGACCGTGGAGCGGTTTTGCTAGGTGCTTATGCATTGGGAAAAACTAACACTTTAGAAACAAAGTCAAAGCCATCTAAAACATTTGCACCTAATGCTGATCAATCTGCTTTATATCATCATACTTATCAAAAATATCTAAAATTATTAGAGGTTAAATTAGATTAAATCAAGGCCCGTAATACTCCAATTTATTACGATGAATTTGTTCAATAATATATATTATGTTAAGTTAAATAACTTATGTAGCTCCTTCTCCATATTTTGATGTTAGTTGTTAGTTTATATTTCTTATTTGGCTTATACAGCTTTTATCATTATATCATTGTTAACCAAACGGTTGAATGCTTAACTTCATCGTATCTCAAATAATAAATAGGTTTCATCAGCAATCAGGTTAATAGTTACTGAAGATTCATTGATTAATGTATCAATAGTGTATTCATCTACTGCTTCTTTAAAGAATCTGTGTAATGGTCTATTCCATAAAGGAACCTCATTAAAATATACTTTAAGGCTATTTTGTTCAAATTTGAAATACTTCCGATTGCTTGAAAGTTTAATTTTTCTCTGGTGTCTGGCAGCTACTGGATACTGCTGAGATTATTATAGCTATAAAAAAATAGCCTAAATTTTAAATTTTTCTTATATTCCCTATGCTGTGAACGTTACTTAATATTTAACTTCTACTTTAGTAAACTACTTTATGATTCTGGATCTAGCTGATTCATCAAAACTTAGCTTTCCCAATCACAATATTTTGACTTATTGATCCCATTTCAAATCGGTAATTCAAGTATTCTCTTGATCGTAATTTTATATAAAAACTATAGTGGGAAATTTTTACATAAAGAATCATCATATCGAAATCTTTCAGGTTAATTTTTCTTAGGTGCTAAAAGCATATGCTCTAAAGTATTGGAGCATTACGAACTACACTAGCATTATTTATCAATCTAAATTGATAAAATTTCTACATCCACTCTTCTCCTCTCTCCTTTTACTCAGATGAATTTGCTTTTTGTTTTTTTATTGACTCTATATTTGATTAACATAATTTTAGTTACATAACAATTTATTATTTTGACCTACGGGTTCAGCTGACGACTAGTCATACAGGAATTTGCACTTTAATAATATTAAATTATATATTACTTATGTATTTAATTCTCTTTGTTATGGAAAAAGATTGACATTCTATTATCTATTTTGCTCACTGAAAATATTTCTTTCGGAACTATGACATCAGCGAAATATAAAATTGTCCTTATCAGTGCCTCGTTGCTTATATTGTCCCATTATGCGAGATCTCAAAGTAACACTTGTAATTCCTCTCAAAATGGAAACTGGAATACATTGAGTTCCTGGGGTTGTGGCAGTATTCCGAAAGATGGAGCTTTATCAGGTTGGTCTAGAGAATATATTTATATAAATCATGAAATCTATATTGCTGATAATGCAACCATTGATCTAAGAGATTCTGAGGTAATTGAGCTGGTCATAACTTCAGGACATACACTGACATTTAGACCTAATGCAAAGCTACTTTTACCTGAAAATGCACAAATTACCATTCAGAATGGTGGTACTATTCATGCTGAGGATGCCAATAGCGACAATCTGATTCTCATGGGCAATTCAGGAATAGCCGGTACAGACCTGTTTAGTTCAGGTACCGGCGTATGGGGTGAGTCATGCGGTTGTTATAGTGGTGATGTAACCGGGCCAAAAACCCTGGATAAATTCACAAGCGCTTCTACCTTACCAGTTGCCCTACTTTATTTTAATGCGGAATCAAACCACACTAAAGTTCAGCTTAAATGGGAAACAGAGAGAGAAACAAACTTTAATTATTTTGAGGTAGAACGATCCAGCGATAATATGTACTTCTCTAAATTAACTACTGTACAGGGAATGGGTAATGATCATTTACCTAAAAAATATTATTATAATGATTTGACACCCTCAGAAGGATATACCTACTATAGGCTTAAAATGATAGATTTTGATGAAAAATACTATTATAGTCCTGTTGTAACCATATCCCCTACCCTTTCTCCCTCAGCCTACATTTATCCGAAAATAAACAAATCTACCGATCAATGGATGCTTTACACCTCCCATGAATTCAAAAACGCTACCATTCATTTTATGCAAATGAATGGAAAACTTACTAAAACCCTTTTCTTACACTCAAATCAGAATAATACCTTGAGCCTACATGAATTGCAACCAGGTATGTATACAGTGACCATTTCAATAGATAATCATCAGTTTACAGACAAAATTATTATTCAATAAACCTAACGATGATAGTTTTTAGTTTCTAATGGAACGCTGATGACTTCATAGCATTTTTAGCAAACTGTTTTTCCAGCCATTCTAAAATATAATCAGCATCTTCTCTCCAGGTCTTTTGCCCTAACACGAAATGATTACGTCCAGGGAACTCCTTGTAATCTAATACTGATCCATTTCTCCTATATCTTTTATAATTCCTTAAATTTAGATGAGCGGGAATAATTGTCCCTTTTTCACCGGAGGTAAGTAAGAGTGGTGGATGAGGTTTATCATAATTGACCTTCGCGGCACTGGTCAATCCACCTCTGGCAACTGATTTAGATTCTGGGATTGTATATGCCTCATAGGCTGCTTTCTGTTCTTCTAACGGCATCCCATTTACAAAAGCGTACTGCCAGTCCTTGAAAGACATCAGATAAGTCTTTTTAAGAGAGGAAAATAGACCTAAAGCTTTCCACCCGGCTCTCAGAAATGAAAATTCATACGGAAAAACACCCAAAGTAGGTACTGAATGGATAGCGACCCCTGCTGCAGCCAGATCACGGTTGACAATAATCTGGGTGATCAAACCACCTAAAGAATGACCAATCACAATGGGTCTCTCCTGAAAACTTTTTACGATTTTTATATAATGATCAATGAGTTCATTCAGTGTCAAAGCAGCCAGATCTAAATCATTAGGTTGTCTTTTTCTTAATACGTCTGCAGATGCTTCTTTACAAGGCCAAGGCGGAGCTATGGTTGCATATCCTTTGTTTTCAAAATATATCTTCCACTCATCCCAGCAAGTATGGCTCACAAAAGCACCAGTGATAAAAACAATATTTTTTGGCGAAAGAGTATTTGTATTCATGGTATCTTAGAAATTTAGGGTTGTTACTCAATGATAGCAATACACTGCTTTATAGACATTAAACACCTCATCCAAGATACTTTGTCAACGCTGCCGCTGCATGTACAAAAAGAGAGCGAGTGGTTGGAAGGTGAGCCAATCCGTTTAATAAACCGAAGTCATGGATCATCCCGTTATATCGCACAGTGGTGACAGTCACACCTGCTTCATCCAGTTTTCTACCATAAGCTTCACCCTCATCTCGTAGAACATCACTCTCTGCGACCTGGATCAGCGTAGGTGGCAAACCACTTAATTGGTTGGTTGTAGCCCGCAAGGGCGCTACATAGATTTCTTTTCGCTCGTTGGGATCAGTAGTATATTGATCGTACATCCACTTAATCAATGGAGTAGTCAGGAAACGATCTTCTCCAAATTGTTGATAAGATTTCGTGGTAAAATTATTATCCACAGTGGGCCACATTAATATTTGCAACTTAAAGTTCGGTCCTCCATTTTCTTTGGCCATCAAAGTGGTGACGGTACTCATATTTCCTCCCACACTGTTGCCTACAATAGCCATATTCTTACCATCTACCTGTATTTCATGACCCTGCTCGGCAACCCACTGAGCAGCAGCGTATATTTCATGAATGGCCTGCGGATAATGTGCTTCCGGAGAGGGTGTATAATTCACAAACACGCACGCATAACCAGAAAGAACGACCAGGTCACGAACCATTCTTTTATGGGTAGGGTAATCTCCTAATATCCATCCCCCTCCATGAATAAAAAGGAATACTGGCAATGTTCCTGCCACACCTTCAGGTCTGACGATATTAAGCTTTATGGTATACCCTCGACTTTGGATAGTTTTTTCAGATTCTTCAATGCCGGAAAGGTCAACTTTGACTGAAGCCTGGGCATTTACCAAAACTTTGCGAGCTTCTTCTTTTGATAAACTTTCTACGGGTACACCTCCCGCATTTAATACTTTCAGAAATGCTTTGGTACCTGAATCAAGTCGGGAATCTTCAGTAAAAGGAATTACGGAGGAAGTTTCAAAAATAGTTGCGTTACTCATCGTGATAGGAATAAAGTGAATGTTAAACCAACTTTACGAAGGTAAAGCGCAACCACTAGGCCCACAATTGACAAACGGTGATTAAAATTGTACAGATTACCGGTATAAAAGAAAAAAATATAGCATACCTGAATCAGAAAATTTATACGATATGCAGTAATATAATGAGGATAATCAATCAAGCGAAGGTAAAGCCTTTTCAATGTCTGAACGTCTGGGCTCATACATCCTAGGCAGTTTCAATGCTTTTCCTAAAGTTTCCAATGGTTCATCGATGGTAAATCCTGGTGAATCTGTGGCTATCTCAAACAATACTCCCCCAGGTTCACGAAAATAAATAGACATAAAATAATCACGATTGATGGGAGGAGTAACATTGAAATTCATATCTGCCAGTCTCTCACGAAAAAACAACTGTTCTTCTTTGTCAATGGCACGAAATGCCACATGATGAACGGAACCTGCAGCCACCTGACCTCTATGCCCATCTGGCAAACAGACTAAATCAATCAATGAAGCTCCATCAGGTGCACCTGATGCAAATCGAAAGCGGTTTACCTCTTCACTGATAAGCTGATAACCGAACAGATCAGTTAAAAGCTGAGCGGTTTTCTCATAACCCTCCAAAGAAAGTGTGACATTGTAAAACCCCTTGATCGCATAAGATGCCGGTATTCCATTTCCAGTATAAGGTTTTCTTGTATCATTGTTAGTAGAAACCAATTCCAATTTGAGACCATCAGGATCCAGAAAGGTCAGATATTCTTCATCAAATCGTTTGGCTGGTTTGTTATAAATCACGTTCTCCTGGTCAAACCGCTTTAACCAGAAATCGAATGAATTTCCGGGCACAGAAAAGGCTGTTTCAGTAGCCTGTCCGCTACCCCTCCTCCCTTGTATAATATCTTCCCAGGGAAAAAAAGTAAGAATGGTTCCAGGTTCTCCTACCTCATTCCCAAAATAAAAATGGTAGGTGCCCGGGTCATCAAAATTGACTGTTTTTTTCACCAGTCTCAATCCAAGAATACGGGTATAAAAATCCAGATTACGTTTGGCGTTGCCGGCAATGGCCGTTACATGATGGATACCTTTTATCATTCTGTCCATGATAGTTTGTTAAGAAATAAATTGAAAACTATAATTTAGTCAGCATTGGAAGGATCAAAGGTTCTGTTCAGAATAGCGTTTGCCCTATCAATTTCATCCTTGTTAATGGTATGCCCCATACCCGGATAAATTTTTTTGGTCACCTTGGCACCCAGATTGCTCAATATTTCTTCCGATTCGTTAATACGCTCTTCAGGAACGTGAGGATCATGGTCACTGGACCCAATAAAGATAGGGGTTTGCTGAAAATTACCGGCGTAGGAGCCCATCTCTATCTGATCTCCCAAAAGCCCCCCGGTAAAGGCAATAATCCCTCCATACCGGTTGGCATGACGGGCACAAAACTCTAAAGCAAGGCAGGCCCCTTGAGAAAATCCCAGAAAGAAAATATCCTTCTTTTGAACACTAAGACCATCCAGGTCGTCCATAAGCTCCGATAAACCGGATAAGCTCAGGGAAAGTTGTGGTTCATTTTTAGATAAGGGCGCCAGAAAACTATAGGGATACCAGGTATTCTGTATGGCTTGTGGTGCCAGGACTGCAAAACCAGGCAGGGTCAACTCTTTGGCCAAATGAATAAAATTCTTTGCCTGATCTCCCCTCCCATGTAACATGACCAAAACTTTTTTGGCCTTGCCAATAGGTTCACCTGTTTGTGCTACGGTTTCATTATGAATAATCATAAGATGTCAAGGGTTAAATTTCATTATTAGATCTCCTAAAAACAGCAATTGTTCAATCTCTTATTTTAACTTAAATTACTAAATCTGCCTTACATTTATCAAATAAATGCAGGATGAATTGCTCCTTCATTTATAATTAATTGAGCCAGTGAAAGTATAACACTACATTGTATTTCAATGCTAGCAGCAAGTTTCGACACTTACAATGGATCTATCAGAACAGAAGCTGTATAATTCACAGATAGCACAGGATTGTCTTTTACAGTAATTTCTCCGGAGAGTAACAGACTATACCTTCCCCTTCCTTTCTACGTAATTAGTTATAGGGGAGGTGAATAAAATATTACCGTTTTCCAACTGAATCCTTATTTTTGCATTCAGTACTCTTAATCTTACACTTAAAACTTTTATAGTATGGCTTTTGATATTGATATGATCAAAGAAGTATACGCTCATTTGGGTGACCGTATTAAAAAAGCACGTCAGGTTGTGGGACGTCCACTCACACTGACTGAAAAAATATTATACGCACACCTTTTCCAGGGAGAACCTACTGAAACTTATGGAAGAGGAAAGTCATATGTGGAATTCAAACCTGACCGGGTAGCCATGCAGGATGCCACCGCACAAATGGCCTTGCTCCAGTTTATGCAGGCCGGTAAACAAGAGGCTTCTGTGCCTTCCACCGTCCACTGCGACCACCTGATCCAGGCAGAAGTGGGGGCTGCCCAAGACCTGGAAAAAGCCATCAACACAAACAAAGAGGTCTATGATTTTCTTTCCTCCGTATCCAATAAATATGGCATAGGATTCTGGAAACCAGGAGCCGGCATCATTCACCAAGTAGTGTTGGAAAATTATGCTTTTCCGGGTGGTATGATGATAGGAACGGATTCTCACACACCCAATGCAGGCGGACTCGGTATGGTAGCCATCGGAGTCGGTGGAGCGGATGCCGTAGATGTGATGGCTGGCATGGCCTGGGAATTAAAGTTTCCTAAATTGATAGGCGTGAAGCTAACCGGTAAGCTCAGTGGCTGGACCTCTGCCAAAGATGTTATACTCAAAGTAGCAGGTATTCTAACAGTGAAAGGTGGAACCGGTGCTATCGTAGAGTATTTCGGAGAAGGGGCTGATTCACTTTCCTGTACTGGTAAAGGCACAATCTGTAATATGGGTGCAGAAATCGGTGCTACGACTTCCCTGTTTTGGTATGGCGACAAGATGAAAGACTATCTGATGGCCACCGACCGGGAAAATGTGGCTATGGAAGCTGAAAAAGTAAAAGAACATTTGCGAGCTGATCCGGAGATAGAGAAAAATCCTGAGAAGTATTATGACCAACTCATAGAAATTAATCTGTCTGAATTAGAGCCCCATGTCAATGGTCCTTTTACCCCAGACCTGGCCTGGCCTATATCCAAACTGGCTGAAGCTGTAAAGGAACATGGCTGGCCGGAAGAAATTGAAGTAGGATTAATTGGTTCGTGTACAAACTCCTCCTATGAGGATATCACCCGTGCCGCTTCCATCGCCAAGCAGGCAGTAGACAAAAAACTGAAAGCCAAATCAGAGTATACCATTACTCCAGGTTCTGAACAAGTACGGTATACCACTGAAAGGGATGGATTGCTGGATACTTTCGGGCAAATGGGTGGCGTGGTCTTAGCCAATGCCTGCGGTCCTTGTATCGGACAATGGGCGCGACATAGCAAAGATCCTAACAGAAAAAATACGATTGTTACTTCCTTCAACAGGAACTTCGCCAAAAGAAACGATGGCAACCCGAATACGCATTCTTTTGTAACCTCCCCCGAGCTCACAACCGCTTTAGCCATTGCCGGAAGGCTCACTTTCAATCCTCTGAAAGATACGCTGACCAATGAGAATGGTGAAGAGGTAATGCTGGAAGAACCTCATGGCATAGAGTTACCTCCCCAGGGATTCGCAGTAGAAGACGCTGGTTACCAGGCTCCTGCTGAAGATGGCAGCCAAGTGGAGGTGATCGTCAGTCCGGATTCAGACCGATTACAGCTGCTGGATCCTTTCAAATCCTGGGATGGTCAGAATATCACAGGTATGCGACTATTGCTGAAAGCGTTTGGCAAATGTACTACCGACCATATCTCCATGGCAGGTCCCTGGCTTAAATACAGAGGTCATCTGGATAACATTTCAAACAATTGCTTTATTGGCGCTATCAATGCCTATAACAAGGAAGCCAACAAAGTGAAGAATCAGCTGACTGGTGATTATGGTGCAGTGCCTGATACGGCCAGAGCTTATAAAAAAGAAGGTATTCCAACCATCGTGGTTGGTGATGAAAACTATGGTGAGGGTTCATCCCGTGAACATGCAGCCATGGAACCCCGCCACCTGGGTGTGCGCATTATCCTGGTGAAGTCTTTTGCCCGTATCCATGAAACCAATTTAAAGAAACAGGGCATGTTAGGTTTAACTTTTGCCAATCCGGCCGATTACGACAAAGTGCAGGAAGACGATGTAATTGAGACATTGGATCTGGATCAACTGGCTCCTAATAAACCTGTTAAACTAAAATTCAAGCATGCTGATGGGTCAGAGGATGTCATCACTGCTAATCATACCTATAATGAGAACCAGATTGAATGGTTCAAAGCAGGTTCAGCGCTGAACCTCATCCGCAAACTGGAAGGAAAAGCCTGATGAAATAGAAAAGAACTCCTTTTATGGAGTTCTTTTTTTTATATGAAGTTCTGCTTAATGGTTAGTGTTCCTCCCCATTGTAATCAAACAACCTATATTCCCCTTTCTCAGGATGCATGAATATTGTTGAGTGTTTCCATCGCTTTTTGATCCAGCGTAATACTGGAAGCCTTCATATTTTCTTCCAAATGCTTTACACTGGATGTTCCCGGAATGGGTAAGATGACCGGGGAACGATGCAGTAACCAGGCCAGGGCAATCTGACTGGGAGTGGCCTCATATTCCCGGGCAATTTTTTCCAAAGGACTCTCCTTACCCGCTAACTGCCCCGTATCCAATGGGTACCAGGGAATAAAAGCAATGCCTTCATTTTCACAGTAATTTAACACTTCTTCATGCTTTCGGCCGGCCAGGTTATATTTGTTTTGTACAGAAACAACTTTTACCATTTCCCTGGCTTTTTTGATCTGTTCTACGCTTACATTACTCAAACCAATATGTTTGATTTTTCCTGCTCTTTGCAGATCAGCCAAAGTACTGATAGATTCCTCAAAACGGACTTCAGGATCCGGCCTGTGAAACTGATATAAATAGATAATATCCTTCTTCAGTCTTTTCAGGCTGCCTTCCAGGGCTTCTCTCAGATGCTTGGGTTTGCCATTGGCACGCCAATCATCAGGTCCTCCTCGTACTAATCCCCCTTTGGTGGCAATCACCAGCTGATCCGGATAGGGATGCAAGGTCTCTCCGATAATCCTCTCACTCACCTCAGGTCCATAGGAATCTGCCGTATCGATAAAATTTACGCCAAGTTCCAAAGCCCTTTTCAAAACTCTTTTGGCTTCTGCAGGATCATCCGGTTCTCCCCAAATACCTTTCCCGGTAATTCTCATCGCACCAAATCCTAACCGGTTGATGGTCACACCGTCAGAAAAGGTAAAAGTGAGTTCATCATTAAAATTTTTCATTTTCCTCTTTCTTTATATTGGTGAAAAAATATTATCTGTTCTTTTTCAGTCTGCACTTTGGGAGTGTAACCTTGGGAAGGCACATTGGTTATGAATAATTGCCAAAAAGTAGGGAGCCCTCAATTAGGTTTTCCTAGTAACTGCAAACCTATAGTGAATTTGTTGGTTAACAGGTAAATAAATTGTTCAACATGCATAGTACTCTTTTAGCCACTTTGTTATTGATAGCAGGTTTCAGCACTTCATTGTCGTTGCTCTCCTGCAATGATGGGATGGATCCTAAGCAGGGAACTCCTATTCAACTCAAGTATCAGCTTGAAGCTGCCTACCCTTCTTTGACTTTTACCAGACCAGTGGATTATCAGCACCCCGGCGATGGCAGTAATCGAATATTCGTCGTAGAACAGAGAGGGGTGATTAGTGTTTTTGAAGACGATCATGCCAGCAGTACGAAGAAAACCTTTCTGGATGTTTCTGGCCCGGTAGATGACGCTGGCAATGAAGAAGGCTTATTGGGATTAGCCTTTCATCCTGATTATCAGAACAATGGGTACTTTTATGTAAATTATACCATTAACAATCCCTCCCGGTCAAGAATTTCCAGATTCCAGGTATCACCCAATAATCCGGATCAGGCGTTGAGAGAAAGTGAATTGGTCTTGTTAGAATACGATCAACCTTATGACAATCACAATGGAGGTCAGGTCTCTTTCGGACCCGATGGGTATTTATATATCGCAGTGGGTGATGGTGGTGCAGGTGGAGATCCTCAGGATCATGGACAAAACAGAAAAACCCTGTTGGGCTCTATTCTCCGCATAGATGTAGATCGACCGGAGAATGGGAAAAATTACGGCATCCCCAACGATAATCCTTTTGTCAACACCAATGAAGGACTGGAAGAAGAAATTTATGCTTATGGATTAAGAAACCCCTGGCGGTTCAGTTTTGATCCGGAGACCCAACAACTCTGGACGGGTGATGTAGGGCAAAACATGTACGAAGAAGTCGACATTATTGAAAAAGGAGGAAATTACGGTTGGAACATCACCGAGGGTTTTCACTGTTTTGAGCCACGCAATAATTGTGATACTGCTGAGGTCATTCTGCCTGTTTGGGAGTATGATCACAGCCAGGGAGATGTATCCATTACCGGTGGATTTGTGTATCGGGGACCTACACTATCCGAACTGACAGGTAAATATATTTTTGCTGATTACGCTTCAGGTCGGATCTGGGCGCTGGATGTGAGCAATCCTGCTAATCCGGTTAATACTGAGATTATTGATGCAAATTTTGCTATCTCATCCTTTGGTGTCAATGCTCAAAATGAACTCTTTATTTGTGGTTTTGACGGAAAAATTTATAAGATGAAGAGCCTTTAAAAAATGATTGGAAGGGTAAGCTGAAATTTGATTAAGGTTGGAATACTTCATCATGATAGCCTCTACAGATTGTTGTGGGTGCTACTTGATTTCAAACCGCAAATATTTTTCTAATTTTGCCAAAAAAGCTGTATATGACCCAAAAGTCTGCTTTTATTCCTGAAATATTAAAGGTCTTTGAGACGATTCCGGATCCCTATCTGGTACTTTCACCGACGCTGAACGTGCTAACAGCCAGCGATGCTTACCTAACCCTTACTTCTTCAGACAGGCAGGAGGTGTTAGGTAGAGATGTCTTTGAGATTTTTCCTGATACCGACCACCTGCTTCAGGCCCATTTTAGCAAAAACCTGAAATTTTCTTTGCAAAAGGTCATAGACACCCGTCGCCCCCATCAAATGGATTTACTTCCCATTACCTGGTTACTATCCCAAAACACAAAGTCTGAAGTACAATATTGGCAATCTGTCAATACGCCGGTGCTGGATGAGGAGGGAGCTTTGCTTTATATTCTTCATCAGGTAAACGACGTTACCGAACAATTCAATAATCTCCAACAGCTAAAAAACCAATTAGCCCAGAAACAAACCGACTTCCTGAAAGCTGATTCGGAGCTAAAAAATCTGCAGTCAATTTTCATGCAGGCTCCCGCCTTGATTTGTATGTTTGAAGGTCCTTCCCATGTATTTAAACTGGTGAATCCACCCTACCAGCAACTGGTAGGAGACCGGGAACTGCTGGGGAGACCCATTCGGGAAGCCATGCCTGAATTAGTAGATCAGCCTATCTATCAGCTTTTGGACGATGTTTATCAAACCGGAGAAACTTTCTATGCCAATGAGATGAAAGTGCAGTTAGACCATAACAACTCTGGTAGACTGGGGGAAAATTTTTATAATTTCGTTTATCAGGCTACCCGGAATTTTCATGGTGAGATTAATGGGATACTGGTCTTTGCCTACGAGGTAACCGCCCAGGTGGTGGCCCGAAAACAGGCGGACAACAGCCGTAAGAACGTGCAGATTCTCAATGAAGAACTGGCCGCTACCAACGAAGAACTCAGAGCTGCCAATGAAGATCTGTCGCTAGCCAAGCATGCCCTGGAAGAATTAAATTTTGAGCTGGAAGAAAGAGTGGCTGCCAGAACCAAAGCCTTAAAACAGGCTCAGCATGAAGCGGAACGTCAGCGACAAATACTGCATACTTTATTCATGGAAGCCCCAGCTCCCATTGTCATACTGCAGGGACAAGACATGGTTTTTCAATTGGTTAATCCTGCCTATCAACAGATTTTTCCCGGAAGAGTATTAATGGGTAAAACATTGCTGGAAGCTTTACCTGAACTGGCCAATTCTCCCATTCCGGCTATCCTGAAAAAAGTCTATCTAACCGGAAGAACTTTTGTTGCACAAGAATTTCCTTTGATGTTGGCCCGTCATCAGGAAGGTCCTCTGGAAGAGATATATTTTACATTCACTTATCAGGCGCGCCACAATCGGCAAGGTGACATTGAAGGGGTCTTGGTTTTTGCCTATGATGTAACAGATCAGGTGAAAGCACGGCAGAAAATTGAAGAACGAGAAAAAGAGGCACAGGTGCTTGCCCAGAAACTGGCCGCTGCCAATCAGGAACTGGCCTCGGCCAATGAAGAGATACAGGCCAGCAATGAAGACCTGGCTATTAGCAACCAGCAGCTGAGCTATATCAATGCCGATATGGATAACTTTATCTATACGGCTTCCCATGATCTACGGGCACCCATCTCTAATATAGAAGGGTTGATGAGTGCCATTATGCGACATCTTTCAGAAGAGAGCCGGCATACGCCTATGATTGTCAAACTTTTTGGGCTTATCAGCGATTCTATTGAGCGCTTTAAAAAGACTTTGAATGATCTCACCCAAATTACCAAAATTCAGCGCGAAGAAATGGGCATCGATATCCACCAGGTGGATCTTATACAAATCATCCATGAGGTGATGCTAGACCTTGCCAACCAGATCGAACAAGCGGAAGCTGAATTTATTTTGAACATGGACGAATGTTTTCCTATTCGCTTTTCAGCGAAAAATGCCAGGAGTATTGTCTATAATTTACTGTCCAATGCTATTAAATATAGATCGCCCCATCGTAAGGTAATGATCAGAATTGACTGTTACAGGGAAGATCATTATCAAATCCTATCGGTAGCAGATAATGGGTTGGGCATGGACCTGACGAATGAAAGCAAAATATTTGCAATGTTTAAAAGGCTCCATGATCACGTGGAAGGGTCTGGGGTGGGGCTGTATATCGTTAAAAAAATCGTTGAAAATGCCGGAGGCAAGATAGAAGTTCAAAGTAAACCGAACGAGGGGTCCACTTTCCGGGTATTTTTTAAACAACCCACCAAAGTAAACCCGCTTTCGCACTAAGCTGAGTGATGCCTCTACCTTCCTGAAAATTCCAGCGCTTTTACTGCTGATTCTTCACCGAAAATTTATACACTGTAGTAGTTTGGTAGGTTTCTCCCGGATTGAGCACCACAGTAGGAAAATTTTCCTGGTTGGGTGAATCCGGAAAATGTTCTGTTTCCAGGCATAGACCATACCGTTTTTCGTAGGCGACGCCAAATTTTCCTGTCAAAGAACCATTCAGAAAATTTCCGGTATAAAACTGAACGCCAGGCTCGGTCGTCAAGACTTCCATAAACCGACCACTGTTGGGGTCAAAAACAGTAGCTGCCAGCGTCAATCCATTACCTTCCTGGTTGATTACCCAGCAATGGTCATACCCTCCGCCGAACTGGATCTGCTCATGTTCATCCTCGATGCGTTCACCAACGGGTGTGGGCTCACGGAAATCAAAGGGAGTCCCTTCCACCGGCTGCAGTTCACCCGTAGGAATTAAAGTGCTGTCTACAGGCACAAACTGATCCGCATTGATCATCACCACATGATCCAGAATATCCCGCCGGGTTTGACCGCTCAGATTGAAGTACGAATGGTTGGTCAGGTTCACAATGGTTTTCTTATCGGTAGTGGCATTGTAATCGATGGCCAACGCATCATCATTGCGCAACGTATACACCACTTCTACGTTGAGTGTACCCGGATACCCTTCTTCCATATCCTGGCTCACATAGGTCAGTTTTAAGCCTACCGCACTGTCTTCCCTGACTTCTTCGGCTTGCCATACTTTTTTATCAAATCCCTCCGTCCCGCCATGCAGGTGGTTACCCATATTGTTCTGCACCAGGGTATATTCCTGGTTATCCAGTGTAAATTTACCCTTTGCGATACGGTTTCCATACCGACCGACCAGTGCGCCAAAAAATGGAGATTCATCTTCATAGGGAGCCAGCGAATCGAAGCCTAGCACCACATCCTCCATCGTGCCATTTTTATCGGGCACTTTTAAGGAAACAACTACCCCACCAAAGTTGCTGATTTTCGCCTCTACGCCATTGGCATTGGTCAGGGTATACAGATCCACAGCTTCACCATCCTGCGTTTGTCCGAATGATTCTTTGGTTATACCGGGACCCGCAGCATCCTGACTGGTCTCCTGCTGCTCTGAACCCGACTGACAAGCCGTCAAGTAAAACAACAATCCCACGATACAGGCTATTACCTGGTAAGACAGGCCTTTCTTAATGGAAGAAAAAAAATTGGCAGTACAGGAAGGTTCACAAATCATTTTCATTAAGGTTTTAGTTGGTAGTGATCATTCATTAAAACTGGCCTAAAATTACAAAAATTGCCATGATTACAAGGTTTCTTTTCACAAAATATAAGCTGAGAACAGCTTGGGATGTGTAGCTTCCAACAAAAATACCGACAGGAATTTACAGAAAGACAATTGAGGATTGCTACCTTCAGGTTTCTTCACTTTGATGTATTGGATGGGGTATTGGCATTGTTATTATCCGGCAGATAGGGTTTGACAATCTCCATGATTCTTTCAGGATCAGACAAAGCGCTGAACCCAAACTGCGTGTACAAAGCATGGGCATCAGCTGTGGCCAGCATCCACCTTCTCAACCCCTGTAGTTTTGGATGTTGTTTGATATGGTGGAGCAAGATTTTGGATAATCCTTTGCCTCTGTGCGCTTTTATCACAAACACATCGGCTAAGTAGGCAAAGGTGGCGTAATCGGAAATGATTCTGGCGAAGCCAACCTGTACATTATCTTTGTAAATACCAAAACACAAAGCGTTCTCCACACAGGCCTCTACCACCTGTCTGGGGATGCCGCTGGCCCAGTATGACTCCTGATGAAGATACGCATACACGCATTCCATATCTATCTTATCTTTATCTGTGGAGATCACATACCCTTCCTTCGCTAACTTTTCATTCAGATCGTCAATGGAAATCATATACGCTGCATTACGCAAAGAACCCTTTCAGGTTTTCTGTTTCTTTTTTTGCGCTGAAGGAAACAATACGTTGTTGAGGATCAACCGGTAACCCGGTGAATGAGGGTATAAATTCAGATCAAGGTACCAACGCCGTCCCCGACCTGGTGAGCCTTCCGGATCATGGCCACTGTAATAGGTCCAATGTCCCTTTCCGAATTCTCCATAAATATAACGTACCCTTTTGGCATCGCTATTTTCTCCCAGGATCAATGCTTCCGGTTTCACCAGATCTTTATTAAAGGCGGTGGTCCTGCCGACAAATTCTTTGATGACATGCTCATGGTTTTGGATGAGCAAGCTGGGAATGATGTCCCACTTGGCAGAAAAGTCAAAGAGAGTAAAATATTCATCCGTAGGCTGATAAAAGCTGAGACGCCCCGTATTGATGTCAGAATATCGTCTGGAATGACCCGGCTCCAGGGTAAAATTTTCAAAAGCAAAGGATTTGGTAAAATCCAGCCCCTTCTGAATAACAGGATCAATATCATCTTCATAAGGATCACCGCTCCCTATCTCCATGCCGTTGGCAGCCAAGGCAATGTCAAAGGTTTCAGCCCCTGAGCACATGGCAAACAAATAGCCACCCGCCGCACAAAAATTTCTGATTTTTTTCGCCACTTCAAACTTCATGGCAGAGACTGTAGTAAACCCCATCTTATGGGCCGTCGCTTCCTGCATTTTGGCTTCCATAAAATTGGATTCCCGCCATAGGAAACGATCGATCTGCCCGGTAAAATCTTCATGGTGGAGATGCAGCCAATCAAATTCAAGCAGGGCATCCAACAATACTTCCTCATCATAGAGCAGCGTATAGGGAATTTCTGCATAATCCAATACGGCAATGACGGCATCGGTCTCATCCTCAATGAACTCGTTCTTGGGAGAATACACCGCAATCTTGGGAGCCCGCTCCATTTTGATGGCATTCATATTGACACTGGGTGAGGCAATTTCCTGAAGCAGCGCCTGGGTTTTGGCAGTGGACAAAAGCTCATAGCTAACGCCTCTGATTTCACATTCACCCATGACAGCAGCAGAATGGTCTATCAGAAAACTGCCCCCGCGGTAATTCAGGAGCCAGTCCACTTCCATCTCTTGCTGGAAAGTAAAGTAAGCAATGCCATAGGCTTTCAAATGATTACTTTGTGTTTCATCCATGGGGATGAGGATGGAAGCGGCATGTCCTAAGGAGCATAAAAAAATAAGCAGGAAAGTAGTATACCATTGTAACATAGCCTTATCAAGTTAAGGGTAGCATGGTATATAATTTCCGTAAATTATTTCAGATTTCCCAATACCAGATCACTTTGCTGTTGAAAAGTGCTAGGAAGACTTTACATCAGGGATGTCTTGTACCTGTACAAAAATTCTTTTTCCTTTTTCTCTCCCGATCCTGACCATTTCATCAGCTCCCTGGGAAGGGCCACCGGTTCTTAAAACCGCATCACAGCGATCCAACAATTGAATGGCTACCGGATGAAAGATTTGGTTGAAGATGTCATCGCCAATAGTCTGAGAACCAGCCGTTTGTATCAAAGGGAGTGCGAACCATTCGCCTAATACCGGCAGATGCCCTTTTTGGTAAACCTGCCAGGCGATCTCAGTCATATGTTTTACATTGGCTTCAATGCGGATGGGGTCGTCTTGGGTGCCTGACCGATACGGACCGGCTACCAAAATCATCAGGGATGGTGAGTTCATAGCAATTGATGTATTTTCGCATACTGGAGTAACATGATGGTTTTGCCGTCTTTGATCTCTCCCTTTTCTACCATTTGCCAGGCTTTTTCAAAGGGTAACTCCAACACCTCAATGTCTTCTTCTTCTGCCACCCCTCCTCCCTGGTGTACTTTCATATCTTTGGTATAGGCAGCTACAAAAAAATAAAGAATTTCTGTCACCGAACCTGGCGACATATACACTTCCATCACCTTACGCACCTCAGAGATTTGATAGCCTGTTTCCTCTTCTGTCTCCCGTCGAATGCAGTCTTCAGCATTATCCTTGTCCAGCAAGCCCGCACAGGCTTCTATCATCATACCCGTTGCATTACCGTTGATATAAGTAGGCAGGCGGAATTGTCTGGTGAGAATGACCGTACCCAAGGCTTTATTATACAGGAGAATGGTAGCTCCGTTTCCTCTGTCATAAGCCTCCCGACTGTGGGTCTTCCAGGTACCATCTTTTTGCTGCAGGTCATAGGTGACCTTCTTTAACACATACCAGTTGTCGGAAAGGATTTCCGTTTTCAGGATTTTAACAGGGCCATGCATGCTTTTGGGAGTGAATTGGAATGATGGGTGATTATTTTTTTACAATGGTAAATTCCACTCTACGGTTTTTCTTGCGTTCTTCCTCTATGGCGTTACTGGCAATGGGTTGGGTGCCCCCATAGCCCTTGTCAGAAATTCTTTCCGTTTCAATCCCTTGTGAAACCAGATAGTCTTTCACCACCTTGGCTCTTTCTTTGGACAAAGCCATATTCAGATCAGCCCGTCCCTGATTGTCCGTATGCCCTTTCACTTCTATGTAAACACTGGCATTTTCTTTGAGAAATGTGACCACTTCATCCAGATTTTCCGTAGAACCGGGTAACATCTCAGCCGTCCCTCTGTCAAACAATACGTCCTGAAGATTTACCGTAGCTCCTACTTCTATGGGTGTCAGTAAGAAATCTCTGGGCACAGCCTGATTCAACGAATCTTCTGAAAGGAGAACTCTGTCCTTCTGACTGATAAATCCATCGGCTCTCACGCTTAGCTCATAATTGTTACCGGGTTCTAATAACAAAGAAAAGTTACCCTCCCGATCGGTTTGAATTTCTTCCCGGGTAGAAAGGCCATCATCCTGCAGCACCTGATAGGCGATGCGCGAGGGCACCGGTTGCTGTGTTTCTTTGTTGCGAACCACCCCCTGAATTCTCATTTTTTTCACTTCCGGAACCGCTGTCTCTTCAGGTATCTCTTCTGTTACGAGGACGGGCGCTACCGGTAAGCTATCGGTGGCTTCTCTCACCTGTAAAGTTTCCGGACGTATACGAACCCGTTTGATATCACCCAGGCCATCACTGTTTTGTGTGGAAGTGAGATAGGCGAAATCACCTTCTTCCGGTAAGAAATAATATAACTCAGTGCCAGCCGTGTTGACGGAAGCCCCTAAATTTTTCGGATTGGACCATCTTTTCCAGCTGTCATCCAACCGCACCGACATAAAAATATCGCGGCTACCAAAACCCTCATACCCATTGCTGGCAAAAAAAAGTGTTTTTCCATCAGGAGCTAAAAAGGGAGTCATTTCCTGATACTCTGTGTTAATATCTTTGCCCAGATTTTTGGGACTGGTCCAGCTGCCATCGGCCTGCCGGAACAAGACATACAAATCTTCGGCTCCCCTGGAATCATAGGATTGTAAAGCGACAATCATGATATTTCCTCCGGTATGCAGCGTTCCGCTGTTATGATCCGACTTGTTGTAGTAATAGGGAATCTGTAAAGGCTGCGGATCACTCCAGCCCTGAGCGGTTTTTTTGGTGATGGAAATTCCCTGGGTATTGGGTTGCTTGCCTCCAGAAAGATAATGCCCCTGCAGCAATAGGGTTTGTCCGTTGTCTGCAAAGCCTATGATACTATTCACCTGGGCATTATTGAGCGGACGTCCCATATTTTTGGCTGCCGACCAGGTATTGTCGGATTGCAGGGTACTATACCATATGTCACCTCCATCTTTTTTGCCTCCCGCATTGTCCGGATGATGCTGACGCGTAAAATAAAGCACCTGACCATCAGGGCTGAGCACTGGATTCTGCTCACTGGCAGAAGAATTGACGGAATCACTGACACTGACTGCTTCCTCTTGTGCATGAGCGACTCCCATCGTAAACAGGGTAAACATTCCTATCCCTAAAAGACTTTGAAAGAATTTCATATTGACAATATGTGATACATAGAATTGAAAGATAATGAAAATGGTTAGGGTTGGTGTCGGGCCTTCAACACATTCACCACCTCCTGTAGACTCACAGATTTAGCTTCCAGCAAAACCAGCAAATGATAGAGCAGATCCGCTGCTTCATTTTTGAAAAGATCGGTATTATCATCTTTCGCTTCAATGATAAGTTCCACAGCCTCTTCTCCTACTTTTTGTGCAATTTTATTGATTCCCTCACGAAATAAGCTTACGGTATAGGAGTTTGACGCTTCGGTGGACTGCTGCGCCAGCTGTTTCCTTTGGCTGATGAGGGTCGCTAATTCCTGTAAGAAAGATAGATTTTCCAATGATTTTGTTGAATTTGAAGTCATACTGTTAGGCGACAATGCGCACAGGAATCTGGTGTTGCTGTAAATATGCTTTTAATTGGGGAACAGGGATCTCTTTATAGTGAAATATACTCGCCGCCAGGGCGGCATCTGCTTTTCCAAAGGTAAAAACGTCCATAAAGTGCTCCATCGTTCCAGCTCCACCCGAGGCAATGATGGGTATGGTCAACGCATCCGACAGCTGAGCGGTCAGCGTATGCGCAAATCCTTTTTTGGTCCCATCATGGTCCATAGAAGTAAGCAGTATCTCTCCCGCTCCCCGTTCCTGTACTTCTTTGGCCCAGGCGAAAGTTTCAACCTCAGTGGGGTATCGCCCTCCGTGGGTATGCACCACATGCCTGCCATTGACAAATCGTGTGTCTATGGCTACGACAATACACTGACTTCCATAGTTGGCGGCTAATTCTTCTATCAGTTCCGGACGATTCACCGCCGCTGAGTTAATGGACACTTTATCGGCTCCGGTATAGAGCATGGTTTCCACATCTTCTCTGGAAGAAATGCCTCCTCCCACGGTAAAGGGAATGTTCACCTGCTCGGCTACCTTCTTGACTAATGCTGCCAATGTTTTTCTTTTTTCCACCGTGGCGGTGATATCCAGAAATACCAACTCATCAGCACCTTCTTCCGCATAGATTTTAGCCAATGCTACCGGATCGCCCGCATCCCTTAATTCAACGAAATTTACACCCTTGACGGTTCTCCCATTTTTTACATCCAGACAAGGGATAATTCTTTTGGTAAGCATGCTGTACAATTAAGCGGGTAAGTTATAAAAATTCCTTCAGCTCTGACAATTTTATTTTCCCTTCATACAGCGCCTTCCCGATGATTACGCCGTAAACCCCTATCTGCTGAAGCTGAAAAAGATCCTGTAAGGAAGAAACGCCACCGCTGGCAATTAATTGCAATCCTGGTATCTGCTGTAAGATTTCCTGATACAATGCCACAGAAGGGCCCTGTAACAGACCATCTTTGGCAACATCCGTACAGATCACATATTTTACTCCCTTGCTGTGGTACTCCTGAATGAATTCCACTACTTCCCTTTCCGCCTCTTCCTGCCAGCCGCTGATAGCTATTTTCCTGTTTCTGGCATCGGCACCCAAAATCACTTTGTCACTGCCATATTGTTGTAACCATTGGAGAAATACCTCCGGTTGTTTAACAGCGATGCTGCCACCCGTGATCTGATGTGCGCCTGCTTTAAAGACGGACTGTAGGTCTTTTTCAGATTTGATACCTCCCCCAAAGTCAACTTTCAGGTGAGTGTGCCGGGTAATCTGTGTCAACACATTGTGATTTACCACATGCTGTGCTTTGGCACCGTCCAGGTCTACCAGATGCAGTCGCCGAATACCATGATCTTCAAATTGACGGGCTATTTCCAGCGGATTTTCGTGGTATACCTTTTTTTGCTGATAATCTCCCTGGGTCAGACGAACACATTTCCCTCCTATAATATCTATGGCCGGGATTATTTCCATGCTTCAAGAAATTTGATAAAAGGCCAAAGATAACAATTTAAACCTACTATTGACATCCACCCCGGGCTGCCTGTAAACTTTATGAAAAGGAGCCTGTTAACTTTTTAAAGGATTTATAGAACCAAGGGTTACTGCTTCCTGCTTCAACAAAACACAATGCATTTATTCGTACTGATTATTTTATTTTTTCAACAGCCTAGAGCATTATCATCAGCACAATTGTTCAATGACCAACCTTCCTTCTTTGAAAAGGAGATTGTCGTTGGTATAAGCCACTACCCACCCTACATCATCAAGGAAGAGAACGATCAGTGGCATGGAATCAGTGTGGCTCTCTGGAGAAGAATAGCTGAAGAGCTTCAACTGGAATATACTTTCCGGGAGATCGATCGTGAAGCTACCATTAGCCTCATCCGAGAGGGGACAATCGATTTGGCACTTTGTGTGGATGCCATACCTGAGGATGCCAACAAAGTGGATTTTTCTCATATTTACCATGCTGCTACCCTGGGTGTAGCAGGTCATCAGAGTCGTAGTCTTGTCAGTATTGCTAAAGCAGTGTTTACCATGCGATTTTTCAGTATTGTCCTCTGGATTTCAGCAATTTTAGGGATTGTTGGGATACTGATCTGGGTTATTGAGAGAAAGTCCAACGAGGAGAATTTCGGGGGAAAAAGGAATCCTCTGCAAGGGATTGGCGCCGGCTTCTGGTGGGCTGGCGTCACTATGACTACGATAGGATATGGTGATAAAGCGCCAGTTACATTCCTGGGCAGAACCCTTGCCCTATTGTGGATGCTCCTTGCCATGGCTATAACCTCCAGTCTGACGGCGACCATTGTCTCAGCGGTAGGCATGGGAAAGAGCGGGACCATTGCAGTCCCTGAAGATTTACGATTTCTAAAAACAGGGACAGTACAGGATACCCCCAGTGCACAGTATTTACAACAGGAGCGTATACAATTCCAGTCATATGGGACTGCTCAGGATGGATTAGAAGCCTTGCAAAACCATGAGATTGAGGCTTTTGTCCAAAGTACACCGGTATTACGCAATGCTGTCAATGAAAATGCTCATCTAACTGCAAAAGTTGAAAGTACTGGTGTCAACCCACAATATTTTGTGATGGCATTTCCAAAAGAGAGTGCCGTTTTGGATACGATTAACCAGGTCATGCTACAACATATGAATAGCACCCATTGGCAGGATATCCTAAACCGATACATACCAAAGCCCCGTCAACCATGAGCGAATCCTCTTACAGCGCTAGAAAGTTTTTGAGAATTTGTTCTCCGTCCCTGCCACTTTTCTCCAAGTGCGGTTGAATCGCATAAAAATTATCCTTTTCCAGGGCCACGCTGAAGGGAAGAATATAGTCATTGGTGGCGGTTGTGTACTCACTCAGCTCCGCGTAATAGCTGTGCACATAATATAAATAAGCATCCTGTCTGAGGTGCTGGCATAAGACTCCGCCGGTAACTTTGAGATCATTCCAGCCCATATGTGGTATTTTGGAACGGGCGGGAAAACGTTTGACAGTGACATCAAAAATACCTAAACATTCCGCGTTACCCTCTTCTGAAAACTGACACATCAACTGTAACCCCACACAGATACCCAGTACCGGCTGCTTCAGGTTTTTGATGACCTGGTCTAATTTTCGTTCTCTGAGGTAGCGCATGGCAGAACTGGCCTCTCCCTGCCCTGGAAAAATTACTTTGTCGGCCCGATGAATTTCTTCCGGCTGATCCGTCAACAGGGGTTGTAAGCCCAAACGCTCCAACGCATAGATGACAGATTGTATATTGCCAGCATTATATTTGATAACGGCTATTTCCATCTTTGAAAAAGCCGCAAGATAAAGACAAAGCCCTTGTAAAACAATGGCACCTGATCAAAGATTCACTTTAAAAGAATCCTGCTGTTGCTGACTTTCCCTTTCCAGATATCGCTCAATCTGATCAGTAGAGTGAAACAACTGCTCATAGGAGTTGATAAGAAAATAGCGTTCCTGAAATACATCTTTCCGGTAAGGTGTTCCCATGATTTTGTCCACCTCATAATCTATGTGTGTAGCCTCTTTACTCAGGCAAAATTTTGTTTCCCCTGCGGAAGATAAGATCCCCGCGCCATAAATGCTGACACCCCCATTTTCTCTGATCAGACCAAATTCCACGGTAAACCAGTAGATGCGGGAAATCAGCTGGATAGCCCAGGCATTATCAATATAGCGCAGGGCTATTTTGCTCAATTCCTGGAGAAAATTCACAAAATGCTGGTTGGTCAGCATTGGCACATGGCCAAACACATCGTGGAACATATCGGGTTCTTCCAGATAATCAAGCTCACTCATCTTCCGGAGCCAGGTAGTCGCCGGAAACTGCCTGTCGGCCATCAGTTTAAAAAAGATATCATCATCTATCAGACCTGGTACGACCGCCAATCGCCAGCCTGTGAGGCTTTGCAACACCCGGTTGGTTTCCTTAAAATCAGGTATTCTGTCGGCGGTAAAGTTTATTTTTTGCAATCCTTCCAGGTAAGCTTCTGAAGCTGCTTCCGGCAGATTAACGATTTGCCTTTCGTACAGAAGCTTCCATACCTGAAAATCTTCCTTGGTATATTTATCATAGGCTTGTTCCATAACAATATCATGTATGATTAGACATTTTTGGGTTATTCACAGCTAATAAAGCAGCCCAGGCTTTTTCCACGCAACCTTCGTTCAGGTATTGTCTGGCTACTTTGTGCATGGCTTCCAGCAGATTTACCGGTTCCTTGCCATATTGTTGTTTGGTTTGCAAAATGGGTGTTTCCTGCTCATACTGTTGCAAGGTATGGCTATCAGGAATAGCTGGAACACTGGCCAGTCGGGCTAGTTCATTGCCCGTCAGCACTTGGCTGTGCCGTATGCTTTCCGGTAACTGATCAAATCCTATCCCAAGCGGTCGGCTAGGTTTAGGAAGGGTAAACAAAGCCTCACCCTGTGCCCGGCAATACCATTCCCCCCCCATCCTTGCTACTGCATCCAGCCGGTGCGGATCCACTTTCCCTTCTTCATTCAAGATATCTTCCCTGATATGGGCCAACACCACTTCACAGATTATCAGGTGGCCCGCACCGCCCCCTTGCCCCGTTTCAATAGTTTGTTTTACTTTACATTCAAAACTGGCAGGGGCTTCTCCCACCCTGGGCGGCCTGACCATTACTGACTTTTCCTCGGTAAAGCCGGCTTTTACAAACTCATTGATCCCTTTCTCATATTCCGTACTGGCCAGGGACATTTGCTCTACCATCGCATAGTTTACGATATTGATCACCACTTCCGGATGTTCCAGGATATTCTCCAAGGTATGTTTGACCGTTTGATCTCTCACGCGTCGGGAAGGTGAAAAAACCAGGATAGGCGGATTGGACCCAAATACATTAAAGTAACTAAAGGGGCTTAAATTCACCTGCCCTTGCAGATTGATCGTACTGGCAAAGGCTATAGGTCTGGGCGCAATGACTCCCAACAAATAAGCATGCAGTTCACTGACAGAAACTTCTTTTGGATTGATGGTGATCATAAAGCCGGTAATATTTTCGTTCGTACTTCTCCAAATCCTACTCGTCTCCCTTCCTTGTCGGCATACCCACGCATACTCACCGTATCGTGATCATGAATGAACGCACGTTCTTGTCCGTCAGCTAAATGAAGTGGTCTTTCTCCGTTCCAGGTGAGTTCGAGCATAGACCCATAGGAATCCTGTGCTTTTCCACTGAGTGTACCTGATGCCATCAAATCACCGACCCTTACATTACAGCCATTGACAGTATGATGCGCCAGTTGCTGACAGATATTCCAGTACATATTTTTGAAATTTGAACGAGCGATCACCTGGGCTTCTCCTTTTGCCGGTTGCAGGGATACTTCCAGGGCTACATCAAAATTATGTTTGCCTTTATTCTGTAAATAAGACAACGGTTCAGGCTGTTGCACGGGACCGGCCATACGATAAGGTTCCAGGGCCTCCAGTGTTACGATCCAGGGAGAAATAGAGGACCCAAAGTTTTTTCCCAAAAATGGCCCCAGGGGAACATACTCCCATTTCTGAATATCACGGGCCGACCAGTCATTAAAAAGTACCAGCCCGAAGATATACTCTTCTGCCTCTTCAACAGTAATAGATGATCCCAATTGGGAATCTTTGCCAATGACAAAGGCCATTTCTAGCTCGAAATCCAAAGCTTTGCTGGGACCCATCACCGGTTTTTCAGCTCCTGCCGGCATAGATTGCCCTTTGGGTCGATGAATGGGTGTGCCGGAAACAACGATGGAAGAAGCCCGGCCATGGTAGGCCACTGGCAAATGTTTCCAGTTTGGCATGAGGGCATTTTCTTTTCCTCTGAACATACTTCCCACATTGGTAGCATGTTCCAGACTGGAATAAAAATCAGTGTAATCCCCTACCGCCAGCGGCATATGCATGGTGGCCTCCTTTTGAAGCACCAATGCTTTTGCCTGGTCCTGACGTAAAGGTGAGTCTTCCTGGGTCATCAGTTGTTGCAACCGTTGACGAACCTGTCGAGAGACAGGCTTACCCAATCGGATGAAATCATTCAATACAGACTGGCTAAAGACAGCCGTATCGATAGAAAGATCATTAAAATGGCCGTACTCCGCCAACACTTTCAAATCCATGATATAGTCACCAATCGCTACCCCCGCACGATACCCTCCCTCTATGGTAGAAAAAATTCCAAAGGGTAAATTATGAATTGAAAAGTCGGAGCTTTCCGGTATGTCTAACCAGGTTTTTTTTTCAGTATTCAACAGATTCACAGTTTACATTGACACAGAATTCTTCAAGATCGCCTGATCTACTGCTAACAATTCCTTGAGGGCAATTTCAAAGGCAGTATTGGCGATCAGGATTTTCTCCGGATTATTTTGATATACTTTTTGCAAGGACTGCTGAATCGTTTTGGATACATCCTGGAATATAGCCTCATCGGTGATCTCACTCTGGTTTTCCATCAGGTAGGCAAACACCCTGGCCATGCCACAATTGGCAATGAAATCGGGTATCAGAGAAACACGCTGGTCTACATATTCAGTGGTAGATCCATAAAAAATAGCAGCATCCTGGAAAGGCACATTGGCACCACAGGATATGACTTCCAACCCATGACGTATCATGGTTTCAACCTGCTCCTGTGTCACCAGACGGGAGGCCGCTGCAGGCACAAAAATTTCAGCGCCCGACTGCCAGATCATCTGGTTGATCTTCTCATAGGAAATCATCCGGGGTGCCTGCAAAGTATTGGTAACCCTGTCTAACAGCAGATGGCTAATGGCCTCGAAGGTAAATCCATCGGTGTTGATCAGCCCTCCTTTCCGGTCTATGATCCCTACAATGCGCACACCACTTTCTGCCAGATAATAAGCCGCTGAAGCCCCTACATTTCCCCAGCCTTGTATGATCGCTCTTTTCTGCCGGATATCCCCTCCCCAGAGATGATAATAATGCAAGACCGCCTGCGCCACCCCATAGCCGGTAACCATGTCGGCTACCCTATATTTTTTGAGCAGGTCGGGGGTATAGCGAGGATCTTCCAGTTTTTTGGCAACACCCTGTCGCAATTGCCCCAGTTTTTTGATTTTCAAGGGATCGGGAGCGGCATAATGCCCTGCCACAATCCCTTCCTGTGGGTGCCACAAACCATAATTTTCGGTAATGGGAATCACCTCGTTGACTTCATCAATGTTAAGATCACCCCCGGTTCCATAATAATTTTTCAACAAAGGGGTCACAGCCTTATACCAACGATCCAGCACAGCAGATTTACGGGGATCTTCGGGATCAAAATTGATCCCTGATTTGGCTCCGCCAATGGCCGGACCGGAAACGGTAAATTTTATTTCCATGGTTTTTGCCAAAGCTTCCACTTCCCGACGGTCCAATCCCTTACGCATGCGGGTTCCTCCTCCGGCAGCCCCTCCTCTCAAGGAATTGATGACAACCCAACCTTCGGCTTCTGTCAAAGGATCGTTCCATTCAAATACAATTTCCGGTTTTTTATGTTCAAAGGCAGCTAATAATTCTTTCATGCATTCTTTATTTCTCAGTTCTTCCCTGGTGTTAACGCGTTGTTTTCCAGGAATAGATATAATTCTTGTCTTCCACAGCCTGAGCGCCCCGGGTAATTTGTAGCGGTTTGAAAGTATCTACCATCACCGCCAGTTCGTGGGTTTCTTCTTTTCCAATGGAGGCTTCCACCGTACCCGGATGGGGACCATGGGGCAATCCACCGGGATGAATGGTAAAGGAAGCCCGCTCTATGCCTTTCCGGCTCATAAAATTACCTTCCGCATAAAATAACACCTCGTCGGAGTCAATGTTGGAATGATTGTAGGGTGCCGGGATAGACAGTGGATGATAGTCAAACTTACGGGGTACGAAGGAACAAACGACAAAATTATGTCCTTCAAACATCTGATGCACCGGCGGGGGCTGATGGATACGTCCGGTAATGGGTTCAAAATCATGAATGGAAATGGCATATGGATACATGTAACCATCCCAACCTACCACATCAAAGGGATGAAACTCATAGAAAAAGGAATGAAGCTGACCGTGTTTCAGGATTTTCACCTCATAGTTACCTGGCTCCTGCTGAGGAGCGGTTTCTTCCGGCGTTCGGATATCCCTTTCACAATACGGACTATGCTCCAGGAGTTGCCCAAACTGATTGCGATATCTTTTGGGAAAATGTATAGGCGAATAACTTTCTATGACCAGAAACCGGGATGGTTTATTCATGGCGATGTGCCACTGATGCGTTATGGTTCGGGGAATATGCACATAATCACCCTGGGTGAATTTTACCGTACCCAGCGGGCTTAACAACTCTCCTTCACCTTCATGGACAAACACCAGTTCATCCGCCAATGCATTCCGGTAGAAATAGTCCATATTTTCAGTAGGTAAACACAAAGCCAATCGCACATCGGCATTCCCCATCATATATTGCCGACCTGTCAGCCAGTCACCGGCGGATTTTACTTCTCCCCCCCTCAGGTGGCGGTGGATCAGTTGTGGTTCCTCTACATATTGTATATCAAAGGGGGTGGGTTTTTCTACCCTAGCTACAGCCGTGGGTGGATGGAGATGGTAAGCAATGGATGAGATGCCACTGAAGCCCTCAGCTCCTATGACTTCTTCATAATACAAAGAGCCATCAGGCTGGCGGAACTGAGTATGTCTTTTATGAGGAATATTTCCCCGTTGCAAATAAAATGGCATAACGATAATAATTGAATGTTAGAACGAATGAATGATGGATGAATTGTAGCATAGATCATTCCTGTTTAGTGTAACCGCTTCTTTGATTACAGATTACCTCTCAGGGCCTGCTCTCTTTCAATGGCTTCAAAGAGTGCTTTAAAGTTTCCTTTACCGAAAGAACGCGCCCCTTTTCTTTCTATTATTTCATAAAAGACAGTGGGACGATCCTGTACCGGTTTGCTAAAAATCTGCAACAGATATCCTTCCTCATCCCGGTCTACCAGGATACCCAGTTTTTTTAAAGCTTCCACCGGCTCGTCTATCTCTCCTACCCTTTCTTTCAGATCATTGTAGTAGGTTTCCGGTACATACAGAAATTCCAGTCCGTTGTTTTTTAATTGGGTGACGGTTTCAATGATATCATGGGTTGCCAACGCCAGGTGCTGTACCCCTGGCCCTTGGTAAAATTCCAGGTATTCGTCTATCTGGCTTTTCTTCAGCCCCTGGGCGGGTTCATTGATAGGAAACTTGATCCTACCGTTGCCATTGGACATCACCTTGGACATGAGCGCCGTGTATTTGGTAGAGATATCTTTATCATCAAAAGAAACAAGCTGCTTGAAGCCCATGACCTGAGCGTAGAAGTCCACATACTGGTTCATTTCGCCCAGGGCCACATTCCCCACCATATGGTCAATGTATTGGAGTCCTACCGGTTTGGAAGTTAAAGCCCTGTTTTCCCATTTCCGGAATCCAGGCATAAAAAAGCCCTGATAGCGGTTATTCTGTACGAATGTGTGAATTGTATCACCATAGGTAGCGATAGAGGCGATCACCACTTCCCCTTCCTCATCCTGCAAAACTTCCGGTTCCCGAACAGGTTTTGCTCCTCTTTGCACCGTTTGCCGGAAAGATTCGGCAGCATCTTCTACCCAAAGCGCTATATCTTTTACGCCGTCGCCATGTTGATACACATGTTTCGCTATCGGGGTATCGGGTTTCAGGGGAGAAGTCAGGATGAATCTTAACTTGTTTTGCCCCAACAGATAGCTGGCTGAAGCCCGGTGTCCGGTTTCCGGACCACGATAGCCTATGATATCAAATCCAAAGACATAATGATAATACAAGGCAGCCTGCTTGGCGTTACCCACTAAAAACTCTACGTAAAAAGTCCCCTGAATGGGAAGAAAATCTGTAACCTGATTTGTACTTTCATTTTGAGGCATTTCGTTGGCTAGCATAGGCACGGTTTATTAAAAAATATTTAAAAAATTACTAATAATATAAAATTTTTAAATTTTTTCTGAAAATTAATCTAAGACTTTTAGCAAATAAATAATTGATTTCAACCTAATAACGTTAGAAATCCGGCCTTAGTTTCCTGGGCAGAATCCTTCCATGAAAGTAAAGAATGTTGTCTGATTAAGTAAGATATTGAACCATCAGACGGGCCGCTTGCTCGGAAGGGCGGTGATCTCCAAGCTGTTCTTTCAATTGCTGGTATCCTGCTAACTGAGCTTTCCGGGCAGGGCCTTCCGGAAGGATCGCTAGCAGTTCTTTCTGGAGGCGGTCGGGATTTAATTCCTGCTGAATCAGTTCGGGTACCAATGGGCGTTGCACAATCAGGTTTACCAGGGCAATATAGGGTACCTGAATCAGGTTTTTGGCGATTTGATAGGTTATGCCACTGGTTTTATAACAGACCACCTGGGGTACTTCAAACAAGGCGGTTTCTAAAGTGGCCGTTCCAGACGTGACGATGGCAGCCTGGGACAGATGAAGAATATCGTAGGTTTTATTGCTATGGACTGCTACATTGGGCAACTGACGGGCCTGCGCATATAATTCTTCAGGCAGGTTATCGACTGCCGCCACCAGAAAATAACAATTTTCCAACCGAGCCGCTACCTGCATCATGACAGCTAACATGAATTTGACTTCCTGCTTTCGGCTTCCCGGTAACACCGCAATCAGGGTTCGATTTTCGTTGGCATATTGACGGGCAAAAGCCAGGTCAGGCTGAAAATCACGAACGGCATCCAGCAGTGGATTCCCCACATAATCCACCTGATAGTCAAATTGTTTGTAAAAATCCTGCTCAAAAGGCAGTATGACAAACATCCGGTCTACGTAAGCCTTGATTTGTTTAGCCCGGCCGGTATTCCAGGCCCATATTTTGGGTGAGATGTAGTAAAAAACCGGGATTTTCCGGGCATGCGCATATTTCGCCATACGCATATTGAAGCCAGGATAATCGATGAGAATAAGTACGTCGGGGTGAAACTCTGATAAATCTTTTTTACAAAAATCCAGTAGACGAAAAATGGTGCGAAGGTTGGTAAATACCTCCCAGAACCCCATAAATGACAAATCCCTGTAATGTTTTACCAACGTCCCTCCTGCCTGTTGCATCGCGTCCCCTCCCCAGCACCGAATGCTTGCCTGTTGATCTTTGGCTTTTAAAGCCCTGATGAGATGGGCTCCGTGTAAATCGCCAGACCGTTCTCCGGCGATTATATAATATTTCATAGGCGGTTTGGCTGTGTCAACAATGCTTACAACTGCTCAGTGAAACAGAAGTTTTGATGGGTTTATGCGCCGACAGGAAAGTTTGACTTTGTTGTCAGTTAAAAGAAGCTTTTTCAAACTGTTGCCCGAAATTCACCGGAGCGGCTTCTTTTTCCAGCCCTTCCCCAAAAAATTCCACGAAATTGTTGGGCGTTTCATACAATTTAATAGAGTGTAAAGCCCCTTGTGGCGTGATTTTTTTTACCCCGGGAGCCAGAATCTTCCAGAAGGCTTCCACTAAATTTTCACAACTAGCCATTTTTCCCTGCATGAAGTCTACATCCATATTCAGGTTTTTGTGATCTACCTTCTCAATAACCTCCTCGCGGATTAAAGTACTGAGTTTTTTGAGATCCACTACAAAACCTGTTTCCGGATCGGGTTTTCCCTTCACTGTCACTATCATCTCAAAATTATGTCCATGCCAGTTATCGTTAGCGCAGGGACCGAACACTTCTTTATTTTTTTCCTTACTCCACCTGGGATTGTATAATTTATGCGCTGCGTTAAAATGTTCTTTTCGGCTGACGTACATCATAAGATTATCACTTCATTTACTGCAAATATACGTTAATCCGACAGAAATCATTCAGCGCTTCACTGCAAATGAGAGAAAACATTGATTTTCCCTCTACAGACTGACTCCTGAAATCAACTGCATCATACATTTACTTTCTGTCTTTTCAGTTGATCGAGAGTCCGATATCGGACATTGTTTGTCTCAGGATCGTACAGTTTCTGAAGAAAAGGTAGCCTGAAAGCTGCAAAATAGAAATGGTTCAGTCTTTGGATCCCTTGCAGGGATTGCTATCATATCATCACCTATTATGTTTTACAACTACTTAAAAATCGCCCTCAGATTATTTACCAGAAACAAATTGATCAGCCTTATCAACGTATTGGGTCTGGCCCTTGCCCTGACGGGCAGTTTATTGATTGCCATCTTTATACAGGATGAACTAAGTTACGACCGATACCATGAACAGGCAGATCATATTTATCGCGTCACTCGAAACTTTCTTTCCCCCGACGGCAGTGAAACTCTACATCTGGGACATATCGCCCCTCCTTTTGGCCCGCTTCTTAAAAATGATTTTCCCGATATCCGGGAAGTCGCCCGTACCCGCGGGTTCTATCAATCGTTGAGCCTCATGGAAGAGGATGGGAGCTACAAAGAAAGTTTGAACATTGAAAATCCCTATTATGCCGAACCGGCTATCCTTAAAATTTTTACCATTCCTATTCTGGCAGGTGATACGAAAACAGCCCTGGAAAAGCCTTATACCATGATGGTATCCGCTGCTGCCGCAGAAAAATATTTCGGGACACAGGATGTGATTGGCAAGCGATTGAAATCGGGAGAAGACTTCTTCGAGATCACCGGTGTCTATCAGACTTTTCCGGCGCAATCGCATTGGCATCCTGATCTGCTGGTGGCCTTCAGCACGCTCAACGACGATCACATCTACGGAAGAGAGCGTTTAGCCACCAATTGGGGGAACAACAACTTCAGCACCTACCTCCTGGTCAACGACGAATTTGATCCGGAGCGCGTAGCAGCTCAATTTCCAGCCTTTCTAGACAAACACATGGGTGAGGCCGGCAATCCTGTTCAGCCCAGCATGTGGACGAATCTTTTTCTTCAGCCCCTGACTTCCATCCATTTATACTCGCAGCTAGATTCTGAAATTGAAGCCAATGGGAGTATCCATCATGTCTATATTATGGGCGCTATCGGATTGTTTTTGGTTTTGATTGCCTGCTTCAACTTTATCAACCTATCGACAGCACGAGCGACCACTCGTGGCAAAGAAGTAGGCTTACGAAAAGTGTTGGGTGCCTTCAAACAGCAATTGATCACACAGCATCTGAGTGAGTCTACCTTCATTGCTTTGTTATCATTCCTGATGGCAATTGTCTTCGTTTCTGTGGCCATCACCTGGCTCAACGATTTTACAGGCAAATCCATTGAGTTGACCCAATATGCAAACCCGACATCTCTATTATTGATCCTGGGGCTCATGCTATTGGTGGGCGTTCTGGCGGGAATCTATCCTGCCTTCGTGATTTCACGCTTCAAACCTGCACTCATTCTGAAAGGCAAGAATGGCGCTGTAAGAGGCACTGGAGGCATTCGTAAAGTGTTGGTCGTGCTGCAATTTGCCATATCCATCACCATGATTATCGCCACCTTCATTACTTTCCAACAGTTAAATTTCCTCAACGACCGGGCACTGGGTTATGCCAAAGACCAGGTGGTGACCATTTACTACAGCAGCGATGTTGATGAACGATATGAAACTTTTTACCATGAGCTTACCAAGGCTCCTTCCATTGTGAATGCAAGCCGATCGAGTATCATCCCTACGGAAAGGTTACTGGATTATCAGGGTACCGCTGTACAGCAGGGGGATAGTTTAAAAGCTACGGATATAGCCATGAAAGATGTGCGTATTGATCATGAATTTTTTGACTCCTACCAGATTCCGCTCGTCAGTGGAAGAAATTTTTCAAAAGATATCAAAACTGACGACTCTCTCAGTTTTATTATTAATGAAACGGCTGCCGCGATGGTAGGTTGGTCCAATGAGGAGGCCATCGGGCAGGTACTTCAAAATGGCAATGTGACTGGAACGGTCATTGGCGTTGTAAAGGATTTTCATTTCGAGTCGCTGCATGAACCCATTGTGCCTGTGGTCTTTCACGGTCAACACACTTTCAGCAGCATTTCTGTGCGGGTAGCCCAGGATCAGATGAAAGAGGCACTTATGCATATAGAATCCGTCTGGAAACAGTTTACCCCTCACCTGCCTTTCTCCTATAGTTTTTTGAGCGACCGCTATCAAAGATTATACGACAGCGAACAGAGCCAGAATGAATTATTCATGATCTTTGCCGGGCTGGCCATCTTCATAGCTTCCATGGGACTGTTTGGTTTGGCAACCTTTAATACCATGCAAAGGTGCAAAGAAGTGAGTATCAGAAAAGTATTGGGAGCTCCGGTCGGCAGTATTCTACAACTGTTGAGCAAAGAAATTTTGATTTTGATCCTGATCGCTAATCTGGTAGCCTGGCCGGTGGCCTGGTATTTTATGAGTGAATGGCTGAATGGATTTGCCTATCATATAGAGATGAATATTGTCACTTACCTGTTGGCAGGATTTCTAGCGCTGATTATTACCATCATCACCATCAGCAGCCAAACCATGAAGGCAGCGCTTACCAATCCGGCTACCATTCTGAGAAATGAATAGGCTGTGTTGAGTTTAGGGCCAGAAGGACAAAGTTTATATCATTCGATCCGGTAATCGGCTGAAGCCACACCGGGTGCCCAATTGGAGGTATTGCTCGCTACTAAGGTATCGTTTACGTAGATATTTGTGGTGACATCCGGTGCATTTGTTTGCCCGTGGCAACATTCCGAAGAGGCATCAATGTGTAATTCAATGGGTTGGGAGGTCACCTCAAAAGCATACCGCCATCCGCTGGGTGCTAGGGGTGACTCGCATATGCAGACTTTCTCGCCCGTTTCGATGGTATATTCCCCAAACCAATCACCAGAAGTTGTCAAAACTTCATAAACGACCTTTGTGATTGGCCTGTTGGCAACCTCTTCTTCCTGACAAGCCGTAGCCGTCAGCAATAACACCAGTAAAAAAGCAGTGAAGTTTTTCATAAAGTTATTTTTTTGTATCACAATTGGAGTGTACAGACTACTAATACAGAAAGCATGGAAAGATACAGGGTTGAACAAAAAATTTTTTTAACACTCGCCCCTTTTCTGGTCTTAGCCACTAAAAATTGTATATCTTCAAAATTTCTCTACAGGTTTATTGATTCTAAATTTCCAACATTATGATGATTGTGACAGGTGCTACCAGCTTTATAGGGAGTTGTTTGATCGGCAAATTAAACGCTGAGAATTTTAATTATCTCATTGCGGTAGATGATTTTAATAATGAGGAAAGTCAAAAAAACCTGGCTGATAAAACACTCCAAGCCACTGTAGCATGGCCACATTTTTTCGACTGGCTCGAACAACATTACTTTGAAGTAGAGTTCTTATTTCATTGTTTGGAGCCTCAGAAGATTACTGACAATCAGTCAATTATACCCTATCATGAAAGTAATAGTGTAAGTCATCGAATTTGGGATAAATGTGTGGAATACCAGATTCCATTAATATTTACCCTTCCTCTGAATGCTTCATCCAGTACGATTACGGCCGTTCATCCATCCTTTGAGCCATGGGCTTTGCAACAGCCCAGGGCCCCTTTTTTCTGGGCAGGTTTACAGGTTCCGGAAGTCTATGGGCCCAACGAATATTATCTGAACCATAAAGCCTCCTCGGTATTCCGGATTTTTCAGCAGATCAAAACCAATAAAGAACCTCTGCTTAACCATTCTCAGCACACGACACAAACCCATGATTTACTCTATGTGAAAGACCTGCTGGCAGTGGCTTATCGCCTGGTCAGGGAAAGAATGCATTCAGGTATCTATACACTGCGTGCTGTTCATGAATATACACCATCAGACATCCTACAGGCTATACAGGCAGCCCTGCATGATTCTTATGCCACTGATCATCTAAAGGGTGCTGCCGTTGCGCTTCCCTCCTCTCTACATCCTGCCTCTTCAGCCGATCTATCCGCATGCCTTACCTCCCTGTCTGAAGGGGTAAGAGACTATGTACAGGGTTATCTGCTCGCTGACTCATACTATTAAAAGTAAACCATAAAGGCTTCCACAGGCTTAATTTTCTGTTTTTTTCAATGCCCGTTACCCATACTACTTAAAATCTCCTAATTTTGTCCTGCAAGTACTTTTTTTCAACTTTGTAATAAAAAAATAATCCGTAATGGCAGAATATAATTTTAGTAGCATAGAGCAAAAATGGCAGCAATACTGGAAAGCACAGGGCGTATACAAAGTTTCACTGGATCTTGCCAAACCAAAATATTATGCATTGGATATGTTTCCTTATCCTTCCGGCGCTGGTTTGCATGTCGGACACCCCCTGGGATATATTGCTTCTGATATTGTGAGCCGTTATAAACGGATGAAAGGTTTCAATGTATTGCATCCTATGGGGTTTGATGCTTTCGGTCTGCCCGCGGAGCAATATGCCATAGATACCGGTCAACATCCGGCCATTACTACAGAGAATAATATCCGCCGTTATAAAGAGCAGTTGGAAAATATAGGCTTTTCCTTTGACTGGGATAAGGAAGTGCAGACCTGCGATCCCGAATATTATAGATGGACACAATGGATTTTTCTTCAGCTTTTCCATAGCTGGTATAACCAGAAAACAGACCGAGCAGAGCCGATTGACACGCTGATCAGTCTTTTAGAAAAAGAGGGCAACCAAACTGTCTCTGCCGTATGTCATGAAGATACCCCTTCTTTTTCTGCGGAAGTCTGGCACCAATTGTCGGAGAAAGAACAACAGCAACTGCTGTTGAAATATCGTCTGACCTATCTGGACGACACAGTGGTCAACTGGTGCCCTGCCCTTGGTACGGTGCTGGCCAATGATGAAGTTAAAGATGGTTTTTCGGAAAGAGGCGGCTATCCGGTCGAACGCAAAAAGATGAAGCAGTGGATGATGCGTATCACTGCCTATGCTGATCGCCTGCTGGAAGGGCTCAACCGCATCGACTGGTCAGAATCTCTCAAAGAAATGCAGCGGAACTGGATTGGTAAATCCTTTGGCTGTGAACTGGATTTCACCGTGCAAGGAAGTGAGGTGGTGCTGACGGCCTTTACTACCCGGCCAGATACCATTTTTGGTGTTACCTACCTGACCCTTGCACCGGAACATGAGATCATCCCACAATTGACCACCCCTGAACAGAAAGAAGTAGTAGAAAACTATGTGCAAGTAGCTAGAAATCGCTCCGAACGGGAACGGATGGCCGATGTAAAAACAGTGTCCGGTGTTTTTACCGGTACCTATGCCATCAATCCAATCACCAAGGAAGCGATTCCCATCTGGGTCGCCGATTATGTGTTGGCCGGTTATGGCACAGGGGTAGTAATGGGGGTTCCCTCTTCAGATGACCGGGATTTCCGCTTTGCCCAGCATTTTCAGTTGCCGATTGTAGCCGTCATTGAAGGAACGGAAGAACTGCCCGACCCAACCGTGAAAAAACACGGCAAAATGATCAATAGTGACTTTATCGATGGCATGGAATCCACCGATGCCATACTGGCCGTGATAGATAAGGCGGAAGCCCTGGGTGTCGGGAAACCCAAGGTCAATTACAAAATGCGGGATGCTGTTTTCAGCCGTCAGCGATACTGGGGCGAACCGGTTCCCATTTACTTTGTGGATGAAGTCCCCTATCCGCTGAAAGAAGAGGAGCTCCCTTTACGCCTTCCGGATATTGACGAATACAAACCCACTGAAAGTGGCGAGCCTCCTTTGGGCAGGGCTACCGACTGGAAATATCAGGGGCAATATCCTTACGAACTGACCACTATGCCCGGTTGGGCCGGCTCTAGCTGGTATCATTTCCGATACATGGATGCGAAAAATCAGGAAGCCTTTGTCAGCAAGGAAGACCAATCCTATTGGGAGAATGTGGATTTGTATATTGGAGGCACAGAACATGCGACCGGTCACCTGCTATATTCCCGTTTCTGGACAAAATTTTTGTATGATCGAGGTTTTATTACCGTCGATGAACCTTATAAGAAACTGATCAACCAGGGCATGATTCAGGGGAGATCTAATTTCGTGTATCGTGTGTCGGGAGAAAACAAATACGTTTCCTACCATCTGAAAGACCAATATGTGACCACTCCCTTGCATGTGGATATCAGTTTGGTGAAGGATGACGAACTGGATATTGCAGCATTTAAAAAGTGGAGACCAGACGCTGTCGGGGCAGCATTTGTGCTGGAGCAGGGCAAGTATATCTGTGGGGCTGAAATTGAAAAGATGTCAAAATCCAAATACAATGTCGTCAATCCGGATGATATGATTGCCCAGTATGGGGCTGACACACTGCGGATGTACGAAATGTTTTTGGGGCCTCTGGAGCAGTTTAAACCCTGGAATACCAATGGTATCGATGGGGTATTCAAGTTTTTGAAGAAACTCTGGCGTTTGTTTCATGATGAAAAGGGCCATTTTGTGGTGTCAGAAGAAGCACCTTCTGAAGAAGCCTTGAAGATTTTGCACCGAACGATCAAGAAAACCCAGGATGATATTGAAAATTACTCCTTCAATACATCCGTCAGTAGTTTTATGATCTGTGTGAACGAACTGACCTCACTACAATGTAATAACCGGCAGATACTCACCGATTTAGTATTGATTCTATCTCCATTTGCACCCCATATCGCCGAAGAGCTATGGCATCAGTTGGGCCATCAGGAAAGTATCACCAAAGCCACTTTTCCTCAGTATGACGAACAATATCTGATTGAGAACGTCTTTGAATATCCTGTTTCTGTGAACGGGAAAATGCGGACAAAAATGAAATTTGCACTGGATATGCCGAAGGAAGACATAGAGAAACAAGTGCTCGCTTCCGAGCAAATACAAAAATGGACTGCCGGTAAAACACCCAAAAAGGTAATTATTGTGCCCAAGAAAATTGTAAATATTGTGATCTGATCCCTTATTTTCCCATGGACTGGCTGATACGCTTATGCAGGGAATCGGTGGGCGTCAGTGGAGGCATCATCATGGTAGAATCTGAAACAGGTAAGCCCGGAGGAAAAACCGTCACCATCTGAATAGACCGTATGGAATTATATTTCCGGGATGTTCCCACATGCTCTATGATGCCATATCTGCCTTTGTCAACCATATAGCTTTTGGGTAGTGAGTCGGGACCGAACAAGGAAAAGGTGGTCAGTCTGACACTATCGTCAAGAATAAAGCTACTTTGAAAAGCAGGGCAGATCATACCCCGGTTACAAGCCGATAGTAGTGCAATGATCACAAGAATCTTTATGGTTGAGCTAATGAAATTCATGAAGGTCTGGTTTGAAGCCACTGTTTTCCTGCTTCCTTTTTCGAATTCATTCCTGACAAATATCCATGATTTATATTGTACTTTACCCTGTAATTTTATCAATTATCTTACTAGCATCAGAAATTATATTACTTAAGCTATTTTTTTACTTAAAAAAGTACAATTTATTTGATGAAGAGGTTTGCGGTAATATCTGGGCGCGTCAAAACAGCTATTAGTCCGGAAGGGGCTGGTATAGTTCAGGTACGCCCTGCCTGAAATGAGTGCCTGTAACCCTGTCAGTATTATCATACCTCCTACGATAATGAGGCAAAAAATCCAGGGTCTTACTCATCCATTCCTGAAGTACCTGATAATGCTTTTGAATCAAAGGGCGATAGCTGGCATCGTAAGCCAGATTATGAAATTCATGCGGGTCTTCTTTTATATTATAAAATTCAATCTGAGGACGGGGTACCTGAAATATCAGTTTTTGTTCGGGTTTGAGTTTTCCTTCCATGCTGCGTTGCAGCAGGGCCTGATGAGAGGGGCTACCCGCCAGATCGGCTGCTGTCCCATGAGGCCATTCCAGGTAGGCATTTACAATTAACTTAAAACTATCGCTCCTAACGCTTCGAATATGCTCATCACAGTCGTGCCAGTTTCTTTCACTAAATACATAAGGATCTACCTTTTCTGACTGGTCGGTCCATACCGGCAGAAGGCTGTTACCATACATGTTTTCCGGTTTGCTCAGGCCTGCGGCCTCCAACACAGTGGGTGCCAGATGTATCATGCTCAGCAGTCCTGAAAACTCACTTCCCGGCTTGATCTTCCCCGGCCAGACAACCAGCAATGGGGTCTGTATTCCGGTATCATACAAAGTTCCCTTGGCCCTGGTAAAGGGCATGCCGTTGTCACTCAAAAAAAGAAGCAGGGTATTTTGAAGTTTCCCTCCTGCTTCCAAAGCTTTTACTGCCTGTCCTATTTGCTTGTCCATGCGGGAAATCTCATCATAGTAATGTGCCAGATCCTGCCGCGTCTCCGGTGTATCCGCCAGAAAGGGAGGTACCTTCACGGTGGATGGATCATGAGCGGCATCAATGGTATTTTCCTGATACGGACGATGGGGGTCTGAAAAAGCGTACCATACAAAAAAGGGCTTTTCACCAGCTTTTTGCATCACCTCTTCAAAATCTTCAATCTTGGGATTCCCATTACCCGAAGCGTACTCATCAAATTGTGCTTCTGCCGCTTCTCCGATATGGGATTTACCCAACAGGGCCGTATAATAACCGGCTTTTCTGAGGTAAAAGGGAATAATTTTATGCTTTGCGGATAGCGGCGAGTGCAGGTCTTCCGTGCGGAGTGTATGAGCAAACTGACCCGCCAGTAAACTGGTACGGGTGGGACTGCATTGAGGAGAGGGAAGAAAGGCTTGTGTAAATATTTTACCGGCACGGGCTAAGGAATCAATATGGGGCGTCCTGATGGCTGTATTTCCATAACAGCCAAAGTCAGCAACGCCCGCATCATCAGCGATAAACACCACGATATTGGGTATGTTTTGGGCAGAAACAACTCTATGTATCAGGCTGAGGAATAGAAAAACAAGAATTTTTGTAGGAATGGGGATCATCATGAACGCTTGAAAAAGGGTGAAAACTCAAAATATATAATTTACTGAACAAATGTAAAAGTGTCCGGTTTGAACTTTCAAACAATCATCAAAGCCCTTGAAACAGTTTGCTGACCTTTTTACACGCCTAGACCAGACCAACAAAACCAATCAGAAGGTGGAAGCCATTAAATCTTATTTTGAAGTGGCTCCTGATAAGGATAAACTCTGGACCCTGGCCTTGTTTACGCACAAAAGACCCAAAAAACAGGTCAGAACCTCTTTGTTGCGGCAGTGGGTAGGTGAAATAGCTGGAATCCCTGATTGGTTGGTAGAAGAATCCTATCATATTGTCGGGGATTTGGGTGAGACCATTACCCTGTTGCTCCCTCTCTCTGAGCAGCAGCAGGACGAACCCTTGTCCTACTGGATCACTTACCTGCAACAGCTGGAGAATTTAAATGATGACGAAAAAAAAATAAAAATTTTGCAGGCCTGGGCGAAGATGACTCAGCCCGAACAATTTGTTTTCACCAAACTGATGACCGGTAGTTTCCGGGTAGGAGTTTCCCAGAATCTGGTCATCCGGGCCATCGCCGATGTGTTTCAATTGGATCCTACCATTGTAGCCCATAGGGTTATGGGTGACTGGCATCCGGATAAGACCGAGTTTCATCATCTGATTCTGGAAGAGAATAAAGAAGACAGACTCAGCCGGCCATATCCCTTTTTTCTGGCCCATGCCATTGATTCCGAGACGGTGCCCACCTTAGGCCCAGCCGATGCCTGGCAGGCTGAGTGGAAATGGGACGGCATACGAGCTCAACTGATTTACCGTCAGGGAAAGCTCTATGTGTGGTCCAGAGGCGAAGAGCTGGTGACCGAGAAGTTTCCCGAATTTCAGACTTTTGCTGATATCCTGCCAGAGGGTACGGTCCTGGATGGAGAAATTCTTCCCTTTTCCAATGGGCAGATACTGCCTTTTGGCACCTTACAAACCCGCATTGGCAGAAAAAACCTGACCAAAAATGTTTTAAAGAATGCACCTATTGTGCTGATGGCGTATGATCTGTTAGAATGGGAGGGCAACGATATCCGTTCCTGGCCTTTGATAGAAAGAAGAAAACAACTGGAAGAGTTGCACCAACAGTTTCATTCCTTTCTTCCGGCTTTTCAGATGTCCAGCGTAGTGGAGACAGACGAATGGAATATATTGAAGAAATTGCAAACACAGGCCAGGACTTTTTCGGCAGAAGGTTTTATGCTGAAGCGGAAATCCTCCCCTTACCTGGTGGGGCGAAAAAGAGGGGACTGGTGGAAATGGAAAGTAGATCCCCTCACCATCGATGGGGTATTGATTAACGCCCAAAGAGGTACAGGCCGAAGAGCTGGATTATATACGGATTATACATTTGCGGTCTGGCAGCAGACTCCTGGCAAAAAAGAGTTAGTCCCTTTTACCAAAGCTTACTCAGGACTTACCGATGCAGAAATCCGACAGGTAGACCATTTTGTAAAAAGAAATACCCGGGAGCGATTTGGTCCGGTACGCACAGTCAAACCTGAGTTGGTCTTTGAAATTGCTTTTGAAGGGATACAGTTTTCCAAACGTCACAAATCCGGTGTGGCCCTGCGCTTCCCAAGGATTCTTCGTTGGCGGCACGATAAAACCGCGGAGGAAGCCAACTCCCTGGAAGATCTGCAGGAGTTACTGACATTATATGGCAATGCCTAGCTGTTAGTTAATGACTTTTTCCTGCAATTTCTCTTTTTCCGAAGCTTTCAAAGACAGAATGATGGTAATAGTAATCACCACTGCGATGAATGCCAGGGAAAGCCAGATGGGTATTTCCCAGAACTCACTGATGAGAAACTTGATACCCACGAAAGCCAGAATGATAGCCAGTCCTTTGTTTAAATACACAAAACGATCTTTCAGATCTGCCAGCAGAAAATACAAGGCTCTCAACCCTAAAATAGCAAAAGCATTAGAGCTAAAGACAATGAATTCATTGCGGGTCACCGCTAAAATAGCGGGGATGGAATCAATGGCGAATATGATATCTGTAATCTCCACAATGATGAGAACCGTCAACAGCGGAGTTGCCAGGCGTCTTCCATTTTCCTTGACAAAAAAATGATCCTTCCGGTAATCATCGGTCTGAGGCACATGCCTTCTTACATATCGGATAATTGGGTTTTTGGAAGGATCTTCCGCCGTAGTATTGTGATGATAAATACGCCAGGCCGTGAAAAGCAGTAAGGCTCCAAATACATAAATGATCCAGTGGATGGTATTTAGTAAGGCAACGCCTCCTATAATAAATCCAGCACGCATAGCCAAGGCACCAAAAATTCCCCAGAATAAGACACGATGCTGGTATTCATTGGGAACGGCAAAATAGGAAAACAGAACTGCCCACAAAAACACGTTATCCAAAGACAAACTTTTTTCAATCAGATAACCTGTAATGTATTCAGATGCCGCTTGTCCCCCCATCCAAAGCCAAACTACAAAGGTAAACAACAAGCCCAGGGTAATCCAGACAGCACTATAGATGGCAGCCTCCCTGGTCCTGATTTTATGCGGTTCGCGCATCACTAGTTTCAGGTCTACCACCAGCAATATCAAGATAAAAGCCGCAAAAGCACCCCATACCCAACCAGCTACCTGACCCGTACTGACTTCACCGCCTGTTGCCATCAACAGGGTAAATTGCATCTTATCCATAATCGTTAACATCTTCACGAGTGATTATAACTATTAAAAAATTGGAGCATTCAATGATACTCTTCATGTAACTATACTGGAAAATTATAGTTGCAATTTCCAAAGAATTTTTCTTTAGAAATACCAAAAAACCTACTGCTAAATATTTTTTTACATGATGAAGGGAGTCGGACTAAAGCATAAGATAAAAATGATCAGGGCCAGCCAACCCAAAATCTTTCTTTTAAAACTCAAGGGATAGTCGATAAAAGCCTGTGGGTGATAGATTCCCAGAAAACGTCCCAGGATAAATCCGAAAACGAGCCACCCTTCATAGCCGGTAAAAGTAGGAAAAACAGCTGTCAATAGAATCTGGGCTATAAAAACACCCAAAACAATGAGCAGATTAGTTTTCAATGAAGGGCTGATTCGGGAAAAGGTTATATACAGAAAACCCAGATACAACGGCACTTTGTATCCTATATCAAGACTATCTTCATACACAACCTGTCCGAAAAATTCCTGTGCACTGACTACCCCTAACCCGGCATAGCCTACAAAGAGAATGAACAATGCCCGTGAAATTTTTCTATGTAAACGGCTTCCAAACAGACCATATAAAATATGACCTCCATCCAATTGACCGATAGGAATGAGGTTTAAGGCAGTAAAGAACAGGGCCAGGTATCCTGAAAAAAGCCAAGGGTAATGGATCAGTTCATAACTGTTGGGAATACTGCCAGGGTCGGTGGCCACATAATCTTTAAAAAATTCAAAGAGCAACGTAGTGCCTACCCGAAAAGATGTTTCACTGTTTTGGTTGACCGAATCGGCATAAGCAAGCCCCATTTCCTGGTATTCCGGATGAATCTGGTAAATATATTCAGGGGGAGGCAAATGAGTGAATCCATAGAATAAGACGGCTAAGGCTACAATAAATCCTGCCAGCGGCCCTGCAATGCCTATATCAAAATATTTGGTGCGGGTGTTAATATATTCTTTGATGCGGATGAATGCCCCCATGGTGCCGATAGAGGGTAATCCTATAAAACCGAACCAAAGAGGAAGGTAATAGGGCAATGTCACTTTTACTTTATGCCATCGGGCAATAAAAAAATGTCCAAACTCATGGACAGTAAGGATTACCAGAAAGGGCAAGGAAAAATATAATCCTTTGATAAAATAGGGCCAGGTCAATGGGCTTTCCTCCAACCCTAGAAAACGATTGAATTGCCATTCTGCACCCGCCAGTGTGGTCGTGATCAGGGTAATGAGGAACAAACCTATATGGACAAGAATTTTCTTTTGCGATGAATTCATAAATGTTGAAAAAATGAGACGATTTCCTGTCCTGGAGCTACGTGAAAAGTTTGAATACCCAGCGACTCGGCAGCCATAATATTGTCGTACCTGTCGTCCAGAAACAAAGTTTCACTGGGTTTGAGATCATTTTCTTTCAACACATGCGAGTAAATAGCAGGCTGTGGTTTTCGCATTCTCAATTCATGGGAATAGTACACCTTATCAAAAAATGCCGCCAGATCCTCCTTTCCACTTACCTGCTGCACGATGGCGTTAAAAGCCAAGACATGTATATCATTGGTATTGCTTAAGACAAACAGCCGATATTTTTCTTTCAGCTTTTGTAATAATTCAATTCTTTCCAAAGGAATTTTCAGTAACATGGCATTCCAGGCCCTGTCAATCATCGTATCGGATAGGTCCTTTTTTTTTGTTAACTCCCGGATACCATCCCGAAACTGCTGTGCCGTGATCAACCCCTGTTCGTAATCCAGAAACAGACTAACTTTCTCCGGGTCCCAATCAGAACTTTCATTCTGAACGTCAGCCAACGCCTGCAAAGCCTGGTAAGACTGGGCAGGATCAATATCGATGATCACCCCTCCGAGATCGAATATGATGTTCTTAATTTGGTTTAAATTCATTTTTTTATTTTTTAGGGTACATGCAGGATTAAACCCTTTTTTCCTTCATAAATAGAAAAAAATAATTTTATGTTTGCGAAAGTAGCATCTTTACCCTACTTATCCTTATCGTCTGAAGAAATTCTGGTCTGTGAGCCAAAGCCGAAGAATACAATCAATTCATGGTACATACCAGAATGCTTCGTGCTTCACAAGTTAATTTTCATGTTACCCGGTTTGATAAATCATATGTATTGAAATGAGCAAAATTGCAGGTGTATTAAAAGATTTTTATGCTGCCCACCAACAAAAAGTGTTTCAGGCTACAGCGCCCGGCAGGCTGGATGTGATGGGTGGCTTCGCAGATTTTTCTGGTTCGTTATTACTTCAAAAACCCCTTTTACAAGAAACAAACCTTTACCTGGCTTTTAGAGAAGATCCCCAATTTACCATCCGGTTTTTCTGCAGAGGGGAAGAGAAAACCTTCTCAGCCTCTTATGAAGAACTGATTGGTAACTTTAAGTCCATCAATTATGAATATTCACGGCAACAGATTTTGGCCAAAGAAGGAGGTGACTGGGCAATTTTTATAGCGGGAACGCTTCTGGTATTTTTTCAGGAGAGAAAATTAAAACCCGAAGGGGTCAATATTATTGTTTCCACAGATGTGCCTTCCCGAAAAGGGGTGGCTGCTTCTGCCTCCGTCAACGTGGCTTTGTTACAGGCCTTGAAGAATGGGCTAAGCCTGAACATGGGAGAATATGAAATTCCTAAGCTGGCACAAAAAGCTGAGAACTGGGTGGTAGGTTTTCCTTCTGGCATGATGGACACCCTCGCCGTTCACACAGGGAAACAGAACAAACTGATGCCCATGATCTGCCAACCCAGCGAAGTATTTCACCCCATAGACGTTCCGGATTCTATTAAGTTTATAGGTATCCATTCCGGTATTAGCCCTGAACAGCATGAAGCCTTTCTGGATGCCCGAACGGCTGCCTATATGGGGTATAGCATCATAGCCCTGGCTGCTGGGGCCTCACTCAGGGATTTAGAAGTGGCCAAAGAAACCAATCAGACTGCCTCCCTACCCTACCGGGGTTATCTGGCCAACATCACTCCTTCTGAATTTGAAGACAAATTCCTGCCTTTATTGCCAGAATCCATCAGCGGTGAAGCTTTTTTAGTTAAATACAGGACCATCATTGATCCGCTTTCCTTTATCAACCGGGATAAAGAGTACCGTATCCTGAATTGTACACGACATCCGGTCTATGAAAACTTCAGGGTCATGTTGTTCAGTCAGATCCTCAAGAATTATACTACCGAATTCCAGAATTACTCCAACCGCTTAAGCCTGCTGGGTGAGTTGATGTACCAGTCGCATCAAAGTTATACCGACTGCGGCTTAGGGCATCAGAGAACAGACGAAATTGTAAAAATGGTAAAGGACGCAGGGCATAAAAAGGGATTGTACGGTGCCCGGGTGACCAGCAGAGGCCAAGGAGGAACGGTTTGTATTTTGAGTACCGGATTGAACGGGCCGGAAGCTGCCCGAGCCTTGCATCAAACCTATATGCAACGCCATTCATTACAGACCGAGTTTTTCGAATAAAAAAAGCTTAGGGAAATCCTAAGCTCTTGTTTGTTAGTGCTTTAGACAATAAAGCTATTAATAATAGTTTAAGGTTGAGAGTTCACTCATAATTTTTTCAGTACAATATTTTTATACCAGACCTGATCTCCATGATCCTGCAAGGCGATATGTCCTGATTTGGCCATTCCATACACAGGCCACTCTTTGAATTTGGTCTGACTCACTTTTTGCTTCCATTCGTCTGACCATAATTCATATTCTACCACCTTTTCGTCGTTCAGCCAGTGCTCTACTTTCCCTTTGTTCACCACAATCTTACTATGGTTCCACTCGCCAGCGGCTTTGACCGTGCCACTTTTGGGTGGATCTACATCGTAGTTGGCTCCTGTTTTCTGGTCATCTTCCAGGGGGTAGTTATGTTTCTTGGTAAAATTTTCAGCATCGATAATCTGATATTCCGGGCCTGTATGATAAGATTCTTCATTATCTCCCTCTTGTACCAGATACATCACCCCACTGTTGCCCCCTTCAGATATTTTCCAGTCGAAATCCAGTTCAAAGTTTTCATATTGTTCTTTCGTCACGATATCACCCTGTCCGCCTGGTGTGGTTAACGCGCCTTCTTCAATTTTCCAGTTAATATCCTGTTTTTTGAAATTACGCCAATGTTCCAGGCTGGTACCATCAAATAGTGCCACTTCTTCTGCTTCGGTTTCTTCCGGCTGACCGGTGGATTCCACACCCATCGCTTCTCCTTCCTGCTGATCAGCAGTTTTATTGTCACAGGAGATACAAACGAAGATACAAAGTGAGGCAACCCATACATTTTTTAATATCATGTGTTTATCAGTTATGTTGTGTCACAATTTATTTAATGCTGACAGTTATCTAGAGATAACAGGACTTATTTTCCGGCTTGTTCCTGTTCAGCTATTTTCATGGTTTCAGGATCCCAATAGACCAATCTATTTTCATAATGACTGATATTGGAAGCCAGGGCGGGACCTGCTGCCCGCAGACCAAAAACCGGCCCTTCAATGGTCTCTCCACCATTTCTAATGACATTCACCCAGTTGGCAAAATGATCCAGCCGCATATCATAGTTTTCCGGTGCCTGATAGGTCACTTCATTGGGAGGGATCATCTCTGTGGGTTGATTTCCATATTCCTGATTATACTGTTTGACAAATGCTTCCTGGGTAGCTTTGGGAAAGGTCTCATAAGTATCCCAGCCCCCATAGCCAGGTGCTTTGGGTAACTTCTTTTTCCTCACCGTAATTCTGGAAGGATCCAAAACCATTTCACCTTCATTACCTACCAGTCGTGTTTGCTGTCCTCCCCCAGATCCATCTACAAAATTGACTCTCAGGGAGAGGTTAAAGGCCGGATGAAATTCTGTTTCTGGATAATCAAACAAGCCGATCATCACATCAGACACATCCCGTCCATCTTTCCAATACCGTAACCCGCCGGTAGTATAGATACGGTTGGGTCCATGAGAGCTGGTAATAGTATGCAATAAGGTAAACAGGTGTACAAAAAGATCACCAGCGACGCCTGTCCCATAATCCTGATAATTTCTCCAGCGGAAAAATCGTACCGGATCAAAAGGAATATCAGAAGCATCGCCCTGAAACATCTCCCAGTCGCAGGTTTCCGCTGAAGCATCAGGAGGAATAGAATATTGCCAGGCACCCAAGGCACTGAAACGATCATAATACACTTCGGCAAAGTTGAGTTCACCTATTTCGCCGGCTTCGTATAATTCTTTGGCTTTATGAAAAGTGATGGAACTGGCGTACTGGCTGCCTACCTGAAAAGGCACTTTTGTTTGTTGATGTACTTCAATGACTTTGCGGCCTTCCTCCACTTCCTGCACCATTGGTTTTTCACAATAGACAGCTTTTCCCTTTTTCATCGCCTCAATGGCCATCCGGTCATGCCAATGGTCAGGGGTAGCGATAATGACAGCATCTACTTCTTTGTTGTCAAGAATTTCCTGGTAGTTCATGGTTGTTTTGACCTGCTCACCAAAAACTTCTTTCACTTTGGTAAGGTGGCCTTTGTAACTGTCTGCCGCAGCAACAAACTCAATTCCTTCCAACGCCAGGGCTGTCTCTACATCTCCAAAACCCATGAGTCCCATTCCAATACAGGCCAGGTTGATTCTGTCGTTGGCAGGAATCCGGCTTCTTCTTTTTAAAATGTAAAAATGCTGTGGTGGAGCGGCTGCCAAGACGGCGGGTCCACTGACGATGGCAGCAGCAGAGCCACCCATTTTTTTCAAAAATTCCCTTCGGCTTTTTTTAGGTTGGTGATCAGACATAGGTGTAGCTAAATAAAAAAAGTGTACAATTTGAAAACTTATAAAGTTAACAGAAAATTTAAACAGTTAAAACAAAAGCCAAAGCATAAAAAACCGTGCCTTGTGTGCTTAGGCAAGATTCAGCAGGGTCCTTTGACGAGCCAATGCGAAAGAAGGGTAAAAAAGCAATAATTTTTTAGAGTTGGGTTTTGGCTGCTTCATTAGAATGATTAAATTTGCAACCTGTTTTCCTAGAACCTGGGAAAAGGGCCCTTAGCTCAGTTGGTTAGAGCACCTGACTCATAATCAGGTGGCCGCTGGTTCGAGCCCAGCAGGGCCCACATCCATTCTTCAGGCAGTTACCCTTCATGTTTAGTAACTGCCTTTTTGATTTGCCCACCACTTTTGACCAGGCATCATTGAACTTACCTGATTAAGCAAATTGTTGAAAGGTAATCCCTTCCTTATAACAGGGGGCTGGTATGAGAACATATACTTTTTCTTTTGCTACTATCATCCTCCATGAAGAGGATCTGGCAGAAATCATTGTGCATGAAGGTGTTGAAATGAATGTGGATTTGGTGGAGAAGGTGTATCAATTTTTACTGAGCAATCTAAAAACTCCCATTTCCCTTTTGTTCAACCGGCTCCACTCCTATTCCTATAGTTTTGAAGCACAGCAATACATGGGTATACTTCCTCAAATTCGTGCCATAGCTCAAGTCGCCTATGGTCCAAGAAGCACACAAATAGCGGAATTTATCACCAAGGTTTCAGGAAAATCTCATGGGAACATACGGATTTTCAACGCATATGAAGTCGCCCTGCAATGGCTGAAAAATCAATAAATAATACTCACTATATGAATGAAAATTAATTTCTTCTTTTTCTTTCAGCTTTTTACACCTGTACTTTAAATTCTGGAGGTTTCCTGCCTCTTTGTTTTTATTCTTCAGCAATTGCTTTACCATACGTTTTCATTCCTTTCTTACGTATGTCTTTTTTCTTGAAGCGTCTAATTCAGAACTACCTAAATTTTAGTGAGAAGTCATTTATTATTTGCCGTATGAATATTCAAGCTGATCATGGTCACCCTGCTCCAATTCCTAGTGAAATATTACTTATAACTGATTCTAACACCATATACTTTACTCGTGTCATCAGCAGTTTTTGTGGTAATCCGATAAGTTGAGGTACTATTATCAACAACAATATTTAGACCTGTGGCTGTTAATGTATAATTTCCTGCTCCACCCGTTGTGTTTCTTGTAACATGGTTTGTCACTGTTTCCGAATTCAGCATTTTGCTTTGCAATGAACAGATCACATCATTTCCACCACCAGCATTTGGGTCATAAACATAAAATATCACTTCCTCAATTATAGCGCCATGGGGTAAATGTACAGGAGCAGCCATGTAAAGCTTTGTATTGGATGTGTAGACTGAAGTACCATCCACATTATTATATCTGACACTGGTGGAACCATCGACACCGATAAAATCTACCGGATCAACGCTATAATATTTAGTGACTGTGGATGCTGTGATAGCCATAGGCTCCCATTTGCCTGAACCACTATTGTACTTGAGAACATCCCCATTCACAGCACCTCCTGCTGTCAGTTTGGAGGGTGCTACATTGGCTATCTGTGCATTGGTAATACCATTATCCAATACTTTCAGGTTTTGGGAGGCATCAAAGCCTAAACTGGTATTGTCTGTTTTGGCAGACAGGGTGCTGCCTGCTATTGCAATGCCATTGCCAGCGGAATAAGTAGTACCTGCAATACTGCTTAAATTCACTGTATGGGTAGTGCCTCCTTCTGTGATTTCCAGCACATTGGTATTCAACACGGCACTGCTTATTTTTTCATTGCTAGTGTCATTGTCAGCATCAGCCACTGAAAAGCTAGCCGCACTACCTCCTGTGATGTTGACTGTCACTGTCTCTCCTACCTTGCTGGCTGATAAGTCCTGATTATCAGTATTGTCTAAGTAAGGAGACAAGTCTACAGCAGTAGCATCTCCAGTTAATGAGAGAGTGTTACCAGACAGACTCATGTCCTGAGCATCGGTATTATCTAAATAAGAAGACAGGTTCACATTGTTACCGCCTGAGATTGATAGGGTGTTGCCTGCTAGATTTAGTGTCTGACTATCTGTGTTGATGCTACTCATGTCAATACTGTTTCCCGCTGCGATGGCAAGATCAGTGCCTGTCAAGCTCAAGGTCTGACTATCGGTATTATCCAGGTAGGAGGATAAGTCTACAGTGGTAGCATCACCAGTGAGTGATAATGTGTTACCACTCAGGCTCATGTCCTGATTATCGGTGTTATCTTTAAAAGAGGACAAGTCTACCGTGTTACCATTGACAATAGAGAGATCATTGCCGCTCAAGGTTAAAGTTTGAGCATCGGTATTGATACTGCTGATATTGATGCTATTGCCTCCAGAAATAGCAAGATCAGCACCTGTCAGAGAAAGACTCTGGGCATCGGTGTTATCTAAATAGGGAGACAGGTCTATTGTATTGCCATTATCAATGGCTAAACTATTTCCTGTTAGACTTAGATTTTGGCTATCCGTATTATCTAAATAAGGAGACAAATTTACATCAGTGGCATCTCCAGTCAGCGAAAGAGTGTTACCATTCAGACTCATGTCCTGACTATCGGTGTTATCTAAATAAGGAGTTAAATCTACATTGTTACCATTATCAATGCTTAGGCTATTGCCTGTCAAGTTCAGATGCTGATGATCGGTGTTATCCTTGAAAGGAGTCAAATCTACCGTATTGCCTCCCGTAATAGTAAGATCAGTACCAGACAGACTTAAATCCTGATTGTCTGTATTGTCTAAG
>JAJNNC010000040.1 GCA_021730635.1 Catalimonadaceae bacterium JC749
TTGAGTGACGATCACCGCTTTGATTTCATGGGTTTCACCGGCAAAGTGCCCTGGCTGCAAACCCCTCACCTGGACCGGCTGGCAAAGGAGGGAGCCTACTTTCCCAACACCTTTGTCACCACGGCCCTGTGCTCCCCCAGCCGGGCCTCCATCCTGACCGGTCAGTTCTCCCACACCCATACGGTGGTGGACAACTCTGCCCCGGCTCCCGAGAGCCTGATTTATTTCCCTCAGTATCTGCAGCAAGCAGGCTACCAGACCAGCTTCTTTGGCAAGTGGCATATGGGAGGAGAGGAGGATGACCCCCGCCCTGGCTTTGACCACTGGGAGAGCTTCAAGGGACAAGGCGTCTACTACAACCCCACGCTCAACATCAATGGAGCGCAGCAAAGCTACACGGACTCTACCTACATCACCGATCTGCTCACCGAGCATGCCCTGGACTGGCTCAGAAACAGAGAGCAAGACAAGCCTTTCTTTCTGTATCTCTCGCACAAAGCCGTGCATGCTGAGTTTATGCCTGCCCAGCGGCACAGGGGTAAATATGAAAAGGAGAAAATAGTCTTACCTCCTTCTTTTTTCACTTCTGCCCAACCCGTAAAAGGAAAAAGTAATCCCTATGGCTTGCGTCATTATACAGGCACCAGCAATGAGGTGGAAGAAACGGTGGACTACCCTCAGGGCTTCTTGGATGAAAGAGCTGCCAAGGCAGAGGACTTTCAAGAGCCAGCCAGTGACGAGGCCTACTATGGAGAGAGCCGGATGCCTGACTGGCAGAAGATGCAGCGGGAGAGCTGGCATGGGGTGGACTATATGTACCATGGAGACTTTGATTTTCAGACCTTTTACAAACGCTACTGTGAGACCCTGCTGGCTGTGGATGAGAGTGTGGGCGCTGTGCTGGAGTATCTGGATGCAGAGGGGCTGGCTGACTCCACGCTAGTGATCTATATGGGAGACAATGGCTTTTCCTTTGGAGAGCATGGCCTGATAGACAAGCGACACTTTTATGAAGAGTCCGTCAAGGTGCCTTTTTTAGTCAGGTATCCTGAGGTGTTAAAGGCAGGTCAGGTCATAGACAAGATGATACAGAACATAGATGTGGCCCCCACTATTTTAGAGCTGGCAGGCATCGCCAAGCCAGCCCAGATGCAGGGCAGCTCTTTTTTGCCCATCCTGAAAGGAGAACAGGTAAGCTGGAGAGACAGGATCTTTTATGAGTATTACTGGGAGTATGCTTTTCCACAGACGCCTACCATGCATGGGGTGCGCACCGAGCGTTACAAGCTGATCCGTTACCATGGGGTGTGGGACACCAATGAGTTTTACGATTTGCAGCAGGATCCTTATGAGATGCACAACCTGATTGCCAGTCAGGAGCATCAGGAAATCATCCAACAACTGGCTGCAGAGATCTATGACTGGCTGGAAGGAAGTGGAGGCATGCAGATTCCTCTCAAGAGGACCCTGCACCCTCATTTTGATCACAGAAATAAGGGAGAATATT
>JAJNNC010000041.1 GCA_021730635.1 Catalimonadaceae bacterium JC749
AACGGCTAGGCTAGAAGCTGTGGCGATTTAAAAGCACATACTATCAACTTGCACAACTGATTTTTAGAAGTATAACTATCCCAACTATTATTACTCGCCATAGCTACCAGCTTTTTGTTATGCCCTGTGTTTACAGTTTTTCTATTTGTTCTTTTGTCAATCCCGTTGATTTTTGAATCAGTTCCACAGAGGCACCATTCTTTTTCAGTTCCTTTGCTATTTCCATTTTGGTATCATTCCGTACTGTCTCAATCACACTATAGTTATCTCTATAGACTTTCAAACTTTCTTCATATGCTTTCATATCTTCTGGATTTAATTTGGCTATTTCGGCTTCTGAAAATAACTTTTCAAACACCTTCTCCTGCAATTTAACGGGTTTATCCTGTAAGCGATGCAAATTCTTCAGCACATACATCCACTTGTCAAATTGACTCACTAACTCATCCTCTCCTTTCCTGAACTTAAGCATTTCCAGATAAATAAACGTCAACTTATCGTAAAAGACTTCACCTGTTTCCTTATCAATCAACTGCACTTCTCTCAAATACCGCTCCTGTTCATACTGATCAGGAAAGCTGAAGTTCAGAATACCGATGGTATAAACTGCTTTTAAATACTAATCCCATTCTCTACCTTTCGGAGCCTGACTCTGAATTGGAAAAGTAGCATAGAAAATACTTCTGTCTTTGAAATACTGCTGTTTTACATTCTGTAACTCTATGATGAACTTTTCTCCCTTCTCATTCTCACAATACAAATCAAAAATCGCCTTCCGGTCTGTTTCCGTATTACCTAAGTTTTCTGTGTTCAAATATATCAGATCCTGAATCCGCTCTCTATCTCCAAGAACCTGATTCAAAAAATCAATCAATAGTTCTTTATTGAATTCCGTTCCAAATAGTTTTTTGAACCCAAAATCAGTGAACGGATTGATATATCTTTCTTTGTTGGTCATACCACAAAGATAGCCATTTTGCACTTCCCTTTTTCAATTTACATAAGGCATAACGGGTTGTGCGAGCAGCTGGGCCGGGTTGTTGGCGTTGATCTTTCAAGTTATCAATTTTGCTCCTTAGGGCCACTAGCGTACTGTCTCAATTTTAGAGGCGTAGCAGCTGCTTTTGTTAGCGGGCGTATACTTCATTTTATTTTTTCTAAGGTTCGCTCTTTCAATTCAGGAAATCTCTCTAGGAGAATCTGCATAGTACTAGATTGATATCCCATCAAATCTTTAATGATAAACACAGGTTTGGGTAGGACACGAAATTTCTGAATCTCTCCTTTGTATAAAACTTGGAATTCAAGAGTCCTGTATTGTTTTTTTACCCCTTCCTCAATTTGAGTTATCTTGACTATACTGTTTAAATCTATTTTTTGATCTCCAATGTAAACTGTTTCTTTTACGTAAAGTGGCTTGGTTTTTCTGGTGGCTATTAAATTCTCCAGAATCATGAACGGAAAACTAAAGTATACAAAGAACGACCAGTAGGATTC
>JAJNNC010000042.1 GCA_021730635.1 Catalimonadaceae bacterium JC749
ATCTTCACCGCAGAAGGCAGGCAAGTGGCTGTCAACCCTGTCAGGCTCTCTGACCACAGCCTCAGCCTGGACCTGGTCCACCTGCCGGATGGTATCTATCTCCTCCATATTGTCTTGAAGAATAATACTGTCATCAAACGTTTAGAAAAATTATAAATGCATTAGGCTGACACTAAACCATATAGCCTAGTAGTACCGAAGTCTTTCATGAGTTAAGTAGTGGGCTTTTTACAGCATGATCCACAACGCATTTTTTTATATTTCTTATTTTTATACCTACTGCTATGAAAAAACTGTACACGCTATCCTTACGCTTTGCTACCGGACAAACAATGGTTTTTGGGGGTTTATTTTTTTTAGCATTAAGCGCCCTGCTTAGCCGTACAGTCTTTTCTTTATGGCAGGATCCGGAGCTAATACAAACTACTATTAACAAGCAAGCTTTATGGCAGCAGGCAATTAGCATTTGTGGTTTGCCCACCCAAAATAATAACGCAGGCATACGTTTTAATCTTTTCAATAACAGCTTCCAATTTGCTGATACAGGAAAGATTGATTGGGAAAAAATCTCAGGGCAGGAATTCCTGATCAGTGAACAGCAGGGTGTGGTGGTAGATCAGAAATTGTACGTTTTTGGAGGCTTTGACTTTCCAAGAGGCTGTTGTTTCCCTACCGACAGAGCCTATGTGTTTGATCCTGTTGATGAGAGCTGGACACCCCTTGCCAGCATGCCAGCCATGAATGGCACAGGCCATGGGGGGGTCACCCATTCAGGTTTTGCCACCGATGGGGTGGACATCTACTTTGCCGGTGGGTATACCAACAACAACAGTGGCAGAGGCCAAATCTTTGGAACGAAAGAGGTCTGGAAGTATGACGTATCGGAAAATACTTACTCAAGATTACCTGACTTTCCGGAGCCACTCTCTGCAGGAGATTTGGAATATCTGGATGGCAAGCTGCATTGGATAGGAGGCACCAATCTGGCCAGAGACCAGGATCTGGGGGTGCATTATGTACTGGACTTGAGCAACCTGGAAGCTGGCTGGCAACCCCTGGCTTCTCTGCCCAATCCTCGCAATCATTTAGGCTGTGCTGTCTATGACGGAAAAATCTATGTATTTGGCGGACAACATGGTCATGATGCTAAACTGGTGACCCAGAAAGATGTACACCGCTATGATCCAGCAACTGATCAATGGGAACAAATGGCTGATATGCCCAAGGCATTATCTCATATTACGGGAGCCACCTTTACTTATGGAGACCGTATCTTTGTAATTGGCGGTGAAGTAGCTAATAACGGTCCCTCTGTACCCGATGTAGTGGCCTTTAACCCACTGACCAATACCTGGACAAAATTTACAGATATGCCTTCCGGCAGGTTTTCAGGGGTAGCAGGTGTGATAAACGATATAGTCTATTATACATTGGGCAATCGTCCTACCTTTAAAGGAACCTTTGAAGATACACCA
>JAJNNC010000043.1 GCA_021730635.1 Catalimonadaceae bacterium JC749
TAGCACATCTTCATCAGCATCCTGAGCTGTCAGAGTAATGGTGACTGGCTGGTCTTCCTGTGTGGTTATTTCAATATTCTCAGCCACAGGGGCTTCATTGGCTTTGGCATTGACCGTGACTACCACTTCATCACTGTCTGTGGCTCCTTCATTGTCTGTGATGGTAAGGGTGATGGTAGTAGTTCCTACAGGCAGGGTGACAGTAGGAGACACTCCTGTGGTATTGCCTCCAGCCCAAGTCCAGGCATAGCTTTCAATAGTACCATCCGGATCGGCAGAGGCTGATCCATCCAACGTTACAGACTCATTACCACTGCCATCTGCATCGGTAACAGAGATATCTTCTCCGGCATTAGCTACCGGTACATCATTGACAGCGGTGACGGTGAGTGTAAAATTCTGAGTGGCTGTGTTGCCTTCTGTCGCATCCGCTGTGACAGTGAAGGCTTGGGTTCCGCTCTGGTTTTCTACAGCTGTGATGCTGATTTCTCCTGTGGTTTCATTAATACTTACCGTGGCAAAGCTAATTGTGGCTGGTGTCAGACTATAAGTAGCCGCAGGAGTGTTTGGCTCAGCCGTGACCGTGATGGTAACAGGTGCTGAGAAATCTTCCTCTAAGACTATTTCTGTTTCACTTAAGCTGAAAGCAGGGGGGATGACGGCAGCTTCATTGACGGTAAGGGTGAAAAAGGCTGGTGTACTCTGATGCTGATTCTCTCCTCCCTGAGATCCATCATCCTGCAGGAGGACCTGAAAGGTAGCAGATCCAGTTACATCAGGCGCAACCTGATAACTTAAGGTGCCTTCTGCATTGATAGCAGGATCTTGGGTAAAGCTGAGGGTTCCTTCCGTTTGTGTAAGCAGGAAAGTAAGCGTTTGCTCCACTTCCGTATCTCCATCTTCAATTTGTGTGGCAAAATTGTTAATGGTTTGTTGCCCCGCGTTTTCTTCTATTGGAGATGGATCAGAGGCAAGACTAAAAGTAGGCGCATCATTCACGGCGGTCACAGTGATGGTGACGGTTGCTTCGTTAGAGGTGGCCTCTTCGTCAGAAGCAGTATAGGTAAAACTGTCTGAGCCGTTATAGTTAGCAGCAGGGGTATAAGTAAGCTGATTACCATTGACAGCGCCCAACGTGCCTTGGGTGGGCGCAGTGACAATAGCATAGGTCAACTCATCCTCATCTCCGTCAGTGGCATTTAAGGTGATGACAACTGCCTGATCTTCTGCAGTACTCACTGAGACATCTTCAGCCACAGGGGCTTCATTGGCTTTGGCATTGACGGTTACCTCCAGCAGAAAAGTATTGCTCATTGCTGCTCCATCACTGACCTGTACAGGCACTGACAAACTGCCAGAAAAGTTAGCCACTGGGGTGATGGCCGTGCCATTGACG
>JAJNNC010000044.1 GCA_021730635.1 Catalimonadaceae bacterium JC749
ATGAAAACACTTTACAAAAGAACAGTACAGATGCTGTTAGGGCTATGGACAATGGCAGCATTCAGTGCACAAGGCCAGCCTGAGGGTCAGTATGGACCCAGACAGGTGCATTATCCCCTACCTGCCGGGGCATATTATGCCTCAGCAGAGGGTCAAGGCGGGGTACCCTGTGGTATAGGCAATCCCTGTTCTTTGGAGAAAGCGCTCTCATCGGCTCCTTCTGGCAGTACGGTGGTGCTACGGGGCGGTACCTATCGTACCAGTAACTTTAATGGCAAGATCCCACGTCGGCTCACCCTGCAGCCGTATCCGGGAGAAGAGGTGGTGCTGAAAGGCAGCAAGATTGCCAGTCAGTGGCAGGCCGGTCAGGGGGTGTGGAAGACGAGTTGGGCGAGTCTGTTTCCGGCAGAGTATCCGGCCAACATCAAAAGATCTCTGATCCTCACCGAGGAGCATCCCATGGCAGCCTCCAGGGATATGGTCTTTGTCAATGGCCACAGGCTGCAGCAGGTAGAGAGCAAAAGTGAGCTGGGTCATGACAAGTTTTATGTAGACTACAACAACAAAGTCATCTATATAGGGACAGATCCCAAAGGCAAGACCGTGGAGATCACGGCCACGCAGTGGGGCTTGTACACAGGTACTTCCAACATCACTGTCAGGGGTTTGCACTTTACCCACTATGCTGGAGGGGGTATCAAGGTGCTTTCCTCACATGCAGTATTGGAAAACAATGTATTCACTCAGAATGCCATAGCTGGTTTTAAAGTCAGTGGGGCCTACAAGGCAGTCATCAGACACAACCGCATCAGTGAGAATGGACGCATGGGAGTGGCCGTCAATGATGGCAGCAAAGACTTGTTGTTTGAGCACAATGAGGTAACAGGCAACAATGCCAACCGCTACAATCCGTTTTGGGCCTCAGCTGGTATCAAGATCCTGCAGTCCTCGGCCATCACGGTACGTCAGAATCAATTCAAGGGCAATTATGCCAAGGGAGTCTGGACAGACACCAATGTAGATGAGATTGTGGTGGTACACAACCAGATAGAAGACAACACGGATCATGGCATTTTCATAGAAGCATCCAGGCAGGCCCTTCTGGCAGGCAATGTGGTGACAGGCTGTGGTTTTGGAGAAGACATGGGGGCTGGCATTGCGGTGACCAATTCTGCTGATGTGAGCATCTACAATAA
>JAJNNC010000045.1 GCA_021730635.1 Catalimonadaceae bacterium JC749
GCAGGCAGTGCGGCTAGCTTTTCAGTGGCTGACAATGACAATGATGCCAGCAATGAGTTGCAGGACTTGAGCTTGACAGGTAATAGTTTGAAGATTACTAACAATCCTTCAGCTTCCAACATTGACCTATCTCCTTATCTAGATAACACCGACAATCAGGATTTAACCCTGAGTGATGATGAATTATCAATTAGTGGAGGTAATAGTGTGGATTTATCTTCTTACCTGGATAACACCGATCATCAGACTTTGGATTTGACAAGTAACAGTCTAAGCATTACTGGAGGTAACAATGTAGACTTATCTTCTTATTTAGATAATACAGACTCACAAACTTTAACCTTAAGTGGGACTGATCTTGCTATCTCTGGAGGAAATAGCCTTGATATCAGTAGCATTAATACAGACAGTCAGCATTTAAGCTTAACAGGAAACAGTTTAAGCATCACTAATGGTAATGATGTGGACTTAACCCCTTACTTAGACAATACAGACAGTCAGGATTTAAGTCTGTCTGGTAACAGTCTGTCTCTCACTGGGGATGCTACTGCTGTGGATTTATCCTCCTATCTGGACAATACCGATAGTCAAAACCTAAGCTTAACAGGAAACAGTTTAGGCATTGACAATGGCAATACGATAGACTTAACTCCTTACCTGGATAACACCGATAATCAGGATTTAACGTTGAGTGGCAACGATCTTACTATTACGGGAGGCAACAGTATAGATCTGTCCTCTTTCAAGGATAACACCGATGCACAGACTCTCTCGTTATCAGGCAATATGCTAGACATTAGTAATGGCAATAATGTAGACTTATCTCCTTACCTGGATAACACCGATAATCAGGATTTGAGTTTAAGTGGCAATAGTCTCTCTTTGAGCGGAGATGCTACTGCTGTAGACTTGTCCTCTTATCTAGACAATACAGATAGTCAGAGTCTTTCTCTGACAGGTACTGATCTTGCTATCTCTGGAGGCAATAGCCTTGATATCAGTGGCATCAACACAGACAGTCAGGACTTGAGCTTAAGCGGTAACACTTTATCACTCACCGGGGATGCTACTGATGTAGATTTAACTCCTTATCTAGATAACACTGATGCTCAAACTTTAAGCTTAAGTGGCACTGATCTTGCCATCTCAGC
>JAJNNC010000046.1 GCA_021730635.1 Catalimonadaceae bacterium JC749
TCTAAAAAGATAGACAGTCTGCCCACCTCATGCAGGCCTCTGGCCAAGGTAGAAGCCAGATCAAACCTGAAGCCATCTATATGCATCTCGGTGATCCAGTAGCGCAGGCTGTCCATGACCATCTGCAGGCAGCGGGGATGCAGCATGTTGAGGCTGTTGCCCGTACCGGTGTAGTCCATGTAGTAGCGTTTGTCTTCATCCACCAATCGGTAGTAAGCCATGTTGTCTATGCCTCTGAAAGACAGGGTAGGACCATAGTGGTTGCCTTCGGCCGTATGGTTGTAGACCACATCCAGAATCACCTCTATGCCTGCCCTGTGCATGGCTTTGACCATTTCTTTAAACTCTTTGACCTGCTCTCCCAGTGTGCCTGAAGAAGAGTATTCGGCATGAGGGGCAAAGTAACCGATGGAGTTGTAGCCCCAGTAGTTAGAGAGCTCCTTGTCCAAGAGATGCTTGTCATGGACAAAGTGATGAATGGGCAACAGCTCTATGGCCGTGATGCCTAGCTTCTTTAGGTAATAGATCACAGGCTCAGAGGCTAGTCCCCGGTAAGTGCCACGGATAGAAGGGTCCAGTTCGGGATGCAACATGGTAAAGCCTTTCACATGGGCCTCATAGATGATAGACTCATGCAGGGGAATGTTCAACAGCGCATCCCCCTCCCAGTCAAAAGAAGCATCAATGACCACCGATTTGTTCATGTTATAACTGCTATCGGCTGTGTCCATTGAAAGATCCCGGTCCTCTTTGGGAGAATCCACCGGATAGCCAAACACGGCATTGCTCCAGTTGATTCTGCCGTCTATGGCTTTGGCATAAGGGTCCAGCAGGAGTTTATGGGGATTGAAGCGAAAGCCCTGATGGGGGTCAAAAGGACCGTCTACCTTATAACCATAGAGTTGACCCGGATTCACCCCAGGCAGGTAGATATGCCAGACATAATCGGTTTGTTCACTCATGCGGATGGTAGTAATCTCTGCATCCGGGGCTGAGGAATCAAACAGGCATAAATCCACAGCCGTGGCGTTTTCACTGTATAAAGCGAAATTGACCCCTTTGCCATCCCAGTTGGCTCCTAAGGGATAGGGTTTGCCTGGCCATTTTGGAAAATGTTCTTTGCTCAT
>JAJNNC010000047.1 GCA_021730635.1 Catalimonadaceae bacterium JC749
CTTGCGTTTCTAAACTTTTGCTCCCTTGCCCTGCGCCAGATTATTGAGGTACGTTTTTCCTGCCAGGCTTTACAACATATTTGCCTATGAAGGCTACTATCTTTGCCAGGATGGCCCCTATGATGATTCCTGCCAGAGCACATACCAAAGCCTTTGTGAGCCAGGCAAGGGCGGGCAGCGCAGAGAGAGCATGCTGTAGGCTTTCCAGCCCATGATGCAGAAAAGGAATCCCATGTGCAATGATTTCTGCCCCAACCCATAACATGGCTGCTGTTCCGATATAGCTGAGGATTGTTAGAAAACGAGGCATAAATTTTACAATACCCCGTCCGAGGCTTTGGATGTGGTCAGCATGCTTGTCTTTGGCCAGGTGTAGTCCTATATCATCGGCCTTGACAATCAGGCCCACAAAGCCATAGACAGCCACCGTGATAAACACAGCAATACAGGCCATGACGATGATCTGTGTCATCAAAGTTTTCTCTGCCACAGTGGCATAGGCAATGGCCATGATTTCGGCAGAAAGGATCAAATCCGTGCGCACGGCACCTTTGACCCTGGCTTTTTCCAACTCCTCTGGGGTGATTGTCTTTAACGCTTCACGGGGGTTATCATCAGGCTGGTGTTTGCTCAACATAGAATGGACTTTCTCATAGCCCTCAAAGCATAAATACGCCCCCCCCAGCATTAAGATAGGTTGTATCATCCAAGGCACAAAGAAGCCCATCAGCAGGGCAGCCGGCCCTAAATACAGCAGCTTATTGAGCAGAGACTGCTTGGCGATCTGATAAATGATAGACAGTTCACGGGAGGGATCAAGCCCTACCACATATTTGGGGGTCACAGCGGCATCATCAATGACAATGCCGGAGACTTTACCCGTGGTTCTGGCCACTTGTGCGGGCACATCATCCAGGCTGGCCGCACTGACTTTTACCAGTGCAGCCACATCATCCAAAAGAGCGAAAAGTCCTGTAGCCATTATGGGTTTCTCAAAGGTATTTAAAT
>JAJNNC010000048.1 GCA_021730635.1 Catalimonadaceae bacterium JC749
CTTGACAGGCAACAGTTTGAAGATTACTAACAATCCTTCAGCTTCCAACATTGACCTATCTGTTTACTTGGACAATACAGATCATCAGAACCTGACACTGAGTGACAATGAGTTGTCTATTGCGGGAGGCAACAGTATAGATCTGTCCTCTTTCAAGGATAACACAGACAATCAGCATCTGAACTTGACAGGCAATAGCCTAAGCATTGACAATGGAAATAATGTAGACCTGTCTCCTTACCTGGATAACACTGATAATCAGGATTTGAGTTTAAGTGGCAATAGTCTCTCTTTGAATGGAGATGCTACTGCTGTGGATTTATCACTTTATTTAGACAATACTGACAGTCAGCATTTAACCCTCACAGGCAATAGTTTAGGGATTGATAATGGCAATACGATAGACTTAACCCCTTACTTAGATAACACCGATAGTCAGGATTTGAGTTTATCAGGCAACACTCTTTCACTCACCGGGGATGCTTCAGGGGTAGATCTGTCTTCATATTTGGATAACACCGACAATCAGGATTTAACCCTGAGTGATGATGAATTATCAATTAGTCGAGGTAATAGTGTGGATTTATCTTCTTACCTGGATAACACGGATAGTCAGACTTTGGATTTGACAAGTAACAGTCTAAGCATTACTGGAGGTAACGATGTAGATTTAACTCCTTATTTAGATAATACAGACTCACAAACTTTAACCTTAAGTGGGACTGATCTTACGATCTCTGGAGGGAATAGCATCAATATCAGTAGCATTAATACAGACAGTCAGGACTTGAGTCTGTCTGGCACTGAATTGTCTATTGCTGGCGGCAATACGGTGGACATCAGCAGTATTGATACCGATGCTCAGACCCTCTCGCTGGCTGACAACAGTTTGAGCATCAGCAATGGCAATGATGTAGATTTATCTCCTTATTTAGATAATACTGACAATCAAAACTTAAGCCTGTCTGGTACTGATCTTACTATTACGGG
>JAJNNC010000049.1 GCA_021730635.1 Catalimonadaceae bacterium JC749
ACAGTGTAGGAGCCAGGAGTGGAAGCAGACACATCTATCACCCCTGTGCTGGCATTCAAGACCAATCCGGCCGGTGTGGCTGAAAAACTGCCAAAACTAGCGCCCGGATCTGCTGTGGCTACTGCATCTGCCTCGTTCTGACAATATGATGCCTGAACATAGCTGAAGCGGGCATCCGGAGCATTTGTGATGGTGATGTCAGCTGTACTGGAAGCTGCACAAGCCCCTGAGGTGGTGTAGGTCAAAGTGTAAGTCCCCACCGTGGAGGCATCCAGGTCTATTTCTCCTGTGGTGTTATCCACAAACACCAGACCTGCTGGAGCAGCCGTAAAGCTACCCGCTGCATTCACTACAGGGCTGGGATCAGCTCCATCCTGACAGAAAGTACTGCTGCTGTAAGCAAAGCTGGCATCTTCACTGCCTTGGATGGTAATATTTGTCGTACTGGAAGCTGCACAAGCCCCTGAAGTGGTGTAGGTCAAAGTATAGGTGCCTGCTGTGGAGGCAGACAGGTCTATTTCTCCTGTGGTGTTATCCACAAACACTAAGCCTGCTGGAGCAGCCGTAAAGCTACCCACATCTCCGGTGATAGTAGCCGTGGGATTGGGCTCACTCTGGCAATAGGTGTTTGTGCTGTAAGAGAAAGAGGCATCCTGACTGGCTGTGATCGCCACATCAAAGGTGCTGGAGGTAGGACAGGCTCCTGAAGTGGTATAAGTGATGGTATAGCTGCCTGCGGTGGAAGCAGACAGGTCTATCTCTCCTGTGCTAGCATCCACAAACACCAGACCGGCTGGGGCTGAAAAGCTGCCGCCTGCTGTGTTGACCGTGGCCACCGGATCTGCCTCATGCTGACAATATGATGCCTGAACATAGCTGAAACCAGAATCGTC
>JAJNNC010000005.1 GCA_021730635.1 Catalimonadaceae bacterium JC749
GGCATAAACGTCTGCTTGGCTCATTCTGTAAAGGAGGGATACATCGTCTTCTTGATTTGACAACGAATGAGCAATAGCCCAGCTTATCAATAAAAGTAGTACAATTTGTGACGTCCTGCTATGGTAAACACAGCGTATCGCATTTGATAGGTGAGCGTTTCCATCTTGTTGTTCTTTTTGGTAATGTTGTCATTGGTAATATGAATTGGAATGTTGAAAGAAGTAATAAACAGCCTCTTCACGATGCTGTTTAGTGAAAGTTTTCCTCCTCCATATCTATCTTTATGTGTAATACTTAAACATTCGTGTGTATTACTAGCTATTTATAGCTATGATCTTGAAAGGTTACCCTATATGTGACAACTTTTTTTATTTTTTAGTTAAGCAGGTATTGATCCAATGAGGTTATTCTGAATAGTTTAGCGGTAGGAAGATTGAGAATACACGAAAAATAATGCCATAGTAACCATTTGAAAAAAACGTTTATACATTAAGGGCAGCCAATTTATAAGCATATTTTTAGAGTTTCAGAAAAGGTAGGTCTCGGAAAAAAGAGAAGTGAAAAGTAACAGTATTTGCGAAGATATTTACAGTTAGATAGCTTCCGGCGAAAGAAGCATCACCTCGTCTTTTTCCTCCACAGGATAAAAGACATTGTCTATTTGTAGTAAATAGATTTCTTCGTTGGGTTCGTAGAAAAGTGACAAATTGTCAAGATCAAAATCGCCGTAAAGCAAAAGCGTATCATTTAGTTGATAATGAAAATTGTATTGTGCATCGTTGGTAACAATATATACCGGAAGGCTATCGGGTAGGGTGGCAGGAAGTTCGCCTCTAGCGCCAGGCGGTAATGACACCGCCAGGTAGCCATGATAAGTAGCTGTATCTTGCTCACGCATGATCCAAAAGATACCGGCTACCACTAACAGGACTACCGCTGCAGCGATGGCATAATACCAGGGACGTCGGTTGAGAAAAATTACAGGGCCTTTGGTATCATCTCCTTGCTGGAAAAGAGTGGCAAGTTCCTGTTTCAGTGATGCACGCTCTCTCTGGCGTAGCGTGTCAATGATCTTTTGCTGTAAGACTACTTCCCGGCGAAAATCCAGATCGGTTTTCAATCGCTCTTTGACTTCGAGCAAGGCCTCTCTTTCCAGCGTGCCCGCTAAAAATTGATCAATGATTTCCGTTTTTTTGTTGTCGTTCATCATAAGACCTCACAGTTGAAAACGTTTCTTTAAGCGATTCATACACTTGTGCTTGGCTACCTTGGCTGCATTTTCTGTCTTATATCCATGACGCTCCATAATCTCCTTGATCCTAGTCTTATGATAATAAAAGGCTATCAAAATGTCTTTACAAGGCGAACCCAGGGCATCCATAGCCTGCTGTAGTTTTTCTTTAGAAGGAAGGCTATAATCATCCTCCCGCTGCCAGTCACTGCTATACGCTTCCTCAACGCTGAGGGGTTCTTCCCGCAGGGTATACTCTTCGTTTTCTTCTGACTTAACCTCTATTTGAGACAAACTAATATGCGCTTTGTTCTTTCGGAGATGGTATTTTGCTTTATTCATGCATACGCCATACAGAAATGTACTTACCTCACTGGTAAGTTTGAAGGTCTCCGTTTGTAGCTTCTCGTACAGCACAATAATACTTTCCTGAAATAAATCCTGACAATCCTCTTCAACAATACCCATTTGAGAGAGTCGGTTGCGGCATATGGGATAATACTGCTTTAAATGAATGAAGCCGCGTCGATCTTTCTTTTTTAGCAATTGTACCAGTTCTCCTTCGTCCATATGCCTTTGAAAAATTGAAGCCCAAACATACATTCTGCCATAAGTAAGCTACGAAAATATAGTAGGCTTTCAAACGAGTGTTTATGAAAATGACAACTACTCGTTGCTACTTTTTCACTGAGTCTTTAAGCAGCGGACTTTGTGAGTATCAAGCTTAACAAAGGTAGTTGAAGTTTTTTCATCAATATTCACATCAATAGCAATAGACACTTGTATATGACCAAAAGGGGAAAAAGTTACCTTTGATTCAGAAAAAAAAGAACTGTAGCCTTGCAATAACACAAGGATCATTCTACCAGCGTAAAGGCAGCCCAGTAGTAAGGATCATACTCTTGTCGCATCTGTTGCTGTGCCTTCAGAAAAGCGGCTCGTATGGGTAGTTTCTCATGCAGAAAGTACCGATAGAAAATCTGCATCATTTCCTGGGTTTCTTGATCAGGTACCTGCCACAGACTCATGATCAGGTAATCTGCCCCTGCCATCTTAAAAGCCCTCTGCAAACCATACACTCCTTCGCTGCCCTGGATCTGACCCAAAGCGGTCTCACAGGCCGATAGCACCACCAGCACTGTGTTGTGCAGGTTGAGTTGTGAGGCTTCATACGCCGTGAGGATCCCATCATCTAAGCCTTTTGGGATATCTTTACCTCGCCAGGCATGGCTGGCGCCAGCAAATAACAGACCTGCCCGGTGCAGCGGATCCTGGGCAAATCTGTAAACCTGCTGCTGTTCATTGAGAGACGCTGACAGCTCATAACGTAGCAGCGTATCTTTGACATTAGCAAAGAAATAACCATGGGTAGCAACATGCACAATGGAAGGAGCAGGAGCCAGGGTGCCTAACTGTTTGAACCGTTCTTCCGTAGCCTGTATGCCCGTAGCTAACGCTACTGTAATATGTTCATTTTGCATTTGCTCAGCGATAACTTCTACTTCGGTTTGAGTGGCTGGTAGGAATGTCAGATCCAGACTCCGTAAGGTATCTTCTGGCAGAGGGTAGCTGGGGCCACTCTGCTGGCCAGCCATGACCAGCAGTTCAGCCGTATCAGCGTCATAGTGAATCCCCCCGAATAAAGCAGCGGAGACAGGAGTCTCATAATTTTCTTTTTCTTGCGCGATGATACGGGTGCTGGACAGTTGATGAAGCTTGTAGCGATCCATCAACAGGCTATCTTGTCTATAGGGTAGGGCAGCAAAAGCAATCTGGTGCAGCCTGCCTGAGGGTGAGAAATAGACGGTATGCACGTCGGTTAGCAAAGCATCCAGGGGTTGCCAGACCATCTGGTAGAGTGCCTGACCTTTGCTGAGTTCACTATTGACCACCCCTATTCCTCGGGTATCATACAACTGATTAGCAAGCTGGGTTGTGCTGGCATCGGTGAGCAGACTGTCTAGCTGGGCTTCTGTGCAAAGCCGGATCATCTGTGGATAAGGATCAGCTTTTCTTAACACCAAGGCAACATAGAAAGTAGAATCCGACCAGGCTTTACCGTAATATCGGAAGTGTATAAATTCTACGGCAGCTTCCTGATCCGACAATGCCTGCTGAACATCCAGCCAGGAAGTTTGCAGCGCCTCGGTTTGCTTCCGGAAGGCTGCCGCTTCACTGTTCAAGATTTTTTCCAGTTGATTGGCCTGTTCTTCCAGAGAATCTACCTCTCCAAAGTGTTGAGCAACTGGCAAGCTATACAGTTGGGAGAGTTGTTGCCGCAGGCTCATCCACTGATCATACCGGGAAAGCAAGCTGCTGTCCCTGCTTTGTAGAATCGCTGCCCGCATCTGTAGGGAAGATTGCAACAGCATGCCATTTTGTATTAAAGCATTGTCAAAGCTCATCGTGGTGATGGCAGGATGATGATCCTTTCTGCTGAGCACAAAGGAATGGTAGCTTTGAAAGTTTTTTTCCACTGTCTGCAGATACTGCTGCTTTTCTTTTTCGGAAAGCCCGGTAAAAACTTGTTGCAGGTTGTGATGAATAACTCGGTTGGCCTCCACAAAAAAAGGTTCCGCTTCCCGGTAGCGGCCCATCACTCGATACAATATGGCCAGATTGTTTAAAGAAGTGGCATAATCCGGATGCTGTTCTCCTAGTTGCGCTTTTCTGATCTCCAAAGCTTGTTGGAACAAAGGTTCTGCTTCCCGGTAGCGGCCCATGACTTGATATAGTTCTGCCAGACTATTCAAAGAAGCAGCATAGAAAGGATGATCTACTGTTAGCTGCAATCTTGTTATCTTTAAAGCCTGTTGGAACAAAGGTTCTGCTTCTCGATAGCGCCCCATCACTCGATACAACAAGGCCAGATTGTACAATGAAACAGCGTAATCGGGATGCTGTTCTCCCAGTTGCGCTTTTCTGATCTCCAAAGCTTTTCTGAATAAAGACTCCGCTTCGCTGTAGTGCCCCAAGTCATTGTATAGACCTGCCAGTCGGTGCAGTGAAGTAGCATAAGAACGATGATCTTCTCCTAGTTGCTCTCTTAAAATCTTCTGAGCCTGTTGGAACAAAGGTTCTGCTTCCCGGTAGCGACCCATCACTCGATATAGTTCTGCCAAATTGTTCAAGGAAGAGGCATAAGAAGGATGTTGTTCTCCCAGTTGTGCTTTTCTGATCTCCAAAGCCTGTTGGAACAAAGGTTCTGCTTCTCCGAAGTGGCCCATCACTCGATACAACAAGGCCATATTGTGCAGTGAAACAGCGTAATCGGGATGTTGTTCTCCCAGTTGTGCTTTTCTGATCTCCAAAGCCTGTTGGAACAAAGGCTCTGCTTCTCGATAGCGCCCCATCACTCGATGCAACATGGCTAGATTATTTAAAGAAGTGGCATAATCCGGATGCTGTTCTCCCAATTGCACTTTTCTGATCTCCAAAGCCTGTTGGAACAAAGGCTCTGCTTCTTGGTAGTTGGCCCTGACTCGATGTAGTTCTGCCAGGCTACTCAAAGAGCTGGCATAATCCGGATGCTGTTTTCCTAGTTGGGTCTTTCTGATTTCCAAAGCCTGTTGGAACAAAGGTTCTGCTTCCCGGTAGCGACCCATCACTCGATATAGTTCTGCCAAATTGTTCAAGGAAGAGGCATAAGAAGGATGTTGTTCTCCCAGTTGTGCTTTTCTGATCTCCAAAGCCTGTTGGAACAAAGGTTCTGCTTCCCGGTAGCGGCCCATGACTTGGTACAACGATGCCAAATTGTTCATAGAACTTGCATAGTAAGGAGAGATTTTACCATAATTTTCTTCTGCTAATGTTAAAGCCCTTTTGGTATGAATCATCCCTTTCTTATACAGCCCCTGTTGATAAAACTTTTCTCCTAAATCATTTTCTTTTTTCCAGGCTTGGAAAGCTTCTTCATTGGATAGAAAAGCTATTACCTTCGTATGTTCTTTTTCAGTAGCAAAATCCAGCGCTGTTTTGCCTGTGCTATCCTGTAGTGCAGGATCTGCACCTGCTTCCAGCAAAGCCATGCACAGGGCAGTATTTCCGTGCAAAGCAGCTAACATCAGAGGGGTATTACCCTCTGGGGTTCGGGCATTGACATTGGCTCCTTGTGCTAATAAAACCTGTACTTTGGTCAGGTCATTGGCTTTGATGGCCTGGAGGAGTGCTTTATCAGTCACTTGGGCCCATGAGGGAAGGCACCATAACAGGTGGAGGATCAGGCATAGATTTTTCATGGTTAGCGTATTTTGACAATAAACCAAGAGATAAAAATGCCTCAGAAAGTTCTACGAAATTAGTAAATATTTGGCGAAAATTGCCATTTCGACATAGTATTTATATGTCAAAAACATCAAAAAATTTTCGAATAACAGGTAACCTTTTGTATAGGGCGTCATATAATAGAAGTAACAAGGCGTAATCATATGAATTGTTAAAGCTATCGGTATGCCCGGTGTCTTTGGCTTTTATAGCATAAATGCCAAACGTGGCAGTGACCAGACCATTCATCCAGGAAGTATTTCAGTGATCCGAAGGTATCTTTTCGCATACCCTTTGGTGCTAAATTTATAGTCCATGAAGATTTTCAGTATACACTTAGCCTGTGTAGCTATTGGAGGTTTATGTCTGGCTTTTAGTTTCCTGAATGCTCTTTCTACCCGACAGGAAACTGTTCAGAGCAAGCCTTTCTCAGAAACAACAAGGAAGGCCACTGCCGCACTTACCCAGGGTCAAAGCCAACCTATGAAGACAAAGCCAGCAGATCCGAAAAAGCTGGCCCTGATTGTGGCAATCAGTCATTATGACCCCGAGACAGGTTGGAATGATTTAAGCGCTCAGAGAGATGCCCTCATGGTAAAAGCCGCTTTGGCTACCCAGGGGTTCGACACCGTGAGAAACGTAGTAGTGCTTCAGGATCAAAAAGCAACTAGGAAAGGCATGGCTGAGATCATTCGCAGTCATTTGATCGAGAAGGCGTTGCATGGCAGCACAGTTGTGTTTCACTATTCCGGTCATGGGCAGCAGGTTTTTGACGACAACGGTGAAGAAATCGATGGGTATGATGAGGCTTTGGTTCCTTACGACGCTCCCATGAAAGCGAGTGGAAAACAGGCAGGTTACCTCGGAGAGAAACATATGAGGGATGATGAATTAGGCGCTTTGCTCAGCGAGGTACAGGAAAAAATAGGAGCGACTGGTACGCTGACGGTAGTATTAGATGCTTGCCATTCGGGTACGGCAACCCGTGGCATTGGAAAAGCAAGGGGCACTCTTTTCAAAATTGCTCCTAAGGATTACAGCCCTTTGCAACCCCCCAGAAGCTACCAGGATGACTGGCTAGGCGCAGCAGAGGGTGCAGATTTAGCGCCTAGGGTAGTGATCAGTGGAGCCAGTGCCCATGAGCTAAACTATGAGGCACAAGATGAACAGGGTCAATGGGTGGGGCCCTTATCTTACGCTTTCAGCAGAGCCTTCGCCGCAGCAGATGCTCACACGACTTACCAGGGGTTGTTCGATAAAATTAAAGTAGATATGAGCGCTATGGCCCCTCGCCAGAGTCCGCAGATAGAAGGAGCCGTCGATCGTCAGGTGCTGGGGGGAAATGCATTGCCTAAGCAACATCACTACCGCGTAAAAGCCTGGTCTGATGCCAGACACCTTTCTATTGATGCCGGGCAATTGATGGGACTTTTTGCCAGATCGGAAATAGCCTTGTACGATATAGACACAAGCGATACCACAGGGGTAGCGCCAAAGGCTACAGGGACCATTGTGGCTTCTTATTTTTTGGAAAGCAAGGTGGTTCTTGACCGTCCCTTGGCTGAGCAAGAAGCTAAAAATTCCTGGGCGTTTGTCAAAAACAAAAACTTTGGCGCTATGCAAGTGAAAGTTGGCTTGCATATACAGCATCATACCATGTTTGAAGAAGCATTGAAAATTGCATTTCATCAGGTTCCCTTAATCCAACTGGAACAGGCTCATCCGGAATTAGTGGTAGAGATGAACAACACGTATACCAAAAGCAGGGGGGGCAATGCCTTTCAGATGATCACAGCCAATGATGATATATTGTATCAAAATACTGTGGCGGAGGATCAACTGGAGGTTGAGGCTGAAGAAGTTACCCGACGAGTCATTTCCTTTGCGCAGGCTAAGTTTTTGCGGAAGTTAACCCTGGAAGAACCTAGCATAAAGGTTCGCTTCGAAGTGATTCCTATTAAAGTTGAGCAAAAGGGACAAAGAATAGCAGAAGTAGCCAGGATCCCTATAGAAGAAAAAAGAGAGGCAAACGGGAGGCTGGTGCTCACGGAGGGAGACCACTTTAAATTGAAGATAATCAATCAGGGTGAGCGGAAAGCCTACTACTGCATGCTGGACATTCAACCCGATAATATCATCAATGTCATGATCCCTAGTGGCTACCGTACGGCTGAAGAGTATTTTATTGAAGCCAAGGATACCCTGGAACTGAAAGAAATTTTTATAGTGGGAAAACCGTACGGTACTGAAAGTTTTAAGCTCATTGCCACCCGTCAGCCTATAGATATCAGTCCCATCATAACCCACCGGGGGCTGCCTCCCACAAGGAAGCTTGTGGATAGAATGCATCCCTTAGAAAGACTACTACTGGAAAGTTACAAATCGGATCATATGCCAGACCGGGGCAGCAGTACTGTCAGTACACCTCCCTCTTCCGGGCATATCGAGACGCTAGTATTGAAAATAGTGAAGGCAGATTAAGATTATGCTGCAGGAGAATATGGTTATGTCTCTGAAAAAAGAGCAAATCCAAAGATAATATAAGTGCTTGCTGTTTAACTGACCGAAAAGTTTACTGCCAACCAAATCATTGACAACAGATGAATTGTGGTGGGTTCACTATACATACAACACCCTCTGTAAGTTTGTACGACAAGTTTACAGGTTTGTCAAAAAGGCTTTCCCTACCTTTAACAGCATAGCAGCTAAAGCAGCAGCTATCAATAATTGCTGTGTTATCCAGAAATTAATTCAGACTCACATGAGATCTTTTATTACAGTTTTTGCATTAACCCTCATGATTACCTCTGCCTTTGGGCAAAGTTACAATCTGTCAATAGGTATTGCCGAAGGAAAGAATTTCTACTCTTACGGGTTAGAGTACATTGAAAGTGACATTTCTCAAAAAGCACATGTAAATCATGATATAGGTTTATATGCTTCCTACCATAGGAATGAAAGATGGGCGGTAGATGTATCCGTATTCTACTCCAGTAAAGACTATGAATTACTCGTTGATGCTGACAATTATCAATGGGTAGATCCCAATGACCCTTTAAGAACAAGCGGTAAACAGGAGTTAGAATATAAATTAAGATATTTAGATATTCTGGTAGCGTTGAAAAGAAATGTATGGGTCAGAAATCTAACACGTATCTACCTCTCATTAGGGGCCAGGCCCGGCTTTAAATTACAGGAAAATGATAGGTTTCATAACTTCTCTCCCAATCTATTGAGGGCACAAAATCTATTGGTAAGTGGTAATATAGGATTAGGTATCAAGCAAGGATTCAGTCAACGGTCAGGCGTATTCTTAGAACCAAACTTTGCCTATTATCTGAATCAGATATACAAAGGCTATGAAGGAAGAAATACCATGGCTTTCCGCATCATGACGGGAGTATACTTTACATTATAAAAACGACACGAAATATTGCCAACAAGCTACAGACTTCTAAAACCTATGGAGAATTGCTTTATTCCTGGCAAAGGAGACTATTGCAAGGTTAGCACATAGCATCTTTCACCATTAGCCTATCCATAAGGCAAAAGAATCAATGAGCGGAACTCTTGATTCTTTTGCAGAATGTGCTTTTCGCTCTCTCAGAAATATTAAAGTAGGGAATCCAAATGGCTGCGGCAATCAGACTTCTGCCTACCTCTCTGTAAGTCGCATTTTTATCGGAATCCTGTAATTGACCTGGTAGCCATTCTTCTATCAGGAGAATATCCAGCAGTGGCCCAAGAAAACTAATCAGATAATAGATGGTAATTAACCTGGGGGTACTGGTTCTTCGCTGATAAAACACAAGGATCACCAGCAAGGTGAAGGCTAACAGTAAGAAGTTGTAGATAATTTCAGCACTCAGTATAAAAAATACATCTACTGATTGGTTTCCATGGGAGGAGAATAAATTTTGCCAGGTATGCTGGTTGAAATGTTGTGCATTGATAATTTCTCTCAACAGAAGAATGGGGGAAAGGGTCAGTCCGATAGCCGGTAAAATAAGCCAACTACCTATCGATTTATTTTCTGCATAAATCCAGGCCTCCGGATCATAATTACGATATAGTTTGACAGCAAAAAAAATTCCCACGCCAAAGGCGATGGTAGCAATCATTATAGAAATCCAGCTTAATGTAAATCCTGATAAATTTTGGTTATAAGTCAGATAATAAGAAAGTTCATTTTGGATGTCTTCATGCTTGCTGAGCATTGCCGCCACAGAGTCTGCCGTAATATATTCTTTGCTCAATTGATAATAATGGGTAATAGAAACGGTTTTTCCATACCCCTGGATTCTATTCTCATAAGCAAACCCATCGCCTACTATTCGTACGGTGCTTTCCCGTACGGGCCAATCCTGAGGAAGATCGACTTGTGTTGTTTGAGTGAAAGTATAAGGTTCTCCCATATAATAGGGCATCGCATGTTCTGTGGTTTTTGCATAGCCTATCTGTGATTCCAATACCAAAGGATACAATTCGCAATAAAGATAAGCTTGATCTTTGGCCATTAGCCAGAAATTCTTCACCTGGTAGTATTCTTCTACAATAACCGTATTAGAACTATTTCTTTCATAGTCGTAGAACTTGATCTCATCGGCTAGGGCTACATCTGCATACAAATGGCTGTAGAAATTAAGATATTCTTTTTGGATAGATTCTCTTGAGGTAGTATTAAAATAGCTTCTGATCGCATCGGCTTTGCTGCCTTTATATTCTGTCCTGACCATCAGGGCAGCATCGCCTCCAATGGAATCCACAGTTATGAGTTCTTTGATAGCTACCGCAGTGGTGTTTTTTTCAGGAATAGTGAGTAGCTGGGCTTTACCTGGCTTTATCAGAAGTCCGCTTTGGTAATTGGGAAAAGCCATATCTTCAAGACTGCCTCCTTGATGAGAAAGGGTGGGATCTACAAAGTACTCTTTGCCCTGGTAGTTGAAATAGACGACACAATGATTAAAAGCAGTTGGGCTGGGCAGTTGGTTTCTAAGCTCTCCTTTTAGCTGGGTGTTGACCAAAAGGGGATAGGCAGCAATGTCTTCACTCTGTAGTAAGGCAACCAATAACAGAGATTTATCTTTGCAATCACCATAGCGCTGGCGGAATACTTTTAATGGTGGGTTGGGCTTATAGGCACCTATGCCTGATTCAAATCCTAAATATCGTACATCATCCTGCACCCATCTGATCATACGGGCAAGGGTGTTGTCTTTCAGATGAGTATCCTGCAAGGATTGTTTAATCTGTTCTAATTCTTTTGCTGAGTAGCGATACAAGGGAAGAGCCCAGTCGACAACTTCCTGCCAGTGATGAAAGGTGGATATAGAAACTCTCCGATGAGGATCAAACCAGGCTGGCACATTAGTGTCATAGAGCAGATAGTCAAGCGCTTTTACATCCCAAAGATATTCCTTGTACGCATCTACATGCCTGACAACCGGCTCAGGGGCCTCATGATACAATTTATACTGAATGTCATGGTCAGGATGGGTCAGTACTCTGTTGTAAATACGATTTACTGGTATAGGGTGCTGAAGATAATAAGTGGTTGCATAGTGACCTTTATGAATAGGATTGAATCCGATAAGAGAGTAAGAATACACAATAATATCATTTTCACGCACATCCGTAAGATTAATAACAGCGGATAAGGAGCCATCATATAGAGAGCGTTCCATGCTGGTTTCCCTTTGATAAGTATGAATAGTGCTTTCTTTCAGTTTGTCTATAACTTTTGCATCTCTGATAATTTTGATTTCATGAAAGTATAATTGTTGATAGGCCGGATCCAAAGTGATACTGATATCAGACATAGCTTGCACTCCTTCTGCATTCAGGACTTTGACCGCATAATGTCCGTAAACTGTTTGTAAGGGTACATGCTCCTGCAGATCAATGAGCAAATATTGGTAACTTCCATTGCCTTCCAAAATGTCCTGGTCTAAGGAAGTAATCGGATTGACCCAAACAGGCGTAGGAACTTTTTTGACGGGGTTTTTAGCGTTTGTATAATGAAAAAAAAGGGTTAAGCAAAGAAGAAGGGATATTCTCATAAATAAACTTTTTCATAAAAATATATAATTAATTAAATAAATAAAAATAAAATAAAATATTGCAAATTTATATTATCAAATAATTTATTACTAAACTCATGAAAAGTTGCGTTTATAAAATGCATGCCATGAAACCAAAAGCTGGTGGATTTTATTAAAGGGGACACTGAATCCCAGACAGTGCCAGAATTCTGGTGATGAATATCTCAAAACAACAGCCATCTATCCTCATCTACTCAGAAAAAAAGACCCTCCTATACACGAAGCGGTAAACAAATAGTGCTCACCGCTACAGTAGAGACAGTAAGGGCTTTGCACCCATCGCTAGTATGACGACAAATATGAATTTGAACGCCATTCAAACCTTCTCTGGTACATTCCTGAAGAAAGCAGTAAGTTTTTTCATTGTAAATTTTTCATTACTTTCGGGTGCGTACCCGTTCATGCCTATTTTTTCCTGATGGTTTGAGTCTTACGCCCGCACATAGAGGTGCATACAAAAAACTACCATGCATTTCTCAGTAGGCATAGTCTGAGAGAATCATCAAAAAACAGGATATTTCCAAACGCTGAAATCTGACGGGTTTCTTGTGGCCGGGTGTATGCTTACTGCAGGAGGTTGTTTCTCATCGGGAATACTCCGTATAATAATTTTTTAATCATAACTTTAAGGATCTAAATCTTCATTAACCATAAACACTATTTCCAACCAAGTCTACCTAATCATGCAAGACACAATAAAAAGAAGAGATTTTATCAAACAGGCTGCCGCGAGCAGTATGGGCCTCGGGCTGATGGGAGCAAGCGCTCCCGCTATCCTGAAGAGTGGTTCGCCCAATGAGAATATCGTCGTAGCGATCATGGGCACCAATAGCCGGGGAGCGGCGCTCGCACAAGGTTTTTCAAGGCTGGCTGGGGCGGAAGTAGCCTACATCTGTGATGTAGACGAACAGGCCATCACCAAGGGGGTGAAGGCTACCAAAGAAGGAGGGCAGAAAAAGGTACCCAAAGGAATCAAGGACTTTCGTCAGGCACTGGATGACAAATCCGTCAATGCCCTGGTCATTGCAGCGCCCGACCATTGGCACGCACCGGCAGCCCTTATGGCCCTGCAGGCTGGCAAACATGTGTATGTAGAAAAACCATGCAGTCATAATCCTCGCGAAGGAGAGCTGTTGGTAGAAGCGGCCGGTCATACGAAGCTGGTCGTACAAATGGGTAACCAGCGCAGATCCTGGCCCAATGTGGTGGAGGCCATGCAGCAGTTGAAAGAAGGTGCCATTGGGCGTCCATATCTGGCCAGGGCCTGGTATGCGAATACGCGTACTTCCATAGGAAAGGGAAAGAAAGTATCTGTCCCCTCAGGGTTGGATTATGATTTGTGGCAGGGGCCGGCCCCTCGTAAACCTTACCAGGATAATATCATTCACTATAACTGGCATTGGTTCTGGCACTGGGGTACCGGTGAACTGCTCAACAATGGTACCCACTTTATAGATCTCTGCCGTTGGGGATTGGGCGTCGATTATCCCGTCAGGGTAAGTTCAGGCGGTGGCCGATATGCCTATAACGATGACTGGGAAACACCTGATACGCAACTGACGCACTATGACTTTGATAATGAAACTTCTATTGCCTGGGAAGGTAGAAGCTGCAACGGTCATCCCCTGGAAGGAATGTCGGCCAGTGCTTCTTTCTACGGAGAAAAAGGTACGCTGGTCATAGAAGGCAATGGGTATACTATTTATGATAACAAGAACCGGGAGATCAAAAAGGTAGCGGAGCGAAAAGTAAATACAACGGATACAAGCGGTCCGGGCTTTGATCTGGATGCAGACCATCTGGCTAATTTCACAGCGGCGATACGGACGGGCAAGCAGCCTGTTTCTTTCATTGAAGATGCGAATAAAAGTGTGCATCTGTGTCACCTGGGCAATATTGCCTACCGAACACAAAAGGTGCTCCATTGTGATCCGAAAAATGGTAGAATCATGGGCGATGAAGAAGCGATGGCCCTCTGGGGTAGAGAATATGAACCAGGTTGGGAGCCTCAGGTTTGAGGAAGCCTGACACCTGTTGAACCAAAACAATAGTATGAAAGAAAACTTTAACCGACGCCAGTTTTTGAAAACATCAGCCGCAGCGGGCATGGGGATCAGCCTGAGCCCTGGTACTTTTCTGGCTCATAAAAATCAGAAGGCAGTAAAAGAATTGAAAGCGGGAATCATCGGGCTGGATACCTCTCATAGTATCGCCTTCACCCAGCTATTGAATGACCCTGATGCTGCGGCAGACCTGGCCGGTGTTCGCGTGGTTGCCGCTTACCCGAAAGGCAGTGAAGACATAGAGAGTAGTGTTTCTCGTATCCCTGGCTATACAGAAGAAATCAGACAGTGGGATGTAGAGATTGTTGGCTCTATTGAAGAATTGTTAGACAAGGTAGACGTGGTGTTGCTGGAAACCAACGATGGCCGGAGTCATCTGGAGCAAGCCATGCCGGTGTTTAAAGCAGGAAAACCGGTGTTCATCGATAAACCCATCGCAGCTTCACTTTCGGAGGCGATTGCTCTTTTTGAAAGGGCCAGGCAGTACAAAGTGCCTATGTTCTCCGCTTCCTCCCTTCGTTATATGGAAAGTGCGCAGGCCACACGGCAGGGTAAAACCGTGGGGAAGGTTCTGGGGGCAGAGGCCTATAGTCCTGCCCATCTGGAAAAGACACACCCCGACCTGTTTTGGTATGGCGTACATGGCGTGGAAACTCTTTTTACGGTCATGGGTACCGGCTGTCGGCAGGTGAGCCGTACCCAAACCAAAGATACAGAATTGGTAGTAGGAACCTGGGAGGATGGGCGGATCGGCACCTTTCGGGGCTTGCGGTCTGGGAAGGCCGACTATGGAGGCACGGCTTTTGGGGAGGAGGGCATCACCACGCTGGGTCCTTATGGGGGCTACCGGCCCCTATTGGTACAAATCGTCCGGTTTTTTCAAACAGGAAAGGCCCCGGTAGCCCCTGAAGAAACGCTGGAGATTTTTGCTTTCATGGAAGCTGCCGATGAAAGTAAGCGCCAGGGCGGGAAAGCGGTCAGCCTGGAGGATGTCATGGTAAAAGCCAGAGAAACGCATGCTACCCATAAATAAATGAGCGAAAGTTTTCCAAGGCGTTTGCCTGAAAAATTTAATAAAGGCTTATCAACTCAGGGAGTGACCATCAGCAGGATATAGATCCGGGCGTATGGGTTGTAAAGACCATGAAAACAAAAAAACAGATTGACACTGGTGAATAGCCTGAGGAAGTGTCAACTGACCGGTTTTTCACACATATTTTAAGTTATGACTGATCATACTACAACCATACAGGTGGTTCAGACGGATTCTTACTTTGAACGGGAAAAGCTGATCCGGCCTTTCGGCTTCAAAGGGGGATACCTCACAGAACTGTGGCAAACCGTGGCCCAGATGGAAGCTGCTTCAGGGAAGAGTGCGGTAGGTCTTGCCACACAGAGTGTGCTCTATGGTGATGCAGATCTGTTTGCCGCACATACAGAATCTGGTGGCAATGCGCTGATGTATGCCCTCACCGACAAGGCACTGCAATTGGTAAAAAAGACACCCTTTTCAACTCCTGTGGACTTGCTGGACAAAATACTGCCCTCCGTAATGGCAGCAGGAAAAATAATGACAGGAAAGCAGGATCTGAACCCCAATTTTATCTACAATGCCCTGGTCAGCCTGGATAATGCTGCCTGGTTATTGTATGCTGCCGAGCGTCAGCTGCAGGATTTTGAAACCATGCTGCCCCAACCTTACCAACAGGCACTGTCTTACCGCAATGATAAAATCGCCGTGATGTATCAGGTCCCTTATGGAATGCCTGTGGAAGAAATCAGGCAGGCGGCACAGCAAGGCTATTTTGTCATAAAAATCAAAACAGGCCAGCCCGGAACACAGCCGGAAATGTTGCAAAAAGATATGGACAGACTCACTGAAATCCATCGTGCGCTTCAGGATATGCGTACCCCTCAGACCCAGGACGGGAAGCTGTTCTATACGCTGGATGCCAATGGCCGGTATGAGAAAAAAGAAACCCTGCTGCGCTTTCTAGACCATGCCAAAAAAATAGGGGCTATGAACCAGCTCTTACTGGCTGAAGAACCTTTTCCTGAAGAGAATGAAGAATCTGTGGCTGATGTAGGCATACGGGTAGCGGGTGATGAAAGTATTACTGACGAAAAAGCCGCGCTGCGGCGTCTGGAACAAGGTTATAGTGCGTTTGTCCTGAAAGGTATTGCCAAGACTTTGAGCCTTTCTCTGAAGATAGCCAGGCTGGCCCATGAAAGAAACGTACCCTGCCTGTGTGCTGATCTGACAGTAAATCCTATACTGGTCAACTGGCATCAGAACCTGGCCGCAAGGCTGCCCCCTTTCCCTGGGCTTGGTATGGGTATGATGGAGACAAACGGAGATATGAATTATCGCAACTGGCCAACAATGATACAATATAACCCGGCGGGTGATGCTTCCTGGATGCGGGCCAGTAAGGGTGTTTTCGACTTACAGCAAGACTTTTATCAGCGTAGCGGTGGTATCTTTGAACCTTCCGCGCACTATCAGGCCATGTTTAACAGATCTTAAGATGATGCTTCCTCAAAAAAAGCTGCTTTTGCTGTTGACTACCCTGCTGTTTGCTTTTCTCATGTCTTCTGTGCCTGTCGATGAAAACCCTTCCGTGACCATCCGGTTGCAAGCCATCCCCGGCCTTCAATACGATCAGGTACGGTTTAGTGTCAAGCCAGGCACAACGGTTGAGCTTATTTTGACCAATGCGGATGATATGAGCCATAACCTGCTCATCACCGAGCCAGGTGCTCGTGAGGAGGTGGTTTTATCCGCGCTACAATTAGGAGAGGCCGGGCCTACAGCAGATTTTATCCCCGATATTCCCCAGGTACTGTGGAGCATCCCGGTACTTTCTCCCGGAGAAACGAAATCGGTGACCTTCACGGCTCCCCAGACCCTTGGCATTTACCCTTACGTGTGTACCTACCCCGGGCATGGTGCCGTCATGTACGGAGCCATGTATGTAACGGAAGAAGCTCTGCCTGCTCTGGCTGAGGATCCTAATATTCCTTCAGCCCGGCGCGTGGATAGGATGCAGGCCGGAGATAGCCTACAGGCAGGGCCGCATCAGACACCCAAACAATGGCATCCTTATGAACCGGTCCCTCCCTATTGGTATCGTGTTTTTATTCCGGGGGCCAGTCCTGCCGCTATGGCCGTTTGTTTACCGGATAGTGTTTCTTATTGCTGGGATGCCGGTACCTGCCGTTTGCGCTTTGCCTGGCAGGGTGGCTTCGTGGATAATTCGCAACTCTGGAAAGGGAAAGGCGACGTGTCATCCATCATATTAGGAACAATCTTCTTTCGGGATAAAACAGACTATCCTCTTCGGACCGGCACGCCCGACCATATACCTGTCGTAGCTTTTAAAGGGTTCCGGCTCATCGACCGGTATCCGGAGTTTCATTATACCCTGGATGGTATGGATGTGTACGAACTGATAAAGCCCGGAAAAAAAACGGATGGCACAGCGCACGCAAGCCAAGGGCACGTCAGCCCGGGGCGCGTTAGCCTGACCCGTACTTTTCGGATGCCCCAGGCGAACCAAACGCTGTGGTTTGCTTTTCATCCCGACGACGGCGTGGATTATCAGGCATCTGCCGGTGTCTGGAAAGAAGGCCTGTTAAAACTTTCCCCCCAGGAGGCCCGTCAGTTTACGATTCATATGACCCCAAAAGAAGGAGTGAAGCTGTGAAAAGAACATGCTTATTCCTGTTCGCGGCCGTTATGGCCGTAGGTTGTGTCACCGATCCTGATCAGCCTGCTTCCGACGTGTCCTATCGGGTGGAGGCGATCCCCATGCCCGAAGGGCTGAGCAGTGAAACGGGCGCTATCGCGTTTTTTCCGGACGGGCGTCTGGCAGCCTGTTTTCATCGGGGGGAGGTCATGTTTTATGATCCTGAAACCAAAGTATGGTCCTTATTTGCGGAAGGCTTTCATGACCCCCTGGGCATCCTGGTCATCAGCCCGTCGGAACTGCTGGTGATGCAGCGGCCGGAGCTAACCCGGGTGAAGGATACGGATGGCGACGGACAGGCCGACTTGTATGAAACAGTCACCGACGATTTTGGCATCTCAGGCAATTATCATGAATTTAATTACGGACCCATACAAGACCAGGCGCAAAATCTGTTTATTGCCCTGAATACTGCCTCTCCCAATGGAGATGTGCGGGAAGAAGTGCGTGGCAGACTGGATCATAGAGGGCGTGCGCCCCGTCAGATGTTTGCAGCCGTACCCTACCGGGGGTGGATTATGAAACTGACACCTTCCGGCACCTTATGGCCTTATGCCTGTGGTTTTCGTTCCCCTAACGGACTGGCCTTCGATGCGGAAGGACATATGTTTGTCACCGATAACCAGGGCGACTGGATTGGGACCAGCCCTTTGTATCATGTGCAGGAAGGTAAATTCTATGGTCACCCGGCCAGTTTACTCTGGCAGGAAGGCTGGGATCGGGGCAATCCTGCTGAGCTGCCCGTGGCAGCCCTGGATAGTATGCGAACAAAAGCCGCGGTGCTGTTTCCTCACGGTATCATGGCCAATTCAATAACCCAGCCTGCGCTTGACCATACCCAGGGAAAATTCGGTCCTTTTGCCGGTCAGTTTTTTATAGGAGAAATGAACCAGGGGCGCATTGTGCGTGTGATGTTGGAGCAGGTCAATGGTGAATTTCAGGGGGCTTGCATCCCCTTTTATGATGAAAAAGGTTTACGCAAGGGTAATAACCGGCTGGCTTTTGCTCCCGATGGTAGTTTATGGGTCGGGCAGAATGATCATGGCTGGGCCGGCGACCGGGGTATCCAAAGGATAGTGTATACCGGCAAACCTCCTATGGATGTGTACACCATGAAGCTGACCCCAGAAGGGTTCGAGCTCACCTTCACACAGCCCCTGGATCTTTCGACAGCCAGCGATACAAGCCATTATCAATTCCGCCACTACTATTATGAATATCATCAGGAATATGGCTCTGAGCAGTTTGACATACAACGCAGGCCGGTTACCCAGGTCTCTGTAGCGGCAGACCAAAAAAAAGTATCCCTCACCCTGGATACGATGAAGGCGGGATATATTTATGAGTTAACTTTAGGAGACATACGTTCGGCGGAAGGTGATACCTTGGCGAATAAGCTGGTTTGTTATACCCTTAACCAGTTGAAAAAATAAAGGCTGACAGCTAAACATGCAGCACTTATGGACAAGAACAACATGCTATTTTGATTGTCAACACGCACTAAACTACTTTTACCTGGTAATGAAGAAATTTACTGAAATACTTTTCCTATGCTGTACGATACTTTTGTCCTGGAATGGATTTGGACAATCAGGGCAACCCAATATTCTTTTCATCATTTCCGATGACCATGCTTTGCAAACCATTGATGCCTATGGAGAAGCGTATGGGATTACCCCCCATATTGATAGGATCGCCCGTGAAGGCGTGATATTCAATAATGCATTTGTAACCAATTCTATCTGTGCCCCCAGCCGGGCTGTTTTGCTGACGGGAAAATACAGTCATAAGAATGGGCACAAAGATAATATGTCGCGCTTTGATGCGGCACAGGATGTTTTTCCGGCTCGTCTGCAAGAGGTGGGCTATCAAACGGCCTGGATCGGTAAATGGCATTTGCAGAGCTATCCGCAGGGTTTCCACTATTGGCACATTCTGCCAGGACAGGGTTATTATTATAATCCGGATTTTATCTCTATGGAAGGCGATACCAGCCGTATTCAGGGGTATTGTACGGATATTATTACGGATCTGACCCTTGAGTGGCTGGAAAATCGTCAGCAGGATCAGCCTTTTTGTCTGGTGGTAGGAGAGAAGGCGACCCATCGGACCTGGATGCCTGATCTACAGGATTTAGGAAGGTTTGACGAGGTAGCGTTTCCCCTGCCCGAAAATTTTTGGGACGACTACACAGGGCGACAGGCCGCACAAAAACAGAATATGACCATCAGTGAGACCTTACGCATCGGCTATGATCTGAAGATAGACGCTCACACCGGTTTTGGTAGCGACAACTACACCCGCTTTACGCCGGAGCAGCAAGAAAAATGGGATGCCTACTATGAAAAAGTTGAGAAGGCGTTTAAGGAAAAAAAACTGTCAGGGAAAGCGCTTGTCCAGTGGAAATATCAACGCTATATGCAAGACTACCTGAGTACGGCCGTATCCCTGGATAGAAATATCGGAAAAATATTAGACTATCTTGATGCGCAGGGGTTGACACAAAACACAATCGTTATTTATACTTCTGATCAGGGATTTTATATGGGCGAACATGGTTGGTTCGACAAGCGGTTTATGTATGAAGAATCGATGCGCATGCCCTTCGTCATGCGGTATCCGGGAAAGGTTAAGCCTGGTTCCGAAATCAATGAGCTGGTGATGAACATAGATTTTGCCCCTACCTTGCTGGAAGCCGCGGGGGCCACTATACCCGAGGCCATCCAGGGAAAAAGTGTATTGCCATTGCTGGAAGAAGCCAAGATCCAGTGGAGGGAGGCCGTCTATTATCATTATTATGAATATCCGGGAGAACACCAGGTGATGCCTCATTTTGGTATCCGTACCCAGGACTATAAGCTGATTCGTTTTTATGGAGAGGGTGACTTCTGGGAGCTCTACGATTTGCAGCAAGATCCCGGGGAAATGAATAATCTGTATGGAAAACCGGCGTATGAAAAAATTACGCTTACCCTGAAAGAAGGGCTCAAAGCCCTCATCAGGCAATACGAGGATCACGAAGCCATGGACCTATTGTCAGAGGCTAAACCATAAAATTACTGTATGAAGATAAAGGGAACATATTTGTTGGCAGGTCTGTGTCTTTTCATGCTATGGAGCCTGATCTCCTGTGGCACCCAATCTGAAGGTGATCAGAAACCCAACATTATTATCATTTATGCCGATGACCTGGGCTATGGCGACTTAAGCAGTTATGGAGGTGATATTCCTACCCCAAACATAGATCGTATTGGAAAGGAAGGGATACGCTTTACCGATTTTTATGTGGCCGCTCCGGTCTGTACCCCATCCCGGTATAGCTTACTGACCGGTGCTTACCCTCAGCGCTCCAGGCATAACCTGGACCAGGTGATTATGCCAGGGCAGGATCATCATTTTGACGATAGTGAGGTGACGCTGGCCGAACTGCTCCGGTCGCAACATTACCAGACCGCTATCATGGGGAAGTGGCATCTAGGTTCAAAGGAGCCTTCTTACCTGCCTATGCATCATGGGTTTGAGGTATTTTCAGGGCATAAAGGAGGTTGTATTGACTATTTCACGCATGTGTATGGAGGCCTGGGCAACTTCTGGTATGTCAATGGGCAACCGGATGAAGAAGAAGGGTACGCCACTGATCTGATTACTGATCATGCCCTTGATTTTATAGAAAAAGTGAAAAACGAGGCTGCGCCCTTCTTTTTATACCTTCCTTATAATGCACCACACTACGGGAAAACGGATCCTGATACTATCCCTGAGGTGACGGTTACTTTGAGTGAAGGCAACTATGACGATCATCAAGTGATGAATACACTGCAGGCACCGGAAAAATATGTGCAGCAATTTGCTCATGTACAGGACCCTTATCGCAAGCTGTATTCCGCCATGGTGGCTAGTTTGGATGACAACGTAGGACGGGTGATGAATAAACTGGAAGAAGAAGGCCTGCTCAACAATACCATGGTCTGGTTTATCTCAGACAATGGAGGCTATGCCGAAAATTATTACGGACATGCCAGCAACGGCGTACTCAGGGGAGAGAAAGCTACTGTATGGGAAGGGGGGATACGTGTTCCGGCCATGGTATGCTGGAAAGCTAAGATCAAACCCCAGCAGGTACTCTCTCAGCCTGCCTGTAACATAGATATTGTGCCTACGCTGGGCACTCTGACAGGCTTTGCCGATACGCTGTCTCACTTACCGATAGATGGTATTGACATCGGTCCGGTGTTATTTGATCAGAAAACTTTCGAACGGGATATTTTCTGGCGGTATGGAGAACAAAGTGCTTTCCGAAGGGGAGACTGGAAGCTTTATAATCGTCAGGAATTATATCACCTTGCTACAGACAAAAGTGAGAAAAATAATGTAGCGCAGGAGTATCCTGAGAAAGTAAAGGAACTTCAGGAGGCTTATGAGAAAATGGAAAACAGACTAATAATACAGTAATATGTTTTGATCTTCATTTTTTTGTTTTATCTCGGGTAGGAATCTGCTGCTTACAGTGAACGACCCTTACTTCTACAACCAAAAAAAGACAGCCTTGCCATCATCCACTCCATCGCCCCATCGCTCTACCGGAAACCCCTTAAAAAAGTGGTTGCGCTCCATAGGTCCGGGTATTATCACCGCCGCTTTGGTATTTGGACCTGGAAGCCTGACGATCACTTCCAAACTGGGCGCTATGTTTGGCTACCAGCTTTTGTGGGTGATCGTGCTGGCCGTCTTTTTTATGGTGCTCTTCACCGAGATGAGTGCCCGGGTGGGTATGGTTACCCAAGCCTCTTTGCTGACACTCTTACAACAGAAGTGGGGCAGAGCGGTAGCCATTGTATTAGGTATTTGTATTTTTCTCATTACCGCCTCCTTTCAGGCAGGTAATACGATTGGAGCCAGCCTCGCCTTTGCGGAGCTTTTTCACACTCCTGTAAAGCCCTGGGTACTCTTCTTTACCGGGCTGGCTATCTTTCTGCTTTTTTTCAGGTCCTTTTACTATTTGCTGGAAAAGATCATGATTATTTTAGTGGGACTGATGCTGGTTTCTTTTTTCATCACGCTGCTGCTGGCCAAACCCAAGCTACTGCCTCTGCTGCAAGGTTTGTGGCCGGAGATCCCACCGGGAGCAGAGATGTTGTCTATAGCCTTGATCGCATCCAGCTTCTCCATTGTAGGGGCTTTTTACCAGTCGTATCTGGTCAGAGAGAAAGGCTGGAGAGCAGATTCGTTGCAGCAGGGCAAAAGAGAAAGTATCACGGGTATCATGATTTTAGGGCTTATCTCCTCCTTTATTCTCATCAATGCCGCAGCGGTGTTGCACCCTAAAGGGATTCAGGTGAATTCAGCTACTGATATGGGGTTAGCCCTGGAACCTTTGTATGGCAGTACAGCTACCATATTGTTTATGCTGGGGTTGTTTGCCGCTTCTTTTTCCTCCCTGATCGGCAATGCGACGATTGGAGGGTCCCTGCTCTCAGACGCTTTTTCCCTCGGCAACCAGCTGGAGTTAAAGGCTGTCAGGGGCATGATCATGCTGGTGATGGCCATAGGGGCTGGCATTGCCTGGCAGTTTGGGCGGCTTCCCCTGGAATTGATCATATTGGCACAGGCCATTACTATCGTGATTGCCCCGCTGATCGGCATCGCCTTGCTGGTGATCGCCAATGATACCTCGGTGATGGGGCGTTGGCGCAATAGCCTGTGGAAAAACATAGGTGGGGGGCTGGGCTTACTGCTGCTGATTTTTCTGGCCTTTCAACACCTGCGCACGCTAATCATGGATTAAACAATTTTTTATGAAAGACTTACAGACACTGGAAGAAGAAATCTTACAACCCAGCCAGGAACTGGTGGAGGATATGAAGACCCTGGAAGGCGATCTCATGATCCTGGGAGTAGGTGGAAAGATGGGGCCCAGTCTGGCCGAGTTGGCACAAAATGCCTTACAACAGGCTGGCAAGCCTAACCAGGTCATAGGGGTAGCCCGCTTTTCTGAACCGGCCTTACAACAACGCCTGCAAGCTAAAGGAATACAGACGATCAAAGCGGATTTGCTGGATCAAAAGCAATTGGAAGCATTGCCCGACGTGAAAAGTATTCTATACCTGGCCGGAACCAAGTTTGGTACCACCGGCCATGAATCCTTTACCTGGGCGATGAATACGTATTTGCCGGGTAGGGTAGCCGAAAAGTTTAAAACCTCCAGCATCGTGGCCTTTTCTACGGGGAATGTCTATCCTTTTGTGCCTGTGCTGTCCGGAGGTGCTACGGAAGATATGCCTGCCGGCCCTGTGGGAGAGTATGCGCAATCTTGCCTGGGCAGGGAAAGAATCTTCGAACATTTCTCCAAAAAAAACCAGACACCTTTGTTGCTCTATCGGCTCAACTATGCGGTGGATTTCAGGTATGGTGTGCTGCTGGAGATCGCCAGGGCGGTGCTGGAAGAAAGGGAAATAGACCTGTCTACTGGTCATGTGAATGTAATCTGGCAGGGAGATGCCAATGATTATGCCCTGAGATGCCTAAAATTATGTGATACGCCGGCCAGGGTGTTGAACATTACAGGGCCGGAAACCGTGTCGGTACGTTGGGCAGCCACCACTTTTGGAAAGCTATTGGGAAAAACGCCCCGGTTTGTCAACGAGGAACAGCCTACCGCCCTGCTGAGCAATGCCTCCCAGGCCCATCAGCTGTTCGGCTATCCGAAAGTGACCCTGATGAAAATGATAGAAATTTTATGTTTTTGGTTAACACAGGGAGGAGAAACTATTAATAAACCGACCCATTTTCAGGAAAGAGAAGGGGCCTATTGATCAAAATGAAAACACTGAACAAAGCCAACAAAGAACTGTTACAGGAGGGCACCGTGATCCCCGCCCATCCGCTGGCCTTAGACCCACATAGAAAACTCGATGAACGGCGGCAGCGGGCATTGACCCGTTATTACCTGGACAGCGGTGCGGGTGGGATTGCCGTAGGTGTGCATACGACCCAGTTTGAAATCCGGAAAAAAGAATTCGATCTGCTGAAACCCGTACTGTCGCTGGCTGCCGAAGAGGTAGAAAAGGCCCAATTAGCACGCCCCTTTCTTAAAGTAGCGGGCATTGTAGGACCTACAGAGCAGGCTTTAAGAGAGGCAGAAATTGCGGTGTCGCTGGGCTATGACCTGGGGCTGGTGAGCAATGGTGGCTTAGCCAGTCTGTCAGAAGAGGCCTTGATCCAGCGGACCGAAAAAATTGCGGAAATCATTCCTGTCTTTGGTTTTTACCTGCAACCTGCCGTAGGAGGCAAAGTATTAAGTTTCGACTTCTGGAAAGCCCTGGCCGACATCCCCAATGTACAGGCCATCAAAATGGCCCCTTTCAACCGCTACCAGACACTGGATGTGGTCCGGGCGGTTTGTCATGCTTCCCGCTACCAGGATATTGCCTTGTATACCGGTAATGATGACAACATTGTGGCTGATCTGCTGACGACCTACCGGTTTACTATCCATGGCGAACAAAGAGAGAAAAACATCGTTGGGGGACTGCTGGGGCATTGGGCTGTCTGGACGCAGAAGGCCGTAACTTTGTTGCAGGAAATCAAGCAGATTAGGAAAAGCGGTCAACAGATTCCGGAGGAAATGCTGACAAGGGGCATTGCCATCACGGATACGAATGCCGCTTTCTTCGATGCCGCCCATCAGTTTAAAGGCTGTATTGCCGGCCTGCATGAGGTCTTGAGAAGGCAGGGGCTGTTGGAAGGTATCTGGTGTTTAAACCCGGAAGAAACGCTTTCCCCTGGTCAATATGAAGAAATATCGCGGGTGTACCAGCAATACCCTGCCCTGCATGATGACGCTTTTGTCAGCAGTCATCTGTCTCAATGGCTGTCATAAATTGACCGGCTTCATTGATCTCAGGTTGGCAGGCTCATTGTCCGGAATAAATCCGGCTTTTCAAGGCTTGGCTAGCCAACCTGAGAATGAATGGTTAATGCTACTTAAAACTGCGTTACTGTAAACTCAGTTCTTCTGTTTTTCTGATGTTCTTCTTCCGTACATTTTATACCGTCCGCACAACTGTTGATAATGACACTTTCGCCATAGCCTTTGCCGATGATGCGGTCCCGGTGAATACCCTGGGAAATGATGTATGCGGCGGAAGCCGTAGCCCGCTGGTCTGACAACTGCAGGTTGGAAGCCGCACTGCCCCGGGCATCGGTATGAGAACCTAATTCAATGGCAATGTTCGGATTCTCCTGCATGATTTTGACAATCTTGTTCAATTCTTTGGCTGCATCCGGACGGATGGTAGATTTGCCAAGATCAAAATAGATAGGCTGGATATCAATCAGGGAGCCAATATCGGTGCCTACTTCAATTTTATCCAGGCTTACCTGAAGGATGTCGTTCAGATTGATCCGGCCTGGTTGCGTTAACTGACTGTTGATGGTCGTTGTTTTGCTCAGGTAACCTGCTTTGGAGAGTTTTAGCTGGTAGCTGATACGATCCTTCAGCTTTTTATCTTCCAGCACATATTCAAAAGCGCCCTGAGGGTCGGTGGTGGTTTCCAGGACCGTCTTGCCGGTCATATTGTCGATGAGGGTAAGCTGTACTGCCTGGATGGCCTGACCCGACTGACGCTCAGCGATGATGCCAAACAGAGAAAATCCATGCTTTTTAAGCAAACTCAGGTTCACCTCCCATTCTGTTTCCAACTGTGTGGAAGTTGTAAGCACAGCAGCCCTGTTCTCCAGGTACTCAGGCTGCTGAGCCTGTATCTGATACTGCATGTCAGGATGTACGGCAAAGATATAGGAACCATCCTTTGCAGTGGTCGTTGTAAGCGGTTTGCCGGTTTCTGACGATAGGGTCACCTGTGCACCTGCCAGAGGAGATCCATCCTTTTGATCTGTAATTTTCCCTTTCACCTGATAGGGTGATAAAAGTGGCTTCAGGGTAGTGAGGTGGTAAATATCATCACTGCCTGTACCCCCTGACCGGTTGGTGGAAAAATAGCCGTCCAGGGAAGTGGAGTCTAGCACCAGGCTAAAATCATCGGCTGAAGAGTTGACAGGAAACCCTACGTTCAGCACTTTTCCGCCGGCCAGCCGGCTCACCTCCACCCCATAGATATCCAATCCACCCAGCCCCGGACGTCCGTTGCTTGCAAAGTATAATTCACGGTCCTGATGCAGATAAGGAAACATTTCATCTCCTTCCGTATTGATGTTTTCTCCCAAATTGACCGGCTGCTGCCAGGCTCCGTTGACAAAGGCACATTTGTACAAGTCGGTACCGCCAAAGCCTCCCGGCATATCGCTGACAAAATAAAGGGTCATGTCGCTGCTCAGGGTAGGATGGCCGGTAGAATATTCTGAGCTGTTGAAGGGCAAAGGCTGCGATTTTCCCCAGCTTCCGTCGGCTTGTTTTTCAGCATAGAACAGTTTCAGTGTATTCACGCCTTCCTCACTTCTGCCAAGTTTTCGTTTATGGTAATCGCTTCTGGTAAAGATGACTTTGGAACCGTTGTCGAAAAATACGGCCGGTCCTTCATGGTATTTGGAGTTGATAGAGGATTCGAAGGGTGCCGGCTGATTGGCGTGAATGCCGACCTGATACAAGTCCAGGTAATGAGAATTATCCCAGACAAAAGCATTTGCTTTGCTGTTTCTGGCAGACACAAAGACCAGTTGATCCTTGTAAAAAGTAGGGGAGAAGTCGGCCAGGGCTGTGTTAAAAGAAACCTCTTCAACAGTAATGGTAGCCTGTTGTTGGTAGAAAGCCTGCTGATGTTCTATTCCCTGAATGCGGTTGGTGACTCTCCTTTCCTTGCCAGCCTCTTGTTTATATTGCTCATACCATTCTCTGGCCTGCTGGTATTTGCCATTACTGCCCAGTGCCTCCGCGTAATACAGTTTGTGGATAGGGGATACACTGCGATGTTGTATGACCCTTCCGTACCAGGCTTCCGCCTGTACAGGATCATTGAGCTGGCGATAACTTTCCGCAATTTTCAGCACGAGCTGATCATTGGCGGTGTCTTTTTCATAGGCTTTCTGGTAATAGTCCAGCGCACGGATAAAAGCCAGATCTTCATAATGCCTGTCTCCTGTGGCAATCAGCCGCTGTTGTGCCTGGGTATGGGTCAGGCTCACACACACCAGGGCAAAGTATACTGCTATTTTTTTCATAAGAGGCATCGTTTAGAAATAACGAGGCGTAAGCATTTTTTTATCTTTTTTCTTCAGGCGGTAGTGGATCATCAACTCATGCGACCCGCTATGGGCTGTCTGAAGTTCAGTAAGCGTATAATCATAGGCGTAACCAATGCTCAGCTGAGGGGTTGCCTGTAGTTCCAGTAAGCAGCTCAGCGCATCAAAAGAACGGTAGGAGACACCTACCCAGATGAGTTCTTTGATCAGCAGGTTAGCATTAAGATCTATTTCTATAGGGGCGCCCTCCACAGTTTTGACCAGTATGTTTGGTTTCAGCTTCAGATCGGGGCTGAGGTTCATCACATATCCCGATGACAGAAACCAATGCCGAAACTGTTTGGCCTGGGTGCCTTCCAATCCGGGATAGTCATTCGTCAGCAGATATGGCAGGGAGAAGCCCACATAAAACCGCTGGGTGTTGTAATACAAACCTGCCCCAAAATTAGGAAGAAAAGCTTCCAGTTCATCGGTATAGAAAGAACCATCGTCTCCCTGACGAACCGGCAGCTGACTGAATTCAGAACGGTAGGAATTAAAACCCACCTGCAAGCCGGAAGCCAGTGTGCCTTTGGCCAGTTTAAGACGGTAAGCATAAATAGCATAAGCGCCATATTGGTCGGTCACGCCAATCTGGTCGTGGGTGAGTAACATCCCCAACGCAATGTTTCTGTTTTCAACAGGGGTATGGATGGAAAAGGTCTGCGTGCTGGGAGCTCCTTCAAAACCTACCCATTGCTCACGGGCCAGGGCTGTCAGGCTCAAAGAGCCCTGACTACCAGCATAAGCCGGATTGATAGCCAATCCATTAAACATGTATTGGGTGTACATGGCTTGTTGCTGAGCCTGTGTGGTCAGGGCGACCAGCACAAGGCAGGCCACCAATGTCCATTTAAATATCTTCTTCATATTCATCTATTGCATATCTTTGTTTAGCGGTGAACGATCACATAACCTCTACGGGGAGCCGATCCGTCTCCCAGATCAATGATGTAGAAGTAGGTGCCGTCCGGTACTTGGCTTTCTCCTAAAATCAATCCTATAGAAGACTGACTACCCCAGGCACGATCCTGGTTATTATAGCTGTTTGTTTCATATATTTTATTTCCCCAGCGGTTGAAGATTTGCACTGAATTGTTTGGGTATTCTTCTATCCCTTCAATCCACCACACATCATTTTTCCCATCGTCATTGGGTGAAAATCCTTGATAGATAGTAATGACATCTTCCTGTCCATCCGGTATCCCGTCTCCATCGCTGTCGGACTCCTGAAAATCAGGGATACCGTCGCCATCCGTATCAGCCGGATCTGATGGATTATCGCCAGCTTCTTCACCGTCTGACAACCCATCACCGTCGCTGTCGGTCTCGCGGAAATCCGGTATACCATCCCGATCACTGTCTACCGGATGATTCGGGTCCTGACCAGCTTCAATGCCATCAGGAATCCCATCGTTGTCACTGTCTGATTCTTTAAAATCGGGTGTACCATCGCCATCCGTATCGATGGGATGTAAAGGATCGGTTCCTGCTTCAATGCCATCAGGAATCCCATCATTGTCGCTGTCAGTGTCACGGAAATCAGGGATGCCGTCACCATCCACGTCGGTAGGCTGTGAAGGGTTGTTGCCTGCTTCCAGGGTGTCGCTGATTCCGTCGTTATCACTATCCGTATCAATGACATCCGGAATGCCATCCTGGTCGGTGTCGGCCAAGACCGGGCCATTCCCTGCTTCTAAAGCATCTGGTATACCGTCGTTGTCGCTATCCGTATCCAGGTAATCGGCCAGACCGTCTCCATCTGTGTCAGCTGGGGTGTTGTGGGCCGTCAGATCGCCGGCTTCCAGGTGGTCAGCAATGCCATCATTATCACTGTCAGTATCCAGGTAATCGGGTATTCCATCGGCATCATGATCGGAAGGGTTTTCGGGATCATCACCACGCTCAATGACATCAGCTATACCGTCCTGATCACTGTCGACATTCTGGTTGGGACTACCCACCTGCAAAGTCACTGTTCCGGTGATACATGCTGCTGGGTTTCCTTTGTCACAGACCTGGTAGGTAAAACTGTCCGTACCTTCATACCCTGCGTCAGGCACATAGGTAAAGGTCCCATCATCGTTCAGCGTCAGACTACCATGCGCCACATCTACCAGGGGCGTGGTCTGAAAGGTCAGCCCTTTTCCTTCGGGATCGGTAACGGCATTGATCAGGGAAGCACCAACAAGGGAAGCGTCCTTATCCAACGTAAAGCCTAGGGTAGTCGCAGTGGGGGTTGCATCATCAACTGGTGTTACTTCTATGTGCAGGGTAGCTTCACTGAGAGCGTAGGTCGTGCCGTCATAGCCGTTCCAGTCAAAACCTGTCGTGCCAAAGAAGTGATCATCCGGCACAAAGCTTAGCGCATCCAGGTCAGCTACCGGGATCTCATCCCCGATTTTCACGGTATCACCCTTTAGCAATAACCGGCCATGTTCCGGCAGAAGTATTACCTTGATTTTCTGCAGGAGATCTCCGTCAGGATCACTAAAAGCAGCCGTAAAGTCCATCTGATTAAACAGGAGCGGTTTCTCTTCCTGGGTAACCTTGTTTCCGTCCGTCAGGACAGGGGCTTGTTGGTCACTGAGGGTAATCTCAACGGTTGCAGGATGATCAGCGTAGGTCGTGCCATCGTAGCCATTCCAGTCAAAAGTGATCAGACCCCTATAACCTGACGCCGGAACCAGGGTAAGGTTAGCGATATCATCTATCAAAATCTCATCCTGTGCCTCTACGGTATGACCATGGAGCAGGAGGGTACCCTGGGTTGGTAAGCTGATAATTTTTATCTGAATCAAAGGGCTGTTTTCTACATCCTGATATTGATCCGTAAAATCATTCGCCTCAAAATGAACCGCATGGTTGACCGAACCTGATAGGGCCACATCATTGACCACAGGAGCGTCGTTTACACTCTCTACACTGAAAATAATGGTGGCAGCGGTGGCAGCGTCTGCCGTGCCATCATTGACGAGGAAGTCAAAGGTATCCGCTCCATGTTTATGGGTGGCAGGTCTGTATTTCAGCAAAGATAGATGCGCAACCGCAATATCCTGGTTGAGCGTAACTGTTTCTCCGTCATCTGCCACACCATTCTCATTGGCATCCACATAGAGCATACCCTGATCAGGTAAATCCGTGATGCTGATATGATGAAAGGCATCATGTTCCACATCAGAGTAGTGAAAATCGGTTACGGCAAAGGCATAGTCAGTGTCTTCTGCAGTATCCAATGTTTTGTCGGAGGAGGTAGGGGCATCATTCACGGCATTCACATCGAAAGTGATACTGTAGGTGCTCAGGGCATAGGTGATACCATCGTGTACGGTAAAATCAATGCTGGCGTAGCCTGTGCCATACTCGTTACCGGCCGGTAGGAACTTTAATTGTCCGGCATCCAATTGCGCTTTGGTGACTTCACTTCCATCCGATATTCCTTCCCCTTCGTCCGGCAGATCGTTACTGTTTCCATCCAGGAAAAGACTTCCCTGATCGGGTGCCAGGTCAATCCTTATTTTGCTCATCACATCCCCATCCGGATCGCTGTAGCCCAGATCAGCAGTAGCTACTGTCACAGGCATATCTTCGGAAGTAGACAAAGTTTTGTCAGCGGCGACTGGCAGGTGATTGACATGGTTCACATCGATGGTGATAGTATAGTTTTCTACCGCATAGGTAGTACCGTCATGCACTGTAAAGGTAAATGCTGTATAGCTCACCCCATGTTCGTAGGCCTCAGGCAGAAACTTAAGCTTCGCAATGTCTGAAGCATCAATATCCTGGTTGGACAAAACAGCTTCACCCATACCCACTGCATCATCTCCGTCTGCGTCTACAAACAAAGTACCCTCATCAGGTAAGCCTGTAATTGTAAGATGATCCAGGGGAGACCCTTCCACATCATCAAAACCAAAATCTTCTGCGGAGAAAGTATAAGCGCTATTTTCCGTAGCGATAACTGTATTGTCCTCCGCCGTAGGGGGATCATTGACGGCGGTCACTTCAAAGGTGATAGTGTTGGCAGCAGCAGCTTCCAGGGTTCCGTCATGCACTTTGAAAGTAAAGCTGGCATAGGCTGCTCCAAATTCATCTTGATCGGGCAGGAATTTTAGTAACCCTGCATCCAGTTGCACCAGGGTGACTTCATCATTTGCTGCCAAGTCCTCTTCTGTATCAATGACCTCATCCTCATCCACATCCAGGAAAAGGGTGCCTGCGGCAGGAAGAGTCTGCAGGATAAGCTTGCTGAGAGGCTCATTTTCTGTATCCTGATAGCCCAGGTCTGCGGTGGCCACTATGACAGGCGTGTCTTCCTGAGTGGTCAGGGTTTTATCAGCTGCTGTAGGAGCATCATTGACAGCGGTGATGGTGATGGCTATCGTCTCACTGTCGCTGCTGTGATCATCCTCGGTGCTGAGCGTGAGGCTAGCCGCTCCATGATGATTCGCTGCTGGCAGAAAGCTACTGCCTAGCAAAGCGGCATTGATGTCAGAGAGGCTACCGCTGAAGCGCATGGTCTCATCTTCACTGCCATCTCCCTCTGTAAAGGTCAATCCTGTGGTTTGAGAGAGGCTGAAAGTACCGTTTGTAACAGTAAGGGTTACAGTCTGTCCATCTCCATCTGCATCACTGATGCTTATGACATTACTGTTGGCAGTATTAAACACCAAGGGCGTATCTTCTTCAGTAGTCTGGTTGCTCGATACACTCACACTTGGCACATCATTAACTGTAGTGAGGCTGATATCGACCGTACCGGAAGCCGACTGATTCCCATCGCTGACGGAATAAACAAAATCGCCGGGGTCAGCTACCCCGTCATAGTCAGCCGGAGCATCATATTGCAGACCGGTGAGTTGGGCAATAGAAAGCACCTGGTTCTCAGTCACGGCAGTTCCATCAGCCAGCGTAATCTTTCCTAGCGTGGGTATTTGGGTCACCGTGATGACTAAGCTGGCATCCGCATCATCCACATCGCTGGGGGCCGGCAGGTTCAAAGCATAATCCGTTCCTTCTTCATCCGCCTCCAGATTTACCGTTCCTGTATTCGTCGCTGGCACATCATTCACAGCTGTGATATCAACGGAAATGGTATTTGCAGCAGCAGCGTATTCCGTTCCATCATGAACTAGAAAATCAAAACTATCATAGCTGTTACCATTAGCATCAGCTTCCGGCTTGAACTTCAACTTGGCCAGGTCAGCGGCTGTGATATCCTGATGGAGGGTTACAGTTTCGCCTGTATCTACTAAACCGTTTCCATCTGTGTCAATGAACAGGATACCCTGATCGGGTAGCTGGGTAATTTCAATATGGTCTAAATCCTGATTTTCTATATCGTTGTATCCAAAGTCAGTCAGTAGGAATGTATAATCTGTATCTTCCTCCGAGGTGACAAGATTGTTAGTAGCTGTAGGAGCATCATTGACAGCGGTGATGGTGATGGCTATCGTCTCACTGTCGCTGCTGTGATCATCCTCGGTGCTGAGCGTGAGGCTGGCCGCTCCATACTCATGAGAGGCTGGCAGAAAGCTACTGCCTAGCAAAGCGGCATTGATGTCAGAGAGGCTACCACTAAAGCTCATCGTTTCATCTTCACTGCCATCTCCCTCTGTAAAGGTCAATCCTGTGGTTTGAGAGAGACTGAAAGTGCCTTTGGTCACAGTAAGGGTTACAGTCTGTCCATCTCCATCCGCATCACTGATGCTTATGACATTACTGTTGGCAGTATTGAACACCAAGGGCGTATCTTCATTCGTATTTTGAGCGGCAGGCACTGCAATAACGGGAGCGTCATTGGTTGCCTCTAAGCTGATGGCTACTGTCTGGGTAACGGTTTCATCTCCATCGCTGACGGAATAAACAAAATCACCAGGGTCAGCTACCCCATCGTAGTCAGCCGGAGCATCGTATTGCAGACCGGTGAGTTGGGCAATAGTAAGCACCTGGTTCTCAGTCACGGCAGTTCCGTCTGACAAGGTGATGGTACCCAGTGAAGGCAGCTCAGTTACGGTAATCACCAGGGTGGCATCCGCATCATCCACATCGCTGGGTGCCGACAGGCTGAGCGCATAGTCGGTGCCTTCTTCCTCTGCCTCGATAATGACCACCCCGTTGTTGGTAACAGGGGCGTCATTGACAGGGGTCAGAGAGAGCGTCGTACTCGCCACATTGCTGTTGCCTACTCCGTCGTTGACCGTAACGGTGATGCTTCTGTCGGTGGCGGTCGGATCCTCGGAAGAATTGTTGTAGACTACCAGCAGGATAGCCTCCTGATAGTCGGATAAGCTGGCGGTACCACTGAGAACGAGTTGGCCATCGCTGTCATTGTAGCTATCACTGACTGATATGCCGATAGGCAGCGTTCCATTCACCGAAAGGTTTTCTTCAGCTCCATCCGGACGATTGGTAAGGACAATAGTGACACTGCTTAGCTGAGTATGATCGGTGTCGCTGATCAAAATATCGTCATCGCTGATAGATACATCCGTATTCCCTTCGGTAAACGAAGTCTGGTAATCGGCACCGGTAGCACCACTGTCATCGTTGAGATCCAGGTCAAGGACAGCAGCATCGTTGACGGCAGTCACCTCAAAGGTAATGGTGTTGGCAGCAGCAGCTTCCAGGGTTCCGTCATGCACTTTGAAAGTAAAGCTGGCATAAGCTGCCCCATAGGCATCTTGCTCAGGCAGGAATTTCAGCAGACCGTTATCCAGTTGCACCAGCGTAACTTCCTGGCTGACAGCTACGGTTTCATCGGTATCAATGACCTCATCATCATCCACATCCAGGAAAAGGGTGCCAGCGGCAGGAATAGTCTGCAGGATGAGCTTGCTGAGGGCCTCATTTTCTGTATCCTGATAGCCCAGGTCTGTGGTGGCCACTATGACAGGCGTATCTTCCTGAGTGGTCAGGGTTTTATCAGCTGCCGTAGGGGCATCATTGACAGCGGTGACATCAAAAGTGATCGTATTGGCACTGACGGCATCTTCTGTTCCATCATTGACGGTAAAATCAAAGACCGCATAGCTTACCCCGCTTTCGTCAGCGTCAGGTAAGAACTTGAGCTGGCTGTTATTGAGCTGGGTTTGTGTCACCTCCTCATCATCTGAAAGAGCTTCTCCATCGTCTATGACATCGTCATCATTGGCATCTACAAAAAGAGTTCCGGAGGCAGGAGCCTGGTTAATTGTTATTTTACTAATCGCATCTCCGTCGATATCGTTAAACCCTACATCAGCGAGCGTCACTACCACCGGCGTATCTTCGTTTGTCGTCAAAGTCTTGTTGGTAGCTGTAGGGGCATCGTTGACGGCAGTCACCTCAAAGGTGATGGTATTAGACGCGATAGCAGAGGCAGTTCCATCATTCACAGTGAAGTTGAAACTGGCGTAGTTAGCCCCATATGCATCTTCCTCCGGCAGGAATTTCAGCAGGCCGTTATCCAGTTGCGTTTTAGTGATTTCATCGTTGACTGCTAAAGGCTCATCCGCATCTATCACATCATTATCGTCGGCATCCAAAAAGAGCGTTCCTGCCGCAGGGATGGTGTTGACAGTGATTTTAACCAGTACATCGCCATCCGCATCATTATATCCCAGATCAGCCGTATTGACCGTGACAAGTTCATCTTCGCCTGTTGTGAGGGTTTTGTTGCTTCCTACGGGCGCGTCGTTTACGGACGTCACATTAAAAGTAATGGTGTTGGCGCCAGCGGCATCGGTGAAGCTGTCGTTCACTGTAAAGGTGAAGCTGGCATAAGCGACGCCATGACCATTAGTAGCGGGAAGAAACTTCAGCTGTCCCGCATCCAGTTGTACTTTGGTCGCTTCCTCATCGGCAGCCAGTGCTTCCCCTGTATCCACCTGGTTGTCACCGTCAGCATCCAGAAAGAGGGTGCCCTCGGCCGGGATTGTGTTGATCGTGATTTTGCTCAAGACATCACCGTCCGGATCACTATAGCCGAGATCGGCTGTGCTGATGGTTACAGCGACATCTTCATTCGTCGTTAGCGTTTTATTGGCAGCGGTCGGTGGCCGGTTACAAGCGACTTTAATGGAATTGTCAGTATATTCCGCATTGGGAGTGGTATAGCCATCGCTGCCGGAAGTGACCAAACCATGGGCGTTCACCATCATACCCGCACCAAAGGTGCCTGAACCCAGGAAACCGTTCTGATCGTTGTCGGTAAATCCTGCCTCTCTCACATCATCACAACCATCGCTATCAGCATCTGTTTCCAGGAAGTCTGGGGTGTTATCACTTTCTGTATCGATCAGGCTATAATTGATAGTACCACTATTCTCATTACCAGCCTCCTGCACAGCATCCGGTAGTCCGTCTGTGCCGGTATTGCCATCTACTCTTCCTCCGGTCTGTGCTTGTCCGTGTCCGGCTTCTAGCACATCGTAGATACCATCGTTGTCGCTATCCAGATCCAGGTGGTTGGCGACACCATCTCCATCCACATCGTATACATCGGGTATGCCATTGCTGTCATCGTCAGTATAGTCAGTGGTAGAGCCATCGCCTGCGCCCACGCCGCTGCTGACGTCGGAGAAGTTAGGAGCACCATCGCCATCGGCATCACCCAGCGGATCATAGCCGGTAGTGGCTTCCAGCGTATCCGGGATCCCGTCGTTATCATCATCGAAATCCATTACATCCAGGATACCATCTCCATCCGTATCTTTGGCATCTCTCACATCAATATCGCCCACGCCGCCTGTGTTGGGTAAGGTACTGGGGTCATTGATAATACCATTAGGATCATCCAGACCAATAGAGGTGTCAATGTTATTATCGAGGCCATCTCCATCCTGATCTTTAGTCGAGAGGACAAGGTTGGCTTCTACCATATCGTATGTTCCGTCATTATCGGAGTCAATATCCAGGTAATCAGGAATAGCATCGGCATCAGGAAAAGTACCGTCGGTGTTGACCGGGCTCAGACCACCTGCATAGTTCAGATCCAATCCGAAGGCATCGTAACTGCCACTGGGTGCAATGTAGCCAGCGGTTGTTTGGGCTTCTATGTTATCGGGCAATCCGTCCCCATCCGAATCCAGGTCATAACCATCCGGAATGTTGTCCCCGTCCGTATCCGTGAAATTGGTCAGAGGATCATTATCATTGTCCAGGTTAGCATCTTCCACTACGTCCAGAATACCGTCGTTGTCATCATCCACATCATCATCATCGCTAATCAAATCGCCATCCCAGTCCAGGGGGTCAGGATTGAGTTCACAGCCGAATCCATCATTTTGTCCCGAAGGGGCAGCCAGTAAAATTTTAGTAATCGCTGTACCTATCGTTGCGTTGGCAACGTCAGCAATCTTATAGATATCGCCGTTGGTGTTATTGAAGGTATAGAAGTTACCGAAACGGTCCTGCCAGGCAGCCCCATAGGTTCCGCCAGCGGCATCGTTGTTAGTCGTGTTGTTGGCAAAAATAAGGCTATACTGGGTAGACACCCCTGTGTTGACATTGACCTTCACCAGGTTTGAACCAGCCATTCCATAGATATAATCACCCAGTAACGCATAATCGGCGGCGGCAGAGAATAAGCCGGTAACCGGAATTTCTGTAACACTCACCGTAGCGGGATAACTCGCAATCCCGGAGATATCAAATTTGATAATCTTACTGCCATTGATAAAGCCCAGCAGGTTGTCCTGAGCAAACAGTACATTGTTAAAATTCTGAGTGGTACCGGTGATAGTGATTTCCCCCACGAAAGAAAAATCATCGGAGGGATCATAGACTCTTAATTTCTGGCCCCCTCCTGTATTAGAATATACATACTGGGTTACCGCATTATAGGCTGAGTTTGTCGCAGCATTATTGCTTACCCCTTCCAGTTCGCCCACTTTCAGGTATTGTTGCAGGAAAGGATTATACCGATAGACTTCTGCCTTGCCGGTAGTGTTATTTCCCACCGTCTGATACAGGGTGCTGACCGGACCACACATGATTCCCGGTGCATCGTTGATGGCATCCCGGTAATTCACATCGCCTCCGAAATTCACGTCGGAGTCACTGTCTGTAAATATCACTGAAGGGTTGGTGATCCCATCGTTGGGTACATAGCCATCGTTGGGCGTACCCCGCTCATAGTCATTCAACAGTCCGTCAGCATCTACATCACTGTTGTTGGAAGCGGTTACAAAACCTGCTTCTTTCGTATCATTTTCTCCCTGGTCATCGCTGTCGGTATCCAGATAATCGGGTAAGTTCTCGGCAAGGTTGCCATCTGTATCTATGGGCAGGATACCATTGGTGGCATAACCGCCACTGGTGGTATAGGCAGAATTCAGTCCGTTGTTGGCGGAGTATGTGGCCGCATTGTCTGCATTGGGAACCACAAAACCTAGAGTGGTCTGGGCTTCTATATTATCGGGAATCCCATCGTTGTCACTGTCCAGGTCCAGGTGGTTGGCGATACCATCTCCATCTACATCGTATACATCAGGTATACCATTGCCATCATTATCCGTATAATCGGTTGAAGAGCCATCGCCGCTCCCTACCGCATTCGTCACATCGGTATAGTTAGGGATTCCGTCGCCATCAGCATCACCCAGTGGGTCATGACCCTCAGCCGCTTCGGCAGTATCCAAGATGCCATCATTGTCATCGTCCAGGTCGTTGTCATCCTGCACGCCATCATGATCTGTGTCCAGACTCATCACGGAGGTCAGGGCAAAGGCTTTTCCGGAGCTATAAGTGTTGTTTAGTTCAGGGGAGGGAGAGGGAGTCGTAGAGAGGTATACGGCTTCCGCCCAGTTCAGGGGTAACATGTCGAAGAGGAATATGACAAGGCATATCTTCAACCATGCAAAAGGATGACTTTTCATCTTCTCTGTCTTGATACTAGCGTCAAATTTTCTGATTGTCCATTAAAGGCCGCAATATATCGGACAGCAGAGAAGTTAATTTTCACAAAAAGGGTACGGCATAACGCAGGTAAGATTCTGCATTGGTACTATTAAATGGTAGTTGCAGAAAATTGACTTTTTAATATATCGCTTCGTTTTAAGGATCGGTAGCTTGTTAGAGAAAGAAGTTGCATTTTTGGCGATTTGATAAGGTGGGCATGGCTATCCAATCAAGGAAATCTCCGATGTGCGTCTCTTTACTTTCTAGATAAATTTGTATTATTTTCAGAAAGTCTTCTTTTGATTGAGAAGGGTGAATATTTTTATCATCCGACTTTTACGTTAGTTAATTTTTGCATTTATCTAATTTACTGTTGAAATATCAAATAAATTACGCTTCACATTCTATTGAATAGAATGGTGCTAAAATCCTTATCCTCCTTCAAAAGGCTGGTTTACACCGTTTGTGCCGGATGTTTTGACATGTCAATGAGCGTGTTCTGTCCTGCTGCCATGAGCCATTTTCCTTGTTCTTTTACCACGACAAAGGTTAAACTTCCCGCAGCTGTTTCTTCCTGGTGTTTTCCATTCTCTGTGAAAATGTGCTGAATCCCATTCACGACCGCTACGTCGGGACGTAAGAAAATAATATTGGTAACTTCATTTCTGATAGAAACCGCGGACAAAAAGCTGTTGGCTGCTTTTTCCATGAATACATAAATTTCATCTCTGCCGGTGAGCCGGAGGCCCGCCACATTCACGATCACCGCTTGCTCGGTAAAAAGCTGACTGAATTTTACAGGATCTTTCTGGTATCGGGCTCCCTTGTTGATTAACTGTTCAATATGCTCCATTTCCTCTGATTGTTCCCGGGTTTTTTGGTTATGATCTTGCTGTTTCATGATAAGTGATTTAATGATTCGTTATAGTATTTTGTAGGAGGGTGTTTTGTCCTGCCGCAATCATCCATTTTCCTGCTTCTTTGATGACCACATACATGGGACTTCCTTTGATACCCTCCCTTATCTCTTTTCCTTCCCTGGTAACCGGGTGTTGAATCACGTTTACCACGGCCACATCAGGGCGTAAAAAGTGGATACTTTCTACTTCATACCGGGCATAAGAATTTGCCAGGAGTCCTCTCATGACCCTTTCCGCAGATTCATATATCGCCAGGCGACCATGCAAGCGAATGCCAACCGCATTGACAAAAATTCCGTTCTCTGTGAAGAGCTGTGCCAGCTTTTCCGGATTTTTCTGGCAGTGTGCTGCTTCAATTTCTCTGACAATCTGCATTACGATCTCTGAAGCTTGTTGCTGTTCATCATCTCTTTGCAGTGATGTTGATAAATTAGTATGTTTCATATTTATCTTGAATGATGGTTTATGCGAACCCAGGGTGCCTGTGGCATTTCTTCACTGGACTGCTTTTCTCTGAGCAATATTTTTAGCCTCAACCATTGCCTGAGCAAACCACAGGAATTCTTCCAAAAAATGCTGTGCGTTCCGCACAACAGTTTCCCTGGGTTGTACCAGCGATTCGGGAAAAGCCAGATGGACTTCCGGCACCAGTAATTTGAAAGGCAAAGGAAAGGCACCAACACTTAGAATGACGTGTTGCAATTGGGAAGAAGCATTGATTCCTCCCATTTTGCCACTGGAAGTTGCCACCACCCCAATGGGTTTTTTACGAAACTGCACCCAATAGTAGTCTAAAGCATTCTTTAAGGCACCGGAAAAGCTACCGTGGTACTCAGGGGTAATCAAGAGCAAGGCATCTGCTTCCTGAAGTCGTTGTCCGATCGCTTCTATAAGGGGCATAAAGGTTGAAGCCTGTTCTTCCCGACTCCCGTAAATGGGTAAAGGTTCTTGCGCCAGATCAATCAGATCCGTAGCTATTCCTCTCTTTTGGAGCATGTTTTCCAGGTAGTTGGCTACCTGATGCGACTGTCTTTCTGATCGTACACTCCCCAATAGTAAAGTTACTTTCATACATTCAAAGTTATTTGATCCTATTCCCTGATAAATCCTTTTGATCAGGGTTCTTTTCTTTTGTACTATGCCAGCAAATATCAATGAGCGAAAGACTTGAGAAAACGTCCCAAAGACCAGAAATTAGTCTGTACGATGGTACAGGTAAAGAGACACCAAACAAGTTTTTTTCAGAGCCGGTACCTGAAGGCAAGTAGCACACCTGCAAGATAACCTACGATGCACATGGCTTCCGGAGTGTAGGAAGAAAGCCATCAGTTTTCTGCTTTTTATTGTGTTCCGGTGATCGTCTTTTGTCTTGCTGTGAGAGGCAGGCTGAAAACCCGCTGCTTTTTATTTTATAATTTTTTTCCTAAATAGTGAGCTTTACGATACAACAACAACCGACCCCTTCATGCCACTTAAAAAACTACACGACGATATACCTATCGCCAACAAAACTTCAGAAGAGCAGTCCCCTTACCCTGCTACGGAAAACGAACAGGCCTTGTGGAATGCTTTCCGAAAGGGTGATGAGGCTGCTTTTGTCACCATTTATAAAAAGTATTTTACGCCTTTGTACCGGTATGCTTCCCAATTTTGTGCGGATACTTCCTTCATTGAAGATTGCGTACAGGATTTGTTTATTGAAATCCGGCAAAAGCGCCATAGGTTATCGTCCACTACCTCCATCAAAGCGTACCTGTTCAAGTCATTAAAAAACTTAGTGATTTATCGTTCCCGGCGTCGGCAAAAGTTGCTCCAGCGGTATATCCAGCGAGGGCACCAGTTTGCCTGCACCCTCTCGGCAGAAGAATTACACATCCAGCTCCAGCAGGAGAAAGAAGTGACCCAGCGGCTCAACCGAAGTCTGGCGCAGCTCAGCGATCGCCAAAAGGAGGCCATCTATTATTATTACTTTGAAAACTTCTCTTATGCTGACATCAAAGAACTGATGGGAATGCGCTACGTCCGATCCGCCAGAAACCTGATCTACCGGGCCTCAGAAGCCTTGCGAAAAAATTTTCAGCTATAAGAAAAAAATCTTTTTTTGGGTGATGTCATTTTGCAGGTATCCTTCTTATATCATCAGAAGGCAGAAAGATTATGCAAAATGACGACATTCGTTTAGAAGATTTGCTCACACATCCTGAGTTCAGGAAATGGGTGCTTCATCAGGATCCCATGGCGGCAGCCTTCTGGACCAGTTGGATGAAGGCCCATCCCGAACAGCGTGACAAAGTGTTGCAGGCACGATCCATTCTGCTCAAGATGCAGTTTTCTTATGAAGAACCGGAAGAGGGGGTACAAGAAGCGCTGCTGACCAACATTCTGCACCACGATCAACCTAGGCTGTATAGGGCAGCCTCCTCCGGAAAATGGATAGGGATAGTGATAAGAGTGGCCGCCATACTGCTTTTTTTCTTTTCCGTTTGGGGTGTACATCAGCTCTCTCAGCCCGATTCCAAAGAAGCAGGTCTTGTGACACGGGTGAATCCGCCCGGACAAAGGGCGCAGTTTCTGCTTCCTGACGGGTCCAAGGTATGGCTGAGTGTGGCCAGCCAACTCACCTTTCCGGAAGAATTCACCAACGGACAGCGCCGGGTACAATTGGAAGGAGAGGCGTTCTTTGAGGTCGTTGAGAATCCTGCGCAACCTTTTATCGTCAGTGCCCAGGGGGTAGACACCCGGGCGTTGGGCACTTCTTTTAATATCAAAGCTTTTCGTGATGATGCTCTTGTACAGGTAGTGCTGGCCTCCGGAAAAGTGAAGGTGAGCCATCAGGAAGGGGCTTCTGAAAACGCCGTATTGCTGAGCCCCGGCGAAGAAGTTTGGTTCGAAAAAAATACAAATACCCTGCTGAAGCAACCGGCTGACCTGAAACAGGCCCTGGCCTGGAAGCAAAATACGCTGGTCTTTGAAAAGGCCTCGGCCGAGGAAGTCTTCACCACCTTAGAGCGGTGGTATGGTGTCGAGATCACATCCGAAGGACTGTCTGACAACACCTGGCGCTTTACGGGTCAGTTTCAGGATGAGAACTTAGAAAACATACTGTTGAGCATCGGGTATGTCAAAGGATTCTCTTACCAACTGGATCATCAATCTGTAGTCATAACCCCCTTACCCAAAACGGATACGCCATGAAATACAATTCTTCCTAAGACGATACATCACAATGAGTCATATGACTAACTTGTCTGTCTGGTAATCACAAGTCGAGAGCACAGGGTCAAAAGAGGGTGCTTTTCAACGCAAGCCCTTTCAGGCCTGTACAAAAATAAAGTTTAATAATAATCAATCGTCATATGAAAAATATGCTACTCCAACCCCTATCCATCAGTCTCAGACTTTTCATGTGTGGATGCTTCCTGCAATTTTTAATGCTTCAGGGGCTGCTCGCTGCCGACGTTAACGTGCAGAACGTAGAGAATGTGAAAGAGGTATTTATCTCTGTCGATTTTAAAGCCGCCACCCTGCTGGATGTCTTTTCCGACATTGAGTCCAAAACCCGCTTCAAGTTTGTCTATGATCAGCAGGACTTAGCCACCGGTCACCGGATTAATTTCAAATATGAGAACCGGTCGGTGGCCGACATCCTCATTGAAGTGTCGCGTTTGAGTAACCTGAGTTTTAAGCAGGTTAATCATAATATCAATGTAAAAAAGAGAACGAAAGATACGCCCCACCAGGAAATTGAAGTTATTCTGGAACAAACCATCACCGGACAGGTGACCGATGAAGAAAATGGGGATCCTTTGCCGGGCGTCAACGTGTTGGCCAAAGGGACTAACACTGGCACGGTCACCAATGCCGAAGGCAATTATCGGCTGACGGTTGCCGACGAGGTCACTACCCTGGTATTTTCTTCTATCGGCTATGTGGCCGAAGAAATTACCATAGATGGGCGTACCACCCTTGATGTCGCCCTGATGCCTGATGTGCAGGAGTTGCAGGAATTGGTGGTGACGGGGGTAGTCACCGGTACCCCTAAAAAGAAACTGGGTTTTACGGTGGAAAAGATAAGCGGCGAAGTGTTACAGAATGTGCCGGCCACCAATATTGCCACCAGTCTGGCTGGAAAAGTACCTGGTCTGAAAGTCAGCTCCGGAAGCAATGCGCCAGGTTCGAACCCCAATATCCAGCTGAGAAATGCCACTACTATCTTTGGGTCTTCCAACCCGCTGATCATCGTGGATGGGGTGCTCACAGAAGGGAGTCTGAGTGATATCAACGTAGAGGATATTGCTTCTATTGAAGTGGTCAAAGGGGCTGCCGCTTCCTCCCTGTATGGGTCTAGGGCTGCCAATGGCGTAGTAAATATCACCACGAAAAGAGGAACAGGATTGAATGAAGGGACTTCTGAGGTGGTGTATCGTACCGAAATAGGGCAGTCCTATATCCCTTTTGTACCGGAAAAAACAACGTCTATCAATGTAGAGGTGGAAGGCGATGAGGTCAATTACGATACTCCCTCGCCCGATGGCGTTTATGATAATCCGTATCCGTCGCTGACCGACCCGGTCAAGCAGTTTTTTAATCCGGGCACCTTCATGACGCATTATCTGGCCTTCAGAGGCAACAGTAGCAACGGAAGGACAGCGGTTTTCAGTTCCGCCCAGTATACCGATGAGGAAGGTGTGGTGAAACTGGCGGATGGGAGGCAGCGTACCAACTTCCGGCTAAACCTGGATCATCAGGTAACCGAAAAACTGAAATTCTCGGCCTCTAACCTGTATGCCCGCAATATCATCGACAACCGGGCCAACGGAATCTGGGATATGTTTTATTATGCCGACCCGGATGTGGATTTACTGCAGCCCAACGATGACGGTACACCCTATAAGGTGAATCCAAACCGTATCAATCCGAGACTGGCCAACCCATTGTATAATATTTACAACACCATTAATAACACCGACAGAAACCGTTTTATTGGAAATTACAAGGTAGCCTACGATCTGCTGGATGATTTGCAGCTGTCTGTGGCTTATGGGATAGACCGGATAGAAAACAACACGTTTGCCCTGAGTCCGAAAGGGTTGTTGCAGGCCGATAATCCGGATTTGCGTACGCCCGGAAGCATTTCCGAGTCGTCAGACCATACGCTGGCCTCTACACTGCAGGCTGATGCCTTGTATTTCAAACAGTTTGGTGATTTCAACGCTAAGTTCAGGTTGCAGTATTTATACGAATCCAATGAGTTTGAAGGGTTCAGCGGATCAGGGACGCACCTGGCTGTGCTGGGCAAGGATGTCAGAAGCCTGGAACAGGCCTCCGACAATATCAATATCGCCTCTACCATCACCTCCGTGGTGGCCAACAACTACTCCTCTGTGCTACAACTGGACTACAAAGAGAAATATATTTTTGATGGTTTGTTCAGAAGAGACGGTGTCTCTCTTTTCGGCCCCAATGAGCGATGGCAGAACTTTTACAGATTTTCGGGTGCCTGGCGGCTCACGGAAGACCTGCCCCTAGAGGGTATACAGGAGCTAAAACTCCGTACTTCCTATGGGGTCGCAGGTTTGCGTCCTCCTTACTCCGCCCAATACGATGTGCTGTTTCTGACCAACGGTATTGTCAATCCGGGAGGAGGCCAAAAGGGCAATCCTGATTTGAAAAGCTCCTTTTCCCGGGAGCTGGAGATTGGGCTGGATGCTCAATTTCTCGACCGTTTTAACCTTACCTTTAATTACGTCCGTTCGGTCAATACCGACCAGATCCTGGAAGTGCCTGTTTCTGCTGTGACGGGCTACGTCACCCAATGGCAAAATGCCGGCAGACTGAGCGGCCAGGTGTGGGAACTTTCTCTGGGTGCCAACCTGATCCGGAAGAACAATATGTACTGGGATGTCAACCTGCTTTTTGACCGGATGACCCAAACGGTGGATCAGCTCAACCGCGATGGCTATGCCATCGTCTCAGGAGGTATTTTCAGGATTGAGGAAGGTAAGGATTTCGGTACCCTGTATGGGCGGAAATGGGCCCGGTCGCTGGATCAGGTAGCCAATCAGTTGCCGGAAGGCGAAACCCTGGAAGAGTATTTTGCTGTCAACAACCAGGGCTATGTGGTGCGTACCGAAACGATCGGTACTACCGAAGAAGAGCCTATACAAATCAGAGATGATGAAGGCAACTTTGTAGAGTCTGAGATCGGATCGGTGATTCCCGATTTCAATGCCAATCTTACTTCTAATTTTTCCTGGAAAAATCTGAATGCCTATTTCGTGTTCAGCTATCAGCAGGGAGGCCAAACCTACAACCACATGCGAAGATATATGATGGTGAATGGGGTGGGGGCTACCCTGGATCATTATGGTGATCCCTGGCATGAGGTGAAGGCCAAAAGATACTATGACCGGCTGACGGACTGGAACAACGAGTATTTTGTGGAAGATGCCACTTTTCTCAAACTTCGGGAGGTTTCGGTAGGCTATACGATCAGTGGAGCCGCGCTCAACAACTTCATCGGTTTGAAAAACATAAAAGTGAGCCTGATAGGGCGCAATCTGTTTACCCTTACCCGCTATACAGGCTTTGATCCGGAAACCGGACAGTCCGAAGAAGGACTGGATTCCAATGTGCTGAAGTTTGATTTGTCGAGCTATCCGAACTACGCGACGGTGTCAGGTTCCATTCAAGTTACATTTTAATTCTTTCTGTCATGAAAATGATTCAATACTTCAAAATATTGCTGCTAGGATTGGGGGCGTTGTTGTACACCTCCTGTGAGAATTTCGAAGATCTGGATGTGCCCAATTACAACGATCCTAACCGCGATCAGGTCTTTCGAAACAGCCAGGATTTTCCTAACCTCCTTTCCGGTGCCTACAGTGCCTGGTGGAACCATGTGATTGGCGCCAGTCCGCAGTTTGCCTTGCTGCCAGCTTCTGAAACCATGGGGAGTGGCTATGGCTCCTGGGGTTCCAACCCCTTTTATGCTAAACCGAGAGAGTCTGTACCTAACGGTGATGGTGACCCGGTCCTGATACCGCAGGCTTCCTGGTGGTACGGTCTGTACCAGGCAGTGCCTACCGTGAATGATGTGGTGAACAGAATTATCAACGAAGACCTGCGGGTAGTCATTGACGGACAGGATTTTACCTCCTCGACCCTGGCACACGGGTATTTGCTGCAGGGTATTCTGTTTGGGCATCTGGCGATGCTATACGACAAAGCTTTTTTGCTCGACGAAAATACGGATGTCAATACCTATGAATTTTCCTATACGGAGTATACAGCCTTAAGAGAGTACGCCCTCAGTCGAATAGATCAGGCCATTGCCGTCTGTGATACAGCTTCCTTCACCGACCCTATCGCCATGATGCCCGGTGTCACGTTCACCAACGAATCTTTGTCCAGGTTTGCCCATTCCATGGGAGCCCGGACGCTGGCCTATTCGGCTCGTACGGCGGAAGAAAATCAGCAGTCAGACTGGATGAAAATCATGAATTATGCGCGCAATGGGATCACAGAGGATTTTCTGGTAGAAATCCAGGATGGCTGGCAAGGTCTGGTGATCACCCGGGATGCCTTTGGCTATCATCAGCTGGTATTGAACTGGGGCTGGGTCAGGGTACACCAAAGGCTGATCCATATGATGGCGCCTGATGATCCTGATGCGGCGTATCCCTGGCCCTTTGGTGTGGCAGCCTTAGATACAGTGACCTCTCCGGACCTCCGGTTTGATGAATATTTTGAGTATAATGCAACCATACCCTGGGCGGGCAGTGCTTCTTCCAAAGGGTACCACATCATGACCCATTATTCCCTGAAAAGATTCAGAGACCTTTATGATCAGGGCGTGGGTTTTGTCAACTTTTATACCAAAGCTGAGAATGATTACTACATCGCGGAGGCGAATCTGCAACTCAACCAAAACGTGGCGGAAGCTGTAGACATCCTCAATGCGACCCGGGTTGATAAAGGAGGTTTGATGCCTGCTTCGGTGGCAGAACCTGTAGCGGCTCTGAAAGAAAAATTATACTATGAAAGGTTCATAGAGACACTCATGACTTTTCCCTTGGGGTCTTATTTTGATCGCCGGCGTACCGATGTGCCGGGCTTTCAACTTTTTGAAGGAACTGTAAGACAGTTGCCCGTACCCTTGCAGGAACTTAATCTGCACGGTACCACTAACTATACTTTTGGAGGCGTAGGCAACGAAATGTAAACCTTAAAGAATCACTACCATGAAATACTTAGCTCATAGCTGCTTTGTGATCATACTCACCCTGTTCGGTTGTGATAGGGTTTTTGAGAACGAAATTGAAAATACCATTGCTCCCGAACTGCACGTTTTCGTCATTGGAAGTGCCAGCCATTCCGACCGGGTGACCGGCGCTTCTGTCAGCCTCTACCAGGTTACCGAGAATGGGCCTGGCAATGAAGTGCTGGCCACCAAACAAACGGATGCGGAAGGGAAGGCTGTGTTTACCGAATCAGAACTTCTGGAACCCGGCAGGTTTTTCATAAGAGCGACCGAAGGGAGCCGGCAAGGTGAAAATGAAACCAAATACCTATTGCTCAACGATGGGCATACCTATCATTATATTCAAATTCAGTAACTGTTGGATTTTCAGTTTTTTATCGGTTGATTCCGGGAAAAAGAAGTGGGGTGCCAGGGTCTGACGAATGTGGCACTCTTTTATAAATTCAGAAACCATGAAGATCAAGGCTTTCATAGGCATGTGGCTGGTACTGCTTGTCATCAATGGATATGGGCAAGGGCTCCAGTCCATCACCGTAGATCGTACAAAAGGCAAGTGGGTGGTGACTAAGGTGAAGTATGACACAAACGAAACAGTCAGCCTTTCTCAGGCACTGCCTCTGGTTTCGCTGGATGTATGTGTCAAAAACCAACTAGATGCCTTGGTGACCTACACCACGGCTGATCCTGGTTTTCAACATTCGACAGCGGGCAATCAGATCAAGATAAGCTGGAAAGAGGAAGAAAATTATGCTTACGGCGTGAAAGGAACGCTGACTTTTGAAAATGTGTCCAGGGATACCCTCTGGCTCACCAACGTACTGCCTCTGGGTAGATCTTCCGACCATGTGTATATCACCGGGGTTGGCGAACATCCCTTATCCCGTACTTATCTGTTTCGGCCGGGCAAAAATCCGGTCAATTGTATAGTTCCTGACAATGCCTGGGAGCTGGGCTTCGCCAGCCTTACCCTTGACGACCCATCCGGGATCTGTGCCCTAAGCCGTCGGGAGGGAGCGTCTGTCACAAAAGGCAAGCGGAGGCGATTTGAAACGGAATTAGAGCCCGGAGGTACTGTGCAGTATACCCTTTATTTTGATCGTTATCAGGGAGACTGGCAGGAAGGCTTACGGCTCATTTTTCAGAAGAGACTGCTCTACGATGTGGAGCCCGGCACCTTCAGCAACACCCTGTTTGAGCGGAAAGACTTACAGTGGATGCGTCACAGCTATGTCATTCACCTGATGATGGGATGGGATCACTACCTGTATGATCGTGAAAAAGGGCAATACCAGTTGGATGCGTTTCTGAAGCGGGGGCAGGCCTTGTATGGTGGCGACGATGCCGTGGGTATCTGGCCGACCTGGCCGGTACTGGGATTAGACCAGCGTAATCAGTGGGATATGTTCCGAAGCCTGCCGGGTGGGCTGGATAGCATCCGGGCTCTGGTAGCGATCAGCCACCAGCATGATGCCAGATTTTTCATCTGCTACAACCCCTGGGATGAAAGTACCCGCTACGAGAACCATCTGCAAGGCATGGCCGAACTGATCGCTGCCACCCAGGCCGATGGAGTGGTGCTGGACACGCGCGGAAGCTCCAGCCAGGAACTCCAACAGGCCGCTGACAGTGTGAAAGAGGGGGTGGTGATGTATAGTGAAGGCATGGCTGTTCCGAAAGACATGGCAGGTATTGTGTCCGGACGGGTACACAATGCCCTGTATTACCCACCTTTGCTCAACCTGAATAAATTCATCAAACCTGATTTTGCCATTTTCCGGGTGGCTGAACTCAGTCAGGAGCGGATACGCCGGGAATACGCCACTTCTTTCTTTAACGGATATGGTACCGAGCTCAATATCTTCCGGGCGGGTAAACCCTCCTGGATGGAAGAAGATTACCGTTTTCTGGGTGCGACCAGCCGTATCTTGCGAGAAAATACCTCCAACTTTATACAGGCGGAGTATACGCCACTGCTTCCCACCTTGCACGATAGTATCTATGTCAACCGCTGGCCGGGCAATGATAAAGTAGTGTACACGATTTTTTCGCTGCATCCTGCGGGTTATCAGGGACCCCTTTTCCCCATAGAACCTAAAGCAGGTTACCATTGGGTGGATCTTTGGAACCACGAACTCATCACGCCCGATACGGTGGACGGACAGCCCTATGCACCGGTCCATGTATCGTCATTTGACCAAAGGTGGCTGGGTACCAATAACGAGGGAGCGGTGGGGGCCATCGCCCGCCTTCCCGAACGACTGCAAGTGGAGCGCACAGGCGACCAGTTGTGGGTGAAGGCGGCAGAAGGCGATTCTATCAGGATCTGGGCGGGGCTACCTGCCTACGATCAGAAGCCTTTGTTGTTAGCGGCTGGTGAACATGAACTGCGCCTGACGGATCATTTCGGTAGCTATGAGGGTAAGTTTGTGGTTCAGCTGTTGGCCGATCAGGAACTACTCGATGAGCAGGTGTTTCGCATTACCCCGGGAGAACCACGCCTTATCAGTCAATCGACACCTACCCAACAGCGTGAAGCTTCTGAAGAGATGGTTTCTATACCGCCAGGCACTTTTACGATGGAGGTTACCCAGGGTGATCAATTTATCGCCTATCCTACCAAGGACTACCCGAAGCAGGTACATTTTTCCGGTTTTTTCATGGATCGATACCCGGTCACCAATCAGCAGTATGACGCTTTTATCAAGGCGACGGGTTATCAGCCGAAAGACACCACTCATTTTCTGAAACACTGGCAGAACGGTAAAGTGCCTGCGGGAAAGGAAGATCATCCGGTAGTGTATGTGACTTATGAAGATGCCAAGGCCTATGCAGCCTGGTGTGGAAAACGTTTACCCACCGAAGCGGAATGGCAGTATGCGGCACAGACAGCCGCACAGCATCTTTGGCCCTGGACAGATGATCAGATTGTGACGGATACCAGCCAGCGGATCACCAGTACCTTACAGGTGATTAACTATGAGGGGCTGGATACTACCAAAACCAATCCGGGTAACGGACAAATGCAAGCGGTAGGAAGCTATCCAACAGGCGCCAATCCATTAGGCATAGAAGACCTGGTAGGGTCTGTCTGGCAGATGACCCATGATCTCTACCGGAGTGCTTCTTATGATTTTATCATTCTCAAGGGAGGGAGTTATTACAAGCCTACAGACAGCTGGTGGTATGTACAGGGTGGTCCACGCCCACTTCCTTACCGTCAGATGTGGTTGCGGGTGTCGCCAGGCTTTGAACGTAATGCTACCGTAGGATTTCGTTGTGTGCGTGACCAGTCCGATAAACCGTCGGAAGCAGCAAAAAATGAAAAGGAAAAATAGAAATTGGAATCTATGTTAAGAATGAGAAAGTAAAAACAGTTGTAAAATTAACAAAGTATCACTTACCTTTACGGCAAGAAGTTCTTTACTTAATTTCTTGATCAAACGGAAGAGGTTTCCGGCGAAAGCCGGAATTAATAGGGAATCGTGTGTAAATCACGAGCTGACGCGCAACTGTAAGTAACTACAGAGTTTTTACCCTCGCGGTCCACTGTTCTATCGGAATGGGAAGGACGGTAAAAATGTTACAAGCCAGGAGACCTGCCTTAACCGACCTGTCCTGTTACAGGATATGACAATGCTTTCGCGTTTTAGAGTATTCGTTCGGTGTATCATACTTTTTCTGAGAGATGGCATCCCTTCTCCCAAACTGATACCCTCTATCTACTCTTAAAGCATTGTGAAGTTGAGCGAAAGAGCTTTTAACTAATTGTTTAATTATTTAAAAGCTTAATCCATGAAAACCCACAATCTCGGCTATCCCAGAATCGGTAGCCACCGTGAACTCAAAAAAGCCTGCGAGCAGTATTGGGCAGGCAAACTTTCCCTCGAAGAATTAACCGATACCGGGAAACGAATCCGGCTTCACCACTGGCAACTCCAGCAGGAAGCGGGCCTTGACCTGATTCCTTCCAATGATTTTTCGTTCTATGATCAGGTGCTGGACATGACCCTGGCGGTAGGAGCGATTCCAGATCGATATGTAGCCTTGCTGCAGGATCGTTCCCGTTCGGAGCAGGAGCTTTATTTTGCCATGGCAAGGGGATATCAGCAGGAGGGACTGGATATTACCGCTATGGAAATGACCAAGTGGTTTGATACCAATTACCACTACATTGTTCCGGAATTTAAAAAGGAGCAGACCTTTCAGCGTTTCTCTTCTAAAATAATCCATGAATTTAAAGAGGCCAAGGATCACGGTATCATCACCAAACCGGTAATTTTGGGTCCTGTTACCTATCTTTTGTTAGGAAAAGAAAAAGAGGGCGGCTTTCACCGTATCGACCTGATCGATCGGCTGCTTCCCGTTTACCTAGACTTGCTGAAAGATTTGGAAAACCAGGGTGCTGAATGGATTCAGATAGATGAACCCATGCTGGCAATGGATCTTTCTGACAAAGAGAGAACAACGATCGTCGCCACCTATACTAAAATAGCACAGGCATTTCCCGGTCTCAAAGTGATACTGGCCAACTATTTTGACTGTTATGGGGAAAATCTGGAAACAGCCCTGTCCTTGCCGGTGCACACCCTGCATCTGGACCTGGTCAGATGTCCTTCACAAATGGATGATATTTTCAACACAGGCACCTTGCCACCGCAAATGTCTTTATCCCTGGGACTGGTGGATGGCAGGAATATCTGGAAGAACGATTTTCAGCATTCTCTGACCTTCATTCATCGTACCATTGATCAAATTGGCAGCGACAGGATTATGATTGCGCCTTCCTGCTCCTTGCTGCACGCTCCCTGTGATCTGGACCTGGAAACCGACGAGCAAAGTCTTCAGCCAGAGATCAAACAGTGGCTGGCTTTTGCCAAACAGAAATTAGCGGAGCTAGTCGCTTTGAAGTCTTTGGCCACTGAGGGAAACCCTGCCGCCAGCCAGGTCTTCCAAGACAATATAAAGGCTGTTCAAAGCCGGAAAACTTCTGGGCTGATACACCGGGAGGAAGTGAAACGGCGTGTGAAGGCAATCACGGAAGCCGACACTCAACGTCATTCTCCTTTTTCTCAACGCCAGGCTTTACAACACAAAGCGTTAGGGCTTCCCTACTTTCCAACCACTACCATTGGTTCTTTCCCGCAAACCCCGGAAGTACGTCGTTGGAGAGCCCAATGGAAAAAAGGAGCGTTATCTGTGCAGCAATACGAGCAGCAGATCAAGACAGAAACGGAAAAGGCTATTCGCTGGCAGGAGGCTATTGGCCTGGATGTCTTGGTGCACGGGGAATTTGAGCGCAACGATATGGTGGAGTATTTTGGAGAACAGTTGGCAGGATTTGCTTTTACCCGGAATGGCTGGGTGCAAAGCTACGGCTCCCGCTGTGTCAAGCCACCTATCATTTATGGGGATGTGTACCGGCCTGAACCCATGACGGTAGACTGGTCTGCTTACGCTCAATCCTTGACCGACAAGCCTGTGAAAGGGATGTTGACCGGGCCGGTGACTATTTTGCAATGGTCCTTTGTCCGTAATGATCAACCCCGGTCAGAAACTTGCCATCAGATTGCCCTGGCCATCCGTGATGAAGTACAGGATTTGGAAAAGGCAGGTATCCGTGTGATACAGGTCGATGAACCCGCCATCAGAGAAGGCTTGCCCTTGAGAAAACCTGATTGGGATCGCTATTTACGTTGGGCGGTGAGCGCCTTCCGGATGGCTACCAGTGGTGTCCGGGACGAGACACAGATTCATACGCACATGTGCTATTCCGAGTTCAATGATATCATTCAAAGCATCGCTGATATGGATGCCGATGTGATCACTATGGAATGTTCCCGTTCGCAGATGGAATTGCTGGATGCTTTTGCCGATTTTGACTATCCCAACGAAATAGGTCCGGGGGTATATGATATTCATTCTCCCAGGGTGCCTGCTCAGGCAGAGATGGTCATGTTGCTGGAGAAAGCCCAGCGCGTGATAGCACCTGGCCGGCTTTGGGTAAACCCGGATTGTGGCTTGAAAACCCGAGGTTGGGAAGAAACGAAGAAAGCATTGCAGGAAATGGTAGGGGCAGCCCAACAACTCAGAGAAACAGTGAGCGAACCAACAACTTGATAACCCAAAACCCGGTGGGCTGACTATGGCTCATCGGGTACTTTTATGCACAAACACGAAGAAAAATATTGCCCCCGATGTAGAAATCCCTTTGAATGCAAAGTGGGCAACATTACGCTTTGTCAGTGCACGACTCTAACGCTTCCCGATGACGTAAAAGAATATATTCGCAAAGCGTTTGACGAATGCCTTTGCCTGTCTTGTTTACAGGAAATTAAAGAAATTTCATCTTTCAAAAGATAAAGATGCATCAATCTAGTTAATAGATAAAAATTATCATGATGAGAAACAGCCAAGTACAAAGTATAAAAAATTGGATTCCCCTGTATTGTTGGGATGTGGTTGCTTTACAATTGTGTGAGATGGTATCCAGGTCTGCCAAACAGAAGGATTGGAACATTCTGCGGAATCTTCAAGCAAAGTTTGACTGGAATATTTCCTTACAAGCTATCCTGACACAACCCTACGATGCATTGATTCTGACCAATAGGAGCCAGGAAATATTGTGGGTCAACCAGGGTTTCTCTGTCATGACAGGTTACCCGGCGAACTTTGCCATAGGAAAAAATCCACGTTTTTTACAGGGTGATAACACTACTACAGAATCAAAAAAGAGGATTAAGGAAAAATTAGGTTTGAAATCCATCATTCTGGAAGATGTTGTCAATTACCGTAAGAACGGAGAAGAGTATATCTGTCAGGTTCAGATTTATCCTATTGAAAACAGAAAAAAGACAGATACTTATTTTTTAGCCCTGGAAAAAGAAATTGTATGACGCTGGAAGACAGAATCCAACAGTCCAGAACACAGCTGTTCAAAGCAGTTTTTCCTAATACAACCAACCATTATGATACGCTATTTGGTGGCACTGCCTTAAGCCTGATGGACGAAGTGGCTTTTATTACTGCTACCCGCTTTAGTCGTCAGCGCATGGTCACTGTCAGCAGTGATAAAATAGATTTCACCAAACCCATTCCGGCCGGCACCATCATAGAGCTGTCTGGCATGGTCGTACACGTAGGCCATACCAGTCTGAAAGTCAAAGTAGATATTTTCATAGAGCAGATGTATTCTGAGGAGAGGGAAAAAGCCATCAGCGGACAGTTTACGCTGGTAGCCATTGACGAACACAAAAAACCCACAGCCATCCTGAAATAATTTTTTGGCTATAAGACAAGACTCTGACAGATAGATGTCAGTTGCCTGTCAATGGTCTCAAAACAATAAGCATGTATCCTTGATTCCTGGGCTAGCTTAATAGGTTTTGGTCATGTTTTCCGGTACAACAATGATAAAATCTGCTTTTTTCTTGTGCTCATTCTCCAATCGCTTTACCTCCTCCTGCGAAACCGTACTGATGGTGGCATATCGTAATGCTGGTTGCTGCTGGCGCAGGTACCAAAGAATTCCTTCATAGTTGTCGGAATGGTAACTGCCATTCAGATGAAAAAATAACTGTCCCGGTTCATACGACTCAAGAATAAAATGGCCCATCGTCGCATCCTTGATCGCTTGTGCTTTGGGAAGGTTTTCTCCATCATGTCCTTCTACCATATCCAGCATGCTTTTGTATCCGGGCAATTCAGCATCATAGGCTATAGGCAAAGGGGCTATCCATTCTTTTTCCTGAGCAGGAAGACTGTCTAACCCTTCAAAACCTTTCTGATATACCAGGCTGGCGTATCTTCTGGGAATATTGGTAGCCACAAAAGGTATTTCATTTGATTTGGCAAATTCAACCAGTGGTTGGTAATCTGTTTCATAATTCGGCCACAAGCGAGCCAGAGAGTCAAGCGCTTTATCATTTATGTTGCCCGCTAAATAGTCGGATAACACTTCATGGTTGTCTCTTTCAAACATTTCTGCCCCCAATATCAGAGGTTTCAAGGGATGAAGGTCCTGGGCTAGTTCCAGTTGCAGCCAATGGCTAATAGGGTTGTTGTGCAGTTCTCCGAATAATATGATATCCTCTTTGCTAAGTTTCCGCAGCATATGGCGATAGGATACTTTTTTGCCTTTCGCATTAAAGATAACATAAGCGGGTTTCTTTTGGCCGTAAGTAGCTACGCCACAGCATAAATACAGTGTAAAAGCTATCAAAAGAAATTTTATATCAAAAAAACGTTTCATCTTGGAGCAATAGGAAGTTGATAAATCACTTTCAAGAAAGTACGTTAATCTGTTGGGGAAAAGCTCGATTTTAAAAAAGAAAACAGATAATTATACCCAATAAAGGCAAGACAGGTTGATTCTTAGATTTTCCCCTTGACAAAGAGCATAAAAATCTAGTTAATATTGGCAAAAGAGAAAGCACTTGTTGAAGCAACGGCTCATACTTTTAAGGAGAAGTATTTCCTTAACTGACAGGAGTGATGTGAGCACCCTTCATGTTCAAGAACAAAAAAGCCTCCCGATTATGCATCAGGAGGGTTTTTGTTAGAACCTATAAGAAAAGCTTGCCGATAAACTCCTTGGCTTTTGTGGGTTGATGGTAGACCATCCTTTATAGTATATTTCGTCATTTAAGTTATCTAGTTTTAAAGCCAGACGAAATGCATTGGTGCTGTAAAATACAGAGGTGTTTAATACCGTATAAGCCGGTAGGATGAAGGTTCCGGTGGTCACGCGGTCTAAGGTGGCATATTCGCTGGCATAGTTGCCCCCAAACCCTAACCCAAAACCCTTCAGCGGACCTGCCGGGAAATGATAGCTGATCCAACCGTTCACTAGGTGCTTGGAGCCTGCGTTTTCCGGGCGTCGCCCATTGTATTCCGGATTGGTATTGGAAATTTCGCTGTCATTATAGCTGTAGCCTGCAATAAAGTTCAGACCGGGAGCCGGGTTGGCTATCACACTTAGTTCGAAACCTTTGCTGTAATTTTCCCCATCCTGTATGTAGTATAAGGGGCGATCGGGATCGTCGCGCACTACATTAGAAACCATGATGTCATAATAACTCACTGTGGCCACTACCTGATCATTGAACGTATTTATTTTGACACCCACTTCCCATTGGTTGGCCTGCTCCGGATCAAACGACTGTATACTTCCATCTTCCTGTCTTCGGGGAGCTACATTGCTGAAGCCATTCATGTAATTGGCAAACAAAGATACCTGATCTGGAATGGGCTGATAGACCAGTCCGAATTTTGGAGAAAGGGCTGTCTGACCATTTTCCAATTCTTCTCCATTGTCAATAAACCGATCAATCCTTATGCTCGCCATGGCTGATAAAGCAGGCGTAACATTAATGACATCAGATACATACGCACTCACGATTTCCTGCTGAGAAGTGCTGTTATTCACCGGAGAACCGGCCAGCAAAGCATCGGTGCCCGGTCTGGATAAAATGCCGCTGTCGTTGTTGGTGATGTAGTTTTCTTCCTCTGTAATCCCGAAGACTACCTGGTTTACCTCCTCCACACTGGCCTCTCCAATGTATATGGAACCGTTGCCTACGTATCCGGTGCTGTTATCGGTAATGCCTGTGTGCAGGTAATCAAAGCCTATGACCATCCTGTTTCGGATATTTCCAATGTTAAAATCACCGATGAAGTTTTGCTGAAGATCAGTGGAGAGCGTCACAGCATTTTGTTTGCTGATATATCTTCCAAAGATACTCCCTTCAGAGATAGGGTAATATTGGGTGGCTTCATACAGATAGGAATAATACCCTTCAGACTGTGCAGAACCTCTCGACAGGGCCGTTTGCGATTTCCAATGGTCGGACAACGCATAAAGCATTTGCGCCTGCAGGTTGAATGTCGGGTTTTTGATACTTAGGTCATTGCTGGTGTATGATCGCTCAGGATCGTAACCCAAGGCATCCAGACTGGAGACAGTGAGCGGGGCCCCCCGATCCAGGAATAACATGGTTTGGTTAGTGCTCTCGCTGGCTAAAAATTCAGTTATGACCAAAAATGAGAGCTTATCGTTTACCTGATAGGATAAGGAAGGCGCCACAAAAAACAATTTTCTGAAGCCGGCATCCTGGAAGCTGTTTTCACGATGGTAGGCGGTGTTTAAACGGAAAAGCACGTTCCTCTCTTTCGTCACGGGAGTATTCACATCAGCGGTGATTCGGTTGAGGCCAAAGCTTCCGGTAATGTATGATAACTCTCCACCGAATGATTCATAGGGTTTTTTGGTCACTACGTTGATCAGCCCACCATAGGAGATGAGGCTGCTTCCATAGAGTGTGCCGGAGGGGCCTTTAATGACTTCTATATTCTCAATATTGGCAGGATCCAGACCGCCGTTGGTGAGTCCGGGAAGACCGTTGAGCATGGTAGGCTGTACGGCAAAGCCCCGCAACGAGAAATAACCGGCTCCATCGCCACCTCGTCCTGTAGACTCCCACAGCCGTGTTAAGCCCGGTGCATTATTCAGCGCATCGTTGAAGCTGGTCACTACCTGCTGCCTCAGCAGTTCCGCACTGATATTGTTGTACACCTGTGGATTTTCCAGGTTCTGTAAAGGCAATTTAGCGACATAATCGCTTTCTTTTTCCGGTAAGATATTGTCTCGGTTTCCCTGAACCACTACATCGCTGAGCCGCTGTGAGGTTTCAGCCAGGGTAATGTTGGGTAAAGTGGTAGTTTGATTGGCTGTTATTGCTACTGCCATCTCTTTCTTCTCCAGGCCAACAGAGGAAATGGCCAACACATACTCACCAGCAGGCGCTTGTAGCTCAAATTGCCCGTTCTCATTAGTAGAAGCTCCATAAGGCGTATCTTTCAATACGACAGAGACATATACAACCGCTTGCCCGCTTCCCGCCATAATTTTTCCTCTTAACGTTCCCAAATTTCGGTCTTGCGAAAAACTGGGAAGAACAGCCAATTGTAAGACAACAATAGCCGTAAAAATGAAAATCTGTTTCCAGAAAGTTGCGTAATGATGCTTCATTGTTATGTTTGATCAAGTTGATACTGCTTGCTGACTCAAGTTTTTTGGATAGATCTAAAAACAGAAAGTGACTTTTTCTACAGTCAATGAGGAATGATGAGCTGACCTGAAAAATCAAATTCTATTTAGATTGATTCTAATTTATGCAAACCTACAAAGGGAATGATTTTCAGACAATAATTATTTAGAATAATTTTAAATAACCTTAATTTCAAAGGAGGGAGCCCCTAAGAAGCCTTACCGATGCATCAGAGAAGTCCAATGGAAGTATAGAAGAAACACCACAGCTAAGCCAAGCGGCAAAGCGAAATTGCGGAAAGCAGAGAGCTTTCTCTGAAAATAGTTAATACAAATTGACTGATTGCTACGATTTCAGATAGATAGTCAACCCTAAGAGCGCTATAGCCAGCATGCCTAAAAAAGCGAAAGGGATGGGAGTGCCATACTGAGCGCTGCCTGTCCGGCTTTTCCATACATTGTCATGGATACGATCAGGGTCCGTGACTCGCAGGGCCTGTCGACTACTGGAAGTTTCTATATAGTAGGTAATACGATCCGATGTGCCATAACTCACTTTGACTACAGGTAAGCGTTTGTTCTCAGAGCCATAGACTTCATCAAATTTTGTGATCAGTTGCGTACCAATGATATTGGCTTTGGCAATTTGTGTCCCATCCGGGATGGTATCTGGGGGCAGGCAACAGCTGAAACTCACCCCGGCGTCGATATTGGCTTTATGGGCTTTGAATTTATTGGCCAGGTAACGGGCATAGATAAAATCGCCCTCTTCCAGCTCTTCACCTGTTTCGGCGTTCACATAAAAGGTTTTAGGTTGCCCTGCGTCATCTTTCCCAAAAAGCTGGTAAAAGATTCCCTGGGGCATCGCAATCAGGGAAGCGTTCTGTGCCTGTGTGCGCTGCCAGGGTAACTGATGGGTGTCTACAACAAGTTCATTCAGACCAAATACACTATTCTTGACAAAACGTAGCCGGTCGTCCGGTGCTGACGCTGTGAAGTGCTGAAACGCCAGGTTAATAGTAAAGATAAGAGTAAGACAGGCAACTGCCAGCCCGATGAGACGATGGTATTTTCCTGGCGTATTCTCCTTGTTGTGAGGCATGAGTATGACCCTGAAACGCTTCCACCACAGACCATAGAGGAGCAGGCCGCTCAGGGAAAAAAGAAAAATAATACTCAACAAGAGGGATTGAAACATAACTAGAAGCGTATCCGGGGTGACGAGGTTGAGAAAGGCGCCCTGATGCAAAGTATCATAGATCCAGAGAGCAGCGCTTTGCCCGACAGTGTGATGGGTAGAAAGGCGGCTATGCTCAGTTTCTACAAACACCTGTAAGCCATCATATCGGTTGAAGGAAACTTGATACACCGGCAACAGCTGATGTGCGGCAGGATATTCTCCCGTAAAATCTTTCAGATAGGTCAAAGTAACCGGTGAGGTCTGATCACCGGAAAAATAGCGGGCCAGAAAGGTCGCATACACCCGGTCACCATCGGGCAATGGTTTGCCAGTATGAGCCTCATAATACTGCAGCCGGTTGTAGATATCTTTAATTTGATAATAGATTCTGTTCTCAATCGTCACATACCGGAAATTGCGCAAAGATTTGATGTTGTTTTGAGCGGCCAGAGCCTGCAACGACAAACCCTGTGGCTGATCAGTCCATGGTGGAGCTGCTTCTGATCGGGCCATTTCCGGTTTGAAAAGAGGAGTCATCAAAACATATGACAGACCACTAACTAACCATAAGAGGATTACACTCAGTACGATCAGCCCGATGCGGTGATGCCATCGGTACAGTCCGATTCTCCAGGAATCAGAGTATACTTTTTTTCCAGGTATTTGTGGCTGCCTTAGCAGATGGGCCCCCGGCCATTTTTTGATCTTTGGCATAAAGATGATGATGCTAAATGGCTGAATATTTTTTCATGGTTTCAAGAATGCATACCAAGGTATACAAAGTAACAGCCAAGATAATACATCACTCAAACATTGTAGGTGCCCGCTTGGTTGTGTATGCAAAAATTTTTCGTATAAAAAGAGTAATAGTTTTAAACTTTTAAAATTTTTTAAACTATGAAAAACAACCATCAAGAAACGGACAGGGTAAGGAAGGTTTCTTCAGCGGAAGTGAGTCATCAGATTGATGAAGAAATCAAAAACACCCTAACATCCTATCAGGGGAAATCCAAAAAGGCAATTAATGACCGGATTCAGGCCCTGGAAAAAGAATGGGATGTTGAAAGGAATATTGAGGTGATTGCACCTTCACTTATATTAGGAGGGTTATTGTTAAGCTATTTCGTAAACAAAAAGTGGTTAATGCTTCCGGGTGTAGTCGCTGCTTTCTTGTTACAGCATGGATTACAGGGGTGGTGCCCTCCGGTCCCTTTGCTGAGGGCAATGAAGATCAGAACAAAGGAAGAAATTGACAAAGAAAAATATGCGTTGAAAGCGTTGAGAGGTGATTTTGATTTGCTCAGCGACCAAAAGGATGCGGAAAAGGCTATGGATGCAGCCAGCTAGCCAGTGCTGGCTTTAATCACCCACCTGGCCTGGCAGATAAACAATAAAGAAAGACGGATGATTCAGAAGTAATACAAATACTGATGAACCACCCATTTCTTGTGCTCAATCAGGCAATACCTGTCTTAGGCTGGGTGCTCATTCTGGTGCTACCTTATGGCAAAGTCAAGTCAATGACCTTTTCTCCTCAGCAGGGTTTAACGTACTAACTTTTTTTGCTCTTTAAAGGAAACTGACTCTTTGGTAGGGCTTCTTTTTAACCCGTAAAGATTTTGAGCGATAAAATCTTTTGGAAATTTTTCTATCCCTGGGAAGCCCAGCCTGATATCTCTGCCCTCAAAAGGAAGGTAATGGGTTCTGAAGATATAATCCCACAGACTTAAGGTAATGCCGAAGTTAACACCGTGTGGTTTGTTCTTTGGCAAGTCATAAGCATGATGCCAGATATGCATTTGAGGGTTGTTGAAGATAAATTTTAAGAAGCCCACATTGATTTTAAAATTAGAGTGGTTGAAATGTCCTACAGCCAGGGTAAATATATGAATGATGAAAAAGTCGCGAAGGCCTATGCCGATCAGTGCCAGCGGTATGTATTCCAGTGTGCGGTAAACTACATTCTCCATCCAGTGGTAGCGCAGATGGGCAGCAAATCCCATTTGTTCTACCGAATGATGTACTTTGTGAAACTCCCACAGCGCAGGTATTCTATGCAGCAGGCGATGAATCCACCACTGTATAAAGTCTCGAACCAGGAAACCTACCAGCAAATGAGCCCACACAGGCCATGACATCACCTCAAATGCCAATAAGTTATTAATCCCTACCGAGGCCAGGGCATCATTCAACACGTTTACTACTATATTGGAGGCGGCATTATAGATGATCAGTGAAAACAGAAAAAAGTTGAAGAACATATAAAAGAAATCCAGCCAGAAGTCTTTGCGGAATTTGGGCTGTCCTTTTCGCCAGGGGCGCACCCACTCCAGTATCATAAAGAACAGAGAAAGCCCTAGCAGCCAATAAAAGTAATTGTGCCAGGAAGGGGACGTCATTTCTTTCCAAAGGTAATCAGCATAGCCTCCATAAGCATCGGTAATAATTTTGATATATCTTTCCATTTGCCATTGTTTAATTGGAGAGGGGTTTACCCGTTTTCTGCCAGGCCTGGATGCCTCCTTGCAAATCGTATATATTTGTAAAGCCTAGCTCTCTCAAGATCTGAGTGGCCCGGGCACTGCGTCCGCCTACTGCGCAGTATACTAACACAGGTTTATTTTTGTCCAGAGACTCCACCTTTTGCCGAAATGATGGGTCGTGCAGATTGATGTGCTGTGCACCTTTCAGATGACCCCGGTCCACCTCCTGGGGTGTTCGCACGTCAATGACCTGCACGTTTGGCTGATGTAACAACCGCTCAAAGGTATCTGCCTCTACTTTATGTAGGAAGCATCCTGTTGAGCATTTCCGGAACAGTTATTCATAAGACTCACTATGATGAATGTGTAAAAAATGTTTGTTTTCATCTTATTTCTTTTGATAGCGCCTGGCATTTACTCAACATTGAATGGCGTTGAGTAATACCCTTGTGAAGTTCTCACCCCATACAGCACCATTCCATGGGATCTGTTCCTTTGATTATTCTATTTACAGCTACAAAAAAAGGGAATAGCCCTGACAGGGTCTGGTACAAAAGTCACATAACTGAAAATATTCTGACCAATAGGTACCACCATCTGGTATACTGTGACAAAAGTCACGGACATACTGTATTAAAATTTTTAATATAGCAGGGCATCACACTGTTGAGAATCAACAGGCACAAATGTTTTCGAACAGAGATATACTATTAAAAGAATAAAACAGATGGAATACTACTTCAGCAAAAGACTTTCAGATACCACCTTTGAACAAGCTTTAGAAAAAGTGGCCGAAGTGCTGAAAACCAGAGGTTTTGGCATACTCACTGAAATCGATGTTCAGGCTACCATGAAAAAGAAACTTGACAAAGACATGAAGGCTTATAAAATTCTGGGAGCCTGCAACCCTGTTTTTGCTTATCAGGCCCTGCAGGTAGAAAATAAAATCGGTACGATGTTGCCATGCAACGTGATTGTTCGGGAAATGGAGGATGGTTCGATAGAAGTAGCTGCCGTGGATCCGGTCGCTTCTATGCAGGCAGTAGACAATACCGCATTAGCAAACATTGCCGGAGAGGTACAGCATCAATTGAAATCAGTAATTGATCAATTGTAATAATCTGTGCTTCTGAATATCGCTACTGGCAGTCTGATCCTTAATTATCAATAGGAAAGATATTGCCAGAAGAGAAAATTATGGGCAGTTCCTAAGCAAAGATTCTTAGGAGCTACCCATTTTTATGCCTTTCAGGCAGAGGTGCTACTGCTAGACTGATAGGGTGATCTGCCGAAGCGTATATTAGTGTAAATCAGTGATGATACTTTATATAGAAAGCCAGACCCACCTTTTGAAATAGCACCATTCATGAGAAAACATTTAATTGTCTATAAGGATCATTGTATCTTCTTTTAAGGAAAAGTTAAAAAGAAAACCCACCGTGAAACGTTCTTCCGCTTCAATCGTGGCGATGTGATCAGAATTGTAATTTTGTGTGGCAGGGTGCTGATACTGAAAGTTCAGGGTAAAGTTGTTCCGGAAAATCTGGAGGCCCATTGTGCCAAAAAGGGCGGAACCACCCGTGTTGTTTTGTCTTACTTTTCCGTCCAGATGTTTGCCGGCAGTTTCAAAATACAAGCCGGTGTAAGGTAAAAAAGAAACCTGATCGGTTTGCCAGTAATAAAACAGGTAGCCACTGGTATTCATCTGGTTGCCGAACCTGTAGTTCAGCTCGTTGGCCGTATTGATTTTATAGGCCGATTCAAGATTGATGCCCCAGTTGTTATACCGTAGCGTGTAGTTGGCCGACAGTAGAAAGTCAAGGCTTCCCGAACCTAGCTGAAAATTTCTGTTGATGATTTTCCCGTTATCCACCTTCTTATCGTCACCCAATGGCAGTTTCAATCCACCGCCGATCAGCAAAGCATGCTTCCAGTTTTTCAGTAATACCTCTCCTGTATTGAAAGGATTATAATAGACCAGCACCATAGGATCGCCTATGCCTGTAGAAGTAACTTTCTGATGACTGCCATCCATGCGGTTGTGCATGTAAGGCAACAGAAAATTAATCTGGAATTTCTTCGACAAGCTATAGCGACCCATCACATCGATTCTTTGGTAGGTATCGTGGGAAAATTCGTCATCAAGGTATTCACTGTTGTGCAGCATACTGGCTTTGAAGCTGGCATGACCATACCGTACGCCAATAAAATGCGTATTGTATTGGGGTAAAATTCCGAAGTATAAGCCACCCAATTTGCAGCCGCAAACATCACAGGCCATGCTTCTGAGGGTGGCAAATAGGATGAGCGATAGTATTGATAATTTTTTCATCGGTTCATAAATCTGGTGTCGGAAATAAAGGTTCTGTCGGTAAGAGTGTGTAGAAAAGCAATGATCTTCGTTTTTTCATCTTCGCTCAGGGCAATCCCCAGACCACGCTCCCTTTTTTTCAGCAGAGGATCCAGCGTAGGGGAATCCACTACACCGGTATCATAGTGATCCAGTACCTCCTGCAAAGTCTTGAAACGGGCATTGTGCATATAGGGGGCTGTCAACGCTACATTGCGCAGGCTGGGTACTCTGAACTTACCTATGTCTCCTGCAAACTCCGTAATACGTGCCCGGCCTTCATCCGGGAAAGTATCACTGAGTCCGTTGTTGCGGTAAGTGAAGTCTGAAAACAAGACGCCTGCATGACAAGCGGAACATTTATCTTCAAACAAGGCCAGCCCTTCCAGTTCCTCTTTACTGAACGCTTCCCCTTTCACATACTGATCGTATTTTGAATCAGCCGAGACCATCATGGCCAAATATTGAGAAAGGGCCTGTAGCATATAGGGAGAAGTAATTTCTTCTATGTCGAAAGCCTCTTTGAACAAAGGGGGATAGGCTGCCTCTGCCTTTAACTTTTTCACTACATTGGCCAAGGATTCATCCATCTCCACCTCTGACTCGATGGCATTGGTAGGGGTAAAGTCCAAATGGGTGACGCCGCCATCCCAAAAGAACTCTTTCATAAAAGCCAGGTTGGTCAGTGAAGGCGCATTGCGTGTACCCCTGCGATCCTCTACCCCCACACTCAAAGGATGTTGCTGCGCATCGGCAAAAGCTGTCCCCTGAATATGGCAGTTATTACAAGACACACTTCCATCTCTGGATAGTATAGGATCAAAAAACAACTTCTTCCCCAGTTCAAACCCTTTCTTTGTCACAGGATTGTTCTCAAAGGTATAAACAGGTTCAGGAAAATGAGCCGGACGGATAAATTGGTAGGTATTATCCAGTCCTATGTCCTGATCCTCATGACAGGAAAACAACATCCCTATACACACCCAGCTTAACGCCAGGTGTGCATATTTCTGAGCAGTTTTCATGCTACTGATGGGTATGATCCAAAATGAAAGCTGCTGGAATATTTTCCGCAAACGGTTGACCTGCTTTGGGGACATGCACAGAATAGGTCGTAGAAAAATCAACGTTGCCTAACAGTTTCAACACATCTACTACAATGTGGGCATTGGGTTCCAATGCTTCCCCCACACGAACGCCAGAGTCGAAAGCAAGAGAGATGGTTTTCACATTATTGACAAACCTTTGTTCTTCACCTGTTGCCGCAGGCACATCCTTCCAGCCCCCAACATGGAGAGCAAATGACTTGGCAGGAATCGTCCAGCCATCCCCAACCACTTCTTCCTGTCCGGAATTCTGGGCACTGCCTTCCATAGCGATGCCAATGTAGCCAGCGTTCCAGTTCCAGAACCAGGCACCTTCTGCCGGGTCCAGGATGCCTCCGGCTGCACCGTCCTGTATGCCCTCATCGGCGATCCCCACTGTAAAGGTAATTCTGTGATAGGTACCGGCAGGCACGTTTTCCAGCTGAATGAAACGGGAGGCAGGTTCACTTTGCAATACCTGATAAAAACCCTTCACCTCATCGGCATGGGGACTTACCTTCATTTCATCTTCATAAAGCTCTCCGTTGGGGCCTTCCAGTTTGATTTTACTGATGTAATAGCCAAATAAGGAAAGGTTAAAGGCTTGTCCCGAAGCAGTAGTATAGCTGTAGTTTTGAGAACCGGCTTCTTCCAGCGATATAGCTTCAGAGCCTACTCTGTTGTCGAATTCTACCTCGAAAGTTCCGAAAGTCTGGGCTTCCAGCTCATCATCCTTACAAGCACTGAATAATAGTATAAGGGCACTTAGTGCCAATAATTGTATTGACTTCATTGTTGATTTGTTTAAAAAAGTTAAACCTGTACATCAGGAAATAGCGAAAGCTTATGTTTTCGCCAGAAAGAAAAAGATTGACAATGCTGAAGGGTAGTTGCTCCTGGCTGCGCAGGACAGGGTCATTGCCACCGGCCATCAGGTAGGTAGCGGGGCATTCATCGTTAGTTTCACTTCCTAAAAAGCAATCTGCAGCACTTCTGTGCTTCACAGGCATAGAGAACTTTTTGCTGAGAAATACTGATCAGGCAGTCTTTCCCTAGCACAAACAGACACTCTCAACAATAGGAAGAAAAAGCAAACCTGTAGCGGTTCAGGCAACTACCGGCACATTTTGAGGCGGATGAAATATATCAGAAAAGAATTGAGAAAGAAACAGCCCTTCATAAGCGATCAATGCTTCCTTTTCGATAAGAAGCCCGAAAGTATGAAAATCAAACAGCGGTTCGCAGAAAGTCTCAAAAGTTTGTTTATGATGGGTTTGGTTTTCCTGAGATTGCTCCGTTTGCTTGGCTTTTTTTAGTTTTTGCATCAGAATACACTGCCCATTACAATGCATTTCAGGTTTCTCCCGGTTGATACAGAGAACTTTGGCAATATAATCCTGGCGTAATTTAAAATCCAAGTATACCAGCGGCATGGTCAATGATTGCAGCATCATGAGGAAGGCAAGCAGATAAATACCGATGGAAGTAAAAAGTCTCACTGGAATTTGTATGAATGAAGCTCAAATGTACATGCAAAGGCTTACAATCACCAAACCTTTTTGTGAAAAATATGATCAAATTCCTTTTGGCAAGGAAACTGGAAAGGATTGGTATTAACCGGCCTGATGAACAAATTTTAACTGGCCTTACCATGCCTGCCATGATAAAAATGTATCTTCAGGCAAAAGTTGGCTCATGAAACAGACGCTGTTAGTCATCGATGATGAGAAAGACATTCGTAACCTCCTGGCGCGAACTTTAGAGCTGGAAGGGTATGTAGTAGAAACGGCGCAGGATGCAAAATCAGGGCTAAAGACGCTTTCCCGGCAGGAAATCTATGTAGTTATTGCCGATGTAAAACTCCCCGACATGCACGGCCTCTCGTTGGTGGCCGACATCAAAGAGCACTATCCGGAGACAGAGGTCATCTGTCTGACAGCTTTTGGCAATATTCAGGATGGCGTGCAAGCCATGAAAAATGGTGCCTTTGACTATCTGGTGAAAGGTGACGACAACCCAAAAATTATTCCGCTGGTAGCCAAAGCAGCAGAAAAGGCAGCGCTGCAATTACGGCTGAAACACTTCCAGGAAAAGGCAAAACGACCCTATGGTTTTGAGCAGATTATCGGACATTCTAAAGCTGTTCAACAGGTGATCGCCATGGCACAAAAGGTGTCGCAAACCGACACAACAGTGCTGTTAACCGGCCCCACTGGCACAGGTAAAGAAGTTTTTGCGCATGCCATTCATTATGAAGGACATCGTAAAGCAGAACCCTTTATGGCAGTCAATTGCAGTGCCTTTGGGAAGGATTTACTGGAAAGTGAAATGTATGGTCATAAGGCCGGTGCCTTCACGGGTGCTGTCAAGGATAAAAAAGGACTGCTGGAGGAAGCCCATCGGGGAACCCTTTTCCTGGACGAGATCGGAGAAATGCCACTCGACCTGCAGGCCAAGCTCCTGAGAGTTCTGGAATCCGGTACTTTCATCAAAGTAGGGGATACCAAAGAAACGGAAGTGGATGTCAGGATCATCGCTGCCACGAACAAAAATCTGGAAGAGGAAAGTGAAAAAGGTAATTTCCGGGAAGATCTGTATTATAGACTGTCTGTGTTTCAGATCAGCATGCCAGCTCTGGCAGAAAGAAAAGAGGATATCCCACTATTGGCAGCCTATTTTTTAAAACAGTTTAGCCTTAAACAAAAAAAGAAGGTTGCCGGCATGACAGAAGATTATCTGGAAGCACTCAGGCAGCATACCTGGAGAGGAAATATCAGAGAATTACGCAATGTCATTGAAAGGTCTGTCATCCTTTGTGACACCGATCGGTTGACCATCGAGCTACTTCCATTCGATTTTTTGTCACCAAAAAATACGGGTATCCAGACAGGCATCTTCCGGTTGAAAGACCTGGAAAAACAACACATCCGGCAGGTACTAGCATACGCACAGGGAAATAAAACCAAAGCCGCCGAACTCCTGGACATCGGTCTCACTACTCTTTACCAGAAGATAAAGGATTATAATCTTTAAAGACCCCCTTCCGCAGTGATAACAGGCCGCAAAAGGATTGATCTACCCTCCTGAATCCGAAATAACCCTTCGGAATCCGAAAGGTCTCACGCTTTCAAAAAAATTCCATTAGCTGCTCTTTTCTTTCTAACACGCTGGTTGTCAGCGTCTATCCAGTTTATTCCTGGCATATCATCAAAGAGGCATTTCCTTTGGCATGGATCATTGATAATGGAAAACTAAACCTATCACCCATGCATACACTTCTTGCCATCGCTATGATCCTTTTAGGGCTTACCCTATTTGCCTTTTTCTATAGATCACTAGACTTTTTTGACAACTTATAAATCCTGAAAAAAATGATGATCACCCTACTGTTACTGTCAATGGTAGCTTTTGGCTACCTCGTGTATGTCATTGTAAAACCAGAAAAATTTTAATGTATGCATACAGAGATTTTAGGAATATTCTTGATTTTCCTGCTGTCTGTCCTGCTGGCCTGGCCGCTGGGCCGATACATAGTCAGCGTCTTTCAAGGAGAGAAGGTCTGGTCTGACTTCTTTTCTCCTTTGGAACGATGGATCTTCCGCCTGGCTGGTATCGATCCTCATCAACCCATGGATTGGAAGCAGAATATGATGGCTTTATTAGGAACGAACGTTTTCTTTTTCCTATTGGCTTTTCTGGTGCTGGTGTTACAGGGCTATCAACCTTTTTGGAATCCGGTAGGACTGGGCAACTGGGAACCTACCCTGGCTTTTAACACGGCAGTTAGCTTTACCACCAATACCAATTTACAGCATTATTCAGGAGAAACCAGTGCCAGCTATTTTACCCAGCTTTTGGTGTTTTGCTGGCTTCAGTTTGTCAGCGCCGCTACGGGGATAGCAGCTTGTGCTTTGCTCTTCCAGGGACTGGTCAACCGGTCTTCCGCAACACTGGGAAATTTTTATCATCTGTTTCTGAAAAGCAGTACCCGCATTTTGCTGCCTCTTTCCATTGTAGTATGCCTACTGCTGACCCTGGGAGGCACTCCGGTTAATTTTGAGGGATTGCAAACGGTGACTACCCTGGAAGGAGATACCATTCAGGTAGCAGGGGGGCCGGTGGCGCCCATGGTGGCCATTAAGCAACTGGGTACCAACGGGGGAGGATATTTTGGTCCTAATTCCACTCACCCTTTTGAAAACCCAAGCTACTTCACCAATATCGTAGAAAATGTATCTATCCTGCTCATTCCTATGGCTCTGGTCTTTGCCTTTGGGTTCTATTTGCATCGAAGGCGGCTGGCGATGCTTTTCTTTGGTGTGATGACCCTCCTATTTGTGCTGTTTGTGGCCCTGTCTGCCTCACAGGAGATGTCAGGTAATCCGAATTACACTGCCCTGGGATTGGCCGATGGGCAGCCCAACATAGAGGGCAAAGAAGTGCGGTTCGGACCAGCAGCTTCTTCCCTGTGGGGTGTTTCTACCACTTCCACTTCCAATGGTTCCGTCAACTCCATGCACGATAGTCACACGCCCCTATCCGGCGGTATCTTTCTGCTGGATATGTTTATCAATGCTATTTATGGTGGGGTAGGAGTAGGCTTTATCAACTTCTTTGTGTTTGTGATTATCGCTGTCTTTATCGCCGGACTGATGATAGGACGTACTCCGGAATTTCTGGGCAAAAAGATAGAGGCCAGGGAAGTAAAAATTGCCGCCCTGGTTGTCATACTTCATCCGCTCCTGATTTTAGGGGGTACTGCTCTGTCGAGCTATGGCATTCAAAGGAATCCGGACGTAGGCTGGCTGAATAACCCTGCTTACCACGGGTTCTCAGAAATGCTGTATGAATTTACCTCAGCGGCTGCCAACAATGGTTCAGGATTTGAAGGGCTGGCCGACAACACGCCTTTCTGGAATATACTCACCGGTATCGCGATGATGCTAGGCCGGTATTTGCCCATCATTGGTCCACTGGCTATTGTAGGCTCGCTGGCGGTGAAAAAACCGGTGCCGGAAACGGTGGGCAGCCTTCCGCCGGAAAGTTTTGCTTTTGGAGCTGTACTGCTCTCAGTGATCCTTATCGTGGCAGCGCTATCCTTTTTCCCGGCCTTAACGCTAGGGCCCCTGGCAGAATATTTTACGATGGGTAAGTAGTTTGAATGGATGAATAGTAAGTCGTAGGCTAACATTACAACATCCACTATTCACAACTTACTACTCACTACTCACTATTCACTACTCACTATTCACTATACACTATTTGACTATTAGCTTTTGACAATCTACTACTCATCACCTTTGCAACGATTTTATCAAACCATTGACCAGGCGTCCGCAAATGTTGACCCGTTCATTCAATAACTCAAGATCTGCTTTAGAGATGAAATCTAATTTTAATGAAATGATCAGCAAAGTATCTATTTCCGATAAAGAACCTAACGAGATATACAGGTATTGCTTAAATTCTTTGACAGATTTTCTGGCAGCCCCTTCCGCAATATTAGTGGGAACAGAAACACTGGCTCTTCTTAATTGGCTGATTAAGCCGAATTTTTCTTCAGGGGGAAATGCAGCAGTAAGTCTGTATACTTCATCAACAAGTTGTATACTTTCCTGCCACGCCTTTAATTTTTTATGGGGTTTATCTATGAACAAATTTATTTGACATGAAGACATTAATATTATCAAAATATATATTAAAGCAGGCAGTGAGAGAATCTTTTTTAAAGCTTCATCCCCGGTGGATGTTCCGAAATCCTGTGATGTTCACCGTTGAAGTAGGTACAATCATAATGCTATTTGAAACAATTCATGTTGCAATAACGGTCAACAACTTGCAAAGTGCTTTTTACAACCTGCTCATTACATTATTGCTCCTGCTCACTGTACTCTTTGGTAACTTTGCAGAAGCTATTGCCGAAGCCCGCGGAAAAGCACAGGCTGATTCCCTGAGAAAAACCCGTCAGGATACCAAAGCCAAAAAATTGTGGGAAGACGGAAGCATACAGGAGGTCAGTTCTGCTGATTTGCGCAAAGGGGACCGTTTTGTGGCAGAAGCCGGTGACGTCGTCCCGGCCGATGGGGAGATCGAGGAGGGGTTGGCCTCTATAGATGAATCGGCCATTACGGGAGAATCGGCGCCCGTCATTAGGGAAGCCGGCACGGACCGTAGTAGCGTCATTGGGGGTACCAAAGTGCTTTCGGATCGTATTGTAGTGGTGGTTACGACTCAGCCGGGAGAATCTTTCCTTGACAAGATGATTGCACTGGTGGAAGGGGCTAACCGGCAGAAGACACCCAATGAGATTGCTCTGACCATTCTGCTGGCCAGCTTTACCATGGTTTTCCTTATTGTCACCGTGACGTTGAAACCCTTTGCCGATTACGCCAATACGCCTGTGACCATTGCAGCCCTGGTATCTCTTTTTGTCTGTCTGATCCCAACCACCATTGGTGGCCTGCTTTCTGCCATCGGTATTGCCGGCATGGACAGGGCTTTACGGGCCAACATCATTGCCAAATCGGGGAAGGCAGTGGAAACCGCCGGTGACATTGATACGCTATTGCTGGATAAGACCGGTACCATTACCATTGGAAACCGCAAAGCGACCCGCTTTATTCCGCTGGAGGCTGTCAGCCAGGAAGAATTTACCCGTTATAGTGTGTTGAGTTCATTGTCGGATAGCACCCCGGAGGGAAAATCTATTCTGGAGCTGGCGAAAAAGCAAGGTATTGAAGTTCCCAAAGCGGAGACAGCACAGGCAGATTTCGTGAAATTCTCTGCGGAAACCCGCATGAGCGGTATCAACTTGTCCGATGGTCGTCAGATTCGAAAAGGAGCCTGGGATGCCATCAAACGGTGGTCCACGCAATCCAATGGAATATTGGAAGAATTAGAAGGCCATGTGAAAGAGATTGCACAAAACGGAGGTACACCCCTGGCTTTAGCGGTTGACAAAAAAGCATTGGGCATTATCCAGTTGGAAGATATCATCAAACCGGGTATCCAGGAACGTTTTGCCCGTCTGCGAAAAATGGGTGTCAAAACGGTGATGGTAACAGGAGACAATCCGCTCACGGCTGCCTATATTGCGCAGCAGGCCGGAGTAGATGATTACATCGCGGAAGCCAGACCGGAAGATAAAATGCAGTACATTAAAAAAGAACAGCAGGCAGGCAAGCTGGTAGCCATGATGGGAGATGGCACCAATGACGCGCCTGCACTGGCACAAGCCGACGTGGGGGTGGCCATGAACAGTGGCACCCAGGCAGCCAAAGAAGCGGCCAACATGGTGGATCTGGATAATGACCCTACCAAGCTGCTGGAAATCGTGGAAATCGGCAAACAGTTGTTGATTACCCGGGGCAATGTTACTACTTTCTCTATTGCCAATGATGTGGCCAAATATTTTGCTATTGTGCCTGCCCTGTTTGCGGCGACCATACCAGGACTGAATGCGCTGAATATCATGGCACTCACTTCTCCCGAATCGGCCATTCTTTCCGCAGTGATTTTTAACGCCATTATTATTCCTTTGCTGATCCCTTTGGCCTTGCGGGGTGTAAAATACCGTCCGATTGGGGCTTCTGCCTTGCTCACCAGAAACCTGTTGGTGTATGGCCTGGGTGGCATTGTCCTTCCCTTTATAGGGATCAAAGCGATTGACCTGATCGTAAGTTTTATGCTGTGAGCAGACAGCTCCCATTTCTAAATGATATATCAAATGAAAACATTAAGACCCATTCTGATACTAGGCATAGTTACTATCATACTTTTCGGAGGCATTTACCCTGTTGTGATGTTGGGGGTAGGCCAACTCATGCCTGAGAAAGCCGCTGGGGAACCTGTTTACCACGATGAGCAACTCGTTGGATTTGAAAACATAGGTCAGCCGTTTGACAGCAGTCAGTATTTCTGGGGAAGACCCTCGGCTGTTGCTTACAACGCCGCCGCCACCGGAGGCTCTAACAAAGGGCCAACCAATCCGGAATTTCTTTCCCTAGTAGAAGACCAAATAGACTCCCTGTTGAAATACCATCCTGATAAAGAGGCAGCTGATATTCCTGTAGAATTGGTAACGGCTTCCGGTTCGGGGCTCGATCCACACATTACCCCACAAGGTGCAGTGTTTCAGGTGCAGCGCATCGCCCAGGCCAGAGGGATGTCAGAAGAAGAAATAAGATCGCTGATTGACCAATATACCGAAGACGCATTCTTAGGATGGTTTGGCCCTTCCGCCAAGGTAAATGTTCTTACACTAAATCTGGCCTTAGATGCTTATACAGGACCAAAGTGATGGTGAAATTTGATAAGTTGCTTATATAAAAGTAACCCATCATGGTAATGCCTCACAAATTCATGTTTATGAAAGTCTTATACACCTTAGGCCTGTCTCTGGTACTGATCCCTGTATGGGCGCAGGAAGAAGAAAAAAAACATCAGTTGATCCTGGGAGGGTATACGGATGTTTATTTTGCGACATTTACCGATTCGTTAGGACCTAATGTCTTACAGCAGTATACTACCGTCTCTCCGAGAAGTGAGCGTTTTGGATTGAACGTAGTACAGTTTTCAGCGGCTTATACTGCCGATCAGGTAAGAGGGAATTTTATCTGGCATTATGGGGACATTGCACAAGCTACCTGGTCAGAAGAGTTTCCTGCGGTGCAGGCGGCGAATGTGGGCGTGAGGCTGGCTACCCACTGGTGGATCGACGCAGGCTTCTTTGCCACCCACATTGGCACAGAAAGCTTTTTGCCAAAAAATAATTATCTCAGTGCCACAGCCGTGGCTACCTATAACGAACCCTTTTATCAAAGTGGTGCCAGGCTTTCTTATGAAGGGAGTGAGCAACTTTCAGGAGAACTTTGGGTGGTTAGTGGCTATAATTTTTTCCTGGATGCCAATGATGCCAAATCAATAGGGATGTTACTGAGTTATGCGTTTGCGGAGAATGTGAGCATTACTTATACGAACTTATTTGGCAGAGAATCACCGGATGGTGCCTATCCCAAACAGTTCAGAACTTACCAGAACCTTTCTCTGAAGGGCTCTGTAGAAGAAAATTGGTATTACACCCTGGGAGGGGATCTGGGTACACAGACTCATTCGTCCTTAGACAGCCCTGCCCGTACAGCTGTCATGTACAATGCACTGGCGACCCTACGCTATCAGTGGACGGAAGAATACTCACTGACAACCCGTGGGGAAATCTTCAATGACCCGGAGGGGTTTATTTCCGGTAGGCACACCAACGCACAAGGAGAAACCACCGGTTTGCAGCTTTGGGGTATAACCCTGGGCAGCGAATACCGGCCTGCGGAAAACGCCTATGTTCGTTGTGAAGCCCGTTTCCTGCGTACCCCTGAAGATCTGACTATTTTCTATCATGAGAAGCCAACCTGCCGGCGGTGGGAAGTGATGCTGACGATGGGGTATACCTTTGAAAAACTATTGACCTTTTAGTATGACACAGGAAAAGCACACTGACCACTTTGTCAACCTGATCCGTCAGTCCAGAAGAGGCAGGTTTAAAGTATACATTGGCATGATCGCCGGGGTAGGGAAGACCTATCGTATGCTGCAGGAAGCTCATGAAATGCTGAAAGCGGGGGTAGATGTCAGAATCGGTGTGATAGAAGCCCATGGAAGAGAAGAAACCATCGCTTTGGTGCATGGGATTCCTGTGGTGCCTGCCAGAAAAGTGTTCTACAAGGGGCATGAACTGGAGGAAATGGATCTGGAGGCTATCCTGGATATACGACCGGAAGTAGTACTGGTAGATGAATTGGCCCATACGAATATTCCAGGTAGTAACCATGAAAAGCGCTGGCAGGATGTAGTAGCCATCCTGCAATCAGGCATCAGTGTCATCAGCGCTTTCAATGTGCAGCACCTGGAGAGTATGGTGGATCGGGTAGAGAAAATTGCAGGCATAGAAGTGAAAGAACGCATTCCGGATAAGGTATTGGAATATGCAGACGAGGTGGTCAATATTGACCTGCCGGCAGAGGATCTCATCAAAAGGCTCCGGAGTGGTAAAATTTATAAAGGAGAAAGGATACAAAGCGCGTTGGATCACTTTTTTCAACCTGAGAAAATTCTGCAACTGCGGGATCTTGCCTTGCGGCAGGTGGCTTCTCAGGTAGAGCGTAAAATTGAAAAACAGCTACCTTCAGCTGCTCGTATGCCCATTGAAAAGTTCATGGCCTGTATCAGTACCAACTACGAGGGAGGAAAAGAAATTATCCGCAAAACGGCTCGCCTGGCAGACCATTATCAGTCAGAATGGTATGTGCTCTATGTGCAAACCCGTCGTGAAAGCGCTGATAAGATCAACCTGGCCGCTCAGCGAAAGCTCTTAGCCAATTTGAAATGGGCGGCTGAGCTGGGAGCCAAAGTGCTCAGAAAACAAATGGATGATGTGCCGGAAGCCATTTTCCAGACAGCCCTTGAAAATAAGGCCACCAACATCGTCATTGGCCGGCCTACTTTTAGCCTGTATCGTCAGCTGACAGGCAGAAACTATTTTGATAAATTGCTGAAAAAAATTGCTGAGACAGAAATTGATGTCATCATTGTATTTTAAAGTAGTGAAATGTGAGAAGAACACAGACGAATCACTACTTACTCTCAACTGCTCACTAACCTACTACTTACTTTCTACCATTCACACTTACTAGCATGAAAATCCGTCTGAAACTAGCATTATCATTGATATTTCTCTTCGTCATTATCCTGTGTCTGGGAGGTGTTGGAAGCTATTATTTGCAATGGCTGGCCAAAGACTCCAGAGCTATCATTAAAGACAATTACCGCTCCCTGGTCTATATGCAAAACCTCGATAAAGCTTTGGATCAGTTGCTGAATATTTTACCAACCATGGTATCCGGAGAAGAGACCTTGTATGACCTGGATAGTGCACAGCAGTTGTTTACACAAAATATGAGACTACAATTGCAAAACCTGACCGAGCCGGGGGAACAGCAACTGTCCGAAACGCTTGACAATGGTTATGGCAAATTGAAGGAGCAAATGAGCGTCTATCTGGAAGAACCTGAACTTGATTTTTATGTATCACAACTCATTCCTGGCATTGTAGCGCTAAAAGAACAAATAGACGCAATTTATGTATTGAACGAAGCCACCTTACTGCAAAAAAACGAACAGGCCAATCAAACAGCAGAAAAAGTAGTGCTCTATATGGCTATTTTCGGGAGTAGTGCTGTCGTCATCGGTTTTCTGTTTATGGTCGGAATTCCTGTGTATATCTCCAGACCTATCTCAAGATTCAACGACGCCATCCTGGAAATTGCCAGAGGTAACTACAAAGTACAGCTACCGGTAAAGGCTAAAGATGAGTTCGGGCAGTTGGCAAAATCCTTCAATACCATGGCTGCCAAACTGGAAGAGTATGAGCATAGTCAGTATGCCAGAATACTGTATGAAAAAAAGAGAATTGATGCGATTGCCAACCAGATGCAGGATGCCATTATAGGATTGGATGAAAATAAAATGATCCTCTTCATCAACCAGCGTGCCCTGAAACTGCTGGGGCTCAACAAAGCACAGATCATGGGGAAATATGCCCCTGATATTGCTGTCACCAATCGGCTGATGCAGCATCTGATTGCAGAGTTGATGATAGGGTTTGAAGACTGGGAAGAGAAGAAATATCGTTCTGTCAAGATTGTGGAGGATAACCGGCAAAAGCTGTTTTCCAAAAATATTATTGACATCACCGGAAAGCCCACCGGGGAAAGCCGGGAAGTGCTGATCGGACATGTGATTATCCTCACGGATGTGACGGATTTTGCGGAGAAGGACCTGGCCAAAACGCATTTCATGGCTACCCTTTCTCATGAACTGAAAACACCCTCAGCGGCTATCGAGATGAGTGCCAACCTGCTCAAAAATGATAAAGTAGGATCGCTCAATACGGAGCAGGAAACCCTCATCCATACCATCAAGGAAAACAATGACCGTATTCAGCGCATCATCCGGGAGATCCTGGACTTGTCCAAAATTGAGAATGGCTTTATTGATATTGTAAAGGCAGAGGCCTCACCGGATCAACTCATCCGGATGGCTTTGCAGGGAGTCCGTCTGTTCCTCGAAGAGAAGGCGCTGACTATACAGGAGCGGTATCCTCAACAATTACCTGCCATTTCGGTAGATCCTCACAAAACGGTGTGGGTACTCAACAATTTTCTCACCAACGCCATCCGATATTCTCCCCAACAGGGACATATTATCGTCCATGCTGAAGCCACAGAGAGCCATGTTCTCATTTCAGTCATAGATCATGGACCAGGCATTTCAAGGGAAAACCAAAAGCGGATATTCAAGAAATTTTCACGCATAGCAGAAGACCAGACCAAAGGAACCGGGCTGGGGCTTGCCATCTCGAAAGAGTTTATAGAAGCCATGGGGGGTTCCATAGGAGTGAAGTCTGAAGAAGGGAAAGGCGCCACTTTCTGGATAAAATTTCCCGTGCACAAACAGTAAACGTTCAGGTTTTATACTGATTCATGCAGTAGGTAAGCATTTTTCATGAGTACTCCCTTCAGTGTGCTGTCACCGGCAATCAGAGGATTTTCAACTGCTAAAAATTCCAAGGCTATCCTTAGTCATTGTTAGGAAGCCAGGAAACCTGTTTCATACCAGCCAGCAAAAGCTCTTCAATCAAAAATAAATCCTCCCTGTAGTCCATCCAAACATACGGATTAGCCCTTAACTTTAGGGTTTGAACTTTATGTTGCTGTCAACTTTATGAAGGAGCCTAAACAGTTGACCTGGGGCTCACTGCTGATTGCCCTGGGTATTATTTTTGGCGATATTGGTACTTCTCCGCTGTATGTGGTCAAAGCTTTTATAGGAGAGGCTACTCCTTCTGAAGCACTGGTGCTAGGTGGTCTTTCCTGCATCTTCTGGACGTTGACCTTACAAACCACTATCAAATATGTGACAATCACCCTGCAGGCAGACAACCATGGTGAAGGAGGCATCTTTGCGCTCTATGCTCTCATCCGTAGGAGAAAAAAGTGGTTGTTTGTTCCGGCAATCATTGGCGGCAGCACCCTATTGGCGGATAGTATCATCACCCCTTCCATCTCCGTAACTTCCGCTGTGGAAGGTTTGGAGTTTTTGGTGCCGGATTTTCCGGTGATCCCTGTCTGTCTGATGATCCTGACCTTGCTGTTCTTTTTTCAGAAAGCAGGTACTGCCATGGTTGGAAAAACTTTTGGCCCGGTGATGTTGCTCTGGTTTACCATGCTGGCCGTATTAGGATTGACCGCGCTGTCACAAAATACGGATGTGCTTCGCGCTCTGAACCCTTATTATGCTTACCAGCTGCTGGCCCATTATCCGGGCGGTTTCTTACTGCTGGGCGCTATCTTTCTGTGTACCACAGGTGCTGAAGCCTTGTACTCCGACCTGGGACATTGTGGTAAACAAAATATTCAGGTCAGCTGGATTTTTGTGAAAACAGCCCTCCTTCTTAACTATTTTGGACAGGGTGCCTGGGTGTTGAATCATGCGGAGGGCCCTTTGACCCAGAATCCTTTCTATGCGGTCATGCCCTCCTGGTTTTTATGGTTGGGCATTACCATTTCAACCCTGGCAGTAGTGGTAGCCAGCCAGGCACTCATCAGCGGAGCTTATACGCTAATCAATGAAGCGGTACAACTTAATTTCTGGCCAAAAGTGGCCGTGCGTTACCCTACCAACTTTCGAGGACAAGTGTATCTGCCTTCTATCAACCGTTTTCTCTGGATGGGATGTGTGGGGGTAGTCGTATACTTTCAGGAATCTACCAATATGGAGGCAGCGTATGGCCTTTCTATCATCATTACGATGATTATGACCACTTTTTTACTTTGCTTCTACTTATACTATAAACAATTTCCGGTATGGATCATCGTGGTTTTCGTCATCGTGTACGGTATGGTAGAAGGTGCGTTTTTATGGGCCAACCTGAGTAAATTTATTCATGGAGGTTGGATCACCGCCCTGATGGCCAGTGTGTTGGTGATGGTGATGTGCGGATGGTACCTGGCTCGCAAGATTCGAAGAAAGTATCTGGAGTTTACCAAAATTGACGACTACATTCCTTTGCTGCTCCAACTCAGTCAGGATCATGATATTCCTAAATATGCGACGCACCTGGTATACCTGACCCGGGCCGATCGTAAAACGGATGTCGAGTCCCGGGTGATGTATTCCATTCTGGAGCGGCAGCCTAAACGGGCCGATGTCTATTGGTTTATCCATGTGGATTTTCAGGATAGACCTTATGCGGCTGAGTATGAAGTACACCAGTTGGTAGCGCAGAAAATCATACGCATCGACTTCAGGCTGGGTTTCCGGGAGACACCCCACATCGATCTGATGTTTAGAAAAGTGCTGGAGCAATTGAGAGACAGTAAAGAAGTCAATATTACCACACCCTACACTTCCCTGAGCAACAACCGGATTGTAGGGGATTTCCGGTTTGTCGTTTTAGAGAGTATCATGAATTACGATGTGCTTTTTGGTTTTATGGAGCGGCAGATACTACAGTTTTATTATTTCCTCAAATATCTGGGTATCACTGAAGAAAAAGCCTATGGGTTGGACCCTAACCTGGTTACCAAGGAAAAGATACCGCTGATATTGCGACCCAACACGCCCATGTACCTTACCCGAGTCTAGGGTAAAACCATCGCTCAAATAAAACCGGCTTTCGCCATTTTCACAGAGGTTTGAAAGCGAAGAACAGAAGCCATACTAAAAATAGCGTTGGCAGCAGAAAAGGCAAGGAATATCGGATGATATACCCAAAGAAAGAAGGCATTTTAACACCAATCTGTTCGGCGATAGACTTTACCATAAAGTTGGGGCCATTGCCAATGTATGTCATAGCCCCAAAGAATACGGCGGCTATGGAAACAGCCGTCAGATCCAGGATGCTACCAGGATAATTACCCTGGGCAAAAGAAAGTACATCGGCTGTACTCCCTACATTGGCTCCCTGAGAGGCCATGGCCGCTGCCAGAAAGTTCAGGTAGGTAGGGGCATTGTCCAGAAAACCCGAAAGCGTACCGGTACTCCAGTAAAGGGTATTATGCGTTATCAGCGAGGTACCCTCCTCTGACTGGGCAAAGTCACCGATGAGCTCCAGGGCAGGAATCATCGTACCAAAAATACCAATGAAAAGAAAAGCCACTTCCCGGATAGGTTCAAAGCTGAAATCGTTGCCTTTGAGGGCTTCTTTACTGGCGAACCGGTAGGAAAAGAAAGCCACAGAAAACATGATTAACTCTCTGAGGAAGGAGATAGGCTGCCCGTCATACATGATGCCTGGTACCCAATCAAATTTTTTAGGGTCTATAAATACAGCGGCAATAATGACAGCCAGCCAGATAAAATTCCGGGTACCGATGATAGATATCTTATTACTATAAGGAGCTGACTCTTCTTCCAACATGGGTTCAGGTTTATTGCGCATGTCAATCAGGTAGAAGATAACCGCCAGCACCAAGAGGGCAAATAACCACTCGTAGAGAACGTGGGAGACGGTCCAGAAAAAAGGAACACCCCGCAGGAAGCCTAGAAACAATGGAGGGTCTCCGATGGGGGTCAGCGCACCGCCTACATTGCTGATCATGAATATGAAAAAAATGACATGATAAGGCCGGATACGATTTTTGTTGAGCCGTATAAAAGGACGGATCAGCAGCATGGAAGCACCAGTGGTTCCGATCAGATTGGAGATGGCTGATCCGATCAGTAGAAGTGCCACATTGGCCAGCGGCGTGGATTTTTTGTCTACCTTGATCAGAATGCCTCCTGAAGCAACAAAAAGGGAAGACAATAAGGCAATGAATTGGATATATTCTGCCATGGCATGCACCGGGTCATGCACGTTGTGCAGAAAAAAGACATAATAGGCCACAACAATGACGGCCAGCAGTATGGCAACGACAGGGTAGTTTTTATGCCAGAAGTGTTCGTAAAACAAGGGACCGGTGGCGATCATCAGCAATAACAGCACAAAGGGAACAACAAGCCATGCGGGAGCTGACGCATGGGCTTCCGCACTTTCCTCATGATCCTGCAGGGTATCCTGTTCCCCCGCTTCCTGTAAAGGGAGTGCTGGAGCGGCAGAAACAGTGGCAAGCGGTATAGCTTCTGCTTTGACAGACGTGTCCCCACAAGCCACAAGAAGGGTAAGGAAAACTACCCATATCATCTGCTTACATCTTATTTTCATTTAGGTTAGTTATTTAGCTTTTATTCATGTTACCTAGTATAACTATCGGAAAATGCTTGCGCTTATCTTAATCGGGCCGATTCCAGTGTAGGGACTAACCCATGGATAAGCCCCAACGCCAGCAGATAAGCGGTGCTGGCATAGATGAAAATAGGGAGGTAGCCGGCAAAACTAACGATATAGCCAGTGTAGGCGGTCAGTATGGCCCCACTTATGGCTCCAAACAAACCCCCAATGCCAATGACAGAGGCTACTGCCTTTTTGGGGAACATATCGGATACGATGCTATAGAGATTCGCTGAGAAACCCTGATGGGCTGCCGTTGCTATAGAAATCAGGGCGATGGCTACTACGATGCTGCTGGTGGTAGAAGCAAAAAACACAGGAATAACAGTCAGGCCACAAATCAGCATAGTGATTTTTCGGGCACGGTTGATGGTCCAACCTTTTTTGATCAGCTGTGACGACAACCAGCCATAAAAAATACTACCCACATCCGAAACCAGATAAATAATGATAAAAGGGATGCCTACCGACTTGAGATCAAGGGTCTGGTCCAGTGTATCATTTTCATTAAAGAAGGAGGGAAGCCAAAACAAAAACAAGAACCAGACGCAATCGGTAAAAAATTTACCCAACGCAAATGCCCAGGTTTGCCTGTATCGAAATAATTTTCCCCAGGAAACGCTGCCGGTTCCTTCCTGAGCGGCATCCTCCTGGTCGCTGTGGATATGATCCAGTTCCGCTTGCGTGATATTGGGATGGGCTTCCGGCTTTTTATAGAGCCTCAGCCAGAAGATGAGTAACAGGAAACCAATGGAGCCTGTGATGATAAAAGAAGACTGCCAGCCCGTGTTGAGGATGAGCCAAGGAACAAACAAGGCCGTCAGGATGACACCCACATTGGTGCCTGCATTGAAGATACCGGTGGCAAAGGCCCTTTCTTTTTTGGGGAACCATTCTGCCACGGATTTGATGCTGGAGGGAAAGTTGCCTGATTCACCCAGACCCAGCAGAAAACGCATACTCAGCAGGCTGCCGATGGAGCTGGCAAAGCCGGTACCGACCGCCGCTACGTTCCAGAGGGTAATGGCGGTGGCAAACCCTTTCCGGGTACCTACACGGTCTATGAACCAGCCTACTACCACAAAACCAATGGCGTAAGCAATCTTGAAAGCCGCATCGATCAATCCTTTGGTTTGGGTATAGTCTCTTTGATCCTGCTCTGTGATGGGGGCTCCCTCAGGAATATTCATGATATCCCTCTGAAATTGTTCATCTATTATAGTAAAGGAGATTACCTGACGGTCTATGTAGTTGACTGTGGTGATGAAAAACAATAAGGCGAGAATTCTCCATCGGTAGCCTTGCAGGATCTTGTTCATAGTTTGGAAGTTTTAGGTTAAATGGGTATGGCGGTTGTGCTTCCTGCTACAGTGATAAAGGTTTCCTTTGATAGGAACCAGTGGCTTAATCAAAGAAAGCAGGGGGCAGACGGGCCAGGGTTACCCTTCCCGCTTCCCGGGTATGTGCTATGAAGTTTCTATAGAGTATCCTGCAGGAGAGATCTTCCTTGGCAGAAATGTACAGATATGATTTCGTCACCAGAAAAAAGTAAATAATTGTAAGGACAACGCATAGCTCCCAGCTACTCATATTATCCGGCATCAAGATACCAAACATCGTAAATCTCATAGGTTGAAAGAAAGGTTCCGATTGACAAGTTACTTTCTTTTTACATCACTTTATTGCTATTGAAATCACTTTTTTTCCAACTTTCCGGCAAGCCTCAGCTCCATATACACTTTCTCTATAAGCTGAGAAGAGGGACGCCATATACGAGGCTCAAATTCAGTGCTTTACGTATATACTGCATCAGTTCTTCATGCACGATAGGATTCACTGCTACCGCAATAATGACAGAGACAGCCAGCCCGATTCCTGCAAAAAGCACATCTTTACCGATCATCTTCACTGTTTTAGGCAAATCTTTCCGGCGGCTTCCTATTTTCATGGCCAGTTCCCGACCGCCCAGCAGTCCGATAAATACCCAGGTGGTGCTCATCGGCACAGTATTGATCCATTGAAAGACAATCAGAATCAGGGCATAGACCAGGTCAATAAGGGTAGCGGCCCTTACATCTGTCACATCACTTTTTTCATTCACGACCTCCTGTATTTTGTCCCCTTTCAGGAAAAAGATCAGACCCAGACCAAAGAAAATGAAGCCTGTGAAGGCAACAAACTGATAAATATCCAGCTGCCTGGGCAGATATACCGCTATATTAGCCGCATCCTGCATAATCCAGATGGCCCAAAGTGTACCGCTGGTCATCCACTGGGCAATGTCCCAGGCACGATGCGCTTTTCCAACCAATATTCTTTTGATAAAGCCGGACAATAAATACCAGGCTGAAATAGCAGCTACAAAGGCTACCACATAGCCTGTCAGACTCTTTGCCAATACCTCAACAATGGCATTCGTGCTGGTAGTGAATGAGCTTAACAGGAGAAATGTGGTGGAGACAGGCATTCGTAACCTGGTGATGATCAGTAAAAAAATAGGCGCTGCAATTTGCAGAAAGGCAAAGCGGGTAGGGGCTTGCTCAAAGCCTTTGGTGCTCAGCCGTTGGTAGGTAACGTCACCCTCAAAAAGAACCCAGCTGATGGTGACTGTCACCACAAAAATTAAACCGATATACAACCACAGATGCCACCATTTCCGGTGCCCGTTGGAAGCGATAAAGGTACCAATGGTCTGGATGCTGTCATTGGCAATGGCTGAATAACCGGCCAGGGAAAAGCCAATCCACATAGCCACCTTGGGATAGGGAAAAAAAATGCCTGTGATCAAAAACAGGAGGCCAGTGATTAGGATAAAACGACGCTCTTTGCTGATCAGCAGGCGAATGAGGGTAAAACGCTGTTTTTCCCTTTTCTGTAGCAATGACTTTTGTTGGTAGTGTGCTGGCTGCATAGTCTGTTCACTTTCAGAAACCGTTCCCTGAAGCTACGGAAACCTTTGCCCTTTTGGATAGGTCAGGCCACTTTTCTTTTTTTATAAAAGCCCTCTACAACGGGTGGCAAGATAGAAATCAGGATAATCCCAAAAATCACATAGGTAAAGTTCTCTTTGATGATGGGGAGTCCCCCAAAGAAATAGCCCAGCGACAGAAAACTGACCACCCATGCCAACGCACCCAGAATATTATAGGAGGCAAATTTCATGTAGCGCATGGTGCCGATTCCGGCCACAAAGGGCGCGAATGTCCTGATGATGGGTACAAAACGGGCGTAGATGATCGTCTTGCCCCCATATTGATGATAAAAGGCCTGTGTTCTTTCCAGGTATTCTTTTTTCAGAAACCTGTATTTTCCGCTAAAGGCTTTGGGTCCTGTATATTTTCCGAGGTGGTAGTTGACCCAGTCGCCCAGGATGGCTGCTGTCACCAGCACAGCCGCCATCAGAAAGATATTCAACGCGCTGTCAGGATGGGCGATGATAGCCCCTGCGGCAAATAGCAGAGAATCTCCTGGCAGAAACGGGGTGACCACAAAGCCTGTTTCGGCAAATATGATCAAAAACAGAATCAGATATGTCCAGGCTTTATAGTGACTGACAATATTCACCAGATGCTGGTCAATATGTAGTACGAAGTCGATGAATGCTTGTATATAGTCCAAAGTAACAGGATTTAAAGAATGTTATGATTATGAAGTAAGTGTTAAAGTAGATGAAGTGTCCATTAGGGATAATAGCCGGAAGGTCATTGTTGCGAGTTGCACTCTTTTTGTCGTAACCTATGAATCTCTTTGAGAAGTTGGTGATGAAGCATATCGTTTAATATTCATCTAATAGGGCAGGTCGCCTTTCAAGCAATTTATAAGAGCTATAAACCACAAAATATGCTCCTTTCTGAGCCATGCTATAGCAGCTTTGCTGTTTTAGGTTTTGACTTATCTTTTCGTTTTTGTTTAATCCAGGAAAGTACCAGAGGGGTAGAGGTAATGACGATCAATCCCAACACCAGAAATTCCAGTGATTCTATGATAGCAGGAAACCATTGACTCAACCAATAGCCGCTCCATACGAATACCATGACCCATACGCTGGTTCCAATGATGTTGTACAAAACAAACGTCCACCAGGGTGCTTTGACCAAACCTGCCAGGATAGGAATAAAGGTTCTGGCAATAGGCAAAAAGCGTCCGATCACAAAAGCTATATTACCATACCGGAGATAGTAATCCTCAGCAATAGACAAATACTTCTTTTTAAAGAATAAACTTTCCTTTTTACGAAGGAGATACTCACCCGCCTGGTGTCCGAAGGCATAACCTGCCAAAGATCCCAGAAATCCGGCGGCTGTCAGACTAAGGATAAGCTCATATACCTCCACATCCAGATACACAGAACCGCATAAAAGACCGGCTGTCAGCAACAAAGAATCGCCCGGAAGAAAAAAACCGAAGAAGATCCCTGTTTCCAGAAAAACAATAAGCAGCAACAACCACATTCCTCCATACTTCAGGATGGTTTCAGGATTTAGCCATTCGGCCAGTGAGGCAATGATCTCCATCATATCAGTATTTTTTACATACTACCTGGGTCTTTATTTTTTTAGCCTCTGCATTTTGAAGAAAATAGACAGAGAACTAAAATTGGTACAATGAACGTCAAAATGACAAGCATTGGATGAATATATCTATCCTTTTCGCCTGGTCAGGCTGGTTGATTGATAAAAGTTAATAGTCAGTTTGCTGAGAAAAGGGGCGTTTCCCTTACCATAGGAAAGTGTATAGCAGACAAGCTAGGGGGCTAGTGCACTAAGATAGGTATAATAGCTATTGTAGGAAGCGGGATTGACAAAAAATGCTTTGCAGTTTTGAAATTGGATGACAGGAGCATCCACCATCGCAAAAATTCTGGCTACCCAGTAGAAAAGAAAAGTAGCCAGGGTAATCTGCGTAGATATTTTAAAGTAACTATGCTGGTGAAAAGAAATTTCCTGTTTTACTTCTGCGGCACTGTCAGTGTTCTCTGGCATACCTGCATAAGGCGTGGGAAGCGCCACAGCAAAAAGACTGTGGGCCAGCATCAGCAGGGCTGCCAATAAGCCCAGAGAGCGACATCTTATGTAGGCAAGGCTACTCATTGTACATTAAACTAAGCAATCATACAAAAAAGTTTCACAGGTTGATGAGTCATGATCATTTATTTTTTTGCAGGTATAAAGTCCTATACACTTTGGTATAAGCTTACTATACTAATTTTCTTTTGCTGGGTTCCTGATTACTGTCATGGGTTTGATGGTATCTCCTGATAAACCACCAATACATAGGCACCCCGGTGAGCATCAGGGTAAGCCCTAAAGCAGCCTCGCGGGGCCGGCTGAAAATAGTATTGATAAACAAAGCAGCACAAAATAAAACAACGATGGCGGGTACAATTGGGTATCCCCATACTTTATAAGGTCTGGGTGCCTCAGGCATTTTTTTTCTCAGAATAAAGACACCCAAGGTAGTAGCCCCATAGTAGATGAAAACCGCGAAAATGATCATATCCGTTAACTGGTCGAAAGTACCGGACAGTACCAGCAGGCAGGCCCATACGCCCTGGAATAAGAGAGAGTTGGCAGGAACCTGTGCCTGGTTTAACGTACCTACCTTTGAGAAAAACAACCCCTCCCGGGCCATCGCGAAATAGGGACGGCAGCTCGCCAGTATCGTAGCATTGGTACATCCCAGGGTTGTCAACAGGATCAGCACAGAAATAAACAAGGCTCCGTTATCTCCCCAGAAGGTCCTTACTGCTTCTACAGCCGCAATCTGGTTGCCTGCCTGATGAATCTGTTCCAGGGCCGGCACCGACAAAAGGGACAGATAGGTCACATTGACCAGCAAATAAATGGCAATAACGACGAACACGCCAATGGTGATGCCTCTGGGGATATTGCGGTGAGCGTCTTTGATTTCCCCTCCTACAAATCCGACAGTAGCCCAGCCCTGGTAAGCCCAGAAGGCTGACAGCATACCTGTAAAGACAGCACTCAGCGTCACGGGGGTAGGAAGGGTAGTTTCCATAACCAGGCTCCGGCTTATCGCTGAATAGCCGCTATTTAACCCAAAAAAAATAATCAGGAAAATGCCGCTAAACACCAGCAACAGGATGGCTGTGCTTACTTCTGCCCCGGCTTTAATGCCTTTGGTATTCACCCAGGTCAGCAGAACGATTAGCACTATTGCGGTGAGTTTAATGTTGAAGTCGGCAAAAGGATAAAATACGCCTCCGATATTGATATCGGCCCATGCCGTCAGCATAGGGGGTACGGTCACAATGCTTTGCAACGACTGAGCGAATACATAGGCCAGCGAAGAGATAGCCGCAGTCTGTATAACGGTGAACAGAGACCAGCCGAACATGAAGGCAAAAAAACGGTTATAAATCTTTTTATAATAAGCATATTCCCCGCCCGTATTGGCAAGTAAACCTGCTATCTCCGCGTTGCTCAAAGCGCCAAACAGACTGATGACTCCTGCCAGTACCCAACAAAGCAGGATCCACCCTGAAGAATGAAGCTCTGCGGCCATCGGCGCCACTTTCTTATAGACACCTGAACCAATGATATTACCAATGACGACGACGATAACCAGCCGTAAGCCAAGAGAACGACTGAGATGCTGTGGGGAGGACATATACTTTTACAATGAAGAGTTTTGAAAGTAGATAGTGCAAAAACCAAGCCTGTCAATTCCCTGAAACACACGGGAATAGGAATGGTGATGACATGTTTTGTTATAATTGTATGGTTTTCCTGGAGGTATCCATTACAAAACAGCTTTGTCGTGGTCTGTTGCACTCAGCTTTTTTTCTTCTGTTAGTAATTCTGCTTCCGGTAGAGGCTTACCCCGCCAGTAGGTGGCCAGTATAGAACCCGTAATATTCATGACAGGCCCAAAGATGGCAGGCGCCAAGCCGACAGTGGCTATTTTTCCTAATTCATTGGCTAAGGCAGAGGCCAGTCCTCCATTTTGCATGCCTACTTCCAGGGCTATGGTCCGGCAGTCGCGCTCCGGCATTCTGCACAAACGAGCGCCCCAGTAACCCAGGAGGTAACCTGCCAGGTTATGAAAGATACCAGCCACTATCAGAATAAGACCGACCTGTAACAGGGCATCGCGCCCGGCCGCGGTAATAATGGTAATAATATAGGCGATGCCAAACATGGAAACAGCTGGCATAGCCTCATCCAGCCATTTGAACTTTCCATGGGCATAATGATGGAAGATCAAACCGGCCACCACCGGGATCACTACGATCTTCATCATATCCCACATCATGGCTAATACGCTGATCTCTATAAACTCACCAGCTAACCAGGCCATCAATACCGGCGTAATCAGTGGGGCCAGCAGGGTGGCCAGGGCTGTCAGGGTCACCGACAAAGCCAGGTTGGCTTTCGCCAGATAAGACATCACATTAGAAGCCAGCCCGCTGGGCACCGATCCAATCAGGATGATGCCTGCTGCGATTTCCGGATTGACACCCAGCAGATGTGCCAGGCTGAAACCTACGAAGGGCATGATGGTAAACTGACAGACCATGCCTACGATTACGCCTCTGGGCATTCTGACCACTCCGGCAAAATCCTGTATGCTCATCGTGGTCCCCATTCCAAACATGATGATCTGTAAGAGGGGTGTAATGAGTTTTTTCAGGTCAAATCCATTGATTTGCTGAAAATACACCGGATAAAACATGGCGACGGTCACGGAGGCGAAAATCAGCAGTGTAAACGAAAACCCCCTTAAAGACTCATAGCCTCTGAATCCTAAAGACAGGCAAAGAAAAAAGACAGTAAGTATCCATCCTACCGATTCCCCATTGCCTGATAGTAACATGATTATGACAGCCAAAGCACTTAGGGCCGCCAGGCCAAACATACTTCGGATCAATAGTCGCTGGAATTTGTTTTTATGGTTCATGTATAGCAGTAGATATTAGTTGATGTAATAGTGAAGGATGATCTTTAGAAGTAATACAAATTTAATGTTTGAGGTAGCAGGTACATAATAGGTCATTCAGGAGTTTAGAGCTACACGCTGCTTACCTGTCATTCCGGATTGTCCCAACCGAAGCTTTACTACTTTCTCTTTGAGCCGTGCCGACAGCAGATACATCACCGGCACTAAAATCAGTGTCAGAAAAGTGCCAAAGATGAGCCCAAAAATCATGGTCCATGACAAGGGGCCCCAGAAAGCTGCATTGTCACCGCCAAAGTAAATATGTGGATTGAGTTCGGTAAACAAGGTGACAAAGTCAATGTTGAAGCCCACGGCCAGCGGGATCAGACCCAGGGTAGCCGCCATGGCTGTCAACAGCACGGGCGTCATCCTGATCATAGAAGCTTCTGCAATAGCGGCTCTGCGTTCCACCCCCTGGGCAATGAGCAAATCGGTAAATTCTACCAACAATATCCCGTTGCGTACCACAATACCTGCCAGGGCCATCAACCCAATGCCTGTCATGACAATGGATATTTCCATTCTGAAAAGTGAAAAGCCAATCAGCACACCTATTACGCTGAGCACAATTTCTGATAAAATGATCAGCGGTTTGCTCAGGGAGTTAAACTGTATCACCAGGATCATAAAAATCAGTCCGGCGGCTACCATGAAAGCCACATTGAGAAAAGAGGATGTTTCCTGCTGTTCTTCCTGTTCTCCTGTCATTTTAATTTCCACTTCGTCGGATTTGGAAAAAGTAGCCAGCCGATCCTGTATATCAGCCACTACTTCATTGGCGGTAAAGCCACCCAGCACATTAGAAGACAAGGTAATCACTCGCTTCTGGTCTACGCGGTGAATGCCTGCATAGCTGTTGGTATACTGGCTGTGGGCAATGGCCGACAGAGGAACCTGGCGTACGGCTCCCCCCATACTCATATCCCTAAAGACAATGGGCAGGTTCATCAGCATGTTGATGTCGTTGCGCTGCTCCTGTCGCATCCGCAACTGAATGGGATAGTCATCATTTTCATCCCTGAACTTGGAGATTTCTTTCCCATAGATGGCGGTTCTCAAGGCAGCGCCCACCTGACCTGTGGATATCCCCTCCCGGTTGGCCTTTTCCCGGTCAATATTGATGGCGATTTCCGGTTTATTGCTCTGAAAGTCAGACTTCAGTTCTTCCACCCCCGGTATCTGTAGCGAATCCAGGTATTTTTTTACCCGGTCGGCCGTAGCCACCAATACATCGAAATTGTCTGCGGCGATCTCAATGTTGATGGGCTTTCCGGTGGGAGGGCCGTTTTGTTCCTGGCTGACAGAAATTTCAGCGCCTTTGATACCTTTCACGGTTTCCCTTACTTTGTCCAGGTACGCAGCCGTAGACTGGCCGTCGCGCCTGGAAAATTCTACAAAAGCGACGGTGACTTTTCCCAGGTGGGGACTTGCCTGGCTACCACTTTCCAGAAAGTTTTCGCTGGCACCTACGGCTACGTTAGAGATGACAGATTCCACAATAGGATTATTTTTGCCAACCACCTGGATTACCCGTTTCTCTACGATCCGGGTGATGGAGTCTGTCACCCGTTGATCTGTTCCGATGGGCATCCGGATAAAAGTGAAGATAAAGTTAGGATCACCCTGAGGGAAAAAAACCACAGGAGGCTGACGCCAAGCGGTAAAAGCAATGGAAAAGAAAAACAACAGCACGGTAGCCAACATCACCCCGATGGGTCTCCAGCCTTGAAGACACCAGGTCACTATGCTTTTATACCGTAGCTGCACCTGCGGCCACACCTTATGTTGAAAACGCCGGATGGCTCTTTCCAGAAAAAAGTGATGTAGTGCGTAGATCAGGAAGATAAAGATGATAAAGTTGCCCATGCCTACCATGCCGGTTATATAGAACATCAGGGCCAGGCCACCAAAAATGACCATGGTCACTTTAAAGCCGCGGCTTATTTTCTTATCCTGCGCTGCCTGCTGGTGAGGTTTCATAAAGTCTACGGCAAATACCGGGTTGATGATGTAAGCCACCAGCAAAGAAGCCAGCAGCGTGACGATGAGGGTAATGGGTAGATAAAACATGAAACTGCCGACCACACCGGGCCAGAAAGCCAGGGGCACAAAGGGAGCCAATACCACCAGGGTACCGGACAGTACCGGCAGAAATACTTCCCCGGCTGCAATCTTGGCTGCCTTCTTCACCGGCACTTTTCCGTTGTCAAAGATACGGTGGGTGTTTTCTATCATTACAATGGCGTCGTCTACGACAATACCCAGCGCCAGTAAGAAAGAGAAAAGCACCATCATGTTGAGGGTGAAACCCAGACTGGGCAAAATCAGAAAAGCGATAAAGCTGGAGATGGGTACCGACAATCCCACAAAAATAGCATTGGTGGCTCCCATGAAAAACATCAGGATCAGGGTGACCAGAATAAAGCCGATGATAATCGTGTTGATCAGGTCGTGTAAGGTTACCCGGGTATTGTCCGACTGGTCGGAGGTGATGGTTACCTTCACCCCCTGGGGCAGTGTATTCTCTTCAAAATCTGATACCATCGCATTGATCTGGTCGGAAGCGTTAATCAGGTTTTCACCTCCCCGTTTGATCACATTCAGGGTAATCACGTTTGCTTCGTCAAGGCGGGCGAAGCTTTCCTGTTCTTCATGGGCATCCACTACTTCTGCAACGTCTTTCAGATAAATTTTTCCGCCCATGATAGAACCGATCACTGTGTTTCCGATCTGGCTGGCAGACACATACTCTCCATTGACACTCAGGGAGCGTTTGACACCGTCGCCGGAGAGCTGCCCTCCCGATACGATCATGTTTTCATAACGGATAGCACTCTCTATATCATCCAGACTGACGCCGGCCAGTGCTGCCCTGAACATATCTATGTTAATTTGTACTTCCCGCTCCAGGGCTCCTACTATATCCACCCGACGAATTTCTTTGAGCGACTCTATCTTTTCCTGCAACTGATCAGCATAATCTTTCAAGGTTTCCAGGTCATAATCCCCGGAAATATTCACGTTCATGATGGGTACTTCAGAAATGTCAATATCCATTACCTGGGGGTCGTCCGGAAGGTCGTTGGGCAGATCGGGCATGGCCCTGTCCACGGCATCCTGTACTTCCCGCTTGGCTTCGTTGACATCCACATCGGTTTCAAACTCTACAATGAGATTAGAAAAATCCTGCACAGAGTTACTGGAAATCTTCTTGACGCCAGCAATGGACTTTACCTCCTTTTCCAAATGCTTGGTTACCAGGCTTTCCATGTCGGCGGGAGAGGTGCCCGGATAGATGGTGGCCACATAGATCTGGGGAAAGACCACTTCCGGAAACTGTTCTTTGGGCATATTGATATAGGAGAACAAACCTGCCAGTGTGATAATAATGGTCGCAATGTAAATGCTCATTTTATTGTCAATAGCCCAACTGGTGGGTTTGAATTCTTTATGGTTATCTTCCATAGGGATAGACTTGAAAGGTATAACAGGAAAAAAATTCTTTACAGGCTCACAAGTTCACCGTCGCTTAGGCCCTGGAAACCTACCGTGATGACTTTATCACCGGGGTTCAGACCGGAAGTGGCCTGCACCTGGTGATTGTATACCTTCGATATTTTCACAGGTCTTTTTCGGGCAATAGTTTTGTTGCCGGCCGTTTCAACTACATAGACAACTTGCTCACCCGCAATATTCTGCACCACATTGATGGGTACCACTATGGCGGAAGGCTCGCTGTGGAAAACAACCCTGATGATGGCAGCCATATTGGGCCGTAGCGTCGGCAGAGAGGGCAGCGAAACTTCTAAGGTGAAAGTGCGCGACAGTGGGTTGATGTTGTTTCCCACAAATGTGACCTTCGCTTCCAGGGTCTGCTTCACATCCGGCACCTGCACCATGACCTTGTCTCCCTGATGGATCATGCTGATGTACGCCTCAGATATGTCAGCTTTTACTTTCATATTGTCCGTATTAATGACCCGGAAAGAAGGCATACCCGGTGCGATGTTTTCCCCTTCCTTGATATTGACTTCATCGACTCTACCCCTGATGGGAGCGACAATCTGAGACATTTCGTCTTGGGTATGAAGGGTCGCCAAGCGCTTTTCCAGACTTTCTTTGTTATTTTTCGCCTGCAGGTATTGAATCTCTGTGCCAATCTTTTTCTCCCACAGTTTTTGCTGGCGCTCATAAAGATTATCAGCAAGCTCCAGAGAGGTTTTCACTTCTTCAATATTTCTCAGGATCAGAGCATTGTCGATACGAGCCAGCACCTGGCCTTTAGCCACCGGATCTCCTTCTTTCACCAGGACATTGGTAATGACGCCGGCTGATTTGGCACTGACCTGAATGTTGTCTTCCACATCAACAATACCCTGGGTCTGTACAAAATAATCAAAGCTTTGAGGAGCCAGGGTCAGGGTTTCTACTTCTTTCGCGTTGAGAGTGGTAGTATCCTGTTTTTCCAGAGCCAGCGATTCTTCCAGTTGCTGTATCTCTTTGGTCAGCCGGGCATGTTCTGTTTTCAGCTGCTCCAGCCGGGCCTGCTTGTTTTCTGCAGTGGAAGTACTGCATGCAGTCAACAGGCAGGCCACTGCCCAAACAAGGAATAAGTGGAAAATGAGAGATGGTTTCATACAATACATTGTTTTTCAGGAGTGGTAAAGGCATATCTATGTAAAAAACAAAAAGCAGTGATCATGCAAGGCATGATTAAAGATTGATAAGCAGATGAACTTAATAGTATAATAGCCTTATGCCTGAAATATCAGGAAAGGAATGCACAAGGCTGATCTTAACAAACTAAGGTGCTAGGGCACTCAGATGGGTATAATAGATATTAAAAGAATGGGTATTGACAAAAAGTGCACTACAGTTATGATACTGGATAGCGGCGATGTCAACGGCAAACGTTGTGGCCACCCAGTAAATTAAAAAGGTAGCAAGATGGATACGTGTTGCTACCTCTACCGTGTTCGCTTTAGAAGCCACAATCTGTTTGACTTCCGCTTTCTTGGCGTTGTAGTCTTTCATCATGAAATAAGGAGCCAGCAGATCTACCGCAAAAAAGCTTTGGGTCAGGATCAGCAAAGTAGCGAACAGGCACAAAAAGCGGTTCCTTATAGAAGTAAGACTTTTCATCTCAGTGGCAACTCATCATATCAACGAAATATGTCCAAAGTTCGTTGAAAAACAAACAACTATTTCATATCCCCACTATAATATTTTTAGAAAGGAAGACCAGGCTCGGCCTGGAGATTCAGTCGTATTTCACAGTCCTGCGAGGCGACTTTGGCTTCATACAAGGCCAGGAAACCTTAGGAAAATACGTACCATAAGGCTCAAGGCAATAAAGAAATGCAGAAAAGCAGGTATTGTCAAGCTGTATGAAATACACCTCAATGATCGCGAACGAGGCCCTTATTCATGGTTAGTTTCCTCCGATACTTTTCTGTACTGTTCTCCCCAGTCGGAGATATGCTGCAGCATGGGGCGCATGGTTGAACCCAGGTCCGTGAGTTCATATTCCACCCTAGGCGGCACTTCAGGATACACCATGCGCTTGACCAACTGATCATTTTCTAATTCTCTCAACTGAGCGACCAACATTCTGTCCGACACATCCGGAATGGCTTTACGAAGCTGGCTATACCGCATGGTACCGTTTTCCATGAGTCTCCACAGAATATTTGACTTCCACCGGCCACCAATCAGCGATAAGGTAAAACCCATGCCGCAGGTTGCGTTGATTTTTTTCTCATTCAAAGCATTGGTAGAGTTCTTCTTTCTCATTTCTTACTTTTTTGTAAGTACTTAACAATTTTATTAATACTTACAAAAGTAAAGTGATTGACCTATGTTTACAACAGGATTAAAACACTAACTATACAGAAGGATGAACCGATTGAATCATAAAGTAGCCTTTATTACCGGGGGAAGCCGGGGTATGGGAGCTGCCATAGCCTTACGACTGGCGCAGGAAGGAGCTGATATTGTTTTTACCCATTCAGGGAGTCATCAGCGACAAGCAGAAGCCTTGGAAAATCAAATTCAGGAAATGGGAAGGAAAGCCCTGGGCATCGTTGCCAGAAACGAATATGCTGATGAATTAATCATGGCCCTTGAGAAGGGAGCTCAGACATTGGGTGGTATTGATATCCTGGTAAACAATGCCGGCATCTATGCCCTGGGATACTTACCGGACCTCACCCTGGAAGCCTTCGATCAACTCATGGCTGTCAACGTAAGGGCTGTGTTTATCACTTCCCGGTATGCGGCCCGCTATATGAAAGAAGGAGGACGTATTATTAACATTGGCAGCAATCTGGCAGAACGTGTGTCCGGATCAGGAGTAAGCTTATACGCTATGAGCAAATCCGCGCTGATCGGATTGACCAAAGGTATTGCTCGCGATCTGGGGCCCCGCCATATTGCGGTGAACCTGATTCAGCCTGGTTCTACCAATACGGATATGAATCCGGAAGCAGGAGAAAGTGCTGACGAACAAAAAAATATGATGGCAATACAGCGGTTTATTCAGCCTCATGAGATTGCTGGGATGGTGGCTTATCTGGCCAGTGAGGAAAGCCAGATGATCACTGGGGCTATCCTCACCATAGATGGAGGCGCAAACACTTAGGGCTGTTAATTCTGGGGTACGGGGGCATAGCTGATCTGAGTAGCCTGCTATTTTGCAATCTTTTTTGGGTGAGCATTCCATGTCTTACCCGGAAACCGGCCACATTGATTAGCACCGCCTCTTTCTGCTGGATAGAAACACAATCATTCTGTATAGCCTCAGCCTTTGTGGAGAGAGTTTTCATGAGAGATGATTTGATTGGATATGCTGCAACACAAAGTTAAGCCGTTGAGAGAGGGTAGTTTTGGGAACCTCTATCAACTCATAATCGTATTGCCGGTAAGTGTCTATCATATTTTCATAGGTCTGCACCGCTTCCTCCCAGTTTTGTTTCCGTTCATTGTCTGTTTTGTATATCTCAAACCAGGGAGGAAGAATAAACACTTTTGAATGGTACCTGTAGCATCGGGCGTAGCGATCCATTTCTTCCGTAATTTCCATATTGATCAGGGTCGCATAACACAAAGTGTCCAACAGGCCCCGGTCAAAGAAGACTGTCTCATTGGGGTATTGACTCGCTTTTTCATAGCTGTCGACAGAACGCTCCAGCATCAGTTGGGCATACAAAACCTTGTCTTTCCAGGGTAGGGCGTCTCCATCTACTTTCATTTGTTCCTGGATGATGGTTCTGGCCACTTCGGCCATACAGCTAAACCCCTGCCGGGCCAAAGCATGGAGCAGGGTCGTTTTGCCCACCCCCGGTCCGCCTGTGATCATATAAAAGTTAGGTTGGTCTCTGGGTTCAATCGTAATCATACTTTACAGAATGTTAATAACTTTTTTTTATAAGAATATTTAAGGTAATGGCATCGGCGGCAGAAAGTTTTCTCATGATTATACTGCCACTGTAAGAAAAGGAAAGTGAAAATAGCAGGTGAAATTCTTTTCCTTGACCTCTCTGACGATGAAAAAAAACTGATTATCCAGTTGTTAAAAGGGATAGAACCTAAGCAGGCCAAACTGGCCTTGGAAGCCAGGCATACCGACCTGCAGGTTATCAAGGAAAAAATGATGGAAAGCAGGCTGTAAAAATTTTCCTCCGGAGTGGCTTCCTCAGGGCAGTGTTCATTGATGAAAACCTATAACCCTACCATGGCCTGGCATTGTATGACCGTGTCCATTTCCATGAACTGTCCAAAGCGTGCTGCCGCTTCCCGCACTGCCTGCTCTTGTGATACATTCAGGGGATAAAAATACTTCACCTCTATATGTACCTTATCTTTTTTAAAGGTTCGTTCCCACAAACCGACTACTTTTCCACCAATCACGACGATAGGCTTAAAAATGCCGTTACCCGTCATGGTTTCTTGCGCCATAAAAGAATCAAGAGAAGCAGACCTGTCCTTATAGCTGACCATAAACTCATCAAAAACAGGTAAAAACAACACCTTCTCAGGATCGGTGTTTTCTGTAGAAAGTGAAGGAGAGTACCAGTAAGTGTGGTCATCCACTGTCATGGTCTGCCAATGAGAGGCGGTCAACGCCAGCGCCTGTCGAGCCTGGGTGTAGGTAAGCCCCGACCACCAGGCAAAATCATACTGGGTAGCGGGGCCATGGCTGGTAAAATACCGGATAGCCAGAGCAGCCAAAGCTTCGCTTTCTGTCAGGGCAGGGGTAGGAGGTACTCTTTCTTCCAGCAAAGCATAGGTAAATTGCTTTCCACGTCTGGGGCCACTGCAGATAAGACCCTCCAGTTCGGCATTCATGATCATTAAGTTCGTCCGGAGCTCACTCGTGTCGATGCCCTGCCTGTTGAGTGCCAGTACAAGTTCCGAACGCGTCAGGTAATGGTGATCCATCAGCGACTTTTCAAAAATAGCATTACAACGATTCAGGAGGGATGCATCCAGAGCGTATTTCCGGCACAGGGAGGCATTGAGTTTTCGGATGCGAGGTGCCGTAAGAGATAGCATCCAACGAATATCATCGGGAGCCACAAAGTGCCAGGTAGGTCGTAGCAAATGCGTCCGGATAATGTCACCCTGTGCAAAGGCATGCTCCACAACCTTTTCCGAAACGGAAAGCCGGAGGCCAAGGGCCCACTTTGCCATTGCATAATCCTGCGCCTGCATCGCCCCAAAGTAACGGACCATGTCTTGAGGAGTGGTCAAATGGGTGCCGCTCAGTTGCTGGTTTACCATGCGGTATTTTGCGATGTCCTGTAAGTGCATAGGGGTTGTTTTCATAGTTTTTTTGACAGTAAGTCTCCAACATCGATTCGATGAAATTGAAGTTCACAAGGGATTGATGAAAAAACTATAATTTAACTTGAGTATCGCCACGTCAGCCAGCTTCTTCTGACAGAGCTTCATAAAAGAAAGTCCTTACCTCCTGCACAAACAGCGCTGGCTGTTCCAGGGCGGCAAAGTGCCCTCCTTTCGGCATTTTTGTAAATCGCTGCACATTGACCATGCGTTCCGCCCATTCTCTGGGAAAAGGAGCATCTCCCGGAAAAAGGGCTACTCCGGTTGGCGTTTCTACCCGGGGTTCCGGCTTAGGCCCCCCCTGGCCTGCATAGGCAGCTCTGGCGGTTTCCAGATACATTCTGATAGAGGAATTGATGGTTTGCGTTACCCAGTAGATCATGATGTTGGTGAGCAGTTCATCTTTGGTAAAGCTGTTTTCAAGATGCCCCTGGTTATCACTCCAGGCATTAAATTTCTCCAAAATCCAGGAAGCTAACCCTACGGGAGAATCATTCAGGGCGTAGCCCAAGGTTTGCGGCTTGGTAGATTGAAGCATATTGTAAGCGCCTTCCGTCATCCACCAATGTTGGATGAATTTGCCAAACTCCCGCTCGGCGGGCGTCAGGGTGCTCCAGTCTTCACTGCCATTTGGATAGCCCACATCCGTAAGATGAATGGCTTTCACCTGTTCAGGATAGCGTTGGGCCAGAGATTTGGTCACAGAGGTACCCATATCGCCCCCCAGGGCATAGAAAGTGTCATAGCCTAACACCTCTTTCATTAAAGTTACCCATAGGTCCGCGATCTGCTCGCCGTTCATGGCTACCCGCTCCGAGAATCCAAAACCCGGCATAGAAGGAACCACCACATCAAAAGACTGATCGGTGTCACCCTCATAGCGCTCGGGATCTGTCAGCATCGGAATGACCTTGTAAAAGCGGTAAAAGCTATCCGGCCACCCATGGGTAAGGAGGAGAGGTTTGGGGTTTTTACCTTTTCCCTTTACATGAATGAAGTGAATGCCTGTGCCCTCTATTTCCGTTTTATAATGTGGAAATTGATTAAGGGCTGCTTCGTGTTGACGCCAGTCGTAGTGATGCTGCCAATAATCGACGAGTTCTCTTAAATAAGTCGGATTGGTACCATATTGCCAACCGGCTTCTTTGGGTTCATCGGTCCAGCGGGTTTGGCGAAGCCTTGTCTGAAGGTCGTCTAGTACGGATTGTGGAATGTCAATGGTAAAAGGCTGTAGCTGTGTCATCTTGCGTTTACAGTTAAGGTTGCTACGAGTGAAAAATGATGGTCTTCTAAAGTTGATAGTTCAAAGGTAAAGGCGAACAGTGACAACCCTATGTCAGTTGAAAAGGAAATCATTCGTTTTTTTTAAAGGCACCGGCGAAGTTGCTCGCTTCATCCTGCTACAGACACATTCCTTGTGGGCCTGATCCTTATTCCTTCTCATCGTTGTGCCAGTTTCAGGATAGTATTCCAGTTGCGTGTGGTCATGTTTTTTCCAAATTCTTTTTCCAGGATACTCATGGCATCTACAGTGCGTGATATAGCAAGGTCAAGCACACTGAAAACAGTGCGGTCTATGATGGCGATGATGCTGAAGGATTCATCCGGTGAAGTATAGGGTAAAGAAAGACGATGGATAGGAGTATCGCTCAGAAAGCTCGCATAAAGGCGAATGGAGGGGGTAACCTGAATGTCTTTGAAGGGATTGGCTGTCACTAATTGCTGTATATGATCTTGCGAATGAACAATAACAGGTATAGAAAAACCAAACGTATCTTTCAGCCGGGCTGCGATCAATGGGGTGAGCGCTGCTTCCTGGTCCGGTGCAGCTTTGAACAACACATTACCGGTATTCAGAAGTGTTTTGGCAGGGCCATATCCCATACTGTCAAAAGATTGCCGAAGAGTAGCCATGGGAACCTTATGATAGCCTCCCACATTGATCCCCCGCAGCAGGGCAATATAAGTTTGTTGACTAGCCGGTGTGATTGTTTTCATACTATTCATCCTAATAACCGGGTGAGCCTTTCATGAACCGGATGATGAAATGATTCCAGGTTATATACATCCATACTTGATCGGCCTGGAAAGGTTTCAATCGCTGACGGCTTGCCCTGCGTTTTGCCCATTCTGGTGTGGCGACAGGAAGAGACACCCGTAAATAAATGTTCGTTGCCTGGGTATGAAAATGAAGGTGGTGTGTCTAACAGATAGGCTACCTCCTGACCATACGATACTATGAAGTGTACCAAGCGCATGCTACCCTTATCTCTCTTGCTCAATTTTTTTTCTGCCCCTGTTGCCTTTTTCTTATCTGCTTTATGTTTCATGCTCCTTTATCATCCAACTTCCGGTCAGAATCCTTATGTGATCAACAATCCGGTGTTGCCTGGCGTAAGAGATGTGGGTGCCCTCAAATTTAACGGAGAATATTATCTGGGTGGTATGGGTACCGACGGGGGCTTTTACCGGTCCAAAGATATGGTTCACTGGGAAGGGCCTGTGCATGTGTTTTCCATGCAAAATGACTGGACACCCGGCCGGGCGTCTGAAGATCACCAAATCCATGCCGGGGATATCAACTATATCAACGGAAAGTTTCATTTCTACTGGTCTGTCAATCATTGGCAGCAGGATACCATGGTGGTACATATCGGCCATGCCGTTTCTTCTCATATCCTGGGCCCTTATGAAGAACCTGTGAAAAATATCTGGTTTGACAACAGGATCGATCCGGCCCTTTTTATGGATGACGACAGAAAACTGTATTTCTATACCGTAAAATTCACGGATGGCAACACCATCTGGGGCAATGCCATGATCCATCCGGGAAAACTGTCGGAGCACCCGCAGTATCTGTTTGCCTCCCTGCCCCATACCTGGGAAACCTACGACAACCGGGTAGCTGAAGGCCCCTGGGTAATTAAATACAGGGATCAGTATTATATGATGTACAATGCCAATCATACCTCACCCCACTGGGGCAACTATGCCTTGGGTGTGGCCGTGGCCGATCATCCCCTGGGTTTTGATCATGGGAATAAATACCCCTTTCCCGTAGTAGAATCCAATCAGGTTTATCTGGAAGATAACTTCGTAGACATTCTCCGTTACCAGACTGACGCACCGGGGGTGTGGTCCATGACTACGGAAAAACCTATTTCCCAATGGACAAAACCATCATTTCAGGCAACAGGCTGGCAGCAAGGCAAAACAGGTTTTGGTTCTGATCCGGTGAAGAACACGGCCGTACGGGTGATTCGTACTCCCTGGCAAACGGAAAATCTCTGGATACGCAAAAACTTTTCCCTGGACCTCCAGAAGAAACATCAATACAGGATGAGAATACACCATGACGGCGATACCGAAGTGTATTTGAACGGCCATCAGCTTTATCACAAAGAAGGACGTCATTATACCTCCTGGCCTCTCGATGAACAGGCCATGTCCTGGTTAAAGCAGGGTGACAACCTGCTGGCAGTTCACAGCCGGCGAGGCACAAGGTCAGGGTATCTCGATGTATCCCTGTTTGATATGCGGGATCAGCCAGGAGATGACATATTGTTTGTTTCCGGACAACCCAGCCTTGTTCGTGGGCCGAATGGATTGGAATGGTGGCTGATCTATTTTACACAGAAAAATGGCGCCTTTACCAGTCAGTTTATCGACCGTGTGCTGTTCTTTGATAAAGAGTTATATGTAGACGGACCTACAGCAGCGAATACGCCGGGTTATCATCCCCTGCCGGCGAAAGCTTCCTTTAGCGATAACTTTGATGCAGGGTCAACCCCTGATCTGGATAAAGGATGGCAAATCCTCAGGGGAGAATGGCAGCAGCAACAGGGAGAAATGGTACAAACTGCAGAGGCTGTCGGGCATGCGTTGGTCAATCGTCAGCCTGCCATGCATTACCTCTTTGAGGCTGGGATAAAATTCAACGACGCCAACCCTGGAAAAGTGGGTTTCTATGCCTGTTGGGAGGATGAAAATAACTGGCTACAGGTATTGCTGGACCAGAAAGAAAAAAAATGGACCTATGTGCTGAAAGAAAACGGTAAGACACAATCGGCCTCCTATGCGTTATTTGCTGACTTTGATTTCCAGGCGTATCATACACTCACCATCCAGAAAAACGCACATCTGTTTACCATCCGAATTGATCAGCTGCCAGCACCGGGAAAGCCTGCCATCGAGACGCGCTTACAAGGGAAAGGCATCCCCGGACTGTACACGGAAAATGCCCGGGCATCTTTCGACGGCGTACTTTTTACCTTGGGATGGGATGAGTTTGATCAGCATATCCGGGGATGGCAGGCCCAGACCGATAACATTGAAGCCGAGGCCTCCTGGGAAGTCAAGGAAGATGGCCTTTGGCAGACACAGGCTTCAGGAACCCATCAGGTATTCAAGGGCGATGTATTGCTACAGTATGAGGTGAGTTTGCAGGTTACCGCCGCTGATTTTCAACAAGGAGGAAAAGCGGGGCTGTATCCGGTGTATATAGATGCTGACAATTATCTGAAAGTTGTGATCGATTACCAGCAACAAGCGCTGGTCGTCAGGGGGGTAAAAGAAGGTCAGACGGTCCTCTCTGAGGAAATACCCTTACACCGTCGCCAACCTTATTTTGCGGATATGCGGTATACAGATTTCACGGAAAAAAGGTTTTCACTGAAAGCACCGGCTTTGGTTAGCGCCCTGGAATTTTATAAAACGCCCCATTTCCTGCCCGATACTGTCATCGAGAACATACAGGAGCAGTTGGACATTGACTACAGGTCGGAGGGCCAATGGCGTCCGCTGCCGGTGTATCACCAAGAAAGCACTGATCATCCGGCCTTTGAAAAGATCTCTTTCGATCCGGTCCGTGCTGACGCACTCCGACTGGTCAATCGGTTGAATCAAAACAATGTGTATAAAATCATGGTGCATGAAAACGTAAAATCCAGCTATCATTTACGGGTAGCGAAACGCCAGGATATTGTGGTCTTGATCGTGGATGGTAAGGAGGTGCTGTGCACCAGAAATCTCTGGCCTGCGTCCCGGGTAGGATTGGTGACAGAGGATAGTCAGGTGCAGTACAATGGCATTATGTATTATCACTTGCCATCCTGAGTGTTTTGAGGAACGCACCACCCTATAAGCATAATGGATTGGCCAACCGGTTGAAATCAGTTTCTGACAGGGCTGGCTGCTAAACTTTTAAACAAAATGTATCATGAAAGGTATCAAGCTTCTCACCATGACCTATCTCCAGGCAACCCGGTTGAAGTCAGGCATATTCAGTCTACTGCTATGTAGCAGCTTCTTACTTTCTGAGGCACAGTCCAACCTTGAGGCCAACATCATCATTCAGGCCGATCAGGTAGAAGGGCAACTCAGTCCAATGCTCTACGGACAATTTATAGAGTTCATGTACGAAGGCATCAAGGGCGGCTTGCACGCTGAAATGGTGCGCAACAGAAGTTTTGAGGAAGTGCCCAATGGCATAGGCCTTTCCCGCTATTGGGAGCGGTATCCGGACGACAGAAATGATGATTACGCCCTTTCTTTTCATTGGGATGATTCCATCGCTTATCCGGTGAAGACTGCCTTCTTCGAGAATCCACCGGTACAGCATGCCCTGAAAGTAAGGCTGGGGAAAGGGGTGGTGCAGCGGCATGGTATTTATCAGGCACGCCTTCCGATACAGGCTGGTATGGCTTATCAGGGGTATGTGTGGATGAAAACCACAGGATATGAGGGACGGGTACTCGTGGCTGTAGAACAGGATAGGGTAGGAGGAGAAATCTATGCTGAGGCAGAAATTGATCAGGTAAGTGGCGACTGGAAGCAGTATACCTTTGTGCTGACTCCTCAAAAAACGGATCTCCTGGCAAAGTTGGCTATTTTATTTGAAGGAGTAGGAGAGATCTGGATAGATCAGGTATCTCTCCTGCCCGACGAAGCTGTGGGAGCTGTTCGCAAAGATGTTTTTGAAGCAGTGAAGGCCCTACAACCTGCCTTTATTCGCTGGCCCGGGGGCAACGTAGCCCAGGATTACCACTGGCAGTGGGGCATAGGGCCCAGAGATCAACGACCCGTCTGGCCCAACTTATCCTGGAAAAATGAGCCGGAGCCCAGTGATTTTGGCACCGATGAATTCATAGCGTTTTGCAGGGATGTAGGGGCGGAACCTACCATTACCGTCAATGTGGAAGGGTTGGGTGCTACCGCGGAAGAAGCCGCCGCCTGGGTAGCATACTGTAACAGTCCGGCTACTTCTCACTATGGTGCCATGCGGGCGGCTCACGGCCATCCGGAACCCTATGCGGTCAAATATTGGGAAATTGGCAATGAAATCTGGGGTGATTGGGTAAGAGGGCATTCCGATGCAACCACCTATGCTCAAAACTACAACCGTTATGTGGCAGCCATGCGGGCAGTAGATTCCACCATACAGTTCATTGCGGTAGGAGACAATAATATGGAGTGGAATCGTACGGTGCTGCGGCTCTCAGGCAAAAACATGGATTACCTGGCCATCCATCATTATTATGGGGAAAAACAAATGAACAACGATGCCGGTAACCTGATGGCGCGCCCTCTTTTTTATGAACGGTTCTACCAGGAGGTAGAACAGATGATCCGTAAAGAAGTGCCCAACCATACCCTTCAGCTGGCTATCAACGAATGGGGGCTGGATCTGCCGGAAGCACGACAGTACTCTATGGAATCCGCTTTGTATGGTGCCCGCCTCATGCATGTGTTCGAGCGGCGTAGCCCGGTGGTAGCCATGAGCGCTGTATCAGATTTAATCAACGGATGGCCGGGAGGTATCATACAGGCAAGCCGCCACCAGGTTTTCTTTTCTCCCTTGTATCATCTCAACCGCCTGTATCAGGAACATCGGGGTAAAGAGCGTTTGAAGACACTTGTCAAAAGTCCTTCTTTCGATACCAGCCAGGAGGGCAAAGGTATTCCTTCTATAGATGCTGTAGTGAGCCGTAGCGCCAATGGAAAACAAATTTATATCAAAGTCATTAATACAAGCCATGAAAAAGCCATTGAAGTTAGTTTCGACGTAAAGGGCACTTCTCTCAAGACCGAAGCCACCTGGGATCTTCTGACCGCTGATGATCTGAAAACCCACAATAGCTTTCGAACACCCGAAGCCATTGTGCCCCATCGTCGAAAAATCCAGGGGGGCACTCATTTTAAAGCCATGCTGCCGCAGCATTCAGTATCGGTGATCAGTCTTCAGGTTGATCCTTCAGAACCCTGAGCCAGAAAAAATGTCTCAAGGCACTTTGTGGCCCTGCCTTTAGAAATAACCAAATAGAAATGAAAAAAAATATCAATTTTTAAAGAAGCACTCAAAAATTAACTTTAAAATAAGTAAGTTAGTAAATATAATCCCGATGCAGAGATCATCCAATCACTATCTTTAGTGTATGTACGCACCATCTACAGACCCGGTCACTTTTCATGATGAGGGTGAAGTGTGGCAGCATTTTCAAAAGGGCTGTGAAAAATCATTTACCTATCTTCATCAAAAATACTACAACGACCTGTATGCCTACGCTTTCAAATTTACAGCCGATGAGTATGTGGCCAAAAACGCTATCCAGGAGCTGTTTATTTACCTCTGGAAAAATAAAGCCTTGCTGGGAAAAGTAGATAATGTGCGTTATTACCTCATCTTCTCGCTGCGTCGGCATCTCATGAGACTTTTGAAAAAAGAACGGAAACATTTTCATGTGTCCTACGCAGACACACACTTCTCCCGTCATTTTTCATTCTCACCGGAAGATATTGTCATCAAAAAGGAGACTTTTCTGATGAATGAACAGCGAGTATTGAGCGCTTTGAACAGGCTTACTTCCCGGCAAAGAGAAGTGATTTATTTACGGTATTTTCATGACATGCGCCCTGAAGAAATTGCAGCCATGCTGGCCCTTAACTACCAGTCTGTACTCAACTGCCTGGGGCGTGCGCTCAAGAACCTGAGAAAGATGATGCTTTCACAGCAAACCCTGGAAATCCCGCTATTAATGCTTTTTACTTCGGTCTTTTCCTTACTCTACTAAGCCTTATCATTTTTTTCTTCTACCCTGGGTATAAAAAGGGAACAGGGATGTCTTACAGATATACTGATCATCCTGTTGCCCGACTATGGAGGAAAATGAATCCAACGCACCGCGTAAAAAATTGTTCCTCGATCTTTTTAAAGAGGGGAATTCTTCACTGGGAGCCTTTGAAACCCGGAAGAAGGAGCTTTCTCCGGAGCAAATCGCGCTGGAAACCCAGCAGTTATGGAAACAGTTGCGCCGGGAATTTCCGAAAACAGGAAAAATCTCAACGCTGAGAAAAAGAAAGATACGCTACGGTCTGGCCGCTTCCCTGGCCTTACTGATGATCGCTGGTTTGCTCTGGTTTTTTGTCCATAACACCGGGGAACACTTCATCTTTCAGACTTCCTATGGAGAGACAAAATCTATCACCCTGCCCGACCAATCAGGGGTGATGCTGAATGCAAACTCAAAACTGTCTTATAAGAAGGATTGGGACCAACAGGCCAGCAGAGAAGTATGGCTGGAAGGGGAAGCTTATTTTCAGATAGAGAAAAAACAAAGGGATATCAAGTTTATTGTCCATACCGAGCACCTGGAAGTAGAAGTGCTGGGCACTCAATTTAATGTAAAAGAACGCAGAGGTACTACGGAAGTGGTATTGAATACGGGCAAAGTAAAGGTAAAGCGGGCCGGTAAAGAGCCTCTCCTGATGGAACCGGGCGAACTGGTGAAATATTCCGTCAATACGGAATCCTATGCTGTCAAGACAGTAGATCCTGAAATATATGGCTCATGGCGTCACCATATTCTCAACTTTGAAGATAACTCATTGGGAGAAATCACTTCAGTATTGGAAGACAACTACGGGTATACTATTACTTTCCAGGAAGAAGGTCTGGCCGATGAGCGATTTACGACTACCCTTTCTTCAGACAATATAGATATCCTCTTTCCAATGTTAGAAGAATCTTTTGATTTGAAAGTGAGACGGGAAGGGAAAAAAGTGAACATAGCGCGTGCACACTGAAAGTGGGTGGCTATCTGTCAAGATAGCACGGAGAAGCATAAAAGAGCTACGGAATCATACCTAAAACTAATCAATATGAAGCAAAAAAGACCCATCATTTGTGTGGTGTTGCTCATGGGAATGTGCAGCTTTTTGGGGGAAGCCTTTTCGCAAGATCTGGCTTACGCCAACAAAAGCGCTCCTGTAGAAACCACACAGGAAAACAAGGTTTCGCTTAAGTCGGTGCTGAAGGACCTGGAAAAAACCCATAAGGTACATTTCAGCTATGCCAGTGAGGTCGTTAAAGATCAGTTTGTGTTGCCCGAAATACTGGACAACCACACTTCCGGGATTGAGGAGATTCTTTCGGATCTGTTACCACCCCTGGGATTGAATTACAGAAAAGTGGAAAAAGCCTCTTTCTTTATTTACAAGGAAGAAACTAAAAAGGTGAAAAGGTTGGATCCTCAGACCTCTACCTTGGCAGCTGGATTGAACAGTGCGCCTATGCCTTTGTCTGACAAAGTGAGGTTTAGTATCACCGCCTTGGATCGGCACTTAGAGAAAAACATAAGCGGTACGGTAACGGATGCCACAGACAACACTCCTTTGCCGGGCGTGAACGTACTCTTAAAAGGCACTACGACCGGTACGGTTACCGACGTAGAAGGTAGTTTTAATCTCACCGTGCCTGACGATGCGCAAACCCTGGTTTTCTCTTCTGTAGGCTATCAGACCACAGAAGTCTCCATTGGTGACCAGACCACCCTCGATGTGCAGCTGACTCCCGATGTTCAATCCCTTTCGGAAGTAGTGGTCATTGGCTATGGCTCTCAGAAACGTTCTGATATTACCGGCTCTGTCGCAGTAGTGGATGTCGAAAAAACAAAAAAAGTACAGGCCGCTTCCGTAGCCGAACAATTGCAGGGGCAGGTACCGGGCGTGAGTGTCACCTCCAGTGGTGTACCCGGACAGATATCCGAAGTCAAAATCAGGGGGACCGGTATTTTTGGGAACAACAATCCCCTGTATGTCATCGACGGGCTGCTTACTTCCAATACCCCGGACTTTAACCCTAACGATGTAGAGTCTATCCAGGTGTTGAAAGATGCTGCTGCCACCGCCCTTTATGGAACCCAGGCTGCCAATGGGGTTGTCATCATTACTACCAAAAGGGGAGTGGAAGGGCCGGCCAAAGTGAGTTTTCAGGCGTATTATGGAGTACAGGAAATTGCCAATCGGCTCGAATTGATGAATGCCGAAGAGTTTGCCGCGATTACCAATGCCGCCTATGATGCTGCCGGTGAACCCCGTATGGCAGGGACCAGCACCAAATTTGATCCCAACATTGACACCGACTGGCAGGATGCCTTCTTTAAAACAGGAGTCATCCAAAATTATAACCTGACCCTCTCAGGCGGTAGTAAAAACGGAAATTACCTGATTTCCGGTGATTACTTTGACCAGGAAGGTACTGTGATCGGACCGGAATTTGATCGCTACAGTTTACGGGTGAATACCGGTATGACAAGAGGCAAGTTTAACCTTGGAGAATCGCTGCTCTTAACTCGTTCCAACAGGGTGGAACTAATTGGCCGGCCTTTTAACGATGTCATCCGGATGTTGCCCACCATACCTGTCTACACCGATGATGCGGTGAATTTTCCCGGTGGCTATGGCTTTGGCAGCCAGGACAACTATACCTTCGGCAGCAACCCCATTGCCATGCAGGAACTGACAGATAACAACTTTATTTCCAACCGCTTGCAGGGTACCCTCTTTGGCGAGTATGCCATTACTGATTTTCTGAAATACAAGCTTAATCTGGGGCTGGAATATCAGGCCTTTTATGATAAGTTTTTCCGCAAGTTTGGTATCTGGAGTTACAACGCTCCCCTGGAACCTCCTTTTCTGGATGAAAGCCGGGGAGAACAATATTCTACCTTGATAGAGAACACTTTAACCTTTGATCAATCCTTTGGGGATCATAACCTGAATGTATTGGCAGGGTATGTGGAACAACAAGTTCATTTTGCCAACTCCCAGGGTATTAACCGGGGCTATACAGCCGATGCCAGTGGCAACTACCGGCAAGTGCTGAGCGCTGGTACGCAGAATCCTTCGGCACTGGGCATTCAATGGAACCAGGCTCTTCGTTCTCTGTTAGGCCGTATTACCTATGATTATGCCGGCCGGTATTACCTTACCGCCAGTGTTCGTCGTGATGGTGTTTCCCGTTTTGGCCCCGACCATAAGTGGGGAAACTTTCCGGCCGCTTCCGTAGGGTGGCGTATCAGCAACGAAGATTTTTTTGATGCGGGTCCGGAATGGATTAATAATTTGATGTTGCGGGCCAGTTATGGTGTGACAGGTAATTCTAATACCGATTTGCTACCGCAACCCTCCGCTTCCTATCCCTACCTGGCCGTGATCAATACCAGTACCAATTATGTGTTTGGCACAGACCAAAGTATTACACCGGGGGCTTCTCAGCAACAGCTGGTAAACGAAGATATCCGCTGGCAGTCTAAGCGTGCCCTGGATATTGGCTTTGATTTAGGTCTACTGCAAAATAAGGTAGCCATCACAGCAGATTATTACGAAACCTTAACCACCGGCTTATTAGCCCAGGTGCCCCTGCCGGGAACATCGGGCAACGATGGAGGTGATCCTTATGTGAATAATGGAAAAATGCGTAATCGAGGTGTTGAGCTGGGTATCACCTATCAGGAAAACCAGGGTGATTTTACCTACAGCATCAGTGCCAATGCAACGACCGTGAAGAACAGGATTCTGGAATTGGCCTATGGCCGGCCTATCTATGGTCCGGGTTCTACCAAGACGGCGGAAGGAGGAGAATTAGGGCAGTTTTTTCTGATTCAGAGAGATGGTATTTTCCAAAGTGAAGAAGAGGTCAGAAATAGTGCTCAGCCTGATGCACAACCCGGTGATGTACGCTTCAAGGATGTCAACGGAAGAGATGCTGAGGGTAATCTGACAGGACAGCCCGATGGTAGAATAGACAATGACGACCGTGCCTATGTAGGCAGTTCTATCCCTGAATTAGAGTATGGCCTCAACCTGACAGCCGGTTACAAAGGATTTGATGTGACCGCCTTCTTCGCGGGCGTATCCGGTAACAAAATCTTTAATACGGGCAAATGGTGGGGACATCGTACGGATGATAACCAAAACCACCCCAAAGATCTGGTACCCTGGACACCGGAGAACAAATCTACCACAACACCCCGGGCGGTGTATCGTACCGGCGGTGTGAGCAATGCCCGGTACAACCAGGATGCATGGCTGGAAGATGGCTCTTATTTCCGAATGAGAACCATGCAAATAGGGTATACACTGCCCTCCAGTCTCTTCAGAGGACTGGGAGAAAACGCAGCCAATCTGCGGGTCTATGTGAATGGGCAGAACCTGTTTACCATTACCCAGTACAGTGGGTATAATCCGGAAGTTAAGGGTGAAGGTCTTTTCGGCCGTGGTGTGGATGATGGCAACTTCCCTACTTCCCGGGTGATCACTGGTGGCGTACAGTTCAACTTTTAAACATTCTAACCCATTATCATCGTACATGAGTATGAAAAAACATTACACAATATCGCTGATAATACTAATATCCGTGCTTTACACGGGTTGTGAAAAGGATCTGCTGGAACAGGATAATCCCAATCTTCCTACGGTGACCAGCTTTTGGGAAACGGAGGGAGATGCCATCAAAGGGGTAACGGGTGCCTATGCCGGCATGCAGCGAATTGGCAGTTGGAAACGCTGGATTCTCTGGGCGACCGATCTGCGATCCGATGAGGGATATAGCAAAAGTCCCTGGACTGATATGGTTAATTATGCCAAGTTTTCCATGGTAGATTATAACCTGGAATTCCATCAGCGTATCTGGTATGACCATTATATCACCATCTTCCGGGCTAACCAGGTACTGGACAAAGTGCCTGCCATTGAGATGGATGGCGCATTGAAAAGCCGATTACTGGCGGAAGCTAAATTTATCCGTACGTTTATGTACTATACCTTGTGGAACCTGTGGGGAAACGTACCGCTGGTGCTGCAGGTACAGACCACAGACGACCGTCCGGACTATGCAACTGAGCAGCAGGTATGGGATCAGATCGTGATGGATTTATTGGAAGTAAAGGAAGTATTGCCCGTCAGCTATGATGATCCCAACAAAGGAAGAGCGACAAAAGGAGCTGCCACTGCCTTACTAGCCAAAGCCTATATGCAAAAACGGATGTGGGCAGAAGCTGCCGAACAGCTAAAAGCCGTAATTGATCTGGGTGTCTATCAACTGGTTCCTAATTACCGGGATAATTTTACGGCTGTATACGAAAATAATCCGGAGTCTGTCTGGGAAATTCAGTTTTCAGGAGAACTGACAGGAAATTCTGAAAATGTAGAAGAACCTGGTGCTTCTGAAGGGAATAACCGGGCTCAGTTTTTCGCTCCCCGGGGGATTGGTTGGTCCGACGGACAAGCCACTACCTGGTATTTTGAGCAGTTCACCAAAGAGAAAACGGTAGATGGTGGAATAGATCCCCGTTTGGATGCTTCCCTGATCTTCGACCACCAGCGGCCCGATCCCAACAATCCTTCTCAACCCTTTGACCCGAATAATCCGGATACGGTATTTTGGGGTAGAGGCTATAAGGAATGGCAAAACAGCCCCAATAGCTGGGGTGAAGATGAGCAATGGTTCCGGAAATACATGGACGAAGTGCCTCCTGGTACCAACTACCATTCGCCAATCAATGTGCGGGTCATCCGTTATGCTGATATTCTGCTCCTATACGCGGAAGCACTCAATGAACTGGGGCAAACGGCGGCAGCCTACCCTTATGTAGACCAGGTGCGGCAGCGGGCAGCATTAGCCACACTGGCTACTATCAATCCAAACATGACCCAGGAAGAAATGCGTTTACAGCTTCGTCATGAAAGAGTGGTAGAACTAGGAGGAGAAGAGCAACGTTTCTTTGACCTGAAACGCTATGGGCTGTTGGAAGATGCGGCCGAAGTAGCCAAACTGGCAGAGAATGATCCTGATTTTGAGCAGTTTGTAGTAGGTAAGTCAGACCTGCTGCCTATTCCTTTGACTGAGCTTGATATCAATCCGAAATTGAAACAAAATCCGGGTTGGTAATACACTCCAGTGTTGCTATCGGAGCCAAACCTTACCCTGGGTAGGGTTTGGTTCTTTTAATCTGAACAGCTTTTCGTTGTGATGAAGGGGATAAGGCTGCCGTGCAATAGGAGGGATACTTCCTCTCACTCCTATCGCTGATTTTCCACTCATACCTCGTGGTTATCCTTAATTTACTTACCCATGATCCTTTCCGTTCGAGGCCTACTGATGTTCTTTCTGGTAATAAGTCTTGGTGGTTCTCACGATGACTTTGTTTCATGGAAAGAAAAAGTTCTCATCAATAATATGCCTGTCTTTGATGATACGGTTACCATGGCCGAAAATAGAAAACATGGTTTATATGGTTCAGAGTATGGGCGCATGTTGAAACTTACAAACGATCATTGGCTGGCGGCTTACACCATCTCTCGAAATAAAGGGTACCAGCAAGAGGCAAAAGGAGGGCTGGAATTGCAGATTGCAGAAAGCAGCGACAACGGTAGAATCTGGTCAGTCATTTCAACCATTACTGATCCGGGAAGAGATTTGGATAATGCGCAAATGATACAACTCAAGGATGGCAGCGTACTTTTAGGGTGCCGGTCCGTGAGATGGTTCGAGTCTTACCGCTTGCCCGTTTATAAAAGCACAGATAATGGTAAACATTGGACAAAACTCAGCCTGATTGACTCCCACGAAGGAACGCCTGGAAGTCTCGGCAATCCGCAAAAGGGTATGTATGAACCTCATTTTCAGTTGCTGGATAACGGTAAACTATCGGTCATGTATGCCAATGAGAAACATGTCATGGAGAATCCTTCCTACAGCCAAATCATCTCCCAGAGAGTTTCAGACGATCTTGGGAAGTCTTGGGGAGAAGAGATATGGGTAGCATACGCGCCAGGGCATCATGCCTCCCGACCGGGAATGCCTGTCTGGTCTAAAATGAGCAATGGTCAGTATATCGTAGTGTATGAGATTTGCGGACCTGAAAAATGTAATGTGTATTATAAGACCAGCCAGGAGGGTACTACCTGGCCGGTGGGTTTGGGAACCTTGATTCCGGAGCAGCTGGGAGGACCTTATATACTCTCATTGGCTGATGGTCGCCTGGTCGTTTCCTCTAATAGTAGTGCTATTTCTATGAGTGAGGATCATGGTCGTACCTGGCAGAAAGTAGCGTCAGCCTGGTCAACATCGCTTTGGTCAAGCCTGTACCAGACGGGACCTGCAGAAATCTGTGTGATGAATTCTGTAAACCGTCCGGAAGGAGGGCATAACGTTCAAATCAGGTTTGGGATCATTGAGCCACGTCCCTGAATAAGTACTGCCCCTGATCGTCTGCTTTACAGGCATATTGCTGCAAGAGGAAATTACTGTTAAAGCTTAATTATATTCGTTAACTTAAGGAAATTCACTCATCTTTTATGACAGATCGGAAAAGACTCTCATCGAGAGCTTCTGTTAGCAAGGGTTGAAGACTATGAGAAACATATTACACCTGTTGGGGATCACTTTGGTATGCATAAGTTGCGGCAGGCAGGAAAACACCTTGTTCGAACAACTATCTGCTGAAACCACGGGGATCACATTTAACAACATAGTGATAGACAATGACACCCTCAATGTTTTGGAGTTCACTTACTTCTACAATGGTGGAGGTGTGGGAATTGGCGATGTGAATAACGACGGCTTTTCTGATATCTATTTTACCGGCAACAAGGTGTCGAGCCGCCTGTATCTGAATGAAGGCCGCCTGGAAGGTCCCCAGAATGGCCACCTGAGGTTTGAGGATGTGACGGAAAAAGCAGGCGTGTCAACCGACCGTTGGGCAAGGGGCGTAGCCATGGTGGATATCAATGCGGATGGACTTTTGGATATGTATGTAAGTGTCTCGGGAACCACACGGGCAGGTAATACTTCCAACTTGTTGTTTGTCAATCAGGGAAATGATGCCTCCGGTATACCTACTTTTAAAGAACAGGCCCAGGCCTATGGACTGGCTGATACAGCACATACCACCCAGACCGCTTTCTTTGATTATGATAAAGATGGGGATCTGGATGCTTACCTGCTCACCAATGCCATCGAAGCTTTTTCTCCCAACTTGTCAAGACCTAAAAAATTACAGGGAGAAGGGCTGAGCACCGATCGCCTGTACCGGAACGAAGGAATAGGAGCCAACGGACATCCGGTATTCAAAGACGTATCCCAAGAAGCAGGCATACAGATTGAAGGGTATGGATTAGGCATTGTTATCAACGATCTCAACCAGGATGGCTGGCCGGATGTCTATTGTGCCAACGACTTTGTGACCAATGACCTGGTATGGATCAACAATCAGGATGGTACTTTTACCAATCAGGCCTCCGTCTATCTTAAACATCAGAGTTATAATAGTATGGGAGCCGATATCGCTGATTTCAACAACGACGGGCTGATGGATATTGTGGTGCTCGATATGCTTCCTGAAGACAACAAACGTCAGAAAATCACCAGTGGCCCTATCAATTACAATAAGTTTTACTCGGATTTGGGCATGCAGTATGAACCTCAGTTTGTACGCAACACGCTTCAGCTCAACAGTGGCATGAGACCTGCGCCTGGTGAGGACAAGCGTCATCCTAAGGGAGTTCCGGTTTTTAGCGAGATTGGGCAACTGGCCGGCATCAGCACTACAGATTGGAGCTGGAGTGCGCTGTTCGCCGATTTTGACAACGATGGTTACCGAGACTTGTTCGTTACCAACGGTTATGGTAAAGATGTGACTGATCTGGATTATGCTGTCTATAGTTCTCAACAGGAAATGTTGGGTTCCAAAGAAGCCATCCGGGCTAAACAGCGTCAAATCGCCAGCCAGCAGCCTGAAGTTAAACTTCATAACTATATTTTTCGCAACCAGGGCGATCTCACCTTTGCCGACTACTCTGAAAAATGGGGGATGACCCTGCCTACCTTATCCAATGGGGCTGCCTACGCTGACCTGGACAATGATGGCGATCTGGATCTGGTCATCAACAATATCAACGAGGAAGCTTCTGTCTATCAAAACCATACAGTGGACGGTCAGCAAAATAATACCACTCATTTTTTAAGAATAGCCTTCAAAGGGCCTGCTGCAAACCGCTCTGGTCTGGGTGCCAAAATTCAGCTCTATTATGATGGCAAAACTCAGATGCATGAACACTCCATCTACCGGGGTTTTCAATCCACTGTGGAAAATACCGTGCATTTCGGTTTGGGAAGTACCACGCAAATAGATTCAGTATCGGTCACCTGGCCAGACGGCCGGCACCAGCAGCTGCGGGATGTCAGAGCAGACCAGCTACTTATCCTTGACTATACGCATGCCAGCATACCCACACCTGCTAAAGCACCAAAGGCACCACCCCTCATGAAAGAAGTGACGGAAGAGTATGGCATCGATTACCTTCACCAGGAGAATTATTTTATTGATTTCACCTCCCAGCGGCTACTGCCGCATATGTATTCCCAAAACGGACCGGGCCTGGCGGTAGGAGATGTCAATGGGGACGGGCTGGATGATTTTTTCGTGGGAGGTGCTTCGGGCTCCAGCGGACAATTATTTCTGCAAAGTAGCGCTTCCGGTCAGGCTCCTGTTTTCAGCAGCCATGCCATAGATGCGGCAGGGAAGCAACAGGAAGATATGGGAGCCCTTTTGCTGGATGTTGACCAGGATCAGGATCTGGACTTATATGTGGTAAGCGGGGGGAGTGAGTTTCCCGAAGAATCAATTTTGTACCAGGATCGGCTGTATCTCAACGATGGACAGGGACACTTCACGCAGGATATATCGGCACTGCCTGCCATGAGGACAAGCGGGTCGTGCGTTACAGCCGCTGATTTTGATGCAGATGGTGATCTGGATCTTTTTGTGGGGGGCCGGGTCAGGCCGCAAAAATACCCTTACCCCCCTCGAAGTTATCTGCTTCGCAACGACTATGACCCGCAAACGGGTAAAGCACGTTTCACAGATGTTACCCAGACGATGGGTCCGGCCTTGCAGACCTTGGGGATGGTAACGACGGCTTTGTGGACAGATTTTGATCAGGACAGGCAGGTAGACCTGATCGTAACGGGAGAATGGATGCCCATCCGTTTCTTTAAAAACCAGCAGGGTACTTTGAAGGAAGTAACAGAAGCTACCGGTCTGACTCACACTTTCGGCTGGTGGAACAGCCTGTCTTCTGGTGATTTTGACCATGATGGCGACATAGATTATGTGGCAGGCAACTTAGGAATCAATTCAAAGTATAAGGCTTCTCCACAGGAGCCTGTCTGTGTGTATGCCCATGACTACAACCAGGATGGCACGACAGATCCTATATTATGCTATTACCTGCCGGGAGCCGATGGGCAGCGGGCTGCCTATCCTGCGCATTCGCGCGATGATTTGATTAGCCAGATGAATACCATGCGGGCCCGTTTTCCCCGCTATGTCGATTATGGTATGACACCCATGGAAGACCTTTTTTCCAAAGAAACACTGGCAAAGGCTTATGTGGTGAAAAGCGAGCAATTTAAAAGCAGTTACCTTGAAAATCTGGGGGAAGGCAGATTTCAACTGACCCCCCTGCCTACCGAAGCACAGTTTGCACCGGTATTTGGGATGTTGGTCCGGGATTATAACGAAGATCATCATCTGGACCTATTGCTGGTAGGCAACTCCTATGCTACTGAAGTGCGTACGGGTCAATACGATGCACTCAACGGGCTTTTGATGCAGGGCGATGGCAACGGTAATTTTTCGCCTGTCTCTTCTCCCGAAAGTGGTTTTTGGGTAGGGGGCGATGCCAAAGCACTGGCCGAACTGATCACAGGAGAGGGACGATCTTTATGGTTGGCTACTCAGAATGCCGGAAAGCTCAAAGTATTTACCCAACATGGGGTGTCAACGCAGGAGTTGGTGACCTTAACCCCTTTGGATTGGAAGGTAGAGATGACTTATCAGGATAAAAGTACAGTGATAAAAGAACTTTATCATGGCTACTCTTATTTATCACAGTCTTCCCGTCTGTTGAAGCTAGACAGCAACGTTGTCTCTGTTAAGGTGTATGATTACACAGGAAAGGAACGCAGCATTCAACCTCCTTTTTCATCTTTCTTTACTCAAAAGGCCCGATGACAATCCTAAAGGCATGCTGAGCATCGCAAAATATCTTTTCATCACCCTGGGAATTACTGTAGTGATTTCCTGTTCTCAGGATAGCAGCATTCAGCATGCGGATTCTTCTTCCGGTAAAACCGATACGACCATTTCTCAAAGTCCTCTTTTTACATTATTGAAAAGCACACAAACAGGCATTGATTTTAATAACAGGATTACGGAGAATGACAAAATCAACCTGATTGATTACTTCTATCTCTATAATGGAGGAGGTGTTGCCATCGGGGATGTCAACAACGATAGCCTGCCAGACCTTTTCTTCACAGGGAATCAGGTATCCAGTCAGTTATATCTCAACAAAGGGAATATGATCTTCGAAAACATCACCCTGTCGGCCGGGGTGGTCACAGAGGGGTGGTGCAGTGGTGTGAGCATGGTAGATGTCAATCAGGATGGTTGGCTGGATGTATACGTTTGCCGGGCCGGAAATGGAGTGCCTGCCCAACGCGCCAATCTGTTGTTTGTAAACCAGGGCAACCAGGCCGATGGAGAGCCGGTGTTTGTGGAGAGCGCACAATCCTATGGGCTGGCTTTCGAAGGGTATTCGACACAGGCCGCTTTTTTTGACTATGACAAAGACGGCGACCTGGATATGTATCTGCTCAACAGTACCAATGAGATACGGGCTCCCAATACCATTGTTCCTGTAAAAAAAGACGGGAGTGGTCTGGCCACAGACAAACTATATCGTAACGATGGCCCTACTGCTCAGCCTGTGTTTACCGATGTTTCCAAAAAAGCAGGCATTCTGCACGACGGCCTAGGGTTGGGCGTCGGAATCGGTGACCTTGATGGGGATGGTTGGGAAGACATCTATGTATCCAATGATTTTCTGGCCAACGACCAACTGTATATCAATAATCAGAATGGTACCTTCCGTGAGAAAGCAGCCCAATATCTCAAGCACCAGAGTAATTTTGCGATGGGCAACGATCTGGCTGACTACAACAATGACGGATGGACAGACATTATGGTGGCTGATATGCTACCAGCGGATAATGAGCAACGGAAAAAGATGGCAGGCCCTATGAAATACGGGCAGTTTCAAATGGGCTTGAAGATGGGATACCAACCCCAGTATATGCGCAATACTTTACAGCTTAACAACGGCCTGAATGGCAAAGGAAAGCTGACATTTAGCGAGATAGGGCAACTGGCTGGTGTGCATTCCACCGATTGGAGCTGGGCAACGCTATGGGGTGATTTTGACAACGACGGTTTGAAAGATTTACTGATTACCAACGGCTACCGCCGGGATATCACAGACCTGGATTTTGTGGCGTACAATACATCCCTGAGCAGGAGCCCTGATCAATACCAGGCAGACAATATGATCAAATCCAGAGCCAGGCAGATGCCCGGTATCAAAAAAACAGATTACCTTTTCCGGAATAAAGGAGATCTGACCTTCGAACATGTCAGTGCCGCCTGGGGCTTATCAGTTCCTTCTTATTCCAATGGAGCTGCCTATGGCGATCTGGATCGTGATGGGGACCTCGACCTGGTCATCAACGCCATAGATGATCCTGCCCTGGTGTATGAAAATAAAGCGACGGATCTACTAAAACATCACTATCTACTTGTCGAACTGCAAGGCAGTGAAAAGAATCGCCATGGTCTGGGCGCAACCATACGGGTATATGCTGATGGAAACATGCAGCAATACCACCATAGCGTCACACGGGGTTTTCAGTCTTCTGTAGCGTATGGTATACACATCGGTCTGGGGACCGCGCAACACATAGATTCGCTTATCATTACCTGGCCGGATGGTAAAAGACAGCTACTCAGCGATATTGCTGCCAATCAAACAGTGGTACTAAAATATAACTACGCAAAAACCAGTCGTCCGAATGCACCGGCTGAAGTCCCTCTATTAGCAGAGGTCACAGACCAACGTGGCATACACTACAGGCATCAGGAAGATGAGTACAATGATTTTGCCCGTCAGCTTCTGTTGCCCCATCAGCATTCCCGCCTGGGTCCCGGCATGGCGGTGGGAGACATGAATGGGGATGGACGCGAGGATTTTTTGGTGGGTGGAGCCTATCAGCAATCCGCTCTTTTGTTCTTTCAGACTCCCCAGGGTACTTTTCGTTCAGAACCCCTTACCCGGGAAAAAAAGTATGAAGAAGACATGGGAACACTGTTGTTCGATGCCGATGGCGACAGCGATCTGGACTTATACGTGGCCAGTGGCAGCAACGAATTTGCTGAAAAATCACCCTACTATCAGGATAAGCTCTATCTCAACGATGGGCAGGGGCATTTTCAATGGGCACCCGAAGCGTTGCCTGCCATGCCTTCCAGTACCTCCTGTGTGACAGCCGCTGACTATGACCAGGATGGAGACCTGGATTTATTTGTGGGAGGGCGGTTAACACCACTGAAGTATCCGCTTCCGGGTACCAGCTATTTGCTGCGGAATGAAAAAGGTGTCTTCCAGGATGTCACCGAAGAAGTAGCCCCAGGCTTACGACAGGTAGGGATGGTCACTGCCGCCTTATGGACTGATTTTAACCAGGATGGTCAGGTAGATTTGATGGTAACAGGTGAGTTTATGCCCATACATTTTTATCAGAACCATCAGGGGATGCTGAAAGAAGTGACAAGTACCACCGGTTTACCTGCCACGCAGGGTTGGTGGAACAGCCTGCAGGGAGCCGATTTTGATCATGATGGGGATACGGATTATGTGTTGGGCAATGCCGGTCTCAACACCCGCTACCGGGTATCCTACGCAGAGCCGCTGTCGGTGTATGCCGCTGATTTTGATGGTAACGGCAGTATAGACCCTATCCTGACTTATTATCTAGGTGGACAGGAACATCCTACCGCTTCCCGTGATGATCTCCTTCACCAGATGGTTGGCTTACGCCAAAAATTCAGAAGATACGATACTTATGCCAAAGCGCAGTTACATGATATTGTTCCCAGGGAAGCTATGAGGGGGGCTTACATAGCACGCGCACATCTGTTTGAAAGTAGTTATCTGGAAAACCAGGGAGAAGGGAAGTTTACGATACAACCTTTGCCTCTGTTGGCGCAAATAGCCCCGGTATTTGGCATATTGTGCGAAGATATGGATCAGGATACTCACCCGGATATTCTTCTGGTAGGTAATTCTTATGCAACAGAAGTAGTGGCCGGTCAGTATGACGCTTCCATCGGACTGTGGCTCAAAGGCGACGGGCAGGGTAACTTCCAGCCGGTACCACAGATACAAAGCGGATTTTTTGTGGAGGGGGATGCCAAAGGATTGGCTTTTCTCCTGCGGAAGGAAGGTCAGCCCTTGATGATAGCCACTCAGAATAACGGCCCAGTAAAGGTGTTCGAAAAAAGGGAAAATGTCAATCAGGCTGTCTTAACAGTCAATCCGCATCCTATGGATGCCTGTGCCTGGTTTCACTTTTCAGATGGACGACGAAGTAAAAAGGAGTTGTATTATGGAGCCTCTTATCTCTCTCAATCTTCGCGTAGTCTGCTAGTATCTGAGAAAGTAGTTTCTGTAGTAATACAGGATTATGCCGGGAAAAGCCGTACGGTCTATGAGCGTACCATGGTTGGGCAATGACCTTTAGTATGATTTTACTTATTTTCTACAACCCTATAACTATTTAACTACATACCATAAAACCGACAGATTATGAGAAAGTGTATCGTTTTATTCGTTTTACTTCTGATGTATTCTAAGAGCATCGCTCAGCAGTGGAGTGAGGAAAAAGCCAATGATTGGTATGCAGCCCAACCCTGGCTGGTAGGGTCCAATTTTTTGCCCTCTAACGCTATTAACCAGCTGGAAATGTGGCAAAAAGAAACCTGGTCGCCTGAACTCATTGATAAGGAACTGGGCTGGGCCGCTGATCTGGGGATGAATACCATGCGTGTATACCTGCATGACATTCCCTACCGGCAGGATGCGGAAGGCTTCAAACAACGCATGGATGAATTTCTCACGATCTGTCAGAAGCATAATATCCGGCCTATGTTTGTCATCTTCGATTCCTGCTGGGATCCTTTTCCCAAAGCAGGTAAACAGCGTGATCCAAAACCTGGGGTCCATAACTCAGGATGGGTACAGAGCCCTGGGGCAGAAATACTGAAAGACAAAAGCCAGTGGCCTGCACTGAAAGACTATGTAGTCGATGTGATGAGCAGCTTCAAAGAGGATGAGCGCATTTTGGCCTGGGATATAACCAACGAACCGGATAATGACAATGCCAGCAGCTACGGGAAAAACAATATGAAGCAGGAACTGAAGAACAAAAAGGAATTAGGGGTAGAACTGGTCAGGACAGCTTTTGGGTGGGCTCGAGAAGTCAATCCTTCTCAGCCCATTACCTCCGCTCCCTGGTATGGAGACTGGTCCAGTCTGGATAAGATGAACGAGATGAACCGCTTTCTTTTTACGCATTCTGATATCATCACCTTCCATAACTATGCGGATGCTGCAGATTTTAAACAAAGGGTGGAATGGCTCAAACAGTTCAACCGACCTATGCTCTGTACCGAATACATGGCCCGGCCTGCGGGTAGTACTTTTCAGGATATTTTGCCCATTGCCAAAGAAAACAAAGTAGGCATGATCAACTGGGGGTTTGTCGCCGGTAAGAGTCAGACCAACTACCCCTGGGATTCCTGGCAGCAGGCCTACAAAAAAGAACCGCCTGTCTGGTTCCATGATATTTTCAGAAAGGATGGTAGCGCTTACAGACCGGAAGAAACGGCTTTCATCAAAGAGATGACCGGTACAAAACCCTGAATGCAGCAATGACTTTAAGCGGCCTTCAGTAAGGGCTTATGGCACATAAATATCTTCCAATACTTCTGTTTTACCGTCAATATCGGGTGGAGGTTTGAGGTGTAACAGTTTGGCGACAAACGGATAGACATGTACATTATGAAAGGCAGGGATGGTAAGAGTAGATTTGATGTTGGGGCCTTGTGCGTAAAAGATGCCCCACATCTCTTTCACCAATTCCGGATCAAACCCATGCTTTCCGGTTTTTTTGCCAGGGCTTAGTCTGGGAGCCAGCACTTCGCGGCTGGCATCGGTAATATAATACCCCGGATCGGCCACCAGCAAAAGATCTCCTATTCTGGGATGATTATAATACCAATGGGCAGGAAGGCTATCCCTTTTATAGATCTTAAACGATGCCTCCTGCTGTTGAAGAGCCTGATACAGACTGTCGACCGGGGTTGTATCCTTCACATAAATATGAGCCTGTGTTCCGGCATTGACTACCACAAAACTACTATCCTGCAAAGGGTGAAGATCGGGGAGGTAAATGAAGTTTTCCGGATTGCTTTCTATCTCCATCATGCCATGGTCGGAGACAATAATCACATTGACAGGCAGATCCATAGACTGCAACTGCTGCATCAGATTGCCCAGCAGGGCATCCGCCTCTTTGAGTGCCGTAGCGATTTCCGGAGAATCAGGACCAAAATTATGACCCTGGGTGTCTATCATAGAGAAGTACAAAGAAATAAAATGGGGTCTTTTCTCTTCCGGCAATTGTAACCATTTCACTACCTGGTCTACCCGCTCGGTATTGGGTATCTGTTCATCATACAATTGATAATAATCCGGATAAGCTCCCCGGATGGGCGCTTCCGAACCCACCCAAAAATAAGAAGCTGCCGGCAAGCCATTTTCCTGGGCTAGCTGCCAGAGTGGAGTTCCTCCATAAAACTGAGGATCTTCAACAACTTTGCGGTCACGAATAGCAAACAGTGTGTTGCTTTCCGGGTCGTAGAATTCATTGTCTACCAAACCCTGATGGCCGGGGTACAATCCCGTTACCAGCGTATAGTGGTTAGGAAAAGTCTTACTGGGAAAAGAAGGGATCAGCGCTTCCGCCTGGGTACCTTTTTGGATGAAAGCCTCAAAGTGAGGCATATCGTGATTGGCGACATAATCATACCGAAAGCCATCAAAAGAAATCAGTATGACATAGGGAGGCTCTTCCTGCAACGAACAGGCCGAGAAAGAAAGCAGGAAGAGACTTAATACAATACAAAAGGGGTATGCCTTCATGAGCACAATACTTCAGACTAATGAATTATTCTGAAAAATACGCCCTAGGAATGAATTTCAAAAATAAAGGTTTGTAAAGGACCCACTTCTACTGGAATCCCAGCGTCGCCTTCGCTGATGATTACTTCACCAGGCTGAAAAGGGATGCGCTGCTGGGTCTGAAAAATATCCTGAAGGGTGTAGCCTAGCTCTTCTGATAATTGCATGGCCTCTATCGCTGTTTTGGGAATTTTTAGTTTGAAAAAACAGCCGTTTTCTGCATCAAAATTAGTGACAATCAGGAGTTGCTGCTGATCGGTAAACCGGAGAAAAGCATACATCTTGTCGGAATATCCCGGAGTGAAAGACCGGTTGTGTGGGTTTAAATCATAGAGGTATCCCTCCTGAATGGCCGGTTCATGACAAACAGTAAGCAGTTGGCTATAAAACTGTCGCAACTCCTTTTGGGATTCGCTCAATCCGCCACCATCATATTGACCATGATTCAACCACTTCTGATGTTCGGGAACCCCCCAGTAATCAAAAATAGTGGTACGCCCATCATCGCCGCTGAACCCGGACTCACCCAAAGCAGGTTCGCCCACCTCCTGACCAAAATATACCATGATAGGGCCGGTATGCATCAGGGCACTGACCACCATGCCCGGTTTGGCTTTGTGCGCTTCTCCGGCAAAAAACCGGGAGGCAATGCGTTGCTCGTCATGGTTTTCCAGAAAACGCAGCATGTTATGATTTTTTCCTCGAAGAAACTGCCAGATATCCGGTACATGCATCAGCGTGCCATGTCCTTCGATGACTGCCCTCAGGGTATCGTACATTTGTACTTTGTCATACAGGAAATCAAAGCGCCCCGTATCTATATAATTTCGGTATTGCTCAGGGTTGTATATTTCTGCGATAAAAACCAGATCAGGATACTGTTCCTTCACTTTGGGGATAACCCAATGCCAGAATTCAACAGGCACCATCTCAGCCATATCGCAGCGAAACCCATCCACCTTTTTCCCTGCCCAGTAAAGCAAGATGTCATACATCTTTTGCCAGGTATCAGGAATAGGAAAAAAATGAGTTTTCCGGTCATGAAGATAGTCTATTCCGTAGTTAAGTTTGGCCGTTTCAAACCAGTCGTAAATCTGAGGACTGGCAGTAAACTGATCGTTGCCGGTAGCTTTGGCAGGAAATTCATCAAATTTACCATCTTTGCTAGGGAAGGGGTGATCACCGAGTGGTACGTATTCTGCGGGTACCTGGAAAGCTTCTCCTACGATATAATAAAAATTGTTATGAGGATCGAAGGCTTTGTGGGTGTTATCATCACTGCCAAAATCCTTGACTCCCTTGGGTTTGGCATCAGAGTGATAATACCGGGCAACATGATTCGGCACAAAATCAATAATCACTTTTAACCCCTGATCATGGGTCCTTTGAACCAGCGCTTCAAACTCCTGCATGCGTTGCGGCACATTGACAGCCAGATCCGGATTGACATCATAATAATCTTTGATAGCATAAGGAGAACCCGCACGTCCTTTCACCACATCGGCATCATCCAGGGGAATGTCATAAGCCCGGTAATCATTGAGCACGGCATGTTCAATGACCCCGGTATACCAAACATGGGTAATGCCCATCTCTTTGAATTTTTGCAAGGCTTGCTCATTGATATCATTAAATTTGCCAATACCATTTTCTTCAATAGTACCATAGACAGCATTGGTGGTATTGGTATTCCCAAAAAGCCGGGTAAATATCTGATAAATCACCAGCTTTCTATTACCCTTGGCCGCTTCCAGCAGCAAGTTAGGGTCTTGATGGGCCAGATCTTGTAAAAAATCACTCTTCACGTTATTCTCAGTTAAGGTTTGGTGTTGGATACAACTACAGTTCAAATATGTAATAAGCAAAAAGAAGAAATAATGTTGTTTCATTCTTCAGAAATTATATACAAATCTAGTTCTTTTTAGCACTTATGAATCCCTTTCAGGGTCTGTGGTTTTGCGCGTCAGGTACCCGATTTTCTCAAAGATAGCAACAACGAGCCAGGGTTATAGTACAAAAAAATTGGCTTTCGATTCTTGTTATTGGAAACTGAGTTATTACTATAGCATGTACAATAAAACCGGCGAATAGGTGTTATGTATTAAATTATTCTTATTTTCGCCAAAAAAATATAAACCTCGCGACGTATGCTGCTGAATCGAAGTGCTTCTAACCGGTTTGTTTTTTCCAGCCTTTTTCTTCTTATCTCTGCTTTTATGTCTCATTCAGTGGTTGCCCAGGATTGGAGTTTTGCGATAGGGCCGGGCATTACCCAGTATGCAGGAGATGTGAATCAAAAACAGATTGGACAGCTACGATGGGCACTGAATGCTGAAGCCTGGTACAGATTAACAGACAATGTCCAGATCAAATCAGGCATCAGTTTATATCAGATTGGAGCGCAGGATGCCGATACTAGCCGGTTACGCAGTTTCAAAGCCAGTAATTTTGAGCTATATACATCGGGCATGTATTCTTTCAAAAAGGGTTTCTTTACCCCTTTTGTGCACGCCGGGATCGGAGCCACGACCAACAATCCGATGGGGGATAGCCGCCTAGGGTACTGGGATTTGCGGGAAGTGCAGCCGGAAGGGGAGAACGTGCCCGGGATGGTAGGCTTTATTCCTTTTGGCATCGGACTGGAGTATGAATTTACGCCTGTTTTATCACTGGTCTTTGATCTAGCGCTGCGGTATACCCTGACCGATCAGCTGGATGCTGTCAGTAAGCAGGAGGTGGTTGTGGATGAACTGAGCCCGCTGGCGCTGGATTATTACCAGGCGCTGTCGGATGGGATGGCCCGCCGGGTTGTAGAAGACGAAACCTTGTTACGAGGCGCTGCGAATACAAACGATATATACAGTATTTTTTCTGTTAAAATAAAATTTACACCATCCACTTCCCTTTTCGGATGTATTGATCCCTATAAATATTCCCGTCCCAACAACAAAAGGTATAAAAAGAAGAAGACGATCAGTCCTATTTGATGTTCATCAACACGATTTTAATAATTTTTAAAACTTATCTCCACAGACCGATCCACCGCTGAAAAACGAACATACATCGTAAGCGGCTCTTGTTGGGTAGTGTCCTGGCTACATTCTGCAGAAGGGTCAATAAAATAAACAAAATATTTTTGGTTACGGCTGGCCAGTTCTTGCCGGTCCGGTTTCCCCAGGGTATGCCGCATTTCTGTTTGCGTAAGCCCTTTTAATTCAGAGGTAATAGCAAATAATTGTTCTTTCATCTTCATTCTGATACCGGCACAGCCCTGGGAATCATTCTGAAAAGCTTCCTCATCAAAATCAGGCATATCTTTTCCCTGCTGACAAGACAGTAAGAAACATCCTGCTAGTATGAGGCATAACCAATGTTTTATACAATACATCATCAGGGGCGAAACTATGACCTATTTCAACAAATAACTAGCAATTCATTTATTAGCACTTTTGTTTTTTGCCTGTTTTTGCAAAAGCTTTTTGATAACGAATTAATCATAGAGAATAGCTGTTGTACAGGGAGGAAAATTAGAAAACACCTATTTTTATTCAAGCTTTTTGACTTACAAGGATGCGAAAGTTGTTTAATTTCACTTGGTTTCTCACTTTCATAGGATTTTTTGCAGCATTGTTACTGAGTTATGCCTACCTGCCGGAACAAGTAGGTATTCATACCAACTACCAGGGCGAGGTGGATGAGTTTATAGGAAGAGAAACCTTTTTCTATGTCGGTTTAGTAGCCTTTATACTGAGTAACCTGGTGTATTTTTTTTCCATCAAGCTGTTAGAAGGGATTCCCGCAGCTTCCTCGCTTCACTTCAGAAATGAGCGTTTTAAAGAAAGCATTGTTAGTTGGCTGGTGAGTTTTGCGGCAGTCATTAACTTGTTTTTTATCCTTGGCATCACCTATATTGCTCTTTTTAATACCCAGGGTGGAGACTTTCAAATGAGCCGATTTAGCTTTTTGATCTATATTGCTCCTGTACTAGGGATAGGTTGTGTGCTGTGGTTAATCTTTATCTTTCTGAACAGGCATAACCAGCCCGCTTTAGAATAAAGAGTGTTGACCACCTTTCAGGCTGTGGGTATTTTGTTATGAAAGTGCTAATGAATACTATTGTATTTATAACCAATCGTACAACGCTTGAGAATCTTAATAGCTCCTAATGCCTTTAAAAATAGTTTGGATGCAACCCAGGCAGCCACAGCCATTCGGGAAGGGTTGATGCAGAGTGCGTTACGCCCTGAATGCGTGCTGCATCCTATCGCTGACGGGGGAGATGGCACATTGGATGTTTTGTTAAACCAGCTGCATGGGGAAAAGCGATTTGCCACAGTGGAAGATCCATTAGGCAGACCTGTTGAGGCGGCATATGGGCTCATCCATCAACATAAGACTGCCGTGGTGGAGATGGCGGAAGCATCCGGTTTGCGCTTGCTTCACAACAATGAGCTTAATCCTATGAAAGCGTCTACTTATGGAACAGGGCAGTTGCTGAGAAAAGCATTAGACCAGGGGGTAGAAAAAATCATAGTAGGAGTAGGGGGGAGTGCCACCGTTGATGGAGGGGCAGGAATGGCCATGGCTTTGGGTGCCAAACTGCTGGATGATGCAGGAAAGGAAATCAGTAGGGGAGGAAAAGGAATAACTCAACTTCATTCCATTGACCTTTCTCAGGTAGACAGGCGGTTGAAAAACGTAAAAATAATAGTGACTTGCGATGTCACCACAAACCTAATGGAAGCTCCGCAAGTGTTTGGTCCGCAAAAAGGGGCTACTCCCGAAATGATCAGGGAGTTGGAAGAGGGGTTTGACCGCTACAGCGAAATTGTGCATAAAACAACAAATAAAGAGATCAAAAACCTTGCTTCCGGTGGAGCGGCCGGTGGCATTTCAGCAGCGCTATATGCTTTATTTCAGGCAGAACTGGTAGAAGGTACGGAATACCTGCTTTCTCAAACAGGGTTTCAGAACACCTTATTGCAGTCGGACATCCTTATCACAGCGGAAGGTGCTTTGGATACACAAACCCAAACAGGGAAAGGCCCCTTTTACGTAGCACAACAAGCCAGGGCACAGGGAAAATATGTTATTATGTTAGCTGGGAGCCTACCTCAGACCTTTGACCCTCAGGACTATGCGGTATACCATGCCGTCTTTGCGATTGGAGCCAAGCCGGAGCCGCTGGAGCGTGCCATGCAGCATACCCGACAGAATCTTATCCGGACAGCGCAGCAGATTGGTAACCTGCTGGCCATAAAAAAATGAGCAGCCTTTGTCGGACTGCTCATTCCATTTAGAAAATTGCAATTGCTTTTATATTTTCTGCAGCATTTCAATAATCCCTGCATTTTGATGCTTTGGCCTGACAATCAGCAGAGGAATGTTGGCATCCATGCTGATTAACCTTTCGGTATTGGTGCCTATAGGGAAGAAAGCGGTAGAAGCTGTTTTTCCTTTGCCACCAATAACAATACAATTTACCTCTTCTTTTACCGCAGTGTCATAGATGGACGCAACAATATCGTCATGCCTGTCTAAAGCAAAAACAGGTGTGATCTCTATCCCTTTGGTGTCTATCTTGTTGATAAACTTTTGATACTCCTTGCGGGCATTGTTTTCCATGATCTGTGCAAACTCTTCGTAGCTTTTTCCGGTATAATGGTATCCTGAGGGCACATTAAAAACATGCAAGGCCAATACTTCCGGTTTCATGCCTTCGCTGATGCATTTGGAAGCTATGGCTACAGCTTCTTCCATGGCTGCCTGAGAATCTTTAGAAAAGTCGGTAGCTACCATCAGCTTACAGACAGAAGAAAATTCTTTTTCAGGAACAATGAGCAGAGAACAGGTGGCTCTTCTGGCCAATCGCTGTGTTACTACACTGCTGCCTTTTAGATTTTGTTTTCTGCCTACTACAATAGCATCTATATTGTATTTCTCTGCTAACTTCAAAATCTGTTTAGAAGGCAGAGGGCCTTGTTCTACAGCAATTTTAACCCTGCTGGGTAAGGTCATATCAAAATTCTCAATAACCTTTTTCTCTAACACTTTTTTCCTGTCTTTGATAGCATCTTCCATCAAAGTAGGAAACTCTTTTTTCACTGCATTGGGCAATGAAGTGTTTTTAATGACATTGACAAAATATACATTTTCAGCGGAATAGGTGCGCGCAAGGAAGGATGCAAATTGAATCAAGGTGTTATCCATTTCTGTGCCATCTAATCCGACCAATATTTTACGTAACGGATTCATGTTTTCCTCCAGACTTTTATTTTTTGTTATACATTCTTACAGTTAGCTAACAACTGTAAATTAAAGCATGTTCATTTACATGTAACTCTCTTAAAAACCAATTATATTATACGTGTAAGTTTGAAATTGTTTGTAAGTGAAATCATGCTTTTGCACCCTCCTTATATCAATTTTCAGGCCGAAGTGTAATTTTTTAAGTCATTTATTCTATCCACAAGCATTTCTATTTGCTCTTTAGAATGAGTGGGAAAATTGGCGATTCTGATGTGTTTTGGCTTATAATTTCCATAACCACTACCTACTATCAACTGATTATTCTTCAGGTAGCTGATCACAGAGTAAGAATCCTGTCGCGTCTCTGCCACAATGACAGTTTTTGACTGAAATTTCTTCTCTTTGACAAAGGGTTGGAGGAATGTATGGTTTTCCAGGGTATGATATAAGAGTGCCGCTTTATATTCAGTTTCCTTTCTGATGTGGGCTATTCCTTTCTGTAACATATCGCCGCTTACCTTGGCCAACAGATAAAGTGTAAGCACATTGGGGGTTTCCGGCGTCTGATTTTTCATCGCTTTGCTTAAGAAAGAGGGAAGAGAATGATAGGAGCCTATTCCGATACCCTTTTCCTGCAACTTTTTTGACTTCTCTACAAATTTTTCATTTACTATCCAGACTCCCAGTCCCGCTGGCAGACCAAATCCTTTTTGTACGGAGAAAAATACGGAGTCTACCTGCTGAAAATCCAGATCAGGATAGGGTAAGGAAGAGACAGCATCTACCGCAATCAGTTTATCCGGATGAGCCTTTCTGACAGCATAGATATCTTCTAAAGGTTGCGCGGCACCTGTACTGGTTTCGTTGTGAGTGAAAGCGATCAGTTCTGCATCCTCCGGAATTTGCCCTGCTTCTATGGCAGCGCATGATCCTTCCTGGGCATGATAGGCAGTTGCTTTTTTGCCTAGTTCCAGTCCGATCTGATAAAAACGTTCAGAAAAGGCACCGTTCACATAATGAAAGCAGTGTTTTTCTACCCCATTCTGAATCATCCGTTCCCATATTTCTGTGGCTGAGCCCGTAAACAGAATGTGAAATTGATCGGGAATCTGGAGCAAGGTTTTCAGGTTTTGTACTGTCTCTGCAAAGATGGCTTCAAATTGTTTGCTCCGATGTGAAATAGAAGGTATCTGATCTTTCAAAGCCTGTTTTATATGTTCTTGAGCAGTGTAGTAAAGTTCGGATGGACCAGGTGTAAAAAAAATGTTTTTCATAGCAAGCTTAAATGTTGGTGTTATTAATGACCTAGCAAAGGTATATATTTTGTGGAATGCTAGATATCTTCTGCTGATGTTTATAGAAGTCAAGGAGGAGTAGGATAGCACAAAACAACTAACGGGTAGCCCTTAAAAATAAAAAACTGCGCAAGGTCATTGCGCAGTGTTACCTTAAGGCTTCTTCATTTTATACGTTAACGTGCCTTTCCGCATGATAAGAAGACCGAACCAGAGGCCCCGATTCTACATATTTTATGCCTCTTTTTAAGCCCTCTTCTCTATATTGAGCAAACATGTCGGGATGAATAAATTCTGCAACAGCGATATGCATTTTTGTTGGTTGCAGGTATTGGCCTAACGTCAGAACATCCAAGCCATGCGCCACCAGATCGTCCATCGCTTTATAGACTTCTTCCGGTTTTTCCCCCAGCCCTAACATAATGCCTGATTTAGTGCGTTTACCAAATTCTTTGGTACGTTTAATTTGTTCCAGGCTTCGTTGATATTTAGCCTGCGGACGCACTCGCCGGTATAGTGTCTCTACGGTTTCCATATTGTGGGAAACTACTTCCTGTCCGGCACTAATCATGCGATAGAGCGCTTCCCAATTTCCTTTCACATCTGGAATTAAGGTTTCGATAGTGGTATCCGGACAAAGTTCTTTGGTTTGTGCCACTGTCTGATACCAAATCTCTGCACCCCGATCTTTCAACTCATCCCGGTTCACAGAAGTGATAACAGCGTGTTTTACTCCCATTAGTTTAATAGCTTCAGCCACTCTTTGTGGTTCCTCTGTATCATATTCTGGAGGGCGGCCTGTAGCTACAGCACAAAAAGTACAGCTTCGGGTACACACATTCCCCAGAATCATAAAAGTTGCCGTACCTCTGCCCCAGCATTCGCCCATATTAGGACAGTTACCACTTTCGCAGATGGTATGCAATTTATATTGATCTACCAGTTGTCTTACACGGGCATATTCTTTCCCTACCGGTAATTTGACACGAAGCCAATCAGGTTTTCTGGTTCGTTGGGTAGTATTTTCAGAAATTACAGGTAATTCAATCATGATATATTATGTTAGCTAAAAGAATAACAATGAGACTTTCCTCAAAATTCCGGGCTAATCTAAGTAAACTTTTTGAAAGGATCGTTACTTGCGGTATCCGTAAAATAACATGATAAAGGCGGAAGGGTAGATGCTGCGATTGATGGCAGAGGGTACCATTTCAATTTTATTAGGGAAAGCCTCCAACTGAAATCCTGCTTCAAATCCGGTAACATCGTTTTTGAAGGTGCCAAATTCAAAAGATAGGGAAGCCTTGATGTTAGCTCCGATTTGGAGGTTTGACTGACCGATGCCTCTCAGAAAAGGGCCTGAACCAATAATGCGATTGGTTTCTGTATGAACATCGGGGTCATAAGCTACAATAGACGTACGGCTGGCACTTTCGGCGTATTGGATATAGTAGGGCATTACCACACCCAGAGTAGGACCTCCTGCCAGTATCGCATTTACTTGGACACCTTGTTGAGGGGCTTTTTTGAATACCAGCCATTCACGCCCATATTCTGGTCTGATAGAGAACAGGTAATTGGTTTTTCCTAAGATAAAGGTATTACCACTGATACGAGAGACCCGACGGAGCTCTTTAGGGTGTTTTACGTTGACAATTTCCAAACCGAAGGTCTGAAACTGCCGATCTCCTATTCTTTTCCCAAACTTTCCTGCCAGCCCTGCAATCAGCCCGGAGTTAGTGTTTTTGCTCACTCCCCAGGTAAATTCACGGTTATATTCATAAAGATCTTTTTCTTGCGCATAGACCTGAAGAGTCAAGATGCTACAGAGAAAGACCAATCCTATGAACCAAAATATTTTTTTGTTATTTTCCACACTCATTGAATTAAAATTAAGGAATATCAAGCTATTTGCAAAGATAAAAACGAAATATGATTACAGTAAAGTCTAACTATCTTGGAGAATTAAGAACGGAGGCTACTCATTTAAGATCATCCGAAAAGATTATTACAGATGCCCCTGTTGATAATAATGGTAAAGGAGAAGCTTTTTCTCCTACCGATCTGGTAGCAGCCTCCTTATGCAGTTGTATGATGACCATTATAGGCATCAGAGCACAAAAACATGGAATCACATTGGAAGGATTAAAGGCAGATGTCACTAAAATTATGGCAGATAACCCCAGAAGGATTGCTAAAATAATTGTAGAGTTCCATCTACTGTCCACAAACGCTACTCCAACACAGCGCTCTATGCTAAAAGAAGCGGCTATCACTTGTCCGGTAGCCCTTAGTCTTAACCCTGCTATTGACCAAGAAGTTTTATTTCATTTCTAACATGGAGAAAAAATATTCCCAATATTCTTCAATATAGTGTGTTGATCAACATCTTGACAAAAAAAGCTGTATCAGGCAGCTTTTTCCAGTTGCTGTTTCAAGGTCTGATAGGATATGCCCATGTGAGAAGTGTGGAAGACACATTCCTCGTTTCTGATGAGCAAAAGTTGAGGCGACTCATGGCGTATATTAAATGTGGAAGCCACGGCATGGGAAAGTTCCCGGTGTTGGATTAAATCTAAAAAGTAGGCTTCTACGTCCTTCATTTCTTGTTCTATCCAACTTCTTTCCAAACGGTTGAGGGCCATGCTGCTGATGCCGCAGCGGGTACTGTGTTTAAAAATAACAACGGGTTTCTGGTTAGAAGCAACTTTGGCTTTTTCCAGATCCTTTTCTGTTTCGATAATACTCCAATTCATAACTCAATAATACCAGATTTCTTTCTCTTTATTATCATATCTTGGTTTCTTACTTTTTGTTTTCAAATGTTTCGGTTGATCTTTAGATTTAAACCAACCGTGCCACTTTATTTTCCATTTACGATACTTTTCTTTCTGTTCGTAGGAGTTTTTGGTTTTACTTTTCAGATAGCTAACACTTGGATGCATGTCTTTTCCTGCCTTTCTTACCCTTAAGGCTCCATTAAATTGGTGTACTTCTCTGGAGAGCTTTTGCATGATGCGTGTTTGGTGCTTCCTGGTAGGTACTTTGACATGTCCCTGGTGAAAAGAAAAACTGTGCTCCAGCTCCTCATTTTTACGAATTTTTATTGCTCCGGCATACATACCTACTTTTCGAGATACCTGGTTCTGGTGTCTTACCTCGTTTTTTGGAGAACGCACTTTGTACGTGACCGCTCCCTTGGCATTTCCAATCTTTTTTGAGTTGGCATTTTCTTTCATCTCTTGGATCCGGGGATGCGGCACTTTGATATGTCCCTGAAACGCTCCATGATCTTTCGCTAGTTGCTGATGACGTCGGATCTGTTTTTTTTGAGAAGCTCCTTTCATTTTCCCTTCAAAAAGTGCAGCCTTATCTGCCTTTTGCCTGGACTGTCGGGTTTTCAGATGACCTTCATAGGCATGCACATCTTTGGATAAGCTTTCAAAATCAATCTTATTTTTTTGCCGATGTCCGGCGTATTGTGTGCCTATTTTTTCGGGAGCCACCTTTTGCTTTGGCTTTAACTCCCCCTGAAAGGTAGACGGTGCCTTTTTCTTGAAAACTCTTTGCCAAAAGGTTGGACTGGCTACTTCTCCTCCCTCTTCTGCAGGAGGAGAAGTATATGTTTTTGCTTTGGAATCTTTTTCATCATGAGATTTTGACAAAGGCTGTTTGTACCTATCTTTTTTTCTGGCCGATTTTGTACGGGTGGGTGGTGGTGTATATTGGTCTTTGGCATCTTCGGAAGACGATTTGGATCGTGGTTGTCTGTAATTATCTTTTACTTTTCTACCCCTCCGATCAGGATGAATTTTTACTGGCTTTTTGGGCTTTTTATTAACTTTAACAGTAGGAATAGCATCTTTTTGCTGAGCATAGGAATGCTGAGATCCTCCAGCCAACCAACACAGGAGGATGAAAAAGAAGAGAAATGTCAGACATGGGTTTTTCTTATGATATGTTGAAAGACACGCCACCGCAAAACTGATTGCTAAAATTATTTCCTTACCCTTCCGTTTTTGTCAAATTTGATTTTAGGTCCCTGCCCTAGTTGGTATGAATCAGCTTTTGAGTGCTCGAAAGCAGGACAAGGCATGCTTGAACTGCGGCAGGAAGAAAAAATAACTAGCAAAAATAGGAATGACAAAAATATGTTGCATCTTTTTAGCATAATTGAATATCATAAAGGTACCCTTTCTTTGAGCCAGAAAAGGTGCCTGATTTTACTTATACTAATATTTTATTTAATTTTATAAATATAAGGGCTGGTTCTGGCAGTTCTGAACGAATTTGATGGATATTATTACATTCATTGGGATTCATCTTCATTTCCAGATTAATCCAACATTGCCATAGACCAGCACAGCTGCAAATTCTTCCAAAAAAAATCCGAGGTTGTTGTAATGTTTTTCTAAAAGTCTCGTCTACCTAGTTGAAATGGATCTAAAGGCTTTTAAAAACAGTGTTTTTCCTATACAGGGAAAGCTTTTCCGTTTTGCCAAAACTATGCTGCAAAACGAAGAAGAAGCTGAAGATGCCGTACAGGAAGCATTTCTCAAGCTTTGGCAAAACCGGCAGAGTTTAAATACCTACCGCAGCGTAGAAGCTTTGGCTGTCATCATCACTAAAAATTTATGTCTGGACAGGTTGAAGTCAAGTCGATATAAACGTACCGTTTCGGCAGACCAAATAGACACGGACAAGGCACAGGCTTCGCCCTATGAGAATATGGAGATGAGCGATCACGCAACGATTGTCAGACATATTATGAGCCGGCTTCCTGAACAGCAAAGGATGATCATCCACCTCCGAGATGTTGAAGAATATTCTTTTGAAGAAATAGAAAAAATTACGGGGATGTGTCTAAACAATATACGGGTAACCTTATCCAGAGCCCGCAAAAGTGTTAGGGAAGCTTTTATGAAAATCGACGCTTATGGAAACTGATGACATCAATCGTCTGATAGAGAAGTATTTTGAAGGTGAATCCACTCTTCAGGAAGAAACTACCCTGCAATCCTATTTTCTTGAAGAAGAGGTGCCCACTACCCGGATGGCAGAAAAAGCACAATTTCAGCTTTTTTCAACAATGCGCCATGAGGTCACGCCAGATATGCTTAAACAAGAAAGCTTCTTTTCAAAAATTACGCGCCAGGAAGATGAGACACAACACAAAACTATCCGCTTCTTTCGGTGGAGTGTGGGTATTGCTGCCAGCTTCATTATTATGCTATTAGGCTTTGTGGTAGGCATGTTGTATGAAAAGAATTCTTCACCTACCTCAGAGGTTTTGGCCCTGAAGGATGAGTTTTCTCAAATGAAAAAGATGCTCATGTTTAATCAGATGAATAATCCTTCGGCCAGTGAAAGAATTATGGCTGTGAACACAGCACAAGCACTTCCTGAGGCAGATGACCAGGTTCTAGAGGCCCTCATTTTTACGATGAACTCCGATGTGAATCCTAACGTCAGGCTGTCTGCTGTGGAAGCCCTGCATCGGTTTGCCGATCAGAAGATGGTAATGACCGCCCTGGTAAAATCACTGAATACCCAGGAAAATCCTATCGTACAAATTGCCATCATCGATGTATTGGTAGATTTTAAGGAGCAGTCTGCATTAGACGAGTTGCGGAAACTGCTGCAAAAAGAAAACCTTACACAGGCAGTCAGAGAACAGGCGGAGTATGGGGTGAGCCAACTGGCTTATGAGAATTGACATAACATGAACCTGAAAATATGTAAACAACTATGAAAGTGATTTATATCATCTTTATTTCATTAATGCTAACCAGCCTGGCCGTACAGGGACAAGTACAGGAGTTTAAAACTTCTTTCCTGGAAAAAGATGCGGAAAACAACCGCTTGGTTGTACTGATTAACTCCGGTAAACTGACGATAGAAGGTTATGATGGAGATGAAGTCATTATCCGGGCAGAAGGATATGAACCCCCTCCTGATCGTGCCAACGGACTGAAACCTATTCATGCCAAAGGTAGAGACAACTCAGGGCTTGGATTAGTGGTGGATCAGCATGGTAATACTATACAGATTACCAAAGTAAATCATTTAGAAGCAGATTACTTCATTAAAATTCCGCAGACCACTTCTGTAACCACTACCATTGAGCCACGTATGGACGATCTGCTGATAGAAAAAATTCAGGGAGAGGTAGAAGTAAATGCCAAAGCGAATGATGTGGTCTTGAAAGATATTAGTGGACCGGTTGTGATCAACAATGTCAGTGGAAACATTGATGTGGAATTTACCAGGGTTTCGCCCGATAAGCCTTCTTCTATCAGTGTGGTGAGTGGAGATGTAGACATTACCATGCCTTCGCAAAGTAAGGCTAGTTTCAATATGTGTACGGTCAGCGGAGAAATTTACACAGATTTTGATATTCAGCTAAACCAAAAGAGTGAAGGCAGTTTGAAGAGCATTTATCGTCGTAATCCGGTTCAGTGTACCATCAACAACGGGGGTTCTAACTTTCTGATCAACACAGTCAGCGGCAATATCTATCTACGAAAGAAGTGATGGGAAACGCAACAGTCTTAGGCTCATTCCAACCCTAACACCATATTATCCAGATTTTTGGCCCGGTTGTTAAAGTATTCAGAAAGGATGATCTGATCTCCTATGTTAAAGAGTTGTAGTCTTTCCTTTTTAATGTATTCACTGATTTTTTGATCTCTTTCTATCATTTCAGGTAATACTTTTTTTGAAAAATGACGTGCCTTGATAATTTTTCCCTGCCAGCTCACAAAATAGTCATAACAAACCACATGAGGGCTTACATTGGCACTTTTCTGTAATGCAAAATGTCGGGTCGACGCTGGATTGACCTCCGGGTAACGATTGTGCTTTCTGAGATACACCACATCGCCTTGCAGCAGAACTTCAAATACTACCTTACGCTGAAAATATTGATCAGGAGCGTAATCCAATACTTTATACTGGTGCATTATATCTTCTTTGTCATCCCAGTAGCTAAAAGAATGAACCTGATGGGCAGGAAAGGTCTGTATCTGCTGTTCTGATTTATACATAACCAGATCATGGACATAATTGTAACTGATTTCTCCTTTGAGAATAGAGGCATCATTTAAAATGACCATGCCAGGATACCATTGAATATCAGCAGGTAAGGCATGACTATACCCAATAATAAATAAGCACCAGGAAAGTCCCAGTGTAAAAAACATTTTCTTCATATCTCTAACCCCGATGAGATGTATTGATTCTGTTGGAAGCTTCTTGGAACTTCTCAAACAACCTTACGGCAAAATTGTGAAAATGTTAAATTATAATCAAAAAATATTGTTGTTATTATTGTATCAATAATACAAATAGGGTTATAACAGAAAATTAGGCATAAAAAAAGCCGGAAATACATCCGGCTTGTAAGTGAAACAAGTCTTATTTTAATATTCTTTAATATCAATCCTCTTTACAGGGATGGTGTCAGGTTGTTGAAAAGGCAAACTTACCAGTAAGTTACCGTTCTCAAAAACTGCATCTATTTCATCTTTATTAACAAAAGGTGGAATATCAAATATTCTACTGAACATAGGCGCCATATGACGAGAAGCCATCTTTTCTTCAACTTCTGTTGTAAAATACTCACTGTCTACATCTTTTATGATAGTGTAAATGACAAGCTGATCGCCTTTAATAAAAATATTAAAAGAATCACTGCTGACAGAAGGTGCATGGATATTGATAACTATTTCGCTTTCTTTCTTGTCTATATTAACAGAAGTAGTGCTAGTTCCACCGTTTAAGGTATTCATAACATCAAGCTGATGAATGAAGTCTTTTAAAACATTTTTCATTGTAAACCTCCTCTGTTTAATTATTCTCTCTAAAAAAACAACAAAGAACATACCATAATAAATTAGTTTATATTTGCAAGCTTTTTTTCGGCCAATTTGGCGTATTTTCAAAATTTCCAAGACAATTAGGCATTTTCCAAGATTAGGCAGAATGTATAGATATCACCTCGGATGGGGAAATGTTATCCCACTTTTAGCCATCTCAGTGAGTAAGAAAATATGCACATTGCCCTGTCAAAAAGTCACAGAATCCGCTGCCAGAGAGGTATCAGCAGAGGAGGCTGCTGTAAATTCTGTGTTTAATCTTCTTCCAGATAATTGAGGTCTTTGTGAAAAGTCTCATTGAGCGTCCATAAGGCAGCAATGGCTACTACGGTTGTCAACACACCCACCACCAGCGCACTGTTAATTATGCCCAGAGATGGTCTTAGAAACAAAAACAGAGTGGTGATGGGAATAATAGCGCCTCTTACGAAATTAGGAACCGTGGTAGCTACCGTAGCCCTGAGATTGGTGCCAAACAACTCTGCGGCCACTGTGACGAACAAGGTCCAGTACCCGTTGCTAAAACCCAGCAGAATACACAACAAGTAGAATATCTGTAGATTCTCTATGGGCAAAAGCAGATACAAAAGCGTGAAGAAGAAGGATAGCATAATAAACAATCCCATAATCTTTTTCCGACTTTGGGTATACTGGCTCAACAAACCGCTGGCTACGTTCCCAAAGACCTGACTGGCAAAAGAAAGTGTAACTGCAATACCTGCCTCTACAGGTGTTTCCAGGCCAAGCGCCTGCCCGAATTCCGGCGAAAAGGTGATCAGAACACCTACTACAAACCAGATAGGTAAACCAATAATAATACATTTCAGGTATCTGAAAAAACGCTGACGGTTGTTGAATAGCATCCATATGTTACCCCGCTGGATCTTTTCTGCTTTGGTTTTAAGGAAAATACCAGACTCAAATACTCTGATCCGCATGATCAGCAATAGCAATCCCAGACCACCGCCGATAAAATAGGAGGCCCGCCAGTCAAAGACATCCGCGATAAAATAAGCCAGGATAGCGCCAAATACCCCTAAGGTAGCTACCAGGGTTGTGCCGTACCCTCTGATCTTCTGAGGAAGGATTTCGCTGACCAGCGTAATACCTGCTCCCAGTTCGCCGGCCAGTCCAATGCCAGCAATAAAACGCAGGACGGCATACTGAGGCACGGTCTGTACGAAACCATTGGCAATATTGGCCAGGGAATAGATTAATATAGACCCGAATAATACGGATAACCTTCCTTTTTTATCTCCCAGAATCCCCCAGAATATACCTCCAATCAGCAGACCTGCCATCTGCATGTTCAACAGCAACACACCATCTTCCAGCAGTTGATTTCCTGTTAAGCCCAGATCGGACAGACTGGGCACTCTTACAATGCTAAATAGGAAAAGATCATACATGTCTACCAGATAGCCCAGCGCTGCTACAATGACAGGCAATTTTACTAAGGCACGGATGACAGAAGTATCTTGTGGAATAGGGGAAGTAGCTTCTTGCTTTACAGAAGTGGCTTCAGAAGGTTGTTGTTTCATTAAATAGCTTGCGTTTACAGGTAATGATATATATTGACAGGAGATCCTGCCCTTGGCAAATATGTTGATTCAGAGCCGAGGTATGGTCATGCCGCCCTCAACCATAATGGTCTGCCCGGTAGAGTAGGGGAAATACCCTTTGGCAAGAGCCACCACCGCTTTTCCTACATCCTCAGGAAAACCCCAACGAGGCTGCACAAATAAACCTTCGCTAATAAGTCGATCGTACTTTTCAGTGACACCTGACGTCATGTCCGTTTTGATCACGCCAGGTCTTACTTCGTAAACAGGAATGCCAAAAGCTCCCAGACGGGTGGCAAACAGTAAGGTCATCATACTCAGGCCTGCTTTGGAAATACAATATTCTCCTCGGTTGATGGAAGCGACTGTTGAGGAAATAGAAGAAACAGTCACAATACTGCCTGCAAATGTGTCATCAGTCTTTTTCTGGTCGATCATCCAATTAGCCACCTGTTGCGTCAGAAAGTAAGGGCCCTGCAAGTTTGTTTTCAGCACGTGTTCGAAGCTTTCTTCCGTCGCTTCCAGGATATCTTTTCTTTCTTTCGGAGCCACGCCCGCATTATTCACCAGCACGTTGAGTTTGCCAAACTGGGATTTTATCTTCTCCAGCATGTCTGTTCTTGCCGTGGCAGAGGCAATATCTCCCTGGCAATACAGCACCTCTACGCCGTAAGATTTCAGCTGGTTGACAACGTCGGAAACCTCTTTTTCCGGTCGCATACCGTTAATAGCCACATGGAAGCCTTCCTGTGCCAGTGCGGATGCGATGCCATAACCAATGCCCCGGCTTCCGCCGGTAATCAATGCTACCTGATCCATATTATTTTTTGATGCCGGATCGCTTGATGTTTACACAGTATGTCCACTTTGTGCAAACATTAAGTCTCCGAAGTGTTACTAAGATTGTAAATCGCTGATATTGACCCAGCAGCGCTTTTCCCAGCTTTCCAATCCTTTTTCTGCGAGCTGAACTCCCTTGGCACCTTCCAGCAGAGAATAGGGAAAAGGTTCATCTTTGACTACATGCCGGAGAAACATTTCCCACTGTATCTTAAAAGCGTTGTCATAAACTTCCTGTTCGGGCACTTTAGACCAACCTTCGTAGAAATTGATAGGCTGTGCAATATCAGGATTCCAGACGGGTTTGGGCGTATTGCCATAATGTTGTATCCAGCAATCACGCAGTCCTGCTACCGCTGAACCTTTCGTGCCATCTACCTGCAAGGTCAGCAGGTCGTCGCGACGAACCCGTACACACCAGGAAGAGTTAAAGTGGGCAATAATGTTACCTTCCAGCTCAAAAGTAGCGTAAGCGGCATCATCGGCCGTAGCCCAATAGGCTTTGCCCTGTTCATCTATTCTTTCCGGAATATGGGTAGCCCCCAGACAGGATACCGCTTTTACTTTTCCAAAGATATGGTCCAGCACATAGCGCCAGTGGCATAGCATGTCTACGATGATGCCGCCGTCTTCTTCTTTTTTATAATTCCAGGAAGGACGCTGTGCCGGAATGGAATGTCCTTCAAACACCCAATACCCAAACTCACCTCTCACAGATAAAATTTCTCCGAAGAAACCATTCTGTATCAGTCGTTTTAACTTGACCATGCCCGGAAGAAAAAGCTTGTCTTGTACTACTCCGTTTTTAACGCCATGTTCCTGGCATACCCGGTAAATCTCCAAAGCGGTTTGGGTATCCGTAGCGGTAGGTTTTTCACAATATACATGTTTGCCTGCGGCAGCAGCCTGTTTGACAGCTTCTGCTCGTCGGCCTGTCGTTTGTGCGTCAAAATAGACACTATATTGGTCATCCTGCATGACCTCTTCCAGGCGGGTCGTATATTTTTCAACACCCGATTGCCGGCAGAGTTTTTCCAGTTTGGCCGCATTCCGGCCTACCAGCACAGGGTCAGGCATGATGGTTTCGGTAGGACTGATTCGTACACCCCCTTGCCGGATAATCTCTACGATCGATCGCATCAGGTGTTGGTTGGTACCCATACGGCCGGTTACCCCATTCATAATAATGCCGACGCGGTGGGTCTTGGAAGTTTCACTCATTGTTTCTCATTTTAGGAGTATTGTATGTAGGCTTCTTTGATTTTCGTTAGAAACACTTGCTGATCCATTTGCCAGTACCGCTTAGAGAATATTTCCACTTCGTGGTATCCTTCAAACCCGGCCTCTTCCACCCAACCACGAATCTCCGGTATATTGATGCATCCTTCTCCCATCAGCCCCCTGTCCAACAGCATGTCTTCCGTAGGTACTTTCCAGTCGCAGATATGAAAAGCAAAAAGATGATTGTTTCTCCCACATCGCATAATTTCAGAATGCAGGGTATCGTCCCACCAGAGATGGTAAACATCTACAGCGATACCTACCCAGGGGGAGTCAATCATTTCGGCCATATCATTGGCTTGCGAGAGGGAATTCACTGCCGAACGGTCGCCTGCATACATAGGATGCAGCGGCTCTATGGCTAATTTCACCTGATGGGATTCAGCATAGGGGATCAGCGCTTCAATGCCTTCCCGGATTTGCTTTCTGGAAGTGGCAAGCGATTGGGCTGGCTCTGCTCCACAAACCAAGACGATCAAAGGGGCACCCAGCGCTGCGGCTTCCTCAATGGCTTTCTTGTTGTCTTCTATAGCCGCCTGTCTTTTCTGTGCGGAGACAGCAGGAAAAAAGCCACCACGGCAGAGTGAAACAATATCCAGTTGATGCTTGCGGAGCATGTCTCCAACCTGAGATATTTTTCTTCCTTCCAGCGCATCCCGCCAGACGGTAATACCGCCTACACCCATGGTGGCATAGTGTTCAGCAGCTTCTTCAATGCTCCAGGGTTTGGTGGTGATAGTATGGATACAAAGTTTGCGTAGATCTTTCAAGCTTGTATTAGCAGCATTTACTTTCAACTCGAAGAATATAAAAAAAATGGAAAGCAGAAAAGAATTTAAGCAACAGTTTCAAAATACATGGAAACATGCAAATTCTTCTGCTTTATCTTTTATTCAATACAGACCAGATATTGGAAGATTTATTGAAAGGAGCCTAATACTTCATCTACCTCCTGCCGGTTCATACCGGGTTGTATCTCTTCACGGTACAGGAGTTTGATAACTTCCCGATCTATGGGCGCAAACTCGGTCGTAGAAGTCCAACCCTGGTAGAAGATACTTTCGGGGTATTGCTCGGAATCATTGAGCAGCCCCAGCGACTGGGTCAGTTCTTCTCTTAGCAAGTGTTTTTTTTCATCCAGGGTCTCCGTTCGATATATATCCACATACATAGAACCTCTGGTCATTTCAAAGGCACTATTCCAGTAAATCCAGGTAAAACCATAATTCTCATCGATATAAGGAGAGGCATTATCTTCTATCTCTTCTGCGTATTCAGCACCGCTGCCAAAAAAGATACGGAAGTTCGCTTCCTGTTCGTTATCAGTTTCAATGAGTTGGGGAGTCTGGATTAATGAGTTGATTTCCTTGACCACTCTATCCAGTTCATCCAGCAAGGGTTCATCAGGATCGCCCATCACTACAAAGCGGAGGTCTTTCGTCCATTTTTTTATATGCTCCGATTGATTATCGCCAAACTCACCCCTGAAGGCTATTTCTTTAAAATAATCATGGGCTTCCGGAGATTGTGGAATAATATCCGGCTCATCTGTTTCCTGACACGCCAGGAATAAGAGAATAATAAACAGATAAAAAATTTTTGAGAGCGCGCGCTTACCCATAGGTCATTTGTTAGTTAGCTTAAAAAATATGAAAGTTCTGTTTAGTCAATATACTCTTTCTTCCTGACCAGGGTAAAATGATTGGTGTCGGCCTCTATATAACCCTGGTCATAACAGAAAAAATAAGTATTACCGCTTTTTGTTTGATAAATGTTGGTGAAATAACTGAAGTTGAAACCTTTTCGGGCCAATGTTTCCTTGTGCACACGCGCTTTGCCTGTAGGGTTAAGATCCGACAGAATTCTCCGGTTTTTTCTAAGCGTATTATTGACATTACGCATCAGGTTGGTTGCATCACTGTTCAGCCGGTTATTATAACTGTTGCGGCAGGCATCTGAGCAGAATTTTTTATCGGCTCTTCCCCGTAAAGGAGCTTGACATTCCAGACACTGTTTTTCCATAGGTTATTAGTCAAATTATACAGATTCTATCCAGGATCAATCCAGGGAGCAGCTTGCTAGTAATAGTTTTTCTTATATGCGATAGAACTTGCCAAAACAGCGCTGACCCCGGTATTGCAGGCAAGATAGTAAAAAATACATCCAATTACAAACGGTTACAAGCAGTTATAGCCGAAAGTAAATAGCTGAAAACCGACTAGTGCTTGCCGGCTGCTGTAGCTTTGCTGAGGTTGTTTATGTTTCACAAGAAAAATAAGTGCGTTATGAATCAGTTAAAGAATCGTGTGCAGTTGATCGGTCACTTAGGCAAAGATCCGCAGGTAAGACAATTAGAACAGGATAAGAAAGTGGCCCAGTTCTCCCTGGCTACTTCAGAAAGCTATAAAAATGCCCAGGGAGAGCAGGTCACCGATACGCAGTGGCATCAGGTGGTCTGCTGGGGCAGGCTGGCAGAGCTGGCTGAGCAGTACCTGCAGAAGGGCAAGCAGATAGCCCTGGAAGGCAAGCTCAGCTACCGAAGTTATGAAGACAAGCAGGGGGTGAAGCGTTTTGTCACCGAAGTGGTGGCCTCAGAGCTGTTGATGCTGGGCAAGAAAGAAGATTCAGACCAGCAGCCAAAGGACAGCAGCAAGCCTCTGGAGGACGATCTGCCTTTCTGACTTTTCTGCTAGGGAATGGATGGAGCCCCGTCATTCGACGGGGCTTTTTTTATTGCACACATCCAAAAAAAGTATAGTAGGGCTTGCCTTCGGCTAATCGCTGCACATACAGGGCTACTTCGCGGGCATGATAATCGCCCCACATGCTGGATTCACCCTGGGGAATCTTGCTACCTTCCGGTATGTAATCCCAGCCATTTGGCCTGTGGTAAATAGAATGCAGGAGCAATCCCTGGTGTTTGGGATCTACACTGAGATAAGGCTCTTCGAACAGATGGTCCAGTACGGTGAGACCTGCCTGGAAATATTTCTTTCCCAATTCATCTTTCCCTCTGTTTTGTAAAAACTGCCCAAAACGTAGCAGTCCCTGCGCGGCAATGGCAGCGGCAGAACTGTCGATGGGTTCATAATCGTTGAATGGATCGGAAGGATTTTCCAGGTAATTCTCCAACTGATAAAGAAGTGGGGCCCCTGTATCCCAATAAGGAATTCCGTCGGTAGGGGTATGCTCCAGATAGAAATCGCAGGTGGCCTGGGCCGCTCTCAACATAAACTCTACTATATCTTCCCGGGTACCATAGGTTTCTAACGCCTCATCATGCAGTGTTTCTATAAATTCCAGTTCTTCGGCAAAGCCGCACATTGCCCAGGCCAGCCCCCGTGTCCATGTGGTGAACCCGCTATAACCTTGCTGGGCATTTGGACAGCGGTAGTTACCATCTTTGGTATTAAAGATACATTCATGTGCGGTACGCCCCCATTCGTCATAACTATCTCTTCCTTCCCCATAAAAAACGGAATAGTCAGCGGTGGCTTTCATATGCAAAAGCGCCCTTTTCAAAAGATTGATCCTGACATCATTTTCAACCTGTAAGAGATGGCCTAACTGGTGAGAAACCATCAGGGATCGGCAGGAACGAATTGTATCAACAAAAAGCGAGTGAGGGCCGTTGAAAGAATGGATGAATCCACCGTCTTTGATAAGGGTCCAGCGGCTAGCCTGTACAGCGCCTGACACCTTCAGAGCCACTTCATAAAAATGTTGTTCCCAGTCATTCTGAGGAATCTTACCTTCCCGCATCAGCCGGAGCAGGTTACCGTAAGTGCTGACATTGTTAAAGCCATGGTCATGAACGCCCGTATGGCTCAGGTGGGGCGCCATGCTGGCAAGCGTTTGCTCTTTGCCAATGTGGAGAAACTGTTCATCTCCGGTAGCATCAAATTGAAGAATAGCAGAGCCAAAGGCAAACCCCTGTGTCCATTCTGTCCAGCCACGGGTAGTGTACCTTCCCTTGATGGTGAAAACCGGAGACCCTTTGCTTTTGTCATAGATTTTCTCAATGGTCAGAATTTTTTGGGCAGACAAGTCCCACAGACGAAGGATTTTTTCTCTTAAATCTTCTGGTGTCAGCTGAAAGTTAATTTTTAACATGGATGCAGGTTGAAATGTATAGTGAAAATAATCCCAAAAATATAAAATTACACGGACTGAAAAACTGTTAGTAAAAGGATCACCCTCAAAGGCTCTCTACAGTCACTAAAAAGTAATAGTTTTTCTGTATCCTTTCTCTCTTTACCATTCCTGATGAAGCCAGCGTGAAAAGTTTTCCTTTTCCTGAGCCGTAGCTTCTTCTATCTGTTCAATAACATACTGTTTGAAATAAGTGCGCCCATCGTGCTCGAGCGTTACCTGACGTAAATAATGGCTTCTGAAAATTGTGAGGGTAACAGTAGTCTGATCGGCTAACAGCTCTTCCACGCTATCGGTGACTCTGCGCTGGTTGATGGCAATGATCTCATCTTCCAACCGGAGTTGATGGTCTGCAATGGATCCCGGTTCAAGGGCACTGACGACCCACTTGTTTTCTTTTAGTATGGTTCTGAAGCCAAACAGATTTTCAGCAAAGAAAGCGGAAGGTATCTCTTTCAGCGAACAGCCTACCGTTTGAAATAAGACATCGAGGCGATGCTCCACAGGAACCTTTCCCCAGACAAAGTGATCAAAGAAATCCGGTAGACTATGCCCCGACAATTCATCTACTATCTTTTGCAAATCCTGTAGGGTATAGCCTTTCGCCTGTTTTCCAAATTGGTTCCAAAGTATACGCATGAAGTCATCTAAGGAATATTTATTTCCGGTATTTTTTCTCAGCGCAAGATCCAAAATCATGCTGATGATGGCCCCTTTTACATAGATAGAAACTTTCCGATGGGGGATCCCTGGCGCATATCCATCCAGCCAGAGGTCATGGGAAGACTCGACCAAAGAATGATTAAAACGTCCAAAATTCTCAAAGTGGCGTTTAAACAATTTATTTAATTCCAGAAAATAATCTTCTTTCGTGATGACCCCACTTCTTGCCAAAAATAAATCCCCATAGTAGGTCGTAATTCCTTCGGCCACAAAACCGGTTGGAAAGTAATTTTCCCGTGTATAGTCGTAGGGCATCATCTCGGCTGGCCGGATCCGGATAATGTTCCAGGTGTGAAAGAGTTCATGAGAACTGACACCCAGAAAATCTTCATAAATTTTAGTGTTTTCCAGTATTTGTTCTGCGGGGCCCAGGGCGATCACCGTAGAATTGAAATGCTCAACGCCATGATAAGCCCGGTAGGGCAGAAACTGATAAAGAAAATGGTACTCCTGGCAAGGAAATTCTCCCAAAGTCTGTATCTGCGCTTGGGTGAAAGCAGCAAAACGGGCGGTTGTTTCTGCTTCATCAAGCCGGCAAACACCCTGAAACCAGAGATGAAAAAGGTGTCCGTCCACTTCATACTGCCAGTGGGTGAGGGAAGGGCTGGCGATCATGGGACTTTCTGCCAGATGATAAAAACTAGGCGCTTCCAGTATGTGTTCATTTACTTTTTTTAGCCCACAGGCTATCTGGTACTGTGGTGGCAGACTGAAAGCCACGGTGTAGGCTTCATCCATGCGGCCTTCGACATACATAATGCAGTTGACAAAGTTGATATACAGTTGATGTTCGTCCAGCCAGGTGCTGCCTGCATCCAGGGTAGCCGCATAATAGTTGTAATAGACATGAATTTCAGTCTGTCCTTGTGTCTCTATTTCCCAACGATCTTTCGTGATTTTGCGGAAGGGTATGGACTGGCCTACTGCATCCTCTACCCTGAATTTTTGAATGTTTTTGGCAAAGTTTCCGATCTCATACCGTCCCGGTCGCCAGGCAGGAAGCTGGAGAAAAATTTTGTCTTGCTGAATATCGGTAAGCGATAAATGAAAATCAATAAACTGCTGATGTGGTTTCTGGTAAGAAATGTGGTAATGGATCATGAGAATCGAAACGGTTAATTTTATTATATTTGTTCTATCGCAAATCTATTTCATTATTTTCTTCCTGCGTTATCTTTATCAATGCTTTCTATGCATCGATTGTTTGTTGTGATAATAGGGTACCTGTTCCTATGGGTGGAACCTGGTTTCAGCATGGAAACCGCTGCTTCCTCCGGTTCTTACCACCCCTACTTTTCTCAAAAAGGCCTCAATACAATTGATCAGGGGGTTTTCATTCAGCATAACTATTTAGCTTTGTATCCTATATTGATAAGGCATGACTTAATTCCTGTTAATTTGCGGCATACCCAAGGATGGCAGGAAGTTAAAATTTTTCATAAAAATAGTAGCGTTTTTTGGGTAACCTACACTGCCACCTTATTTACCATATTGTTTCTGGTTCTCAAACAATACCTTGACCTCCATTGATGTAGGCAGGGCCTTTAACCACATAAGCTGATCCATGCTTTCATGATTGTATCTAAACCAAAAATCTCTACACTTTTTTCATTAGTCTTTTTTATCATTCTAGCCTATGGGCTGGCTATTTTTATGCTGGTCCGTATTTTTCAAAATCCGGGAGGACCCTGGTGGCAGGCTGTTGTCCTGGGTATTTCAGGGGGCGTTGCGCTGGCTGTGAGCTACAAAACCTTAAGCGGTTATAAAAAAGTACTGGTTAGCAAAAACAGGATGGATATCCAATTTGCCTTCAATTGGTTTCACCGAAGATATTATTTCAAAGAACTTCAATATTGGCAGGAAGAAAGCATCAAGACGGCGACAGGCACTTTTAAAGAATTATCTCTTTCTTTCGGTCCCAGAAAAAAAGTAAGGCTGTCGTGGCAGGAGCAGGATAACTATGGGAAAATAAAGATGTTTCTGATAAGAAATTTTAAGGCTAAGCAGCGGAAGACCTAAGAAAAGCTCATATTAGCAATTGATACCTGGCTTCACTGATTCTATGGATCTGTTTAAAACAATGTTGTTAGTAGGAACCGGAGGCTTCTTGGGGAGTGTACTTCGTTTTTTGGTGTATTACTTTGTTGAAAGAACCTGGGAGGGTGCTTTTCCCTGGGGTACTTTTGTCGTCAATATAGTGGGGTCTTTTCTGATTGGAATTTTATTCGGGTTCTGGAGTAAAGAAATGCTCAGTGAGTCGGGCAACCGCTTATGGATCACTGGCTTTTGTGGTGGCTTTACCACGTTTTCCACTTTCTCGCAAGATGGCCTGCGGTTACTACAGCAGGGACATGGGCTTGCTTTAGGAATATATATAGTAGGTAGTATTTTACTGGGCTTGGCGGCGGCCTATGCGGGCGCTGTACTGGTCAAAACGGTATAAAAAAAATCAGCCCCGAAATATTATTCCGAGGCTGAAGTATAAACAAAGAAGTATCCCCTTACTTTATAAAATTATTCTTCGTTTTCTTTTAATGTACCGCTTTCGTCAAACATTAAAGTTTTTTCTTCTGATCCATCGGATACAGTGATTTCGTAAGCAGTACCTTCTTCAGTAGTTACTTCATATACAGTAGAAGTTTCCCATTGGCCATATTCTGAATCCTGGAAACCAGTCTGAACTGCTTCAGGTAACTCGCTGAACTGAATTTCTGTTTTGTTCTCCTGAGTCATGGTAGTGTCTGCCTCAGTCTGAGTAGGTTCTGTTTGAGCGTTCGCAGTAGCGAAAGTGAAAAGTCCAAAAGCTGCTAGGATAATGAAAACTCTTTTCATAGTTACAAATGTGTTAGATTGTAAAAATTATTGAATTAATTTGTTAAAAAGTTCTTGACCTTACATATAGAAAAAGCATGCCAAAAGTAAAAAGAGGTGCCAAAAGCCTAAAATGCCCCTTATAAATGGGGAAATACGGTGTGCAGAAACTAATTGGGGTGATTTTCCTGTTGATTTTTTACTCAATTTGTAGAAAAAAACTACGAAATTATTGTTGAGGAATATGCGTTTAGACACTGTCAGAGGTTTTTGAGCGTTTGGAACAATATTTTGAAGTTCAATCTTGAAAAATTTAAATTTTTGAACCTTGAGTAAGATAAGTCAGACCTCGGCCATCAAAACAAAAGTCATTTTTGGTTTTGGCCTCGTATTTCTTGCCTTTATCGCGGCATCTTACTTTGCTTATATCAGTTTTGATAAGCTGTTAAACTCTGTGGAAGTGATTGCGCAGCCCGACAAGAAACTTGTACAGATAGATAGCATCTTAGTCACAGTTACAAAAACGGAGAATACACTTCAGGAATATACAGTTACTAAATCCAACGACAAATTATCCAGTGATAAACTAAAAAGGTTTTATGATCAAAAAGCGCAGATTGATCAGCAGATCCAGCAACTTAAGCGGGATGTAGACTACAACAAAGAAGAAAAACTGGATTCAGTACTTGCTTTACTGAATGTGAAGCTGGTCAGCTTTGAGGATTTTAAAAAAATAAAAGAACAAAGAGACAACTTTGATTTTTATAACAAGGCACTGAGAGAGTTGGAAGTGCAGATACAGTCTAAAAAGAAAATTCAGGAAGATTCTGCACAAGCCCAGGAAACGCCGGAGGAAATAGAAGAACGCAGAGGCATTATAGGGCGCATCTTTCAACCGAAAAATAATGTTTCTGAAGCGCTAAAAAAATCACTTCCTATTCAGCCGGATTCTATTTTCAGGCTGAACGCCGATTCTGTGAAAATGATTTTAGGAGGTGTCAGGCGGGAGCAGGCTGTTATTCAACGGCGTCTGGATCAGCAGGAGCTAGAATACCTGACCAATAATGCGCAGGTGATGGATAACATATACCAACTGGTTGGGCAAATCAAAGAGCAACAACAAGCAAATTCGGAAGAACGGACTGACGCTGCCAAATATACGTTGGAACAGTCCCTTTCCCGTATCGGAATGATTCTGGCCGCCGTCCTTCTCATTACCGCTATCATTATTTACCTTATTTTCGCAGACATTACCAAAAGCGATTATTATAAACGAAAACTACAGGCCGCTAAACTGGATGCAGAACGGCTGGCCCGGGTAAAAGAGGATTTTCTGGCAAATATGAGTCATGAAATTCGTACACCACTGACCGCCATTTTAGGATTCACCAAACAGCTGAAAGCCACTTCTCTGAATCATACACAATCTGAATACTTGCAGGCTATTGACAATTCTTCAGAACATCTTCTTTCTCTGGTCAATGATATCCTGGACTTTTCTAAAATTGAGGCCGGAGAATTAAAATTCGAAAAATCTGCCTTTGACATCTTTCAAGTTGTACAGCAAGTTCATACCGATCTACTTCCCCAGGCACAGAAAAAAGGCTTGGACTTTCATTATCATACCCGGGGTGATGAGTGCAGATTCTTGCGTGGCGATGCCTTCCGTTTAAAACAAGTGTTATACAACCTAATATATAACGCTATCAAGTTTACCGAAACAGGCCACGTAAGTGTAAAATGTCTGCTGGCAGCGGCCAATCAGAAGCAGATAAAAGTTCAGATCAGCGTTGAAGATACTGGCGTGGGAATTCCGTTGGGAAAAATGAAAGAAATCTTTGGAGCTTTTAGCCAGACAGATGCCTCTAATACCCGGAAATATGGTGGAACAGGGCTGGGGCTCACCATCAGCAAGAAACTTATTGAAGCACAGGGGGGTAGAATAGAGGTGAATAGCGAAGAAGGCAAAGGATCCGTATTCACCGTCTTGTTGGTATTTGAAAAATCTTCAGAAGAGGCTGTTCATGCACAGATACAGTCACAGCCTCAAATGACAGACAGCTTTGATGGCTATAAGGTGCTCGTCATAGACGACGATGAGCTGAACACCCGATTGGTAAAAATTATTCTGGACAAATGGGGTGTAGATGCAACGATGGTGCATACAGGAAAGGAGGGAATCGAGTTATTTCAGCAAGCATCTTATGATCTTATCCTATGTGATCTTCAGATGCCTGAAATGGATGGAGAGACCGTAGCACGTCGGGTAAAAGCACTGGCGTCTGCTTCAGCCCGTAGGATACCCTTTGTCGCATTTACGGCCCGCATCCTGAAAGAAGATTGGAAACACTATCAGTCGGCCGGTATGGATGATTATCTCCTGAAGCCCTTTAACGAAGAAGAGATGTACCAACTTCTGCATAAATACCTGAAACCGTCGGGACAGCAATACCACCATGATACAGCCAGTGAGGCATTCATAGAAGAAATCAGAGAGGAATTGCAGGAGGAGTTATTCATCTCTCTGCCAGTATCCATCTCTTTAAAAAATTTACGAAAGTTTACAGGCGACGATGATGAGATGTTGGCTCAGTATCTGGAAAGTTTTCTCACGACCAATGCCAACAATCTGGAGCAATTAGTGGAATCTTTAGAAACCCAGGATCTTCAGAAAGCCTCTTTTCATGCACACAAAATGGTATCAGGCGTACAACAGTTGGAATCGCATGAGCTTGCAGCCGATTTAAGAAAGTTAGAACTGCTTTCCACTGTTCAATCAGCCTGGGATACCCACACAGCACAACTTATCAAACAGGTTATAGAGCAAACCAGAGGCCTGCTCAAACGGGTGGAAGAAGAGGTCAGCCGGTTAATCCAGAAAGCTTCTTAAGTTAGTTTTAACTATCCAGGTTATAGCGTTTGATTTTATTATAGAGTGTTTTACGATCAATATTCAGTACTTTGGCGGCTAATGTTTTGTTGTATTTTACTTTGATCAGCGTTTCTTCTATAATAGCTTTTTCCGTTTTGTGCTTTACTACTTTCAGATCAGCCTCATCTCTGACCGTGGAAACGGTTTCTTTCATAAAATGCTGGGTCACAGGCGCTACGATTTCCGGGGGAAGTGTTTCCAGCGTTACCAGTTCATCAGAAGATAATAACACGGCTCTTCGTACTACATTCTTGAGCTCCCTGATATTGCCAGGCCAGTTATAGGCCTGAAGTTTCTCCATCACTTCCGATTCAAACCCCTGTATTTCTTTGTTAAGTTCCTGGTTGGCCAGGTTAAGAAAATGCTCAGCAAAGAGAGGAATGTCTTCGGCTCTTTCTCTCAGGGCAGGTACTTTAATCTTGAATTCATTCACACGATGGAATAAATCTTCTCTGAAGTCACCCCGCTTGACAGCTTCATCCAAGTCTTCATTAGTAGCCACGATGAGTCTTACATCCACAGGAATATCTTTGTTACTTCCAATCTGCCGAATGACTCTTTCCTGTATGGCCCGGAGTAGTTTGATTTGAATTTCATAAGAAAGGTTGCCGATCTCATCCAGAAAAAGGGTACCACCGTTGGCGGCCTGAAATTCACCAATTTTGTCGTGTAAGGCTCCGGTAAAAGCCCCTTTGATGTGCCCGAAAAGTTCACTGCCTGCCAGCTCCTCAGAAAGGGCGCCGCAGTCGAGGGCTACAAAAGGTTTGTCTCTTCTGGAACTTTTCTGGTGAATCATGCGGGAAACATATTCCTTTCCTGTGCCACTTTCCCCCTGTACGATAACCGATAAATTGGTGGGAGCAACCAAATCAATATGTTTCTGGACCTGCTTGGCGCTGCTGGTAGTTCCCTGCACAAAGGCCAGCGTCCTACCATGTAGTTTTTTGGGGGTAACACTTGCTTTGTCCTCTTGCTTTTCTTTGGTGGCTTCCAAAGCGCTTTTGATGGAGAGCAAAATTTCGTCAGGGTTGATGGGTTTGGTCACATATTCGAAAGCACCTAACTGCATAGCCTTTACGGCTGTTTTGATATTGGCATAGTTGGTCATTATAATGACCGGCAGATGAAAGTATTTCTTTTTTATATTTTTTAAAAGGTCTAAACCATCCAGGTCAGGCAGCCTGAAATCTATCAGCACAATGTCAAAATCTTTTTCATATACTGCTTTTATACCTTCTTTTCCTGTATAATACTCTTCCGTGTCATAATGATTCTTACGAAGAAATGTTCTTAAAAGCGTGCAAAAAGAGGCGTCATCATCTACTATTAAAACTTTCGGCATGAGCGGGGTATTCTGTTGTTAATTTTACTTCTTTGTTGTGATGTACATAATGTAAATAGATCCCATCAGTGGTTTGTTCCTTTGTCAGTCTTTTTTAACGAGCGTACAGCTTTCTTATTTTATAGGCTGTATACTGAACAATCTCCTAGAAATTACAACTCTGTTTGGGAGCAAAGTTTATGAGTTAAAAGAAAAAATGGAGTTTGGATTTAAAATTAAGCAAAAATCGCCATTCAGTCTTTGCTCAATAAGTAAATTTAGATGGAAATCAATAGAAATAAAATTATGCAACAAAAAAGCTTTCTGCTACTCCCAGATAGGGGTGCCGAAAGCTTTTTATTTTGAGTATATATATATGTATGAGTGAGCGTTTATTCAATCGGGTATCCACCCTGATCATAGGAAATCACAAGCCTATCAGCCTCATTGCTAACTGTTAGATAATAGGTGGTACCACTTTCTGTTTCTACAGTGGTTTCTAACTGGACAACCTTATCTACTTTCCACATAGAATAGGGAGATTCTTCAAAAGCAAACTGAACATGCTCCGGAAGTTCTTCATAAGAAATTTCTCTCTCCAACTCCTGGCTGGGCTCCGACTCTGAGAGCATTAAATAATCCTGAAAAGTTTCTGTTTCCTGAGCGTAAGCGACACTTACACTTCCAACCAACAATACAAATAGCGTAATCAAAATATTTCTCATATCCGGGGAATAGACCGAAAGATAGGTAATTATGTTATGCTATCTTTCTTAAGAAACACCATGCCATCTTTTGTATTAATTTGATTTACAGGTAGTTAAAGAAAGAGGGTTTTTAGTGTATTGGTTAATCAACAGAAAAAAAGAAGCATTATTCCCCAAAGTGTAGAAAAAAGCAACAGTTAGGGTAGTACACTCTTCTTGTTCCTATTATTAAATGTTAGAGAACAGTTATGCCCTGTCAATAACTTTCCGTAGAATTTGGAAACTCTTTTTGTTTCACATCCTGTACATAATGCTTGACAGCCTGATCAATAACATTTTTCAGATCTGCATAACGGCGCAAGAAGCGGGGGTTGAAATCTTGTGTGATACCCAGCATGTCGTGCATCACTAATACCTGACCATCGGTTCCACCACCGGCCCCGATACCAATGGTAGGAATGCTCAAGGCTTCAGACACTTTAGTGGCCAAAGCAGCAGGGACTTTTTCAAGTACTATTCCAAAGCAGCCACATTCTTCCAGCAACAAGGCATCTTCCAACAACTTATCTGCTTCATCTTTTTCTTTGGCTCTTACTGAATAGGTGCCAAACTTATAGATAGATTGCGGTGTGAGTCCTAAGTGGCCCATCACCGGAACGCCCGCACTGATAATCCGGACTACTGATTCTTTGATCTCCTGACCGCCCTCAACTTTTACCCCATGAGCGCCTGATTCTTTCATGATGCGGACCGCAGACCTCAATGCTTCTGAAGAATTTCCTTGATAAGATCCAAAAGGTATATCTACCAATACAAAGGCTCGCTTAATGGCTCTGACTACGGAGGTAGCATGATAGATCATCTGGTCAAGCGTAATAGGTAAGGTGGTTTCATTGCCGGCCATGACGTTGGAGGCAGAATCACCTACTAGAATAATGTCAATGCCCGCTTCATCAATAATTTTGGCCATAGAAAAGTCATAAGCGGTAAGCATGGCTATCTTTTCCCCCCGTTTTTTCATGGCAAGCATTTGATGGGTGGTAATTCGTTTTACGGCGTTGGGTTGCATATCAGGATGCCTGGACATGGGCAAAAAAGCGTTTAACGTTTAATACTACTATGATGAAGTCTCCTGAAATTAAGGAGCTTGTTGATGAATCGTAATAGCCTCAGCTATCAGAGTTGGTTGGAAAAAAGTTAATTATTCTAAATATTTTCAAGTTTTATTTTTACATATTGCAGGTAATAAGGACTTAATAACTGAAAATCTTTTGAGGAAGCATTATCGTTATGTACTTCAAAAGGTTTAAACCCTTTGTTATTTAGGCCTTATTTTTATAGGGCGATTACGTATCATCTTGAAATCAAAGTTAACCTATCTGAGTAATTTTTTATTTAATAAATGCCTTTTTCTTTTTTTTTCACGTTAATGCATCGAAAGCAAAGCATGTTGTCTTTGATATCCAACTATCTTTTATATTGAATTAAAATAATATAAAATTGTATTATAAAAAGTTAATTTAAGATTTCTTGTGATGCAAAAATATCCGGAACTCCTAAAACTCCCTGAATCTGCTGAAAGATTCTATAATGAATTTAAAGAGGTTTTGCCTAAAGATAAATTCTTTACAGATTTTACTTTTGTCAACTACTGTGATGATTTCCAGTGGACCTTTAATAAGTATTTAATGACTGAGCAGAGCAGTCTTTATAAATTGAACACCCAGGTTCGTACTTATTTTCTAGATAACAAAGGGTATATCAAAAGACTGGCCTTATATGCTATCTTTATTAAAGAGTTTTTTGATGAAACAGAAGAAATGTTATTGGAAAAGGAGTATTACGAACTGATGAACCGGTTCATAGAAGCCCGGGAAAAAGTACTGAATCTGGTCAACGTGCTCATGAGTGATGCCTTATAAACAGGCAGTCTTTTGCGCTAAGTATTGTTCCGATAAAAAAATTTAGGAGAAGCCTTTGTTCAACAGAAAAGTGCTTCTCTTTTTTTTGACTTAGAGATTTTTTGGCTTACAAAGCAATCTATTGTATTTATATGATTTCTGTAGGATGACCTCGGAATTTCTTCATCAACATACCGTAATCAATATAGTATAATAGCCTGACCGAGACCGTATTGTTTTGAGGTAAACTTTTCAGCTCCTGAACATTAGAAAAATAATTGTGAACGACGGCATCTTCATCTTCTGATATGCTGTTTTTCCATACTACACTGATCTCACTGGCAGGAGCGAAAGTATAAGAGTAGACCATGTCTATATTAAACGCATTGTAATTTCGGTCTTCGCTCTCCTGATAATTACTACCAAGCAGATCTCCCTGATCTCCTAAAGTATAAAACTCTTTATACTGAGCCGAGGACCAGTAGTGCCGCATCCGAAATGAAAGACCCATTTTGTTATTAAAAGTAAACTTGGTATTAAAGATATTGCTGATTGTATTGATATCTCGTCGGCCAAAGGTTACCAAATCTTCTTGTTGCTCAGCAAAACCAATACTGTTCAACTGATTATTATAACTGATACTGCCTGAAAAAGACAACATATTGTTGACCCGGAAGCGAGGGTTGATGCCAAAGCGAATGTTCCTTTTATTATCAAAATCAAAATCTGTATAGCCAAAAGAGCTACCCAGGGCCAGGCGATTACGCCCATCAGTGCTCATATAAAAGCCGAGGTAATTATAGGCCGGTTCTACGAAATACCTTCCGGCTACCCTTGGCTCAAAATAGTCATATGACTTGAAGGGAGAGGTGTTATAGTTTACGCTTACATAAAAATAGTTTCTGAAAGTACCACGGACAGCCGCAGAAAGATCAAAGCCAGTATAGGTGAAAGGATGATAAAGGCGACGATAGCTTACATCCAAGTCTGTAGACAAATTAAGTAATTGCCAGAAAGGTTTGTAAATATTGTAACCCAGGTTGGCAGAAGTGCGGAATTCATTGTTGGCCCCCAGAAAACCCAGATCATTAGGATCATAAGTATCACTTTCAATGTAATTGGTGATAGAAGCCAGGAAATTTCCGCCAATCTTTGCCAGCGTAAGAGAAGATGTAAACCCATAGACGTCCTCATTTTCTAAACCATATTGCTGACTAATGGCACCCCGCCCGGAGACAGCAAAAGTATTACGGCCATTGGCAAAGCGAAAAGTAGTCCCTGTCAGGTTGGCATCATAAAAATTACCTTGGCGAAGCACATGGGTATTGATCAGGCTTACATATGAATTGTTCTTTAAATTTTGGTCAATTGCTAAAATATTATAATTGGTGAGGGGAGCAGTAAGTACTTGCCTTTGGGTACCACTTTCTGAATTTTTTATGGTGGCATACATTGATTGAGTCAGTCCATTGAATATGCCAATCCCTAAACCACTATTGGTTCGGCCTGATACTTTGCTAGCATTGATCAGGCTGCTCTCCTGAGGATTAATAAGAATTTCTTCCTGCTCCAGTAATTGATTTTCCACTTCATCATAAAGCAGGGGTTTACCGCCGACACGGCGGGAATAAAAAAAACCACCTTTTTCAAATAAATCAGTACCTTCTTTAAAGAACTGGCGATTTTCACCGTACTGTACTTCAAATGGTGAAAGGTTGAGCACTCGGTTATCAGAAACCACCTGACCGAAATCAGGTACCAGAATCATATCCAGGGTAAAAGCATCATTAATGCCATAACGAAGATCCATCCCTCCGTTTATCTTATTGGAAGCGCCGGCAGGGTTTTCGCTGTCACCGGAGTAGTGGTTGACATAAGAAGAGATATAAGGAGAAATGGATAAGCGAATAGGAGATTTGATATTCATGATACCGCTCATATTGCCAAACTGATTGACAAAACCGTTGGTTTCCGGATTAATTTCATTCCAGTAGTTGGTTTCATGGTTTCTCTGTATAGTGCGGCGAAAATTAATCCCCCATTGTTGAATGGGCTTTTTAGGAAAACGGAGTGCCGATAATGGAATCTCCATTTCTACATACCAGTTTGTACCCTCTATCTTTGTTTCACTCAGCCAGGCAGCATTCCAGCTTTCATCTCTACCCATAGCTGTCCACTTTCTGTCAATCTGTACACCGGCTGCAGTTACTAAAAATTCAAAGGCATTGATATCGTCATCGTAAGTATCAAAATATACCCCAAATACATCGGAAAAACCAATATCATCTCGTAAGGTGAATTCCCGCATGATACTGTCCGCTGCTACATCATACAAGATGGCTCCTATGTAAATAGCATTGTTATCATACAGTACCTTAACCTCAGTAGGTGCTGTGGGTAAGCCTCCCGGATGAGGATTTCTTTGTACAAACTGGGTGGCGCTACAGCCAACCTGAGTCCATACCTCTTCCTTTAAATCTCCATCGATCTTAGGAGGAGAGACAATGCGGTGGGCATATAGTTCTTTAATTTTTTTTTCGCCATCGGCGAAGCAATAGGAAATGAAAAAAATAAGAAAAATACTCAGCCGGAAATTTTTTTTAAGCATGAAAATAATTGTCAGTTTTATAGTATTGCAGTGAACAGATATCAAGAGCTAAATGAACAAAAAATGAAAGAACACAGACTTAAATAGAATGCTTCCTAAAAACTAGGAATCATGATCATCCACCAAAAAGTACTAAGTGACCATAGCTCATTTGAATGCAAAAAAAATAAAATATTAAAATATTCCTATTTAAACCTTCTTATAATATTACACTTAGTATTTTAAGAATTATTTTAAAATTAGGATTATTTTTTGAGTCGTGTTCAATAAAGCTGGACGAATATAATTAATATTGCAATACTATGAAAAAATTATTTATCATTTTGATTGCAACTTTTAACATAGCTGCCACTCTCTATGCACAAACCCTGCAGGTGGTAGACGCCGGCAATCGAAAGGGTATTTTCAATGTTTCGGTTTATTCCAAGGATAAAAACATTTTCCGGCAAACAGATAGCCATGGGCAGGTTGATTTTGCTCCCTTCAGTCAGGAAGATACCTTGTACTTCCAACACCCCGGCTATCAACAACAATGGATGACAGATGAACAGTTGAGGCAGCGGAATTATACCATAGCCCTGGAGGAAAAGGTAATTCAAATGGAAGAAGCACTCATATTAGTAAATCGCTGGGAGCAGAGCAAAAACAAAATCCCTCATCATATAGTATCCGTGATGCCATCAGCTATCGCTTTCCGAAATCCTCAAACCGCAGCCGATGCGCTGGAAAATACAGGGCAGGTGTTCGTACAGAAAAGCCAGTTGGGCGGGGGGAGTCCTATGATCCGTGGATTTGCGGCCAATTCGGTTCTTATTGTGGTAGATGGCATTCGAATGAACAATGCCATTTTTCGTAGTGGTAATCTGCAAAATGTAATCAGCATTGATCCGGCCTTAATCGGAGAAGCAGAAGTAATTTTTGGTCCGGGTTCTGTTATTTATGGAAGTGATGCCCTGGGTGGGGTCATGGATTTTCATACCAGGCAGCCTGTGTTTTCTTCTAATGATAAAGTACGCTGGTCTTCGGATATGTTTGTAAGACACTCTTCTGCTAACCAGGAAAAAACCGGACATGCAGAAGTGTCATGGGGGACCCATCGATGGGCTTCTCTTAGCAGTTTTACCTATAGCGACTTTGGCGATCTGAGAGCCGGAGGCAGACGACCTGAAAAATATCCGAATTTTGGTAAAAGACTTAATTACGTAGTACATCGGGAAGGAGAAGACTCCTTGGTAGAAAATAATAATGTAAACAGGCAGGTTCCCTCAGGCTATCGTCAGTGGAACCTGATGCAAAAAATTCGTTTTCGTCCAGTCGATGCTGTTTCGTTTACTTATGGTTTTATCTATAGTAATACCTCTGATATTCCCCGTTATGACCGGTTAATTGTTTACGATGAAACCGACTTACCGGAAAATGCCGCCTGGTATTATGGTCCGCAAAAGTGGATGATGCACTATGGAAAGATCAACCTCATCAATAAAAATAACTGGTATGATGAAATGAAGATAACAGTGGCTTACCAGGCGATGGAGGAAAGCCGCCATGACCGGAGTTTCGGAAGCCAGCAGTTGAGAAGTCGTACAGAGAAGGTCGGAGCCTATACCTTGAATGCTGATGCTGACAAAGTGCTCGGAGATGATAGACATTTGTTTTACGGCATAGAAGGTGTGTTCAACGACATAAGTTCACAGGCACATCGTACTGACATCGGAACCAGCGAGCGCACCCCAGCCAGTACCCGTTATCCGGATGGTGGCAGTACCTATGGTAGCGCAGCCGTTTATCTGAACCATCAGTGGGATGTCAATGAGACGTCTACTTTTCATATGGGTGTCAGATACAGTCGTATTTGGCTTCGTTCGCTTTTTGAGGATAAAACATTTTACAATTTTCCGTTCGATGAAATCCAGGTACATACGGGAGCCCTCAGCGGTAGCACTGGCCTGGTTTATAGACCCAACGACACCTGGAAAATATCCGGAATGCTTTCCTCCGGATTCAGAGCCCCCAATGTGGATGATGTAGGAAAAGTATTCGACTCTGAACCCGGAAGTGTGGTGGTTCCTAACCCTGGTCTTGGTCCTGAATATTCCTACAACGCAGAATTAGGGATTACCAAAATCTTACTGGATAAAATCGAGATCTATGGAGTGGCATATTACTCCCTGCTCCGAGACGCGATGGTGCGCCGAGATTTCACCTTTAACGGACAGGATAGCCTGGTGTATGATGGTGAACTCAGCCGTGTACAGGCATTGGTCAATGTGGGACGGGCTTACATATGGGGTTTGAGCTTTAATGCGGCTGCTTCATTAAGTGATTCATGGACTGTACGTTCTTCTGTTTCTTATAATACCGGCAGAGATAATGAAGAAAATATACCATTGCGTCATACGACACCCTTATTCGGAAGAACTTCAGTGGCTTATCAGCATGAAAAATGGAGAGGAGAATTTTATGTCAGCTATCATGGTTCCCGGTCTTATGAAGATCTACCGCCTTCCGAAAGAAGTGAGATTTACCTGTACACACCCGAAGGAGCATTGGCCTGGTATACCCTCAACCTGATGGGCTCTTTCCAAATTAATGAAAATTTACAGGCGCAGGTGGGTATGGAAAACATATTGGATAAACATTACCGTCCTTATTCATCGGGTATTAGCGCACCCGGGAGAAATCTGATCCTTACCTTGCGAGCGACTCTCTGAGGAAAATGACAAGGGTTGAAAAGGGAGTCAATTGCCCCGATACCCTACCTTAAGAATTTTACTACATGCAGTGCTTGCTGATTAAAACTTACAATCTGGTTATTTCAACAGGTTGAAGAGCCAACTAGCTTCCGAACAATAATTTTACACCACCATAGTAATTGCGCCCGGGAGCCGGTTGAAAATAACGGTTACCGATGGCATTCAGATCATTTCCCAAACTATACTTTTCATCAAACAAGTTATCCACACCGGCAAAGATCTCCATGCCAAGTTGTTCATTAAATGATTTTTGATAACCGGCTTTGGCCATCACCAGGTGATAGGCGTCGGCATAAACCGAGTTGGCGTCATTGAGCGGAATTTCGTCAGTGAAGTTGTAGGTGAGGTTCAGATAAATACCCGGCTGGGTGTGCAATAGGGCAGAAGTAACCCATATATGCGGGGCTACGCCCGTTAAAGCATTTCCGGAAAAGTCTTCTTCCTCTTTTTCATAATTTTTAAAGATAAAATCGTGTAAAGTGTAGGAAGAACGAAATTCCAGATCAGTAATAAAGTTGGGGGAAGCCGTGATGGCAAACCAGGTTAGGGCTGTTTCAAAACCTCTCTGGTCCGTATTTCCCGTATTGACAAACAGAACAGTGCCTCTGTCAGACTGCCGTTGTACGATAGTTTCGTCGAGTTTGAAGTAGAAGGCGGTAAGGTCAAAGTTGAGCCTATTCCGAAAGGTATTGCCCCGGAATCCTAATTCGTAATTAATGCCCTTTTCCGGTTTCAGGTCAAGGTTAATACTGCCTTCATTGGTTCTGACATCTTCTATAGCGGGGGGTGAAAATCCATAGCTGATGCTGGCATGGAGTGCCATATGATCAAACTGTTTGACCAATCCGAGCCGGGGAGTCCAGACAGGGTCAAAATTTTTCTCTACCCGGTAAGCACTATCAAGCGCCACGTCTACCAGGCGGTAAATATCATAGTTCAGTTGATTGTGACTTAACCCAAGGGTCAGAAAAAACTGATCGGGCAGGTCCAGGTTGGCTTTGACAAAAAACAAGGCCTGCCAGCTTCTGAGTTCATCGTCAAAATTCAAGGTGTCGGGTTGTCCTCCCTGATTGCCAAAGTTTCGGGAGACATTCAAAGCGGTCTGATATTCGGCACCTGCCACCAGTGAGGCTGCTACACTCCCGATAGGTATATCGTACTGAAAACGGGTACGCCCACCGCCCCCTGTCTGGCTATCTCTTTTATAATCAAAAAGAAAAGGATTTTCAAAAAAACTAAGATCGCCGTAGAGTACGGTTTGATTAGAGAAATTGTCATGCCACCGGTAATCCTGAGACAGACCGAAAAGCAGGTATTTTTGACGGATACTGGCGTTAGATTCCACACTACCTTGCGCAAAGGCATTACCAGGTCTGGCTTGCCTGGGGTCAGCCTCATATTGCTCTTCGTTCAGCCCTCCCGGTATCTCATAAAACAAATCCGAGTACAGCAGATGCGCTTTCACAGTTGATTTGCTGGAAAAGGAGAACCCACCACTCAGCTGTAATACATCCCGGTCCAGGGCAGAATGCTCCCGGTAACCTTCCGCTTCCTGATGGGCATATTTGAAAGATAAGGTATGTTGTTCATGGGTGGTATGCAGGCTGGTTTCCAGGCGTCTCATCCCGTAAGAACCCAAAGATACGCCCACCCGGTTTAAGGATTCCTGTTCCGGTTCGCTATAGATGTTTACCACACCACCGGTACCTGCTCCGTAGATACTGCCGGCCGGACCTTTAATGACCTCTATCTGACCCATGTTAATCACATCCAGCAAATTGAAATCAGTACTGCCGGATGGTTCGGTAAAAGGGATATCGTTCCAATAAACTTTAACATTACGAACGCCAAAGGGAGCCCGTAAGGTGCTGCCCCGTATGGCAATCCGATAGCTACCGGGAGAGCGTTGTTCCATCCTGACCCCCGGAATGGTGTTCATGGCCGGTACTACTGAAGTCTCATCATATGCTTTGATCATTTCACGGTCTACCAGTCCGACAGCCCCAGGTGTTTTTAATAATTCCTGGTTGTCATCGAAACCTACAATTGTGATTTCATCCAGAAGCTTGGTGTCTGAAGGGAGAGAGTCTGTTTCAAACTGAGCTTTCACCGGATGGAAATATCCGCAAGCGGTGAACAGCACCAGCAAAAAAATGTAAGTAACTTTCATGGCATACTTTCAATAAAAATTGGGGAGGAAGAAAGGAACAAAGCTAAAGATTAGATCTGATTGTGGGTATTTTTTTTATAATTAATCTATCGCCCAGGTAATATTGACTTTTTGTTTTCCCCATTCTCTGGCATCAGCTACTTCATTTCCCATGTAAATATCGATGCGATTGGTCCAACGCTTGTTCATTTTATCAACTACCCGGTAAGTCCCCGGCAACCCTTCAATTTTAACTTTGGTGTTATAATCGAGGCCTTCCTGTATCAAATCTCTGGAAACAGCAATGGCTTTCATCCCTGGCTGCAACTGCTCTCCCCAGGCAGTGGTGAGAGAATCTCCTTTTTTGGTCTGGGCTTCAACAGAATTATAGGCAGTAGCGGTCACTTCCAGTGTGCGGGTGTCCTCACAGGAAGAAAGGAGAAATAGAAATAAAACTCCTATGGCAAGCAAAAAATGATAGTAGGTTCGTGTGTCGGACATCAAGGATTATGCGTTGAGTGTTAACATTGGAATAATTTCCTGAAGTTCTTCTTACTTTCTCAACAAGGATTGAGCAGTGATGGTTTAAAATACGATGATTTCCGGATTTCTCAAAATAGACTTTGCTGCTCTCCCAATGATAAAGTTCGCGGAGGTGCTATGGTTAATTGGCATACTGCATTGATTTGTTCGACCAGGTAGATGGCCAGATCCACACAAAGGTGTTCTTCAGGCTGATGAACAATAAAATAGATTTCGGCTAACCCTTCTTCTTTCCAGTGTTTTATCCGCTGTACCCAGTTGTCTATCCGCTGATAATCTGAGGGATGAAGTCGATTTCCCACAAACCGGATGAGCGTTTTGGGAGTGGTTAGTCTTTGGTGAACGACATCTCTTCTTCCGGCCGTATCTGTAATGACAGCAATGATACCCTGTTCTTCCAATAACGTAAAAGCCCGGTTCTTAAGGCGCTCCTGTGCAAACCAGTCAGGATGCCGGAATTCTACGGCCAGCGGTATCTCCCTGGGCCAGTCTTTTAGGTAATCAAACAGCTCTCGTCCTTGCTGAGGGGAAAATTCAGGCGGGAGCTGCATGAAAGGCATGCCCAACTGATCTTCAAAGGCTCCGACTGCTTCCACAAACTGCTCGGTAGCTTTTGTCCACTTACCAAAATCTTTACTGTGACTGATGGATTGAGGCAGTTTTGGACAAAATTTAAAATGGGCTGCAGTTTTTTTCCGCCAGTCAATGACCATATCCTTTGTGGGAATGCGATAATGGGTGGTATTCATTTCTATGCAGGAAAAATGCCGGGAATAATAATGAAGGTAATCCCGGGTTGCTGTTTTGGGCGGATAAATTTTGCCAATTAGATCTTTTTCACCCCATCGGGCCGAGCCAAAAAAAAATTGAAAAGAATCATGCGTTATTTTGTTCTTCCGGAGTACAGTGAGGTTTTCCGGTGGATCGGGTGGGAGCGAAAAATCTACCTGATTAATATTGGTAAGATGACCGAATTTCATAGGTTAATAGTTCTGAGTTCTAAGTTTTGTGTTTTTGGTTGAGAGTTTTGGGTGTTGTTTGTATGCTTGCGGATATTGTCACGCCATCATGCGCTCTTAATTCATTGAATGTCTGGAAGTCTAAGTTATGAACTTTAGTTTCCTGCGTCAAAGTTTTTCAATTTTGCTTTGGTATAACTTCAAATATCATCTTATTTTGCTGCTTTCAGTGGCGTATGAAAGCAAAAGTTTTGAGTGTTCTATTTTTTGTCGTGATCATCCGTCCATTTGCTTACGCACAAATTGGTAGCAATGCTTCTTTTGAGTTTCTAAATCTTAACATTTCTGCGCGGAATACGGCATTAGGAGGATTACAGACCACCATGTCATTGGATTCCGGTAGTGTAAAAGAGTCCAACCAATGGCTGGTCAATCCTGCTTATAGTGATTCCACTTTATCTCAATTTGTGTCTTTGAGCTACCTGTCTTTCTATGCGAATGTAAAATATGGAACATTTACCTACATTCATGACTTTCATAAATATGGAGTGTGGGCATTGGGCGTGCAATACCTTGATTATGGTAAGCTGGAAAGTTTTGATATCAGTGGTTTGCCACTGGGAGAGTTTAGTGCTCAGGATTATGCGCTGGTCCTCAACCACAGTCATCAGATTGGGTTTTACCGTTTGGGCGCCAATATCAAAGTAGCCACTTCCCATATCGCCGGTTATCGAGCCACCGCTTTGCTGGCAGACATAGGAGGGGCTTTTGTACACCCTACACAGGACTTTACAGCCAGCCTGTTGTTTAGCAACCTGGGCTTCCTGTTGAGCGATTATACCGTTACCAGCCATTCCCGTTTACCTACGGATGTGCGGTTAGGGTTAACGTTCAAACCACAGTATATGCCTTTCCGGTTTCATATGTCTGTTTATAAAATTTTGCAGGATACACATGCTTATTATAGATTTAATGAAGAAGAACCTGGGCTGGCAAACAAGGTTTTCAGACACCTGACTTTCGGGGGAGAAATCCTGTTAAGCCCTCATTTCAATGTCAGAGTTGGTTATAACCATTTGATAAAAAGTACGTTACAACTACAACAAGTTACCGGAGGGGCAGGTTTGTCCTTTGGGTTTATGCTTCGGTTGAAGGCCCTTCAGTTGGATTTCGCCAGAGGATATTATCACGTAAGTGGGGGCTTTAGTCATCTGACAATGGCGGTAAACCTTAACCAATTGATTTTCAGTAAATAACAATCTAATTCCATGTTAGAAGAAAATAAATATTTAACACCTAGACAAATTGTTGAAGAGCTAGATAAATACATCATTGGTCAGCAGGATGCTAAAAAGAATGTGGCGATTGCCCTGCGAAATCGATGGCGGCGGATGAGTGTCAAATCTGAAATGCAGAAAGAAATTATTCCGAATAACATTCTGATGATTGGTGCTACAGGCGTAGGAAAAACAGAGATTGCCCGGCGACTGGCTAAAATCGCTGACGCCCCATTCACCAAGGTGGAAGCCTCTAAATTCACAGAAGTAGGCTATGTAGGCCGTGATGTAGAAAGTATGGTGAGGGATTTGGTAGAGCAGGCTGTCAACCTGGTAAAATCCAGAAAGAAGGAAGAAGTCAAGGAAAAAGCATCAGAAGCGGTAGAAGAAATTATCCTGGATGCGTTGATTCCCCCTGTGAAAGGAACGGGAACTACCAGTAAGGCACCTCAGGCCTCTCTGGGCTTTGGCAAAGAGGAGGAAAGTAGCTTGACCATGAGCGATGCTGAGCTCAACATGCGAACCCGTGAACGGTTCCGGGAGAAAATCCGGAAAGGAGAACTGGATGACAGAAAAATAGAAATCAGTATCAAGCAAAGTAGCGGTCCGGGCATCGGCATGGTAGGGGGCGGTATGATGGATGAGGTTTCTATGATGAACCTTCAGGAGATGATCAACGGCATGCTACCCAAGAAGAGTAAAAAAAGAAAAGTAACCATAGCAGAGGCCAGAAAAATTCTGATTGAAGAAGAAGCTTCCAAACTGATCGATATGGACGAGGTGAAGGAAGAAGCTATTCAGAAAGCAGAAAATACAGGGATCATATTTGTGGATGAAATTGATAAAATAGCTTCTGGAGGAGGCCGTCAGGGTGGGAATGGCGCTGATGTGAGCCGGGAAGGGGTGCAGCGGGATCTGCTGCCGATCGTAGAAGGAAGCGCTGTCAATACCAAATATGGAATTGTCCATACTGACCACATACTGTTTATTGCGGCAGGAGCCTTTCATGTAGCCAAACCTTCAGATCTGATTCCGGAACTGCAAGGTCGTTTTCCCATACGGGTAGAATTGAACGATCTGACCAAAGAAGATTTTGCTCAGATTCTGCGTGAGCCGAAAAATGCTTTGACCAAACAGTATGAAGCTTTATTTACAGCGGAAGGGGTAGAACTTACTTTTCAGGATGAAGCCCTGGATGAAATCGCCGATATTGCTTTTCAAATCAATTCAGAAATAGAAAACATAGGAGCCCGCCGTTTGCATACGGTCGTCAGCCATTTGCTGAATGAATATTTGTTTGATGTGCCCGACAAAATTGCACCCAATGCAAAAATCTCTATTACCAAAGATATGGTAAAAGAACGATTGGCCGGTCTGGTGAAAAACAAAGATTTAAGCCAGTATATTTTGTAACGATATCTACCGGGGAGAATCAATAAAGCTGGCTTTTAAGCACTGGTATATTATCATGGTTTTATTGGTTCCCTCTTTTTTTTAACCTCGTCCCTATGCAATATTTTTTTATCACTGGAACCAGTCGTGGTATTGGCAAAGCATTAGCCGAAAGAGCTTTGCGCGAAGAAAATACGACAGTGGTGGGTTTTTCCCGCCAGGCCACGCTTCAACATGAGCGTTACCGGCACATCAAGATAGACTTTTCTGATATCGAGCAACTGAAAGAGAATGTCACTCATTTTTTCCCAGCCCTTTCACAGGCAGATCGCATTGTGCTGATTAACAATGCAGGTACTTTGGGTGAAGTCAATTATATAGGCAGGTTGGAGGCCACGCAGCTTCAGGCACTTTTCCATATCAATGTGATAGCTCCGGCCATTTTGATGAATAGCTTTATGAAGGCTTACCAAAATATAGAAGCTGAAAAAATTATCATCAATGTGAGCTCAGGAGCGGGCAAATATCCTGTAGACGGCTGGTCGGGATATTGTGCATCCAAAGCTGCTTTAGATATGTGGTCCGAAGTTGCAGCTTTAGAACAGAATAAGCTGAAAGAAGAGGGAGCGGCAACTTCTTTTAAAATATTTGCTTTAGCCCCCGGTGTGGTAGATACAGCCATGCAGGAAACAATCAGGCAGGTAGACCAGCGAAACTTTAGTACCCTGAATAAATTTCTGGCACTGAAACGAAATCACCAACTAGACGATGCCGCCCAAACAGCCGAAAAGTTTTTTTATCTGATTCATCATGCAGAAAAATGGAAAGAGGTATTGCAGGATGTGCGCCGTTTTTAATAACCTGAAGGCACCCTACATCTTGTAATGTGGATGGAAAGATAATTTTCCTATAATTATTTTAATTAAATCTGGTTTTTCAGTCAATTTTGTAAGTTTTATCTTACAAATGTCATTTTATATATTCAATAGAAGTAAAAGTAACCATGATTTTTTCTCCTGGATTGTAAAGTCACATTCGTAAGTAAATTAATAATAATTATTTTTTAAATTCAACAATTTTCTTACGGCGTAGCATTCGAATAGACAGATTTTCATCTGAAAATCAGGGTATGGAATAACCCTAGTACTGAATTCATCAAAAGACTTAGTCATTTTTGACAGGTTAATTACTGTTGAAAAGTATTTATTACGCTGGTAAGTTTCTACTTTCTCCTGTTATACATCCCATCAGTATTAACCTTATGTTTGATCAATTATTCAATCAACTAGACAAATTGACCGTCAAGCTTCACAGCAAACCAACAAATAAAAACCTGACTTTTGTAACACAAAATAAGGGTGGTAAAAACTGTGTTTTGCTGCAGAAGATTCTTTGAAGGCTTGTAAAATGTCTGATTGTAATATCCGGATATAACCGCAAGTGAATAAAGTAAAAGTAGGACTGAAGCAACTGTTGCGTCTGATTTTCAGGAGTAATAGTGTTCTGCTTTCTGAAGAGCGCAACAAAACTTCCAATGAAATAAAAGTTTTTGTCTGCTTTAGTTAATAGTTGAATGAGAAATGGCATATCCCTTTTGGTATGCCTTTTTTTTATCCAACCGTTGAGGTATAAGCTGGTGAGCAAATATCAAAATTTAATTATGTAATGAAAATTCTATAAATATTGTAGTAAAGCTGTCTGTATCAATTGTTTATCTGAAGGCGCTTACCTCCATAACGAGTAGCTCAGACCATATTAAATCAGATAATTCTTTTACGCCTTATTTTGAGTGCAGCGAAGATAAATATTACAGCCCGTTTCATTTATTCATTTAAAACATAAACTTACACTCATGAGGTTTTCAAGGTTTCAGGCATCTGGAAAATAGAAATTTCTCCCATTTTCGTGCGAAGTTAGTTGTTTCCAAATATTTATTTCTACTTCATGAGAACAGGTATCATCGCATCTATTTTAAACGCAGGGGCCAATGAGGAGGAGTTGCCTGCCTATTTGTTGAGGCGTATCAGGCCTACCAATATCACGGCTTTATCGTTAGTTTTTGCTATCGCTATCCCTTTTGTGATTTTTTCTATCATCTATGTGCCCTCTTTGGTCTATATTCCTCTGGCAGGTATGGTTACATGCTTGGGAGTGATTGTGGCCAATTCCTTTGGCTATGTAAAATATGCTCGTTTGTTTGTTGCTGTATTGCCAGTTTGGGAGGCGACGGCATACAATGCATTTTTGTGTGGTCCGGCAGATGAACCTATAGGTAGTCTTCTTTTAGTAGCTGTTAGTTTTATTTTAGTTCCCTTTGTCGTATTTGATGTAAAAGAAAGGTTTCTTCTTATTGGAGCTGCTATACTATGTATTTTGGCTATAGTCTGTTTTCCGGTATTGAAAAGCTGGTTAGTGATGGATTTGGAAAAAAACAATGTAAAGGAATATGTGATGCTCCTGAAAAATGGATGGCTAAGTCATATGACAACATATTTAGCTATCATAGTATCTATTGCTGCTGTTTTGGGGTTATCCTTTATCAATAAAAAAGCCGAAGAGGAAAGTGATATAATGCGTCAGGAAGCTATTCAGCAGAAAGAACACTTACAAAGAGAAAAAATACAGCGAGATGAAGATCTCATCAAGTTGAAAGAAGCAAAGAGTGTAGAACAGAGAAGACAATGGACTGCGGAGGGTATTGCACATTTATCGGATATTTTAAGAGGCACTATTGAAGAAAAAGAAATGTTTGATCAAATATTGGCGATGGTCGTGAAATATCTTCAAGCCAATCAAGGAGGGCTTTATGTGGTAAACAGAGATCGGGAGGAACATGAAGGAGAAGCAATTGAATTGGCAGCCTGCTACGCTTACAGCCGCAAAAAGTATTTAGAACAATCCTTTTTACCGGGTCAGGGCATTGTAGGACAAACTTACCTGGAAGGTGTTCCATTTTACATGACCGATGTTCCCGCCGATTATGTCAAGATAACCTCAGGTCTGGGTGAGGCTACGCCTACTTCACTACTGGTGATGCCCCTGAAAATAAATGAGATAGTGGAAGGTATTCTTGAGATCGCTTCCTTCAAAAAGTTTGAACAGTATGAGATAGAATTTATTCAAAAACTAGGGGAAAATATTGCTTCTTATATTCAAAGCAACCGGGTTAATGTAAGAACCAGGCATTTGTTAGAACAGGCGCAACAACAGGCAGAAGAGCTAAAAGCACAGGAAGAGGAGATGCGGCAAAACATGGAAGAATTGGCTGCTACACAAGAAGAAATGCAAAGGAAGGAACAGGAATACCAGCGAAAGATTCATGAGCTTGAGCTCCGCTGGGTGGATAAAGAATAATTGAGTACACGCTTAATTTTAAAACGGAAGCGATCAGGAAGAGGGCGTTTCCATCGATTTTTCAATGCCCAACATGAGTCCTCTTAATTCTGCCAGACCGCGTAAACGCCCTATAGCCGAATAACCAGGATTTGTTTTTTTATGTAAATCATCAAGCATCTTATGCCCATGATCCGGGCGCATAGGAATTTCCACATCAGTGCGACCCGCCAGTTTTCGTCGTTGTTTTTCCTTGATGACCGCTTTGATCACACTATACATATCTACATTACCCTCCAGGTGATTGGCCTCATAAAAACTATCCTGATTGTCTGCTTCTCGCTGTGTGCTGCGTAAATGCAGAAAATGAATATGAGTGCCCAGCCTTTGCACCATCCCAGGCAGGTCATTGTCAGCTCTTACCCCATAAGAACCTGTACAGAAAGTGAGCCCGTTGGCTGGTGAATCTACCATCTGAAGAAGGCGGACCGCATCAGCTTCTGTGCTGACAACACGGGGAAGCCCCAGTAAGGGCCGGGGTGGATCATCAGGATGGATGGCCATTCGCACTCCTGCAGCTTCTGCCACCGGAATAACTTCTTCCAGAAATCGCATTAAATTGCGTCTCAGCCCATCTTCATCTATGCCCTGATAGGTATTCAGCACTGTCTGGAATTCTGCCAGGCTATAATCCTTATCAGAGCCGGGCAGGCCCGCTATGACATTTCTCTGTAGCTGAAATTTCTCTTCATCCTTTAAATGGGCCACATACGCACTGGCTCTTTCAACCTGTTCTTCAGAATAGCTTTCTTTGGCACCGGGCCTTTTCAGCAAAAAGATATCAAAAGCAGCAAAGGCGGTAGCATCGAACCGCAGGGCCGTAGAGCCGTCAGGCATGGGATAATCCAGGTCGGTACGAGTCCAATCCAACACAGGCATAAAATTGTAGCACACCGTATCAATACCGCAAGCTCCCAGATTTCTGATACACTGTTTGAAAACCTCAAGATGTTCCTTGACAGCCCCTGTGCCTGTTTTGATGCTTTCTGTGACTGGCACACTTTCTACGACTGACCAACGTAGCCCGGTAGGCTTGCCGGAAGGGTAAAACGCTATGAGTTGCTTTCTGGCTTCTATGGCTTCTATGGTCCATACTTCTCCCATCGGGATGTCATGCAAAGCGGTAACAATACCAGTAGCCCCTGCTTGCATAATATCAGGCAACGACACAGGGTCTTGGGGGCCATACCATCTCCAGGTTTGTTCCATAGCCATTCGAGTCATTTAAATATGGTGAAAATATATGGTTTAACTTACATAGCCTATCAAGAATGGTTTTCAAAAAACAACTCCTGATTTTTCTAACTAAAAGCCAATTGTGTGTGCAAAATATATAAAAAATTGTGGATTTAAGACCTTATGATACTTTTTTCTTTTGGAAAGATTTTCTTCGTTTTGTGAAGAATTCAGGGATAAAAATCTCTTCTAAACCAAGGGGTTACTTTTTGTTTAGCTTGGTTCATCATGCTCATTCTCAGGAATTAAACGAAAATTTTTAATTTTCCTTTTATAATACCAAGTTGTTGGAAAATTCCAGCTACCTTTGATAAATAATTATAAATTGTAACTTTAGGTTACAATGCAAACGGAATTGTGACGTTTTGGTATAGAGTAGTTGTTTTAGTAATTTTTACAACCTTCACTGATCATATGTGTCTTTCAAATATAAGCTATTATCCTTTTCACATGAAACCTACACATCTTCTCCTCTTTTTCTCAATTTTACTTATTTCCTGTGAAGGTGAATCAGAAGAGCAAGTTAATACCTTGGGAAGTGATGTTAGTATTAGTTTGGCGGAATACCTGGAGCCACAGGAAAGGACACTGACGTTCAAATTTTTAACGGAAAAAGATTTTCCCTGTATCAACTACCAGATTTCACATGCCGTGCAGCGAATGGGGAATACCATCAGTATTGAGCTGACAGGCGTGGAAAAAGCAGACGTTTGCCTGGATGCTATTGGCCCTGCTTCTGCTTTTATAGATGTGGGAAACTTGTCGGAAGGAGATTATGAGCTTATCATTAAAGTGGGGCATGAGCTGGTCAACCAGGGAACGCTCAAAGTGACTTCCCAGGCATATCATCTGACTATGGAGCAGCCAGAAGGCTTATTACTGGAAAATACTGACCTGCTTCGTATTCCTGATAACACAATTTGGGGGACCCTTAAATATGAGCCGGAGCAGAAAAATAAAGGAGTTTACCAGACCCTGCTGAGTAACTTAGAAGCCGTTGGCGCTACTGAAAAAAGACTGGATGAAGGAGACTATTACTATTTTGATGTAGATGCCGCGGGCAGGATCCAACAAAGAAACAACACAGCTGATCTTTGGGAAGAGGCGCTTCTTTTGGAATTCAATGGCAGTAATGACCAGATTACCCAGGTGCTCCAGCAAATGAAACAGACCTTTAACGACCAGATTTCTATCCGCTTATACAACGCGAAAGGAGAAGAGTTCAAATCCTGGAGCCAACATTAGGATTGCCACTGTACCCGAACAACCTTAGCAGCTATTTTCTGTTTCTCAAAGAAATGCAGCCAGTATAATTGTTGTGCGGAGAGATGATCGTTCGGTGATTTTACCTCGATAAAACTGTAGGAATCTTCGTTCCAGATAAACAGGTCTGGGAATCCTCGGGTATTTTCTTTTAAGTTCTTGGCCATTTCCAGCAAAATGCTTTTGATCTGCGGCGGTTTCAATCGCCTGTAACATTCTTCGACCAGAGGCAACAGGGTCTCATGCCAACCCACCAATGGATTGCTCATTCCCATTTTTGTTTCGAAATGATGTCTTATGATGTTGTAAAACCTCTCCGGGTAAGACAATACCAGCAGTCGCTGCTCTATCAGCTGGCGTCTTTTTTTCAGGAACTGAGGGGTATGAAAATCAGAAGGAGCCGTTTGTAAAGGATTATGCATTGCTTCGCTATCCTGGTCAAAAATGATATCCCAGAAGATTAACCCAAAAAAACCTCGCCACAAATAATTTTCTGAAAAAACCCCTTCATGACCCTGCTGCCGGAAATAATCTAAGACCCCTAATTCTACTGATGCCCGAACCTCTTCCGGCAATGCGATGCTTGTGCTGTTTTTAAGATAGTGCGTGGTGCTTTTCAGTTTTCTTTTTTTTCTGATGATATCGCAAAAGTCATGAGCAAAATACTGTTCCTCTGCATTGAGGGGAGCATTCTGAATTTGCTGGCAAAGTTCAAGGGCTTCCTGTGTCAGCCCCAATTTATGCAGAATACGAACTTGCCTTTCCCTGGAAGGAGCTGCTTCCGTTTGCTGATATACATCCAGGGCAAATTTGGGAAAATTACTTTGTTCCAGAAGTTTTCCCAATCTCAGGCAGAGTTTTTCAAACTGAGGTTGTGCCAGGGCACACAGAGAAGCATGGGTGATCTTTTGTGCCTGAAACCAGTCATAGATTTCGTCTGCTGGCTGCTGTAACTGATCACGGCGATCTTTAAATTCCTGATAAATTTTAGACATTAAAAATTTATCTTCCGCTTCTTTCCGGGTTCTGAACAAAGCCTGTAGCTTTTTGGGGTCCAGAGACTCCGTTTTGATATACCCGATATCTCTGATCACAAATTGCGTCATATCGCCATGAATATTGCCGAAATACAAAAACTTCAGCATCTCCACTTCCGCTTCATAATTGACCTTAATGACGGGATCGGTCTGTTGGAGATGATCCAACAAGGCTATCAGATTCACCTGCGTCAGCATCAGTTGTACTGCTTCCTCTTTTTTCAACCGGCTGGCCTGTGGCTTCAAATCAGGTTGATGCAGTTTGATAAAACCTAAAAGTTCAGCTTTGGTAAATATGTTAAGCCATTGGGCAGCATGGGGTATAAGTTTTGAGGAAAGGGAAGTGAAAAATTTCTTTTTGAGTAAAAGCGCCAAAGTTTGCCTTACGTCCTGAATTTCTCCATAGGCTAGTTTGCCTATTCTGAAATAACAACCCCTGCGATTCGTCAGCCGGACAAACAGGCAGCGGGCATCTTCTGGCAGCAGGGAGAATTTTTTTATGAATTGTTTTTCTTGTTGGCTAACTATGGGGGCGTATTTATCCTGTACATAATCCAGCAAGTGCTCGAAGTATTCTAAATAATATTTTTCTGGTAACTCAATAGGAATCAAAAGGCCTCCTTGTTTATGATCTTATGCTGGATCAGTAAAAACTGTACCGGCTTACACATCAAAGCAAATACAGAACATAAAGATAGTGGGTGGAAATTCCAATAAAAAAGCTTTGCTTGTAGAAAGCAAAGCTCAGTAAACGTAATCGAAAATATAACTCTATATTACCATTACGAAAATCAGATTTTCTTCACATTAATGGCATTCAATCCTTTCTTTCCTTCCACCGTATCGTAAGCCACCTTATCATCCTTGCGGACAGATTCAGTGAGACCTGTGACATGCACAAAAATCTCATTGTTTGTTAAATCTTCTTTAATAAAGCCGTAACCTTTGCTCTCATTAAAGAACTTAATAATACCAGTTTGCATAATAAAATAAAATTTGATGTAATAGGAGGCAATATAGGTATTTTATTCGCCAAATCAGATTATTGTATAATTTTATTTAAGTTATTGATCAGGTAGTCAGGCAATTAAGAACTTAATTGGCTTATTTTGTGGAATTCCATTAATCTAATTTTAAAGAATGAAAATATTATATCTCGTGCGCCACGCCAAATCCAGCTGGGATGATCCTTCGCTGGATGATTTTGATCGTCCCCTCAATAAGAGAGGGAAGGAGGATGCTCCCACTATGGGTAAAAGACTAAAAGGGTTAGAAATTCTACCGGATTTGATCATTAGTAGTCCGGCAGCAAGGGCTGCCAAAACAGCCAACAAAATTGCTAAACAACTGGGTTACTCTAAAAAGAAAATATCCTGGCTTGACAGTTTGTACCATGCTTCTTCTCAGGAACTGTTGCGGATTGTGCAATCAACCTCTCCTGCAGTTGAAATGTTGATGCTTTTTGGACATAATCCCGGACTGACAGATTTCGCGAACGGTTTGGGTGATGAAAAAGTAGAAAATATTGCCACCACAGGTGTATATGCGCTGCAACTGGAGGTCAATGATTGGCAACAGGTAAAAGCTAACCATCAGGCCAAAGTGCTCTTTTACGAATACCCTAAGAAAAAAACTTCACTGTAAGCCTTTCGGCTTATATACAGGTTTTACTGTTTGGGACCGAAAGAAAGGTCACCGGCATCACCCAGACCAGGAACGATATAGGCATTGCTATTTAGTTTTTCGTCCAGTGCACCGATCCACAAAGAGAACGGAAAGGGGCAATGTTGGCGAAGATAGTCAAGGCCTTCCGGGGCTGCGATGGCTGCCGCCATATGAATCTCGGCTGGCTGTCCTTGCTGTAAAATGCTTTGTACTGCTTTTACCAGTGTTTTTCCGGTAGCGAGCATGGGATCAATCAGTATAACTGCCCGTTGCGTTATGTCGGGGTATGCGAAATAATTGAGAGCGATCGTAAATGATTCCTCTTCTTCATAATGGCGGAAAGCACCGATAAAGCCGCTGTCGGCCTGATCAAAGAAATTAAGAAACCCCGTATGCAAAGGCAAACCAGCTCTTAATACTGAAATCAGGACAGGAGGGGAGGAAAGTAATGGAACCTGTATCGTATCCAGCGGGGTGGTGATATGTTCAGCTTGATAAGCCATTGATTTTGAGAGCTCATAAGCCAGCAATTCTCCAATCCTCTCCATATTTTTTCTAAAGCGCATCCGGTCGTCCTGGAATCCCCTTTTTCTTATTTCAGCCAGAAAATGGTTTGCAATAGAATTTTCTTTGTTTAAAATATAGAGAGAAGTTTCTTGCATTATGTACGATTTTGTTTCCCTTTCAGCATCACAAATATAAATCAATTTTAATAATTTGCTCCGTTTGTTGAAACCGATACACCATAGGGTCAGAGAACAAACTAAGGGAAAATTAGCAGATAACTTATTTTATTATATATTTTTGCCAAAGTATCAACAAAAAAGATTCATGAACATTTGGCAGCTATATCAGTTGATTTTAACAAGGAGTGCTTTTTATTGCGAAATTTTCAGATGTTCCAAAACAAAATTGCAAAATATATTACAAAGCTTCTGTAATTGATTCCTCTAAATATTCATAAATTACAGTCAAAATGACTGTCTCCAGGTCTCACTAACCACAAAACCTTCTTGAATGAGCTACATACAGTTTGATAAAACACAACTTGTCAATTTAGGATATTCTCTGAGTAAAGAAATAATACGATCCAATAAGTCGGGAGCCTATGCTTCTTCTACCATTATTGGCTGCAACACCAAACGATTTCATGGTTTATTAGTAGTACCTCAGCCCGATATTGGAGGGGTGCATGTCATTATCTCCTCCCTGGACGAAACCGTTTTTGTCAATCATGCCTCCTATGATCTGGGTGTTCATAAATATCCGGGCAATTTTAATCCCAAAGGATATATTTATTTGCGCGACTATGTGGCTGATCCAGTGCCTAAGCTTACCTATCGGTTGGGCGATGTAGTGCTAACCAAAGAAAAACTGTTGGTAGAACATGAAAACAGAACCCTGGTCCGCTATGTAGTTGAAGAGGCAAAATCATCCCTCACCCTCAGGTTGAGCCCCTTTCTGTCTTTCAGGAACGTGACAGCGTTGAAAAGAGCCAATGGCGATATCAACCAGCATTATGAGAATATCAATCAGGGTATCAAAACCAATTTATATCCTGGCTATGATGATCTTTATATGCAATTATCACCCAACCCCAGGTTTATCTATGAACCTAACTGGTATTATAACCTGGAATATCCGGAAGATATGGAATTGGGCATGGACTATCAGGAAGATCTCTATGTGCCCGGGCATTTTGAAGTAACGCTTCACAAAGGCGATACTGTGATTTTTACAGGGGGACCGGATGAGGTGAAGCCTGGCAATTTGCTCAGAATGTTTAATACCCAAACCCGAAACAGAACGCCCCGGAACTCTTTTGAAAACTGTTTGAAAGTAACTGCCGAGCAGTTTGTATTAAAAACGAAAAGCAGCGGCAAATCACGAAGAGGCGATCGGACAGATGTCATTGCCAGTTATCAGTTGTATCGAAAGGGTGGGAGAGACGCTTTTATTGCTATTCCGGGTCTATCTCTTATTACGGGCGACTTAAAAAATTTTAAAGGCCTACTGGATACTATGCTAAGCGACCGGAAGGGACCTTTTTTTCCCTTTTGGGAAAGTAGTGATGCGGAAGCCTCCTACGAAGCCATGGATGCACCCCTGTGGTTTTTCTGGGCCTTACAGCAGTATACAAAGCAGTTAGGAGATAAATCAGCTGTCTGGAAATACTATGGCGCGGTGGTGCGAGAGATTCTAGAAGCCTACAGGGAAGGCACAGACTATCAGATTAAGATGCAGAAGGATGGGTTGTTATATGGCGGTGTGCCCGGCAAGGCGCTCACCTGGATGAACGCTTATGTGGACGGAAAGCCAGTCACACCAAGAATAGGAATGCCGGTAGAAATTAACGCGCTTTGGTACAATGCCATTCAATTTGCTTTAGAAATTGCAGGACCACGTTCTACAGAAGGTAAGAAGGTGATTGCCGAATGGAAACATGTGCCCGCTCTGATTGAAAAATCATTCGAAGCTACCTACTGGGATGCACAGAAAGGTTATCTGGCAGATAATGTGAACAAGGATGGAAAAGATTGGTCTGTCCGGCCAAACCAGGTGATCGCAGCAGCCTTACCTTATTCGCCGTTGCGTGAGGAAATACGAAAATCTGTGCTGAAAGTGGTGAAAGAAGAATTATTAACACCAAGAGGCCTTCGCAGTTTGTCACCCAAACATCCGGACTACAGAGGCCGTTTCGGGGGCACGCTGGACCAAAGAAATAAAGTGTATCATCAGGGGTGTGTTTGGCCGTGGTTGTTGGGGTATTTTGTTGAGGCATATATCAACATTTATGAAAGAGAAGTCTTGCCTGAAATGACCGCTCTGTATGAAGGTTTTGAAGAAGTGATGCCCGAACATGGCATCAGTTCTATCTCAGAAATTTATGAAGGAGATCCTCCGCACCAGCCTAAAGGGGTTATATCACAGGCCTGGAATGTTGCAGAGGTCATCCGGATGGGTAAGTTTATCAAGGATTTTGACCGTTCCACACAGCCTGTAACCCTTTAAGTGGAACCTGGCTGACCTGTGGTAGGTTTTGATTGACTGAGCTTTTGTTGAAAAAAGCTTAAACAGTAAAAAACAAATCAAAGAGTACTCAACACTATGCAAGCAGACAGATCAGGCTTGATTGTTGCAGGCATTGTGTCGTCTACAAAATACAAGGAATGAAGCACTTAAGTGTGAAGATTTGTCCATGTATTATATAAATGTAAATTGCGCTAACGTTTTAGCTTGAAAACACAGGAGTGTTTCAAGATAGAAAGTATATTTGCTAAAGTTTCAAACAACAATATCATGATAGAAAATAATGCCCCGCAGTGGAAAAGGTTATTTATCCAGTCTAAAGTGCCGCATAGTTTGGAGTCGTTGGAAAAACTGGCTAGAAATCTTTGGTGGTGCTGGCAGTATGATGCGATAGAATTGTTCAAAAGCATCAACCCAAAACAATGGGACGAGTATGGACGCAATCCTATTGCGTTATTGGATCACTTAAATATTGAGGATTTTCAACGTCTGGAAAAAAACGTTGAATTCTTGTCACGGCTAAAAGAAGTATATGGCCGTTTCGAGCAGTATATGTCTAAGAGTAAGAAGAAGAAGCGAACCAAGATAGCCTACTTTTGTATGGAGTATGGCTTACATGCCTCTTTTAAACTTTACTCTGGCGGATTGGGTGTTTTGGCTGGTGATTTTCTGAAAGAAGCCAGTGATGAAAATATAGATATGGTTGGTATAGGTTTGTTGTATCGTTATGGCTATTTCCGCCAGGGGCTTTCTATGCATGGTGAACAAATAGCGCATTATGATCCGCAAAGATTTACTCACTTACCGGTAGAGCCTGTCAGAGATGAAGAAGGAAACTGGATTAAAATTCAGATCGATTTACCGGATAGAGTGCTGACTGCCAAAATCTGGAAAGCAGGTGTCGGCCGTATTCCTTTATACCTTTTGGATACTGATATAGAAGAAAACCGGGAAGATGACAAGTTCATTACCCATCAGTTGTATGGGGGAGATCGTGAAAACCGTTTAAAACAGGAAATACTTTTAGGGGTAGGCGGTATCCGGGCATTGGATGCCATCGGCATTCAACCTGATGTTTTTCATCTGAATGAAGGGCACGCTGCCTTTATCGGGCTGGAACGTTTGCGAAAATATGTTCAGAAGGGACTGCATTTTGCAGAAGCCGCAGAAGTGATCCGGTCTTCCTCTTTGTTCACGACTCATACCCCTGTGCCCGCTGGCCATGACAGTTTTACAGAAGGTATGCTCTGGCCCTATTTCTCTAACTATGCTAATTCTTTGAGTCTTCCCTGGGAAAAATTTATGGGGTTAGGCAGGGTGATTCCCGAAGATAAAAGTGAAGAGTTTTCTATGAGCCACCTGGCTTCCAAGCTTTCTCAGAATATCAATGGCGTCAGCCGGATTCACGGTGGTGTTTCGCGAGATATGCTACAGGGTTTGTACAAAGGCTATGAATCAGATGAACTACACATCGACTATGTGACCAACAGTGTTCATTATCCGACCTGGACAGCCGAAGAGTGGCAGAGACTACATGTCAAGACATTTGGCAAAGATTTCCTGGAATTTCAATCGGACGCTAAATACTGGGAAAAAATAAAAAAAGTTCCGGATGCTGAGATTGTAAAAATCAAGAAGAAGCTGAAGAAGGATATGATAGAGATGGTGAAAGCCCGTCTGGAAAATAATATGAAAGCCCGGTATGACAGTCCGAAGAAGATAGTAGATACGCTCAATTCATTCAGCGAAGAAAAGCTGATTTTTGGCTTTGCCAGAAGGTTTGCTACTTATAAAAGGGCACAACTGCTGTTCCGCAATCCGGAGAGGCTTGCAAAAATTGTCAACAACCCAAAGTGCCCCGTTCAGTTTATTTTTGCCGGTAAAGCTCATCCAGCCGACAAAGCGGGCCAAGGGCTGATCAAACATATCTTCGAACTGGCCGGTCAGCGTGAGTTTTTGGGAAAAATTATTTTCCTGGAAGATTACGACATGGATTTGGCCAGTATGATGGTCAAAGGGGTAGACGTTTGGCTCAATACTCCGACTCGTCCCCTGGAAGCATCGGGTACCAGCGGCATGAAAGCTACCATGAACGGCGTCATGAACTTCAGTGTACTGGACGGATGGTGGGCAGAAGGATATCAGGCCGATGCAGGTTGGGCCTTGCCGGAAGAGAGAACGTATGACAACCAGGAGACACAAGACGAGTTGGATGCGGAAACAATCTATACTAAACTTGAACTCGAGATAATTCCTGAGTATTACGAAAGAAATCATGAAGGCATCGCTGAAAAGTGGGTTGCCAGGATGAAGAACGCTATGGCACACATTGCCCCTCAGTTTACCATGAAACGGATGATGGACGATTATCATCAAAAATTCTATAGTAAATTAAAAGAGAGGCATCAGCTTATCGCTGCAGATAATTTCCTTAAGGCCAGAGAACTCGCTGCTTGGAAAGCCAAAGTTATCAGTGTGTGGGATCAGCTTGAAGTAGTAGATAAAGATGTATATAATACGGATAATCATCCGCTACCGCTGGGTGGGGAGTTTACAGCGAGCATCACATTGGATCTAAAGGGCCTCGACCCTGAAGACATAGGCGTAGAACTGCTTATTGCTGAAAAGAAACAAGGGGTGCACCGCATAGTGATGACTGAAGAATTAAAACAACAAAAGGTGCGATCGCAAGTAGCGGCCGGAGATGATAATGGAGAGGAGGAAGCAAAGTCATTGGTAAAATATATATGCAAAAAACAGATGGAGTTTGCCGGTGTCTATGAGTATGGCTTCAGGATATTTCCTGTACATAGCTTGTTACCCCACCGTCAGGATTTTAACCTCATCAGATGGATATAAATACTAATAAGTAAATTTTGATAAGTGAGCGATGTAGTACAGTTACATCGCTTTTTTTTGCTTTAAAGGAGAGAAACAGCCTTACTGTCATGCATCCTCGTTTGTCACCTTTCCGGAAATACTATCCTCGAAGATTACAGGGATTCATTCTCAATAGAAGCAAGCTTGAGTAGCGTTTCATACTCATCGTTAGAGATATCCTGATAGAAATAATGGATAGGGTTAACTTTTTTTCTGTTTTTGATCACCTCATAATGTAAATGGGGGGCGGTGGAAGTGCCGGAGTTGCCAGTATACCCGATACATTCGCCTCGCTTTACTTTCTGTCCTAGTTTCACTTTGAATTCAGACATGTGAGCATACTTTGTGATAAACCCAAATCCATGATCAATTTCAACCTGCTTCCCATAACCATGAAAACTGTTTGAAATTTTAGTAATCACTCCCCCTCCTGTTGCATATATAGGGGTACCGATTCTGGCACCAAAATCTATTCCGGTATGTAGCTTTCTGACTTTATAGATAGGATGTAAGCGCATACCAAATCCTGAAGAAAGACGGGATTGTGATGTTGGCACCGGAGTGATAGCAGGAATAGAAGACAACATCAGATGTTGATTATCTGCCAGGCTGAGAATTTCATCGTAAGACTTTGTTTGAATATACATTTGTCTTTTCAGCTGGTCAATTTTGTTCAAGGTATTCAGAATCATGGCCTCCTGCTCTAATTTTGCTTCTATTATTTCATTGTACCTTTCTACACCTCCGATCCCTGCACTACGAATTGATTCTGGAATGGGGTCTTGTTCAAAAATAGTTCTGTAGATATGATCGTCTCTTTCCTGCAGGAGCGCTAAGGTCTCTGAAATTCGAAGCATATCTTTTTTGAGCATCACATAGTAAAAATTGAGCTTTTCATTTTCAGTTCTTAAGCTCATTTCTCTGGGTGAGTCAAAGTAACTCATGTAAACAATAACAACACAAAAAGCTGCTATCAAAATTAATGAGACCATCATGACCCCATCGATGATAATGTCTTTTGTGGTAACCTTGATTTGTTCATATCTACAGGTTTCAGAATCGTAATAGTATTTGATTTTGGGCATTAATTATTTTGCTTTGTTGGTTTGTTATATTACACAGAAAAATATCATATTAATTCAAGGTATATCACTATCCCTAAATTAATAGTATCACTCATCTGGTGTCATGTATTGTAGTGATAAAAGGTACATCAGCAAAATTTGCCCTTTATTCTTTAATTTTAAGGTGTGTCTGGATTGAGAGAAAAGAAAAAGGCTCTTAAGAGAGCCTATCCATGATCTATTTGAGCTTTAAATGTTCTGCTCTTCCTTTACGAAAAACATTTCTTACTACCTTAAACTTCTTTTTCTGCGTTTTTTGTTCTTCTTCCGGTAGTTTCAGAAAATCATAACAGTCTTGAGAACAACAACCCTCAAATTTTTTTGCACAGGTATCGCACTGAATGAAAAGGATATGACATGCTTCATTCTTACAATTGGTATGGGTATCGGCAGACTTTCCGCACTGGTGACAATGGCTGATAATTTCATTCGTGATTCTTTCTCCAAGTCTTTCATCAAAGACAAAATTCTTCCCCTTGAATTTGTTGGGTAAATTCTTGGCCTGTATTTCTCGGGAATACTGAATAATGCCTCCTTCCAGTTGATATACTTTCGGAAAACCTTTGTGTTTGAAATAAGCACTGGCTTTTTCACAACGGATACCACCCGTGCAGTACATCACAATATTCTTATCCTTGTGTGATTTCAATAGCTCCTCTACCATCGGAAGGGCCTCCCGGAAAGTGTCAGCATCGGGGAGGATGGCATTTTCAAAATGACCTACCTCGCTTTCATAATGGTTTCTCATGTCCACAATCACCGTATCGGGATCAGAAGCCAACTGATTAAATGCTTCAGCGTCTACATGAACTCCTTTGTTGGTTACGTCAAACACATGATCCTCCAAACCATCAGCCACAATTTTGGGCCGCACTTTCACTTTGAGCTTATAAAAAGATTTACCATTATCATCTACGGCCAGATTGAGCCGGATGCCGGATAAATAGAGACTGGCATTGACATAAGACTGTAGTATTTCAAATTGAGCTTGCGGAACACTGATTTGCGCATTGATGCCTTCGTGAGCAACATAGATTCTACCAAGTACCTGTAGTGCAGATAAATCCAGATATAACTTATCTCTGAATGCCTGTGGGTCTGTGATATAAATATATTTATAAAATGACAGGGTAAGGCGGGGCTCTGAACTTTGCGCTATCTGTTGTTTTAATATTCTACGATCAGTGCGGTTGTGAAGTAACATAATAAATCAAACTTCTATTCTTTTTTTATTCATTTGATAAAAAAAATCCTTGTTGAGTAGTTCACCTTCTTCTTGTAAGACACCTACTATCACTTCTATGCCTGCCTCTCTGAGTTTTTTGATGCCACCGCCATCTACCAGAGGATTAGGGTCTTTATTACTCACGACCACACAACCTACCTGATGCGTGATCAGCAAATCGGAGCAAGGCGGTGTTTTCCCATAATGAGAGCAGGGCTCCAAATTTACATAAACTATACTGCCTTTTAACAGATTCTTATCAGAAATGCTGTCGATAGCGTTTTTTTCAGCATGTGCCTCACCATATTTTTGATGCCAACCCTCTCCGATAATAACACCGTCTTTTACAATGACACAACCTACCATAGGGTTTGGGCTTACTTTGCCTTGTCCTAAACGGGCAAGTTGTAAGGCACGATGCATGTATTGTTTGTCTGGATGCATTTTTATCAGTTTACAATAATAGTAAGGAGCATTATTGAGCAAATAGGCGCATCATTCCATTAACTTAAATATTATTGCTAAAAGTTTCTTTTATAATCAGTTGTGAAAGGCATAAAAATTAATACGGATATCAATGGCTATGGGATCATGATCCATATTTTCAGGTAACCCCAAAAATTAATGGGAATGATCGGTATGCTGGCGCTTAAGCGGTACCGGGTCATACCCTGAAGTCCCCCAGGGATGGCATCGGGCTAATCTTTTCAGACCTATGCCAACTCCTCGCAGCAATCCCCATTCTCTGATCGCTTCTATCATATACTGGGAGCAGGAAGGCGTATGCCGACAATGCGCCCCCAGCAGAGGGGATATTGCTACCTGATACCCTCTGATCAGAAAAATCATGATCCTTTGCAAAACGATTCTCATGCTTTCATCAACTCCTGAAATATTTGACTTGGCTGAATATCTTCATGATGGTATTTATCACTTATATAGCTCACATAATCACCCTTGATTTCGTGAAAATAAATCTGACAAATAGCCACATTCGGATATATTCTAACGGGTTGAACGCAGGTAATCTCCAATGTCCAGTGCCCGGTAGAGCCTATATTTCCTAAACCTGCAGTCAGATGTACCACAATACCCAGCCGACCGATAGAAGATCTCCCTTCCAACTTTGGGACATAAAATTCAGACTTAATAGTTTCTACGGTTCTGCCCAGGTATAGTTTATGCGGTTCTAAAACAAGACCCTCTTCCGGAATGGTAAGCTTCCGGACCGGATTATTTTTTTTCATGTCCAAAACGGCATCTTCATAAACCAGCAGTTCATGATGAAGCTTCAGATTATAACTGTTAGGATTCAGTTGATCTGGGGAAAAAGGATTGATGAAGATTTCTTTCCCTATTAATTTTTTTATCTCAAGGCCTGATAGAATCATGTCTTTTTGGGGAAAAATGTAAATAAATTGTAGTGATACTACAATTTAAAACAAAGAACAGTTTAAAAATGTAAGGGATTTTGAAAAATAAACCACTTTCAAGGTTTATTATGAAAAAGTATAAGTAGTATTGCCCGATTTTTCATCTTTTAGATGAATGCCTCTTTCTTTCAGATCATCTCTGATCTTATCGGCAGTAGCAAAATCTTTGTTCTGTCGGGCTCGTTGTCGCATGTCGATGAGTAATTGCATCAGAGAATCAATCTGGTGTTGATCTCCGGATTCCTCATTTTCCAATCCCAGTACATCTTGAACAAAATCAATATATGTCGATTTCAGGAGATGAAAGGTTTCTGATGAAATCGAAAGTAGTGGCAGTTGTTGATGATAAAATGCATTAATTTTGACACCCAGTTCAAACAAAGAAGCCATGGTCTTAGCGGTGTTAAAATCATCGCTCATATACTCATAACAGGAAGTGGTCAGCGCATTTATCTCAGCGTCTAACGCTGTATCTAATGATGTCGTGCCTTCATACTGTAATTTCTCCAGCGTCTGCAAGGTGTTCATTAATCTTTTATAGCCCTTTTCAGCAGCCAGCAAAGCCTCGTTAGAAAAATCAATCTGACTACCATAATGAGCCTGTAGCATAAAAAAGCGTAAGGTCATAGGGGAGTACTCTTTCTCTAAAAGGGCATGTTTACCAGTGAACAGTTCTTCCAGTGTGATGAAGTTACCTAAGGATTTACTCATCTTCTGACCGTTGATCGTCAGCATATTGTTGTGCATCCAATAATTGACAGGTTCACAACCAAAAGCACCTTTGCTTTGAGCGATCTCACCCTCATGATGCGGAAATTTAAGGTCCATCCCTCCTCCATGGAGGTCAAAAGGAATACCTAAATATTTGGAACTCATAGCGGTACATTCCAGATGCCATCCTGGTACGCCCACACTCCAGGGAGAATCCCACTTCATTATATGCTCGGGTTTTGCTTTCTTCCATAAAGCGAAATCGAAAGCGCTTTTCTTTTCCTCCTGCCCTTCCAACACACGGCTGTTTGATTGGAGTTCTTCTAAAACTTTGCCGGATAACTCGCCATAAGGATATTTTTCGGCATAGGCCTGCACATCAAAATACACCGATCCGTTCATGACATAGGCAAAACCATTTTCAATGATTTTCTTGATCACATAGATCTGCTCAGGGATATGACCGGAGGCCGTAGGCTCGATACTGGGTGGCAGGATGTTGAGCAGATGCATAAAATGCCGGTAAGTATTGGTATACCGCTGGGCAATTTCCATAGGCTCTAGCTGTTGCAACTTGGCTTTCTTTTCAATTTTATCTTCCCCGGTTTCTGCCACCTCGTCTTCCAGATGCCCGACATCTGTTATGTTTCTGACATACCTGACTTTATACCCTAAGTATTGTAGATACCTGAACACCACATCAAAATTAACGGCAGCCCGGGCATGCCCCAGATGTGGATCTCCATAAACGGTGGGGCCACAATTGTACAAACCCACACGAGGTGGATTAAGGGGGGTGAAAAGCTCTTTATTCCGGCTAAGACTATTGAAAATATGAATGGGAAACTGCTGAAATTTTTCTCTGTGTTCAGGTTGGGTCATAATAATTATTTTTCACTGTCATTGCAGTGGTCACATACACCTACTACGACAAAGTTAGTATAAAGTTTTTTATATCCTTCCGGTAAAATCAGATGTTGATCGGGGACATGCTCCAAACATTCTACCGTCCCACATTCATTGCATTTGAAATGTATATGTTCATCGTGGGGTTGGTTTGTTTCTCTGTTGAGCACATATTTGGTAGAGCCATCCGTATCGATTAATTTATGAAGAATGTCATGCTCCGACAGGGTATGAAGGGTGCGGTAGATGGTGGTACGGTCACAATCAGCCGCCAATTGTTTTTCCAAATCACCCTCCGAAAGAGCATGCTGGCTTTTCAAAAAGATATTGATAATCTTCTTTCTGCTAGGTGTTATCCGTAAGCCAGAATTTCTTATGATGGTTAAAGCATCTTTCGCCATGCCATTAAGTTGTTGAACGTTAAACCATTTCTTTGACTGGCGTGAGCATTTTGGAATTCCAGCTAATTTTTCTGTAGAAGCAAGAAGTCCTGGACTTACCTTCAGCATTGCGGGTATGGCACACGCCATCGCCCAACATTTCTACCTGGTAAACAAGGGCATCCTGATCACAATCCACCAGTATTTCCATCACGCGCAGATAGTCGCCCGAGGTTTCTCCTTTTGTCCAGATCTTTTGACGGGATGTACTCCAGAAAGTAGCTTGCTTGGTGGATATAGTATGCTCTAAAGCTTCTTGATTGACATACCCTACCATCAGAATCCTACCTGAAGTCTTTTCCTGGACCACTACCGGGAGCAACCCCTTCCTTTTACTGAACTGTAAGTTAATATCATTTCCTTCCTCCAGCACATTCTTGTCTGTCATAAAATCTATTTTTATGAATTCTGTGTTTGAGTAACAATAGAATTATCCGCTAAATTCTATATTTTGCCGTTATTATATTAAATTTATATGATGAAAAATACAGGGTTGACTTTTTTTTGTTGGATTTTAGCTTCTAGTCTCTTTTGGCCCGGTATGGGTTTTACTCAGGAAGAACTGACTCCAGTGGAAGAGCAGTTGTTAACAGAAATAGATAGTGGAGTGGTTTATATGAATCAGGGAGAGTTTCTAAAGGCTGATTCCCGTTTTAAAGAGCTGCTGAGTAAGACTGAAATTGTACCCGCTGATCTTTGTTTTTACTTTGGAAAAAACTCTTATCATTTAAAGAAATACAAACAGAGCATCGACTGGCTGGGTAAATACATTGAATTAAAAGGACCTTCAGGACAATTCTTTGATCAGGCTGTGGAGTATCTGGACTTAGCCAAGACAGATTGGCAGGCCAGCAAAGCAACGAAAGGAACTACGGATCAGACTAAGCCTTCGGCTGCCAAGCAAAATCAATCACTGGATTGCGAAAAAAATCCTTATGTGACCTGTCCTGTCTGTGAAGGGTCCGGCGTTCTGATTGAACAGGGGAGATTGGGGGCTTCTATTTATAAAACATGCCCATACAGTGATCAACATGGCAGAATGACCTGTGAGGATTACAAACTCTATGTGACCGGTCAGTTGACACCCAAGCCATAAGGGCATAAAAAAAGTGGCGAAAGCTTCCGCCACTTCAACAATAGATCTGCTAAGCACTGTCGGTTAGACTAACCCGCCTGATTCTTATACTTCATCGCTTTAGGAATTGCTTTTTCAATATTTTTAATCCTATTTTCAGGCTCCGGGTGGGTTGATAAAAACTCAGGAGGTCTTTGTCCTCCTTTAGCGTCCATTCGCTGCCAGAAAGGAATAGCTTCTTTTGGATCATAACCCGCCATTGCCATAAAATAAATACCTAATTCATCTGCTTCCGATTCATGGGAACGGCTATAGGGCAGCAAAACTCCTACCTGTGCGCCCAATCCGAAAGCAGCCATGGCTAGTTGCTGCGTAAGTTGCGGCTGTTGATTCAGGGCCACGGAAAGAGCTGACCCTCCCAATTGCAAAGCCAGTTGCTGAGACATCCTCTCATTACCATGTTCGGCAATAGCATGGGCAATTTCGTGAGACATCACCACGGCAACGCCTGCTTCATCTTCACAGATAGGCATGATACCGGTGTAAAAGGCTACTTTTCCACCCGGCATACACCAGGCGTTAATCATTTCATCATCCTGGATAAGGTTGAACTCCCATTGAAATCCTTCAATATGTTCTTCTAATCCGTTTTGCTTCATGTATTTTTCTACAGCACTGGAAATGTTTTGCCCTACTTTTTTCACCAGGTTTACCTGTTGTTTGTTGTTAGAAAGTTTACTTTCCTTGAGTACATCATCATAACTTTGAAAGGACAAAGAATTGATTTGTGAAGAAGGGATGAGGCTAAGTTGTTTTCTTCCTGTAAGAGGCACAGTAGAGCATCCCAGACAGAAGAACAACAAGAGTATAGAAAAGAGTGATTTTCTCATGGTTTAAGTGATTTTGTTTTATAAGCTAACCCTGGGAGGTAAACATTTTACGTTTGGTCCTGCATCAGGGTTTAGTATAATAATTCAATTTTCTTGCCATTTTGAAATGATTTTTCTTTTCCTGAAAATCCAAATTTCCGGATGAAATGAATGGGCAGTGCCCAAGAGCGGATAACTGCGAAAAGGAGGAGGGGATAGACAGAATAGAGGGACAATAAAAATGCCGGAAAAGATTCAATTTCAGCGATTGAAAAGCATCTTTTCCGGCATGGAAAGATTATATATTAGTCGGTTAAGGCAGAAACAGGGTTGACAAAGGAGCTTTCTTTCTGTGGCACTTCCAGCACCTTCTGATAAAATTTTAATAACTTTTTCCCTTCATGATGCCAAGATAAGTCTTTCAATACCCTGTCGTAACCAAACTCTCCCATTCTTTTCCGTTCCTCTTCATTATCCAGCAGCCACATGATTTTATCAGCAAAATCCTGGGTATCATAATGTTTGGCATACAAAGAGGCTTTCTGTGCTGAGGCTCTGCCTTCTTTTAAATCAAACTGAACAATTGCCTTCTTCAAAGCCATATACTCCATGATTTTATTCATGGTAGAAAGATTATTCATTTCAGTGGGCTTATCTGGGTTGACACAAACGTCGCAGGTATTGAGAATATCAACCAATATTTCGTCGCTGACCCTTCCATAAAAATCCACATATTCAGAAAGATTCATCTCATTTGCCAAATTTTTGATTTCCTCAAGGGAAGTGCCTCCTCCTACAATAGCAAATTGAACATCATTTCTTTTATCGACAATAGTTTTCACGGATTGTAGCAACAGGTCCAGTCCCTCCTGTACACCAATCACTCCTACATAACCTACCAAAAAGCTGCGTCCTTTTTTATACATAGGGTTGCCATCCGTAAGGTGAAGACGGTGCAGGCTTGGGCCACTCCTCACCACACTTACTTTATGCTGTGGCATTTCACCTCTGTTGATAGCAATCTCTTTGTAGGACTCATTGGTGGCAATGCTGTAGTCTGCTACTTTGAAATTCCATTTTTCAAATAATAGCATGCAGCGGTAAAAGATCCCCTTTTTATTGAATTTGGCCAAATAGAGTTCCGGGTTGATATCATGGTGATCAAAAACATATTTCACACCCCACAAACGCTTGAAAGGCCATGCTGTGAGAAATATCAAATCCGGAGGGTTGCATCCCTGGATCACATGGAATCTTTTTTTGAAGAATATTTTAAAGCTCAAATAAAGCTCCCAAAAGATAGCTGCTGAATATTCCATGATATAACCAAAAATTCCTTTTCCTTCGGTAGGAAGTGGATGGCGATAGATATCAATGCCGTCTATTTGCTCATAGCTATCGGTGTACCCCTTCATTTTAGGACAGATAATAGACACTTCTGCGCCGTTCTCCTTCAAGGTACACGCTTCCTGCCACACCCTTCTATCGAAGGGTGCCGGAAGATTTTCAATGATTATAAGTATATGCTTACCAACAAATTCCGACATAATTATCTTTGGTTACGCTTTCATGATCAATTCTAACTAAATCAATGACTGTTTTGTCTTTCTGGATGTTTTTAAGAGCTTCCGCAAAATCAGGAGACTTATTACCCAGGATAATTACTTCAGATTCTTTCACAACTTCCTCGATAGAACCTTTTAAGACCTTGGTGATATGCGGTATGTGTCCTGTCAGATAATCCTTGTTTTTACCCATCAGCTTGGATAACAGAATGTTACTGTCATACAAAGATAACTCGTATCCTTTTCCCATCAGTGTCTCGATCAACTCAACCACCGGACTCTCTCTCAAATCATCGGTGCCGGCTTTGAAAGCAAAGCCTAATATACCTATTTTTCTTTTTCCGGTATTATACACGAGTTGCAAACCTCTTTGAATCTGGTATTCATTGCTGGGCAGTAAACTGTTGAGCATAGGAACCTTCACATCCAGCATTTTTGCCTTGTAGTTCAGCCCCCTTACATCTTTTGGCAGGCAGGATCCTCCAAAGGCAAATCCTGGTTTCATATAGTAAGGAGACAGGTTTAATTTGTAATCACTGGAAACCACTTCCATGACTTTGTGTCCATCAACACCCAACTCTTTACATATATTGCCAATTTCATTGGCGAAAGTGATCTTTACTGCATGAAAATTATTGTTGGCATACTTAATCATTTCTGATTCTTCGGGTTTCAGCGTAAAGAAAGGGGCATCAATATCTTTATATAACTCTATCAGTTGTTTTTCGCTTTTCGGGCAGGTGGTGCCAATTACCGTGTAGGGAGGGTGCCAAAAATCTTCTATAGCGGTACCTTCTCTGAGAAACTCCGGGTTAGAAGCTACTCCGAAATCCTGTCCATGCACTTTGCCGGAGATGTCTTCAATAATCTGCACGCATTGTTGAATCGTGCCCGGTACAACCGTACTACGAATGACAATGGTATGAAAACTGTTTTTATGCTTTAATGCTTCCGCAATTTCATTACAGACCTTATAAATGTAAGAGAGGTTGATATTACCGTTGATCTGACTGGGTGTTCCCACACAGACTATGGAAATATCCGTTCGTGCAATGGCGTCGTTTACATGGGTAGTAGCATCTATTTTCCTTGTCTGGATTCCTTCATAGATGTACTCATCAAGATCTTTTTCTATAATAGGAGATTTACCATTTTTTATCAGGTTTACTTTTTGTTCATTAATATCCACACCCACTATTTGATGCCCCAGCTTGGCAAAACAGGCACATGATACGGCTCCGACATATCCTAATCCAAAAATACTTATTTTCATTTTCTACTGATTTAACTGAATAATAATTAAAAAATTATAAGGTATGGGCTTGATTAATATGCATTTTCCTCGCCTCTTAATCCATTCCAAATGGTTTTAAGAATAATTTTTACATCCAACGAAAGACTCCAGTTTTCCAGGTACCAATTGTCATACATAACTCTCATTTCCATTAAAGAGTTATCTTTAGTTTCTCCTCTGAAACCGTTGACTTGTGCATAACCTGTGATACCAGAATGGATAAAATGTCTGATTTTGAAGTTGGTAATTATTTCAGAATATTCTTCCGTATGTTTTAACATATGAGGTCTGGGCCCAACCACAGACATATCGCCAATGAGTACGTTAAAAAACTGGGGTAGTTCATCCAAACTGGTTTTTCTTAAAAACTGACCCACTTTCGTTATACGGGAATCATTCTTAGCAGCTTGTTTGGAATCCGCTTCGGCATTGACATACATTGTCCGGAACTTGTAGCACCAAAACGGTTTTCCGTTTCTTCCTGACCTGAGCTGCTTAAAAAATATAGGTCCGGGAGAGTTTATTCTGATAGCAAGGGCCAGCGGCGGCAGGATAAAGGGAAAGACAAAAAATAATACCAAAGAAGAAAAAGCTATGTCAAAAATTCGTTTAACCTGTCTGTTAAAAAAAAAACGCAGTGGCTCACGCCTTGGGGTGACGATAGGAATTTTACCATCGTCAAATAAATGAGTGTCCAGTTTCTTTTGTTTCAGGCCACCCACATCCTGTACCATGCCAAAGTAGATATAATTGTCATCCGCAAACTTGGCGATTTCACGGACATACTCTACATTGTTGGGCAATGCATAGTACATTTCATCAATATTTTCCCGGATACAAAAGTCTTTGACATCCTGCAAGCTTCCCTGTAGTAGGGGGTTAATGTCCTGGCTATAAAACCTGTCATCGAAGAACCCCATGAACTTATACGCCAGGGATTTATTTTTATCAAAAAATTCGTACAGATTTCTACCCGACTCCGTAAAACCAATCACAATTACTTTTTTGCGGTGGATATCCAGATTTCTGTAGTGCTGGTATAACCACAACAAGGCGATCTTAATAAAACTGACAATGGTAAGGCTGAGAAGGTAGGAATACCCTACGAAGCCTGCCGGATAGAAATAGGCTTCAAAACCATATAAATAAAGTGCGATAATGGAAAAATGAAGGGCAAAGGCAAGGAAAGTACTGTAAAGAATCCGCCCTGCCTTTCCTAGATTTTCTGTTAGATACACTTCGCTGAAAAGAGCTGACACCACCCAGGCCAAGATAAAAATGGCCATCAACGAAATATAATGACTCTGCAAAGGTTGGTGAAAGCTAAAGCTTACTCCATATGCAACCTTGAAGGCAAAAGCGATCAAAAATGCATCAAAAAAAAGAAGAACAACAATTAGGGATTTAGAATAGCGACTTTTCTTCAATCTATTTAAAAAGTACATTGTCTGGTCAGTTTGTGTTTACGCTATTTTGCTTTGTTCTATAAAATTTAGCTTAAAGTTAGTATGATTTTTATTTAATAACAAATAAAATTTAAAGAAAAAATCAATATAATTATATTTGTTCTTAGTGTAAGATATACTGGTATTTAATAAGGGTAATTAGCTGAAAATGAGAAATTAAAGTTGTAACACATCATTTATAGATTTTAGGTAGCAGCTTTATCACAGAAAGCTTTAAATCTTACATTTCCATAACCTCAATAGAAATGCCATTTTTAGTGTTCAGCCAAAAAAAGTCAAATAAATTTCTCATTTCCATTAATCCATTCATCAGATAATCAATTTTGAAAAGTTAGTTTTTTATCAAAAGTAAAAGGGTTCTTACGTAGGTGTGTCATGAAAGTTTACTATTCTCAAAATAGGAATTGCAAACAGCACATTTCAATAATTCTAATGCACCTGAAAAGTGCTCCAAGTCAAGAGAATTATGAGAGCCAAAATAAATTTTTGAGCTGTAGAATCTGACTTACTGAGGAAATGATATATCATGAGTAATAGCAAGGATTAGCCTATCAATGGTGTCAATCGATATTCTGCCGAGATTTTTGAGGTTTTCTAAAACATAAAACATAGCAGGAAGTTTTTCTTTCACTATTCTCCATTTTTTAAAAACGATTCTAACTTTTAAAACTATGACAAGAAAACACAAAGAAGGCAAAGTGGCCAGCATGATCGAGGATCAAACCGCAAAGATACCGTCTGACGTATTTTTATGGGCAGCCCTAGGCTCTATGGCTACCTCCCTCACCTTGAAACTTTTTGAAGAAGACGAAACAGCTTTATTCGTAGGACAATGGGCTGCTCCCTTCTTATTGTTAGGAATCTACAATAAGTTGGTGAAATTGGAAGGACATGATTGATGGGTAAAGCGCCATAAAATTGAGGCGAACATAAGATTTCAGAAGAGGAGGCTTCGGCTTCCTTTTCATTTTGTGGGAAATGCCATTAATTCCAAGTAATTTTTACAGCTTGTAGACCTCAAAAGGTAATAGTTATCCCATACAAAACCGCATCCGTGCGATAGCCTGTATTGAATGGTTTTCACCACTGGTATGCCAAAAAGCCCGGAAAGATCAAACAATCAGATACTCAATCTGCTTAGTATTATTTTGGTATAAAAGTTTAACAGCTGTTTTGAAACTTAAAGAAAAGTTAACAAAAATTCTGGGACTGAACAGAACCATACTGGCTCTGTCGTTTGCCCGTATGGCAGATGCCATGGGCAATAGCATACTGTTTATTCTCATTCCCTTGTATGTAGCCAAGCTGCCCAAAGAATATATTCATTTTTCTGTGCCGGTACTGATAGGTATTCTCATCTCTGTATATGGATTTATCAACTCATTTTGTCAGCCGCTGATGGGTGCTTTGAGTGATAAACTGAACAAACGCAAGGTACTGATCCTGCTGGGTCTAGGCCTGATCGGGATAGGTACATTGTGTTTTGTCACAGCCAGCAACTTTACTGAGCTTTTGCTATTCAGGTCTTTGCAGGGAGTCGGTGTAGCCTTGACCATCCCGGCCTCCCTTTCTATTATCACAGCCGTTACCAAACAAGAATCGCGGGGTGGCTCTATGGGTGTATTTAGCACCTCCCGAATGGTAGGCTTTGCTATTGGCCCTTTAGTAGGTGGATATTTACAGGTACACTATGGCTTTGATACGGCCTTTTATTTGGGCGCTGCCCTGATTTTCTCCTCCATGATTATGGTTTACGTTTGGGTGAAAGAAGTGAAAATTAGTCAGAGCGATGCCGGACAGCAAAGATTGAATGTGTTTGACCTTTCTTTATACAACACAGGTATTCTGACAGCCGCCCTGGCCACGTTCACCATGGCCTGTTGTTTTTCTATGGTCACTTCACTGGAAAATCAATTCAATGCCATGCTGAACATGACAGCCATAGGCTTTGGCTTTGCTTTCAGTATGGTCATGGTGGGGCGGCTTATTTTTCAATTGCCCCTGGGACATTTCTCCGATAGGTTTGGCAGAAAACCCTTCATCTTCTGGGGGTTGTTGCTCATGGCAGCCTCTACCATTTTATTGGGCGAAGTTCAGTCTATGTTGCAACTGATCATTTTACGCCTCTTACAGGGTATCGCTGCGGCAGGCATAGCCGCACCAGCCTTTGCCCTGGCAGCTGATCTTTCCAGAAGGGGAGGCGAAGGACGACAGATGAGTATCATTACAATGGGTTTCGGACTGGGTATTGCCGTTGGACCCCTGCTGGCAGGCTTGCTGGTCAGTTTCTTTTTTAAACTTCCTTTTCTGGTGATAGGGCTGGCCGCGATGGCCAGCGCCCTTATCGTATACAAATATATGCCAGAGACCGTCCAAAAAGAGAGCAAAGCCTTGAGCAAGCCATAAGGGCTTATCCTTTTCCCAGATAACCAATCAACAATACCAGCAATGATATAACGATACCAGACCAGATGCCTTTTCTAAAAAAGCTTTTCAGAGGCAGAGATACTACTTTGCCTCCCTGGATCACCAGGTTACGGTAGTCGTTAAAGGCATAAGTGCCATCCGGTGCCGGCAAGCCATTGATCTGTACCCGGTCGCCTTCAGAAATGTTGTCATGGGCTTGTTGCTGCACTTCTATGACGATTCCCTGGAGTAACTGATATTCCCGTATGGTTAATATCCTGGCAATTCTGCTTTCCTTGACCTCAATCAACTCATTACTTTTTTTCAATTGATATTGACCGTCGGGCAGGGGTTGTCCTGCTACAAATACTTTATCACCCACACAAGGTGGGGCGTCATTGTAATCTCGGGCTACTTCAATATTGGTCTGATCGGCCAACTCAAGGGTGGTGATATTGTATTTCTTGTATCTAAGCTTTTCAAGATATTTCTTGGCATCCAGGTGAGGTATCACCTGCTCGTCTACTAAAACCAGGTATTGTTCATCTTTGGCATCTTTTTTCAAAATCATCACGGCCCGGTCGAGGTAACCATGCTGATAGAAAAACTTTTCTGTTGGGGTATAGGAGATAAGCAGTGCTTTGGCACTGGGAACATACTCCCAATGACCTAGGGTCACCTCTCCTTTGCGAACCAGCACCAAGGTATGATTCTTTTTAAAAATGAACCTGTCAAACTCAGAAGGCCCGTTCGATACTGTCCAGGTTTTTTCTGTGAGGATTGTAATGTTGTCCAACAAGGCACTATACCTTTTCAAATCAGGTAAAAAGCTTTGAAGATAATATTTCATTGTGGTATATGTTATGTAATAATATATACGTAAAATTAGAAAAAATATATTGTTACAATCAAAATAATTTTATTTTTTATTTATATAATTTTATGACAATCATTATGGTCTTTCTGAGACACGAATAGCTGGGACTCAGGCAATGGGTGGCAGCCCTGGGAAAGGGATGAACTCACTGACCATAATCATGACTCCTCCTGATTTATATCATTGAGCCTCTCAGGGATAGTGGTTAGTTTTTGGCCTATCATAACTATCCTATGAAAACCATTATTCTTTATTGTTCCCGGTATGGTACGACCGAAAAAGTAGCCCAAATGATTGCCGATAGGCTAAAGGAAGGGGCTATTCTCCTCAATCTTCATACACATCCCAAACCGTCTATCCACGGTTTTGACAGGGTAATTTTAGGTGGGTCTATTTATATGGGAAAGATTCAGAAACAGATGCGACTTTTCTGTAAGGACTACCTGGCTTTACTGCTAGAAAAAGAGGTAGGATTGTTTATCTGTGGTCTATATCAGGATAAACAGCAGGAAGAATTTGACAATGCTTACCCACAAAGTTTGAGAGAACACAGCACGGCACAGGGCTTGTTGGGGGGTGCGTTGCAGTTTGCAAAAATGAATTTCCTGGAAAAATTTATCGTCAAAAAGATCATGGATGCCAAGCAGGATCTTTCCCGCATTGATCAGAGAGCCATCGATGCTTTTGTGAAGCAGCTGACGCTCCATGAACATGCGGCAGGATACACAGCTGACAAACCGGGCCGTCATATCATCCTGCCTAAGTCTGGTCACCTCGAATAGCGTATTTCATGAAAACCAGAAGCATCATAAGTCTGTTGGTCTTGGTTACCGCCCTATTGGCCTTTGTCGCTACTACCATAGGATTGTTTTCCAGTCAGGGTCCCGGTCCCTATCCTTATACTTCCATCCGTGACCAGACGGTGATGCTCTATGGAAAAGGCATCTATCAGCATATGTCAGCCACGGTAGCCATTCAGGGAATAGCCCAGGATTTCATTACATTGTGTGTGGGCATCCCGTTGCTTTTCATTTCGCACTATTGGACCGGAAAAAATAAAGTAAAAGGAAGATTTTTGCTGGCTGGTACTTCCGGGTACTTTCTGGTAACTTATTTTTTTTACCTGACCATGAGTATGTACAATGTGCTCTTTCTGGTCTATGTGTCCCTGACCGCTACCAGCTTTTTCCTTTTTATACACACCCTGATGTCATTAAACAAAAGATTTCTGAAAGCTTATTTTCATGAAAACCTGCCTGTTCGGTTTTTGGGCGGGTTTCTGATTTTCAATGCGGTAGCCATTGGTTTGTTATGGCTGAGTGTGATTGTACCTCCCTTGTTTCGGGGAACCATCATTCCCCTGGAGGTCGAGCATTATACAACCCTCATTGTACAGGGAGTGGATTTATCGCTTTTGTTGCCTGCCGCTTTTATATCAGGCTGGCTGCTGCTTAGAAGAAAGCCCTTGGGTTACCTGCTGGGGCCCGTTTATCTTATATTCTTATCCATCCTGATGACCGCACTCACCACGAAGATAGTAGCCATGGCTTTTCTGGGATTACCGGTATTTCCAGCGGTAGTGATCATTCCTGTATTCAATCTTACCGCCATCCTCTGTGGCGTGATCATCATGAGAAACCTGAAGGAGAACGAACCCGGAGAGATACGTCAGTTGCACTCAATTGTCTAAAATACAATAAGTTTTATGGAGGAAAATCTGACAATTAGTAGTAGTCCTGCCAATTCATTATCCATAAAATAGGGGGTGTTCTTCCTGAAAAGGTGCAAGGATATACCAGTACAGATTCACAAAATGTAAAACTATTTCAGAATGTTTAACTTTGATTCAACAAATGCTCGTAATCGTTGGTTTTGACAAGCGGATTCAGGAAATTAGAGAATCATATCAGCCTGAGTCTGTAAAAACTCAAGGAGATGAAAATTGAAAAGATATTAATCCTGTCAGATTTCAGCGAGGTTTCTATTCACCTGCTGAACTATGGCCTGGTGATGGCCCGGTATCTGAATGCTCAGGTGTGGGTCCAACATGTCTACTACATTCCTCCCAATGTGGCGGGCGAATCCTTCATACCTGCCAATGCTTCGGAAGAATATGAGAACAATATCCATAAGGAATTCAAAGAGTTAAAAGAGAAGCTACCCTTGCTGAAAGAAAAGAAAGCGACGCTGGTGGTAAGCTATGGTAATTTAGTTGATGAGATGAACAGGTGGATTGATCAGGAGCAGATAGACCTGGTGATTGTGAGCAATCATGGGGGAGATTTTCTGACCAATATTCTGGGTAGCAATACGGTGAAAGTGATACAGCATGCTCACTGCCCTGTATTGTCCGTGCCTGAGCATTCATCCTTCCATCCGTATCAGCGAATTGCCTGGGCTGTTGATCTAAAGCAAATTCATCCGGGTACCTGGAATTACCTGACCACTTTTGTGCAATCCTTTCAGGCCCATCTGGATATAGTGCATGTGCGGGAAAAGAGTAAAAAATATGAGAGACTTCCTGAAACCATGTATTCAGGTTGGCATGCTTTTCCACACCGTTTCTTTACCATCTTTTCATCGGACATTGAGAAAGGCATTGAAGAGCACATCGATAGTTATAAAAACGATTTACTGGTACTTTTGCCTCATGCGCATCCATTCTTTGATAGGCTATTCCAGAAGAGCATTACCCGTCGGGTGGCCTACCAGGCCATGATTCCCCTGTTGACGATCCACGAATAGGTTTTCAGCTTATTCCTGTTTTCTAAAACTCATGGTCCAGATCGGTCTTTGGGCATGGTTCACTATGTTTTCAGTGATACTGCCACTGAGAAGGTGGGCAATCCCTCTCCGGCCATGCGTAGCCAGCGCGATGAGATCCGCATCGATTTCATCAGCAAAATGAATAATGCCTTCTTCCTCTCCCACATCGCTGCAGGTGTGAATGGTATAATTTTCCAGCTGATGGGTTTCAGCAAAATGCCTTAATTCATTTTTTACATAAGGATCATCCAGAAAATTAGCCGTAGTATTCACCCGCAATAAATGCAGGTGTGCTCCATAGATTTGCTGGAAGGTTCTGAGGTGTTGGACAACATGGCTCTCTTCATTTTGTAAGGTTACCGCCCAGAGAATATGATCAATATGGCTCATATCCGTCCTCTCCTTGATCACCACTACGGGGCAATGGGCAAAACGTACCATGCGTTCCGCATTGGACCCTATCAGAATTTCTTTCATACCACTGGCTCCTTTAGACCCCATCACTACCAGGTCTGCTTTCTGATGCATCAGTTCCCGGTTGATATGCTGATAGGGCATTCCAATTTGGGTTGTATAGATCACAGCTACATCGTTGATGTGGTGTTTTCTTACTTCTTTTCTCATAAACTCCAGCGCTTCTTCCTTGGCTTTCTGAAGGTATTCCAAAGGTTCTGGAAAGGCTCGGGAGATAGGGTATTCCTGTAACCCCAAAGGATATTCAATCACGTGAAGCAACAGGAGGGAAGCTTTCCATTGCTTGGCAATCTGGTGAGCGGCTAGCAAAGCGTTTTCTGCCTGTGGGGAAAAATCGGTAGGAACAAGAATAGTTTTCATATTTGATAAGATTAATCCTTTTAGGGGTGTGACTGGCTGTCAAAAGTACGGTAGATGATACAAACCGTCAATGATATAAATCACTATTGGCTCTGATTTTTATCAGTACGCTCTGAGCAAACATTTTGATCGGTGTAGGGAAGAAATTTCTATTACCTCACAGGTATCGTTGGATCAATTCATAAATGTTCTTATTTTCGGGCTTTTGTAAAGTTGGAAGGGGGCTCAGAATGGTTCTTGTATCGCTCATACTATTTTTCTCTTTAGAAGGTTTTAAGAATACAAGGACATCAAACGTTGGCGCTATATATTCACATACTGATAAAAATTACACCTCATTGTTTAATTCTATTACTTATCTAACCTAAATGAATGGAAAAACCTGTAAATTTTAATGGCTTCTTTTTTTCTCCCATCAGCAACCTCATCTCGACAATTTTTAAAAAGAACAGTACAAATGTTCCACGTCAGTTTCTGAGCGTGTTGTTGTGTACTGTAGGCTGGATGCTGTGGAACCCGTCCTTTGGGCAGACGACGGTAACGCTCGATAACCTTTCTTCCTTTGAGGACCCGGGGAAAACCTGGAAGATTGTAGGAAATGTGACGGCAGACCTGCAACAAGGCAACCAACTCCAAACCACCAAAGGAAAAGGAGTCTTGGTGAACCTGCCGGATGACAAGACGCATGGCAAGGACCTGTACACTAATTTTGAACATAGTGATATGGACCTGGAGCTGGACTATATGATGGCCAAAGGTTCTAACTCAGGCATTTACCTGCAAGGGCAATATGAACTGCAACTACTGGATAGCTGGGGCGTTTCTACCCCCACTTCCGGTGATAATGGTGGGATCTACGAACGTTGGGACGACAGCCGTCCGGATGGGCAACAGGGCTATCAGGGGTATGCACCCCGTCAGAATGTAAGCCGGGCACCCGGTTTGTGGCAGCACCTGAAAGTGTCGTTTCAGGCACCCCGGTTCGATGCGCAGGGGAAGAAAATAGAAAATGCCAAAATCCTCCTGGTAGAACTCAACGGAGTGGCCATACACGAGGATGTAGAGCTGCTAGGGCCTACCCGGGGAGCCATGAGTGCCGATGAAAAAACGGCTGGCCCTCTTCGCTTTCAGGGCGATCATGGTGCCGTTGCCTTCCGAAATATCCAGGTGACTCACTACGATAAACCGCGTCCCGAACTCACAGACATCCATTATAGCATTTACGCCGGCAGGTATGAGGCAGAACCCGACTTTAGCCAGTTACCTCCCGAAGCGGAAGGTTCTTCCGTGATCCTGACGTCTGATCTTAGTCCCAAATCTCAGCAGTTCCTGATCAAATATACGGGTACACTGAACGTCAAAGAAGCTGGTAATTATACTTTCAATATGAATTTTCCCGGCGGCTCCGGTTTGTTGAGAATCAATAAACAAGAGGTCATCCCGATCAGTGGATGGAACGGACAAGGCGAGGTAACCCTTCCCGTAGGAGAAATGCCTTTTGAAATGCTGTATTCCAAGCATGTAGATTGGGTAGAACCTTCCCTAGGACTGGCGGTGGCCGGCCCCGGAATCAGAGAATATCTGATCACCAATGAAAATGATATGCGCACAGGCAATCCGGTAGATCCTATTCTGGTCGCTTCCACTGATAAAAAAATCATGAGAAGTTTTATGGACCTGCCTACGCCGGAAAATGAAGAGGAGGGTGGTATTCGTGTGGTGCACGCCGTATCCGTGAGCAGCCCTCACCAATTGCATTATACCTATGACATGGATCATGGCAACTGGGTACAGCTGTGGCGGGGAAGATTTTTAGATGCGACGCCCATGTGGCACGACCGGGGTGATGGCTCTTCTCGCCCTACCGGGTCTGTGCTTCATTTTGGCAAGCCTGCGTTGGCTGTCGCTAAACTTTCTTCCAACCAGGCCGAATGGGTGGCCGATACCACAGGCAGTGGCTATAGGGCCAAAGGATATACGGTAGATACAAACGATGCACCCACTTTCCGCTATCAGATTTATGGTACCCAGGTAGAAGATGCGATCCGGGTGCTGGAAAATGGACAGGGTTTCCAAAGAAAGTTAGCGGTTACGCAACCAGTAGAAGCGCTCTATGTTCGCCTGGCTGTAGGAGATAAGATTGAATCATTGTCCGATCAGATGTATCTGGTAGATGACAAATCTTACTATTTGCGCATAGAAGATGGGGGCGCCAAGCCCGTTGTCAGAGACATGAAGGGCAAAAAAGAACTGATTGTTCCTATCAAAGAGACCTTAACTTATTCTATTCTTTTCTAAAATCATTTTCAAGATAGATCATGCATTATAAAAAATCATTCCTATCAGTTGCGCTTTCATGCTGCGCCGTGTTCGCTCTGATGGCTTTTAACTTTACCGCAATAGCCCAGGAAACACCAAAGGAAGAGGATTATTTCAAAATATTTAAAGTCAGTGCCCCGGAGGGATTATTGCTGGAAGTAGGTGGTTTGGCCGTATTACCGAATGGTGATTTAGGTGTATCTACCCGCCGAGGCGATATTTTTATTGTGGAAAATCCGTCAAGCCGCCAGCCATTCTTCAGGCTGTTTGCCTCCGGATTGCATGAGGTGCTGGGTTTGGCTTACAAAGAGGGTGCCCTGTATTGTGCCCAGCGTGGAGAGCTTACCAAATTGGTGGATACCAATATGGACGGTAAAGCGGATGTCTACGAAACGATTTACTCCTGGCCACTGTCAGGTCATTATCATGAGTATAGTTATGGTCCGAAAATAGCATCAGACGGCTCTTTTTTCGTCTCTGGCAATGTGGCTTTTGGCGATGAGGAGTGGTGGCGCGGAGAAAGCCGGGTGCCGTGGCGGGGTTGGATCATGCGTATTACGGAAGAAGGCACTATGGAACCCTGGGCTACCGGCATGCGCTCTCCCTGTGGATTGGGCCTGGTAGATGGCGAGCTTTTTTATGCCGACAACCAGGGCGACTGGATGGGGTCCGGGGGTATCTGGCACATTACAAAAGGGGCTTTCACCGGCCATCCGGCAGGGCTGCGTTGGACCGGCGAAGCTAACTCCCCGGTAGAACTTACTACCGAACAACTTTACGCACTGGTAGATCCCCGGCAGACAAAAAACGAGCATGGACGGTATGTGAAACCTGAAAATGTAGAAAGTGAAGAATTTGTTTCCCTGTACGAAATGAAAGAAGATGTGCCTCCGCTGCGTTTGCCGGCCGCCTGGTTGCCTCATGGTATTTTAGGGATATCCACTTCTGAAATAACACAGATTCCGGAAGGAAATTTTGGCCCTTTTGAGGGACAGTTGTTGGTAGGTGATCAGGGACAAAGCAAAATTACGCGTGTATTTTTGGAAAAGGTGAAAGGAGAATACCAGGGAGCGGCCTTCGATTTTCGCAGTGGGTTCCGCTCCGGCGTATTGCGGATGGCTTGGGCACCCGATGGCTCCCTCTTTGTAGGAGAAACCAACCGCGGATGGGGTTCTGCCGGAGATGCCAATGAAGGTCTGGAGCGACTGGTGTGGAATGAAAAAGTACCCTTTGAAATGCGTGCCGTGCGGGCGATGCCTGATGGTTTTGAGATAGAATTTACCCATCCTGTAGACAAAAAGTCGGCGGAAGATATGGCCTCCTATGAAGTGGAAAGCTTTATTTATAAATATCATCCTGTGTATGGGAGTCCTCCTGTGAATTCAGAGCAAAGGATGGTGAAAGGGGTGAAGCTCTCAGAAGACGGGATGAAAGCCCGGATCATAGTGGACAACCTCCGCCAGTATCATGTCCACCGGCTGACCCTGAAAGGTATCCGGTCTAAAGATAATTTTTACTCCCTAGTGCATCCTACTGCCTATTATACCCTGAACAACATTCCGGAGGGACCTAAGTTGACTCTGGCTGAGGTGAGCACTCAAAATTCGGCTAGCCAGCTCAATAAGAAACAGACTACGGCTTCTGCCGAAAAGAATGCCGGCGGACAAAAGGCTGCTACGCAGGGCAATGGTGGGGGTCAGGCAGCAACCGAACAAGCGCTTACTTTTGCTGACATAGAACCGCTTTTGCAGAAAAATACCTGTACTGCCTGCCACAATAAAGACAAACGTCAGGTAGGACCTGCCTTTGTGGAAGTAGCCAAACGCCAGTATTCTGAGGATGAAATTGTAGAACTTATTTATAATCCAAAACCCCAGAACTGGCCGGATTATGCCACTGAAATGCCGCCGATGCCACAGGTGCCTAAAGAAGAGGCACTGAAAATTGCCCGGTGGATCAATTCCTTAAAGGAATAACCGATTTTATTAAGAGACTGGGAACGCAACGCTTTATGGACTACCCTTTGGTGTTGTAGTTCCCTGTTTCTTAAGCAATCACCAGACTGACAGGTACTTTGGCAAGATACAAGGCTTTTTGTCAGCCTGATACCCTAATTTTGCATGGAGAGCCTGGCCATTGATAAAAATGCCCAATTCGGTTGAAGGTATAAACAAATTTGATATATTGGCCGGCAGCCATTGACCATTTAAGTAAATTTATGGATAGTTCTACCAGCAGTATACTACAAACCTATAATAAACAAGTAGGGCTTAAGTTTCAATTGTATAACAGCCTCTTCACAGCACTTCCCTTTCATCGAGTGGAAAGAACCGGCGTACTATTGTCCATCTTTCATTTGCATTGTGAAGAAGGTTTCGCCAAGAACCAAAGTCCTGTAGACATCATCAACACTTTCTTCCGGCAACATACTTCCGACCGGAATGAGCAGGAGCAACTGGACCTGTTGTTCAGATTTGTGCAATATGCCGAAAGGCAGGTGGTGTTATTTGATGCTTTAGAAGACGCTGCCTTTCGCGACATTCACGATATGCATGGCACCGGCACCCTCAAACATCTGCAGTCTGAAGTGCTGCACGACCGTTCGCAGGAGCAGTTGGCGAAAAAACTAGAAGATTTCTCCGTACGCCTGGTCCTCACCGCGCATCCTACACAGTTTTATCCCAGTGAAGTGCTGGTCATTATCAACGATCTGGCCAAGGCTATCATCAATGATAATACGGACCTGGTGAATACCTATTTGCAGCAACTTGGAAAAACCCCATTTTTCAAGAACCAGAAACCGACACCCTACGATGAGGCCACGAATCTGATATGGTATCTGGAGAATGTGTTCTATTTTGCGGCAGGGCATATCCTCTCTTATCTGAAAGATCAGTTTCCGCATGAAGTGTATGGCCGGAATCCTTTGGTGCGTTTTGGTTTCTGGCCGGGAGGAGACCGGGACGGTAATCCCTTTGTGAAAGCAGATACAACCTTGAAGGTAGCCAAAGCGTTGCAGGGTGCTATCATCAAGTCTTATTACACCGATGTTCGTAAGCTTAAACGCCGCCTTACTTTCAAAGGCGTAGCGCATGTGATACAATCCCTGGAAGAAAAGCTCTATAAGCACCTCTTTCTGCCAGATTATCAGAATGGTTTGTCCAAAGGCGAGATCATTCAGGCGCTGGAGGAGATCAGACATACACTGATTGAGCAGCATAACGGCTTGTTTCAGAACATGGTGGAAAACCTGTTGAGCAAGGTAGAGTTGTTCGGACTATTTTTTGCCTCCCTGGATATCCGTCAGGATAGCTCTGTGCATGCTGAGCTGCTGGAAACCCTGGTGGCTCAAACAGATGTCTTGCCCGGTCATTTTCCACAGCTTTCGGAGCAGGAAAAAATAGCGGCCTTGTTAAAAATACAATCGACCGTTGATCCTGCTACACTGGACAATGAACTGTTTCGTGATACTTTAACAAGTATGGCTGTGATGAAGACGATTCAGCAGCAAAACGGAGAAGAAGGGTGTCATCGCTATATCATCAGCCACACGACCAGTGCATTGGATGTGATGAGCGTCTATGGCCTGTTGTTGATAAGCGGGTGGCAGCGTGAGGAGATGAAAGTGGATATTGTACCGCTTTTCGAAACCATCGATGATCTGCGCAATGCTGGGGATGTAATGAAAGCCCTGTATGAAAATGAAGATTACCGTAAGCACCTGGAGAGAAGGAATAATACGCAGACCATTATGCTGGGCTTTTCCGACGGCACCAAAGACGGAGGCTATCTGATGGCCAACTGGAGTATTTATAAGGCCAAGGAAGCATTGAGCCAACTGTCAAAACAATATGAGGTACAGGTTATCTTTTTTGATGGCCGGGGAGGTCCACCCGCCAGGGGAGGGGGTAGAACACATCAGTTTTATGCTTCTATGGGGCAAAATATTGCCAACAAAGAAATTCAGCTTACCATCCAGGGGCAGACCATCAGCTCCAACTTCGGTACTATCGATGCGGCACAGTTTAATATTGAACAGTTGATGCACGCAGGCATCAGTAATGCCCTTACCACCACTCGTGCCAATACGATGACCGCAGAAGAAGAAGCACTGCTTCAGCGGTTGGCGAATGAGAGTTATGACGCTTATAATACCTTAAAAAACCTTCCTAATTTTCTGGAATACCTTAACAGCGTGAGCCCCCTACGCTATTACGGGGAAGCTAATATCGGCAGTAGGCCTTCCAAGCGCAAACCAGGAAAACTCAATCTGAATGATCTGCGGGCAGTGCCTTATGTGGGTTCCTGGAGTCAGTTAAAACAGAATTTGCCCGGCTATTACGGTGTGGGCACTGCCTTTCAAAAGCTGGAAGCTGCCGGACAATGGGAAGCCCTTCAGCAACTGTATCAGCGATCTCTGTTCTTCAAAACGTTGATGGACAACTGTGAGATGGCCATGAGCAAATGCTTTTTCCCTTTAACCGCTTTTCTGGCCGATCACCCTCAATATGGGGATTTATGGAAGATGTTTTACGAAGAGTTTGAGCGAACTCATGCTTATATTTTACGGCTTTCAGATACCCAATCGCTGATGGAAGATAAGCCCGTCAACCGGCTTTCTATTCAGATGCGCCAGCGTATTGAATTACCCCTGCTTACCATTCAACAATATGCCCTGACGAAGATCAGAGAAATGGATGAGCAAGGCATGGATACGCCTCAGAAAAAGGTGTTTGAGAAACTGGTCGTCCGCTGCTCTTTCGGTATCATCAATGCCGAAAGAAATTCTGCCTGACCGGGTGGTTGCACAGAAGCTTCTGAATCAATAGCCTGCCTGTATAAAAACATGGCCCGAAAGTAGGAGGGTGAGGTAGTATATTTACCTCACTCTTTGCAATTGATACTCCCCGTCCACGGTGAGGGTAGAAGGTTTGTTTTCAGCATTGTTAGCAAAGGTAAAGGTCATCCCATTATCCCTTTTGAAGAAACTGGAGTCGGATTCAGGAAGGACAATAAAAGCGGTGTTATCCCATAACTGCTTCACCCATAAAGCTGTATCTCTGGCGTATACCTGAACGGCAAACCCTGGGTTCAACTGATATTGATATTTGCCGTTATAGGAGGTTAATATTTCTGTAGGTACCGACACGATTTTCTTTCTGGTAGGTAAAAAAGTATTCCACTGATATACTTCAGAAATACTTCTCAGGATTTCGTTGATCAGGTCACTGCCATTGTCGGAATTGGTCATAATGACTGCTCCCTTTCCCTGGTGGACAAAGGCTACCATCTGGCAGCGGTATCCTTCATTGGCGCCGCCATGACCAAACCGCAAAGAATCATTGTCTCCCATGAGGCCTGGCCCTAATCCCCAGTCTTTCATGTGCTTGGTCAGCATACGCTCGGTCATGGCCTGAGATATAACTAGGTTGGATTGCCCCGCAATGGATTGTTGTACTTCTATCAGATATTTGGCCAGGTCAGTAGGCGTGGTCCACAAACCTGCTGCGGCCATTTCCGGATAGGTATGCCAGTTGCCGGCTACTTTTTCACCGTTGGCTCTATGCCCTATGCTGGCATGGTTATGATATTCATTGGGCAAGGGTTGCTGATAGGTACTGTGTTCCATGCCTAAAGGAGACAGCACAAGCGAATCCATAATCTCAGGAAACGGCTTTCCTGTTACATCTTCCATCATTTTCTGTAGAACGGTATAACCTCCACCCGAATATCGCCAGAGAGTACCCGGTAGGGTATCGGTCATGATCTCTGCCGAATTAGCAGGTTTTTCACCCTGTAAAATGTTAATCACTGTGGGTAGAGAATCTCCGCTGGCGTAGCCGCCAAAGCCATGCACGGTTAGTCCGGCTGTATGGGTCAGCAGGTGTTCCAGGGTGACCGGTTGCTCAGCCGTAAAAGGAGATGCTTTGATTTTCCAATCCAGTAAAACCTCATTCACATCCTGGTCGAGCCGGAGCTTGCTTTGTTCCACCAATTTTAAAGCTGCCAGGGCGGCAACCGGTTTGCTGATAGAAGCAGCCTGGAACATAGTCAAGGAGTCTACCGCCTGCTGGCTATCCGCACTGGTAAATCCATACCCTTTGGCCCAGGCAATTTTGCCTCCATCAATCAGGGCAATGCTTACTCCCGGTACTTTGTAATGCTTCATGCGCTCTTCCAGCGAAAAGTAGGAGTCTCCTGCCTCCTCAATCAGGATAGAGGGCATCAGATGCTGTTCGACTTGTGCTACGGTCGACTGAGCATTGGCCGACTCCTGCTGATTTTGGCAGGAAAAACAGACGATTAACGCGAGCCATGAGAGGGAAAATAGCAGTTTCATGCTTATGTCAATGTTATAAGTCCGGGGATAGATTTTTTTAAAGTGTTTCAATGGGCCGGAAACCTGTGAGTTTAGCTATTTGCTTGGATGGATTTCTGGTCACCAGCTCATTGTATTGATGCAGGCGGATTCTATATAAGGTAGCTGCTTTGCGGTAGTGGTTATCCGCCACGAGCAGCTGTCGGTAAGTGTTGTCGTAGCTGCCTTCCCCCACAAACGCTGTAGGTATTTTCTCAATCAGGGAAGTGATTTCTGTTTCTTTCTCCGTTTTCTCCTGAACGCTGATCTCCTCCCGGGTTTGGTCATTCAGTTGGGATTGGATCTGTTCAACAATGGTATGAATGGTAGGATCGACCTCCGTAATTTGATTCATTTGCCTTAAAATCGTATTGCGGAGTGCAGCGTATTTAAATAACAAGGAAGCCGCTTCTTCTGCCTCCTTTTTTTTTCTTTTAAGGCTATTGAAGTTAACAATTCCCCACAAAAAGATAAAGCCAGCCAATGCCACTATAATTGGCAGATAACCCATATCAGATGCTCAGAATTTTCACCATCCGCAGCAGATCCTGGTCCAGGGGTTTGGTCGTATTAATGCATTCCTTGAAGCTGGTAAACACTACCCGGTTGTTGACGATACCAGCCATCATATTTTTTTTGCCGCTCAACAAGCCTTCCAGGGCAGCCAATCCCAGTCGGCTGGCCAGAATCCGGTCTATGGCGGTAGGCGCTCCTCCACGCTGAATATGACCCAGAATGGATACTTTCAGATCTTTGCCTTTCAGGCGATCTCTCACTTTGGCAACGACTTCCATCGCTCCCCCTTCTTCGTCTCCTTCGGCCACCACCACAATGGAAGAGGTTTTTTCACTGTTTCTTCCCTGCATCAGGGTGTGAATGACGTCATCCACTGTGATACTGGTTTCCGGAACCATGATCAACTCCGCTCCACCACCAATGCCGGAGGAGATGGCAATATAACCTGCATCACGCCCCATGACTTCAATAAAGAAAATTCGGTCGTGAGAATTGGCAGTATCCCGGATTTTGTCAATGGCTTCCAGCGCTGTATTCACTGCCGTGTCAAACCCAATGGTGTAATCGGTGCCATACAGGTCATTATCAATAGTGCCGGGAGCCCCTACAATAGGCACGCCATATTCTTCGTAAAAGAGACTGGCACCGGTGAAAGTACCGTTACCCCCAATAACCACCAGACCTTCGATACCCCGCCTTTCCAACTGGTGAAAAGCTTTTTTGCGTCCTTCTTTGGTTCTGAACTCTTCACTACGGGCTGATTTAAGAATGGTTCCTCCTTTTTGGATAATATTACTGACGGAGTAAGATTTCATTTTATAGATATCGCCGTCGATCATACCATTGTAACCATACTTAATCCCATAGGCTTCTACTCCATGGTAGATAGCGCCACGAATGACCGCCCTAATGCAAGCATTCATACCCGGTGCATCACCTCCGGAAGTTAAAACCGCGATTTTTTTCATAAAACCGTAAAATCCAATGAGTTAATAAGAAATTATATTTTGTTGACGTTAAAAAACAAAAATAATTCTTTTGTAAATGTATTATTAAAAATCTTTTTCTCTTATATAACGCAGGAGAGCCTCCTAATCATATTCAAATTTGACTGTAAAGATTTAAGATTTTTTGATAAAATAAAATCAACTTTGACATTTTTATATGAATATTCCTTTTGTGAATCTGAGACGGCAGCACGCCAGCCTGCAACCTTATCTGAATGAAGCCCTGCAGGCAGTGGTAGACAGCAACCAGGTCATGGGAGGCGACAGGCTGTTGCAGTTTGAATCAGCTTTTGCCAAAAAGGTGGGTGTACAGCATGGTGTGGCCTGTGGCAATGGGACGGATGCGCTGGAATTAATCCTGAGAGCATTGGATATTAAAGCAGGCGATGAGGTCATTGTACCGGCCAACGGATGGATGTCAGCAGCGGAGGTTGTCCTGTTGGTGGGAGCCAAGCCCGTATTTGTAGAATCTCATCCGCTTTATTACACCCTGGACCCCGCACAGATAGAAAAAAAGATTACCGCTAAAACCAAAGCTATCATTCCTATTCACCTTTATGGGCTGGCGGCTGCCATGGATCAGATTCTGGAGATAGCGAAGCATTATCACCTGAAAGTCATAGAAGATTGTGCGCAGGCGCATGGAGCCAGTATTGGCCATCAAAAAGCTGGAAGCTTTGGAGAGGCGGCTGCTTTTAGTTTTTATCCTACCAAAAATCTGGGTGCCCTGGGCGATGGAGGCATGGTAGTGACCCAGGATAAAACACTGGCGGAAAAGGTGCGGACCCTAGCCAATCATGGGCAAAGTGCTAAACATCATCATACCAGCCTGGGGCGCAATAGCCGCTTGGATACCTTACAGGCCGCTGTGTTACAGGTAAAACTCCCCTTCCTGGAGGCATGGAATAACCGTAGAAGAGCCATCGCCCAGTATTATCAGGAGCAATGGCAAGGGCTGGATTTGGTTTTACCGGAAGTGCCTTCCGGGTATCAGTCTGTCTTTCACCTGTTCGTCATACGGCATACATACAGAGACAAGCTTGCTGAATTTTTGCTATCCTGCGGCATTGCTACGGAAATTCACTACCCTCACGCACTGCCTGCCATGCCTGTGTTTCGCCCTCTTGTGCCCGACTCACAAGCCTTTCCCATCGCAATGAGCCAGGCCAAGCAGTTGCTTTCCATCCCTATTTATCCGGAACTCACTGATGAAGAGGTTGACTATATTGTGCATAAGGTGAAGAAAGGATGTCGCAGGTTGTGAGTCGTTGCGGTAGCTAACAGTATAGGTTAATCCTGTCCCCAATAGGCCGGGCGGGCAATGGGTTGGTCGTTTACCTCCAATAAGTTGCAAAAGCAACATCCGACAGGGTCATCCCCATGGGGCGCACCGAAGGTTTTTCCCAGGCAGAAATCTCTGAAATTGAAATAGGGGCGTATGTCTGTCGGCAGTGTAAAAAAACGGATGGTATCAACAGAGGCAGCCCCTACATAGCCCAGCACCAGTTCACTATCATCAGCTGTGTTGTAAATATTCCCCTGAATGCCCGCCGGTGGGGGATCGAAGAGCGTTCCTCCAATTGAAAGAACCTGTTCTACGTCCTTCCAATATTGAAAAGCCTGCTGGGTGATGGCATACTGGTGAACATTGAAATAATGGCGGCCTTCATATTCAAGGGTGGGAAACAACACCTGGGATATCAACGGAAATTTAGTGAGATAATGGGCATCCGTATCTTCATTGGAAAATAGAAGCAGATTTTGCGGTTCGCTGATGCCCTTGTCAAAGTAACAGGTTTCACTGTTGTCCAGCGGATGACAGGTGAGGTCCATAAAAGAGTAGGCTTCACTGACCTGCCATCTCAAATACACCGCTTCGCTGGTGGACGGCAAGGGCGAATGCACATACATATTGATAAAGTTTCTTTCCTGAACTGCCCCTGTAGGATCAGTGACCACTTCGGTGGTAATATCATAAGAAAGGCTGTCGGGCGATAGAAGGGGAGGCACTATCTCCAGCATAGAGCGATATACGCTTTCATCTTTCAGGATGATCTCTATAAAATAGCCGGAACCGGTTTCTACGGTAATCAAAGCAGGCTGCAGATGATACAAACCCGGTTCTGTTTCCACTTCTTCATAACATTCATACTGACCTGCTTCATCATACAGCATTAGCTGTGCTCCGGTGACAGGCTGGCGAAAAGTACCGAAAGCACTGCTCCTGGTGAGCCTGACCGATAGGGGGGAAGTACCCGGCAGAATCAATCCGTCAACCACCAGATAGGAAGCGGCTTCTTCCTGATCAAAAGTAATAGGTTCTACACAAGCCGTAAGCCCTAGGAAAAGCAGCAGGAAAGAGGAAACCCGGGAGATACACATACTTCCCAAGTTAATAAAATTTCTTCAAGCGGATGAACCCTGAGGGCTGAAACAAACAAGGGAGAGACCGTAAAATATCATTTCTCTATTCCCACGCTACCGGGAAGAGTCCACACAGTTGAAAATTGTCAGTACTCTCTTTTTTTTCCTGCCTTATCTGTCAGGGTAAGGCTGGTACCTTTCTTTTGGGCAAGAACATGAACGCCAGGGTTGGTAGTATCATCGAGTAGCACCAGACCGGAGCCTTCTTCATTGGCACCTAACTTTACTCTGATCGTTCCTGTGGCATCCATCATTCTAAAAACAACATCTCCTGTAGATTCCACTTTGATAGAAGCACGGCGCTTACCGCTAGTGTCTAACAGTTCGAATTCTCGAACGCTGATTTTATCAAAGGTTTGCTGTTGGGGTCTTGCTGCAATGAATAGCATGACTGCCAGATTGAGTAACAGTATCAAAGACAATAATTGCTGGGTTTTCATCACCGTATTTTTTTTTAAGAATGCGTAGTTTGAATTCAATTTATTTCTGTTTTCCAGCTTTCAGAGAAAACAGACTGGACTATCAGTTACTATCAGGGTGCTACCCTGTTCAAAGTATAACTGAAATTAGCATTTCCAACCAGGAGGTTTCTGTTTTTATCCAGAAAGAACAGAACATTGTCATCGGCTTTTAGAAAGAACTGAGTGCTTTGAGGCCGGTCCGGGTCCAGTTGGTAGACAATTGCTTCCGGATCAGTTTTCGTCCCTTTTATGATTGTCCATCTGCCTTCCCGGGTCTGTCTTCTGTAAAAAGTGCCTTCCATGGTGTAGGTCGTTGGAGTCAGGGTGTGGGCATCTTGGTATAAGGTAAGCCTCCATTTTAACTTGAAACAATCTTTTTTAACGGCCCTGTGTAGGTCTTTGGCAATCTCCTGACAAGGACTTTTGCCATCAAAAACACCTACCACTAATGAATCACTGACTGCCGCTGTGATATTGCTGGCGGTAGTAGCCAATGGAAGGGTAGTAGGCTTCACAGGTAGCAGAAAACAACCTGCTACCAGGAGTATAAGGATACTTTTCATTTTTTGCTGTAAGCGGTTTGTTCCATCTAAAATATTGCATCCTCAGGGCTGAGTCTGGTTGAAGGTATAACTCCAGGCCGCATTGCCTATCATCAGCCTTTTCTCAGGGGATAATACATGGAGAAGACGATCATCCACTTTCAGAAAAGAAACAGCGTGCTGCGCATGATCCGGCTTCAGTTGGTATACAGTTGCTTCCTGATCAATTTTCGTCCCTTTCATGATAACCCACCTTCCGGCGACTTCTACCTGAGTGCCTCCCTGGATGAATCCATTGGTTCCCTGTTGGGGTAAGCCATAGACACTCACTATGTGGAAAGTAGTGGGTGCCTGGGTTTGTGGATTCTGGTAAAGTGACAGCTGCCAACGTATGAATTCGCAGTCAGCATGGGCAGGTATCTGCAGTAAGGATCTTACCCATGCATCACAGGGTGTGCTGGCCTCAAACACCTTTAATTTGTAGGTGCTATCGGCTGCGATAGCGGTTTGGGCTTCCGCAGGAGGGGCTATCATAGCGCCAGCCAGCACAAGGAGAGCAAAGTAAAACAATGCCCGTTTCATAAACGTACTGCTATGGATGATATAAACGAGGGCGATACAGCCAGGATTCGTTTGAGCAGATAATATTCATTTCGTACCCCCCGGTGATCAATACCTGTCCATCTTTTAGCAGGGTGGCCGTGGCAAATTGTAAGGTTTTATGAAAACTACCGGGAATCTGGTCAAACTCACCAGAGAGGGGATTATACAATTCCGCAAATGCACCACCTCCCGCTACCAGCACATTGCCATTGTCTAACAGCACGACTGCATTTCCGTGTTTAAAACGAGGTAGGTGCATATTATCCGTAGGGGTGCAGGTGCCTTTCTTTAGATCGTACACCATGGCTGTGGCAAACTTTCCCTCCCAGTCTCTTGCATCCGAGCCTCCGGTCAGCAGCACTTTTTCATCGGGGAGTAAGGTAGCCGCATATTTATGTTTTACCTGGCTGGGCGGGTTAATCTCCACTGCCTGAGACTTTCCATCAGCCGGATCATAGCGTTCAGCCGCAAAGTCACTTCCCAGGAAGAGTATCTGACCATTTTTCAAGGGCAAAGCGATATGGGTTCCTTTAATGACCTCCAACTCATCGGAGGGAGTAAAGCTTCCGGTCGCAGGGTCATAGCGTTCCATAGAGGTAAGGGGCTTGTTGCCGTCGAGTCCTCCGGCTACCAAAACCTTTCCATCGGGCAATACAGTGGCCGAACAACTCATCCGTGCCGTGTGCATGGAGCCGCTGAGGGTAAAGGTGCCGGTAGATGGATCATAGAGTTCAGCCGTTCTGCTGTGTGGATCGGTGTCACCCACGGTGCCGCCCAGAACCAACACCTGCCCTGTTTTCAGCAGTACCGCCTGGTGACCGGCTCTGGGAACATGCATCTCCCCTGTCAGAGTGAAAGTACGGGTTGCAGGATCAAATATTTCCGCGCTACGCTTGAATATTTCTCCTTTGCCGAAACCTCCGGTGATCAGTACCCTTCCGTCGGGTAGTAGTGTGGAGGCATGCACAGCCCTTTCTTCCTGCATAGGATGGGTGGTGGTGATGCTTCCGGGCGATAACAATTCTTCCTCATCGGTCTGCCTGCAGGCAAAAGAGACCATGACACACAACGCAATGACTGTCAAAAACAGTAAGCCAAAGAATAATTTTAATGTTTTCATAAGATTCGGATTAATGGTGGATATCTCTGAGGCTAGTAATGTTAAGGCAAAACCGGGAAGGTCAAAAAAATAGTATACCAACCACTGGCATTATAGATAAATGCGTCAGCCATGCATGCAAATCCGAAAGTTCTTTCATATATTAATTAGGTCGTTGATCTACCCGATTCGACATTTGTCATGCATTATCCGGTAATTAGCAGAAAAGGTGATTATGAAATGGGTTATTACCAACAGCAATAAGAAGATTATTCACCTGCTTTTTTGGTTAGTGGTTACCTTGGTTTTTTTGTATGACCGGCGTTACCTGATACAGAAAGCGGGACTTGACCATTTCGCGGCTTGTGTGGTGGTCAGGGTGTTGCTGATTGTTTCTCTCATCTATCTGAACCTCTACTATCTGATACCTAAGTTTTTTTCTCAGAAAAAGTACTATACCTACTTTCTGCTCCTGCTCGCCTCCGTTTTACTCTATGTGACGCTGCAAAACCTGTATGATATTTATCTGTTTGGGTACGTGATAGGGGATATCAACAGCCGGGACTTCTTTCATGCTTTTCCTTATAATTTCATCACAACGGCCTGGTATGTATTGCTTACCGTAGCCTTGCAGGTGAGCCTGGAGCGTCTGGAATCCAGACGGGCAGGCAGTAGGGCAGCATCTGCTCCGGAAAAATCTTTGAACGGTCAGGAAAATCATGCCGGCCAGTCTATCTTTCTAAAGAGCGGTACCAAACAGATCAAAACCAAGTTGAGTACTATCATTTATATACAGGGACTCAAGGATTATTCGGTGGTGGTGACCGACCAGGAAAAAATCATTATCAAAGGTTCTTTAAAGACCGTGGAGCAACAGCTGTCAGGCATCAAAAAACTGATCAGGGTGCATAAGTCTTATCTGGTGGCTGAGGATAGAATTAATGTCCTGAAAGGCGGACAAATTATCATTGGAGAACACGCTATTCCTATCGGACGAATGTATAAAAAAGACCTGGAAGCTTTTCTCTTCAGAACGACCCTTCAGAAAGGGAGCAATGTGTAGCCAGGCTCCCGGGTATTCGTCAGTCCTCATAAAAAAACGTAACGTCTGCCATGGGGTGCGCAAACGTTACGTGGTACTCAGGCTTATTCGTTTGGATGACAATTATGAGCAGCAGGGATTAAATTTCAGCGTATGGAAATTTCCTGGATGCTTTCCGCATCATGGTATTGATGATGGTGTTGGTATCGCTGCCTAAACTTCTGGACAGTGTTTTTTCATATTTCCACAGCAGATCACCGGTAGTTCCGTTGTTGACATTGATCGTACATTTACCGGAGTTGGTGGGGCCATAGACACCTACCAGCACACCTAATGCGACAGAAGCTCCTTCAGACATGGGTTTATCCGTATTCAGGGTTCCGGAGATGATGCCGTCTACCTCTAGCAGCTGGGCCAGCTCTTCTGCGGTATAACTTTCAATATTTTCCTGGTTGATGCCGTTTTTGGCTAACAGCGCATTGGTTTTGCTAATGTCCTGGAAGTTGACGGTGAATCCTTTTTGTCCTTTTTTCTTAAGAAAATAACTTTGCAGGGCACTTTGTACTCCTTTTCCTTCCTCTTCCTGAAGCCGCTGGTATTCTTCGGGTGTGAGTTTCTCCATTTGTTTGGGACGCAGCTTGACAACTGCTTTAAAAGGTAGAATTGCCAGTACTTTGTGATCTTTGGCCAGGGTGTTAAAATCAGGATGCGTGTAGATTTCTCTGTCCTGGGCAAAAGCCTGGCTCATGCCGATCAGCATCATGACAACTAATAAAGCTTTCATTTTCATTGAATTCAGGTTTAATGTTTTTATTATTTTTTTGGTTTTTATAGATTTTTACTAGGCAGAGATAAAGATGATGATAGGCAGCTTCTCTCTGAATGTTTTAGCAAAGTAAGAGAAAACCTAATCAGGAACCAATACCCACTATATGGTATTTTTGGGAGAATAGATACCATTTACAGGGTATTTTCTTGTCGAAATGAAAGTTTAGAATATGTTTGATGCAGTTTGCCGGGGGTTAGATAGATGAACGAGCCGCTATAAAAGCTTTTTCAGGTTACTTTTGATAGAAACCTTCTTTATCTGCTGTATGCACTTGTACTTGATATTGCTGGCCGTGTGAGGGTTGTTGTATCCCATTTTCAAAGCCACCTTGTCTACAGGTTCATTCTGATAGAACACATAGCGGATAATCTTTTGGCAGTGCAGGGGAATCCTGGCCAAAAGCTGCTGGACAAAATGGGTGGTCCGGTCATCATTATCCTGTGGCTGATCCACATAGGCGGATTGAGTTGGGTCGTCACTCTCCTGGTTTTCCAGCGATGTCATCAGTTTTCTTTGACGAAGCGTTTTCAGCCATAGATTTTTGCTGATGGCGTACAAATACGTTTTTAAAGAGGAAGTCAGTTGAAAGTCTTCTCTGGCAATATTTTTATGCAGGATGAGTAAGGCCTCCTGGAAGATATCCTGTGCATCTTCCCGTGCGCCCTGGTTGGAAAGAATGTATTTTTCAATACTGGGATAATAAGTGGTATACAGCAAATCAAAAGCACAGGGTTGGCTCTCTCTCAGTTGATTGACTACATCGGCATCGTGGACCATACGCATACTTTTTATCCGTTAATTCCCATAACCCTGGCACCATCACCCGGACCGGGTCACTTTTTTACATTAGCGTAAACTTTTTAAGAAAGGTTGTATCATTTGAAAAAAAAAGAGAAAATTGGGTGATGCAGACTTGCTTTCCGGTATGAAAGAGAAAAAACAATATCATGGAACAAGTTATAGAACATCTTGCCTTAACAGATCAGAATTTTCAGTCAGAAGTTTTGTTGTCCGATCAGCCTGTGCTGGTAGATTTCACGGCAGCGTGGTGTGGCCCCTGTAGAATGATTGGCCCGGCTGTAGATCAACTGACTGCCGAATTTGAAGGAAAAGCGAAAGTGGTAAAGCTGGATGTGGATACCAATCCGCTAACTACAGCGCAGTATGGGATCAGAAGTTTGCCCACACTGTTGATCTTTAAGCATGGAATAGTGGTGGATAAAATTGTAGGGGCTGTGGCTAAGCATGTCATCCAGGAAAGACTGGCCCAACATACCGTGTAGTATACAATTAAGCATAGGCTGGTCAGGTTGGTGATGGGTGCAGCGGTTAGTGTGTTCTTCGCAACACATGATACTACAAACCGCTACGCAGCATCAACCCAACGGCCTATATCTTTCTCTATATTCATTTGATCCATGCTTCTCTGGATTTCCTTTAATCAGATAGCATGCTGATAGCTTTGTATTATTTTCCATCGCCTCTCCAGGATAACAATGGTGAAAACATAAAGAGCTACAATGATGAATGGGATCACAACAAATCGTTTTTCCGGGTATACATACCAGGCACCTACAACCAGTATGGTTCGGCTGATGCTATGAAAGATACCTATCCAATGTTGTATGATCCAGGAGAGTGGCATCCACATCAGCCCTGTTAATATACCCACCGTTAAAGGCAGCGAGCTGTATTCTATCATGAAAAAAGGAATGGCAATGGCAAATACCAGCAAAGACATGCCGACGGTGAGGAAGAACAAAGTGTCAAAAGGGTTTTTTGGTTTTGACCTGCCAAGAAAGTTCTCTCCCGTAAATCGGGACAAGAACATGCCCAGGTACACTATCAGGCCAGTCCCGATAAACAGTACCCAAACGGTTTGTCTGGCCGGCAGTAACACACCGGCGATACCGATCAGCGTCCAGATGATGAGGCCTGAAAGGGGCATGGCCAGGAAACGCCTTTGAGCAAATGCTTCTCTTTGTCGCGCAAGGCTTGTACTTTTCATCTTGGAGAATGGGGGTTCCTGTGAATGATTGGTCATAGGATACACTGCTTGTCGGGTGGTAAAGGTCCTGGCTGACCCTATACTCCGGGTTTTCTAGTCAAACTCACTGTCAGTCACCGTGGTGGAATAGAGTCCGTTGTTGTAGGTCCAGCTTTCGTTGCGTAGATAATCTCTGTGAGACAGCAGGGTATCGTATTGATAGACCTTCATCGCATGGAGATCTTTGTTGACATCATCAAAATAAGGACCTCCGGCGTCTTCGCCTCCATGATTGGTTTCCAGGATTACAGCAGTAGAATCTCTTTTGATGGTTTTGGTATAGTCGCCGTAAGAAACTTCATAGACTACTGTAATATCGGCATCACTTTGGTTCGTGACCTGATAGGTGTAGTCATAAGGATAGGTGCAGGAAGCGGAAAAGAAAAGCAGCCATGTGCTTGTCTTTGGACTGATCGATATTTTTTTCATAGTAACTGGCTTACATCTACTTTTGCTCGCTCATTGCGCCATTGTCAGTAGGTGCCATCTTAAATATAAAAAAAAAGCCATAGGTTTCCTATCGGTATGGGCTACTATACTCGCTTTTTTCCGGGCCATACGAATCCTATAGCGGTAGAAAAAAGAAAAAACCATCACTGAGGGTGATGGCATTTCTGTAAAACAAAATGGCTATTAGCATATTTGGACAAGTATTCAAACAATCAAAATGCCTTAAGAAATCTGCTGGAAAGCGTCGGCAAAGAGTTCCATATCTTTTTTAGTGCCGATACTGACCCTGCAGTAGTGCTGGTCGCGGTAGAAAATCCGCTTTAAACCCACGCCCCGCTTCATCATCTCCATCACAAAGCGGTCACCCTCCATACGAATGGGGAACAGCACAAAATTGGTATCTGAGGGAATATATTCGTATCCGTTATCCGAAAGAATGCTATAGAGCATCTCTTTGGATTCCTTGTTCATCTTCCGGCTATACTGCATAAATTCAGGGTCTTCCAGGGTAGCAATAGCGCCAACCACGCCGGGGCGGCTCATACCGTTGCCGTCGGTGCCGTACTTTTTCAAGGCTTTGATATTGTCCGGATGGGCAATACAATACCCGATTCGCATACCGGCCATGGCATGCACTTTAGAGAAAGTACGAGCCACCATCACGTTTTTGCCCTGTTTGACCAGGCCGATCATGGTTTCCGTTTCCGGTTTTTCCTGATAATCCAGGTAAGCTTCATCCACAAACACCGGCTTTTTGGCAGAAGCTGCTTCACAAAACGCTTTAATCTGAGAAGTCTTGGCTTTGACACCGGTAGGGTTATTCGGATTGCACAGGTAAATCAGATTGATATCTGCCTTTACGGCTTCCAGCATACGGTCAAAATCATAGTCATACTGCGGGGTAAGCGGCACGGTGACCAGTGTAGCCCCATAATCTTCACAGGCCCGCCGGATCAAAGACATATAGGTAAGGTCTGCCGACAGGATCTGGTGTCCCTTCTGGCCGAAATGCTGGGCAGCGGCCATCAGCAGTTCGGTAGAACCGGCTCCCAGCATCACATGGTCTTCCGGCACTTCCCACTGGTTGGCAATCATCTTTCTGAGCTGATCGCTGCTTAATTTAGGATACATCCAACTATCCTTGATGGCCTCGCACATGGCTTGCTGTGCTTTGGGAGAGGGTCCGAAAGGATTTTCGTTGGAGGTAAGCCGGGCTTTCATATTGGTGAAATCCCAGGGTGATTTTTCCATCGGGGTAAAGGTCGTACTGATCAGGTCAGGGGTATATTCGGCATACACTTTTTGCCCCATGACCAGGGCACCTGCCATCAGGGCAGATGACTTGAACCAGGTTCGGCGGTTGATAGATTTGTTCATAGCGATCAGGGTTGATAGAAAAAAAATACTGATCGCTAATTAACAAAATAATATTTTAAAAAATCAAATTTTATCAGAATAAATTAATAATAATATAGATAAAGATAGGAAGAAAGGGGAAGTATAAGCCTGAAAAACAAATATTTATAGATTTTGGGATTTGTAAATGATTGCTACTTTAAAAAGTAACTTTTATATGTATTCTGTAATTGGAGCTCATTTAAATATTTTGTTTTACAAACCTTAGCTTATGGGTAATATCCTTAGGCTATGTCACCTTTTGTTCTTGTTCATTTTTTTCTTGACAAAAAAACGAACCAAAAAAGTCAAGAAAATTTAAAGCTTCTTCACGCAAGGCCAGCGCACCCTCGCTAAATTTTCGGCCAACACACATAAAACGTATACATCAAAATTAATACAAGCTAATGTCTTAATGATTTGCATAAAATTATTAAAAGGTTGAGAAGACTACCATTTTGATTGTTTAATTAATTCGGAAGTTATTACTTCACCATTTGCTAATCTAAACTCAATTGGTTTGTGCATAAGGTTATTTTTTTCGCGAGCTAACTCTTGTTTCTTCTCTGCTATATCAATTCCTTCAAAAGGAATTGAAAACAAAGTGACTGACCCATTCCATATTTCACCGCTCTTGATTAAGATGTTTCTTGCATGTAAACTATTCAAAGTATTTAGGTATATTATGTCATGATTGTCTGGATTATGATCAAAATGTATCTTCAGCCTAATGGAATTAATGGCTACTGGCCTTCTGCCAACGTTTTCTAGAGTTAAATGAAAAGTGAGGATGATTCTACTCTTACTATCAACATTGAAGGCAACAGAATTTATGTGGTAATTGGAGTAGATTTTATACTCTGGTATAACATTTTTTCTGTCATAATACATTAATTCCAGATCATGTTTAGAAGCAGGAAAGGTCCCGGAGATTTTGCGAACAAAAACTCTATTTTGCTCATCGCGCAAAGTTCCATCCTTATTTAATGTCTGGTAAAGTTTAATGACATGTGGTTTGTCAATGGAGGGTGGTATATGTAGTACACTTAATGAATGGTTATCAATTTGAATGTCATAATAATTTATATGAAATAAACTGTCTACTTTTTTTATTATAAGGTTCATCAAATCTGATGAATCCCGCAAACCACATTCTGAAAAGAAAGTATCTCTAAAAGATTTATCTTTTTCATCATATCCGATAATTATATAGCCATCCAGGCCAAAACTATTGGCAATAGCAGAGGTGTCCTTTAGAAACTCATTAATGCCAGAAGTCGTTTTAAGGTCATACCAGTTTCTTTTAAAATCAAGTTTAGGGTTTTCCTTCTCTAATCCTTCGATGGATTGTTTGATATATGAATTTACGATTTGTTTTATTTGGTCTTCTGTCATTTTAAAATGCCAATGTTGAGGTTGCTTTAATTTTTAAAATAGTCACTTTTACAGTGCGTGGGGCGAAAATTTAGCGAGGGTGTGGTGGCTTTGCGTGAAGAAGCTTTAAATTTTCTTGACTTTTTTGGTTCGTTTTTTTGTCAAGAAAAAAATGAACAAAGCAGTAAGGCAATATTAAACTATAACCTTTCATATGGGCTAGGATGTTTATTTCCAAATTTTTAAAGATGCTATATAGCCATTTTAGCATACCATAAAATATAGTGAAAATACATCAGAATAGGTGAGATGTTGGATTAAACTCAGTATGAGGCTGGATTCTTCCTGTGGCATTGGGGTTTCTTTTGATTTCTGACGTGGGTGTGGAAACTACTTAGAAATTTATGTTTATTTGATTTTGCAAATAGTTAATAATCAATTTGGTATTTTAACATGCTATGGATTTGTAGATAAATATGACAAATTATCACAAATCCACAGCCTACTAAAAGCAATTTTCCAAGATTATTTAACAAGAACTATTGAAGTGTATTGCTTTACCTTCACATTTTACTCTATAATCAAACGTTTGATCTCTATAGCATCCGGGTAAACAATCTTTAAGTAGTAGAATCCTTTTTTATAGTGACTCAAATCCAGTTGTTCTACAGCATGTTCACTTACCTTTTGGGATAAAAGTACCTGACCTGTAAAATCCAGTAAAATCATTTCAGCATCTTTGAGTGTAGCCTTGTACCTGATGTTGACAATATCTTTGCTAGGTACCGGAAAAACCTCTACAGTAGATGTCTCTTTAGAAGTATCTCCTACGATAGAGAAATGGATGAATGAAGGCGTACCAATCTTGTTTCTGAGTAAAGGGTAAACACTAAGCAAATAGTTTCCTGGTTCAAAATGTTCTCCCACATAATCTTTGGTAGTACTATTTGCTATAGGATTATCACCAAATAAAGCGTAAGGCTTATGCTTTTCTACAAGAAGATGCTCAAATGGACCAACAAGATCAAACTCTACAGCTCCCAAATTTGGAGGTGTAGTATTGGCTCTGATGCTAAGCGTTGGATTGCCCAGGGTTGTAAGATCAATGATATCTCCATCTTTTAAAGTGGCTATGTCTGTATCAGTATCAGCATTTACCAGCGTAAAGCTTTTAATTGCTAAATTATAGACAATACTAAAAGAAATTTTATAAGTGGCGCCAGTTTTACCATTCAGATAAGGAGTAGCATGCATGCTATAACTCCCTATTGGCCATTGTTTTCCTGTATAGTCTCTTTTATTGCTACCAGCTTTTAATGCATCTCCAAATAAAGTATAAGGTTTAAAATTCTCCAGTTGCGTATGGCTGACAGGACCCTGGATCTCCAGTTTTATACTATCTACTGTTGTTGGCACGGTAGTAGCCCTCACAGAAAGTCTGGGATTTCCAATTTCAGAAAGTTTAACGATGGATTCGTCACTGAGTAGGCCTATATCCTGATCAGTATTTGCATTGACCAAAATCAGACTTTTGGTATAAAAAGCATCTTCATGAATGGAGACTATCCAATAATCTCGGTCACCTTTGCTGTTTTCTGATTTATCCCCTGAGGCAGGTGAATTAGACCATCCGGTAAGTAAGTAATTACCATTAGGAGCAAGCAATAAACTGTAGGGACTATCAAAATCAGTACCTCCCAAAGTCTTATCCCAAAGTTTATTGCCATTGGTATCTACTTTAACTATCCAGAAATCAGCGCTGCCTTTACTATCTTCACTTTTGTCTCCTGAGACATTAGAGTCAGAATATCCGGCTAGCATATAAGCACCATCTTTAGTCGCTATGATACCAGTTCGAGGTATGTCATTGACCAGGCCTCCCAAAGTTTTATCCCATATCTTATTTCCATTTGAGTCTACTTTGACAATCCAATAATCTGGACCACCTACGCTATAGCTATCCTCACTTTTGTCGCCTGAAGCATCTGAGATTGACTCACCAGCCAAGAGGTAGGCTCCATCAATTGTGGAGATTGCATTGATCAGATAATCAGACCAGCTACCACCCAGTGTTTTATCCCATATTTTATTACCAAGGGAATCTGTTTTTACTAGCCAATAATCAGAGTCACCTTTACTGTCTTCACTTTTATCTCCGGAGGTGTTGGATGTGGACCAGCCTGTAATAAGATAGCCGCCATCAATAGATAGAATAACGTCAGTGGCCACATCGAAGTTACTGCCTCCAAAAGTCTTATCCCATAGTTTATTGCCATTAGCATCTATCTTCACCAACCAATAATCAGTGAAACCTCTATTGATCTCTGTTTTATCACCTGATGCAGTAGAATAAGAATTTCCTACCAGTAGATAGCCTCCATCTGCAGTAGGGGTTATCCTATTAACGCCGTCATTACTGTTACCACCTATAGTTTTATCCCAAAGTTTGTTACCAACGGAATCAATCTTAATAATCCATATATCAGTTTCTCCTTTGCTGTTTTCACTTTTATCTCCGGAAGCGTTAGAACTAGAATACCCTGCTAATATATAGCCCCCATCTGCAGTAGTAGTGATATCTGATAGGTAATCCTCAACGTTGCTGCCAAAGGTTTTATCCCAAAGTTTATTGCCGAGAGAATCAATTTTAATGATCCAATAATCATAGTTTCCTTTGCTATCCTCACTTTTATCAGAAGAGGAGTTTGAGAGAGAAATACCAGCGACTAAGAAACCTCCATCACTAGTAGCAATGGCATCAATAGGTTCATCAGAGGAATCACCTCCATAAGTCTTATCCCATTGGACAGATACTTGTGCAGTAGCATAGAAGTTATTAACCTGGAGGCAATAGATCCCTAACAGTGATATAACGATGCAAAATGAGTGTTTCATGAGGTTGTTGTTTAGATTGTAAAGTTTTTGAATAGAGATAATGAATAATCTTCTTGAATAGAATAATATTCAGGCTTAGAAAAGTAGATGAAAGTTCATCCTGCTATCAAGAAAAAAATAGTATCAGAGATCGTCAGAGATGGTAATTAGTAACAAATAAATCTATCTAAGAAAATATAGATATACAAGCAGTCATGAAAGATTATTTTAGAGATAATGGAGATCATTATGGATAATTAGAATAGGCAGTCATGTTACATTAATAAATTATTTCTTTTATGTCTAAAAGAAAAGATAGATAAATAAGAAGGTACTCCTTTTAAGCCGCAAGGCGGAAGTAACTTCCGCTTTAGTAGTAGGTATTGTAGGGTTGGTTTCTTTTGATTTCTGACGTGGGTAAGGGATCGGCTTTTTCCAGTTTTCTGCCAAGCCTTCTCTTATTATCTTTGAATAGTGTTAGTCAACTGTTCTCTATACGAAGTATTGTCTACGAGACCGTTTGAAGGATGGCATTAGAAAATTGGGTTTAAGCCTGTTGCTTCGGTGGCAGGCTTTTTTTTGTGTGAATAATCCCTGAAAACGCCCCGTATTATGAGCGAAAAAGCTCAAGAGAAAGATAAAATTCCTCAAGAACTTTTTTAAAAAGCTTTAGACCGTTCCAAAAAATTCTTTTGAGCTTTTGGAAAAAGGTGCTTATTCTTTTATCATCTTCCTTCTGGCCTGTTGCCTAATGGTTTGCTTTCAGGGTGACCGTTAGGCTGGTATGCCTGCTGGCTTTCTCCTCATGTGAGATTGTACATCAACTTTTCAGAAAAAAACTATTGCGCTTCGCTTTTAAACTCGTTCAAAATCTCCTGAAGCTGATGGAGCGGCTGTTCAAAGTTTTTCCTGTTCTCTGATCGCAGAGCTAGCAGACAGGATATCAGGGTGATCACCAAGGTGATGCCAGCGCCCCAAGGGTGGGCTGCAACGCCTCCCGGTACATACAATTTGAACACAAGGAAAACACCGATGACAGCACTCAGAGGTATCAGCATCAGCTCATAACGTTTTTTGAACCGGTAAAAGCTGTCTAACAGGGTATAACGCCGCGACACATATTGATACAGGGATGTGCCTGTACTGTCGGTAGGTCTTGTTTTGGCGATGCTTTTAAACTTCCTCATGAGCATCACCGTAAAGGGAAGATACAGCAAAATACCGACTAGGCTAAACCTCAGTATCTCCGGATCAGACCAGTACTTAACGATCACATGACTTAACAAGGCGTACACTATGAGTTGAAGCGTAAAAGACGCCCAGAAATAGCGCATGGCCATATTAGTTGGCTTCTTCACTCTGGCTTTAATGATTTTCTCCAGCGATGCCTGGTCATAACCTGGTGGGGGGATAAGCGTTTTCTGGCCTTCTTCCCACTTATTCTTTAATTCTTCAAGTATTGTCATAGGTAATGGATTTATATTTGTTTTTCAAAAGTATTTCAAGCTCCTTTTTTATTCTCACCAGCCGGACACTCACATTGGATGTAGAAAGCCCCACTATGGCTGCGATCTCCTCATAACGCATGTTCTCCAGGTACAATAGCACGATGGCTTTGTTCACAGGAGACAAGGTGGCAATGGCATCAAAAAGCAGGGTGATGGCTTCCTGTTTGTTCTCAGAAGGTTGCTCCGGAATTTGAAGATGCCCCGTCGATAGCGATTCTATTTTTGTTTTCCGATGCTTTCTCCTATAGGTGAGCGCTGTATTCAGGCAAACGCTGTACATCCAGGTAGAAAATTTGGAGCGCCCATCAAAATGAGGGTATGACCGCCAGAGCTGGTACATCATCTCCTGCAACACATCTTCTTGGTCCGTAGCATCCGGGAAATAAACCCTACACACCTTGTGCGCAATGCCCATGTTTTCATTGATGAGCTGTAGGAAAGGGCCATTGATAGGATCAGACATCTTAATAATTTTTATTACAATCTATTGTATTAGTAACAGGCAAGGCTGAATCACTACATTTTTTTTATATTTTTTGAAGGATTGAAGGAGAGAAGGACTGAAGGGGTGAAGGACAGAAGGAGTGAGGGGTTGAGGGAGACTAAGCATGTTGGTTTGGCAGCGGTGACGTTACCTGGTATTGCTTATTCATTTTCATGGATGTAACTCAAGATATCAGGGTTTAAGTGGTCATCTCTGAGATACAGCATATGCTGAACTTGCTTTGGGGCTTGATCCTAAGAGGTACGTTCTACTAATGGATAAAATGTTGGTGATCTGCTTGATGGGATTCAGGTATTCTGTATGTGTCGTTTTTTTATCCGACTGCCTAGGAAGGTACTTTTTGTCTTCTTCCGATCGTCAGATAAAGAACAGGACCTAGAAACGGAACAAAAATAATGACCAATGCCCAAATTAGTTTATTGATGCTTTCGGTAAACCTGCTTTGTAACAAGTCGATGAGTGCCCAAATCCATAATACAGCGGGAAGTAGGAGTAGTAAGATTTCCCATCCGCCCAATCCGCCGATAAACAGTAAAATATTGCTTTTCATGTGAGTCGTTTATGTTAATGATTAGTGGTTAGTATTATATTATATTTTTAGGGCTTGCATCAATACCTGTTTTTTAAAGGATAATAGTTTAGCCTTCCCTTTAATACTGTTATTTGATTCGGTTGGTGAGCTTCATGCGGCTGAGCCAGTCCCAGCATAGGATGGTCCAGGCGTTGAGGGTGCGATCATCGGGAGCCATGCCATAGCCATGTCCGCCATATTCAAAGATATGCATTTCCGTCGGCACCTTGTGTTCCTGTAATTTCAGATAGAAGTGGATACTGTTTTCCGGTGGCACGACAGTATCATCCGACGAATGCACCAGAAAGGTAGGCGGGGTCATACTATTGATCTGGGATTCATTGGAAAGAGAATCTACCAATGCTTTTGCAGGATTAGGTCCTAACAGATGCAGGCGGGAACCTCTGTGGGTAAACTTGGAATTGAGAGAAATGACCGGATAGACCAGGATCATAAAATTTGGCCGGCTATTGGTTTGGTCAATGGCATTGTCAGCGTCTGTTATCCCACTATCGTAGTGTGTGCCTAAAGTGGAAGCCAGATGTCCGCCTGCTGAGAATCCTATCACACCGATCTGATCAGGATTGATCCCATAGGTACCGGCCTGATGGCGGATCATGCGCATAGCCCGTTTGGCATCGTTTAGCTGTATGGGATGATGATAGCCTTCGGCTTGTGGAGAACCCAGCCGGTATTTGAGTACAAAGGCAGTGATGCCCATACTATTGAACCAACGGGCAATGGCATGCCCTTCATGGTCTATAGCCAGGTTGGCATAGCCGCCTCCCGGACAAACCAACACGGCTGCACCGGTGGCTGAGTCTTTCGGTGCCTGGTAAATCATAAGAGAGGGTTTGTCTTTTGGCGTGCTTCCTAAAGCGCCGGGAGCACCTTCCGGCCAGAGCAGAACTTCTTCCTGGGCGAATACGGTATGTAGCGAAATAAGCAGGAGCAAAGTAGTATAGTAAAAAAGAGTCTTCATAGGTTAATGGGGGAATGTTAAAATGATGAATGTTGAATGAAAGAATCATTGAATGCTTGAATGAGAGAATACGAATGGTTCACTTTCTTTTTTACTGCACCTGGTTGATGAGTTTTAACAAAACACCATTAGACCAGCCGAAGCCATCCTGTACGGGATATTCTCCACCGCCGGCTTCCAGGGTAATATCATATACATTGTATTTTTCTACCAGTTTCCCGGTGTTTTCATAGACTCTGATATTGTTTTCAATCCATTTGTCTTTGATATCTCCGGCCAGTTTGTCAAACCCATAATGATAAAGTCCCTGGATAGCAATCCATTGCAGAGGAGCCCATCCGTTGGGGGCATCCCACTGTTGTCCGGTAGTAACAGTAGTAGTAGGTAGTCCGCCTGGCTGAAGGAAATCCTTTTCTAACCTACGGGCTACCATACGGGACTCCCGGGCACTGCTGATCTGGAAGAACAAAGGATAGGCAGCCGCCAGCGAAGGTCTCCACGGATTTTCTTGGGTCACAAAATCATAGTCAAGGAAGAATTTTTTCTGAGAGTCCCAGCAATACTTACGGATAGCCTCTTTTCTGTCAGTCGCTTTTTGCTCGTAAGCGCGCTGATTGACCGAATCGCCAGCCAGTCCATACGCTTCGGCTATGGTTTGTTCCAGGTGGTACAGCAGACAGTTAAGGTCAACCGGTATCAACTCAGTGGTATGGATGGTACTTAAATCTTGCGGGTCGCGCAACCATCGGCTGCTGAAATCCCAACCAGACTCGCAGGCAGCACGGATATTCCTGTAAAACTGTTCCTGATCCTGTTTCGTCTTTTGCGCGAGGCTGTAGTCTTCCTTATAAGCCTCTGCCCGTGGAGAAGGACGGTCGTCCCAGTAACGATTCAGGATGGTCTGCTCATCCAGTTTCACCACTCTCCGGAAGGCAGGGCGATCGGTAGTGAGCTGTTCCGAGCCATCCATCCAGAAAAGATATTCCTTTTCCAGGTAGGGAAGATACTTCACCAGCAGAGAGTCACCTTTTATATCGGCCAGGAGTTGTACCATCAAGGAATAGAATGGAGGCTGAGCACGGCTTAAGTAGTAGGTCCGGTTGCCATTAGGGATAAAGCCTCCCTGTTCTATCAGGAAAGAAAAATTATCCACCATGTTTTCAATCATATCATAGCGTTGGGAAACCTCTAGTCCGAGCATGGTAAAGTAACTATCCCAGTAGTAAATCTCCCGGAAACGGCCCCCCGGAACGATGTAGGCATTGGGCAGGCTGATCAATGAGCCATTGGGTTCTTCCGTGGGCTGTCGGGTCAATACCGGCCATAAGGCCTGAATATGTTCTTGAATAGTTTGGGCGGTATCACTAAGAAAACCGGAGGAGGGACTGACCGGAAGCTGGAAATGCTCCATTACAAAGGCTTTCAGGTCAAAGTCAGCCTGATCTTTCTGGGCCTTGTATTGCTGGACAATAGTTTCTGGGGGTGAAAGAGGGATACAATCGGGAAATGTTTTGGAGTCTTCAAAGACAGGTTCCAACTGCACAGCCTTAAAAAGTTCACCATACTTCACATCGGGTGCCACCTGGGCCCATGCATGGGAAAGTACGGTTAGCAGGAAAGTAAGTGAGAAAAATAGGGGTTGTGCTATAGCGATGAGAAGCCTCATTGTATAAAAAGTTATGTGGATACCATGTATAATACCAAATTAGTTCAACAGTAGTGCACAAGTAAATTTTACAAAAAGTCTATTTATAGCCAAACCAAAAACCCAAAAAGAGCCTGTTTTATGATTGTTTTGATACTTTTCCAATCGATGAAAAGTATCGCAGTGGCGGGGCCACCCTGGCGAACCACCCAAAACTCTTGGGCAAAATATCATTCCACCCACATAACCTTCACACCCTCAACTCCGTTGCGGCCACGATTTTGCCCATCCTTACACTCCTTGATTTATGCACTTCGGTTAAACCTAAATGGTATAATTAAAGAAAAAAAGCGTTTTCTCCCAAATTATAAAAGGTATTCTTTTGCCAGGAAAAAAGGGTCGCGATCGTTGCGAACAGAGGGCAAGTACTTGTGAAAAAGGGATGCTATATCTATCAAGAGAAAGAAATTTCTGCCAGATTTTTTGAAGAAGCGACGAAAAGGGGTTGGTAAAAACTATGGATTTGGCAAGGGGTGGCTGCTCACCAGCGTATGTTGATAAAAGGAAAAGGCTGTTCGTTTACCTGGCCAATTCCAACGACCCGGCAAGTTGAAAAGGAGGCCATACAACCGTACTGGTGGGAATAGTTCTAAAAACATAAGTTCTATTCTTTGGAACTCAGATAGAGAAGGGATAGATTTGAATGAACAATGCAGAAAACTAAAATATAGTCCAAAGAACAGTACAAGGTAGGATAGCGAGTAAAAAGTCAGTAGTCTCTAATGAGTAGTACAGGCTTGTTGGGGTATAATTTTTCAGCGCTTCTTACAACAAAACAAATATACCATGTTGATTTTCAATTTTTTAAGGAATCGTAAAGTGACAGAAGATTTTTGTTTTCGCTAAGAGTTTATCAAGGTAGCGTTTACATTCATTTTTCTGAATACTACATTTTTTCCTTTTTACTAAAAAAATTATCACATAATATTTGACTTTATCCATTATTTTATTGTAAATTTGTAATGAAATATTACATAAGTTATATAATTATACTTGTGTGTTTGTCCATACAGTTTTCAGAGTAAATAAAATAAGTTGGTTGGTATCCTGGAATTACTAGGATAATACACAGAGGAGAAGGGCAGTAGACCATGGTGTATCCTTAGTATATGTTGAACCGGTTAGCCCACAATCCGGGCTATACCGGGAACCAGGGTCCGTTCAAGATTGCCACTGCCACAGAAAAGACCATAAGAAAACAGAAATGATGAGCTTCCTCCCTTTTGGCAGTATAGGTCTATCATACTGAAATAAGTACAAGTACACTATCAGCAGGATATTAAAATCATGCCCACCGCCATGGAGAGGGAACAGGAAGGAAATGCTATCGGTGTGGATTTAGGTGTCAGTTTTATCATACAAGAAATATTCACAGCAGGAGCCAGGATGCGCTTGTCGGGCTGATGTAACTGGCAGAGCCAACAGCTACAACTGGGTTACTTCTATGACTTTACAATCTCAGCTATGGGACAGTATTTTGATGTTCCCATGAGTTTGTCATCAGCTTTAGGGTTCCTTACACCCAACGGTGCCATTCATACTTTTAACTTAGTAAAATTCCAACTCGTTAACAAAGTCGTAAAGTTACCAGCTTCTGGCTGGTAATTTTATTTTATTGAAAACAGCGCGGGTTTTAAAACATTTTTTTTATTCTCATGATTTTAATATGTGTATTATTTTTTCATTAGTTGGTAAGTTCTTAATTTTTAAGTCATGGGAATAATCAGAGGAAGTAAAGGAGTTTTGATTTTCACTATATTTTTCATCAGCTCTATATTTTTGGCAAATCTTGATCTAAACGCGCAAAGTAGCAGTGGGGAATCCGGAACCGAAAATGTCCAACAAGGACAGAATACCCAGGAAATTCCTACGGATGAAACTGCTGTTGCAAAAGGGAGGCAGTTGTTTGGTCAGCATTGTACTATTTGTCACCAGATTGATAAGCAGGTAATTGGTCCGGCACTAGCCAGTGTCCATCAGCGTCGTCCAATACCCTGGCTACTTGCCTTTATTAAGAATTCTCAGAATGTGATTAGCAATCAGGAAGATGAGTACGCACAGCAACTGTTTCAACAGTACAACCGGATGGTAATGCCACCCTTTGAGTTTTTATCGGATGACGACATTATGTCTGTTCTGGCCTATATTCAAGCAGAATCTTCTTCTCCTACTTCGGAAGGAGGTGTCAATGGTGCCAGTAGTGCACAAACGGAGTCATTCAATGAGCAAGAAAATCAAGACGTTCAGGACAATATGAGCACGGAAGATGCTGCCCCAGCAGATGATGATCAGAGCCAGAATCCGGAGGAAGTTTCTACCGGTATCTCGACAGGCTTGGTTTTAGGTATATTAGCAGGAATGTTTATTCTGATAGGGATTATCTTTGCAGTGGCCAGATCATCTACCAAATCTGCCAGAAAGGTAAAATAAAAGTGTAGAAACTATACAATGATAAATGGGTAAGCAGAAGGATTGCTTCTCTTACCCTACTTAATTGATGAAAAAAGCCATAGGAGTTATACTTACACTTATCGGACTCATTGCATCTGTCTTCACTGGTATGCAGGTGATCAGTGATTCTGACAGCTTCACTTTTTTCGGGATGGATGTGGTAGTGAGTAAAGCAGACTATACGCCTTTTATTATTAGTGTTGTTATTTTAATTATCGGCCTTATTCTGTGGTCCAGCGCCAGAAGATGAAGCGTCTGGAAAATAAAAAAGCGATGGGAACTTGTCCATCGCTTAGGTATTGAAATATGTGTCGTTCTACGAAAACGTAAGTATTTTAAGCGCGGATCCGTTAGAAATGAACGGCGAGACCGAGGGTAGCCACACTCAAGGCGCCACGCCCTGCTTCAAAATAGGCTCCAAACTTATCATTGAATTTATATTTGAAACCCAATACCGGGCTTAAACGAAGAACTGTGTTATTGCTGTATACATCAGTGCTACCAAATCCTGTGTCTCCACTAAATGACTGAAACTCCAGACCAAGAAAAAGTGAAATATAAAAATCTAGTTTTTCCTCATTAAGGTTCAGATCCAGGGCTTCATTGGCTAAAGGAACATAGTGGAAAGAACCACGGGCACCTACAGCCAGAAAATCCCATCCGTAATCATATGAAGTGAAATTATAATCCCAGCTGGCATAGCCCACATAAGGACCTACACTGAAGTTTTCATGAAAACCAAATTCTAAAGAAGCTGTTAAGGGAGGAATGCTGACGGATCTTGTCCCGGTGAAACCATAACCATAATAACCAAAGCCGACACCAAACTGGAATATTTTGTCCCCTTCATTATAAGCCCTGTCTCCTGAAGGGTCTACATTAACAGTATTTTGGGCCAATGCCATAGAAGCAGCGGTAAATAGCAGCATCACTAATGTTGTAATCTTTTTCATAATTTTGGAGGTTAGTTAAACTTCGATTAAGAAATTCGTAAGAGTCATACTATTTAGTAAATCATTTTGTATATAAAGTAACTACATTCTGTCTGCAAGTAAGGAGTAAAATTGAAATCGAACAAATGAAATTGTACAAATATTTAAAGAAATAAGGCAAGGTAAACAGAATGTCTACCTTACCTCTACCAAACTTAATTAATTAGTGATCCATAAACGCACTTACTCTTACACTTTTTCCAGGTATTCCCTATCCTGAAAATTGCTTCTGTGGCCTATAAGGAATTGGTTTCACCAGGCCAATTCCCTCACCTTTGCTGTTATTTCAATATTCAGGCAAGTCAAGGTCAGAAAGATCAGACTGAACAGTTGTTTTTATCATCTTTATCACGGTAAAAAGTATAATGATCAGTGTTATGAGTTCCTGGTTATTTGACTGCTTTATCCGGTGAAGTGAAAAGAGGTAAACAAAAAAAATAAATTTTAAATTTGTTTACCTATCCTGGAAAAATGCTATTAAGAGATAAATTGATTGATGCCAGATAAAGTCAGACTTATCAGTCAGTATCATAGGAGAGGCGCTATGGGGCTGGTGCTGGTATTAGGCAGCAGAACAAATCAGTGGTCAGAATGCGTCAATGTTTATTTTACCTTTATTACATGCTGCCATGAGCAGGGAACAGGCTAATACAGAATGGATTGAGAAATATCTGGACGGGACGCTGTCGGCAGAGGAGAAAAAACTTTTTGAAGCACAGTTAAAGCAGGATGAGGAACTGACCGAAGAAGTAAAACTGCATCAGGATATCCGTTTGGGTATTCAATTGTTTGCTTCCTCCACCCTGAAAGAAACCTTGGGACTGTCTGACCAGGATGCTGTACTATTCAAAAACAGCGCAGAACCCAAGCCATCCAATGCGAATGATGGACAGAGATTGTATACCTGGATGGTTGTGGCAGCTTCTCTCAGTACAATTCTTTTTCTTGGATATCTTTTGTTAGAGAATACTTCTTCCGATCAGGCCTTAGTCTCTTCCTATTATCAGTCATATCCTAATATATTAAATCCGGTGAATCGCTCTGCTATAGCAGCAGAGGATGTATTGACACATGCATTGCATGCTTACGAAGAAAGGCAGTTTCAGGAAGCTATTACCTTGTTTGAAAAGCATGAGGGTAATATGCAGGGAGGGTATCGCTTCTATTACGCCCTAAGTTTTCTTGAAACAGATCAGCCGGAACAGGCAATAGAGATATTGGAAACTGTTGTGGAAGAAAGAGTTCCTTTATTTTATCATCCTGCCCTGTGGTATCAGGCACTGGCTTATCTTAAGATTAATCAGAAAAGTAAAGCCAGAGAAAAACTGAACATACTGGCTGAAGTAGAAAACAGTTATCAGCAAAATGCGAACGCTCTGTTGGAGGCCCTGGATTGAATGTGTTTTTTTTGTTTTAAGTTCTGGGTTCTAAGTTCTGAGTTTAGAGTGAGCGTTTCATGATTTTGCCTTTACGGTTGAGGTTTCTGCGGAAAATGATGCTGTTTTGTCTGTAGAATTACTGTTGGGACCTATCTTCCCGTTCTATTATTTTATGTCAGTTGAATTATCCCTAACTTAGCCTGTCATTTATAAGATCATGTGGCATGGTTTGGCACCAATTGCGTTTTTGCTTCTCTCTTGTATTTTTATTATGCCTTACAGAGATACTTGCTCAGTCCTCTGTCAGCCAGCATGTTAAAACAGGGATGCAATGGTATGCGCAAGGCTATTATGACAGTGCTGCTACTTATTTGATGGAAGACTTCTCTACGGCAGATTCGCTGAATCCTGTCTTGACCTCACTCCTGGGAGAAGCGCTAGCACAAGCCGGCAAGGTAAAGGAAGCCCAGCAGGTGATCGATACGCTCAGCCAATGGGCAGCCGTACATCAGGATGTTTATTATCAAACCAAAGCCTTACAGCTTACCGGAGATCTCCATTTAAGAACAGGGCAGCTGCCACTGGCACAGGAAGCTTATCAAAAAGCGGAGCAAACCTATACAGTACATGAACCTGATTCTATGAGTGCCAGCCTACGGCGCCGCCTCGGATTTACCTTGTTTTCTATGGGACAATACGATGAAGCCCGGCAATATGCACAACAAGCCTATGCTACGATGGTGACTGTGCTACCCGGCAGGCATCAGGATTGGGCCGACTATTATAAACTGCTGGGGGCTATTCACGACCGTCAGGCCCAATTCGACAGTGCTTTATCTTATTATCATAAGAGTTTGGAAGTATACCTGGAAAAGTATGGAGAGCAACATCCTGAAACTGCTAAACTGTGGGTCAATCTGGCCAATGTTTATCATGTGCGGGGGGCAAATGTAAAAGCTTCTCAGCTTTTTAACCGTGCTTTGGAAACGCTACAGACATTCTTCGGAAAAGACCATATGCTGATCGCCGTGATTTATAACAATATGGGCATCATTGATTTCGATATGGGAAATTTTGAGAAAGCCATTATTTATTACCAGCATGCCCTCAATATTTTTCAGCAAAAGACAGGCAGGCAGAGCTTACAGGTCGCTCAGATTCAGAATAATATTGCCTCTGCCTATCTGGAAATGAACAATCCTGAAAAAGCATTGCCCTTTGCCTTTCAATCCCTAGAGATTCGTAAACGGCAGCTCGAAGATGACAATCCCATGCTGGCCCCTGTGTATGTCAATCTGGCCGGTGCCTATATTCAACAGCATGCGTTTGCCAAAGCCAACCGGTATTCCAACCAGGCTATACAGATTTTTGAAAGGCAGGGAGCAACAGACCACCCCGTTTTGGCTGAATCATACACAGGTTTGGGTGAAAGTTACCTCTCCCAGCAGCAGTTGAACAAAGCCTTGTCTTTTCTTTTCAAAGCCAAAAAAATTTCTTTGCGCCTGTATGGAGCCCAACATGCCAAGTTGGCTTACATTGAGAATAAGATAGGAGAGGCCTTTCAGCAAATGCAGCAATGGGACAGTGCCCTCTATCATTACGATCTGGCAATACAAGCGGTATGGCCGGCCTACCAGTCAGCGCAGATTGCCACTCTTCCCAAGATCAATGAAAATTCTTATATCGCCCAGCATTTCCTTTTTGATGCCCTGGGTGGTAGAGCCGCTACTTTGTTTATGCAATACCAGGCGCATCCGGAAGAAGGCGAGGCAGGGCTGCTTAAGGCCTATGAACTGTACAACTATCTTTCCAGGCTGATCGATGGCATGCGGAACGCTTACCAGCGGGAAGAATCTAAATTGTTCTTATCTAAAATGGCTACTCCTGTGTATGACAAAGCCCTGGAGGTTGCCTGGATGTTGTACAAGGAAACTGGACAGTCTCGTTATGCAGCCCAGGCATTTAGTTTTTCAGAGAAGAGTAAATATGCCTTGTTATCCGATTTTCTGAATGACATTGCGGCCAAATATACAGCAGCTATTCCCAAAGCAATACTGGAACAGGAGCAGCATTTGAAAAGCCAGATAAGTTATTATGAAAAACAGTTGCTGGAAACAACCAACGATTCCCTTAAAAAGCAATATGAACCCCAACTGGCAGCGCTCAAAAAAGAATACCTTGATTTTGCCACTTCTTTGGAAAAAGAGTATCCTCAATATTACCAGCTGAAATATAATCCTAAAACAGCTACCGTAGAGGAAGTACAACGTATCCTCCAAGAGGACGAGCAATTGATAGAGTATGCATTAGCAGACAGTAGCCTTTATGTTTTTGCTATTCGAAAGGATAGTATACGCTTACGACAAATAATTGTGGAAGAACCGCTGGAAGAAACGGTCATGCAAATGCGTCAGGGGTTGCTGAGTCATGACTTTGGCTTATATACGCAGTATGCCTGGCAACTGTACGAGATGCTGGCAGAGGAATGGAAAGAACAGGGTCAGAAAATGATTATCATTCCTGATGGAGTGTTGGGGTATATTCCCTTTGAGATTCTTTTAACCAAAAAGGTAGATCGCAAGGCTGCTAACTATTGGCAATTGCCTTTCCTGATCAAAGACCATGTGATTAGCTATAATTTTTCTGCGACCCTGTATCTCTCAGAGGTCAGCAAAGCCAAATCCTTTTCTTTTCAAAGTTTTATGGTTGGGTTTGCCCCTGCTTTTTCATCCGATAGCAGTATGTTAGCGGATGCTGATACCCTGAAAATATCCCGCAACAAACTGTTACATCTTCAGGGAGCCCAACGGGAGTTGAGAAAAATTGCAGAAATCTTTCAGGGTAAATTTTACTTTGATCAGGAGGCCACAGAAGCCAATTTTAAAAAAGCTACCCACGATAGCCGACTGATCCATCTGGGCACACATGGTATCCTGAATGACGACAATCCTGACCTGTCATATCTGGTATTTAGCCACACCAAAGAGGACAGTCTAGAGGACAACCTGCTGCATACTTACGAAATTTACAACCTGAACCTCAATGCTGAACTTGTGACCCTCAGTGCCTGTAATACCGGTACGGGGCAGTTGCGGGAGGGAGAGGGTGTGATGAGTCTGGCCAGAGGGTTTGCCTATGCAGGTTGCCCAAATGTGGTAACTAGCCTGTGGGCTGCTCCTGACCAGGCTACGGCGCAACTTATGCAAAGTTTTTACTATTACCTGAAAAATGGATGGGAGAAGGATGAAGCACTACACCAGGCCAAACTGGATTTCCTGGCCAATGCTGATGAAAACCTGGCCAATCCCTACTATTGGGGTAGCTTTATTCTGGTAGGCGATGCGCAACCCTTACAGCTAACCAACTACAGGTGGCTGGTATGGCTGTTGTCGTTGGTGTCTGTGCTGATACTGGTCTGGTTGTTTTATAGAAAATATACGCGCATACAAAGTCGCTTGTAGGCTATATCACAAAAAAAGCAATGCTTTCAAACATTGCTTTTTGTTCAGGAAAGAATAGCGGTTAGGGTAGCAATACTTTGCTGATAAAATGAACGGCCCCATGATCGCTCAATTCGTTGAAGAGAACAAACTGAGCATCTGTGGTAGTAGGGCTTCTGACAGTGACACTACCTCCTTCAGTAGTTTCAGTATAGGTAAGGGTCAGGGAAGCTTCATTCAATGCATTGGCCTGAATGGATTCAGCCGCCACAATATCAGAGGAGAAAGTAACGCCGTTGATCACATGGGTTTGCAGAATATTTGTCAGCACAGCTGGATCGATTCTGCCTCCTTCAATGTCGGCACTGTCGATGGAGGAAATGAGCCCCGCTGCTTCAAAAGCAGCATCCGTAGGAACAAAGAGCGTTTTATCGGTACCTAACGCAAGATTGGTTTCCCGCAGCGCTGCCCGGAATATACTGAATGTCTGACCGGTAAGCACTTCGGCATTGGCAAGTACATCGGCCAAAGGTTCAGCAGGTTTCAGCACGCCTGCCATGACCAGCACCTTACCGTTGTCTGCGGTGAGGCCGAAGTCTCCAACGAATTTTCCATTTAGAAAAATATCGTTTCCATCCTTGGTAACATACAGCGGGGTGCCCGCTCTGGTGGTGATAGTCCGTTCGGCTTCTGCCAAGTTCACATTACCGTCTAAAATATGGTAATTCGCCACTTCGGCTACCGTACTGGAATTAGAATAAAAGCTATTAAAGAAAGCATCCAGTGGACCCAGGATGGTAAAGGGGCCTGTTCCGGCCAGGGTTTGTATTAAACTGGCACTGTTAAAATAATTGGTGATGGTGTTGAAACCGCCTAGCTGGTTGGAGAAATTAAAAGTGGTGGTGAGTCCGATGACTGTGCCGAAATACTGGCTGAGTGAACGCAAACTACCGGGTAGAATGACTTCATTGACGACATGTACCACACCATTTTTAGCCCGTAGATCAGCCGAAACAATCGTAGTGGCGGTGGGCTGTTTTTCTGAATTTATCAGGATGCTATCAGTAGAAGAGAAGGTAAGCTCCTCAGTGGTGAGCGTGGTCGCGATGGTGTCTAACTGGGTAGAGATCAGGGTGGAGTTAGGGACGACATGATACAAAATAATATCCTGCAACAGGCTGATGTTCAGATCAGACATACTTTGCAGCCCAATAGATTCTAATAATTTGACAAAAGCAGCATTGGTAGGGGCAAATACGGTATGCTCGCTGGAAGAAAGCCGGCTTTTCAGGGTGGTGAAACTGTTCAGGAGAAGCGCCAGGCTGTCCAGCCCTTCCGTTGACTCAATAATGGAGGCTATTGACTCAGTGGGTTGAGGTGCTTCCTCATCATCCTTATTACAACCACTGAGCACCAGGACAACTGCTAACAACACAGGTAAGCAGGTCGACTGCATCAATAGTAAAAAATTTTTCATAGGTAGGTGATTACAAAATAGTTAATAGATCATAAGAAGCCTTAATATACACTTTTGTTTGTATTTGAGAGTATTATCAGTAGAAATTATATTAAAATAATATTCTTCATTATCCTTTTACTCCATCAATTAGGGGCTATAAATACAAAGCTCCACCCGTTGCAGGGGTTGTAGAATTCAAAGATGGTTTCTGAGAACTTAAAAATGTAGGTACTGCCCCCTTCTGTCAGTGTGTTAAGATAGATATTCATTTTCTCTTCATCTACTGTGACTGTTGTATCCCCATACAGGGTATAATTGGGTGCAAACTCAAACTGAATCTGGTTGCCAACAATCACAGGGCTAAAATCTCTGAGAGCCCAGGTGTTGGTTGCGTTGTCGTTCTGAATTCTGAAACCAAGTGCCAGGAAAGGGTCTTCCAGATTATCATCATAGTATAATTGCATATCCAGCGCACCGGTAATGTCCTGCTCAATCTGTTCGCCCGCTGAAGTGCCATTATTGAAAATAAGTTGCACAGGGCTATAAAAAAAATTGGAAGCTTCCTGAAAGTCTGCACCAGTAGGGTCAAAAAGGGTAGTTTCCAGCGCCACGGCATCGTTGGAAGAGGGAATCATGCCTTTGATGCTGTTGATGACAATAGGTTCGCCGCAAGCATCGAGAGAGGAATTGGTCAGTTCATTGAGTTGAATACTAGAGATAGATACCTGCTGGCCCAAAATATTGCCGGAAAAGGGTGTATTAAATATCATGGAGTCGCCCTGGATAAGATACCCTGTAGAAAAATTAAGCGACTGGCCATTTCCCAAACCGGAAGCAGGACCCGCATAATTGAAATTGATGGTTCGGCGAAATTCATCAAAGGATATATAGAAGGCGAGATCTTTATTAGTATAACTTAACTTAAACACGGAAGTAACCTTATCCAGATTGTCTGCCAACGTGTTCAGATTACTGGCCAGAGTAATGCCTAACATATTTTCATCATTTTCGGCAGCGGGCTGGAATACAAGGGTAGTAGGGGAAGAATAATCCGTTTTACTTCTAAAGATGAGGGCTCCATTGGTTTCATTCACGTAATTGAATTCATATTCGGCCAGGTAGGTGGCATCCTCCTGCTCAAATAAATAACTAAAAAAAGAGTAATTCTCCAATATGAGTTCCAGTCCAAGAGAGTTGTCTATCCGGTAGGTGATGGTCTGATCATAAAACTCTCCATCATTGACGCCAAAATCTGTTCTGATATTCACATTGTTGTCCTCATCAAATTTGAGCAAAACGATAAAGGAACCGGAGGCCTGTTCAGGCCGGTATTGGAGAACCCAACCGTTGGGGGGGGCAATTAACTTGCTTTTCAGCGAGTCAATAGCTTCTGCCACACGTTGATCGGCACTTTTTTCAAAGACACTGTTATCTTCCTGGCAGGAGACATACAGCATAACCATAACCAATATCGGTAATAATCTAATCTTCATGTCAATATTTTGCCTGTATGATTGCTCTAATCTCTAATAAATCTACGCCGGTACTCTGTTCATAATGGGCCAGAATCGCATTAAACTTTCTCCTAATCAGGGCACGCCCTTCGTTGCGTGCGAGGCAGTCCTGGGTGGTACAGTCTGTTTCATCATTGATGTAAGTCTTATAAAAGTTTGGGTCGTACAAGGCGGAAGCGACCGTTTCGGCAAAGTCTTCATCAAAGGAACTGGTAGCATAAGGGGTGACAAAACCTCTTTGCAGCGCTTCTTCGTCTGTTACATTGAACCAGGATCCGGAAGAGGTGTAACCTTCCGGGGAAATTTGCTGAAAGTTGGCAGGCAGGTTGTAGCGCTGATGCACAATATGGGAAAACTCATGATAGATAATGCGCAACTGCAGGAAAACCCAATCTTCATCCGCTTCATCAAAGGCATTGACCTCGGTCAGGGTAATCCGTGCGCCTGCATCGGCTGTACCCAGCGTGATCGTGCCATCTGAATTGTAAATAGGAGAGCCGATGAGAATAATTTCTGCCGGAACATGGTTTTTAAAAAACGTTTCTCCATTTTCTACCTCCATAAAAGGCTCAATCCAAAATTCTGTTAAAAAGCCGAGCATGGGCTCTACCAATTCTTTTCTGGGAGGGGTTACCCGTTTGGTAGGATCTACAAATCGATCTACATAACGATATCTTACAGCCACCCCAAAGGCTTCCAGAAAATTGGTTCTGATATATTGATCCAGAGGATCTTCCGAAGGCTCAACCTGTGGAATCTCACTCACTATCTTTTCTTCCTTGTAGCAAGACGAAAACAAGATCAACAGTCCTATCAGGAGAATATAATATTTTTTGGTGTTCGTTTTCATGGTCAGTATTTATCGCGGATTAGGTTCTAAGCCACCAACATCCTGAGCAGCTTTTGGTATCTGTAATACTTTTCTGTTATCGTCACTTTGCAGGGTAATGGTAGAGCCATCTTCCAAGAGGTGCCGTACAGTAAACTCATATCGTTTGATGTCAAACCAGCGGAGACCCTCATGGAAAAATTCTTTGGCTCTTTCATCCAGAACATAGATCAAGACAGCAATCTGCGGATCGGAAGTGATGGGAGAATAGTAATTTTGCAAAGTGGCCAGGTCCAGCACGACATCGTTGCCATACCGTTTTCTGGCTAATACCTGCAGATCGGCAATGGCTTCTTCCAGGCGGTTTTGCCTTACATAACTTTCTGCCCTGTTGAGTATTACCTCTTCGCCACGAAAAGCCAAGACAATGGTATAGTTGAGGCCCACATTGGAGGTAAGGCTGGATCTTTCAAACAAAAACTCAAATTTAGCAGCACCGACGCCATTTTCCCCTCTGACATATAAGGGATATTCCCGACTGGCCCGTATATCTTCCGCTCCGAAAGGGTTACTCTGAAATAAGCTACTATAAAGTTCAAAATCCGGCCAGTAAGCTATACTTACATGAAAATTGGTAACCTGACGGATCAACAGTAAGTTACTTTGATCATCCGGAGAGGTGTACAGTCTGACATAATCTTCCGTATTGACTCTTTCTTGCAACAGGGCTGCAATATCCTTGACAAAACCATCAGGTGAATTTCCCAGCATCTGACTGCTGTATTTGATACAGTTTTCTGCATCTCCTTTAAAAAGATAATATCTGGAAGCAAAGGCCAGGGCAGCGTTTTTTGTAAAGTGGTATTTCCCTGAGTTGGCATAAAAAGCATCATTGACCAGCTCCAATCCGGCCAGCATATCTTCTTCAATGCGATTGTATACCGTTTCTACGTAGTTTCTTCGGTATTCCTTCAGGAATTCGGTTTCAGGCTCGGCTACAAAGGGCACGCCCAGATCGCTGGTGGCTGTTTCCGGGTCATAGTGTTTGGCGAAAAGGTTGACCAGCATAAAGTGTCCGTAGGCACGGGTGAGCAATGCTTCTGCTTTGACCGCTCTTCTTCTGGCCTCGTCTCCAGGCAGCTGGTCTACTACGGCCAGTACTTCATTGGCATGAGCGATAGCCTGATAGGTACTGTTCCAGAAATTGGTAGGGGTATCCTGATCTATCCCAATGACTTCCTCCCATTGGTAAGCCTGATTATGTTCCGGACGTTTGGTAGTGCCCACCGTGTAAGTGACCAGATCGCCCATCCATTCTGTAAACGTATAGCCTGCATCCGCATAGGCATTAGTCAGCAACTGGGAGGCTTTCTGTAAATTGTTAAGGTCTACCCGGTTGTCGGGAGTCTCTTCCAGGTAATCATTACAGGCCGTCAGGAATATCATACTGACCAGTAGCCTGAACATATTTTTAGATAAAAAATTATTCATAGTAGGTTCATTGCTAAAATCCAACACTGAGTGAAACGGTGACCTGCCGGGGCTGTGGTAAAGCCACTCCTCCGGATGAGAAGAATTCCGGATCCTGCCCATTCAGCTCTGGTGAGGAATACAGCAGGAGCAGGTTCTGTCCTTCTATCGATAAAGAAGCCGTGCTGGCTCCAATCCTTTCAAGTATCTGGTCTGAAAAGTTATAACTGAATCGTACTGTTTTCAGTCTCACATGGTCTCCATCGGCGACCCGTACCGTACTTTTGTTGTACAAATCGTAAGCGTAGAGTAATTCAGGGTCATTGCCCCTCACAATTTGATTGTCGAGAATGACAGGTATGTCAGTGAAGGCTTCATCACCCGTCACTACCCAACGGTCGATAAAACTTTTGGAAAATGAACTGAAATCGGTATAAAAGGGGGAAAAGGCGTCATTGAGCCTGATCTTGTAGTCGAATTTGTAAGACAGCAAAATGTTCAAAGAGAAATTTTTGTAGGTGAACATGTTGGTCAGACCACCAGCTCCCCGGGGTTCTGAAGGTCCTTCAAATTGCAGGATGTTGGTCAGGCTGTCTCTTTCCTGTAAATCATAATAATACACTTCTTCGCCCGACAGATTATAAAAGGTAGGAATGCCCCGGCTGTCCAGTCCGGCAAATTTAGTAGAGTAGATACCTCTTCTGGGGCCACCCAGCACAGCGGCTCCCTCCGGTGTGAGGGCATTGGCGATGATCGGGCCAAAATCCAGGCGGGTAATCCGGTCTTTGGTGTATCCTATATTAAAGTTGGTGGTCCAGGAGAAATTCTTGGAATAGTAATTCAGGGTGTTGACAGATACTTCAAACCCATCGGATTCCATATCGGCATAGTTGCCAAATTTGTAGGCAATACCCCCCACGCCGCTGGTTTGTATCAGCCCTATCAGGTCAAAAGAGTTTCTCTTGTAATAGTCAATGGTACCGGTAATCCGTTCATTCAGGATACCATAATCTAACCCCACGTTCATTTCTTTCAGCTTTTCCCAGGTAAGGTCCTGGTTTTCCAGATCTGCTATATACAGAAAAGATTCGGTATCGGTAGGGCGCAGGGTTACATCGGCCTGCAGATTCAGCAAGGCACTGGTGCTGGGTCCCAAATTCGCTGAAAGCCCATATGTTCCTCTCAATTTCAGGTAATTGATCAAAGGCACGTTGAAAAATGATTCCCGGTCCACATTCCAGGCACCACTCACGTTCCAGGTAGGCAGGTAACGGGCATTTTTGCTTTTGCCCAGGCGGTTGGAACCATCATACCGGACTGTACCATTCACAATATACCTTTCCTGAAAGGCATAAGCACCGTTCAGAAACAAACCGGCAAAGCGCTCACGGTCTTCAGAAAGTGAATAAAATTCTACCCCTTGACGATTCAAAAACTCAATGATGTCCGGGTCCGTATTGACTACGCCTCCATTTTCATAAACCACCCCGATCCCAGACGCACTGCGGGCCGAACGGTCGGTAAACTTGATTTCCTGACCAGCCAACAGGTTGACATTATGGATCTGGCTGAATTTTTTAGACCACTCCAGACTGTTTCTCACATAAAAATTTTTCAGGTCACTTTCATCCAGATAATTGAAACCTCCTTCAGGCAATACCACTTTGGGTTGAGAACCCGGATCGTCAGGATCTCTAAACAAGAGCGGGTTAGCATTCTGGATGTATTGAGTATCATCGGCCCGGTAGGCTTCTGCCTGATTGGAATTTTCATGGATGATGTGTTCCCGGTTGGTGGTGGCAAAACGACCTTGTAATGTACTTTTAAAAGACAGGTTCTCTATCAATTCAAAACTAAGATCGGCCTGGGCGGATATGTCCGCTACCTTGACGTCAATATAATTGTATCTTAGTTCTTCCAGAATATTGAAAGGAGCGTAGTTTCTTCGGAAAAACTCCAAGTTACCCTCATTGTCGTAGGGCCGGATAGAGCGGCTGGTGTTGATGGAATAACTGAAAGGGTTGATGTCAAAATCTCTTTTGTACCGGCCGGTAATCGGATCAAAATCCCGGTCGGTGGTACCTGGCAATTGCTGCTGCCGGTAGCTGGCCATCATTTTTAAATCCAGGGCAAACCTGTCAGAAAAGAAAAAGCTGTTTTTGGCAGTCCCGGCAAATCGCTGTACGCCGTCTGCTACCGTCTGCCCATTGTCGTTCAGAAAGCTAAGCGAATAATAGCTATTATATTTTTCGTTACCGGAGGTCAGACTCACAGAGTGTTGCTGTTGCAGGGAATAATCCCTGAACAATACATCGAACCAATCGGTATTGGCGGTTTCATACTGGTTTAAGAATTCTTCATTAAGGGTCCCATCTGTGCCCCAGGGGATTTTATGTTCGGATATGAGCGTAAACATTTTCCCTAAAGAGCCATAATTCTGTGCAGTTACAGAGGTGGAAATGTTGATCAGCCCTTTTTCATACATTTCCCGGTAGATAGACATCTCGTCTTTGGAATTGAGAATATCAAACTGATCGTAACTGGGCCTTAAATGAAAAGAATAGTTTCCGGAGTAGTTGATTCTCAGCCGTCCGCTTCTTCCTTTTTTGGTGGTGATCACAATGACACCATTTTTAGCACGGGTTCCATACAAGGCGGTGGCCGACGCATCTTTGAGCACCTGAAAAGAGGCTATATCATCCGGGTTGATGCCCGCAATGGAGGAAGCCAGTACCGTATTGGTATTCCCTGTAATGATATCGTCGGCATTAACATTGGTTAAATCTTCCAGAATGACACCATCCACTACCCACAAAGGCTGATTATCTCCATTAATAGAAGTATTTCCTCTAATACGAATCTTGGGAGCCGTTCCAAAAGTACCCGATACGTTATCCACTGAAACACCGGCCACCTGCCCTTCCAGCATCCGGCTGGCATCTACCATACTAGGGCTTCTGATATCAGCCATTTGTACGGTGTTGGCAGCACCGGTAAACAGTTTTCGTTCCACCTCCTGAAAGCCGGTAACCACTACCTCATTCAATTGCTGCACCTCTTCTTCCAGCGACACATCCAGCGTGGTTTGTCCTCGCACGACAACCTCCAGCGGTATATATCCTATGAAAGAAAAAATGAGGGTATCCCTTTCGGAAGGTACGTTTACCTGATAATTCCCGTCAATATCAGTGATGGTTCCTCTGTTGGTGTTTTTGAGCGTAACGTTTACGCCTGGTAGTGTAGAGCCATCTTTGGCAGAAATCACTTTTCCTGTAATCGTTATTTCCTGTGCATGGGCTTGCAGAAAACAGACAAAAAACAAGAAAAAAACTGAGCGTAAAGATTTATTCATAATTTCATTTTAGTGGAAGATATGAGACAGAAAAGACCTGGAAAATCCTCTTAGACCCTTCAGTTCATAGATAGAACGGTTTAAAGTAGTAAAAATATATAAGTTGTTGTACAGAAAAATTATTAATTATAGATTAAAAATTAAGAGAAACTGACGGGAGAGGCCTTCCAAAAGCAAAGGCACGCTAAAAAAATAGCCTTAGAGATAAGTGGGCTGACAAATGGAGATTAAAAAGACAGTACGTTCGGGATTTTTTCCTCCCTGTGAAACGCGCATTCTATAGGGGGAAAGGCGCATTACAGGGCCGAGGGGCGAGGCACGCCCATAACCTTGGCCACTACCTCTTCGCCCAGACCAAAAGATAGGGTCATGCCGGCGCCTCCCAAAGCGTTGATGATAGTGACACTTTCTTCCGGTTGTACCACCAGTTCAGTACTACCATCCGTGGCTTTGGCATAGATACCATGCCAGGAGGAGGAAATCCGGCTGCTTTTAAAGTGTGCGAATTTTTGCAGGTACCGGAGCACCTTCTCGTTGATAAATGATTGATCGAAGGGAGCCAGGTGGCGTCCGTACTCATGAGAATCTCCTATGGTAAGCTCTCCCAATCCATTTTGCGACACCATCACATGGATGCCCCATTGCAGATAATCGGCATAGTGTGCTTCGTAATAGTGCTTCAGCCGGGGCAAAGATGGGGCAGAAGCAAAACTTTTATAATGAATCATGGAAAGGCCGCCACACAGGGCCGGACCGATCCGCCACCCTTCCGGCTGCGCCTCTATCCGCATCATCTGTAATTTACATTTTGTCACTGCCTGCTCATCATACACCTGTGGATAAAGCGTTTCAAAATCCGCTCCGCTGCAGATGAAAATGAGATCCGCTTCCCAGTGTTGGTGGTTGGTTTTGACCGTATGAGAACTGACGGCTGTCACGGCGGTGTTCCAATGAAAGGTGATGCCAAATTGATCCTGAAAATAGCGGGGCAAGTGTGTAATGGCTTCCCTGGGGTCCACAATCAATTCATCCTGGCAATACAGGGCGCCTTGCAGACCCTTGGAGACCACCGCCGGCGATTGAGCAAGCGTCTGGGAAGCATTCAGCAGCTGGCATTGACGATGTTCTTTCTCTGCAGCAGCAAATTCCTGCATCACTTGCCATTCCAGCGCATCATAGGCCAGGTGTAAACTGCCAGCTTCCTGAAACCACAAGCCAGCGTCGGTCATTGTTTCTTTCCAGATGCAGCGGGAACGCATGGCTCTGTCGAGCAAAGGTCCTGCCGGTTGTCCGATAGGCCATATCATTCCAAAGTTACGGATAGAAGCTCCTACCGCCTGTGGAGACCGCTCAAAGACCTGCACCTGATAACCCTGCAAAGCCAGGGCACGGGCCGTGGCCAGCCCTACGATACCGGCTCCTACCACAATCGCTGATTTAGGCATACAGTTAAAGAGAAGAGGGTTTGGTCAATACAGGTAAATCTTCCTGCAGGATGTCGATAAGCTCCGACAGGTCGTCTACAATGTGAGTAGGCTGGTAAGCGGCTAAGGCTTCCCGGGTGTAGGCTCCGGTGGTGACTGCAATAATATACCGGCATCCTACATTTTTTCCTTCTTCAATATCTACTTTTGTATCTCCTATTTTGACCACTTCTGTAGGTTCGGTCACGCCCGCCATAGACATCATCTTAAAAATCATATGAGGGTAGGGTCTGCCTTGTGATACCTCATCACTAGCTACCAAGTAGTGGAATAACCCTTTTTCTTTCCAACGAAGCCTCTCAATGATCACTTCGGCAATATCTCTGGAGAAACCCGTGTTAAGTCCTATTTTTACCCCTCTTTCCTGTAGTTTTTGCAGGGTTTCTTCCGCATGAGGAGTAGGCTGTATATTGGGGGTCTGCCGGTAGAAGTCTATCATGTTGCTGACAAAAACCTGATGGATCTCATGGACCAGTGAATCCTTTATTTTGGAGGTATCTGGCTCATGCTGTTGCAAAAGCGTGCGGATGGCCTGGGGTTTCTCATACCCCATGACTGCCTGCACTTCCCTGGGCTGAACAGAAGCATAGCCAAAGGACTGCAAGGCGTGTAAAAAAGCTTTTCCCACATAATTCTGATCCTGCACGGTAGTGCCTGCCATGTCAAATACTGCCAGTTTTATTTTCATAAAAATTATAGGTTAAGGTCCTCCTTGTGCGCAAACCAACTTCGTTTACTGCAGTAAATCTAAACAAAGTCCCCGGATAATAGTGCTTTCAGGAATATTGTTTACAATAATTTAACAAGACTATCGCGGGAGCGAAGTTAGTAGCAGGTATCGCTGCTGGCATGAGCAATAATTTCTTTTAAAGAAAAATAAAAAATGTGGCATAGTAGCCGTTGTGTTCGTACACAAAAATATTTATCATTATGAAATCACCATATTAATTGTTAGGTTTACATTCTCTCGTTCGGGTAGAGTTACAAGAATTAACGGCATCACCTCATGTTATTAAGCAATCTAGACTGGACTATCATCACAGCATTCTTTATTTTATCCCTACTTATAGGCATATATGCTTCCCGTACCGCTGGAAAAAGTGTGGCTAATTTCTTCCTCTCAGGCAGAAATATGCCCTGGTGGTTGTTAGGCACTTCCATGGTGGCCACCACTTTCTCTTGTGACACGCCGAATCTGGTGACTGATATTGTACGGCAGCATGGGGTGGCCGGCAACTGGGCATGGTGGGCTTTTCTGCTCACTGGTATGTTGACTGTCTTTGTCTATGCCAAGTTGTGGCGCAGATCACAGGTAATCACCGATCTTGAATTTTATGAGTTGCGCTACAGTGGGAAAATGGCAGCCTTCCTTCGTGGCTTCAGGGCTTTATATTTGGGTATTTTCTTCAATGTGATGGTGATGGCCTCTGTGTCTTTAGCCGCTGTCAAGATCGGAGCGGTGATGCTGCAGTGGTCTGCGCTACAGACCCTGGTGATCTCGTTGAGCATCACAGGGGTATATAGTGTCATAGGAGGGTTAAAAGGAGTACTGCTGACAGACTTTTTTCAGTTTTTCATTGCCATGATAGGGGCTGTCGGCGCAGCCATGATATTATTGAACCTGCCTGAGGTGGGTAGTCTGCAAACCCTGGTGACGCACCCCAATGTTGTTTCCAAAACAAACCTGTTGCCGGACTTCTCCGATAAGGATGCCCTCATTACTTTGTTAATTTTGCCACTGGCTGTGCAGTGGTGGAGTGTATGGTATCCTGGGGCTGAACCCGGGGGGGGCGGATACATTGCACAACGCATGTTGTCGGCCAGAAATGAAAAAGAAGCCGTAGGGGCCACCTTGCTTTTTACCTTTACCCATTATGCGATCCGGCCCTGGCCCTGGATCCTGGTAGCCCTGGCTTCATTGATCGTTTTTCCTTCTGTTGAGGTGATGCGGCAGGCATTTCCGCAGGTCGATCCTGCTATCATTCACCATGATTTTGCTTATCCGGCTATGCTTAGTTTCCTGCCTAACGGCTTTCTGGGATTGGTGGTTGCTTCTCTGATCGCCGCTTTTATGTCCACCATTTCTACCCAGGTCAATTGGGGTTCTTCTTATATTGTCAATGACTTCTACCAGAGATTCATCAATCCGAAAGCTTCAGAAAGACAACTGGTACTGGTAGGACGTTTGTCAACATTGGGTTTGCTGGTCGTAACCTGCCTGTTTGCTCTCTTACTGCAAAATGCGTTGCAGGCTTTCAACATACTATTACAAATAGGAGCGGGCACAGGCCTGATCTTTATTTTACGATGGTTCTGGTGGCGTATCAGTGCCTATAGCGAAGTGGCAGCCATGATTATTTCCTTTGTGGTGGCCTTATACCTGGAAGTCATTCATCCCAGGTTAGGATTATCAGTACTTAGTACAGGTACCAAACTGCTCTTGGGGGTAGGCATCACCACAGCTGGCTGGCTGCTGGTCACCTTGCTGACTCGTCCTACCGATAAGGAAACCCTGCGTAATTTTTACAGACTGGTGCATCCGGGAGGTCCTGGCTGGAAAAAAGTAGTAGAAGAAGCCAGGCAGGAGGGAAGTCCAATTCCGGAAGAAGAGGGGAAGGGATGGGATGTACCCTGGGGAATTCTGTGTATGCTATTGGGTGTGTTTGCTGTTTACAGCACCCTTTTTGCTACCGGACAATGGCTTTATGCTCACTATGGACTGGCCATCACTTTCACGCTCATCGCTCTGTTGTCTGCCGTGTTGCTTTTGAAAGCCTGGAAGAAGATGAGAACCCAACCTGAAAAGACTGCCACCGTATGAAACCTACCTTGTTAATATTAGCAGCCGGACTTGCCAGCCGTTATGGGAGTTTGAAACAGATAGACCAGTTTGGCCCTGCCGGAGAAACTATCATAGACTATGCTATTTATGATGCCATTCGTGCCGGATTTGGCAAAGTAGTATTTGTCATTCGCCGGGCTATCGAAGAAGAATTTAAGGAGGTGTTTTATGGAAAATTCTCAGGTAAGATTACGATATCCTATGTCTTGCAGGAAACAGACAGGGTGCCAGAAGGTATCTCCGTGCCTGAGGAAAGGGTAAAACCCTGGGGCACAGCCCATGCGGTGATGGTAGCCGAAGAAGCCATACAGGAACCCTTTGCCGTCATCAATGCTGATGATTTCTACGGTCCCCGGTCTTTTCAGTTAATGGCTGATTTTCTCAGGTATGTTACCACAGATCAGGAATGTTATGGTTTGGTAGGGTATCTCTTACAAAATACGCTCTCCGCCCATGGGTATGTCTCCCGGGGAATCTGCCAGACAGATGAAGAGGATTTTTTAATCAGTCTTGTAGAACGCACCCATATTTACTCAAGGGAGGATAACAGCATCGTGTATCGCGACGAGGAGGGAAAGGAAGTGGCCCTGTCAGGCATGGAAACCGTGTCTTTAAATCTGATGGGTTTTACACCAGCTGTCTTTACTCATTTCCGGCATTACTTTTCAGCTTTCATCCAAAAAAATTATAGCGCATTGAAAGCAGAGTTTTATCTGCCTTATGTGGTGCATGCGATCGTGCAAAGTCAAAAAGCCAAGGTGAAAGTAATGCGTACTCCTGAAAAATGGTTTGGCGTGACCTACCAGGCTGATAAAGTTGTGGCGCAGGAAAGATTAAGAGATTTGGTAGCTCAGGGCGTTTATCCTGAAAATCTCTGGGCCGATGCTAATCCTAAGGCTGTATGAAACATACTGAATCTCCTCCCATCCAAGACATTGCCAAGCAATTTGCTATTCCTGAAAAACAATTTTCCTGTCATCCGTATGGGTCAGGCCATATCAATGACACCTACTTAATCCAAAGCCTGGGCGAAGTGGAAACCAGGTATTTATTGCAGCGCATCAATCATCATGTCTTTAAAGACGTGCCGGCGCTTATGCAAAACATGGGGAAGGTAACCAGCCATTTGCAGGAAAAGTTACAAACGGCTGACAAGTTCTCTAGACATTTTACAACCATTACTTTGCTGCCCACCCATAGCGGTAAACTATACTTTCAGGATCAGGCAGGGCAGTACTGGCGCATGCAACATTTTGTGCCTCACAGTATCTCTTATGATGTGGTGACTACGGCTGCTCAGGCTTATCAGGCCGGCAAGGCTTTTGGTACGTTCCAGGCCTTACTCAAGGATCTGCCGGCCGATGGTCTGCAACAGACCATACCGGATTTTCATAACATGGAAAGTCGGTTGAGGCAGTTTCAACAAGCCTGTGATGCTGATCCGGCAGGTAGAAAAGGGCAGATAGCAGAAGAGATTGCTTTTGTAGAGAAAAGAAAACCGGCCATGTCAGCCCTGTATCAACAGGTGAAAGAAGGTGCGATTCCCCTGCGTATCACGCATAATGATACAAAATTTAACAATGTGTTGCTGGAGGAGACCACGCATGAAGCCTTGTGTGTGATTGATCTGGATACCGTTATGCCCGGTGTCGTGTTGTACGACTTTGGCGATGCAGTACGAAGTATTGTCAATACGGGTGCTGAAGATGAAAGCAGACAGGAGAAAATCCAGGTGAACCTCTCATTTTACGAAGCATTTGCAGAAGGGTATCTGACGGAAACACTCTCTTTTCTGACAGCAAAGGAAATAGAGCGGCTGGCTTTTTCAGCGCAATATATGACTTTTATCATGGGTTTGCGTTTTCTGACAGACCACCTGGCTGGTGATGTTTATTACAAAATCCGACATCAGGGACACAATTTGCAGAGAGCCCGGGCGCAGTTTACTTTACTCACACGCATGGAAGACCTGTATGAACCCATGAAAGCCATCATCCATCAACGGAGTCAGCACAAAGGAGACTAATCCCGGTCTGGCGAGACCCGGTCTGGCGACTGCCGGTCAGAAAGAATTTCTTACCATTATATATAAGAGGTTAAATTCTCACTGGTGACAATCCCCAGAGATAAATGTTTGATAGCAGGAATGTCTCTTTTAAAGACCAGATGGTCGGTAAGATAGGAGATGCCCAGAAAACTTTGCTGCTCCGCATTTTGATGGATCAGGATATCTATGGTATGACGTTGGAGAAATGGCAGGTTTTCCTGCACCAGATCATAGCCGATGAGCCGGAGTTGCATTCGCCGGGTTTTCTCCAGATACTGCGCCACATCATAGGCTTTGGAGTTAGTCACAAAAATGCCACTGATCTGAGGGTATTGCCGGAAAGAGTCTTCCAGGGTGGCTTCAAAACTGGGGTGATGAGGGCTTTCCAGTTCAATGGTAATCACCTCAATCTTATTTCCATTTTGCTGCATATATTCCCGGAACCCCTGTTCTTTTTCGTATAAGTGAACCGAATTCAAGGTTTTCTCTTCTATATGGATAATCAGAAAAGTACCGGCAGGGCGGCCCATACACATCAGTTCGGCAGCCAGTCGGCCACTTTGGTGCAAATTCTGTCCGATAAAAGAAAGTGGATGAAGGGCCTCGATATAGGTGTTAAAACAAACCAAAGGGATCTGATGGCGTTTGCACATGGCGGTAAAATCCAGTGATTCCTGCCTCCATATGGGAGCCAGCAAAATGCCATCAGGTTCAAAATCAATTACTTCCTGTGCTCTAGCCAGGAAAGAATCACTCTGATAGGGATTGAAGGGAAAAGCATAAATCTCAATACCAAAGGGATTGAATTCTTTTTCCGCCTGGCTGATGCCTATTTTTGGAAGCAGCCAAAAAGGATCAATGCTGGCATCGGGCAATAAGGCAGCAATTTTATAGGTTTTGGCAGAGCTGAGTGTTTTCGCGATCAGGTTGGGTTGGTAATCTATTTTCTCCAATACTTTCAATACCTTTTCCATAGAGGTTGCCGATACTTTCCCCCGGTTATGAATTACCCTATCTACAGTTCCCATAGAGACTTCAGCCATTTTGGCTATATCTTTGATACGGATAGTTTTTTTCATAGGTCTAGCAGTAAAGTAATATGGGCCGACAAAAAGAATTATTTTCGATTATTATTAGGAAAACTTGGAAAATTTGTTTTATTTAACTCAGCAAACTTCTCGTTTTTTATGTGAAAAGTTACAAAATGAATTTTTTGATACTTTTTCACCCCTAAAATTAAAACAAAAATTGGCCACAGCGTTTTCTTTGAAATTAAAAATAAGTGAGTTACACATTTACATTATTAAAATTTGGCAATAAATCGTTTAGTTTATTGTTATATAATAAATTATTCCAACAGTTATTGCTTAGAATATTAATTTTCAATTTCTTTGTTAAGAATTTTGAAACATATGGTGTATTAAAAAGTTTGAAAGACTGATTACACAGGCCCTAATTTTTTTGACTAATAATTACTCGAGATTTTATCAAATTTTTTTTCCATGATTAAAATTAAACGAAACCCTTACTCCAAGTCACTTATTGTTCTTCTGACAATAGTTGATTGCGTTTTATTAGCCGTTTCTTTTAAAACAGCATTTATTTTTGATGAAACTCATTACATTTCAGCAGGGGAGAATCAGGCACTCTTGGCCATTTCTATTTTGAGCTGGGTGGTAGCTTCTTTGTTAAGAAATGCCTACCAGCCTGATAAGCTAAGATCTTTTTCCAAAATTTCTAAAACTATTTTTGCTACTTTTCTGGTATATGCGTTGATTCTGACAGCATACTTTGCTTTTTTACATCCTCACGCTGTTAACTATAACCGGATTCTTTCCATCCAGAGTTTATTTATCCTGCTTTCCATCAGTACCAAATACATTTTACTAAAGTTTTATAGTCTGATCCGGAACGCAGAACACAACAGAAGCCGGGTGATTATTGTAGGGTATACCAATCCGGGACGGGAGCTCTATCGCTTCTTTAGAAACAGCAAGAGTGCTGGCTATGAATTTTTAGGGTTTTTTGATGACAATCATGTGGAGAAGGTTATTTTAGGGAAGCTGGCCGATGTGAAAAATTTCTGTATCAGAAATAATGTCAACGAGATCTATTATGCCCTTCCAAACAATCAGCAGCTTATTAAAGAACTAACCAATTTTGCAGACAATAATTTTATTCATTTCGGGCTGGTGCAGGATCTTACCGGACTGAGCTACGACAGACTGCATACTTATAACTATGGCGATGAAATCCCTGTGATTTCCTATACTAAGTCACCATCCAGGAAAATTACAAACAAGTTGTACCAGGATTTTTACTTCAAAGTAAAAAATATACCCTCAAGTAACTGATACCTTTGGGCTCCAGGCTTATGGCCAACCCTGTGGAGGCGCTGTATGGCTGAGCCTTAGGTTTTTGTTTTTGAACCCTGCAGCTTTAACTTTTTTGTCTCTATATCCATATATTCAATCAAGTTTAAGGTGGGAAGATTCCTCATTATCATCATTCTCTTTATCGCAACCCTTTTCGGGTGTCAGCCCTCAGATGACAATTTACAAAATACAGGGCAGTCCTCTATCCGTGCCGAAGATTTTGAAAAGCATATTCAGACATTGGCCTCTGATGAATTTGAAGGCCGGAAACCCTTTACGCCCGGAGAGGAAAAAACCATTAACTATCTGAAAGACGAGTTTAGCCGCATGGGACTAGCGCCTGGTAACGGTGACAGTTATTTTCAGGAAGTGCCGCTGGTGGATATCCATGCGGTACCTGAAGAAAAAATGCAGATAGAAGGAAAGGGTAAGTCGCTGGAATTCTCTTTCAGGGAAGATTTTGTAGCCCTTACCCTCCGGGTGACCGATCAGGTGGTTCTCAAAAATTCCGAACTGGTATTTTGCGGCTATGGTATTGTAGCACCGGAATATGGCTGGAACGATTATGAAGGGTTGGATATGCAGGGAAAAACAGCCGTAGTACTGATCAATGATCCCGGTTTTGGCACCGATGACAGCACTTTTTTCAAAGGCAATGCCATGACCTATTATGGCAGGTGGACCTATAAATATGAAGAAGCTGCCCGACAGGGAGCGGAGGGAATTTTGATCATTCACGATACAGCGCCTGCCGGTTATCCCTGGGGCGTGGTGCAGAGTAGTTGGACGGGCCATAAACTTTATTTACAGACAGAGGATAACAACATGTCGCGATGCGCCATGGAAGGCTGGCTTACCATGGAGGCCGCCGGGCAAATGCTGTCTGCAGCAGGGTTGGAAAGTAATGTGTTGGAATCAGCCCGGAAACCTGGTTTTAAAGCCATCCCGCTAGGACTCGCCCTGTCGCTTCAAATGCACGTGAGCCATGAGTTTTCTACTTCCCAGAATGTGATTGCCCGGGTCAGTGGGGCTACCCGTCCCGATGAAAGTATCATTTATACTGCCCATTGGGATCATATTGGAATCGGGCCTTCAGTGGAAGGCGATTCTATCTATAACGGTGCTTTAGACAACGCCACTGGGATTGCTGCCTTGCTGGAAATTGCAGATGCTTTTGCACAACTGGAAGAAAAACCGGCCCGGTCGGCAGTTTTTCTGGCTGTTACTGCTGAGGAACAAGGGCTGTTGGGATCTGCATATTATGCAGAACACCCCATCTATCCTTTGGAGAAAACAGTGGCTAACCTCAATATGGATGGCCTTGGCTTTTGGGGCAAGATGAAAGACCTGACCATAGTAGGATATGGACAGTCAGAATTAGATGACTATGCAAAAGAAGCAGCCGAACGCCAGGGGCGCTACATTCTACCCGACCAGCAAGCTGAAAAAGGACATTTTTTTCGATCCGATCATTTTAGTTTTGCAAAAGTAGGCGTGCCGGCACTCTATGCCAGTGGAGAACATGAGCAGGCCGAGAAAGGAATCGACTGGATAACGGAACAGAGAGATCGATGGTTGCAGCAGCACTACCACCAACCGTCGGATGAATTTGAGGCAGACACCTGGGATTTCTCCGGTATGGTGCAGGATGCACAGCTTTTATTTGATATTGGATACAGACTGAGCCAGGAACAAACGTATCCCCATTGGAAAGAAGGCTCAGAGTTTAAACCCATCCGGGAAGCTTATATGCCCGGGCAGTAACACTATCTGCCTTGCAAAACCAAAGCCTGTTGGGCGAGAACCATTAGGCGTCTTGATAGTTTATCTTTTAGCCGTGACATTTTTTTAGGTGTTCCCTACGAAGCCCTAACATCCCAGGAGTAGTTTCAGGGATCAGAAAAACAGTGTGTATAGCTGATAGGGGACCATCTATACATAGATTTTTTTATTTGGTTTTATGTATAATTTTTTAATGTTAAAGTTTATGAAAAAGGTATATTTTTTTGCCCTGATAGCCATGCTGCTATCTGTGGCAGCCTGTACACCTCGCCAGGATGCCGTTGAGCAGGCAGAAGATACGAATGAGGCGCAGTTTGAAGAAAATGACGCCATGGAAGATTTATCTGAGTTTTTGGTGCATGCCTATAGCCAGAATATGTTGATCAGTGAAGCCAGCCAAATGGCTACGGAGAAAGCAACTTCCGATCAGGTAAAACAGTTTGCCCGGAAAAGCTGGGATGATCACCAGAAAGTGAAACAGGATTTGCAACGTTTAGCCACCCAAATGAATGTAACCTTGCCGGATAGCCTCTCCAACGAAGACAAAGATAAAGTTGAAAATTTGACATCTGCTGATGAAAATAACTTCGATGAGAAGTATGTAGAACTGGTGGATGAGGCCACCGAAGACTTGGTAAAAGAGTTTGAAGAGGTCTCTGATGACTCTATGAATGTGGATTTAGGCAATTTTGTACAGCAAACGCTGCCATCTCTGCGTCAGCATCAGGAAGAAACCGACCAGTTGGAGGAATCTGCCTGATCATCATCTCCTAGAAAAGAAATAATAAGGAAGCGTATGATAGACCTCATGCGCTTCTGTTTTTATACAATATCCCCAAAAAGTAGGATCAATAGGTTATCGAATCGGATCTATCGAATCTTTTTTACGAATAATAGAGCTTGTTATTGATGGTAACATATAATTTAGTAATTTTGCGTGAAAATTGTGAACGCAATAGGTTGATTCACGGTTGACATAATTCAAACTATTTTTGTTAAACTAAAACGGCTTGTCTGATAGCTCTAGGGCAGGTGTGTAATCAGAGCAATTATTAAATATGGCAAATACGCAGGAAAAATTTAATTGGGATCAGGCCGATGTAAAGGGTTTCGGCGAAGAGTACACAGAAGAAGAAAAAGCCAATATGGCTTCTATGTATGAAGATACCTTAACCCAGATTAACGAAAAAGAAGTAGTTACCGGAACCGTAGTGGGTATTAACGACAGAGATGTCATTCTCAATATTGGTTTCAAATCCGATGGCTTGGTTTCCGTTTCTGAATTTCGGGATACTCCCGACCTGAAGGTAGGAGATGAGGTGGAAGTGTATATTGAGGAACAGGAAAATGCGCAGGGGCAATTGGTGCTTTCCCGTAAGAAAGCTAAAATAGTGAAAGCATGGGAAAAAATACAGCATGCCCTTGACCATGACGAGGTTATTGAAGGAACCGTGAAACGTCGTACCAAAGGAGGGTTAATCTGTGATATTTATGGTGTGGAAGCTTTCCTTCCTGGTTCACAGATTGATGTAAAGCCCATCCGGGATTTTGATGTTTTCGTCGGCAAGAAAATGGAAGTGAAAGTAGTAAAAATCAACTATGCCAACGATAACGTAGTCGTTTCTCATAAAGTCCTCATTGAAAAAGATCTGGAAGAGCAGAAAGCTAAAATTCTGGATAATCTGGAAAAAGGACAGGTGCTGGAAGGTGTGATCAAGAATATGACCAACTTTGGGGTCTTCATTGATCTGGGAGGTGTAGATGGTTTGTTACACATCACGGATATTTCCTGGGGACGTATCAATCATCCTGAAGAAGTCCTGAACCTGGATCAGAAAGTAAATGTGGTGGTGCTGGATTTTGACGAAGACAAAAAGCGTATTTCGCTGGGTATGAAGCAACTGACGCCTCATCCCTGGGATTCTTTGTCACAAGACATACAGGTAGGTTCCAAAGTGAAGGGCAAAATTGTTAACGTGGCTGATTATGGAGCTTTCCTTGAAATCATGCCGGGGGTAGAAGGGCTGATCCACGTGTCTGAGATGTCGTGGTCACAGCACCTGAGAAATCCGCAGGATTTTATCAGTATCGGCGATGAACTGGAAGCCGTAGTGCTGACACTGGATCGTGATGAAAGGAAAATGTCGCTGGGTATTAAACAGTTGACAGAAGATCCTTGGACCAAGCAGGATCTGTTGACCAAATATGCGGTAGGTACCCGCCACAAAGGTATTGTCAGAAACCTGACCAACTTCGGGTTGTTCATTGAGTTGGAAGAAGGTATTGACGGGTTAGTACACGTTTCTGACCTTTCCTGGACTAAGAAAATAAAACACCCTTCCGAATTCGTCAAAGTAGGAGAGGAGCTGGAAGTACAGGTACTGGAACTGGATGTAGAAAATCGTCGTCTGGCACTGGGTCATAAACAACTGGAAGAAAACCCATGGAACACCTTTGAAGATATCTTCCCTGTGGGTTCAGTACACAAAGGCACAATCATCAACAAAATTGATAAGGGCGCCTTGGTTGAACTTCCTTATGGCATCGAAGGCTTTGCCAGTCATAAGCACCTGGTAAAAGAAGACAGCACAGAGCCAGAGGTAGGAGAAGCCTTGGATTTCAAAGTAGTGGAATTCAACAAAGAAGACCGGCGGATTGTGTTGTCGCACAGCAATGTATACAGTGAGCCTGAAGAGAAGGTGAATAAGAAAAAACCTGTGCCTAATAAAAAGAAAACAAGTTCTGGAGAAGCGGATCGATCTACCCTGGGTGATCTGGAAGCCCTCTCTAATTTGAAAGAACAAATGCAGGAAGAGCAGAAAAAGGCGCAACAGAAAGCCAGACAGGAAAACGCTGGTGATGAATAAATAAAGCAAAGGGGAAAAAGGGTCGTATTCTTCTTTTTCCCTGATGCATCCTCAAAAGAATTTTTGATAAGTCGCGAAATTCAGTAAATTTGCGGCCATTGTATTGCGGTTACCAAGGAAACGGTAATAGTAGTAATACAGTGTATAAATAAGGTCGCGTGGCCGAGTGGTTAGGCAGAGGTCTGCAAAACCTCCTACAGCGGTTCAAATCCGCTCGCGACCTCCCGAAAACCTTGCAAGATCATCCCTTGCGAGGTTTTTTTTTGGATATAAACCTTACAACCCCTCCAGAGCATCTATGGCAAAGCCAAGCTATGCCGAAGAAAGCCCCATCCAGTAGGACTTCTCCAGTATCATTTATGCTTAGCCGCCGTAAAAATCTATTAATTCTTCATCTTCGGCGCTAAAAGTTCAACTTTTTCCTATTTATATTCATTCTAAATTGGAAAATTTGCTTGCTGATTACTTATCTAACTCGTTGAATTACAGGTTTTTAAGGCAGTATATCATGGCTCAAAAGAAGTAGTGCCAATTTGAATAAAATGTATTTGAAATCAAGAGATCGCGTATTACTTTTGTGGGTGTTAAAAAACGGGGTATAATGGTTAAAAAACTACGAAATTTTAAGGATTTATCACATATCACGATTCAATTCTTATTAGCAAGCATTTTATTATCAGGCGTATTTTCAACGGTTCAGGCACAAACAGACACTACCAGTGCTCCGGCAGACGCAGGTGCTGCTACCGCTGCTGCTGACAATGGTATTCCTACCACACCTGAAGCCATTAGCGAAGGAGAAAATCTCTTTTCCAGTAACTGTGCCGTTTGTCATGCTATCGATGCACAGATAGTAGGACCTGCTTTACAAGGTGTTACCGAACGCCGGCCGTTGCCATGGCTCATTAACTTTATCAAAAATTCACAGAAGGTCATTCAGAGTGGTGATGAGTATGCAGTGAACCTGTATAATCAGTACAACAAGACAATGATGCCGTCTTTTGCCTTCTCGGATGATCAGATTACATCTATTCTGGCCTATGTACAGAGCGCATCCAGTCAAGCAGCCGCGCCGGGTCAGGCCGCAGCAGGTGATACGAGCGCGACAGCCCAGACAGGAGGTACTGCCGGTCAGGATGCAGGGATTAGCTCCAGCTATCTTACTATTATTCTAATAGGCCTGGTCATCATTCTGGTGTTGATCCTGTTGGTGTTGATCCTAATAGTGTCAGTGATGACCCGCTTCCTGAAACAACGGGAAGACCTGGATGAGGCAGACCAGGAACTCATGGGCCAGCGCACAAATTTCAAGAAAATAGTGACCAGCATGCCTTTCATTGGCATTGTTACCTTCATCTTTATGGCCATTGTTGTCAAAGTGGCTATTGACGGACTCTATTCTGTAGGTGTTCAACAGGGATATATGCCCAAACAGCCTATCGCCTTTTCACATCAGCTCCATGCAGGGCAGTACGAAATTCAATGTCAGTATTGCCATACCGGTGTAATGAAGAGCAAAAGTGCAAATATCCCTGCTGCCAATGTTTGTATGAACTGTCACCAGCAGATTAAACCTGAATCACCGGAAATTCAGAAAATCTATGCTGCCATAGATTTTGATCCTGAAACACAAACCTATGGCAACAACAAAAAGCCTATCGAATGGGTGCGGGTACATAATTTACCCGATTTGGCTTATTTCAACCACGCACAGCACGTAAATGTCGGAGGGCTGGAATGCCAGACCTGTCATGGTCCTATTCAGGAAATGCCTGTCGTCTACCAATATTCTTCACTAACCATGGGTTGGTGTATCAACTGCCATCGTGAAACGGAAGTCAATGCCAGTGACAATGCGTATTACGATAAATTGCTGGAGTTACATGAAGCCGCCAATCCGAAAGAACCTATGACGGTAGAAAGCATAGGTGGACTTGAATGTTCAAAATGCCATTATTAATTAAACTTTGCCTAAAAAAGACTTCATATATCATATGAAAAAAAACAAGCGATACTGGAAAGGACTTGAGGAGTTGCGAAATGATCCGGAATTGGTAAAACGTGCCGATAAAGAATTTCCTGACTATTTACCTATTTCAGAAAGCAAAAGAAACGGAGAAGAAGGTAGCTCGAGAAGGGATTTTCTAAAGATGATGGGCTTCGGCATCAGCGCCGCTACGCTGGCAGCTTGTGAAGCTCCCGTTAAAAAGGCCATCCCTTATGTAGTAAAGCCTGTAGATGTTGATGTTACCATTCCCAATTATTATGCCTCTACCTACCTGGACGGAGGCGATTACTGTTCTATCGTCGTAAAAACCCGGGAAGGAAGGCCTATCAAGGTCAATGGTAATGATCTTTCCAGGGTTACTTCCGGTGGAACCAGTGCCCAGGTACAGGCTTCTGTCCTGTCTCTGTATGATAAACAGCGTTTACAGGGACCTGTTGCCAATGGGCAGCCAGTGAGTTGGAGTGAACTGGATCAGAATGTTAGTGCTCAATGGCGTAGTGCCGGAGGTCAGCGGGTGATTGTCAGTTATACAGTGCTGAGCCCTTCCACGCAGGCAGCCATCAACGCATTGGTGGAAGCTTTTCCCGGAACGCAGCATATCATGTACGATCCTCAACCTGCCGATGGAATGCTGGCTGCCAACAAAGCCATGTTTGGTAAAGCCGTACTGCCCACTTACGACTTCAGTCAGGCTAATGTGATTGTCAGCTTTGGGGCCGACTTTCTGGGCACCTGGGTGGCTCCTATCAGTTATGCCAAGCAATACGCTACGACAAGAAAACTCAATAAAAATAAAAAGAGCATGTCGAGGCACTATCAGTTTGAGTCTAACCTCTCGCTGACTGGTGCCAATGCCGACTATCGTACCCCTATCAAGCCTTCCCAGGAAGGCCTCGTTATAGGGCAGCTCTATAATCTGATAGCTGCCAAAGCAGGAGGCAGTGCTGCAAACTTCACAAAAACAGATGAAATTCCGAACCTGCAAAAGGCCGCAAATGATCTGTTAAATGCCAGAGGCGCTTCATTGGTCGTTTCTGGCTCTAATGATCCGGCCGTGCAGATGGTAGTGAATCAAATTAACCAGTTGCTGGGCAACTATGGCACTACCCTTACCATGGATCAGGCTTCTTATTATAGAAGAGGATCAACGGCTGCCCTCGAACGGCTGGTACAGGATGCCCAGGCAGGTAGAGTAGGAGGCGTTATCTTTTACAATTGCAATCCTGCCTATGATTACTTTGGCGCTGCTTCTTTGGTAGAAGCTCTGAGTAAGGTGAAGGTAAAGATTGCCACATCGGATCGTATTGATGAAACCAGTGCCCTGGCAGATTTTATCGCACCCGATCATCATTACCTGGAATCATGGAATGATGCAGAACCGCAGCAGGGGCAATTCAGTTTGGCACAACCTACCATCACGCCCATCTTTGATACACGCCAGGCACAAAGTTCCTTGCTTACCTGGGCGGGAAGTAGTGAAACCAACTATTACAATTTTCTGAGAAGCCGCTGGCGCGAGAATCTGTTCGGTACACAGTCAGAGGATACAGATTTTGATCGCTTCTGGGATCGTGCATTATATAATGGAGTTTTGGAAGCAGAAGGTACTAGCCTTCTGACTGCCGGTGCCGATGACAGTAGTTTTGCCAATGTAGGAACCAGTGTGGCAGCGTTAGCCAGCACTATCAATAACAACTACAAAGGGGGTGAAGGGGTAGAACTGGTGCTCTACCAGAAAGTAGCTATCGGCAGTGGAAGGCAAGCCAACAACCCCTGGTTGCAGGAAATGCCCGATCCTATTACTAAAACTACCTGGGATAATTATCTTACCATCCCCCAGAGCATGGCTAGCGAGATGGAGATCACCACCAAAGAAGGTTTTACCGGTCTCGTACAGCTGACGGTCAATGGGCAGTCGTATCGAATGCCGGTAGTGGTACAGCCGGGACAAGCACCGGGTACGGTAGGCATAGCAGTAGGTTATGGAAGAAACCGTGCCGGTAAAGTGGCCGATCAACTGGGTGTGAATGCCTATCCGATGGCCAGCAAAGTCAATGGTTCGTTTGTATATTTCAACGCCGGGGAAGTAACAGTAGAGAACCTGGATGAAGAATACCGGCTGGCACAGACCCAAACGCACGAAACTTTCATGGGGCGCGAGACGGTCATTCAGGATGCCGTATTGGCAGAGTACCAGGAAGATCCTAAAGCGGGTCGTTTTGAATACGAATTAGAAACCTCTGAAGGGCCCAAGCCTCCGGAAGATATCTCTTTGTGGCATGGCCATAAATACCCTAACCACCATTGGATGATGGCCATCGACCTGAATAGCTGTATAGGTTGTGCCGCTTGTACAATCTCCTGCCAGGTGGAAAATAACGTGCCGGTGGTTGGAAAACAGGAAGTGATCAACCGCCGGGAAATGCACTGGCTGAGGATCGACAGGTACTACAGCAGCGATGAAGTGAGCGATGCCAAAGAAATGGAAAAGGCATCTGCGAATCCGGAAGTGGTTTTTCAACCTATGTTGTGCCAGCATTGTAATAACGCGCCTTGCGAAACAGTGTGTCCGGTGCTCGCTACCACCCACAGCACGGAAGGGCTTAACCAAATGACCTATAACCGCTGTATCGGGACCCGATATTGCGCCAACAACTGTCCTTATAAAGTAAGACGCTTCAACTGGTTCAAGTACCACGACAACGAACAATTTGCAGCTGTCAATGTTGCTATGAATACAGATTTAGGCAAAATGGTATTGAACCCGGATGTCACAGTACGGTCCAGAGGAGTCATGGAAAAATGTACCTTCTGTGTACAGCGGATTCAGCTGGGCAAACTGGAAGCCAGAAAGCAGGGCAGAAGGCCTCAGGATGGCGAGATTGATACAGCCTGTGCGGAAGCCTGTCCGACTGATGCTATTTTGTTTGGTGATGCGAACGATCCTACCAGCAAAATTTCTCAGCTGATCAACGAAGAAACAGAAGGCCGCGCCTATCATGTATTGCAAGAAATACGCGTCAGTCCGAATATCTATTATCTGACCAAGATTAGAAACAAAGACCAAGAAGAAACTAACGCTTAAATCATTTATATATGGAAGTGACTACTTCGCCCGTACGAGACCCCCTGATTACCGGAAGGAAGACCCTACATGATATTACCCACGATATTAGTTACCAGGTGGAAAGAAAACCTACCGTCTCCTGGTTGTTGGCATTGGCTACCTCCCTGGGTGTATTGGCGATAGGGCTCTATGCCGTTTGGAGAACCGTCTGGGATGGTATTGGTATGTGGGGAAATAATAAGACAGTCGGTTGGGCCTGGGACATTACCAACTTTGTATGGTGGGTAGGTATTGGCCACGCCGGTACGCTGATTTCAGCCATTTTGCTTTTATTCAGACAGCGGTGGAGAAACTCTATCAACCGGGCGGCAGAAGCCATGACGATCTTCGCTGTGATCTGTGCTGCTATGTTCCCTATATTGCACACCGGCAGACCCTGGCTGGCCCTTTACTGGATGTTTCCTTTACCCAATGTATTTGGCTCGCTTTGGATAGACTTTAACTCTCCTCTGGTATGGGACGTATTCGCCATTAGTACTTACTTTACCGTTTCCCTTGTATTCTGGTATATTGGATTAATTCCTGATTTTGCTACTATCCGTGACCGTGCCAAGGGCATCGTTTCCAGAACCATCTATGGCGCGTTGAGCTTTGGTTGGACCGGTGGAGCCAAAACCTGGGAACGATATGAATCTATCTCTCTGATCCTGGCAGGTTTGGCCACGCCGCTGGTACTTTCCGTGCATACTATCGTATCTTTTGACTTTGCCACATCGGTCATACCCGGTTGGCATACCACTATCTTTCCGCCCTACTTCGTGGCTGGGGCTATTTTCTCTGGTTTTGCGATGGTGTTGACCTTGATGCTCATTACCCGAAGGGTGTATAGACTGGAAGACTACATTACCATACAACATATTGAGTTGATGAACATTGTCATCATCGTAACAGGCTCTATTGTTGGGGTCGCTTACCTGACAGAGCTTTTTATGGCTTGGTATTCAGGGGTAGAATATGAGCAGTATGCTTTCCTGAACCGTGCCACCGGTCCGTACTGGTGGGCTTATGCCACGATGATGACCTGTAACGTGGTATCTCCTCAGCTATTCTGGTTCAAGAAAATCAGAACAAGCATCGTTGCAACCTTTGTGCTTTCTATTGTGGTGAACATCGGGATGTGGTTTGAACGATTTGTGATCATTGTCACTTCTCTGCACCGAGATTATCTGCCTTCCAGTTGGGTGATGTTCTATCCTACTTTATATGATGTAGGTGTCTATATGTTCACCTTTGGATTGTTCTTCACGCTTTTCTTTCTGTTTGCTAAATTCTTCCCGGTGATTAACATGGCAGAAGTAAAAACTATTCTGAAGTCCACTTCTGACAATCCGGCGAAACATCATAAAACAGAGGTTGGTGAAAAAGATGTTGCAACGCAAAAAATATAAAGACAAAGAAAAATGGAAAAAAGTCGCTACTTAGTGGGCATATTTGATGATGAAGATATACTGATTAGTGCGGTAAAGAGCATCCGGGAGGCGGGCGTAAGAATTCATGAATGTTATACTCCCTATCCGGTGCATGGATTAGGACATGCCCTGGGCTATAGAAGATCCAGATTACCCGTGGCCGCTTTCATTTTTGGCCTGACCGGTACTATCTTAGCCCTTTTAATGCAGTATTATATGCATGGCTTCGATTGGCCTATGATCATCGGTGGGAAAGATTATACTTCCCTTCCTCCCTTCATTCCGGTCACCTTTGAGGTTACGGTGCTGATTTCTTCGTTAGGGATGGTTACCGTTTTTATGATTATCAGTGATTTAAGACCCTATGGTAAAGCCAAGGTATTTGATCTGAGAGCTACCGACGATAAAATGGTGATGGCGATAGATCTTTCCAGAAACAAAAAGATGAAACTGGAAAATATCAAAAATATTCTGACCACGGCGGGAGCCTCAGAAATTCATGAGAAAAGCCTCTAATTGATAGTAATAAACATGGTAAAAAGATTTTGTTTGTACAGTTTTTTGGTAGTGATGATCCTGATTGCTGGCTGTGAAGCCCAGGGAGATTATCAAGGATTAGAATTTTCACCCCAGATGTATCATTCGGTTCCTTATGAACCCCTAACGCAGGTTACTGATCGAGAGGCTGGTGAATGGACGAGTTCTCTGGACGATGGTGTGGGTGAATTTTACAACTCAAATCCGAACAATCCCTACGCGATGAATGTAAGGATACCTCCTGCCAATACGGTCAGAAGAAATTCGGATCATTACAATCCCTCGGCAGAAGCGTTGACAGATGTTTACCTTCCTTACAGAATTCCTGCCGACAGTCTGGAATATGCAGCCCGGACGCTAAAAAATCCATTGGAAGTTTCTGATGAAGTGGTCGCTGACGGACAAGCACTGTATGCCTCTTTCTGCTACCCTTGCCATGGGGGAGCTGGCAAAGGCGATGGTCCGGTGGGCGTGGTCTACAAAGGGGTACCTGCTTTCAATGTGGGGAGATACAGAGACCTGACAGAGGGACATGTATTTCATGTGATCACCTACGGACAGGGGAGGATGGGAGCTTATGGCTCACAGGTTTCTCAGGAAGAACGTTGGAAGATTACACGTTATGTACAGACCCTGCAACAACAACCATAAGCCTGAATATTCAATAAACTTAGCACACAATAAAAGTTGCTCTAAGCAATGATACAAGAAGAAAAATTTCAGTTAACTCCCAGCATCCGGAAAAAGTTATTGACCTATGGTGGGGTAGGACTAGGATTACTCATCTTAGGTATTCTCTTTTTAATTTTTGGTGGACAAAGTCACGGTGCGGAAGCGCACGCCGGCAGCGAAGGTGGTCATGCCGAATTCCACTGGTATAACCGGTTGTTTGCCAACCTGTGGATCAACAATGTCTATTTTACCGGCCTGGCCATTATCGGTGTTTTCTTTGTGGCTATCCAGTATGTGTCCCAGGCAGGTTGGTCTGTCCTGATCAAAAGGATTCCAGAAGCCTTTGGTGCCTGGCTGCCCTATGCCGGTGTGCTCATGCTATTGGTATTCCTGGTAGGTGGTCACAGTATCTTCCATTGGACACACAGCGAATTGTATGATGAGAGTAACCCCGCTTACGATCCTATTATTGCCGGTAAAAGAGGCTTCCTCAACTATCCGTTTTTTCTGATCCGGATGGTGGCCTACTTTGGCCTTTGGTATTTTCTCTTTCGGCTCATCCGAAAAGAATCTCTGGCAGAAGATGTCAACGGTGGGGTATTACATTATCGTAAAATGATCAAATACTCAGCCATCTTTGTGGTTATTTTTGCCGTTACCTCTTCTACTTCTGCCTGGGATTGGGTATTGTCCATTGACACCCATTGGTTCAGTACTATGTTTGGCTGGTATGTTTTCGCCAGTTGGTTTGTCAACGGACTGGCTGTGGTGACCCTCATAGTAGTAATTCTCAGAGAGAATGGTTATCTCATGGCCATCAATTCCAACCACCTGCACGACCTAGGAAAGTTTATCTTTGCTTTCAGCATTTTCTGGACTTATATATGGTTTGGACAGTTCCTTTTGATCTACTATGCCAACATTCCGGAAGAGACTATTTACTTTGTAGAACGATTGGATAGCAGCTACTATTCATCCATCTTTTTTGCCAATTTATTTATGAACTTCTTCTTTCCCTTCTTAGTTCTAATGACGAGGGATTCCAAACGGCACACCATCTTCCTAAAAGTGGCCTGCACGGTTGTAATAGTAGGGCATTGGATGGATTTCTATCTCATGATTACTCCTGGAACATTAGGTGAAAATGGAGGTTTTGGCCTGATAGAAGTGGGCTGTGCCTTAGTATATATTGCTGCCTTTTTACTGGTAGTATTGACTAACCTTTCCAAAGCACCTTTAGTGGCTAAAAACCACCCATTGTTACAAGAAAGTATTCATCATCATACATGATCATTTTTCATACATTATAATTTACAGCTATTTATATGACAGGTTTAATCGTCGGTATTGGTGTTATTCTGGTAGTGGTTATCTTGTTTACCATTTTCAGAATTCTCAGACTGATTAATATTGCACGAGGCAGCGATAAAAAGCAGGCATCTTCCGGAAACAAAGCGAACGCCTATCTGATGCTGGGCTTTCTGATCGTATCTGCCATATTGTTAACGTGGTATTCTGTAGATGAATTTGAGACATATACAGTACCCGTCGCTTCTATTCATGGCGTTGAAGTAGACCGTATCTTCTGGATTACTATGATTGTAACCGGAGTTGTATTTGTCGTGACCCAGATCTTGTTGTTTTATTTCTCATACCATTACCGGTATCGGGAAGACCGTAAGGCGCTCTATTATCCGGACAATAGCAGGCTTGAAGTAGTATGGACCATCATTCCGGCCATTGTCTTGTCTCTATTGGTATTCTCGGGTTGGAAAGTCTGGACTGATATCACAGCGGCTGCCCCGGAAGATGCGGAAGAGATTGAGATTCTTGGGTATCAATTTGCCTGGACGGCTCGTTACCCGGGTAAGGATGACCAACTGGGCAACTTTGACTATCGTTTGATCGACGCTGAAAATCAGTGGGGTATGGATTTTACCGACCGCTCTTCCTTCGACGATTTCTCTCCTCTTGAAATACATATTCCCAAAGGGAAACCGGTGTTGTTTAAGATCCGGGCACGCGATGTACTGCACAGTGTGTATATTCCTGAATTCAGGCTCAAACAGGATGCTGTGCCAGGGATGCCCACCCGCTTTTGGTTTGTGGCTACCAAATCTACCGCTGAAATGAGGGAAGAAACAGGCGACCCTGACTTTAACTATCATATCTACTGTACGGAGGTGTGTGGCAGAGGCCATTTTTCTATGCGGGTCAGGTTGGTAGTAGATGAACTGGAAGATTATATGGCCTGGAAGGCAGAACAACAACCCTGGTTGCAGGCAAATCCTGACTATCTGGCCAAAGTACCCCATGATCTGAAGGAGGTAGCCGTGATTAGTGCCGGCCTGGATCAGTTAGAGAACAATCAAGCAGAAAAAGAAAACTAAGAAAAAATTATAATATATACCTATGGCGACGACACAGGATCAAACCTACCATGAGGAGGGGACGTTGACCCACGATATGCATGAGGAAGAGCATCATCATGGTAATTTTATCACCACCTATATTTTTAGTACTGACCACAAGATGATCTCCAAACAGTACCTGCTGACAGGTATTATCTGGGCTTTCATCGGAGGATTGCTTTCTATCCTTTTCCGTCTGCAGTTGGGTTTCCCCGAAATGGATATGACATTTCTGAAGCCTTTGCTGGGCAAATGGATCACCGATACAGGTACGCTGGACCCCAACTTTTATCTGGCTTTGGTCACCATGCACGGTACCATTATGGTATTTTTCGTGCTCACCGCCGGGTTAAGTGGTACTTTCAGTAACTTTCTGATTCCTTTACAAATTGGAGCCAGGGATATGGCTTCGCCATTCCTGAACATGCTTTCATACTGGTTTTTCTTTCTGGCCAGTGTCATCATGTTTGCTTCCCTCTTTCTGGAAAGCGGCCCTGCTGCCGGAGGGTGGGTTATTTATCCGCCACTCAGTGCTTTACCGCAGGCCATCCCAGGGTCTGAATCAGGGATGACTTTCTGGTTAGTATCCATGGCTTTGTTTATCGCTTCCCAGTTGATGGCAGGGATAAACTATATTACGACCGTCATCAACATGCGGACCCTGGGGATGTCATTCTCTCGGTTGCCCCTCACCATTTGGGCCCTGTTTCTCACGGCAGTGATCGGGTTGTTATCATTTCCAGTATTGTTTGCGGCAGCCTTGTTGTTGATTTTCGACCGTAGCTTTGGTACCAGCTTTTATTTATCTGAAATTTATATCAACGGAGAAGCGCTACCCAATATTGGTGGTAGCCCAATACTTTTCCAGCACCTGTTTTGGTTCCTGGGGCACCCTGAAGTATATATTGTATTGCTTCCTGCTTTGGGTATCACTTCGGAAATTATCGCCACCAACTCCCGGAAACCTATATTCGGATATCGGGCCATGGTGGGGTCATTGCTGGGGATCACCATTTTATCCTTTGTGGTATGGGCGCACCATATGTTTGTTTCCGGTCTGAATCCTTTCCTGGGCTCTATCTTTATGTTTCTGACGCTGATCATTGCAGTACCTTCTGCGGTGAAGGTGTTTAACTATCTGACTACCCTTTGGAAAGGAAATATTGTGTTCACACCGGCTATGTTGTTTTCCATTGGGTTGGTATCTGTCTTTATCTCTGGAGGTATTACAGGAATTTTCCTGGGTAATTCAGCCATAGATATTCAGCTTCATGATACTTACTTTGTGGTGGCGCATTTTCACCTGGTGATGGGAAGTGCCTCCTTCTTTGGCCTGATGGCAGGGGTGTATCATTGGTTTCCAAAAATGTTTGGCCGTATGATGGATAAACAACTAGGGTATATCCATTTCTGGGCTACTTTTATTGGCGTATACGCCGTATTCTTCCCCATGCATTATATCGGTATTGATGGTTTCCCCAGGAGATATTATTCTTTCTCCACTTTTGATTCCTTCAACACTTTTGCCGACCTGAACATGTATATCAGTATTGCGGCTATCATTACTTTCACCGCGCAGGCTATATTCGCCTTTAACTTTTTCTACAGTATGTTCAGAGGCAGGTTAGCACCCGCCAATCCCTGGAAATCTAATACATTGGAGTGGACCACACCCCGACACCCAGGGCATGGCAACTGGCCCGGAGAAATTCCATCAGTCTACCGTTGGCCCTATGACTATAGTAAACCGCATGCGAAAGATGACTTTATTCCTCAGCATATTCCCTTCTCAGAAACCCCTGAATCTAACTTGCCGCATGAAAACAATCTGATAGGTATAGAACAGGAAGGGGAAGAGACTTCAAAAGTGGATGAACCTAACGCAAAATAAAGTTAGCTATTTCAGAAAACTGAGTGTCGTGACGCTGGTCTCAGTCTACGTGCTGATATTGGTGGGGGGTATTGTGAGGAGTACTGGTGCAGGCATGGGATGCCCGGATTGGCCTAAGTGTTTTGGAAGTTGGGTGCCCCCTACAGCGGCAGACCAGCTTCCTACGGATTACAAAAAAGTTTATTCCAGTCAACGGGCTGAAAAAAATGAAAGGTTGGTTCGTTACTTCCAGTTTATGGGATGGGATCAGCTGGCCCAAGACATTAGTCATGATCCTAGTATCTTGGATGAGGAGGACTTTAATGCCGTAAAAACCTGGACAGAGTATGTCAATCGTTTGGTGGGCGTTGTGGTGGGGCTATTGGTGTTTGCTACCTTTCTGTCTTCTTGGGCCTACTGGGGTAAAGACAAACCCATTGTTTTTTTCTCATTCTTTACCTTGCTGGCGGTAGGTTTTCAGGGTTGGATTGGTTCTCTGGTAGTGTCAACCAACCTCCTTTCCTGGATGATCACCGTGCATATGTTGATAGCCCTGTTCATTTTGTGCTTACTCACTTATTTGGTGGTTCGCTCAAGAGCGGGTGAAATGCTTTCTCCCATGGTTTTTGCCTCCAGGCCAATTCACCTGGCACTGATCGTAGCTCTGGTATTAACTTTGGTTCAAATCATTTTAGGAACCCAGGTCAGAGAGTCTGTAAATGAAGTGGCCAAAACATTTCATGATGAAAACAGGGAGCAATGGATAGGTCACCTGGATTGGGTATTTTATGTGCACCGATCCTATTCTTTATTGCTTATCGGCGTTCATATTTTCCTTTTTTATAAAGCCCTGCAAATTTATGGGCGGAAAGGAAACTTAACTTTCTGGATGATGGTACTGTTAGTGACAGTAGGGATTGAAGTAGCCAGTGGCGCTATCATGGCCTATTTTGCAATACCAAGATTTGCGCAGCCCTTGCATTTGTTCCTGGCTACTGTCACATTCGGTTTACAATTTTTCTTACTGTTAAAAATTAATAGCCATTGGCTGATGCCCTTAAAAATTTCTGACAATTCAAATAAGCAACATGTTAGCTACCAAAACTACGGTTGAACCTATCACCTCCGGACTGGCCGTCAAACTGAAAGCCTACTATGAACTGTTGAAGTTCAGACTATCTTTCCTTGTCGCTTTTTCTTCTGGTTTTGGCTATGTGTTGGGCACGCAGGGTGCCATAGATGTTGAAAGATTGCTGCTCCTTTGTCTGGGAGGGTTTTGCGTTTCAGGTGCTTCTATTACCATTAATCAGATCTTGGAGCGGGATTTTGATAAGCTGATGACTCGCACGAAAAACAGGCCATTGCCTACCGGAAGAGTGAGTGTAACAGAAGCCATTTGGTTTGCCTGCCTGCTCGGTATGGTAGGTCTGTGGTTGCTGATCCGGTTTACCAATCCGCTTACCACCGCATTATCTTTCTTGTCCTTGCTCCTGTACAGCTTTGTCTATACCCCTTTGAAGCGGGTCGGACCTATTGCTGTCTTGGTGGGCGCTTTCCCGGGGGCCTTTCCGCCTTTATTAGGGTGGGTAGCCGCCACAGGTATGATCAGTTATGAAGCCCTGATCCTGTTTGGTATACAGTTTATATGGCAATTTCCTCATTTCTGGGCCATAGCCTGGGTTGCCGATGACGATTATAAAAAAGCAGGGTTTAAGCTATTGCCTCTGGGAGGTCGAAAAGATGTACGAACAGCCATCCAGATCATGTCTTATACCTTGTTTTTAATTCCTTTGGGGCTGTTGCCCCTAAAAATAGGACTTACCGGCGTAGATTCAGCGATTGTTGCGACAATTTGCGGCGTTCTGTTTCTGAGTCAGACTTTTTCGTTGATGATAGATGGTTCCAGAAAGTCTGCGCTGAAGATTATGTTTAGTTCATTTATTTATCTGCCTGTTGTGCAGATCGCGTTTCTTTTAGATAAAGTTTAAAACAATTATGGCACAACCAAAAGTTGAATCTATACAGTGGATTGAAGAGCCGAAGCAGACGCTGTCGATGCATCCGAAAAAGTTTGCTTTATGGCTTTTCATAGTATCGGTGGTGATGATCTTTGCGGGCATGACCAGCGCCTATATTGTGCGCCAGTCGGAAGGCAACTGGCTGGAATTTGACATGCCGCAAATGCTTTGGTATTCTTCCGGTATTATTTTATTGAGCAGTATCACCATGCACTGGGCTTATGCTGCTGCTAAAAAGGATAATCTGAGCAGCCTGAAGCTGGCCATGTCAGTCACAGCGCTATTAGGCGTGGCCTTTCTGATAGCACAGTTTGAGGCCTGGAAAGAATTGGTAAACATGAGTGTCTATTTTGTTGGCAATCCGGCAGGATCATTTATGTATGTATTTACAGGACTGCATGGGATTCACCTCATCAGTGGTGTTGTTTTTCTGCTGGTGGTGTTGATCAATGTGTTCCGCTATAGAGTCCATGCCAAAAGCATGGATCAAATTGAAATGTGTGCCACTTATTGGCACTTTTTAGATGGACTTTGGATTTATTTATTTCTATTTTTGCAGCTCAATCATTAAAAGGTTAATTATACACCATGGCTACAACCACCACGACGACTAGTACTCGCGAACAAGAAGAAGCAAAAAACAGGAATATCTGGAGCGGAGGGGTTTCCCCTTTGAAAGCCAGTTATGGTAAGCTGATGATGTGGTTTTTTCTGCTTTCAGATGCTTTTACTTTTTCTTCTCTCTTGGTATCCTACGGACTGATTCGCTATGCGTATCCAGCGTATGAAGGAGATATAGACAATTTTACCTTCTCTCAGGACTACTGGCCCGTGCCGGAAAAAGTTTACGAGGCAGTGCCTTTCCTGCATGGTGTTGAATTACCGCTGGTCTTTGTGGGTATCATGACGTTTATCCTCATTCTGAGTAGTGTAACCATGGTGCTGGCTGTAGAAGCAGGGCATCGGATGGATAGAAAATCGGTGGTAAAGTGGATGCTCTGGACCATAGTGGGTGGTGTTACTTTCCTGAGTTGCCAGGCCTGGGAATGGTCTCACTTTATTCATGGAACAGAACAGGGAGGCCTGATGTCGGATGGTACTATTTTCTATGGTGCCAATCTGATGATGAACCAGTATGGCCCTCCTTTGTTTGCGGATCTGTTTTTCTTCATCACTGGTTTTCATGGTTTTCACGTTTTTAGTGGAGTCATCTTGAATATTATCATCTTTTATCAGGCGGCGGTAGGTGTCTTTGAAAGACGAGGACATTATGAAATGGTAGAGAAGGTAGGTTTATACTGGCACTTTGTTGACCTGGTATGGGTATTTGTTTTTACATTCTTCTATCTCATCTGATTAAAAAATAGACATTATTATCATGGCAGAACTAGACGAGACCAGTAGCGTTTCTTTTGAACCAGCGGATAAAAAGACTATCAGCAAATATGTAAAAATAGCAGTGATTATGGGGGTGGTCACCACCATAGAATTCGTTTTTGCTATCTTCCTTCCACGGGGTCCCTTGTTGTATTTCACCTTTATAGCGCTCACCTTTGTAAAAGCCTTCTATATTGTGGCAGAATTTATGCACCTGAAAGGAGAGGTGAAAACATTAATCTGGTCTATTTTAATTCCTTTGATTTTCATTGTGTGGCTGATCATAGCCTTATTGGCAGAAGGCGCTTCTATTTTTTCGCTGAAGTTTTAACAGATGCTGTTTCTGTGACCAGGAGGAGTTGACTGTCCTTTTATGAACTTTAACAAAAAAACCGGTATCCTGCTTTTTCTATTAGCTATACCGGTTTTTATTTGGCTTTTTCTTAAATTATTTGGCCAGAACCGGTTTGAAGTACCCGTGTTCTACGAAGCAGGCCTTGAGGTAGCAGGGTGCCCTGATACTAGCCAACCCCACGTGATACCTTCTTTTTCTTTACAGGGCATAACTCAACAAACCTCTGACGAAGGGTTGATAAACAAGCTCACCGTTGTTTATTTTTTTGAGGATCCCTGCGAGGGTCCTTGTGCAGCGGTCATGGAAAATCTGGCCAAGATACAGGACGTATTTGAAAAGCAACCTATAATCCAGATCTGGGCCTTAGGGGAGGCAGCCGTGCCTGTAGCAGACTTAAACGAACTGGCTGAGCAGTATCAAAGTCATCCGGATCAGTGGAAATTTTTGACGGGAAATCAGCAGCAAATAGAAACTCTAAAGGAATGTGGTTTTGTTCTTAAAGAAGATACTCCTTCTATGGTATTGGTAGACGGTAACAAAAGAATCAGGGGATATTATGCAGGGACAGACCCGGAGGAGATTGACCGCCTGATAGTAGAAGTGCGAATTTTATTACGTAACCTTCAACAGTAATATGCTGAATGCAGTCAAAGAAAATCGTTATTTAACACTTATTGGTATTTTATCAGTTGCTATTCCCATTGTAGTAGCACTTTTGCTTTTTTCTCCTACCAAGTGGCAGACAGGTGGCGACTGGGTATCCTTGCTGCCTCATCTGAATGCCGTCATCAATACAGCCACTGCGGTAGCCTTGATCGCTGGACTAATATTCATTAAAAATAAAAATATAAAGTATCATAAGCGGGCGATGCTCACGGCTTTCGTGCTGGGTTCTGTCTTTCTGGTTTCTTATGTGATTTATCATTCCAGCGCCCCTTCTACCATCTTTGGAGATGTGAATGGTAATGGTATTTTAGAGGAACAGGAAGAGGCACAGCTAGGAAACATGCGCCTCATCTACCTGATCATTCTCCTTTCTCATATTGTATTAGCGGCCGTAGTTGTTCCTTTTGTGCTGCTGGCTTTGTACTTTGCTTTGGCAAAAAAGTATACCAGGCATCGGAAAATTGTGAAATTTGGGTACCCTATCTGGCTGTATGTTTCTATCACAGGCGTCATCGTTTACCTGATGATCAGTCCCTATTATTAAGCGTATCAGAAACTAAAGAGGTATGCATAAGGTTGTAATAAAAAGAAGTAGTATGAGGGCAACAGTATTCAGATTTTTTGTCATTCTTTTTTTCTTTTGTTTAGCCGTTGGAGAGCAGGTAGCGGCACAATGTGCTATGTGCAGAACCACGGTGGAAAATAATGTCAGTCATGGTGATACATCCTTGGCCTCCGGTTTGAACATAGGGATTCTGTATTTGTTCGTCATGCCTTATTTACTGTTCACCGTATTGGCTGTCCTTTGGTATAAGAAAAGCCGTCAAAATGCAAAAAAAGTCCATTCTTTACGCTATCCTAAACTATAAATGCCCGCGTTGCAGAGTAGGAAATATTTTTGTGTACCCACTTACACAAAACCCATCAAAATTCATCAAGACCCATAAAACCTGTCCTCACTGTGAATTGCTCTTTGAGGTAGAGCCAGGGTTTTTCTTTGGAGCTATGTATGTAAGCTATGCCCTGACGATGGCCATCATGCTGGTGGCTGCCTTTATTTTATATTATTTTTTCAATGATCCGGAGATTTGGGTATATGTCACCACAGTCATCGTGTTGATATTGTTACTATTGCCGGTTGTTTTCAGGCTCTCCCGTACGATATATTTATATGCCTTTGGCGGTATCAAGTACAATTCTTCCTACAGTGAGCCTTAAGGTATTTTTTTCTTCTTTTCTACCAGGTTCAGCATAAAGGCATATTCCAGCGCGGTTTCTTTGTATTGCTCATAGCGGCCGGAAGCGCCACCATGCCCGACATCCATATTGGTTTCCAGTAATAACAAATTGTTATCAGTCTTCATATCCCGGAGCTTGGCCACCCATTTAGCAGGTTCCCAGTATTGCACCTGTGAATCAAAAAAACCGGTGGTGACCAGCATATGGGGGTAGGCCTGCGCTTTAACGTTATCATAAGGCGAATAGGAAAGCATATATTCATAAGATTCCAGATTTTTCGGATTTCCCCATTCGTCAAATTCATTGGTAGTAAGCGGAATAGATTCATCCAACATGGTAGTCACTACATCGACAAAAGGTACAGCAGCAATGATGCCTTTAAACAAATCAGGACGCATGTTGGCTACAGCACCCATTAAGAGTCCGCCCGCACTGCCTCCCATCGCAAACAGTTGATTGGGGGTGGTATACTGTTGCGCTACCAGGTATTCGGCACAGTCGATAAAATCATGAAAAGTGTTCTTCTTTTTAAACATTTTGCCGTCTTCATACCACTCCCGGTTAAGATCCTGTCCGCCCCGTACATGGGCAATGGCAAAGACAAAGCCCCGGTCTAATAAACTGATTCTGGCCGAATTAAAAGTAGGATCCAGGCTAAAACCATAGGCACCATAGCCATTGAGCAAGAGTGGGTTTTTCCCGTTCTTTTTCAGTCCTTTCTTATAGACCAGTGAGATAGGTACGCTTTTGCCGTCGCGGGAAGGGGCATAAATTCTTTCTGTGATATAATCGGCAGGGTTGTATCCTCCCAGGACTTCCTGTTGCTTTAGCAGCGTTTTTTCCCTTGTCTTCATGTGATAATCATAAATAGACTTGGGGGTGGTCAGAGAGGAATAACTGAAGCGCAGCAGATCGCTCTCAAATGCAGCATTTTCTTCCAGGTGAACCGTGTAGGCAGGCTCATCGAAGGCAACATAATGTTCCTGCCCATTGGATAGGTTGATGATTCGTAACTGTATCAAGCCATTTTTTCTTTCTTCCACCACCAAATGATCTTTAAACACTTCTATCCCTTCTATAAATACATCTTTCCGATGGGGAATAACCTCTTTCCAGTTTTCCTTGGCAGTTTGTGTATCAGGGGTTTCCATCAGCCGGTAGTTGGGAGCCTCCCAGTTGGTCACGATAAAGAACTTATCCTGATAATGTTCTATGCTATATTTATGATCTTTTTCTCTGGGGGTAAAAGCAGCAAAGGAACCTGTGGGCTTATGGGCATCCAGTATATGGTAATCATCGGATAAGGTGCTGGAATTGTAAATGACCATAAACCGCCTAGACTTGGTTTTATACACTCCGATATAATAAGCTTTGTCTTTTTCCTCATAGACCAGTTCATCCTGATCAGCGTCTGTCCCCAGGGTATGGCGATAAATCTTATCGGTAAGCAGGGTTTCACTGTTCTTGGAGGTGTAGAAAAGGGTTTTGTTATCTTGCGCCCAGGGAGCAAAACCACTAGAATTGGGAACAGCCTTTTCCAGAATTTCCCCGGTTTTCAGATTTTTGAAATGGATAGAATACAGGCGCCGGCTGACAGTATCAATACCAAAAGCCAGCCATTGATTGTTTCTGCTGACACTCAGGCCGCTGGCTTGAAAATAAGCATGGTTTTTAGCCATTTCATTCACATCCAGCAGAATTTCTTCCTTGGCTTCCAGGGTTTTTTCTTTCCGGCAGTATAAGGGGTACTCCTTGTTTTCTTCATAACGGGTATAATACCAATAGCCATCCGCATAGTAAGGAACCGATGAATCATCAGGCTTCAGCCGGCTTATCATTTCACGATATAAAGTATCTTGCAGGCCCTGGGTAGGCTGCATCACCTGATTTGTATACTGGTTTTCTTTTTCCAGATAGTCCAGCACCTTCCGGGTACTTTCATCAGGGGTCTTGGCATTCTTTTGCGCGTCACTCAGCCGCATCCAGTAATAAGGATCAATACGGGTCTTCCCATGATCCGATAGCGTCGTTTTCACTTTTTCAGCAACAGGCGGTTGCCATCCTTCCGTGATGACAGCACCTTCCGGTGCCTCCCGGCATTGCACGAATGAAAATATAAATGGCAAAGTTATAGTTATGTAGTATAATATTCTGAACATCAATATAATAATATATTTTTATTCTGCAAATAAATAGAACAACAATTATATAATTTTGCATGAAGGTTGATCCATGACAACAGTGAAGTAAGTTATAAAAGTGAAATGGAAAGAGCTTTAAAAGAGCTGATTTTTTCTTTCACCTGATGGTGCGGTATACGGTAGCACGGTACATGGTAAAATGGTATACGGTAAAACGGTATAGGGTAAATTTCTTTTTACCGTAAACCGTGTACCCTTCTACCTTTTACCGTGCTACCGTGTACCGTATACCGTATTCTATTCGTAACGTAATGATTTTACTGGGTTAGCCAATGCCGCTTGGATCGTTTGAAAACTAACCGTGAACAACGCTATGCCAAGAACGATCATGCCAGCAATAAGGAGAAAAGATAGTGACATATCAATATGATAAGCAAACTCGCTTAACCAATTTTGTGTAGCCCACCAGGCAAAAGGAGCCGCTATCAGAAAAGCAATGGTGACCAGCCTGATGAATTTACTGGAGATAAGCCAGGTAATATGGAGCACGTCAGCGCCAAGCACTTTTCGGATACCCACTTCCCTTGTTCGTTGTTCTACCGCCAGGTTGGTGAGGCCGAACAAACCCATACAGGCAATGACAATGGCCAGGATAGCCGCGATGGTAAAAATCTCACCCCTTTTGGTATCGGCCCTATAAAGTTCTTCAAACTTGTCATCCAGGAAATGATATTCCAGCGGATTTTCCGGATCAAAATCCTGGGTAACCGCTTCAATGGCAGCAATCGTTTCAGAAATCTTTTGGGTTCCAATCCGAAGCGTATAATAATCAATGGGATAGAATGGGTTCTGGTAATAGCTAATCAGGGTTGGCGCTACTTTTTCCCGAACCGACTCAAAATGTACATCCTGTATCACCCCGATTACTTCTGCCAGAAAGGGCTGCTCCAGTTTTTCCTGGTTAAAATGAGTAACTTCAATCAGTTGCCCTATCGGATGAGTGAGTCCCATTACCTGTACGGCTGTTTCGTTCAGCAATACCTTGGCTGAATCGGAATGTGTATGCCGGAAATTACGACCCTGTACTAGTTTGATGTCATAGGTAGGTAGAAAATCTTCATCCCCTGCGGTAAACAGAAATTCAATGGATGCATTTTCTTTATTTACCGTAGCGGTATGCATGTTTTTCCATTCGCCAGGTACCCGGGTGGTGGCAGTCACACTTTCTATGGCTGGTATATGCTGAAAAGTAGCTTTTACACTTTCATATTTTTCACGCATGGGCAGGCTGTTGATGTCCACTGTTACCAGTTGTTGCCGATTATAACCCAAGTCCGAATTACGAATAAAATTCATCTGCTGATAAATAACTGTAGTGGCCGTAATGAGCACTATGGCAATAGCAAACTGTGTAACCACCAGTAGTTGACGGAGCAAGCTATTTTCTCGCGGTCCGGACTGTTGTTTCAACATCAACGATGGTTTCATTTTCGATAAATAGAAAGCAGGATAAGTTCCTGCCAGGGCTCCCGAAACCAACCCTATCAGCAGAAATAGGAGCAACGTTGAACTACTGAAGAGATTCATCTGCAAGTCTTTTCCTGACAAAATATTAAAGGAGGGCATCAGCAGTTGAACCAGCGTCATCGCCATCACCAGGGTGAGTAGTACAATTAATAACGATTCGCCCATAAACTGATATACCAATTGCTTTTTACTAGCTCCAATGGTTTTTCGCAAGCCTACTTCTTTGGCTCGTTTCATAGCCCGTGCGGTAGAAAGATTGATATAGTTGAAAAATGCAATCAGTAATATTAACCCTCCGATGGCTGAAAAGACATATACATATCCAATATTACCATGTATAGCATAGTCATTTTCTAATTTACTCGAATAAAAATGGATGTCGGATAGTGCCTGCAGATGGTATTTATTTTTTTGCTGATCTGCCAAACGATGTTCATTAGCGTAGGAAGTAATGCTGTTGGCCAATAAAGCCGGATCTACATCTTTTCTTAGTAACAGGTAGGTGGCAAACAGATTTGAACTCCAGTCGTTTTCTACAAATTGTTTGAAACTATCTATTGAAAATAAAGTAGAAGCTGAGAAGATAAGGGTAGGGCGAAAGTGGGCATTGGATGGAAAATCCTTCATAACAGCGGTAACGGTTACCTCTCGTCCGAATCGGTTATTATACATACTTTTGCCTAAAGGAGATTCATCTCCAAAATATTTTTTTGCCAGACTTTCGGTTAAAACAATGGCATAAGGTTCTTGCAAAGCCGTTTCAGCATTGCCAGCTATAAACTGCCCATCGAAAATCTGGAAAAATGAAGGATCTGCGATCAAAAGATCCTCATAATCGCGAAATTCGTTGTAGCCTAGGGTGAGCCTTCCCAGGATCGTCATCCGAACAGCCTCTTCTACTTCATGAAAATTTTCTGCCACCGTAGGAGCTACCTGTGCTGCAATTCTGGCAACCTGCCGCTCTCCATTTTCTGACTGTACTGTTTCAGTAATTCTGTAAATCTGATCAGCTTTGGAATGATATCTGTCAAAATTGAGTTCGTCCGCCACATACAAGGCAATAAATATGGCGGCAATAAACCCTAAAGAGAAACCTAGCAGATTGACGAGGGAGAATATTTTATGTTTGAGAAGGTTGCGGTAAGCGATTTTAAGATAATTCTTAAGCATAATGTCTGATGTTTAAAGATAGCGGTAGAATGGTATACAGGTACACGGTAAAGGGTAAAACGGTACATGGTGAAAGGGTAATAATTCTATACCATTCACCATATACCGTGTACCGTCCTACCGTATACCATTTTCTATTCATAACGTAGTGAATCAGCTGGATTAGCCAGTGCTGCTCTGATGGTTTGAAAGCTGACAGAAACAAGGGCAATAAAAAGCACGAGTCCTATTGGAATGATCAATAACCACCAGGAAATGTCGATGCGATAAGCAAAATTCTCCAGCCATCGTCGCATGACAAAATAAGCCAGAGGGAGCGCCAGCAGACTGGAAAGGAAAATAAGTTTGATAAAGTCTCTGGACAATAGGTTGATAACAATACCAATCGATGCGCCTAATATTTTACGGATGCCAATTTCTCTCGTACGTTGAAAGATAGTGTAGGAAGATAAGCCGAATAATCCAATACAGGAAACAAATAGGGCTAGTGCTGTAAAAAGGCCAAATACCTTCCCGAACAAAAGATCTTGTTGATACTGCTGTTGAAAGCGATCATCTAAGAAAAAATACTCAAAAGGATTATTCGGAAAAAAGGTGGTATATTTTTCTTTTAATAGCGTTAGTGTTTCTGGCAACCGTTGTGGCGTCACTTTTACTGAAATCGGATTATAGATAGAATAGGTAGGTTGAAACAAGACAGGTTCAATCGGATTCCGTAAGGACTGCTGGTGAAAGTCAGCCACTATGCCAACAACTTCCCATGACTTATCATCGGTCCAAACAGTTGCTCCCAGGGCAGCGTCATGATGGTCAAATCCCAGTAATTTGACAGCGGATTCATTCAGCAGTATGGTATGTAGCCGATCCCAATCCGGATGGTAGTCTTCAGGCATGAAGTTTCTTCCTGCCAGCAGTTGAATATCATATAATTCAATAAAATCAGGATCTATACCCAGCCAACTACTGGCCAGATGGGTGCCTTTCTCAATATATTGGCTTCTCACATTAAACGTTCGTCCCATCCGCTGTCCAGGTACCCTGCTTGAGCTTGCTGCCTGGCTGATATAAGCTTCGTTTTCAATGGCATCCTTGAAGCTGTTCATGCGGTCAATATATGTGGAGTCCCCTTGGGTTTGGTCTGGGGAACGTATAACCAGTACCTGTTCAATATCGATACCCAGTTTTTGTTGCTGGACAAAATGCATTTGCTGATATACAATCAATGAACCTGTCATCAGCATCACGGATGCCGCAAACTGCGCTACTACCAGGCTTTTTCTAAGGAAACCACCACTTTTATGCTGGGAAAACTTACCGCGTAATACCTTAATGGGTTTGTAGGAAGAAAGGATAAAAGCTGGATAAAATCCGGACATGAAAATTCCAAACAAGGTAACTGCTCCCAATAATAGCATGATGAAACGTACATGCCCTTGAACACTGAGCAAAGAAGTCAGGGATAAGTCTTGTTGCCACAATTGGTTGAAGCTGGATTGTGTAATTTGTATGATGGTGAAAGCAGTCACAATTCCCAGTATATTCACCAGTAACGCTTCCATCATATATTGCCGGATGAGTTGCCATCGCTGAGCACCTACCACCTTACGAATGCCCACTTCCTTGGCGCGTTCCAGGGAGCGTGCGGTAGCTAAATTAATATAATTAATCCAGGCGATGGCTAAGATAACCATGGCAATGCACAGCAGGCCCCACACGGCTATTCCATTTCCCGTTACACCAATCTCATATTCAAAGTCCGAATACAGGTGCGCCTTCCCTAAAGGCTGTAAATAGAACTTCTCTACACTACCTGATACAGTGTTTCCCTTAAAATGTCGGTCGCTAAAGGCAGCCAGCTTTTTCTCAAAGGTCTGCACATCCACTCCTGGCATGAGTTGAACATAGTGGTAGAAGTCAGACCAGGTCCATCGGTAGGCTTCATTGGCTGTCCAGTCAATGACATCGTTGACAGGAAGGAGCAGGCTGAACTGTAAATGAGAATTTTCAGGAACTTCAACAATGGCAGTCACCGTATACGGGTCAGGCCTGTTGTTTATGCTGATCACCTCTCCAATCATGGCATCCCAGTCTTGAGTGGCCTCAAAGATTTTACGGGCCAAAGGAGCCGTAAGTACCACCTCATGTATATCCTGTAAAGCCGTAGTAGGATTGCCTGCCAGGACAGGAAAAGAAAAAAGGTTCAGAAAGGAAGTGTCAGTAGCCAGGGGACCCTCGGCCACTACCTTTTTATCCTGATAGCTGACCACCATATCCCATGTAGGAAAAATTTCTGTATTGCGTATGATTTCTTCAAAATCATCATTCATAGTAGTGCCTACAGGGGAGTAAGTGATAGTGCCATGTTGAATGAGTTTTCCGTTTTGGTAACGGTCATTAACTACCCTGTAAATATGGTTTCCCTGTGAGTGAAACTGATCGTAGCTTAACTCGAAACCTACATATTGTAGAATGAGCAGACAGGCCGTCATACCAATGGCTAATCCCAAGATATTGATCAGGCTGAATACTTTATTCTTTAGCAGGTTGCGATAGGCGATGGTGAGATAATTCTTAAGCATAATGTCTAATGGTTAAGGATAGCGGTAGAACGGTATACAGGTACACGGTAAAGGGTAAAACGGTACATGGTGAAAGGGTAATAATTCTATACCATTCACCATATACCGTGTACCATTGTACCGTTCTACCGTGTATCGTCCTACCGTATACCATTTACTATTCATATCGTAAAGATTCAATTGGATTAGCCAACGCTGCTTTGAGAGTCTGAAAACTAATGGTAAGCATGGCCAGGAACCAAACCAACAACACCGGAAGGACAAGCAACCACCAAGGGATGTACATTCGGTAGGCATAATTTTCCAGCCAGTGATGTATAGCTAGATAAGCGATGGGTAAGATAATTAAACTAGCAACACCTATTACTTTGATAAATTCTTGGGTCAGCAGCTTGATAATGTCCTGTAGTGAAGCGCCTAATACTTTTCGGATACCTATTTCTTTGGTTCGTTGAAGGGTCATGTAGGAAGATAAGCCAAACAATCCCAGACAGGCAATGAAGATAGCAAGTGAGGTAAAGAGACTGAAGATTTTTCCAAACTGCTGATCAGCATGGTATTGTGCGTTGAAGAAATCATCCAGAAAAAAATAATCAAATGGGCTGTTGGGAAAAGCTTGTTTCCAATTTTCCCTGATCTGTTTCATGGCGGCAGGATAATTCTTGGTATTGAGCTTTAATGAATAGTATTCTCCTGCCCAGTGAGCATCTATGTATCTCTTTAAAGCAAAAATCAGAGGTTTTATCTCTTTCTTTAATGATTGCTGGTGAAAGTTATCAACTACTCCTATGATCACTTTTGATAAGTGGTTTTGGTCATCTTCATGCCAGATGACAGTCTGACCAATGGCACTTTCCGGATTTTCAAAGCCCAGCAAACGGATGGCACTCTCATTAAAGATCACAGCATCTTTGTCTGTAGAAAAACTTTCTGAGAAATTACGCCCCGACAGAAACTTAACATCATACAGATCCAAGAAATCTTCATCTACGGCAATAATGTTTGCTCCCTGTTCATTTTCAGGATTTGCAGGTAAATAAAAACTTCTTCCCCAACTTACTTCTTGTCCCGGCACGTTGGAAGACACGACTACCTGTTGTACTGAAGGCAACTGCTTTGCTTCATTTTTGAAATAGGTCATATAGCTTTGATAAGTAGAATCTTTCATGCCAGGTCCTTTCACAATGAGTGTCTGCTTCAGGGAAAGTCCCAGGTCCTGCTGTCGCATGAAGGTAAGCTGCTGTTGTACGGCTAAGGTTCCGATAATAAGGGCAATAGAAGCGGCAAACTGAAAAATGACAAGGCTTCTTCTTAAAATCAATCCTTGTTTAGCATGCTGAATTTTTCCTTTCAAAACTTTAACAGGTTGATATCCTGTGAGCACAAAAGCAGGGTATAAACCAGCTAACAGGGTGCCTGAAAGAAACAATAGCAGTGCTCCCCAGCCAAGGGTGGGATGGAAAGTAAAGCCAAAATTACTTCCCGAGAAGTTGCGAAATGCAGGAGAGAGCAATTGAGAAAAGGTAAAAGCAAGCCCCATGGCTAATAAATTTATGAGAAGTGCTTCTGTCATGAGCTGCCTGATCAATTGACTGCGGGTAGAGCCCACTACTTTTCGTATGCCTATTTCCTTAGCACGTTCAATGGATTTGGTTGTAGTTAGGTTAAGATAATTGATCCATGCTATCAGCAAAATAAAGAAGGCGACAATGGTAAGGAATTCTACTAATCTGCGGCTTCCGTTCACTTCTGCTTCTGCCTGCAGATCAGAATCCAGGTGAATGTTTTGGATAGGCTGTAAATCAAGGTCAAAAGTGAAGCCTGTTTTGCGTGCTTCCTCTATATAATCTCCTAAGTATTTTTTCAGGAAATCAGGAATCTTGGCTTCTACACTTTCAGGGTTACTGTCCGAACTGAGGGCTATGTAGTTATAAAAGTTACCCCAATCCCAGACCTCATCCAGATTCCATGGGATGGTATTAAAAGAAATCAAAAAATCGGTATGTAAATGGGAATTGGCACGAATATCTTCAAAGATACCTGTTACTGTTAATGGAATTTTTCCCCTTTCTCCCTGATGAAAGATTAGCATTTGATTCAGAGCTTCCTGGTTGGGAAAGTATTTGTGAGCCATAGTTGCAGAAATTACCACGCTATTAGGTTGTGTTAACGCTTTCTCTGAATCTCCCTGCAGCATATGGTAAGAAAACAACTCGAGAAATGAAGAATCAGCGAAATAAATTTTGTCTTCATGAAAACTGCGGTCGTCTATCTGCATGACCGGGTCTGACATCAGCGGTTTGGTGTGAACGACCCTGGCGGCTGATACCACTTCCGGCAAATCTCTTTTCATCGCAGGAGCTATGGCCGGTGTAGTTTGTGCCCGGCTGCTCATCATTTCCCCATCCTGATAACTATATTCTACCAGCCGGTAAATATTGGGTTTTCGGAAGTCATCATAACTGAGTTCGAAGCTGACATATTGCAAAATCAAAAGGCAAGCGGCCATCCCAATAGCTAATCCCAAGATATTGATCAGGCTGAATACTTTATTCTTTAGCAGGTTGCGATAGGCGATGGTGAGATAATTTTTAAACATATCCACTTGGGTTTTCTGATACAGGGTTCGTTGCTTTCATAAAATACTACTTTTATGCAGAGAGAATCAATCGTTGTGCCATCGCCCTTACAGGAAAATTAGAGGGCATTGAGGCGGTTTATCCTTCCTGAAGTGTATCAGGATGAAACACAGTACTGTTTCAAAATGATACAGTTTTTCTCTCGATCAATAAATCTTTTAGCAGTGAAAAGTCTGGTACCACAAAAAGCTTTGTCTGTGGTCAGGAAATGAATCCTGCTCTCCACTATTTACTTTGCTTTGAACAGGGTTACCCTATGGAAAATCATCAATACTTTGTGTTAATTGCAGCTATGGATCAGCATCACAACCCAACCACTTCTTCCCGAAGAAAATTCATGCAACAGATCGCTTCCGGCCTGGCAGGATTTCCCCTGCTATCGGAGTCTTTGCCCGCTCTTCCGGTATTGGCTCAGGAAAATTTCAGGGCATCGGTAGCGCAGACCGCCCCACCTACCAGTATTATTGGTCATTATGGTCCGTGGGCAGCCTCCTTGTTGGAAGATCCGCCTGCCTTATCTTTCCGACAACCTACCTGGAAGAAAGTGGATTCCTGGCGTGGAAAGGCTTTGGCAAAGCTAAAAGAATATCTGGCTGTACCGGATACTGGAGGCGTACCTAAAGTGACGGTGCACCGCCAGTATGAGTACGACGGACTATCGGTAGAAGAACTCAGTTGGCAACTGCCTTATGGTCGCCCGACAGAAGCTATCTTGCTGAAGCCAGCGGGAAACCGGAGTCGTTTGCCGGCCATTCTGGGTCTTCACGATCACGGGGGTAATAAGTACTTTGGAAAAAGAAAGATAACACGCACCGCTTCTCAGTTACATCCTTTGATCCCTCAGCATCAGGAAGACTACTACAGTGGTTTGGCCTGGGCCAATGAGATAGCGAAGCGAGGCTATGTGGTGCTCGTCCATGATACCTTTACCTTTGGTAGCAGGAGAGTATTGTACCAGGATGTTTCCGGCATTAACTATGGCCCTTTGAATGTAGAGAATTTAGCTGATAACCCGGAAAATCCGGAGTACATCAAGGCGTACAATGAGTGGGCAGGATTACACGAACATGTGATGTCAAAATCCCTGTTTTGTGCCGGCACTACCTGGCCGGGCGTGTTTCTGGCAGAAGATCAGCGGGCGCTCGACGTGTTGAGTGCCAGGGAAGAAGTAGACCCTGATCGAATAGGATGCGCGGGCTTGTCAGGGGGCGGATTACGAACTGCCTATCTGGGTGGCGTTGATCCGAGAATCAAGTGTGCAGTTTGTGTTGGTTTTATGTCTACCTGGAAAGATTTCCTGTTATATAAATCTTATACCCATACCTGGATGACCTATATTCCCATTATACCGCAATATCTGGATTTTCCGGAAATCTTTGGATTAAGAGCGCCCCTGGCTACCATGACCCTCAATAATAATGAGGATGGCCTGTTTACCCTGCCGGAAATGAAGCGGGCTGATGCTATTTTACAGGAAATCTTTGATAAAGCAGGGGCAGGGGAAAAGTATAGCGGTAAATTTTATCCAGGGATCCATAAATTTGATGCCGACATGCAGTCCGATGCCTTCGCCTGGTTTGATCAATGGCTTTGAATGAAAACAGCTTCCTGCCAAAAAAAAGCTAACGGGAATCTGAGAACTGTTCGAAACGGTACGGATTATAATTTTTCTCTGATCTGTTGAGCAGTGAAGCTTTTGGCATACAAGGCACCGCCCGGTTCTGCCTTTTGGGTGTCTGCAAGCTCTCCTATGTCTACACCTTCAAAACCAATTTCCTTCATCAGTTGTGCCACCGTAGCCTTGGCTTTTGCATCATTGCCGGCATAGGGTACTCCTAGCTGCTGACCGGCCGGTTGAAAAGCTTTTTCCTTGAGGTTTACATAATAAATAGTATTAAAAGCTTTTACCACTTTGGCATTGGCAAAGTGCATTTGGGTAAATTCCGATTGTCGTAGCTTTTTCTCCTGCATGATGCTACCAGGCTCCTCTCCATCCCTTTGCGGGTAGTAGTTGGTTACATCCAGCACTATTTTACCCGTTACATCGCCTGCTTGCTGAGCCAGCTGCGGAATAACGCCAAAAGGCATAGCCAGTATGATTATTTCTCCAAAGGCAAAAGCATCTGCAAGGGTGCCTGTGCTAGCTTTTTCTCCCGCTTGTTGTGCCAGTTTTTTCAGCGTTTCCGGATGCCGGGAACTGAAAAGCACTTCATGGCCAGCCCGGGTCAGATGAAGACCTAAATGACTGCCGATGTTTCCTGATCCAATAATACCAATTTTCATAAGTGTTGTTTTCCCTAAATTTACAAAAAATAGAACATCCTATGGGGGTAGCAGCCCTTTAAGAATGATTGAGAGTCAGGGATTAAGCGAATTCTGATTTCATATCTTTTTGCTGCTCTTGGCAAACTTTTCAGGGAAAAAAGCTTAAGCGTATCAGATGTAAAAAAAATGATGATATAGATATTTTAATCCTATATTAGATTACGTATTTGACGTATAAAATCTAAAGCGATAAGTGGTAACTTGCCTTTCATGGAAACATACACTCTAGCCCTGGGGGAGTTTAAAAAATTCACCTCTTTCATACTATCCGATCCAAATACAACGCAGGCCGTCCTTGAACGATATGCCCATGATGTACAGCATTCAGGCATACCCTTGTTGGCATTTTTTAACCATTTACCAGCGGAAGAATTCAGAAAAATATGCGATGAAAGTATCGGTAAATTTTTGCAGGAAGTCATGGAAGACAAAGCTTTCTCTCAGGCCATTCAATCTATTGACGATTGGAAGGCAGGAAATCTTGCCGGTATCCCAAGAGAAAAAATAGAAATCAATGATATTGTCAGAGTGTACGGACTGAGAAAAATGCTGTTCCTGGATTTCCTTCCGAAATATACGACCGATGTTGCCTGCTGCATTGCCATTACCAAAGAACTAGAGCGCTTTCACAACCACCTGGAAGAATATGCCTTCCAAACGTTTGTCGACATCCAGCAGGAGGAGCTCTTCAAGGAAAAAGAGTTTATTTCGTCTCTGATTAACAATTCTGTGGATGGAATTCTGGCTTTTGACACCTCCCTGCATATTACAGAATGGAACCGTACGCTGGAACAATGGAACAAACTCACGAAGGCCAATGTCCTGGGAAAAAAAATCTTTGATCTTTTCCCGCAGTACGAACATACCGACGAGGGGAGGGCTATGAAAACAGTCTTTGACGGTCACCCTGTTTACATCACCGATAAGCCCTTTCAAAGCAGAAAAGGCTATTATGAGGCCAACATCCTTCCTTTATACGATAAGCAAGGTGCCATCAAGGGTGGCGTAAGTATCATTCATGACATAAGCGTCAGAAAAGAAGCAGAACATCTCATCCACCTAAAAAACCAGGAACTGGCCGCAGCGCTGGAAGAGCTAACCTCTGCGGAGGAACAACTGCGGGAAACCAATGAAGAACTGGAACGGAGAGTGGATGAAAGAACCCACGAACTGGCTGCCAGTGAAGAAGAACTCCGGCAGACCCTGGAGAAAATGATTGAACTGAATGAGACCCTGGCTGAGCATGAGAACTTTCTCAATAGTGTGATTGCGCAAAGTCCGCTTTCTACCTGGATTGCCGATGAAAGGGGTGTTCAGATCCAGGTCAATCAGGCTTGTCTGGATTTGTTTGATATTCCTGATCCCTCCCTCAGCATTGGTAAATACAATATACTGGAGGATGAGGTACTGAAAAATACTCCCTTTTATCAGGATATCGTAGACGTATTCAAAAAAGGAAACATCGTGCGTTTTGAGTTGGAATATGACATCAGCCAATTAGAACACGTTCGATTTCCGGAAGGCAAACCTTTGTATATCAAAGGTACCATTTTCCCAATTAAGAATGCAGAAGGCAGGGTGACACATGCAGTCATCCAGCATGAAGATGTGACAGAAAGAAGAAAAGCTGAATTAGCACTCAGAAGAAGTGAAGAACAATTGCGTTTGATTACCGATGCCCTTCCTGTTCTGATTTCCTACATAGACAAAGAAAAAAAGTATCGCTTTGTCAATCAGGCTTATGCAGAATGGTTTCATAAGACAAAAGATGAGATCCTGGGTAAGAGTGTGGATTCGATCATCGGGCCTAATGCATATAAAAATGTAGTGGAGCATTTAGAAAAAGGATTGTCGGGAGAAGTGGTAAACTTTGAAACCAAGCAGGATTATGGACAGCTGGGAGAGCGGTATATCAGATCCAGCCTGATCCCACACAGGGTAGGGGAAGAAATAAAGGGTATTTACGCGTTGGTGTTTGACATATCAGATCGAAAGAAAACAGAACAAACCCTGGAGAGACTCTACCAGGAGGTCAAGAAACGCAACAAAGATCTGAAGCGCATCAACACAGATCTGGATAACTTTGTGTATACAGCGTCTCACGATTTGAAATCACCCGTTTCTAACCTGGAAGGGCTGCTGCAAATGATGTCAAAATCGTTGGAGCAGAAGACGGATGCCAACGAAGGAAAAATTTTACAGATGATGAAATTATCCATTGGCAAGCTCAAAAGAACCATTGAAGATTTGGTAGAGATTACCAAGGTGCAGAAAGAAATGGAACAACAGGTTTTTGAGAAGATCTGTTTTAAACAGGTGGTAGAGGATGTGAAAACTGACCTGAAATCACTTCTGGAAGAAAGCCATGCCGATATCAAGGAAGCGTATGGGGTGAAGGAAATACATTACCCTAAAAGCCATTTGCGTAGCATCATTTACAACCTGCTTTCCAATGCCTTGAAATACAGAGCTCCTGAAAGAAAAGCGGTTATTACTATCAGTACCTTTGCAAAGGATCATCAGACTGTGCTCTCTATCCGCGATAACGGCCTGGGTATGACAGAAACACAGCAAAAGAAATTGTTTACCATGTTTAAGCGAATGCATACCCATGTGGAAGGGACTGGCATTGGTTTATACACCATCAAACGCATTATCGAAAATAATGGAGGCATTATTCAGGTGACTTCACAGGCAGGAGCAGGTACTGAGTTTTTGGTATGGTTCGAGAAAAATTCACCGGAGAAGTAAGTGTTCGCCATCCTGCGGTTTTCTCCTACGGGTGCGCTTCTTCCGCTTCTTTCAAAGTTAGTACAATGGGAAAATGGTCGCTGAACCCCTGCTCATTATAACCGTCTCTTGTCCCTTTTTTACTAGGTCTGCCAAATTTTACGGGTGCATGGTAGCGTCCCTTTTCCATCTCCGGGAAAGCTACAATGTCAACGCCGTCTACCTTGAAAGGATATAAGGCAGACAAAGAGGCAATCCCCCTTGAAACGATGAACTGATCCAGCACATGGATAGCATTCCCATAGACATAAGTTCCCTGTTTTCCTCCGTAAAAATCGTACATCAGATTGTGTACCCGGTTACTGATACTGTTTAAAACCACCGGTTTGGCATGACTGGCCTTTAGATAATCCTTGATTGAGCGGTTAAAAGGTTCATCGTTAAAATCGCCCATGAGCACAACAGCTATGTTTTTGCCCTTGATCTCTACAATACGGTCGATCCAGTATCCCAGGGTTTCGGCTACCATAATCCTGAAAGGTTCTGACTCATACTGCCCCCCGCTACGGGAAGGCCAATGGTTACCGATCACAATCAGTTCATGATGGTCCCGGGTGGTCAGATTAATCTGCAACAGCTCACGGGTGGCATTGCGTTTCATCACATGGTGGCTGAAGAGTTGCCCATCGTCCTGGTACATAGCAGCATCGTAGATAAAGGCAATATCAATTCCCCGTGCGTCTGCCGTATCGTGATGTCTGACGACATAATTGCGATTGACGGCGGCTTTAAGGGTCTGCATCAATCGCTGCATCACGTTTTCGTTCTCTACTTCACAAACCCCCAGAATATCCGGGCCTTTCCCATCGTTGATCCTTTGCATGACAGAAACCAGGTTGTTGATTTTCTTTTGTAGCACCTGCTGTGACCAGCCTTTTAACTCATTTTTGAGTCTTTTCTGTAGCCAGTCCGGTCTGTCCGGTGAAGTCTCCACATCAAAAAGGTTTTCCAAATTCCACCAGAAAATGGTATGTTTTTTCATAGGTATTTTTTTACAGTGTAATGTCGAAATCCGGTTTTATGGTATGCCCTACTCACAAAGTACGGGGCGCAGGCCTTATCGCTTAGTAACAAAGCAATGATCATGATGTAATCTCTTCTACCAAAAATCCTCAATCTTTTCCCATTTTCTTTGATCTCCCTTTTAAGTTTTTGTTAAAGTTTGACACAATAAATTACAGCATCCCAGATCAGTTTTCAGGAAACATATTGTCCACTATTTTTTTTATTCCTAAACATGCCCAGGGCGTTGCCGTTTATACCAGTGAAGTAATACCATTTAATTTGATATTGTATGTCAGTTATTGAAATTTCTGAAGAATATACCTCAAAGGACAGACATCTGGCTACGCACATCCCTGATATTGGTAAGCCCAGAATCGTGATCATTGGTGGGGGGTTTGCCGGGATTCAGGTGGTAAAAAATCTTTCTATGAAAGATTTTCAGGTAGTCATGCTGGATCGCCATAACTACCACACCTTTCAGCCTTTATTGTACCAGGTAGCCACGGCTGGTCTGGAGCCTGATTCTATCGCTGGTCCTTTACGAAAGATTTTTGACGAGGAAGAAAATTTCTTTTTTCGGATGGCAGCAGTAGAATCTATCAGTCCGGAAGAAAATACAGTGAATACAGACATTGGCAGGGTCCGGTACGATTACCTGGTGATAGCCGTAGGAACACAGACCAATTATTTTGGCAATAAAAGTATTGAAGAACTGGCTTTCCCCATGAAACAGGTGCCACAGGCACTCAATCTTCGCAGTCATATCCTGCAGAATTTTGAAAAAGCCGTCACCTCAGAAGACCCGGAAGAAGTAAATCGTCTGACCAGTTTTGTGATTGTGGGCGGTGGACCTACGGGGGTAGAACTGGCGGGTGCCTTGGGCGAACTGAAAAAGTATGTGCTGCCCAGAGATTATCCTGAGCTGGATTTCCGGCAGATGAAAGTTTATCTGGTGGAAGGGCTGGAAAGATTGCTGCCTTCCATGTCGCAGTACGCCAGCAAACAAGCCCGGAAAGACCTGGAACAACATTTTGATACCATTGTGAAGCTGAAGACCATGGTCAAAGAGTATGATGGGTATCAGGTGCATTTGAGCAATGGCGAAACCATCCCCAGCGAAACCTTGATATGGGCTGCTGGTGTGAAAGGAATTATCCTACCAGGGTTAGAAAAAGCCAAAGTAGACAGAAGCCGCTATGTGGTTGATGAATTCAGCAGGGTGGTAGGGTATGATAATATCTTTGCCATAGGCGATGTGGCGAAAATGTCTACTAAAGAGTATCCTGACGGACATCCACAGGTGGCTCCGGTAGCCATTCAACAGGGAACAAGGTTAGGGAAAAATCTGACCCGTTTGATCAGAGGCAGAGAAATGTGGCATTTTACTTATTTTAACAAAGGGTATATGGCCACAGTAGGACGAAACAGGGCTGTCGCCGACTTGCCCTTCAAGATTAAATTCAGTGGTTTTCTGGCTTGGTTGTCCTGGATGTTTATCCACCTGGTCTATCTGATCGGTTTCCGGCAGAAAATTGTAACGCTGGGAAACTGGATATGGAATTATTTTACCTATGACCGCGGCACACGTTTGATCATTCGCCCTTTCAACTATCGAAAAGCAGTCAGTGCCAAGAAAAAAGTATTGGAAAAGCAGGTTTGATATCGTTTTGCATAAACCATTGAAATCAAAATAAAAGAGGCTGTCTCTACCTGAAACAGCCTCTTTCCTTATATACAGACTACTTGTGGTTACTGATTTAATTTGAAAGACACACCCAGATTGATAGGGATCATCATCAGATGCTCATTGAGCCTGTTTTCTAAAATAGGCACAGACTCCTGCACAAACACTGTTTGAAGCTTGGCACTGGCGTAGACATCCAATACATCGCTCACCGGGTAAATCAATCCTACAGTGGGTGCCAAACCAAAATAAGTCCGGGTGATGTCAAACCCAAAGCCTTTGGCCGTAATGTTATAAGCTCCGGCCTCTATCCCTACATACGGATGCACTCCACTGGCGGGTAACATATACTGAACAATACCGGTAATGGGAACTACATTGAAGTCAAAATCAATGTTTCCTAAAATATCGTCAAGAATACCTCCCAGATCAAGGCCGAGAGGATCAATGTCCAGGTTGAAGTGATAACGATCAATGCCGGCTCCTATTTTCCACTTACCATCGATAGAGTACATTAGTTCTGCTCCATAACCCATACCGGTATTTACATAATTATTGACCGGACCTATGGGAAAAGTGGGCGATATATGCGGTGAAACGCTAAGCTGCGCCTGAGAAACAGCGTGAATACCTACCAAAATGCATATAGTTAATAGTAATTTTTTCATTAGTGCTGAGTTGTGTAGTGAATAAAAAAATCAATGTATTCTTACTCAGGCAATTTTTGTGCTAATTTTAAAAAGAAATGTCGCAACGATTATTGATGGAAAAAGTTGCTTCAAGAAACTGCAAAGAGATCGGAAGCAATGCGGTCGGCCAGTAGTTTACCCTGAGGGGTGAGTATGAGATGCTGATCCTGCAGAGTGGCCAACCCACGGGCTATTAAATCTTCAATATAAGGCGCATTGTGCGCATACAAATCATATTGAAGCTCTGTCTTGATCTTCATCAGATCACAACCCCACTTCGTCCGTAGTCCGGTCAGAATGTACTCATTGATCTGATCCTGTGGCTGTAACCATTCCTTTTCGTAGGCCAGCCTGTTTTCTGCCAAAGCCTTCAGATACCGGACATTGTGGGCAACATTGTACTGCCGGCTTACCTGGTCGTAGGAATGGGCACTGGGGCCTATTCCCAGGTATTTTTCTTTCTTCCAGTAATTGCTGTTATGTCTGGAATGATAACCTGGCAGGGAAAAATTCGAGATTTCATATTGTTCATATCCATGTGCCTGCAAGGTGTGAAGCAGAATTTCAAACTGCTCGGCGGCAAAATCTTCTTCAGCTTCCCGGAAACGGCCTTTTTTCAGCCATTGTCCAAACACCGTTTTTTCCTCAATGGTGAGGCAGTAAGAGGAAATGTGTTGAGGGTGCAGTTGCATGGCTGTTTGCAAGTCCTGTTGCCATAGGCGGTGATCTTCAGCCGGTATGGCGTAAATCAGGTCAATAGAAATATTATCAAAGCCTTCCTCCTGCGCAATTTTCACACACTGCCTGGCTTCATCTGCATTATGGGCCCTGTTGAGAAAATGCAGATGAGGATTATGAAAAGATTGTATACCGATGCTCAGCCGGTTGATACCGCAAGCTTTGAATAATTTCAGTTTTGCTGCAGTAAGATCATCCGGATTGGCTTCTAAGGTGATTTCCGGAAGTGCCGTCACCTCAAAGTTTTCATGCACAGCTGATAAAAGCGTTTGAAGTTCATCGCCTGTCAGCAGAGAGGGCGTACCGCCGCCCAAATAGATAGTACTTACGGGATCATCACCCAGATAATTTTTCTGGATAGAAATTTCCTGCACCATCGCTCGCACCATCGTAGTCTTCTGCTGCTGGTTCGTACTAAAATGAAAGTCGCAGTAATGGCAAGCCTGCTTGCAAAAGGGAATATGGAGATAAATGCCAGCCAAATAAAGTCAGTAAGTTTAACCTGATAAATCAGATTGTGGGTTATACGCTAAATAAGAAGTCATCTGTGAAAAAAAAAATTCCTTTTTGTACTTTCGTCTCCCATGCAAATCATCGAATTTTTTGCCCTGGTCTTCGGTATCATTGCGGTCTATTTTAATACCAAAGAAATCGTTTGGGGCTGGCCTACCGGTATCGTAGGCGTGGTATTAAGCGGAATTGTATTTTATGATGCCCGCCTCTATGCCGATCTTTCCCTGCATGTCATCTATTTTGTGCTGGGTTTTTATGGTTGGTATGAGTGGCTGTATGGCGGTAAAAATAAATCGGAGCTGGCAGTCAGCACGCTTTCTTATACCAGTATATTCCTTTTGAGCATCATTGGCGTGGCAGGAACCCTGTTAATTGGTTATTTTTTTGATCAATACACAGATGCGGATTTGGCTTACTGGGATGCCTTCACTACGTCATTCAGCCTGGTGGGACAGTATATGCTGGCCAGAAAAAAGATTGAGAACTGGATTCTCTGGCTGGTGGTGGATCTGGTAGCTTCTGGTATCTATCTCTATAAAGGGCTGTATATGCTGGCGCTACTCTATTTTTTGTACCTTGGCTTGGCCACCTATGGATATCTTAATTGGAAAAAATCACTTTATCAAAATCAACCTGCCTGAATGAAAAAAGTAGTAATTACTGGCCCCGAATCTACCGGGAAAACAACCTTAGCCCAGGCACTGGCATTGCACTACCAGACCTATTGGGTCAGAGAATATGCTCGTATTTATATGGATCACCTCCACCGCCCTTATGAGGAAGCAGACCTTCTGGCTATTGCGAAAGGCCAGCTGGCCAGCGAAGAAGTGGCCAAAGCAAAAGCCTCCCGTCTAATGATTTGTGATACCAGCCTGGAGGTAATCAAAATATGGAGTGAGGTGAGGTATAATCGTTGCCATCCCTGGATTCTGGATAAATACCAGCAACAGAAAGTAAACTTATATTTACTCTGTGCGCCGGATATCCCCTGGGCACCTGATCCGCAACGGGAAAATCCTGAAGACCGGGAGGCCCTCTTTAAACGCTATCAGCAGGAATTAAAAGAGAAAAACTGTATAGAAATAGGGGGTAACCGGCAAGAAAGAAAATCTATCGCCATCAGTGCCATAGAGACTTTGCTAAAATAATAATTCCTTAATAACTTTGCTGCCATAGCGTATAGGACATTTTTGTCCGATACACAAAAGGGGTGCCCTCAAAGAACGGGCTGAGATTATACCCATTGAACCTGATCCCGGTAATGCGGGCGAAGGGATTCGGTATAGTAAATATAATGGTTGGGAGCTATCCCCTGGCTTCCAGTTTACTAACCTTTTTACTCTTTTTTTTATGAAATCATTTTATCTGCCCTTCCCGGCTGGGCTTTTTCTCTGCTGGCTTTTCCCTGTGTTGTCGTGGGCACAACCTGTTACGGTCAGTGGACAGGTCAGAGATGCACAAACGCAGGAACCCCTGGTAGGGGCCAACATCATAGTGGTAGGCACCGCCCAGGGAACAGTGACTAATGCCGAGGGTTTTTACAACCTTTCCGTTCCTTCTCAGGAAGCTAGACTGAAAGTAAGCTATGTAGGTTATCAGCCCCAGGAGATCAAGGTGGCAGCACCCAAACAAACCCTTGACTTTTCTTTAAGACCAAAGTATTCTCTGGAAGAAGTTGTCATTCAGTCTGTACGGGCCGATCAGAATATCCCCGTTACACAGACAACCATACAAAGAGAAAGCATAGAGGAACTGTATATAGGACAAGACGCGCTATATGTGCTGGAAGAAATAACTCCCTCAATCTTGGCATACTCAGAATCAGGCACCAAGATGACCAACTACGGACAGATGCGACTGAGAGGTATCGATCAGACACGGATTAACATCACGTTGAACGGTGTGCCACTCAACGACATGATAGACCAGGGCGTGTTCTTTTCTAATTTCACCGACTTTGGGAATAGCATTGAATCTGTACAGGTACAGCGGGGCGTGGGCACCAGTACCAACGGTACCGCTTCTTATGCTGGTTCCATCAACTTTGAATCTATTAATTTGCAGGATTCAGAACCCAGCACAGAAGTACAACTGGAAGCAGGGTCTTTTCAAACTTTCCGCAGTAGCGGGGAAGTGAAGACGGGTTTGCTCAACAATAAGTTCGCTTTTTACTCCCGGTTCACAAAAACGCATTCCGATGGTTACCGCTATCATTCCGGCACCAATTCTTATTCTTTCTTCTTTTCTGGTGGCTATTTCGGGGAAAAAGACCTGGTGAAAATTACTGGCTTCACTGGGCGGACGCAAAATGACCTGGCCTATCTGGCAGTGGCCTTGCCTGATATTAAAGCAGATCCTAAAACCAACTATGTATCCAATAATGATATTGACGACTTCGGACAACACCTGCTACAATTGCAATATACCCGGTTTCTGAGCGATCAGACATCGCTGGTTTCCTCTTTGTATTACGGAGGAGCCGGTGGCGATTTTCCTTCGGGCTATACAGACGAAAATGGAAATTTTATACAACTCAACTATCCCTTGTACAATAATCATTATGGTTTGATGACACACCTGAGCCATAGTACCTTACAGGATAGGCTTAACGCGAATGTCGGAGTACATACCTATACCTTCCACCGGAAAAACATCGAGTCTGTCATACCTCACTATGCAACCCCCTATTATGAAGATGAATCAAGAAAAGAGGAGCTCAGCGTCTTCGGGAAGGTAAGTTATCAATGGCATCATTTTTTGCTGTTCGGAGACCTGCAATTCAGAACCGTCCAACTGGACTTGATGCCGGATAAGGATTTTTTAGGCCAGAATGCAACCATCCCTGTGCGATCGTGGACTTTTATCAACCCCAAGTTGGGCGTTACTTATGAAATAAATACCCTGACCAGCCTATATGCCTCCTATGGTAGAAGTGGTCGGGAACCTACCCGTTTTGATATTTTAGGCTCTACCCAGATCAATACTTTTAATCTGGCCAGTGTACAGGATGAAAATGCCGTAAAAGCGGAGTATGTGAATGACTTTGAGGCGGGTGTCCGGTTGAGTCATCAGAAGCTGTCCGGACAGGCCAATGTGTTTTATATGCAGTTTGAAAATGAAATTGCACCCATTGGCGAATCTATTCCCGAAGGCTTCGTGCAGTTAAGAAAAAATGTGCCTTCCAGTTATAGAAGAGGCATTGAACTTGACTGGCGGTATCAACCCCTCAGTGAATGGTTCTTTTCAGGTGACATATCCTACATGCAGAGTAGTATCAAAACCTACGCACCACAAGGAGATGATCAGGTATACCAGGATGTACGACCTGTCATTAGTCCTGAATGGATTATCAATGCCAGTATGGGTTACCAGGGCAGCGGTTGGCAGCTTGCACTGAGTCCCAGATACGTTAGTCAGTCTTATCTGGAACCCACCAATCAGCCAGGCCTGATACTTCCCTCATTTTTTATTCTGGATGCCCGGGCTAGTGTTTCTTTCCTCGAAGATCATTCCCTAAGCTTATACCTGAATAATCTGTTGGATGAGCAGTATTATACCTATGGTCAGCCGGTAGCTTACCAGGGAGAAACCGTACCCGGTTATTTTGTGCAACCGCCACGAAACTTCTATCTTGTACTCAAGTTAAAGTTTTAAAATATTGAAAACGTCCGTTGCATCATGTCAGTACTAAAACGCACTGTGCATACGGTGGAAAATTCTATCCAATGAAAATCAAAATAGCACTTGACTGGACGCCAAATGTTATTCATGCAGGGTTATATTTGGCGGAACTGAGAGGGCATTTTACAGAAGCAGGATTAGAGGTGGAGTTGATTCCTGCGGATGTAGATCATAACACCAAAAGGCCAATTGATCGTCTGCTGGAAAAAGAAGTCCATTTGGCACTCTGTCCCTCAGAACATCTGATCAATAGTCATTTAATGAATCCCTCAGCGCCTCTCACAGCCGTAGCCACTGTCATGCAGGAAGAAACCAGCGCTTTCGTTACTTTACAATCCAGTGGCATCGACCGACCAGCTAAACTGGATGGTAAAGTGTATGCGGGATATAATACCTTACTGGAGGAAAATTTACTGTCTAACCTGATCCGGAATGATGGGGGAGAGGGAGTATTCGAAATGAAAACGCCTGCCAAACTGGAAGTCTTTGATGCTTTTCTTCAGGAAGAAGTCGATACTTGTTGGGTGTTTATGCCCTGGGAAGGGGTAATTGCAGAAACAGAGGGTTTCCGATTGTTTGCTTTTCATCTTAAAGATTATGGGATACCCTATGGATATTCACCCATCTTTGTTACTCGAACCGATGTTTCCGACCTAGAAAACGAAAATCTCCGAACCCTGCTAAAAGTAGTTGCACTCAGCTATCAGGAGGCAGTCCATCATCCGGTAGAGGTGGCCAAACTACTGGTAAAATGTGTAGCGCATGATAATTTCAGCAATCTGGATTTCATCACCAAAGCCATGCAGGTCATTAGTAAATCTTTTCTGGACAACCGGGGGCAATGGGGGATGATGAAACCTGAGCGTTGGGATACTTATATACAGTGGTTATCGGATCATCAGTTGCTGTTTGATGGCCAGGGAAATCAGTTAACCAAAGAAGCTTGTCAGGTAAGTAACTTATATTCCAATGCATGGTTATTATAAACAATTAGTAGGAAGCTTAATTTTTTTATTTTATGAAACTTACAGTAGCACTGGATTGGACACCGAACACATTGCAGGCTGGGCTGTGGGTTGCCCAGGCGGAGGGATATTTTAAAGAAAAAGGGCTGACGGTAGAACTGATAAGTCCGGAAGAAGATCAGTATGCTATCACACCTGGCAAAAGATTAGCCCAAAAACAGGTGCAGATAGCCATAGGACCTTCGGAAACTGTGATCAGTTACAATACCTTAGGAGAAAATTCAGTGCCCTTGGTAGGTATCGCAGCCATGCTACAGCAAGATACCAGCGCTCTTGTCACCTTAAAGGAAAGAGGTATTACCCGGCCCGCTCAGTTGGACGGAAAAATAGTGGGGTCCTACGGCGCCCGCTTCGAAGATGAGATCGTGAGACAACTGGTGATCACAGATGGTGGAAAAGGAAATTTTACAGTAAAAAAGCCGGAAAAATTGTCGATGTGGCAGCACCTGAAAGAAGGTTCAGTAGATGCAGCCTGGGTGTTTATGCCCTGGGAAGGAATTCTTGCAGCGCATGAGCAATTGGTATTTAACGTTTTTCAACTTGGTAATTTCGGAATTCCCTATGGCTACTCACCCCTGTTAATTACCCATCAGGATTTTATCCGTGATGAAAATAAGGCTTTACGAGCTTTTATAGCAGCTGTTGAGCAGGGATGGAAAAAAGTTAAAAAAGATCCACGGAAAGCCTCCAGACGGTTGAAAGATTATATTACAACGCCTGCCTTTCAAGACGAAAAGCTGATCAGAAAATCTTTGGAACAAATTGTGCCTTCCATTACAAACGAACGGGGACAATGGGGATTTATGGAAGGTTACCACTGGATTGATTTTGTAGATTGGATGATTGAGAACCAAATCCTTAAAGATACCCAGGGTATTCCCATGAATCATGGGCAGATTGATACAGCCATGCTCTACACAAACGAATTTTTTAAGTGAGGTAAAGGGAAAAAAATACGGTTCTTAATTCTACTATTTTAACTAATTTCTTTCATTTCCATTAGAATATTTTCTCCTCCTTTGTTTTTAATAAATTTATACGGAAGCTTTACAATACGATTTGCCTGAATTCCATGTTGTAAAAGCCATGTGTCGGTTAGACAAGTTTTTCCGCTTCCTTGTTATTTTTAGTCTCTTGTGGTTGTCCTTCGAGAGTAGGGGGCAAAGTTTGATCATTACCGGCAACGAGGAAACACAAAAAAAAATAGAGCGATATTCCTATCAGAAGGAATCTGTAGACAGTGCAGCTGCCAGGAAAATATTGGATCAACTCATTACCAGTTGGCAGATCGAGGGCTATTTTTCTGCCAACGCCATTTTAGAGAAAATCAATGAGGATACTCTTTTAGCCACGCTTGATCTGGGCAAACAGTATAAATGGGTTTACCTGAATGCTGCTACGCTGGATCCTGTGATGCTGGAGAAGGTGCATTTTCGGGAAAAAGTTTTCCTTCAAAAACCATTTCATTATGAAGAACTCAGGGATTTGTTTGAGCATATACTGCGATATAGTGAAAACACCGGTTATCCCTTTGCCCATGTGCGATTAACAGAAGTTCAGATTCAGGAGGGAGAACTGTATGCTAGGCTTCAGTATGATCCCGGCCCCTACATAGCATTTGGAGAACTGCAGGTAAGAGGAACCGATCGGGTTAAAACGGATTTTTTAGCTGCATATTTAAATGTATTGGCTGGTAGGGAATACGATGAAAGGCAAGTTAGCCGTATTTCCGAGCGCTTGCGAAGGTTACCTTTTATTACTTTGGCTGCTCCGGTAGAGATGGCATTTCAAAACCAACAAGCTGATATCCTTTTAACCTTGGCAGATGAGAAAAGCAATGAGTTTGATGGGCTCATTAACTTTTTCCCCTCGGAAGGAAAGGAGCGTAAAATGCTGTTAACAGGGGAGCTCAATATTCAGTTGAATAATCTTTTCAAAAGAGGGAAGGCCTTTGAATTGCGTTGGCAACGGCTTCAAATACAATCACAACGGCTATTGATCAGCTATCAGCATCCTAATCTTTTTCACTCAGCTGTGGGGGCAGGTTTTCATTTTCAATTGTTCAAAGAGGATACACTGTTTATCAACCGGGATTTATCGCTGGCTTTGTTTCTGCCTGTAGGAACCAATCATCAGTTACAAAGTGAGATAAAACGACAGAGTAGCCGTGTCACAGGTCTGATAGGGGAAGAAAACTATGGTAACGAGATCGCTAATTTTGATCTTACCAGTTTGAGCCTGGGTTATACCTGGCAACATTTGGATAATAGTATCATGCCTTCAAAAGGCTATAAGTTTTCAATATCAGCCAGTATTGGCAGCAAGCATGTCTTCCCTGAAACTACTGGAAGCCAAAATCAGAATTCGGAATATCTCGGACATTCCTGGCAAAAATCTTTCCGGGGAACGTGCTACCAGTATCATAGATTGAGCAACAGTTGGGTTCTTTTTCATCGCTTAGAAGGAGGATGGTTGATCAATGAGCGACTGTTTCTGAGCGACTTATACAGGTTGGGGGGATTACATACTATCAGAGGTTTTTATGATAATTTCTTTTTTGCTTCTCAATACGGCCTGTCAAATGTAGAGCTAAGATTATTATTTGAAGAAAAACACAATACCCATTCCTATCTTTTTGCTTTTTATGATCAGGCATTGATGATAAATCATCAATATACAAAAGATTATCCTGCTGGGGTAGGAGCTGGTATTTCCCTTCATACTTCGGCTGGATTGTTCAATCTGGTTTATGGTATTGGAAGTTCACAGTCACAGCCATTTGATTTGAACCTATCTAAGATTCATTTTGGCTATGTAAGTCGGTTTTGAAAGGATTTCTTGAATAAGCGTAAAAACAAAACTTTTATAAATAAATATTACTTCTTTTTATTTAACTATCTGACTCTCTGTTAATTTTACGGCATGACTCATGCTATATCTCTACTGAGCAGCATTATAAAATGAAAAAACGTTTAGGCTTACCACTTCTTTTGATCATTTTTACTTTCCGCCTGTTGGCGGGTGAGGTGCCACAAGGTGTCAAGGAAAACTTTCAGATTATTAAAAATCTGGAAGAAGATTGGCTAAAAGCTGACGAAAATAACCGGTATGTCCCTTTCATAGGTAAGGATCATTACAAAACACCGGCCATAGGGATCATGCTGAACTTAACCCGTTACAGCGGGAATAGCTTACTCTGTTGTGTACCACAAGAAAGTTCTGTTTTAATTGAACAACAAATCATAGGGTATTCTGACAAAGAAAAATGTATCCGTTTGGACATAGACAGTTTACAGCAAGTTTACCAAAAAGAACAAATATTTGTGTCAGTGTACCAGGCTGATCATTCTTTTGATAGACTTCATTTTTTAGTAGTAAGCAACAATAGTGAAGTTAAAACTGTGCTTCAAAATACGTCGCATAAAAGGACAGGTTCTTCTGTAAGGGATTTCTTCATTATAGGCTTACTGGTTCTGCTGGCTTCCTACGCATTCCAGTTGAACCAGTTTCCCAAAACTTTTAAAAACCTTTACAATTTTAGAAAAGTGTTCGCTTTTAAAATTCGTGAAGAACCCGTTAAGATACGCTTATTGAATGAAGCTCATATCGTATTCTTATTGCACCATTGCCTGCTGATAGCCTATTTGCTGATATTGAGTATATCCACCAATAGTATGATAGATCTTTCGCTGGTAGTGGATCAACCTCAGGCCTTTTCAGAGTTTATCATTACTTGGCTCAAACTCTCCCTGTTTGTATTTATGGTGATTTGGCTGAAATATATGGTTGTGATGATGTTCGGTGCACTGTTTGGGTTAAAGAATTTGAAATATATTCATGTGTTTGATTTCATGCGTATGTCTCTGATTTTCTGGAGCGTGATTTTTACTTGCATAGTCCTTATTTTTTCAATGCTTTCCATCAACAATTCCCTGTATTTAAATCTATTGATTTATATATTTATTGCTTTTGCAACAGTCAGGATTGTGATACTTTATTACCGACTCTTCACTGGGTCTATATTTAGAAATGTGTATTTATTTTCATACATTTGTACTTCAGAAATTATACCACTACTCGTTGGGCTTGAACTGTTCATTGATTAATTACCATTTCAATATTGTTTGTTAAATTTGCGTTTTAGCTGAAGAAAAGCCTTCAGTTTTCGTAACAGGTAAGTTATATACCTTTATAAAACTAGTAGAAAGTATTAAATTGAATTGTTAAACGGGTATCTGTATGAGTGAAAGTTTAATTAAAGCATCGAAAGATAGGTTGTACAAAGTAAATAGTATTTTGGTTTCCCAACCCAAACCTAAGGATGACAAATCACCCTACTTTGACTTGGCTGAAAAATACAAGTTGAAAGTTGATTTTAGACCATTTATTGAAGTAAAACCTGTAAACGCAAAGGATTTCAGAAAGCAGAAAATAGATATTCTGGATCATACGGCTGTTATTTTCACCAGTCGTAATGCAGTAGATCATTTTTTTAGTATTTGCGCTGAGTTGAAAATTGAGATGCCTTCAGACATGAAATACTTCTGTATTTCAGAGCAAACAGCCAATTACCTGCAGAAATACATCGTTATTAGGAAGAGAAAAATTTTTACTGGCTTCAGAACGGCACAGGATTTATTGGAGATTCTCAAAAAGCACAAGAATGAGAAATATCTTTTTCCATGTTCCAGCATCAGAAAAAATGATATTCCTGATTTTTTGAAGGATAATGGCTATAAATATAGCGAGGCAGTAATGTACGAAACAGTAGCTGCTGACTTGTCTGATCTAGCCGATGTAAATTACGATATCATAGCATTTTTCAGTCCTTCAGGAATCAACTCTTTGTTTGTAAATTTTCCTGATTTTACGCAAAACAAAACCAGAATTGCTGCCTTTGGGCCCACCACAGCTCAGGCGGTGAGAGATGCTGGCCTGATTCTTGACATTGAAGCTCCTATGCCAAATGCACCCTCTATGACAGGAGCTTTAGAAGTTTATATTAAAGCAGCTAACAAAGAGTAAAAAGGGTTATATTTTATAATTATTTTGGGCTGTGCAATTAGAATTATAATTGTACGTTGTATGGAAAAGGTTTAAATCAGTAAAAATTTCAGTATGTAAAAATATACTTTTGGCTGAGTTTGAGAATTTTGCTTATATGAAGAATCAGTTTTTCCTAATTTTTGTCATTCTGGCCTTAACAAGCACTTACCCACTTTTTGGACAGCAAAATGCCCAATTTAGCCAATACATGTTTAATAATTTATATTATAACCCTGCCTATGCTGGAGTTGAAGGGGTTACTACCCTTACAGCTTTTCATCGTTCTCAATGGGCAGGCTATCAACCAACATCAGGAGATCCGGCTGGAGGAATAAATTCGCAGGTTATTAGTTTAAACACTCCTATCCTAAGACTGAGAAGTGGTTTTGGACTTCATGTTGTCAACGATCGTTTGGGACCTCTTACTAATTTAGACGCACAGATGTCATTTGCTTATCATTTGGGGATGGGCAATTCAAAATTAAGCATTGGTATCAGAGCAGGAATATATTCTCAAACTGTAGATTTCGATCAATACCGATGGGTGGATGATAATGATCCGTTGAAGGAATCTAACCGTGTTTCACAATTAAGGCCTGACTTTTCTGCAGGGGTTTTCTATAGAGCCAGACAGTACTATATAGGAGTAGGTTTTCAACATTTAACGGATGTAAAGTTTGACGCATTTGGAAATTACGATGAGCTAAATAACCCTTTAGTCAATCATATAATATTTTCAGGAGGTTATGATTATGATTTAACTTACAAAGTGAGGCTTACCCCTTCCTTTTTAGTCCAAACAGACTTAAATACCTACTCCTTTGATATAGGTGCAATGGCAACTTATAACGAAACTATGTGGGGAGGAATATCTTTCCGACAGCAGGAAGCTATAGTAGGAATGTTAGGCTATAGCTTTTTTAAAGAGAAATCATTAAAATTAGGTTATGCATTTGATTATGTTGTAGTTGCTCAGCTAGCGAAAGCGGCTGCTTCCCATGAAGTAATGGTGACTTATAGTTTGCCTATTTCATCAGCAAATGAGAAGAAAATAATACGAACTCCTAGATTTAGACAATAATTGAATTAGATTATTAATAAATTTTATGTGTTTAGTTATATTTTTTATCTCATTTTATTAAAAATATTACAGCGCTACAATTTATTTATTTTTTGGTGGTTGAAATAGAACAGCATTTACAATATTTGTGTTCATATAATCGTGTATGTATAAAATTATTTGTGTTATGTGCAAAACTTCTAGATGCGGAAGCGTCATGCTATCCGTAATAGTGCTCTTTGCTCTCCAGGGTTGTGGTCTTTTTGGTGGAAACGGTGAGGATTATGGGCAACTTGTAGGTGTCCAGGGAAGAGAATACGATGGTATGCCTACACCTTACGGAATGGTACAAATTCCAGCAGGTACCTTTCATACAGGCCAATCTGATGAAGATCCTATTGCTACCCAGATCAGTTACAACAAGCAGGTCACCATCGGAGCGTTTTATATGGATGATACGGAGATTACTAATAACGAGTATCGTCAATTCATCTATGAGCTTCAGGAAGGTGAAGGCGAATATGAATTTATGGTTGGCCGCGGTGCTAATTTTCTGATGGATGAACTCTATCCTGATACTACTGTTTGGTCTAGGAATTATACGCATCACATGGGTGATCCTCTCGTACAGTACTATTGGTCTCACCCTGCCTTTGACAACTATCCTGTAGTAGGCGTTGATTGGGAAGCTGCTAAAGTTTTCTGCCTTTGGAGAACTGCTTACCTTAACAATTACAGAGAGAGCAATGGAGAAGTGCCTATGCCAAACTTTAGGCTTCCTTCTGAAGCGGAATGGGAGTATGCTGCTAGAGGCGGAAGGGACATGGCTAAATTTCCCTGGGGTGGCCCTTATATTCGTAACTCTAAAGGGTGTATGTTAGCCAATTTTAAGCCTGGCCGAGGTAATTATTTTGATGATGGGTTTGCATATACCGCCCCGGTAGCTTCTTACTTTGCCAATGATTTTGGTTTATATGACATGTCTGGAAACGTAGCCGAATGGTGCGAAGACGCATATAACCCTGCAGCAACCGCCATTGTGTGGGATTTAAACCCAACCTACAATGACCCTAACGAACCTAGAAAAGTAGTTAGAGGTGGTTCCTGGAAAGATATATCTTATTTCCTGCAAACAGGAAGTAGAACCTATGCACATAAAGACTCTACAACTGCTTACACTGGGTTCAGATGTGCAATGACTTATATCGGTAGGTCATCAGGAAATGAATTTTAACAATCAATCGATTATCAAATCTTTTTACAATCTAAATCAACAACAAATTAAAATTTTAAAAAATGAGCAAGAAAAAAGGTGGATTTACAGAACTTTTGTATAGTACCATCATGCCCAAAATTTATGGTATAGGTGCTTCAGTCGTAATCGTTGGTGCAATGTTTAAAATTCTGCACTTACCAGGAGCCGGTGTTATGTTGGGAGTAGGTCTCACAACCGAAGCAATTATATTCTTATTTAGTGCATTTGAGCCAAAACACCAGGAATATGATTGGTCTTTAGTGTATCCTGAACTAGCTGGTGATGCACCACCTGCTACTAGAAAGCAAATTTCAAACGGTAATGGAGATTCAGTTACCCGTAAGTTAGATGCTATGTTGGAAAGTTCAAAAGTTGGTCCTGAATTGATAGATAGCCTTGGAAGAGGTATGAAAAATCTTTCTGAGTCTGTATCTAAAATGGGTACCTTGACAAGTGCTGCGGTTGCTACAGATGAATATGCTAAAAATGTTCAGCAAGCGTCGCAATCCCTTTCCAATATGAACAAGTCTTATGCTAATTCCATGACCGCTATGGCTACTTTTACTGATGCTACAAAAGATGCCAAACAGTATCATGAGCAGGTTCTGACAGTAACAAAAAATTTAGCTTCTTTGAATGCTGTTTATGAAATGGAGTTACAAGATGCTAATAGCCATATTAAATCGATGAATAAGTTCTATTCAAACTTAAGCACCGCTATGGAGAATGTCTCTGAGGCTAGCAAAAATGCAGAACAGTTTAAAAACAATTTTGCTTCTCTGAACACCAATATTGCTTCGTTGAATAGAGTTTATGGTAACATGCTAAGCGCCATGAAGGCCTAAGCATGAGAGCTAATTTTCTCATTTACAAATAAAAGAAAATATGGCTGGAGGAAAAGAAACCCCAAGACAAAAGATGATCGGTATGATGTACCTGGTATTAACAGCACTACTGGCGCTGCAGGTAAGTAATACCGTTTTAGAGAAATTTATCTTTATCGATAATAGTTTAGAGCAGTCGGTCAATAATTCGAAACAAAAGAATAATGGTACTGTTGATCGTATCAAAGCTGCTGTTGAAGATGCTGGTAACCGCAAAGAAGATTTAGCTGTACTTGAAAAGGCTAGAGAGGTAAGAGCTAAAACAAATGAGGTTCTCAATATTCTTGATTCTTTGAAAAACAAATTTGTAACCGTTACAGGTGGTGTTGAGGAAGATGGTACTTACAGAGGTGGAAAGAGTGAAGATGAAATAGCTGATTTAATGGTAAGACAAGGCAATGGAGACAAGCTGAAAGAAGATCTAAATGGTTTTTCTAGTTATATTGCTAGTACTACCGGGCTTGATATTTCACCAATAGCTTTGGATGCCATTGATAACCCAACTTTCAAGGAAAATCCGGAGCAGAACATGAAAAGTTTTTCCGAATTAACTTTTCAAAATACTCCAATGGTAGCTGGGTTGGCATCTTTAAGCCAGTTGAAGACGGAAGTTTTGGCAAGGGAATCAACGGCATTAGATCATTTGGCCCGTCAAGTAGGAGCAGCTGACCTGAAATTTGATCAGATTGTGGCTATGGTGAGACCTGAATCTAATGTAGTGGCTGCCGGAACAAAGTACAAAGCGGATCTGTTTATCGCTGCTTCCTCTAGTGCTGTCAATCCGGTAATGACTATGAATGGTCAAGAATTGTCTGTAGAAGGTGGAATGGGTAAAATTGAATTTACTGCTAGCGCTGATAAATATGACGCTGATAACAGGGCTGAAAAAAGCTTTAAAGCAGCTATCAAAATTGCTCAGGGTGGTAAAGAAGAAACTTATGAGCAAACTTTTACCTACTTTGTAACTAAACCGGTGATTCAGGTGCAATCTCAATCTGTGCAAGCTCTTTACCTGAATTGTGGTAACGAGCTACAGATAAATGTGCCTGCTTTAGGGACTACCTATAATCCGTCATTCAAAGCAGATGGTGCCGTTACCTTAGAGGGTCAGAAGACTGGTGCTGTTACTGTGATTCCTAACAAGGCGAAGGTAAGTTTGTCTGTGAGCAGCAATGGATTCAATATCGGTACTGAGACTTTTACTGTGAAGCGTGTACCTAAACCTACGATCGAAGTTTTTGGTCCAGGGAACAAACCTGCAAACTTGAAGCAAGGAGAAGATATTAGTCGTTTCCGTTCTGTAGCCGTGAAAGCTGTCCCTGACGAAGACTTTCTAAATTTCTTACCAAAAGATGCACGATACAGGGTAATGGAAGCTGATATAATACTGGCTCGTGGTAGCAGACCTGCAGCTCCTACTGTTACATTAACAAATGAAACAGCCAATCTTAGTGGTTTAATGTCTAAGGCAAAACCTGGAGATAGATTGGTGATTGAAGTTAAGAAAGTACAAAGAATGAATTTTAGAGGAGAAGTTGAGGATGTTAAAATCCCTGAATCCGACGCGATCAAAACTATATTCTTGAATTAAGATTCTAGTAAAAATAGGTGTTATGAAAACTTTAAGTAGTATTTTGAAAAATAGTTTAGGAACAGTTGCTCTCTCTTTCTGCGTTTCCTTTTCTATTCATGCGCAAGAAGAGCCTAGTGGATATAATCCTAATTCTCTTCGGCCAATTCATGAGTCGGATCAACTTTACAAATCCAGAGTTTGGCGTAGAGTAGACTTGAGGGAAAAGCAAAATAAACCTTTCTTTTCAGAGAATAGGCAGATTACTAAAGTTATCATCGATGCGGTAATGAATGGTACTTTGTATCCATATACAAACGATTCATTAGGTACCCGTATGTCAAAGGAACAATTTGTGGAAAATATGACTATTCCGACAGATGATACCGGCCCTACGGAGGATGAAATTGCAATGGGATTTGGGCAGGAAACTCAAGAATCAAACTGGGGAGATGCCTGGGGTGATAGCAAAGGACAAGGGGCTGAAGGCACTAACAGTACTTCTTCTCCTTCTACTAATAATGCAGGACCACTCCTTTTCACTGCTAGAGATGTTACCGTATTGGAATTGATGGAAGATATCATCTTTGATAAAGAAAGAGGAAGGCAGTATTATGATATACAGTCAGTAACGTTGGTTCTTCCTCCAGAGAATTTCCCGGAAACTGGTCTGTTAAAGTTAGTAGCTTCATTCAGTTACAAAGATCTTGTAAGAGTGTTTGAAGAGAACCCTGAAACAGCTGTGTGGGTAAATCCTCAAAACGATGCTAAACATCTTAATTTAAAGTATGCCTTTGATTTGAGATTATTTAATGGTAGAGTCGTAAAATATTCTAATCCGGATGATGAGTATATCATTGATATGGTAGATGGTGACCGACGACAAGCTCTGCTGAAATCTTTAGATTACGAGCACAAATTATTAGAAAGAGAGCATGAACTCTGGGAATACTAAAAAGTTTTCATAACACAAGTAGTAAAAGGGAGTCTTTTAAAGATTCCCTTTTTGCTTTTCCTGGAGCGCATCTTTTAAGCTTCTGGCTTTTTGGGGGCCAACCAAATTTGATAATTCATCTAAAGATGCCTGTTGAATGTTTTTAATAGATTTGAAATTCTTTAGTAAAGAAAGAGCAGTTTTTTTACCAATTCCTTTCACATTTTCCAGTTCACTTTTAAAAGTGTTATTAGATCGTTTTTTTCTATGAAAAGTAATAGCGAAACGATGCGCTTCGTCACGGACTCGTTGAAGAAGTTTCAATGATTCGGATTTTTTGTCTATATGTAGTGGATAGGGATCTTCTGGAGTATAGATCTCCTCCAGACGCTTAGCGATACCAATAATAGGAACATCACCGTAAATTCCTAAATCTTTTAAGGCATTACAAGCTGCATTAAGTTGTCCCTTTCCTCCATCTATTACAATAAGATCTGGTAAATCAATTTCCTCAGTGATGAGCCTCTTATATCTACGAAATACAATTTCATACATGGAGGCAAAGTCATCTGGTCCAACCACTGTCTTGATGTTAAATTTCCGATAGTCTTTCTTAGAAGGTTTTCCATTCAAAAAGCTCACCATAGAAGCGACAGGGTTTGTGCCTTGGAAATTAGAGTTATCAAAACACTCGATCCGCATCGGTAATTTTTTTAACCTTAAATCTTCTTTAAGCTTAATCAGTACCCTGCTATCTTTTTGTTGTGTAGTGAGAGACTGATTATATCTTTCTTTTTTATAATACAGTGCGTTCTTAATGGAAAGGTCAATGAGCTTACGTTTATCACCAATTTTAGGAACGATGATAGTTACATTTTCAATGAGAGGAGGGAGCTCTATATTGGTTAGAATTTCTTTCGTATTGCTAAGATATCTATCACGCAATTCTATCATCATCAAAGCTAGAATATCTTCCTCACTTTCATCCAGTTTCTTCTTGACTTCTATGGTTTTGGTTAATATAACCGCCCCATTATTTGATCTGAGATAGTTAATAAAAGCTACCTTTTCATCCGAAACAATAGTAAATATGTCAGTATCCCCTAGCTGAGGATTGACAACAGTAGATTTTGCTTGGTACTTAGAAAGTAATTCTTGCTTTTCTTTATATACTTGAGCTGTTTCGAAATCCAGATTTTCAGCAGCTTCCTGCATTTTATGTTTAAAGAAACCTCTGGGTACGCCTAAATTTCCTTTCAGAATATTAGCAGCTTGTTCGATATCTTTATTGTAATCTTCCTCGGTTTGTAAGGCTTCACAGGGACCTTTACAATTGCCAATGTGGTATTCCAAACAGACTTTGAACTTTCCTTGCTTGATGTTTTTTTCAGATAAGTCGTAGCGACAAGTCCTGATCGTATAAAGGTTTCTTATAAGGTCAAGAATATTGTTCATTGCTTTGACACTGGCAAATGGACCAAAATACCTGCCGCTACCGGGAATCATCCGTCGTGTAGGAATAATGCGGGGAAACCGCTCGCCTGTTAGTAAAATATAGGGATAACTTTTGTCATCCTTTAAGAGTATGTTATACTTGGGTTGATTTTTCTTGATCAGACTGTTTTCAAGCAGTAGCGCATCGAACTCTGAACCAACCAACGTAAACTCTATGGTTTCAATTTCACTTACCATTTTAACAGTCTTCCGGTTAGCATTCAAAGTCTTGTTGAAGTAACTGCTCACTCTTTTCTTCAGACTTTTTGCTTTACCTACGTAGATCAGTTTGTTTTCTCTGTTATAAAATTTATAAACACCAGGCTCATCTGGTAATTTATTGTATTCATCTCTTTGATAGGAGGGTACTTCCATAAGATTAATGAGAAAAGGCTTATAAATCGAATGTGTATCCTATGCTATTGCTGCCGATACGAACCTTATTGAGGAAAATATCAAGTTTGCTGTTTTGAGCCCTTAAGATAAAATAAAGTATAGTATCAAACGTAAAAAGAAATGCTCCTTGCAGGAAAATTGATCTGCCATATCCTCTAAATCTCTCAGTTTGCCGGCTATTCTTCGCCTTCTCAAGTAGGTAAAAACTACTAGCAATGTAGGCAAGATCCAAACCAGCATTAAACAAAAGAATTTTTTGAAACTGATGATGCTTCCTCAAGCTAGACATTAAAGATAAGTCGGATGAGTCTACTCGTTTTATGTTATAGTAACCGAATCCTGAAAGTCCCAAATTGACCAGATTCCAGAATAAATTCATTTGGTAAAAATAATAAGACGTACCTTTTGCTTTTGGCATCATAAATCCACTGATAGCCATATTGCTGATGGCCCAACCTCCCAGGGTATACATTCCATGTTGTATGGTTTTTTTTCTTGCCTTATTAAAATCAGTCAGGTGTTGGCGATCCTGGCCATGTAAGAAACAGAAAGAGAAAAGTAGTGCAAATGCTGTGATAACACCTTTATACATGTGGCCAATTCATTGATTTTCTATAAATTTGGACTTTCAAAAAGAAAACTATGGCTTTGTTTAATTGTTCGCAAAGTCAGTAGGATAGCATCAAAGTTAATTTTGGCATCTTACAATGAGCATTGCAGAAAAGATTAATTCTATACAAAATCAAATCAGAAACCATCACTGTCAGCTAGTAGCTGTGGGTAAGACAAAACCTGTTACCACCCTAATAGAAGCTTACGAAACTGGAATCAGAGACTTTGGTGAAAATAAGGTACAGGAACTGATAGATAAATATGAGCAAATGCCTAAGGATATTCGCTGGCATATGATCGGACATCTGCAAAGAAACAAAGTGAAATATGTAGTGCCGTTTGTCCACCTAATTCATGCGGTAGATAGTGTAAGATTGTTAAGTGAAATAGAAAAACAGGCCAGTAAAATAGAAAGACCTGTAAACTGTTTGTTGCAGATACATATCGCTGAAGAAGAATCTAAATTTGGCCTTTCAGAAGATGAGCTGTTTGAATTGTTATATAGCCAAGATTTTTTGCAGTGCCAGTATGTTAGAGTCATAGGTTTAATGGGGATGGCTACATTTACAAAGGATACAAAACAGGTTAGAAAAGAATTCAGAACGTTAAAACAATTGTTTGAAAAAGTAAAGGAAAGAAAGGACCTGCCATCTCATGTTCAAATGCAGGAGCTTTCTATGGGAATGAGTAGTGATTATTCAGTAGCTTTAGAAGAAGGTAGTTCGATGATAAGAATTGGTACTACTATTTTTGGTAGCAGAAATTAGCTTTTAATATGCAAAAATTTATTTTAGTGACAGCCTCCGCTTTAGGAGCTTTTTCAGTGATGATTGGCGCTTTCGGTGCTCATATTTTACGTGAAATATTAGAGATGAAAGGTAGAGTGGGGACCTTCGAAACAGCCGTTCAGTATCAATTTTATCATTCTCTGGCTTTGTTAGGCATCGGGCTATTAATGTACAAGATTGAAGATAAGCTCTTACATTATGCTTCTGTTTCTTGGATGGCCGGTATTGTCGTTTTTTCCGGGTCTCTGTATTTATTGAGTGTTAGTGGTTACAGATGGTTGGGTATGATTACTCCTGTAGGAGGATTACTTTTTATTGCAGGATGGATTCTCCTGTTTTACGTTACCTACAGAAATCTATAAGGTTACCGTTCATTAGTGTTCATAAGCTTTCCGGCCTAAAATACTGCGGCCTAGGGTAATTTCATCTGTATATTCCAGTTCACTACCAATAGGGACACCCCGGGCGATGGTTGTAATTTTGACCGGATAGTCACGTAATTTTTTGGTGATAAAAAAAGAGGTAGTATCTCCCTCCATGGTAGCACTCAAGGCAAGAATAATCTCCTTAATGTCCAGCGACAAGTCTTTTACCCGGTTGATCAGCGAATCAATGTTGAGGTCATGCGGTGAAACACCTTCTAAAGGAGAGATAACCCCACCGAGTACATGGTATAATCCGTTAAATTGAGAAGTGTTCTCGATCGCAATTAAATCGGTAGTATTTTCCACTACACAAACAGTCTGCTTATCTCTTTTGCTGCTGCTGCAAATAGCACACACTGGTGCATCTGCAATATTGTGGCAATGCGTACAGTATTGTGTCTTTGTCCGGAGATTTACCAGTGAATCAGCCAATAATTGGGTTCGTTCTTCATTAGCCCGTAGTAAATGAAGGGCCATGCGTAAAGCAGTTTTTTTTCCTATTCCGGGAAGCTTTGCAATTTCATTGACAGCATCCTCTATCAGTTTGGATGGATATTCCATATACGTAATAATACAATATATAACCTACTTTTTAACCAGAAATGGAGGAAAAAAGTGCTATTTAATTTCTGCTCCGATGCCAGCATCATGGATGGCATCACACATGGGTTTTAGCTCTTCAAAAGTACCCTTTTTCACAGAGCATTTTCCCTTGTAGTGAATAATTAAGGTACACTGCTCAGCCTGCTCCTGGGTGTGTTTGCAGATCCGGATCAGGGTATTGATGACATGATCGAAAGTATTGTAATCATCATTCAATACTATGAGGTCCTTACTTTCATTTAGTGCTTCATCTGTGATAACCTCTTCTAAAATTTCCTCTTGAAATGCGTATTTCATAGTTTTGAACGTTCTTTTGGCAAAATTAAAAAAAAAGCTTCAAATTCGCTGCCTATCTAATTATAACTTATGTCGCCACTGTTAGTTTTCTTTGTCATCGTTGGATATTTTTCTCTTTTGTTAGGGATTTCATATTTTACTTCACGCAATGCAGATAACCAGACATTTTTTACAGGCAATCGTCAATCTCCCTGGTATTTGGTGGCTTTCGGCATGATTGGCGCTTCCCTCTCGGGTGTGACATTTATTTCAGTCCCGGGAGAAGTAGGCAATTCTCAGTTTTCTTATTTTCAAGTTGTATTGGGTTACGTACCGGGATATGCCTTCATCGCTCTGGTTTTGATGCCGCTGTATTATAAATTAAACCTGGTTTCTATTTATGGATATCTTAAACAACGGTTCGGATACAGTTCGTATAAAACAGGTGCTACTTTCTTTCTGGTTTCCCGGCTGATCGGTTCGGCGGCCCGTTTGTTTCTGGCAGCCAGTGTCCTGCAAATAGCCTTTTTTGATAATTTCGATCTGCCCTTCTGGTTTACCGTGCTAGTCACTATTTTGCTGATATGGCTTTACACTTTTCGGGGGGGCATCAAAACTATCGTTTGGACGGATACCCTGCAGACTTTCTTTATGCTGAGTGCAGTGGGGATCAGCATTTATCTGATTGGCGACGAGCTTAATCTGGCACCGGGAGAAATGATCAGTGCTGTGGAAAGTAGTAACCTGTCGAAAATTTTTTATTGGGAATGGGACAGTGGGGTTAATTTTTTTAAACAGTTTATTTCCGGTGCCTTTATCGCCATTGTCATGACAGGATTGGATCAGGATATGATGCAAAAAAACCTGACATGCAAAAACCTGGGGGAAGCACAAAAGAACATGAAATGGTTTACCATCATTTTAGTATTTGTTAATTTATTCTTCTTGACTTTAGGGGCACTATTGTATCTCTATGTCAGAGAAAAAGGAATACAACTCCCTGACCGATCCGACGAATTATTTCCTATGCTGGCGGTCAACCATTTTAGTGCACTGGCAGGAATTGTTTTTCTACTTGGCATTGTCGCTGCTGCTTACTCCAGTGCTGATTCGGCCCTGACAGCCCTGACAACTTCTTTTTGTGTGGATATCTTAGGGTTGGGAAGTTCCAAACCGCAACAAACTCAGGCGGAAAAGGCCAGCGATATTGAAAAAAGTACCAGAATGCGGGTCCACCTTATGTTTTCCATCTTACTGTTTGTGGTCATCCTGGTCTTCAGAGCTATCAACAACGAAAGTGTAATTGTCGCAGTGTTTAAAATAGCAGGTTATACATATGGCCCTCTTTTAGGATTGTATAGTTATGGACTGTACACTAAACTGGAAGTAAAAGACCGATTGGTACCTCTCATCTGTGTTGCTGCGCCAGTGATCAGTTTTATACTGGATATCAAATCAGCAGATTGGTTTAACGGATTCCAATTTGGATTTTTTATATTAATCATCAATGGTGCGCTTACCTTTCTGGGATTGCTTTTGATCAATAACGGAGTTCGGAAAACGGCTAAAGCCTGATCAGTCCTGGATCCACTTTTTCTGATGTAATTTACAAACAGCCAGTTCACGGTTAGAATATAGAATCTGATATGTCTCCAGATCTTTGAGCAACAGCACATCTTTGTTCATGTATTGAAAGAGTTGGTGGATGATATCTTTCGCCTGTAATTTAATCCGGTAGTATACAAATTGATCTACCTTGCGGTCGCTTACAAGATTGGCGTGTTTCAGATATTGTAAATGACGGGAAGTTTTGGTTTGAGTAAAATCAAGAACATGCTCAAGGTCAGTAATGCACATCTCTTTCTCCTTATACAATAAAAACAGAATCCTTATTCGGGCTTCTTCAGAAAAAGCTTTAAATAATTGTAAACCAAACGTAAGGCTGAAGTTTTTAACGCGCATATTATCAGGTTGTATCATATTGAAAAACAGGACACTGTTGTAAAAGTACAGCTTATCTCTATGATCTGGAAAATTTGAATGTAGAAACCTGTGCTAATTATTTTCATTAGGGGAACAATTCATCTTTGGAAAATCTTATATTTTGGAAGCGAAAACAAAAAACATGGTAAATTGTGTTTTTTGGATTTTTTATTGCATATAATATTATAAATATTCACCAAGACTGACTATTTTAGCAGTTACGACGTTAATCAAACTTGAGTATAAGCCTTATCTCCTTTGAAATTGTATTATAAAATATCGTTTCTTTTGGTCTTCAGTCTGACCCTATTTCTGACACAGGAAAGTCGGGCGCAAGGTAAATCAAGTGTGATCCAGCTTTCAGGTCTGGTATTGGGGGAAGATAGTACGAGTGCTTTGGCAGGGGCTAACGTCTATGTGCCTGCTGCTGGCAGAGGCACTTCCACAAATCTATATGGCTATTTTTCTTTGCCAGTATTACCGGGCGACAGTGTCTTGTTTAGTTCCATAGGTCATAAAAGGCAGTACTATCTGGTGCCCGAAGATCAGCGGGAGAGTCTGACCGTAATTGTAGAACTGAGTACAGATACTACCTACCTGCCTGCCGTGGAAGTGTTTCCTTACCCTTCCGAAGAAGTTTTCAAAGAGGCTATTCTGGCTTTAAAATTACCTGATGAAGACCAATATGCGAACATGCGAGAAAATCTGGCAGAAGATCTGTTGGCCAAAATGTTTGAAGCAATGCCTATGGATGGTAGTATGAACTACCGGTATTTTATGAATCAGCAATTTGACAGGGTACAGTATGCAGGTCCACGATCGAATCCCCTGTTGAATCCTTTTGCCTGGGCCGAGTTTATCAAATCTATTAAAAGGGGTGATTTTAAGAAGAAAAAATAGTCTTAACACTATTTGTTAAGTAATCGTTAAACTTTTCACCTGATATCCTTGTACTTTTTCTTTAAGTCAGCAAAATTTGGGCTTTTTAAGCCTTATGCAAAACCATCTGCTCACTTTTATCATTTTTGTGCCCGTTGTAGTGGCGGCATTGCTGCTGTGCATACCTGGCAGATTCAAGCCAGTGTTTAAAATTGCCACGATTACGGCTACCGCTATTCAACTGCTGCTCGCTATTTTAATTTTCCAGTCGTTTAACACTAGTCCTGCGGTCTCTTCTGCCATTCAACCCGGTTTTGTCTTCCAATATGTGGAAAAATTAGACTGGATTAACCTTGATTTAAATACATTCGGTAAGCTATCCATTGACTATTTTGTAGCGGTTGACGGTTTGAGTGTGACATTGGTGGGGTTAGCCGCCTTGGTGCTGCTGGTAGGAGCTATTTCTTCCTGGACTATTCAGGACAATACCAAAGGGTATTTTCTGCTGTATCTGTTACTCTGTGCCTCAGTGGTTGGATGCTTTGTGGCGCTGGATTTCTTTCTGTTTTATCTCTTTTTTGAATTTATGCTGCTTCCCATGTATTTCCTGATCGGAATGTGGGGCGGGCCCAGAAGAGAATATGCGGCGATAAAATTTTTCCTTTACACTTTGGCAGGGTCCATTTTTATTCTGATTGTCATGATCGGGCTGTATACCAGCGTGATGGATCCCATAGAAACAGGTATTCAGGCAGGCATCCTTAACGATGCAGAAACCGTAACCCAAGCGCAAATAACAGAGGTTCAACAGCGTATCCAGGAAAATACGATTCCTAAAAATCAGATCGTGAAAACCTTTAACATGGTAGCCATGATGGATCGTGCTAATTACTTGCCGGATACCTTGTTGGAGGTTAACAACAATGCTGGTATTTTTGGTTTTTCTGCTCGTCTGATCGCTTTCATGGCCCTTTTTATTGGTTTTGTCATCAAATTACCAGCCGTGCCTTTGCATACCTGGCTGCCCGATGCGCACGTGGAAGCGCCGACTCCCATCTCTGTAGTCTTAGCAGGTATTTTATTGAAAGTGGGAGGCTACGGTCTGGTGAGAGCGACGTATAGTATTTTTCCGGATGGCGCTGTCTTTTTTGCCTGGTGGATCGGCTTATTGGGTGTGATTGCCATTATTTATGGCGCTATGAATGCACTGGCCATGAAAGACCTGAAGAAGTTGATTGCCTATTCTTCCGTGTCGCACATGGGGTTCGTATTGTTAGGGCTGGCATCACTCACTTCTGAAGGAGTCAGTGGCGGACTTTTCCAGATGTTTAGCCATGGTATCATCACCTCTATGTTGTTTTTGATTGCTGGCGTGGTTTATGACCGTACAGGAGACCGTATGATTGCGCATTATGGAGGATTATCCGTTAAGATGCCTTCCTACACCACACTGGTGGTGATTGCCTTCTTTGCTTCTTTAGGGTTACCGGGTTTTTCCGGATTTGTGGCTGAAATCATGGTCTTCCTGGGAAGTTTTAATGCGGCTACCATCAACCAGTTACTGCCCAGGTGGATGGCTATAGTGGCGACGGTAGGTCTGATTTTAGGAGCCGCCTATTATCTATGGACGTTGCAGCGAATGTTTTTCGGTCCCTATTATTTGTTGAAAGATCAGTGGAATGGGCAAATGATAGATTTGAATCTTCGTGAGTATGTTATGTTGATACCACTGGCGTTGGCTACGCTTGTTTTTGGTATTTTTCCTTCCTTATTTTTAAATATGGTCAATGCATCGGTCAGTAGTTTCGTGCATTTTGTCAATACCGTTGGCGAGGAAAATTTAAGATTGATTCTTGGAAAGTAAATATTATTGCCGTTGGAAAAATCCATAGAGGTTCATTCACTAGGTACTCAATTGTCTGAAATAGTAGAGAGTGCCTTCTTTGTCTTTCCAGAAATTTGTCTGCTAGCTTTTCTGCTTTTGATTCTCATCTTTGATTTGATTTTCAGGCAGAAGCTCCTTTGGTTGTTCACTATTACGGCCCTGTTGGGATTATTCCTTACGACAGGGCTGCTGTTACAGCAATGGAGTTTGACTGCAGAAAGCAGTGAAGGGCTATCCTTGTTTTCACGAATGATACAACTCGACAGGCTGGCTATCTACTTCAAGATACTGATATGTGTATCCGCCGTGTTTACCGTTCTCATTTCAGTAAATTACAAAAGCCGGGCAGGCAGCTTTCATCTGAGGTCTGTCAAACGCATTGGAGAGTATTATACTGTGCTTTTTGGTTTACTGTTGGGTGCGATGCTTTTATCGATGAGTACCCATCTGCTCATCATTTACCTGGCCATTGAATTGATTTCTATCAGCTCTTATATCCTTACTAATTTTAATTTTGATGAGAGAAGTACTGAGGCCAGCATTAAATATATTTTATATGGTGGTGTTTCTTCAGGAGTCATGTTATATGGAATGTCTCTGTTGTACGGGCTGACCGGTACTTTAGACATGACCCATCCTTCCTTTCAGGAGAACATAGCAGCGGCTCCCATGATACTGGTTCTTTTTGCTGGGCTGTTTACTTTAGGGGGTTTTTTGTTTAAAATCTCTTCGGCTCCCTTTCATCTGTGGGCACCCGACGTGTACGAAGGGGCGCCAACACCCGTAGTGGCCCTTTTCTCAGTAGTGCCCAAAGCTGCCGGTTTTGTGGTTTTGATGCGGTATACCGCTCACTTCTTTAGTCAGGTTAGCTTTGATTTTCCCTGGCAGACCTTATTGGCAGTGATCGCTATCATTACACTGCTCCTGGGAAATTTTGCGGCCCTCTGGCAAAAAAATGTGAAGAGAATGATGGCCTATTCTTCAATTGCGCATTCCGGATTCATACTGATAGGGGTTTTGTCCACTTCTTCTTTTGGTATGTTAAGTGTTTTGTTTTATGTAAGTGTTTATGCATTGATGAACCTGGCTGCTTTTCTGATCATCATCATGATCAGCAGAGAAACCGGCAGTGAGGAGATTAGTCAATATCGTGGTTTGGGAGAGCAATACCCTTTGATAGGCGTTTTAATGCTGATAGCCATGATCTCACTGACCGGATTGCCGCCTACCGCAGGTTTTACCGCTAAATTGTTCATTTTCTCTTCTCTTTGGGAGGCTTACCAAAGCTCGGATAATTTGATGCTTTTATTGTTATTGGTTTTCGGCTTATTTAATACGGTCGTTTCACTTTTCTACTATCTAAAAATTCCTTATTTCATGTTTTTTAAAAAAAGTGAAACTACTTTTGTAGCCGACAGGTTCTCTCATCAAAGGACAGGACGGCGGCATGATAAATTTTATCTTTTTGATAAGATTTTAGCAATCGTGTTAATTTTTCCGCTACTTATTTTGTTCTTTAAGTCGAACTGGTTAATTGATTTTATTCATACAATTCCGTTTGAATTTTAGATTTTGAACCTTAACTAACACTTAACTATATGAGCGACCAGATCAAGCACGAATGTGGAATTGCCCTGATTCGTCTGCGTAAACCACTACAGTACTATATTGACAAGTATGGTACACCGCTGTATGCTGTCAACAAACTTTATTTGTTGATGGAGAAACAACATAATCGTGGACAAGATGGGATTGGTGTGGCCAACATAAAAATCAATGTGAGTCCTGGATCGAGGTATATCAGTCGCTATCGTTCTATCTCTGATAGCCCCATTTCTACGGTATTCAAGAAAATCAATAAAAAATTTAAAAAAGTAAAAAAGCAGCATGGTTCAGTCAGACTGAAAGATGCTGCCTGGCTTCAGGAAAATGTAGCTTTTAGCGGTGAAGTGTGGTTGGGTCATTTGCGCTATGGAACGCATGGAAAAAACTCAGTAGAATATTGTCATCCTATGTTGCGTCAGAATAACTGGCGTAGCCGCAATCTGGTCGTGGCAGGTAATTTTAATATGACCAACGTGGATGAGCTTTTTGATATCCTGGTCAGCCTGGGGCAGCACCCCAAAGAAAAAGCTGACACCGTCACGGTGATGGAAAAAATAGGACATTTTCTGGATCAGGAAAACCAGGATTTGTTTGACGAATATAAATTCACGCATACCAATCAGCAGATCACAGAAATCATAGAAGAAAACCTGAATCTGCAAAGAGTACTGCAACGATCCTGTAAAGATTTTGATGGAGGATATGCGATGGCAGGGCTCATAGGGAGTGGCGCTTCATTTGTCGCCCGTGATCCGGCAGGTATCCGTCCGGCCTACTACTACGCCGACGATGAGGTGGTCGTGGTTGCTTCCGAGAAACCTCCTATTAAAACAGCCTTTAATGTACCCTATGATGAGATCAAGGAAATTGAACCTGGCCATGCCCTGATCATCAAGAAAAATGGTGAGTATTCTCAGCAACAATTTATTGAGAAACTGGAGAAAAGGTCCTGTAGCTTTGAGCGTATTTATTTCTCCAGGGCTTCCGACCCTCACATTTATCATGAGCGTAAACAATTGGGCAAGTTGCTGATCCCTCAACTGCTCAAGTCTATTGATTATGATCTTCAGAATACGGTATTTTCTTATATTCCTAACAGTGCAGAAACCTCATTTCTGGGTATTTTGCAAGGCTTGGAAGACCATCTGAGCAATGAGCGGATTCAGGCTATCCGGGAAACGCACGAAAAAGGGGGTAAGATCGATGAAGCCTATATCACACGTATGCTTTCCTTCCGACCCCGGGTAGAAAAGTTGGTCATTAAGGATGCCAAACTCAGAACATTTATTACGGATGATGTTCATCGTGAAGACCTGGTAGCGCACGTATATGATACCACCTACGAAGTGATCCGGAAAAAGGTAGATAACATTGTTGTCATAGACGACTCTATTGTGCGGGGTACTACGTTGGAAATGAGCATACTTCGTATGCTGGATAAGCTTGATCCTAAAAAAATCGTTATTGCCTCTTCAGCACCTCAGATTCGTTTTCCGGATTGTTATGGCATTGATATGTCTAAAATGGGAGATTTTGTGGCTTTCAGGGCTGTTTTACAACTGCTCAAGGAAAGTGGATTAGACAATATGATCGATGATGTTTATGAACAGTGTGTGGCAGAAGGTCAGAAAAAAGAAGCCCCCAATTTTGTCAAACATCTGTACGAACCCTTTAGCTATGAGCAGGTTTCTGAGATGATTACTAAAATCTGTAGACCGGCAGACCTGAAAGCTGATATGGAGATTGTTTATCAGACAGTTGAGAACCTCCATAAAGCTTGTCCGGATCACACAGGCGACTGGTATTTTACAGGCAATTATCCAACGTCGGGCGGAAACCGGGTGGTGAATAAAGCTTTCGTGAATTTTATGGAAGGAAAAACAGTAAGAGCTTATTAAGAGTACGAAAATATTAAGAGAGCACAGATGGGTTGTCTATCTGTGCTTTTTTATTAGCCGGGTGCCTGCAAACAAATGCAGGCATTTTTGATTTTATGGGTAAGGGGTTTCAATTTTTATAGCTCGAAGAAAATTATGGATAAGACAACGATAACACCAATAAAAACATCTGCCCAGCTACCCGATATGAAATGGGTAGATAGAATTTCTCATCTCATGGATTCCCGGTTTAGAATACCAGGTACCCGTTTTCGTTTTGGATTGGATCCGATTCTGGGCCTCTTACCAGGTGTAGGCGATGCAGCCTCCCTGGCCGTGTCAGGCGTTTTAATCTATCATATGGCCAGATTCGGTGCCAGTCGTAAACTCGTGATAATGATGGCAGGGAATGTAATGCTGGACGCACTCCTGGGTAGTATTCCCATTTTGGGAAACATCTTTGACTTCTTCAGTAAAGCCAACGAAAGAAATATCCGTCTGCTGAAACGACATTATCAGGAAGGTAAATACCAGGGCAGTGGCACGGGAATCCTGGTGGTAGTGGGTATCATATTAATAGCGCTCATTGGCCTGATCGTGTATGGAACCTGGGAGCTTATAGATTATTTATTTGGCTTAGCGATGCAAAATAATTCGTAAGGCCTGCCCATCGAAATGTATTAAGCAAAGAGCCTGTGTGGCCTGTCATCAGGCCTAGATTTTCCTGGAACGCCCTGGAAGGGTGACCCCGGTGGAAACAAGTCGTTGGTTAAGGGGTTTAATGGGTAAAAGAAACATTTTTAAAGCTAATTTTTAATGATGATGGATAGAGAAAGAAAAGTAAAAAAGACAGACAAACTTTCGCAAGCGCTGAAAAAGATCACTTATGGATTCTACATTGTGACGACACGGAAATCCGGAGAAGAAATGTCAACACGTGAAGCGGATTATATAGCGGCAGGTACTGTGAGCTGGGTTTCTCAAGGTTCCTTTGAGCCTCCTTTGGTGACCGTAGCGATTATGAAACATACAGATCTTCACGAAACGGTTGAAAAGTCAAGAGTTTTTGCTGTGAATATTGTAGGCAAAGACCAGCAGGATATGCTCTCTCCTTTTGCCAAAGAAAGTAAAGTAGAGGGTCATACTATCAATGGGTATTCTTTTCAGCCTGGAGAAGCCACAGGTGCCCCTATCTTGGATAATGTACCGGCATATTTTGAATGCAAGGTGGTAGAAGATATTACCCTGGGTGACCATAGTATTTTCGTGGGTGAGGTAGTAGGAGGCAATACCCGTGATGAAAATGCTGTCCCGTTATTTGAGTGGGAAACCAATTTACACTATGGGGGATAAACTTTTCAGAGAAGGGGAAAGAGCTAGCTGGGTGAAACCAGTAGCTCTTATTTTATATTATTTTTCAAGATTCTTGATTTCCTGAGACGCTGGTAAAGTCATCAGCTTGGTGTTGTCTTCCTCTTTTTCTACCTTCTGAATATCAAGTTTTTCCAGAACAGGCAGTGACTGAATTTGTGTATCCTCCTCTGAAAATTGTTCTTCGTTTTCCTCCGGCGATTGCTCTTCAGCTATGTTCATCTCCTTGGTATTTCTCACCACTGGTTTGATTTCTTCTGCCGCGGTTTTTTCTTCACCTAATGTATTTTGCTTTTTAGCAGCAGGTTTCACCACTGTTGGATTCTCCTGCTGGACAGGCGTGGGTTTTACTTCCTTGCTGCGCTTGTGAACTGATAAGTTGGTTTCCGCACTTTGCATAGCCAGGGCCGACTGGGGTTCTTTGTCAGAAATACTTGATTCTGTCGGATGAGGGTCATTGATCTTTTGTTCTTTGGGAAGGGTTTTGGATTCTGCCTTTTTTGTATTAGGGGCAGTTTTATCCTTTGTCTGGATTTTTGTTTGACCTTCTGTAAAATGATTTTTATTGATAACGGTCTTTACGGCAAAAAAAGAAAATACAACCATGAGGAGCAGGGCTGCTGCAGCTCTCAGTATTTTCACCTGGGTGGTGGAAAGCTTTCTACTTGTCGCATTTTCCTTTGTCTTTAATTTACCTTTCAGCTGTTTGTGATGTACTTTTAGTTGCTGTGGTTCTTCCGATTGGATAAACTGAAGTATTTCATTGGAACAACGTTCGCAGTGTGCCAAGTGTAATTCTACTTCTTTGATCTCCTGGGCGCTGAGTTGCTGCTGCAGGTAACGACCCATTCTAGATCTGGAAAGATGAGCACTGAACTCTGTGGCTTTTAACTTGTGATCCATCGCTTCTGTGTTTAAAAATTTACAAATAATCTACAAATAAGACAAATAATTGTCTACTCAGTTTCCTTCAACTTCCATACCTGATCTAGTAAATTTTTAGCAAGAGAAAGCTTGGATTTTAGAATTTATTGTAAGTATATTATATAATATTGAATTTTATTTATATAAAACTTATTAAAATTCATGTAAGAGGTTAAAATATAATTTTTATAGGAGGGGTTCTCAGAAAAATAGAATAAAGAAAAAGAGTCAATGAGGCCTAAAGATAGGGATCATACACGGCATTTAACGCGATAAGTACTGTTGAAAGTAAACGATTTAATGAAATTTCGAATTGGTTACCTCTACAAATGAAAATAAAAGACAGATGTAATATTTTGGGCTTACTTTGTCTAATTTAAAAAAGAACCAGGGTAGAAGCCAGAAAATTATCGCCTGGGAGTAGCTTTCAGATAATCGTGATTGAGCAAACGACTAAGGGTATTCACATGTTCCTCCGGGTTTATACGCTGCAGGACTGATTCTATTTTTTCATCATGGCCTAGGATCATCGCCTGCATAATGTTGCCCGGACTATCATCTTTGGTGTAATATAAAGCGACATAGTCCTCTGTTCCAATGCTTATATTGTGGAGAACTTCCCGGATTTGATCCTCCACTCCAGCTCTTTCTCTGTCGACAAAGCCAAAATATTTGATTCCGTCAGCCTGATCTTCCAGATTTCTCGGAAAGCGTGCCTGTAATTCTCTGTGAAAATAGTCCGCCTCTTCTTCGTTGGCAAAGTGGGGGATAAGTACATAATTTGTCATCATACTCCGGTTAATAAATGATCGTCCTCCTTTCTTTTAGAAACATAGACGACAGGCAAATGTTATGGTGTGAAGAAATTCATTCTTCATAGATCATTTTGACAGTCATTCCTCCGTCGATGACCAGATTTTGCCCGGTAATAAAGGAGGATTCTCCTGAACATAAAAAAACAGCTGCCCTGCCAATATCTTCCGGAACACCCACACGGCCTACCGGATGTTGTTGTTTGTCCTGTTCGCGGTGATGTACTTCTTTTCTTTCAGAGGCCTTTTTCCAATCCTGAATCTCAATCCATCCGGGACTGATAGCATTTACTCTGACCGCTGGGCCCAGACTAATGGCTAAGGCATGGGTTAAGGCCAGAATCCCACCTTTGCTGGCAGCATAGGCTTCACTATTGGGTTCAGACATCAACGCCCGTGTGGAAGCAATATTGAGAATACACCCTTTCCCGTTCTTTTTCAGAGAGGGAGCCGCTAATTTAGAAGTGATAAATACACTTCTCAGGTTAATAGACAATACTTCATCAAATTCATGGACTGTCAATTCTTCCAGTGGTTTAAAACGGGAGACGCCCGCATTATTGACCAAAATATCGATGCGTCCCAGCGTATCGACCACTTGTTGAATCATAGACTGTATAGAAGACTCTTCACTCACATCGCAGGGAATATAAGTGGCTTGTCCTCCTTTCTCCTGAATCCAGGACTGGCACTCCATGCCTGCCTCTTCGTCAAATTCTGCAATCACCACATGCACTCCCTGGTGAGAAAAAGCCTGAACGATGGCTTTGCCAATCCCTTGGCCACCACCGGTTACGATTGCTACCTTGTTGTAAAACGGGTTCATACTCCATAAACTCAGCTCCCTGGTATCTGTTTAGAACTCCAGTCGATAGTTGAGGACAGGAATGAGCCCTAACTGATAGCTATTCTCTACTTTTTGGGTAACGGAGTCAAAGTAACGGCTGTAGAGGTTCTGGCGCCCTGTCACGTTCTGGATATCCAGGGAAAGGATGCTGGAATATCGGGGCTTATTACGACGGTAACTAATCCGCAGGTCGGTTCGAAAATAAGTACCTATTCTGTCTGAATACCTTTGATCCCAACGGTAGATGCCCCATCCTTCCCGTTGAGAGGCTGCCAGGTCTAAAGGGGTATCACGGTTTCCACCAGCCAGCAGGGTTCGTGTGTTAATCCCTAACAGGTTGTCTTTATTTTTCCCCATGGAAAATTCTTTTCCCAGTAAAAGATTAACAATATAATTGCCATTGAACCGGGTATTGTATTCTTTACCATCCAGAGGGGTATATTTGGATTGATATAAAGAGGTGGTTAGCATGTAGTAATACTGATTGGTAAAGAATTTCTCAAGGGTAAGCTCTACGCCATAATTACGCCCGGTACCCTCACTGACCAGGGGTATATTGACTACCCCTTCCTCATAATTAAGCATAGAATAGGTAGGATACCAGGGAAAGGGCATACCTCCCTGTATACCAATGGGAATATCATGCAGATACTGGTAATAGGCTTCTATTTTCCAGTGTAAATCTTGCCGGAGGAGCTGATCGTAGCCCAGCACAAAATGGCGTGCTTTGGGCAAATCCAGTTGTTTATTGGGCTGCGAATAAGCTACTTCCGGGTTCAGTCTGAATTTAGCAAAATAAGTCGTCAGAGGGTCCAGCCGGCTGTGCATACCAAAGCCAATGTTAAACGATTGGGTAGGGGTAATCATCCATTGTACCCCTAACCGGGGTTCCAGCGACTGCGCTTGGTTGAGAGCAAAATACATGTGATGTGCGCCGGTATGAAAGGTTACCTTTTCATTGAGTCTGTATTTCCATTGCACAAAACTTTGTAACAATTGGGTGCTGCCTTCATTATCTACTTCAATGGTGGTCGTATCCAGGCGTGTAGAAGCTGAAAACAGATCAAACTGTAAATGGCTGATAATCAGTCCTGTTCTCAGGGTATGCTTTGCATTGAACTTATGATTTAGCAAAACTGTGCCTCTCAGGTCCGTCTTATCAAATTTCTGATGATATCCGTATCTGATTTCCGGTTCATCATCCTGAAAGCTGTTGAGGCTGTTGGAAACGGAAAGAATACTTTCCAGATAGGTTTTATCGCTCAGAAAATAGGTATGCGATAAGCCTCCTACACCCATCCGGTAGCGAAAAACCTCCTGGCCCAAGTCCTCTCTGACATTCTCTCGACTTAAGCCTCCCAAACCCCATACAGAGAATATTCCTGCCTTCTGAGAGGGTATCATCACCTTAAAGGCAAGATCCTGAAAATCAGGAACGGCATCCCCGTCAATGGAAACCCCAATTTCATTGAGTATTGCCAGGGTAGAATAACGATAGTTCACCAGATAAGAAGCGCTGGCATCCTGACGAAAAGGACCTTCCGCGGCAAAATCCAGTCCCAGGAAGCCTGCTTGGAAAGCATATTCTCTCTTTTCATTATTTCCTTTTCTCAACCTGATATCAAAAACACCAGAGGCTGCATTGCCATATTCAGCCGGAAAAGCGCCGGTATAAAAATCAGAATTATCCAACATGTTGACACTCAACATGCTGACAGCCCCTCCGGAGGCACCTTCATCGCCAAAATGATTAGGGTTGGGCACTTCTATGCCTTCTACTTTCCAAAGAATTCCACGGGGCGAGTTGCCACGAATTACAATTTCATTGGTACCATCGTCGGTAGAGGCAACTCCGGCAAAGGAAAGGGCCATCCGGGCAGGGTCGTTGACACTGGCAGCATACCGTTTGGTTTCTTCCACGGTGAATGAGCGGGCACTCACAAAGGCCATGTCATTATTGGGTTTGCCTTTTTCCGGTTCTGCGGTGATCACGATTTCTTCCATGCTGAGCAGCGATTCTGTCAGGCGGACGGTCAGCACTACCTCTTTCCCGGAACCTACTTCCAGTTCAGAAATCAGTGCTTCCTGGTACCCTATGGAGGTTATCTGCACATGACGCCGGCCTACCGGCACGTTCTCAATACGGAATCTGCCTTCTGCATCTGTACTGCTGCCCAATACCGGTTCGGTATGTAACACAACTACGTTGGCTCCTGTCAAAGGGATTTGCGATTCCTGATCAATCACTGTGCCCCGGATCGTTTGGGTAAGTGCTTGTGCCCACAGCAAAGAGACAGGAAAGAGAAAGACAATGCTCAAAGCTACCGCTTTATGTTTGATTTTTGGGGTTGTTTTCTGTTCCCGTTGCTGTTCATCGTACAATTTGACTGACATTGCCCAGCCTCGGGCATAACTCTGGTGGATACGCAACAAATAGTTGCGTAGAGAAGAATTTCTCATTGTTCTGGAAGGTTTGGTGTAAGAAAAGAGAAGCGCAGACGGCCACAGGCCGTCTGAAATGGTCAGAAGCGCAGACCCACCTGGAAACCAGGCCACATTTTCACATTTGTTCTCTTATTGGGAAAGTCATTTCCCAAATGGGGACTCTGTTTGGTAAAGGTTCTATCATAGACAGTCCAGGGAGCCAGGTCTGAGCCAATAGAATTGTTCTCCGTATTCGTCAGTTGCGACACCATGACATTGAAAGTAGGGGCGACAAACAGGCCAAAGTGTTCCGAAAACTGTTTGCTGAATCCTATTCGAACTACATTCAGCAGGTTCAGTTCTTCATTGTCAAACAGTCGGTTGTCTTCTTCAAAAATGTTGTATGAAATCAGGTCCAGGTTCATATGGAAAGTAGAGGAGGAAGGAAATTGAGTGCCTATGCCATAGCCCAGCCCCCAGCGGAAGGTAGCATCGGTAAATTGAGTGCCCACTGCAAAAATGTTGTAAAACCTTTCCACCCCAATCTTAAAGCCTACATTCGCATGCAGGGACTCACTGCCCCATACTTCTAGCGCACGATACCCGTTCTTCCTCACAATACTTAAAAAGCCAATAGGCACCCCGTCGACACTGTCCGCTACATTGAAGACGGATAACTGCACACCTTTCACGTTGCGGGCAATATTGATAAATCCACTGCCCTGGAAGCCCTCCACATCACCGGAAGTGACATTGGCAAATCCTGCCAGCTGAATGCCATTGACATTTTCTGCCACATTGGCAAAGCCCGCCATTTGTCCTCCGTCTACAGAGTCTGTCGCAATATTTAAAAAGCCTGCCCCTTGCACACCATCCAGCTTACCGGCGGCTGTGTTCATGAAACCGGCAAACTGGGCTCCGTGCACATTCCCGCCACTGACGTTCAGAAAACCTGCCATTTGAGCGCCCTCTACATTCTCTCCACTGATGTTGAGAAAGCCGGCCATCTGTGCCCCATCCAGGCGGCCACCATTGATATTTAAAAAGCCTGCTCCTTGTACGCCATCAACCTCATTCTTCACCAGATTAAAAAAACCAGCAAACTGAGCCCCGTGCACGAAATCGTTTTCCAGGTTGCCAAAGCCGGAAGCCTCAAAACCTTCCAGACCTGCGGCATATCCCACCAGAAAATGTAAGGAAATTTCATTCACGTATTTACCGGCGGACACTCCATTGGTACTGATAGGGTAGATCAGGCCAAAGTGAAAAGGTCTGGTTTCATAATCCGATTCTTCAGGAAGATGGTGAAACAAAAGTTCGTCGAGTCCCTGTTTGATTTTTTCTGACAAGGAAATGCCTGAAGCACGGCTCACGGTTGCCTCTTCCTCTGGTTGCTCATTGGTCTCAGCCTGGTTGGTTACTGGTTCTATAGGTTCCACTTTCTCCCGGACTGGTTCAGCAGTGACGGTGGGTTCTTCCGTAATTTCATCAGTAGTTTCAGAAACAGTGGGCTGTTCGTCTTCTTTACTTTCCTTTTTGACACTTTCAGGAGTTTTGCTAGCCTTACCGGGAGAATCGGTGGCTGGTGGCGGAGCAGGGGCTGTTTGCTGGCTTTGTTCCTTTTCGGGTTCTGCTTTTATCGCTTTGTTAGCATCCTTTTTCAACACGATCTGTCCGCTCACCAGCTGATAGGAAAGGTCGGTATCCTTTAATATTTCATCGAGCGCCACATACAAGGGTTGGTTCTCTATATGAATCGTGAGGGACAGGTCGTCCGGTATCTCATTATTCAGGTAAGAAAAGTTGACACCATATTCCTGATGAATGTTCTTAAGAATCTGCTCTATCTCTGCATTCTGATAATGGAAAGATACAATCTGATCCAGGATATTGTTCTGTGTGATCAGGGTAAAATTCAGGCATAACAATGCCATGATGAGTATTTTTATGAATCTCATTGCTCTTTTTGATTTTAAAATTCAATGTTATTTACCGGCAACCTTCTCCAGAAAGGATATAACGGTTGCCTGATTGTTCCAGTGTTAAATTGCCGGTAACGGTCAGTACGTTTAAAATTTCTGATAAATGGGCCCCTCTGAAGGTAGCTGTGTATCGGCAATTGGCAAGCTCGGCATTGGCTAACGCTATGTCTACGGCATAATGTTCTTCTAAGGTCTGTATGACCTGCGCTAAACTCGTATTGTTAAATACAAACTCCTGATTTTGCCATGCCCTGAAGTTGGGATCACTGATTTTTTCCCGGGTCATATTGGTCTGGTCTTCCTCCAAGACCGCTTCCATGCCAGGAGTCAGGAAGATAGAGTTATCTTCACCTGCGGGTGAAAAAGCTACTCTTCCTGTGACGACCTGCACTTTGACAGGTTCTCCTTCATAAGCTCTGATATTGAAGGAGGTACCAATTACTTCCGTTTTGGCGCCACCGCTGTATACGGTAAATCTCCTGCCTTCCGCCTTTTTTACTTCAAAAAAAGCTTCGCCTTCCAGGTAAACAATCCTGTTTTCCAGATTAAAATCTTCAGCATAGGAAAGCCTGGTATTTTCGTTAAGCCATACCTGGCTACTATCGGGCAGGAAGTGAGATACCTTCTCCTCTTCATAGGTTGCCAGCAAAATCATATTCTCTTGTTGTACCATTTGCCAAATAAAAAAGCCTACTCCAAAAACTAGTATTACCGAAGCTGCGAGGGCCCACCACTTACGATACAAAGGAAGTTTTCGTTCTTTGGGTGAATCGCCTTTCAGATGATAAAGTCCTTGTTCACTGTCAATGCTGAACCGGAAACGTTGCCAGCCGCGATCTACGTCCGGAGCGTAGTGTTGGCTGGGGGCTGTGGTCCGGTGCCACATGGTTTCCATCTGTTCTACCGCAGCTTTATTGTCAGTGGAGCTTTCTTTCCAGCGATCCAGTGCGCGCTTCTCACTTTCTGAAAGCTCTCCTTTCAAATGTTTGGCTACTAATATCCAGATTTCATCATCAGCATGTTTCATTGACCTTACCAACTATAGTGAATACAGATAACAGAAATGATACCCTACCCTGGGTTAAAAATTTTTAGAATATTTTTGTACAATCCCTTCACAAAAGGAGATAGAAGTTGCCGATGGCACTGGTGGAGGCTGGAAACCACAGGCAGTTTCGCCCAAAAGAACAGGGATTACACACTTTTTGTGTCATTGGTAAACGTTTTTAAATGTTCCCGTAAAATCCGGAGGGCTTTACTCATATGTTTTTCCACAGCCTTCTGGGAAATGTCCAGGGTTGTTGCTATTTCCGCATAACTCATTTCTTCATACCGGCTCATGGAGAAGACCATTTTGCATTTGGGCGGTAAGGCGTTGAGGGCTTCCTGGATTTTAACATGCATCTCCCTGGCATCCAGGTCTTCCTGAGTCGTATTAGCACTGAAAGCATTGGCATAGATGCTGTCTTCATCCATAGAAGTGTTCTTCTTATGTTTCTCCAGATAGTTGAGCGCCGTATTCATACAAGACCGGAAGAGGTAGGATTGTATAGACCGGGATGCATCCAAATGCTCTTTTCTGCGCCAGACTTTGATAAAGACATCCTGCACAATATCTTCGGCTGCATCGGTATCGCGTACGATATTATTGACAGACTTACAGAGAGAAGCATAGTAGGTGTGGAAAAGATATTCTATAAATTTCTCTTCATCCGTTTCTTTTAGCTTTATAAGATACGCTTGTTGGTCCAGGGAGCGGGAGTGTTCGGAAGCGCTATCATGAATTTTTGCAAATAACCAGCGAAATAATAAAGGAATAAAAGGGGAAATAGTCGGATCAGCTGACTGATTGCCTTTGAGGGGTAGGGAGGGTGCATCTAAGGTTAGATGACTGTAAAGCATGGTATCTTCAGGGTTTAGCCTTGATTTATTTTTTACTGCTCATTATCAATATATATGCCACGCACAAAATCCGCCCTAATGCCTAACAAATATAGAAAAGGATAGAGAGGAATGTTCGAAACTGATCAAATATGTACGGATACGGACAAAAAAAATAGCAGCCTACGCTGCTATTCCATACTATCAAGTCGGGTGAAAGGTTACACACTTCTCCGGCCTCTTCTGCCTTTTGGTTCTTCCTCCTCCTCTTCGTCGTCTACATCCGCTAAGATACGGCCAGAGTATTCGTCGAAAATGATACGCTTTTTTTCTCTGATTTCAACAATTCGTTGGGGAGGGATAATGATATTACAACCTTCGGCAGCCCCTCTTTTTACCTTCACCACAGCCAGACCGTTGGAAAGGCTGTTTCTAAGTTTTTCGTAATATTTGTAGAGTTTATCGTCTACTTTGCTGATTTGAGACACTACATCATCTCTTTCTTTCATCAGGTTGTCTTCCTCTTCCTTACTCTCTGCAATGATTTGCTCCAGCTCTTTTCTTTTGCTTTCCAAATCCTTGCCCCGCTGGTCAATCAAATTTTTGGTGACATCTACTTCCTGGTTCTTGGCTTCTATCTTGGCATAATGCTCTTTAATTCTCTTCTCAGAAATCTGAATCTCCAGATTTTGTAACTCGATTTCTTTGGTGATGGCGTCATACTCCCGGTTGTTTCTGACGTTCATCTGCTGTTCAGAATATTTTTTAATCAGGTTTTCCGATTCCTTGATAGCTGCTTTATTCGATTCAATTTCTTTTTGCATGCTTTCCACGTCGCCTTCGTATTTCTCAAGACGGGTTTGATAACCGGCAATTTCGTCTTCCAGATCACTAACTTCTTCTGGTAATGCCCCGCGGATTTTCATAATTTCATCTAAATCCAAATCAATAGTCTGCAGCCTTAAAAGAATATCTAGTTTTTCGGCGACAGACTTGGGTTGTGAGGTCGTACTTTCCATATGTTGATTAAAAGTAAAAAACAGGATTTGTATTGGCTTTTGCCAAATGGACTGCAAAGTTAACAAATTTTTCAGATAATAATTCCCATAATAAATCTTTTGTAAAGACTTCACTCTCGTAGTGCCCGATATCTGCTACCAGAATGCGCCGGTCGGCCTCAAAAAATTCATGGTATTTAAAATCGCTGGTAATGAAAACGTCTGCTTTTTGCCGGATGGCTTTTCCCAGTAAAAAACTACCCGCTCCGCCACAGACGGCTACGGTTCGGATGGGTTGACCCAGCCACTGCGTATGGCGGATGACCTGTACCTGCATGGCGTCTTTGAGAAATTGCAGGAAAGCCTTTTCCTCCATAGGCTTCGGTAAGGTTCCCACCATGCCGCTGCCTACTTCCTGGTTGTCGTTGACGAGCGTCTGTACGTAGTAAGCCACTTCTTCGTAAGGGTGAGCTTCCCGCATAGCGGCTAACACTTTGGCAGTTAGATAAGCCGGGAAGATCACTTCTATTCTCTTTTCTTCCACCTGTTCTAACTTGCCTCTTTCTCCGATATGGGGGTTGGCCTGTTCATTGGGCTGAAAGGTGCCTGTGCCGGTCACCTGAAAACTACAATTTTGATAATTCCCAATGTGGCCGGCCCCTGCCTGGCTGAGTGCATGCAGCAGGCTTTCTGCCTGAGGCAGCGGCACAAAGGTGACGAGTTTGTGCAGCGTGGCAGGTTTGGGGTCTAAAATCCGGAGTTCCTGTAACCCTAAGCGCTGCGATATTTTATGATTTACCCCCCGATACACATGGTCCAGGTTGGTGTGGATGGCATAGATGGCTATATCCTGCTTGATGGCTTTGATCACCGTTCTTTCCACATAGTGCTTGCCGGTCAGGCTTTTCAGTCCCCGGAAGACAATGGGATGATGTGCCACAATCAGGTTGCAGTTTCGTTGAATTGCCTCTTCCACCACGGATTCAATGGCATCCAGGCTGATCAGTATGCCGCTAACCTCCTGTTCGGGATGGCCGGTGATCAGCCCTGAATTATCGTAGCTCTCCTGGTAAAAAGGGGGAGCGATTTGCTCCAGATAGGCGATGACTTCTTTTATTTTAGGCATAAGCTTCACACATTTGGGTATACAACAGCTTTTGATTTATTTCGCATCCTGTAAGCCGATTTATATATTTTGTCTGAAACAAGCAATTCTTCCACCGATTTAAAGCAAAAGACATTTGCCTTTTCGGGATTCATCCTGTGGCCACTGGGCGTCGCCTACCGGCTGCTCACCCGTTTTCGTAATCATTTATATGATATTGACTATAAGAAATCGCAGGCTTTCACTCCCTTTCTGATCAGTGTGGGCAACCTGAGTGTAGGAGGCACCGGAAAGTCGCCGATGATAGAGTATCTGACCCGCTGGCTATCCCCTTCCTTCTTCCTGGCTATTCTAAGCCGGGGATACAGGCGGCAAACTCATGGCATTCGTCTGGCCAGTCCTGAAGATACCGCCGCCACCCTGGGTGATGAGCCGTTTCAGTTTTATCGTAAGTTTTCCAGTACCCAAAAAGTAGTGGTGGCAGTAGGAGAGGAGCGGGTTGCGGCAGTGCCGGAGATTCTCTTTCATCATCCGGAAACGCAGCTGATTTTACTGGACGATTCCTTCCAGCATCGGGCGATCGCCGCCGACTTTCAGATTTTACTGACGGCATACCAAAGACCTTTTTATCAGGATCACATTCTGCCCGTAGGCCGGTTGCGGGAAGGTCGGAAGGGGGTTCGGCGGGCCGATGTAGTGCTGGTCACTAAATGCCCGGATACCCTCTCTCCGGAAAAGCAGCAACAGATGCGCCACCGCGTACAACAGTATGCCGGAGAACACATGCCTGTTTTTTTTACCGGTACTCGATATCAACCTCCGGAACCTGTTTTCGATCAGGCTACGGTGTGGAAGCCCAAAGTCATCTTATTTTCAGGTTTGGCCGATGCTTCCGTTTTTGAAAACTATGCCCGCAGTCAATATGAAGTGCTGGATCATATAAGTTTTGGGGATCATCACCGTTATGGTAGCAAGGATTTTCAGAAACTTCAACAAAGGTATCTGCAGGCAGGAAATGAAGCCTGTTTGTTAACGACGGAAAAAGACATGGTAAAATTAATCAGTGCAGACCATGCGGCTCTCTGGAAAGCGCTGCCTCTCTTCTATCTGCCCATACAAACTTACTTTTTAGAGGAGGAAGATACTTTTAAAAATGTAATTTTGCGGCGTATTGATCAATATCAAAAGCAGTGAGCGATTTCATGAAGGAAGCATTGACCAGCATTTTACTTATATGGGGCCTGTTATTCTGCCTTTCCCTTTCCAACACGTATGGGCAGGGCAGGGTCGGTATTCCCAGAGATACGACCGGACAGACGAAAAAGGATTCTGTGGTCTATGGTCCGAATACCACCCAATATATTTACGAGAATGAGCTGAAATACAATAGAGTAACATACAAGACAGTAGATACGCTGCTGAATGGCACGCACAACTACAGCCGGGTGGAGCAGTTTGGCAATGGGCTTCAGTATTTGGGGACGTTGGGTACCGCCAGCACCTCTATTTTTCCGCAACCTCCGGCCGTCATCGGGGCTACCTCCGGCTTTGATGCCTTTGATATTTATTATACTTCTCCCAAAGACAACAAATTTTATAATACCAAATCTCCCTATACCCAACTGATCATCACATTCGGAGGCAACGGCAGATCGATGGTGGATGTGACCTTCAGCCGGAATGTGACCGCCAACTGGAACCTGGGTGCTAATGTACGCACGCTTTCTATAGACAAACAGTTGGGCTCCTCCCGTAGCCGTGGCGATAAACAGGTGCAGTCTTACTTTTTTGATTTTTTTACGCATTACCGTACTAAAAACCAGAAATACAACCTGATGGCGATGGTGTCCCGTCTCAACCATGAGGTACAGGAATCAGGAGGGGTGATTGAAGACAATTCCTCCAGTTTTCCGGGTTTATCGGAATTTTACCAGTACGAAAATTCAGATGTCTGGCTGGGCGACGGTGAGTTAGGCAGTGCTTCCGACCGCGAATTCCGTTTTCATTATCATCTGTATCACCAGTATGAGCTGAATGATTTCTTGCAGGTCTATCATGAATTTAACCTGTATCATCAGCATAACTATTTCTTTTATGAGCCAACCGGTGTCATCAGTAACTATTTTTTAAGAACGCTGCTGGACTCTGCCCGAACGTCGGACCTTACTAAATTTAAGGTCATGGAGAATGAAACAGGATTCAAGGGAAAGCTGGGAGCGCTGTTTTATAATGTTTATTTCAAACACCGGAATCCCCGGATGGAATATCCCAGCGATTCTGCCATAGTGCAAAGAGATACTTTCAATGTCAAAAACAATGAAGTGTACGGAGGCTTCAAGCTCCGGCTCGACCTGGGAGAAAAAACCTATTTCAGCGGAGGGGCAGAATATCTGAATCCCAACAGTTACCGCCTGGAAGCCGAATTTATCAACCCTATTCTTAAAGCTTCCTATGTAAGAGCCAGGGCTTTGCCTTCCTACCTGGAGCAAGGCTATTCGGGCAACCACAACCGCTGGAAAAATAATTTTGGCTCAGTGGCTTATGACCAGATCAAGGGGTCGCTGGAATATCAGTTTGGAAATTTCTACCTGCGACCTTTCATGACCGCCACCAATGTGAACCAGCCCATCTATTTCAGGCGCGATACGGTGTTTGTAGATGTAGAAATGCCTGATGGGACCATACGAAAGGCCTTGGCACCCAGCAGACAGGCTTTTCCGGAACAGGCCAGCGGCGCGGCGCAGATCTTATCGCCCGGCTTTGAATTTCATGTGGATTTTCTGCAGAAAATGCATCTGGAAAGCAACGTAACCTATTCGCTGGTCAGTGGCAGAGCGAAAAATGCTTTTCCTATTCCTGACTGGTATATTTCTTCCCGTCTGTATTTTATGAATCAATACATACAGGATAAAATTACCATACAGCTGGGAGCTGATATACAATACACCAGCGCCTATCTGGGCTACGATTATGATGTGGCGACCCAGCAATTCTTCATTCAGCAGCAGATGTTTGGCAACGAAGTGCTGCTCGATAACTTTGAACTATTTCATCCGGAATTCCCGGCCTATCCCATTGTAGACTTCTTCTTTGTGATGAAAGTGCGTAAGGCCCGTCTCTATGTGAAGGTGCCTCAGCTTAACCAGGGTATTCCGGAAGATGGATATTTTGCCTCACCTTTTTACCCCGGGCAGCGCCGGGTTTTGGATATAGGCATCAACTGGATGTTTTTTGACTAATCCCTGAAGCCACCTCAAAGGCCAGCCTAAGCTTCAGATTCATAAAAATGAATGTTACCTTTGTCAGAAAGGAGCGATCATATCCTCTTACAATTAATGTAGCAATGACCACGGAAAAGGCAACCATATTAAAATTACAGCTACCCACAGACCCCCGTTGGGTCAGGCTGGTGGATGAAAACCTGGAAGAAATTCTGACCGACCATGCGTATTGTGAGCAGAAAGCAGCTTCATCCTGCATTTCGCTCATCATTCAGTTTCCGGAGCGGCAAGAGCTGGTAGATGTGCTGACCCCTATCGTGGCTGAAGAATGGGAGCATTTTCAGCGGGTAATTGCCCTGATCCGAAAGCGTGGTTTCCAGTTCGGCAGGAAAAGAACCGATGAATATGCTGTGGCGCTGGGCAAACTGGAACGCAAAGGAGATAAGATAGAAAGACAACTGATGGATAAGTTACTCATCAATGCATTGATAGAAGCCCGTAGTTGTGAGCGGTTTAAGATCCTCTGGAAAAATTTGCAGGATGAAGAGCTAAAACAATTCTATTATGAACTAATGGCTTCAGAAGCCGGGCACTATGTCACCTTTGTGAAACTGGCCAAAGCGTATATGCCCGAAGAAACGGTGAAAGCCCGGTGGGAAGAGTTGTTGCGCCAGGAGGCTGACATTATTGCAAATCTGAAAGTACGTCCTGACAGGATGCATTGATGTAGGGTTACAACGTGTTTTTGTTTCCCGCTTGTCAATTTTTTACTGAAATTAGGCGTTTCTTTTATAGCTGTACCAAAAGAAGGGTGTTTTGAAAATCATTCGTTTACTGATCCTCCCGCTGGGAATTTTTTGGTCCTGTTGGGCTATGGCTCAGGAAGAAATCACACTGTATTATGATCAGGAAGAGCAGATTCCCAAAGAAACCTTCCAGGTAAGCCAAACCCAGCCTCAGGTACTTCACGGTGCCTATACGGCCTACTATGCCAGTGGGAAGATCAAAACAAAAGGTATGTACCAGCACAATGTGGCTTCAGGCAGGTGGGAATATTTTTATGAAAATGGGAAGCCGAAGATGAGAGGAACACTACAGGATAATGTGAACCATGGCCTGTGGGAATATTTTTTTGAGAACGGAAACCTGCAGATGAAAGGGGCGGTGTACGACAGCATCCGGCAGGGACCCTGGCAGTATTTTTTTGAAAAGGGTATCTTAAAAAGTGAGGGAAATTTTGTGGATGGAAAGAAAGAAGGCGTTTGGAATTATTATTATGAAGATGGCAAACTCAAGGCCGAGGAAGACTTTCAAGGAGATTCCAGCGCTTATCGTGAATATTATGCTTCAGGAAGTGTAAAGCTCACAGGTAGCCGGGTGAAAGGAGAGAGTGAGGGCGTATGGACGCAATATTATGAAAATGGACAGGTAAAGGCAGAAGGAACTTATAACAAGGGGGTTCGTCAGGGCACCTGGCGCTTTTATCATGAAAACGGCAACTTGGCTTCTCAAGGTGATTTTTTAGACGGAGCCACCCTGGGTACATGGACCTACTATCATAAAAGTGGTCAGGTCAGCGCTGAAGGCGTTGAAGATAAAGGGCTCAAAGAAGGATACTGGAAATTATATCACAGCAATGGTGATTTTAAAGGAGAAGCCATTTTCACCAGGGGAAAGGGTGTCTACCAGGAATTTTATGACAATGGCACGCTTAAAGTAAAGGGAAATATGGACAATGGTGTCCATCAGGGAAAGTGGCAGTATTTCTATGAAGACGGGACCTTGGAAGGAGAGGCTATCTTTAAAAACGGAAAAGGAAAATACCAGGGCTATTATCAGGATGGTTCTTTAAAAATGGAAGGAACCATTGAGAACAGTGAGCGCACCGGCGTCTGGAAGCTGTACAAACCCGACGGGCAGCTGGCCGGCTATTATACCAGTGTCTATGAGAATAATGAACCGGTCTTTAAAGCTCTCAACAATACTTTGGAAGCGCCTAAAACGGAACCCGCTAAAACAGCCGCTTTGAATCCGGAATACCTTTACCGGCAGAAATCATGGCGTTATTTCAAACCCAGGATCAATGAACTCAAAAGTATCATCCTTGGCATCAATCCGGTAGGGCTGATTCTGAACCGTTTGCCGGTTAGTGTGGAGTATTATATGCAGGAACGTTTAGGGTATGAGTTTGAAATTGGTATTGAAAGGAGTCCTTTTTTCCTGTTGAGCAAAGACGTAGAGGTGAACACCGCTTACCGCCGTGGCCTGTTTTTAGCGTTGAAACAAAAGTTTTACCACAACGATACCCGCTCCGGTATGTTCTATTTTGGTCACCGGCTCGGCATGGACTACCTCAACCATATTGCCAATATCGCTGAAGTGAGCCAGCTAGATGGTTCGCTGCTGTCAGAACCTACCCATACCGTGATGGCTACAGAGCAAAGGGTTTCTTATGGTATTCTGGGGGGCACCCGGCTCATGAAAGATTCGGACATTATCAACACGAGAGTTACCAAAGATTCGCCTTCCCATGGGCTCACTTTTGACCTTTACCTGGGGCTGGGCATCGGTTACCGTTTTGTTCAGGAAAACAATACTCCCGGAAAGTATGGCAAGCTCATGAATGATCTTCCTCATTCAGGCTTTTATTTCCCTCTGCAAATAGGTGCCACGGTAGGTTATGTTTTTTGAATTATAATACATCGCATAGGTCCGTTCCCTTATCATTTATTTTGACTGTCAGAAGTTTTTTTAGCTTATGCTTTTTGCTATTCCTAAATTCCATTCATCGCGAGTGGTCCATACAAAAGCATACTGGTAGATTTTTTCCAAAAATAATAGGGCCGTTTTTTATTTTTATGATAACAATATGCCTTGTAATTGATTTATCCCTTCATGACTCAACATACAATTTATGGCGGACGAGGGTAAATCTGAAATGACATTGCCAGCAAGTGATGATCATAAAAAATACAACGAAACACGGCGGACATTCTTGAAACAATCATCCCTGTTGACTGCCGTGGCTCTAACACCTCCTGGCATGTTACAGATTGTGGAGCTGGAAGAAAAAGTGGACGAGCAATTCGAAAGCGTCAAAGTAACCTTGGAGATCAATGGAGAAACGAAAGAGTTGTCAGTAGAGCCTAGGGAGACATTACTGGATTTGTTGCGTGAACGACTGGATCTGACAGGGACTAAGAAAGGATGTGATTATGGCCAGTGTGGTGCCTGCACAGTTCATGTAGATGGGCAGCGTATCAATGCCTGTCTGGCGTTCGTCATCATGCAGGAAGGAAAAAAGATCACGACCATTGAGGGGCTGAGCAAAGGAGCTACCTTACATCCTATGCAGGAAGCTTTTATGAAACACGATGGATTCCAGTGCGGCTATTGTACCCCAGGCCAGATCATGTCGGCAGTTGCTTGTATTCAGGAGGGGCATGCCAATTCAAAAGAGGAGATTCGTGAGTATATGAGTGGCAATCTCTGCCGGTGTGGGGCTTATCCTAATATCGTGAAGGCCATTGAAGAAGTGAAAAATGGAGGGGCAAAGGGATGAAAAATTTTCAGTATGTCAGACCTACCCAGCAGCAAGCAGCCCTGGAAACACTTGCCCAGGATGATAAAGCAATGTTCATTGCCGGAGGCACCAACCTGATCGATCTAATGAAGCGAAATGTGGTGTTGCCGGAAAAGCTGGTAGATATCAACAGGCTGCCCTTAAGAAAGATAGAGCCAACCAGCAAAGGTGTCCGCATCGGCGCCTTGGCTTCCAACAGTGAGGTGGCCGAGCATCCATTGATAAGGGAAAAGTTTCCACTGCTTTCTCAGGCACTGATCTCAGGGGCTTCGGCACAGTTGCGTAACATGGCTACCGTAGGGGGCAATATGATGCAACGCACCCGCTGCTATTACTTTTATGATGCCGCTCTGCCTTGTAATAAGCGTCAGCCGGGCTCAGGTTGTGGAGCACTGCAAGGCATTAATAGCAAGCATGCCATTTTTGGCTTTAGCGACAAGTGCATTGCCGTACACCCCAGTGACATGTGCGTGGCACTGGTTGCTTTAGAGGCTACAGTGCTGGTCACCGGCCCTAAGGGTGAGCGCCAGGTTCCCTTTAAAGATTTTCACCGCCTGCCGGGGGAACATCCTGAAAGAGATACCAACCTGGAAAAAAACGAGTTGATTCTGGCAGTTGATATTCCTGCTTCTTCCTTTACCCAAAATGTGCATTACCTGAAAGTGCGTGAGCGTGCTTCCTATGCTTTTGCCCTGGTGTCGGTGGCGGCTGCCCTGGACCTGGATAAGGGCACCATTCGGAATGCCCGACTGGCGATGGGCGGCGTAGCGCATAAGCCCTGGCGTCTGATGGAAGCGGAGAAAGCACTGGTTGGTAAACCCGTTTCTGAAGAGACATTTCAGCAGACAGCAGCCCTGGCCATGCAGGGAGCCAAAGCCTTTGAGCACAATGCCTATAAGCTGAAACTGGCCCCCAATGCCATTACACAAGCCTTGAAAACAGCAGCAGGTTTATCTTAACCTTAAGTTATGGAAAAAGCATCTTTACAACAGATACAGATCGGTGATCCGCTGAACCGTGTAGAAGGACAGCTCAAAGTGACCGGGAAGGCTAAATATGCAGCAGAATACAACCTGTCTGGAGTAACCTTTGGGGTGATGGTGACCAGCACTATTGCTAAGGGGCGTATCAAAAGTATGGATACAAAACTGGCCAAGAAAGCTCCGGGAGTGCTGGCGGTGATTACTCATAAAAATGCCCCTGAAGTGCCTGGTTATAAGGCTGCTGTCAACAATGAAGGAGCTAGAGTTTACGGACAGGAATTTCGCTTGTTTTATGATGATCAGATTCATCATAACTACCAGCCCATAGCCTTAGTGGTTGCCGATACCCTGGCAAGGGCTAATGAGGCCGCCTCAATGGTGAAAGTGCAGTATGAACAAGAAACGCACCATACGGATATAAGTCGTAACCTGGATCAAGCCATTCAACCAGCCCGCCCTGAGGATTATAGCAGAGGCGAAGAGGATGCTTATCTCACGGCTCCGGTGAAGGTAGTGCACGAATACCATACGCCTATTCAGGTGCATAATCCTATGGAGACGCATGCCACTACAGCTGTCTGGGAAGCGGACAATAAAATCACGGTATACAATAAAACGCAGGCTACCAAGATTTCTCAGCAAGAAATCATGAAGGCTTTCGACCTGAAAGAAGAAAACGTGCAGGCTCATTCTCCATTTGTAGGAGGCGCTTTCGGAAGTTCTTCCAGGCTCTGGCCACAGGAGATGGCAGCCATCTTGGGTGCCAAAGTGGTTGGCAGACCCGTGCAGGTAGTACTGAAACGCGATCAGGTATTTAATATGGTGGGCTATCGTCCACCATCGAGGCAGAAGGTAGGGATCGGCGCCTCCGCAGAAGGAAAGCTGATCGGGATCACCCATGAAGGATACGGAATTACCTCCCGGTATGAGCAATTCACAGAGCGGATGATGGATCCTACCAAATCTATGTATCATTGCCCGAACCTGAATGCCAAATACAGACTGGTACCACTCGATATGAGCACGCCTTGCTGGACAAGAGGTCCCGGCGAAACCAGTGGCTCTTTCGCCTTGGAATCGGCGATGGATGAGTTGGCTTATGCCTTGAACATGGATCCTTTGTCGTTACGGATGAAAAACTATGCGGACAAGGATCCTGAAAATGAGCTACCATGGTCGAGCAATTATTTGAAAGAGTGTTATAAACAGGGCGCAGAGCGTTTTGGCTGGCAAAAACGTAATCCTACCCCTCGCTCTATGCGATCCGGAGAATGGCAGGTAGGAATGGGGATGGCTTCAGGGATTTATAAGGCCGTACGCGATCGAGCGGTAGCCAGGGCAAAACTGCTTTCAGATGGTTCTGTGCTGGTACAGAGTGCTGTAGCCGATGTAGGCCCAGGTTCTGCCACCATCTTTACACAGATTGCCGCTGATGTGATGGGTACCAGTATAGAAAAGACACGTTTTGAATGGGGGGATTCTTCCTTACCGCATGCACCGGGTCAGTTTGGTTCCCACACCACTGCTTCTGTGGGTTCAGCGGTTTATGATGTCTGTACGGCTTTAAAGCAAAAGATACAGGAACTGGCCGTAAACCAGAAGGGCTCATCGCTGCAAGGGGCACAAGCCACTAATGTAGTGTTTGAGAACGCATCCATCCGTTTGAAAAACGGGACAACCAGTCTCACCTATAGTGATTTTCTCCAACAGCAACAGTTACCATCACTAGAGGTAATCAAAGAGTCTGATGGAGGGCCATTATTAGAAAAGTATTCCGGTAAATCGTTTTGTGCCAATTTTGTGGAAGTGCGTGTCCATTCAGTTACCGGAGAAGTGCGGGTACAAAGGGTGGTGTCGGCAGTGGATGCGGGAAAGATTATGAACCACAAAACAGCTCAGAGTCAGGTATATGGAGCCGTCGTCTGGGGTATCGGTATTGCGCTGATGGAAGAAGGCCTCATAGACCATCGCTACGGGCGGCATGTAAACAATGATTTAGCGGAGTACCATGTGCCGGTGCATGCCGACGTTCCTGATATTGAGGTCATTCTCATCGATAAGGAAGATCCTGTGATCGACCCCATGGGTGCCAAAGGGATAGGGGAAATTCCATTGGTCGGATTTACGGCTGCGATTGCCAATGCGGTGTATCATGCAACTGGCCAGCGGATACGGAACCTGCCGATTACACCCGCAAAACTAATATCATAAACACAGGGATTGATTCAAATGAATTTTTCTCACCAAGCATTTTCAAAATTATTTGTCTATACAATCAATAATTATTTTTCAACCATACATTTAAAATAAAGCAAAAATGAACAGGTATAAAATGAAAAAAGGTACCATAAAATGGTCAGCTTTCCTATTGGTAACAGGCGCTATCCTGACTGCTTGTGGTTCCTCGCAAAACAATGAGGAGGCCAACGATGCCGTCGCTCAAAACAGCCAGGCTGTGGATACCTTGGAAACACCCGTAGGACAGTTGGTCACACTTCCCGCACCTGATACGACCCATAACGCTGAGAAACGCAGTGATGCCATCGGATGGTCTGAGGGTCAAATGCCGCAGGCACCGGAGGGATTTACAGTCAGTAAATATGCGGAAAATCTCAAGCATCCACGCAACATGTTCGTAGCCTCCAACGGCGATGTGTTTGTGGCCGAGTCTGATGATGAAGGCAAAAGTGCCAATCAGATTACCTTACTGAGAGATACCAATCAGGATGGACAACCAGATGTACAGGAAGTTTTTCTTTCGGATCTGAAACAGCCTTATGGAATGCTTGTCCTGAACAATTATTTCTATGTAGGCAATACCGACGGTTTGGTTCGATATCCCTACAAAGAAGGGCAGAACAAGATCACGGCAGAAGGGGAAAAAATACTGGAGCTGCCCGCCGGCGGGTATAACCACCATTGGACCCGCAACCTGCTGGCCAGTCCTGATGGCGCTAAAATTTATATATCCGTAGGCTCAGCCAGCAATGTTGGAGAATATGGGATGGAGGAGGAAGAGCGTAGGGCTAATATCCTGGAAGTAAATCCTGATGGCTCTGGTGAACGCGTTTATGCGAGCGGACTGAGAAATCCTGTGGGCATCGACTGGGCCCCTACTACCAATGTGCTTTGGACCGCTGTGAACGAACGGGATAAAATAGGAGACGAACTGGTGCCTGATTACCTGACCAGCGTTCAGCCAGAAGGCTTCTATGGCTGGCCATACAGTTACTTTGGTCAGCATGTGGACCCACGCATGGCAGGGCAGCGACCGGAACTGGTAGAGAAAGCCATTGTGCCGGATGTGCCGCTAGGCGCGCATACCGCTTCATTGGGGCTGGCTTTTTATGAAGGCGATGCTTTTCCCGCCCAGTACAAAAATGGCGCTTTCATCGGACAGCATGGTTCCTGGAATCATTCTGAATTTGTAGGTTATAAGGTGGTGTTTGTACCGTTTCAAAATGGAAAACCCAGTGGTGAGCCGGAAGATTTCCTCACAGGGTTTATTGCCAATGCTGAGCAGAATGAGGTCTATGGCCGGCCAGTAGGTATCGCTATGTTGCCCGATGGCTCCATGCTGGTGGCGGATGATGCGGGTAACACCATCTGGCGGGTGAGTGCCCAGTAATAAAAGGGGTTGACTGTAGGGTGACAATGAGGAAAAGCACGACCAATTAATTTCTTCTGGACGGCCTTGGTTTGCCAAAAAAAAGGGTTACCGATGGATGTAACCCTTTACCATAATTCTATGATTTACCTTACGAATTGGTATCGGTAATATCCAGAATGACCGCTTCTTTGATGGCATTGCCTCTCTCCATACGGGCGATGGTAGCGGAAGCTTCATCGGTCAGTCGCTGAAACTTCTCTACCTGCTGGCGCATCATAGGAATGGATTCTCTCCGGAAAGTGGAGATCTCATCCATAGCCTGATTCAAGGTATTGAAGGCAGCGGTGAGTTTTTCTACATCCAGCGTAGAAGCTGTCGCCTGCTTTTGTATCTCCATTCCCTGAGTACGAAGGACGCGAGCATTGTCTTCAATCAGATCCGTTGTGGTCTGATCTACTTTCCGCTTCGCATCGAGTACCCTGCGCTGGTTGTTCAAAGCAAGACGGGTAGTGACAGCTACGCGCAGCGCACTGGCCGTGATAGTAATGGTCCTGTTGATCCCTGTGATCAGCTCACGGTTATTACGGATCAGCATATCATAGGAGATGACCCCCTGCTGGTTGACGGCCAATGAGGTTTGCAGGTCCAGGATACGCTGGTTCAAAGGAAAAAGCAGTTCTTCTTCCACAAAGCGTTTTTCATCACTGTCGGGCTCCATTTGCCTTGCTTTCTCTTCCAGTTTTTCATACAGGCTTTGCCCCATGACAATGGCCCTCCGGAGTCCATCCAGGGTATCCCTCATGTGCTGTTTATCAATCTCCAGCGTCTTGTTATCATCGCTGAGTTGTTGTCGACCTGCTTCCAGGCTTTTGATAATATCGGCAATCACTGCAGAAGAGGCTTCGTATTTTTCCAGGTAGCGGCTCACTGCATTTTTCTTACCCAATAAACCTCTGAAAAAACGGGAACCCGCACTGCTGGGGCTGTTGAGATTATAATGTTTAGGATTAATCTCTTCCACCTGTTTACGCAGGTCCAGCAGCGAGTTAGCCACTTTGCTACCATCCTGTGAATGGGACAGCGTCCGGACCGACTGATCCAGGATTTTAGAGTGATGAGCCATGGCCGTCTGATGCTTCATGCCCATTTCATTGACATATCTTTTCTTGGTCAGATCTTGTAAATCAGTAGAGAGCAGCTCTTCAGCCAGTTGGCTGGTTTTCTCTTCCACTACGGGATCTTTCTTCGGTTTCTTTTCAGAGTCATTTAATGATAATTCTTCCAGCACCACTGATTCCGTCACAGGCTTGAGAGAAAGGCCTTCCTGGGTAGTTGTTTTTTTTGTTTCCATTGTGTTAGGATTAAAGTTATTGTTTCAAAAATTTATAAATAAAGGAATCCTGCACGGGCAGCAGATGCTGATACTTTCCCGACAATATTTCGTAATTCTCCCGGTTCAGCACGATGATAGCTTCATCCATTTGTGCCAGCAGCTGATCATTTTCAGAAAGCAGTTCCTTGCATTGTTTGCCCATGCTTTCATAGGTCTTGAGGTTCTGCTGTAAGTCATGGAAAGCCGTATGGCTGGTAGATACTCCCAGGCGCTGTAGTTGCCGGAGCTGATCCTGCCATAGGCCGGGATTGACAGAAGATAACGATTCTTTGTGATACGCAATTTGCCCCAGGTTCTGGATAATCTTTTGTGCACAGGATTCTACTTCTTCCCGGAACCGCAGGGCTGTCAGGCTTTGTTCGGCGAAGCGTTGGCGGATCAGACGCAGTAAAAGCTTTACCTTTTTTTCTACAGCATGCAGCTGTTTTACACCCTGGGATACGTTCACCTTCTCCAGTCGGTAAAACAGATTCAGCGAGGTAAACGCTTTGTGGCTTTCCCTTTTCAGCATCCTGGTCGCTTTGGAAGTAACCCGGTAAACCTGGCGGAACAGAAAATAAAAGCTTAACAGCCCTACCATAATACTTCCTGACAAAAATAAAAGTATCATCAGGAGGGAGGGGAGCTTCCATCCAATCACAACCATACAGGCAGCCCACAGTATTAATGCGATAATGATTCCTTTTTTCATGTTTCAAATAGTTTAGCGCTTGGTGTATAGCTTATTTTTCGTAATAATAGATATTACGTAAAGCTAATATTTTTAGTTATGCTAATTTTATTAACATTTAAATTTTCTTGGAAAAACAATAATATACTAAAGAAATTATAAATACTATATTTATAATTAGTTATCCAAGTACGCTATGCGGCTATTTTTTTTAGCAAGTAGGGGTCACCATGCCCTTACCTGAAGTTGTTTTCTGCAACCTTCAGCTTTTATAAGTGGCCTTATCCACTTGTGGGCATTGTCGACCATAAATTACAAAAAATTCGGCAGGGTTCTAGGCTGTGTCTGATATATATCCTTTGATCCTAAAAGACGCTCTTTTGCCCTTATACTTCCTGTCTTTTTTCCACCATAGCTCTGGCTATGCCGTCAAAAAGCACACTCGTCTAAGAACAAAATCTTTCGCTTTTCAAATTCAAAAATATTGATCAGACACAGCCTAGTCTTTGTATACTTTAACGCTAATTTCAGTAAAGTAGCCATCATTTTCAGCGGTTCTTAGAAGAATCAGTATCATTTCAGCCTGTCCTTTAGTATATTGAAAGTACCTTTCCAGACATTAGCAGGCCAGCAGGCACGAGATCTGGAAAGCACTCATACGAAATTCACCTCAAACAACCATCTGAAACATTACCATGGATAACCAACGCAGAGACTTCATCAAAAAAAGTGCTTCCCTGGCAGCACTCTCCGTCACAGGAGCGGGCAGCACACTTATACCCTCGAGTCAGCCCACTGACAAAAAACTTTCAGTTTCTGAAAAGAAATCAACGGATCGAATAGACTTTGTCAGGGATGCCGGCATGCAGATGTGTCTGGCTTACTTCTGGGGAATAGAACCCCGCAAGGTCGCTTTGGCCAGGCAAATGGATGTTCTGGGAGCGGTGGGTGGTATCAATCCTCAGATGGTGGGTATGGATCAGGCCAACAACTGGGAATTTCAGGTGATCAAAGCGGTGAAGGAGGCTTGGGAAAAAGAGGGGTTGCAGCTCAGCGTCATAGAAGGGCCACCCTCCCTGTATACCAAAACGAAACTGGGGCTGGAAGGCCGGGATGAAGAAATTGAGCACTTTATCACTTTCATGGAAAATATTGCCAGGCTGGGCATCGATACGGTCTGCTACAACTGGATGCCGGTCATCAGCTGGGCCCGTACGACGATGGACCGACCTAGCCGCGGAGGTGCTCTGGTCAGTGCTTTTGATATAGAAGATATCAAAGAGGAAGCCCCTATTAAAGAGTATGGTGAACTGACGCATGAAGGGATGTGGGACAATATCACTTACTTTCTCAAGGCGGTGGTGCCGGAGGCTGAAAAAAACGGTGTGAAACTGGCGCTGCATCCCGATGATCCTCCTATTGACAGTATCCGAGGCATTCCCCGCATTATGACCTCGGTGGACGCTTTCAAACGCCTGATAGAAATTGTGCCCAGCTCCAGCAATGGTCTTACCTTTTGTCAGGGCAGTTTTGCCTCTATGGGTGGCGAAGGAGAAGGGGTGGATATTCCGGCAGCCATTGAGTACTTTGGAAAGCGGGGTAAGATCCATTTTGTGCATTTCAGAGATGTGCGGGGTCACAAAAACAATTTTGAAGAGACTTTTCATGATGCCGGTAAAACGGATATGTACAAAGCCATGCAGACTTATTATGATGTGGGGTTCAGAGGGCCTATCCGGCCAGACCACGTACCGACCATGGCAGGGGATAGCAATGAACATCCGGGGTATAGTACTATCGGGACCTTGTTTGCCCTGGGCTATATGCGTGGACTCATGGAAGGGGTTGTGAAAAGCAGAGCTTGATTGAAGGATGGAAGGAGTGAAGGACTGAAGGATTGGTAGAGTGGGGGAATGGTGAAATGTTGAGGGTTGAATGAGGTATGTTGAATGTTTAATTTTGAATGTTGAGTGAGGAAGGTTGAATTTTGAATGATAAATGATAAATGTTGAATTGGGGGGATGGTGTGTAGTTATGTGGATTGGGTGGAAGTAAAGAAATAAACGAAAAAAAAACCTTCTGTTATTGAGGGAGAGTCATTCTCTATTCCTCGTCACAGAAGGTTTTTTGTGGTATTCCAACAACTTTCTTTGGGTGTAAAGATGCCAGTGGCTTACCTGGGTTGCAGTTGGGCTCCTTCTATTTGCTGTTCTATCTTGTTTTTGTCTCCTACAATCACCAAAGTCATATCGTCGGTTTTTAAATACTTCTGCGTCATTTCCTGTATCTTTTCCGGACTCACAGCATAGATATTCTGCACATAGTTGGTCAGAAAGGTATCTGGCAGATCGTGAAGGTCCAGGAAGTTTAGCTGCCCGATGATGCCGCCGGGAGAAGAGTTTTGCAACACAAAAATGCCTGCCTGGTAGTTCTGAATCCCTTCCAGTTCTTCCGGAGCGGGTGGTTCTTGTTGCAGCCGTTCAATTTCTTTTTTGATTTCATCTAACGAGGCCTGGGTGTATTCCGTGGTCACGTCTGCCTGCTCATACCAGAGAGCTGTCCCTTTTTCTATATCGATGGTACTGGAAGGGGAGTAGGTGTAACCTTTATCTTCCCGAATATTACTGGTGATGCGGGAAGCAAAAGAACCGCCCAGCAGGGCATCCATCACGTCCAGAGAAATATAATCCTGGTTGGTAGGGTCTGGCACGGGTAAGCCGATCATCAGGGTAGATTGCGGGGCGTCCGGACGGTCAATAATTTCCATTTCTTTGGTAGATTGTGCCGTTGCTTCCGGGTAGACAGGCGCCGGTCCTTTCGTCCAGTTCTGAAAGCTTTCCTGAATGGCGTCGGTAACCGCATCCTTGTCAAACTTACCCACCACATACAGCACACTGCGCTGCGCGCCAAAATTACCCTGATAAAACTGCTTTACCTGTTCTAGCGTATAGCTGCTAATCATCTCCTGGGTAGGGAAAATCCGGCCATAAGGATGATCCCCATACATGATGGCAAAGAACTGGGATTGTGCCTGTGCCTGAGGGGTGTTGCTCTGTACACTCAACTGCCGTTGCAAATCGTTCTTCAGCCGGTCCAGTTCGGAAGCAGGAAAAGCAGGTTGTTGCACTACTTCAGCAATCAGGCGAATCAGTTCGGGCGCAAATTCTGACAATACATTGCCGGAGATTGTGGTGAAGTTACCACTCACATTGATATTAAGTTCGCCTCCCATCCGGGCCATTTTCACCGACAGTTCTTTGCTGTTGGTACTGGTTGTGCCTTCTTTCATCAGGTTGCCTGTGAGATCCGACAGCCACACCTGATTTTTTTCCTCATGAATATTCCCGGTCTTCACAATGAGGTTGATCTGTACTTTAGGAATCGCGCCATAAGGCACCAGTGTATAGCCCATCCCGTTCTCCAGGGTTGCTTCTTCTTTATTGGGTAAGGTAAAATCCTTGGGCTCTCCGCCTGCGGGAGGGGTCTGTTTCTGGGTATATCCCCAGTGAAAGCTGCCCAAGAGCAAAAAAAAGAATAAAAATATATGGGTGTTTTTCATCTCTAATGAATTAGTTGGTAGGGGCTTGAGGGTCTATAATCAGTACGGTACTGTTCGTAGGGCGCAGGTACTCCCGCGCTGTTTCCTGAATCAGTTGCGGAGTCACCTCCCTGAACTTTTCTTCCAACTGGTTGATCTTCTCCGGATTATCATCAAACAAGGCAAAGCTGGCCAGCAGGTCGGCCCGGCCAAAGCCAAAAAAGCTGCTGATATTGTCGTAGAAGTCGGAGCGAATTTTAACTAGTGCCAGGTCCAGGGTTTCCTGACTGACAGGTTGTTGCTGCAGGCTATCGATGGTTTGTTGGATGACAGATTGTATGGTATCAGCGGGCGTGCTGCCATCGTAGATCAGACTGGCCATCCACAGCATAGGGCCATTGTAGTTATACATATTACCTAGGGCTGCATTGATGCCGCCACTCACATCGCCAGTCAGCCCCCGGTCCTGCACCAGCTTCTGGTAGAGCCAGGCATCATCTCCCTGCAGCAGGATCTGGTCTATCATGCCCATGGCATAATACTCAGGAGTACCCCGTTCCGGCATGTGATAAGCAATCGCCAGAGCAGGTCTGTTAGCCAGTTTATCTTCTTTGACAAAGCGCTTCGCTTCTTCCTGACGTGGCTCCAGGATATCAGGCTGCTGCGGGAGGTTGACAGAAGGAATCCCGGCAAAATATTGTTCAATATACTGTTTGGCTTTTGAGGGTTCAAAATCGCCTACCACAACCAGGGCTGCATTGTTTGGTGAATAATAGGTGTCAAAAAACTGTTGTACATCATTGAGGGTGGCAGCGTCCAGATCTTCTAGGTCACCATAGAAGTTATGGGCATTGTACCAGTTTTCGTTGGCATATTGGGGCATATCCAGCCAGGGAAAACCGCCATAAGGCTGGTTGAGCACATTGACTTTCACTTCATTTTTCACCACTCCCTGCTGGTTGGTCAGGTTCTCCTGGGTGATGTCGAGTCCCCGCATACGGTCTGCCTCAGCCCAGAGCGCTGTTTCCAGTTTATGAGCAGGCAGGATCTCGAAGTAATTGGTATAGTCGAAACGGGTAGAACCATTGAGGACACCCCCGTTCTGTTGCACCAACTTGACAAACTCCATTTTGCCCAGGTTTTCAGACCCCTGAAACATCATATGTTCAAAAAGGTGGGCAAAACCTGTACGGTCGCGGGGTTCGATACGAAAACCGATATTATAATAAACAGCTACGACTACCGTAGGGGAAGTTTGATCGGGAGAAAGCACGACTTTCAGTCCGTTATCAAGTTTGTAATACTCTACAGGCACGTGAAACCCGGCGGTATCTCCCCCTGCAAGGCCTTCTTCCGTACCAGTGGTTTCCAGGGTACTGCAGCTTGACAGCCAGCTACTGGCCATCATGCCACTCAGAAACAGAAGTAAAATAGGAAAACGATGTAGCATAAATAAAAGAAAAATGGTGTAGGGTAACGCTTGCTATTTTTCCTGGAAATATAAGGATTATTCAGCATGATCAATAAGAAACGGAAAGCGGAAATAGGATACGCCCAGGAAATCCCCCAAATTGGGGGGAGATGGGTTCTAATTTTTGTTAGATTCGTTAACTTTTAACGACGCTGCTTTCATCCAATTCAGCAGATTTCAAACGGAGATAGCACCTGTTGGTTCAGGAGAAAAAGAGCAGGTAGGCGGTGATTAAAGACAACACCACACAAACCACACCACAGTTAAAATTCAGCTCAGGATACCCTTTGATAAACGTACCAATGGTAGAAATAATGAGCAGTATCATGGGCATGAAAATAAAAGTGCTGTAGATACTATAATAGGGTTCGGCCTGAATATTCGGACGATCTGCTCTTTCAATACGGGCTATGTGCGAAAAAATCCGGGTTCTGTAAATATTCACCCAGGGGTAAGGCGCATAGTAGCGCGTAAAATCGGTAGAAAGGGATACCTTCTGCTGCTGATTGGTGATGAGGATAAAATCGCCGGGTTGTTCTACGCCCTGGTTCAGTACAAAGAATTGTATTTGTTCCTGACTAACTTTTTGTGGCAGGAAAAAATCAAGGAAGATCAGCAGGGTAAAGACAAAAGAGGCTCTGGAGATCCAGTGGGCATATTTGAGGTAAGGCCTGATCTGTTCTACCGTATTTTCGGAAGTTCTACGGGCTGCATAGGGCTGGGTGTTTGTCTCAGCGACCGGAGGGGTATAGGTGGAGGTTTCAAAAGTATATTGATGGAGTCGGTGATAGTAATCATAGGAGGCCCGTTTTAGCGGATCGCCCAGGATCTGATAAGCTTCGTTGACTTCATAAAAAAGGGTATGATCTGTCCCCTGTACATTTTTGTCGGGATGATATTGAGAAGCCAGATGCCGGTACGCTTTTTTTATTTCATAATGGGTGGCATGGGAGGGCACACCCAATATCTGATAGTAGTTTTTCATGTACCCAAACTTTATCTGATATAACCAGGCGACAGCTTACTTGGTTTTGGCAGCTTTGGTCACAAGCGTGGGAAGAAAGCAGCAGCGTTCCGATTTTGCCCTATCGCTGTGCGTTGCCTATAATAAATAACGGCAATTTTCAGCATTTTCACATAGTTGCCTACATAAATTTACGAATCTCTCCGGTGTAGGTTAGTGAATTTTCTGGTTGATTATGAGGACGATAGAAAAGACTATAGACAAATTTATTAAAAGTAAGAGTAGTATAGGAGGGGGGGGTATTTTAGATAGAACCAGACAGCCTTTGGTGTGCATTTAAAATGCAGTTTGGACTGACAGGGGAAAAAATATTAAGAATAGGAGGTGTACCAAAATAGGTTATTAAGTAGAATAGAAAAGAAAAACCCATGAGGACAGGCCACGTCAGGGAAGCCGTTTCTGACTATGGTTGTACAACATGTAGGAGCCGCTAGACTACAACACGCTCATGGGTTTTATAAACAGGTATAAGGTTTATTCAGGTTATTAATTATATCTTTCAGGCCGTTGCCATCTTAGAGGTTGAGTAACTCAATACTACTCTGGACTAATAAAAGCATCTTTCAACACAATTGGGTTATTAACTACCCATGTGATAACGCCAATTTCGGGACACAATAGTTTATTGACAGCAACAATCAGGAGCCACTCCTGACGCCAGAAAACCTACGCCAGACTATTGCCTAGATGTGTAAATTGTAGAAATTACGGCTATGTTTCTTTCAGCCTTTTGTTTATCAAATGTATAGACAGGTATTTAATAATACAACACCTCTTTGAGGTATTTTTTAAATATTTTTTAAACGGGAAATCTGCTTATCAGGGGTAGGTTGAATGACTTAGAAAGAGACCAACAGGTTGGGAGGAAAACCGACCTCAGCAGCCGGATACGATAAGCCAGCCGTACTGTGTCCTTAAGCTAAGGGATATCCTTTAAGAAGCTATTGTCAAAAGTAACATTCATTTAAGAAAGAGCTTTTATAATCTCTTCTTTACTGACTTGTTTGCCTGTCCGGCCTGTTAACATGGCACGAAGCAATGCAGCGTCTTCTTTGTCTTCATCATTGAGGATGGTAATTTTAATCCGCATTTGTTTAGCGAGTTTTTCTAATAATTTTACCTCTTCTTTAGTCTTTGGAGAAAATAATACTGATTCCATACTTCTTTTATAAGTTTACGTTATTTGCTTCCTGTTACTACAAAATATTAAAGATAAATAATTTTAAAAAATCAAACAATGTAGTCAAGAGTAGTGATTGCTATGGGATAGTGAAAAAAATTGCCATATAACTTCCAGCTTCCATTGAATTTTCTTTTCATCGGACTGCTTCCCTTGTCATTTCGAGAGAAAACACTTGAGGCAAGTATCACAAATCCTTTTTGACTATCATGCGGACGGTCTGCGGCCAGGAGGCCTCTTTGCCATTCCTACCATCACTTGTCATAGAGATACCGAAAGTATTTAAAATACCTGTTAATCAATAAACGGCTACCTTTAAGAGAGAAATCGAGTTCATCACTATATTGACTTTACAGGAAAGCATACCCAAATATTTTTTTAAGATTCCGCACCTGCATTCGGGATGACATAAAAATCAGTAATGAGAATAGCCTTGATCTGAGGTGATTAAAGGTTTTATTTTTCTTTATATCTTCCATTAAAGTCTTAATTTACCCTGAATGAGTGCTACCTTAAGTCGTACTCCTTGATCCTTGGTTATGTATATGATTAAAAACTGAAATAATACACAGATTGATCTGTCCGTGGTATAGAAAGGAAATTGCTAAAACATAGACTTTTTAACTGAAGATAACTTCAGACAGGTTATTTGAGGGAAATTTACAGTTCTTAAAATATTAAAATGCCTGTCGTTACTTATCACATAATCGGCATTTGAGGCTATGGCACAGTCAACATACTTATCATCGTCCGGATCATCTCTGATTAATAACCACTTATAGCTTGGATCTATTTTTCGTGTATCAGGCAACTCAAGTAAAACCTTTATGATGTTTTCTGCTATCAAGGCATTAGTCCTTTGTTCCAAAATTTCTCTATACTCCAATATGATTTCAGAAGATAAGGCTAAGTGCACTCTGCCTTGCAAAATTAAGTCATAAAGCCAACGCTTAGGTGCTTTTCTGGGTAGTATTTGCAATAGGCAATTGATATCTAGCACAATGACTTTCCTAGCAGATGCTTCCCCACCGGGGTGCCGACTACTGGACATTGCCCCAGTGGATACTGCCCCAGTGGACACTGTCATTATTTACTTTTTTTGCGGTAATGACCTTCTCCCCATTCTTTAACCTTTTCCTGAACATCCCAACCTTTTTCTTCAAATAAACGGTCCATCGCTTCATCAGCCTTTTGTGCGTAATAGTTGGCAATGAGCAATTTAATATCTCTTAGTTCTTCTGGGGTCATTTTTCGGGAAGAAAACATTTCCAGTAGTTCCAGTTGTAAAGGGTCTATCTTTTGCGAAGGCTGAGGCTTTTTACCTCCTGGAAATTTATTTGTGATTGACATGACAGTGGTAGATTTTATTTACTCGAGACACACTTGAAAAGTTGAGGTATTCTCTAATAGGAATACTTTAAGATAATAAAAAAAGTTTATCCGGCTTGATAACTTTCAGCTTTCATTGAATTTTCTTTTCATCTGAAAGTAGATCAGCAGCAAATCTTATAATGTAAAGCAGCCTTTCAGCAATGTAATAGTGCTTGACTGCCTCCTGAAAATATAAAACGGAGAGATATGCATAGCTATTCACAGCATGATTGACTATCTAACGCCCCTTTACTGACTCCCCTATCATTATGAGAGAAAACAATTGAAGCAAGTATCCCAAATTTAGAATCACAGAGCCTCTCTTATTGTCATGCCGATGGTCTGCGGCCAGGAGGCATGCTTGGCAACCATTAATGATTAGGAGATAAATTTATTAATGACAAATAGCAGTCCTTTGTGTTCTATTTACCCATTCTTGCCACACCACAAAACCTATTAGGGTGCCGGTAGTATTCCAAATAATATCGTCCACATCAAAATTGCCTACATAGGTAAGAATCTGAAGACTCTCTATGATAAAGCTGCACAATAAGCCAGTGAGGAAAGCTTTGGGCCTGTTTTGTACTCCTATATTGAAAAGTATTATGCCAAAAGGTACGAAAAGCATAATATTGCCCCCTACGTTCGCTAGCAATTCCAGAAGATTTCTAGAATCAGGATGCTGCCAGGCGTTTTGAATATAATGAAAGGTATTCTTAAAGGGTGTTAAGGTAATATACCGCTGTGCATCAGGGTTAAGGCGAGAGGCATGGGTAAATGGAAAAAAGAATAACAGCCATATAGCAGTGACGAAGTAAACAGATGTTATGATATGTTTAAAGCTTTTTATATTCATAATAAATAGACTACAATAGTTTACTTTAGTAAATACTGCTTTGAACCACTAGCTAATGTATCAAAAAACTCATAAGTCATTGATAGCACCAATGTACAGTTTTGATTTTATTGATGTACACAAAACATTGATCATGCTTCATACAGCGTAAGATTCTGACCAAGCGCTGAGGAAAAAAACAGGGATACACACTTTTATCAGTAAATATTCTTTTACCCCTAGTCCACCCAAAGTACCTATTCTTTAGGAGGTACTTTTTTTGATTTCACCCCGACGGTAAAAGGAATCCTATCACTCACAACATAGTAGTATTTTCTTTAGCCCTACATAGTGAAAGTAAACTCTACAATAGAATATTCTATTTTTCTTGTTACAAATGCATGCCCAAACAATTGGATTATTATCTTAGCCTATCTGTAAATTACAGCGCATTAAGTTCAAAATTCTATAGATTATCAACTTAATTACGACATACAAAAGCCCAGGATAAAGCTTTTATACTGTAATTCCTTTTATAACTATCATCTTGAGAATTTATATTATTTCCATGGCATTGATAAGCCAGTGCTGGAGTAAAGTGACTCTTGCACAAAAAGATACTTTAACCTTTGCGGCAGGTATTTATACTTCTTATGCTACCAAACCCTACCAACCCTTATGGATAGTTTCCAATCAGTACGATCTGATCCCTGATAACCCTCAAGATATAATTTTGGATGTATCGGGTAAGTATAGCCTGAAATTTAAATCCTTTAAGCTGGAAACAGCGGCAGAACTGGTTGGTAACCTCTTCGCAGAACGCTATTGGGTACAGGAATTCTATGGGAAAATGAAATTTAAAACCTGGCAGATTACAGGAGGGAGAGAAAAGGTTAGGGTAGGAGAGGTTGACTCACTATTATCCAGTGGTTCTCTAGCCATTAGTGGTAATGCACGCCCCATTCCTAAAGTAGGCGTCCAATCTAATGGATTTGTGCCTGTACCAATATTGCAATGGCCTTGGTTGCAGATAAAGTTTTCCTTGCTACATGGCTGGATGGGACAGGAAAGAGTAGTAAAAGGATCCTATTTACATGAGAAATCACTATATCTAAAAGTGGGTAAGGAGGCTATAAACTTATATGGGGGTATGGCTCACTTTGCTATCTGGGGAGGGCAAAAGCAGAACAGACAGCTTCCCCACCAATTATCAGATTATTTCCAGGTGGTTATAGCAGCTTCCAGTAAAAGTAAGTACGGACATCAAGGATTAGGAGACCATATGGGTGTATGGGATTGGGGAATGAATTATCAGATTTCTCAATTTCACGTGAGGTTGTACACACAATCAATTTTTGAGAGAGGCTATGTGCCTCTAGCGCAAGAACCTGCTAAGAGTAAAGGAATGATGCTTTTAAGCCGTGATCGGCTGGTAGGAGCATCTTTTCAGAGGCATAACAAAAAGTGGATCGATCATATGGTGTTGGAATACATTAGTACCCAATACCAAGGGGGACTCAAGGCAACTGATGGAAAATATAACTATTATAATGATGCCACTTATGCCTCCGGTTGGACTTACTATAACCAGATCATAGGTACTCCTTTATTTATTAGCAGAAGGCAGGCCTCTAATTACTTTATTGGTGAAAACAATTCAAATAATTGGAGAAGTATTATGAGCAACAGAATTCAGGGTTTCCATGTGGGATTGTCTGGTATTATTACCCAGCCATTAACCTACAAAACACTGATTACCTATACCAAACATTATGGTAATTTTCATAATGATGAGCTTTTTACCCCATCAAAACGGCAGATGAATGCTTTGCTGGAACTCAGTTGGAAGCTTTTCTCTCGTTTATCAGTTAAAGGGATTTTTGGAGTAGATAGAGGAAAACTTTCTAATAATCAAGGTCTATTACTTGGGGTAGAATGGATCTACTAATATTAGGAAACAATTTGGCTTATATTAAAAATATGTTTTAAGCATAAGTACTATCATGTTTTCTTTGTGACAAATAACTGAAATGTTTTTTCAGAACAAGAAATCTTTTTTCAATGAGTATATAGGAAAGCCAAGAAATTAGCAATAACAAAAGTGCACTTTGTAGCAAAAACAACTTCACCCAATAGCTATCAACACCTGCTTCAGGCAAGATGCGACTTAAAATTTTGTAATAGAATGAAGGTATAATAAGATGATAAACGTAAATACCATAACTAATTTTTCCTATAAAAATCAAAATTGGGTTGTTCAATATGAATTTGAATTTAAGTTTATTTGTCTGCTGGTGCTGCATGATATAAGTTACTACCCACAGAGCAATTATAGATACGATGGTTCTGAATGGAACATAGGATATCATACCTAATCTATCTAAAACAAATATGACCAAAGCTAAAGAAGCGATTATGGTTAAAATTGAGTAAAATTTATTAAGACCTTTCTTTTTTTGTGTGATTTGCCATGAAAGTAATGCACCTAAACCAAAAGAATCGAAGCAGGTGAAAGTTAATCCAAAGCCCATTTCTATATTAAGAAATATGATCTGAGATATAGTACCAATTAGGATAAAACATACAATCACAGGCAAAAAATACTTTTTATTAATAAATAAGATAATCCAAGGCCATATCAAATAAAACTGCTCTTCAACTGCTAAGGACCAAAAATGGGAAAGCATTCCATCCCAAGCTTGCATTTTATACAAATAAAAGTTTGAAGTGTAGGTTAAATAATACAGAAATGCAGATTGAATATTTGTATCTGTACTTTTGTGAAAAAGTAGCAATACGAAAATTGTAAGATAATAAATGGGAAAAATTCTCAGAGTTCTTCTGAAATAAAAGTTTTTTAATACTGCAGTCTTTGATGAATGAAGAGATTCTGCTTTATCTCTGTACTCGAATAATATCCAAGTTATTAGAAAACCGCTAAGTACAAAGAAAATATTTACCCCTATGGGCCCTATTTGAAATTCATTTATAACATTTTCTTCTGCAGTCCAATGACTGATAATGACAAAGATAACTGCTATTGCTCTTATTGAATCTAACTGCTTAATGTACTTCATGATTTCAAGATTTCTAAAGATTTTTCTAATAGGATTTATTTTACACTAAAAGAGGGCACTTCAATTCAGTTCTGACAGCTATTAATTTTATAACTAAACTTTTTTGTATTTATAGCCTTCATATTGCTAGAAAAATAACAGTGTTTATCTTTACCAAATTAATTTTAGGGCTCTTTATCTCTCCATGATTAATTATTTTTGAGACAATCAATGTATGTTAAATCATTACAATTTTTGACAAAATTTTCATGTAGAGTTTTTTAGTATTTGATGAAACAGCATCAAGTATACTGAAGAGAAAAGGATGATTATACGGAAATAATGCTCTATTAATTAGTCTTGAAATTGTCAAACTTTCAATTTGATGAGTTTTGACATATTGTTTAAGAAACTTTAAAAATCGGCTTCTTTCATCATGATATTTCCCATTAAGAAATGAGTTACTTACAATGGAACCTTCTCTTTGTCTATAGCGATTATGGCAAGATGAAGAAATATATATGTTTTCATTCAAGTAAAATTTGCTTAGAAAAGCCTGATCCTCATATACAGAGAAGGCTTCATTAAATCCTCCATGTTTTTTTAATTTAAACTTATTCATGATAATAGCACATGGACAAGGTGCTGCCCCTTTCCCTAATGGATATAAGTCTATCATCAATTCTGGAGGTGTACAAACTCTATCTTCTTTTGTACCAATGGGTATAACTGAATTTATCATCTCTGGATATTCCCAATTATACCAGTATTCACTAGCCTCACAAATCATCGCCACATCATACCTTCGCATAATTTCAAATTGGTGCGTTAAATAATTAGGAAACCACATGTCATCTGCATCTAATAATGCAATAAATTCACCTGATGCTATTTTTAGAGCGCAATTTCTACTAGCACTCAGCCCTTTGTTAATGTGTCCAGGATGATCTTTATATATTATTTTTTCAGGATATTCTGCAGCATATCGCTTTGCTATAGTAGTGCTATTATCGGTCGATCCATCATCAATTAAAAGTAGTTCCCAATCCTGGAACTCTTGATTCAATACACTTTGTATTGCCTCATCTAAAAAACGAGCTTCGTTATAGAAGCAGGTGAGAATTGATACTACAGGTTTTACACTCATAAACATCAATTAACGCTACAGCCAATCTGCTAAAATTTCTCTAAATTCTTCACCCGTCCAATCATCCACTTGAAACCTACCCAGTTGATATGGGTCATTGTTACCATCAATTGTTCGTGGTTGTGTGGTAAAGGCTACTTTATAATTAAGCTCCTTAAGCACTTTTATAGTGATTTCATCATAAACACCTGAGGGATAAGCAAAAGAGGTAACTTCAGTCCTTATAAGGGTTTCCAGGAAGTTTTTATTATTATTAATTTCTTGAAATTGCATAGCTTCTGAATGACATGACAGGGCAGGATGGGTTACTGAGTGCCCGCCAATTGAAAATAAATTGTGATTAGCTAACTGTTCTACATGTTCATCTGTCATACAGGTATATTCACTTCTACTTGACGCTTCTAAACCTGCCCATTCTCTAAGATTATTGACAATTTGTTGCTGTACTTCGTAAGTTAATGGGCTTAGCATTTCCCAAAGTTGTAGATAAAGTTGTGCTCTTAATGTTGGTGGAGCTTGTTCGTATCGCCAATGATGATGTTTTTCATCTAACTCTTCATCTAAAATTTTCTCATTATTTAAATCATAAGTTATAATATTCTTATTGATTTCTAATGACAGAATTCTAGGAAGTACTTTTACATGTAATACAATATTCGCTAGCTCATCCCACCAATATTCCTTTTTGACACCTAAATGTTTGGAACATATAAAAAAGGTAGCAGGTATTTGATACTGTTCTAACATGGGTTTGGCGGTAGAATAATTGTCTATGTATCCATCGTCAAAGGTTAATACGATATAGCGTTGATTGAGCTTTCTCTTTTCCACCTGTTGAAGCAACTCTGCCATTGAAATGACACTACCTGTTTCTTTAAGGACTTGAAGCTGCTGTTGAAAATTATCAGGGCAAACAGCTAGATTCCAGGGGTCTGAAAGAGGAGTGGCTATTCTATGGTACATCAAAACCAGAGGCTTTGGATTATTAAAAATCCTTTTTCTAATATTCTGAATTTTTCGATAGAGAGCCATTCTTATTTTCAGGTTTAGTTGCAGTGGCAGTGATAATGACTGGAAAGCTTGGGTCAAAGTATTCCATATCCTCTTTCTTCATCTCCGGTAATCCCATTCCATATAAAAAGGCTGTTGCAACTAATACATTACCAAATGAATTCACCTCGATCTGGTGAATAGGAAATACTTCATGTAATATCTTTTCTATCGATAAGGCTGTAAAAGACCATAACCAACTCTTTTCCCATTCGCCACAATCAATAGGGGTGATTCCAGGAACAGTTAGTAATAATTTTCCTCCGGGCTTTAGGACACGAAAACATGTTTCTATAACTGCTTTGTAATCATAAATCAGGTGGAGTGTCTGAGTCAATATAATGCAATCAAAAGAGTTGTCAGGAATGTGTGGTGCATGGCTCAGATCGGCAACAATGGTGGCATTAGGATTACTATCATCAACATGTAGTATATCGCTTTGTGTTACTTTTTCTGCTCCAAAACGGAGTGTATAATCATTGTCACCAATTTCTAACACATGTCCATAAATATTGTCAGCTTCCTGTTGCAGAAAATTCTCAATATAATAGCGATCTACAGGCCCCCCTCTGTCGTATCCAAACATGGTACTAAAGGGTGTGTTTCTTCCCAAATCTCCAAATTTTACCTGAGTACTCTTAGGGGTGTAGTTGTGATAGATTCCAAGTTTATGTAAAACCTGAAATACAAAATCTGGTGCTAATTTTCTTAACTTCATTTTTCTTAAAATCAGATCAGCGGCCGTGTATAAATAATAATATTTAGGTTTGTATTTGCGCAAAGTGTTAATCATATCCTTAGATGGCTTAATATTTCCTACCCTTAAGACATTGAAGAGATGCCTGCAGTAATAATCTATAAACGCTTGAACTCCTACTTCATGCGCTTTTCTTTCCTCATCAGACTGCAACAATGGCTCATGGTTTTTCAATACTTTCAAGGCTTGTGCAAGCATCATTGGAACATTACTCGACATATTGCTGGAATGCATTCGGTAGGCAGCCATCCTTTTAGTATGATGGACAACCGGATAATAGCGGGTTACCTTAAGATAGATGTCATAGTCTTCACAGGCCTGCAGCGAAGTATCAAACAAAAACTCATTAAACACAAAACGCCTGTACATCACAGTGCCATGCATTCCTATGTAATTACCTTTTAAGGTATGTAGATAATGATCCGATAATATTACATTTCTATCTAAATCTATATTCCTCTTATCGTGTGTGACTACCTCATAAGCGCCAGAGACAAAAGCTGCATCAGTGTAATAACTTAAGTATTCCACATTATAAGCAATCGCATAGTCATATAATAGATCATCAGCATCTAGAAAAACTAAAAACTCACCCTTGCTATTTGATATTCCGGTATTCCTGGCTGCAGAAAGCCCTTGATTTTGCTGAAACACATATTTTACATGTGGATATTTCTGCATAATAGACTTAGTGTTGTCTGTAGAACCATCATCCACTACGATAATTTCAATATTCGGATAAGTTTGTTTGCGGACGCTCTCTATCGCATCTGACAAATAGGCAGCATGATTATAAGAGGGTATAACAACAGAGACTAAAGGAATATTTTGGGTCATCTCCATTTTCGTGGGCTGAGACAATTTCAACTCAGTTTTTCTGCTTATTTTTTCCGGGGCACACATAACTTAATGATATATCTTAAGCATTCTTTAAAACTAAAGGACAGGTGTTCCACTCCAGTTTAGGCCGTATAACTCCCTCGAAGCTTTCTTTAAACTCTTTTCGCATATCTCCAGAGTCTTCAACAGTGAAAGAAACCGCTTCTCCAGTATCGGCAACATAAACAGTTGAATTCTGTAGGAATACAACATTGACTATATAGTATCCTTCGTTCAAGAAATAAGCAGGAATTTTTACTCTGGATCGATAAGTTCCTTTGCCAAATTTGGAGCCAGAAAATGGATCAATGTTGGCCGTGGTAGAAGGCCAGTTGCCGGAGGATAATACAAAGATGCCCTGTTGGTTGAATAATTGAATACTACTAGTCAAACACACACCCTCTGCTTCAGCACAAAAGTCTATCTCAATATATATATCTTCATTGTCTAATAAAGTATTAGTCACCTGATGGGCTTGATTTAATGCTCTAACCGCCATTAGCCGTACTACTTTGTTGCCTGGAGCTTGCGCTTGATTATACCAGAATACTTCTGGTTTTCCTTTATAAAAGGTTATATCCTCGTAAGTTTTTAACACCTCCTTTGCTGTGCCCTTCAAATAAATTTTACCTAAATCAAGTAAGATAGCATGTGTACATAGATTTTTTATGGTTTCCATACTATGACTGACGAAGAGAACAGTCTTACCTTCTCTGGCTATCTGGCTCATTTTTTTCATGCACTTTCTTTGGAATTCGATATCACCTACCGACAAAGCTTCGTCAATGATTAAAATTTCCGGATCAAGATGGGCTGCCACAGCAAAGGCTAGTCGAACATACATTCCGCTACTGTACCTTTTGACAGGTGTTTCTATATATCGTTCTACACCGGAAAAGGCAATAATTTCATCTAGTTTGCTTTTGATTTCTCGTTTGGTCATCCCTAGGATAGCTCCATTCAGGAAAATATTTTCTTTACCGGTGAGGTCTGGGTGAAACCCCGTGCCTACCTCGAGCAGACTGGCAATATGACCTTTTACTTTGATTTGACCAGCAGTAGGTAAAGTAATTCTGGATAATATTTTTAATAGCGTGGATTTTCCTGCTCCGTTCTTGCCGATGATTCCTAAAACCTCGCCCTTTTTTACTTCAAAATTAATATCTTTGAGTGCCCAGAAATCTCTATCTTTCAAAGCTTGTTTTTCTTCTTCCTCCTCTGTTTCATCCACGATAATAGATTGACCTTTCTTGGTGACTCTCATCCACCATCGGTTTACATCCTGTAGTAAGATACCCGTATTGATACTGCCTAATTGATATCTTTTGCTTAAGTTCTCTACTTTGATTACTACTTCTGACATACCTATAATACTACACAATATCCATATAACTTTTCTCAGACTTATTAAATATCAAGATACCAATAAACAGCGAGATGCATGTAAAAACAATGCTGTAACCAACCTGCCATACATTAAACTCTCCTTGACCAACCAAAGAATATCTGAACATTTCTACAATAGGAGTAATAGGGTTGATAAGTATCAGAATTTTATACCTTGCCTCAATAAAAGAAAGGGGATAAATAATTGGGGTTGCATACATGAGAAGCTGTAGTCCAAATGAAACAAGAAAAGATAAATCCCTGTATTTAATGGTTAAAGTAGAAACAATAAGTCCCCATCCTAAGCCTAAAGCACCAATAATAGATACTAATATAGGTAAGAAAAATATATAGCTATTTACCCCAATATTGCTATTGAAATAATAAATGTAGTAACCAAGGATGACTAGTAAGATAGCCAATTGAATGCCGAATTTAATCAAAGCAGAAATGATACTGGATATAGGCACGATCATTCTGGGGAAATATACTTTTCCAAACAGATCAGCGTTTTCTGTTAATGTATTGGATGTATTGATAAGGCAGGTAGAAAAGTAGTTCCAGATAACCAGACCTGATAGGTAGAAAAGTGCAGGAGGCACTTCATCCGTGGGTATTTTGACTACTCTGTTGAAGATGATGGTAAATACAAAAGTTGTAAGCAATGGATTGATAATATACCATAAAGGGCCTAGAATGGTTTGTTTATAAATAGAAATAAAATCTCGTTTAACAAATAAAGAAAGCAAATCCCTGTACTTCCAAAGATCGCCCAAGTGAAGATCAAACCATGCTGATTTGGGTTCAATGACTAATGTCCATTCTTCCGTGTCTGTATTGGCTGAATTTTGTTGCATTTTCAGTTTATCAAGCTAAACTTTGATGACTTTACTTAGTCAAATATTTTATGCTTTATCTCTAAATAATGGGCTTTTAACTTTTTTTTAAAGCAATTTCAGTATCTAAATTGTATTTGGAATAAGGATTAACATAGTGAAAAAGCGTATTTATGATAACTTTAAGGTATAACTTTAAAACGCGATAGACAATGCGTGGCTTTTTACTAAAAGCCAGTGCCTGTTTGACCTGATATTGAGTTGATGACCAGTTGTGTGAATCTTTCCAGATTCCATTGGCTACCCCAATAAGGTATAATGCACAATGTCTTTTAGAGCGGGAAGCCAATTTTTTTCTGTTGGGTTCAGGTACATGTTTCTCAATAAGCTGAATGGCATCTAAAAGATCTTGGAATATTCTACCCGCTACAGCTTTTTCCCAACTTAATGACCCTTTGTGCCCTCTATAAGAGGCCAACACTTTGGGCGTATAGGCAATTGGAAAATGTTTTGCAATTCTCACCCACATTTCCCAGTCTTCTCCGTAATTCACGCCATAAAAGCCACCCAGATTTTCATACACTTCCCGGCGTACTACCATGGCTACATATTGAATGCGTTGTTGTTCTGCTATCCGGAGTAACCAGTTGGTTAGTATACCATCTTTTTTTGCTTCGGCTGGATTGACATGTGTTTTTTTGCCATACTCGTTAATGAAGCTATAATTGCAAAAGGCTGCACCAGCCTCAGGAAATTGCTTAAAAATTTGACTCATTTTGTTATAGAAACCTGGCTCAAGCCGGTCATCTCCATGAAGTAAATGGACCAAATGACCTTTTGCCCGGTTAATGCACGTTTCAAAATTGCGTAAACTACCGACATTGGTTGGTTGGCAAAAATAACTTACTCTTCCCTGTCCAATTTGTTTGACTAAAGCTTCAACATCAGCGTCACTACTGGCATCATCAACCACCTCAATTTGCATATCAAATTCTCCTTGATCCTGATTAAGAACACTTTTTAAGGTTTCTGCTAAGAAATGAGAACAGTTATGTACGGGAATCATGACTGACCATAAGGGTCTTTTATGATGTGAAGATAAAGGGGCTATCGTTGGAGGTGTAGTTGGAATGCGTTCCATAAAGATATTATAAAAGGCTAGGAGTAGTTATTGTTCTAGTTTAAAATAATAGATAAAATTTCTCTAACAGGCAGCTACAAAATATTAAATTAATTAAGAGAATTAGAATATTTTTTAATGTATTTTTTTTTATGTTCAGGGAATTCCTGAACCATTAAAGCATTTTGTCTTTTGATTTCTCTCATTTTAATTTGAATAAGAAATTCATAATAGGAAGTATTGACACAGTAAATTAATCCTGGGATACCTTCAGTGAAGCCTAAGTTTACCAGATAAGCCTGGAGAAATCTCAATAATGGCCATCCGGGAAGTTTACTTAACCACGATTTTAGTGCAGGATTTCGCTTACTGCTATGGCGAGCAAATATTTGCTTAAAAGGAGGGCAATTATTGATTCTTGCTATTGCTTCCAGGCTGGAGTATTTGTTATGCCGTTCTATCCAATGAAACCATCCTTTCGAAAAACCATAATGTAGATATGGTTCTTTAATGTATTCAATACGGCCAACTACTTGATCCTCTTTTTGCCCATGGCCAAAATCCTGAAACCTGGCTCTGCCTTTTCGCATAATCCTAAATTGCCATTTTGGAAAATTGTCACAATGTTTTAGCCATTTTCCATCCAGCATCATTTTCCAGCAGCAGTAAAATCCGGCGACTTCATTATCGGCAGTTCTGATTGCCGCAAACATAGCCTCACGAAAGGAATTTGTTACTACTTCATCTGCATCTAGAAACAAAATCCAATCATTTTTTATAGTTAGATAGTCAAGCGCATAATTTCTTTGCTGGCCAAAACTCTTGAAGGAATTATACCAGATGTTTACCCCATATCGTTGTGCAATTTCAATGGTTTGGTCAGTGCTGCCAGAATCTAGTACATGGATATCGTTTGACCATCGGACCGAAGTCAAGCATGTAGAGAGGTCATTTTCTTCATTCTTAGTGAGTATAATTACTGAGATCATGAGTATTAACTTTTTTTAAATACCATAATCATTGATTTCCATAAAAAAGGAATCCTTCCCACACCCTTAAAAGAGCATTCAGAGAAACCTTCATTAACAAATAATGATGTCAGGGTAGATCTCGACCAAAATTTAATGTGACCGCCAGTTCTCAAAGGATGATGATGAAAATCCCATTTATTCATAATGGCTAACATCACATTTTTTAGATAACCATGGTAGGGGGTAGAAATTATGACAACACCTTCTTTTTTAAGTGCGTAATTGATTGCTTTTGTAAGTTGGATTGGATCAAACAAATGTTCAACCACCTCCAGACATATAATTGCATCAAATGCATTTTTCCATTCTGTTGGCAGAGGATCACCCACACCCAATCTCCTTACGTCTGCTTGTGTATGTTGTTTTGCAAACTCAAAACCTTCATAATCGGGTTCCATGGCTGCAACTTGTAGACCTAGTGATACCCATGTTGGAATAGTAGCACCATTTCCAGTGCCTATGTCTAGTAGGGAAGTAGCATTATATTTTTTTATATTGTCAATAGTAGTTGGTAAAAGATACGAGTGACTATGCTCTGACTTATTAGAAAGCCATCCATATCTATTTGCAATAGTTTTCATTATATTTTACTTTTTTGAATAAAATTTTAAGATAACTTATTTGCTAAATCGGGAAGTATTTTTGGCCTTTCCTTAATGGGTTGGCATGGATGACCAGTGCAAACCATCCATTCAGGCATATCTTTATGAACTACTGACCTGGCACCAATGACACAGCCTTCACCAATGGTAACGCCCGGATGAATAAAAGCTTCCGTAGCAACCCATACATAATCCCTAATAGTGATCGGCGAAGTGATCAAAGGGAAACCAGATTTTACATAATCATGTGTGCCTGTGACGATATGAGCACCCTGAGAAATTACAGTACGTTTGCCAATCTTGATTTTGTCTTGAGAATACAGAATAACGCCGTTAGCTATTCCGCATTCATCCCCAAGTTCAAGATTCCAGGGAGCCCAAATTCTAACTTGAGGATATACATGGACTCCCTTCCCTACCTTGGCGCCAAATAGTCGAAGTAAAAGAGAACGCCAACTATGTAATGGGTTAGGAGTAAATTTGAAGAAAACGAGTGAAACAAAATTCCATAAAACACGGTTAATTCGATTCCGCAGAGGAAATGATGGTCCTTTGTAGGTGTCTTGATTGTAAGTCGACATCAAAGATTTATGTAAATATTACAGTAAACTAAAGAGGTTCACTTTAATAAAATATTGCATTAAAGGCCTACTATTAGCTAGTAAATTGTAACTGTTATTTTAGTATGCATTCAATCCATCGCTGGGAAACAGATTCTATTGAATAAAGTCTTTCATAACATTGAGTGGCTTGTTTACTCATATATTGTTTCTGTAAGATAGATGATGATTGCCATTCTTCTAATACTTTTATAGTTCCATTTAAAGAATCATCTGCAACTATTCCCGCGCCTGTTGTTTCAATCTCTTTCCAGATATTCACCTGATTGGAGATTAGAACTGGCTTGCCACAAGCTAAAGCCTCAACAATAGCTATCCCAAAATTTTCCTGGTGGCTTGGTAATATAAAAGCTTCACATCCATAAAACGCACCCCATTTTGAAGGGCCGCTAAGCATACCGGGGAAAAAGACAGAATTTCGCAATGCTTCTGATTTTGAAACCAAATCTATTAAATATTTCCCATAAGGACTTTCTAACCCAGGGCCTGCAATAACCAGTTTGGGTAGCTTTGTATTTACTTCCTGATAATCAGTTATTTCTTCTGAACCATCGGTAACAGACAATATTTTTTCCTTATACTTTGCTTCTTTTGTATGTATTTCTGCATATGCCTTAATTAAAAGATCAACTCCTTTCTTTTCATGAATACGGCTAAGAAAAAGAAGATACGAATGTTCTTGAACCTCAGGACATTTTTTAAGAAAAGCACTGCGCATTTCAGGCTCATATTCAGGAGGCTTGGAAACGCCCAAACCAACATTGAATTCCTTTTTTGGCTGATAAGGACGAAATGGCTCTCTTGCTAATTGTAGTTCTGCTTCGCATGTAAAAAGCATAGCATCTGCCTTATTAACTACTTTTTCTTCTATCAATTTCCAGTAAATCCAGTTCCGAATAGCTTTCAATTTTCTGCCAGGTGCTTTTTGAAAATAAGGATCAAGCATACCGTGAGGCATAACAAAAAGTCTGGGTATTTTAGCTTTTCCGCAAGCTGAACTTTTCAGTTGTCTTCTGTATTGATTAACTGCCTTTCTAACAGCATAACTATGGTATTGCCACAGGCCATGTATAATGATTGTATCAAACCTGGAAAGATTTTTTAAAAGCCATGAAATTAGATTATTAGTGTATTTCCATGCCCCTTTTGCAGGTCCAAATGTATGTATTGGGAAAGGATCCTGACCTAGAAAAGTTGCTGTAGGATCATCTAAGCTAACAACTTCATTTTGGATACCCCTTTTCTCCAACTCTGGCACCAAATTACGAATCACTTGACATGGCCCTCCACTAATTGGATCCATTCCACCTATAACATGAAGTGTCCTCATAAAAGATTGTATAAAATCAATAGACGAATCCCTCTGTTCTGACGAAATATTTTGCCTCAGGATTAATCTTGCTGATAGGCTTTGCCGGAACACCTCCAAATAGAGTCCATTCGTCCAGATACTGTTTGTTTAGTAAAGATTTGGCTCCTAAAACTGAATAGGCAGGTAAAGAGGCACCTCCTAAAACCACAATGTTAGTTCCCACAAAAGCATATTCTCCAATAGTGATAGGAGCACAATCCTGTCGGTTTTCCACCACATCAATGGAATGCGTTAATAATTGTGATTGATATCCTGCTATGGTTGCAAAACGACCTATGGTAATCAAATCGGTACAATCTATATGGTGATTTTTTGTAATCGCTGCGTATTCACCCAGATGTAATTCTGCCTTTCTCACCTTCTTGTGGTGAAAATGTAAGGAGTTACTTTGAGTGGGAAATCCTGTTATCCAGTTGTTGCGTCCGATAGTAGCATTCTTTCCCATGACTATGCAATCCAGGTGAACAGCTACTGTAAAATGGTCAATCCGCGCACCGGCTTCCATCATAAGTTTTTTAGGAAAAATCCAGGCCAGGCCAATTTTTGCTTCTGGATGGATTTTGTAACCAAACCAGGCATTCAAAACTAAGCGCCTTATGGGCCAGGGAAGGCACATGGTCATTAACTTCAATAACATTAATAGGGCATTTTTATGGTATCTGCCTGATGTAGATCAAGATATGCATTGATAATTTTCGCAGTCTCAAAACGTTGGATATTTTGAAATCCTCTCTGAATTAAATCGGCACGAAAAGCTTCATCGTTGAGTGATAGCAATGCCTGTGCAAATTCATGAGGATTGTAGGGATTTACATGAATAGCTGCTCCACCACTTACTTCCGGCATGGGTTCTTTATTACTGGCTATTACAGGAGCTCCACAAGCTTGTGCCTCAATAACGGGCCACCCAAAGCCTTCTGAAAAAGATGGAAAAATAAGGGCCTGACAGGAGGAATAAAGAGCGACTAGCAAAGTATGTGATGGTTTTACAACAGCATGAACTCTATCCTGTAACCCTAGTTTTTTTGCATGGCTCAGTAATGAAGCATCTAAGGGTTGACCAGCAAAATAAATGTATCCATCCCATTGATTACCCAAAGCATGCACCATATCTAACAGCATCTTCCTATTTTTGCGAGGTAAACCAGAACCTACATGGAGGATATAAGGCTTTTGCAGATCAAGAGCTACCTCACTTAGTAGTTCCTGGCTTTTTTTTGTGTTTGTGGGCTTAAAATCAGCATTAAAGGCATTATATATTATGCACCAGTTTTTTTTATATTTACCCTGACTCCCACTTAACTCCATTAATTGATTGAGCGTAAGCTGAGAAACCGAGGCAAGTGTTTTGGCATTACTTAAATGAAATAAAATCCATTTTTGCAACAATTTACCAAACGTAGAAGCCTCGCAATATGCATCTGCGAAACCCATGGCCCCTCTGATGGCTAATACATCATGGCAGGTAATGACTGTTCGGTCTGCTGGTAAATAATTTAAGTAAGGCGCATTCGAGTGGTCACAAATGTGAAAGCGAACATGGGATTGAAGGAATCGCTTACCTAGCAACCTCCACTGTAATAACAATGGAAAGATGACCCATTTATCAATATATCCCATCCATTTTCCTAAGCCAGAAGTAGTCTTGCGAAACTTTGCACCTAACAGGGGAATGGGTCGCCATACTTCAGTTTTTAAGCCTGCAACTCTGAAACCTCTTTCCAGCATCTGGGTAAAACGCTCCATACTTTCCTGCTGGTCCGGAGGATAATTCCCTATTAGTATAATAGTCACAGTTTTACTTATTCTGATTAATTAAATATGTAATCTTCGTGTTAAAGGAGATTTTAGAGAAGCTATCATCAACCCGCCAACGAATGTACTGAATCCCAATGCTGTTGGTTGAGCCCATTGCGCCTGAGCAACTAATAACAGGCCAAAGCTCAGCAATATCCATGGCAATAGGTCTCCATGCGTAATTCTTTGATAACATGCTTGGACAAGCTTCAGGCATATTCCTAAGCGAATTAAAATGACAGCCAATCCCATTAACAAACCTAATTCCCCAATCAATCTTCCCCACTCGCCTTCAGCAATTAAAAAAGTTCTTCCTCCCGAGAGGAGCACACTCCCAACATTTGTTCCCATTCCTAGCCCATAGCCAAAGAAAGGTAATTCTGATGGACCTGAAACAGAGCGTAGCAATCCTCCAAGGTAGCGATCTAAGAAAACTCCCTCAACACCTCCCTCAGCTTTATTGGCTGATTCAAAGCGATGGTTGAACACCTCTGTGGCGGTTTGAAAAAAACTAGCATTGCTTAGGATAGCAATGGCAAGAAACCCACCTGCCAGAGCCACAAGCATACGCCCAAAATATTTGGGTTTTCTGGATATGGCCACCATCGTGAAAATAAGAGAAACGCCTACCTGAAAAAAGAGACTTCGGCTGATAGAAAGAGGAATAGCTACAACCAATGCTGTAGTAGCTCCTAACAGGATTATCTTATTGATGTTCTGAGCAGAAATCCAAAAGTAAATGATAAGACAGGCAACGAAACTAAAAAATAAGGTATTTCCATTGGTAAAGGAGAAAGTACCGGAGGGACGAAAATAACCTAATGCTCCACTAAAACCGGATCCATTCATATCTCCCCCTACTCCTCTATTAACCCAGGCTGATTGTGGACTGTAAAACTGTAGTGCGATAAGCACAGCTACGGGGATAGCCATACATAAAGTAAGCTTTCCCAGTTTTACTACGTCATTATGATTAAAAATCCGGCCAATCACAAACATAAAAGGAAAATGAATCAAAAGTATCCTGGCTCCATAGATGGCCACAGGCAAACTGCCATGGCCAAATAGCATAGCAGTAAAAATTCCTAAAATGCCTATCAATACCATAATACTTAGATAAGATGTTTTTGGTAGCAATCCTTTTTTCCAGCAAAGGATGACCAGCCATAGGGCTAAAGGATCCCGGATGAGAAGCAAGGGACCTGACAAGCCAGGCAGAAACCACTTACGCAGCGCTCCTTCAAATATCAGTAAAAAAAAATAAGCCCATATCCCTAGCTTGAGTAAGCGATACGGATCATTTTTATCCACCAGGTTAAATACTGTGCCATTGGTGGATTTTTTTTTAGATGTTTTATCTGAAGCTGTTGAACTATAAGTTATCTTCGAAGTCATACGCTGCTTATTTTATAAGCTCACTACCTGATGTTGTCTGACAGCATCGGCCAATTCTCGTCCATAGACTTCCCATGGTCTCCGCCTGGCTGTTTCCATAGCAGCCCTACCAACCTTTGCGATCTGAACAGGCTTTTGCAAAAGATCCTCTATACATTGTTGAAGTGAATGGGTAGAACCAGCCTCTACCAGCCAGCCGTTCTCCTCATGTGTAATCAGATCAGGTCCGGCCGTTCGTTCAGTAGTGATGACTGGGGTTCCCTGCGACATGGCTTCTGTGATAACTAAGCCAAAGCCCTCAAACAAAGAGGGAAATACCAATACATCCTGCTCACGCATCAGCTTAAGCACCTCATGGTGAGGAAGACTGGGAATCCAGTTATGTTTGGCTAAGGCAGCATCCAGGGGAGGACAGTCATGACTGACTTTGTGCCCAACGACGGTCAAGCTAACATGAGGCGCTAAGCCTTCCACTGCGGTAAATAGATTAGCTATCCCTTTCCTCTGTGATAGCCCTCCTACGAAAAGAAGTTTCAAAGGCTTTCCTCTCATGACAGGAGTGTTTTTGTGATTCAAGGTTACCGGTGGAAATCCGTATGGAATTACTTCCACAGGAGCTAGTGTTCCAGGATAATCTTTAAGCGTATTAGCTGTGAAACTACTGGCTACAAAAATTCTATCAGCCAACCGGAGTTCTTCATCTTTCCGGGCGAGTTTTTTTTCAGAGTCTTTAAAGCCTGTAAGCGTGGTAGCCCATTGTGGCCATTTTTCCTGCTCTTTTTGCAAAAGTTGGCGTGCGGTACGCCAGTAGCCAATAGGCAGATCATAGAGGCATTGAATTCCTAAGCGCTTTGCTTCTCTAAAAGAAAAGGCAGCCCCATCTTCATAGGCATAAACTGCCCTTCCCCCTTTTTTAGCTACATGTTGCAAATGCGCAGCGATTCTTTTATCCTGGCTGTTAAAAACAGCATCAATACTGAACAGACCTATTTCATGTTGTATTAAATTATTTAAACCTAATCTGGATGCAAGCAACCTACTAATTTCAAGCCAGGGCCATGTATTTGCTACTGGTTTAATGGCTATATCAAAACCCCTGCGGCGAATTTCAGAGAAAGCCTCTATGTTCCCAAATCGATCAAGCAGACTACCTGGAAAAGAAGCTATGGAAGTGTGAAACTCCTGCAGTAAATTATTTTTAAGTAATCCATAAGCTGCAGCCCTGACATTTGCATTACCAGTAGGATGAGAAAATATGATCATTTATCTACTAAATCATGAATTAGATTATACAGCAACTTTCTCTTCTAAACATAATATCTCCTTCCATTGAGACACTAAAGATGATGCGGAAAACTTCTGATTGTATAGTTTCATTTGGCCAGTTCTGGAAACCTTACCTTCCTTTATGTCTTTAGCGAATAAAAGAATGGCCTCTCTGATTTGCCTATAATTTGAGGTCGTAGGTATAACTCGCGTTGAGTGTTGATCTAGGGCTATATCAACTATGCCACCACGATCTGTAGCCAGCCAAGGTAAGCCACCACTCATAGACTCCAGTAAACTTATAGGCAATCCTTCAGGATGGGTTGAAAGCAATAGAAAAGCATCCAGGAAGTTTATAATATTTTCTAATTCTTTTTGTCCATTGAAGGTGCCATGGTATTTCACCATTGGAAATTTCATAAAAAATGAACTGGGATAAGCTATTCCCTCTCCCCAAATATGGATTTCAATCAGGTTATTAATATCAGTGTCTTCACTAAGGCGGCAAAGTGTGTCAATTCCTTTTTCCGGAATTAAGCGGCCATAATAACCAAATCGAATTTTCTTAACTTTACGATGAGATTTTTCATCCAGTCTCACATTTCGCGAAAAGCATGGCACGCTATCTACTTTTCTATTAAGAATTACCTGAATTTTTTTAGCGTTTCGTTGTGAGCAAGCAATCACTACATCAGCAGCATTTAAAGCTTGAAGATAATTCTTACCCCATGTAAGTTGATCTTGCTGATCTCCTGAAGTATGATGGTGCTGCACCCATACTTTTGGTTTTCCAACTAATTTCCTAAACAAAGCAATACTTTCTCCTTGCCCATTAGTGTAAAGGGCATCATAACCTTGAGCTTTAAATAAATTAGCGTTAAGCAATAACCATATGAGCCTTTTCCAACCAGAATTGCTCCGATATAAGTATACTTTATTGCAAGCTTCTTTTAATCTTGCTTCTTCTTCATGATTCATTTGAAAATTAGGTACCACTAAATCTATAGAAACTCCTGAGTCAGCCATATGATGGCAAAACTCAAGAATATGACTTTCAATACCACCTGTTTTCATCAATTGGGTAGTATAAAGTAGTAGTTTTTTCAAATTCAATTTGTGTTCTGATTAAGAAATAGACTTTTCTAATCTTGTTACTACCTTATGATCAAAACCATACACCTGATTGAGTCTCTGTCGTGAAATGCCGATTCTATAAATAATAAGTAAGGCTAACTTATATACTTTTGCCAACAGAACACTACGTAGCTTCAAAAACTTAAATTGTAAACTATCTGGATTAATTAATATGTTCTCCCCTTTTGCCACTGAGATAGCTACTATGTTTTCTAAGAACTTCTTTCTTTGCAGAAGTTTTTTTTGTTTAACTGTAGGCACATTAATCTTCTTAGCTTCAAGTACTTCTTGATAGGAAGTAATATTAATAAACTCTCTTACTGTCGCAAGCCTTGGATCAGCAGGATTTGGATGTACTACCATCACATTAGCTCCCATTCCTAGACAAGGGAGTGCGCAATGAATTTTCGTTGTAACGACCATGGCCGCATTACAATACCTTTTAAGTAAATTCTCCATGTGTTTTTCTGATCTTTCTGCATAGTTCAAAAAGTCTCCTTCAGGAGCAGGCGGATCATGAGTAACACGTGTAAATGATTTTCCCAACAGTATTTCTAATTTATTTTTTACCTCCTCAGGAATGGGATGATCAACACCATCTACTAACAGGATCTCACCAGCGGCATTATTTGCAACAGATTGTCTGCTTGATGTAGTAATAGTTAAACAACCTGAATAATAGGCGGGAATACCCCAACTAAGAAAAAGATTGAGTGTTTTTTTATCACGACAGCCTATGGGAGCATAATTTTTAAAATGTTCCCTCACTTTTTTATTGAGTAGCAAAGCTGATTGTGCTATATGTACCGATATGTACACCGGAGCGACATTGGATGGTGGAGGAAATTTATCATAAGAATGCATGTACCACCCGTTAGCAATCAGCAAAGACTGCTCATTATTATCAATGTCAGCCAGAGTTTCTCTGTCAACCACAAAGGCCTTAGCGGGTAAAAATGCTTTAGCTACCATTCCCTGAAGAACATCTCCAATGTTATTTCTTAATTTTCCTTCAATTTGGTAATAGTATTTCATCTTAAATTATATATAAACGATATGACCAGGAGTTAACTTTTGACAAGTAACTCAGAGAAATGCAAACTCACTTCTAGTATTAGTGATTTAGGCTTTTTCTTTTTTGGTATATTATGGGGAGTATCATCACAAAAGAATAATAGCTCCTGAAGATTCTTTAATTCATTATGAACTTGTTTTGGACGTTCTCCTCTAAGAAGCACTGGTAATCCATGTTCTATCATAGCTAATGTAGAACCACTTTTACCGACTATATCATAATCAGCCCTTGAGATACCGATATCTGCTCGCAAAAGGTATTGGGAAATTTCTTCTGAAGATAGCATACCCATATCATTGATTGCCTCTGAACCCAACATTCGCTTTAGAGTGTCTAAGTATTTTTTTTTATGAGCTCCTCCATTTCCTAATAAAATAAATTTTAAGTTGGAGTTTTTCGATACGGCAATTTGTTGAATAGCCTCTACTTGTTGTATAAAATCAGCTATACAATTTGTAAAGGTACCAAAGTGAACAACGGTCAATATTTTATTATTTGGCTGAAGATAAGATTCGTTGTTTGATATAGGTATATTTCCGAAAAGCGATAAGATCACTGCTTTATCATTGTGTAATTTACTTTTATAAATGGAATTGCTGGTAGTTAAAATTTTAGGTTGAAGAATTGTATTAAGACACATGATATTTAGTTTCTGAATGAAGCCTAATAAAGCTTGTTTTTTTGTTGTTTTCCCATGTATCCCCACCCAAAGCTCATGAAACATGATATGAATTTTTGTGCTTCCTATAATGCGTTTAAGGTTTCTTGCCAAATTAAAAGGCAAACCATGTTTTTGAAAAGAAAAAGGGACAAATTGCAAGCTAATCCAGTCAGGTTGAAACTCATCAATCCATTTCTTTGCCCTGTTAAAACGGTTATTTGAAGGATATGTAGTTGGGATCCTTAAGGTAGGTATCGGTAAATCTTCAATTATTTGCAACCTAAATAACTCTTCTTGTATATAGCTATCATTCAAAGCAATTACAGATACTTGATTGCCTTGTCTGTATAATTCGCCTCCTAATCTGCATGTGTAGTCACCTACACCATCTTTACCTGGCTCTAAGCATCCGCAAACGAATAATAATTTCATTTTATAATGTAAATCTTTTTATTCTAATTCCCATAATTTACGCAAATTACAATTGACAATTATTTGTAATCTAAAACATCTAAAATATTTCCAAAATGTTTCAAAAACATATCGTGGATGTCTTCATTAAAATAATTTTTCCAATCTCCTGGTACCCCTTTTCTATAATGACTATTGATGTCAAGCTTTCCTTTTGGCCTTCCTTTAGTTATATTTTCCCATGAGTTTTTTTTCATAATTTTTTCAAAGCAGATATTACTTATTTGATTACGAAACTTTGAAGATTTAATAAGACCTCTTTTTTCAAGAGGAACCCTAGCTTTATAGTATAGATCAGATAATCTATCAAATTGCTTATCATCCGTAATTTTCAAAGAGAAAAAATTAAGAATCCTCCTATAGGAATTTATATGATCCTTAGATATATCTTCTAATTTTAGTCTTAGTATGTTGTTAGAAGAATAATTACTTAAGGTACATAACTTATCTAGGTACCATTTTTTTGTAAATAGTATTTCCTCTTTTATACCTTCCTCAATATTTAAACAATGTAATTTCTTCCTGTGCTCAAGCATGGCCTTACCTTCTACTGAATCCATTATAGGATGTACTTTTTTATGAGAAAAATAAGCTGAAATAATAATATCACGTGGATCTCGTACTATATGAATGGCCTTAAAATTATCATTAGAATTAATAAAAGATAAGTCAGCATTGTTAAAGGAGACAAATCCTGCTTTCTTTTTTTCATAGAAATCATTTACAGAATTATAATTTGAATCATTCTCATTGAGTATGTGCACAACTCTTCCATAAGCCTTAAATAAGTCAAAATTGATTTTATTAAACCACCCAGAACCGCACTTATGATGTAGAAAAAAGAATAATTTCATTTTAAAGTAAATAAATAATCTTTTATTCGATTAAAGCTAATAATTGTAAAATTTTTTGAAGATTTTTTAGCCTCCTCGAGATCAATTAATTGATATTTTAGGTTTCTAAAATCTGAGTCAAGAACATGCTTTATATTATCTTTCCAATTTTTGTACATACTATTATCAATATCTATTTCATGAGATTCATATTGACTTTTTTGCCACTTGTTTATTTTATTGTTTGCGGCAATAAAAATTACTGGTTTATCAGACTGAAGAATATTATATAACCTATCAATTCTCTTTTGGTACTTCGATTTGACATCTTTAAGCTCAAGTAATCCTTTTTTAGAAAAATCATGAGGAAAGAGCATTTTATATTTTTTGCATAAAACAGGAGTAATAATATCATTTGAAATTTTAAGTCCATTTTCTCTTTCATCAAAAAGTAATCGCCCTGTAGGTTTGCTTTCAGTTAAATTTTCTTCTTCCAAAAAGCCATAAAAACCATTTCTTATTAATTCGATTGCTGAGGAAATGGGTGTAACATTCCAATCAAAAGGCAATGCAAATTTACGAAGGTTTTTTGCTCTTAAAAAATGTGAGATAGAACAGTCATTCCCTAAAGGGATTATTATAAAATCAACTAAATTCATTGAAAGTATAATTATATGTAAATGCACAAATATTGAAAAATCCAATAATACCTTTTTCTAAAGTCACATTTTTGATATTAAAAATGAACGAGTAATATTTGATGTTTAATTAATAATTTTTCCTAGATTTAATAACAATAGTGATTCACTGTTCAAGACACCTACCAAACGAGCACAGTGTTACAACCTAGTATTTTTTATGCGTTAAATTTCAGTGTTTATTTTATATATTCTAGCTTGTGTTGGTCTTCAGAAAAAGCAGCTAACTCGACAGTAAATATCAATACTATTAGCCTTAACTTTTCTTGGAATAATTAGCCATATTGTTTCTCCTTAATCTATTCTTTCTAAGTAAAAGCCTTTTTTCAAACAAGCATGAGCTTTCAAATTCATTTCCAATATGTTTTAATTATAGAGTTTACAATTTTTATTAGGTTATTCTTTTTGTATTTTGTTTTTTTTATATAATAAAGAATCAACCTATCAACCAGGGATCTTGGATCTTTAATATTTCTTTTAGAATTAACTTTTTGACCAATAAGATTCCAGTTGAAATCCCAAATATCTAATTTTTTGAACTTACTTTCTCCAAATTCATTTATCCAATTAATTATATCTATATCCCACCAGGTTAAATCCTCACTTTCAATATCAAGTTTTTCTGGCCACTCACCCTTTGGTATCCACTTTTTATCAATGACTTTTATTGAATTACCATTCCATCCAATAAATTTTCTGTAGTTCTTATTAAGGTCAAATGCAGAGTTTTCACTATTTAAAAACTCCCATATCATGTACCAGGAATGTTTTTTATAATTTCTAATAATTGGTACATATCCTAAATGCACATTAACAATCTCATTACATAAAAATGGATTTACATTGTTGTTTGATGGAACACGATCGTTATGTATTTTCTTACCATTGATTTCATTACCATCATCTACATACCCGAATGGTTTCAATTCACCAATGTCATAATATTTATCACAATCAGGCAATACGTGTATCCATTTCATATAAATTCTTGAACCAGGATCAAGTTTTTTCAAACTATTCCATTCATTTGAGTCAATAACTTGGGGAGGAATAAGTTCGTCTGCATCTAATGCCATAACTATACGTTTCTTAGCATCAACTTTTCTTACCAAGTCCCATAGTAATTTGGATCTGTAAAGTTCATCATATTCAGTTTTCTTATTCTCAACTAGCATTACCTTGGGGTGGTTATTTAGTATTTCTCTTGATCTATCTGTTGACAATTGGTCAACCACAATGAATTTATCCGCCCAATAACTATTAACTTCAAGAAAATATGGTAAAATCCAAGCCTCATTTTTTACTGGTGTAATACAAATAAAAACGACATCATCTGTCATTATTTTTCTCTTTATCAAATATGATTAATTGTAAAAGCAAGCTATTTTAAGTTAAGCTTTCTTTTCATAAGACCATAAAACGGTATATTTCTTCCCAGCCAGTAATGAATGTGCATTTTTTTTGAGGCATTCCTACTACCATTAGTTCTTGGAAATTCTTCACTTGATGCTTTTGTATCCAAATACTTGCAAAGGATATCAAAACTGACCTGCTGTTCATCAATATTTACTGAAAGTAGATCATTCTGTCTATTATTGAAATATTCAGTAACTTTTTTATGATGATTTCGGTATGTCTCAATTAATTTTTGTTTATTATATTTTGTAGTTCCATATGTGGCAAAATTTAGTTCATGGTTTATTTCTCCATGTGACCAAAGTACTGCACCTTCCTCAAATAACCATTTCATGCTTTTCAGCCACTTGATTTCATCACGATAAGTATATATAAATTTACTTTCCTTATATTTTTTATCTAGCTCTTTATAGTATAAAGGAATAGGTAAATCCCCAAAAGCATCATACTCATTTAATATATTAGAGTTATATTTTTTATCAAATGCTTTTATTTCTTTTTTTAAAGTCCATGCTCTATAGGGATTAAATTTTAGATGAGATTTAAATGAATATTCCTTACAAATAATTTCTGGGTGAATAAAAAGCTGTGTTGGATAATGAAATGTCTTGTAACCCAAAATTTTTAAAGCTTCACATATGGAAGTAGTACCAGTGCGTGATAAACCAATACAAAATACTTTATTCTTCATCCTAAGCAGTTAAATTTTAAATCTTTGTGAGTGTCTTACTTTTTTTCTCCATTCTTTATCCATTTCGTTGATTACCTTTTTTTTATCCTGCTTCCATTTCTCAATTGATAATTGTTCACGCCAAAATTGAGCAATTTTTCTGTCGTTTTCTGCTTTAATAAGTTGACCATTTAATTTTTTTAATAAGCTTCTTATACTATAAAACATAGGAAGGAATCTAACAAATTTAATTTTTAGTTTATATGTTTTTTTGGAATTGATAAAGGTTGGATCTGTTAAAATATAACCTAGTTCATCTAACAAAGAGTAAAATAAGAGATTTTGAGGGTTGTCATTATATCTTAACCAAGGTTTGGAAGATGTTACAAAGTGATAGTTTACTTCAAATCGTTTAAAATCATCTATTCTTTCTTCAATTAGAAACGTTTTACGATGGGACTGAGTGTTCCAATTCTGGTCTAAAAGCTTAAAATCCTTATATAATACAACGTTTAATGCACTCTGATCCCAATATTTGCAATTGTCTTTATGATTTTTAAGATACTGTATTGCTTGAAATGAAATCTTTTTTTCTCGAAACTTAGCTAAATTAAAATACATGATTCCAGAATTGAAATAGGGAGCTGTTGGCTCTAATTTTAATTCTTCAATATTTGGACAGTCATCTTTTAGATAGGGTATAGAAGACTCAAGCGCGACTATTGCTGCATGACCATCAAAATTTAGATTCCATAATAATTTAATATCTTTGAAAAAGAGGATGTCACTATCTATATAAATTACCTTCTCTTCGGATAACAGCTTAGGCAAAAGTAGTCTGGCATAAGCCATTTTGCTGTCATAAAAAAAATCGGGAAACCCATCAAAATGCGATTGATCTATAAAATATCTTAAAATCTGAATGTTATGAAATTTTTTTAAAGTTGTTTTTAAAAACTCCCATGAATCCTCTTTGATACCTCCATCAATGATATGAAATATAATTCCCTTTTTGTGTGTAGTGTTAACAAGTATACTAGTTAATGTACCTAATAAGCCTGGGAAGTATCTTTCATCACTTGCACAGGCGATTTGTATTGTATCATTCATCATTATTTATCAGTTCTAAACCCTACATAGCTTACTAAAACACGAGTAAGCAAAACAAATAAATTAGTGATAATAGAAAATTCCAGCACTTTAGAAGCTGTACTAAGGTCTATGAACAAGATGCAGGCTACTTGAATAATTAGAATACCTGAGATACTTACCATTGGCATCCATCTATATATCCATTTTCTTGATGCATTCATATTCCACATCACACCATTGATCATTCCTAATCCGAAAGTAATAAGCAATAGAACCAACTCAGATTCTAAATGATAATATTTACTACCAATGATCCATAGGAAAAGGTCAGGAAAAATATAAGCTACAACAACTACACAAAAAGCCAAACCTAAGTATAGTCCTAAAATGGATATATACTTTGAAAATAAACCTTCTTTTTTTTGCTTAGCAATATAAGGTGCTATCAAGACACCACCTGCCATATTTAATATAACATATAGCTGCCCTATCCTACTGAGTGCTCCTACCTCAGCTATACTTTCAGTTTGTCCAAAAATACTGATAATAAATACCATAATCTGCCCCTGAAAAGCTGCAAAAATAATCCCTGGCATAATGGGGCGGATGTAGTCAAACATCTCTTTACGGACTTCAGCACTGGCACTTTCTGGTTCTTCAACAAAGGTAACAGCCTTTTTTCTAAAAGCGACTCCATTGGCAATGGTTAATAAACTATTAGATAATGCGGCAAGCCAGGCATTTAATGCAGAGCTCACATAAAAGACAGCAATTAATAACGCTCTTAGTATGCCGTTTTTCACCTGAGTGTGGTATAGGTCACCAAGCTTTTGATGGATTTTTAAGGGGGAAGAATAATATGAAATAAGACCAGAGAAATACAAATTTGATAAGATACATAATAACAACAATATTGTGACAGATAATGGCCATTGGTGCTTGGCCGTTAGCATCGGGAATAAAATTAAGCAACCAACCCCAACCACTATAAAAAAGCGATTTCGATAGAAGCGGCCTGCTTTGATGTAATTACCAATAACCTTTTTATCGTGTGTACGATTTCCTACCAAGGCAACAATCGCACCTGAAAAACCAAACTCTACCAACATCTGAGCGGTATTCTGAAAGGCAAATGCAACACTATACTGGGCATATTCTTCAACAGAAAGCCATCGGATCAAAAAAAAGCCACTAACAATTTGTATCAGTTGAACGGCACCTTGTCCTGCCACAAAGGTACTCATCAGCTTGGTCCATCTGCTTACAGAAGTATAAGGTAAATTTAATGCTACAGCAATTCTCCTGACCATATCCTCGTTGATGATAATAATACAAAAACATCAGATGCTATAGTACCGCATTTATTTTCTTGGATGGGTCTAACATCAGAACATAAACTTGATTCTTTAGTCATAGCATTTAATAGGGTGATAATTCTATTTGACTACCTGGGTATAGTCCAACTTTCAGAAATGAAAATCTTTGAACAAAATTGAAAGTTAGAGAATCAAGTTCTTTTTGCCACTTTTCTTCTTTTTTCTTTTACCCCATTGCCATTACTGTATCCATAACCGTAACCATACCCATAGCCGTTACTGTTTTTCTTCCTGGCATCATTCAATACCACCATCGGATGCTGCAGTTTGTTGTGCTGATAAATATCTTCTACAATCGGCAACTGTTCTTTGAAAGTATAGTTATACCGCACAATGTAAATCGTAGAGTCAACATAAGGGGCCAGGTTAAAAGTATCGGCCACCTGCCCTACAGGAGAGGAATCCACAATCACGTAATCATATTGCTTTCTGAGTTCACTCATCAATGTGTTTACCTTTTCCCCCAGCATCAATTCTGCCGGGTTGGGAGGAATAGGTCCTGAACTCATGGCAAATAATCCTGGAACTTCCTTTACAGGTGCAGCCAATGATTCAACAGAAAAATCATCTGAAATTAAGTAGTTCGTGATCCCAATATGATCCTGAAGATACAAATTACGCATCAGCTTGGGTTTACGTAAATCAAAACTAATAATAATGACTTTTTTGCCTGACAAAGCCAGGCTGGCTCCCAGGTTAATGCTAAAGAATGTTTTTCCTTCTCCACTGCGGCTGGAAGTCACCAGGATGACTTTATTTTCTTTCCCCAGGGTAGCAAACTGCAGGTTGGCCCGTATGAGTCTGAACATTTCCGCAATAGAGGAATGGCTGCCTGCGGTAACTTGCAGCATGCTGCTCACATCGCTATGGATCACTTCACCGAGTATGGGTGTTTGAGTGGCCCGCTCTACTTCTTTACGAAGTGCCACTTTATTATTCAGCATCTCTTTGAGATAAATAATTGCAAAGGGTAAACCCAACCCTAGCATGATGGCCGTCAACAAAATGGATCGTCTGTTTGGGCTCACCGTCCAGGTGCTTTCTACCGGAGGATCAATCACACGAGAATTGGAAACGGTAGAAGCCAGGGATAAGGCTGATTCTTCCCGCTTGGTCAGTAAAAACAGATATAGGTTTTGTTTGATACTCTGCTGGCGGTTAATTTCTAGCAATTCGCGCTCCATCATGGGCACTTTCTGTATTCTCGACTCAAACTGCTGGGAATTCTCCACAAAATTATTTCTGGTAATCTGCAGGCCATTTTTAATGTTCCTGAGGTTTTCCAGGATGGTGTTGCGCAGATTAGATACCTGTTCGTTGACAGAAAGGACTATGGGATTGTTAGGTTGGGTAGTTCGTAGAATTCTGCCTCTTTCCAGTTGAAGTTCATTGAATTTTGCTATGAGCCCTACTAAAGTAGGATCCTGAATACTCAGTGTACTGGGGACCAGTTCAAATTGATTCTCCTCTTTACTGAGGTATGTATGAATGGAATTTAATATGTCAATCTGTATTTCATAATCGGCTAACTGTTTGTTGTATTCACTGGCCCTTTGCAGATACAACTGGGCTTCTGAACTTACATCAGTTAATTCATTACGGCGCTTATACTGTTCCACATCTTTTTCTACATCGGACAGTTCGGCAGTCAGGTATTTCAGTCTTTCATCAATAAATTCAATGGTATTGGAGGCCATCTGGTTTTTATCATCTATGGCTTCCTGTTTATAGCGTTCAATCAGTTTAGAAAGTATATCTACCGCTTTTTGCGGCACTGCATCCACCATGCTCAGGTTTAATACACTGGCTTTATCATTGACAGTAGATACGCCCAGTTTGGCGCTGTAAGCATCAGCCAAGGCACTTGGACTATGAAATTGAACAAAGATTTTTTCTTCACTGATAGGCAAGTGGTTGGCAACAATGGTAAAGGTACCATAGGGACTGCTAATTTCCTGCCCGAATTTATGAAGGGTTGGGTCAAATTCTCCTTCAGTGGTAGGGTCAGACAGTAAAAAACCGCCTTGTTGAGGTTGGACAACCATTGAAGCCCCAAAGGCAGCAGAATCCAGTCGGCTGGTGATGACTTTAATTGGAGATTTCTCCCCATAGACCTCAATATATCGGAAAGGACTTTCAATATAATAAGACACTGACAAAGAGAGGTCTGTAAAAACCCTTTCCATCAGGCTTCTGGACTTAAGAATCTCAATTTCGTTGCTGATATTTATGGATGACCCAAAAATATTCAAACCACTGAAGGACGATCCTTCGCCTGAGAGGCCAGCAGTATTATTCTCATCTTTGATCAGCAATGTGCTGCTCACATAATAAAGAGGCGTCGTATATTGCAGGTACAGATAAGCGCCGGCTCCACATACAATGATTCCAACCAAAAACCAATACCAGTACCTTACATATTGGTAAAGCGTTGCTTTGATATTGACTTCTTCTCCTCTTGATCCTGTCTGAAATAGATCCTGCTCAGCCATATGATTTATCTTAAAGAAATCTTGTTAGAAAAATTGAAACTACCGAAACTATAGCCAAGGCTAGAGAAACGTTGGTCCTTGTCATACTTGCCTGTGCCTCTCGAGCATTGTTGGGCTCCACATACACGATATCGTTTTGCTGCAAATAGAAGTAGGGAGATTGAAATACTTCTTTACTGTTAAGATTTAGGCGTGTCAGTGTTCTTTTTCCATCCTCTTCTCGGATTACCAGCACGTTTTCGCGTTTACCATATACAGTCATGTCGCCTGCCATACCCAAAACTTCCAACACATTGATGCTTTCTGAGGGGATGGTGAGGGTAGTGGGGCGGCTTACTTCACCAATGACAGTAATCGTAAAATTTAGAAAATGGATATTGACAGTAGGTTCTTTTAAATACTCACCTAATTGTTTAGTAATCATAGCTTTTGCTTCAGCCGTAGTCAGACCTCCTACCATAACTCTACCTAATACAGGAAACTCAATATAACCATCTTTATCTACCAGATAACCTTCAGACGAAACACTAGACACACTATTGTTATTGGGGTCGGCATAATTAGAGGAGGGTCTGACAGAAGCAATACCTCCTCTATTAAATAATGCATTGGACTCTGGATTCAGACTTGTCACATGTATACTGAGAAGATCATCAGGCTGTATGGTAACCTCCTTTTTATTGGTAATTTCTTCTGTATAGGTTTTCTCACCTTCCAAATCACTGAAGTAAACTAAGTTGCGTTTTGAACAAGAAGTAATTATAAAAGTAATACAAAGGAAATAGGCGCTTAGTTTATTCATATAGATGGATCCGCCTGCTTTCCAAGGATAAAGCGAGCGTTTTGAAACATGTTAAAAATAGGTTCATACAGCAATATCTGCCTTTTCTTTTACACTATACAGTGGAGCCTCCACATGGATACAATAACCCAACGATTCAAAACGAATAACCAATCTTTGACTTCCCCTAATCTGCATTACTTCTCCGGTTATACCTTTTAAAGGTCCTATCACTACTTCTACTAAATCCCCTTTCGCAAAACTTCCATAATGGACTTCAATTTCATGATGATTGTTTAGATCTAAATATTGTAAATTCCTGATTTGGTCCTCTGGAATAGCAACAGCTCTTCCCTCAAAACTCACATAACCTACAGCTCCAGGCGTATTTAATACGTTGAATCTTTCCTTCTCGGTAACTTTCACAAATACATAAGAAGGAAGCAAAGGCAACTGTACCCATTTCTTTCTGTCAGAGCGCTGAACCAGTGTTTTTTTCAAGGGCAGAAAGCATTCTACTCCTTTCTGAGTAAGTAACATATACAGCTTCTTTTCAGCTCTGGATCTGGTATACACTGCATACCAATGGGAAGGTTGATTAAAATGTTTAGTGGAAGTCATTTATCAATACATTCAAATTTCTACATCTGCGAATGAACTATAGTGTAAGCCATCACTTGTCAAACCATTAAATTCATTCAAACATTTTATCATTCAAAAGCCACAGCTTCGCTCTCTCAGTTACATAAGCCTTCTGCTGTAACTTAAACTTTTGATGTTTCGAGCCTCTCCGTCTTATTTATTAAACACTGAGAAACTATTTTCCAACTTTACAAAGCTGACTCATTTCGTTTGTCCGTCCTCTCGGAAACAACAATGTATTTGTTCCAAAAAGTTAATTCCTTTTGCTGGTAGTTGCTTTTTAATCTGTAGAGAGGCTGTGTTAGAGCAAACAAAGATTTTATTTTTAATCCTAAAAACAAATATAACAATCCAATGTAATTTTATACAATAATATTTCAAAAAAATTACACCTTATTTAATAATATATTAACATTAGCCCCCACTATTCATGTACAATACCCCTTATGAGGTAGCGTAAGTTTCATGGAAAAGTCTAATAAAAAAGAAGTTTTTAGTTGTTGTTTTCATCTATTGCAGAATCATAGAGTGGTAAGTGCGTAAATAAATAATTGCAATTCTTGAATTTTAAGGTAGCTTTTTATTCAGCTATTGCCTCCATTGCCTTTGCAAACACTACTTACGGTGTCTGTGAATTTTTATCAAGAGAGGGGAGATCACAGGAGATACAAACCTGCTATTTCGTTATCCAGTTAGCAGTGTATGATGGGAGTGATCCACGATCAGCTATAGAAAGTTGACTGCGACTCTTTCAAAAAGAGGCATATGAATTCAGGGCGATAGCCTTGCAACGCCAATGACTTATCTTCTCTTGGCTTGCTTAAAGGATAGCATGATAAGTGAACGATTACCGTACTGAGCCTGTTACTATCTTTTCAGAATTACATGTGACTATTCAGGTCAGTTTTCCTGAAGCCTTTTGCTTAACAAAAGTGGTCTTAAGGTCTATCTGATGGAAATCAGAAAGATTCAATTACAAATAGGAGGTACAGCGATATGAGAGACCAGCTGCGCTTCATGCTATCGTTCATTTGTATAAGTTAGTCATGCCTATCTGATTTTTATATCCACTCTTCTTTCATACGTTTTAACCCTTTGTCCTTTTGCTATAGGAGCTTTGATACTTATATCATTAACTAAATGATTGATCATACCTTCAAAAGCATGAATAATAGGGTCTATGTGCAGAAACTGCAGTGCGTAGTTACGGGCATGCTGAGCATAATAACTGTTTTGCAAAGAGAAATACAGCTCAATAGTACTTTGTAGGCTGGAAGAGTCCTCTGGTTCCGCATTGATGCCAAACTGGTACTCTTCCGAGAGCTTCCGTAAAAATGATTCTTTTTCAGAAGCAATTAAGGCTACTCCACCGCAGGATAGGATATTACCCAACTTGGAAGGCATCACCAGATCAGTAGCACCTTTTTTCTGCAATACCAGGTGCAGATCTGCCATATTTAATAGATTGGCAAGTTCTTCGCTGGGTACCAGTGGAGCAAAACGAATGTTATGTAATTGCTTTTCTTCTACCAGGCTCATAAGCCTTTTTTTAGCATTTCCTTCTCCGACAATAAGGAATTGAATATCATTATTTTGCTGCGTCTGTAAGGTGGCTGCTACATCAACAACCGTATCCAAACCTTGTTTTTCACCAATATTGCCGGAGTACAAAATCACTTTCTGGTGGGGAGCGTACCCATATATTGATTTAAACCACTCCTTTTTTTGTTGTATAGGCTGCAGTTTCTCGGTATTCACCCAGTTTGGGAATAGTTTAACTTTTCTGCCCATAAAACCTTTCTTTATAACTTTAGCGCGCATTCCTTTGCTGATGGTAGTAATGACAGTAGATTGCTGTAGATAAAACTTTTCTACATGCTCGAATAACCTAAGTAACTTCTGGTTTTTAATAATCTGTAAATCACGGGCTGCATCCACCTGCAGGTCCTGAATATGAAATATCAATGGGCAGTGATAGAGCCACTTATAAAAAACTGGTAGAAGTCCTATACACAGAGGAGGGTAGATACAAATAACGGCATCGTATTTTTTAAAGAATGCCCGAAACCAAAAAACAAATGAACTTAAAAAGAAAGATAGTTCATGAAGCATGCGGGATTTACCCGATACTTCCTGTGGTACAAAAAAGGGACAGCGGTGTACCTTCACGCCTTTAATAGTTTCTGTAAACCATCTTTTACCTCGATACGAAGGATGCACCTGCCACTCTGGGTAATAAGGCATTGCCGTAATCACTTCCACATCATGTTCTTTGGCAGCAAGCCATTCACACATTTCGCCGGTATACTTCCCGATACCGGTCAATTCAGGATAGTAGTTGATTCCGTAAACTAATAACTTCATAATAAAATAGTAAAGTAGGTTGAATAATGTAAGCTCAAATAGGTAAGGGAGTAATATCTGTGTTGGGTAGGAGGATTAATTTTTCCTGCAAAGGTTGTTTTTCTACGACATGTCCGAAGTATATAAAATGGTCATCGGCAAAGGCAGATAATTGCTTGATCAAATCAGGATTTTCTGGAAGCGCCAGATACATCTGGTCAATTTTATGGGCCTTACAGAACAGGTAGACATCTTCTACTTTGCTATGTAAATTGTTAGGGTCATGAGTATCATCAAAGAATCCCATAAACTGATAAATATAGTGTTTATGCTTTTGTAAGTACTGGTGAAGCTGCTGGCCAGCGCTGGTATGACCAATAATGATGTAGCGGATCCGTTGGTGCCAGTGCCATTGCTGGTATAGTAAGAGCATCCCCGATTTGATCACGACGGTAAAGAGCAGTCCATAGCCGTTCACCATCAGCAAAGGAAATAGGGCGGCCTTGGGAATACCCATTAATAGGAAGATTGTCAATTGAATGAGTAACAGCATGGGCAAGGCTTGTCCATGGGAGCGAACAATATTTTTGACGCTACCAATGGCACCGCTTTCAAGTAAACGGCTGCAAAAAGCGATGACAATCCATGTCAACGCACCGATAAAAACAAAAGGAGCAAAAAGGGGCAGGGGTAGCGTAGGCAGGTGTAATGACACTGCCCTGAAGGCCAGGTCAAAGGATAAAATATCTACACAAAGTAAAATGACAATAAAAATTCGAGAATAACTTCCCTTCTTCCAGGGAAACTTCCATCCGGACAACATATAATAGAGGTTTAGGTAGTAGTTAATATCAACAGTACATCCTGGGTCGGGATGTAATACAAATCATATCACTTCTTAAAATATTATCTCAAATACTGTAGGCTTCGTTTTTAAATATATGCGTGGATATGGTAACATCCTATACCTATTAAGGGGGATATTTCCTTTGTTTTAATATTTGCGTTTTTTTGCGCATAGTGTTTGGGTGTAAAGGCCTAGCCCTGTTTTAATGTGTTTTTACACCCACAGCTTTTGTCATCTTCAAAGTAAATCCATTGTCCAGTGGACATAACAAATCTGTCTTAGTGACAATGTGACACTTAGTGAAAATGACATACCAATCCCTTGTCAGATCTGCTGGCAACCCAAAAAGTAAGACTATGCAAGATCATAAGCCTGACTTGCGGTGGCCAGAACCTGGTCAATAAAAACTGGTCAAATGTGTAAATTTTGTTTGGTAAGCTTATGCAAGAAATTTAGGTAGTAGAGTAACTGGTTTTGTAGTAGCCAATTATCTTATAATTAGTTCTTACAATGCTTGGCCGTTTTTCATATTATATTGGTTAGTTACACAAAATTTTTCATATGGTAGTTTATAAGGTTCAAAATTTTGTAAACATATAAATCAACAAACTATTATACTGGAAGAGTCATTTTAAAGATAGTTGAAATAAATGTTGTTACAATTATTTTAGTAGTGAAATTAAATATTTAACCATTGGTCTATAAACAGCAATGTTTTTCACATTTTTTTCAAATTAGATCCAAATAAATAGGATCCATTTATGAAAAAGCTAATAAAATATGCAAGCTTAACTTGCCTTGACTTCGCGCTCAGGTTCGCAATATTGGACGACTAATTTCTTTGATAAGCAAGTTTTTTGACCAGCCTGCTTTGATAATTAGTATATTTGATAAATTTATATCATGTAAAGTATAGTATATTCTTTACATTTTTTTATAGCTTTTTCAGTTTGGCTATGTACCATTTATTCTTTCAGGCAACTAAAATAATGGCTGTGCAAAATCGAAACAATACCTCATTCGAGGTATTTTTGCATTATTTTACTACCCTTTCTATCATCTCAAAATGAGGAAATATTAAAATAATTCAATTATATTAATAAAGTGTGAGCAAATTATATAAATAATCATATTTAAAAAAGCTATCCATGTATTCTGAAAATTTTTACTATAAGGAAGAAAATCTACGAACCCCCATTACTAATCTATGAATAGGAAGGTTCTTCATCATTTGCTTATTCATATTCTTAGCTTAAGGGACAAAGTGCTTTTTCACCTTCAATCTGCCACTCAGTGATTATTTGTAATTGAATTGAAATACATGTTTGTTTATCAGTCATTTTATAGTCTTTTCTACTAGAAGTTGTCCTTATTATCAAGTAAAAAATGAGTATCTGAAGTAAGTATCACAAGTTTATCATTATAAGCCTCTTTTACAGCTATTACTACATTGTATACACACTCAATGAAAATTTTACTACTTCGCGTATCATTCCAATGAAAGATCTTACCATCTCTCTTGTGCCACCAATTTTACCATTTCCAAAGTTGTAGAAGGTTAGTGGTTAAAAGAAGTCAACAATTGCTTTTCTTTTGAACAGAAGTCATCTCTAGTCTGGGGGATTACTTCTTTCGGTCTGTGAGAAGTAATCCCAAAGTGCTTGAGAAGTAATCCCAATGTACCTGAGTAGTAATCCCCCGGTTCAAGAGATTATTATCTTCAATACCGAGGTTTACAATCTTTCATGGAAGTCACCTTCTGACAATTTGAGTAATGAAGTGGATGATCCATTTTTTATCATACCAAGAGGGAACTCCTGAAGCAAGTGTCGCAGGTTTGACAACACAAAGCCTCTTTTATTGTCATACCAAAGAGCTACACCAGGAGGCATCTTAAGAGAGCATAGTCGATAATGAATTATGAATTCCTATTTTCATGACTGGAATGCTGCTCGGGTAAGCAAGATTCCTCATGTACATTCGGGATGATGAAGAACAGACAGAGAAGATTTTAATAATAGACAGGTAGCTAAGAGTCTGTGTGTCCTTCAGTGGCGACCGAGTTTGTGCGGCCCAACCACAATGGCTGGCAAACAAAAGAGATACAGAACATCCATGGTATCGCTGTTAAGAGATGGTAATTTACTCCCTTATCGTGCCATCAGCATAGGCAGGGAATAAGAACCCATCGCATTGTGGGACAAATAATTCTCTTACAGGTACCTTTCCGATGTATTATTCATTATTTTGGAGAATTATGTTTTAGGGCTTTCTGTTGTAAAGTCAGAAGTAAAATTGAATTATGCAAAGTATAGGTAAGTTAACACTCCCTCCCAATGAAGCTGAGCGTCTGCAAGCTTTGAAACGTTATGAAATTCTGGACACACCCCCGGATGGCTCTTTTGATAGAATTACTGCCTTGGCTTCCCGTCTGTTTCAGGTACCGATTGCTATCGTCAGCCTGGTCGATGAGGATAGAATCTGGTTTAAGTCGCATCATGGGTTACCGGGTGTTGAGCAAATTGATCGTGATCCGGGCCTTTGTGCTTCGGCTATTCTCACCGATGAGGTGTACCATATCAGCAATGCCATTGAAGATCCGCGCTCACTGGCGAATCCATTGGTAGCGGGTGCGTTCGGACTGCGTTTTTATGGAGCGGCGCCCCTGAAAACAAAAGATGGTTTTAATCTGGGTACCCTCTGTGTAATAGATCAGAAACCCAGAGCCTTTTCTCAGGAGGAAGAAATGATCCTGAAAGATCTGGCAGCCATCGTGATGGATGAAATAGAACTTCGGATGGCCTCCCGAAAAGCGGTCAGAATGCAAAGCGAAGTGCTGGAAATCGCAGCCCATGATATGAAGAACCCTATTACCAGCATTTCTACGCTGGCAGAATTTATCCAGCGAGAAGAAAACAGGAATGTCATCACCGAGATGGCTTTTCGTGTGAAGAAATCTTCCGACAGATTAATCCATATCATAGAGGAATTGCTGGAATCAGCTTTCATTGATGCGGGCCGCATTCACTTGAAAAAAGAAATGGTACCCATGGGTGAGATTGCTTCCGAAGCGGTCGCCTCCAACCAGATTCTGGCCAAAGAGAAAGAGCAAATTCTAACGCTGCATTTGGAAGATAACCCGCTTGTCAAGGTAGACAGAGAAAAAATGCGGGATGTGTTTAACAACTTAATCAGCAATGCCATTAAATTCACTGAGAAAGGGAAAGCCATTACCATTACGGTAAAAGAAACGGCCGGGCAAGCCTACTTTGTGATCAAAGATGAAGGACAGGGACTCACCGACAAAGACAAAGAGAAATTGTTCGGGAAATTTACGCGCTTGAGTGCACGGCCTACGGCAGGAGAAACTTCCACGGGTTTAGGACTTTCTATTGTAAAAATGCTGGTTGACCATCACGAAGGCCAGATCATTGCGGAAAGTGAAGGCAAAGGAAAGGGGAGTACCTTTACCGTAGTGTTATCTGTTGTTTAGACTATATTCTTCCAATAGCGTTTGATCATTGTTTAAAGGTTCAAAAGGGAAAGCCTGCCATTCCATACGAAAGCGAGGAATTTACGCTTTAACTTTTGCCACCGAGTTCACAAATAGCAGTCAAGAAACACATATGTTCTCACCTATACACTTTTAAGCAGCCTGACACAATTACTTTAAAATGAAATTATTTGTCAATTATTGATGATCATGTATTTATACAACATTTCAGTCCTTCAATAATTCAGTCCTTATACTTACATCTAAACTGCCTACACAAGATCCTTCCCTTGCAACGGAATGAAAGGAAAGTATGTAAGGAAAAGCCCGGAGGTAGATTCCAGGCTTTTTTCATAGGGAAAGAATGGCAACTTAACTCACTGAAATGGGCGTAGGGAGCTCTGCCCGCATCACCTCTTTCTTGATTTTTGCCTTCACACTGACCAGGTAATCACCGGGTGCCAACGTATCGGGTACCATAAAAGAAACTTCTCTCGGCTTCACATCAATAATAGTGTCCACTGCAAATTCTTCATTGGTACCAACAGTCGTAAAGTATATACCCTGTGCTACATCCTCAGGGTCCACCCGCAGGTTTTCCCCCAGTATTTTGGCCGGCTGGCCCTGGGTCGCCTGCGTATCACTGGTCTTGGTGATTACATCATAAAAACTCTCCAGGATAGGCACCGTCTTTGGTGCCGTTACTTTTTTCACCTCAATCTCGTTGGTAACATGCTGTAAGCGCTGACCAGCATATACATTGAGTTTGATGTTATGCCGATTGCGGTCAAAACCATCATGTCTGTCCCGGAATACACTTGTCACTGTGGGCGAAATGGTAAAAAGGGGTGTCACAATTTTTTTACCACGCCTGAGCATAAACTCCAACGCAATGAATTCTTCTTCTATCACCGACATTATCTGAGAACGGCTGATGCCTACGTTACGATGGGCAATCATGTTGATCACGTCGTCTATCGTGTTTACTTTTTTGTGCATGGTAACCGCCCGGTGGTCCAGCGGATCCGGCGTCAGCACATTGTCCATGAGAAAGTAAGGTAACTTGTTTGCCATAATTCTTACGATTTAGATTTAAAATGAAATATTTGATTTTAGGGAGCCCAAGGTAGGGCAGTCATGGATGGCATGCAGTGCAGGAACAGTAGTCTGAGTACACAGGAGCCGAATCAGGGAAAGTTGAACCGCTAAGACAAAAAAAACTGTTGGAGAAGACCGATAGGGGAGGATCACCATATTTTCACCCAAGCCTCATGCCGGAAATAGAATGTAGTTCATCAAGTAATCATAACAAAAACAAGATTATATATAATAAATTTAATTATAACTATTAATTTCAGTAGGAAAATTTCCACTCTAAATAGTATCATACCCTACGAACCAGCAAAAATCATATTCCAAAAAATTATACTTCAATCAAACACAGGTAATCAAGTTCGTTACAATCCAAATAATTTCATAAACCAACCAACTCACCAAAACTAACAACACCCCCATGCACCCTTCCCCGTTAACCGTACACCCTTTACCCTTTTACCGTTCACCGTTCTACCGTACCACCGTATACCATAATACCGTACACCCTTCACCCCTTCCATCTTGAATAATACAAAAGTTTATTGCACCCCTAAAGAATATTTTCTTAGTTTGCGAGCGTTCTTTATGGAAACATATTTAAAGAAGAAAATTAATATGATCTCATGCTTTTGTCCAAATTATTTGGCCCCTAACACACTGAAAATAAATACGTTAGGATTAGGATAATATTTGGAATTTTTTTTGTAATTTGAGGGCAAAGGACTGTTTATTTTTTGGCTGTATGAAATTAATCCAACAAGCTATCGCTGCCAGCCTTTTACTGTGGGGAACTACCGCTCAGGGGCAGTATCTTGACTCCCTGCAATTCACTATTGGAACCACCGCTACCGTGGCACAAGAGTCTTATCAGCCCCTCTGGCTGGTCGCTAACCGGTTTGGTGTTATCAGTGATCAAAGGGCTGATCTCTCTACCCATATCCGTGTGGCTAACAAACATCTGCTGGGTAGTAAGGCACAATTGTATAATTACCTTAGAAAATACGAAGGGTACCCTGAAATATCCATCGCCTATGGGCTGGATCTTTACAATAATTATCACTTTCAGGATGTCATCATTCAGGAAGGCTTTGTAAAGCTCAGCTATAACCACTGGCAGATGAGAGTGGGTCGGTATGAAGAAATCATAGGAGAAGTGAATCCGGAACTCTCCAGCGGGTCCATGGGAGTGAGTGGCAATGCCCTGCCCGTTCCCAAGGTAAGTCTGGCCGTCACGGAATATACCAATGTCCCCCTGACGCAGGGCTGGGTGCAGTTTAAAGGCATCCTGAGCCATGGCTGGATGGAAAAGGAAAGGTTTGTGGAGAAGCCTTACCTGCATGAGAAAAACCTGTATGTCAGAATAGGAAAAAATGGGTTTCATGTATTCGGAGGGTTCAGCCATTTTGCCATCTGGGGAGGGAAACATCCGGTCTATGGCAAGCTCCCCGATGAACTGTCCGATTTCAAGAAAGTGGTTTTCAGCAATATGGAAGATATGACCAATCCGGAAGAGGCCAAAAACGGAGATGCCATAGGCAATCATCTGGGCATGGTAGAGCTGGGCTTCCAGGTGAAAGTGCAGGATGTCGCTTTCAAAGTGTACAACCAGACCCCTTTTGAAGATCATGAAGGCGTGAATCCTTTCAAAGACCGTAATCAGCTGTTGGGTTTTTCTGTGATCAACCAAGGGCCCCATACCTTTTTCTCTGCCTTAACGCTGGAATTTCTGGATACCCGGGGCTATGGCGCGAATCCTACGCGCGATTATTTTGAGAATAATTACAATAATGCCATTTACCAGTCTGGGTGGAGCTACTGGGGCGATGTGATCGGTACACCGCTATTTTTTACCCGGAGGAGAGCCAATTATTATTTTGATAAAGCCCTCACGGGTTCTTACCGGTGGAATATCATGAACAACCAGGTGAGGAGTATTCATTTGGGATGGAAAGGGTATTTACCAGCCGATCTGAGTTACAGAACCCTGCTCACCTATACAGAAAATTATGGAAACTCTTTCAATTCTATAGAATTTGCCCCTTCTAAACAGCAGTGGTATATCATGCAGGAAATAGCTTATCAGAAGGAGGGATGGAAGGTATTGGCAGATGTGGGATGGGATGTAGGAGATTTAAGTAAAAACATTGGTTTTTTGTTAGGCGTAGAATATGACCTGCACTATTTGTGGCATTCAAACGGAAATTTTGGAAATTAATATTTTGCACGTAACTTTCGCACAGATTTTGATGGAAAACATAATGTAATAAAAATCGTTGAAATTACATTAGATACCTATTTTTTTGGAATTATTTGGGACTAAGATTTTTTTATGATGAGAGCACTGACTTTTCTACTTCTAGCCAGCTTATTCATAGCGGCCTGCCGATCTGAAAGTGATGATTTTAACCCCGACAAAGTTGATTTTATCACACTGGGCAACTGGGATTCTTTAGGCGTTCCTAACTATTTATGTGAAAGAGCCGCTCCCATAGCGCCTACTACTGTAGACAATTTCTTCTCGACCTTTACGTCCAGAGTGGATGCTACCCTCAAATATCCGCAGTGGTTCCAAAATGCACCCAACAATAATATTGTGCTTCAGGAAGACACAGATATCACTATTTCTTTCTTGTTTGAGGAAGCAGAAAATACGAATATTCTGGGATATTATACTTTCCCCACAGAACAGCCTCCTGGACGGCCTAATGACATTACAGACTTTGTCATTCTCTTCCCTAATGTGACACACCATGATGAAAATGTATTGCTGCAGGGCGATAAAATCTGTCTGGATGGATTTTCTGCCGGTACGACCGTGGGTTTCTTTCTGGTGGTACAAGGCTGGGAAAACAGCGAAATTACCAAAGGAAAATACTTCCTTTTCTCTAACAGCGAATTCAATGAGGTAGAAGAAAACGAATTGAAGCAGAAAAGTTTGTTGCTCTATGAAGGCGAAGGAAAGTTATTACTGACATTTGAGGCACTGCGTCCACCCTTGAGTGATAATGATTTTGACGATGCTGCCGTGGTGATAGAGTTCAGTAATCCCAATGCAATTGATACTTCGCAACTTATTCAGGTACCCTGACAGTTAGCTAAAACTTTAATTTTTTTAGGCACTTGATTGCCTGAAAATAGTAGAGCCATAAGCCTTGCTTTTCTGTAGCATCTTATGGCTTTTCCATTTTGAGAATGCTCAAAAATCTCTTCATTGCAGACCTGACCAACAAGAAAGGTTAATGTCTGCAATGATTTTACTGTTGTATTCACTTTTTTCTTATTCCAGCGGAAATCCCTAAAATAACGAACGGTTCTGGGAGTCACCACTCTGGGAGTCACCACGCTGGGAGTCATCAAAAAAGTTAAGCCATCATCGCATTCTTCCTGAATTTTCCGCCACCGCACTCCATTTGCAACTTTCCTAAAATATAACCAAACGCATAATATGAGTAACCTGAACCAAAGCGCAGGAATTCTCCATTCCGGTCAATCCTTCTATACGTAGTATGATCCTTTTACTCAATGAACGCATCGTAGCCTGAATCCAATGGTACTACCAGGCTTTAGCACTGACTGTCCTCCTGTTGAAATCATCAAATTTCCTCTCTACACCACATTCACCATTCATCATTCACCATTTAACATTCAACAATTAATACTCACCATTCATCATTCACCATTCATCATTCAAAACCTAACATTCACCATTCAACCATCCCCACACCCTCCCTCAGTCCTTCAGTCCTTCAGTTCTTCAATCCTTAACACCTTCAATCCTTTCTACGTAGTAACAACCATCGTAAATACGCTAATTAATACGTAATTATTCTGTTGTAAGAAAAAAAAGAAAAATATTTTTACGTATAATTACGTAATTAACAAATTCTTTTATACCTTTACCTCCGTCAATGCGCTAGACTTCTTGTTTCATCTAAATTAGTAAACCATGCGTCTGACCTTTATCTATAAAATAAGTTGTCTCCTGCTGCTGTGTCTGTGCCTTTCTTTCCTGGCAGAAGCACAGTTTACGCTGAAAGGCGAAATCAGGCCCAGAGCAGAGTTGAGAGATGGCTTTAAAACACTCAATACGCAAAGCAGTACCCCTGCCTTTTTCATCGAACAGAGATCCCGTCTGTCAATGGCTTATCAAAATGAGAAATTGGGATTTCAGTTTACACTGCAGGACGTACGCATTTGGGGCAACGCCGCACAGATTTATAAAAACGATCCGGCCTTGACCAACCTCTATGAGGCCTGGGGAGAATATCGGTTTTCTACCAACACTACACTCCGCGTGGGCCGGCAAGCCCTGGATTATGATAATGCCCGCTTTCTGGGCGACCTGGACTGGGCACAACAGGGGAGAAGCCATGATGCGGTAAGGTTGATCTATACCGACAGTGCCGAATTCGCTTTTCATGCGGGGGCTGCCTTCAACCAGCAGGTACCTTTCGAGCCAGGGCAGTTAGCAGGCACCTTCTACGAAGGGGTAGATAACTACAAAACAATGCAGTATGTGTGGTTTCATAAGGATTGGGCTTCCGCCAAAGCATCCTGGCTCATATTTAACGATGGCAGACAACGCCCTGACTCTACAGTGGCCTTTCGACAAACTTATGGTTTTATAGGAGAGAAAAAGTGGGGAACCGTCAGCCTGGGCAGTGAACTTTACTACCAGGGTGGAAAAGATCCGGCGGGAAAATCAGTCAGTGCCTGGCTGGCAGCGGTGAATGTCACATTTCCTACAGCCATAGCCCCTATTACTGCCGGAGTGGATTATGTATCGGGTACGAACCCTGAAGATACGGACAACAAGGCTTTCAACCCTCTGTACGGTACCAATCATAAATTTTATGGCTTTATGGACTATTTCTACGTAGGCAACAACCATGGCCAGAATGGAAATACTGCGGGACTGATCGACTACTATATACAATCTAAATTTAAACTGGGTGCAAAAGCAGCCCTGATTACCCACTTGCACCATTTTCAGTCACCCACGAAAATTTATGCCCAGGAAGGTTCGGGTGAAACCTCGGGTGAAACTCTATCGAGTGTACTGGGAGAAGAAATAGACCTGGTGTACAACCTCAACCTGAATGATGAGGTCAATTTCAAACTGGGGTATTCTCATTTGTTTTCCACCCAATCGCTGGAAGCTTTGAAAGGAAAAGATCGTCAGGGCATAAATCATTGGGCCTGGGCAATGCTAACTTTCCAGCCTACTTTATTTACCAAGTAAAATTACGTAAAAACATTTTTGTCAAGATTTCCTGAACAGGAAAAAAGGAACCTGTTTGTTTTATTCAAATCATCTGATCATGAAAAAATTATCTGGAAAAGCTACTTCTATTCGTTTACTGAGTCTGAAAACAATCAACATGCGAACCTTTCACCTGACCTGGTTCGCCTTTTTCCTCTGTTTTTTTGGCTGGTTTGGCATTGCTCCCCTGATGGCGATTGTGCGGGAAGAACTAGACCTGACCAAAGCACAGATCGGAAATATCATCATTTCTTCGGTAGCCATCACGGTGTTCGCTCGCCTGGCCATCGGTTGGCTGTGCGATAAAATAGGTCCCAGAATCACGTACACCTATTTGCTGATCTTAGGCTCTATTCCTGTCATGTTGATCGGACTGAGCAATAGTTATGAGTCGTTTCTGATGTTCCGGCTGGCCATTGGCGTGATTGGCGCTTCTTTCGTCATTACCCAATACCACACTTCCATCATGTTTGCGCCCAATGTGGTAGGCACCGCTAACGCGACCACTGCCGGTTGGGGTAACCTGGGCGGAGGTGTGACGCAAATGGTGATGCCCCTGATTTTTGCGGCATTTGTCGGTCTGGGCTTTCTGGACACCACCGCCTGGCGTTATGCCATGGTAGTACCCGGTATTGCCTTGATTATCACCGGTATTCTGTACTATAAGTTTACGACCGACTATCCGGCAGGAAACCTGAAGGATCTGAAAAAAAATGATCCTGATTTTGCGGCCAAAAGTAAAGACAGTAAAGGCGCTTTCTGGAAGGCGCTTAAAGACCCTCGAGTGTGGGCTTTATTCGTCATTTACGGAGCGTGTTTCGGCGTAGAGCTAACCATCAACAATATTGCCGCGATTTATTACCACGATTATTTCAACCTGGACCTGAAAATGGCGGGATTGATCGCCGGTTTATTTGGACTGATGAACATTTTTGCCCGTTCACTGGGGGGTGTCTTTGGCGACAAAGCCGGTATCAAATGGGGCCTGAAAGGAAGAGTAGTCTTTTTAGGGATTGTATTGTTGTGTGAAGGACTGGCACTCATCCTCTTCTCTAAAATGGCAGTGCTTCCCATGGCGATCATCGCCATGATAGTGTTCAGCCTCTTTGTGCAGATGTCTGAAGGAGCGACCTATTCTGTGGTGCCTTTTATCAATAAAAAAGCGATTGGTGTGGTATCAGGGATAGTAGGAGCTGGGGGTAATGCCGGTGCGGTAGCTGCCGGGTTTCTCTTTAAATCCGAATCGCTCACTTATCCGGAGGCGCTGTCCATCATGGGTATCATCGTAGTATTGGTTTCCGGACTGTCAATGGTCGTACGATTCTCTACTGCCGCTGAAGTAGAAGCACAGGTAGAAATGGAATATGCCCTGGCCGATAAGAAAGCAGTATTAGAGCCTGTCAATGTCTAAAGGTAGGCATCAGAAGTCAGCATAGCTAACTGCTAGGGACTGTCTTCTGTATGCCCATCCTCAACATCAATCAATACGATTGACAATGAAAATGAATAGAGAATGAAGAATGTAAAGTGTAAACAGTAAATCAACTCACCATTCACCATTCAAACACTCAACATTCATCATTCAAAATTTAACATTCATCATTCAACCCTCAACATTTACCATTCAACATTCATCATTTATCATTCAACATTAAAAATTAAACATTAACCATTCACCCTTCAATCACACACTCATGACTCAACCCTCGACCTTTCGTACAACCTGTTCCTATTGTGGGGTAGGCTGTGGTATCCTGGTCAACAAAGACCGGCAAGGAAAAGTGACGGTGACAGGCGATCCGGAGCATCCTGTCAACCGGGGTATGCTTTGTTCTAAGGGAATGAACCTGCACTATGTGGTGGAAGATCGGAGCGACCGTCTGCTGTATCCTCAGATGCGTTGGAGCCGGTCGAGTCCGATGCAGCGGGTGAACTGGGATATGGCGCTGAACCGGGCAACGGCTGTCTTTAAGGCCATCATCCGGCAGTATGGTCCCGATGCGGTAGGCTTCTATGTCTCAGGGCAATGCCTGACGGAAGAATATTATATTGCCAATAAGCTTACCAAAGGTTTTCTGGGTACCAACAACATAGACACCAATTCACGCCTTTGTATGAGTTCGGCGGTAGCCGGCTATAGCAAAACCTTAGGAGAAGATGCAGTGCCCATCGCCTACGAAGATATAGAACTGGCCGACTGTTTTTTTATTGCCGGAGCGAATCCGGCCTGGTGTCATCCGATTTTATTTCGCCGGATAGAAAAGCATAAAGAACGGAATCCGGCGGTCAAAATGATCGTGGTAGACCCACGGAAAACGCAAACCTGTGCCCTGGCCGACTTGCACTTACAGATACGGCCGGGAACTGATACAATACTGTACCATGCCATCGGTCGCTGTCTGATAGAGCAGGGCGATATTGATCTTACTTTTATCAAAAATCATACAGACGGTTTTGAAGCCTATCGTCAGGAAGTGATGCAGATCACGCTGGCAGAAGCAGCTACTCTTTGTGATGTGCCGGAAGCTGATATCCGAAAAGCGGCTAGCATGATTGGTCAGGCCAAAGGTTTTCTGACCATGTGGGCCATGGGACTCAACCAAAGTGCCTCAGGGGTCAATAAAAATCTGGCGCTGATAGACCTGAATCTCATTACCGGTCATATAGGCAAACCCGGTTCCGGTCCGTTTTCCCTTACAGGTCAGCCTAATGCCATGGGGGGACGGGAAGTAGGAGGGATGTCCAGCCTGCTGGCAGCCCACCGTAACCTGCTTGATCCTCAACAGCGACAGGAAGTAGCTGACTTCTGGGGGGTAGAGAAAATTCCGGCCACCCCGGGGTTAACAGCTACCCAGATGTTTGATGCTTTGCGGGAAGGTAAGATGAAAGCGATATGGATTGTCTGTACCAACCCGCTGGTAAGTTTGCCGGATGCCCGGATGGCAGAGGAAGCATTGAAAAAAGCTGCCTTTGTAATCGTACAGGACATTTCCAACCAGTCGGATACTTTAGCTTATGCAGACCTGGTGCTGCCTGCTGCCGGCTGGCTGGAAAAAGAAGGGACGATGACCAACTCCGAACGTCGGATCAGCTATCTGGAGAAAGCCATCGATCCGCCGGGAGAAGCGTTGCCCGATGTGGAAATTTTGTGCCGATTTGCCCAGAAGATGGGCTTTCCCGGCTTTGACTACCCCCATGCAGGGGCTATTTATGCGGAACATGCCGCACTCACACAGGGTACGAACATTGACATCTCCGGCCTGAACTATGAAGTGCTCCAGAGAGAAGGAACCGTACAATGGCCCGTGCCGCATGCTAACCATCCGGGGACGCCCCGCCTGTTTACTGATAAAAAGTTTTTTACCCCTAACCAAAGGGCTCAGATACAGACCAGCGGTCCGGCGCATGAATCTGAACCAGTGACGCCGGCTTTTCCCCTGATCCTGACGACCGGACGTATCCGTGACCAGTGGCATACCATGACCCGCACAGGTAAGGTAAAGAAGTTGAAGCAGCATATCAGTCAGCCCTTTGTGGAGATGCATCCGGACGATGCCCGCGCCAGGAATATCCGGGAAGAGGAGGTAGTGGTTATCCGAAACCGGCGGGGAGAAGTGAGATTAAAAGCCAAACTGACCAACGATATCAAGCCGGGCGTTGTGTTTCTGCCCATGCATTGGGGCAAGATCTTGCAGCAGGACTTTAGCAGGGCTAACAACCTGACGCAGAATGTGTATGATCCGGTTTCTAAAGAACCTGACTTTAAATTTTCAGCAGTACAGGTAGAAAAATACCGGAAAGAAAAACAAAAAATCATTGTCGTAGGAGCCGGGGCTGCTGCCTATCGTTTTATCAACACTTACCGGGAGCTGAATGAGGTAGATGAAATTCATGTTTTTTCCAAAGAAAAATATCCTTTCTATAACCGGGTGTTGCTGCCCGAGTATCTGAATGAACACCTGCGCTGGGAAGATCTGCTCAAATTCAAAACCTGGGAAGAATTTGAAAAACTGAATGTATTTCTGCATCCGGACAGAGCCATCAATGCCATCGACCGGGAAAACAAAACCGTGACCGATGCCCACGGACAGCAACATACGTATGACCTGCTGGTGCTGGCCACGGGTAGCCGTGCTTTCGTGCCTTCCGATGTACCCATGCATTATCCCGGGATATTTACCATGCGAAACCGTGAAAATGCAGACCAGCTTCGAGCCTATCTGCCTCCAAACAGCCATGTGCTCATCGTAGGAGGGGGGTTGCTGGGGTTAGAGCTGGCGGCAGCCTTCAGTGAGATTCAGGTGCAGGTGACCATCGTACAGCTGGCTTCCCGCCTGATGGAACGTCAACTGGATACTACGGCCAGTATGTTGCTGCGAGAGAAAGTGGAAGAGATGGGCATACAGTTGCAGATGAACGATCAGGTGCAGCTGATAGAACCTCACGAACCGCACCAGCCGCTTCAGGTACGTTTGAAAAGCGGCAAAGCGCTCACGTGTCATGCTGTGGTCTATGCGATAGGTACCAGACCCAATATTGAGATGGCACAGGCAGCGCAGCTGGCTTGTGGCCGTGGTGTACAGGTGAATGACTATCTGCAGACTTCCGATCCATCCATCTTTGCGCTGGGAGAAATTGCGGAACACCGGGAAAAACTGATGGGGATCACGGCTGCCGCTGAACAACAGGCCGACACGGCCGCCCGCTTTATCGCTGGCGATTTGCTAAGTCTCTATCACGGTTCGGTCCCTATGAATATTCTCAAGTTTTCTCATCTGGACCTGTGTTCTATCGGTATCCCGGAGATTCCTCACCAACACCGGGAAGAATATGAGGAAATTGTGTTCCTCGACAGATCAAAGGCTTATTATAAAAAGTGTATTATTCATCAAGACAGGTTGGTAGGAGCGGTATTGCTAGGCGATAAATCAGAATTTGCTGAGTTCAAAAGTCTGATAGAGAACCAAACAGAGCTGGGGGAAAAGCGAGAACAACTCCTCCGCAGTGGAAAACCGGGGAAAGCGGCCATTGGAAAAATTGTTTGTTCCTGTGGGAATGTGGGCAAAGGCAATCTGCTGGAAGCCATCCAGAGCGGATCGCACCAACTTCATACCCTCTGCCAGGCAACAGGTGCCGGGTTAGGCTGTGGAAGCTGCAAGCCGGAAGTGAAAGCCCTGCTGGAAGAAACCCTGAACAGCGAGCCGGTTTCCATGCCATAGGCAGTGTGATGCCCAGGATATAACCAAGGACATAACACTTTTCGGGGCTTCAGTACAGTCCTATGTTACACCTTCTGTACGGCAGCTTCCTTACCAACCAAAAAGGTAATGGCTATTGCATCACCTTAACACCAATAGCATTAGGACCTCTGGGGGTCATCTCCACCTCATACGTTACTTTGTCTCTTTCTTTGATGGGATCCACCAGGCTTTTGATATGCACGAAAATACTCTCCTGCGTCTGCTGGTCTTTGATGAACCCATACCCTTTTGATTCATTGAAGAAGGTGATAATGCCTGTCCTCGTCGCTTCAGTAGGCTCGTCAGTTTCCTGCTTGGGAATTCCGATCTCTATATCTTCCTGCTTCACAGATTTCTTCTTGTTGGGGTCCGGAGGTGTGGAAGAAATATTGCCATTTTCATCTACATAGGCAATCATGTCTTCAAAGCTTTGCCCTTTTTTGGCATTTGCTTTTCGTTCTTCTTTCTTCTCTTTTTTGTCCTGTCTCTTTTTCAGTCGTTTCTTTTCATGTTCCTTTTTGTTAAATGTTTCTTGTGATTTACCCATAGTTTATTTTTGTTTTATAATGATATGATGGCTTTTTTAATATGTTATTGTACTTCAGAGATATCTAAGTAATAGACTTTTCCTTTCTGAAAGAAATCTTCCGCATTAGGATTGTCTATCCAGATTTCGAGTTTTCCGACAGGGGGTGCCAGATTAAATTGGTTACTATCCACATCGTCTTCCGGGTCATTTCCGGACACACCTTTGAGATGAGCTATCAAAGAATTTTCCAACTTTCTAATTCCAGAACAATAATATTTTGCGCGCATGCTATTATTTGTTTAGTGTTCCTATATTATTCGACATTTTAATGGTAAAATTAGTTTATTAAATTGAAAGTCTTTATCGCTTGACGTAATAGCTTTCTTATGGCTATGAAGATTTGGTACATGGGAGGTAGCCTGAAGGGTAACAGGCTATTGGAATCTTGGAGGTTAAATGCCTGTTCATATTAAACTCAGAGCTTCTTTTTCTCGTAAATGTGTTGGCCCCCTTAATACTACTACAAACCATAAATTCAATGAAACAACTAAAGATCAGTAAGCAGATTACCAACCGTGAAAGTCAATCGCTGGACAAGTATTTACAGGAGATAGGAAAAGTGGATTTAATCACCTCTGATGAAGAAGTGGAGCTGGCTAAGAGAATCAAAGAAGGTGACCAGAGAGCGCTTGAAAAGCTGGCGAAAGCCAATCTGCGATTTGTGGTTTCAGTAGCCAAGCAATACCAGAACCATGGCCTCACCCTGGGAGACCTCATCAATGAAGGGAACCTGGGACTAATCAAAGCAGCGCAGCGTTTTGATGAAACCCGTGGGTTTAAATTTATTTCTTATGCCGTGTGGTGGATTCGTCAGTCGATTATGCAGGCACTGGCAGAGCAATCCCGGATCGTACGACTTCCGCTGAACCGGGTCAGCTCTCTCACCAGAATTACCAGAACCTATTCTGAACTGGAGCAGAAGTTTCAGCGCGACCCTTCGGCAGAAGAGATCGCAGAAGGGCTGGAGATTACTGTAGAAGAGGTAGCCATGACCATGGAAAGTTCCGGGCGACACCTATCTATAGATGCCCCCTTTGTAAATGGAGAAGAAAATGGTTTACTGGATGTGCTGGAGAGTGAAAGTGATGAAAACCCTGATGCGGACCTGATGATCGATTCGCTCCGAAGAGAGTTGGAGCGGGCGCTGGCGGCCCTCACCCAGAGAGAGTCGGATGTCATCGTGTCTTACTTTGGGCTGAACGGAGAACAGGCCATGACACTGGAAGAAATAGGGAAGAAATATAACCTAACCCGGGAGCGTGTTCGACAGATCAAAGAGAGAGCGACCCGCAGACTCAGGCACAGTTCCCGCAGCAAATTGCTGAAGTCCTACCTGGGTTAACCACTGCTTTTATCCTGCCTTTATGGCTGTTTGGATCGTTTGGCGTGAGCCAGGCTTCCCATACTTTTTTTTAAATTTCAGGGAGAGTTTACTTTTTTTTATACAAACATCGCTTACCTTTAGGCATCGCGAATCTTTTATATCACAATTTTCATTTTACACAAACGTAACCTTTATGAAAAGACACCAAGAACTCCGAAATCTGATAAGTTCAATTGAAGCTGACGCTAAGAAATTCTATGAAAGCGGTAATAAAGCAGCGGGTACGCGTCTGCGAAAGGCTATGTTAGACATCAAAAAAATGGCGCAGGACATCCGTACCGAAGTATCGGAAATGAAAAAGAAGTAGTCCTGAAGTAATAAGGCTGAAATTCTAAAGAAGGCAGCGAATCATGAAACAGCAGAGGATGGTGTTTTCCTGCCTTCAGGCCATAGGGCATGCCGTCATTTCCAGCGGAAAGCCCTTCTAAAATCAACCCATGTTAGCCAGAGTTTTTGTAAAAGGAGGTATCCTTTCCCCCGGGGATTTTGCCAGGGTTATTGAAGTAGCCCAGGCCCTGGGGTCCGATTACATTCATTTGGGGTCCAGGCAGGATATTTTGTTTCCTGTGCAGGAGGAGGAAGAAAAAGCGGTCGACATGCTTTCTTCCTTACCCTTACCCTATGAATACGGACTTAAAAAGCAGCAAAACATTGTCAGCTCTTATATTACCCTGGATGTAGTGCCTACTACCCGCTGGCTGGCTCCCCACATCTACCACTATGTGCTGGATAGTTTCGACTATGCGCCCACCCATAAAATTAATATCTGTGATCCGTTGCAGGGCATGGTGCCTCTCTTCACCGGGAATATCAACTTTGTGGCTTCCACCCTCGACAACTACTGGTATTTGTACATCCGATATTCGGAACTTGGGCCAAAACCCTGGTGTTGCCCTGACCTCATCTACGGTTTTGATCTGGCCAAAGTGGCCCGGAAAATAGAAGAAATAGACCCTCTAGGCCAGCAGCTTTCCTATCATGCCTTGTACAAGCGGCTGCAGGATAGTCTGCATTTTAATACCCATGCGGTCAACCAGCCTTTGAAATACCCGGAAATGATTTTTCCCTATTACGAAGGGATCAACCGGATAGAAAGCAATAAGTATTGGATGGGATTGTACTGGCGTAACAATCAGTTTACCAACAAATTTCTGAAAGTGCTTTGCCAGCAGTGTCTGGATACCAACATTGGTATGATCAGCCTGACACCCTGGAAATCTATTATTGTAAAAGGTATTGTGGAGAAAGACCGCCTGGAATGGGAAAAGCTACTGGGCAAGTATGGCATCAATATGCGGCACTCCTCCCTGGAGCTAAACTGGCATCTGCCTGTAGCTGACCAGGAAGCCCTGGACCTGAAAAATTATCTGGTCAGAGCCCTGGATCAGCAGGATATCAGCACCTATGGTCTTACTTTTACCGTGAAGACACAGCAGCACAAAGTGCTGTTCACTTCTGTAGTGGTGGAAAGAGCGGAAAAAGACGATGAGCGTCAACCTGACTTGTACAATATTCTATTTGCCAAAGATTTTAATCCGAATCTTTTTGATTTTTACTATTATGCCAGAGGGGTAAGCAAGGAGATTATCCCACCCTTGCTGATAGAACTCAGCAAAAAATACTACGAACAACTGGATACTAACCGGCTTGTGCCTGCCAGCCATGAATTGCCCAGAAGAGAACCCCTTCCAAAGAAAGTATACCAGTGCAGCAGTTGCCTGACAGTCTATGACGATACCTATGGGGATGAAAGGGCTGGTGTTTCGCCAGGGACATCTTTCCACGAGTTACCGGAAAATTATCAGTGTCCGGTCTGTGGAGAGCCCAAAAATAATTTCACAGAAACTTTTTTCCCTGCCTGATCTCACCGGTCATGGCCAAAGCGTCAAGGTCGTAAAGCATTATATTCCAGAGGTTGAGCTATCATACATAACCATTCATCGACTATTCATTTCTGTTCGTATATTTTTTTCTTCCTATCAAATTTTATCATTATATTTTTGTTAAATTGGATTCTCATTTTGAGAACCTTTTTTGTTATTTTATAGATAATTTTCAATTAATAAATAATTTTATAAAAATTGTTTCGTTAAAGAGTTAATTCTTTAAGGTTCGGTTCTCATTATAAAATTACTTTTTCTAAGCTGAGTTTAACCCCTGCTACCTTGACCTTGCATGAGACCTATTATTGAAACAAAAGACATCGCCAAAACCTACCGAATGGGCGAAGAATATGTGCATGCCTTAAAAAAAATCAATATCACCGTTAACAAGGGAGAATATGTGGCTTTCATGGGGCCTTCCGGGTCAGGCAAATCAACGTTGATGAATATTATTGGCTGCTTGGATACCCCCACTTCCGGTTTATACCGATTGAATGACCATGATGTGAGTGACTTATCTGAGAACGAACTGGCCACCATCCGAAATAAAGAAATAGGCTTTGTCTTTCAGACGTTCAACCTGTTGCCACGTTCCTCAGCCCTCGACAATGTGGCCTTGCCGCTGATCTATGCGGGTATCAACAAACACGATCGAAAGGAACGGGCGATGCAGGTACTGGAGAGTGTGGGGCTGGGAAGCAGGGCCTATCACAAACCCAATGAGCTTTCAGGAGGGCAGCGACAAAGAGTAGCCATTGCCCGTGCCCTGGTGAATCATCCCAGTATCATCCTGGCCGATGAACCTACCGGAAACCTGGACTCTAAAACGTCTTATGATGTCATGGATTTGTTCCAGGATTTACACGACCAGGGGAATACCATTATTATGGTGACCCATGAAGATGATATTGCTCATTATGCCCATCGCATCGTTCGTTTGAAAGATGGATTGGTAGAAACGGATCAGCCCAATAAGGCTATCAACCGCCATAGGGTGGATGAAACGCTGTAAAAGTTGCTGATAAGCCAAGGGCCTGTTGCAGGGTGTTGTCTGGTACAGTGATACTGAATCCAGCCAGTGCTTTGAATTTTTTATTATCCATTGTCACTATTCAATCTTTAGATAAAGCTCCCATGTTGAAAAAAATCTTAATTCCTCTAGCCGTCTTAGCCGCTCTGGCCGGCGCTTATTTCTTCTTTTCTGAAGAAGGTGTCGAAGAAGAACAGGACATTCTGACCACCGTGAAGCGCGATGACCTGCGCATTGAAGTGACCGTATCCGGGGAACTGGAAGCCAAGAATTCAGTTAATGTCCAGGGGCCCTTCGGCTTACGGAATGCCGGTATCTGGCAGGTGAAGCTAGACGATCTGGTGCCGGAAGGGACGGAAGTGAAGAAAGGGGACTATGTGGCCCGACTGGATAACTCAGAGTTGGGCGAGAAAATCAGGAGCGAGCAGCTGGAGCTGGAAGAAAGCCTCAACAAATACGAGCAAACAAAGATTGATACAGCCATAGAGCTTAGAAAACAACGGGATAATCTGGTGAACCTGGCCTATGATGTAGACCAGAAGAAACTGGAGCTGGAACAGTCTCAATTTGAACCTCCTGCCACCATCAAACAGGCAGAGCTGGAGATGGAGAAAGCCAAAAGAGCCTTGAAACAAGCAGAAAACGAATATAGGCTACAAAAAGACAAAGCGATCTCACAAATGGCACAGGCCTCTGCCAAGCTCAAAGATGACCAGGGTGACCTGAAGGTACTGGAGGATCTCTCCAAACAGTTTATCATCAATGCCCCGGAAAATGGGATGGTTATTTACCGAAGAGACTGGGATGGGCGTAAAGTGACCAAAGGCTCTATGATCGGCGGCTGGGACCCTACCGTAGCCACCCTGCCCGACCTGAGTTCTATGATCTCAAAAACGTATGTTAACGAAGTAGATATCAGCCGCATCAAAGTCGGACAGCAGGTAGATATTGGCCTGGATGCTTTTCCGGAAAAAGATCTTTCCGGCAAGGTCACCAAGGTGGCTAACATCGGAGAACAAAAACCCAACTCCGACGCCAAGGTCTTTGAAGTATCTATTGAAGTGAATGAAAGTGATACCACCCTGCGCCCTGCCATGACTACCAGCAACATGATCATCACCGATTATCTGGAAAATGTACTGATCGTACCTCTGGAAGCCATTCACAGTCAGGGTGATTCGCTGACTTATGTATTTAAAAAACAGGGCATCAGTACGGTGAAACAGGAGATTGCCCTGGGCAAAAAAGGAATCGATATGGCTGTGATCGATCAGGGATTGGAAGAAAACGACGTGATTTATTTATCTGTACCGGAAAATCCGGATGAAAAACAAATTGCTTACCTGGAAAAAGAGCCTCAACCTATAACTGAAAAGGGAAATGATTGAGAAGGTATTAGCCAATTTTCTGATTGCCTTAGAAGCTATACTGGCTAATAAACTCCGTTCTGTGCTCACAGCATTGGGGATCATCTTCGGGGTGGCAGCGGTGATTGCGATGCTAGGCATCGGGGCAGGTGCTCAGCACGAAATCCTCGAACAAATTAAGCTGGTAGGGGTCAACAACATCGTCATCAAGCCGGTGGTGGAACAATCCGAGGAAGAAGTAGAGGCTGTGAAAACCAGCATGAGTAAACCACAGTTCTCGCCGGGGCTTTCCCTTAACGATGCGTCCAGTATTCTTGAGATTGTGCCGGGCATCGCTAAAGTAAGCCCTGAGATCATGTTAGATAAATATATTATCAAAAACGGTATCCGGCGATCAGCCAAGCTGGTTGGGGTAGAAACACCCTATTTCAACATTTCTAACTTTACCCTTGCTGCAGGGGAAATGTTCAGTGACAAACAGATAGAGGAAGGGCACCGGGTATGTATTATTGGAAAATCTATTGAGAGTAAATTTTTCAGTGAGGAAGATCCGCTGGATAAAATGATCAAAGTAGGTGACCAGTGGCTCAAGATCATTGGCGTGCTGGAACCTCGTATGATTACCAGCGAAAACATCAGCCAGCTAGGTATCCGGGATTATAATATGGATGTTTATGTGCCTGTCAAAACGGTGCTCATCCGTTACCGGGATCGTTCGATGGTGACGAAGAACATGATAGAAGCCGCCAAACGGTCAGAATCCATTGCAGAAGCTACCGGAGAAGAGGTGGGCACCACTAATGCAGAGCAAAAAAATTATCATCAGATTGACCGGCTGGTCATACAAGCAGAAGAAACCGGCTCCCTGGCCAAACTTGCCGATGTGGTTTCCCGCATGCTGGAACGAAAGCATTATGGGGTGGTAGATTTTGAAGTGGAAATCCCTGAGATGCTCATCAAACAACAGCAGCGTACGAATCAGATCTTCAACATTGTACTGGGGTCACTGGCAGGCATTTCTTTGCTGGTGGGCGGCATCGGTATCATGAATATCATGCTGGCTTCCGTGATGGAAAGAATCAAAGAAATCGGACTGCGTCTGGCCATTGGGGCACAGAAGTCGGATATCATCTGGCAGTTTTTGTTTGAAGCCATGCTCATCAGTATCACTGGCGGTATCATCGGTATTTTCCTGGGAATGATCATTGCTTCGGCCATCTCCAACATCGCGGATATTCCCACCATTATTACCCTCTACTCTATTGTACTTTCTTTTGGGGTAGCGGCTACCGTGGGGTTGATATTTGGTATTGCGCCTGCCCGCAGGGCAGCCAACCAGGACCCGATCACCTCTTTACGATACGAATAATTTATTTTTTACTGACACAAAAAAATTATCCCTGTGTGCCCTTTATCAACCTTACTGCTGACGAAACCCAAAAAAACGCAACGCATGCTATCACCCTGCAACACCTTTTTTTGTACCGCTTTTTTGTTATTGATGTTTGTTTTTACCAGCTATGCACAGGAGCAGGAAACCCAGCCAGCGGTACGTACCTTCTCCTTGCAGGATATTGTGCAGTTGGCCTTAGAAAGATCTCCCAATGCTTTGCAGGCACAGACCCGCAGAGAAAACCGTTACTGGTTCTGGCGTTCTTACCGCTCACAATATATGCCTCAGCTATACCTCAGAGGTAACTTGCCAGACTTTACCCGCTCTAACATACCCGTACAGCAGCCTGATGGTACCTATGAATTCAGACCGGTTTCTCAGAACATATCGACATTAAACCTGGGAATTTCTCAGGCCATAGGATTTTTGAATACGGAAATCTTTATGGAGTCGGCCTTACAGCGTTTTGATAATTATGAAGAAGACAACACCGTGTATAGTGGCAATCCGGCTGTTATTGGCATCCGTCAACCCCTCTTCCAATACAATCCCCTCAAGTGGGACCGGGTCATTGAGCCTTTACGCTTTGAGGAATCCAAAAGGGAATACGCGGAGGAAGTAGAGAACATAGCCATCCGGGCTACTTTCAACTATTTTCAGGTGCTGCTGGCACAGATTAACCTGGCCATTGCCCAGAAAAACCTGGCCAATAATGACACGATTTATCAGATTGCACAGGGGCGCTATAATCTGGGGAAAATTGCGGAAAACGAATTGCTACAACTGGAACTGAACCTGATGAACTCCCGGCAGGATATGGCTCAGGCCTTGTTGCAAATTGAAACTTCCAGCCTGCAACTGAAATCTTTTATTGGCTACACGGATGTGCAGACGGCCATTAATCTGGAAATTCCTGATGAAATGCCAGCATTTGAAGTAGATGAGCAGGTGGCCATCCGGGAGGCTTTACAAAACAGGCAGGACATCATTGCCCAGCAGCGGAGAGTTAAGGAAGCCGAGAGTGAGGTAGCACAAGCCCGGGGGCAAAATGGTCTACAACTGGACCTGTATGCCACCTACGGACTGACCAACCGGGCCACTCAGCTGATGGATGTGTATGCCAGTCCGGAGAACCAGCAGAGTATTCAATTAGGCTTTTACATTCCTGTGCTGGACTGGGGACGGTCTAAATCCCGTGTAAAAACAGCGGAAGCCCAATTGAAACTGGAGCAATACACCATACAACAGGAACGGATCGACTTTGAGCAGGAAGTGTATACGCAGGTGAAAACCTTTGAGATGTTGCGTAACCAGGTAAAGGTCACGGAGGTAGCTGATAACATTGCCGATCGTAGTTATGAAATTGCCAAGCAACGTTATCTCATCGGAAAGATCAGTATTACCGATCTTAACCTGGCTTTGCAGGAAAAAGACAAAGCCCGCCGTCAGTATATTGAGTCTCTGAACAACTTCTGGAACGCTTACTTTAACCTGCGGCGTCTGACCCTGTACGATTTCCAGACAGACCTGCCTTTGTATCGACCGGAAGAGGTGGTAGTAGAATAAGGGCTGTCTATAGGTTCTTCTAGCGGTATCGTTCTCTGAAGCGCTGCATCATATAGGCGTTGATCTCCCACAAATTGGCCAGAGGCTGTTGGGTGTAGGGAACCATAGCCATATAGTTGGGAGGACCAAACTCCGTAGTGACTGTCAGGGGCTGACGCTGGTCTGCCTTGTATTGCACCACCTGATCCCACCACTGAAAATGGGCGGCTACCTCTTTCTCCCATTCTGGAGCCCGGGGGTCTGTTACCTGCGGACTTTCTGCATGCCCGATTCTCGTATGAATATGATCCGTATGTCGCAACGCCAGGTCAACTGCCTCCTGCTGATCTTGCAGCAGCGATTCGTGCACATTGCACCAATGGGAGATATCCAGCGTCAGGCGCAGCCCGGGTATAGCTTCCAGGAATGTTTTGGTAATATGGGCGGCAAATAATATTCTGGAACGATGGGTCTCATGGTAAATAGGAATACCACTTTGCTGGCTTGCCTGAAGCGTATAATCAATGATAGATTTGTTTTGCTCAAAGGTGAAAAAATCCCGACCGGAATGGCAATTGACATACAGGGGTTGCAGGGCTACCGCCTGATCAACGGCTTGCTGAAACTGATCCAGGTGTCTGGTATACATACCATCGCTGCCAGCAGCCAGTAAGCCCAAAGCCAGGCCATGTTTTTGGACACCAGCAAGCAGTGCCTGCTGCTCTTTTTCCTGGGAAGGAGTCCACACTTCTATGCCATCGTAGCCGCTCTCTTTGGCTTTGGCGCAGAAATCATCCATTGATCCCTGAAACCCCCAGTTTGTCGCCATCACTTTCAGTGAAAAATCAGAGGGAATTGTGAAAGGAGCGTGACGGTCGGAAGTCCAGGGACGCATCAACAAATGGCTGCCTGCCACAGCGGATTGTGCCAGGAAAGTTCTTCTATCGATAGACATAGCAGAAAGCTGAGTGTTGCCTAATCCTGGCCAAACTCCCGATAGGCATACCGGTTGTGCGGGCCTTCGACCCGGTAAACTACTGCTCTGGTTACTTCAGGATTGTCGTTTAAATAACTATCCACAATTTCGGCTACATCATCTTCCGCCTCTCTTTTCAGTTTCTTGTGATTGACATAATAGGCATCTACCATCTTCTCATCATCAAAAAACTCAATGGTGTTGTAGGGAAATTCCTGCTCTGAATAAGGCTCTGATGATAAAAAATCTTTATAGTTCATGTCTTCTTCTGTTAGTAGTTGTACGACTAATCACTAAACCTGATTTTACAGAGTATGTTCGCAGCTGCCTTCACTTTTGTCTTATTAGAACGGCATTTTTTACGACAGGTCGGCATAAAGTGGCCGTTGGTCTAATATTATTTTTCCGCTTTTGAATTACATCAAAAATAGCTTAGATTGCTCAGATGAATCGAAATGCTTTATGATTTGTAAATCCTGGCTACTACCGTTCTTTTTGTTCCTAACTACTCTTTCCTCTCTCCAGGCGCAGCAAACCCAACAGCTTTCTATTTCCGGTCAATATCAAAACACAACCCTGACCACTTTCATACAGGAAATGGAAAGGCGTTACCCGCTCCGTTTCTTCTTCAGAGAAGAATGGGTGCAGGCGTTCCAGGTGAACGCTCAGTTCGACAACCTGCCTTTGCCTCAGGCATTGGCGCAAATTTTTCAGGGTACAGACCTCTCTTTTATCCTTTACGACACGTCTTATATAGTGCTGATGAAAAGCCCGGCGGCCATTCAGGCAGCCCTCCGTGCGCAGCACTCCAGCGAAAAGTTTATCATCATCGGCGATTCCCTTGCGATGAACGGGCAGCCAGCCCAACTTTCCGGTTATATCAGAGAAGGCAAAACCGGTGAAGCGATCGTAGGGGCTAGCCTCTATGTGGAAGAATTGCAGCAAGGGACTTCTACCAACCTGAATGGCTATTATGCGCTCACACTGCCCATTGGAAACTATCATCTTAAGGTGAATTCAGTGGGTTTTGAAGAAGAACAACGCAGTATCAAAATACTGTCGGGGGGAACCTTATCCTTGGATTTGTTTGAAAGCACGGCACGTCTCGAAGAAATTGTGATTACCGAACAGGCAGAAGATGCCAACATCACCGGAGCCCAGATGAGTGCGACCCGCCTGGATATTCAGAAAGTAAAGAAAATGCCTGCCTTTCTAGGAGAAGTGGATTTGATCAACTCCATAGAACTGTTGCCTGGTGTGAGTGTGGCCGGAGAAGGAGCCGCTGGTTTTAACGTGCGGGGAGGCGATGTAGGCCAGAACCTGGTTTTGCTGGATGGTATTCCTGTGTTTAACCCTTCTCACCTGTTTGGCTTTTTCTCAGCCTTTAATTCAGATCTTTTGCAGGAAGCCACACTCTACAAAGGTGGCATACCTGCTCAGTATGGCGGACGTATTTCTTCCGTATTGGATGTGAAATTGAAAGAAGGCAATCTGCGCAAAGTGCAAGGCGCCGGTGGCATTGGGCTGGTATCCAGCCGACTGGCCCTGGAAGTACCTGTCGTCGAAGATAAAAGCTCCTTGCTGATCGGGGGACGAACCACCTATTCGGATTGGATATTAAACCAGGTAAAAGACATTCAGCTCAGGAAAAGTGAAGCCTCTTTTTATGATGTGAATGCCCGGTTGAATTACCGTTTCAACGAGAAACATAAACTGACAGCCTCTTCTTACCTGAGCCGTGACAACTTTGTATATGCCGGAGAAAATGCGTACGGCTATGGTAACCGGGGAGCCTCTGCCCAGTGGAATTTTCTGATCTCCCCACAATTTCTGTCTGAGTTCAGGGCTACTTATTCAGCCTTTGATTATGAGGTAACCAACGACCAGGATAGCACGGAAGCCATGAAGCTTTCCTCAGGCTTTGGCATCGCACAGGCCCATTGGGGTATCACTTATTTTCTTTCCGACCGCCATCAGTGGGACATTGGAGTACAGGCAAGTTGGTACCAGTTTCAGCCGGGATCATCACAACCCCAGGGAGAAAAGTCGCTGGTAGTACCGGAAAAGCTGGAAGATGAACAATCTGCCGAGGCGGCCGTCTATTTTAACGACGAGTTTACCATCAATCGCAGGCTCACCCTCAACTATGGCCTGCGCTATTCCTGGTATGTGAACCTGGGACCTCAGCAGGTCTATCTGTATCAGAATAGCTTGCCCCAAAGCAGCAGCTCCATTATTGATACGGTGCAGTACCAGGCAGGAGAGGAGATTGCCCGTTACCATGGTCCAGAGCCCAGAGTAGCGGTCAAATACGGTATCAACGGACGGAGCAGTATCAAAGCCAGTTATAACCGGATGCGACAGTACATGCACCTCATTTCCAATACAACGGCCATCACGCCTACCGATATCTGGAAACTAAGCGACCGTTATATCCGGCCTCAGATCGGCGATCAGTTTGCCCTGGGCTACTTCAGAAATTCTTTGGGCAACGCCATAGAGAGCTCTATAGAAGTGTATTACAAAGAGATACAGAACCTGGTAGAATATAAAAACGGAGCACAACTGCTGATGAATGATGCTTTGGAAGCGTCGCTATTGAATGGAGAAGGACAAGCCTACGGTGTGGAATTGTTCGTCGCCAAAAATATAGGCCGACTTACGGGGTGGCTAGCCTATACCTATGCCCGTTCGCTCCGCCGCGTAGAAAGTGATTTCAGAGAAGAGCGTATCAATTTCGGGGAGTACTACCCTTCCAACTTTGACCAACCGCATGACCTGACAGTGGTAGCTAATTACCAGTTTACACGACGCATCCGAATGGGGGCGAACTTCACCTTGAGCAGCGGGCGACCCATTACCCTACCGGAAGGAAGCTATCAGCAGGGGAATATCACGGTCCCCTATTTTTCAGAGCGAAACCAATACCGCATTCCCTCTTATCACCGGCTGGATGTGTCTTTCTCCATAGATGGCAACCTGAAGAAAAAGAAAAAGTGGGATCATAGCTGGACTATCTCTGTCTATAACCTGTATGGCAGAAACAATCCCTACTCTATCTTTTTTGTCAACGATCGGGGAGGGGAGTTATCTGCCTATCGTCTGGCGATTCTGGGAAGGCCATTTCCTTCACTGACATATAATTTTAAGTTTTAAATGGGTTGACGATGCTGCAAAAAAGTTTTCCTTACCTTCTGTGCTGCTTACACCTGCTGCTGTCGGCTTGTATAGACCCCTATGATCTGGAAGGAGAGATCAATGGAACCAGCATGTTGGTAGTGGATGGCATGATTACCAATGCCGTAGGACCCTATCAGGTAAAACTGAGTTATTCTTCCACCAGTCTGAAAGGTTACGAAGATACACCCTTGGAAGGAGCGCAAATAAGTATCACCGACGATATAGGTAACGAAGCGGTGCTGATACCCATTCATAACCAGGCCGGGGTTTACAGCACAGATTCTCTGGGAATTCAGGGGCAGAGTGGCAGAACCTATCAGTTGCATATTACCTTGCCCGATGGCAGAAGATATGTTTCTCAGCCGGAAACCATGCCTGCCGTTCCTCCCATCGATAGCATTTATGCGGTGTTGGAAAGCCGTCCGTATCTGACGGAAACCAATCTGGAATTGCTGGAATGGGGGATGGAAATTTATCTGAATACGGGTAGTAATACCTCTCAGGGGGGATTTTATCGTTGGGATTGGGTAGATACGTACGAGATCCTGACACCCATGCCGCCCATTTCCGGACCCTTTAATTGCTGGATATCCAGCCGGCAGGTTCGTTACCTGAACCTTGCCACCTCTCAGGGACTTTCCCGGGACAGAATAGAGCGGCGTCCTATCACTTTCGTATCCAAAAGGACCAAAAAATTAGGAGTACGCTATAGTATACTCGTCAAACAGTATGCTTTGACGCGAAGCGCTTACGATTACTGGGAAAAAATTCAGGATCAGATAGAAAGTGCAGGTTCCGTCTTTGACCCACCGCCGGCACAGATACTGGGCAATATGTATAATCCGGACGATGAAGATGAGTTAGTGCTGGGTTATTTTCAGGCTTCTTCGGTAACAGAAAAAAGATTGTTTATCAATAGAAGCCAGGTGCCCAGCCAGGGAGGGTCCGTAGGAGGTTTTACGGAATGCCAGGAGGGTATGCCCATGCTACCGGACTATTGTTATGACTGTTCTACCTACCCGGGCGCTACACCCGTCAGACCCTCTTTCTGGTAATAAGCCTATGAAAACAATACAATACCTGCTTTACTTGTGTGTGTGGACTCATTTGACAATGAGCACAGCCTATTCCCAGCAGAACCCCTCAGAGGCAGAAGAATCCGTGCATCTGCACCTGGCAGAAGAGGTGTGGCTGTCAGGGCAGACCGCCTGGTTTACAGGATACTTGTCGGAAAAGGGGTACTTTCCCCCACAGCAGGGAGGCAGTCAGGTACTGTATGTAGAACTGCTTAACAGGGCGCAACAACCGGTACTATCTTCCAAGCTGAAGCTTTCGGGAGGCATGGCTCCGGGTACTTTTCAGATACCCGACACCTTATCCAGTGGCTGGTACCAGCTGAGAGCCTATACGCAATGGATGCGGAATTTTCCGGCCAGCCACTTTTTCAATAAGGAGATCTTGGTGATCAACCCGTTTCAGTCCCAAATACCTGAAAGCCTGGTAAAGACAGACAGCCCCTCTCAACCCCTCTTTTTTCCGGAAGGAGGGCAGTGGGTTGCGGGTGTGGAGAACCATATGGTGGTACAACTCCCTGCCTCCCTGATTGCTGAAGCAAGCCTGGAAGCTACCGTGCATAATGAAGCAGATTCCCTGTTAGCCACCGTTCAATGGGTAGGGCAGGGGTTAGGTTCATTCCGGTTACAGCCCCAACGGGCAGAAACATACCATTTACAGCTCATTACTGGTGGAGATACACTGCGATATCCGTTGCCACCGCCTCGGGCACAAGGCTTTGCCTTGCAGGTGTCTCAGCAACAGGAAGCAGTGAAAGTAACCCTCTTGAACGCTCAGGATTCTCTGGCAGTTGGTATTTTTCTACAAGCCCTGTCTCATGGAGAAATAGTCTGGCGTAAACCATTACAGGAGATAACATCTACGGTAGGGGCTTCGACGGAAGGAGAGGGTGACACTTGTAGCCGTTGGCAGATTCATCTTCCCGATACCCTGTTTGAGGGCCCGGTAGGTCAAATTGTATTGGTAACGGATCAGGGAGAACAACTAGCCGGAAGGTTGTTTTCCATAACACAGAGAGCACAGCCTGCAGACAATGAGCTGACGATAGCGTTAGCACAAAAGACCTACCAGCCTCGCGAAAAGGTACAATTACATCTTTCTGTGACCGATGGGGTGGATCCGGCTGTTACAAAAGCTTCCCTGACTGTCAGAAAAGTAAATCCCTTGTCAGAAAACAGTATACCATCTTCCCTGCCCTTGGAGGGTTCGGCTGCCGCCTGGTGGGATGCCTGGTGGATAACACAGCCGGGGCAGGCTTTAGAAAATTCAGGGGAAGTTTTCGAGCCTCTGTTGAAGACACATGCCAAAGAAGAAGAGAGTTTCTTGTTGAGTGGTCAACTAACCGATGGGCAGGGTGTTCCGCTGGCCGATCATATGCTGCTTTTCTCCATACCCGGTACTGACCCTAAGTTTGATTATTACGTTACCGACGAGCAAGGTCAATTTTTCTTTCCTGTCAAAAATGTATACGAAGCGCAGGAAGTCATTCTGCAACTTCCCGGAAAAGAGGAAGGGTATCAGATTCGCCTGGATGAAAAATTTGCCTCTCCTGCTGCTGCTACTTTCAAACCGCCTGTACTGTCAGAAGAAGTGCTGGCTCACTTTATAGAGGAAAGTAAGAAGCGTGCAGAAATACATCAGATTTACAGCCTCTACACCCAGGATACTATCCTCTCTGATCAGGCATCGGCAAAAGAAACTCCCTTCCGGTTTTACGGTGCTCCTAATTTTGTGCGTAACCTGGACGACTACATCAGCCTGCCTACCTTCGAAGAGGTTTGCCGGGAAATCATGCCAGGGATCATGCTTAAAAAAGACAAGGAGCATTATCATCTCGACGTGTTTGATGTCAGAACCCGTGAATTTCTGCCGGATGAACCGATGCTCCTGATAGATGGTGTGCCGGTCTTTGATGTCGACCGCCTGGTCCGGATGGTGCCCGATACCATTCGTCGGTTGGAGACTGTCAACCGCAGAACCTATTACGGAGAGTTTGCCCTCAACGGGACCATCGCTGTCTATTCTAAAAGTGGCAAAGAATATCTGTCGTTTTTATCGCCCCGGGCATTTCGGCAAACCGTTGCTTTCTATGCCCGGCCGGAACAATTTGCCCGGATTTTTCCGGAGGCGATAGCGCCGATAGAAGGGCATTCGCCTGATTTCAGGACATTGCTTTACTGGGAACCCAATCTTACTTTCGATGCACAGGGAAAAGCATCCCTTGAATTTTTCAATGCCTATGAGACAGGCACTTTTGAAGTAATAGTAGAAGGAATTTCCAAAGGGAAGCCTTTTCATCAGCGCCTGCTTTATGAGGTGGTGCTGGCTGCTGATTGATCAGCGAGAGAAACTTTTTCTCTAACGGCTGTATCTTTTCTTACTTTCTGCATTATGAGAGTGAAATGTTTTGATCATACACATGATTGCTGACCATCTTTCTATTGAAAAACAGTCTCTGGTGAAAGAAGAACAGATCATTCGGGCAGCGCAGAAAGACACTGCCGCTTTTAAACCCTTGTATGAACGGTATTATAAACCTGTTTTTCTTTTTATTTTTCATAAAGTAACGGATCAGGCTACTGCGGCAGATATCACTTCACAGGTGTTTTTGAAAGCATTATTGCACCTGCCCAAATATAAACTTCAGGGCGTTCCCTTTTCAGCCTGGCTGTATCGCATTGCCCACAATGAAGTAATGCAGTATTTCCGTAAAAACCACAAAATCAGAAAAGTGATGGTGGATGAGACTTTCCTGAGCGAAATCTATGAAGAAGAGGAGCCGCCACATTGGGAACCATTGAAAGAACGGCTGGTTAGCATCATATCGCAGTTGCCTTTGGCAGAGATACACCTCATTGAGCTCCGGTTCTATGAGCGAAAACCTTTTAAAGAAATAGCCTATATCCTACAGATCACAGAGAATCATGCTAAGGTGAAAACGTATCGCCTGTTGGATAAAATCAAACGTTTATTGATTGACCAAAAAATCAATTCATGAAAACCTATCAAATCATGTTTGAAGACGATCCGCCTACGGACATGGAAATCAACCAATATCAGAACTTTGAGCAGTTGTTACAACAGCATAAGGCCATAGTAAAACGGAGAAAGCTGCTTCAATCGCTGGCTTTGGGGGCCGGGCTGTTGGTGGTTACCTTCATGCTTATCGGTATCTTATCTTCAGATCACCATGAAAAAAAACAGGAAGTGTCCCCTGAACCAGTACAGGAACAGGAAACTATGGTGACAGACAGCGCTGCCTCTGGCCAAACTGCTGAAAAGAAGGATACCCTTCACCTAAAAGAACCGGTGACTAGTCCGGAGCAATCTCAGGAAAGTAAACCGACAAAGCCTGCCAGTAACCCTGAGAAAGAAACATCGCTACCACTGGCTGCTGAAAAAGAAGCCGTATTTATGGAAGCACGGCCTGTAGGGGGATTTACAGCGCTTTACGACTATTTTGAGGAAAAACTACAGTACCCGGAAACGGCGAAGACCGATGGTGTAGAAGGTGCCGTATTGCTGGAGTTTGAGATTGATCAGGAAGGGGCTGCCCGGCAGGTCAGCGTATTGCAGGGCGTCAGAGAAGATATTGACCAGGAGGCCATCCGGTTGATCCGGCAGATGCCTCAGTGGCAGCCAGCACAACTGAATGGGGAACCTATGACCAGTAAACAGACACTGTCGCTCACTTTTCAATTAGATCAGTAAAGATGAAAAGAATCTTGTGTATAGCAGTACTCTTGCTCTTTGAGCAGGCTTTGCCTACGCTGGCACAGACGTATACAAAGGAAGCCACCTGGAAACTGGATTTTACGGCTACCCAAAGCCAATGGGCCGACCTCAATGAAGATGGATGGATGGATATGCTCATGATAGGGGAGGATACCGCAGGATGGTTAAAGGGGCGCAGCTATATCAACCAGCAAAATGATACTTTCATTCCTGAGGATTTGTCTTTGCCGGCCATAGCCAGCTGTACTTTTACCCTAGCGGATATAGATAATGACAACCGGCTGGACCTGATACTGTCTGGTGCTGACAGCACACAACAGCACTTCCTGTGGTGGTATAGTTTTGTGAGGAATACTACCGTAATGCTCGACAGCCTGGCGGGTATATCGCCAGTTTGTGCTGATTTTGACAACGACGGAAGGAAAGACATTTTGTATGCCCGGCGAGAAGGACCCTTACAGTTGTATTGGTATACATACCAGGAAGAGGCCTGGACTTCTCATTGGCTGATGCCTACTTCCTTGCAAACTGCTCAGGCACTTACCCTAGATTATAACAACGACGGATATACAGATCTATTCCTGTTTGGAGAAGACACTACCGGTAGAGCCACTTGTCAGTTATACCGTAATGAAAAGGATCGTACGTTGAAGGCAGTCAGTTCGAAAGTTCAGTCCTTGTCAGGAGGCAGTGCAGCGGTAGGAGATATCAATAGTGACGGCTGGAGCGATCTGTTGATCAGCGGGAAAGATAGGTCAGGAAATCTGCAATCATCAATATATCTGTTTCAGGATTCTGTTTTTACCCTGGCACCCTATGCTTTGGAGCCTGTATCCCAGGGATTTTCTTTCATTGCGGATGTCAACCATGATGGACGGGCAGATATGCTGTTGAGCGGAACCGATGCCAGGGATAGCACGATATGGAGGATCTATCGTCAGGCAGGAGATTCTCTGGTGATGGAAAACTATGATACGCTGGCTGTATCCGGCCAAACATGGGCACTGGGAGATGCCGGGGAAGATGGTAATCCGGACATGCTGCAAACCAAACCAGGTTGGGTATGCTTGCTGAAAAACATGACACCAGAAGTGAATCAGCCCCCTGGCTTTCCGGTAAACCCTGCTGTCTATGCCATAGGGGAGCAAACGATCTTTCAGTGGGAGAGTGCGCAGGATGATACCACAGCTTTGTCATCACTTACTTACGAACTGTATGTAGCAACAGATGCCTTTGAAGGTTTTGTGCAATCACCAGAAACAGCGACTGACGGAAAGCGGAGTCTGGTGAAGCATGGTAGTATGTGGCATCGTACAAGTTATACACTTCAGGGTCTGGAAGAAGACCTTTACTACTGGGGTGTAGCCTCTGTAGATAATGCCTTCAGGGGAAGTGAGGGTTTTTGTCAGGGAAACGAAGGACCCCTATGTTTTGAAATCCAGCGGATGGATACGGTTGTTTGTGCCTTTGATACTTTACAACTGACAGCTGCTCATGCCGTCACCTGGTATTCTCTGAAAGAAGGGTTATTGGGAGAAGCTACAACGCTGGCATGGGAGGTCGAGGCCAATGATCTTTTATATTACACTGATCAGTCTGCCGGAAATTGTTGGCTTGCTTTTTCTATGGAGGTGCATGTGCCGGCAGACACGGTGGTAGCGCTTGGCGCAGATACGACGGTTTGCGCAGGGGAAACCTTTCATTTACAGCTTGATACTGTGTTCAGTCAGGTACATTGGTTTTCTGCCCAGCATGGAGAGATCACGGGTCCGGATCCCACTAAATTAGCCTTTATTGTGACGGAAACAGACACGCTATGGGTAGAAGTTTCAATCAATGATCATTGTGTGTTGAGAGATAGCCTGCGGGTTGAGGTATTTCCTCCAGAAGAACTGATAGCAGTGGAAAGCATCTCTATGGTGGAAGGTGAAACGACAGTGTTACAGGCAGCTGACGCTTTATCTTATCGTTGGCAGCCGGCGCAAGGTTTAAATGATCCTGGTGTACAGCAGCCCGTAGCTTCACCTTCTCAGACCACTACTTATTACCTGGAGGCTGTTACTTTGAAGGGTTGCTTGTCCAACGATAGTATAACTGTGGTAGTTGAACCCAAAGAGGGAAGTGTATTTGTGCCTGAACTGTTTACCCCCAATGGTGATGGCAACAATGATATGTTCAGGGTATATGGAAATGAAATTCAGTACCTCACACTGCAAGTATACGATCGTCAGGGCACTAAATTATTTGAAACCAATAACACAAGCATAGGATGGGATGGCCGGTTTCGGGATATTCCGCAGCCCAATGGAACATATATCTGGAAAATAGAGGGTGCCTTTCGTAATGGTACGAGCCTTACTTTCCAGGGAAAACAATCCGGATTTATTCATTTGATCCGATAAGGGAAATCAATGGTGAGATATATGGAAATTAAAAATCCAGGATGCTTATTTATTCACAGAGTGTAAAATTGTATGTTCAACAAAATTATTACGGGTTTATGCATGCTGGTGAGTTGCCTCACGCAGGCACAGCACATCAACTTTAGTCAATACACGCATACTCCTCTGTTGGTAAACCCAGCATGGGTAGGGGCTACCCCTCATGCATCCGTAGCACTCCTGTATAGAGATCATAATTATTCGGGTAACTATGATTTTAAGTCTGCACACCTCACACTTATGTACCCTCTCTTTTTAGATGGAAAGAAAGCTGGCAGAATGGGTGTTTCTCTGTTGAATGACCGGACCGGGCCTGGGGGTGTCTACACCTTCCAGATGGCTTCTCTAAATCTGGCACATACCATTCAGATGACCCGCGCTCAGCATCTGAGTGTAGGGCTACAAGGCCATTATCATTTCAGAAGATTTTCTACGGAAGGATTGACGACGGGTAGCCAGTATCATCAGGAAATAGGCTTTGACCCAGCCATAGACGCCGGAGAAGACTTTACAGAATTGCGGCATCGTTATGTTTCCTTCAGCACCGGCCTGTTGTGGCATACACAGGATCGCGATGAAGAGACAACCTTTTATACCGGACTAGCCTTGTATAACCTAAACCGGCCAAATGAATCTTTTTTTGAAATGGACAGACCATTGCCCGTTAGATTCCATATCAATGGTGGTTTTAAACTATATCACCAAGGCCGAGTGACCATTTTTCCGGAATGGGTGCTAATGCATGCAGCCGGAACAACGCTGCTGAACCTGGGAAGTCAGTGGATTTACCAATGGGTTCCTGATAGCCGCAAGGGAGAAACAGCTAAGCTGGTGCTATCTACCCGATATATTGTTAACAAAACTGCCGTGGTTGCACTACAGTTTACCAAAGAACACTTCACTGTAGGCTTTGGCCACGAACTGGGAACCCGGTCTGATGACCCTTTTACAGATGCTAACGAATATCTGTTGTCATTGCACAAACAAGTAGTGCCTCAGCAAAAGAATAAAAAGATCAGACAACAGAAAAAAAAGGGCAAAAGAAGAAACCGTGAATCAGCCAATACTCGGGGGAGGATAGATCGTAGTATTCCCTTTTTGTCTTCTTTGCCACCAGATACTGCTATGGTATGGAAGCAGGATTTTGATGATAGATTAAAGCAGAAAGCAGAAAAGCTTGACCAAAGCATACGGGGAAAAATCTCGATGGCATTAGCCGGACAAACCTTTGAGTTTGGCTTTAACGAAACCAGGATAAACCCCCAATCCCGGCCTTACCTCAATGCATTGGTACGTCAGCTTCAGGAATATCCGCAGCGGCGTATTAAGCTAACGGGTCATACCGATAATATTGGTAGCCAGGCAGTGAATCAGAAAATTTCCCTTTTAAGAGCACAGGCAGTTAAACAGTATCTTATACAACATGGTATTGATAGCAGTCGCATAGCCACAGTAGGAAAAGGATCAACAGAACCCTTATACCCCAATTCCCATGAGATACTGAGAGCTAAAAACAGGAGAGTATCCTTTGTGTTGGAGCCTTAACCGTAGGGCTGCACATAAATTGTCTTGTCTGACTGTCTGTTGGCATTCTGACCAGCCTTCCTCACTAACTTTCGGATTTTGCCTTAGCCTGCTTTCATAACGTTAGTAGACGACAGCAAAATAATGCGGATTTTATGGTGTACACCATGATATTTGTGTATTTTGATAACGTCTATGAGCCCTAAAAGATCAGGCATGAAAAAAAGAACTTTTCTCAAAACATCCTCTATGCTGATGGCCGGTAGTCTGTTGGCTCCGCTGGTCTCCTGCAACTCCAGCTCACAAAAGGAAAAAGCAGTCCGAACAAACTGGGCTGGCAATCTGGAGTATAGTACCGAAAATCTGCACCTGCCTAAGTCGGTAGAAGAATTGCAGCAAATGGTGAAAGACTGTGACAAGGCCAGGGCGCTGGGGACGCGCCACTGCTTCAATACCATTGCAGACAGTAATGACAATCAGATCTCTGTGCAGCATCTGAACCAGGTAGTCTCTCTGGACGAACAGGCCAGCACTGTGACTATTGAAGCGGGCATGAGTTACGGTCAGTTGTGTCCTTATCTCCATGAAAGAGGTTTTGCTCTACATAATCTAGCCTCATTACCCCATATTTCTGTAGCCGGGGCCTGCGCAACTGCTACCCATGGTTCAGGTATGCGCAATGGCAACCTGGCGACCGTGGTGACTGCATTGGAATTTATTGATGCCAATGGTGCGCTCATCACCCTTTCCCGGAAAACAGATCCGGAAAAATTCAGGGGTGCAGTAGTCAATCTGGGTGGTCTGGGTGTTTTGACCAAACTTACGTTAGCCATACAGCCTGCCTTTCAAATGCGTCAGGACGTTTACCAGTTCCTTCCCCTTTCTCAGCTGGAAGAAAATTTTGAGGAGATCATGTCGAGTGGTTATAGTGTAAGCCTTTTTACAGATTGGCAAACGGATAAGGTGAATCAGGTCTGGATCAAACGACGCATTGAAGAAAATGATACTGAAAAGGCAGCACCAACATTTTTTGGCGCAAGCCTGGCCACAAAAAATATACATCCCATTGTAGAGCTTTCAGCAGAAAATTGCACGGAACAGATGGGCGTTCCCGGACCCTGGCATGAGCGTTTACCTCACTTCCGCATGAACTTCACCCCCAGCAGTGGAAAAGAGTTGCAAACGGAATATTTTGTGCCTCGCCAGCATGCAGTGGAGGCTATTCGGGCTGTCAGCCAACTAAAAGATCAATTGGGACCACTTTTGATGATTTCAGAAATACGGGCCATTGATGCCGACGATTTTTGGATGAGCCCCTGTTATCAACAGCCCTGCATCGCCATCCATTTTACTTGTGAGCAAAACAAAGAGTTGCTGCAGCAGGTCATGCCCATGATCGAACAAGCCCTACAACCTTATGAGGCCCGTCCGCATTGGGGTAAAATGTTTGCCATGTCACCCACGAGGTTGCAGTCTCTCTACCAAAAACTTCCTGACTTTAAAGCCTTACTGATGGAGTATGATCCTCAAGGCAAATTTCGGAATGACTTTATGCAGCACTATATTTTCAGTAGTGAAACCTGAAATATAGAGACAAGTCCCGCTACACTTATCGCCCACGTTCAGTAGCTTGCCAGGAAAACCGATCTCTAGCACTATCCTCAGACAGGGTTAACTGTCAGCCTTTTGTCCTGATTGTGTTCAGGTAAAAGTTTTCTTCGCTTAGGCTGCATGTGCAGGAACAGCAACTCCTATCGCTATGTGAACATAGTCGCATGTCACAGGAAGAAGCCCAAATTCAAATCCATCGGTAAAGGCTTACTATCGATAAGACGGGAGGCGATAGAATAGTGATACCATTGTCGTAGCTGCTAAAACTAGGTACTTACTCTGATCACCGGGAGAAAACATGGGGATAGACTTGAGTATGCCGTATATTCTTTGGAAAAAAAAGATTCAAACAAATTTGCACTTATACTAGATTATTTTTAACATTACTTATGTATCATTTCTAACATTAAACCGAATGCAATAGTAAATAATATTCAGATATTGCCTGAGCGTTAGCCCAAGAAAGAATAAGCGTAAGGAAGTAGCAAATTGATAGTGATGTTCGGCATGGAAGATAAAACTGGGCTGATGACCGTAGATTTACTTTCTATAGAATTCAGTTTTTTATATATTGAGTGATCATCTTAACCGATGTAATGCTTTGAAGGGAACCTATTTTCTTTCAGGCATTGTTGGCTATAAGAGCAAGAAGGTTTTCCTTTCGTTGACGCTACACAATTCAGGAGCCTTTCTTTACCAACTACCAGCCTATCAGAAGATTGTATGATTTGTATTTGCTTACAGAATTTCTGAATGAGCATATGCAAAATCTGTTGGATAAATTTTTGTTAACTCTTACAAACTTACTGAATGATTCATTATTCTAAATTTTGTGGCTTTATTGTTTGTTTAAGTTTTGTGCTTTCGTTATCAGTTTCAGGAAACCCCACTCTGGAATATGCCAGCGATCCCATTAGTAAAGAATTAGAATCTTTTGGGGAGAATAAGGTTATTCCTGATAAAATGCGTGAAGTGATCCTAACGGCTTTGTCGTATTATCCCGAACTGGAAAGAACGAATATTGAGTTTTCCTTTAAAGACAATATCAGAAAATCAGTCATGCAGGCACAACCTAAATTCAGTTCTTTTTTCCGCAAAAAGTCGGAGCGAAAATATATCGTAAAGATCAGCCGGTATCTGAAACTTCAAGATAGTGAGATAGATATATTAACTCTACCTTTCGAAGTGTTGATCGGCTGGATCGGGCATGAGTTAGGCCATATCGTTGACTATCAGGATAGGGGATCGCTCGCTATGCTGGGATTTGGCGCTAAATATCTCCTATCTGAGAAGTTTGTGGTAGCCACAGAAAGAAGGGCCGATTTATGTGCACTGAAACACGGTTTGGGAAATCACATCATGGAAACTAAGAATTATGTATTGAACCATACCAATATTACAGAGGAATATAAGAAAAGAATTCAACGATTGTATATGTCGCCCGAAGATTTTAGGATGTTACTGGGAGAAACTGCCCCCTGAAGCTTTTGATGGGGAAACCTGCGCTTCTTTGGCAAAGGTTTCCCAATCGGTAAACTCCTCTTCTTTCATCACCCTAGGCATTTTTACCTGTCCTCCTTTTTTCTTATTCACTTCGTTCCACCGATAAAATACCTCGGTGGGCACTATCTCCACCACCACATCTTTCAGCGCCTTGGTACGGGCCACATGGTAATTCTTATTCATTTCCCTTAAGACTTTATCCAGGACGTTAGCCGTTTCAATTGGATCAAGTGTATCGTCTGAACCCAGATACCATTTATGGATATACTCGTTATCTTCCTTTCTGCGCACAGCGGCAACTGTAAATTCCTGAATACTCACTTCAAAATGTTCTTCCAAAGCCTGCATGGCAGCGTTCATCTTATGCACTGACAATTGGGAGCCTACCACATTGAGAAAATGCTTGGTACGGCCTGTAATCTGAATTTCACATCGTTGCTTGTCTGTGAATTTGATCGTATCTCCGATGGTATATCGCCAGGCACCGGCTACCGTTGAGATCACCAGCACATAATCACGTTCTTCCTCTACATCGGCCAATGTCAGCACTTCTGCTTCCGGATGTACCTTGCCGTCATCAGTCATATTTTTGTCTTCAAAAGGCACAAATTCAAAGTAAATCCCATTGTTCACTACCAGCTTCATCGACTGGGTATCGGGGCGGCTTTGAAAGGCCAGAAAACCCTCAGAGGCTAAGTAAGTGTCGATGTAGATGAGTGGATGAGCCAACAGCTTCTCAAAACTTTTACGGTAAGGTTCAAAGGCAACACCACCCGTAGTATAAACACTTAGGTTAGGCCAGATTTCATGGATGTTGTCTAACTGATGATACTCAATCACCTTTTTCAGCATGAGTTCTATCCAGGAGGGAATGCCTGATAAGGCACCGATGTCCCATTCCCCGGCACGTTCTGCAATCTTCAGTACCCTCTCATCCCAATCTTCTATTTTGGCAATATCGTCTCCGGGTTTGTAGTAACCTTTGAACCAGAAGGGGATGTTGCTGGCACTGATGCCACTGATTTCTCCTTCCAGAAAATTTCCTCTCTCCTTCAGATCTGTACTGCTGCCCAGCATCATGATTTCCTTTTCAAAAAAGGTGGCGGGTAAGTCAAAGTTGGCCAAGGCCGTCACTTGTTGAACGCCCGTTGTACGTATGGCATTCAGCATCTCATCGGTAACGGGAATGCGTTTGCTGCTGTTACCCGTTGTGCCAGAACTCAGGGCAAAATACTGAGGCACTCCCGGCCATGTGACATCTTTTTCTCCCTCCAGCAACCGATGCCACCATTCCTGGAAAATCTTTTCATAATCGTGTATCGGCACTGAGGCCGCATAGGCCGTGGCTACTTCTTGGGCTTCCAGTATACGGTCAAACTGATACTGTTTTCCAAAATCGGTATGCTCCGCTTTTTTCAGGAGTTCTTTCAGAATTTGTTGCTGCGCCTCTATGGGTGACTGATCAGGCGTTAGCTTGTCTTTTAGCTCAATTGCAGTTTTAATAATATTTCCCAGTATAGCCATGTGCTATGTAGTTACGGTCATCAGGTTAAAAAACAATGTATGTATTACTATTTCCAAACCTAAAATGTTTTTCAAAAGTCAATGTATGAGGTAGGTACCTGGAGCGGTTTCAGAACAGAACGTCTTTTTCTCATGGAATATTGCCGGCTACTAACCTTGAGCCGTTAGGGTTCTGTTGCATAGGGCTTTAACAAGCAGATAAATGAAGAGCCCACATCGAATTGACTATCCACTTTGATACTACCGTCATTTTTCTCCAAAAGACTTTTTACAATGTGCAACCCCATTCCTTTGCCTTCCTGCTCCTGAGAAACTCTGTAAAAAGGTTTAAACAATAAATCCTGGTTGCTCTTCAAGTCAATACCCTTGCCATTATCCTGGAAGATTAGGACAGCGTCATCGTTTTGCTGATGAGCAGTAATGCTAAGGTGTAAGTTCCTGTCAGAAGACCGGTATTTGATGGCGTTGCTGATCATGTTGCGAAACAGGCTGTCCAGGTAAGGTTTGGGATACACAATTGAAGGACAAGCGGAGAAATCGGAAGAAATTTTTCCCTGGATCTGCTCTAAGGGGTCTGCAAATTCAATGGTAATAAGTTTTAAGATTTCTGCGAACGACCACTCCTTGGTAATTTCCCTGGTATTTTTAATTTCAATCAGATCGGTGAGCCCTGTTAAGATATCCCCGAGTCGCCTGGTAGACTTTTCCAAGAGCTGAACAAAAGCGGGTAGTTCTTCAAAATTTCCTTTTTTAAGTATCTCAATAACGGCGTTGATGTTTGCCAGGGGCGATCGTAGATCATGCGAAACCATATAAAAGAAGCGGTCCAGACTTATATTTAGCTGGCCTAATTCCAGATTTTTCTGTTGCAGGCTTCGCTCTGATGTCTGGAGCTCTTTCTCGAATTCTTTCAAAGCAGTTATTTCCCGGGTAATGGCCCAGACAGATACTACTTCTTCAGATTCAGTAAAATACCCGGGGATGAGTTTCATGAAGTAATACCGAGTGCCATCCGGAAAAGTATGTTGGGTATAATAGGTAGTGGGCGAACCGGTATCAAAGACAAAACTGATTTTACTCTCCAGTTCATCCAATGCTTTTTCATCACCAGGAATATTTAAGTCGCGGTTGCTTTTCCCGATGACCTGGGAGGCAGACATCTGGATTTCATTTTCAATGGCTTTGTTAATGTACAGATGCTTAAAATCTCTATCGAAGTTTGCGATGTGGTCAGGGAAATTGTCAATAAAGGATTTGTAACCCAGGTGAAATTGGTTACTGCTCTTGTTCATTGTTCAATAGTATCTAATTTAAAAGATAAATGTTACTAATTTTCTACAGAAATTTAAGGTGTCAGCTTTCATATTTTTTGTACAAAAATATATGTTGTGACACTCATTTCATTAACTTCTAATTCCATAGAAAGTTCTATAGTGTTCCCATAAAATTTTTTATAGAAATCCCTTTCAATCGGTTCCCAATCTCTGGATAGAAAAAGACTGGGTTCGTACCCTGTTTTACTTTTGTCGCCTTGACAGGGCATTGCTCATGATTGACTATATTGACAGTTATTTCACCTGATGGAATATCTTTATGTTTGGGATAGTCATACTGGAAGTAGTTTTAGGGTTGATTTTTATCTACCTGTTACTCAGCCTGCTGGCCACCACCATCAATGAGTTGGTCATGAGAGTCATCTACTCCCGGGGAAAAAATTTACATAAGGCACTCCGGACAATGCTGGATGACGAGCAGGATGTATTGTGCAAAAAGTTTTTTGCCCATCCCTTGATTCAAAAGCTAAAGAAAAACAAAAGTGATTTTCCGTCTTATATCAGTCATGAATATTTTTCTACCGTATTGATCGAACTTTTGTACAAGGAAGAAAACTCAACCTTGCAACATGTCAGGGAGGCCATACACCAGCTTCCGGATAGCAAGACCAAAGAAGTGCTGTTCACTTTTGTCAGGGAAGCCAAAGGGGATTTGGACAAGTTCAAAGAGAACATAGAGAAATGGTATCAGGAAGTGATGAATCAGGCGACGGGCTGGTATAAAACCAGGGTGCAGCAGGTGTTGTTTGTGTTAGGGCTGGTCATCAGCATGATTTTCAATGCGGACACCCTCCGGATCGCACATCATCTCTCTGTTGATCCGGAAACACGACGGCAAATTATAGAACAGGCTCAGGCCTATATAGCACAGCATGATAGCATCGCGAAAAACGCAGGATCTTTTTCAATGAGTCCTCAGGATACTACGGTAGAGGTCTTAAAAAGCCGTATCTATGAACTCATCAACGAAGAGGTAAACATAGCTACCTCCACGTTGGGCATGGGCTGGCAAACGGCGCCTCCCTTTCATATAAGGGAAGCATCGTGGTGGGCCTACCTCGGTAAAAGTCTGGTAGGCTGGATACTTACCGCATTTGCCATCACGCTGGGTGCTCCTTTCTGGTTCGATCTGTTAAAGAAAATCATGAATATCCGGGCGGCCGGTGCACGACCCGAAGATGTGAAGAAGTTTAAGCAGATAGCAAATACTGAATCCTAATACACCTTTTGTAAAATGTTTAGCAAAAGTGCTGTTCCTGCTTAAGATATAATGAAAAATATTATCATTTTTTTAAGTGTAATCCTCAGTAGAATTTCCTAATTCCATCAGGAAATTATATGTTTTTTTGATGTCGCATTTTTACAATGCATCAATGCCTCTTTTTCATACCTTAATACATAAGCAAAAAATTCAATTTAGTTTTTAAAGTTTATATTGATTTAATAATTGTATAATGTGAGATCTTATAACACTTGTATAGTAATTCAAATGTATAATCCATTGATTAATAGCTGCTTACGAATGAATTCGCTATAAATATTAATATGAACTTTTGAAGAAAGGGTAGTATAAGAATTGAAAATTATTAAATATCCTTAAGAGGATTGTTAAATATTTATATGATCCCGATTCACTACATAGAAAATCCAAAAATGAAGAAGGTGCTTGGGATAATTTTTCTGTCACTTTGTTTATCAGATTCGATATTAGCCCAAAGCAACAAAATTGATGATGTTAAATATCATGCCTACTGGAAAGAAGGGAACTATGATAGTGCCTTGGTGTGGGCTGAAAAAAATTTAGTGTTAGCTGAGAAATATACAAGTCCAGAAGATACACTATATGCAGGAATACTCCTGCTGAAAGCCAAGGCTCTAAGTCAGTTAGGACAAGTTGAGAAAGCCGAACCTTTGTTTCTTCAAGTGGTAAACATATATAAAATGCAAGTGGGAGAGCACCATCCTTCTTATGCTGCTTCACTGTGCAAATTAGCCATACTATATCGCCATACAGGTAAGCATGTAGAAGCGGAGGTGTTGCTCCTGCAAGCTATTAGAAATCACTCAGGTGAAACAAATCCTGCCTGTGCCATGCTTCTGAATGAATTGACAACACTATACCGACATTTAGGAAAGTATGCAGGATATGAATGGTTGTATCAACAGGCACTAGAGATGACAAAAAGCCAGCTAGGCGTAACACAGCCTGCTTATGCTCATTCTCTGAACAAACTAGCCATGTTGTATCGGCATACAGGTAGATACAAAGAAGCGGAGTCATTGATGCAACAGGCTCTAGAAATTATTGAAAATCAATCAGGAGTGCATACTACCACTTATGCCAATGGGCTTCATAATATGGCTATGTTGTATCGTGAAATGGAAAGATATAGGGAAGCGGAGACTTTGATTCAACAGGCCTTAAAAATTATTAAAGAACAAAAGGGAGAAGAACATATTGCCTATGCAGCTCCACTGGATAATTTTGCCCAACTAAATTATCATATGGGAAGGTATGTGCAAGCCGAAGGGTTGTATCAGCAGGCCATAGAAATTCGAAAAGTCCATCTAGGAGAAAACCATCCTGCCTACGCGACTTCACTCTTTAATTTGGCACTCTTATATCAAAAGACAGGTAGATATGGGCAAGCTGATTCGCTCCTCCGGCAGGTTATTCGAATCCGAAAAGCATATTACGGAAAAAATCATACTTTTTACGCCCAGTCGATTCACGCTTTAGCCGTGCTTGCTGCCCAGTTGAGACAAGATACCTTGGCTTTCAAGCTGTTTGTAAAAGCCAACAGGATCATTCGGAAAAACATTCAGACTTATTTTATTGGTTTGTCGCAACAAGAACAAAAGCAATATTTGACTACTTTATCCGATTACTTTGCGGACTACCATCATTTTGCATTGCAATACAGCAAAATCAACCCTGTATTGACTACGCTAAGCTATGACAATATCCTGTTATTGAAAGGCTTGTTACTGCAACAAAGTCAGCGGATGAGAGAAACGGTGATGGCTAATGCAGACACTGCTTTACAGCAAATCTTTCGACAGTGGACGAGCTACCAAACCCAATTGGCTAAACTCTACAGTGGATCACTTGAAGAACGCTCTTTGAATGCTGACTCATTGGAAAAATTGGCAAATCAACTGGAAAAACAGTTGATGCGGGCTTCCTCCGTTTTTCGAGATTATCATTTTGACCTGCAGGTGAATTGGTCGGAGGTACAGGCTACATTAAAGGCTAAAGAAGCTGCCATTGAGTTTATCCACTTTTTACTTCCGGATACTACAGTGCAGTATGCTGCTTTAGTCCTTCGTAAAGATGATGCTTTCCCACAAATGGTAGCTTTAGGAAAAGAAGATCAGTTAATAAAATTACTTAGTAGGGGTAATATTACCCGGAAGGAGCATGTTCAGCAACTCTATCGAGGAGTGGAAAAACCTTTACTTGCTATGCATCTCAGTGATTCACTTTACCAATTAATATGGCAACCACTGGATAGCTTACTACAGGATATCCAAACCCTCTATTATGCCCCTTCCGGCCGATTACACCAGATTGCTTTCGCAGCCCTACCCTATAATGACAGTTTGTTGCTCTCCGATCGCTTTGTACTACGGCAGGTGAGTTATACGCGTGTACTAGCCTTGCCAGCAAAAAAAGACCTTGTTCCTGCATCAGCTGCATTATTCGGAGGCATTTATTATGATCCAGACACGAGTGGGTTAATGGTCAAAGCTACTGGAGATTTACCCTCCATTCGAAGTGCCAATTTGTCTCAAAATGGTTCTACCAGTAAACCATGGCTCTACCTGCCAGCTACCGAGCGTGAAGTTAGAGGAATCAGCCTTTTGTTGGAACAACAAAAAATAGGGGCTAGATTATATAGTGGTGAGCAAGGAAGTGAAGAAGCTTTCAAGGCTTTAAGCCATCATACAGACGCTCCCGACATTTTACACCTGGCTACGCATGGATTTTTCTTTATTAAAGAGAAAGTAGAAGGAAGAAAGCCAGTCTATTACCATGCAGAAGATCCGTTGTTGCGCAGTGGGTTGATAATGGCAGGTGCTAATCAAAAGTGGCGTGGAAAGCCACTGACATCGGAACAGGAAGATGGTATTCTGACCGCTTATGAAGTTTCTCAAATGGATCTCTCAGGTACTGATCTGGTGGTACTATCGGGTTGTGAAACGGGATTGGGAGAAGTATCGGATGTGGAGGGAGTATATGGCTTACAGCGAGCTTTTCAGATGGCAGGAGTGCGATATTTGATCATGAGTTTATGGCAGGTGCCGGATGAAGAAACACGGCATATGATGATGTTTTTCTATCAGGAATGGCTGCAAAAAGGCAGAAGTATCCAGGCAGCTTTTCAGTCAGCCCGGCAGCAGATGAGAGTGAAATACGAGCCCTACTATTGGGCAGGATTTGTATTGGTAGAATGACGTTCTTCCAAAGGAGTTACCTGAGCAGTGGGATTTAGTAAGTATATTTTGCCTTCGTAAAGTAGAAGATACTGCTCTTGTCCATTTTCATCCTTAAGCAACCTGAACCTGAGCTGATGGGCTGGAAAATTCCCATACAACTTAAGCGTATCGCCTGGTTGAAACTGATAGTGAAAATTATAGGAATCATCAGGTGGATAAATGAGTGTCGGTATCGCAGGAAGCGTAGAGCGCGTGCCTTCTACAGTCAACGATACCAATACAGGACGACTCTCTGGAGTGGGTTGATTGAAAAAGTAAAGCAACCCTAACAGTCCGAAAAAAAAAACAACCATGGCTGCCACCCGAAAAAAGGGGCGCTGCCACCAGCGTGGGCTCTCAGGTGAACCAAAAGCTGAAGAATGGTCAATAACTTCCTGATGGATAGCCTGAAGCTGCTGTTTACGTTTTTGTCTGCCCAGGTAACGTAACCCTTCCCGAGCTTTTTGCTGAGTAGCTACCTCCTCACGAAAACTATCTTCGTTGGCCAATCGCTGTTGAAAGGTAGCGAGCCTTTCACCAGTGAGCTTTCCTTCCAAATATTGGTCAATTAATTCAGTAAGTTCGTAGGGTTCTTTCATAATCTTAACATTTTTTTGAGACGATCCATACAACGATAGCGGCGTTGTTTTACCACAGATTCACTCATTCCTAAGTTTTGTCCGATTTCTTTATAACTTAATTGTTGGTAATAAAAACTTAATAAAATCTCTTCACATTCTTTCCCCAGGTTTTTGATATGAGCGATGACTTCTTCTATATCGGCCGGAGGTGTTACATCGTCTTCTACTGCATTGATTTGAATAAACGCTTCATGATCCTGAACAGCCATTTCATTCACTGAAGCAACCTTGCGCAAATGATTTAACCATTGATAGCGGCAAACGGAATAAAGGTAGGTTTTGAGTTTACAGGTAATTTGAAAAGTGTCATCCTGTATTTTTTCCAGTAGTAATATCAATGCATTCTGAAAGATATCTTGTGCATCCTCTTCCGTGCCTTGATGCAGCCGGATGAACTGGGATACTGAAGGATAACAGTCGCGGTATACCTGTCGGTAGGCCGTCGGATCACCCGCTCGTAAGGCTTGCATCAGCTCATTTTCCACGCTAATTCTTGGACTTTTATTCAAGACACCCCCCACAACAAAATAACGGGTGTACCCCTGTAATATATTCTTTTGCGGTGCAAAGGTAACACCAATCATGAAAATTATTGCAAATTTATTCATCTTCTTTGGGAGCATTAACCTGAATTACCTGGGAGTAAATATGGGCTGATGGTGCAGGTACAGATCCATTAGAAACATGCTCAGACTGTGCTGTATGGTCTAGCAACATTTCCCAGGGATTAGCTGAGCTAAAGGCTGCCCTGGTGGCCGGATCAGTCATGGAGAGGATAGGCCTCAGATCCAGAGGGGTATCTGTCGCAATAAGTTTAAATACTTCCTGTCCGTATGGTGGCGCAAATTGATAGATAATATGGTATTGCTGGTACAGATCCAGTGTCTCACCGGGTTGAATCAAAAACGCTTGTGGGGTATAGTTACCGTAGGGGATAAGCACATCCAGTTCATCATTAGGGCGTATATCCAATATTGTATAATAGGCCGGTTGTGTTCCCTTATTTGTAATGATAAAAGTGAAAAAATCTCCATCACGAAAAGTAATTTCCCCAGCACTATTGCGGTATTGAGTGAGTGATACAGGACCCTGAATATCAAATCTCATCACCTCTTCTTTATTATTGGTAAGGGTTTTAACCTGATAGGGCTGGATCGAAAAGATTACTTGCCTGTCGGGGTTTGTAAAGCTCAATTGACGAAAAAAGCGAACATAAGCTACCTGTTGTACCAAGTTAGTAATAGCTTGTAGTGTTGTTGCTGGTTTGGCATTTTCAGCGGTAGTTTGAAAGAGAGTATCCTGCCGGCTCAGGATTACCAACGAACCCTGGGGGGATGAATCTCTTTTAATTAAAATGTCTTCCTTTTCCCCAACCAGCATTACCTCTGCTAAGGCTGAGAGCTGATCCCGTAGTGTCTGACCTAAAGTACCGGCTACCTCTACTTTAACTGCTATCTTCATAGCGCCAAAGTATTGACGGTGCATCATGATTTTTGAAGACAGCGCAACTTCCTCAGAAATTTCCTTGTTGAGCTGCACCGTGCAATCTAATAAAGAGGCAGTGGTGACTACTCCTTCGCAGAGAGCTGGTTGCTGGCCTATGTCGGATACGGATGCCGGGTATAAACCCACTGTAGAACCTTCAAGAAAACCATAGAGTGTGCCAGCCCTGACATGCAATTCACGCTTTTGGATATTCCAATGATCCGCTGTGAAGGAAGGTTGATAAGGAATAAGATGACCGCCTAATACCACCCGGTTGGCCTGGCCTTCCAGTTGGGGATGCTGCCCTTTCACCTTGGCATTGACAGCTACCTGAATTTGCTCAAAGAACTGTTGGTAGGTCATGTCTTTATAGAGTTGTTGCATCACCTTACTAAAAGCATAAGAGAGGGTTCCTACAAAGTTTCCGTTTTCATCCATGGTTTCATAATTACGTTCACCAGCATCAGTACCGCTGATGACGACCAAAGGAGCCAGCTTTTCCGCATGAACGTCCTCTTGATAAAGCCCAAAGGTACCGGTCATTTCTTCAGGTTGGTTAAGCCCTGGCGGAGCAATGGGAAATTCAGCACCCCGGCTGTGTACCACCGTAGTTTCTCCCCGGGTATTGGTACCAGAATGACAGGCGTCCATCACAACCAGAATATCACCCGAAGGGCCTATCTGGCCTCGTAGCTGTAACAAAAAGTTGCCTATTTCATCATCCAAAAGATGTTTTTCTCCCTGGTATTCCTTTGTAATAAATTGGTTCGGCGCATCGTAGGGTACCAGGGCCTCATCCAGTCCATCCACTTCATCACCATTACGGTCTAATACTTGCTGACCATGCACAGAAAAGTGTAGTACCACAATATCTCCCTGGCGGCTTTCCTGAAGAAACTGTTGAAACATTTGTAGCATGCCTTGTTTGGTCGCCTGTTGATCCTGCAATACCCTGACGTTGTGCTCTCCTTCAAATCCTTGCCCCTGAAGGGCTTTTTTGACCAACTGTATATCATAAGACGCGCTGAGTGGTGGCCATTCCGGAGAAGCATATTGACCTATTCCTACCAACAAAGCACGCTTGCGTGGGGGAGCGGCATGCGCGTGGGTATATTCCCAAAAGAAAACAGACAGTAAGCACAAACAATAGGGAAGTGAGACAGGCAACATATCCTATAAAGTGTGAATGGTATTGACTGCTTATTGATAACAAAAATAAGCAAAAGTAACGCCTTTCATGAAAGTATTTTAGAGCATGTTTAAACTTCATCCTTTGGGCTGCAAAAGCCCTGTTACTGAACCTGACTTCTTCTGTTTTTTGCAAAATAGCGCTGGCCATTGTACAAAAACCAAGTATCGCCAGAACCAAAAACAGAACTTTTTCACCATCGCAGCAGCGAACTGCCAAAAACAAAATGTAAACATGCTCTTAGCTCAGTCTGAAAGGGAAGAATAAACCCTACATATAATCCAAAAAAAATATAGCATTACCAGTTACCTTTTGATGAATCCAACATTAAGGGATAAAGTAGTAAAGCATTGGTTGAGAAACAGCTTAGCTACTATGCAGAAGAATCAGCGTTTATAATTCATTTGTCCTGGGCTGGTATCGCTTTATGACTGTAGGAAGGGGGTAGCAAAAACCAGCGATCAGCTTGAATATGCTTTTCTGGCGGTTTCAACAGACTTGGGAGAGCAGTTTTTTAACGAAACCGTAAATAACAGACCTATGGTCTATCGTTGTTTGGACTTAAGTGATATCGAACATGATTTTTATTATTTAGACCTAACCTGACTTTAAATACCAAAGACTATGGTAACGTTCACTAAAATTTTACCTGGCTTTAATGGGGTAATACACTTGATACCAATACCCCTGCTTTTGATGGCACAATTGTCAATAGCCAAGGTTCATCCAGAGGGTGATAAACAAAGTAGATTGATCAAGAGCCACAACAAAAGTGATATCCGCTGGAAAGATTGTCATTTTGTCAATTACGCTGACAGGATAGCCTATAGCGGAATCATCAACGTGCCCTCCGATGCTGATAAGGAGTGGATGAGTGAACAGGAAGTAGCTTATGACAAAATTATTATGCTCAATGAGAATGTACTGGCGGCTGAAAAGGTTGAATTCAGAGAGAATGATAAGCTAGGTTTTCAGGACTATTTCAATGGGCGTTATTTCTTACTCAACATCTCAGAAGTAGCACTGGTCAGCTTTCGGGATGGCACGCAACGAACGGTAGCTGACTCGGCGTTGGCCATGCGTATCCTGAGAGAAGTGGACCTCAATGACATTTCCAGGCTGACGCCACCGAGTGAACTGACTCGCGATGAAGTGGATTATTTTGCAAGGCGTGCCTATGAAAAAGCTGTTCTGGTAAAAGAGCTATTGAGAAATTTCAACAGTCAGAGAATCCAGAATGTATTGCCTTATTTTTACGACGAATCGTGGCAGGTAGAAGTGTCCGGCACAGGCAGTGAAAGGCCTACCACTTATACCATACGGAAGTACCTGGATCATCTGGCTGATCTGGCCGATCAATACGGACCAGTAAATATAGCGTGGGAGTTATCCGGTGACCAGATTCAACTGGAAAAAGCCGCAGAGGGCTACTACCGGGAAACCATAGCCAGTGCGCCCACTTTTAGTTACACCCGAGAGGGTAAACAGCAACAGGAAACCATACAAAATATGCAAGTGGTGGTGAGGCCCAGGCAGCAAACCCTTGAAGGGCGGCAGGTTTCCAAATGGGATACTTTTCTGGCCGGAGAGGAGCCACTACCTGCTGATGCTGTCAATCTATCTCCTACCACTCCCAAAGTAGGAAAAAGTGTGCTCGTTACCTGGAGCCTACCCGCCAGCAATGCTTCGGTTACTTTGTACCAGGGCGACCGTGAACTGCGGCAACTACAGGAAGGGTTGTCTGGTACGCAGTGGAATTGGCGGGTGGATCAAAAAGCTGGTAAGGAATACAAGGTGGTGCTCTATGATCCGGCGAAGAACCGTAATGCCGAGAGTGCGATGTTCTCTATCAGGCCACGCTTTCCGCTGGCCCTGAAGATTGGCATACCCTCCGTAGTAGCAGGCGTAATAGTCTATTTACTCTTAGATGATCCCCCTAAACCAAAAGCTTCTGATAGGACTATTCCAATTAAGCCCACAGTACCCCAATAATACTGAAAACATAAGTGACTAACGAAAAATCATTGTTATGCTATGAAACGAGTGTTAGTTTTTACCATAATAAGTTTTATCCTCATCTCACTATTGCATGCCCATCTGGCCGAGGCACAGGGTGTCATTCCTAAATGGGGTAAAGCACTTGGAGTATATGTAACTGCTTCTGCAACGGATCAAGAGGGAAATCTTTATGTTGGAGGTATATTTGAAGTCAAAGTTGTGATAGGGTCCTTTTTGAAGGAAAGTAAAGGTGGTTTTGACGTATTTGTTGCCAAATTCGATGCCATGGGCAACATCCAATGGTTAGAAGCAGGTGGGGGAGATTTTGATGATTATCTTACCACTTTGATAGTAAAAGATAATAATATATATGTAGGTGGTGAATTTTGGGGTTCGACTTTTGATTGGCATGATAGTGATGAAAATCTACCAGATACATACAGTTTATTCGTTGCTAGACTTAATAGTGATGATGGTAAACTTGTCTGGCTCACAGGAGGTGGAGGAGATATCTATCATAAACTTCCTTTCATACAGGTAAGTGATAATTTTGTATGGGTAGCGGGTTATTTTAGAGGTTCTTTTGGATGGAATGGGACTCCCGATGATGAAATTTTGAAGAATGAAGATAATATATTCGACCAAGATTTATTCATAGTTAGACTTAATATTGATAATGGTGAATACACTTGGCTCACAGGAGGGGGGGGAGATAAATTTGACTACCTCACTTCTCTACAAGTTAACAACAATTTCGTGTATGTAGCTGGTTATTTTAAAGGAGCTTCCTTTGTATTGAGTGGTGAAGATCTGGCAGGGTCAGATGACACTTTTGTTGCTAAATTTAGAATTGATGGTGGACTTGTCTGGCTCACAGGAGGGGGGGGGAATGGAAATGATCACCTCAACTCACTAGAAATAGACAATGCTGGTAATGTTTATGTGGCAGGTGATTTTAATAGTTCTACTTTTGTTTGGAATGATGAAAAACTATTAGAATCATATTACAATGTATTCGTTGCTAGACTCAATAGTGATGATGGTAAACCTGTCTGGCTCAAAGGAGGGGGGGGGAATGGAAATGATCACCTCAACTCACTAGAAATAGACAATGCTGGTAATGTTTATGTGGCAGGTGATTTTAATAGTTCTGTTTTTAAATGGAGCGGCGAAGAACAAGAAAATGAGGTAGGGGTAGTAGGGATTAGTGATGTATTTGTTGCTAGACTCAACAGTAATGATGGTGGACTTGTCTGGCTCACAGGAGGGGGGGGGAATGGAAATGATCACCTCAACTCACTAGAAATAGACAATGCTGGTAATGTTTATGTGGCAGGTGGGTTTTATAGTCTTACTTTTCAGTGGGACAATCCAAATCCAAACTTAACAAACTTAGGAGAAAATGATTTGTTCGTTGCTAGACTCAACAGTAATGATGGTAAACCTGTCTGGCTCACAGGAGGGGGGGGAGATGGAGATGATCACCTCGATTTCCTACAAGTAGTTGATGCCAGTATTCTTTATGTGATTGGAATTTTTCAAAGTACTTCCTTAAGTTTAAGCAACATTAATTTAAACCAGCTTAGCGATGATTCAGGCGATACAGGCTATATTATTCGTTTGTTGGAAGACTATCAGCGACCTGTTGTTACTAATGTATCATTTCCGGAAAATTTTGCTTTGGTAGAAGGCAGTGTGCTTACTTTGTCACTGGAAGCCAGAGACGAAGGAAGCGGCATCAGCCTCAGTCAGTTTGGATACGTAGGAATAAATAGTGGGCAAGAAATAACCCTTGCTCCCATTGAAGGTGATGGTGCTACTTATACTAAGACTTTTGCTGAGAGTGAACTGCGTGAAATTGATACGGAAGGCATTCGCTACCAGTTTTCTTTCACTGATTCAGTAGGCAATACAACGGACACTATCGGAGTAACTTATTGGGAAGACTATCAGCCACCTATTATTACCAATGTGTCATTTCCTGATACTTTTGCTTTAGAAGAAGGCAGTGAGCTTACTCTGTCGCTGGAAGCCAGAGACGAAGGAAGCGGCATTCGCCTGAGTCAGTTTGGTTATGTAGGGCTAAGTAGTGAAGTAGCAATAGATGAAATTCCACTCACCGACATTGCGGGTAATGAAGCTACTTATACCCAGCTTTTAGCTGCCAGTAATTTATCCACTATTGACGAATTAGGGATTCGCTACCGGTTTGTTTTCATAGATGAAGAAGATAATGAATCGGACACAACTGGAGTCACTTACTGGGTCTATGAGGATAATGACTTTAGCAGTACCGAGTCCCCAGCCGGTCCTTGGCGTGAGATTGGCAATAAGACTGAATCATATTCTGTTGCTGACTACAACATCGTCGCCTTTCCCTTTGAGGCGCAGCCCGTCAACGCAGTACTGGCAACATTGGGTGCCTCAAATGATAGCTTGTGGCGCCTCTTCCAGCACGAAGCGGGTAAAGGTGATGACGGTTTTGTGGAATACAAAAATGGCACTGGTGGCTTTAGCAACTTTGCACCTTTGCGTGGTTATTTTCTGATCCTGCGGGAAAACGATAATATTCAGTTTGGTGGGCAGATCGCTGAGATGGATACTGATGCGAAGGGATACCCTGTTCATCATAGCCTCACTTTAAAAGAAGGCTGGAATCTGATTGGTAATCCATTTCCTTTCGCTATTAGCTGGGAGGCCGTGAAAACAGCCAACAGCAGCGTAGAAATAGGAAACTTAAACCTTCTTACCAGCAGTGGCTATACTGATGGCCAAGACAATTTGCGAGCTTTTGAGGGAGCCTTTGTTTTTCACCAGGGAGCAGATTTGACAATCCGGATACCCCCAAGTGTGCGATCAGGAAACAATAACAGGCTTGCTCCAACAAAGCCAAAGGCTGAGGGCTGGCAGCTCAATATCAGTGTGGCAAGCGAAAACATGGTCAACCACCGGAATGGTCTAGGCATGCTGACTGTAGCAAAAGATGGCTGGGATATTTACGATGCGGTGCAGTTGCCGAAGCTTGCCGGTTATGCAGAGCTGATCATCAGGGAGCCGGAAACAGATATCCTATTCAACCGATCCATTGTCTCCGATCAGCTGAGTTATACCTGGCAGGCTGAGGTGGTAGGAAGTAAAATGGGAGAGGTAGTTACTCTCAGCTGGGATGCGCAGCTTGCGGCGAGCCTGCCTCAGCCCCTGTATCTCTGGGATGCTACCCACAACCGCCTGATCAACCTGGGCGAACAGGCTGAGTATTCACTACAGACTTCTGAGAAAGGAGGTCTGCCCCTGCAAATTTATTATGGTCCCGGCGACAAGCTGATAGAGGTGCTCGATATTCAACAGGTGCAGGTGGGGGCTGCATTTCCTAATCCTGCCAGCCATACGGTAAAGCTGCCGGTACTGATCCCGGAAGATCATCAGTCTATCGGTGAGGTAATATTCCTTCTCTACGATAGCCGGGGGCAGCAGGTGGGGCGAAATGTAATCAGTCCGTTGTCGGCAGGCTATCATGAGCTAACCATCGATATGCCGGAGACCTTGGGGGGAGGGCTGTATCTCTATCGACTACAGATTCAGGAGCGGGTCTACAGGGGTAGGATTGTCAAATACTAAAAGGCTACCCTCAGCATGTATGGTTAGCCTGTTTATATTCACTCATTATCGTCTGTAATACAGGAATCGTTGGTCTATGTTTTTTCTTAGCAAACCTTTATGCCTACACTACCTTCCATTTATCTGATTCATGCTTCAGATGTGCCGCAGCATTTAGGAAAGCTCACGGAAATTCTTCAAACGTTGAAGGCCGAACAGCGTGTTACCAGCTTTGTGATTCTCAGACCGGACGACCCATTGACCAGGGTTCAAGACAACGATCTGGTGCTTATCATGCTCACCCAAGCCATAGAGCCTGACAAGGCAGCCCTGGAAAATGAGCTGAAATTGATGAGAGAAAATCTTTGGGAGTTGAAAATAGCGGAGATTATTGTAGATCAGATTCCCTACGACAATGAGTTTATCACCTTTCCGTCAGATCTGAAGTACATACGGGGCCGGGATGATATGGATGCCGTGTGGAAGGATATTGAGGAGAGCCTCAAAGATATGTTTCCGGTCATTGCCAGGGATCATTGGAAAAAGTATCTGAAGTATGTGGTGCTGGCCCTGGTAATCATAGTCATGGCTTTATTGGTTTGGTGGTTTACCAGACTTGGCGAGGTAAAAGCTACTTTTACAGCCAACCCTATGGAATGCGGAGAACCCTGTGAAGTTCACTTTGACAATAAGTCTGAAAACGCAGGGACTTATTTATGGGACTTTGGGGATGGTACGACTGAAGAAAATGAAAGTCCTACACATATTTTTGAGGCTGCTGGCGACTACCTCGTGAGGCTGATTGCCTCCAGCGATAATCGGAGAGATACGGTGGCACTAACGATCAGGATTAATCCACCGCCTCCTATCGCCAACTTTTCCTACACCAATGTTGGATGCATGGCTCCTTGCACCGTTGTATTCAACAATACCTCTAAAAACGCTGATACTTTTGAATGGTATTTTGGTGATGGAGAAGAAAGTAATGAGAGAAACCCGTCTCATTTGTATCAGGAGCCAGGAGATTATACGGTAAGCCTGGTAGCCAAGAGAGGTGAGCTGGATAGTGTAAAAACATATACTTTGAAAATTATTGAAAAAAGCCAAGAACCTGCTGCTTTCACAGTGAGTGGTGTTGTGCTTAATGTTTCTTCTAACAATTATTCGGGCAATTGCCCCTACACAATTGATTTTAAAGCGACCATAACTGTCAATGGAGCAGGAACGGTGAAATATGTCTGTCTCAGAAAAGATGGGACGACTACACCGGTGGAAACCATCCAATTTTCAGAGGCTGGTTCCAAAACCATTGACACACCACCTTGGACCTATGGGGGAACAGGCAATGTCTATAAGGATTTATGGCAGGAGTTGAGAATTATCGATCCTCTTGAAAAGCGTTCTAACAGGGCTTATTTTAATCTGATATGTAAAATACCCTGTGTTGTCGTCGCTAGAGCAAATACGAAAGTATACGAGGATCCCGAGAATATTCATACAAAATCTGAAATCATTAATCTGGGGGTCAGAGGAACGCTGGGTGATGGGGGCACCTTTGAGGTCATTGAAAAAAAAACACGTGCGTCAGCACCCTTTTTTAAAATTAAGGATCAAAAAACAGGATTAGAGGGTTGGGTTCACAATGTTTTCAATGACCTTGCCTCTGTCGATAATGGTTGCTTTGAAAATTAAAGAATGTAGCTGGAGAAACCTGAGGAGAACGCACAGTTAAAGCGCGAACAGACAGCGACTTTCATTACCAATAGTAGTTGTACAAGTTGTATTTACTTTCGGTTTACAGTAACATTTTCAGGAGTCTGCTAACACAAATGATATGATCTATCCTTCATTAAACACGATTGCTGACCAGCTCAACACAAATATCTATGAGAAATGGGGGGCCACCATTAACGGAACCAGCGAAATTGTTCAGCTCAACAACATTGCTAACATTGATGATGAAAAGAATGATTTGCAGAATAAGATTATATTCACCCTGATAAAAATTGAAGAGGAAACAAGTTTAAAAAACAGTGCTTTCTATCTGAAAAAATCTCCTCAGGAGACAGAGAAACACCATCCGGCCATTTATCTGAATCTATATCTTCTGGTGTCTATCACTAAAAAAAACTACAAAGAAGCACTCCAGCTTCTTTCGGATACTATTACCTTTTTTCAGTCGCACAAAGTGTTTACCAGCCAGAAGTCAGAGGAAGATTCCTCATTCAAAATTACCGTAGCGCTACACGATGTTAATTTCCAGGAGGTCTTTGACATGTGGAGTAATCTGGGAAGTAAACAATTTCCTTCGGTAGTCTATAAAATACGTTTGCTGAAGTTTATGGATCCTCAACAGTATCAGGATGTGCAGTTGGTTGAAACGATCAAGGTACAATATGATCCAGAGAAGTCACTGAACAGGTAGCTCAGTTCATATTGATCACGCACAAAAAAATATCATGTACCTATAAAATACTTTCTTAATCTCAAACTGAATATTATGGTTACCATCAAAAAGACCCCCGGCGTTTACATCGAAGAAATCTCGGTGTTTCCTCCCGCCATTGCGGCAGTAGATACGGCAGTACCGGCTTTTATTGGATATACTGATGATGAAACTTCCAAATTGCAGGCAATAAAGCTTGATTCGCTGCTGGATTTTGAAGAACTGTACTGCGACTTTGATAATTGGAAATTGACCTATACCGTCAATGAGAACACCATTGAAGAAGATTTCTCCAGGAATGAGCTGTATTATCACATGCAATTGTATTTTGCCAATGGAGGTGGCAAGTGTTACGTCATTTCGCTAGGCAGAAAGGTAAAAAACTCAGGCGGAAGAAAAGAAGATTTTTTAGCTGCTCTGGAGGTGTTATCCAAAGAAGATGAGCCTACCCTGATTGTTTTGCCGGAGGCAACCCAACTGACCTATCAGAGTTGTATGGACGTGTACCAGGCAGCCCTTGCACAGGCAGCTAACCTGATGGATCGGTTTGTTATTCTGGATGTTCCGGAGGTTAATGATGAAATCGCTGCTTTTCGTAATGGTATCGGCAACAATAATTTGCGTTTTGGTGCCGCTTATTATCCCTATCTCAACACATCCATTAGCAAGTATGCCAAGGTAAGAAGCGAGGATATCAACTTTAAAAACTTATCCATAGAGGATAAGGAGGGAAAGAAGACCAAAAACCTGACAAATGTCAATATTGAACAAGGGAATATGGACCGGCAGAATATGATTCAGGCAATCAAAGCACAAACGCTGGTATTGCCTCCCAGTGCAGCGATTGCCGGCGTATATGCGAGTGTGGATGCTTCCCGTGGCGTCTGGAAATCACCGGCAAATGTTAGCCTGAGTTTTGTCAGCGGACTATCCAGAAAAATTTCTCATGAAGAGCAGGCAGAACTCAATGTGCACCCTGAAGGGGGTAAATCCATCAATGCCATTCGCTCCTTTACAGGGAAGGGAATATTGGTTTGGGGGGCACGTACTTTGGCAGGCAACGACAATGAGTGGCGTTATATCAACGTAAGAAGGTTTTATAATTTTGTTGAAGAGTCGGTCAAGAAAGCAACCCAGCAGTTTGTATTTGAGCCCAATGATGCGAATACCTGGGTGAGGGTAAGCACTATGATTGAAAACTTTCTCACCAACTTATGGCGGCAGGGAGCCTTAGCCGGAGCCACTCCCAACGAAGCCTTTTTTGTGAAGGTAGGGCTGGGCGTCACCATGACCTTCGACGATATCCTGAATGGAATTATGAATGTAGAAATTGGCCTTGCCGTAGTCAGACCTGCCGAATTTATTGTATTGAAGTTTTCGCAGAAAATTCAGGAATCCTAAAATTTAAAACATAATTCACACCTTAAATATAAAATCTCATGGCTAACGAATATCCTGTACCCAAGTTTCATTTTCAGGTAGAGTGGGGTGGCTCTAAGGTCGGGTTCACTGAAGTGACCGGATTAGATGTGGCAAGGGAAGTGATTGAATACCGCGATGGTTCCAGCAAGGAATACTCTAAACTGAAGATGCCTGGTCTGACAACCTACAGTAACATTACGTTGAAGCGAGGATCATTTAAAAAAGACAATGATTTCTACAACTGGTGGATTGCCAACAAACTGGAGACCGTAGAGCGGCGCGACATCACCATCAGCCTCCTGAACGAAGAGCACGAGCCTGTGATCACCTGGAAAGTAAAAAATGCATGGCCTTTAAAAGTTCAACCCACTGATCTGAAATCGGATGAAAATGCCATTGCCATTGAAACCATGGAAATTGCTCATGAAGGACTTACAATAGAAAATGGCTAATTATTATCCACCGGTAGGTTTTCATTTTCTGGTCAAGTTCGAAGATTTTTCTGAAGAGACAGATACTTATTTCCAGGAGGTTAGCGGTTTGTCAGTGGCTGTGAATACGGAAGAATATGTGGAAGGAGGAGAGAACCGATTTGTACATAAGCTTCCGAAAGGCACTTCCTATGACAACCTGGTATTGAAGCGGGGCATTATCAAAAACTCCAAAATTTTGCAGTGGTGTCAGCAGGCTATTGAAAACCATCATTTTGATCCTAAAAACCTGCTGGTAAGTCTCCTGAATGAAAATCACAATGAACTTTGCTCCTGGAATGTGGTACACGCCTATCCCGTCAGATGGACATTTACAGGGCTCAATGCGGAAAGAAGCGAATTGCTGATTGAAACCATTGAACTTTACTATCACTATTTCACGCTTAAAAATTTTTGAAATGCCTATTGAAATCAAAGAACTCATTATCCGTGCTTCCGTGCGGGATATATCTGAACAGCTCAGAGAACGTAAGACAGACACGAATGCTCCTTCCGAAACAAACAGCTCACAAGAAGAGCGGATCGTAAGCCGATGTGTTGAACAGATCATGGATATACTGAGAACCCAAAACGAACGCTAAATGGCTGAAGGAAATCTGAGCAAGCTCCAGATCACTGCTTATACCAATGACCGGTTCCAGGGAAAAGGGGAGTCCATTACTGTGCCGGTAAACCCTAATAAGTACGACCATACCTTTAGAATAGTATACAATGAGGATCAGGAGCAGGGCACCCAGGGGAACAATCCTCCCTATAGCCGCACGCCTCCTGAAGAAATACAATTTGAATTCTTATATGATGGGACAGGGGTAGTGCCGGGCTCGAGCGACATACAGGGCAAAATTCAGCAATTCAAGCAAACAGTATACAGGGTGGAAGGACAGATACACCGTCCTAATTTTCTAAAGCTGATTTGGGGCGATTTATCTTTCAATTGTGTACTGAAGGATCTGAAAATCAGTTACACTTTTTTTAAGCCAGATGGTAACCCTTTGCGAGCCATGCTCCTGGCTACCTTTATGCATGTGGTGGAAGAAAGACGTAGGTCGGCCGAACAGAACCACCAATCACCAGATCTCACCCATGTGCGTTATGTGAAAGAAGGGGATACACTCCCGCTGATGACCTACCATATTTATGGTGATCCTACCCTCTACCTTCAGGTAGCCAAGTATAATGGTATCAGCAATTTCAGAGCATTAAAACCCCAAACACGCATTATTTTTCCACCCATTGATAAAACACTATCATGAGAAATAACATCAGCCATACCCTGCGATCAGACGGAGAAGAATTTATACAAGCCTTTAAAATAAAGAGTATCATGGTGCTGAATGAAGCGAATCGTGTCCCCCGGGCACACATTGTGTTATTGGACGGTAATGCCAGCCGACAGGACTTTGAGCTCAGCAATCAGGACTTTTTCAAACCCGGCAAGCTTCTGGAGATTGATGTGGGATATGAAGGTGAGGTAACTAATGTCTTCAAAGGACTAATCATCAGGCATGGTATCAAGATACGCAATACCAATGTATCATACCTGGAAGTAGAGTGTAAGCACTTGGCAGTGAAACTTACCGTCAACAAAAAGAACCGCATATTTTATGATGTCAGTGATAAAGAAGCAGTTGCCCAAATTTTAGACGAAGCCAGTATCGATTATGCTATCGATGGCATGTCAGATTTTACACACAGGCAATTGGTACAATATGAAAGCACTTCCTGGGATTTCATGATTTCCAGGGCAGATGCAAATGGGTATCTGGCATTATTCGACAATGAGAAGCTCACCCTGGCTGCTCCTTCTATGGAAGGGGAGGCTTTGTTGGATTGCCAATATGGATCAAACATCATCAGCTTTCAGGCAGAGATGGACAGTGAAAGTCAGTTTGCACAGGTAGAGAGCAAAGCATGGTCCTCGACTGATCAGGAATTGGTGGTGGCTAGCGGCACCCCTGTTTTCACTAACGAAATAGGTAACCTTAGTTCGGAAGACCTCGCCCAGGTGCTCCATCGGGATGAACCTTGTTTCTTACAACATACCGCGAATGTTCCGGAAGATGAACTTACAACCTGGGCAAACGCTAAAGCCACCAAAAACGAACTTTCTAAAGTCAAAGGGTATGTTCGTGTCAGAGGTAATGCCACCCTGTATCCCGGGAAGATTATCAGGCTGTCTGGTTTTGGAGAACGGTTTACCGGGAAAGCCTATATAACAGGAATACGCCATGAGGTGAGCGATGGCCAGTGGACTACTGATATTCAGTTTGGACTTCCCGCTAGCTGGTTCTCCCAGCGACAGGATTTTCAGGCACTGCCAGCGTCAGGCCTGTTACCGTCAGTCAACGGTTTGCAGATAGGTGTGGTTACACAACTGGAAAGCGATCCTGATAATGAGTTTCGTATCAAGGTGCGGCTTCCGGTGATCAGCCAGGAAGAAGAGGGGGTGTGGGCACAGATGATTAAGAGCTATGCCGGTGACAATTATGGATTTTGTTTTTACCCCGAAATTGGGGACGAGGTGATCGTCAGTTTTCTGAATGATGATCCACGCAAGGCTATTGTATTAGGCGCTTTGCACAGCAGTGCCAAACCTTCACCCATAACACTTAGCGACGATAATCACCAAAAAGCTATTGTTACCAGGAGTAACCTGAAGGTACTATGGGATGATGAAAAGAAAATCATTACTATTTCTACCCCAGGAGGACAACAGATCATGCTTGATGATGAGAATAAGGGGGTGACAATTACGGATGCGCATCAAAATCTCATAGAAATGAATGATCAGGGAATCACGGTAGAAAGTGCTAAAAACCTGATACTAAAAGCGCAGCAAGATATAAACCTGGAAGGTCTTAACATAATTAGTAAGGCTAATGGAAAATTCGCAGCTGAAGGGAGTACCGGCGCAGAGGTGAAAACCAATGCGATAGCTGTTTTAAAAGGATCATTGGTTCAGATAAATTAACAATAAATATTATGCCTGCAGCAGCTCGATTAAGCGATATCAGTACGCATGGAGGTACTATTGTAGGCCCTGGTGTTGCCCAGGTTCTCATTGAAGGAAAACCAGCGGCAGTCGCTACCGATATGCATAGCTGTGTGCTTCCTCCCCAAGTGCATCAGCCTACGGTCAGTCCATTTCCTATGGGAAGTCTTACGGTGCTTATTGGAGGCAAGCCTGCTTTGCGGGTGGGTGATATTTGTATTTGCGGCGCTACTGCTGCTATAGGTTGTCCAACTGTAATTATCGGTTAAACTGATGAAAAAGGATATTAGTTTTCTTGGACAGGGATGGGCATTTCCTCCTGGCTTTGCGTTGACACATAAGTCAGTAGACATGGTAGACCAGGATGAAGACATTCAGCAGTCACTCGTCATTCTGCTTTCCACTCAGTTGGGGGAACGGTTGATGCAGCCTCTCTATGGTTGTGATCTGCACAACACCGTTTTTGAGAAATTAGATAGAACTGTCATTACATATTTAAAAGATACTATTGAGACTTCCATTATCTATCATGAGCCCAGAATAAAACTCATAGAAATTGAGGTGAATCAGGCAGTAGACCAGGAAGGTAAGATCATTTTTAACATCACTTATATCATCAGATCCACAAACTCTCGGTCCAACTTAGTCTATCCACATTATATTACCGAAGCAACGGATCGCTTCTTTTAGCAACATTAGTTATGGGTAAAGATACAAGTCAAAAAGATAGAAGAACAGAAGCCCTTCATCCAGATTACTTCAAAGTGGATGAAAGATCGCTGTTTGATTTGTATCAGGAGACGCAGCGCCTGGCAGGAGCCTTAGTATTTTACGAAAGCTCAAAGGATAAACCTACCAACTATTGGTCTGCTTTTTTTGAAGAAGCTTCATTTTATCTTCAAAAGGTTACTTCAGAGGAGTGGAAAAACGATCTGTCAAGACAAAGCCCTGGTCAATGCCCTTCCCATCTGGGGCTCTTTGTAGCATTTCTTAAATTATTCGGATATGCACAACACCAATTGAATAGCCTGACGGCTGCTCATCTTCATTTCTTTTACCATAAAATATTGGGGCAGGAGAGAAGGGGTATTAGGCCAGATAAGGTGTATGTTTTCTTTGGGCTTGCCCGTAATGTCGAAAAATATTTGCTGCCTCGACGAACCTCTTTACTTGCTGGAAAAGACAGTGAAGGAAACGACATTATCTATACAACTGACCGTGAGGTTTTTCTTCACCATGCTAAAGTAGTACAGAGCAAAGCCATTCATCACTGGAGAACATCAGATAGCTCTATAAATGCTTACCCAATAGCCAACAGCTTGGATGGATTGGGAAAGCCCCTGCAGGAAGGACAAGGATGGTATCCTTTTGGCCATCCTGACATGTCCCATACACCAGCGTCCATTGGATTTGGCATTGGGTCGCCTATGCTTCTATTAAAGGAAGGACGCAGGGTGATTACAATATCAATCTCTCTGATTGATCAAAGGATAGCCTCTGACATCGCCACGCTAAAACCTGATGAATTGGAGGCGCAATTTACTGCACCGGAACAATGGTTTTCTAAAGCAGTTCAAGAGATTCAATATCAGGAAGGAAAATTATCCTTTGTCATTCAAATAGAGGAAGCGGACCCTCCTGTAGTAGCTTTTGATAAAAATCAGCACGGATGTCCCCTGCATAGCATGAGATGGCCTTTGCTAAAGATCGTTTTCAGAAAAGGTGTTACTTACAGGCGTTATGCCTTACTGCAATCCCTTCAGTGTACCGGAGTTACGATTAAGGTAGCTGTGGAGAAGGCTCGTTCTCTGCTAGTCAGAAATGATTATGGAGTGTTGGATGCCAGCAAGGCGTTTCAGCCTTTTGGATATAGCCCAGTGTTGGGCGCTAATCTCTATCTGGGGTTAGAGGAGACATTTTACAAACCCATCACTTCTTATGCGGTTAATATCCAGTGGAAAGGGCTGCCTGAAGATCTTAAAAACTATTACGAAGGCTATAAAGGCCCTACGAACAGTCTGGTCAGAACAAATGAGGACTTTAAAGTAAAGGCAGCAATCCAATATCAAAGAGCATGGTTAGCAGTAATCAACTCAACTGATAACAGCCTGGATTTCCCCCTGTTTGACGAGACCCTACCATTAGACACCAAAGCCTACGCTAAGGAAAAGATAGCTTCCAAGCGGGAAATGAACAGGGAAGATGGCCTGATTCGCCTCACGTTGTCATCACCTCCTCAGGCTTTTGGTCATACGCTATACCCGATAGTATATGCAAAAGCCATTTTGGCTCAACTACAGGACAAAACTGCTCCTATCCCGCATGAACCGTACAGCCCGGTTATTGAATCCATTGATCTGTCATATACGGCGGAAGAAGACATAGATTTCAGCGGTGTAGATACTAACTTCTTCCGGTTTTTTCATATAGAACCCTTTGGCCTTGATGATATAAGCACAGAAGAAAAGTTGGTTTCAGTTGCTTTGCTCTCTGGTGAATTTCACCATGCGGGCAGTTTGTACCTGGGCTTAGAAAATATACATCCCCCTCAACAACTGACGATCTTTTTTGAAATAGCAGAAGAAATTGTGCAGGATAAACCTGATCTTGGCTTGTATTATCTGAGTGAAACCGGCTGGCACCCCTTACCCGAAAATCTGGTCTTGTCAGATACTACCTTGGGATTGAAACAGACGGGTATACTCTCTTTGAATCTTCCAGCCGATGCTACCTCTGAAAATACAAGGATGCCTTTAGGATATCATTGGTTAAGCCTGACTGTGCCGGAAAATCCGGAAAGTTTTGATCGTATACTGAGTATAAGGACCAATGCCGTTACCTGTACTTTAAACTATAACCCTTCCCTGTCAGGGTATGAGATGAACTCTTTACCTCCAGGTTCTATCAAAAGCTTTTTCAGGAAAAAAAGTGAAATCAAACAGGTAGAACAACCCTATAGCTCCTTTGGAGGCAGACCTGCTGAAAGAGAGCCTGATTATTTTACAAGGGTGAGTGAAAAGCTGCGTCATAAAATGCGTGGTATTACTGCCTGGGACATGGAAAGACTGATCCTGGAACAGTTTCCTGAAATATATAAAGTGAAGTGCATACAGCATGCAGACGCAGAAGGAACACCTTCGCCCGGAAATATACATATCATCGTTATTCCAATGATTAAGCCGTACGATCGGTCGAAAACGCTCAAACCGATGGTGCCAAACAGTACTTTAACGAAAATCAGAGAATATATAACCCGTTTGGCTTCTCCACATGCCCGTATTAAAGTTACTAATCCGCATTATGAAGAAATTCAAATAGTAGCTGTTGTTAATTTCAACGTACAGACTGATGCAGGTTATTACCTGGAGCAATTAAATCGCGATTTGCAATATTTTCTTTCTCCCTGGGTCTTTCAGGAAGATGTGGAGATTCCATTGGGAAGTAAACTGAACCGGTCGTCCATCATAGCCTATATAGAAGCGCGACCTTATGTTAATTTTATTGCCAGCATCAAGCTCTTAAAGAACAACAAGGTAATACAAGATCATGAAATTATTACGGATGAACATGCCCTTATTATTTCCACTGATACACACAAAATTGAAGCCATTGCTACAGACAGGGTCGTATGTCAGACTAACCAGGGAATAGAACAAATGATTGTTGATATAAATTTTGAGATACAGTAAATCAAAATAGTCACCATGTTGCTGAAAACAGATAAAAATATTTTGAAGCAATATTTCAGAAGCGGCAGCAGACCAACGCAGAAGCAATTTTATGAACTGATTGATAATTGCTATAACGAAGCTTTTACCACTTTTGTATCAGGTTATCATCTGCTGGTAGACATAGAAAGAAATACAACTATACAATCGCTCAGAAGAGAAACAGGCAAGACCATTTTAATTCCTTTTTTCAATAGAATCAACACCATCCATCAACGGGTTTATCATTATAGCATACCCGTCGCTAACCTGGGCTCAGGACTATTATTGGATAAAATCGTCCTGGAAATGCAGTTACCTCAAAATACCCAATATAGGGTTAGAGATGGAAGTAGAGAAGTGCGTATCACTCAGAAAGTGAAGGTGGAATACATCAAAGTTTTCAATGGGACAGACGAGATTTATGCCTCTTCGCCAGATATAAAAAGGATGGATGCAGAACAGGAATTCCAGATTAATACATCGGCTGGTATATGGAAGGGTATAGCGATTGATATTGCTGTAGTTTACGATATCAAATCTGATATTGCCGTTTCTGATAAATTCGATATCACCGCTGAAAATGAACAAATGCTGGAGCACATTTTTGGAAGTGCTGCTTGCATCTTCAAACCAAACGAATAGAAGTATGATTTCGCTTCAAGGCATATCAAAAAAAGCACCAGACAACCCTACCCTGGATTTCAAGAAGCTGAGAGAAGAAGGCATCCAACTGATTCAGGCCTTATCCGGAAGCATCTGGACAGATTACAACTTGCACGATCCCGGTGTCACTACTCTGGAAATACTTTGTTATGCACTGACTGAGCTGGGCTATCGAACAGCGTTGTTAAAAGAAGCCCTTGAGGCGGAAGAAACTGCAGAACCAGATTTCGTGGATAAGTATTTCTTTCGCCCTGATGAGCTGTTACCCCATTGTCCCGTAACAAAATGGGATTATGAAGATTTCATTGAAAAAAATCATCCCAAGGTACTCAATGCCTGGTTTGAAGAATACACATTGTTGCATCCTGGGGGCCCTGTCAGGGGGGGATATGATATTGCGTTGCTGTTAGCCTACGATGATCGCTTTGGAAATTTAAATACGGATACGATTCATACCCCATTGGAGCAAAGTGATGCTCAGTTGGAAGTCATCTTTTTCGACGAGGAGAATCGAAGACTGTCATGGAACAATATCAGGAAAGTAGAAAGCTGTTTCTGGAATGAAAGTGATCCTGATAATTTTTTTGTATTTGAAAATTACAATTGTCAGGTGGCTTTGATATTAGAAGTGGTGTATCAGCATCAAAGAAAAAGCACTACTATTCATACCAGGGCGAGGGTGACCTTTAACCCTCTTCAAAAGCGCCGAAGAAAATCCATATCCATTGAACCTTATCGGGAGGTTATTATACAGAAGCTGGAAAGTGTGGCATTTCTTACGATCCTGACACAGGCGATTGCTAAAGAACATTTCAAAGCTCGACTGCTTTCAGATGTCCGGCAAACTTTACTGCCCTGCCGTAATCTCTGCGAGAATTTTATGGTGTTGCGAGTGGTCAACGAACAGGAAGTAAAAATTAATGCTGAAATCGTGCTTGATGATGATGCGCCTGTTGTCAATCAATTGATCAATGCCGTATATGATAGTTTGGATGCTTTTTTTCTAAAGATGGTCCGTCAGGCCAAACAAGCTGATGATAGATCTCAGAAAAATATACTCTACGCCTCAAACCTGATTGAGGAGATTGTAAAAATAGAGGGAGTGGAGTCTGTTAGCATCCTGAGTATCAATTTGTTTGTAGATGGCGTTCCTACCATACCTCTGCAGGAGGAAGCTTCTTTTGAATGTATTCAATTACAGCGATTTTCTAATTATATACCCAAAATAAGCCGGGAAAAATCCAGTATTACATTCGTTCGGTCGGGTACCCAAGAAAAGGCGGAAGCGGATGCCATTGCTAAAGAATTTAAACCTCAGCTTTTTTGGCAATCTGCTCCCTTGACTAATAGGGGAGTTGTGGCTGAAAGAAACAAGGCACCTGTGCTTAACGAAAGTTTTTTCGAGGAGCTACGGCAATATTATTCTATCCAAAATGACTTTCCACAAAATTACAGGCTCAGAGAAGGACAACTCTCTGGTAAAGCACCGGAAGCGTTACAAGTGAAAGTCAGGCAGTTTAAAGCATATCTGGTCTTTTTTGAGCGAATCCTGATTGACTATCTGGAGCAACTTTACAATTTTCCTGCCTTGTTGAGTGTAAGACAAAACGCTGCCCTCTCAGAAAATGAATTAGAAAAGTTAAAAAAAGGTGTTCCTGATCTGGATTCGTTAAAATTAATTGATGAAAACAGATGGGAAAATACGGCTACCACTCCACAAGGCCTTCAGGAGGGGTTATTTCAGCAACATAAAATCCTGGATCATCTGCTGGCACGTTTTGCAACCCGCTACACACCTCTTATGACAGAGCCATCAGAGGCCTCTACTTTGAGAAAATCCTTGCAGGCGAAAATGACCTTATTGAAAGATATTCCTGTCATCACCAAAGAGAGAGGTTTAGGATTGCCTATCAGGCCGGAAGAAAAAAACGTTTGGAATAACCATTTGCTGTCGGGATTCCAGAAAAGAGTATACAGGTTACTGGGCTTAAACAACAGAGATCTGCTACATTACCGGCTTACCAAAGTAGGAGGTGCCGAACCTGTTGGTTTTTATCTGGTAGAGCACATTTTACTTATAGAACAGCAAGAACGCAGTATATTTAGTAAAAAGTTTAATCGTGCCGCTGAATTACTCCTTGAGTATATCAGTAATTTATCGGCTGAGGTTCCACTCAGGGACCCATATTCTTTCCAGCTGACTATCGTCCTTCCCGATTGGTATGCTACCTGGCGAAAAAGAAGAAGCACAGTAGAAAATGCGATCAGAAAAGAAGTACCTGCTCATATTTTACCGCAAATATTTTGGCTGGGTAAGAAATATATGAGCGAGTTCGAGATTCTTTATGGAGATTGGTTAAAGAACCTGCTCCAACTTTATAGAATATGAAAAAACAGACGCATCATATTCAAAGACAGGCATTGATGGTAGACTTTTCTACCGACGAAAAAGCCCGAAGCTGGCATAAAACAGCTCCAGCTTTTTATTACACCAAAATGCTTCCCCTGCTCAATGAAGTCTTGGATAAACAGGTGCCAGCAGATCACTTCTATTCTATCGAACATCTTGACATTAATGTAGGAACAGTAGACGAAAATGAATTGCTGGAAGCTTTTGTAAAGTCAATAACGCTGGCATTGACCCGCCTGCTCACGCGTGACACTCAATCAATCGCTACGAATGTTTCAAAAGAGCGTATCCAATCTGAAGAAAATATAGTGATCACGGAAAGCAAGGAACATCTGATAGCATGTTTTTATTATTTTCTTGACTTCGGCATTTTACCCTGGAATAGTAGTTTGAAAAGTCTCAGTAGGCTAGAGGCCGCTCTTGAGCAGGAGATAGGTTTGAAAAATGTGATACTTTTTACTGATTTTCAAAAGCGTTTGTACCGGGCCTCTACGCGAAGACGTCTGTATTTTCAGTTTTCTCCAACTTTCTGGGATGAGATATGCCATCAATTATATAAACCGATTATGGCATATCTTTCTTCCATTCGGAAAGCTATCATGCCTGTTTTAATGACTTTGGCAATAAACAAGTCTGCCCAAAAAAAACTGAAGGCAGAGTTTTCCGATGATTTAAAAGTTTGGATAGGACAAAAAGCGCCTGCCCATACACAACATTGGCCGCAGCATTATATTGGTTGGATAATACGAAAGGCAATGCCCTTTTTAAAACCTGTAGGCGAAAAAGCGATTCTAAAGGCTATGAGGCAAGGGTATATCTTGAAAGACAAGAGCCAAACAAATAATCCTGCCACTGAGCTTGTCACCACGCTGAAGACTTTGATAGCCTCGGTAGAAACCCAATGGGAAGGGAAGAACATACCAGAGCAACATTTCAGGGAAGATACAGGCGATCAGTCTGTAACTATACGAGCAGAAGATGCAAGTTCAGTGCTACCAGCCGCCGGTCAGGTAAAACATCTCTTCGATGAACCGAATTCAGAGGATAAAGATACTGCTCAAGATGAACTTTCTGCAGAAGAACTTGAGACCCGGCCAACACATCTATCCGAACATAAGGAGGCAAAACCCATAGAATCAGTCATTTTGGAGAATGAGGCTGCATCTGAAAATGAAAAGACTGGTTCTCCTACCGCGTCGGAAAAGGCTTTACGTTCTTCAGTAGATAAGGGTGTGAAGCCTGACACTATCCAACAGCAGGAGGACAAGGCTGACACATGTAATCAGCATAGCACTGTAGTGGGAGAAAGTGATAACAAAACCTCATCAGGTTCAGAGCAGAAAAACCATTTACCCCTGAGGCGAGCGGTTCAGCATGACATCATTTCTGAAGAAAATAAAGCTGATCAGGTGGAAAAAGCTTCAGCGGTAGTTACCCCCAAACAGCCCAAAACTAAATCAGTGGAAAGTACCATTTTGACCCTATCAGAAACAGCTCATGCAAAACATTCCTCTGAGCACACAGCCAAAGAGACTGGAGAAGAAAAGAAAGACAGCCATAAAATTCAACAGCCGGACCATCATCTAGCGCAGGGTAAAGTAGGGATTAAAGCTCCTCAAAAACAACAAACATTTCCAAATGAAAAAAAGGGGATAGAACCCCTGGCCCCACACGATTTACAAGAGGCTGCTGCACCGAGCAACAAAGAAAACGATACTATGGCTTCTGAAACCGTAGCACATACGGATAAAAGCACAGTGGCCCGTCAAAATGTAAACGAAGAAAACTTGACCAGCGAGGATGCTAACCTATATGAGTCCTCCACGAGAGCGTCTGAAAGGAAACCGGGTAAGCAGATACAGGAGGCTGAAGAGGCTATAGACCAGCTCAATAATTTGAGCAGAATTCAAGGAAAGCCACATCCAAAAAATAAGGTGGGTGATATAATTTATTCTGGGGGAGAGAGCCAGATAATCAAGGGTGAACAACCTAAGCGTTCTTCCCCAACAAGAAAAATGTCAGCAGAGGGAGAGGAGAAACCAGAAGGTATGATATCAGGTCACTCACCGGAAAAATTTATCTCAGGTGTTAACGATCCTGCTCATGGAGCGCATGCTGAAATTGAGAAACAGAGGAAGGAAGAAGAGGTGGATCATCCTTTACCTGATAAAACAAAAGAGATCAATGTAAAACAGAACTCACCGTTTGAAGAGAAATCACAGATAGTTCAAAGTAGGCTTTCGGGCCAGGAATTTTTAAGGGGTACTTCCTCCTTGGAAGACGAGATGGCTATGTTAACGTATCAGTTTGCCAAGCCGGAGGTATATTACCTGAAGGATGCAGGCATAGTGCTCACCTGGCCATACCTGGCCAGATTGTTCAAGCACCTGGGCTATGTGGAGAATAATAGCTTCAAAAATAGGCAGTTGCAACAACAAGCGGTCCATCTTTTAGCTTACATAGCTTCAGGACTGGAGCAATGCGAAGAACCCACCTTGGTGATGCCCAAGTTTTTATGTGCCTGGCCCTTCGCTATGCCTATCATGAAGGACCTGACCCTGACGGAGGAAGAAAAAAGTGAAACTGACCAGATGCTGAGAGGTGTTATTCATAACTGGCCTATTTTAAAAAATACTTCCCTGGACGGGCTACGGTCTTCCTTTTTTGACAGAGAAGGTAAACTTTTTAAAGAAGATGAACAGTGGAAATTAATAATAGAACAGAAAAGCTATGATATGCTTCTGGAGCATTTACCATATACTTTGAGCATCATCAAACTACCCTGGATGACTCATCTATTGAAAGTAGATTGGGCATCATAATAAAAATATTAATTATGAAAGCAAGCATTGTACAGCAGCCAAACAAAGAGGCTCACTCCGGAACAAAGAGTAAACCTTTCTTTGCCCAACAAGCTGAAAACAGCTTCTTTGCTGAGTCACCCCAGGGTACGCCTTTCTTTTCAGGCATACAAACCAAGCTTACGGTAGGGCAGCCGGGAGACCAATATGAGCAGGAAGCTGATGCCATGGCCGAGCATGTGATGCGCATGCCCTTACAAGCGGAACATGTTCCAATGATCAGCAGACTCCATACAGGTAATCCTCTGCAACGCATGTGCAGTGATTGTGAGGAAGAAATGCAAGTACAGCGTGTTGAAAGCAGTGGAGGAGAAGGCTATGCTTCTGATCATATAGCCAGCCGATTGCAGTCCCGCCAGGGACAGGGCTCTGCTTTACCACCTGCAACCCAAGCCCAGATGGAACAGTCATTTGGCACCGACTTCAGGGAGGTACGTATCCATACTGATGCAGAAGCCGTGCAGATGAGCCAGGATTTGAATGCCCAGGCCTTTACCCATGGTTCAGACATTTACTTTAACCAAGGCAAGTATGATCCTGTTTCTTCTGTTGGCAAAAGATTGCTGGCACATGAGTTGACGCATACAGTACAACAGAATAGTTCTAATGTTATACGGCCTACAAGGATTACCGCTGAATCTATTTATCATCAGATTGCCCAGGATTCCATATATGAAACCCTTGCACATGAAATGGTATATGCTCCTATTGAACGAGAGCACCTGACAGAGTCTCAAGTCAGGCGACTTGGGAGTTTGGGTTTCATCCCGTCTCGAATTATTCGCGGTGAATTTGATTTTCAGATGATTGGTTTTACTCGAACTAATGATGAGATAGGAAGAAGAAGATTTCCAGTAATAGCTTTTAAAGGAAGTCGAAGTATACATGATTTTATTGATGATCTAAACCCGCAGGGTATAGGTTATGGACAATTCAATAGAAATTTTCAACGTATTGAAGAACTAGTCGAAAGGATGGGAGGCAGAGTTGATGTTACCGGGCATAGTTTAGGTGGAACTTTAGCTCAACTTTATGCTATTTATAATCCTCCAAGGGTAAGAAGAGTCATCACTTTTCAAGCTCCTGGGTTACCCCCTGGCCTTATTGATCAACTAGAATCTTTTAATCAAGGTGCGTCAGTTGACAGAAGAGTGCAATCTACTCATTATAGAGGTACATCGGATCCAATAAGTAGTGCTGGATATAGTTTTACCCCAGGAACTGTCTTTGAGATACCAGTTGAGTTATTGCAGCCTTTTTCTGTTTCACCCTTTGGTGGTCACACAGATTTTCCGCTAATGTTACTTAATCGTTTGAGAGAAGAATATCCTGAATTATTTAGGAATTTCCCAATATTTCAACATTCTACTGCTCGTGGAGAGGATGCACGTGGCTTCCGTCCTGGTGAAATTCTTCGGAGTTGGTTATCACACTTTCATCCTGAACTTGAAGGGATTTTTTCTGATGATAGGGTAAGAGATCGTATTGTTGGCGATACTACATATTTAAGTCAATTAACATTTCAGCAAAAAGTCGAATTAATTCAAATTTTAACGAATGGCCTAATCAGGAGTGATGATGATTCAGACCTCAATGCAATATTAATAATAATTCGTAGTATGGATAGCTGGGGGAGACACAGAATTTTAAGCCCTCAATTTTTTAACACACTTTTTTCAACGCTAGCTCCTGCTGCCCGATGGGAGATAGGTGAAGCTTGTCGCCGGGAGTCAGAACAAATTACGGAAGAAACGGAGAGCTCAACTAGAGCAGAATCTGAAAGCTTACCAGAGCAGCTTGGTACAAGTGCAAGCAGGGAGACTATCTCAAGTTTGAGGTCAGGAGGGTGTTATGGCCAATCTTCCGTTATGATTCAGAATGGTAGAAGTCTAGTTAATCAAAGTGGTACATCTGTGACACCAGAAGATTTAAGACAAGTAGCCTGTTTGGAGAGAGGTAATGCAGGCATAGTTTTTCCTCGTTTTAGAAGAGTAAACGTAGCAGTTGGTAGATTTATAGTAAATGGGATTATTCAACCTCCTATTGCTAAACGCAGTGAAACTAGTTTACATTCTGAAGATATGGTTCTTATTGAAGCAAATAGGCTTTATGGGGAGGGAAATTATTATCTAGATGCAATTTTTTCTGAAAGAATTCCTTGTGAAAGGTGTCAGCATAATATTATAGGATTTAGGAATAAAACGGAAAATTTTAAAGTGTATTATATTATTACGAGGAATGCTCTTATGGTCACAACATTAATGAATAGCTATTTTGGCCATTAATTATAATTTTATTTTGTGAAATTTAAAGTATCAATCAACCCTATGGCCATTTTTCAAATTTATTTAACTCCATCCAGGCAGTATGCCTGGCGATTGAAAACAGAAGAGACAGCGACCAAAGCTTTTGCCAATTCAGGTAAAAATTATGCAAACACAGATGCTACAATTCATTGATTTGGTACTTTCTCTGGCTGCTGGAGTATTCTTTTAAAACAGAGAATTAGATTATTATATAGTACTGATATGTGGCTTCACATTTGCCTAAAATCTTTAAATTTATAGCATGTCCACTGCCTCTAATCCTCTGTATCTTGTCAAGTTGCTGGATTATCTTAGCCAGGTTTTTCAGGCACGCTTGGCCTGGTATTTTGGTCAGGATAGTCCCTATCAACACCTGAAAGATATTCCTTTCCCGGAGGAGCACAGTAAGGATACACCACTGCTGGCTTTGTGCCAGGAAAATGCACTGTCTCTGGAAGAACGAATCATATTGCTTACTGCGCTGGCACCGTATATTCAGTCTGATTTTTTTGATCAGATCATCCAGCAAAAGCTGCCGCAGGCTGGAGACTTTCCCCAATTGGGTGGGGTGCGGGGGAAGCAGTTCCGCGGCTTTCTGCCCACCGGTGAAACAGTAATGTTCATACTGGCCGGAAAGGATCTGGAAAAAAGGTTTGATGTGCAACAGTTTTTCGATGAAGACCATGTTTTTGCTAAAAAAAATATCCTCTGGCTGGAAGATCCTCCTTCGGGGGAACCCCGCATGAGCGGTAAGCTCATCATGTCACCTGAGTATGTGGATTTGTTAACACTTGGCAAAATTTCTAAGCCAAAATTCGGCATGTATTTTCCAGCGCAGCGCATAGATACCCAACTGCAGTGGAAAGACCTGATACTGAACGAACGAACCACGCATCAGATCAAAGACCTGGAACATTGGATCAACCATGGGCAGACGCTGCTTTATGAATGGGGGATGCAGGATCGTCTCAAGCCCGGATACCGGGTGTTATTCTATGGGCCTCCGGGTACCGGAAAAACCCTGGCCGCTACTTTGCTCGGCAAATATACCGGAAAAGATGTCTATAAAATTGACCTGTCAATGGTCATTTCTAAATTCATCGGGGAAACCGAAAAGAACCTGGCCAATCTTTTTGCCAAAGCTGAAAACCATGACTGGATTCTGTTTTTCGATGAAGCTGATGCACTGTTTGGTAAACGCACTAATGTCCGGGATGCCCATGATAAGTATGCCAACCAGGAGGTTTCTTATTTGCTGCAGCGGGTAGAAACGTATAAAGGGCTGGTGATTCTGGCTTCCAACTTTAGGGATAACATTGATGAAGCTTTTGTCCGACGATTTCAATCTATCATTCATTTTCCTAAGCCTAAAAAAGAAGAACGTTTAAAAATATGGCGCAATACATTTCCCTCTCCAATCCAGTTTGATGCTTCCTTAAATTTAGACAAAACGGCAGAACAGTATGAATTGACAGGGGCCAACATCGTGAATGTGGTACAACAGGTTTGCCTGCAGGCATTGGCTTCCGGTAATCTGAGAATTAGCGAAGAACATTTACAAGAAAGCATTCGTAAAGAGTTTGCCAAAGAAGGTAAAATGCTGTAATTTGACTTTACTATTTGTGCCACTACACAACGTAAAGTATCCCTATGCCTGAAAAGTCTGAAAAATGGGAGGAACCAAAAGAGGAGCCCAAAGCTACCAGAGGGCTGGACATTCCTGCTTCCGAAACCAGTTGGGGATTCAAAGGGAAAAATTACCTTTTCACCATCGGGATAGACAAATACCAGTATTGGCCTCCTCTGAAATGTGCCGTAAAAGATGTACGGGATTTTGCTAAGATCTTGACTGAACGTTATCAGTTTGAGGAGGCATATGTGTTTACCCTGCAAAATGAAGAGGCTACCGAGAAGAATATCCTGCATACTTTCAGACAAATACAGCAAAAAGTAACGGACCAGGATAATCTGGTGATCTATTTTTCCGGACATGGCCATTACGATGAACTCACCAAAACAGGTTACTGGATTCCGGTAGATGCCCAGACAGGGTATGAAAATGAATACCAGTTCATCAATACTGTCATCATTGTTGACCGTTTGAGAGGTATCAACTCACTACATACTTTTTTGATCATCGATGCCTGTTTTTCCGGCACACTGATTGCAAAAATCAGATCCAGTCCCCGCTCAGAACGGTATAAATCCAGGAGAGTGTTTACATCGGGAAGAGCCGAAGTGGTGAGTGACGGACCGGAAGGTGGCAATAGTCCTTTTGCCAGAGGCATTCTGAACCATTTAACCTATAATACCAATAAATATGTTCCTGCTTCTAAATTCATCATGGATGTCATGGAATACGTTGAAAAAGAAGCACAACAGACGCCTACCGATGCCCGCCTTATCAATGCCGACGATCAGGGGGGCGATTTTGTGTTTCATTTAAAAATGAGCGAAGCGGAGATTTGGGCCGATGTAGTGACTCGACATACTATTGAAGCATACCAAAATTTCATAGATCAGTTTCCACAGAGTGATCATCGGTTCGAGGCGCAGGAAGCTAAGGACTGGCTAATAGCCTATCAGAACAACACTATCGAGAGCCTACGATGGTATCTGACCAAATACCAACCCAACGGAAAATACATTCCGCTGGCCATCAAAACGATGAATGTGTTGGAAGAAGAAAAATGTTGGCAAAAAGCCAAAGAGAGAGATACCTTATCTGCCTATTTTGACTATCTCTATCGATATTCTGAAGGAAAATATGTGGAAGAAGCCAGGAGAAAAACCAGCCAGATGGCAAATGATGAAGATGACAAAGCTTTTAAGAAAGCTATTGAAGCCGGCACACCGGCAGCTTATCAGAATTACTTAAATAAGTCAGGCGCAAAGAAGCATCAAGAAGATGCTGAGAAAAAACTGTCTAACCTCTCCGCACAATCCTCAGATACTGTTGAAGAGGAAAAAGCCTGGGAAAAAGTTCAGGAGATCCATACATACATAGCCTACCATGACTTTATTCAGACTTACCCCGAAAGTCAGTTTCTGGAATTGGCGCGACAGGCAATTAAAAGAATGGATGATGTAGCGCTGAATCAGTTGAGGATCTTGGCATCCAAATCTAATGTGTCTCATCAAGAAAAAATCAACCGGTGTACTGCCTATTTTAATGATTTTCCTGGAGCGGACAATAATGCCAGCGTCAAACAAATCAAAGAGTGGTTGGAGAGGCTTAAATACAAAAAAGATCACTGAAATCTACGAAGATTCCTCAGACCTGTAAAATGGGTTCTTGATTTTGACAGTAATAAGCCGGGTTGTCCAGTCTTCTATATTATCAGGATGATAAGCCTCCACACCCAGGTCAAATCCTTTGGTAGCGGAAGTTGAAGGACCCGGTAAAGGCGGCATTTCAAAGCGGGTAACTTCTTGTTGGAAATCCATGGTACTAACAATGAGTTTCAAGTAACTGATACTTTCCGGATAATTATATTTTCTAACTTCTTCTTCCAGCATCAGACCGATGGGCGCACCGTCCAGCGCCCAGACTTCACGGTTGGGTTCCAATCCTACGACAACCTCTTTCAGTAGCTTAACACTAACCCCAAAGTAAAAAGACAAATAGAGCAAGGCACAGTATAACTTGCGGTCACTGGTGTTTTTTAGAACAATCCTGATACTGCCTCCATGCTGACGATGGTCGGGTTGATCAAAGTCCAAAAGTAGTTCTCCCTGTATAATCTGTACAGGCACTTCCTGCTGATGGAATCTCCTGAGCACGTTTGCTTCCACAGGATCTCTCCTAAAGAGGTAGGCATTTGGATTGTGTAAACTTTTGATATATTCAAATTTTGATAAGTGATTCAGATAGTTTTGTATGATGAGCAGATCAGAATCGGAGGTATATTTTCGGGGTTGTGTGACCGGAACAGATAGCGTACCAGGTCGTGAAAGGTAAAGGTGCTCGTCAATGTATTGTACACAAAAGTCCGCTTCATAAGCTGCTTTCATAATGTGTAAATGAGGATTTCCTTTGGAGATAAATTGCAACAGTTTATCTTTTACCCTTTCCTCCTGGATATTAAGAAAGACCCCTAGAGGAAGGGAAAGGTATAGGGGGCAGTAACCTTTATAAGAAGAATCAATACTTGGTGGATCATCATCAAACATGATTTGGCAGTAGGTAGGATATACCTCATAGACTTTAGCGTCAAAATCCTGTTGTTCATCCAGGGTTAGTACTTTTAGATTGGACATCTGAGAAATACCATGCATGGCACCCAGATCCATGATCCATCCTAGCGAAGCATTATAGTTAATATTGCCATAGAGGGGTTTGTTTTCAGGTTTTTTGTGTAAAAATCCTTGGAACAAAGCACTTTCCTCATCTCCCACCACATAGATTTTCGGCGTTTGATCAAACTGATGTTTCAAATATTGCTGAATCCGGCTTTGCAAATCATAATAAGTAATATCACCTTCACAACGGGACAATACTTCCAGCAGATTCCTGGTAAAAACACCCTCACCTTTTACTTCAAAAGCCGATTGATCATTCTGGCAGGCAGCTATCTGTATATGTTGTCCCTCAGGGAGCCATATTCCTATATTTTGCTTTTGAGCTTCTTCATAGGTAATGGTTTCAGAAAAAATAAAGTCTTTCCAATGTCGCATTGGAAAGGCCTGCGATAAGCGGTCACGAATGACAACCCTTTTTTCTCTCACCTCTGCCAGCTCGGTAATATAACTATTCCGCGTATTCCCACCAGAATGGCAACAGTCGAATACAGTAAGAATATGGGCACCATTGGGAGCGATTTGATGGATCAGATACCTTAGCTCTTTATCGGCCAGTAAATTTACTCTGACATTTGCACCCTGCCTGGCGTAGCTATCAAAACAAACTAGAGCTTCAAGTTTTCGGTCTTCTTCGATGGACCAGAAGACAGGGTCGGCATCCTCCTGGGTGCCGTGCCCGGAGAAATAAAAAAAAGCCACTTCTCCATTAGTAGCTTGTCCTAGATGATTTATAAACTGTGATACAATGGCTTCTTTGGTAGCCTCTTCGTTTACTAATTTTTTTATATTTACTGCAAAGTGATTATGCTCCTTTTCTAGGTAATTTGACATTTTTTCCAAATCATTTACACAACCCTGTAAAGGAGGTATTGGATCATTATATTGGTTAATTGCCACTAAAAGCGCATAGAGAGAGGGTTTTTGTGGTCGAGTTGACATAAAACTGTATGGAATAGAATAGGTACGGTTATATCAAAATAAAGTACATGAAAATTTACTCACACACAATAGCTAACTGATAAATAAATTGGCAGATTGATGAGCGATCATTTATTCTCAATACGTTGAGAAATGCAATTGAATAAATTTACCTTAGAAAACCTAAGGTTGACAAAACCACTGATGAAGTATCAGACTAAACTCCTTACACATGGCTTTAACGTCAAGGTAAGATTACTACTCCAAAGCTACCTGTCAATTATACTATGCATCAATATAATGCGCCTCAGCATCTTTGCATTGCCTCCATCATGAGCTGAGATACCATGTGCAAGCCAGTGTCAGATCCTTGGTGGCGAATGCGTCAACTTATAAAAGATTGATATCAACGCTATGTTCTTCTTTTGGCATATAGTGTAATGTATAGCCATAAGCTGACATGGGAAATTCTTTTTCCAGTCTTTCTGTAGAATCTGTGCGGTTAGTACAGATGAGTTCGAAGCGGCGACTTTGTTCATGAGCACAGCCAACGATCCAGGCTAGTGTTTCAAAATCCGGATTGTGATGGCGGCCATCGGCTGAGATAATGTATTGGTTTGCGGTGACTTTCCTAAAAAAGTTTTGGGTAGTATTGCGTATACTGCCGTGGTGTGGTACTTTAAAAATATCAACGTGTAGGCTTCCTGCATTATCCAATAAATTAGCTTTTTGTAAGCCTTCCAGAATAAAATCACCCCGGCCATCACCAGTAAAGAGTATTGTTTTTCCTTCCGACTCCAGTAAAAACATAATACTACTTAAGTTAGGGACAGAACGATCCATCTGATGCAGCAATTCCCGATCAGTTGTCAAAGCTTTTGATTCATTTTTACGAATCCATTCGTGCCACTCGTCCCGAAGCTTATTGAGATTTTCTTCATTAGGCCCGATGATAGTAAGTTTGATATTTTCAATAGCAATGGGTTCTTTGATATTATCATAGGAGATGATTTCATGATTAGTAGTGATATTGTGAGGAATGTTCAATTGCAAGGCATTTCTTCTGAGCATATCACCCTGTAAGATACTTTGCACAGCCCGATTACCTAAAGGCATAGTAGAAGCCAAGTTATTTACATGAGAAAGCATACTCTGTAGCGCACTTCTCAAGTTATTTCCTTTTGCTATAGATTGAGAAAAAGAATTCATCCACAGCTCTTTGATCTCTATAATAGGTTCTTCTCCATCAGCTACATTTTCTTTCATCTCTTCCGTTAAATCCAGTAATCCAACAATATGATCACCATCAATATGGCTTAAGACCATCAGTTCTAGCTGTCCACCCGATGTTTTGATCTTTTCAAGCTCAACTCTCAGATGATCCCGATAAACGCCGCCGGGGCCACCATCTATCAGCATGTATTTAGGTTTTTCTTTATTTCCAAATATCAAAATAAGGCAGTCGCCAAATTTTGCCTGTACAACTCTTAAGGTCAGCATAGCATTTCTTCTAGTGTGAATTACAACTGTGTGAGTTCAGATACCAAATTACCGGTAACTACCAGGGCAAAATCTTGTGGACTGAAAATGATATTAGCAGCTTGTATAGCAATTAGGTATTCTCCAGCATAGGCCTCTTCTACCCTGATAATTTCTACATTATTGTCCCTATCGAAAGTAGTAATAGTTCTGGGGATTTCCTCATTGCCTGTCCATTTAAATTTCCTGTCTTTATGCATAAGGAAAAGATTTAAATTATTTTGTAATCCTCTGCCTGGAGGATCAGTCCAGGTCAGACATAAGCGTAAGGGAATTCCTTCTTTCACTTCAACACTAAATAAAAACCTTTGACCAGTAGCCTTCAATTGCAAGGTAGGTAGTTGCCAGGAATCCAGGAAAGACAGGCGAAGGTCCTGCTGTAGGGTATTTGGTAGTGTGTTTTTCATATCAATACAACCAAAGCCCTGATGGAAATTAGGAATAAAAGAGTGGTCTGCCAGAGCATCTTTCCCTTGTAGCTGGCGGGTGCCATTGACAATCGTGGCTTTCAACAAAGCGGCACTAGCACAATGAGATCGCTCTTTGTGATAATATTCTCTAACGAGTGCCGCAAAACCTGTTACAATAGGAGCTGCCATGCTGGTGCCACCCATAAAAGCATAACTTCTATTTTTGGGATAAGGGCCCCAAAAATTTATCGAAGGTGCCATTGAAGATTTAGTAGAGGCTATGTCCGTCCCAGGTGCTACCACATCAGGTTTGATTCTGCTTTCATTTCCACAAGGTCCTCTGCTGCTGAAACCAGCCATGCTTTCCACATTCCCAGATATTTTTTCCCCCTTGATAGGCTCATCTGGGTATACCTCTGGCCATGATTGACCGTAGGTTAGGGAGGCGAATCCACCTTCCGTGCGCATGCTACGGCTGGCACCTACAGTGAGGGCATTTTTGGCAGTAGCCGGTGAGCCTAAAGAAAGCCAATCTACAAATCCTACGTTACTGTTTCTAGGCTTAAAAGCGGTGCCATCATTCCCAGCAGAAATAACCAGTAACATATCTTTATGATGGTATACGAATTCATCTACTTCTAATGAATTGAATCTATATTCGGATTCTGCCAGAGCGCCCCAGCTATTATTGTGGATACGTACACCTTCCTCATAGGCCTCTATATATAAATCATGTAGATTGATCGGTAACCCTCCCAGACTACCTTCGCTATCCAGGATGGATTGAAAAAATAATGTAGCTTTCGGGGCTATGCCTTTGATCAATCCATTAGAAGCATTACCGTTACCTGCTATAGAACCAGCCACATGAGTGCCATGCCCATGCGGATCAGTAGCGTCATCCGCTCTGCCTCTGGCTATAACTTTATAAATGCGGTCCTCAAGATCCGGATGCGTTGAATCTATCCCAGTATCAGCTACTCCAATAATTTGCCCTTCTCCTTGAAATGGAATACAAGCCTGTAAATTACCGTTCCTCTTGCCTTCTATATTAATGGTGAACCGAGCTTTGTCATTATGGAGTTCAGGCATAATATATTCTTCTATAGCTGATACTTCTGTTCGTTGGCTCAATTCTCTCACTATGCCTATACCTGTTAATCTCACCCTGACTTTATAGTGACTGCACCCTAATACATCAACTTTTTTTTCTTTCAGGAAACACATAATACTTTCTACCTCTCCTGTGTGTAGTTTGATGTCGTAGATGGCCACTTTATCAGACTCCGGTTCAAACATTTCGAAGGGAGAAAGTAATGATCTTTTTAAGATAATATCTGTATCAGTGATTTTAAAAGGTCTGCAAGAAACAATAAAATTTAGTCTTTGTAAGTAGTAGATATTTTGTGTTGTGTAGACCTTATAAATGTTGTTTTGCAGGTTCTCTAAGATCTTTATTTGTGCTGCATCTAACATTCGTTTCCAAGGTTCTAGTAATGGACCTTGAAGTTTAATGAGATAATGATTTTTTTTTGAGGGCAAGCTTGTATTGGGGTGATCATTTTGAAGATTAACAAAATTTTTACCCGAAAGCGTAGATTGCAGGCTTCGTGGTATCCCGCCTTGATAGGTAAGAGCATCAGTTAGAATGTCTATCAGGATACCTTCTTTCTTAAGTAAATGGATGTGCTTGGTTTCGATAAATCCAAAAAAATAACTTTCCGTCTTAGTAGTGTCTTTTAAATATTTACAAATATAATCTTCTTCTTTTTTTTGATAATAGTAAGCCAGTATAGGGATTCTAGGCATAAAATTTAAGTTTTAATACTTTGCAAAAAATATCTGTAGGCAGATAGCATTGTAAAACGTCTAACCTGCTATATCAAGAGGAAAGTAATGAGTATAAAAAGTAATTAAATAAGTTTTCTCGAACTTAAGAATAATAATTCATGGCTCCTACTTTAAATAAATAGGGATAGGATAAATTTAGCCAATGTGCAGAGTAATTTCCTTCAAAGGGCAATATTACTACCGGGTTATTGAAGGGTAGCATATCTCATGTTAATGGAGTACCCTTGACTTTCAAAGATTCAACAATACTTTTACAGGCATTTTCTATTTTCTGAACATCTCCTTCCACACAGTCATGATAAGTGATCATACTCATGATGGAAGGTAGCGCTGTGGTATATACATACAGGGGCGTGAGGCTGTTAGGTTCTTTCAAACGTTTTAAATAAGCCATGGTAAATTCATCCAGACACACTTTGGAAGTCAGGTAATCGGGAGAGTAGACAATGATCACCTTCCTGCTCCGGTCGATGGCATTGGAAATCGCCAGGGGCCAGGCAGTATCATTGTTGATCAAAGCTTTTTTGTCCAGAAAAACCTTGTGATCACTACTGGAAAGACACTGATAAATATGATCCGCGATAGCCTGGTTTTTCCGTGAATAGCTGATAAACAGATCATAGTCTTTTTCCACGGGTGTGGCTTCCTTCAACTGTTCATACTGCGGTTTCAACGCACTGAACAGCGCATGGATGCGACGCGTTTCTTCCTGCTCGTAAACTACGATTTTAAGATCATGAATGGGCAGCCCTTTGAGCATCCAATGGGCGGCGGCATCTACCAGTTGCCGCAGTACTTTTTCTTCATTTTCTCCTCGCTCACCGGTAAGCAGCAAAGGCATGGCCACCGTAGCAATAGAAATATCCTTGTGAAAACAGGTCATCAGGCCCCGGAAAATTTCTTTGACCAGGTTAATGGCATCCTCTCCCTGTGAAGTAGGCTCAAAACACAGTATCCGTTTTACTGGAAAATCATTGGTATAAGCCGACAGTTCTTTGGATAGCCAGCAAGAAAAGTTATTCCTTTCATCGTAGGCTTTGTCCATTGCCATGTCTTGCAGGGAAACTCCTTTTCGATGCAGGGCCCCGATCAGGGAATGTTGGGTAGGCTCATAATTGTTAGGGAAGGCCGAAACAATCAGGAGGTCAACGGCCTCTTTTGTCTTCAGGGCTGACAAATCACCCTGGTACAAACTGATTTTTTTTCCCGGACGGGTCAGGTGGATCGTATCCAGCAACTGCAAGGCAGTCGTCTCCTGCACTTTCTCAATCCTGCTGTCTTCTCTGAGCACCCTTTCAGTATCATTCACTGCTTCCGACTGCTCCCGCTGGTAAGGGTGGGATGATTGTTTTTTTAGACTTCCTTTCCTTAAATACAGTTTATCGAAGATAAGCAGGTGTATATGGGCAGCCAACCAGCCAAAGATAGCAATGCCCAACCCCATAGCAAATTGGGAGAGTGTTTTACGGTACTGAATGATCCGGATAACGGTTTTGCCTACAACCAATCCCAGTAAGAAGATGGCGACGCTCCAGCCAACCTCTCCCAGGGTCAGCGTATAGGAAAAGGTAGCCCACCGGACGACTGCCCAGAAGAATCCGATGAGTAAGAGGCCAGCCATGATCCAGGTAGTCACTTTCAAAAAGGGTAGAATTCGCCAGATCTTAAACATTCTCTCCTGGCCAACAGATAACAAACGAATAGTAGCAGCAGGGGTATCCGGCTGCTTTAAGGAGGTTGCCATTACCAAAAAAGGCCATTCCGGATCAGCCCTCCTCGTTGAAGGAAACCCTTCAATGCGCCTGGAGAATTCATATTGACACATCTGGTAGCCACTACTCATCAGGGCATAGGCTTCCGTGTCATTGAAGGAGTCCAGGTCGGTACGGATGGCTGCCAGGTGTTTTTGCAGATCTTTCCGGATACCATAAGGGGTGACTTTTGCCTTGTTTTTGTGTTGAAACAGAGTTTCATCCGAAGGGTCTTCACAGTTGACCCAGTCTACAGGTTCTACATCCAGTCCCATCTTCAGGTGAATAAACATCAGTCCTCTTAAAATACCAGCCCGCTTCCGGTTTTCCAGATCTTGAAACTGCGCATTGCGCACTCTTTCCATCAAAATATCATTGGATCGCAAGGGCACGCCCAGGGGACTGCTCTGTGGATCATCCTGGGTACCCATCTGTCCGCTGGCATCACTGACCAGCATCACAGAACAATCCTGTTCCAGCAAACCGCAAATACCCTGGTTGTCGTGAACACCGCCATCGACCAGACGCACCACTTTATCCGGATACAAGTCAGCCAGCGCCAGCGGCTCAAACAAACCGGGTACACAGGCAGAAGCGGCTACAGCATATCCTAGCCTGATGGCCCGGGGTGAAGCCTCCTCGTCATCGTCTTTATAATACATGCGGCGAAGCCGGTAGTTGCCATCTACCTTCTGTATGCTGGCAGGCGACTCACCCATCCAGGAAGCGGTGAATTGCCAGTTGTGTCCGGTATTCAGGGTGGTGGCATTCAGAATGAGAATGGGTACTTTGTGTCTGCGTTTCCAGTTATCGTATTTGGGGCTGAAGTGCTTGTTCAACTGGCCTTGGGGATCAACAGGGTGAATATATAGCTCATTGAACCAGCGAGGCGTATGCTCCAGACCATCCTTCACTTTGGCGTACAGCTCTTTTTCATAGAGTTTACCTGCCCGGTTGGTGCGGGAATAATGTTTTAAAAAAATCATTTTAATATTCTCCCAGAAATTAGCGGCGACCCGGGTACGGATATTCCGCTGTACGCCTTCCAGAAAATACCGGATGATGCGATGTACGATGTCGATATAATGGTCGCGGGTAATCTGATCGTCTGTTACGGTTTGCAACAGATGACGTACCTCCAGATAATAATAAGCGCCTATGATAGACCCTCCCGACACGCAGGACAGCACTTCTACATGTCGCAGCATATCCTTTTCCGCCAGATGAGCCAGCACCCCGATATGGTATAGAGAAGCCCGGAAGCCTCCTCCGGAGAGCGCAAGCCCTACCTTACCGGCAAACAGGGTTTGCAGGGCTTCTTTGTCTATTTTTGTAAAATGGAGCAAGGCATCCCAGGCAGGGGAGGTTTGTATCTGTTGTGCATTTTTTTCTTCCTGTAGCATAGCCAGCTGGGCAAGCTGACGGGTCGTGGTTTCCAGTTGCCATGCTTCCGTATCGGGTAAGGTAGTAGCTTTATCCAGCCATATTCGTGCTTTCTGGTATTGTCGGAGGCCGAAGTGCGCTTCCGCCAGTGTCACGAATAACCAGTAATTGTTGTCATCATCGGGGGCTGTGGGGGCTAAGGCGTCAATGGGGGCTAAGGCGTCAATAAGACGCTGACGTATATCACGAGCTTCAGCCCGGTGCTGTTCGGCACTTTCTGAAGCCATACCGGCTTGCTGTGTTTCCGCAGATTTTTGCTGTGCCAGCAAATCCAGCATAAAGGCCGCATTGATCCCGGTATAGCCCTGGTCAGATACAATGCCCTGTTGAAAGCCCCGTTGGTAATAGGCCAGCGACCGTTCCAGATGCTGCATTTGGCCATCAGCTTCCCATTTTCTTTTGTAAATAGCGCCGGCAATGCCCAGAGTTTCCTGATCGCTAGAATGATCCAGATCCGTCCGGCCTTCCCGGAGAATGTCCAGGGCCTTCTCCAGCCGATGCACCAAAGGCATATCCACATCTTTATAAGTGCAGAGCGCACACTGTTGGTCAATCAATACCCCCAGGGGATGGCTGAAGGGGATATCGGTTCGTACTAACTCCAGCAGACGGCGGGCATAGCCGAAAGCCTGTTCTTTTTTAAGGGTTTTGCTGAGGGCCAGCAGGTCTTCCGGTAAATGACCTTCCCCGTGTTGTCTGAGTATGTCGAGGGCTTTGCGAACATGAGGGCTGTATTTTCCCATAAGCTTGGTAGTTGTCAAAGGTTATTGATGGATAGTCATCGAAAAGGTGTTGGTTTATCATTAGTCAAAGTAGAAAATAATAAGTAACCCATGGTTTCAGAAGGTTACCTCCTTTTTTGTAAATTTTCCACCAGCTCTTTCAGCTCATTGGTCTGCTGTTCTAAGGTGCTCAGGATCGGTTGGATCGCACTTTTCATCTCTTCGCTGAGTTTTTCATAGTTGTAACCCAGCCCCCCTTTTTTATCCGGACTGAAATCGTAGTCGTTATAAACATTTTTGATGAACTCAACCTGTTGGTGGATATTGGCGACCAGCATCGTCATTCTATCATATGCTGAAGACAAGGCTGTATTTTGAATCGTGTCAGAGAGAAAGGTCCGGTAGGTATTATTTTGGCTCCAGAAGTCTTCGTAAGCTTGATCGTACCGCATCAAAGCACTGTTGATAGACTGCACTGTTTCCAGGGTGTAGTCTGTGGTATTGACTAAAATGTTGCAGGCAGTGGTGAGGTTGAGGCTGGCCTGCAGGAAGTTTTGGGTATTTTGAAAGAGTTCTGAAAGGAAAACCTCATTGGTTTTGACTTGGATTTCCACATTTTGCCTGGCGATAGCGGCTACCTGTGTGTCAATCTTTGCCTGCAGGCTGTCAATTTTATTCACCAGCTTACCGATCTCTTCATAGGTGCTCAACAGTTGCTGTTTGGTCATCAGCAATTGCTGTCCTGCACTGTCTATATTGGATTCTATGGTAGCTAACTCGTAGTTTTTCTGCTGGAGCATACTATTCTGCTCTACTAACTTTTGATTGAGATCTAACTGATAGGCAAGGAATACGCCTAAAAGGAGCAGTATACTAAATACGATAGAGGAATACAGGATAATATTTTTATTACGTGCCTTCTTTTTCTTTTTCAGCCAGTGTTGTTGGCTTTGATCGATAAACGCCATCACCTCCTCAAAATCTCCGCCATACCGTTGTGCCCATGCCGGGGTAGGGCTTTCTTTCTGCTGCCAGTCTACGGCTTTTTCCAGGTTCAATCCTTGCAACAGTTCACCCTCTCCTGCTCGGAATTCACGGTTGGTATCGGATAGTCTCCGGAAAGTGGTAGCCAGCTCGGTTTCTTCTTCAATCCAATTTCTCAACCGTTTCCACTGCCGCATCAGGCTTTCATGAGAAAGGTCTACCACCGTTTCCTGTGTTAAGGGAATGGGAAGTGGAGGCATCAGAAAACTACGGTCGGGTTGCCGGAAAGCCTCTACAATGTCTATGACCTGTGCGGGCAATACACCGGCTACCTGGGCTATTTCTCCGACAGACACTGGCCGGCGGACAGCCTGTTGGGTATGACTTCTTTCTGTGAGTCGGCGAAACATCGTTTCAGCCAGGCGTTGCTGTGAGTTTCTCAAAGTGGCATATACCTCGTCGGCATGCCGCGAGAGGGCTTCCTGTAAGGTGCCCACTGCCTGATAATCCTCTACAGTGATGAGGGCAGGTTGTCTTTGCTGTTGTCCATGAAGATTCCACATCCGCATTAATACATGCTGAAGCAGGGGAAGTTGGTCGAAATCGGTCTGAATATCATTCAACAACCGATTGACCAGGGCGGGGTCTATTTTTACACCGAACAGCCGGGCTGGTTTTTCAATGATCGCTTTGTACTGATCCCTGGATAAGCGGGGTGTCAGAAACTGACTGTCACTGATGGCTTCCGGTAAGCCATAAAAGAGCGTACAGTTACCCAGAAAATCAGACCGCATGGTGATGATCACATATACCGGGAGAAATGTCTGCTGGATGGTGGTCATCAACAGCTTGATAAAGGCTTCGGCTTCATCCACATGGGGCTCCTGCCGGAAACGAAAGATTTCTTCAAACTGATCTACCAGAATGAGAAGATTGGCTTGCCCCAGATTGTCCAGCTCACTGACCGCCTCTACCAGGCCCAGAGGCCCTCTTTTCAACATGGCAGAAAGATAATCACTATAGTTGGGAAAATGTTGGAGCTGTTGCTGAAACAGGGGAGAGGACATCAGGGCTTCTACCAGGCGTTGATAGGGAGAGGCACCCGGACGCATTTCGGCCACATGCCATTGGGTACCTATTTCTGGTAGAAATCCGGCTTTGAGGGCAGGGATGAGGCCGGCCCGTACCAAAGAGGATTTGCCACAGCCCGAACTGCCTAACACGGCAATAAATTTGTTGTTTTGTAACTTGAGTAGGAGCTGGTCTACATGTTCTTCCCGACCAAAAAAAATATCGGCTTCATGTTGGCTGTAGGGTCTGAGACCGGGGTAGGGCGTTTGGGTCATAAGATTTTCTAACAGAGCTTCCATACAGCACACATAGATTTAACTGAGGTTGAGCAGAAACTTTTCCAGGGATTCCTGATTATCACGGCATTTCAGATAATACATGTTCGGGAAATTAAAAGCAATATCTTCTTTCTCGGGGGGTGGTCCGTCATAGACAGCGACTGCCCGGATAGGCTCTTCTCTTTGTGCCATGATCTTTCGGCATTGCAATATCTGGTTGAGCACCGAACTCTGGTCTGAATGACAATACACGAAAAAAGCACCGTCGCAGTTTAAAAGGTTTACTTCCAGGTATTTACGAACCTGTACCGGGTCGTTGCTGAGGCGGGGCAGTGCATAGCCGATGTGGTGTTGGTCCAGGACAGTGCAGATAGAATTTTTGGCAAAGTTGTAATCGGCCGGGTCCACACTGATATAAAAAAAATGCTGGGAAGGCGCAGAGAGAGTTTCCTTTACGGCTACGCTTTTCAGAACCGCGTTTTTAAAATCTTCCAGGCTGTCTTGTTGCAAAGTAACTGTTTGGAATAGTTCCCGGTGGGCAGCGTTTTCAATTTTCTCAATGGGCGTATTAGGTGCACACCATTGTAAGATCTTCTTATTGGCCGCCAGGGCACAGTCAAATTGGAGTCGGGGAAAGCTCAGCGAAGTGTCCGGAATCACTTTTCCCACCACCTCACTGAGCAGTTGGATAAAAATCCTGCTTCTGGACAAATCCGCTGCAATATGCTGACGCAGGGTTGTCAGGTTATCGCGGGGATACCATTTTTCGGGAAGCACCTTGTAGTGGGCCTGGGTGAGAAATCTTTTGAGCTCATCTCTTTTAGGTTCCAGATCATCGGTGACTTCCGCCAGAAAGACGGTGTCTACCCATTCGGTGGTGTCTTCCTGTCCTTTTATTTTCTTCAGCTCATCGGCTATTTCCTGGGCCAGTTCGTTCAAGCGCTTATAATAATCTTCGTCTGGTTTGGGAAACCCTAACGTCAGCGGGGTTTGGGTGTCGGGGTCCTGTACCCAAAAACGGTAGCCGATCAGCTCGTGGAATTCAGCAGGGTAGGCCGTATCTGTATGATCTACCTGATCAATTTCTATGATAAAGATTCTGTTTTGATGGCTCCTGTTTTTGATAATCCTTATGAATTCTTCTCTTTCTTTCCTGCACCAGCTCGATTGCAGGTAACCGTTAGACATGATGACCAGAAGGGTGCCTGTTTTCTGTATAGCGTCCAGGATGGCCTGTGTCAGCGGTTCATGGCCGGCGAGACGCTCATCTTTCCAGATAAAACCCGGTTTACCCAATTTCCTGGAAAGAATTTTTGATAATTCTTCTGTAAAGGTGGCCACCCATCCTTTTTTCTCCGTTCCGATAGGAGCATTGTCCAGGTGGGCATAACTAACGAACAGGTCATGCGCATATCCGTTTTCTTGCAAAAAAGCCTGCATTTTTTTACGGTTATATAGTGGTATAGCCTTATCCAGAGGAATAGGTTCACAAGTAAATTTATTTAAATATGTGTATAATGCAAATCTTTGGAAGTTGTTTTTATCCCACAAAACAGCGCCCAGAGGCTATCGGACGGAAGAACAATTGTTTCTGTTTTTCTCAAGGGCCCGAACAGGCAGGTAACGCCATTTTGTCGATTAAAAGAATGGGTAGACTTTCTATAGTCAGGTTGTCCAAAGAGTTTTCCGATAGACTGACCTCCAAAGCTGGCCAGCTTGTAGGTGAAAATGTTTGCTGGAGTATCCTTGAATTTGAAAAAAAATATTGAAAAGAATACAACTTTAAGATAATATCAGGCGCTAAGCCCCTGCTTTTATGAAATATTTCAGGTAAATTCTTGAAATTCGTCGTATAATGATTAAATTTAATGCATTATCAATTGTTCTTAGACGGCCTGCAAAAGCAGTAAATTCAGTACTGCCATTGAGTTTCTTTCGTTGTATATTTTTCATATAGCTTCTTCAAGTTTATATGGCTGGATAGCTGTTGTCGACGAAATGTCATTTTGTTGAAAATAGTCATGTTAGCCCAGGAAGTTGTTGTGAAAAAGTTAAAAAATAATATACCAGGGTTACGTAATTCTGTATAGAATGTACTAATGGTGAACCGGCCCACGGTTGGGTTTACCGGTACACCACTTAACCTTTAAATATTATGCTGACCGAAGAACAAATTTCCAGACTGGCTCAGAAACTGAACGACAGGATCAATCTGCCCATCGTAGGAGAAGGACTAGAATTGATGCTCTTCAAGAAGATCGTCAGGCAAATGGACAAAAAAATTCATGACATTTTGCCGGATGAGCTGTATCAACTGATCAACCTGCTGGGGCAGGGTTTTGCTGAAGAAGAAGACCTGGAAGAGACCAAAGCGAGGCTCGTGCACGCTCTCAACAATCTGTTCGATATTCCTTTTATCAAGGAAGAAAGAGAGCAGGAGATTATTGTGTTTTTTATCAACATTATTGTAGAAGCGCTACGGAGAAATAAAACCATGGATGAAGTGTTGGAACACACGTAGTACCCTGCGGTATGATTGTCTGCAAAGACAACACACAAGTGTCCGGAAACAATGTTCATCGCCGGGCTCCTACAGGTTTTTTTTACACTGGCTGGTGATCGGACAATGTTTCCTTACTATGTTTTTTCAATGTAACCGAAGCAATACCCACACTATGGCAAATGATTTTTGTACTTGTTTAAAAGAGGAAGACTGGCCCTGTATCAAAAAAGAAGTCAACGGTTTTCTGAATAGCCTCAATACACGGGAGGACGAACAAAATAACTTCGAGAAAATCAAAACATGGCTGGCTTCCTTCCCCTGTGTCTCTGAAGTAGCAGCAGCCCCCGGAGAAATAAGGACAGACCCTCCCATCAAGGAATTCATCGTGAAAATCAATACAGCGGAAGGGGAGGCTACCAAAACCATCCCTATCCGATTCTCCTCCAAGAAATATGAAATCAATATTGATTAGTATAAATATCTACTCCTATGAGTAAAAGTTATGATGAATTTAAGAATGATCAGGATCAGTTATTAAGTGAATACGAAACTGTCAAACAGGAAATCCTGCAAATTCCAAACGTATTGGCTGTAGGCATAGGCTTGAAAGAAACACAAGGCGACATCACAGAGGAAGTGACTTACCGGGTATTTGTGGCTGAGAAAAAGCCATTAAATGATCTGAGACCCGAACAAATCATTCCCTCACAGATTCATGGATTCAGAACCGATGTACTCACCGTATACAGACCCCAGGAAAGAGCTTTTGTAGAAAAACGGGATAAGAGCAATTACCGGCCTATCAAAGGGGGCATCGCACTGGCTAACGAAAAATCCTCACCCGCCTATGGTACCCTTGGATGGTTTGCTAAACTAGCCGATAATACCCAGGTTATTCTGACCAATAAACACGTCTTATACGATTCCTCTCAGGCTACTAACAATACCAAAGTAAAAACAGCCCAGCCTATCTATGAAAAATCCTGCTGCTGTGAATGTGGTGTAGTTGGAGAAACAATCATAGGCATCAAAAACAATACGGTAGATTGTGCCATCGCCAAAATTAATGCGGATATCAACCGGCAGCTGCTCATCAGCAACAATTCGAGCGCGGAAACTCTGCAGGTAGCGGCCACAACCACCGCCGCCGTAGTAGGCACCCGGGTAAGGAAAATTGGAGCCCGGTCAGGTTTTACCAAAGGGACGGTCGTGCATATCGGTGATGCCGCCGCTGCCCCTACCGATCCTGGAGGAACCGCCCTGGTGGTCATGCCTAATCAGGTGTTGATCGTGCCCACCAACGACGAAACCTATGAAATAGAAAATGGTAAAAAGGCGTTCTCCAACAGCGGAGATTCAGGCTCTGTCATTCTGAACGACAGCAACCAGATCGTCGCTTTGTTGTGGGGAGGAGATAAATCGACCAACAGTTATGATGTAACCTGGGCTAATAATATCAACAATGTGTTGACGGCCCTGTCAGGCGCTGGATTTGCCATTACCCTGGAATCTTCCCCCGCTTCCGTCGTAGAGAGAAGCAGCAGTATCGTTGTGCCGGTTAGCAAACCGGAAAAAAAACCATCGCCGGTCACGGTACAGGAGCTGCTTTCCCTCAATCCGGAGCTCTTGCAGGATACACCTACCCATCATATGCTTCGGCTGTTTTACCATCACCGGAATGAAGTGGTCTCTTTGATCAACCATCGCCGGCCTGTCAAACTGGTCTGGCATAGAAACCAGGGGCCTGCTTTTGCGGCACACTTTCTCAATAGTGCCAAAGATCCTCTGTATCAGTTTCCGCAGGAAGTGAAGGGCGTTGCCTTTCAGACCCTGCTCACCCAGATGGCAGCCATCCTGACACAAGAGGGTAGCGAAACCCTTCGATCCGACATAGCCACACATAGCGACACGCTCATTAGACTGTCAAAAGACTGTGATAACGTTCATCGTTTACTGGAAAAAATGCTCGAATCAGAAAACACAGCCTACTCCCAGGTAGTATGAGTAATGCGGCAGGTACCCTAGAAACCATTGCCCTGGAGCTGTCTCGAGTGCTCCAACCCCTCGAAGAAGAGCTTCAACCAGGGAGAGCAAGAATTTTATTGGCGCATTTGGGTATAACCATTAGTGTATCCCAGGAGGCCTCTATCGCTTCTTCACTGAATACCACCGCCAGTAAGATCACGCCCTTGATCCAGAAAACGCAGGAACTCATCACGGCCATTGCTTCGGAAAACAACGCGGAAATCTTCAGCAAAAGCACCGCCCTGATCGGTATCATCAAGGAAATTATCGAAAGCTTCATCAACATTAAAAATGCGTTGAGTGGAATAGGCATTCCGGCCGCCGATGCTAATAAAGTACCGGAACGTTTGCTGAACTACCTGCTGGTGAGATATGCAGACAATCTGCCGGGCTTCAAGGGGGTGCTCGAGTTTCTGGGTATTATCGCAGGGGTGGAGCAGAACGTAGGTTCTACCGATCCGGATCATCCGCCCTTTACCCTGTATAGCCTTCACTTCGAGAAAATCGGTGCCTGGCTGGGCAATGGGGGCAACCAGATGAAAACGCTGTATGGCTGGGGTACCCCAACTTTTGACGGTAAACAACTCTTTGCCAAAACAGAAAAGATACTGGCAGATGCCGGCCTGCCGGTCATCTACGATGACGTAGCCCCTGATCCCAAACTGGACCTGGTACTGGTAGAAGTGGTTCCCAAAACGGATGTCAATCCGCGGGGTTTACTGATCACTTCCAAATCTACCTTCAGCAGTGGTTTGCAACAGTTTGCCCAGGACGACTGGAAGGTAGAAACGAAAGTAGATGTTAACTTACCGGTGGCTACATCCATTTTGTTGCAACCCAACGGACAGATCACCATCACCCCTCCCAATGGTACAGGTGATGTGAAGGGGGAACTCATGCTGAAATGGACCGGAAAACGGACTGATGGTGAACCCTTTATCCTGGTAGGGAAGGCTGGCAGCAGCCGTTTTGAAATTGGAGAATTCATCCTGCTGGTCAATACCAAGCTGGCGTGGAATGCCGCGGAGCATAAAGCCAATGGAAAATTTGCCCTGGAAGGTTCTTTGAACCAGTGTAAAATTCTCATCGATGCCTCAGGCGGTGATGGCTTTCTGAAAAATATATTACCCAATACCAAATTTGAAGCCGACTTTGACCTCACCCTGGGCGTTTCCAGCGAAGCTGGATTTTATTTTGGGGGTAGCAGCGCCTTAGAAATTCATCTGCCTACCCATATCGCGCTGGGACCTATCGCCCTGGAAGGGTTAGCAATAGGGTTGAGACCCAAAGACGGTAACCTTCCAGTGAGCCTGGGGGCTGACCTGAAAGCCAACCTGGGACCCATCGTGGCGGTCGTACAAAATATGGGCGTCACCACGATTTTCTCTTTCCCTGCCAACCGGGATGGCAACCTGGGACCCGTACAACTGGATCTCGCCTTCAAACCGCCAGTGGGTATCGGATTGAGCCTGGATGCGGGGGTAGTGAAAGGAGGAGGCTATCTGATGATAGATGTAGACAAAGGGCAGTATGCCGGAGCGCTGGAGCTTTCTATCCAGAACACTATTCAGGTAGCTGCCATCTGCGTCATCACCACCCGTATGCCGGATGGCAGCGATGGATTTTCCTTATTGATTATCATCAGTGCCACCTTTAGTCCGGGGATCGCACTGGGCATGGGATTTTTTCTGAGTGGGCTGGGGGGTATGCTGGGCATTCACCGTACGATCAATGTGGATGCTCTGCGGGAGGGCGTCCGTACCAATGCCATTGACAATATACTTTTTCCGGAAGATGTGGTCAATAACATTATCCCGATCATCAACCAGATTACCACCATCTTCCCACCCAAGAGAGATCAGTTTATGATAGGGTTGATGGCACGCATCACCTGGGGTTTCCCCCCTCTGATCACCATCGACTTTGGTCTGGCTGTAGAATTTGCCAGTCCCGTACGCATTGCCATTCTGGGCATGCTCAAAATTGTCTTGCCTACCGAAGAGGCATCGGTGATGCAGTTTCAGGTGAGTTTTGTCGGTATCATCGATTTTGAGCAGGGCATGCTTTCTTTCGATGCCAGCCTGTTCAACTCCCGCATCCTTACCTTCACCCTGGAGGGAGACATGGCATTGCGGCTGGCCTGGGGAGAAAGCAAAGGGTTTTTGATGTCGATAGGAGGGTTTCACCCTACTTTCAAACCACCGGCCGAACTAAGAGTGCCTGTCTTAAGACGGCTCACAGTCAATATACTGACGGGCAATCCCCGCTTGGTGCTGACCTGCTACTTTGCCCTCACCTCCAATACCGTGCAGTTCGGGGCTAAGCTGGATCTGCTGTTCAAGGTTTCAGAATTCAAGGTGGTGGGTTATCTCTACTTTGATGTTTTGTTTCAGTTTTCGCCTTTCCGCTTTATTGCCAATATCGGGGCAGGACTGGAAGTGAAAATGGGCAATACAACCCTTTTCAGCATCACACTCGACTTCGAGCTGTCGGGCCCGACGCCCTGGCATGCCAAAGGGACTGCGTCCTTCTCTATCCTCTTCTTCACCATCAAAGTGCGTTTCGATGCCGAATGGGGTGACAAACAAAGCATTGAGGATCCTTTTATTGCCATATTGCCCCAGGCCCTGGAAGCCTTTAGCCTGGATGCCAACTGGACCACGGAATTACCGGTGAATCGGTCTGCTATGGTGACCTTGAAAGAAATCGAGGCAGAAACGGGCAAGGTGGTGTTGCAACCTTTCGGTTCTTTCAGGATCAGCCAGACGATAGTGCCTTTGCTGCAGAAACTGGAGAAATTCGGCAACAACAAACCGGCCGATATCAGCCAGGTGGAAGTCAAAGAAGTAAGAATCGGTACTTTGGTAGTCAACAAAGAATATGTGACGGATGCTTTTGCCCCGGCCATGTTTAAAAAGATGGAGGATAAGGATAAGCTGAGTGCACCTTCTTACGAACAGATGAAGAGCGGTATCCGGGTGACAGAAACGAACCAGATCTTTGTCAATGCCCGGGCTAACCGGAAGGTGGAATACGAAGTGAAGGTGTCTGACTTTGACCCGACACCTAAGCCGGCACCCATCACTTTTGATATGAGCTTATTACGTCGGATGACCAAAGGCGGGGAAATTGGCAAATGTGCACTTTCTAAAGAATATGCCTTTAACAAAATAAAACAGAAAGCCGCCACTGTCAATGTAGGTGATGAAAGTTTTGTCATCGTAGACAAAGCCAATATGAGTAAAGTAGCCCACGATACCTTTGACACAGGTTCCTTCACTGAAGCGACCGACGTTTTGCAAAGTTATCTGCAGGGACATCCGGAGGCCAAAGGAAAGGTAAAAGTAGTACCGGCTTATCATTTGGAAATGGTTTAGTACACAAAGTTTTACTATAAAGCATCAGTGATTATGGCTGAAACACTTGCTCATTATTCATTTTTACCCTGGTTTCGACAAGGACTCAATGCCCAGATTATTGAAAAAGATACGCTGGGCAATGGCGACGGCACCGTCATGGAACGTGCCCAGTTGCAGGTGACATTGTCGCTGCAGACTACGGCTGTGGAAGGCGCTGCCGGAAACGAACAGGGGATCTCTAAAGTGATACAGGTGGTGGGACCTGGGGATGTAAAAAATATCAGCGACCGGGTGATTATCCGGGTCAACCCGGCTCCCTTTGTCAATAATTTTGAGGCCAATAACCTGGCCTATATGGAATTTTACGAAGAGGATTTTCTGTGGCGCTACACGCCTGCCAGTGCAGACCTGGCAAACCCGGCTACGGCCAAACGGCTACGACCCTGGCTGGCTTTGGTTGTACTGAAAGAGGAGGAGTTCCAACAAAAATTTATTCCTGAAGCTCTTCCTTACATTTCCGTTCCGCAGGAAAAATTCAATGATGTCTTTCATAACCCGGCCCAAACCTGGGCCTGTGCGCATGTACACTTCAACCAGGTGCTGGATCAGAAGGAAGGCGCGGCTTTGCGACAGGAGGTGACCCAGGAATTAAACGAAGACCCGGATACGGCCCTGAGCCGTTTGTTATGTCCCCGTAAACTGACGCGCAATACCGCTTATACTGCGTTTCTGATACCCGCTTTTGAAACCGGGCGTCGTGCCGGGCTGGGTTTACCGACCACAGATGTACCGGCACAGGCTTCTTCCTGGATTAAAAACGGGCAGCAGTCGGCCAAACCCAGACCTTTTGATTTTCCTGTCTATTTTCAGTGGAGCTTCCGTACCTCACAGGATGGTGACTTTGAAACCCTGGTCACCAAGCTCAAGCCCATTATCATGAAGCCGGAATCTGGCATGATGCCCATGGACGTGCAGGAAGTAGGGTATGGCATGGATGAAAAAATGGAAAGGAAGACCATGGGGATGGAAGCGGCCTTACGACCTCCTTCTTTCGAGACAATCCGGGAAAACTTTCCCGTAACCAACAAAGAGAAAGAAGTCAGAGACCAGCTGCGCACTTTTCTGAATCTGTCACCTTCCATCAACCGACCGGAGAACAACCCATCCGATACGGTCAATAATCCGTTTTATGAAGTGCCTTTTTCTGTGGATCCTATGATTGTGCCGCCTGTCTATGGCGCCTGGCATAACATGGCACAGGATCTTTCTACCGGTGTCAATGCTCCCTGGCTGCTGGAACTGAACCTGGATTTCAGGAACCGTGCTGCGGCGGGTTTGGGAACCAAAGTCATTCAGGGCCAACAGGAAGAGTTGATGCACAGAGCCTGGCAGCAGGTGGGCAGGATCAACGAGGCCAACCAGAAAATCAGGGAAGCAGAGTTTAGCAAGCTGGTGAGTAATGCGCTGTTCAAAAAGCATCTGAACAGTGCCAAGACAGATCAGTTTATGATGGTAACCAGTGCCATACAACATCTGGCGGTGAATGCCGAGAAAACAGCTACGGTCAACCAGCAGATCAGGGAAAGTCGCATTCCGCTGGCAGCACAGAGTGCGGCCTTTATGAAAATGACCCGCACTTCCAAGAAAACAAAACCTTTTACCCTGCAAAAAGAAGTCCTGACCAACTTTAACAAGAAAGAAGAAGACGCCGGCAGTCTCACCACCGCTGTGCTGAAAAAACCGCCGGCTTCAGCCCTGCCCCTCAGTGTAGCCGGTGACCTGGTGGAGGGTGCCGTCACTTTTTATACCAATGAGGTGACCCATACCGTGAAGGATGTCTTCTTCGAATTGCTCAATAAACCGGTGACGGCCAATAATACGGCGGAGCTGAAAACAAAATTACAAAATGCCTTGAACAGCCAGGGCGGCTTGTCTGCTGAAGTAAAGACAGGGGTGAGCGGACTGATCAATAATATTCAGAACTTTCAGCAGGCTACCGAAGGCTTGGAAGTAGTCATCGATCAGGCTTCCTATCAAAATACCTTCGATGATTTCAGTGCCGGTAAAACCTATGACAAAGCAAAAGTGCTCAACAGTGTGCTGAAGGATGATCCGAATGCTAAAATCATGGCGGCCACCACTAAAATAGATATTGAAGCATTTAAAACCAACCTGACAGCCTTTGGAGAAAAGATCGAGACCTTCCAGTCCGTAATCGCCAAGCCGGTGATCGCTAACCTATCCCAGGTGAAAGGCAATTTGAACGCTCAGATAAAACCCGAGCTTACCCTGAGCCGGAGGGTTACCCATTTTATCAAGGTTTGGGATGGAGAACAGTTTAAGCCTGCCAAAGAGTTGAAACCGGTGATGGCTTACCCTGAATTTCCGGAACCTACCTATGAATACCTGGAAAAAATTTCCCAGAACTTCATTCTGCCCAACGTAGATAAATTGCCCAACAACTCTGTGACCCTGCTGGAAACCAATCAGCGGTTTATCGAGTCCTTTATGGTAGGACTCAACCATGAGATGGCCAGAGAGTTGCTGTGGCGTGAATATCCTACCGACCAGCGAGGCTCTTATTTCCGTCAGTTCTGGAACACCGTGGATAACCTGGCAGAAAATGATCCGGACAAAAAGAAAGATATAAAAGTGATGGATCAGTGGCAGGATGCTTTGGGAAAACACCGACCGGCCGGCGATCAGGATTTACTGGTATTGGTTGTTCGAGGCGAACTGCTGAAGAAATATCCCAGCACCATGGTCTATGCCCAGAAAGCGGAATATGATACAACCGACCCCAGCAAACCCAGGAAACTGCATGGCGGGATCACCCTAGATCCACAGTTTACGCGCTTTCCGTTGTTCAAGGCAGAACTGAAGCCGGATATCACCCTCTTTGGTTTTAACCTGACGGCCGAAGAAGCCAACGGCCACCGGATAGAAGATCAGAATGAAAGTACAGCAGGAAAAAATCCGGGATGGTTTTTCGTCTTCAAAGAAAGACCCGGACAGTTGCAATTCGGTCTGGATGATTACACCACCGCCACCGGTGATACCACGCAGATGCCGGGAGGGCCTCCTGCCACCTGGAATGATTTTACCTGGGAACATCTCGTCAATGCCAAAGCGGAGCTGGACAATTATCAGCTGAATTTTACCAAAGCCATCAATATCACCAACGGCAATTCGGTGAAAGATAAGTATTACAACGAAGTGCCTGCCTGGAGTAGCAACTCGGCTGAAATCGCTTCTATCCTCTATCAGGATCCGGTACTGTTTGCCCGCCATGCCGGAGAGATGTTGAACGAAGATCTGTTAGTAATTCCCTAAATGTAACGCTTATGCCCTCCACCCTGAATGCCCTGCTGGAAGATAAAAGAATTAATGATATCCTAGCCATCACTGCTTCCAAGTCGGATGGTATTCCTTTTATGCTGTTTCCGGTACGCGTGGAAACCCGCTTTATGGAAGTGGAAAAAGCACCGGAAATGACTGCCACAGAAGGCATAGACCAGATTCTGGATGCCTTGTTATACATACAGGTGAGCCTGCTGGATATTACCTCAGCCTCCGCTTTGCAACAGCATTTGCCTTCCTGCCAGCAACAATTAGACAAAGTGATACAGCAGGTGAAAACGTTGGATGGGGTGGCTGCCAGAGAGAAGAGTATGCTGCTGCAAATGACTGACAGCCTGACCCAAACGGTGAATATTCTGGCGCAAAAGTTTGGAGAGAACCTGTTGACTACTGTCAGGCAGAAGATTACCCAGCTAAAAACAGCCATAGAAAGCCTAGTCACCAATCCGTTGAGATATCTGACGGGAGCCAATATTTTCCTGGAGGGTTTGCAGCAATGCCACGATCATCTGCTGATCCTTTCTTCCCGCAAGACACTGCCCTACCAGAATATCAAGAATAAAAAATCACTCTATACCTATGTAGAAACCAGCCTGCAAACTTGTGCGGACTTCTATCAAAATCAGAAAAAATTGCTGGGAGAGGTTCATTACCTTACTAAGAACCAGCTGGAGAAGATAATACAGCTTCACCAAGGCATCCAAAGTACCTTACCTGCGGTGAGTGCCAATCTGAAGGAAATTTACACGGATGAAGGCTGGAAAAAGTTTCTTGAGGAGAAGGTAAACCCATTGACCAGAACCCTCAAAGAAGGCATACAGCTTTTTGAGCAGGAATCGCTTCCCAAGCTGAAGGAAGTGCCGGAACCCCCGGCCAATGATACCCTGGATCTTTTGTACAGTGGGATGAAAGCCCTGCTTCAAATCAAACAGTTCCAGGTACAGCCTGTTGAAAAATTCAACGATCTGAAGAAGTTCAGGACTAATTTTACGGGTAAAATCAATATGATCAGCAAGGCTTTGGAGCATCCGGTGATGGTGAGTGGCGTCCAGGAGAAGCAACTGAAAAACATATACACTCAGTTGGCGGAAGGAGTCGCACAAGCCAGGCAATCCGTGCAGGCATTCCCCGCTAAAAACCGAAGCCAGCATTTTGGAAGGAAACTGTTTACCGAATATTTAGGATCGGAAGCGGGTACTATCGTGGAACAGGCCAAAGAGCAGGCAATTTCTACCGCCGAGCCTTCCAAAGTATATGAATTGTGGGTGCGTATTTTTCCCGATGATATCGCGATTCACAGCCACGAGGAAGCGCTCACCAAGGCAGAAGTGGAAGCTGGAAAAACTTTCTGGAATGTCTGGTGGATTGCCAGTAATGACGAAGAACTGGAAAAAGCAGCCTGGAATAAAATCTGCGGTCCCTATGGCACCAAACGGGCTTCCTGGATTGTCCGGGTGATGAACCCTGCCCAGGTCGATACCCAAAAGAATAAGGATAGCATTCAGAAGAAACCTTATGTGCTCGTCCTTAAGGTTCACAGTCAGGCCAAGGTGTTGGTCAGTCACTTACAAGCTACCCAGCCGCAGCAGGATCCCGTCACTTACTTTACCAAAGTGCAACCCGGTCAGTTCAACCTGATTCTGACCGACATAGCGGCCATTGCCGCCCAGGTCAAAGATATTAAAGAAGCGCCGGCCTTTCTGCTTCAGAAGTTACACATTCAACTGCTGAGAGCACAGGGCGATGTGCAGTCGGTGCGATCCAAAATAGACAGACTCAACCAGGAGCAAAAAACTACTTTTGCCCAAAAGATTACCGCTTTTGAGAAAGTAGAAACTGATTTTCAAAGTATGGCCGCTGCTGTCAACGCTGTGGAGGCGCTTACCGTAGAAGAAGCGCTGGGTAAAAAGCCCGATCCCTTTGATTTCCCGAAACCCACTTTGAGAGAGGAAGTGTGGACGGAAGCCCCTCATACCTATGTGTTGCCTGAGCGTTTTGTCGCCATTACCCTGCAAAATCAGAAGTTTATCCATGTGGTAGCCGGGAATCCTGTCAACCCTCAGTTACAACTGGGACCCAATCCTAAAAACTTTTCCAACAAGGATGAAAATGACGAACCGATTTATCAATTGGATGAAAAAGGAGATCTGATCATTGAAGAAGGCTTGCGGTGGATGACAGATTACCAGGAGGCTGTCAAACAAGGCATGGGCATCACCATCCCCCTCAGTCTGGAGCAATATGATATTGGTTTTGATACCGTGTTGGTGTTGGGTGTGAAAGAAAATGATGCCCAAAATACGGCACAACTGATCGGGAAGCTGTTTACCAATCATGTGTATGCCCCAGATGGTATGAGTTTCCTGAAAGTGGGCACGCCTACCAACAATACCCAGGAAAAATCATCCGGCTACAGCAGCACAGACAATGATGCGGATGAACGCTTCGACCTAGAAGTCAAAAACAGGGTCTTTGCGGAAGGTGAAGCGGATGTTACCAAAATGACGGATGGAAGGCGTCTGGCACAGGGCCTGGGCATAGCCGCCTCTGTCGTGCAGAAAATAAACAACAGCAAGCTCACGCAAGTCAGCAATGCTTTCACAGTGAACCGGGCTTTGTGGCACGCTACAATAGGCCACACTTTGGAAGAGATGTGGGATCATGTGTTTACTTATGATAATATCCGGCACACAGAAGCCTTTTTCACCCAGTACTGTCCGGGCAGGGGGCTCTTGCCTTCCGTACGGATTGGCATGCAACCCTATGGTTTTCTGCCCACCACCGCCTATTCGCGGTTCCGGATGCATAAAGATTTCGATGCCTACCATCTGCCCCCGATCACCAAGCAGGATCTGGAGGATAATCCCCTGCGCAAACTCGCGCTGGAACAAAAAAAGCAAGTTCGTTATGAGGTACGTCTGCAGGAGTTGCTCAACATACTGTATGCTTACTGGAAGAGCCTGAGAGCTACCCATGTGGTTCATTATGATAAGCTGTCGGACGGAAACCCTCAGCAGGACTTTATTGAGATGCTGGGCCTGCATGCTACCTCCCTGGAATATTATTACCGCTATGGTGTCAATATCATTCGGCAGGGAGTCAACGCCGGCGGGACTTTGGAAGAATATAATATCCGTTCTACTCAGGGCGCTGATTTTGCTTTCAGCCTGTTTAAAGACCTCATGATCGATGCCCGTTTTACACCCTCTTTTGATTTTCAGGACGAAAAACCGGTGACTAATCTGGCCGAATTATTTAAGCTGAAGGATACTAAATATTCACGGATTCAAACACAATTTCTTGACAGCCGTATTTTCAGAAACCGTTTTCTGAAGCCGGAGAAAGAATTGAAAGAACTGACGGGCTTTATCATAGACAGCCAACCCCTGTCTGATGAAAATAAACTGGAAGCCACCGAAGCCGGCACCTACATTGACTGGCTGCTGAATGAGTTTATGGATACCCTGCTAGCCGCCAATGATCCTTCGAAATTTCCCAGCCGCAGCCTGCTGTTTTTACTGCTGCGCCAGTCGCTGATGCAGGCGTATCAGGAAGCAGCCATCAAAATCCTGCAAACAGAAGGGCTGATCACCGAAGACCTCAGAAAAATCGCTGGCGACGAAGAAACGTATTCTTATTGGAACAATATCACCGGAAAGCGGCAGTACAATACCAAATGGCATTTGCTACTGAAAGACATAGACGAATTACAGGGGAGTGTTTTCAGAGACATCAAACCCGGCAATACGTTCTATAATTATCTGGTGGCCAAAACCGGCGCCCCGGCAGGACGGAGTTCTATGGCTACCTATATTCATAAGTATAATGCCAACTCCGTTTTTAATGGCTATGCCAATCACGCCCGGCATATTCCTTTTCTTACCAAAGTAGATGCGGTAAGAAATGCGATCAGCCAGCTAAAAAACATTCCTACCGCTGAGCTCGCTATTCTGCTGGCCGAACATCTGGACCTATGCAGCTATCGCCTCGATGCCTGGCTGACAGGTATGGTCAACAAAAGGTTGCTGGAACAACGGGCCAAACAACCTACCGGCATTCATCTGGGCGCCTATGGTTGGCTGGAAGATCTGCGGAGAGATACCAATAAAGCTCAGGCGAAAACGGAAGACATCCCCGAAGAGTTACGGTCGACCAATGGACAGATGATCTACCATGATCCCGACAATGAAGGGTTCATTCATGCGCCTTCCATCAACCATGCCATCACCGCGGCGGTGTTGCGTAGTGCCTATAAAGCCAATTTCTCAGAAGAGGACATCAACAACCGGCTGTCGGTGAATATTTCTTCTTCCCGGGTCAGGATGGCACTGAACCTGATTGACGGCGTCAGAAATGGGCTGCCGGTAGGGGCCGTCCTGGGCTTTCAGTTTGAAAGAGGGCTGCATGAACGATACCAGCAGGCAGAATTGGATCAGTATATTTTGCCTTTCCGAAAGGCGTTTCCTTTGGTCTTACCGGTGAAAGAAACCGCTCAGAATGGCAAGCAACCTTCCTACAACAGCAATGTGGTGAATGGCACGACGCTATTGAACAAGATCTTTGATACGGTGAAGTGGATGGACTTTCCGGCACAGAAGACCCTCTTCCAGTTGTTGATGGACAATAAAAATAACCCGTCATTGAAATGGCTCAAAGATATTGTGAGCGACAACAAAGCTTTCGAGCAGGTGAGCCGGGAAATTGACCGCATGGCAGACGCTTTTGACGCCCTGGGCGATCTGGTGATCTCTGAAAGTGTGTATCAGATTGTACAGGGCAACCACATACGGGCGGCTGCTGTGGTCAGTGGGCTGGCACAAGGAAAGAATATCCCGGAACCTCAGATCACGGAAACCCTGCGGACAGGCACCATCGTGACGCAGCGGGTATTGTTGAACCTGGATGTGCAAAGCAGTTTCACTGCACCAGCCGGATGGCCGGCAACGGCTACGCCCAGAGCTTCCGCCGAACCTTCTCTCAACCATTGGCTGGGAGGGATGCTGGGCAATCCCGACAAGATACAATGTATACTGAGCTATCAGGAAGGAAGCACAGAGAAAACAGAGGTGATGACGCTGGCAGCCTTGAACCTGCAACCTATTGATTATGTATTACTGTCGGCTAACGAAACCGATCTCAAGCTGAAAATAGCCTATCAGTACAGGCAGTCTCATCTGACCCTTCCGGCTGCCACCCCTATTACTGTAGACTTACGATCCAGGCTGGAAAGCTGGGATCAAAGTATTCGCAGTGTTCATGAAACAGATGTGCTGATGCAAGAGCTTCGCCATCTGCTACAACAAGCCAAACCGGCCGGAGCCGATTCATTCTTACCAGCCGATGCCAAACTGGAAGAAAACAATCCTGCTGGCTATGACCTGGTACAGCTGGAAAAAAGGTTAAACAAAGCCAAAACAGCGTATCAGGATAGTATGAACACCGTGAAGGCCGATACTTTCCTCAAAGACTTACTGGAGAAAACTCAGGAACTGGAGGAAGGCGTATCTTTGAATAATGCGCAATTAACATCCCTCCGGAATTTTCTGAATACGGCCTTCATGTTCGGCATCGGGAGTAGTATTCCGCGTGTTGTCTTTGAAGCGAGTCAAGACCAGGCGGCAGCCTCTCAGGATCTGTTGCGACAAGCCCAGTATGTCTATGCCAATATGGAAGAACACCTGAAAGTAGCAGATCAGCAATTGGCTAAGATAGATAGTAAAACCACTGGGAAACAAAAAACTGCGATCTATACTGAGGCCTTCAAAGCCCTTTTTGGAAAATCTTTTGTGGTATTACCAATTTTCAATGCAATCAACCAACCAGACCTGGCGGCTCAGCTGAATCTTCCTGCTACCAACAGTCTGTTGCGGAGCAGTAGTCCGATGGTGATGCAGGAGTGGTTGCAGAGTATTGCCAGGGTCAGGAAGAGTATGCATGCCTTACAACTGCTAGATATGAACGCACTGGCCATGAATGCTCCAGGTATACCTTTACAACCAGCGCAGCTCCCTTACCGGACAGGAGATCATTGGGTGGGCGTTGCCTATCCGGAAGGCTATCAGCCGGCAGAAGATAAATTGTCCCTGGTGTTATTATATCCTAAGAAGTGGATGACACCCGTCAATGCAACCCAGGTGGGGTTGGTGCTGGACGAATGGATGGAGATTATTCCCAATACGATAGAAACCACCGGAATCACTTTCAACTACAATCAGCCCAATGCCATGGCACCCCAGACCGTGCTGATGGCTGTCACGCCCGTAGAAACCGGACAGTGGCAATGGGAAGATCTGGTATATACCTTACTGGATACACTGGAGATGGCTAAAAACCGGGCTGTAGAGCCGGATCATCTGGAAAAGAGTGTCTTATCCCACATATTACCCACTGTATTGTCAGAAGTAGCGCCTCCGCAGACGGATGACCTGGGAGATGCCAATGTGCTGGGTGTACAGGTGGTCATGGACTTTGCTTTTAACCAAGAACCCAAAAACAATGACAATCCCTAAACTGATACTGTTATGCCTAAGATAGATTGGGTCACCTGCGAACCCTTCCGGGCCTGGAACAGACTGGAGCCCCGCACCCGAAAAGAAGATTTTGACGAGGTGTTGCAATGCACGGTGCATGACCCCCTTTGGATGCTGACACGCCAATGGCAATTTGGTGAATTCAAAGGAGAGGATACGGGTTCCGCGATCTTTGCCAAGATAAAAATCCAGACCACCCAGCCCAGCCTGTATAAGTCTGTCAATGAGCCCATAGAAAAGTATTCGGATGGGATTCCGGCGGAAGCCAAAGTGGAAAGTGAGTTTCCGGCTCAGGATCATCACGCATGGGTGGAGGCCGGGATATACTTTTTAAAGTTGCTGGATCATCATGCTACCACCCCCACCAATGTGGCAGGGTACAACCGTGCCCATTATCTCCAAAAGCTGATGCAGCTTTTTCCCCTGCCGGTGCCCGAAAGTGTAGGGGCGCTGGATAACCACACGCAAACGGTCAGGAAGTTGAAGCAGTTGGTCAATGAGCCTTTGAATACCTTTTTGTCTTTGTTCAGCAAGCGTAGTTTCGATGGGAAAGCCTTGTATGAAAAAGCCAAAGCCGATACCAATGGGGTAGTGGCATCCATCGTATTGGCAGCGGCCCATCAGACTATGGTGCAGAAGACCGTGACCGATTTCAAAGTCTGGTATGAAAAAACCTACCAGCCGAATCATAACAGCAGCGGCAAAGGAGCCTGGATCAATGAGCAGCTGGAATATCAGTTTCGGCTGGCATTACCGGAGAAAAATGCGGATAACACTGTCCTGGTAGCCGAAGAATATTATACGGGTGATCTGGAATGGTATTCCTTTGACATAGACCAAACCCTGCCCACCGGCGATACCCTGAAGGGGCCAGCTTCGGCTCAGGAACAGGAGATAGTCACAGAGAAAATCATCAGTGTGATTCCTACACTGGCCAAATACGCCGGGATGCCGCATCCCCGTTGGTGGCAGTTTGAAGATGGACAGATAGACCTGGGTAATATAGATGCGGACACCACGGATATTTCCAAGCTGATCGTCTCTGAATATGCTTTGATTTACGGCAACGACTGGCTGATCGTTCCCTATCCTTTACCGGCAGGAAGCCTGTCCGATGTGAAAGGCATTGTGGTTACAGATGTTTTTGGAGAGAAATCATTTGTACAGGCTGCCTTACAGGGAAAAACGGATGACTGGAATACCTGGGGGTTGTTTAACCTGAGTGTACGTCAGCCGGATCAGGATAAATCAGTGCCGGCCGACACCCGTCTGTTTCTGCCGCCCTGTGTAGCCAAGACCATGGAAAGCGAACCGATTGAAGAAATTCTTTTCATCAGGGATGAGATGGCGAACCTGGTTTGGGCTATCGAAATGAAGATGAATCATGGAGCCGGCGGGTATATCGATGGGCACACGTTTGTCAATTACCTGCGCCAGGCTATTGAGCAGATAGAGCCTCCCGTGGGCGCTATTCCGGTAGATCCTCAGGCCATATTCAAGTATACCCTGGAAAACACGGTGCCCGAAAACTGGATTCCCTTTGTGCCGGTCCATCTCAACGGGCAGCAGCGGGCTATTCGATTACAGAGAGCTTCCATGCCCCGCTGGTTTATGAATGAATATGCAGCAGTGCGTCCGACAACGCGCTTATTACGGGAGGGAATGAATCCACTTGATGAAGTGAGTCAGGCCTTTTTCGTCAACGAAGAGGAAGTGCCCAGAACGGGCAGCAAGGTCACCAGTTGTTATCAGCGCACCCGTTGGTATCAGGGCAAGACGATCAATTGGGTAGGGAAGCGTAAGCAACTCGGCCGGGGAGAAGGCTCCAGCGGATTGCAGTTTGATTTTCTGGAAGCCGTTGGGAAAGAACCCGCTACCCCTTAAGACTCATTTGAGAGGAGCAGAAGCGTGATGAAAAATGTCAGAAAATAGCAGGTAAAAAGATGCCATAAGGCTTTTAAAGTTTAAAATTATCACGTATATTTATAAGGTAAGTAAGACAAGATCAGGTGATCACCGCACTTGGAACGGAAAGAGTCTACACCCCGTAATAAAGTTGAAATTTGAGTCTTTCATATCGAGGTTAGTATGCTTGTCTTGGTTCATTACTGAGCTCTTCTGAAGGGTTCGCCCACGTTAGTGCCTCAAGTGGTTCCAATTCCGGTTGAACGCTAAGTTACAGAACAAATTCTCCCTAAGCGGGTTTTTTTATGCCCATCCCAAGCCGATATCCATGCCCCTCTTTGTCATCGCAGGCCCGACAGGTTCCGGTAAGACGCAGGTATTAAGCCTGCTTCAGCAACAGGGGCAGCAGGTTATTTCACTGGAGGCCCTGGCCGGACAGCAGGGTTCCGTATTTAGTCAGCTACACAGCCGCAGGCCGCTTACTGCCTATCAATTTCATAAAAGGCTGGCATCCCTCTGGAAACGGATGGATTTGTCAAGACCTGTCTATTGCGAATGTAAATCTCCAACATTGGGTACTGTTGCTATCCCACACTGGTTTTTTCAGCAGATGAGAACAGCTCCTGCCCTGTGGATGGCGGTGGATAAGTCCGTCCGCTTGCAGAGGATCGTTCAAGAATATGGTCATACTGACGCTTTGGCATTTCATGAAGCCTTAGGCAGATTGTCAGACAGGCTGAGTTACCCGCAGGTGGAGGAGATTGCAGACTGTTACCAGCAGGGAAAACCACTGGAGGCTTTTCACATTTTAATCGACTATTATGATCAGGGAAAATATTATCAGGCAGAGCAGTATAACCTGATAGCCGTCATTCACATACAGGAATGGTCAGGAGAAATGATCGCCTATCAAATTGTGTCTCTGGCGGAAAGCTATCTGCAAAGGAGGCAGAGACTTTAGGGGTCAAAGTGTCCATGCTTATTGCCGGTAGTTTGGGAGATACCGATACAAAAAAAATATTTTCAACTGAGAAATCAGCCCTTTTTTTAATGACCTTACATTAATTAACCGTTAAACTAATGATCCTCTAAAATTAACCCAATATGATGTATTATTTTTAGAAAAATATAAATATTTGGCGATTTAGGATTGATGAATACACATGTAATATTTTTACAAATTATCTATCACTTTTCTTTTTTTAATTAGCCATTATATTAAATTTGTGTTAGTTATTGCAACTAATCTATATAATCTTGTATATTTAGATTTTGTGCATTATAATTGTTAATATTTTTCTTTCGAACTCTTATGATGCTTGCCAAAACAACGTAAGCGCTTATGTAAGAAATACTTAGCTTATGTAGGTTTTTTATCAATTTATAGTTTTTGACAAAAAAATTTACACTATAGGTGCTTCTTCTGATCCAGACAAATAAGGTCTTATGGTGACCCTTACTATGTAAGTTTACTACTACACTTTATTCCTTAACCAACGATAACTATGAATCACCTCAGTGAGATGGCTAAAATTCTGACGTTCAGGATGATTTTGAGCCTTTCTTCTCTTTTAACGCTTCTGCTGATTTTCAACGAAATGTCATGGGCCCAGGGCGGAGGCAGCTTCAGCACGAAGGTAAACTTTCAGGATCAGAACACCACTCCTCCGAGTGGTTATCTCAAAGACTATGGACAGGAATATGCAGCCAAGAGCAATGGCTTGACCTATGGTTGGCTTAAACTGGCTGATGGTACCCCCCTGGATCTGACCCAACCCGATAACGGAAGTGGGCGAAATAGAAAAGTATCCGGGGTGTCTGTGTTGCAGAACACCTTCATTCACATGCAGGGCAATGATGTGAGTGGCTGGACAGGCAACCGGGCCAATGAAGCCTACTGGGAGATAGACGTGCCCAATGGGGCTTATCAGGTT
>JAJNNC010000050.1 GCA_021730635.1 Catalimonadaceae bacterium JC749
CAGCTTGTGTGTCTTGCAGCCTTTCTTGGTGCAGGTCACAGAGCAGCACACAGGCCCCCTGCTGCAGCAACAGCTCGGCGATGGCCTTGCCGATGCCTCCGGCTGATCCAGTGATGAGGGCGATCTTGCGTGACAGGGGCTGCTCAGCAGGCATGCGCTGCAGCTTGGCCTCCTCTAACAACCAGTACTCTATGTTGAAGGCTTCCTGCAAGGGCAGGGCTGTATACTCACTCACTGCCTCAGCCCCTTGCATCACATGGATGGCATTGACATAAAACTCACTGGCCACCCGGGCCGTCTGCTTGTCCTTGGCAAAGGTGAACATACCTACCCCTGGCCAGAGGATCACCACCGGATTGGGATCCCGCATGGCTGGTGAATCTGCATGCTTATGCTTGTCATAGTAGTGAGCATAGTCAGCCCGGTACTGCTGAAAGGCATCCTGCAGCACTGCCTTGACCTTGCCTGCCTCTGACAAGTCTGTGTTGGCTGGCAAGGCCAGCAGCAGGGGCCGTATCTTGGTGCGCAAGAAGTGATCCGGACAGGAGGTGCCCATATAGGAGAGCCTTGCAGCATCCTCACTGTTGATGAAGGAAAGCACATCCTCTGTATCGGTGAAGTGACCGATCATGGGGGCATGACTGGAACACAAGCCCCGCAGCAGGGGAGCTAGCCTGGCAGCCTGGGCTTTTCTCTGTTCTGCTGGCAGAGCTTCTGTTTTCACTCCTCCAAAGACAGGCTTGCTCTTGCCCAGGTGCTCTTCCACATAGCGGGAGGCCTTTTCTATGACCTGCAGGCTGTTGACATAGCAGTCAAAAGAAGTCTCAGCCCAGGTGAACAGCCCATGATTCTCCAGCACAATGCCCCTGATGCCTGGATTGTCTTTCAC
>JAJNNC010000051.1 GCA_021730635.1 Catalimonadaceae bacterium JC749
AGTGGCCATGTCAAAAGGATTGGGCAGGTTTTTCTCCAGCCATACCCCTTGCATGCCTGTGCCTTTCAGGGATTGGCTACCGCCTTCTAATTGAGCGATACGGTTTTGCAGGGTACTGATGAGTTGTTGTTGTTCTTCCATAGTCTGCTGTAATTCCTGAATGGCTTTGATGGCGATCACCCCAAAACCACTGTAATCCATGGTGTAGGTGTCAACACCTCTTTCTTCATTGACAATGTGTTTGACCAGATGCGGAAAAACTTCTTTCACTTCCTGAGCCAGAAAACCATAGGCAGGAATTTGGTTGTTGTTATTGGCTTGCCCTTCGGCAGCTTTGAACTGATAGGTGGTGGGTTTGAGTTTGTTGACACTGGCCAGCACGGAAGGCATGGCCTTGATATCAGTTTTCATACGCTCATCTGAGGTGGCCGTATACGCCCCAGTATTTTCATCAAAGTTTCCTACAAAAAACCCATTGGCCACCAGGTTCAACACATTACCGCTAATCCAGAATTCCCAATCATCGCCAGAAAAGGGATCTTCAAGGTCAAATCCAAAAGTACCGTGGTTTACTTTTAATTTGTATACGCCGGGATCGCCGCCAATCCCTGTACTGCCAAACACTTTCAATCCATTGGCTGGTGGAGCCGGAGTGGCCGAACTGCCGATGGTGACGCCCCCTGCACTATGCACAAAGAGTTTTAAGGAGCTATTCACTTGGACTTTGAGGGCATCTTGTCCTGCACCACTGTTGATGTGTACTTTCGTATTGGGGGCTGTGGTACCAATGCCCCATAAGCCGTTGTTGGTGATGCGGCCTTTTTCCGTGCCATTGGTTTCAAAG
>JAJNNC010000052.1 GCA_021730635.1 Catalimonadaceae bacterium JC749
GGTGGCCATGTCAAAAGGATTGGGCAGGTTTTTCTCCAGCCATACTCCTTGCATGCCTGTGTCTCTCAAGGGACTGTTATGCATCGCTTGTTGGGCTTCCAGTTGTTTGATACGGTTTTCCAACACACTGATGGTCTGTTGTAATTCCTGAATGGCTTTGATGGCGATCACCCCAAAACCACTGTAATCCATGGTGTAGGTGTCAACAACTCTTTCTTCATTGACAATGTGTTTGACCAGATGCGGAAAAACTTCTTTCACTTCCTGGGCCAGAAAACCATAGGCAGGAATTTGGTTGTTGTTATTGGCTTGCCCTTCAGCAGCTTTGAACTGATAGGTAGTAGGTTTGAGTTTGTTGACACTGGCCAGCACAGAAGGCATGGCCTTGATATCAGTTTTCATACGCTCATCTGAGGTGGAGGTATACGCGCCGGTATTTTCATCAAAAACTCCCCTGTACAAGCCATTGGCATACAAGGCCATGCCCTCGGAGAATGAATAGAATTCCCAGTCGTCTTGTGTTGTTGCATTTTCTATGCTAAACCCATACTGACCATGGTTTACTCTTAATTTGTATACGCCGGGATCGCCGCCAATCCCTGTACTGCCAAACACTTTCAATCCATTGGCTGGTGGAGCCGGCGTGGCCGAACTGCCGATGGTGACGCCACCACCGTTATGGACAAAGAGTTTCAAAACATTGTTGACCTGAACTTTGAGGGCATCCTGTCCTGAGCCACTGTTGATGTGCACTTTCGTATTGGGGGCTGTGGTACCAATGCCCCATAAGCCGTTGTTGGTGATGCGGCCTTTTTCCGTACCATTGGTTTCAAAA
>JAJNNC010000053.1 GCA_021730635.1 Catalimonadaceae bacterium JC749
CCAGACTGTGGCCTCCGTGGTCTATCAGGTAAATGGTCTTCCTGTCGTCAGTGATATCACACCAGAAGTTTGTGAAGACAGTGAAGGGAGTGGTATGGCGTCAGTCAATCTGACAATTTGGGAAACCGATATAGATGGTGGCGCAGGATATACTTACAATTGGTATGAAGATGCTGCTTTGACCATAGCTGTAGCTGACGCCAGTAATGTTGTTGTAAGTGATGGAAACATATTTTATGCACAAGCTGATAACGGATGTACCAACACAGCGACAGTAACCATTTCTGTAAACAGCTTGCCTGTTATCAGTTTCAACGGACTTGCTTCACCCTATTGTGAAGCAGACGTAGCAGTGACATTAACAGGAAGCGAGGCTCCTAATGGTACTTTCAGTGGTCCGGGAATTATCGACAATCTGGATGGTACGGCTTCTTTTGATCCTGCCCTGGCCGGTGCCGGTACCTATAATATTACTTATTCCTTTACGGATGCAAATGGTTGTGCCGGACAAAGTGTACAAACAGTAGTAGTGAATGATTGTACAGGACCCGTTACGCCCAACTTCATCGCTGATACGCAAAATATTTGTGAGGGAGCTACAGTGACTTTTACGAATCAATCTTCGGGCGCTGTAACCACCTGGGATTGGGATTTTGGTGCAGGGGCTACTCCGGCCTCTGCTACAGGGCCAGGACCTCATACCGTTACTTACAGTCTCGCAGGGACTGCGACGGTTTCTCTGTCGGTGGATGGTCCTACTACAGAGACAAAGAATGATTATATTACTATTAATGCCACT
>JAJNNC010000054.1 GCA_021730635.1 Catalimonadaceae bacterium JC749
TATTGATTTACTTCCCGCTCCAATCCGCTGATTTAGATTTGAAAGAAACGTCATCATAATCTATGTCTCGCTTTTAAATAATGGTCATTAAAGTTATCTGATACTTTTATTCACTCATACAGATATCATGATTGATCAAATCAAACATTATTGATTTTGATTAAAAAAGTCTTATAAAAATAATGATCAAAAAAGGTTGACTTTTTCCTTTCTTTTGTGACTTATTAATGTATTTTATATTGATAGTTTGGTTTGACATCAGCGTGAAATATTGTCACTTTCATGCCAGCTTACCATTTTAAAATTGGCAATACAAGACCTTCCTAAAATAAGATTTTGTTTGATTAACATTTACGAGTAACTGATAAAAAACTGGCAAAAATGCGAATTCAACGAATATATTTAATCATTGCAACACCATTACCAGTATTTGAAACAAATTTCATAGCGCTCAATACTTTCTTTTCAGTAACTTCATTGAACCTTACTACTGATTTTTACTACTCAAGCTCCTGGTCAAAACAAGTGGACGAAGTATCTCTCATTGACAAGATGAGCCAGGCATTTCTGACAAGTGCTGGAAATGTGAATGAT
>JAJNNC010000055.1 GCA_021730635.1 Catalimonadaceae bacterium JC749
ATCGTGGGGGTAGGCGATCCACAAGCCAACATTTCTACCCATCATATCAATGTGGAAGGGGTAACAGCCATCAACCAGTTCACCTTCAACAACAGTCTGCCCTGGGGTGATCCGGGTCGTTTTGCAGTGGCTACCGTTACTGTGACAGTCAATGACGGCAAGCTCACCATCAATGCAGACCATCCTAATGCTTTTAACACCAAGATCAATTCGGTAGAGATTTCCAGCACTACGAGTGGAGGAGGTGATCCTACCTTATCTTTCTCAGATGCCACCTTGTCTAAGACCCTGACCCTGGGTTCTCCTGCTTCCACGGCCAGCAACTTTATTTCAGCCACCGGGTTCAGCACCTCTTCGGTGACGGTGAATCTGTCGGCCAATGAGAACGGCAGTGTACCCACCTGGTTGAAAGTAGGGGGTCAGCAGCTTGATGGCAGTGTGACGCATAACACCAGCAATGCAGAGATTGTCTTTCAGTTTGATCTGGCAGGTTTGTCAGCCGGGACTTATACAGCCACAGTGACAGCCACAGCTCCTGGTGATGTGACTGCTAACTTCCTGGCACAGCTCATCGTGAA
>JAJNNC010000056.1 GCA_021730635.1 Catalimonadaceae bacterium JC749
TGGCAGACAACACGGATGTGTATGCCTTCCGCAGCCCGGATGATCCCAACACCATCACCCTGATTGCCAACTACATCCCGGCCCAGCTGCCCCATGGCGGACCTAACTACTACTCCTTTGGAGAAAATATCCGCTATGAGATCCACATAGACAATGATGTGAGCAGTCCGGGAGATGACATCATCTACCGGGTCACCTTTAGCAAGAGCAATGAAGATCCTACCACCTTTTTCAACATCCGCTTGGGTAAACAGAACCTGAAGACTACCTACACTTTGGAAAAGAGTGTCAATGGAGGACAGAGCTTTAGCACGATTCTCACCGGAGGCATAGTTCCACCGCCTAACATAGGTCCCCGGTCCATACAGAGTGCGGTGGGGTTGAACACCACCTATGCTACCCTGATAGAGCAGGCCATCATGACGGCTTCCACAGGGGAGAGGGTGTATTGTGGACCGGCTGATGATCCTTTCTTTGTAGACCTGGGAGGTATCTTTGACCTGGG
>JAJNNC010000057.1 GCA_021730635.1 Catalimonadaceae bacterium JC749
GTCAGCGGAGAGGCATTAGGGTTAGAGGCATCAAAGTCATCATACCACAGTCCAATGGCAGCCAAGACAATGCCACCTACAGCCTGCAACTCTATGCGCGTCACATCATCTTCCAGCCTTCTGCCATTGGGAAAGCCATCCATGTTGGGGATGAACTGCAAGTCTGTGCTCTGGTTGTAAGCTGTATTTGTCAGCCCCAGCACAGCAGCCTGTACCAGCCCTAAACTGCTGAAGGAAGCATCCGTTCGGTCAGTGACAGGCACTGCCATGTTGAGGCGTAACATGTCTCCTCCATTGGGCAGGAAGTTGTGGATGAAGGGTTTGCCACTAGCCAGGGGATTGCCTGCTTTGCCGGTAGCCAGCTGATAAGGGGCCAGGTTAGGCACACCGGTATGGAAGATAGGCCACAGGTCTACAGAACGAGGTTTACCAGCGCCTGGCAACAGCAGACTGCCAAACACAGCATCATCCAGAGCAGTACCCTGCAAGGCCGAACTGCCTTT
>JAJNNC010000058.1 GCA_021730635.1 Catalimonadaceae bacterium JC749
AGTCAAAGTGTAAGTCCCCACCGTGGAGGCATCCAGGTCTATCTCCCCTGTGGTATTGTCTACAAACACCAGACCGGCTGGAGCAGCCGTAAAGCTACCTGCCTGAGCCGTACTGGCCACTGGATCAACTTCATTCTGGCAGTAGGCATACTTTACATAGCTAAAGCTCGCATCATCTGTCTCAACAATGCTTATGTCAAAGGTTTGGGTGTTGATACAACCAGCAATACCTGGGGTGGTATAAGTGATAGTATAATCGCCAGCGGTACTGTTTACCAAATCTACCTCTCCTGTGCTGGCATCTGCAAACACTAATCCTGCTGGGGCTGCGGTAAAGCTACCTCCTGTCTGGCCTGTGATAGTAGCTGTTGGCTTCGGTTCGTTCTGACAGAATACATTGTTCGTATAGGAAAAAGAAGCATCTTCCTGAGATTCAATGTCTATGAAAACATCGTGGGTAGTTTCAGCACATGATCCGGATGCTGCAATAGTATTAGTC
>JAJNNC010000059.1 GCA_021730635.1 Catalimonadaceae bacterium JC749
CGATGCACCCAGACAAAACAATAACAACCGGGTCAGAGATGGACTGTCGCAATATAATATTCATGCCATCGTCATCCAGGTCAGTATCGCAGACCTACAGAAGGATGGCAAGGAGGTGAGCATGGCCAGCAACATTTTAGATCCTGACTTCGTCATTGGGGTCTGGGCCTCTGCCAGCCGTCGTGCTATTAAAACATTAAGCCAGCAAGGCGAAAAGCCGGAAGAAAGCGGGGAGTGGGTACAGGTGTCCCGTTTGGGCATGCCATTGACCAATGAGGCCGTGATCCCGATAGGACAGAAGGACCTGTGGAATGCTTTGACCCCTTATCAGGATGAAGCCCAGTTTGCTGAGTACTTCTACAATCCTGAACTGGCCCTCTATATGGATGATAATTTCTTCGGGGCAGCCGTGCCTGCTTTTGCAGCCCTCCGCATCCAGCGCAATTCCCTGCAACAGTTTGGGTTTGGCAACCTGCAAAATGGACTGTTTTCTCTG
>JAJNNC010000006.1 GCA_021730635.1 Catalimonadaceae bacterium JC749
CCATCGCTAGAGGAAGCCGACAGCACATCCATATCCCCATCCTGATCTAAATCGGCTGCATACACAGATCTGGCAGAATAAACGTCTGTAGTGATAACTTGTACATCCCCAAAGCTGCCACTACCATCATTTTCATACCAAGCTATATTGTTAAAGAAAGCAGCCGAGAGCACATCTATGTCGCCATCACCATCTAAATCACTAGCATAGACATCTTGGGCACCGACTGCCTCGGTAGTAATGATCTGCTGCTTTGCAAAACTGCCACTGCCCTCATTCTCATACCAGGCTATTTTGCTGTCATTGTAATAAGCTGAGGCAGAGAGCACATCTAGGTCGCCATCATTGTCTAAATCAGCTGCATAGACTGAAGTAGCTCCATCAGCAGCAGTAGTAATCACTTGTTGCTCTCCAAAGTTACTACTGCCATCATTCTCATACCAAGCAATCTGATCAGTATAATTTGAAGAAGCCGACAGCACATCTAAGTCTCCATCATTGTCTAAATCACTAGCATAGACAGATAGGGCATGATATACCTCTGTGGTGATCACCTGCTGATCCCCAAAATTTCCATTGCCATCGTTCTTATACCAAGCTATTTTGTCATCAAAAGCAGAAGCCGACAGCACATCTATGTCGCCATCCCCATCTAGATCGGCTGCATAGACATCTTGGCCACCAACTGCCTCGGTAGTAATGACTAGTTGCTCTCCAAAGTTGCCACTGCCCTGATTCTCATACCAGGCGATCTGATCAGTATAATTTGAAGAAGCCGACAGCACATCTAAGTCTCCATCATTGTCTAAATCACTAGCATAGACCGAATAAGCACCATTGGTAGTGTTAGAAATAAGCTGCTGAGGGCCAAAGCCACTCTCTGGAATGGGCTGTGCCTTTGCCCGCATGGCTAAGGCCAGACAGGCGACCAGTATATAACGTTTCTTCATAACAGTAGTTGGTTAGGTTGTCACGGTTAATGCCTGCTTGACTAGCTGCACTCTTGGCTGTATCTTACTTACTTGCTAGAGAAGCTTTAGAGAGAATCAGTTTGTTTTGGTAACAAATTGTGCCATTTGCTGGGCAGCATAGCTATTCACCCTCTCCTTCCTTCAAGAGAGCTTGCTACCATTGGGTAGAGAAAAGATAAACAAAAGTAGTGAATTTATTATATGTTGATTACTAATAAATTTCACAAGAATTTAAGTACTTTATACTTAACATAATTACACTTATTGAACTTTTGGTTATACTCTGAAATACGTCTACATAACCTTTGTAAACGTATGAAAACTAAAGAAGAAACCAGAAACACGAAAGAATGCTATTATGTAATTAAGTTCAGATGGGAAATTCTACAGCAAATTGAGGTAGGCATTCTAGATGAGCGCCAAGCCTGTGAAAAGTATGGGATAAGCCTTATCTTGATCAGAAAATGGCGCAGGCAGAATCATAAAAGGCATCTGCAACCTCAGCTAACCCCCAAACCTATGAAACGAAAGCAAAGCCAGACAGAAAAGATCAAAGCGCTAGAAAAACAATTGGAAGAAACTCAAAAAGCCTTGGAAGAGGAAAAGTTGAAGAGCCGGGCCTATGAAATTATGATTGAGAAGGAGTTTCCACTAGCGGGTGTGGAAAAATCCTGCCGGCTGTTTGGGCTGACCTGGGATGCTTTCTACAAAGTAGAGAAACGGGCTAATACGCAGTGCCTGCAAGAGGCTTTGGTTTTGAGAGAAGTACGTAAAATAAAGGAAGAACAACCTAAATTGGGCACTGAGAAAGTTCATCAGCTTATTAAAGCCTTTCTTTCTGAGCATGATATCAAGATGGGCCGGGATAAGCTCTATGATCTGTTAAGAAGGCATCATTTGCTACCTAAAAGAAAAAGGAAACGACCAGGCACTACCCAGTCCAGGCATAAATACTTCAAGTACCCTAACCTGGTCAAGGATCTGGAAATATCTCGCCCCAATCATGCTTGGAAGAACGATATTACATATATCCGCTGTGGGAATGGTTTTAATTATCTTAGTCTAACTACGGATGCTTACTCTAGAAAAATCATTGGCTGGTCTTTGCAGCCTAGCCTGCGTGCTGAAGGCCCGATAGAAGCTCTTCAGATGGCACTTAAAACTATTTACAAGAATGGCCGCCACTGCGGGGAGAAGAAATATACAAACTCCCCTACTCAGCTGATTCATCATTCAGATAAAGGCCACCATGGAATGGCATCCAATACTGCTGTAAGGAGTATGTCAAATTATTAAAAAAGAACCAGATACAAATCAGCATGGCTACTGAATCCTATGAAAACCCCATCGCTGAACGAGTGAACGGGATCCTCAAAGAGGAACTACTTAAACCTGGATATCCAGATCATGCTTCAGCTAAGACAGACATTCAGAAGGCAATCCACATCTACAATGAGAAGTGACCACACCGCAGCCTTAACATGATGAAGCCTGTAGAAGCTCATACCATGACTGGTCCCATACCCAAGCGATGGAAAAAGAACAAGTATAGAGACAAAGCTAAATCTGAAAAAAAGGCAACGGGTGAAAAGAAAAAATTAACAGTAATTAATGTATAAATCTGTAGAGTAGTTTTAAGGAATGACCTTAGGTAACAGCCTAAAATACAGTTCCATAACCTTAAGTCAAAATATTTATGGGTTTCCCCTGATTTTATGGGGAAATCCTATAATAAAAAGAACGCAAACTGCTTACTCTTCCCTTAGGCTTTCCACAGGATTGGCTATGGCTGCTCTAATGGATTGCCAACTCACGGTTGCCAGGGCAATCATGCCTGCTGCCAGTCCTGCCAGCAGAAATACCTGAACCTCAATGTGTATTCTATAGGCAAAGTCTTCCAGCCATAAGTTCATGATGTACCAGGCAATAGGAACTGCCACAACAAAACCAATAATGACTAATTTTAGAAAATCTATGCTCAGCAGTGCCACCACATGCTCTACAGAGGCTCCCATGACCTTACGGATACCAATCTCTTTTTTGCGCTGTTGTGAGGTGAAAGCAGCCAAACCAAACAGCCCAAGACAAGCGATAAAAATCGCTAAGCCTGCAAATACAGTGAAAAGCCTGGCAAAACGAATGTCATTCTTGTATTGTTGATCAAAAACCTGGTCAACAAACTGGTAATTAAATACATTGCTGGGGAAGAGTTGGGTATAGATTGATTGTACCTGGCTGAGGGTAGCAGGCAGATCATGCGCAGATACCCGAAGGGATACATGCCTGCCACTACTGGTAGGACCAAAAACAATGTTTTGCTGCTCACCATGGGCCGACGACCAGTTAAAATCTTTATACACCCCTATGATTTGCGCCTCATAGCCACCAATATCCAGCATCTGATCTATGGCATCTAAAGGCGTGGCAAAACCCAGGGATTTTGTCGTCTTTTCATTGGTAATAACCATCCAAGGTGCCTCTTCTGCATCAGACAAGGTAATGTCTTCAAAGCCTTTGCCAGCTACTAATGCTAATCCGTAGAGTTTAGCAAAGCTCGAATCAATATAGGTAGCTACCCCACGAATCGCTTGAGCCGGATCATCGGTTGCCTTCCGGATGGCAGCCCCATTCCAGTTGAATCCCTGTCCAGGCAGTGAGGTAGAGGCTGCTGCCTGCTCTACGGCAGGTAATCTTCTTAAGGTCTGTAAAAAAGTAGTAGTGGCTGTGGCAGGATCAGTTTCTTCTGGCAGTATACGTGGACCTTCAATGGTGAGCACCTGCTCAAGGTTGAGGCCTAGATCCCTGCCTCGCATATAGCTCAGTTGGTTGTATATCACTACGGTTCCGGCTACCAAGACAATGGAGGCCGTAAACTGTAAGACTACTAAACCCCGTCGCAGCCAAAGCTGCGCTGAAAATGAGCCCACTTTTCCTTTTAGCACCGTAATGGGTTTAAATGAGGAGAGCACAAAAGCCGGATACAGTCCAGCCAGCACTGTACCTACTATGAAAGTGAGTAGCATAGCCAGCCAAAAAGCCGGACTCATCCACAAGGAAAGGGAAAGCTGCGTTTGAGCCAAGTTATTGACTATAGGCGTGAGCCAAGCGGCTAAAGCAATGGCCAGTACGGCCGCAGTCATATTGGTCAGGGCTGACTCACACAGGAATTGTATGATCAGTTGTACCCTTTGGGCACCAATCACTTTGCGAACACCCACTTCTTTGGCACGATTGAGTGCTCTTGCTGTAGAGAGATTAACATAATTGACCAGTGCTATGGCAAGGGTGACCAATCCAATGATGGTAAAGAAATACACCGTACGAGCACTTCCTATGACCTCATTACTAGGACCCGATACTTCAGCATTTAAATGAATATCTCTAAGGGGTTGCAGGCGAAGTGCAGCCCTAAATCCCTGCTGTTGCAGCACTTCACCACGATGATCTAAATATACCCCGGTCATTTTTTGCTCAGCCTCCGCAGCGGTAGCAGCAGGATGAAGCTGAATATAAGTACTAAAATTATTCCAACTCCAACCCGCTTCAGGTTCATTGAGATAGTCTTCACTTTTCAGAAGATCATCTATGGGGAGCAAAATTTCAAACTGCAGGTGTGAGTGGACAGGCAGGTCTGCCAAAATACCCACCACCCGATAAGGCTGATCTACTTGACCCGTTACCTGTAGTACCTGCCCTACCGGGTTGGCCTCTCCAAAGTACTTTTGAGCCGCTTCTTGTGAGAGCAGCGCCGTACCAGGCTCCAAAGCTCTCTGCTTATCACCCGCTATGATGGGAAAAGAGAACATTTTCAGAAAATCGGGATCGGCATACAACACCGCATCTTCTTCAAATACCTGTTCCGGTTCATCAGCATTTGAGACAATGACATTATCTGAGTGCAGTCGGGTGATATGTAAAATTTCAGGGACTCCTTCCTTAAGAGAAGGGGCTAATGCCTGTGCCGTATAGGCACCTGTAAACTCTAGTGCTTCACCACCTCTGGCATATCCCTGCAGGATCCGATAGATACTCGGCTCATTTTTATGAAACCTGTCAAAGCTCATTTCAAAAGCAACATACTGAAAAATGAGCAGGCAACAGGCCATACCGATAGATAGGCCGATGATGTTAATGCCTGCATATACTTTCTTGCTCAGTAGATTTCGGTAGGCAATCTTAAAATAATTCTTTACCATGGCAAATTGAAAAGGGTTAGTATGATAATATGTCTTTCGTTTGAAGATGTAGGGACGAAGAAAAGAGAGTACTTCTCGCAGGTAATATTTTCTTGCCCCAGATGCTCCAACTTTTTGAGTACGCAGGTAATATCTTTCGTGCAGATCTCCCATCACCTCTTCTAAAAGGTGGGGGGCACAGCAATACTCCAGTAGCTTATCCATCCATCTTGGGGGATGTGCTTTTTTAGGATTTTTCCCTTCCATCATTACGCCATGTTGATCTGTGGTAAGGATTGAGGCAGGATACGATCCCACAAACGGTTTCTGACTGCACGAACCTCGTGTATCATACGGCTACCAGCTACAGTGACCCTAAAGAGTCGCTTCCGACGCCCACCCCTTTCTTTGGTAGCCTCTCCCATATGAGAAGTAACAAAACCTTTGTCTTCAAGCCGTTGCAAAGCGGCATGCACTGCCCCTGTAGTGATGGTTCTGGAAGTCTGCTGTTCCAGATCTTCGGCTATGGCTACACTGTATGCCTGAGGGGTGAGTACTGCCACGGTTAGCAAGACTACCTCCTCAAACTCTCCCATATCACTTCTTCTCATAAGGGTTTAGCTAAGTATAGATACTGACGAAAATAGATTTCTTCTATTTTCGTATAACAAACCCTTTACCATTCATGTAAAGCAATGTTAATGGCTCAAAAAACAAGCTTTTAGCCTTATCTCTTAGATACACTATGTCCGTTGGTGAACATTGTTTATCCGTTTCTGAACACTTTAAATTTTATCTTTACGGTTTATTTTGCCACGTAGATATTCAAAGAATAGCAAACTAGCTATAATGAGTTTTGAAGAGACCAAATCAGTATACGCCCATGGAAAACTGTTGCGCTTAGCGTTAGTACCATTCACAATGGCTAAAACAAGAGTTTGAATGTTTAAAGCTAACCTTATATTTAACATAATTTTAGTTACGTGACGAAAATTTTTCACCTAACCCAAAACTGTGTCGCTATGTGAGAAAAATCTTATGACACAGTAGACACTCCTGTTCTGTTGGCACAAATGAAATTACATTGCACCTCCATTCACTATGATACCCAGACTTTCCCCTGCTCCCTGCTACAAAGGTTGACGGTTCTATATAAACCCACATGCCATTTAGCCATCCATATAAACTTTGATCAATGCAATCATTGTCATGAGCATCCAAATCCCATTCAATACCCAGCTGGCATGGGCTTTCTTGTTCAGCGCATACAAAATCAGGAAAAAACATCCTATTATATTCATCCATAGATAGGCTGCCGACTGGCTGCCAATGAAGTTGAGACTATTTAAGCTGAAAGCCGATAAGGAAAATGCAGCACCGGTCCACCCTATGGCTTCTTCTATATATTTTCGTAAGAATAACATAAGTCCTTATTTTTAGGCAAATCAAAGGCAAGGACATCATATTAAAAATGCCAATATTGAATTGACTAATGCAAATACCAAATTAGTGGATATGGAACTGCAACAAATCAAATATTTTTTAACCCTGGCGCAAGAGCTACATTTCTGGAATACCGCTGAGAAGATGTTTATTACCCAGTCTGCGCTGAGCAGACAGATCAAAGCCTTAGAAGATGAACTGGGGGTACAGCTTTTTGAAAGGAGTAAGAGAAAGGTTAAGCTTACAGAAGCTGGCGTTTTTCTTAGAGATCAGTGGTTACCCCTGATGGAGGATATTGACCGTATCCACAGACAGGCCCGGAAAATACAGGAAGGGGCCTATGGCTCCATCAACATTGGTTATCCTGGCTCTATCTCTTACGGATTTTTGCCCACCCTGATCGCCAGTATTGCCCAAACCTATCCAGAACTCAAGGTGGAGCTTATTGAACCCACTGACATTAGCTTCGAACAGTTGCTCCTCAACTACCAGATGGATCTTGCTTTCAGAAGAGACCCCGCCGAAAATCCTGCGCTGCAATCTATCTGCCTGTACTCTGAGCATTTTTCACTGGTCGTGCCGGCTCATCATCCCTTACAGGAACATAACTTCCAGGGGCTTCAGGATGTAAAAGATGAGAAGTTTATCCTGTCCGGATTACAACATAAGACTATTTATGTCACCAAACTACGGCAGATTTTTCATGATTATGGCATTCACCCCAATGTGCATATAGAGTCTGATTTTGGGGCCATGATATTGAGTTTGGTGGCCAGAGGACTGGGCATTTCCATACTGCCCAGTTCTTATGCTTTTAGCAGGCATCCTGAGGTACGGTTTATTAACCTTCCCTATAAAGTCAACCTGTATGTCACATGGCGCAGGGAGGATACCAGCCCTGTCATTCAAAACGTGTTAAAACAGGTACAGCAGATCGCTATGAAATTTAAAACTACATAAAAGTAGCACCCTGTTTTGCCAGGGTTACTTCTTCATTGATCCACCGAGGGCATGGTATCCTTGCTGATGTACCTCAGGCAACGATCAGGGAGCGGTGGATCGGTCCACTAACTGGCTGGACTTGCGGTATCTGGCGGTCCTTTCATCCTCTATCACTCCATTCCAGTTCAGGCCAAAACCGAAATCATAGGCATTGCCTTCCGTATCCACATGCGCCTGCATGTCAAAGGGTACATCCTCCTGTTGCGTTTCTACTGTAGCCATCCCGGCGGGCATCTGCAAGGGTAACAAGCCTGAAGGTTCTACCTGCCCTGAGAGGATATCCAGCACCGCCTGATCCTGTACATTGAAGTTGATCAGCAGCGCCTGGACTTCTGATTCAAATTCTTCCACTACCGTAGGATTAGCCATTTTCAGGACTACAATGACCGGCTTGCCCTGCATGGCTTTCCGGGTGTTGTGCACCAGTTCCAGATCGGTTATGTTATTCGCCTTCACCGTTTTGTTCTTATAGGAACGGTTCAGCACATCCTGTTCCCTTCGATCACCGGCTAAACTGGGGTCGCGGGCTTCGGTAGCGGTATAGCTGCCATACTGAAGGCTGATGGGCAGAAAACCATTGCTTCCTGCGTCGGCCTCTGCCTGACTGTAACCTGCTGTGCGGCCATTTTCCGGGTTGTGGATAACGACAATAGCGACGTCTGCCGAATCAGGGTCAGCGGTGGTAGCAAAATAATTGGCGGCAATAGTCGGGCTCATAGGATTCTCCCAACGCGCAGGAATTTCTTCTCCGAAAAAGTTGCTGGAGGCCGGAACATACCTTTGTGGAATATACACCTTCATTTCTTTACGCAGGGGAAGGGTATTGTTCTGGTTTTTAAGCATCACGACCGACTTAAGCTGTGCCTGGAAACCGGCAGTCATAAAATCAGGGTTGCCCACCACCGACTGGGTTTCCTCAATATCCAGATAAGGATTTTCAAAGAGGCCCACCCGGAAGATGTTTTTCAACAGTCTGACAGCAGATTGTTCAAAGCGTGTCCGCATCCATTCTTCTCCATGTTCTTTCACGCCCATCTGATAGGCTTCCAGTACTGGTTCGGCATCATTGTTCCCGCCAAACTGATCACAACCGGCCATCAGGATTTTGTAATGTCTTTCTCCTACTGTCAGGTGCTCCACCCCCCAGGGTGTTCTGCCAAATGCGGCCATTCCTTCGTCGTCACGGGTAACGCCCCAGTCGGTACATACCACCCCGTCAAATCCGTACTTTTCTCGGAGCAGGTCAGTTATAAAATATTTACTGAAGGCATTCCCCACATTTTCTCCGCCGGGATCCTGGTTGAAGGATATGGTGTAATAAGGCATGATGGCAGAAGCCATGCCAGTGCCTCCCTTCAGCGCAAAAGCCCCTTCCAGAAAAGGTTTCATATGGGTTTGCAGATTACCGCCGGGGTATACCGCAAATTTTCCAAAACCATAGTGTGCATCCCTTCCTCCTTCTCCTGTGCCGCCGCCCGGCCAGTGTTTAGCCATGGCGTTAACACTTTCATATCCCCAGCCGCCGGAAATTTCTTTCTCCTGAGAAGAGGTCTGAAACCCATCGATATACGCCCGGGCCATATCCGTAGCAAGTTCCGGACTGGGACCAAAAGTACCGGAGAAGCGGTACCACCGGGGGTCTGTTGCCAGGTCTACCTGTGGCGATAAGGCGGTGGCGATACCCAGTGCCCGGTACTCTATGGAAGCAATTTGGCCAAACTGTTCCATCAGTTCCGGATCAAAGCTGGCCGCCAGCCCAATAGCTCCGGGCCATCGGGAGATAGCACCCCCCGCTCCCAGGGTGTATTCTTCATCAGACTCCGCCTCATGGCGGGGGTCAGAACTGTTGTTGGCGGGGATACCCAATCCTAATCCCTCTACCAGTGCCTGCGCATTGTTGTTCCATGTCGCGGCCACTTCGGGGCTTTCCACGGAGGTGATCAGCACGTGGCGAAGATTGTCGTTGGTCAGAAACTCAATCTGTTCATCGGTGAGATCGGAAGCCTTGGCACCGCTTTCTTCAAAGGGTTTACCCTGATAGCTCCCTCCCCTTCCGAAGCCTCCCCCGGGAATCCGCTGGTGTCCGCTGTAGAGCATCAGTCCGGCTATCTGTTCTACCGACATGCGGGAAGCCAGATCTGCCGCCCGCTCATCGGCAGGGAGCCTCCAATCTTCGTAGGGGTCCAGCGTATCGTTTTGATTCAGATCCTTGAAGCCATATCGATCTGCCGTGAGAATCTGCACACCAGACTGAGGGGAATAGCCCAAGGTTTGGCCACCCTCGTTGGTGACGATCCTGATGCCATTCTTTTCGGTTTCCGTCCACTTCGGGCCGCAAGCCGCTAAGCTAAAGAAAAGAATAATCAGGCAGATAGCCGTCAGCAATAGGTTGTTGATTTTAGGTTTCATAACAAGTAAAGACGTTAAGTAGAAAGTAAAGTGCTGTTATTATCGCTTTCAATCAGTTCCATGAAGTTATGTAATCAAGGGGATCTGCCCCATGAAATGAATTAATTTTTGGTCACTTGAAGATGCTTACTGATACTCACTTTGAAAAGTATAGCTTCCCGAACCCAGTTCGTACACTGCTTTTCCCTCTTCAAACCGAAGGAAAGTAACCCCCGTAGCCTCAGAAACTTTTTTTCCCGATTCTCTTACTTGCGCTACATCCGTAGCGGGTAGAATAAGGGTAGCGGTCGTGTTTGCCGGAACGGTAGCCCGATAAGTTAGCTGATTTCCTTCTACACGCCACTCACTTTCTATACGTCCGTACATAGAATCGTAGTAACCTTTGGCCCAGGTCATCTGACCGGTAGGATCGGGTGTAGGCTGCAACACAAAGGAATGAAAACCTGGCTCATCCCGCTGAATGCCTAAGGAGTAATTGTACATCCAGGCACCTACCGCACCGAAGGAATAGTGGTTAAAGGAGTTCATACTGTTGTTTCCTCCAAACCCGTTTTCCACCGTGTAGGAGTTCAACCGCTCCCAGATCGTTGTTGCTCCATTGACGACGGAATACAACCAGGATGGATAAGACGTCTGTTGCAGCAGTTGATAAGCCAGGTGGTGATAGCCATGCTCGGAAAGCGCCTCGTTGATAGAAGCTGTACCAATAAATCCGGTCATCAGTGAGTATGGTGGCCGGATTACTCCTTGTTCATCCACGTTTTCCCGCTTTACCGCTTCGGCCAGATGTTGGGCAGCCGCTGTCTGATGCTCTTCCGAAAAGATGCCCAGCGCCAAAGGAATGGCATACGAAGCCTGGGTGTCCACCGGGTCACCGGCTTTCGGTCGTTGTTCTTCCGGTAGCGGCGGACCAAAGCTAAAGCCCTCATGACCGGTGTGGATGGTCTGATGCGTTTCGGGATCTACATACGTTTTATTAAAAAACACCTTTCGTTCCTGATATCGTTTCCAGAATGTTTCGGCATCGGAGGTTTTACCCAGCAATTCGGCAGTTTTCGCCATAATTTCCAGGTCGTATACCTGGTAGGCGGTCCAGAGTAAGGTGTTATCATTTTTAAACCCTTCCGGGCTGAGCCAGTCACCCAATGGACCTTCGTTCAGCAGACCGGTTTCAGGATTCACTTTGGACTCCAGAAACGCTATGTATCGTTTCATAGCATCGTAGTGTTCCCGCAGGAGTTGCAGATCCCCAAACTGCTGATACACTTCCCAGGGTACGATGATCCCCGCACTACCCCAGAGCGTGCCTCCAAAGCCGCCACCCACCGGAGCCACATCGGTAAAACGCCCATCTTCCCGCTGAATATCACGCATGGCCAGCAAATGCTGTCGGAGAAAGGGTTCTACATGAGCCATATAGGTCGCCGTGCGGGAAAACACATTGATATCGCCGCTCCAACCCATTCGCTCATTCCGGGCGGGGGTGTCGGTAGGGATAGACAGGAAATTGCTTCGCAGCGACCAGGTGATGTTCTGCCAGAGCCGGTTAACCAGCTCGTTGGAGGTTTCGTAGTGAGAGGCCAGTTCGCCGATAGAGCTAATGACCTGTCCCTGCACCTGCTCCACAGGGATAGCCTCATCGAGGCCGGTGATTTCCAGAAAGCGATACCCATGGAAGGTGAAGCGGGGCTGAATGATTTCGTTTCCTCCCTTCAGTATGTACAGGTCGTGGGTCAGGGCTGCCCGGATGTTCTCCATCATGACCATGCCTACCTGCTCGCCGTACTCTTCCAGGTCGGGATATCTCATTTCAGCATAGCGCATGATGAGGGTATCGCCCCGGGTTCCGTCCTGAATGCTGATGCGGGGGAAGCCTACCATGTTCTGCCCCATGTCGTATACAAATACGCCCGGCCTGACCTCTTCCACCTGCAGGGCATTCTGCGTAGTCACAATCCGGGGGCTGTTCCCTATCTGTCCGATCAGGGAGAGGTCATTGTAGTCAAAGGTAGTTGTGCGGCCTTCCCGGTCGGTGGTGGTTTCCTGATAGGTAGTGCCGGCAAGCGGTACTTCCACCGCAGCTTTCCATTGGCTGTCGTCGTAGGCGGCAGTGCTCCATCCTTCTACGGCTGCTTCCCGGGTGGCATCGTAGACCTCACCCTGAAAGAAGCTCCCGTAGCGGACAGGACCCTCGTCAAAATAGGTCCAGTCGTATGGGTTGGAGGTGATCACCTGTTCACTGCCATCCTCATAGGTAACCACCAATTTGGCCAGCAGGGACTGTCGGTCGCCGAAATAGTTCCAGTGTTCACCGCTGTAGGTGATATTGCCACTCCACCAACCTTCACTCAGCCAGGCGCCCAGGGCGTTGGCTTCGCTGGCCTGTATCAGCTCGGTGACGTCGTAAGTCTGGTACATGTGGGTCTGGTTATACTGGGTGAGTCCCGGATAGAAATAATCTTCTCCAATTCTTTCTCCGTTCAGGTACATTTCATAAATACCCCTGGCTGTGACGTACAGACGCGCTTTCCGGATGGGTTGGTCCTGAAGGGTAAACTCCGTTCTCAGCATCGGCACGGCATGCTGACTGGGGTCTGCCAAGATCAGGATACCATCCTCACCGCCCGCTAACTGGTAGGCATGGTCCGTGAGAGAAAATCCCGGTGTTTCCTTTCCAACATAAGCTGAAAATATGCCCTGGTAGTTTTCCGGGCTATCCCATGCTTCGGAGAGAAGAGGGTTGGCAGGAGCACGGTAGTTGAGCACTGCTACTTCTGAAAAAAGGGCTTGCTGTCCGGCATCCATCGCAAAGCCGATATCGGCAACCATCGGAAAACTGATATAGTTATTGCCACTGCCGACCGGGTTCAGGTTTATGCCCTGGCTGCCGTAAGGAGAAGGCGGTTCATCACCCTGCGAAATATTATTTTCTCTCTCCTGCCCGTCGATGAATATCTCAAACAAGCCGAAGTTACAGGCTACATACACCTGATGCGGCTGGTATCGGTTTTCCCGGTTAATCAGAGTGGCAGGAATGGGCAAAGTAAGGAAGGGCGTATCGGATTGATCATCCGGAGCGTAACCTACCCGGTAAATATTGAAAGTGGCCGATCCGTTTTGGGTAGTGTTCAGTCCGGAAATGTCAATTTCAAAAGCAATATAGCTTTCATTCGGTCCGTTTTCTACTCCCTGTATGTTCAGGTTTTTGTCCATCAGCCGCAGGTCGTTGGCCCCGAAAACAAAGCCAGCCGATTCGGTTCCGGAAGCTTCGTCCAGTTGTACGGTATACTTCAGCTTGAAAACAGACAGGTAATGCGCATAGAAAACCAGGTCTTCCCCGGTACCACCGATCCAGGTAGCCCCATCCCAGGCTGACAGATCAGCATCGTCTTGCATGAGTCCGGTTTCAAACCAGGAGGTATTCTGACGCATCTCGTCCTTCTGATTCCACACGGATACCTGCCAGTGGTAACGGGTAGCAGGTTGCAGCGCAGGGCCAGCGTAGGTGACCCCTAACGAACTATCGCTGCTAACCTTTTGGGTATCCCAGATGACTTTTTTCTGCTCATCTGTTACCTCAATCCGGTAGGCTGTCTGATCATAGCCCCTCTCGCCGTCCGGAGCGACCATTTTCCAGCTAAACCGGGGGCGAGGCTCATCCATCCCCAAAGGCGTAGATTGATACTCAACCATCAGGTCAGTGATAGTCATTTGGCCAACAACATCCGATCCAAGGCAAAGGCACCATAGTGCCAAACCAATAAATCTGCCCATATTTTTTGATCTTTATAGTGTAAAGGTTGTGAAAATCTTTATTTGTTTTCGCCCGGATCCATATGTTGAAAACACACCAGGTCTCTTGTCTGATTTTTTATCTGAAGTAGAGCAGCTATTTTCATAAGTGAGGATTGAAACCAATCATTGATTAAGCCGATAGCGCTGCCTCTTGCCACCACCAGAAACAATCATACAAAACCAGTTATTAATCCTGCCACAAGGAAGTATACCCTTGCAATACCTATTTCGCTATCAAAGGTATTTTTTTACTAACCTGTTTGAGCCACTGCCGGGCAATGAGTTCATGACCCGCCGGCATGGGGTGAATGCCATCCCATACCCAATACTCGGCAGGAGCACTTGACAAGGCTTCATTGAATGCTGCCTGCAGGGAAACAAAGACAGCCTGATAGATAGAAGCAAGCTTCTTCACCACCACCTGCCGTTTTTTAACTTCTTCCTGATATAATTTAAACGATTCTTTTACCCTACCCACAGGCAAAATAAAAGGTTCGCAGAGTATCAGGGTAACGCCGGGTAATGCTTTCTTCGTTTGTGCCAACAGCGCCCTGTACTCTCTTTCATAGCTTTCAGCACTGAAGGAAGTGTCCCCTTCTATGGCTTTTTCCACATCATTGATACCTATCAAAATACTCAACACATCCGGTTGGATAGCCAACGTATCTTCCTGCCACCGGCTTGACAGGTCTGTCACTTTGTCTCCGCTGATTCCACGATTTACAAAGAAGAGTTCCTCCTTGGGATAATCAAACCATAACCGGCTTGCGATCAGATACGCATAACCGTGCCCCATCAAATGATTCCAGTCATCATCCCGACTACGATTTCCGTCTGTGATGGAATCCCCCTGAAACAAGAAAGTATATCTTTTATCCGATTGATAAAAAAGATTTTCCGATGCCAGTCCGTCTGCGATCACCTGATGAGTAATAACCCCTCCCAAACCGGTATAGGCAAGCTTTTTCAGGAAGTATCTTCTTTGATTTGTGCCATCACTCTTCATGTAGCGCAGATTAACTTGTGGGTAGTTAAAAATAGTAAATTTGAACAAAAGGACTCCTCTCGAACCTTATCTCTTTGGGTCTGTTACAAGTGAAAGGAACCGAACTGTCAGTCAATTAAATCTTTTTGCCCCATGACCCACAAAGGGCCGGAGGTTAGAAAAAACAGGGTGTGTAGCAGTAGGTTTTTCATAGACAGGTATTTTATCAGATTGTGTGCAAACTAGAATAGTCATGATGTCAGTTATTCATTGTCCGAAGCAGGATGGCAGGCATCACTTTACGGAATCGCTACGCCATGGGCCTTAAATAGCTTATGAAAGAAAAGGACATGGTAAGGCAACGCATTCTCCCAATACTCCCAGGTATGGCCGCCCGGTCGTTCCGTATAGTCATGGGGTGTCTGGTTGGCTAACAGACGGCGGTGCAGATCACGGTTGGTCTCTATTAAGAAATCATCTACCCCACAATCAAAAATAAGCTTCACCTTATTGGTTTTCATCTGGCTGGTTAACCCTACCGCGGTGTATTCCGGATAGGGGTTGGCCGCATCTTTTGGCGGTCCCAGCAACCGGGCGAAGTTTTCAGCCCTCGACTGAGCGAAATCTTCCGGAACTTTCCAGGTGGCCGTGTTGATGTTCATGACGCCGCTCATACTGCCTGCCGCACAATACAACTCAGGATGCCGGGTAGCGATGTAAAACGCTCCATGACCTCCCATAGAAAGACCGGCGATCACCCGACCTTTTCTATCCTGAAGGGTTCGGTAAGTACGATCAATGGTTTCAGTGAGTTCTTGGGCAATAAATGTTTCGTACTGGCTGCTGGCATCCAAAGGGCTGTCAAAATAATAGCTCCTGGGTCCCCCGTCGGGTGTTACTATGAGCAGGTGGTACTGATCGGCCAACTGGTGTAATAAATTGGGATCAGGTGTTTTGGTCAGCCAGTCACGGTAGCTGCCGGTGCCTCCATGCAACAGATACAAGACAGGAAATGCCTCCTGCCCCTGCGCATAACGATCCGGCACCACGACTGCGGCCTTGATGTTTTGCTGCATAGACTTACTCACTACCTCCAGGGTATCCACCCGGGCTCCTAATACAGGAAAGGCTGAAGCAAGGATGTACAGACAGATCAACAGTGGTTTGAGGCATGTAGTCATAAGGTTGTAGGTATTATTGGTTAAGGTATCGTGACGCCCTGAGCGGTCAGTATCTTATGAAAGAACAGCACGTGATACGGAAGGGAGTTTTCCCAGTATTCCCATGTATGGCCACCCGGCATTTCCGTATATACATGAGGTACTTTGGCATACACCAATCTTCTATGCAGTTCCCGGTTGGTTTCTAATAAGAAGTCGTCCACGCCACAGTCTATCATCAGAGGCATCTTGTTCTCTTTAATACGCTCCACCATATTGACCACCGAATGGGTCGCATAATGGTCCGGCTGCCCTCCCATTGGTCCTAAAATGCGCTCGAAGCCCGGTGTGATTTGCTGCGCAAATTCAGAGGTGATCTTCCAGTTGTCCAGATTTAAATCCAGCGCCCCACTCATGCTGCCCGCTGCACAATACAATTCCGGATGACGAGTGGCTAAATACAGAGCACCATGCCCACCCATACTCAATCCGGTAATCACCCTGCCTTTTCGTTCGGCAATGGTGCGGTAGGTGTCGTCAATTTTAGAGAGCACCTCCCGGGTAATATAGGTTTCAAACTGATTTTCCTGCAACACCGGACTGTCCAGGTAGCCACTCAGTTTCTCCCCTTCCGGTGTCACCACGATAAGGTTATACTGATCGGCCAGGGTATGTATTAACTGCTTGTCGGGTGTTTGTTTGAGCCAATCGCTAAACTGACCGCCCCCGCCATGCAACAGATACAACACAGGATAGGCCCTCTCATTTTGATGATAAGAGTCCGGTAACACCACCGCCGCCCGGTATGTCTTTTGCATGGCGGCACTGTAAATCTCAAGGGTATCTACGGTAGCCCCAAAGGAATATAAACTTTGAAGGAAGAGCCAAGAACAAAACGTAAAATGAATCCCTTTCATATAATATGTAATTTTTACATAATGATAAAAATAATTTCTAATATGTCAAAAATACATAATGAAAATTTTATCTTTGGGCATGCCTTCAAAAGTGAGACTTCCGTTGAAATCGCATACCAACACCCTGTGGATACCACAGCTAACCCTGGATTGCATCATTCTGGGCTTTCATCAGGGGCAGTTGAGGGTGTTGCTACTCCGATGGAAAGGAACCCAGGAATGGAGCCTGCCCGGTGGACCTATCCGGAAGGATGAATCCATCGACGCGGCGGCAGCCAGGGTGTTAAAAGAAAGAACGTGTCTGGAACAAATCTACCTGAAACAATATCATGTCTTCGGTGACCTGCATCGCTACGACAAAAGTGAGATACAGGAAAAGCTGAGCCATATCATTCCCCGGGAGGTATGGTATGACCGGGCTATCTCTATTGGTTACTATGCCCTGGTTGACTATTCCAGAGTTTCTCCCACACCGGATGTGTATACCGACGAATGCCAGTGGTGGGACATTCACGAAGTCCCTCCCCTCTTGTTTGATCATAATGAAATGATCGCAATGGCCTTGAAAGCATTGCGCATGGAATTACACTGGCAACCTGTAGGCTATAATCTTTTGCCAGATCAATTTACCATGCCCGAGCTACAGCGACTCTATGAAACGATCTTAGGCAGAACATTAGATGCCCGTAACTTTTACAAAAAAATGCTGGGTCTAGAAATCCTGGAACGTTTGAAAGAACGAAGAAGAGGAGGCGCCTATAAAGCTCCTTATTTATACCGATTTAAAAAAGAGGCCTACGAAGCAAAATTGAAAGAAGGTCAGCTGTCTTTTCTATGATAGAACCTTATACCAGCGACTGCTAACCATTCTAAAACTACTTCATAACCGTATGCTAGCATTTCTGGGGATTTTAACCATCACACTGCTGCTGGTTCTGGTCATGACCAAAACCGTATCGCCTGTGGTTGCTCTGATTGTAGTACCGGTCACAACGGCACTCATCGGAGGGTTCACCACGGAGATATTGACCTTCATGACGGAAGGGATCACTGCCATCTCCACGACTGGAGTCATGTTTATCTTCGCCATTCTGTTTTTTGGTATTCTGACAGATGCAGGTACTTTCCGCCCCATCATCCACCGGCTACTGACCAAGGCAGGAAATGATCCGGCGCGTGTCGCGGTGGCCACTGCCCTGCTGGCCATGCTGGTTCATCTGGATGGTTCTGGTGCTGTCACTTTTCTGGTCACCATCCCTGCGCTGCTTCCTCTCTATGATGCCTTGCAGATGCAAAGGTCAACGCTGGCTACCATTGTAGCCCTGTCGGCAGGCACCATGAATATTCTGCCCTGGGGTGGGCCTACCCTCAGGGCGGCTACTGCCCTGGAGGTAGAGGTTACCACCCTGTTTAATCCCTTACTCCTTCCGGTATGCACCGGTTTGCTGGCTGTGTTGCTGCTCTCCTATCTGTTGGGAATACAGGAAAGAAAAAGGATAAAGCAGCCTGCCCGGCAGATCAACCTTCAACACCATGCCCTCCAAGAAGAGGATGGCTGGCAAAGGCCCAAACTGTTGTGGGTCAATATCCTGCTGATCATCGTTTCAGTGACTGCCCTGATTACCGCTTTTGCCCCACCGCATGTGATCTTTATGATCGCTTTTGCCATCGCTGTCAGTATCAACTACCCCCGTTTACAGGAGCAAAGTGAGCGGATCAACGCCCATGCCAAGGCGGCTCTGCTGATGGCAAGTATCCTTTTTGCTGCCGGTTGTTTTACAGGTATTCTCAAAGGCTCTGGCATGATAGAGGCCATGGCCCAGGTGGCGGTGGATTACATTCCTGCTCCCGTCGGCAGGCATCTGGCATTTATCACAGGGGTCTTATCGATGCCCGCCAGTCTGCTCTTTGATCCGGACTCCTTTTATTTCGGTATATTACCGCTACTGGCCACAACGGCTACCCATTTTCAGGGCGAAGCCATAGAAGTGGGCAGGGCTGCCATCATCGGTCAGATGACAACAGGATTTCCTGTCAGTCCGCTGACAGGGGCTACCTACCTGCTCATAGGACTGACCGGCGTGGACCTGGGTGATCATCAGCGTAAGACCATTCCTTATGCTTTCCTGGTTACCCTTTTGATTCTTTTTGTCTCATTGCTCACAGGAGCTATTACCTTTTGAACAGGATGAAAAAAATAAGAATAGGCAGTGGAGCAGGCTACGGGGGCGACAGACTGGAACCTGCGCTCACCTTATTGGAACAGGGAAAGCTGGACTTCATAGGCTTTGAATGTCTGGCAGAACGGACGATCGCCCTGGCGCAGAAGGAAAAGCAGCAGGATCCTTCTAAAGGATACAACCCGCTGTTGACCTACCGCATGGAAAAAGTGCTGCCGCTGGCGTATCAGCACAACGTAAAAGTATTGACAAATATGGGTGCGGCCCATCCTGAAAGTGCCATGAACATCCTTAGTGACATGGCAAAAACCATGGGACTCAAAGGCATGAAGATAGCAGCCATCCTGGGCGACGACATTTTCCCGTCTTTGGACCGATACCATGACCTGCCCATTTTGGAAACCGGAAAACCGCTCTCCTCCCTGTCAGGCAACATGATCTCTGCCAATGCTTATCTGGGGGCGTGGCCGCTGGTAGAAGCCTTGCAGGCCGGCGCCGATATCATCCTCACAGGGAGGGTAGCCGATCCCTCTCTGTTTCTGGCCCCCCTGATCTATAGCTTCGGTTGGTCTGCAGAGGAGCATGACAAATTAGGAAAAGGAACGCTGGTCGGTCATTTGCTGGAATGTGCCGGACAAATTTCTGGAGGTTATTTTGCCGACCCAGGCAAGAAGGAAGTCCCCGATCTGTGGAACCTTGGTTTTCCTTATATAGAAGTGGAGGAGTCCGGGCAGGGTGTGGTATCGAAGGTGGAAGGAAGCGGCGGCATTATCAGCACAGCCACCTGTACCGAACAGTTGCTCTATGAGATTCATGATCCTGCCCGCTATATTACCCCGGATTGTGTAGCTGATTTCTCGAAGGTCCATTTTACTACCCTGGGAAAAGACAAGGTAGGCTTTCAGGGTGCCAGTGGTTCACCGGCCACCGACACCTACAAGGTAAGTGTTGGCTATCGTCATGGATTTCTGGGAGTTGGAGAAATCAGTTATGGTGGCACAAACTGCCTGGAAAGGGCTAAGCTGGCCTCAGATATCATTCAGAAAAGGCTGGCACTGCAACCCTGGCCCATTGAAGACCTCCGCATGGATCTCATCGGTGTTAATGCGATCTCACCTCTTCAACTGCCTGAGCAAACCCCTGTTCAGGAAGTCAGGCTCAGAGTAGCCGGAAGAACGGCACAAAAAATAGAAGCGCAGCAGATTGCCAACGAAGTAGAAGCCCTGTATACCAACGGGCCTGCGGGGGGTGGAGGAGCCACCCGTTCTGTAGAAGAAGTCATCGCCATCGCATCTATCCTGGTGCCCAAATCAGAGGTTCCAACGAAAGTAATTTATAAAGAAATACAATAAGAGATGAAACTGTGGGAAATTGCACATGCCCGAACGGGCGATAAGGGCAATATAGCCAACATTGTCCTGGTTGTCTATGATAAAACGCACTTTGAGCTGGTCAGAGAAAAGGTGACGGCAGAGAAGGTGAAACAATGGTTTCATCAGCTTGTGAAAGGAAACGTGGTCCGGTACGAGCTGCCCCAACTGGGAGCCTTCAATTTTGTGCTGTATGAAGCCTTGGCAGGAGGGGTCACCAGTTCTACGGCCCTGGATAAACATGGCAAATCGCTGAGCTCCTTTTTACTTGACATGGACCTCTAAGTGACATAATAGGTTGAGACATCCTGTCTATGTTGAATGATCAGCCTACAGTCATGTTTTACCTCAACAGTCAGCAGTCGAACAGGCTCTATGGATGGCTCAAAAAAATAGTGCAAAACAAAGCTAATGTGTATCAGATACACAATAATTTATTTACATTTGTTTTTCTTGTTTTTTTCTGATGAATACTGAAAAAGAACTGCTCGATTATATCCGAAACGGAGGTGAGCGATTCCTTCCTCATGTGTCCATTGACTGTGCAGTCTTTGGTTTTCACGACAACGAGCTGAAAATTCTGTTGCTGAAGTCAAAATTCCTGGAGGACTGGGCTTTACCGGGCGGCCATATCCTGCGTTCCGAACCGTTGGATGTGGCTGCCCAACGTATTCTGAATGAAAGAACGGGATTGAACGATATTTTCTTAAAACAATTTCAGTCTTTTGGTGATCCTAACAGGGTCAGCGCTGACAACATGAATTATTTGAAGGAAGTCCTGAAAGTGCCGCTTGCTACCGATCACTGGCTGCTGGATCGTACCATCTCTATCGGATATTATGCCCTGGTAGAATTTTCCAGGGTAAATCCTATACTGGATTACTTTACCGCGCGATACCAGTGGTGGGATGTACACGATCTACCCTCCTTGGTCTTTGATCATGCCCTGATGGTGGAAAAGGCATTGCAAACGGTGCGGCTGCAACTCAACTACCAGCCGGTGGGTTATAACCTGCTGCCTGAAAAATTTACCATGCCCGAACTCCAGAAGCTCTATGAAACCATGCTGGAAAAACCTTTAGACAGGAGGAATTTTCAGAAAAGGATGTTAGGATTAGGCATCCTGGAGCGGCTGGAAGAACGTAAAAAGGTAGGTCCCCATAAATCCCCCTATTACTATCGCTTCAACAGGAAGAAATATCAGGAAGCGCTTTCGGCTGGATTATCTTTTGGTTTTTAATGTTAGGTATGTATACGCGTATCCACAATATGTTACACTTAAACAAGTTACTATCTATTAAATCGATTATAATGAAAAACTATTTTGCTATGATCAAAGGCCTGGTCCTGCTGGCTGGTGTCCTTTGCCTAATCACCTCCTGTGCTCAACGTTCAGGACAACCTAGAATTCTGGTTTTCAGTAAAACAGCAGGCTATCAGCATCAATCTATTCCCACCGGTATTGCAGCCATCCAGCAGTTGGGAAATGAAAACGGCATGACAGTAGACACTACTTCTAATGCCGACATGTTTACAGAAGACAGTTTACAAAATTATTCCGCCGTTATTTTCTTGAATACCACAGGGGATGTATTGAACCATTATCAGGAAGCAGCCTTCGAGCGATATATACAAGCTGGAGGTGGCTTTGTAGGAATCCATGCGGCAGCCGATACAGAATATGACTGGGGATGGTACGGACGGATGGTAGGCGGCTACTTTGCGGATCATCCCGGCATCAACGACACTTTTCCCAACGTTCAGCCAGGGGTCCTGCAGGTGGTGAATAAAGAGCATCCTGCCACAGAATTTTTACCCGACCAATGGAACCGTACCGATGAATGGTATAGCTATAAAAAGCTAAACGATGAAGTGAATGTCCTGATGACCATCGATGAAAACAGCTACCAGGGCGGGGCTGATATGGGTGAACACCCCATGGCCTGGTATCATGAATATGACGGTGGCCGGGCATTCTATACCGCTTCCGGCCATACCAATGAAACCTATGCGGAGGAAGAATATCTCAAACACCTTCTGGCAGGGATTGAATACGCCATTGGTGATAATAAAGAGCTGAATTATTCGAAAGCTACCACCCAGCTGGTACCTGTAGAAGACCGGTTTACCAAGACTATGTTGGTGTCCGGCAGTTTCTTTGAACCCACGGAAATGACCATCCTTCCCAACCTGGATATTTTGGTAGCGCAGCGTCGTGGAGAGATTTTGCTGTATAAAAACGGAGATTCTACCGTGACAGATGCCGGCTTTTTGAATGTGTACTGGAAGACCAATACGAAAGGGGTCAATGCAGAAGAAGGTGTCTTGGGTATCAAAGCAGACCCCAATTTTGACGAAAATCATTATGTATACATTTTCTATAGCCCGATGGATACCTCCGTCAACCGCTTGTCCCGTTTCAAATTTGAGAACGATTCGATTCATAAGCAATCAGAGCAGGTGATCCTTCAGTTTTATTCTCAAAGAGAAATCTGCTGCCATACGGGCGGTTCTATCGCCTTTGATAAGGACGGGCTACTCTACCTGTCTACGGGCGACAACTCCACACCTTTCAACGAGCCTGAACAACCTTATGTCAACAATGGCTTTGCACCACTGGATGACCGTCCGGGACATGAGCAGTATGATGCCAGACGTACTTCCGGCAACGCCAATGACCTCCGGGGAAAGATATTGCGGATCCGTGTCAAAGAAGATGGCAGCTATGAGATACCAGAGGGCAACCTCTATGCGAAAGGACAGGAAGGTACCCGGCCTGAGATATACGTTCAAGGCAACCGCAATCCCTACCGTATCTCTGTGGATCAGAAAAACAGCTATTTGTACTGGGGTGAGGTAGGCCCTGATGCGAGCAATGATAGTCTGGATGTGAGAGGGCCCCGTGGTTATGACGAAGTGAACCAGGCCCGGCAGGCAGGCTTTTTCGGATGGCCCTTGTTTGTGGGTAACAACTATGCATATCGGGAGTATGACTACGCCACAGGACAGCCAGGAGAAATGTTTGACCCGGCAGAACCGGTCAACACGTCTAATAACAACTCAGGGCTACAGGCTTTGCCTCCGGCGCAGCCGGCCTTTATCTGGTACCCCTATGCCCCTTCTCAGGATTTTCCTCAGCTAAAGACGGGAGGCAGAAATGCGATGGCAGGCCCGGTTTATTATACGGATCTGTATCCGGAAGAAACCCGGATGCCCGATTATTACAATAATAAACTGTTTATCTATGACTGGGTCCGTGGCTGGATCAAAGCAGTTACCATGCAGCCCAACGGGGATTACGATAAGATGGAGCCATTCATGGAAAACACCAAGCTCAATGCACTCATCGACCTGGAAGTAGGTCCTGATGGCAAACTGTATATGCTGGAATACGGCAATGGGTGGTTCAGTCAGAACGCCGATGCAGGGTTGTCAAGAATAGACTACAATCCGGGCAACCTGGCTCCCAAAGTACAAGACCTGATCGTGGACAAGACCTCCGGTGCGCTGCCTTTTTCGGTGGTGGCTACGGTAGATGCGAAAGATGTTGAAGGTGATCCTTTGACTTATACATGGGATTTGGGCAATGGGGAAACGAAGACAACCAACGAACCCCGGCTGGAACATACGTTTGCCAAAGCCGGCGAATATGCCATTGCCGTGACTGTGAGCGATGACAAAGAAGGTACGGCCCAGAGTGTGACGGTGCCGGTCTACGCTGGCAATGAAGCCCCTGTGGTGGATATTACCATAGAAGGAAATCAGACCTTCTATTTTCCCAACAAGCCTGTGTCCTACTCAGTGAAAGTAGAGGATAAGGACGATCCATCAGCCGCTTCTGATTTGTCCAGTCTCTTTGTTTCTGCCGATTATGTGGAAGGGAGCGATAAAGCAGCCGCCTCCCAGGGGCACCAGGTCATGACAGAAGCGATGACGGGCAAAAGCCTGGTACAGTCGCTGGATTGTAAAGCCTGCCACAAGGAGAATGAAAAATCTATCGGTCCTTCTTACACAGAGGTCGCTAAAAAGTATCAGGACACTCCGGATGCAGTGCCTTACCTGGTAGGTAAGATCATCAAAGGAGGCTCAGGCGTATGGGGAGAGACTGCCATGCCTGCCCATCCAGATCTGAAAGAAGGGGATGCCCGACAGATCATTACCTACATACAGTCGCTTACAGGTGGCGGACAAACCAGTAATTCTCTACCGGCCAGTGGAACCGTGAAACCTACGCTGGATAAAAAACCTACCGACAATGGGGTGCTGATTCTCTCCGCCAGTTATACAGACAAGGGGAGTTCTGGCGTCAAGCCATTGACAGGAAATACTGCTGTGGTCTTGCAAAACAGCAAAATGAACTTTGCCGGTGCCCGCAACCTCCAAGAGTTTTCTTCCTTTAATATGAATGGAAACCGGTTGATGATCGTACCCAAAAGCCAGGGGTCCTTTAGTCTGGACAGTCTGGATTTAACAGGGGTGAAAGCTGCCGAACTCCTGGTGGGCTGGCAGAAGCCTCCACAATACGGCTATACTTTCTCTCTGCATCTGGATAGCCCCGATGGAAAAAAGATAGGGGAAGCTGTTTTAGAGGGAGAAAATGCTCCTCAAGAGACAGAAGGTCTGGGAGGCAAGATGTTGCGCTTAGAGATGGAACCTGTGACGGACGGTAAACGCCATGACCTGTATATTGTGAGTACTGTCAACAATGAACAGGAATCGGGAACGGCTGCCCTGCAATTTATAGAGTTCAAAGCGCAGTAGCGGCGGACCATTTAAAAAAATAACAGGCCTTGCTGAAATTCTTCCTCAGCAAGGCCTTTTTTTATGCTCTGTGTAATCCGATATGCTACTGTTTTTTCATCCCTATGATAAGCCTGTCATTCCTCTACCGCTTACTGTCAACAGCTCTGTACGGATCAGAAGTTTTTCATTTGTACTTGTTTGAAATTGACAAACTGCGTTGAATCCCCTTTGGCGACTAACCCTAGCCGGAACCCCATCCCCCAGGGTACTAAATGGGAGGCATCCTGTTTTTCTGCCAGCACCTGCCAGCGATCCCCCCGCTGAAAAGAGAAAGTCAGCAGGTGTCCTTCCGAGACCTCCATCTTTAACCCGAGGGTTTCATTGGCCTTTTCAAGGGGAGCTTCACTGATTACCTCCGTATTTCCTTCTATGGTTTGCCAGACCTGCAATCCCTTTTGACTGGCCGATACACCCATAGCCGCTATAGGAGCGCCAAAGCCATTGTGGGCAGCCCCTACCAACGCAATCCCCCCCATGGCCTGGTCACCGGTCTGGCTGAGGTCAACCGTTGCCAGCATCTCATAGTTGGGTGACTGTGAAGGCTGTACCAGCAGTGTGCCCAGCTCATTATTTTCACGGGAAGCTCCCAGCAACAAGCCCTTTTCGTCAGTGGTATAGTTGATGTTCTGGGTGACTCGCCATTGCCAGACAGGGCTCAGCTCCGATTGAAAATCCTCTTCATAGGTGAGGGTTTCTTTATCCCGGTTGTAGAGGGCAGCATTCTCAAAAGTGGGCCAACCGTCTTCTGTCCAGACAATCTTTTCCAATACTCCTTCACGGCCTACATATACACTCCCTTTGGTATTATACGCATGATAGAGCAGGTATAAATCCCCCTGTTTTTCCACAACCGTACCATGGCCCGGACATTGCCAGTCTGAATTGTTTTGTAAGACAGGATTCTGTTCATACTTTTCCCAGGGTCCCAACAGATTGGTGGCACGGGCTACGCCCGTTTTATAATTGCAGGTAGTTTCACAACAGGCTCCTGCGGAATAGGTCGCGTAAAAATAATCTCCTTTGGTAAAGATGCTGATCCCTTCTACCAGATTTCCTTCCCAATCGGCATCGTTACGAAACAGTTCCTGCTTCTCTCCGACCAGAGCGGTACGTTCTTCGTTAATCTTTTGTGCCCAGAGAGGCGTTGGCTGCCCCTTACTGTTACCATCTTCTTTCCATAACAGGTACAGGTTTCCTTCTTTGTCCCTGGCTTCAAAAGCATCGATGGAGCCCAGTTCCTGAGCAACCAGCGGCCCGTGATCCTGGTAAGGCCCTTCCGGACTGTCGGCACTGGCCACAGCCACACTCAAGCGTTTCGTCTCTTTGTCGCGAGCCGTATAATAGGCGTATACTTTATTTTGTGTGGAATCATAGGCCAGTTCGGGTGCCCAAAAATTATTGACCGCCCAGTCGGGAGCCCCTTCAGGAAATACGTAAGTCACCAGCTCCCAGTGCAGCAGGTCGTCCGACTTAAAAATTGGAAACAAGGGAGACCATTCGTTAGAAGTAGCCGAGGCCCAGTAGGTATCTCCAATTTTGATGACCGTCGGGTCGGGCCGGTCTCCTGGCAACACAGGATTGACGACAGGCGGAGCCGCCACCTGCTCCTGTTGCTGCTGACCTGGGTTGTTGCATCCAGTGGTTAACCCAAGAAAGCCGATAGCGGTGAAAATGAAACTGATGTTTATTATTCTTACCATTGACACAAAAAATAAGTTTGCTGATGATCAATTATGAAAAAAATGAAAGCTAAAAACAAATACTCCTGGTAACACAGTCGCTGGTATCCGCCCTATTTTTTCTTGTTGGTAAGTGGAATGGCTTTAAAGCGACGGGTCAGGTCTGTCAGGGAGGCTTCCACCCCCATGCGCTCCAGCGAGGAAGCCCCCACAAATCCCTGGGCCTCGGTCTGCGAGAGTATCTCTTGCACATCCTCCGGGGTGTTGACCGGGCCTCCATGGGTGAGCACAAAGATGTCAGGATTCACCTGCCTGCCTGCCTGCAGGATCTGTTGGGTCCGCTCTATGGCTTCTGCCATGCTGCAACTGGCCTCTACCACCCCCACTGAGCCTCCTACTGTGGTGCCCACATGAGCGATGAGGGCATCAGCCCCCACCTGAGCCATCTGACGGGCTTCTTCCGGCTGGGCCACATACACAATAGAAAACAAATCCATCTTGGAGGCCAGCCTGACCATCTCCACTTCTTTGTCAAAGCCCATGCCTGTTTCTTCCAACACTGCTCTGAAATGTCCATCCACAATGCAGTGGGTAGGAAAGTTGTTCACTCCTGAAAAGCCCATCTCCCTGACTTTTAACAGGTGGTGCCACATCCTGCGACGAGGATCCGAGCCATGCACCCCACAGATGACCGGGATGTCTTCCACCACAGGCAGCACCTCAAACTCTCCGATGTCCATGGCCACGGCATTGGCATCCCCATAGGCCATCAGCCCGGCTGTGGAGCCATGGCCTGCCATGCGAAAGCGGCCTGAGTTGTAGATGATCAGCAGGTCAGCCCCTCCTTTCTCTATGAACTTGGCACTGATGCCCGTGCCTGCTCCAGCGGCAATAATGGCCTTTTGTTGATCCAGGCTGCTTTGCAGTCTTTCTCTGACTTCTTGTCTGCTGTAAGGGTTTCCCTTACCCGTCCATGGGTTTGGCATAGTAGTAATGTGATTAGTTGGTCAAATTATGGTTTTAACATAGAGAAGCCACTCTCCAGTGGCTTGTTATTAAGAGCAGATCTACCTATTTATAGTCAACCCTTCCACTATAATTGATGTAAATAATAAATTAGTTTTACTTACCTCTCACAATTTGAGCATTGTACAGTTTCTGGTGTAATTTGCTTAACTCTTCCGGAGAGAACTTCATCTCTTTGCGGTCGTAGGTCATCAGTCCGTTGACTTCAACCTCTACGTCGGTTGTTTGGGTATAGACCGCTGCTGAAAGTCCTTTAGGAATCAAAGGCGCCAGATCCTCTATCAACTGCTCATAGCGCTCCATCAGTTCTTCTTTGTTTTTAAAGCTCTGATAGCCCCAGTTATCTTTCTGTTGCCAGGTATGTCCTTCTACCGGCAGGCCCAGGCCTCCGAATTCGCCCAGCACAATGGTACGCTCTTTACCAAACAAAGCGGGATCGGGCATGGCTGGATCCGGATAGTTGTGCAGATCCATGATATGGCCTACCGGGAAGAAGTTGCCACCACTGGCCGAGTTGACCAGGCGTGTCGGATCATATTCCATGGTCCAGTTGGTAATCTCTTCGGTGTTGAACTGCCCCCAGGCTTCATTAAAAGGCACCCATACCACAATGGAAGGAAAGTTATAGTTGGCATCCATGATAGCCTGCCACTCTGTTCTGAAAATCTTTTCTGACTCCTCCGTACGATCTTTTTCAGTGCCAATACCCACCACGCCCGGACGTGGGTTCCACCGGTTGCCCATATCGCCACTAGGCATATCCTGCCAGACCAGCATTCCTACACTATCGCAATAGTAATACCAGCGGGCCGGTTCTACCTTCACATGTTTGCGGATCATGTTAAAGCCCATCTCTTTGGTTTTCTCAATATCAAAAAGCAGTGCTTCGTCAGTGGGAGCCGTATACAAGCCATCCGGCCACCATCCCTGATCCAGCGGACCATACTGAAAGACAAACTCGTTGTTGAACATCATGCGCTGAATGCCATTTTCATCCGGCTCCATGCTGATCTTACGCATGGCCCCATAACTTTGAACAGCATCAACCACTTTACCGTTTCTCACCAGGGCAATATCCAGATCATACAGATGCGGATTGTCTGGCGACCAGAGTGTAGGATTTTCTAACGACACACTCGCTTCTTCACCTGCAGCCACCGTCTGTTCTGCTACGGTGTTACCCTCTTCCATAATTTTCACCCGCAGCTGATCTCCTGCCTGAGGGTTGGCTACCTCAGCAGCCACGGTAAAGGTATTGTTATCTACATCGGGCGTATTTTTGGTATGGAGGATGTGTGTTTCCGGTACGGCTTCCAGCCAAACGGTTTGCCAAATGCCGGTCACCGGCGTATACCAGATGCCTTCCGGATCTTTTACCTGCTTGCCCCGGGGCTGTGGCCCATCGTTGGTAGGGTCCCAGACTTTCACGACCAGTTCCTGGGCACCATTGCCTTTCAGCTGAGCGGTGATATCAAAAAAGAAAGGATCATAGCCTCCCTGATGTTTGCCTACACTTTCTCCATTCACAAATACTTCCGTTTCCCAGTCTACGGCACCAAAATGCAGCAGCACATTTTTTCTGCGCATGGCACGAGGCAGCGTAAAAGTGGTTTTATACCACAGGGTGCTGTCCTGTCCCACTCTTTGTCCTACCCCAGATAAGGCGGACTCTATGGCGAAGGGTACCATAATTTTACCTTCAAAGGAGGAAGGTTGCGCCTCTGCTTTGCCTTGTACGGCATAATCCCAGAGCCCGTTCAGGTTATGATAGGAGTCACGCACCATCTGCGGACGGGGATATTCCGGCATCGGTTTTTCAGGATTCACCTGCTCTGCCCAGGAAGTGATGAGCTTGTCGCCCGCGACCTGCCACTGGGTTTCTTGTGCCATGGCTGTCGCGGTCATCAGAAAGATCAGAAATGTTAATGCTAAATATCTGTTCATAGGTTAGTATGTTTGAATTGCGTATGATACACTCAGTTGCGTCAGGAGGCGAATAGCTTCTGATAAAATCGCAGCCCTTCCCTGGCCAGTGCATCCGGACTGCTGGCCAAAGGTCTCCAGATACAGGCGGCTCTGGCGAGTTCTTTAGAAGGCGCTCCGAATGTTTCTATGACGATGGCTCCGTCGTAGCTGATTTCTTTTAATGCTTTGGCAATACCTGTCCAGTCCAGATGAGCGGTACCGGGCGTACTTCTATCACTTTCGTTGCCTTGCACATGGCAAAGTAGTTCTTTTCCTACTTTCCTGATGGTATCCGGGATATTTTTTTCTTCAATATTACAGTGAAAAGTATCCAGCTGAATTTTGATGTTGGGGTGGTCTATTTCTCTGACAAGGGAAATGGCCTGGTCGGCTGTATTGACCATATCACTTTCAAATCGGTTGAGTGGTTCGACACCCACGATGACGCCAAAGTCCTGTGCGACTTTGCCTGCTTTTATTAAATTTTCCACACACCAGTCTCTTTCCTTTTGTTTCTGATCTTCAGACACGTAGCGGGTTTTACCAACCGCAGAATAGACCGGACCGCCAAAGATGGGGCTTTCCATGGCTGCCGCAATCTGAATACAATCCGTAATGTATTCCAGTCCTTGTGCCCGGATGCCCGGATCATCGCTGGAAATATCTCTTTCCGGACCAAAAGCCCCACTGACTGTTACTTTCAACCCCACCGATTTGACTAGCTCCTTTAACCGGGCCCAATCGATAAGGTCTTTATTTTCTACCGCCACTTCCAGGATATCAAAGCCCATCTCTTTGACTTTATAAACCAATTCAAAATCTTTAGTGGTGAAGGGGGATACCCACACAAAGGTGCTGACGCCAAATTGCATATGTTTTTCTTTACATAAAAAGGTGAGAATGAAAACTCATTCCCACACTTCTCATAGTTACAACCTAAAATTAATAACCGTTTATGATTCAAAATCGGGAATGCTGATTCGCTTCCCATTGTTCATGGCAGATTCATGTGCACAAATACCGGCACAAGTATAGTTCGCCGCCACATCCGCATCTACGGCTGAGTTTCTGTTCTCCACAATAGCAGCGACAAATTCCTGCACCAGGTGAGGGTGAGAGCCACCATGACCAGCTCCCTGCAAGAAAGAAACGTGGTTGGGGTCATCAATTCTTTCTCTTTTTGTAAAATCAGCAATTTCACTGATCAGCAGTTGGTCGGTATCGGGCACATCCAACCGGCGGGCGCTTTCTCCTCCTTCAAACAAGCTATGGCCTTCATCTTGCAGCTGTTCCCATTCAAAAGACATCTTGGTACCATAGACATCATAACTTTCTCTGTACTGGCGCACCACGTCGAACAATGACCGGGTAGCCTCTGCGATCACGTCAGAATTTTTCAGGGTAAAGGTGGCCGTCTCTACGGCAAAAGGAGAACCATATCTTTTAGCCAGGTCTTCGCTCAACTTGCCTGACCCATGACATACTACCGACTCAGCTTTGGTATTGTTGATGCGTAACAGTGGGGAAATCGCATGCGTACCATTCAGCATGGGTGGAAAACCTTTCCAGTATTCAGCCCAGCCTTCCATGCTCATATCCTGTATGTGAGACCCTCTCACAAACTGTATCTTTCCTAATTTGCCGCTCTCTGCCAGTTCCAGCCCATATAAAAATTCTCTGGTATACAGGGCGGTCTCCATCATCATATACACTTTGTTGGCTTTTCTTTTAGCCTCTACAATGGCTTTGCAGTCTTCAACGGTCATGGCCATGGGGATGGTGCAGGCCGTATGCTTATTAGCCCTTAAGGAAGCCAGCGTCATGCGGGCATGGTCTGGCACCGGGGTCACAATATGGATGGCATCCACATCAGCCCGGCCCGGTACCTCTTCAAAGTTGGTAAAACAAAGTTCTTTATCCAAGTTAAATTTTGTCGCCAGCTCTTCCAGGGTGTTAGGATTACGGGTACAGATACCCACTTTTTCTATGTTAGGATGTTTCTGGTAGATGGGAATAAACTCTTTTCCAAATCCCATACCGACAATGACTACAGTGATTTTTTTCTGACTCATGTTTTGTTAGTGTTGTTGAATGATCATGAAAGATGTTGACCCGACAGGCCCTTTCTGTTTGGAGAAAAGCCCTATAGGGTCTTATTAACTTACTTTGACTTGCTTATTGAGCAGCCCATTGTACCGCATTGCGCAGGAGGGTCTGATAGGCAGGCAGTTCATGCGATTCGGCATCATGCCCTAACGCGATCCCTACTATTTTTCCTTTGGCATGTTTCACTACAAAGACAGAAGGAAAGCTTTTGTCAGCACCTTTGGCGGTAGCCAGTACTTCGATACCCGGACCGGCAGGATCGGGTTCAAAATAATATAGCTCGTCTTTCAAGGTAAACGATTTGACCTTTTTGGTGACGGGGTGGTTTTTGTCAATTTCCACGGTAAACTCTCCGTAACGGTCATGTCCGCGGGAGCCACCACTCACCAGCTGGGCATTGTATTCCGGCCAGTCTTTCCAGTTATACCACAGTGCCGCGTGCCCCAAAACCAGGCCATTGCCTTCTTCCACAAAATCGAAGATAGCTTTTCTGGTAGCCGGATCTTTGATCGGTTGGTTGTTGCTCAGGTACAGTACATCTATCTCAGACAGATAATGAATGATAGAGTCGGTATTGTCTGTGTACTGGACGGTAGCCAGCCCTTTTTTCTCAAGGGTTTCAACGTCCTCTTCTTTGTACCAGCGGTCAAAATCATGGGAGCTCCCTCCTCCGACAATCAGGGTACGAATACCTTTTGCCTGTTTTTTTGTGGTAGCAGATACAGAAGCTCCCTGTGCCAGCACAGCGCTACCGATCCCTGACAAAAGACATAATATCAATAGTCTGTTCAATGTGTATAAGTTCATAGTATGTTTCATAATAGATGGATTGCAATCGTTAGTGTGACTCGAAGGAGCCCTATCTTCAAAAAATTTACTGGCCGGTAAGGTCATTTTTTTCCACCACATTCATGATACCGTTCATCATCCGCCAGTGCCCGGGAAAAGTACAGACAAAGGGGTAGTTCCCCGGCTTGTCGGGAGCGGTAAACGTGAGCGTCACCACTTCTTCCGGATTCAATAATTTAGTAGCTTCTAATACTTCCGGCATGTCGGGCACATACTGTTTTTGAGCGCCCTGCGGATCTCGGGCCAGGGCATCGGCAGCAGTGCCTACCTTTTCCAGTGTGCCGGGCTGTATGATCAGCATATTGTGCTGCATCCCGTCCAGGTTTTCCAACTGAATGGTGACAGACTGACCGGCTTCCACCGTAAAGGATTCTTTGTCAAACTTCATCATGTCCGGCACCACTTTAAGATAGATCGTATTGGTTTTGGCAGCAGCCTTCCTTTGCTTTTGGGTAGCCGCAGGGTTGTTCGTAGCTGCCGTTGCTGTGCTGGACTTTTTAGAGGGGTCCACCAATTCCAGCGAAGCTTGCCGCAGGTCGGCTCTCAGGCGGAAATTGCCTTCATAATTACCAATCTTATCTTCATTCTCAAAATCATGAGAAACCCGTATCACTGCGTTGAGCGGTTGGGCAAATAAGGAAGCCGCTTTTCCTTTCGCCACCTGCTTTCCATTGACCTCCAGAGTCATGTTACCCTGCGCGCTTACCTGTGCTACCACGTTCATTTCTTCCGGCAAAGGTTGAGTAGAAGAAGCCAGATATGTCTTACCGGACTGGTTAACGGCTAAATGCAACTTACCATCCTGCACATACAAGCCATAGCCATTCTGTTTCCCACCTTGTGCCATGATCACGCCTTGTATGTCTTCCTCTCTCTCCTCCCTTTTAACCAGGGAAGCTCTAATGATAATTTCTTTGCCACTCACATCAATCGGAAACGGGATGGCACCTCTTCGGGGTAGTTCGTAGATTTCACGGCCCACTGCCTGCACGATACGCTCCTGTAAGCCACCCTGTACTGTAGAAGGCGCTTGCGAAGCGGCTGCCAGAAAACCCTGCTCATGGGTGATAGCCGCGATCAGTAAAGCTTTGGATAACCAGGGATCTTCGGCATTTTCTGTATTTTGTGAAGCCTCATACACCAGCTTACCCATTTCTGGGGATGGGGGTAAGGTCGCCATGGCCAGCAACGTATGCATCCGCACGTTCAGATCAGGATCCTTGATCAAACCACTTTTCTGAATAAGCCCTATACTTTGCTGATTCTTAGGCAAGACACTCACCGCTGTTTTCCGGACCCCTGCTGCCGGATGTGACAATGCTTTCATAGCTACTTGTAAGGCCTCCTGGTTGGAGCCGTCCAGCGCACCCAGTCCATGCAAAGTCCAGAGGGCATGCATCGCCGGGCTGTTCAACCCTATCTTGTCGACTGTCTGCTTATTGATAATTTTGTACAAGCCTGGAATAGCCTTTTGATTTTTGGAGGTCACCAGCAGCCGCTGGGCGGTCAGTCGCCAGAACCTGTTATCACTCTCCAGAGCCGCCAGCAAACCTGGCAGATCGTCCTGCGACAACTGGATGGGTGTATAGGGCTTGGCTCCTTTATAAACAACCCGGTAGATACGTCCGTAGTGCGTATCCCGCAATGGACTGATAAAAGCATTACCCTGCCCATGGGGTTGTTCTGTGAAAGGCAATACCATGCGGGAAGGGGCCTGTCGTTCTACAAACACATTGTGTTGAATGATAAAGTTATACCAGTCGGCCACCCATACGGCACCGTCCGGACCCACTTCGGCATGGACCGGACCAAACCATTCGTCGGAGCTGGCCATCAGATTCCAGCCATCTTTTTCTTTATAACCGGCACCGTCCTTTTCTATGATAGCATTATGCACCAGCCTGACGGTAGGTTCGGTAACGAATGCAATCCGGTTCCAGTATTCTTCCGGAAAGCTTCTGGCTGTATACAGGTGATGCCCGGCAGCGGCAGTGAAGCCCCCTACCACATCCACCTGCCTTAAATTCGGGGTCATGGCATGGGCATCGTAGTGCCCATCAATTTTTTGGACAGACTCCACTACATTTTCAATGGTAGCCGGTTCTGAGGAAGCACCCAACTGGGCGGTAGGCTCAGGAAGAGAGCGGAGCATGTATTTGGCCGGCATGGAATAATAGGCACTGTGGGTATTGTTGGCCGTAGAGATAAATACATTGTTATCTTCTGAGAATCCCAGTCCCCAGGTGTTGTTACTGGTGTTGGCCAGAAATTCAAAGTTCTTTCCATCAGGGGCAAAGCGGTAAACCCCCTGCCCGAAACTCATACTTTTTCCGTTGATGGTGCCATTAAAACCAGAGTAGCCCACCACGCCCCAAATGTTATTATCATATCCATATTGCAGATTGGAAGGACCCGCATGGGTATCGTTTTTTCCCCAGCCGGTAATGATATTTTTTCGTACATCGGCCTTGTCGTCGCCATCCGTATCTTTCAGAAAAACAAAATTCGGTGCCATAGAAACGATGACCCCACCGTTGGCAAATACCATGCTGGTAGGAATATTTAAGCTATCGGCAAAGACAGTAAATTTATCGGCCCTGCCATCGCCGTCGGTATCCTCACAGATCTTGATTCTGTCGTTGGCTGCCCCGTCTGTTTCCAGAAAGGTGTTGGGATAATCGACAGATTCCACGACCCACAAACGCCCTTGCTCGTCCCAGGTCATGTTGATAGGATTGGTAATATCCGGCTCCGCCGCGAAAAGCTCCATGGTAAAATCTACCGGAACCTGTATGAGTTTCTGCGATTGTTCGGGAGTGAGTGCCTCCTGCATTTTAGGCACAAAATAACGCTTGGTAAAGTCTGAGATTTCCACGGAATCATAGATGTCCACATCCGGAATATCTAAGGCGGCTACCTGTTCGCTGACGTCATCGCCTATTGCCCAGAAAATGCCATTTTCTACAAGTTTTAGAAATCCGGCATTCGTCCAGGTACTGTCGTTATGACCAAAAGCTGTATAGAAAACACGTCCTTTCCCCTGCTCCCGCACCCAGGTATAAGGCTCCCGGGTATTCCCTTCCACCCGCTCCATGAGGACGGTCATATCCGGATTTACCCTTTGATGTACATAGGTTTCATCCCAGGTCTGAAATTCACTCAGGCCCTCCATCACCGGATGAGATTGGTCTACGATTTCAGCGCTGAAAACGCCGGTGCCATGAGATTTAAACTGCCCTCCGATGGTCTGTATATACCAGTCGGAATTTTTAAAACAGCCCGTAGCTGAATGCAATGGAATCAAACCTTTCCCCCCTTCTACAAAAGCTTTCATAGCTTCTTCCTGGGAAGACGATAAGGTATCATGATTGGCATAAATAATGAGGCCATCATATTTGCGTAGGTTCTCGGCATTGATATCCTCAAGATTCTCCGTATAGGTCAGGTTGATACCACTTTCAAACAGGGCCGTCGCCAACCAGGGAGCATATTTTCCGGAATCATGGTGTTCGCTCTCGTGTCCTAAAAATAAAACTTCCGCTCTTCTGGGACCCATACTAAGTGTCGGATCTTCACTGCTGCTCGTATGGGCTTTATCGATACAACTGTGGAACAGCCATCCGCTCACAAACAATAAAAAAATCGTTCTCCGCATGTCAAGGGGTTTTAGTAGTGTATTTTATTTGTCGTTAGGTTTAACATCCTCATGCACCAGCAGGCATCAAGTGATGGCAAGAAAGGGGGCTGGTGCTACAGGCTGTGAAACGCGTAGCACGCAACCTCTTTTCCTCTTTACTTATAAATCTATCTTTTGCACTGGAGAAAAAATCATGTCTTCTATTCCGGCTATTTTCACCCCAATTCTGGCAAAAACATAACTCTGTGCCGGGACCAACTCCGGCACGGTAGCACTCAGGCTAATGCTATTCATATCTGTAATAGCCCCCCCTTCTATCGTTCCTATCGCTATGTTATTTTCTGAGCTGGCAAAAATGGTCTTACTGACATACAGTGTCGCATTTTCAATTGTCCTGGCATTGGCATCCGTGATAATTTGCTCCAGACCGAAGGTACCAGTGACATTACCACCACTTGCCGAAAACTGTGAGTTTCTCACCATCCAGTAGGGAGTGACCTCAATATCCATTTCTGTGTTGCCATTGACCGTAATCAGGAGGGTATCTCCCTGATCCGAACCACTCCAGACAAAAGGTCCTTGTCCGACAGGCACCACCATTTTATAGAGGCCATTAAACAGGAGATGAGAAAAGGCACCTTCGGTGGTGAAAGTGCTGGAAATGGGGCCTCTTTTTCCAAAACCATCCTGATATAACTCATAACTCACCCTGTCATGCTGCAATTGCAGGGGGGTTCCCTGGTAGAGCAGCTGACCCGTCAACTGAGAACTGGGTGGTTCATAATTATCCTTTTCGCAGGACCACCCCAGCATCCCCAAGGCTAATAATAGGATATAATGCAATATATTTTTCATGATCAATTCGTTTTGCCAATGAATGTTTATTGAAGCGGCTGTCGTACCAGCTTAGGGTTGTTACTCAGGATTTCATCGCTGATTTTACTGTAGTAGTTACCTAATTGCCAGTTGTCGGCCGCAGTAGCCTGATTGGGTAGAATTTCTTTGTAAATCCACTTGCCATCATTTTCAGAACCGGGATTATAAATTCTGTAAGGCCACAACCCCCAGGGCATGGTACTTCTGTTGGTGGCTTCCCCGATGTCAGCGCGTAATCCAGTCAGGTCCATGGTTACACCGTCAAATACTCTGTGAGCCAAGCGGAAACGTTTCAGGTCCATAAAGTAAAGTCCTTCAAAAGCGAACTCCACTCGGCGCTCATGCACAATCCGGTCAAAAGTGATATCCGCCCCAGTCAAAGGAACGGTGAACCCGGCTCTTTCCCGCACCTGGTTCATGTATCCGGCTGCCACATCCGGCTGGCCTAATTCAAACGCAGCTTCAGCAGCAATCAGTAAAATATCAGCATAGCGATATCTTATTTTCCACACTTCACTCTGAATACCCCGCTGACCGGAGCCAATGGCCGGATCTACATATTTGCGTAGGTAGAACCCCATTTGGGCATTCTGGACAGCCCCGGCCACTGGTCCGTCAAAGCCTACTACCTGTTGCTCTACAGTCTGTCCCGGTAATATTCTCTGATCGCCCCGGTCGGTACCAGTGATGATGGAACCATCCGCTAACTGATAGCCAGCCCAGATATCCACCGGTCTTGATTTAAAGGTAGAACCCGGCAGGATCACGGTACCTGCCAAGCGGGCATCCCTATTGGCAAAGATATCCGACTGGTTTTCATAATAAATCGGGTTGCCATCAGTATCCACGGTAGCCAGTGGAGCAAAGGTGTTATCCAGTAATTCAAATTCCTGTACCAGGTTGAGGGTGGGGTTTAAAGCACCTCCTTCTTCTTCTTCAGCACCATACCGGGGTTGGTTAGCACCTGTAAAATAATGGGTGCGGTATTTCAACAAATAATCATTAGCCCAAATGACCTCAGGGTTCGCACTTTTATCATAGAAAATGGCTGCAAAATTCTCTGACAGATTGGTCGGATTCTTCATGTACAAAGAATAGGCACCAGCTGTGCCGTTGATGATCTCCTGGGCAGCGGTCAGAGCGGTGTTGTAATACTCTTCCGCCCTGCTGGCAGGAATGCCTATTTCGTTGCCCGGCAGTGATACGGAAGGTGTCACCGCGTTGTTGTATTTGGCAATGGAGGCGGCATAGATCGCAGCTCTGGCCTTCATGGCCAAGGCAGCTCCTGCTGTCGCTCTGGATTTACTATCGGCATCCACCGGCAATAATGACTTTAAGGCTTCGGCTTCCTGAATCACAAAGTCGTAGATCCCAGCCTCTGTAGATCTGGGCACCTGCAGATAAGTAGGATCACCGCTAAAATCATATTCCTGAGGTTCTAAAATAATGGGTACCCCTCCATAGAGTTGAGCCAACTCAAGATAATAGGCAGCCCGCAAAAATCTGGCTTCCGCAGCATAACGGGTCTTCAGATCTTCTGTCAGGGGAGAAGGTTCTATTCGTTCCAGGAACAGGTTGAGCTCCCGGATATAGGTATAATCCCAGGTTGTCCAGGTAAAAACATTATTCCCCAGATCCACTCCTCTAAAATCCCAGGTATTATTAGTATGAAACAGATTGGCAGCATCTTGTGTATGAGCATAAAAGGCTTCATTGAAGTCACCAAAGGTCCTCCAGTCATTCAGTCGGTAAACATGATACTGACGGGAGTAGAGGTTCGCTAAAATGGACAATACCTGTGCCGGATCACTAAAAGCCTGTTCCGTAGTTAGTACCTGCGTAGGGGGCCTATCCAGAAAGTCATCGTCGGATTGACAAGCCCAGCCAAAGCTAAGGAAGAGGACGAGTACTGTATAATATATTTTTTTCATGTCTTTCACCTTTGTGTATTCCGATTGATTTAAATAGAAAGGTTAATACCAATGTTGATCACTCTGTTTTGCGGATACTGTAACCCATTGGTATCCCTGATTTCAGGATCAATGGGATAATCCAGGTTGTCAAAAAAGAACAGGTTATAACCATTGACATAGATTCTGGCCTGTTGCAGTCTGATCCTTTCTATCAGTGATTTGGGTAAGGAGTAACCTAACTGAATCGTTCTGGCACGGAAAGTTGTGATATTATGCATCCAAAAGTCAGACCTTTTATTGACAGAACTCAAACCACCCTGGTTGAACCGGTTAGGAGGAAATCTGCCGGGAATCCACTCAGAATTCAGATCAAAGGGATCGGCACGGTGCCAGGCATCTCTTAAGTGCTGTGCCATGTTACCCCCATTGGCACGGAACGCCCTGCTCAACTCATTCTCGGCTGTAAAGGAATACATAGAAGCGATAGAGAAATCAATTGCCAGGTCAAAACCCTTCCATCCCAATACAAAATTCAGTCCTCCGTTGATAATCGGCAAATTGGTTCCATATCCTATCGGTCTTTCATCATAGCCATCAATTTTATTATCCCCGTTGACATCCTTATAGATCAAGTCTCCGGGAAGCAGGGTTTTATTGCCTTGTCCATCCACATTGACAGGATAGTTGTTGATTTCCTCCTGTGACTGGAACTGACCCACTACTTCATAACCCCAGGTCAGGTTCTGGTACCGGTCTTCGGCAGAATTACGATATTCATCCCAGGAATTAAAAAACAATGGGTTATAAGTTGAAAGGAATTTACTACGGGCATAGCCTAAATTTCCACCTAAATTATAGGTTAGATCTCCAATATTCCCGCTATAAAAAAGGGCTACTTCTCCCCCAAACTGTTTGTCGCTGTTGACATTTTCCTCAGGTAAACTATAGCCCAATTCGTTGGGTACTACAATGTCAGATTTACGGCCTCTGAGCCCGGTACGCTTTCTGTTGAAATAGTCTATGCTACCGGTCAGCTTGGAATTAAAGAGACTGAAATCAGCTCCTATGTCCAGAATCTTACTTTCAAACCAGGTAATAGTTCTAATGGGTTGCCCTTTGTCTTTAGTTCCAATAATTGGATTCCCATCCAGAATACCCACTCCTTGGTTATACTCGTATCCTTCCAAATATGCATATGGATCTACATAGTTGGGGTGCCCCGGTTCAAAGTTTGCCGTACCCACTATGTCATAATAGTCTAAATTGATGTTATCATCGCCGAGAATTCCATAAGAAGCCCGAAGTTTCAGATCACTTAAGATACTACTTCCCCCTAACAAGTTTTTCATAAATTGCTCTTCTGTAATTCTCCAACCTACAGAAGCTGAGGGGAAGTAACCTACCCGCTGGTCAGGGGCAAACTTCCAGGAAGCATCCCTTCTGCCTGATACTTCTAAATAATACTTGTTGGCAAAATTATAATTGACACGGGCGATATAACCAATACGGGCTTCTTCGTTATCGCTGTCATCATACCGGTCGGTAGTATTGAAATAGATTAAAGGAAGCACATTGGTCGCAGGAACGGCATGTAAAAATGAGCGTCTGTCACGGGTTTCATACCGCTCTGTTACTAACAACGCACCTACTTCATGACTTCCAAAAATATTAGAATAATGCAATCCTAACTGGGAATTGTTTTTTTCAATCTTCTGAGTAAGACGCTCTCTCCAGGGGTTAGTACTTCCTCCTGTTACCCTGTATTCTTCCGGACTGTTTTCTGTGGCAGGATAATAGGTATAGGCCTCATAGGTATACTCATGGCCATCTTTGACGCGGTCTTCAATACCATAGGAGTACAAGCCTCTCACAGCCAGCCCCTCGACAAAAGGTACTGCCCATTCCCCTGTGATATTGGTTTGCAGGTATTTTCTGGTATCTCTGGAATACCCACCCAACTCAAAATTGTTATAAGCCCAGTTGGTTTCATTGTGCTTGATATCATTCAGATATTCGGGATTATCATTGGCATAGGGTCTTTCCCAGGGAGTATTACGCAGGATGGCGTAGCGGGGCAACCAGTAGTCATCCCCTCCGGGGATACCGGGGTTTTCCGTTTCTTCAATATAACCGTTGATCCCGATACCCACCTTAATGCCTTCGGCAATGTTGGCATCTATGTTACTGATGAGGTTGGTACGACCAAAAGTAAACTCACGTCCTAAGACAGAGGATTGATCCAGACGGGTACCAGCAATATAATAATTGATTTTTTCTGAGCCTCCTGAGGCATTGAGGTTGATTTGCGTGATGGGAGCGTTTTTCTGGATGATAAAATCTTTCCAGTTGAAGCTCTGATATCCCGGCTCCACCCCTTCTCTGTATTTTTCCAGGTCCTCCGGAGTCAGGTTGGTTTCACCAAATCCGTTCATATCTGCCTGCACTTTTTCCCAGGCCCAATCGTAAGAATTGTTGGTCACATCCATGAACTTTGACCAGTTTTGAAAACCCTGATAGGCATCCAGATTGATCGTATTCCTATCTCCTTTTGCTCCTTTTTTGGTGGTCACCAGTACTACCCCATTAGCAGCCCGCACACCATAAATAGCAGCCGAACCATCTTTCAGGATGGTAATGCTTTCTATATCATTAGGGGCCAGGTTGTTAAATTGCCGGGCATCCTGCTGTATCCCATCGATTACAAACAGAGGGTCGCCCATGTTTCGAATCTGTACGGTAGCCGCTGCTCCCGGACGTCCATCGGGCATCCGAAAGGCTACCCCAGGCAGTTTACCGGCCAGGTTGGCACTCACAGTGGCACCGCCCCGTACACGCTCAATATCTTCACTGGATACCGTAGAAATGGCACCCGTCACGGATTCCCTTTTCTGTGTACCATATCCCACAACCACTACTTCCTGCAGCGACTGAATATCCGGTGACAGGGTGACATTAATAACCGTCTGGTTGTTTACTGGTATTTCTTCCAGAATGTAGCCTATATAAGAGAAAGCCAGCGTATCGCTGCCATCGGCCGATATGGAGTATCTTCCCTCAATATCCGTGATAGTACCATTATTGGTTCCTTTTACCAGCACGTTAACACCCGGCAGTGGCTCACTACTCTCCATGTCTACCACCTGTCCTGTTACAGTGATAGCAGGCATGGCACTTTCAGCAGAAGTTTGCCCGCTCTCTTTGGCTACACTCACAGAAATGGTGTTGTTGATGCGCTTAAAGTTCAAACGGGCTTGCTGCCCAACTTCTTTCAACACCTCATTGACAGCGGCATTTTTAAAATTAAGTGTAAGGGTTGTCTTCAAGGTTTTCACTTCTTCACCATAGGCAAACACATAATTGGTGGCCTGCTCTATGGCTTTGAAAACCTCTTCAATAGAACCATTTTTGAGTTTTATTGAGATTTGTATTTCGTCGACATCTTGTCTATCTGATGCTTCCGCTGAGAGATGGGTAGAAAACCCTAGCAGGAGCATCAGGGCGAATAACACCTGTCGATGAAATAATCGAATGAGTATCGGTATATTGTTTCGCATATTGTAATAGGTTGAAGTAAGTAAAATTTTAATTCCGGATCTGATAGGCCCGGCACATTCAATCCGCAATGTTGGGGAGGCTTAACCTTGTTAAGGATCTCTGATTTTGTTACTGTTATATGACATAGGTCTTATAGGTTTGATTGACATCCTTTACCTTCAATGATGAGCTGCCGATTATCTTCTATCCGGTATTGTATACCCAATATGTACTGGAAGCTCTCCATGATATTGATCAGATTTTCGTTGATATATTGTCCGCTTATCTTGCAGTTCTTTGCTTGTTGGTCTTCAATGACAATGGAGACGTCAAACCAGCGCTCCAGCATGAGGGCAGCCTCTGCCAGGCTCATTTCATCAAAACGGATGATCTTGTCCTTCCAGGCAATAAACTGGTTGATGTCTACAGCTCGTTTATGCAGATGGCCGTCGAAATAAGCCTGCTGGTGTGGCAGTAAAAATACTTCCTCGGCCATACCTTCCTGGTTATGCGAATTGACCTTCACCCTTCCGGTGGCGACCGTCACCTGCGAAGGTTCTCCGGCAAAGGCTTTGATATTGAAAGAAGTTCCTAACACAGTCGTTGTCAAATCTCCACTCCTGACAATAAAAGGTCTTTGTACATTTCTGGCCACTTCAAAAAATGCTTCACCTTCCAGCAGCACTTCCCTTTGATCAGTTGCAAATTTTTCGGGAAAAGATAATTTGCTATCGGCATTCAGATATACCTTAGTCCCATCCATCAGGACAATCGTAGCCTTTTGCCCTTTTTGGGTCGTTCTCTCCATCCGGGCCATTTCAGGCAGCGGCAATGGTTCATAGGACCAATAACCGCCCACTCCCAATCCTATCAGAAGCAGTACAATCGCAGCCATTCTGACCAGTTTCCTTCTCCTGTTTGCGATCAGTTGCCTGGTTTGGTATTGCCGCCTTTCCTGTTGGGTGATGTTTGCCCTGATGCGGCTCCGCATTTTTTCCTGTCGAAGCCACATCTCAAAGCTATCAGGCTGCTGCGCTCCTTTCTGAAATGAGTCATAGAACTGATGGAGCAATGCCGTTTCATCCGGATTGCACTGTCCTTGTAGGTACTTATCCAGTAACTGACGGAACTGCTGCTCATTCATTGAAGGTACTTTGAAGTTTTTTCTGCTTCTTTATTCATAAGTACCTTCTGAAGCACACTTCCCCTATCCCGGTGTAAAAAAAAGTTAAAATTCTTTTTCAGGCGTGATCCTCAGAAGCTTGTCGGGCCCGTTTAATACGACATACAAAGCGCCATCAGGACCCGTCTTGATGTCTCGCACCCGGCCAAACCCTTTCAGAATCATCTCCTGTTCGATAACCTTGTCTTTTTCAATCACCAGCCTTCTGAGTTCCTCAAAGGCCAGTGCCCCAATGAGCAAATTATTGTTCCATTCAGGAAAAAGAGGACTGGTGTTAAATTCGGCAGGGCATACCGCAATGGAGGGGCTCCAATAGGTAATGGGTTGTTCCATCCCTTCCTGTTCGGTTTTTTCTGAAACAATCTCCCCGCTATAGTCCACTCCATAAGTGATGACAGGCCAACCATAGTTGGCCCCTTTTTCTAAAATATTCAACTCATCTCCTCCCATGGGTCCATGCTCGGTAGCCCATAGGGCACCTGTGACAGGATGCTGACTCAACCCCTGCACATTCCGATTTCCCAGGGTAAAGATGGCTGGTAAAGCGCCTTTTACATGGACAAAGGGGTTATCTTCCGGGATGGACCCGTCGGGATGAATACGGAATACTTTGCCGGTCGCTTTGCCTACATCCTGGGAGGCCATGGCCTGCGCCATATCGCCGATGGTGAAGTACAGCAATCCCTCCTGATCAAATAATAATCGACAACCCCAGCGGTTACCTTTCACCACTTTCAGAGAATCGGGAACGTCAAACAAGGTTTGTTCTTCTGTCCACTGATGCTCTTTGATTTTTCCCCGGATTATTTTGGTCATGGCCAGGGCTTCTTCGTCGGTTATCTCACCGTTGGTATGACTAAAAGCCAGATAGACCCATCCGTTGTCGGCATAGTTGGGGTCCAGTGCCAGGTCCATATAGCCTCCTGTGCTTCTTTCGTAGGTGGGCGGGAGCCCCCGGATCGGTTGTGTATCCAGCTTACCCTCTACGATCCACCGTATTTGGCCGCTTCTTTCCGTCAGGAGGGCATGGTCGGCATCTACAAACTCTATACTCCAGGGATTATGGATCCCTTCGGTAATAAGCTCCTCTACCTTTAGCGCATAATGCTGGGTAGTGATCTGGCTGGGAATAGGGCGCACAGCATCCGGAGGTGTTTCCTGAGAGGCCACGATAAAGTCCACCACAGCGTTAATTTCTTCCTCTTTCAGTACCGTATGCCAGGCTGCCATTTCAGTTTGAGGAATGCCGAATTTAATATTTCTGTAAAGAGCATCCCTTCCTCGCCCGTAGGTCCATGCTGTTTTGATGAGCGCCGTAGCAGAATTACCCTCCAGCTGAGCGCCATGACAACCGGCGCAGTAGGTGCTGTAAATTTGAGCCCCTTCCTGTCCGTATAAGCCCTGCGTGGTGAACAGTAATAGCCCCATCCAAAATCCTTTCATAAGTATCTTCATTAATTTGTATGATCAATTAAGTTTAAAAACAAATAACTTCATAACCCTGCCTCTTATCTTCTCTTTAAGAGAAAAAATTTAAAAAGAGAAAAATACGCCATGAAATGCCTTATTCTCACGTCATTAGACTGGTTACGATAGGCAGCCACCAGGGGTAGCCATCTCCTAAAATGTATGATTCATCATTTTAGAATTGTTCGTTTCCGGAAGAAGTCTTAAATTTTGCCGCTCAGAAAGCTTTTTTATATATCATATTCTCAACAATTTACCTATGCACAGAAGAACCTTCATTAAAATGGCAGGGGCAGGCAGCGCGTCTCTGACCATCCGACCTGACATTAGTCTTGCCGCCAAGGCTACCGCCAACACTACGCTTACCATCAATCCTACTCCCTTATTCGCCTTGAGCCCTCACCTGTATATGCAGTTTATGGAACCCTTGGGCACGACAGATTCTTCTGTGGAAGCTTCCTGGGATCACGGCCAAAATCGGTGGAAGCCTGAACTCATTGACGTTACCAAAGAGCTGGCTCCCAGTATGGTGCGTTGGGGCGGAAACTTCAGCGCCTATTATAAATGGAGAGAAGCGGTGGGGCCCAGAGAAAACAGAATACCCATGCTCAATACAGACTGGGGAGGCATAGAAACCAACCAGATCGGAACGGCAGAGTTTGTCGATTTCTGCCAGCAGGTGGGGGCAGAGTCTCTGATGTGTGTGAACTTCGAATCCGATGGCTTACCCCGTTATGCCGTCAATGGCAAAGGTGAAAAAAGAACCGGCGACAGCAAAGAAGCGGCTGCCTGGGTAGATTATTGTAACAATCCTTCCAACAAAGAAAGAATCCGTCATGGGTTTAAAGATCCGCTTCGAATCGGTTACTGGCAACTGGGGAATGAAACCTCCTACCGGAAAGAAGGTTTTGACATGCGTACCGCTGCACAAAAGACTATAGAATTTTCCAAAGCCATACGGGCGGTGGACCCTTCGGTCAAACTGATCGGCTGGGGCGACAGTGGCTGGGCCAAACATATGCTGGACACTGCGGGAGAACACATAGATTATATTGCTTTCCATCATATGTTTGATCCGGGCGAAGGCATGGAGAACTCTTGTGTAAAGAACAATGAGTATAGAAAAGATCCGGCTGCAACCTGGGAAATATTAATGAATGGCTATAAAATTCATGAACAGAAAATTCTAAAGGTCAGAGAAGAGGTAGGGTCTGATCAGATTCCCCTGGCTTTAACGGAATGCCACTACAGTATTCCAGGGAGAAATCGATGCGAAGTCTTGTCTTCCTGGGCAGCAGGGATGTCTTATGCCCGCATCATGAACCTGCACGAGCGACAGGGAGATAGACTCAAGATAGCCACGATGGCTGATTTTTGCGGTACCCGCTGGCAGGTAAATGCCATCATGATACCCGTGCCTACCGGTCAGCCTTTCATGATGCCTGTCGCCAAAATTATGTGGCTTTACCGCAAACATACTGGCCAGGATTTTATCAACATTACTGGTATGCCTTCAGAGCTGGATGTCACGGCCAGCCGGACAGATGATACTATTTATCTGCACGTGGTCAATACCAGCCGTTCCCGTCATATCCCGGCTACTTTTGCCATAGAAGGACATTCGGTGAGTGTGGGTAAAGCTTTCGAGCTGTCTACAGATCCCGAGTTTGAGCTGATGTCTACCAAAGATGATCCTTTACTGCCTAAAAGCCGAGAGGTAGTGGCAGGTCAGCCTTTTACTTTTACGCCGGCTTCAGTGACAGCTGTGGAATTGACGATGAAAAAAGCCTAATTCCAGGAGTATCCGATCGTGTATGGAGGTCCTTAATAGATGACTTCCATCACTTTTCTTGCGTGGCCCTGGTAATCTGTGACCACCACCTCAATGGCTTCCTCATCCAGATGCATTCTCCGGGAAGATTGAGACAGATACGTATTACCGTAATAAAATTCTATACGCCTCCGGCTTTTGTCCTGGTATACAATATCAGCATAGAAATCATCTGGATTCAGTTTGATCTCCTGGAGAGGATCTATTTCTTTGTTTGTCTCTTTGCGAAACACCTTCAGGCTATCCTGGTTTTGGGTGGCCACCCATAGATTTTCCCCTGTCGCGGTATGCACAACGGCCAGTCCTTTGGCATCCCCATTCACCCAAAAACCACTTTCTGCCATAGAAACAGGCAAAAAGTTACCCTGCCCATCTCCTTTCAGATATAAACCCATGAGTGCGTCATGCCGTCCGGCAATGGGTTCTATGCCATAATCATTCCCTACCAGCATTAGATCCAGTTGACCATCCCCGTCTACATCTTCGGCAACCATCCCATAGAGGGGAGCTATCTGTGCTTCCAGTGGCAGAGGTTTCAGTGTAAACTTGCCTGCTCCTTTGTTTTCAATATAGCTGGAAGCAAGCTGGGTAGTTTTCATCTTCAAAGCATTCTGCTGTTCTTCCACTGGCCACAGCGCCTCCAGGGTAGCCCGGCCAAACGACTGATAGGTAGGATATTCTCTGCGGATGGAGATCAGTTGGCTGATCATATCGTCACGGGTATGGATAGGAAAGGAATGACGGGTGCCATCCTCAGCCTTCATATAGGAAAAGATCATAGGATCTACTCTGCCGTTGTCATCCACATCTTTGGCCAGCATAGTCATCGGTTCCTGGGCTGAAGCTTGATAAATAGAATTAAGGCCCAGGTTGCCTGCCACATAGTCTATGTCGCCATCCTGGTCAAAATCCCCCGATACCAGGCTATTCCACCAGCCATGATGCTGGCTGATGCCCGTCGATTCGTTGACTGATTCAAAAGCGTCTCCTGTATTTTTGAAAAAGGTAAGGGGCATCCATTCCCCTGCCAGCACCAAATCTACTTTGCCATCCTGGTCAAAGTCTGACCACAGGGCATCGGTGATCATCCCTGCCTGTTGCAATGCCGGACTATACTGCGCGGTCACATCGTAAAATATTCCTTCCTGGTTTTCCAGTAAGAAATTCTGAGGAGCCGTTGGATAAGCGCCTGATACCGAACGCCCCCCTACAAACAAATCCAGATCGCCATCCTGGTCGAAATCGGCGGCCCGCACACAGGAGCCATTCACAAATTCTTTTGGCAATGCCTTTTCATCCCACTGGAACTGCCCTTTTCCATTGTTCACATACAGCCGGTCCTGACTTGTTGGGTCGAAGGGTGGAAACTCATAACTTCCGTGCACTACATATAAATCGAGGTCGGTGTCGTTGTCAGCATCAAAAAGGAGCACACCCATTTCTTCCGGTGCAGAATCCGGCTGCAAGATCCGGCTGGTATCCCTGATAAAATTACCCTTCGCATTTTGCATAAAGAAGACGCCGGCATAACCAGCCGCTCCTCCTAAATACAAATCGTCGTAACCATTTTGGTCAATATCTCCCACAGCAATCCCAGGTCCATACTGACTCAGTTTATGAGGTAGCGTCCGCTGTATATTGTAATCGATGGCATCTTTCTCCCGATGTTTAAATAACAAACCACTTTCTTCTGAAACATCCGAAAACACGGGAGTAACCACTGGCTTGGGATTTTTGAAGGTGGCAGCATCCCGATAGGAAAGCGTTAGGGGTTGATTTGCAGGGATGCGGGTGAGTAACTGGCTTTTCTGATCGGGCCACAGCACGCGCAAGGAATCTATTTGGATAGTGCTTCCCAGCCCAAAATGGGCTCTGACGTCCATCGTAGAAAGGTATCCCCGGCAGGGTTGGTGTTCGTACAGTAGCTGCCTGCCCCCGTCGACATACAGACGGATGGTAGCGCCTATACCCTGTGGATTCTTTTCAGGTCCTTCCATCACCACAGACAGAAAATGGTTTGCTGAATTCCGCTTATCCTGTCGCAGGGTATTTTCATAAATAAAAGCAGGGTCATTGATATTGTTGATGACCAAATCCAGATCACCATCATTATCCAAATCTGCATAGGCGCCTCCATTGGAAAAGGATGGCTGTTGTAATCCCCAGGCTTTTGTGCTGTCGGCAAATAAGAACCCGCCTGTATTTTTAAAAGCATAGTTTGGAATCTTGACCACAGGGAAATACTCTTCTACCATGGCCAGCGTCGCTTTCACAGAACCTCCATAATTATCCTGCCCATTGTCATAGACAATGTAATCCAGATCGGTGACGTCACGGGGCAGTCCATTGGTAATGATGATATCGCGGAAACCGTCCTGGTCAAAGTCAGCCACCAGCGGAGCCCAGCTCCAGTCTGTCTGATGTATCCCTGCCATAGCGCCCACTTCACTAAATACAGGATGGCCATTGGGTGACATGCCTGCATTCAGTTGCAATACATTTCGTATATATTGGTGCTGGTAACCAAACTTTCGACTGTTGAAATAATTGATATAATCATTGCCGCTCAACATGCTCTTTTTGCGGAGGTTATTTTCCGGCAGCATGTCCAGGGCGACGACATCCACCAAACCATCATTGTTAATGTCTGTGATATCGGTGCCCATGGTAAACCAACTGGTATGTTGAAAATACGCTGACACCTGATCCGTAAAAGTGCCGTCCTGGTTGTTGATATATAGCAGGTCATTGGCTACGAAGTCATTGCTGATATAAAGATCAGGCCAGCCGTCCAGGTTAATATCCGAAACAGAGACAGCATGTCCCCACCCTTCTATCAGAATACCAGCTTCCCGGGATACATCGGTAAAGGTAGGATGACCTGCGGGTCCAATCCCGTTGTTTCGATACAGCCTGTCACTGTTGACGGCCGTGCCATCGGTTACTTTGGGTCTATAACGGATTGGCGTTTTGGAATCATACAGGGCATTGGTCAGCATATACAGATCCAGATCACCATCACGGTCATAATCAAAGAAAACCCCTTGCGTGCTGTATCCGTTGTCTGCCAGTCCGTAAGCAGCCGCTTCTTCTTTGAATTGAGGGATGCCTTCTTCATTAACCCCCTGATTGATGTAGAGCAGATTCTGACGTCGCAGTGAATCTTTGTGAAAGGTGGCTGAAACATACAGATCCAGCCAGCCATCGGTATTAATATCTATCACGGATACTCCCGAACACCATTTCCCCGCTCCGCCTACGCCGGCTGCCTCTGTAATGTCCCGGAACTTTAAATCGCCAAGGAGGCCATTTCCATGGTGCGGTTCCCCGCCGGGACCGTTGCCACGGGGGTCATTTCCATGGGGGCCCAGATTGAGGTAGAGTTTGTTAGAAACCATATTGGCTGAAAAGTAGAGGTCTACCCATCCATCCCTGTTAAAATCGCCAATGCCAACGCCTCCTCCGTTGTAGAGGTAGGCTTCATTTAAGATATTTAAGGTATCACTCTCAAAAAGGGTATTGTTAAAATCAACGCCGGTCTGCGCCGCGGAAATTAATTTGAAAAGAGGACGTTGTTTGGCGTTGAGCGTTTCCTCACTACTTTTTTCTCCACAACCTGCTAACACGAGTAAAACCCATGCTGGCAGCAGGGACCAACGACATATCCAATCATAAAACCTTCGGGTGCCTATCCTTGTCATGGAGCAATATAATTATTTTCTTGTTGTACGAGCAGAGCGCTTATTGCCTTGCGATCCATTCATGGCATGGTTGATGATCCTGATGCCTGTCGGAAAAAGATCAGAAGGATAAGATTTGCTATCCTAATCCGGCGGAGAAAATTTCCCAAGCATGATCACTTAACATTATCTGGTCAACCAACCAACAGTAGCAGTACCAATGCGTATTTTCAGCAGACAGATTTATTTCTACTTCTCCTTTAATGGTAAGTACCTTATTGAGCAGCTATCCCCTATTACCCTATGATTTTTTTCAGCCTACCTGAGAGGCTACAGCCTTAGTAGCATAGAAGCAGAAGTAGCCATATGGTTTCGTGTAAGGCTACCCGAAGTAGTTTTAAAGCTTTGCTGATTTGATGTTCTACGGTTTTGGGAGAGATATCCAACCGATGGGCAATTTCTTTGATACTCAGGTGCTCATTCCGGCTCAACTGAAACACCTCCCGGCATCGGGTAGGCAGTTCTGATACACTTTTGTTATACATTTCCTGCAACTGAGCAAAATTGACAGCCTGTTCTGTTTGTTCTACAAAGCTGATCTGGTGAATTCTGTGGAGATGTTCTTTGGCGATGTTGCCGTCTCTTAAATATTTGAAAACCTGATTTCTGACCATGCCATACAGATAAGCAGGAAGAGAGGAGATCGTGACTTCCTTTCTTTTTAACCACAGTTGCGTAAAAATTTCCTGGATAATATCCTCACTGGCCTCATGATTTTTGATGACTTGGTTGGCTGAAATATACATTTTTGACCAATACCGGTGATAAATCTCATCAAATGCCCGAAAGTTATTGAGCCTGACTGATTCCCATAGTTCCTCATCATTAAAACCAGAACAATCCTCCATTGCCATACTAAGAGAAGAGGTTTACAATTAAAATTTGGTAGTTTTTGTTGTAAAAACCTGACCAATTTAATCATTTGTCAATAGATGTCAAATATTAATAAAATTTTGTTACCCTTGCTCCTGTTGTGTTTTTGCGGGCTTATTTCATATCATTTTTATTTGCTTGCAGCTATTACTTACCAGATGGCTAAAACTTCTCCAGGATTTCATGGCTCTAGGTATGTCCTGAGTGTAGCAACCCCCCGTTCATGAAGGATAAATAAAAAAATAGGAAGCCGTAACTGATTATTTTGCCTTCAGACATTCAGAACAGCTCTTTTAAAGGCTCTTATACACCAGGATATCCGCTCACGCTTTATGTGTTTGTTCAAAAGAAAATACGCTCCCAAACAGCTGATCCTCTAGCCTAAGAGTGTCTGTCTGTGCCTAAAAGGCGGTATCAGTCAGCCAAGAACCTGAATAAGTAGGAACAACCCTGAGGCTACCTATTTACCCGTTTCTTGTCCAATAAGAATATTGTTTCCATTCCCCTGACATCTGTTAATAGCAAAGCCTCCTTACTTCCAAAATCAAGTTATGGGTTTCTTTTTTCTATCAAACACTACAAGGATCAACCGGATTAAAAACTGTACTTATTTTCAATCCTCAGCATCTTGTTTGGAGGAAATCTAAAGTAAACATTTGCAGAACTATTTATAATATACTAATATACCAGAATAAGCATTACCATCAGTTACTTACCCTACCTCAACCTTTGTTATGAAACTGCTATCCATTATTATCCTGCTTAGCCTGTCACAGCTTAGCTTCGCTCAACAGAGAAACAGGCAAAAAACCAATGAAACTTCCGGTAACCCTGTCTTTCCGGGTTGGTATGCGGATCCGGAAGGAATTATTTTTGATGATCTGTACTGGATATATCCTACTTTTTCGGCACCTTATGAAAAACAGGTATTCTTAGACGCTTTTTCCTCTCCGGATCTGGTAAAGTGGACCATGCATCCCCGGATTTTAGACACAGCACGGGTCAAATGGGCCAAACGGGCGGTATGGGCACCGGCCATAGTGGAAAAAGACGAAAAATATTATCTGTTTTTCGGAGCCAACGATATCCAGAGTAATCAGCAAACAGGAGGCATTGGCGTAGCGGTAGCCGACCAGCCCTCCGGCCCTTTCACCGATTATCTGGGTAAACCCCTGATAGACCAGTTTCACAACGGCGCACAACCCATTGATCAGTTTGTTTTTAAAGATGTGGATGATCAGTATTATATAATTTATGGGGGTTGGTCGCACTGTAATATTGCCAAATTAAAGGATGACTTCACGGGTTTTATCCCTTTTGAGGATGGCACCGTATTTAAAGAAATCACTCCGGAGGGGTATGTGGAAGGCCCCTTTATGTTTATCAGAGACGGCAAATATTATTTTATGTGGTCGGAAGGAGGATGGACCGGGCCTGATTATTCGGTAGCCTATGCCATATCGGATTCCCCACTGGGACCTTTCCGCCGGATCGGTAAAGTTTTACAACAAGATCCTGCTATCGCGACCGGAGCCGGGCACCACTCTGTCATCCACGTACCCGGTTCGGAAGAGTGGTACATGGTCTATCACCGAAGGCCACTGGGCCAAACGGAAGCGAACCACCGGGTGACCTGTATAGATCGAATGTACTTTGATGAAAAAGGATTGATTCAGGCTGTTAAGATTACTCAGGAAGGGGTGAAAAAAGCCCCCTTGCGTTAGCTCCGTTCATAACCATGTTTTTTAGGAAAAGGTCGCTGATTACTCTGCCATCAGAAAGCGGAAACTTTTCTGATCGATGCGCATCTGATCCTTACCAGTCTGACGATCATTGTTAAACGCTCCCTGGATGAGGGCCGTCTTTCTCGGACTGACCGTGCTGTCGGAATGGTGTGTATGCATCACGTACTGTAACCGATTGGTTTCATCTCTGAAAAAATCACCATGACCAGACCCCTTCATTCCGCTAACCTTCCGGCTGATAATAGGATTTCCACTGTATTTTTCCCAGGGTCCGTAGGGAGAACTACCAATGGCATAGCCCACCGCATAGTCGGGATTCCGGAAATCGTTGGCTGAGTAGAAAAAATAATAACGTCCATCATGTTTTAGGACAGTCGGTCCTTCGGTGACCGTCCAGTCTGCCTGGGCTGTATTTTCCCAGGCCTGAGGCTGATGCACAGCACTGATACATTCCTGAAGCGTCTCAGGTTTAATATCCAGCAGATCGTCCGTCATTTCAGCGACAAACAGACGGTTACCTTCCTGTAATCGCACATGGTACAGATAGGTTTTCCCATCCTCGTCAAAGAAAACATAAGGATCTATCTGCTTACCTTCTGCGGTTATAGATTTTTCCTCCTGCTGCACGAAAGGCCCTAACGGATTGTCGCTGGTAGCGATGGCAATATGCTCATTGGCTGTATAGGCCATATAAAAGAGCCCTTCATGAAAAAAAACCTGTGGTGCCCAGAATCCAGCGGTACCATAGACATCTTCCGCCCGGAGCGCGAACCCTTCGTGCACACCTTTAGGACCTTCCCATCCTGTTAAATCAGCAGAGGTATACACCTGAAAACCCTGGTCGCTGTTATGACCACTGGTACCATATAAATAGTAGATCCCTTCATGGTACATGATTGTGGGGTCAGCCAGATAGATATTGCCTCCCCCTTCCTGTTTTTCCGACTGGCCCTCAGCATTGATACTACATAATCCAACGATCCCTAAGATCACAGGCAATAGCCTACTTGCCTTCAACATCATGAAACTTCATCGTTTTTATGGTTACATCTTCATTTTAAGATTATAATCAACAGAATGTTTTCCAGAACCATAGAGTAAAAAGAAAACAGAAAGGATCAAAGCCAGGGAGGCTTGAATCAGGTTCATTACATTCATATCGCCTATAAAATTAAGCAAAACGGCAGAAATTAAAATAGGCAGCTGAAAGATAATACTCAACCTGGTGAGCAATCCTAAAACAATCAGTAGTCCGCCAAACAAATGAATAAGGGTGAGGTAATGAACAATGAACAGGGTCCACCCGAAAGTATTGACGGGGTCCAAAACAGCAATAATCATTTCGGTGTGCGTCATGAAATCAATGCCTTTGTAAATCAGGAAGGAACCCAGGAGTACACGGAGCAAGTCAAAACCAATGTTGGTGTGAGCGTTTGCCCATTTGTTGAGTTTAGTAATGGCATCCATCTTTATGAAGATTTGGTGATGACAGAATATCGCACATTATCCTTTCATTGTCAAGCCTTTACATCTCCTTTCCGGATTCCTACCTCAGATCACTCCCGGGCTACAGTTTAGGCATACACCTAACTAGGTTGTTGTCACTCTACATCCATGACACAACGAAAGCCAGTATGGGACATGCCAGTGTCATAGGCTGTGCCTATGCGAGCACTGGGCCGGTAGTTGACACAGTACTCCAGGGCACACAAGTAGGAGCCTCCCTTGGTCACCCGCTGCTGGGCATAAGGGTCCTGAGGATCAAAACTCTGGGCTGGTCCTTGTGGATTGCTCACTAACTGTCCTGCCCTTTGCTGGTAAGCCCTGGCATCATACCAGTCAGCCGTCCACTCCCAGACATTGCCTATCATGTCATACAAGCCATAGGCATTGGCCGGAAAACTCTGCACTGGTGCTGTGCCTGTAAAACCATCTTCTGCCACATTGCGGTTGGGAAACTGACCCTGAAAGGTGTTGGCCATGAACTTGCCCTGGGGACGGAACTCATCCCCCCAGGCATAACGCTGCTGCTGGCCTGCTTTGGCAGCAAACTCCCATTCGGCTTCCGTCGGCAGGCGTTTGCCGGCCCACTGACAATAAGCCAGGGCATCCTCATAAGCGATGTGCACCACGGGATGCTGCAGGCGGCCTTGCAGATCACTGCCAGGCCCTTCGGGATGTTGCCAGTTAGCCCCAGGCATCCAACGCCACCACTGGCTGTAATCATAGCTAGCTACTGGTTGGCTGGGAGGGGAAAAGACCAGGGCACCTGCCACGAGCTGATCCTCAGCAGGCTTGGGCGTGCCGGCAGGCAGTTGTTTTTGCATTTCTTGCCAGTCAGGTTTTCTTTCTGCCAGGGTCAGATAGCCGGTAGCCTGGACAAAGGCTTTAAATTGGGCATTGGTCACCTCGGTGGCATCCATGAAGAAGGCCTTGACTTTGACGGCATGGGCGGGTTGCTCCTGGGGATAGGCCTGCTGCTCATTGGTGCCCATCAAAAAGCTGCCTCCTGGCACCCATACCATGCCTTCCGGCACAGAGGCCGGGGCTTTGGTTGTCCCCAAGGCTGCTTGTCCTGCTGAGGATGCCTCTTCAGCAGACCGCTGGCAGGCTACCCCCCACCCCATCAGACACAAAAATAAAAATACATTTTGAAGGATTGTTCTGTCGTTTCTTCCAAGCATTATTGTTTATGTTTTATCATTACCCTGATCAAAGGTACATTCACGATCAACGCCAAAAGTTAGTCAAACACTTAGAGACATCCAAGTTTAACCAACTCATGACGATTTCAGCATGACTGCCCCGTCTGAAGTGCAGCTTTTACTCGCCTCTTCGAAAAGATGAGTCTAAAACAAAAGCTATGTTCTGCAATGCTAAGTTTTATGTATTATCCGTCTTTTAACTGATAGGTGCCCAACACACCCCGATGGTCAGAACCTTCTGTGGGCAAGGCCCGGAAGCTGATGCACTCCAACTCCGGCGAATGAAATATATAATCGATGGGTATACCTCCTGACCGTAATATGGCAGGGTACGTGGAAGTAAAGCCCTTCCGGCTGTCGAGAAGCTGAGCCTTTTCTTTCAGCGCAATGATCTGATGGTTCCAGGGAACAATGTTATAGTCGCCAATGGCCAATACGGGGCCTTCTACAGATCGCAGATAAACACCTATCTGCCGGATATGCTGATTTCTGAGAAAATGCCGCTCTTCATTGATCGGTGAAAGCGTATGCGAAGCCAGAAAATGTATTTCCCGGTTTCCAACGGTCACATCCCCCGCAATATTCGGAATGCCGTACCAGTAATATACCTGCATATTGTTTAAAGGATACGAGGAGAAAACTGCCAGCCCTCTGGTAGATTGATCATAGGCTACTATTTTGTAATAGGGGAAATCCTTGCTGAGCCCATTTTTTAATTGCTTTGCCCAGGCCGTATCCACTTCCTGAAAGGAAAGCAGATGGGCTTTCGAATTCAGTGCCTTTTGGATGGTAAGCTCGTACTTTTTATTAGATCGCAACACATTGAAATGCGCTACTTTGAAAGGCTCCTCTTCAATGGTGAATTCCCGGGTAGTTTGATTCATGAGATAAGGATAGAAAAACAGCAGAAGCAACAGCAAACTGCCCAGAGAGGCCAGGGTGAGCCAACCCTTTTTCAATAACAAAAAGAGCAGACTCAGTGCGCCATATCCTATCATAGCATGCAAAGCAAAAGACTGCAAGACATCCAGATAGAAATTGGGGGTAGGCAGTATGAACAATAAAGCAGACAATAGCAGTAATATAACTGGCATTATATTGACGATAAACTTCATTTTGATATTGATTAGTGATTAAAGAGGAAAACGACAAATAGCCGGATGATGCAGGTGTGTTGCCATTCTCATGCACCGGCAGAAAGCAGGTTACTCCCCACCATCTACGGGGTATGGCCCGGTGGAAAAAGTTTTGGCTGTACAATCAGTAACCTTATCCATTTTTTCTTTTTCATGAACTTTAATTTTAAACTATAACTGTAAAAAGTACTTTGTATTTCAAAGCAAACCAAGAAAATTTTTTACGACTGTTGATTGCTTTCTTTAATGAGCCTTTCCAGAGCGTTCAGATGCTCATGAAAAGCTTTCATACCCTGGGGGGTGGCCGCATACTGCGTATTGGGCTTTCTGGCAATAAATTGTTTTTTGACAGATATATAGTCCACTTTTTCCAGCGCTTTCAGATGGCTGGCCAGGTTACCGTCTGTCACCCCCAACAGATCTTTCAGCGCATTGAAATCCAGCATGTCATTGACCATCAGGGCTGACATGATTCCCAAACGTATTTTGTTCTCAAAAGCTTTATCCAGATGATGTAACAGATGTTTCACCGCTCGTATTTATAGTACATAATGGTGCCATATGCAATATGAAGTACGCCAAACCCCAAGGTCCACCACAGCAATCCTTTCGACATGACGATAGCCGCTACCAATCCCAGAATGATTTCCGCGATTCCCAGATACCGTATATCTGTTAAGGTATATTTGCTGGCATTGATCAGAGACAGTCCGTAAAATATCAACATACCCGGGGCAAGGATACTTACATATCCGTGGAACAATAAAATTAGCAGAAACAAACCACCCGCTCCCAGGGGAAACAACAGGTTGATCAGCAATCGTCGGGCTGTAGCATCCCACACTTTCAATCCCTGCTGGTGTGCCCGTCGGGTTGTCAGCAATATCCCTGTCCCAAAGGCAAGCAGGAATACAAGGCTGGCATCTATCAATAAATACCGGATTGTTGTGGTCTGGTCTTTGATTGGCCCACTATGGTATTCACCCAGAATCTGATAGGCCACCAAAGCGCCCAATAGGGCATACAGCCCTGCCATGACGCCGGAAAGCCCGCTCAGAGAAATAAACCGGGAAGAACGCTCCATCATAGAACGTATTTCCGAAAGCTCTTTGATATAATCCGTTTTTTGCATATTGAAAGCACTTTGAAATACAAAGTAAATGAATTGGCGATAATTTTGAAAGAAAACGTGCTCATTTTTATTAATAAATTAATTTTACTAAGCTTTTTTTGAAATGGTGGGTATCTCCCGGATATAAGCATTGTTTTCCAGCGTATCTAACAGGAAATTGGCCACGTTACTTCTGCTGATAGTAAGCGTTGGAGGAGGTTGCCCCTGAAAGCTTACCTGAATTTCCTGATGCTTCAGACTGTTGGTTAAACCAGCGGGTCTGACAATAGTCCATTGCAGGGTTGAAGATTGCAATATGGTTTCCTGAACCGCATGGTCCTGGTAAGGATATTGGATATGACTATGCTCAATGAACCACCGGAACCAGCCAGGAATCTCTTTCCTGGAATCGCCTACTCCCCAGGCCGACACAACAATGAGCCTTGTCAAACCCTCCTGTTGCATACTTTGTACCACATGCCGGATACTAACGGATAAAAAATCTTTGGGAGAAATAAGGGGAGCCCAGGGAAAATCGGATTTTCGAGAAAGATTCAGCACACTCAGCACAGCCTCACAACCCTTCATTGCCAGTGGTATATCTTCCAGCCGATAGGGTGTGCCCGTAAACAAAGTAAGATCAGCGCCATATCCTTTCATTTTCTCCGGATTCCTTACCAAAGCATGTAGCAGATGACCTCTTCTCAGGGCTTCTTTTACCAATAGTTTTCCTGTTCGTCCACTTGCTCCCAGTATCAGAATTTTCATGCTCTATAGGTAGATAAATAAGATACTCCTAACTCCGAGCCAATATTTATGAACAGACAGCATCCATTTGGCTTGTGATAGCTTGTCAGAAACTCACTTGTCGCAGAGATACCTGTTGAAGTATACACAAAATTTTATTTTATATATATTGTTCCTGGCCATCATAATTATTATACAACAAATTTCTCTAAGCTTTCTCAAACGCCAAAGAACGATTTTCATGGGCAAAAGTGTGAACTCCTACAAAATCCATATGAGTTTTGGCAAAATACTTTTCTTTGGTTCAGAAAGCTTTCAAAAATCAGTTTGTAAGATAGCAGGGGTTAATGTACGCTAAATTGACATCACTCTTTCTAGTTTTGTCCATTTCGGTGAAAAAAATATCCAATGAAATTAGAAAGTAAAATAACACTGGTGACTTGTGGCTTGTTGCTGGCCGTCGCTTTATTGGTAGGTTCTACCTCCATCTATACCATACACCATCAGGGACAGAGAGAAATTAATAGTTTGCGGGTCACTGAATTTGAAAAGATAAAATCCCATCTGAAAGATATTGTAGAAGTAGCCTTTGGTTTGGCAGAAAGTTACCACGGACTTTCTCAGGACGATCAGTATGTGTTGGAAACCATCCTGAAAAAGAAATTGGCAGACACCACCCTGGCAGCGCTCAGTGAGGACGAGCTTCTCTCAGCCTACGGAGAGGAAGCAAGGCAGATGATACTAGAGGAGGGTTTAACGATGCTGTCGCAACTGCGCTTTGAGGAAGGCAACGGATACTTCTGGGTCACTGACAATACAATGCCCTACCCTACCATGTTGATGCATGCGGCCAAACCTGACCTGGCAGGAAAGGTGATGAAGGGAAAGCAATACCATGTGGAAAAATATAAAGGCATCAATATCTATCAAGCCCGTGCTCAGACATGCAATGCCAAGGGAGAAGCCTTTATTGAGTATGTCATTGAAAAACCGGAAACTGGTGAGGTAGAAGAAAAAATTTCATACTCGCATTTATATAAACCGTTAGGGTGGGTCATCTCTTCCGGGGTATACACCGATAAGGTAACGAAAATGGTGGCACAGAAAGAAGAGGAGATCAACCAGCTCACTCTTCAGTTGCTCCTTTATATGGCAATCTTTACGGGTATACTGTGTATCATTGGCTTCATAGTGACCTATCGTTTCAGCAACAATCTCACCCAGGCTATCACGCACGTGAAAGACCGGCTAAAGAGTCTGGCACTAGGCCACAAAGTAGCACTGATCACACATCACCGAAAAGATGAGATTGGTGAAATGACCCAATCCCTGAATAGCCTGGTACTTGGTTTTGATACTTATATTGCTTTTGCAAAAGAAATTGGTCAGGGTAATCTGAACTATCCTTTTGAGCCTTTGAGTGAAGAAGATATTCTGGGAAATGAGTTGCTGCAAATGCGTACCAACCTGCAAAAAACCACGGAAGAAGATCGCAAAAGAAACTGGAGTACGGAAGGGATGGCTATGTTTGGCGATATTCTGCGTAAGCATCAGGGAACCATACAATCCCTTTGTGACGAGGTGTTGAAAACCCTGGCCCATTACCTGAACATTAACCAGGGTGCTATTTATATTACAGAAGAGTCAGAAGAGCAGGTACAACTCAAACTGATCTCAATCTATGCCTATCAACGCAAAAAACACATGGAACAGGTCATCTCCGTAGGTGAAGGACTGGTTGGACAATGCTACCTGGAAAAAGAAACCACTCTGATGTATGAAATTCCTGAAAGCTATGTCAAAATAACTTCCGGATTGGGAAAAGCGACCCCTACCAATATCGCCCTGATTCCTATGAAATACAATGATGCTATCTGCGGCGTGCTGGAAATGGCTTCTTTCCGCCAATGGGAACCTCATGAACTGGAGTTTGTAGAAAAACTGTGTGAAAGCATGGGGGCTACGGTCAGTGCTGTCAAGGTCAATGAAACAACACGCTATTTGCTGGAACAGGCACAACAGATGACAGAGGAACTAAAAGCACAGGAAGAAGAACTCAGACAGAACCAGGAGGAGATGCAGGCTTCCCAGGAAGAAATGATCAGAAATCAGAAGGAGCTGGAAGAGCAGAATGAAGCCCTGCGCCAGGAGCTGATCTCTTTACAATCCACTACCGGACATGCCAACGGTTAAAGCTATATTGATGAAAAATAAAATGTGTTGCCTGACAGGCCTCTTTCTTATGCTGTTAATCCCAGTGGCCAGGGCTCAGTTTGAGTTTAGTGGAGAGATCAGGCCCCGATCCGAATTCAGAAACGGCTTCTTCACCCTCCCCGGAACCAACAGCCAACCTGCTTTTTTCACTTCGCAGCGCACCCGGGTTGATCTTTCCTATACACAGAAAAACCGTTTCAGCACTTTTATCTCTTTACAGGATGTCAGGGTATGGGGCGATCAGGATCAACTGGCGGATGAACCCAGCCTGGGTGTTTTTCAGGCCTGGGCCAAGATTAAAATAGCCAGTCACTTACATGTAAAAGCAGGCCGACAAGAACTTTTTTATGATGATGGCTATATACTGGGCACCCTGAACTGGCGGCAAACGGGCCGTAGCCATGATGCTGCTGTGTTTCAATGGAAAGACTCTACTTTTCAGGCACACCTGGGACTGGCCTATAACCAGTCAGGAGCAAGAAACTATGGCACATTTTATCAGGGTGATTATTATAAGGCCTTACAGATTCTCTGGCTTAAAAAAGAATGGCAAAGTCTTTCCCTTTCTTTTCTGGGAGTCAACCGGGGTATGCAAATGGGAGACACTACCCTTCATTTTACACAAACCCTGGGACCTACCCTTCAATACAGAAAAGGTCGATACACCCTGAAAGGTATCTTTTATTACCAAACAGGAAAAGACCTGACAGATAAACAGGTACAAGCCTATTTCTGGTCAGCTTCTCTGGGTTTTGTGACTTCCCCCCGTTGGTCATGGTGGGTGGGAACCGACGTGCTGTCGGGGACTTCCCTACAGGATTTCTCCAACCCCTCCTATACCAAAAATCATACTTTTGATATACTGTACGGATTCCGCCACCGCCATTTCGGACATATGGATTACTTTTACCTGAATTTCACCCCGCCAGCCGGTTTGCAGGATTGGATGGTCAAAACGAAATACCAACCCCGAAAGAACCTGCAACTGAACGCAGATCTGCACTCCTTTTCCAGCCAGGCGTCTCTGCTGGACGCTGATCGTCCGGATGCAAAAATCAACAGGCATCTGGGGGTGGAAACGGATTTTTACTTTTCTTATACGCCTTACCAGGCTGTGACCTATACCGGTGGTTATTCCCAGATGTTTGCCAGCCCCTCGATGGAATTGGTAAAAGGGAGTGGCAACCGCAAGGCCCTGGCCTGCTGGGTGTGGGTGAGCGTTACCCTGAAGCCTACCTTTTATGCGAGTGACACAGATTCAGAACCCTGATAAATGATTGCTTATCGATAATCCTTTGATCATGCACACCATGCTATCCAGGAAGGTCACCGGGATTTTTAGAAGAAGGTTTATTCCGGGAAGAAAACGTCTGACTATTTGCAACAATTAGAAGCTTTATAAGAGGTTTTGTTGTGTCAGGAAAAGTACGAAAACAGGCATCTTCCTGGCTAAACAGAAATGCTGTTATTCGCTTACTTCATTGAATTTCAATAATAATTTTTCCTCTTCCAGATCCAACATATCCTGGTGCCTCCGGATGACATCTTCATCGATGTCCAGTGTTTTATTCCACTCTTTCAGCCATCGCCTTTGCTGGGCCAGCAAGTGCAGGTAAATACGCCGGTAGTCTTGATGGTCGGTTTCAGAAATCGGATCGGTAACATACTGGGCAATTTCATAGTTGTCTTTGAGTTTTTGCAACCCTTTATTGTTTTCTAACAAGGCAGGATATTCCTTTTCCAGATAGGTTAAACTTCTCTCACCCAAATGTTTTCTGATGAGCTTGTCCTGTTCCAGTGGGGTTGTTTTAGCATCAGGATCTTCCAGCCTGAGCCACCGAATGAGCCAGGGAAGGGTTAATCCCTGCACGATCAGCGTTACCAAAATTACGGTAAAGGTGATAAAAATAATGAGATTTCGTTGGGGAAACGCTGTTCCATCGCTTAGGGTAAGGGGAATAGACAAGGCGGCTGCCAGGGAAACCACACCCCGCATACCAGACCAGCCTAAAACAAGAGGTCCCCTCCACCCCGGACGACTGTCGGCTGTGGTAATATACCGGCTGATAAATACCGTAAAAACAGAGGCTCCCAAAGCGCACAATACCCTGAGGACCATTAGCACGCCCGAAATCAGCAAACCATAATAAATAGCCTGGACCAGATTCACAGCACCTAGTTGCTCAATAATGACGGGTAATTCCAAACCAATCAGAATAAAGACGATACCGATGAGGAGAAAACCGAAAGTAGTCCACACATTACTGCCCCACAAACGGCTACGGGGATTCAGAAACAGATGGCTTTTCTCCGAAAGGAATAACCCACCGCTGACCACTGACAATACACCGGAAAAGTGAAACCATTCGGCGGCAATATACATCACATAGGGAGCGGTGAGGGATAAAATAATATCCATGGTAGAGGTAGTCGGTAGCCATTTGTGCATGGCAAAGTAAATCAACCCTACGACAATACCGATCAGTGAACCCATCACCACCACCAGGACAAAACTCAAAGCAGCCTCATGAAAAACGAACCTACCGGTATCCACTGCGATGAGGGCAAACCGGAATACAATCAGACTGGAAGCATCGTTCAACAGACTTTCACCTTCTGCAATAGCTACTATGCGTTTGGGAGCCCTTACATTTCGCATAATGGTGGTGGCAGAAATGGCATCAGGCGGAGAAATAATGCCCCCCAGTAAAAATCCAAGAGCCAGGGTAAAACCCGGAAGCAGGTAACTGGATACCAGGGCAATGACAAAGGAAGTTACCAGCACAATGAGAAAAGCGAAACTGCTGATCACCCGTCGCCACCGCCAGAATTCTTTCCAGGAAGTTTTCCAGGCTGCCTCATACAGCAAGGGTGGCAGAAACAGGATAAAGATCAGCTCCGGTTCCAGATCCAGCAAAGGTTCTCCAGAGTACAGGCTCCAGGCCAGGCCACTGATTACCAGCACAATCGGGTAAGCGATTCTAATTTTTTGCGCCAGCATCACCAGCATCAGAATGATCACTACCAGTAAGATATATTGGGCGAATATTTCCAGCATGGGTTTCGGAAGTAGTTTGTCAGAATGTTACAGAATTTCTACTGTAATTTTTATAGTCAGGCCCATATTTTCATCAAAAACTGCAGCTTGAACGCTGGGTGGGGACATATCCGGATCAGCTCGGTTTTCCGAAACCTGTTGACAGCAGGATTCTGGAACAGCATCCTGCCTTTTGCTAAAAGCCTGACCTGTGGCATTCTCATTTCTCCCAGGGTATCTTACTGTTAATAGAACTTAACATAAGATTAACAATTCCATAACTCATTCTGAATCAATCTTTTGTTATTAATGCATCTGACTTTTTTGACAACACAGATCAATACATAAGGTATGGAAAATCAGCCTGATATTAATTTTTTCATGATGGCACTGGAGTTTACGGCAGGTTTAGTAATTTTTATTTTCGCCGTAACCCTGCTTTCGGATACCTTAAAAGCCATCGCTGGGGATACCGTGAAGGAAAAGTTAGCGAAATTTACCCGCAATCGTTGGACCGGGGTGCTCACCGGCACGGTGGCTACCATGGCCGTCGACTCTTCTTCTGTCACCATTATCATAGTGATTGCACTGGTCAATGCCGGACTGCTCACATTCGTTCAGTCCCTGGCTGTGGTGATGGGCTCCAACATCGGGACCACACTTTCCAGTCAGTTGTATGCTTTTGATATTGATGAATATGCGCCTATTGCAATGTTTATCGGCTTTCTGGTCCAAACCCTTAGCAAATCTGAAAAGTGGGCCAAGGGAGGCAAAATTCTCTTTGCTTTTGGACTCATCTTTTTCAGCCTGCACCTGATGGGTGAAGCCATGCAGCCCCTGGAACAGCATACCGCCTTTAAAAATTATATTCAACAACTGGATAATCCCTGGTTGGGTGTAATGATCGGCGCAGGAGTTACCGTGCTCATCCAATCCTCTTCTGCCATGATGGGCATTGTCATTGTGATGGCCAGCCAGGGTATTATCCCCCTATCCGTAGGGATATCCGTCATGCTGGGCGCAGAAATAGGGACCTGCGCCGACACCCTCATCGCCACCATTGGCCGGGAGCGGGAAGCCGTACGGACAGGCCTTTTCCACCTGTTGTTCAACATCACCACAGTGGTGCTGGGGGTTGTCTTTATAGACCAACTCATTGCCCTGGCAGATACCATCACACCCAATGCCAGTGTGGAGAGAAAGATTGCCAATGCCCATGTACTGTTTAATGTGGGGGGCGTCCTGTTGCTGATAGGATTTGTGGATGGGATGGCCCGGCTGCTATATTTTTTGATACCCCAACGGGAAAGACAGCTCGAACCGGCATAAGGCGTATGCCTGTTTACATAACGGCCAGAGCTTTGTTGTCGAGCTGGTCGCCATACAGTTTTTTGTAGTACACTTTCCGCTCAATGGCTTCAATCACAGGCTCACAGAAATCTATCTTCTCCAGGTTTGACACATCATACAACCCACCGGGACTGAAGACATTGACCTCAACGAGTTTATCGCCTACAATGTCTAAGCCCACGAAAAAAACACCATCTTCCATTAATTTGGGTCTTACCCTCTCCACAATGTTCAGCATGGCCTGGTTTACTTTTACACTGACCGCCTTTCCACCGGCGCTTACATTACTTCTGAAATCATCTTTCCGATTAACTCTCCGGACAGCGGCATATTTCCCCTCTTTCAGGATGGCCTGCCCATTCATCACCAGCAGTCGAACATCTCCTTTAGAGGCTTCTGGCAGATATTCCTGCGCAATGATAAATCCGTGCCGGGCAATGGCTTCTACAATCTGGTTGAGGTTATTTTCCTTGTCATTCAACAAAAACACATCTCTCCCACCAGAGCCTTGTAATGGCTTCAATACAATCTGTTGATTGTTTTCTTCGTAAAACTTTCTGATATCTTTGGCGTTGCGGGTAATGATGGTGCGGGGCCGCACGCTCTCCGGAAAGTGCTGAAAGTACATTTTGTTCAAGGTATTGAACAGGGTATCCGGGTGATTCAGCACTATCACTCCCTGGTTGAGCGCAATTTTACCGAAAAAAACGCCAGCTGCCTGTGCCCAGGGCCTCCCTTCAATATCTACAGAAGGATCGTTGCGAATCCATAACACATCCAGGTCGTGAGAAGTGATAGCCTTCTTTTTCGCTTTTTGCTCTTCCTGAAGACACTGAAGAAATTCCTCCACCGTCTTGATCCCTTTGTCAACCGTACAGGCCTGAGCGCCTATATGTCCTTCAGGAAAATACACCAGCTCGTCAACACCCATAAAGTAAACTTCGTGCCCCATCTGCAAAGCTTTATAAGCCAGATGGACGGTGGTATAGACTACCTTCTCTGTTTTGACCTGATTGACGACAAATCCGATTTTCATAGATTAAACGATATAGCTGGTGGCCCCCAATCTAAACCTCAACGACTATCATTTACAGCGTAGCCAGGGCTTTGTTGCTGATTTTATCTCCGTATAACTGCTTATAATATACTTTACGCTCAATCGACTCAATGACAGGTTCAAAAAAACTGATCCCCTGGTGCATGGAAGCCGACAACATGCCCCCTGGGCTAAAAATATTGATTTCCATAAGCTTGTCTCCTACAATGTCTAAGCCCACACAAAATAAGCCATCGTTGATCAGTTTAGGCCGGATCTTATTGACAATTTCCAGCATGGTATCGTCCACCTCAGCCTTCACGCCTCTTCCCCCGGCACTCAGGTTGCTACGAAAATCATCTTCTTTGTTGACCCGGCGAAAAGCGGCGTATTTTCCATCCCGTTGGAGGGCCTCTCCATTGACGACAAAAAGCCTGACATCCCCATCTTTGGCAGCGGGTAAATATTCCTGTGCAATGACATAGCCATGCCGGCTGATGGCTTCTACAATCTGGTTGAGATTCGTCTCCCTCTCTTTGAGCAAAAAAACATCTTTCCCACCAGAGCCCTGCAAAGGCTTCAGTACGATCTGATGCTCACTCTCTTCAAAGAATTTTTTGATATCATCCACATTTCTGGAAATAACCGTGCGGGGCCGGACGCTCTCCGGAAAGTGCTGAAAGTACATTTTATTGAGCGCATCGTTGAGGGCATCTGGATGATTCAATACAATCACTCCCTGATTGAGCGCAATCTTGCCAAAAATAACACCAGCATTCTGTGCCCAGGGACGGGTTTCTGTGTCTACGGAAGGGTCATTCCGGATAAAAAGCACATCCAGCTCATGGGAGGTGATGGGCACCCGCTCTGCTTTGGGTCCCTGCATGCTTTTAAAAAAATTCTCGTAGGTTTTAAATTTTTTGGTAGGTCGGCGTGCCCACGCTCCCATATGTCCTTCCGGGTAATAGACCAGGTCTCCCACACCCATCAGGTAGGGTTCATGCCCCATCTTATGGGCTGTAAAGGCCAGTTGAATGGTGGTGTAGGTAGGTATCTCCGTATCTACCTGGTTTACTATAAATCCTATTTTCATCGTACAACTAATGCTTTTAAATCTACTCCTTTTTTTAATTCATTTAATTTTTGCTGGGCGGCTTCGTCAGCCAAATACCGGGGCTGTAAGGCAGGGGGTTTCAAAATGCCCCTTTCTCTGAGCTCCTGGATAATCCCCACATGCTTGATGGCAATCTTGCCCACCAGCAAAGGCGGCAAGGTGCCCCCTTCTTTCAGATAATCCAACAGTTTGATCAGCCCACGGAGATAAATGACATCTTTGGTAAAACCACCTGCCTGATAAATCCGGGTGACAATATCAAAAGCCGTTCTTTTTGTAAAGCCGTATTGCTCATGCAACAGCTGGAAGGTAGTCACAAAGGATTCCCCCTGTGTCAGGCTATCCGCCGCCATGACCCGGGCAGCCAGCAATCGCATTCTGAGCGCATCTAACCCACCGCTCAAATATTCTGATAACACGGCAATCCCTTCCTGCAATTCATCGTAATCAGCTAAACCGTAACGCAAAAGATGCATGGGTTGTTTTTTTCCGTTGTGGAAGGTCAGAATATGTGTTCCTACCTCATGCTGTATGAGTGGGGCGACCCTGCTTTTTCTGATATATGAATGCGAGGTCATATACAGCTGTCCTTTGGAAACCATGAGACCCGGCACATCAGAACTGATATGAACGTCTGAGAAAAAACTCTCATCCTGCTGTTTGAAATAGTCAAATTCTATCCGGGCTTCGCTGGCAAATTTTAAGGGAGACACTGTCTTCTCCCGTTCTTTATCCGCAAAAACATTCCCTAATATATATTCCGCCGTATGTACCAGCCGCTGATCGATGGTTTTATACAGACGGATACTGCTGTACAAAAAATCGGGGCTGTTGCGCTCCAGCAACATATTCATCTGTTTGTCCAGTTCATTGCGCTTGTCCCGTAACAGAAAAGCCAGGGCAGGATCATGGATTTTGTCCAGGTCTATTTCAAAAATTTTCTTTTTCATCATCTCCGGATCCACATTCAGGATACGGTAATAGTACACGGGCTTTTTTCTGAATTTACTCCGGCGAAAGGCTTCCCATGCCTGTTCGGTATTAATGGCAGACACCAGCAACAGAAAATCAAAAGTATGCTCGATCTCCGAAAGCTGTCGATCGGCTTCCCAGAATGCCTCGTCTACCGACCGGCGGCCCAGTATATAGTAGTTGCTGATTTTCAGGGTGGTCTGAATCCGTATAAAATCATACAGCGCTTTGCGTAAGACCTCCGAGAACTGATCTTTAAAGCTACGGAAAAGCACCGGATAGGCAGCGCCACTCTCCCGATGTGAAAATAAAGAAGGAATTTCCAGACCGATGATCTGGCTCCCGGTTTGCTGAAGTATCTCACTGTCTATCAGCTCCGAGAAGTCGGAACCAGGTTGCGCCTGAGAAGTGACTTTCAGCCGGGCATGGATTTTAGAAAAATCGGTAAAACCCTCTTTAAGCACCTTTACCGTAGAGGTCAGCTTGTTTTCCGGGAAATGTATGACCACCTGATCTTCATTGTCCTCACTGAGCCATATGTCTAGCAGCAGCACTGAGCCAAAAGCTTCAGCCATCTTCTCCAGATACACATTCAGAAACTTTCGTATGTCGGCCGGTAATTTTCTTCCCAGCACAATCAGGTAGGCCGACTCTCCTCTTACCAGACTTCCCACATCCAGGTCGGGCATCACATGCTCATGCCGAAATACAATAAGATAGGGGAGTTTTTTGTCTATTTGCAGGCGGTTTTCCTCGTCGAAAAAATACACCAGAGGTTCTCCTGCTTCAACTATGTGGATTAGGTTTTTGTAGCGAATTCCTGGTTGTTTAATCAGTTGCATACTCTACTATTAATCCGTCTTCGGTTGGATATGTTTGTAAAAATCAAAAAATGAGTGAATGATCAAGGAATGAACTATAGATTACTTAAAGGTTTGACTCATTAGCTCCTCTCCGCCATTCCATTATGCTTCTACATTCTTTTATAGTTGCGGTTTAATATCCTGTAGATATTGTATACTCTGCCGGATGCTGGCCAGGGGGTTCGGAGATTGGTCCTGCTCTACAAAGCACCACTCAACGCTGGTTTTCTCGGCTACTTTCAGTATTTGTGGAATGTCCAGCATGCCATCTCCCAACTCCTGAAAAGCCTTTTTCTTCACCCTGCCCTCATTGAATTGTACCGGTGTTCCTTTTCTTATATCCTTTAGATGCAAAAGTTTTACCCGGCTGTTCAATCTTTCCAGGAGGGCTACCGGGTCATTCCCGCCTATACTGGCCCAGAACACATCCAGTTCAAAATGTACCATCTCTTTATCCAAGGCTTCCATTAACACCTCAAAAGGGACCACCCCATTGATAGGCTTAAACTCAAAAGAATGGTTATGATAGCAAAGGTGAATATCGGCCTGGTTACACTGTTCTCCCATCTTATTTAACCTATCGGCATATTGTTGATAATCCTCTATCTGCTGCCTTTCTTCCGGACGCAGATAACCAAAAACCAGGTATTTGATATCATGGTTGACCGCCTCTTCTATCAAAGATTCTATGGTATAGCCAGCGGCTGGTTTTTGCCCCCCACCCGCCTCTACCAGGTCCCAACGTTCGGTGATAAAAGCACCGGGAAAGAAGGAACTCTGTACGATCAGTCCTGCATTTTGTATCTTAGGAAAAAGCGTTGCCAAAGTACGTACATCCCCTACTTCCACCTGGTGATAACCCGCTTCCTTGATGGCTTGCAACGTGGCATCTGGATCTTCAGCCATCAACTGACGAACGGTATAGAGTTGCAGCCCTATTTCATCCACATAGATATTGTTGACATTCAGCGGTGAGAAAGGCCGGGAAAGGAACCAAGGGAGCCCTGCCATGGTGAGCATACTCTGTGCTAAAAACTTTCTTCTGGAAACCATCTTTTTTATATTTCTTTACATTCCAACATTTCCTAACATAATCTACAGGCAGACCATAAGGTTTTAGGAAAATGATGCCGCACAGCATTTAAGACATATACATACTGATCATATAGATCAGAACGCCACTGATGATAACAATTCTGATCAGGTTGGCTGTGGGAGACTTGACACCCATAAAAGCCCCTACCAGAAAATAGGCTGTAATGAGCAAGGCCAGAAAAGACCGGGAATCCAACCCTCCATAGAAGTAACTGTAGACGGCAATCCCAAAAAAAATGATTGCCCCTACCAAAGAAGAATACGATTTGACGGGTGAAGCCATATGGAATGATATCTGACTAAAAAATCCAGCCAGGCGAACTGGTCTGAAGGTGTCTTAAAACTACTAAATTTTTCATGAATGGCACGAAAGAATCCAGATTTTGGACAAAGACTCTTGAATTACTGACTTTATCAATGATATGTTTTTACGCTTTCTAGCGCTACGATTGATGAGGTTCAAAGAAATTGATTCTGAATTTCATGATATAAAAAGACTACACATGGTTATGGGAGAAAGGCGCTGAGTTTAGAAATTTGCAGGATTTAAGAAACTTATATTCAAACCTTCCTTAAAATAGTTTTGGTTTGTTTAACCTTAAAAATTCTGATTGAATCCTCAATACCATGCATTGTATCAGTGGCGAATAAAAAACCATTGCTTTGTACATACGTTATGCATATAATTAAGCCATGGAATTTGAGTGGGACGAAAACAAGAATAAAATCAATATCATCAAACATAAAATTGATTTTATAGAAGCTGCCAATGTTTTAGAACAAGAAAATGTTCTTGTTTACCCCTCATCCCATCAGAGTGAAGAAAGATTTATAGCGATTGGTCCATACCAGGATCGCTACATTACCATTGTTTACACCATGCGAGGCAACAGCTACCGGATAATTTCCGCTAGGGCTGCCCGCCGAAATGAAAGGAAAGAATATGAAGAAGCCAAAGGAAAAGATCGTTAGATACACAAGCGAAGAAATTAGAAACATGAAAGGGCAAACCGACTGGAAAAAGGTGGATGCACTTACTGATGAGGAGATAGAGAAGGCCATTGATGAAGATCCTGACACTGCACCCCGACTGGATGCCGAATGGTTTAAGAATGCCGTATGGCGCAACTACAGCCATGAAAGGGATGACGAAGACAAAGAGCGCATTACCATCAGGCTGGATAAAGATGTGCTGGAGTTTTTCAGAAAAAAAGGAAAGGGTTACCAGAGCAGGATCAATAATGTACTGCGTGCTTTTGTCAAAGCACAGCAAGAGCAACACTCTTCTTAATTATACTGGGTAAGTCATAGGATACACAAGCAAAGTGTTGCGTTGATCAGTCAGGTAAGCCCTTCATACAAGCCAACTACTATGAAGCCTATCTCCTCCCGGCTGACAATTAGCGTTGGCCCGATCCAAAGGCTAGTCTGAAGGCACATAAATATTGTTCTTTTCCAACAGCAAACATGCGATCTCTAAAACACGGATGCCTCAGGGACCGGAACTTTTCATTTGGCAGGGAAGCCATTGCCAAAGCGTATCCCAAGTGAATTTTTTTGAGCCGGCATCGATTTTTACAGCCATGGGGAAAATAACCTGTCGAGTACACTTGAAACCCGCCTCTAACATTTATAGATTTGAGTCATCCATAGCTTTAGGGTCATCGTGCTGGATATCCCTATTGTCAATGATTGAATTGAGACTTACTACTACTTTTAGCTTCATACTGTGAAAAACAAGTTCACCTTTTTATTCTTTTTTTTCAGCTTATTGTCAGCTACAGCTCAGGCTCAAATCAAAGAACTCAAGCCCTATCATATTGTCTGGCATAGTCAAAGCAAACATGCTGGCGAATCTATGCCTTGTGGCGGCGGAGATATCGGATTGAATGTTTGGGTAGAACAGGGTGACCTGCTGTTTTACCTCTCCCGAAGTGGCACTTTTGATGAAAATAACAGCTTCTTAAAGTTGGGAAGAGTCAGGGTAAAGCTTACTCCCAATCCGTTCGATGGATCTGATTTCAGACAGGAATTACGATTGCAGGATGGTTCAGTCTGGATTGAAGGATCCAACGGAGACTTTTCCGTCCAGGTTCATGTGTGGGTAGATGTTTTCCGACCCGTTGTGCATGTCGCCATTGAAAGTAGCCGTCCTGTTGCCACCGAGATTGGCTATGAGAACTGGCGGTACCGTGACCGTGTCATGCAGGGTAAAGAGAACAACGCGAATTCTTACAAATGGGCACCCAGGGAAGTGATCACCGCTAAAGATGAGGTTACTTTTCAGGACAAAAACATCTTGTTCTATCATAGAAACCGGGAACAACCCACCATTTTCGATATTACCGTCGAGCAACAAGGAATGGATTCCGTGAAATCCCAGCTATACAACCCACTCAAAAATCTGACCTTCGGCGGCATCCTGCGAGGCCAAAACATGGAGCCTGCCGGAACCTACACTGGAAAGTATCTGGACACAGATTTTCAGGGCTGGAAACTGCAGAGCAAAACGGCTGCCCGTTCTCATGCGCTTTCTGTCTATCTCCACACTGCGCAGACAAACACCCTGGAAGAATGGCAGCATGGATTACAACAGCACATGAAAGAGGCTCAAAAGCATGAAGAAAGTGCCTGGCAGAAAACCCGCGACTGGTGGCAACAGTTCTGGGGGCGAAGCTTCATCTTCCTTGAAACAGAAGAACCCCATACCCCAGCCTGGCAGGCAGGCAGGAACTACCAACTATTCCGGTATATGCTGGGCTGTAACGCTTTTGGAGAATATCCTACCAAATTCAATGGCGGACTTTTCACCTATGATCCCTCACTGGTTGATTCCACTTCAACATTTACCCCTGACTTCCGCAACTGGGGAGGGGGCACCATGACCGCACAGAATCAGCGGCTGGTCTATTTTCCCATGCTGAAAAGCGGGGATTTTGAGCTGCTGAAACCCCAGTTTGCTTTCTACCTTCGGGCACAGCACAATGCCGAGCTACGCAGTAAGGTATACTGGAACCACGCTGGGGCCTGCTTTACCGAACAAATAGAAAATTTTGGTTTACCGAATCCCACTGAGTATGGGTGGGAGCGTCCGCAAGGGTACGATCCGGGTATGCAGTATAATGCCTGGCTGGAATATCAGTGGGATACCGTGCTGGAATTTTGTCTGATGATGCTGGACATCGAGCGTTATACCGGAGAGGATATATCCGACTATCTTCCCTTTATTGAAAGCTGTCTCACCTTTTTCGATGAACATTACCAATACCTGGCCAGTCAGAGAGGGAGTAAAAAGCTGGATGCAAACGGACATCTGGTGCTCTATCCAGGCTCCGCCTGTGAAACCTATAAGATGGCTTACAATGCGACACCTACCATTGCAGCCTTACAAACCGTGCTGACCCGCTTACTGGCCTTACCTTCCCACTACCTGCCTGCAGCAAAAAAGAAAGCGTGGACTGCTATGTTGGAGCGTATTCCCCCTCTTCATTTTCGTAGCTGTAATGGGCATACCACCCTTGCCCCTGCCAAGTTATGGGAAAGGATTAACAATGTAGAAGCGCCTCAGTTATACCCGGTATTTCCCTGGGGTATGTATGGCATCGGCAAACCGGATCTGGATATTGCGCTCAATACCTGGCACCACGACCCTGATGTCGTGCAGTTTAAAAGCCATGTAGGGTGGAAACAGTATAATATTTTTGCCGCGCGTTTGGGGCTAACCCAGGAAGCCGCTGCGCTGACAGTGCTGAAAATGAAAGATTCCGGCAGACGTTTTCCAGCCTTCTGGGGGCCAGGCTTTGATTGGACACCCGACCATAACTGGGGTGGTTCTGGCATGATAGGCATGCAGGAAATGCTTTTACAGACTGACGGAAAAAAGATCTATTTATTACCAAGCTGGCCTAAAGACTGGGATGTCCATTTTAAATTACATGCTCCCTATCAGACAACAGTGGAAGCCTGGGTGAAAAATGGTAAACTCATCGACATGAAAGTGCTTCCGGCCTCCCGAGCCCAGGATGTGATCCTTCAGGAAGGTTTCAAATAGTGATTATGTTTGACTTGAACAGAAGCCTTCCATCCGAGATAAGCAGCGCTACTGTTTTCTTGGTCTGCTGTGCTTCCAATAGTTGTTTTTCAGACTTTACCCTGTTGGTTTACCCCTTCAAATCAAACCAATGGGAACTTACCATTTTTTTCATCTCATCTGCGATCATTAACTCAATACTTTCCACAATTTTAAGAAAGGCCCCTCCCTGTTCTTGCACCCTCAATCCATTCATCTCCAGTTTTTCCAATTCCTGACGAATAGTTACTATAAAATCAGTCAGGTTGCCCCCTTTTGTCGATCTGCCTTCTTACAAGAAGTCAAGTATTTTATTTCTTCATTGATTACTCATCATAGCCTATAAGTGTTGGATTTCTGATAGAAACCAAAAGTAAATGAAAATAATTATACAGGCTAATTGCCTTTCAACAGCATCATTTTAACACAGGTATAACGAAAAAGAACGAAATTAAAAGAAAATAAATGATAATAATTTTGCGTTATTTGATTCTTTTTATATAGATTTACATACTCACAGCAAAGAATACGAAAACAAAAGAAATAAAACCATAAACAATGTTATGTTTTTTTCTTTTCGTTTCTTCATATAGGCATAAACAGGACCTGAAATATTGAACAGACAGGCTCCTTTATGATTACAACTTGCCAGAGGGAATACCATTGGCGATATTACTATGAACCACCTATACGACTCATTCAACATGGCACTGCTGGCTTTCCTGTTGCTTCTGGGCTTTGGTAACAAAAACCTCACAGGAATCTCACAGGTATCTTTTTATTCTCATTCCGTCACTCCTATTCGCCCCAGGATTATCATCAGTAGTGATATTGGCGAAGGTCACCAGAGAACAGAAACAGTAGCCTGTGGGCGGGAGGCTTTTTTTGCAAGACTAGGCCACCCGGTGGAGTCGGCTCCCTGAGCGATGATACTATCCAATAAAAGAAGAAACCTTTCAAAGAATACATCAACCTAAATTAATAAGCATGAAAAGTGAACTATCAACCAAAGTGAGGAACCTGTTCAGACTACTGCTGTATGGCATTTTTCTACAGCTACTGTCCATGACTGTATCCCTTGCACAAGGGGTTACTACCCAGGAGTCTGACGAACGTGCCGTCCAGGGTAAAGTAACGGATGATCAGGGAGAAGCTTTACCAGGTGCTACGGTGCTGGTCAAGGAATCCGATATAGGAACCATTACAGATATGGAAGGCCGTTATGTACTCAACGTACCCGAAGAGGCCACCACCCTGATTTTTTCATATATAGGCTACCTGCAACAGGAAGTGGCAATCAATGGCAGGTCTGTCATCGACCTCTCTCTGAATCCGGATGTTACCAGCCTGGAAGAAGTAGTGGTGGTAGGATATGGTACCCAGGAGAAAAGTGCGGTGACCGGATCGGTAGCGTCGCTGAGCCATGAAAGGTTTGAAGATCGCTCCTTTAATAACGTATTGCAATCCATGTCAGGGCAACTACCTGGCGTCAATATTACCCAGGCCCAGGGTGCGCCCGGTTCCTCCCCTATCGTCCGGATCAGAGGAATCAGCTCCATCACAGCAGGCACAGAACCTTTGTATGTGGTGGATGGACTGCCATTGGAAGATTTTAACCTGAACATGATTAACCCCCAGGATATTGAATCGGTGGAAGTACTGAAAGACGCTTCCTCGGCCGCCATTTACGGATCAAGAGGAGCCAATGGAGTAATTCTGATTACGACCAAAACAGGTAAGCCCGGGCAGACTACCGTTAATCTCAACTATGAATATGGTATTCAGGATGTGGTCAGAAAAATAGATGTGATGAATGCCCAGCAGTTCATTGATTATTATGTTACAGCGCATAACAATGCCTGGATCGCTGCGGGCGGACTGGCCAGCGACCCGAATAGTGTTCGTCCGAAACAATACCAGATCCCGGAAGATTTTATCAACAATCCGGAACAATTCGGTGAGGGAACCGACTGGCAGGACGTTGCCTTCCGAAGAGCGCCTTCTCATAACACTCAGTTATCAGTTTCCGGCGGGACAGACAAGACGCAGTTTCTGTTTTCAGGCGCTTATCTCGACCAGGATGCTGTATTAGATCAGAATTATTATAAACGACTGGCTATTCGTTCCAATATCCGGCAGGAATTATCAGATAAGGTCAGGATGGGATTAAACCTGGCTTTCACCAGCATCTATGACAGAACCGATGGCACCCAGGGAAAAAGTGATGTGGTGAGCCTGGCCGTACAAAGTGACCCTATCTTTCCGGTTTACAATGAAAATGGAAATTTAGGCTTTAAGGATCCTAACTCCGAATGGTACCGTTTTGCCCAGTTTACCGACCTGCAGCTATGGCATGTGTATTCACTTACCCGTGAGATTGAGAAGCAAAATAAATCCTTCAATACCTTAGGTACCGCCTTCCTGGAATATGATATTATAGACGGGCTGACTTTCCGCTCCAGCATCAATGGAAATCTCCTGAATAACCGTTATGACAGCTACCGGAACAAAGGACAGAAGTATGGCTATTCTTCCTATCTGGATGCGCAGGGCAATAACAGTTCGGCTTTCATGCTCAATTGGCTGACAGAAAACACACTGACGTATGACAAAAGTTTTGGAGAACACACGCTCAACGCACTGGTAGGGTATACGGCCCAGCACCAAAAAGATGAATTTTCAGAGGTAGCAGCTGGTAATTACCCGAATGACCTGGTGCATACGCTGAATGCAGGCACCGTTACCGGGGGTTCCTCTACAGCCTCCGAATGGTCTATGCTGTCTTACCTGGCCAGGGTCAACTATGACTTCCAGTATAAATACTTTCTGACAGCCACTCTGCGCAGAGACGGCAGCTCACGTTTTGGCCAGAATACCAAGTGGGGTTATTTCCCTTCGGTATCTGCCGGATGGCTGATGTCTGAAGAAAGTTTTTTGAAAAACAATAACCTGATCAACTTCTTAAAGCTGAGGGCCAGCTATGGGGTCACGGGTAACAACCAGATTCCTAACTACGGTGCCATCAGTCTGCTGACGACCTCCAACTATGTTTATGGGGCTGAGCTGGCCAATGGTCTGGAAGTTTCTAACATCGCCAACCCAAACATCAAATGGGAAAAAACGACGCAGGTTAACTTGGGCATAGATCTGGGCATGTTCAGAAACCGGGTCAGCCTGTCAGCGGAGCTTTATCACTCTACCACCAACGATCTGTTGCTGGATGTACCGGTTCCTGACATTACTGGTTTTTCTACGCAACTAACCAATATAGGCAAACTGAGAAACAAAGGGGTTGAACTCAATGTATCTACCAAAAACGTAGAAAAAGCCTTTTCCTGGAAAACTGATTTTAACTTTTCACTCAATCGCAATAAGGTATTGCAACTGGGACCAGAGAATGCACCTATTATCGTGACCGATTATGTAGCCACCGTAAAGACAGCAGTGGGGCAACCCATCTCCAATTTTTACGGCTATATCTTCGATGGCGTGTACAATACCCAGGAAGAAATAGATGCCACCCCGCATGATCCCAGCACCACACCAGGCGATCCCATCGTGCGAGATGTGAACGGTGATGGTCAGATTACAGAGGATGACCGGACTACCCTGGGAAATTACCAACCTAACTTTACCGCCGGGCTCATCAACACCTTCTCTTACAAAGGACTTGACTTTTCTTTCATGTTGCAGGGCACTTTCGGATCAGAAATTATCAACCAGATGATCCGATACAATGGCATCTGGAACGGTGGCCGAAACGCTTTTGCAGATGTGGCCAACTACTGGCGTTCGCCAGAAAACCCAGGAGATGGCATTCATTTTAAACCCACAATTGAGCCCAAAGGCTTGCAGGAAAAATTTTCCAGCTACTGGATAGAAGACGGCACCTTTGTGAGGATCAAGAATATCCGCTTATCCTATACCCTGCCGCAAAGTCTGCTCAACAATATACCTGTCAAAGTGGCCCGGGTATATGTGAACGCTGAAAATGTCCATGTCTTTAGCGACTACCGGAACTTTGATCCGGAGAATACCACCTATTCTTCAGGACTGCTGATCGGAGCGGATTATACTTCTTATCCTGTGCCCCGTATTATCACCTTTGGTGCGCAAATCAATTTTTAAACATCCTAAGCCTTGATAACAATGAATACAATAAAAAGAATCATCGCGATTGGCTGCCTGTGTATCCTGTCCTTTGGCTGCAAAGAATCTTTTCTGGACCTTGCCCCGCTTTCCAACTCTAATGCCAGCAACTTTTACAAAACTCAGGAAGATTTTGACCTGGCCGTCAACAATGCCTATTCTACTTTATACACTATTTATGCCCCGGAAAGTGCCGTCTCTTACTGTGCCGAACAAATGTCGGATAACGCTACCCTGTACAATGTAGCCGGTATCCAGGCAGACCGCTGGGCTTTTAAAGATTATATTGTGAAGCCTGCCAACACGGAAGTATACCGGTTCTGGCAGAACTATTACAATGCACTATACAGCATCAACATTATACTGGAAAAAATTGAAGGAGCAGACCTGGCTGAAGCTTACAAGCAACAGGTGAGTGCAGAAATGAAATTCCTGAGAGGTTTATATTATTTTAACATGGTCCGGATGTGGGGTGAGGTGCCGCTGGTGACCCGGCCTGTTACAGCGGATGAAAGCTATGATATCTTGCGCTCCCCGGAAGCAGATATTTATAGTTTAGTACTGGAAGACCTGCAATACGCTGCCGAGCATTTACCCTTGGCCTCTGAGGTATCCGTACCGGGCAAAGCTTCCAAAGGAGCAGCCCAGACCCTTTTAGGAAAAGTTTATCTCACCCTGGAGGACAAGACGGCGGCGGCCCAGGTACTTCAGGAAGTGGTCAGCAGCGGTCAATATGCTTTGCTGCCCGACTATGCCTCTTTATGGATCGTTAGTAATAAGAATACGGCGGAGTCTGTTTTTGAAATTCAGTACAAGGGAGGGGCCGGTAATCCTTTCAGCCCTTATTGGACAGCCTTTGCTCCTACAGAAAACTTTGTGCTCACCTTATACGGCGGTGGCATGAACCAGGTCACCGACAATTTGTGGAATGAATACGAAGCAGATGATCCCCGAAAAGAACTGTCTATTTTCACAGGTTATACCAACAAAGCCGGCACGTTTATCCCTATCAAATTTCCAAAAAAGTGGGTAGACTCCACCGCGCAAACTGTAAATGGCAGAGAGTTGAGTGATAATAATTTTATGGTACTCCGGTATGCCGATGTGCTGTTAATGTTATCCGAAGCTACTGACGATCCTGCCTACCTGAACCAAGTCAGGGCCAGAGCAGGTTTACCGGCCTTCGGTTCCGCCGATTATCCTATGGCAAAATTCCCCACCCTGGCATTAGCCATCGAACACGAGCGCCGGGTAGAACTGGCACTGGAATTTCATCGCTGGTTCGATTTGAAAAGAACAGACCGGGCCCTTCCGGTGCTCACCGCGAAAGGGAAACCGGTTACGGCAGACAAGTTATTACTGCCCATTCCCGAAATTGTACTGCAACAAAACAGTGCGCTTTTACAGAATCCGGGATATGATTAAAAGAATTTTCTGGAAAACTTAACTGATTGGCAGGAATTTGATCCAAGTGAAGTCATGTTCCTGCATATTTCTTTTTATGGAAACCTGATAAAAGTATACGATGAATCGCCTAACACAATTTTTTTCTCTCTGTTTTTGTATCGTTTTACTCTCCTGCCAGCAGCTGCTGGCACAGGATAAAGGGCTGGTCAATACCTCTAAGAGTGATTACAGCCTGTTGCACAATGTGGATATGGAGGATGTAGTATGGACCCAGGGCTTCTGGGCAGATCGTTTCCAGGTCTGCAAAGAATCTATGATTCCCAGCATGTGGCATTTGCTGTCCGATCCTGAGGTCACTCATTCGCTGAGAAATTTTGAGATTGCTGCCGGACTGGAAAACGGGATTCATGAAGGTCCGCCATTTCATGATGGAGACTTTTATAAGTGGTTTGAATCGGTGGCCAATGCTTATGCCATCACCAAAGAGGCCTCCCTGAATCAATTAATGGATCAGATTATCCCGCTCATTGCCCGATCTCAACGGGAGGATGGCTACATTCATACCCCGGTAGTGATAGAACAAAAAAACAAAGCCAACAACAAAAAAGAGTTTCAGGATCGCCTTGATTTTGAAACTTACAACATGGGCCACCTCATGACTGCGGCTTGTGTGCATTACCGGGCTACCGGCAAAACTTCCCTGCTGGAAGTAGCCAAAAGAGCGACGGATTATCTTTACAATTTTTATCAGAAGTCCTCACCCGAACTGGCACGCAACGCCATTTGCCCTTCTCATTATATGGGCGTGGTAGAAATGTATCGTACCACCCAAGACCCCAAATACCTGGAGCTGGCGAAAAGCCTGATCGATATCCGGGGTATGGTAGAAAACGGCACCGACCACAACCAGGACCGGATTCCTTTCCGTCAGCAGACACAGGCGGTAGGTCATGCGGTGAGAGCCAACTATCTTTATGCAGGGGTGGCGGACGTGTATGCGGAAACCGGTGACGATTCGCTGCTCCAGGCCCTTAACCTGATCTGGGAGGATATGGTCCATACCAAAATGTATGTGACCGGTGCCTGTGGTGCCTTGTACGATGGTGTTTCTCCCGATGGCACCTCCTACCAGCCCAGCGAAATTCAGCAAGTACATCAGGCTTATGGCCGGCCCTATCAACTCCCGAATATTTCGGCTCATAATGAAACCTGTGCCAATATTGGCAATGTGCTCTGGAACTGGCGTATGCTCCAAATCACAGGCGAAGCCCGTTTTGCCGATGTCATGGAGCTAGCCCTGTATAACAGCGTATTGTCAGGCATCAGCCTGGATGGCACCCGCTATTGTTATACCAATCCGCTGCAAGTGTCTGACGATCTTCCTTTTGACTTGCGCTGGTCTAAGGAAAGGGAGGAATATATCGCCCTGTCTAATTGTTGTCCGCCCAACGCCGTCCGTACCGTCTCAGAAGTGAGCAACTATGCCTATAGTATTTCTGACAAAGGGTTGTGGCTCAACTTATATGGAGGCAGTACACTGGCCACTACCCTTACGGATGGTACATCCCTCCGATTGTCTCAACAAACAGACTATCCCTGGGACGGAAACATCAAAATACGGGTAGAACAGGCTCCGGATAATAAGGTATCTTTCTTTTTCCGCATACCCGGATGGTGCAAAGACGCTCAATTGAAAGTGAATGGCAAAGCCCATGAAGCCCGGCACACACCTGGTACCTATACAGAAATTAACCGGAAATGGTCAGCGGGTGATGAGATTGAATTAATCCTCCCTATGCAACCCACCTTGATAGAAGCCAATCCTTTGGTAGAAGAAACCCGCAACATGGTGGCAGTCAAACGGGGGCCTGTAGTCTATTGTCTAGAGTCGGCAGACCTACCGGAAAAGGTAGAGATGCACCAGGTAGCCTTGCCGGCCCAGATAGCGCTGAAACCAAAACGGATGCAGATAGAGAATACCGAGGTCGTTGGCCTGGAAGGAGAAGCCCTGCTGATACAGCAACAGGCATGGAACCAACAACTCTACAGGGAAGTTTCTACCCATGAGCAACAATCCGTGCCGGTAAGGCTTATTCCCTATTATGCCTGGGGTAACAGAGGGACCACTGAAATGACTGTCTGGATGCCACTCAACCGGTAAAGATTGGGCTGATGCATTTTATGATGAGCCATAAAGAGTAGAAACCGTGTCCAGCCATAGAGGAAGAAAACCCCATGATGATCAGTTATTTGGACCCCATTGGCTGCCTATCCTGAAAGAAGCGGTCGATGACCTTGGCTACCTTCTCACCAGAGGCTACAGCGCATCGGCAGCCTTAGCAATCGTAGGCAACCGATACCAACTCAACCAACGGCAAAGGATGGCCGTAGGGAGAATGAGTGCTTCTGATCAAGAAATATCCCAGAGAAAACAGAAGGAATGTAAGCCCATAGCCCTGCAAGATCAAGCCGTGGCCATTGACGGATTTAACCTGTTAATTCTGTTAGAAAGTGTCATGTCAGGCGCTTACATATTCAAAGGCAGAGATGGCACTTACAGAGACATTGCCAGTGTACATGGCTCGTATAAACGGGTGATTCAGACAGAAGAAGCCATACCCCTAGCTGGCGATACACTGAAAGCCTTAAAAGTATCAGCGGTCAGGTGGGTATTAGACTCGCCTGTTTCTTATAGTGGCCAATTAAAAGAATTTTTATACAAGCTCAGTGAAGAAAATGGTTATCATTGGGAGGTAACCTTAATCCATAATCCTGATATTGTACTGGCCGAAAGTCAGCAGATCGTCATCTCCTCTGATGGTTGGATTTTAGACCGGGTAGCCCGCTGGTTCAATTTAGGGGCTTATCTGATAGAAAATAAACTCCCCCAGGCACAGACAATTAGTGTCTGACAATCTCTAGTCCTGAAGTATGTTTACCGGACCTAGCAGGCCTGCTTTCAGCAGCGGTTTGCCTTCCAGACGATAAGGTGCTGTAGTCCTGCTTATCCGCTTCTCTTCCGGAAGCATCTGGTCTCCGATCAGCCGGTTGGCCCAGGTATTGGTTACCTCAACACTTAGCTCGTTCTTCCCTGCTTGCAATGCCTGGGTAATTTCCACCCGATAAGGGGCAGTCCATGCCACTCCACAGGAAATGCCATTGACCTTTACTTCCGCTATGTTGGCTACCTCTCCCAAGTCAAGCCAGATACGCGCATTCTTCCCAGTAGATTTTTTCCAGGTAAATGTTTTGGTGTAAGTAGCGGTCCCTGAATAATGCTGAATCTCTTTTTCTGATCGGGTCGTCCAATCTTGAAGTGTGTTAAATTCTATTGGCACGGCTGGCCCTCCTGCCTCCGGACTAAAGGTGACCTGCCATTTTCCTTCTAACGTTTGTACTGATTCTGGCGTTAACCAGTTATCACCCGTATGTTCTGCTGTCGCTGTGGTGGGCTGACGAAAAATCAAAAAGAGGGAGCCGTTGGCCTCCAGGCGTAAGGGCAACTTCGTTCGCCCATTTTCTATCTGCCAATCACGGGCAGTATGCCTTTCATGATTGACCGGATCATACCATTCGGGTACACGCCCGTTTACCCGTAAAGACACCTCGATAGTACGCGGTTGATTAAGCTGGTTAGAGATGAAGTAAATATCCTGATCCCTACCCCTGCGATGGGTCCAGGCAATCCCTTCTGCACGATTGCCTGCTGAATCTTCCGCTATGAAATCACGTGCTATACCCAGTTCATCCAATGACGCTTTCTGATAAGGTCCCTGGATTACCCTTCCTTTACCCACACGCCATTGGGTAAGCCCTTTCTTTGTTTCAGCCGGTTTCCCCTGCCAAAGTTCAGCCACGATTTTTTGTAAGGTATCATCACAGGCTGGAAAATGCTGAAAACCCGGCGAAGCAACAAGCCGTTCGTTCACCAGTAATGTGGCGCCTGCTTTCACCAGTTCCAGTAAGTGGGAGGCTACCTCCGGACTCATCAGGTCTGCTTCAGGTGACATCCGGCGTGCACCCGGTAGCACCAGTAAACGATAACTGGCCCCTCCCGGCAACACAATACGACCATCCTGCACCCGGGCAAGACGTAACAGGGCATCTTTGTTGAAGGAATCATAGGCATACCCATGCAGGGGATCCATCCATTTTTCAGGATCAGCCAGGTTGGCTGAGTGCGTGACACCGTCTGGTAGTTCCCGTAGCGGTTGTCCTGCATTCGCCAGTCGTTGAGATTCACGCTTTACAGTATCTTCCCCAAACAGGCCTGGAAAGGTTGATACCAGCCTGTCGGGCAACAGCGCACGCCGTGGTATTTCCTCGCCGGTAAATACGGCAATATCCACCACAGGATGACCTTGTTGCAACAGCGCCTGGCAACGCTGCGCATACTCCACCCAGGCACGGCCGGGTTTCCACCAGGTCTGATCCCGTTGGAAATAAAGCCCCACTCCGTCTAGTGTCATACCCGGTTGGCGATCCAGCCATGGGTTGTGGGTAAAGACATGATAGACAAAGCGGTTGATACCCAACGCATAGTTTCGGTCACCCAATGCTTTGAGCATGGCTGGATGCTCATCCCAGGCCATACGCAATTGGGTGAAGGCTTCCGCCTGTACTATGGGTTTGCCATAGAGATGAGCTCCCGAAATGGCATCCAGGATATCATTCGGCTTATCATGGGTTGGGCTTCGCAGCCAAAATTCACCCATAGGAAGATCCACTGCCCTAAAATGTAACATCCCATCGCTCGTCATGGTAGGTGAGACATTCTCTGCGCTAAAAAGACAACCCTTTTCGTGGGCCAGCTTCTCCATGGTATCATAAAAATTGTCAGCCACCAAAGCTGCGATAGTCTGACGAACATCGTACAGAACCCGCTCGGAAACGTTTGCACTCTCCACAGGAATGCCCGCCATGACCGGCAGGTAAGGGATTATATCGTACCCGAGTCGACGCTGAAACTCCTCACGAAATACCGGCGACCAGTTCTGGCTTCCTGCTTCCCAGCTATCCACGTGAAAGATCTTCAGAACTTTGGAAGCCAAGGCAGGGCCTACTTGTTGGAAGGCTTCGCCAAACCACCGGTCAAACTGCAGGCGAACTGCTTCAGGATTGAATTTATCACATTCCAATCCCCGGCCCGCTCCTCCGGTAGCGTTGGTATGACCCGTGGAGGTATGGCCCATCCGTAAAATAGTCCACCGGCCCGGAGGAACTTCCCATGACAGACGCCCCTCACGATCAAGAAATGCCGTAAGATCAACAATACTGTCCTTTGGCACACACAGGGAATCAGGCAATTGTTCGGCTGTGGTACGCCTGCTAATCCGCCAGACTTCACCGGTCTTACCCTCAAACTGGTGCAGACGAGGGGCAGCGGAAAGCGTAATGCCTTTCATTTTCAGGACAGGTTTCCACTTGGCAGCGTCCAGATCTTCTGCACCCGGTTCTGACCCTGATGGGTCATACCTAAAACGAAAATAACGAGCCGTAGTCGGAGTGATCACATGAGTGACCTCCGCATCCGAATCCTGCCAGCCATGGCGGGGCGGTTCCAGTTGTTGCACCAAATGAAAGTTTTCTCCGTCATCGCTAGCTTCTATAAGCAGACGGTGGGCCTGGTAGTTGTTTCCATGGGTATGGATGAGGAGAGATCGACAGGTAAAGGGTTGGTCAAAAGCATACTGAATCCAGCAGGGTTCTTCGCTGCGGAAAATCTCTTCATGACCTTTCTCCGCCAAAAATTGGGCGTCCACTTCTGGCTTGCTGCTGGTAACATGGGGCACAATGGTTTGTGTGGATATTCCTGTTCCCTCCGGAGTAGGAAAAGCCAGCACGGCAATATCCCGATAATATCCTTCCTTGGTTTCAGGTTGTGGCAGGCTATCGTAGTAGTGGTGGCCACCTTCAACATAGGTTTCCGTCCAAACTACCTTTTGCATCGACAGTTCGGGCGTAATCCAGGGGCCTCCTGCCGTTGCGAAACCATCGCTGGCGTGCATGGCGAGCTGGAGTCCCAACCGGTCGGCTTCTTCCATCGCATGTTGCACCAGCTTCCACCAGGCTGGGCTGAGCTGTTCTACAGGAGGTTCCATGAGCGGCGGGTCCGCAGGTCCTTTGATCGGCATAAGATAAGCGCCACCAATGCCCGCTTCTTTCATGGCTTCCAGGTCGGTGGTGATCCCTTCGCTTGAGACACTGGCCTGCATCCAATACCAAAATACCCAGGGGCGCGCCGCCTCCGGCGGTTTTTGTAAAATTTGTGAAAGGTCAGACGTTACAGAACTCTTACTCCGATTTTGCGCCTGTATTTCTCCAGGTATGATGCTCAACAGCGTGAACAGGAATCCATGAAAAAAAAGGTATCCTATACTCAGGAAGTGTTGCTTCATGTTTTTTTCACTTAATACATGTACTATAGCCTTAGCAAGGCTGCTCACTGCCTCACGGTCAATCGATAATGGCCCGAACCTGCCTGAATTATGGCTTTTCCCTCCTCATAACCCATTAGTTGTAAGTCCTTTACCTTTTTCAGAGGCTTCCCGTTTTCTTCAATGTTATCTTTCTCTGTGGCCGGCAGATAGATCAGTGCTGACGTATTAACCGGAATGCTTACGTTCAGCGTGAAAGTATCCTGTTGTTTTTCCCAGGATGAGCGGACGGTGCCATAGGGCGTATCAAAAGAGGCTTTTGCCTGACTGATATTTCCTACGGGTTCTGGTTTGAGCATAATTTCTTTATAGGCTATTGCATTTTCCGCCTGCCTGATGCCAGCCAGTCCTTCATAAAACCACTGCATGAGGTGTCCGAGCATCAGGTGATTATTGGAAACGACTTCCAAAGCCTGCCAGGATTCGGTAAGCGCTGTCGCTCCTTTCTTGAGCTGATAGCCATACCCGGGTACATCCGCACGGGCATTCATTTCGTATAGCAATTCTGAAGCTCCTCCATCACTCAGGGTCTCGACCAGAAAGTGGAACCCTATGTCTCCGGCTGTCAGCACTTTGCCAGACTGCCGGATAGTACTTATCAGCTTATTCAACACCGCTTCCCGGTAGGGTTCCTCTACCAGTCCTACTGCCCAGGGCATGGACATAGCTGTTTGGCTACCCGTAGCATACACATGCTGCTGCTCGTCAAAAAACTTGTTATTAAAAGCTGTTTTGATTTCAGCAGCCAACTGGGTATAATATTTTGCCTGCTCATCGTGTCCCAGCAGGTTTGCCATACGGCTCAGCAGGGTTACATCATAATAGTAAATGGCAGTCGCTGTCAGTGCTTTTGGCGTCAGTTGGGCATAACCCGGACGTTCAGGTCCCAGATCGTACCAGTCGCCCAAACCGTGAGAGAGGATATGATGGTCCGCTTTACTTTCCAGATAGGCCACATACCGTTCCATCATCGGCCAGGCTTTTTTCATCACCCGCCGATCGCCATACCATTGGTAGACCAGCCAGGGCAGGATGACCGAAGCACTGCCCCATTCCGGTGAATCTCTGAAATCACCCCCGAAATCTACATACTCCGGAGCAATGGCGGGCACCAGTCCTGCTGGCGTCTGGGCATAGATCATGTCATCTACCAGCTTGCTGTATAAGCCATACAGCTCAAAATTATAGTGAATAGCGCCTCCCATCAGATAGGTTTGCTCCATCCACCCCAGCTTTTCACGGTGCGGGCAGTCAGTGACCACACTTTGAAGATTACTTTTAATAGCCCAGTGGATGAGTTGAAATACCTGGTTCAACAAAGTATCCGAACAGGCAAAGGTACCGGTTTTTGGCGCTGCATTGCGGGTGTGCAGCAAAGTCAGCTGTTCTATTCTGGGTAGATCGTTCGTTCTCTCCATGGTATCAGGCATGGCGCCCTCTACCTGCACATAGCGGAAGCCATAATAGGTAAATCTAGGTTTCCATACCTCTACCCCATCCCCTTTTAGGGTATAAGTAAAATAGTAAGGCTTTCCCGTTGCCGACTGGTTTACCTGCTTGTTCTCACGAATAAGTTCAGCAGGGATGAGTTTGATCATCTGTCCTTTCTTTCCTTTTACTGTCAGCTCTACGATACCGGAGGCATTCTGCCCAAAGTCATACAGAAAATTCCCATCCTCCAAAGGATAGATTTTTTGAGGATGGAGGGTATCTACTACTTTCACCGGATGATCTCTTTCTTCTCTCAGCTTACCTTTGGGCGTATTTGCCAGGATAGCATTTTTCCATGGGGTATCATCAAAACCTGGCTGGTTCCACCCTTTCTGTTCCAGGGTAGCCTCATAATTTTCTCCGCCATAGATACTGGAAAAAGTAATAGGGCTACGGCTCGTCTTCCAGGTGGTATCACTGACCACTGTTGTCTTAGAACCATCGGAATGTTCTATCAGCAATTGAAGAATCATTTTAGGATGACCATAGGCGATCAGCAGCTTGCGGTATCTTTCGTTCGGCACATTATAGAAACCGTTGCCCAGCCAAACGCCCATCACATTGGGTCCTACTTTCAGCGAATCAGTGATATCATAGGTGTTATAGAGACAATGCTGCTCATAATCTGTCCAGCCGGGTGCCAGAAAACGGTCTCCTACTTTTTCTCCGTTCAGGCTCATCTCATAATGGCCCAAACCAGAAACAAAGAGCGTTGCCTTCTTCACCGGCTTGACTACCTGAAATTCCTTTCTCAGGATAGGCAGGACATGATCGCCACTGACCCTGTTTTTATATTCCTTGTGATGCCCGGGGGCATGAATACCCGGTAGGATACGATGAGCCGTATCCATTCTGGAGTAGCCTATCCATTGGGCGTTTCCCCAGGCGGAAGCATCCAAAAGTCCCATCTGCCAATGGTTGATCTTACTCCAGGGAGAAGGGTTCCCCTCTTTGTCCCACACCTTTACCTTCCAGAAATATTGATGGGCCGAAGATAATTTTGGGCCATGATAAGCGGTCCCAATAGACTGATCGCTTTGTATTTTCTGAGAATCCCAGATAATGCCTTCCTCATTTTCCAGCTTGACAGGGTCATCGGCTACCAGGATACGATAGGCCGTCTGATACTGCCCTCTTTCCTCCGACTGCATCTGCCAGCTCAGCTTCGGATGTGGCTCTTCAATACCCAATGGGTTATTGCGATGCTCGCACAGCAACTTTGTCACCTGCAAAGCACTGTTTTGAGCACTCAGCAAAACAGGAAACAGCCAGAGAAAAGTAAAAACTATATAATGATACATTAGGCTTTCAGTCTGTTTGTATGGCGTTCTATCTTCCTCGTGACTTCACTTGCTGATATTTGACCACATACTCCTGTCCGGGCGCTATGGTCATTTCGTAGGTGTTATCCCCTTTGGATTGGATGGATGCTGACGCACAGGAAGGCTTAGAACGGCTCTGAAAGCGAAGCGTCCCTTTACCAGCCTCTGCTTTTATTTTTATTTCTTTTCCGCTGCAATACACAAAGATATCTCCCTGGGGGGTAGGCACAGCGCCTTCCATCCAATCCAGTCCTCCCAACACAGGTTCTACACTATACTCCTCATAGCCGGCGGATAAGGGATGTACGCCCATGTAGTATTTTCCAAAGAGGTAGATAGGACTAGCTCCCCAGGCATGACATAAGCTTTTGCCAAAAGGCCGCCCATACATGGCATAATGTTCAGCGCCCTCTTCCGTAGGATCATATTTTTCCCAGAAAGAGGTAGCACCCAGTTGGAGCATACCCCCCCAGTAATCTCTGATCTCTTGCAGCACCAGCTCCTGTTCACCCATGGCACACAGGGCTTCCAGTTCATAAAAACGCATGTAGGGCGTCGTAATTTTCTGGACTGAATCATTCAACAGCACATGTTCTTTGATAGCCTGTTCCTTCTCATCATCCAGGTACTCAAAAAAGATGGCAAACATATTGGCATAGCGGGTCACGTCATCACTCAACTTTCCCTCTACCCGGTTGTGTAGCAGTGCCTGCTTTTCGTCAGACCAGAAGGTATTCAGTATTTTTGTTTTCAAAGAAGACGCCATCGATTGGTAACGGCTGACATTTTCTGAATCACCAGCCAGGTCTGCACAGAGGGCCATGGTTTCCAGGCTACGACAGAACAACAACTGTTCGAAGCTCACCTCCCCCTGCTTACTCATGGGTGCCCAATCGATAAAGACCCAGTCGCCGCTCAGGCCTTCTACCATACCATTGTCATTAAGACGCCCCAGGCAAAAATCCATCATGCTGACCATCTGGGGATAAATCTGTTGGATAAAGGATTTATCGCCTGAATAGAGGTAGTAATCGTAGATACCTATAAACCAGTAAAAGGTATAATCCAGAATGGTATTGATATGGCTGGACACCGGATTTTTACCTCTCAATGCCAGCAGGGTGCGTTTAACACTGGGATTATCAAAGAACAGGTAGTAATTCATCAGGTAACTCTGATACGCATCACCCGACCATATCCAGCGATCCCGTTTGATGCCATCGATGAAGAACTCACGGGTATTGAGGTGCAATGTATAGGCAGCTATATCCCAGATCTGGTTGATACGCTCGTCAGAGCAGCGGAACTGCCCCCGATAATCCAATGGCAAATATTCGTATAGCATGGAAACTGAGTCGAACTGAATACCCGGATCGGCCTGCACCTGCACATAGCGGAAAGCCCGGGAACCTTCCAGTACGTAGTCGGCTGCGTCGGGCTGGTCTATAGTCAGATGATCCAGGGTTTCACAGGTTTCCGTAGCCTGTGCTTCTTCTTTTGATTCCCCGTAGTACAACGAAAGCTTTCCTTTCCCCTGCAAGTGGTGGAATTTTACGAAGCCAAAAGTTTCTTTTCCAAAATCTATCAACCATTGCTGCCCGTTTTGCGCTACCGTTTGGGCGGGTATAGGTTGGATTTCCATCTGAAAAGCAGAAGGCAGGTCGGTAGGTTCATCAAAATCCCAGGAACCTGCGTTGACCCATACAGTGCTTGATTTATCAGATACTTTACCGGACTCATCTATCCACTCTTTATCCTCATAGGTCACCTGCCAGCTGGTATCGGAGGAGATGGTCTTGCCTTTTATGTAAATAGCCGGCACGTGTGTTTGGTTAAACACTTTTAAATTGATGTTATGATCCCCTGCCGGAAGCGTGAGTCGGGTAGGTCGGCCATGGATGAGCTTGCTGTCGATCTTAACATTATACTCTCCTTCCACGTAAATTTCTATCTCTTCGGGAGACGATAAGTGGTATTCTTTCTGAAAATCTACCAGGGCATAGTGACTATACAGGCGCCAGAAAGGAGGAAGAAAAGCACCCCGCTCCGTCCTGCGGTTCTGCATCTGATTGCTCAGCCATATTTCATAGTCACCCGGATACCAGATCCAGGTTGCCTGCTCCTGTGCATTGGCCGGTTGCACGACCCATAAACAACATGCCAAACAAAAGCATAGGTTGAGATAGATGGTTGTTGTAGTATTTCTCATATAGAAACTTATTCTGTATTGAAATCAAGGTTACTCTTACTTGTTTCCTGAAGAGTACCTTGGCCATTCTCTAGGCCTTCATGTGATTGACCACCTATGTGATCATACTTTTCTTTTGCATCACCTAATTGGAATGATGGCCGGAGGCAGCTTCCCGCCGTTCTGCCCAGTCTTCTTCCTCTTTTTTCAGATCGTACCCTTCGGCGGAAAGGTAGTTGTTGATTTTGCCTTTGTACTGGCCAAACCACCAGTGTTTTTTCTCAGAAGAACCCGCATCCATGGCATGCTCACGGGCTTCCGTCAGATACGCTTTGATCCGGGCTTTTTGTGCTTCTGTTAGGGTGGGGATCATATCCTGGTAGGCCTGATACGTAATAGGCAGCACCCCATAGGTCATACCGTCTTTCACCTGTTCTACCTGCTGGGGGGTAAGGGCTGCTGAAAGTTTAGATACGTATGCATGGTGTAACCCATCGATCTGTTTTGCAGCCTTTTCTTCTGCCAGTTTGATACGGGCTTCCACTGCTGCCTCGTCAACCCCTGAGGCTCGCTTCTTAATCGTTTCGATTTGGGTATCCCGCTCCTCCTGAATGTTATTCAGATCACGATATTGCCGGGCAATGATATTCCGTACCTGTCTGGCCTGGACAGTATCTTCTAAGCCCAGGGTTGCTACAATTTTATCTGCCCTTTGGTTGGTGACCCGAATATATGCCGCTTCCGGGTCTTCCTTTTTTTCAGCATCCTGGGCAAAGGTCGTTGCCAGTCCGGTAAGCAGCATTGTCATAGTAAGAATACATTTTTTGATAAGTTGACACATCATTTTTTACAGTCAAGTAGATTGAAAAATAGATTTCAGATAAGCGGTATTGGCACTAAAATTTCCTTTGACATCGTGAGGATTGTTGGCATTGCGGGAACGCTCGATCACCAGCCACCCTTTCCATCCCATGTCATCCAGCGTCTGTTTTATTTTGGGCATATCCACCTGGGGATCATCCTGCAACCATACCCCATCCTGGTTGGTACAATGGATCTGACAGATACGGTCTTTGCCCAGCATGCGCAGTTCCTGACATACATCACGTCCGTTTTGCAGGGCGTTGGCAAAGTTAAAATAGCTTTGAACGGCAGCAGACCCAATGTCCTCCAGTAGTTGCCCCTCACCCGCTGCATCAAGAGACGTTTCCAACCCGATGATGACGCCTGCCTTCTCAGCTTCGGGAGCTATGGTCTGCAGCCGTTTGATGATGACAGACCGCAGCTCCGGATGTTGCACCAGATCAGCCTGCACGCCCAAGGGAAGAAACGCTACTTTCACCTGCATGGCCTGCATTGTAGCGAGACAATCCTGCACCATCCGCTCTACGGTCGGCCGTTTGGCAAAAGATTGGGCATAGAAACCCGACATGGCCATAGAACAAATCTCCAGATCAAGTGCAGCGGCTTTCTCCAGAAACTGCTGCCGCGTGGCAGGGTCCGACAGTTTGTTGTCGAAGGTCTCCCGGTTGCCTAATCCTCCCATATCCACTTCCACGCCATCGGCACCGATGTCTTTGGTGAGCTGAAAAGCCCCGAGCTTCTGTCGCTTCAATATCATCCAGTCGCAAACAGCAATTTTATATCTTTCTTCTACCGGCTTGGCCGGAGGGATAGCCCACGAAAGCCCTGTAGATGACACCCATCCTACCGCTACTGAGGCCAAGGCTTTACCCAGAAAATGGCGTCGGCCTGCCTGATCGCTTACTTCCTTATTTTTCCTCAAGTTGTTGGCCTGGTTTGCTTTCATTCCTTGATGCTTCATGCTCCCCATATTATTTTCCGCGATGGGCTTCCCCAGGGCTTTCAGGCCATTGCCCCTCCTCTATTTTGACCAGCTCCAGTTGGGAAGGATCTACTTTCACATGTTTGATGCGCTCTCTCCGCCAGGTGTATACAATATGGACCATACCGTCTTTTGTCTGGATGACCGAAGGATAGGAATACTGGCTGATGGGAGAATCTTCCAGAATCAGGGCAGCATACCAAGTCTTTCCATCTTCAGAAACAGAGACATGCAGGGGTGTTCTGGGGCCTTTTACTTCACCGTCGGGAGGCAACACATGGTTATAGACCAGCAACTGACGACCATCTTGCAGCGTCACACCATCCAGACCGGAATTGTTATTGGGCAGAGAAGTTTTCGCCAGCGGCGACCAGGTTTTTCCCTGATCCTCCGACCAGGTTTCTACAATAGCTCTGCTTTTGCTCCGGTGTAATACCTGTAATTTCCCATCGCCATATTGTAAGACAGTAGGCTGAATAGCATCATGTCCGTTCTTGGCTACCGGCCCTACCTTCTCCCAGGTTTCGCCAAAATCCGGTGTGATCTCAAAATGCACTTTCCAGCCATCCCCTTCGGTACTGGAAGGGCACAGCAGGTGGCCATTGCTCAACAAGACAGGTTTGTTTTTGACAGGCCCTATATACCCTTCCGGCAACGCCTCCTGCGCTGACCAGGACATGCCTCCGTCTTTGGAGCTTTTCATATATCCTTTCCAGGCGGAAGGTTTAGGCCCAATTTTATAAAACAACAACAAGTCGCCCTCCGGCACCTGATACAGCACTGGATTCCAGGTAGGCAAGCGGCTGCCATCTGGCTGAACGCCATTGGCCACTTCCACGGGAGTTGTCCACTGATCGCCCTCTTTGCGACTTACCCAGATGCCTACATCCGGATGGCGTTCACGGGTGCCCCCGAACCAGGCAGCGACCAGTCCTTTTTCTGTTTCCTCAATAGTGGCTGCATGGCAGGAAGGAAAAGGCGCTTCTTCATAAATAAACTCATCGACAAGGATGCCTGCTTTCCAGGGTTCTGACTGTGCCAAAAGACTTTCCACACCGATCACCGCGAGCATTATGAAAATTACCAACGTTCTTTTTATCATGGTTGTGTTATTAATTTTTCTATTTTCAATAAACATAATAGTATCATCAGCCAAACATCCACCACCATGCTCAGGGGTTAGGTTGAGGGTTTTGGGTTTTCAATGATTTGATGTAATAACGCACGGCAGGCTCGGGATCCCCTGCCTTCGGCAGATCGAACATCTGGTCTGTGGGGGTGTCCGCATCCGGAAAACGCCTTACTTCTCCTGTCCGGAACACCACCCGCTCCAGGGTATGTACTGGGGCAAAAAATATCCTGGTAGCTTCCTTTTTTCCGTTGACAAACACCTCATAAGAACGGGTATCCGTATTCAGATCCACTTTAATGTCCAGTGGCTGATGGGGTTCATACCTGGTCAGACCGGAGTAGCGGTAGCCGGCTTTTGCTTTAAGGGTACTATCGGCATCCAGCACCAACCGGACAGCGGCGGTTCCTTTTCCATCCTGAAATTCTATGTGCAACAGTCCCTTATCGTTCTGGGCAGGAATGATGGTAAACGCACAGCTTACCTGATGGGAAGGAGGAAACAACCGCTCTGCTTTGGCATAATCGAAGCGGTCAGCATCCTGCAGGGACAGTACTTTGGTGCCATCTTCCATCTTTGTTATCTGTACCGGTGCCTCTTGCGGACTGTAAATATTCCACTGCTGCAGTGCTTCATCCTCCGGCAGCCGGTCAAACACTTCATTCACATGTTGCTCTGCTTTTGCTTTTACCGGTACGGGTATACGCGCCACCCAGATATCCTCTTTGTTCATGCTGTAGGTGACCCACATGTCACCGTCGGGAGGCGTACCGTTACCTTCCAGTATTCCTCTGACATATTGCGGGCCATAGGATTTATAATTGCCACCATAGCGCATGGCAGTGATTTCTCCCTGCACCAGCAACAGGCTATCGTAAGCCAGCCCATCTTCACTGACCGAAACAGCCAACGGCCAACGAAATTCTGAAGGATTGTATACCGTGGCATAACGCCCGTCGGAGGTCCGTTGTCCCCAGATCTTGGCATTGCTATTGACAAAATGAGGCGCTCTGACCGGGGGGTAAAGCCATGTCTGACCCCCATCTTTAGAAATGCTGGTGAGCGCGTGTTTCCATAAACCGACCACCCGCCCATCGGACAGATGATAGTAGCTAAAGGCTTTGTACTGTTCTTTCAACGGGATCAAGGGATCATCACGGTCTGCTTCCTCTACCCACTGCTGCATCATCAGTGGCTTGGATAACAGTTCATCGCAGGCTTTGACGAACGCTTTGTCTTTACTGCTTTTGTAAAAGGGGTAATCCGTATTCTTCTCACTCCAGCCTTTGTTGTATCGGATGAAATATATAGGTCCAAAACTTCCGTCGGCCTTTATTTCACGCACCACACGGCCTATACCATGCCCATCGTTGGGACTGTCATGATCATCCAACGCGATACCGTAGTAAGCCAGCGCCAGCAGCCGTTCATTCTCCGCGACATAAAAACCCATCCGTTGGTGCATCACGGCATACAGGTTCTGTGCCACGTTCTGATTTCCCGCTTTGGTGGTACCATCGGGCACTTTGTAAGGAGGAAATAGTATGGTAGGCGTAGACCACTGGTAGCCATCTTGTGAAGTGACTAGCAAGGTCTGCCCGGGAGGAATGTGCTCCCCTACCGAATCACTCAGGTATTCCAGGTAAAAAGTATCATTCCAGTACGCCAGCATAGGGGCATGATTGTAGGTCCAGCCGTAACCGTTGGCCGGTGTAGGTTCCTGACGGTTGGCGTGCAATACCTGTATGTTGTGTACCCCCATGGCCGGATGCAGCTGCCCATGATGGTAATCTACGTTGGACAGGGTTTGGCCGGTATAGCGGACAGTATCCTGTGCCAGTACCGGCATACACCAGCAAACACACCAGGCGAGGAGTATTATTTCTTGATAGACGAGTCGATAGGTCTGTCGTATAGGATACATAGCTTATTGTGTTTGAGAAATCTCCAATTTCTGTTCATTCTGTTGGGTGGCCGCTTCCAGTTTTTCCAGCGTTTCCGCCGCTATAGTAAAGATGGTGCCATGTTTATGTCCTTCGGGCACTGTAATCTGGTCTGATATATCGGTAAAGGTTTTAAAATCCCGGGTTCTGACAGCATCATATTGTTTATCTTCGTAGGCATCAAAATAGATGAGCCACGCATCTTCTGATCGTAAGACGGAAGGCCCTTCCGTAAAATTACCCGTAAATGCTTCAGAAATGTTCTGATAAGGTCCCAATGCCTGATCACTAAAAGCCACTTTGAGGTTTCGGTTAGGGCGGGTATTGTCTTTCAGTACCAGCACATACTGATCCTGATCTTCTTTGACAATCACCGCATCAATGACACTGAAGCCAGGATCGAGGAACAATTGGGTATCGGAGAAATGGATAAAATCCTGGGTAGTGGTATAATACATCCGGTGGTTGTTTCTTTCATCTTCTATCCCACGAGGAAAGCGATAAGGAATGGTAGACGCCCAGAGGATCACAAACCGCTGATGATCTTCATCATAAAATAATTCCGGTGCCCACACATTGACGGTGGTGGGCTCGTCGGCCATTACCTCTATAAACTGTTGATCTGACCAATGGATCAGGTCTTTAGAACTGGCATACCCAAAACCCTGATCTCCTCTCCAGGCCGTAGTCCAGACCAGATGATACGTACCATCCGGACCTTGCACCATGGAAGGGTCTCGCATTAATTTACCCCCCACTTCCGGCTTCAAAAAGGGACCTCCCAGCTCTTTCCAGTGGTAACCATCCTCACTATACAGCAGGTACAACCCATCGGTAGCCGGTTCCCGGAAAGAAGTAAACAGATAGACCTCTCGCTGAGACCGGCAGGATACAAATAGGATAAGTCCTGTAAATATGAAAATGTATTTAGTCATGGATAACGTCCGCTTTGTATACTTTACCCTAAGTTTGTCATTTTTCTGCATCTAAAATCAGCACCCAGTCATTGCCTTCCTCCTTCGTGCCGGGAGGATCAAATTCGTGTACGCCCTGGTTGGGAAAAACGCCTATTTCCGTTTCTTTTCCGTCACGAGGACTATACCAGCTTGCTTTTACTTTTTCTCCTGCAATTTTTCCCATGTTGATTTTCATATCGCGTCCGGTATAAGTGTAGACAAAAGCATAGTCTTTGCCACGGGTTGCCGTCAGATAATCGTACTGATCCCCCTGTTCAGCAATGATCGTTGGATCGGGCACACGCTCGAAATACGGACGCGACAGTATCAGTGATTTCAGGTATAGCATTTGCCCCGCCCCTGGATGATGGATGGCGTCATACCAAAATTCACTGACACCATAGGAGCGTTCCTCATCACCGGGCCTGTACATTTGCATCACGGCATTATCCCCGTAGGTAAATCCACATGCCCCTGCAAAGACCGACCAGTACCCATAACGACGGATATCTTTCGCTTGCCAGCGGGGTTGGGTGGTGTCATGCAGTCCTTGGGGAATACCTTCATAGGAAGGCTCTCCATCCAGGGTAGGCTTTACGGGCTCTTTCTGGTAATCTACCTGCACATACCGCCAGTTATCCTCCCCAAAGTTCAGTTCCGTAGAATCCTGATCATACCGGCGATGCCCCGACTGAAACATATTAAAATCTAACCAAGGGGCTTCATGAAACCACATAGAAGACTGGGTACGGCCTCGTGGATGAAAAGTAACCAGATGGTTAGGATCGTTGGCCTGAAGTGTGCTGCCAAGGGTCTGCCAAACCTGCAGGGAATCGTCACCTCTGATATCACCTCCGTTCAACCAGATAATATTCGGTCTTTCTCTGTATCTTTCAGCCAGCCAGGTGCCATACGTAGCAGCCTGTTGCTGGTTGACAAACCCGTTCTTGACATTTGAACCCCACACCGGCACCAACGCCATATACATTTCCTTTTCGGCGGCCTTGTCTATCACATAATCCACATGGTCCCAGAAATCATATTGCGCGGAGTCTGCCAAAGTATTGCCTTCTGTAACCTTTGGCGTGGCTACATTTTGGTTGATCAACGCAGAGTCTCCATACACATTGACTGCTGAAACATTATGAAGGACCATGACCTGTATGACATTGAATCCCTTTTGCCTGCGGTTTTCCAGATATTTTTCTGCTTCCTCCCGAGTGAGTTTAGAGAATAACAGCCAACCCGTATCACCCAGCCAGAAAAAAGGTTCTCCATCCGCTTTTGTAAAAAATTTTCCATTATCAGATATGCGCAGTGGCCCCATCGGGTCTTTTTTTTCTTCCTCTTCAGGCTGGGAAGTACAGGCAGCAACCCATAAGAGGATCAATAAATGAATTACACTAAGATATTTATACATGCTTGAACTAAAATTCTTCAATCTAATTACCGAATAGTTTTTTATTGTCAGCCAGCGTATCGTGGTTGTTATCAGGATTGGTCCAGTCCACTTTTTGGGTAGGGTCCATGCCATTGATGTACTTCTCAATGTTGGTATACCCGTCTCCATTCATGTCTTTATTGGCATCAGAAGGATCTTTGGGATTGAGCTTGTATTGGCTTTCCCAGGCATCAGGCATGCCATCACTATCGCTGTCCTGATAAGGCGTTCCTTTATATGCCGGGTACCCACCTACCTGACTCACATCCGTGATGATACCCTGCTTATAGGAGTCTTCCGGTAACCGTCTATCTACGAATTCACTGCCAACATTTGTTTTTCCTCCTTCCTGATACTCTATTTTCCCTGTTCTCACCTGTCTGACAATTCTTTCATCTACCGCATCCCTTCTGGGCAGTGTCGCCCCTGCGTTCTCCAGCACATAGGTATAGGCTTCCCGGGCTGGCATGACAGCAACTGCGGCCATTTTGAAGGGATCTTTCACGCTAATATACTCAAAATAGGATTTGGCTTCCCCCAGTGACATATCATCTAATTGGACGCCACCCGCCCAGTTATCCTCTGTTACCTTATCATTTCCTTCCACTACGTTGCCATGTGCATAGACTCTTCCTAACACCAGGGTATCTTTTTTCCCACGATCCCCTTCAGGCTTTAAAATGCGGTAACTGATAGGCTTACCTTTGGGTGTGATAGGCCCTGGTTTGTAGTAATTATTGATCATGTTAAACCTGGAGCGATGGTCTCCACCATCTACGGAACGGTTCCACCAGTTGAACAGCACATTGTTGATAAAATTAAAACTACCGTACATGCCTACGGATGGGTTACGGGAGATATTGCAAGCCCACAGATTGCGTACAAAAGTACTGTTAAGCCCTCCGATGGTGCTGCCAAAAGCATGATTGTAGGTATCCAGTGCTTCAGAAGAGATACTGTTCTGTATGGTCACATTCACGGTCGGGAGCTTCTCCTCTTTGGCGGCGTCACCCGGATCATACATATGCCGGTACATGGATATATTTTCATCCAGCCCCCAACTCGCTGAAATATGATCCAGAATAATATTGCCGATGCCATTACCGCCCAAAGCATCATCCCGGCGACCTACACTGGTTTCTCCCCTGCGGAATCGCATGTGGCGGATGACTACATCATGGGTGTTGATCCAGACGGATTCACCGGCGATACATACGCCATCGCCAGGGGCAGTTTGTCCGGCAATAGTGATGTAGGGTGCCCGGATGATGACCGGAGATTTCAGACGGATAATACCCGCTACGTTGAACACGACGATGCGAGCCCCGCCCTGCTCACAGGCCCAGCGGAAAGTGCCAGGTCCACTGTCTTCCAGGCTGGTCACCACATAGACCTTACCCCCTCTTCCTCCGAAAGCATAAGCCCCTCCTCCTTCGGCACCTGGAAAAGCAGGGATATCTGCCTGTGGCAGATCGGCAGGCACCGCCGCCCAGGGAATATAGGGTTTTCCCTGTCGGGCTTCTTCCCGGATAACAGGCCAGGCCTTCTCCCAGGCTTCATCCGAGCGCTGCTGGGCCGCTTCCAAGGCCGCATCGGCTTTAGCCTGCACCTCCTCCGGAATTTCCGGATATTGCGCCATGGCCGATGGAATGCGGCAGACAATGAAAAATATCTGAATGAATAATACTAGAAACTCGCTCTTCCTAAAAGAATGCTTCATATTCAATGATGTTCTTGGTTGATCTTCGTAGACAGACGAGAACGCAGGTCTGTCTGATTTGAAATTTTACAGGGATCAGATGTTCAGGCTATGTTTTGGACCTCTGCCACCTTATTTTATTGCCTGCTTTCAGGCTACCCATTCAGATCCAGATGCCTGTTTACTCATAGGCTGGATTTTGTGGATACTCTTCGCTATCCAGGGCAATGACCGACAAGGGAATAGGGCGCAAAATCTTAAAATGCCCGTTAGCCCCCAGGAAAGGATCAATACCACTATTGACCAGTTGGATGACCTGAGGGTTATACATTTTGTTACGCTCAATGAGTTTTCCCGTACGCTTTAAATCTGTCCAGCGATGACCTTCTCCTGCCAGTTCCCGTGCCCTTTCATCCAGGATAAAGTCAACATCGATATCGGCTTCTGTAATGAGCATATCAGCCTCATGACCCGGCATGGCTGCCCGTCGACGCACTTCATTCACACGATCTTTTGCCTGGGTTAAATTACCCATTTTAAAGTAGGCTTCGGCGGCTATCAGGTAAGTTTCTCCCAGACGCGCCAGGAACAGATCATGGGTGTAACGTATATCCGGCAATTGTACCCGATCGTACTTACTGAGGGCAGGGTATTCACTTTGATTATTGAGATTCCACCACCATTCAGAGAGGGGTACGATCTCCGTTTCGCTACGGTTTGCCGGATCTGCTGCTCGCCAGTTGACCGTATCAGCCATTTGTTCGGCTGTTCTTGGATAATACATGCTGATAGGATAAGCCCCTTCCTCTATGAGAGCCCCCACATAAGGGGAAGTACGTACGGTTAAAAATGTACCCTCGAAGCGGCTGTCATACTCTCCAAATACATTCCACAAATATTCTGTCACTTTCAGTCTGAGTTGTTTGAATACTCCTTCGCCGGTGGCAGTGATGAGAGGTCCATAGGGTTCATCCCAATGGTGCGCGCCTCCATTCAGCAGAGAAGCTTCATCGTACTGGATAGAAAACAGAACTTCAGCGTTCGCATCATTTTCATAGGCAAAAATATCTGCAAAGGGTACACTGAGGGTTTCATTATTAATGGCTGCGTCAGCATAAGAAGCTGCTTTTTCAAAATCAGAGGCCTGCCCGAACTCTTCATAGCCGTGTGTCAGGTAAACCTTAGCCAACATATGCTGTACTGCTCGTTTGGTGACTCTTCCAAAATCACTTTGCGTTTCGGGTACTTCGTTTAGGGCCTGTTCCATCTCACTCATGATAAACTGGTAGATGTCGCTGGCCGACGCCCGCTCAAAATGGGTAATGGGTTCCTGCACCATCTCTGTGACCAGGCTGACGCCTCCAAAATGCTGCACCAACAGGAAGTAATAGTAGGCTCTCAGGAAACGGGCTTCTCCCCTACGCGACTCCAGTGCGTCAAAACTTTCGGTCAGTTCTGCATAGTGCAGTGCTGTATTCGTAACCTGTATGCTCTCATACAGTGTCTGGAAAAAATCAGCCACCTGACTGGTACCTGGTGTCAGGGTTTGATAGCTCGTCAGTCCGAGCGGAGCCTCCTGCCCCGTCCCGAAAAACAAATCAGTACCTGCCAGAAACATATAAGGCTGGGGTTCATACACTTCCCGTAAGGTAGCATAGGCAGAATTGATCAGGGATTCGTAGCCTACTTCTGTCAGGTAAAAGCTTTCTGCCGTCGCGTTGCTTTTGTTTTCTTCTTCCAAAAAATCAGAGCAACTACAAACCAGGAGCAGACTCATGATGCCGGATAGATATATTAACTTTTTCATATTCTTCCTTAAAATTTAATGTTCGTGCCAATTTGATAAATGGAGAAGGCTGTTGAGTTGGCATTTTCCCCTGACATTGAGGCACCTGCCCACTCAGGATCAAATCCTTCGTATTTTGTCCAGACATATGGATTCACAGCGTTTACATAAATTCTTATATCCTGTATGCCTATCCTGTTGAGGAAGTCCGGGTTCATGTTATATCCCAGCGTCACATTTTGTAGCCTGACGAATGAAGCATCTTTGTTGAAACCAGGATAACCATAATCTTCGGCATCTTCTCCCCAGTATTGACCCTGGTTACGGGGTTGCGGATAGGTATTACTATACCTTGATTCTGTAATAGGATTGTCGCGCATGTAATAGGGCACATCCAGAATTTGTTTACTGTTGAGGTCCGTAAATTCCGTATGGAACGGGCTATAGATAAACACACCTTGATTGGTGTAGATATTGGCTGACAAATCCCAGTTCTTATAAGTCAGGGTAGTTGCCAGGCCACCGACCCACTTAGGAATGGGCGAACCCAGCACTTTCATGTCATTGTCAATATCGGTCACACCGTCGCCATTCAGGTCTTTCACTTTAGCGGTACCCTCCAGGGTATTGTCTCCTTCCGGTACCTCGTCTTTTTGCCATATGCCGTCAAACACCATGGCGTAGACCACTTCGGCAGGCTGACCGATGAACCAGCGGTTGGCTACATCATCTTCTTTTTTCCCGTAGAGTTCTACAATCCTGTTACGATTGGATGAAAAGGTAAAATTGGTTTCCCAGCTAAAATCGCTGGTTCTTACGTTGATGGTTCTCAACTGCACTTCGATGCCCTTGTTGCTCAATGAGCCTACATTATCCATCATGGTTGACCAGCCGGTGGGTACAGCCAGTTTCCGTTCCATGAGCAAATTCAGGGATAACTTATCATACACATTCAATTCTCCTGAGATTCTGTTGTCCAGGAAGCCAAAGTCCAGGCCCAGGTTCCATTCGCGGGTGCGTTCCCAGGTCAAATCCTTGTTGGCAATGGCACTGGGTCTGAACCCATTGGCCAGGGTACCATCCCAGTCATAATAGGTCTGGTTATTGACAGCGAACTGCGTAGAATAAGGATCTATGTTGTCGTTTCCGGTATACCCGAAGCTGAGTCTGAACTTCAAATTAGAAATAGCTGAAATGTCCTGCATAAACCCTTCTTCTGAGGCTCTCCAGGCCACAGCGGCAGAAGGAAAGAAGGCCCACTTATGGCCAGGAGCCAGTCGGGAGGAACCATCCCAGCGGGCAGAAGCGGTGAACAGATACTTATCTCTGAAGGAGTAGTTCAGCCGGTTGGTGTAAGACATCAGCGTACTTTTTTCGAAACTGCTCACTGTATTCAGGATGGAGGCGCTACCCAGATTAAAGTATTCGGAATTAAAGGGCAGCCCCCAGCCAAAGCCATACAGGTATTCCGTACGGTCCGAGAGCATGGAATAGATGAAATCATAGTCAAAGCGATGCTCATTCACTTCTTTGCTGATATGTATTTGATTATCCCAGATGTAGGAAAAATCCTGGGTAGTGGCCATGCTGCCTCCATTGGTGCTCCCCGTAGAGAGTACGTCCCAGTATTCACCCTCTCTCTGTATTTGCACGTTGGGCGAGAAAGTAGATTTTAGGGTGATCCAGTCAAGGGGTTTAAACTGCAGGTAAAAATTAGAGATCAGGTAATATTCCTGTGTATTGTATTTATTGTATTTCAGTTCAGCCAGCGGACTCACATTGCCGGAGATACCTACCATCGGCTGCCTGATCAAATCTCCCTCCAAAGTATAGGCTGGCGCGTAGGGAGGCATACGAAAGAGCTGTCTCATCACATTCCTGCTTCTCAACTCCCTGTCGGTATAAGCCAGGTTAATATTAGTACCCATGGCCCACTGCTCTGACACGTTAGCATTCACACTGCCCTTGAAATTATACTTCTTGTAGCCTTGTCCCTCCACATTTCCATTATCTCCCTGATAACCGGCCCCCACCAGATAGTTTACCTTATCGGTGCCTCCCGAAGCGGAAATAAAATGGTTGGTCTGCAGGCTTGGCTTTGTCAGTTCTCCTACCCAGTCATAGTAATTTTTATTGCCCAGATTGGTTACCCAATAGTCGTGGGCCTCTCCTGAAGAAGGAAATCCAAACAAGTTATCGGGAGCGCTGATGGGTTCTCCTGAATAGATATTGCCGATGATGCCTCTGTTCATGGTATAGAGAATGGCCTCTTCCGCATTTAAGAAATCTGGAATATTGGCAATCGTCCGCATGCCTGCAAAACCTGAATACTGAAAGGTAGGTTTACCTCCCTGCGCTGATCCGGACTTGGTGGTTACGATCACCACACCGTTGGAACCCCGGGAACCGTAGATAGCGGTTGACGAGGCATCTTTCAATATGTCAATGCGTTCAATGTCGTTCGGATTGAGAAAATTGATGTTATCAGTCATCACGCCATCTACCACAAACAAAGGTTCCCCACCTGTTAAGGAATTAACCCCCCGTATATCAATGTCAAAATCAGCCCCTGGCAAACCGGTATTGGCTGTAATATTCACACCCGCTACCTGTCCCTGCAAAGCAGCCAGTGGACTGGTAGTACCTCTCTTGACAATATCCTCATTGCTAATCGCCGCAACCGCTCCTGTCAGATCGGTTTTTTTGGTCGTACCATATCCTACAACGACCACTTCCTGCAGGGATTGAATATCGGGCATCAGTTGTACGGCAATGGATGACCTGCCCTCTATGGCTATTTCCTCTTTTGAGAAACCCACCGAGCTGAAGATAAGGGTAGTATGACCTGCAGGAACCGTAATCGTATAGTGTCCATCTATATCGGTAATCGTTCCCATGGTGGTATCTTTTACCAACACATTCACGCCTGGCAGTGGCTCATTGTCTTCTATAGAAGTTACCTGGCCACTCACAGTAATCTGAGCAAAAACCTGCCCTAAGATCAAACAGTTTAGAGCAAAGCATAGTAGCTTTTTTTTCATAGTTGTTGTCATTAGTTACTTAATAGTAATTGATTATTAAATCGCTAAAAATTATACCGCCAGTAACAACAAATTTTTAACAATTCTATTAGATGCATCTAAACAAATATGTCTGATACGCTTTAATATCGAGTAGAAAATTGTCCAATTTTGCAGGGTCAATTATCTGATGAGAAGGTTGTATTGTCCATTTTACCAGGCTTATTGTCCATTTTATGGGGGTCTTTCCTCTGACAGGCCAAAAGCATCCTTATTCTCTGATTCCACAGATTTTCTGATCCGATGGCAAACAGAGATACGGAATATTTTATCAAAAAACTTATGTGATTTTAATATTAATGGACTATGAATATTAACTAATGGGTATAGCTAGCCTGGCAAAACTTAGTATACTCCAAAGGACTTTTCCCATACCTTTTTTTGAAGCAGTCTCTGAAATACTTGGGGTCTCTGAAACCCACTTTCAACATGACTTCCGACACGGTAAATTCTCCTTCCTGCAGTAAGTGAGCAGCCTCATGCATTCTGATATTTTTCAAATATTCGTTAGGCGTCAGGCCGATCAGATTTTTTATTTTCTCATAATATAGAGAACGGCTCAGTCCGAGCATACTTGCCATCGTATCGTGGGTCAGGTTTTCATCACCCAGATGTTCCTGCATCAGGTGAGTGAAATTTTCTATGATCTTTTTATCCGCACTGCCGATCTTATGATTTTTGTGAGGGGAAGCAGGATGTTCCTGCCTTTCCTTCAAGTTCAACGCGCCCTTTTTTTGAAGCATGACCTCTGAGAGGCGGGTTTTCAACAATACGAGATTACGATTTTCTTTCTCTTCCCCCTCCTGCGCCTGTGCCATGAGATGATGTAATCTTTTGTTGGGCTGCTTAAATGGCACATGGGTTTCCCCCGAAATTTTATGAAATATCTTCAGCAGCGAAGCATTTGTTTTTTGGGCTTCCTTCAGTGCCACCTTGTAGTAATACATTTTATAGCCGACATACAACAGCAGGCCCAGCACTCCCAACCACAGCAGCAGGATGACCCATTGTGGAAGATCCACCGGCCACATTGCCCATACATTCCTGGCAGGAACCTGATGGCTGAGCGGATCGCCAGCTCCTATTTTCTGTGCATCACTTCCATGACAGTAACTTAAAAGAACTATTATTAAACCATATTTCTTCACACTGCGTCGTAACTGATAGATCGTTTTCATGCGTTCTTGTATTTTTCATGGTTTACCGGATCTGACTAATGATTTTTCTCCCTCCTCCTTTTTCTTTTGTAACCAGCCGGCATAGGTTAAATTATTGATATCTTTCGCAGGGCTAAAGCATAAACTGAACAGATACCCCACTACAAAAAGTACAATATGACTGTAGACCCCTATCATTAAGGTATGGTGCGTATAATTGTAAGCGCCCAGATCCACTAACAGCCGGTTCTCTCCCCCAATCTCCAGTGGTGTAGACGTAATGATGGCATAGGCCGTAAACATAATGCTGGCTAAAATACCCATATAAACACCTTCTTTGTTAGCTCTTTTGCTGAAGATGCCTAACAGAAACATGCCGGCAATGCCGCCCGAAAATATGGCGTACAAGGTGAAGACAATACCCAGTGCCCCTTCCCCTCCATGTCGCACATAATACAAGGCAATCAGCATAGACGCGAAGCCTGCCAGGACAATCACCAGTTTACTCATGAACATGCGTTGTTTCTCTGTGCTCTCCGGTTTAAACCTCAGATAATAATCTTCCAGGACAATGGCCGAAAGGCAGTTTAACTCAGAGTCCAGGCTGGAAATGGCCGCAGCCAGGAGGGCTGCCAGAACGAGCCCTATGACTCCCGCAGGCATTTGGGTCATGATAAAATAAGGGAAAACACCATCCGGCTTCACATCGGGGGGTAAGGCTACCCCATTGAGTTGGTAATAGGCAAACAGGGCCGTTCCTATGAACATAAACATAGCCCATAAGGGAACGCTCATAAATACACCCATTAAAGAGGCTTTAATAGCTTCTTTGTCAGATTTCGCTGTCAGGTACCGCTGCACAATGGTCTGATCCGTTCCATATTTCTGGATGGCATAAAAGACTCCGTTGAGCACCATCACCAGAAAAGTTAAATGCACCACATCAAATTCGTAGGGACCAAAGCCTGTTTTATCATTTTCTACAGCGACTTCCCAAATGGCTGCCGGCCCCCCTTTGGTGGTAAATAAAAGAATTAGCAGCGTGACAAGGCCGCCTGCAATGAGAATGAATCCCTGCATCACATCCATCCAGATAACGGCTTCTATTCCTCCTATTAAAGTGATGAATATGATGAGTGATCCCATGATCCATACCATCTCTGTAGTACTCAGACCCGTTGCTTTCGAGAATGTCAGCGCGATTAGAAAGAACACAGTGCCCACCCCAGAAAAATGGGCCAGGATAAAGCCTAATGAACTGTACAAGCGTGCCCCAAAGCCAAACCTTCTTTCGAAATATTCATAAGCACTGAGCTTGATGACCTTGCGGTACAGTGGCACAATAAATCCTATAAAGAATAACAGGGTAACAGGAACCATCAGGCCCTGAACCAGCAATATCCAGTTGGATGAAAATCCTTCTCCCGGGTAGGCTAAAAAAGTAATACTGCTGATCAGGGTGGCCAGGATAGACATGCCGATGGCCCATGCCGGAATAGAACCACTGGCTGTAAAAAATTTTTTAGTATTATTCTGTTTTCTGGAAAATTTCAGACTGATGGCCACTGGAATGAGCAGAGAAATTCCAATGATGATGTAGTCTAAACTATGTAAGGATATTTCATTCATGGTTGCATCGTTTGATCACAGATGATTAGCCCGCTGTATTTGCTGAGAAACCCAAAGGTCTTCCGGCCACACATAACTTCCCGGTTTGGTGGTTACATACAGGGTTGAATTTCCTTCCATTTTCATCCGGATAACACCCGTATCCAATTCCTGAACAGGCCATAATTTCCTGACACCCAGATGACTTAATATCGCTGAGGTGGTACTGCCTCCCTCTATCAGTAATTCATTGAGTTGCACTCTTTGCACTACTTCCTTGATCAGTAGCCCTATGGTTTCCTGGATGCGGGAGGTAAGGTCGGGTTCGCTGCTTTGAGCATGAAGAATAGCCACAATCACTTTGTGATGAACACGAAAAGCCTGCACAATTTCCTCTACCCATTGCTCAAAATGATGGGGATTATATTGTTTGTTGTAATAGATTTCTTCCGGCATGTTTGAAAGTACGTGACCATCCAACTTTTTGAAGAAACTTGGATCCCTGGAAATCGAACTTCCGAAAACAAACAGTGCCTTCTCACCGAATGCCACCGGGGGTAATTTTCTGTCAGGTTGGCGATCCGATTGCGTTAGCTGTTGACCCAGGAGGGCATTGAAAAAACCTGAAGCTCCCGCCATCAGTGTATGTTCATCCATTTTCATAGCCCACTGATCCAGATCCTTCAGATGAGCCACATCTCCTACGATCAGGCCTTCTTCTGGCAAGGTGTCGTGCGGTTTCAGATTGACTAGCTTGATCGATCCTTTTATAGGATTTAGTATCTCCAATACGGAAGAGGAGGTTATCGGAAAATGTGGATCCGAAGAAAAATAAGTCTCATGCAAGGGAACCTGATCAATATAGTAGATGCCCCCTTGAATGATACGTGTAAGAACCGGATTGGCAGCCACAATGAGGATTCTCTTCTTTTCTGAGGCTTCCATTTGTGCTAACAATTCGGGAACAACATGACCTCTCAACACAGAATCCAGTTTTTTGTAAATAAAAACGGGAAGAAACGTCATCAACTGCCGGGTGATTTGCGTGATATGGGCAACCGCTTTCTCCGGTGATAAGGCACGGGTATCTGCGTTGATAACCAGCAAATCAGTCTGATGCTGTATAGCCTCCGATTCAATGACAACATCCAGGCCATGTCGCAAACCGATCCCTCCTATTTCAGCAGCTCCGGTAAAATCGTCAGCGATGACTGCAATCATTTTTTTGTGATTAAGCATTATAAAAGTTTTACCGCATACGCTACAGCATGCATTAACGCATCCGCACTGGCTGTTCCTTTACCCGCAATTTCAAAAGCGGTTCCATGATCAACGGAAGTCCGGATGATAGGAAGACCTAACGTAATGTTGACCCCCCTGACGCTTTTCATGGCGTTTTTCTTTTCGTCCCACTGAAAACCCAGGAACTTGAAAGGGATATGCCCCTGGTCATGGTACATGGCTACACAGCCATCATACTTCCCACCATACGCCAGCGCAAATAATGTATCGGGAGGCAATGGGCCTTCCACCTGTATGCCTAACCGCCTGGCTTCTTCCACCGCGGGTCTGATCTCTTCTATATCTTCATGACCAAATAACCCGCCATCACTGGCATGCGGATTCAGCCCGGCCACACCAATTCTGGGAGTCTCTATACCCAGTTTTTTCAATCCCTCGTGGAGCAACTCAATAACATCCCGTACCCTGTCTTTTTTGATAAGATCACAGGCTTTGCGCAAAGCCACATGGGTTGTCACATGAATGACCCTGAAATTCTCTTCTGCCAGCAGCATGGCATATTTCCGGGTTTGGGTGAAATGCGCATAAATCTCAGTATGCCCGGAAAAGTGATAACCCGCTTTGTTGATAGACTCCTTGTGGATAGGCCCTGTTACGGTACCTGCTACCTTGTTTTGCATGGCCAGCTCAATCGCTTTTTTGACAGCCCGGAAAGCCAGGTCACCAGCCGGTACTGAAATTTCTCCAAACCGTATCTGATCAATACCTTCTCCACCAATGTCAAATACATTCATGATACCTGGTTCATAATGGGCTTGCGCTACATCAGAAATAGCACGAATGTCCAGCGCTGCCTGAACAATCTTGCAAGCATTGTCCATTATGGCCGGATGTCCTATGAGCAACGGGCGACATGTTTCATGCAGGCTATCACTGGCAAAGAGCTTGGCCGCTATTTCTGGTCCTATGCCGGCGGGATCACCCATGGTGATCGCTAATACAGGTCTATCTTTTTCTTTGTCTTTCATTTTCAAACTCAATTTGGTTTTCTTCCAGGACAGCTTCCAGCATGGCTAGCATACGATTTTCTTCTTCCCTATCCAGGGTATACATGGGTGGCATGACAAAAGGTTTACACAAGCCATACGTGGCCATCAGTGTTTTCAAAGCAGGTATAGATTCACCCAATAGCTTATCCTTCTGGTAAATGTCAGAAATCTGGTTGGTCACTTGCTGTAAGTGTGCCGCCTCTGAAGATTTCCCTTGCATAGCTTTTTCATAAAGTTCCCGGTATAGCTTGGGTATCAGATTTCCCGTGCTGGGAACAATACCGTCGGCTCCTGATTGCAGGGCATAGGCTGATTGGGCAGCCCATCCCAAAAAATAGGCAAAATCTGTCCGTTGCTTCCATTGTCTGACGGATAGATCTATACGCTCTGTACTTCTTTCTGAATCTTTGATACCCACAATGTTCGGATGATCACTCAGCTGCACTATTACCTCAAAGGGAATAGATTGTTTGACAGTGACAGGCATATTGTAAAGTACCAGTGGGCAAAGAACCTCATCGGCAAGCTGTTCGAAATATCGTAGCATCTGACTGGAAGAAAGTGGATAATAAAAAGGCAGATGCGCCACGACCACGTCTACGCCCATCTCTGCAAAGGCTTTTGCCTGGTCTATCGATTCGTGCAGACAATTTCCCGCAATACCGGCAAATATTTTCTGACGCCCCCTAACAAAATCCACGGTGGATTTCGTAAGGCTCATTTTCTGTGCCTGTGAAAGAGAAACCGATTCGCCGGTGGTGCCCAGTATAAAAGGGGCTATTTTTTCTTCCAGCAAATGTTCCAGTATTTTTTCAACAGCCGCTGCATCCACAGACAAATTCTCACAGAGGGGTGTGACCATGGGTACAATTACCCCCTGAAATATTTTATCAGTCTTTTTCATCACAGGTTCAGTAAGCTTTTTCATACATGTTAATAGCGTCGTCCAACGTCACTTCCCGCACATTGTTTTTGAGTAATCGCTGGATTTCCATCGCTGACCTGGCCAACGCAGGAATGGCATCAGCCGGGATGCCCAGGTCTGAAAGCCGGGAGGGTACCTGGCAATCCCGGATCAGTTGCCTGAGGCGCACTATTCCCTGCAAGGCTATGACGGCATCAGAGGCCCTTCGCCTGGCGCCCATCGCTACAGCGATAGCCGCATATCTTTCCTTTGCCGCAGGCAGGTTAAATTCCATCACATAGGGCAGCAGTAGCGCATTGGAGAGCCCATGGGGAATTTTGAACTGAGTACCCAGCGGATAGGCCAGGGCATGCACGGCCGCTGTATTTACCGGTCCCAGGCACATACCCCCATAGACACTTCCCAACGCTACCTGGGTACGGGCTTCCAGGTTCTGCCCCTCCTCTACCACCCTTTTCAGGTTCCGGCTGATTAATCTGATTCCCTCCAATGCCCATACATCGACCATAGGATGCGCAAAGCGGTTGGCAAAGGCTTCAATACAATGGGTCAGCGCATCGATACCAGTATAGGCTGTAATAGAGGCTGGTAAGCTCAGGGTAAGGGCAGGATCAACATAGACACTGTCGGGCACCAGGAAAGGACTGATCATGCCTTTCTTGGAGCCATCTTTTTCATCGATCAAAATAGCGTTGGGCGACACTTCGCTGCCTGTACCGGAAGTGGTAGGCATGCAAAGCAGATAAGTACCCCTTCCTTTCAATAATCCATTCCCCACTATCTCCTCAATAGATTGATCGGCGTGCAAAAGGGCCGCCACTACTTTAGCTACATCCATCACACTACCGCCTCCAATCCCTGCTATGCTGTCTGCGTCAAAAGATCTTGCTTCCGCCAGAATTTCCTGTAAATCAGCAAAGGAAGGTTCTCCCTTCAAACCCAAATGAATTTTTAGCGTTATCCCTCCTGACTTCAAAACGTCTAAGGTAGGTGAGAGATGCTCCATCACCGCTGGATCACTGATGATAAAAAAACGTTTGTATCCCGAAGCGAGATAGTCTTCAGCCATCTGTCGTAAGCTGCCTGCCCCGAAAACCATTCGTTGAGGATGATGGAAAATAATATTTCTTACACTTGTCATATCAGCTAATACATTAGGTTGATTGGATTCAACAGGAACTCCGTAGCATTAACTCCGTTTTTAAAATCATACTGACCGTGGGCCGGGTTGGATCATTGATCCGCATGATTAACTGTTCTGCAGCCCGTTTTCCTATTTCATAGGCAGGTTGTCGGACGGCAGTAAGGGGCGGATTCAGGGAAATTGACCAATACATGTCATCAAAACCAATGATGGCCACATCACGGGGAATATGCAATCCTCTTTTGTGGATCGTTTCCAAGGCGCCCAGGGTGATCAGGTTATTGCCGGTAAAGATGGCATCCGGTGGCTTGGGAAGGTCCAACAACTCTTCACACAATTTTACCCCGCTTTCATGTCTGGAATCTCCATATCTAATCAGGTCCTGATCCAGGGGCAAACCATGGGCCGCTAACGCTTCCCGATATCCCTGTTCCCGTTGGCGGCTGGAAGGTATCTGCGGGAGCCCTGAGATATAGGCAATGCGCTGATAACCGGATCTGGCCAGATGGTCTACAGCAGAAAACGCTCCGTTGCGATTTTCTACCACCACTTCATCTACATCTACGCCTATCAGCCCCCGGTCGACACAGACGATGGGTAATCCTTTTTTTACCAGATCGATCACTTTCTGGTCACGCTCATCGGTGGGAGCGACGATCATTCCATCGATAGATTCTGATTGTAGAATGTCGAGGTATAACTTTTCCTTCTTTTCATCCTGTGAAAAATTACACATGATCAGGGCATATTGATTTTCATAAGCCACGTCTTCGATGCCCCGGAATACTTCTACATAGAATGGATTCTGGATATCCGGTATGACCACCCCCAGCAGGTTACTGGAAGCATTTCTGTTGCGAAGGCGTTTGGCCACCCGGTTCGGTTGATATTTTAATTCTTTGATCACCTTCTGCACCTTGAGCCGGGTTTCGGGATGCACTTTTGGGTTCTCGTTCATCACCCTGGAAACGGTTGCAATGGAAACCCCTGCCTTTTCGGCTACCTCATTCAGGCTAACAATTTTGTAAACGTTTTCATTGCTATTTTTCACAATTTGGAGGTTTTAGGCGTATATTTCTTAGTAGTGGTGTAAACGTTTTACACAATATCATAAGGATAAATTGTAAATGCAAACAAATTTTTAAAAAAAGCCACCCAACCATTGGTGATTGGATTTACAGGAAGTTGTCTGCTCGTAAGAGCCTTCCTCTGAGGTGTCAGACGGCCATAATATAAAAGAACTTACAGTGTGAGTGGCCGACCGTCTGATACCTAAAAAATCAGGTGACCCAATCAATAGGTTACTGCTTGGTTACCCACATCACCGCCGGACCTCCTTGCGGAGAATGCCTTGTGATCTCTGTTCCCCCCTCCACATTCTCTTCTTTTGAAATCAACCGGCCATTGTCAGGATCCAGCCAGCGAAGGCAATAGGTACCTACCGCCTGGGTTAAATCCACACGCATAGGCTCTGTTGAATCGCTGTAAATGATATATTCCTTGTTTTCATTGCTCAAGACCCATGATCCTGCCGCATGATCCGTTGAAATGGAAGGATGCATAGTAGCTGCATCTGCTAGAAATTCTGGATGTTCCAAAACAGGAAGGCTAGCCATCGAACCACCTGCCATAAAAGTGGCCCAAGCAAAGCTGTCATATCCTTCAGCCGTATAGGTGACAGCTTTATCAGGGTACCGCTGACGATAGGCTTGGACTGCACGGTATACCTGCTCCAAGGAGCTTTTTCCCGGAGCTACCAGCCGGGCATGTTGCCGGGGTGCCAGCTGCTGCCCTCCTGCGGGTGCATACAAGCTCCCATCCTCCCTGTAATGCCAGTAACGGATGTCTATCAAATCAACTGCCGAAGCCCGTACCGGATCGGCCAGTATGGCATCCTGTACCTCTTTGGTGACACTCAGTCCCACTACGGCGTCTTTGCCCGTTTCCTTTTCCCAGGCCAGGATGGTATCTATCCAGAACTGTACAAAGTGTAAGGGACCTGTATATTCCGCACCAATGAACTGAATGACATTATGATGATTCGCAAAATTATCGAGACATTTTCTGATATAGGCTTCATGCAACCGGCGGCGTGCCGGATGCGTGATGTCATAAAACTGCTCAGCCATGAAAATACGTTTGTCCCCGGCATAGGGCGGTGGTTCGGGAAAACCCGTATCATTGATATTATTGGCTGTACGCCAGGGAAAGTCAGCCCAGTGTGCCCCTGCTTCCAGGATGTTATGCTGAAAATAATGCTGGTGAATCAATACCAGTCCCTTCTGATCGGCCAGATCGGCAAAACGTTGAAGTCGCCCCCAATACCAGGGGTTATACTTTGTCAGATCATATTTGCTTAACCCGTCCCAGGCCGTACCTTGTCCGCTGCGGGCAAAGGGAAGTTCATAAAATGGGGCCCACACTTCACCACTCATCCGACGCACCCGCTCGTGGTCGTCCCGGCGGCGATCATACCATAGTCCATAGTTGTGCTCTAAGCTCACTACCTGCTGATGCACCAGGGTGTCAGCCACGGCTTCTAAATGGTCTGTTAAGCCCCAGCCCGTACGACCGGGCACGAAACGTGTGATATGCGGTCTGGCTTTTTTGGTTGCATAATAATGCACATCTCCCCTCCACCAGGGTACATCCTGTCTTTTTCCTGTCAACACACGATCTTTCAGGATCAGCCAGCCCTGCACTATCTGGATAGGTACTGCCTGCCTGGCCTTTTGCGCAGTTGGCAAATCATATCCTATTTGATCTATGGTTTTTACACCCTTAATGCTTACCGGGATAGGATTTCGCTGCGCTGCCTGGTTGATCCAGTCTTTCAGCAGAGGTGCCGGTTCATTGGACAGTGCAGTCAGTTCGGCTGCTTGTTCTAGGGTAGGACTGCTGGTGGCACTGGTCTCAATTTCCAGCAGCTGTGCACGCTTCAACACAGTATCGCCCAGGCGATCCCGTAGCTGGGCATAATACAAGCTATAAGGTTTGATGTGGCTATTGGCTTCGTACCAGTAACCGTCTCCGGAAAACTCAGCCCAGGCCCCGAAAGCCCAATTCTGAGCCGTAGGTGGACGGAAGCAATCCATGTGGGCAGCGGAGCATTGCCAGAACATGCTATTGGCTGCTGTCCAGCCGGCCCCCTGTGCCTCCTGCCTTCTGTTTGAAAAACGTAGGGCTTGTCCATCCACTTCCACAATATCAAACAATATCCCGGAGGCCCAGCTATCGATGGTCCCGCTAAAACTGTAGGGCAGGTAGGATTTACATTGTACAAAGGCGTTCAGACTGGCACGAAAACCTGCCGCGAAATCATGATAACCATATTCTGCGTAGAGCCGTTGGAATAGGGTTTGTTGTCCCAGGGTCCAGAAAGTATATCGACGCTGTCCGCCGATTTCAGAGACAGGAGCCAATGACAGACAGTCTTCTACCGTAATGCGCCTGCCGGTTTCCATCACCGCAACGGCCGAACTGGCAAAATGCTCGAAAACTACTTGTCGCACCCAAGCATCCGTCACGTTTTCCAGCGTAATTGCCATCCAACTATGGTCTTCGTCCTTTGGATTATTTTGATCATAAGTAGACCGGCAGCGAAGGTTTTCTACGCCTAGCTGCGCAATCCTTCCCGGCCACTGATACGGGGTGATGTTTCCTCCTCCATAGGCAGTGTCCAGGGCTGAGGTCAGAGGGGCATCCAGGGTAAGGGTGTTGCCATCCACAGCAATGATTTTTCTGTCCCAATACAGGTCACGCTCCCCGGGCTTCCAGCCCAGCCACTCTGTTTCACCCCCGAATTCTTCCATGTCAAGCGCATGAATCCAGTCCTGGGTACTGGGCCGGTGTACAAAAACCTGGTCACCCGGCTTCAAAGCATTCGCATGGGCCACCCTGAATTTTTTCGCATTCACAGGCACATAAGCCTCTTGTATGGCTATCGCCGGTCCGGTCTGCCTATCATCTTTACCGGCAATGCTGATCAGTGTACGGCGGTCCAGACCGTCGGCCAGCAACACCGTACCTTCTTCGTCCATGCCACTGCCCCGCAGTACGATACCGGAAGCATTGATTTGTAGTTGGCCCTTCACTTTATAAAGCCCTTTCTCCAGCAAGACAGCCCCCCGGATTCCCTGGCTGTCTAGGGGTAAGGAGGCCACATAATTCAAAGCGGCCTGTATACGGAAAGTGGCATCCTCCTCTGTGAGAGGCACCACTACCCTGACAGGCACCTCGGGAATAGGTTTTTCTCCTGCCATATAACCGCAATAGGAAAAGTCAGGAATACGATTTCCCTGCTCGTCAGAGGTGTATTGCAGGTATCCATCCTGGCCCACAGAAATGGGTGGCTCCGGTTCCTGCCATAGTCCTGAGCGGTTACCGGCCGTTCCATACGATGGAAAGACAAAGGTTAAGAAGAGACAACAAGAATAGAAGCAAAGCTTTCTGCCCATCAAAATACCTTTTTTTAAATCGCTGTTCATTACTTGTTCTTTTCTAAAATCCGCAGGGCCTAAGGCTACTGATCCTTTGTAAAAATCCTGAAGGTGATCAATAGGAACCTCTGTTGCATCCTGTACTGTACGGCAGCATCAGGTGTTCGTTTTACTTTATCTGACAGAGTTTGTCCGATGATGGGCTTGTTCCGCCAGCGTATCGTGGTTGTTATCAGGATTGGTCCAGTCCACTTTTTGGGTAGGGTCCATGCCATTGATGTACTTCTCTATGTTGGTATACCCATCTCCATTCATGTCTTTATTGGCATCAGAAGGATCTTTGGGGTTGAGCTTGTATTGGCTTTCCCAGGCATCAGGCATACCATCGCTGTCGCTGTCCTGATAAGGCGTTCCTTTATATGCCGGATATCCTCCTACCTGACTCACATCTGTGATGATACCCTGCTTATAGGAGTCTTGTGGCAAACGGCGGTGTTCGAATTGATAGAAATCTTCCGGATGAAGGCCTTCTACATATTCAGGTTTTCCGGTTTTAACTGTTCTGATGATCCGTTCATCTACGGCATCCCTTTTGGGCAGTGTCGCCCCTGCGTTCTCCAGCACATAGGCATACGCTTGCTGGGCTGGTATGACCGTAACAGGAGGCATGGGAAAAGGTTCGTTCACACGAATATCTTCGGTAAATTTTCCAGCATCGGGCAGATCCTGGTCATTTTCATCTTCTACTTGTACCCCTCCTGCCCAGTTATCGCGGGTCACTTTTTCATATCCTTCCATGATATTACCCTCTACATACGCCCTGCCAAAAACCTTGTAGCCTAAATTACTCCGGCCAGATTCCGGGTTTAGAATACGATGGCCGACCGCTTCGTCTTTGGGTGTCACGGGGCCAGGTTTAAAGTAATTGTTAATGATATTAAAAGTGGCTTTATAATCTCCTCCATCCATGGAGCGATGACGCCAGTTGAAAACCACGTTGTTTACAAAATTGAAGATCCCGTTCCAGCCGATGGAAGGGTTGCGGCCTGTATTATTGGCCCACAGGTTACGCATAAACGTACAGTTTTCTCCTCCCAGCGTGCTACCGAAAGAATGGTTATAGGTATCGAGTGCTTCTGCAAAGATGCTGTTCTGAATGGAAATATTCACGGTCGGGAGCTTCTCCTCTTTGGAGCCATCACCCGGATCATACATATGCCGGTACATAGACATATTCTCATCCAGCCCCCAGCTGGCGGAAACATGGTCTATCATGATGTTGCCAACCGGATTGCCTCCGATGGCATCATCCCGGCGACCCACATTAGTCTCTCCTCTGCGGAAACGCATGTGGCGGATAACTACATCATGGGTATTGATCCAGAAAGATTCGCCTGCCACACACACCCCATCGCCTGGTGCAGTTTGACCGGCAATGGTGATATAGGGTGCCCGGATGATGACCGGAGATTTCAGACGGATAATGCCCGCTACGTTGAACACGACGATGCGGGCTCCCCCTTGTTCACAAGCTTCCCGCAGCGTTCCAGGACCGCTGTCTTCCAGGCTGGTCACCACAAGGACTTTACCCCCTCTTCCCCCGAAAGCATAAGCCCCTCCTCCTTCAGCACCTGGAAAAGCAGGGATATCCGCCTGCGGCAGATCCGACGGTCTGGATGCCCAGGGAATATAGGGTTTTCCCTGACGGGCTTCTTTCTGAATGATAGGCAGTGCTTTCTCCCAGGCTTCATCCGAACGCTGCCAGGCTGCTTCCATCATTTTGTGAGTAGCTTGTTTGACAGAATCCGGCACCTTCGGATACTGGGCCAGCGCCGGGTGGATCAGGCCGGTCATGAGGATCAGTGCTATCAATAGTGAAAAATAATAGGTTCGCTTACAATTAGTTTTTACCATTTGCCAATCTGTATTTATTGTACTTTATTATTTTTTGCGCTTAATCACCTGTGAAATTTTAGAAATGTTAAATTTTGAATGATGAATGTTGAATGATTAAAAGCAACATTCAACACTCAACATTTATCATTTAACGTTCAATTTCACAGGTATCATTCTCTTATTGTAGTGGGTCAAAGGTGCCACCCCAATCCTGGTTCTGCGCCAGATTAGGATTATTATCTATAGCATCTTGTGGTATGGCAAAGAAATAATAAGCAGGTTGCCAGTTGATCTCATATTTTGTATCCAGCACTACTTCCTCTGTATTGAAATAGGTAGCGTATTGTGCCTGCATATCAATTTCATCCCGCACTTTCTCGAATTCATCCGAAGGAATGCCCGCAGAAGCCTCATCATAAATGTCTTTCACCCCGGTCCTGACAGTACCATTCAGTAAGCCTTCAAACAATTTATGGCGCCGCAAGTCCCAGAATCTTTTACCCTCAAAAGCAAATTCTACTTGCCTTTCCTCCAGAATGGCCTGAAACATTTCTTCTCGAGTCATATTAGGTTTCAACCCATATAATGCATCACTGCCCGGTTCGATACCGGCTCTTTTACGGATTTCTATCAACTCCGCATAGGCTTCGCCCAGCTGATTGATGCCACAGGCACTTTCTGCCAGATTCAATAGGACTTCCGCATAACGGATCTCCATCCAATCGGTACCGGCGTATTGGACATCACCCGCCGCCAGATCAGGGTCAATGGCCTTACGGGCATAAAAACCTGTCTGGGTAGCTTCGGGCTCTACAGAAGTTTCCTCCTCATAATAAGTCCAGAGCCTGTAACCCTGGTCTCCATTGATGGGCCACTGACTGCCATTATAAGCTATGGTAGCATAAAAACGCGGATCTCGGTTATTAAAGAAAAATGTCTCATCATAGGGATAGGCGGAAGAAGGATCGGTAATCTTTTTGCCATCTTTCATTGGAAACGCATCCACGATTTGTTTGGTAGGCTGGTTACTGCCTCCGTCTGTGCCAAGGTAAGAGGGTCTGGTGCTGTTGTCATAGCCCGCATTTTTTTTCTGCTGGTCGTTAGCGCTGGTATTGTAGCCTGTAATCAGTACGGCTTCCGGATTACCTACCTCCTCAAACCACATGTTTTGAAAATCCGGGTGAAGCCCGTATCCATTGGCTGACAATATGTCTTTGGCCGCTTTGTTGGCTTCATAAGCCATCTGCCAGCGATCTGCCTCATCATTGGGGTTGAATTGCGGACTGGCCCAATGCAACAGTACCCGCCCTTTAAAGGCAGCGGCTGCGCCGCTGGTAATCCGTCCCCAATCGCTACTTTCTTCCCACTGACCGGGTAACAGAGCGATAGACTGGTTCAGGTCGTCCACTATTTGTGCGATGCATTCGGAAGTCTTGTTGCGGGCCAGAAACAGCTCGTCTTTGTTCCCACCCACCGGATCTTGAGGCGTTAACACCAAAGGCACACCCCCATACAAGGACAACAGTTCAAAATATCGCAAGGCTCTGAAAAAGTATACCTGTCCTTTCAGCTTATCGATCCAGTTTCTACTCAAGCCGCCATTCTCTATCTCCTGAAGAAACTGATTGATACTCCGGATCTTTCCGTAAGCATTGGTGGAAGAAATAGCAGTTCCAAAAGTAGTGACGGTATTGACGTCTACGGTGCCATCAAAATATTTGGTTTCTCCCGGCATCTCGTCAGACGCTTTGATAAAATCTCCGCTGGGCCATCCGGGCAGGTTCTGTTCATAGACATAATCCACATAGGAACGAGCCAGCAGAGAGTCCTCAAACACCTGCTCATTCAAACCGGAAAGATCTCTTTTTTCGGTAAGGACATCTTCGCATCCGGTACTCCATAAAAGCAAGCCTGTTATCAAGATTATAGGGTATTTCATAGTCTTAGGTTTTTAGCGTTATAAAGTCACATTGACCCCTACTGAAAATGTTTTCAGGTTTGGATATACATTATAGGAACCGGAAGGGTCCTTGTAGTCAAAAGGATTATAGAAATTAAAGGGATTGGTACCCGAAAAATAGAGGCTGGCGGCCTCTGCCCCTAATTTGGTGGCAGCCTTTTGCGGCAATGTATAAGAAAGGTTAAAACTCCTCATTCTGAAGGCAAAGGAACTTCTGAACCAGAAGGCAGATACCCTGTCGTAGGAATCTTCAAAAAATGGGTTAGGATAGGCTGCATCCGTATTGTCCACCGACCAGTGGTCTGTCCAGAAGGCTGGTCTGTTATTGTCAGTTTCTGCCTTTTTTCGGGCATCACCTTCTACGATATCCTGTCCGCCGAATGATCCGGCCAATACCATATCCAACCGAAGTCCTTTCCATGACACACCTATGGAAGAGCCAAAGCCATAATGGTTCACCGCCTTTTTAGTCAGAAAGTCTTCATCATTATCATCAATGATGCCATCGGGACCTGTATATTGCCCATTTTCATCTTTAGGCCCCCTGATATCTTTGTAATACAACATACCTGGTTCTGGCGCCAGTCCATACACTGTATAATCCGGATTTTCTTCCAGGAAAGCATCCACTTCATCCTGCGTTCTGAACATACCCAGATAATGCAGGCCCTGTATACCCCGGTCAGAAGATTGACCAATTACATCTTTCCAGGTGCCCACGTCACCGGTATTCTGATCTATATTCAGCACTTTATCATCACTCCAGGAAAGGAATCCATTGATATGATAGTTGAAATCCGTGCCTATTCTATCATTCCATCCCAGAGAAACTTCATAGCCAAAAGCATCACGGGCCGCATAGTTCTCCGGGGGCAGTGTCCCTCCCACGATCAGGGGAATATCGGCGTTTCTTTCGGCCAGTAAACCATAGCCATGATCGTAGAAACCATCGAGGGTTGCCGATAATCTATTGTGAAGAAACCTTGCGTCGATACCCACATTCACCTTTGTGTTATCATCCCAGGTAACGTCCGGATTGGGGATGGCTTCCATCCTGATGCCATAATTTCTGACATTGTCTCCACCAAAGACGGCACCATCTGACCGGAAAGTATAGCGTTGCCGCCACATCCAGGGCTTGGCCTGGTCGCCTCCCAGTAACCCGACAGAACCTCTGATTTTTAAGTAATCCACAAAAGTATTGGCAAAGAAACCTTCTTCAGAAATAATCCAGCCCAGCGACAGAGAAGGAAAGAACCCCCAATAGTTGGCCGGCGCAAATTTTGTGGAAGAGTCAAAACGGAAGGCAAGTTCTGCCAGGTACTTGTTGGCCAGACTATAGTTGACACGACCCAGGTAAGACAGTGTAGCACCTTCCTGCCCCGTTCCATAAGCATCGGTGCCGCCAAAGGCAGAATACATAAAATCTAATCCACCATCTACCACCCCTTCTTTCAGGGATCTCACCTCTTCCCAATAGAATTCTGACTGCTCTACCACCGCGATAGCATTGATGTGGTGTTGACCAAAATCACGTTCGTAGGTCAGATAGCCATTCAGCTGATATCTGTCCTGGAAGTCGGGGTTGATCCATACCCGGTCGCCATTTTTTATTCTGACGGAGGAAATCACATCGCCCCCATAGATATGGTTATGCTCTCCCAGCATCTCAAAGTTGTACACCTCTATGTAGGTACCGAATTCTTTATGAAATTTGTTATCAAATATGCGACTGTATTGAGCACGGGCCGATAAGCCTTTGATGAAGGGAAAATCATATTTCAGATCAACGTTGATATTTAATCCGGTTTCTCTGGTTCTTTTATAATTATTTGAGTTTTGCACTTCAAAAAAGTGATAGGCCTCGTTGCCTCGGGGAGCCAACAGTACCGGATACCCATTGACGTAGGGAGGGATAAACTGTGGCGTATGTAATAAAGCTACCATATCGGCTTCATCCGATGAATTGATTTTGGAGAAATATTTTTCCGTTTGCCGGTAGTCGCCTGATAAAGAAAATCCGAGTTTGAGGTTATCGGATATGCTCACATCGGCACTGGCCCGATACGTCCACTTGTCGTAGCCAATATTGTCAAAGTTACCATCCTGGGTATAATAGGAGGCTCCGGCATAATACGTTGCTTTTTCTGATCCTCCGCTCACATTCAGTGCATGCCGGGTCAGATGGGAAGGCTTCCAGGCCATGTCCAGCCAGTTGTAGTTATTCGTGCTGTAGCTCTCCAGTTCATCAGGGGTATAGATTTCCTGGCGGGTAGCATCTCCTTCAAACCGGGTCAGATTATACGTATTCAGATACATCGCCTGCTGATAACCATTCATCATATCGGGTAGGGCGACGGCATCGGTAATCCCATAAGAACCATTGTAATTGATTTTCGGTGCGCCCGGTCTTCCTCTCTTGGTTTTGACCAATACCACGCCCTGTCCGGCACGCGCCCCATAAATTGCCGCTGATGCATCTTTCAGGATGGATACACTCTCTACCTCAGAAGGGTCCAGATTGTTGAAATCCGTATCATCCCTCACCACATTGTCTATTACATACAAAGGCCCTGTGGTTCCGCCATCTTTACTATAGGAAATGGGGTTACGGATGACAATAGAAGCGGTGGAACCTGGGCGGGCGGTGCCTCCACTCACACTTACACCCGGCATTCTTCCGGCTAGGGAGGCAGCTAAATTGCTAAAAGGAATGTTTTCTATTTCCTCGGCATCCAGGGTCACGATGGAGCCCGTCACATGGGCCTTTTTCTGCTCACCATAACCCACCACTACCACCTCTTCCAGCGACTGTATATCCGGTACTAAACTGGTATTGATCTGCGCACGTCCATTGACTGGCACCTCTACCACAGCAAAGCCCACATAGCTGAAAATCAGTGTATCGTTCTCTTGGGGTACCTGAATCGCGTAATGACCATCAATGTCGGTGATAGTACCCAATTCCGTATTTTTCACCAGGACATTGACACCGGGAAGTCCTCCCCCATCTTCCTGAGAAGTGACCTGCCCTCTCACCATGATCTGCGGGGCCATTGGTTCTTTGCCTGTGGACTGAGAGCGCATTTTTGAGCTGTTGAAATCCTGTCTCACCTTTTCCTGTACAGGCATATTCAGCTTAATGCTCTCTATTTTTTTAATATCTTTTAGAGTTGCTTTCTGAATGACATACGCTTTTTCTCCTATCTTCTCATATTGAAGATCAAGAGGGTCCAGCAACTTTTTCAAAAATGGCTCCAAGGTTTGCAATGATTCCACGCCCTCCTCAGTAAGCTTAATATCCTGTAAGGTTTCACTGTCGTAGAAAAAACGTACTGTAAATTTTTCTTCCAGCTCTGAAAGTATTTCTCTCAGGGTACGTTGTTGCTCCTCCTGGGCAGGTTGTCCGCTGTGGTCATGATACCCTGAAGAAGCTAACGGTTGTTGTGCTTGCACAAACAGATGACATAGACAAATCGTCAACACCATCGACCATTTGGAAAATCGGTGCCATTGTAGTAATCTTCCCATGAACTTGTAGTTTTACGTTGATGTTACTGAGCTCTCTGCTTCTTTTACTGGCCAGATGAAGGGCAGATATTTTTATTTATTTTTCATGATAATGCTATTACCTTCTTGCTGTATATGAATATCGAATGTAGTCGTCAATGCTTTTAACAGCAGATCCACCTGGTCGGTCGCAATCGTACCATTGAATCTCTTTTCCTGAATCGAGTCACCTTCGATGGTGATATGGAAGCCATACGTATCTTCCAGCATTTCCGCTATTTCCCGGATTGGAGTATCTACAAAAATCAGTTCACGATCTTTCCAGGAAGAATACAGCGCAGACGCGACAACCCTTTGCTCAAGCGTTTGACTTTTTTCAGAGAAAGCTACCAGATCACCCGGATTCATCCATATGGTATCTATTTGTTGCGTCTGACGATCCTTGGCAGGTAAATGCAATTTCACCTTGCCTGAGTTAAGCACAACCTGCGTCTGGTCCTGACGGTTACGCACATTGAAGGTAGTGCCCACCACTTCAATATCCAGCTGTGGCGTATGGACAATAAATTTAGATTTACTTTGGTCGGGTAAGATCATGTCCTGTACCTCAAAAAAAGCTTCTCCTTCCAGCCATATCTCTCTTACCGCCAATAATTCATCATTATCCTCCCAATGATTGTCATACCGTAAGGTAGAATTGCCATTCAGCGTTACCTGTGAATGATCAGGCAGTTCAATGGTTTGTATCTGTCCGTATTCCGTAGTGTAGGTGATCGTATCTGATCGGAAGAGCCAAAAAACAACCCCTGCTATCAATAGAAATCCAGTAAAAACAGCCGCCATTTTGTAAGCGGCCGGCCATGAAAACAACTTCTTCCCGGAAGAAGTGTCAGGTGCAGGCATCGCTGTGACGATACTCTTGAATATCTCCTCAGAGCGGCTTTGATCCAAGACTTTGAGCTCTTCCTTTTTCCTCCAGGCTTCTTGTAACACAGCCTCGTCTAAAGCACTGTGACCACCTTGCCGGAGCACTTCCAGCAACGCTTCCAATTCTTCGGGAGTGCATTGATCATTCAAATACTTTCTGAGGAGCTCTCTTCTATGACTATCTTGATCCATTCTATTTTGATTACACTATAAATACAGCAAGACCCGGGGGATAGGCACAATCCAATTGAAAAAATTTTTCATTTTTTTTCGAAAGCACCCTTGGCTTGCAAAAAGAGGCACTTTGGGAATAATGGCTTCTCCTTTTTTTTAGCAGGAGAAAAACTGACAAAGAAAAAAAAGCAGCAGCGTGAGATCACTGTGTACCTGAAAATAACGTTTTAGAAATTTCAGGGCGTGAATCATGTGGTTTTTGATAGTACCCGGGGATAAGCATAAGGCGGTCGCGATTTCGGCATGACTCATCCCTTCAAAACGGCTCATCCGAAAGACTAATTTACGTTGGGGAGGTAATAACTCTATGGCCTTTTTCAACAGCTTTTGATATTCATCAGAGACTATCATATCTTCTGTATGGTTTTTATGACGGAGCTGTTGGAAATAGCTTTTTAATTGTTCTCTTCCCTTATGTTCCCGGGCCGTCTTTTCTAAATAGTTGAGCGCTAAATTTTTGGTGATGGTAAACAAAAAGGCGTCAATTCCTAAGTTCGGGTCAATGGTATGCCGCAATTGCCAGATTTTTAAAAACACATCATGCACAATTTCCTCTGCATGGACTTCAGATTTGGTAACTTTGCAGCAATAGGTAAATAATCTGTCCTTATATTGGTCAAATATCTGTCGAAAAGCCGCTTCCTCTCCAGCCTTCATCCGATACAATAACTCCTGTTGATATGTTTTCCCTTCTTTCAAAATGAACTTCTTAACAGTATTTGAGTAATTAGACAGTTCGTTACAATTACGCACAATAATAAAAAAAACACAAATCGAATTTTATAATAACAGTTACCATTATTAAATTTTTAAATCTTCTGCCAGCGCAAACACCATTTCCGACAGCAGCACCTACAGCGCTTTCATTACAAAAATGCTTCTGCCTCCTCAGGGTAAGGGGTGCAGCCCTTCCCATTGGACTGGCCACTTCCCATCTTTGGGAAACCCAGGATTCGGAGTATCAGGAGCTCCATCCCATCCGGCAGCCATCATGGCCACAGCAGCCAGTAACCCTCCGTTGCCCGGTAAGTATAACCGCAACCGCTGGTCCTGATAATTGTGACCGTTGACTAAATACGTATTTTTAGGCACGTCCATCAACAAGGCATTGATGGCTTCTTCCGGTTTTCCCAACCGGGCAGCGGCCATGGCCAGCATAGGATAGTCCCATCCCCAGGTATGCTCCCATTGCCATTGCCTGAGAATGATATCAAAAGTATGGCGCATTAGAACAGTATCCACTACACCCTCTCCGGGTAAAATGCCATACGCCCCCAACACGATAGGGTGGTCTCTCTGGTATTCCTCTTTTTCATAAGCTTCTAAAGCATTAGCGGTGGGAAGGTACAGACTGTCTTGCAGGGGTAAGGGCGACAGATGGGTGAGCACCTCCTGCCACTTCTCCTGTTGGGGCAAACCCAAGCGCTCCCTCCACTGCTGGGCGACCGACAGGGCATAATGCCAGTAAGCCAGCTCAAAGGGAGGGTCATCCGTTTCCATAGGACGAAAGATTTCCTGCGCCGGTATGAGCGGATGACACAGGTGGTATTGCTGATCCTCTTCCTTGTACTGCGCGAATGAGGCCATAAAATCAGCCGTATTAAAGACGATATCTTTATACTTTTCCAGCGTTGTCCGGTTGGGCTTTTGTCTGTAGATGAGTTCGGCCAGGTAGAGGGGATGGGGCTGTTGCCAGAGAAGGAACTCTCCCACATCAGAAGGACTTTTTCTTCCTTCCGGTCCGGTCATCTTTTGCCATCTTACGCCCTCATACCCCTGCCACTGGGCGGTAGCCCTGGCTTCCGGCATCACCTGCTGGTACCAGTCCATGCTTTTCTCCAGCAAGTCCAGTCGATTCCATAAGGCAAAGTGCGTGGCATGCCACCAATGCATCTCCAGATGAAATTTTCCATACCAGCTATTCATCGTCAGTCCCGTTTCCTGGGGAGGCAGCGAACCGGCACATTGCACCCTGGTCAGGTATTGCGACAAGACCACCCGCCTTTCCAATTCCCTGGCACGGGGGTCCGTACAGGCGGAAAAGTCTATCACGCCACCCTCTTGCCAAAAGGCTTTCCAGTGTTGCTCGCTTTGCTGCTTTGTGTTGGCAAAACCATCCATGCTATCCTTTTGTGCCTCAGCACTGAACAGCACACTGAAATCAAAGCTATCCTGCTCCTGAGAAGGCATGAGGGTAAAATGGTGGGGTTGCAGTTGAGAAAACGTGCCTTTCTCCTGCCAGTCAACCTGCACAAAATAGCGATTTGTATCCAGGGTTCGTTGCAATAATACTTGGTTGGCTTCCTGGTTCACCATTTCACTTTGATGTTTCTCGGGCGCAGCCCAATCATAGCCTGCACAAACATGACAGTCATTCCCATAAGGGAACTGAAAACGAATGTGCAAACGATCCTGTGCTATCAAGGCAGACTCAATACGAACAGAAATCTGATCTTTAACCGGATGGCTGTAAAGGATTACTTTGACCGGCACCCCTTCAATGCTGTAATGACTCTCTATGTTGCCTGTCCAAAGATCCAGTTGCTGGTCAATATCTTGTAAGTCTGTTATAGCCACTTCTTCTCCATTTTCCTTTAACAGTACTAATCCGATCAGGCCCAGGTGCAGGCGGTGCGGATTCGACCGTAAATAATGAGAAGCCTGTCCTGCCTTTCCGGCTGCATGCTGCACCGCATAAGGCACCTTTCTCTCTTCACAGGTTTCAAAAGTTTCAGCCACATCGGCGATAGCATAGGCACCGGTATTAGGAAAGCTATGCCATCCCCATTGGCTTTGGGTACCCAGCGTTATGCCATTTTCATAGTATTGCGGAAAAGTCTGTAAACCGGATACATCCACCGTAAAAGCAAATTCTCCGTTGCCCACCGTCAAAGACCCCAGTGAATCAGGCGATGAGAGCTTTACGTTATGCCGGCTGACTACAGCCTGACGGTCAATGGTTGAAGCTTTCTCCGCTTCCGGTCGCTCCTGACTACAGGACGATACCATACAAAACAATGCGCTGTAAAAAAACTGAATAAGAACGGGTACCTGACTGATTTTTGACATAAAAAAGTAAACAAAGGAGTTAATACTATCTATAAAATGGCGGTTATATTTCGTTGTAACAAACTTTTCGCTCTATAGCACAGATTTATTTTCTGTCTGACTTTGATGACCTCCCTTTCATTCAAATAGTATGTGCGGAGGAAGAAAGTTCTATCACCCGGATTTCTCTCCTTTTGAACAGGGATAGCTTGCGGTGGCTGTGCCTGCCATACCCTGAACAACAGGCTGTTCAGCATTTTGATAGATGATGTATGCTTCTGTCTGTTCATTGTTTGCTGTTTACCAAATAATAGAATAAGTAAGAGAAGAGGTATCCGCTGCAGCGCTAACAGGTAACAACAACTCTTCATACCCCTCCTGCTGCCGCACGACAGGCGCCTCTCCTCCAGCCTCGATATCATCTATGTAGTAGCTCTTGTCATTTATCGCATAGCTCCCATCCGGCAGCTTCTCTATGCGACTGCCCCTGGCCAGCAGGAAGTACAAGGGTCCTGTATGCTGATCAAACTGAAAGCTTACCTGACGGTTTAGCGTTTGATGATTTTCTGAGGGAAAAAGGGCATCTTCCACTCTGACCCCTTCAAGGGTATAAAAAAAGACAGGTAACCCATTTTCCGTCAGTTGATAACCTCTATCGGACAGTTCCCCTTCATCGGGACTTATAGCATCTGGCCATGGCGCATTCTTCCCTGACAGCATGGCTACTGCCGGTTTTCCTGACAGTTCTATGGTAGCACCCAGAGGTATCTCCAGTTGCGTCTCCCCACGGCTCACCCACATTTGACCCACATCCAGAAAATCGCCGTGCCAGACAGAAAGGAGGTTGTAATTTTTCAGTTCATAGGCGTAATTCAGTCCTCCGGGAATGCCTACGCTCATCACATAAGGATTTTTGGCATCATGATGCATCATAAATCCGCGTTGGATCAGTGGCTCATTTTTCACAGGGTAGGGCAACGTCCCAAACACCCTGTAGTGCCTTTCGGAGGCCTGTGTATGTAAGGCTGTCCAGGGAATGCCCGCCCCCTCATAGTTCAATACCAGACATTCATCCGTATTGGCATATATGACTTTGAAAGGATGTTTTCCCGATTCAAAGTGACGGTTTCCATAAAAAGCATCTTCATAATCCCGGGTACCCTGATTTTCCACTATGAGTTTGTCGTCTATATACAACCAGGCAGGGCCACCGGCCTTCAGCTCAAACAGGTAGGATCCCTCGTAGGGCATCTGCATAGTTCCCTCTATCAGCAACATATCATGCTCTGCACTTAATTTGGCAGAAAGGCTGTCAGTCGTTCCGGTTTTAGTAGGTTCCAGCAAAGAAAGGGTATCCTGGGAAGCTTTATACATGCCATGATACAGGCGATAGCGCATGTCTTCCAGGGCCAACTTTTCATCACCATAGGCTTTGTAGCGGATATTGCGGAAAGCCACCGGCCCCTGATCTCCCAGGAACATGAGTGGTCCGGTAGCCTTTTCATCTTCAAAAGCGGTTCCTACCGAAGGACCTGACAACACTACCCCTTGCTGCACCAGGACACCATTCAGATAGACCTCCTCAAAACGGGCATCGGCTATTTTTTTCCCGGATTCGTCAAAGCGAGGAGCTATGAAATGAATCTCCAGATGCTGCCATAAGCCGGGGGCTTTCACCGCATGTTTATCAGGCGCTATACCTGCCCTCTTTTTTCCTGCCCCTGGATAGAGACTGCCGCTACGTTCAGCAGTGAGTGAATCTTTTCCCCAGCTATCCAGCAATTGCACGCCATAGCGTCCCTGCAAATAGATGCCGGTACTGGAATTTTTAGGCATCAGGAAATCCAGCGACAGATCTATGTCTCCATGTTCCATATTGGTAAAAATAGCAGCCTGATGTCCCTGGGCACTGCCCGGCAGGTTGACCAGCATACCAGTACCCTCGTCTGCTTCCAAATGTTTGTCTTCATTCCGGTTAGCATATACTTCACCGGCCACCTTCCATTGCCCGCCTTCAGCATGGAAATCTTCAAGATTGGATAAACGGATACTTTCCATAGGAAGACTGTTACCTTCTATCGCCTTTTCAGCTTCCTGGGTACAGGCAGCCAAGATCATCATACTAAGGCACCACACTAGCATTTTTTGTGACATATGTGAGCGTTTTAGGTACTGCTTATAAAGTTTAGTGCAGGGTTAATTCCCTGAGCCAGATATTCCTGAAACTGACCTGGCTGTTGTGTTCCTGCAAACGCAAGGGTAATTTACTTTCATGATATTCATAGGCCGGATATCCCTGGTATTTCATAGGCCCTTTAAGTTCCACATGATGGAGAATGAGCACGCCATTATGGAAAACTGTCAGATAGGCAGGTTTTTTTAAGGATGTGTCCCTGTTGAATGCAGGGGCTTCAAACACAATATCAAAAGTCTGCCACGTCTGTGGCGGCAGACAAGCGTTTACCAGGGGAATATGCTGTTTATAGACACTACCTGCCTGCCCGTTGTAATAAATCTCATTTTTATCATGGAAAGATTCATAGATCTGAAGTTCATACAGCCCCATCAGCAAGATGCCGCTGTTACCCATATTGTTGCTATAGTCTTCTTTCGGATCGGGGGTCTTCCATTCCACATGCAGTTGTATACTCCCAAAAGGCTGCTTTGTCTGAATATCCCCACTTTTAGGTGCTACGACCAAAGCTTCTCCTTCCACTTTCCAGGATACAGACTTCCCGTCCATATGCTCCCAATGATCCAGATCCTGTTTTCCCGAAAACAAGACGATCGCATCGGAAGGGAGCTTCCCCTTTATTCCCGGATCAACTACAGGTGGTTTCCTGGACCAGTCCTCTGTGGCTTCAGGCGATATTTCCTGTGCTATTACCACGCCAGTGAGAAAAGTAACAGAAGTAAGCAATACAAGCATTTTATATATCATTGCCTCGTCTTTACAGTATTTGTAAGTCTTGGTCTAACTGATAGGTCTGTCTCTGTTCGGTATCAAAACTTCGCTCCAACTCCCCATATATCAGCTTACATTTCCCGCCGGCTGTTGAAGTAATGGCTAAGTGGGACAGCTTACTATTCTCCCAAGTGAAATCCAACACAAAACCGCCTCTGGCACATAAACCTTTAATCTCTCCGGAAGGAAGCGCCGACGGTAAGGCTGGCAGCAATTCTATCTGATCGGCTGTGCTTTGCATCAGCATCTCAGCGATACCCGCCGCACCGCCAAAGTTACCATCAATCTGAAAAGGAGGATGTGCATCTAAAAGATTAGCATAAGAACCACCCCGCTCACCACTGGGCTGTTCCGCAGGACTCAGCAGCATTTTTATCAGTTCAAAAGCATGATCTCCTTCTTTGAAATGAGCCCAGAGGTTGATCTTCCAGGCCAGGCTCCAGCCCGTCCCCTCATCGCCCCGGTAAAGCAACGACTGCCGGGCGGCTTTCATCAATGCCTGATCTTCTTCCCAGGTCATGTCATGCCCCGGATAGACGCCCCACAGGTGGGACACATGGCGATGATGATTTTCCGGATCATCGATATCCTGCAACCACTCCTGCAACTGACCATGTTGCCCGATCTGGTTGGGAGCCATCTGTGGTAATTTTTCCTGTAAGGTATCCCGGAATGCCTCATCCATACCGAGTACTTCGCTGGCACGGATGCAGTTCTGAAAAAGATCGCGAATGATTTGATGATCCATGGTAGGCCCTACCACCAATCCACCCGTTTCCGGGGAGTTGGAAGGGGTACTGATCAGCCATCCGGTTTCCGGGTCTTTCACCAAAAAGCAGGTAAAAAATCGGGCTGCCTCTTTCATGAGTGGATAAGCTTCATTTTTCAGAAAAGTCGTATCTTTTGTAAACAGGTAATGGTCCCACAGATGGTGTGTCAACCAGGCTCCGCCAGTTACCCAGATGCCATGGTTAGCAGCATTGACCGGGGCTGTCGCCCGCCACAGGTCGGTGTTATGATGTAAGACCCATCCCGGACAGCCATAATGAGCCTGGGCAGTTTTTGCGCCCTGGGCTGCCACCTCTTCAATCAACTGGAACAGGGATTGGTGGCAGGCCGAGAGGTTTAAGACTTCCGCAGGCCAGTAGTTCATTTCCAGGTTGATGTTGGTAGTGTATTTACTATCCCAGGGAGGGGTAAGATCATTGTTCCAGATGCCCTGCAAATTGGCAGGCAGCGTACCGGGTCGGGAACTGCCAATCAGCAGGTATCTGCCATACTGTAAATACAAAGCGACTAAGGCAGGATCAGGGGAAGTGGCAAATTGAGCGAGGCGTTCTTCTGTTGGAAGCGTATCAGCAGCATGCCCTCCCAGGTCGAGCGAAAGCTTGTTAAAATACTCTTGATATTCCTGTAGGTGTGCGGTTTTGATCTGGTGATAATCCTGACCTTGCACATTTTGCAATGCTTCCTCACAGCGGGCTGCCGGATTGCCGGAAACATCCTGGTAATCTACATAGTTGGTAGCTGCTGTCAGGTATAGTGTCACTTCATCGGCTCCTTGTACACTGATGCTATCATCGGTAACAGACCATTGACCACCGCTTGGTTGCACACGCAGGTGGCTGACTCCTTGCAGCGCACCGTACTTTACTTTCACGGACAGTCCCAGCGTGTGGTCATCGATTTTATACGTGGCTGCATCTTTGTGTTTGCTGTTGAGGGTAGCCTCAAAGGTGATTTTGCCGGGCTCACTGGCTGTCAGGTGGACAGCGATAACCTGGTGAGGTTCGCTGGCAAAATATTCACGGCTATATTGTACGCCTGCTACTTCATAAGAAACCCGGGAAATAGCCTGTGAAATATCCAGTTCCCGCCAGTAATTTTTTGGTCCCTCATGCCCTTTGAAATGTAACCACAGATCACCAAAAGGCTGGTAAGCGGCTTCATATTGGGGAAAGGCAGGGGGTTCGTCATCCTGTATGGCATATTGCCAGGCACCGTTTAAGGCCATTTGATTTTCTTCCTCTCCCACCGGATGAAGATGCAAAGGATCATCACTCCTAGGGATGCCTGTCAGTCCACCTTTATCGTCATAGTTGATGACCTGGATCAGGATCTCATTCGTCCCTTCCCGCAAAAGGGAAGCGGGCACCCGATAGGTACGATCTGTATCTTTACCCTGGGTAGTCCCTACCTTTTTTCCATTTACATAGGTAAAGTCATCCTCTCTGATCCTGCCCAGGGCCAGCATCAGATTTTTGCCCTGCCAGGAAGCCGGCAGCTCGAAGGTTTTTCGAAACCAGACAGCACCGTCCACTCCTTCTAAATTCTGATGGACATCCTCCCATCCCTCTTCGGTCGGAATCTGCATCTCCTGCCACTGCGTGACCTCCTCATCAGGTACGCCCGCAGTAGTCACCTGTTTCAGCCAGGTGGCCTTCTGGTTTTCATATTGCTCTTCGTTGCTCATCTTGCCCATAAAGTGTTCTTCTGCCAATTGTTCAGCTTCTGCCTGTTTTCCTTCAAACAGTAACTGCCTAATTCGAGGCAGATACTGCACAGCGCCCTCTCTATGGTAATCTCTGGGTTCACCCGTCCAGAGGGTTTCCTCATTAAACTGGATCCGGTCTACCTCCGGTCCGCCAAAGAGCATAGCCCCCAGCCGACCGTTACCGATGGGCAGCGCCTCCGTCCACTTTTCAGCTGGATTTCGATACCAGAGCCTGAGCGGAGGATCGCTATCTTTCGTTGTCATTTGGCAGGATGACAGCGTCATTAACACAGAAAGAAGTGGAAGGGATAAATATTTCATCCACACTTTCTGGTGTATCATACATTTTGAGTCAACCGATTTTTTTATCACGATGCGTTTTTATTTCTCTGTGTTGAGACTCTCCACCACTTCATCCCCCTTTTGTATGGGGGTGGCTACCTGGGAAAAGTTGTTTCCCTCTACGGTGATGTTCTTGGTTTTTTCTCCCTGTAATTTCAGAAAAACATCGGTGCCAGCCACAGGCCAGGCGTCATGCAGGAAAGCTTGGTTTACATTGTTCAGCAAAATCACCGGCGTATTGGTATGAGGCTCCAGCGTTTTGACACCGTCTATTTCAAGGTGACTGACATTTTCGGCCTGTAAAGCAGGACCTTTCCGGGTGTTTACCTGCACCTGATGGAATTCCAGGTTGTTAGCATTTTTGATGGTGAAACCTTTGTTAGCTGTAATGTTGATATCATTAAAGGTGACTCCATCGATTGGCATTTCTTCCAGCCCAAGCAAAAAGCCTGCTTCCCCGGCTTCTGCCGTGACGTTGCTGAAATGGATATTCTTAAATTGTGGTGTTCTTTCCGACACCGTCTCGGAGGGTGTTTCCTGGTACTCCATGTTGAGCATAAACACCTGCTCTTTGATGTTTTTCATGATAATGTTATCCACCCGGATTTCTTCCACCGTACCCCCACGGCCCCGCATGGATTTGATGCGGATGCCACGGTCAGTGCCATCAAAAATGCAGTTGGAAATAGTGATCTTTTTCACCCCTCCTGACATTTCACTACCAATGACCACCCCGCCATGACCGGAAAGCATGGTGCAGTTGGTGATGGTATAGTTTTCAGCAGGGACACCTTTTTTCCTTCCGGCTCCGTCCCTGCCCGATTTGATGGTGATGCAATCGTCGCCTACACTGATATGGCAGTTAGAGATATGTACATACTTGCAGGATTCCGGATTGATGCCGTCGGTATTAGGAGAATCAGGATTGTTGATCGTAACGCCGGTCACGGTCACATTTTCGCAAAATTCCGGATTGACTGTCCAGAAAGGAGAATTTTGAATGGTGATCCCTTCTATCAGCACATTTTTACAATACATAGGCTGTATGAAAGGAGGACGCAGAAAACCCAGTTCTATCATGCCCGGTTGGTCGGGCAGGATGATATCCTTGTTTTGCCGGGCAAATTCTTCCTGCCATTGAGAGCGGGTAGCCCCTTCTTTCCGTTGCTGGAAAAAGTAATTCCACCATTTTTTTCCCTGTCCATCTATGGTACCCCGGCCACGGATGGCAATATTTTCTGCTTCATACGCATAGATTAGGGGAGAAAAATTAACCACATCATTTCCTTCCCAGCGGGAAGGCACCATAGGCAGATAATCGTCAAAGTCATCGCTGAATTTGAGGAGGGCACCTGCCTCGATGAAGAGCGTGATATTACTTTTCAGATGGATAGGGCCTGTCAGGTATTCTCCAGCTGGAAAATAGACGGTTCCCCCTCCTGCTTCAGCAGCTACTGCAATGGCTTTTTTCACTGCTTCCGTTATCTTTTGGCTGCCATCGTTTACAGCGCCGTAATCCAATACATTGTACTGGTTTTGGGCATACGAAACTGTACCTGCCAACAGAAAGCAGCTTATAAGTACTTGGATAAAGCTGATTTTCAAAAGTTGTTTTCTCATGATCATATCATTGCTTGGGATTTACTACCTCTATTCATGGGCAGCAAAAGATATCTTTTGGTTTTTCATCTTTTCCTTGGCGCTTACAGCATTTCCGGTAGGTGCTATTGCCGGCAACTTTGCCTCCAAGGGTTCCAGCTTCTCAGAACGAGCGACTTCCTGTCCATCCACAAAAATACTGAGTCCCTTTCCCCTTCCGTATTTTTCTCCTGTTTTATCCCAAACGATGCTAACCCAGCGGCCATGGTATTTTACCCTATCCAGGCAAAACCAGTCCCATTGGCTTTCGGGTATCAACGGTTTTACCACGAGGGTATTCCCCTCCTGTGGTTTCAATCCTACCAGGTCGTTGATCACCAGATCACAAAAGCCGGAGTGATTATAGTAACGACTGCGGGGATTATCTCCTTTCAACCAGTCTCCTGTTTTGTCATCCTGGTACTCTCCTATGTAGGGTTTTCCGTTTTTCTGGTGTGCCATTGCATAGGCAGAGAAGGTGTCAAAGTAATCCTTCTTGGTCATGGGATGCTGTCTATAATTATTGAGCAGATGGGCCAGTCCTTTCAGGGTTTGGGTAGTAGCAAACGGCCAGACGGCACCATCCCATTCACATCCTCCCGTTCCATGGGTTCGGAATTCGGGATGACGACGCTCCGCCGTCGTCAAGCCCCAGGGTGCGCAGAAGCCGGCTGTATCTTTAATTTGCTGCCAGGCCTGGGCATAGGTGGACTGGTCGTCGGGCAGGTTAAAATACCAGGGGATATATCCGATGGCCTCTCGAGCATCGGATAAAGTACCATTCTCAAAACGTACCTTAAAAAACTGTGCCTCAGCATCCCACAAACTATCCTGCACCAGGGATTTCAATTCACCCGCTCGTTGTTCATACACCTGCCCCAGGCTATCACGACCCGCTATCGCTGCTATTTTAGCGATGGCCTGCGCATTGCCATACATGTAACTGCTGATGGTAGGCCGGGCATTTTTCTCATGCCTCGATCCGCTGATAGATTCCTCCATACCATCTCTGACATCATACTGCCAATACAACCCATTGTCGAGTTGCTTTTCCGCTGCCCATTCCAGATACTCCTGGTCCAGTTCATCGAGCAGGGAAAGCACAAAAGCAGTGTCCTGATTCACCAGAAAACGATGATACAGGGCGTCGGCGGCCCAGCTGCTGTATTTATAATAAAAAGATTCGGGTGCATACCGGTCTTTCAGATACCAGAACCTGATATACTCATCGATGAATCTGGCATCATGCAACCAGCGCCCTTCGTAAATATGATGGCCTAAAGCACAACTGATGGTATTGTGTGTCCCTGCATGTTTGACAGGCGTGATAAACTCCGTAAAGACAAAGCCTTCCGGCGTTTCCTTCAAATGTTTACGGAAAGTCCACCAGCGAAAATAGTAGGTCTGCTCGATAATAGAATCCGGGCATTCAAACAGGGGTACCTGCTGGCTCAACCATTGCGCGGCCTCTTCATTGGAGACATAATTCACGACCGCCTCTTCCTCCATGGTATTGAAAAATTGCACCTGCTGGCGCATCAGTTCCGACTTCAAAACATGTGCCTCATATTTCGGAGGTTCCTGAGAGGAACAACGCATCAGCGTGATAAGAAAAACGCTCAGGATATAGATTGTTGTTTTAGATCTCATATAGTTGAATTTTGGCTAAACGACTTCCTGCTGTTAGCGTAATCTCAGGAGGCTTTACCCTGTCTGTTTCAGACGTAGTGCAAAATACTTTTCCATCCGTATTAATCAAATAACCCATCGATGTCTTTCCTGAACGCTTCACCGCTCAAACCTGCATCAAAAGGCTTAATTTCCTGCTTTCCCTCCATAAAGCCCAGGATCAGGCATACGCCATTTTTCAGTATCAGGTGATGTTCTCCAGGATCAAAATAATAAGTATGTATGTTGACAGAAGGTAAGCCCGGTATCAGCATAGCCTGGGAGATTTTCACCTCTGCCTGTCCCCGGTGATTGGCAGTTGCATCTGTTTCCAGGTCAGGGGGCGACAAATAGGTTTCTTCTCCGGTATCAAAATAGCCTACCAAAACCTTCACTGGCTTATCAGTTTTGAAATGAAGGTCAGTGCCCTCCTCTATCTGTTCTTTCATAGAAAGTTTGAGTCCTTTCATATTTTTCAGTTCGTCCGCAGTTTGCTGTATGGTAAAGGCTTCATCGGTAAACACGGTTTGCCCTTTTTCTATAGGATATATAGCGGTCTGGGTATTCAGCAACTGCACGGCGCAGGGTTGCAGGGGTTCACCTCCCTGTTTTACTTCCGGTTCATTCGCAGGAGACTTCAGCGATGCCAGGTTCTTTTTAAAATTTTCTAATTCACTTTCATAGTAAGGCAAAAGCTCTTTCCAGGTTTTATTGGTACCTTCTTCACCGCTCACAGGAATGCGCCGCTGCGCTGTCTGCATGCTGTTGGCGTAAAGGTAGGTTTCTTCCGTTAGTTCCACCAGCTGTTTGTAATGAGCAATACTTTTTTCAAGCGGTGGTACTGCCTTTTCCAGATCACGGATGTCCTTAGAATGGCTATAGCGCAGTACCCACAGCGCTGCTTTCACTTTTTCCGCAAAAAAATCAGCCAATGCTTCATAAGCATACATATCCTGTTGTAACCTGGCAAACTCATCTTTATTGTTGCTCACATGAGGCGCTGCCCGCTCAATGGCTTGGACGGACTGGCGGGCATGTCTGACCACCTCATCGATGATTTGCGGGGGAGTCTCTCCCACGTGTTGTGCCTGTTTCCATTCTCTTTCCGCATATTCAATGAGCTTTTCCCCTTCCGGTCCATCCGAATCATACAGGTGCTCCCACACCCGCCACTTGTATGGGTTGACCAGTTGGCTCATAGTCATGCCTAATGTCAATGTTTGTCTGTTGCCATTGGTGATCCCAAACCTGCGCAACAGTTTGGGAGCAATCTCACCAGACTGTTCATAGGCTTCCAGAATTTCTTTTCCATAGGCTCCACAGCCAAATTTATCGCCCAGTACCTCTGTCCAATAATCCACCTCCTTGGCCCGGTTGCGGTCAGCATTCCAAGCATATCGGCTCCAGGCTTCGTACCAGATCCAGTCACGCTCTATCTGCAATAATCTCGGGGCGGTTTTGTCGGCGGAATAAGGCCAGTCCCAGTAAGAAGCCTGCGGATACAAATGCAAGCCGTTAGCTCCATGAACCTGATGCATAGCCTGTACACTCTTCTGAATAAATTCGGGGGATCCATAACGGAAAGGCTCCAGGTTCGCCAGGATATGTACATTGGCAATATGGGTTGAACCCAACAGACTCAGGTCTCGATGCAACTGGGCCCATGGCCCACGGGGTTGATAAGTGGTCAGTGCTTCGCCGTTATACTTGTTCATGGTATATAAATTTTTGTATAAAGGCAGTGCTGCCTTCATCACCAGTTGGGGATTAGTATCGTGACCTCTCAGCACAATAGGAGGTTCTGTGCTGGTGCCTAGTGCTTTCAGGCCATCCTGTACACCCGGGATAATTGTCTTTGTGAACCACTCCACATCGGTTTCCTCTCCTTCCATCGCTTCTCCCAAGGTAATCAGCAGCCCTACGTTGGGATACTTCTCTACAAAGGCCGCAATAGACTTCCGGGTATAATCGGCGATCACTGGTATAATGGGACGGCTTCTGTCTTGTGTTTTAAGGTTATATTGCTCCGCAAATGGTTTTGAAACGATAATATTATAAAACATCTGTATGACCCAGATCCCCCTTTTGTCGGCTTCTGTGGTCAGGAAGTGAAACATCTCCTCATTTTTCTTAAAGGTCTCTTCATCCACTTCCAGCGCATAAGGATACTCTTTCAACTTCACCAATGAGGCAAAGGGATGGCCATTCCATAAATACAGTGAATTCATTCTGTTTTCTACCAGCATATCCAGGTATTGTACCCATAGCGCCTTATCGTAAAACCAGGGAAAGTTCTCCGGTGTATAGGGATATTCGTATACGGTTCTCCCGGGCAAATAAGCCGTTTTCTGCAACCCGATACAAGCACCACGCAGCACCATTTCCGGTTGATCAACCATTTGCAGGTCTGACGGAACCATTTTCTTTTTCTGTACATGGCTGGCCAACTCCAGACAACCATAAAGCGTACCCGAAGCATCAGCCCCGCCAATGATAGTCTTTCGCTTATCTGAAATAATCGCAAAGCCTTCCTGGCCGGGAGCTTTTGCCAGATCACCTTTGGCTAACGCCTTTTTTATGATTTCATCCTTTAACTCACCCACTAAAATGTGCCTGCCACTTGTCGGTGCGTTTTCCTGGGTTTGTATACTCACCTCATACCCTGCATTTTCTAAAGCTACTTTCAACTTGTCTACACCAAAAACAGTTCTGTCAGAGGCCTGCTGAGACATAAGTATGGTTACAGGTTCTCTAAGAATTGTAGCGGGAAGATCCTGCTTCTTCGCAAAGAAAATACTGCTAAAAAGAATGAACAGTAGTGAAAAATAATTCATTGTCAAATAACATTAAGGTTGTTGGGTACTTCTGGTGAGATTGGTTTCCAGTTGTTGCATCCTTTCCTCCAGCACCTCCCGGTTGAGCTTCACCTGCACCATACCCATAGGATGAAAACGCCGCTCCAGGTCTATGGCCGCATACACAATGGTGTATATGTCATTACCTTCCGGAATCAGACACAGCGGAGTGCGCATAATATCCCACCATTTCTCTACCTTGGTTTCTATAGGCCAGTAGCGTGCCTCCGACCAGTGATATCCATCTTTTGACAGAGAGTATCCCATCATGTTGGGAAGATGATGCCCCCAGCCATCCGGTCCTCCATCAAAGATGGCGATATATAAACCATTGGGCAGTTGGCTGACGATAGGATTTTCTATGAAATAGGGATGCATAGAAGTGACCGGATTGATGGTGGTATCCATACGGGTCCAGGGCCCTTCCAGACTATCGGCTTCCGCCAGTCCGATAAACCAGCCTTTGCCTGTGTTTTTGGGATAATCCTGCCAAGAAGCGAAAGGATAAGCCCCACTGTAAAAGCCCAGCCACTGTTCTTCTACCTGATAAGGGAAGAAAGAGGCCACCCCCTGCCGCCCCTCCCAGGGCTGGGAATCCAGTCCGGGTTCCAGGATGACACCTATGTCTTTGTAGGGTCCACCGATGCCTTCTCTGCCTTCTTTGACTGATTCAGCCCGCCATATGCGACCAAAAGAATGGTTCGGTTCTATGTCCTTGTGCACTGTATAGGCCAGGTAATAGCCATACCAACGGTTGGCTTCTTCACTGAAGATAGGCATGAAAGACCAGAGGGCAGCCCGGCGATCGTTGATAGGGTTGTCTTCTTCGGTAAGGGCATATTGACCACTGGCCTGGTAAAGGGTAGCCTGACGCTTCCAGTGAATGGCATCCTGGCTGGTCCAGTGGCCAATGCGGGTTTTGACCCGGTCGTAATAGGCAGGTACCCCTGGCTCCCCGGCACGTTCTGTGGGAAACATATGATAGGTGTCGCCGATCTTTACACAACGTCCTCCTTCAAAGCCACCTTGTATGCCCTCGGTGCCAGGCATGCCTTCTTCCACAACTGGCTGGTCTGGCCCCCCTACAATGTCAAACAGGGGTTTTTCATCAGAAAATCCTTCTACGATAAAGGTAGGATTCCACTGCCGTCCATCCGGCAACGCTTCATCGTGGAAAGTAAGCGACTGGTTGACTTGAATTACCCCTGCTATCATAAACAACCCACTTCCTTCCGGATTAATCTCATGGATTCCTTTTGGATAAGCCACTGCATAGACATCTACCGGGGGCAGTCCGGTCACTGTCAACGCATTTTTTAAAACAAGCTGCCCATGCTGTCCGTCTTTGAGCTGTCTGTAAGATGGATCTGCCTGCTGAAAAGTACCGATCAGCACTTTGACCGGCTCTGCAAACTTTAGTGTTAATGGGGTATCGTTTCCCTTCTCATAGAGTTCAGCAGGCAATTTTACCCCGCTCAGCCCTTCAAGCTGCGGGGCTACCCGCACGATATTGTGATTTCTGCCAGAGAATACCTGGCCATATACAACAGTCTGAAAAGTCTGATACCCCGGAGTGACAATCTCAAAGGGAGCTGCTTTCCAGGAAGCCACAGGTGTACTGTCTCTTAAGTATTGGGTTAGCTGTCGTGGGTCATCGTACTGTTTGGCTATTCCATCAGGAGAAGGATGTCCTATTGCATAACAGACCGAAGCTGCTAGAACAGCCATAGGAAGTATGTGTTTTTTTTGTATCCTCATCATGCACACCTCTATTCTACTTCAATTCTAAAAACATGGGCAATCTCGGAAGGTACTCTTGTGTTAGCAGGAATGGTGATGGTGAGTCCCTGGTTCGTGAGCTCGAAAGGAATGTTCTCCAGTTTCTTCAACCCCAGCAAGGTAACTGCTTTTACACTTCCTCCTACCTTCTTTTCAGTCAGTTGTTGTAAGCTCACCTGCCTTTCCTGTTGGGTGGTCTTCTCTTGCTCACCTCCGGGCCAATCCAGGAAAATAGCATATACATTTTTTCCTTTCCTGGTGTATCGCACCCGGGCAGGCATGCCACGCTTATCTCCAGTCGTGGTCTCGCCACTGACACTGTAAGGACGGGTCTCATAGATAGCTTCTCCAAACGTCCAGAGCCAGCGGCCAATGTCCAACACGACCTGCTGCTGGTCTTCCGGAATGGTACCATCAGCTTTGGGGGAGAGGTTAAGCAGCATCTGACCATTGTTGCTCACTATCTCAATGAGCTTGTGCACAATATCCTCAGCCGTTCTGAGCTGCATGCCCTCGGTATAACCCCAGGAAAAGGAAAAGCCTGTGCCAATGGAGTAATCACTCAAAAAAGGTTTGTCACTGATCTGCTCAGGATTAGAGTTTTCATGGTCTTCCATACCCACCTGGGAAGGAATGTCTCCTCCTTTGGAGGTGACGGTGACCTGCTGACGACTTTCCTCGGCCTGGTTGAAGTAGTGAGCCAGGTAGGTTTGTAGTTTATCTTCTTCTACCTGCTCCAGCCAGGCATCATGGTAGATGATGTCCGGATGGTATTTATCCACGACCTCCAGACATTTATCAAGCCACATCTGCTGCCACTCTGCTTCAGGCATTGGAGAGCCATAGAGCTTGGCATACTTTGGATCGGATGCTTCCCATTCCGGTTTTACCTGTACGTTGGTATAGTGGAGTTCATGATGCAGAGAGGTAAAGAATTTTAGCCCTTTTTTTCGGATGGCCTGCGCCAGCTCTCCAACGACATCTCTCTGGGGTCCCATATCCATGGCATTGAAGGGAGTGACCTCACTGTCCCACATGGCAAAACCATCATGATGTTCTGCTACCGGACCGGCAAAGCGGGCTCCTCCTTTCACAAACAACTCAGCCCAGGCATCAGCATCAAATTTATCTCCTGTAAACATGGGAATGAAGTCATGGTAGCCAAACTCAGAGAGAGGGCCATACACGGCTACATGCCGCCGGTGGGTTCCCAGCTTGGCATATTCAGCTTCATTGTGCATGTGCTGGATATAGTGTTCATTGTTGTAGGCAGGTACAGCATAGACCCCCCAGTGGGTATAGATCCCGAATTTAGCATCCCGAATCCATTCGGGTACCTCCTGATGTTTGGCCAGGGATTCCCAGTTTGCCTCATAGGGCTCATGCTCCTGACCATAGACCACCTGACTTAAAAGAAGAAGCTCTAAAAAAAGTAAATAAGTTAACTGATTAGCAATCTTCATTAACATAGATTTAGGTTATAGTATAGTACTTTCCATTTATGTAAAAAAATCTGATCGCCTGTGACTAGGATCTCATCTAAGTCTCAATAGGCTATCCGTTTTATTTAAAGCAAAACCATGCCTTCCCAGACGGCCTCTAACCCCGATGTGCCATAGGTAAGCTGGCTGCCTTTCTCAAAAACACAAGAGCTGCCCTGACGAGGGCTGTCTGATCAATAGGCTGATAGAATGAATCTACTGCTCTCATGTCAATGGCAACTGGTTGTCAGCTCTTAAAAGTATAGGATTTGATTTTTACTTTCCAGTCAAAGGTTTGCGCAACCTCCGGCAGGTGGTCACTTTTCGCTTTACCTGGCATGAAATTACTGGTGCTGATAGACAGATCTGTGGAAATATAGAAACCTCCTTTGTGCTGGCCCAGGATTTTGAGGTAGCCTTACTATCTATTGGCGATAGAGCATTGTATCAGCAGCAGCGGCTGTAGACAAATTGGCTACCTCAAAGGCATTGATTACTTTTTCCAGCACTTTCCACTTTGTTACGGGCTGCTACAGGAAAGCTTTGGTGCCAGACAGCAGTCAGTGCTGACAAGCACAGTTCAGTGACTTATTGAAGCTTTGGCAGCGCCCACTACGATCAAGTATTAATCAGCCAGCACAAGGGCTTCATCGATGGCTGCTACTATGAAATCAATTTCTTCCTGGCTGACAATCAGCGGCGGTACGATCCACAAACCAAACTTGTCTGAAGGCACATAAATATTTTTTTCTTCCAGCAAAAAATGAGCGATCTTTGAAACAACTGTCGGTTTGTACTTCTCCGTCACCTTTCTCAGTGGTTTTTTCGTATTTCGGTCTTCCACCAGTTCAAGGGTATAAAACAATCCTAATCCTCGCACATCACCTACACTCGCATGACGCTCCTTCAGCGTTCTCAGCTTTTCACCCAGGTAATTTCCCATCAGCCGCGAGTGTTCTACCAGCTTTTCTTCTTCCAGCACCTGTATGCTGGCCAGACCGGCAGCACAGGACAAGGCATGGGCAGAAAAACTCTGCCCCATCCCGAAGATATGGCTATCAAAAACACGAGCCACTTTTTCAGAGAAAATGGTAGCACCCAAGGGGCTATACATACCCAGGGCCTTTCCCATAATCAGCATATCAGGCTCTACCCCATAGTGGTCTATGGCAAACATTTTTCCGGTACGCCCCATGCCCGTCATGGTTTCGTCTGCAATGAGCAGTATGTCCCACCGGTCACATATTTCACGGAGCCGGGGAAGATACTCCGGGGGTGGAGGAATGATACCATTGGATCCTACCACCGGCTCTATCAGTACAGCCGCTACCTTGCCCGAACCTCCTTCCATTTCAATCATTTGTTCCAGGTAGTTGGCACAGGCCAGCTGGCATTCCGGGTAATGCAATCCGAAAGGACAACGATAACAGTAGGCATCCGGACCAAACACAAATCCCGGCACATTGAAAGGTTCCTGAAACCAGCGCCGGGGATCACCGCTAGCGGAAGAGGCCAGGGCGGTAGCCCCATGCCAGGAGCGATAGCGGGAGATAATTTTATAGGGATAGGGATACTGCCCGGGAGCTTCAAAAGCAGTGGTCCCCTTTTCCAGAAGCTGATGGTATTTGTAAAAGCGGGCAGCTTTGATAGCCGCTTCTACTGCGTTGGCGCCACTTTGGGAAAACCATACTTTCTTATGATGATTACCTGGCGTTATTTCCGCCAGCTTACGGGCCAGCCGGGCAGTCGGTTCTGTTGCAAAATCATCGGTTACATACACCACCTTTTCCATCTGGGCTTTCATGGCTGCTAACACCTTTGGATGACGAAACCCCAGGTTGATACATTCATGGGCACTTCTCAGATCGAATATCTTTCTGCCGTCCTGCGTATAAATCCAGCAACCTTCTGCCCGCTCAACTGCCAGCGGTGCATACCCTTCCTGGCGAGCCCAGCACTGGAGCAGATACTGTGATTGCATCAGTGAAATATCATCCATCGTTGCTTAAAGTCAAATTATAAGTTTTAACATATACAATGCTAAAAATCAGTATTTTATCATTATAACTATAAAGTATTGGTTAACAAACAAAGCAGGCTATACGTGTCAGGAATAAATGACCATTATTTGCCACTCACCTGCCATTCTCTTTCCAGTTCGACCGGGTATTCGGTTGTTTGCCAATGGGCTGCCTTATGTTTGAAATACAGCCAGGAGAAAAATATCAGTACACTCCCTACCAGCGTCATACCATACCCTGCTAAGATAAAGAAGCGCAGCCAGGTAAGTTGAGCCTGTCCGAAATTTTTATAGAACAAAACACCTACACTGCCTAAATAACCAAAGGAGTCGGCCACATAAATCAGAAATCCGGCCGTGCCTACATACCGGAACGTAGCCAGCAAACGGTCAAACAGAATACTGTTGAAAGGCACATATCCGAGGTACAATCCCAAGCCTACCAAGGTGATCCATACCAGTGGGTTGAGCCAGCCTTGCTCAAAGGCAAAGGTGCTAATCCCGATGAGTACGAAACCAAAAGCGATAATCCCATGATAGGTAGACAAGGCTTTGGCATTGTCTTGAATGAGCATGAGCAACCCCATGATAATTAACACACCGATCGCCACCGGAACCTCGGTCACCGTAAAGATCTCCGGGGTATCTCCATAACCCAGCGATTGCCAGATTTCAGCAGCGAAGTTATCCCGGAAATCACGAAAGGCTGTCAGAAAAATATAAGCGACTACCAACAAGACGATGCCTGGCAGGAAAAGTCTCAAAAATGCCCTCCGCTGCTGTTGATGCATGGGCTGCCGTTTGGTTCTCAACTGTTCATCCTGCCGGGAAGGCGGCGGCATCTGATGGAGCATCCATACAAACAGCACCAACGGAGCGGCAAAGAGCATTCCGGTCACTACTGGCATCCAGAATTCGGAAATATTCCAGTGGAGCATGATCCAGGCTCCCACCGTTTTGACAAACCCTGAAGAAAAAATAAAGCTGACCGACAATCCGGCTCCTAATATTTCTGTCACCTTCCGCCCTTCCAGAAAGCTGAACACCAATCCCCAGACCATACCCAGCGGCAAGCCATTAAAAAAAAGAAAGATGATATTGTAGGGAGGAGGTACTAGAGCAAACCCGAGCAGCGCTACCGCTGACAGCCCGATCAAAACCAGTATACTGAGCGCACGACGGCTGCCTGACATTTCCGAAACGATTTTGATGCCCAGGAATTTGGAAACCGTATAGCCCAGGACCTGCGAGGTGATGAGCAGTATTTTGTAATCTACACCCCAGAATGACAGTTCCTCAAAGGTAGCCGCCGTAAAAGGCTTGCGAAAGGCATACATACAGGAATAGGTGCAGAAAGCTGCCGTCATCCCGTATATAGAAAAAACCCAGGCTGGTGCATGACTCAGCCATCGAGAAATATTAGGATTCGTCATCTTGAATTCCCTGTGTATTAAAGGCAACATCCTGCCAGACACCCCTTCGCAACAGCCGGAACTGCTCAAAACCTATGGCTTGTAAGCGGGCAGCGACCTCCTCAAAACAGGCGGTGATTTCCTGGGGATGATGTGCATCGGCATTCAACATGATGGGAATGTTTTTGGCTTTGATCTTTTCCAGAATCCAGTAGCTCGGATAAGGCTCTGCTGATTTTTTCTTGTAAATACCCCGCGTGTTCACTTCTACGATGATACCGGACTGAGCGATCACTTCCAACGTTTCTTCCACAGCTTCCCGGTACCATTTTGCCTCCTCGCTAAAGAGTTGCCCCTCCTCACTTTGAATTTTGATTTTATCCAGGTGCCCTATAACATCAGGCGGATCTTCCTGCACCATCTGCCGCAGCAGTGCATAATAACGCCGGATGGCTTTTTCAATGTCATGCTGAAAAATTTCTTCCAATCCCTTTAAAAAAACCTGATGGAGTCCGTCAATCTCCCAGGGACGGCCCTCAGGAAAAAAATCCACAAAATGAACCGACCCTATGGTATAGTCCAGGGGCCATTGCCTGATAGAAGGCTGCCCGGGACCGGCTATTTGAGGAATATAATCCACTTCCAGACCTGTATAAATTTCAATCTGGCCGGCATAAGTATGCTTTAATGATTCAATGGCCGCTATATATTTTTCGGTATTTTCCGCGCGCATAGGCCAGGGAAGATCAAAAGGCAGTGGTGCATGGGAGGAAAATCCATAGACCGGCATACGCTGCCTGACTGCTTCACGGATGAAGGCTTCCGGGGTTTCTTTGCCGTCGCAGTACGCACAATGACCATGAAAGTTGGTAAATGCCATAAGGAAGTGTAGTAAAGGCTGAAGATACAAGAATCGCTCGGCATATAAGTTAACTTAATATTAAATATTCGTCACTCCCTGGGTTGAACCGAGCAAAAAAATCAGACCGGACAGCGATGTGATCAGCGGGAAACCGCTGCTTTTCTATGGCAGGATGATAAAAGTGCGGGCCCGTCTTTCAAGAGGCAGCCATCAACTTCAACCCTAAGATGGAACCAATCAGCAATACGATAAATAAGAGTCGCCAAAAGTCTACCGGTTCCTGAAAAAAAAGAATGCCTATCAAGACGGTGCCTACAGCCCCTATGCCTGTCCAAACCGCATAGGCTGTACCAATGGGGATGACTTGGATAGCTTTGTTGAGAAGAAAAAAGCTTAAAGTGATACATAGAACAAACCCCAGGCTCCACCACAACCTGGAAAAGTTTTCCGACATCTTCAGGCAGGTAGTAAAACCAATCTCAAACAGTCCTGCCAGCATTAACAGTAACCAATGCATGATCTTTCAATTATACTTCATGAATAAATTTTCCAGGAAACAGCGTAGCCTCTGCCACGCCGAAACATACAAAAGCTGCTAACGCATCCAGATAGGTTTGGTTTCAGAGGAGTGGGGTTTTCCCAGGATATCTCCAAAGAGTTCGGGTCTCCTGGCATTTCTGTAACGATACCCGCCAGCCAGTTGGAGCTTTTCCGGAGTTAAGGTGGCCACCGCAATATCGGCCTCAAAACTTTTGATCTCTGTCAATACGTCGCCATAGGGATCGAGTATCAGGGAATTCCCATTTTTCAGATGTTTGCCGTCGTAACCGATAGGATTGGAAAAAATATAATAGACGCCATTGTCGTAGGCTCTGGCCGGTAGCCAGCGCATCAGCCAGGCCCTTCCTTTGGGTCCGTCAAATTCCATTCGTAAGGGCACCGGGTCGTTGTTCCGGTTTTGCCATAGTGCATCGTCAACATAACCCCTGCCGGGCATGGAAGAAGGCGTACACATGGTCACATGCGGGGCAAATATCATCTGAGCGCCGAGCAGTGTCGTGGCCCTTACATTCTCAATCACATTGTTGTCGTAGCAGATCAGTATACCACAGGACCAACCCAGTATGTCAAAGACCACATAATTTTGGCCGGGAGAAAAAAATGGAGAGATAAAAGGATGGAGTTTTCGAAATTTAGCCACCAATCCGGACTTATTCACGCACACATACGTATTATATAGCTGATCTTGGTCCAGCTCCACCAATCCGGCTAACAGGTGCATATCATATTTCCTGGCAAGTTGAATGAGTTTTTGCGTACTGGGTCCTTCCGGCACCGGCTCCGCCAGCGCTACCACTTCTTCCCGGTTTAAGTCCTGAAAGAAGGTATAGGCTGTGATGGATAGTTCGTGAAAGCTGATCACATCGGCCGCTTGCTCTCTGGCACGGGCCGTCAGTTTTTCTATCGTTTCCAGGTTAGAAAATTTGTCTCCGCTTTTAGGTTCAAACTGGGCAGTGGCTATTCTGACAGGTTTCATCATGCGTCAATTTTGTAGGCCATAAAGTTAATGATCCTTTTCGCTAAAAAGCATAGGTCTTCCCAACTTCTGGGGATTTTTATTCCTTTGCTGCGTTTAAATTAAAACGTGACAGCAGCTGCACTTTTTCCCAACGCTGGAACCAATCGTTAAAGACCAGTTCTAACTGATCAACTTCCGTCATACCAAAGTCGGTATGCCGGTAAGCTTTGAGCAGGGGCGTCAGTGACTGATGGGGTACTTCCGGTGTGCGAAACCGTAGTACGGTACTATGCGCCGTCTGGATGGCATACCGTTTGTCAATAGAGTGTTCCAGCGATGAAGCTTGAAATTCTTGTCTCAGACGGTTTCTCAACAAATGCAGCGCGTCATTCTCCGGAAAGCCCTGTATCAGGATGCAGGATGGGGAAGCCGTGATTCCTCTGAAAAAAATACGAAAGGGGTGGATTCCATCCAGACAAGCGTTGATGACAGCTTGATAGGCCTCCGGCTCAATCTGCTCTAACTGAAATCCTTCATAACAGGAGATGATAGACATCACGGTCAGGTGAACATCAGAATCAGGATAATAATACTGCTCCGGCATGATGCTTTTTATCTCAGACAAAAATGCCTGTATATTTTCTTTGACTGCCTGATTCGGACGGGCCAGCAGGGTGATGCCATACCGCTCGTCGGAAGGGGCGTCAATCAAAGGATCCCATTCTACCTTCCCCTCTTCCAGCATGGGTAAAGTTTTTTGCCACAATTGATTGTAGTGCGCTTTTAAATTCATGGGAATTGGATAAAAGTTGCCTTCGAGGTATACATCCTTTGACCATAAAAAGTTTTTGTCTACCCTGTAAACCGGCCCATCACCATTAGCGCCACAGGCTTTTTGCCTGACAGATATAAAAAATTTAGTTAGAAACCGCACTTTCTCTCAATTCCGGATGGTGAATTTCTCCACCGGCATCTCCTACCCGTACTAGAAAGAAAAAAACAATCAATCCCAGGATCAGTGTAAGTACGGAGAGCATTCGTTTGGCTTTATGCTCCAGAAAACTTAAAATCAGGCCTATGACAGCCAGGAGCCCCAGCACCTCCACCATCCAGAAGGCGGTGCCGGCCAATGCTTCATGGGCTTCAATCAAATCATGGCTAATGCCCATCTCTTCCACAATCTCTTCAGCCCCATGCCCACTGCTAACCACAGGAAAAGTGATAATAGCCACGATAATCAGGGTGATGAAACCAGCATGTAACAGACTTTTATCCCGTCGGAAAACACCAAAAGCCAGCAGTACAATGCCCATGAATGATCCTATAATAGGAATGTGATTTAACATTAAATGAATTTGAGCATCATCCATATAGGTTAGTTTATTAATTTGATAGTAATTGCACTTATTTACAGAGATATTCAAAAAAAATAACTATGATACCCCATATTATTGTTTTTATTATTTTCATCTCTTTCCTCTGCAAAACCAACTTCCGATCTCTCAAAAAATTATTTTTATACCGTTGACGCTCAGCCCGTTAAGTTGTCTGTTTTTTTAGTATCTTTATTCACAACAACCCAATATCGGAACTATGAAACAACTCATTAGCCCGCAGATAGGATGTATGTTCCTGGGTATGCTCATGCTTTGTGCCTGCACCCATACCCGGCAGGTTTCTGATGCCCCCTCGTCTCATCATGGTGCTAAAGCTAACCAGCAAGCCATTATGAACCCTTCGGCCACCCATGCTGTGAGTACGCTACAACCCACCCAACCCCATCTAGCACTGATTGATTATCTGAGAAGAGTTCCGGGTTTGCAAGTCAACGGTAACATGGTAACGGTCAGAGGGATCAGTTCCTTTACTCAGATTATAGAACCTTTGTATATCATAGACAATGTGCAGGTTGGCACGCACTATCCGCAGGCTGCCAGTCTGGTGGATGTAAACGACATACAATCTGTCTCTGTACTGAAAGATGTAGCTTCCACCACCCAATATGGCTTGCGTGGCAGTGGCGGCGTGATCATCATTACCACCAAGCGTGCCCAGTAATCAGTGGGTGTATAGATCATTATTTCTATTGAACGTGGCAACAGAGGGCTCGTCATTCCTGTAACTTCTGTCTCTGTAAAAAAATTTTCGATATACCAGGTTACATTTCTTTGCCGGGGGTGACTAATAAACAAATGCGATAAAGCATTTTATCTCATAGTAAGGTAGTCTGAAAGTAACAGTGCGTCTAGGTTTTGATAACCGGCTTACAAATGTGGGCCGGTTATTTTGTTTTACCACTGTTGAATCTTTTCAGAACAGGATTCTTCATTCAGCCAATATGCTGTATCTTATCTTTCAAAAATTAATTTTTAGGGTAAGCAACCCATCAACCAGCAATCTTGTATAGCGAAACAAATAAGTAAACTGTGAGTGACGGTACCATTGAGACATTGATCCACGGCTGCCTGGAAAAAAACCGACAAAGCCAGGAAAAACTATACCAAAGGTTTTATGCCTATGGGATGAGTATCTGTTTGCGGTATACCGTCAGTGAAGAACAAGCCATAGAAGTCTTAAACGATGGCTTTATGAAAGTTTTCAACCACCTGGAACAGTTTGATATTACCAAACCCTTTGAAACCTGGTTCCGGAAGATTTTGATCAACACAGCCATTAACTATTACCATAAGAATAAAAAGTACAACCACCACCAATCCATTGAGGATGCTTATCAGGTGGCCAACGAACAGGACATTTTAAGCCAGCTATCGTATAGGGAGATCATCAACCTGATCCAACAATTGTCTCCCATGTACCGGACGGTGTTTAACCTCTATGTCATAGATGGTTATTCACACGAAGAAATAGCAGAAGCACTGAATATTTCAGTAGGCACCTCCAAATCCAACTTGTCAAGGGCAAGAGCCAATTTGAGGGTTTTATTAAAAAAAAATCATGAAGCATGCAAGATATGAGCGATAAGGAGTTTGATGAATTTTTTAAGAAGGCAGCGGATCAATATCAAATCCCCTACAATCAGCGGTCTTGGGACAAGATGCGTACCAAGCTCGACAGAGGCGGGGGCACTGTGATGAATACAGGCAGAAAGATCATTCTTTCTGTTGGATTGCTTCTACTCCTGGGTGTAGTGGCTGTTTGGATGTACCTGGGCACTCCCCTCTCTCCTGAAACGACAAAAGATAATACAGACCATCAGGAAAACACAATGGCAGATAAGGATGCACAAGACGCTCCATTGGTGACTCCTGATACCCAGGGCACACTTGAGTATAGAAAGAAATTGCCTTCACAAGAGGCCTCACAAATCGCTGCGACCCGTCGATCTCAACAGGCTACGCCATCGCTCCCCGATGACCGTAAAGAGATCCCTGCGAAAGCTTCAGCCCAGACTTCTTCGGAAAGCAAACAAAAGTCCAACCTTGCCCAAGATGATTCTTCTGCTTCACTCTATACGCAGATCAATCCGTATGAGACATACCAGTATGGGTACCTGTCGGGTCAGGGCTGGGCACCTTTGTCGGCCCTATGGACCTCCCCATCCATCACCTTACCAGAATGGCAACCCGTGAAGACACAGGGTGTATACGAAGTGATCAAAAAAGATAAAAGGGCTTCTCCCTTCCATCGCGTAGCCCTCAGTTTTTCTGTTTCTCCCGACTTAAGTGCTATTCAGCTAGCGGATATGTCTCAGGTGGGTATGAAAAGTGGTATAGGTCTGGAGTTTTTTCTTTTCAGAAGGGTGAGTCTACAGACAGGCATTGTTTTTTCGCATAAAGTGTATTCAGCGACGGAAGGTTACCAGGCGCCCTATGGTTACTGGTATTACAATAATAAACCGACACGCATTGATGCCACCTGTAATGTGCTGGATATTCCTGTCAACCTTCGCTATTATGCTTTTCAGTGGGAGAAAAGCCGCTTGTTTGTCAGCACTGGCTTATCATCCTATCTGATGCTAAAAGAAGACTATCAGTATCAATATTATTCTTATGATCCCAAACAGTTGGCCTCTCACCAGGCCCGGAATAAGAACCAGCATTACTTTAAGGTTGCTAACTTCTCTGTAGGATTTGAAAGAAAACTGGGCAGGCTCTGGGCTTTGCAGGCAGAACCTTTCATCAAAAGCCCAATGGCAGGTGTGGGAGAAGGCAAAGTAAAATTATCGACAGCAGGAATTTTTATGACAATAAAATACAACCTTGGAAGGATTCCATCAGGCAATTGACCATCAAGATTTCTCTTTTCGTTTGGATCACGATAGAGGCTACAGATATCCCGGAACTTTTAGCTCCGGGATATTTCTCAAATTTCTTTGAATGGCTTGTGTATTAATTTTTTAATGAAACCAACCATGAAAAAACTACACTTTGTTTTTTTGCTTTTTGGCAGTGTGATCTTATCCTCCTGTGAGGAAGAGGAAGGCTGCAGTGGAAACCTTACCCTCAACACCTCGCAGGTAACCCCTTCCTTTTGTGGTCAGAACAATGGCAGCTTCCTCGTCTCAGCCAGTGGTCAGGACGGATCGGTCACCTATCAGTTGAATAATGGGAGTTTCCAGTCGGATACTGAATTTACGGCCCTGGCTCCCGGTAATTATCAGGTGACCGTTAGGGATGAGGCAGGTTGTACGGCCACTGCCATGGTCACCATTGCAGAGGAGAACAAAACGTTAAATACCACCATTACTGCTACGGAAGGTACTTGCGGCGAACCGGAAGGCGCCCTGACTGTTGAGGTGGGTGGCGGAAGTGCCCCTTACACTTATAGCCTTGATGGCACCTCTTTTCAGGCAGAAAATCAGTTTATGAACCTGGAACCCGGCGCCTATACGGTCACCATCAGAGACCAGGATGGTTGTACGGATGAAACGGCAGCGGTTGTCCCTTCAGACATCAGTTTTAGTAATACGATTAATAATATTATCTCTACGAATTGTGCCGTGAGCAACTGCCATGACGGCTCACAGAGTATTCCTAATTTTTCAGATAAAAGTGTCATTATCAGCCATGCGGGCGAAATCAAAACCAGAACTGGCAGCAAAGCGATGCCTCCTCCCAGTTCCGGACGAAGTCTGACCGATGATGAAATTGAGCAGATCGCCTGCTGGGTAGACGATGGCGCACCAGACAACTAATCATTTTCATTTAAAAGACTAATCTATGAATCACTGTTTTTCTCCCAGCTTTTCTACACCAGGGAATAAACAGGGGTGGAAATCCCTGTGTCTGATCCCATTGGCCTGTATATTTTTATTGGCTTGTACTAACGACAATGAAGAAGATCTCTTTGGAACAGAGGACTGTGGTCCGGAGGCTGTATCCCTACAAAATGATGTACAGCCTATCATCTCTACGAATTGTGCAGTTACGAATTGTCATGTGGCCGGGTCACAACCCCCGAATTATAAAGAACAGGATAATATCATCGATTTTGCCGCATCGATTAAAGTTCGTACCCGAAACCGGACCATGCCCCCCCCTACATCAGGCATTACGCTCTCCGAAGAAGAAATTCAATTGATTTCCTGCTGGGTCGACAGTGGCGCACCAAACAATTAACATCATGAAAAAAATAACACCCAACCTACGATATACAATCAGTAGCAGTATCGCTTACAGGCGAATCATCCAACCCCAAGGGCTGCATGGCATGGGATCTATCTCCTGTTACCTGCTGATAGTGATTTCATTTTTTCTCATCAGCACGGCAGAAGCCCAGCGATACCGGCTTACTTCCAGTGAAATATCCTTCTTTTCCAGCGCACCGATGGAAGACATTGAAGCGCATAATAAAAAAGCACAAAGTATCTTTGATACAGGCAGTGGAGAAATCGCATTCGTTGTGCCTATCAAAGGTTTTCAGTTTAAGAAATCTTTGATGCAGGAGCATTTCAATGAAAATTATCTGGAATCGGATAAATATCCTCATGCCAAATTTGAAGGAAACCTTCAGGGATTCCAGCCTGACAAACCGGGGAAACAGACCGTTACAGCGAAGGGAGAACTGACCATTCATGGCGTTACGCATTCGGTAGAAGTGCCGGGAGAGATAGAGATGAATGGCTCACAAATCAAAATGAAGGCTAAGTTTCCTGTAAAGGTGGCGGATTATGATATAGAGATTCCTACCATTGTATTTTATAATATTGCCGAAGTCGTTGAAGTTACTGTCAATTTTGCCTATGAAGCCCAACCGCAATAACATCCTGATTTTTCTCCTGAGCTCGATGCTGCCGCTGTGTGCCTTCGCTCAGGAAGGAGGTTTACTGGAAGACCTGGAAAAAGAACAGCAGAACCAGCCAGATACCCAACAGGTGGAGGCCGTCTTTAAAGCTACCCGTATCATCAACGGACAGTCGGTAGAGTTACGCAAGGAAGGTGTACTGGTTTTCCTGATTGCCCACCGTTTTGGCAGGCTCAACACAGGCGCTTATGAGTTTTTCGGGTTGGATGATGCCAACATGCGCATGGGACTGGAATATGCTTTTCTGGATGATCTGACGGTAGGGATCGGAAGAAGTTCTTTTGAAAAAACCTATGATGGCTTTGTCAAACTGAGCCTCCTCCGACAGCAGGAAGGTGTAAAAAACATACCGGTTTCTATGGTCGGATTTGCGAGCCTGGCGATCAACAGTCTCAAAGATGCCAGTCCGGAAAGGTCTATGCCTTTCACCGGTAGAATGGACTACACCTATCAGTTGCTGATTGCCCGCAAATTCAGCAGTGTTTTTTCGCTACAGCTCACCCCTACCCTGGTGCACCGGAATCTGGTAGAAAAAGCTGAAACCTCCAACAACCTCTATGCGATGGGTGTTGGAGCCAGAATCAAGATGACCAAGCGCGTCTCTCTGAATGCCGAATATTTCTACCGTTTCAATGTGTCGGAAGATGAAGAGATCTATTATAACCCAGTGGCGATTGGTTTTGACATAGAAACCGGAGGCCATGTTTTTCAACTCCACCTCACCAATGCACAGGCGATGGTGGAAGAAGGGTTTCTCACGGAGACGACCGGCAACTTTTTCGGAGGAGATATTCACTTTGGCTTTAATATCTCAAGGGTATTTGAGCTGAAGTAGGACTTACTATCAAAAGGGTTTACCGAGGCATTGGAAAACCGGCATGACCCGTTCTTGGTCCTCTGCCGGGTACGGTGCGCCGGGGTGGCACCGCATCATTTCTGTCAGGAGTATGAGAAGGCTGTATGGCAGGTGCTACCCCTATTACGCTTTCTCCCCGCTCAGCTGGCGTACCAATGGCTTTGGTTGTCAAAGGATCCCGTGGAGTTGGCTGAAAGGAACCACACCAATCGTATACCTGCCGTTCTAAAGAGGGCTCTACAGGTACTATTTCCGAGTTCCTGTCTGTCAGAGAGGATATCCCTGCATGATTTGAGCGTGGAGAAAGCGGAGCTACTGGCCTCCACAGGCTATAAAAGCCCGGATAAGGCACAAGTCCAGGAGGAGCCATCCCAAAGGAATAATATTCAGGATACGGTAGTGCAGGAGCATGGAATACATCTCCTATTCCTTTAGAGAAGTACATGTCATAAGAAGGAAGATGGTCAAGGGAAAAAACCTCTCCCTTAACTGGCTGGGCTCCTGCCTGACTCACCATCAAAACAAAATATACCATCCATCCGATCACTGCTTTCATAGCCCTTTCTGATTGTGAAACAACCACTTGCCTCTTTTTCCTACGTTCATCTTCTGGCATTATGGCTGTTTGTTTGAAGAACGATAGCACCCCTGAAATGTTATAGACACTTTTACGTTTCAAAGCAAAAGAATAAATTAGCCAAAATTTTTATGCCTTGACATACGATATCATTGTCATCGGGGGCGGCATCGTAGGGTTAGCCACCGCCTGGAAGATCAAAGAGAAACATCCCCAGCTTTCACTGGCACTCCTGGAGAAAGAAAATCAGTTATCGTTGCACCAGACAGGACACAACAGTGGGGTGATCCACTCTGGCATCTATTATAAGCCGGGTAGTCTGAAAGCCCTTAACTGCATACGGGGTTATCAGATGCTGCTTGCTTTTTGTGAGCAGCATGGGGTTCCTTATGAACTGTGTGGAAAAATTATTGTGGCTACCGCTCCGGAAGAAATTCCTCAGCTGGAAAAAATCCTGGACCGGGGGCAGCAGAATGGATTAACCGGACTCAAACGCCTCTCCCAGGAAGCCTTGAAGGAATATGAACCGCACGTGCAGGGGTTGGAAGGTATTTTTGTTCCTCAAACTGGCATTATCAACTATAAAACGGTAGCCGAAAAATATGCTGACCTCATCCGGCAAAAGGAAGGCCTGATCATGCTGGGTGAAAAAGTTATAGACATACAGGACAATAGTGGTATCAGCAGGGTGATTACTACCCATAGGCAGTATGACACCCGCCTGGTGGTAAACTGTGCAGGATTATACTCTGACAAAATTGCCCGCCTTACTCAACAAAAACTAAATGTCCGCATTATTCCCTTCCGCGGGGAGTATTACGAAATAAAAAAAGACCGGCAATACCTGGTTAAAAATCTTATTTACCCCGTCCCTGACCCTAATTTTCCCTTTCTGGGTGTTCATTTTACCCGCATGATCCAAGGGGGTGTGGAAGCAGGACCCAATGCGGTGCTGGCCTTTCAGCGGGAAGGATATAGCAAATCCCATGTCAATATGGGTGAACTAATGGAAATACTAGCCTGGCCTGGCTTTCAGAAAGTAGCCAGAAAATACTGGAAAACAGGGATGGGAGAAATGTATCGTTCCTTTTCCAAAGCCGCCTTTACCAAAGCCCTGCAAAGGCTGATTCCGGACATCCGGGAAGAAGATCTGCTGCCTGGTGGGGCTGGTGTGCGGGCCCAGGCTTGTGACCGTGAAGGAGGATTACTGGATGATTTTATGATATTGGAAGAAGAAAAAGCGGTGCATGTTTGTAATGCGCCCTCTCCTGCGGCCACTTCTTCGCTGGCCATTGGAGAAACATTGGCACAACTGGCATGGCAAAGATTTCAGCAAAAAAAGAAACCGTTTCCTATGAATGAACGTTAAGGGTAAAAGATAGAATAATAGTACATAACACAATTAATTTTATTACATACACAGTTTAGAAGTTTCGTTTATGATCATGATGTTACATACTTGTTGTCCTTGTTGTTGTTGCGCGACCTGTCGTACACAAGAAGGCAAGTATTATACACCGTGAATCTATAACATCAGACGCTAAAAAAAGCCCTTCTTGTGTCAAATGCAGGAAGGGCTTTTGTTTTATCAATCTATTAAGAACCAAACAATATAAAGGCAATAAAAATCAATCAATGATACAAGCAGCAGTTGATACCCGTTTATCGGAAAGGATTGAACAAATCGGTAAATTCGTTGGAAAAACTCCTCTTTTTCCTATCAAAAGAGTATTTCATAAACCGGGCGTAAAGATTTATGCCAAACTGGAATGGCAGCAGTTGGGTGGAAGTGTCAAAGCACGCCCTGCTTATCAGATCATCAAGGAGGCTATCCGGTCAGGTAAGCTGACAGATGGAAAACACCTGGTAGATGCTTCCAGTGGTAACACGGCCATAGCCTATGCTGCCATCGGTTCTGCCGCCGGCATTCCCGTCACCATCTGTATTCCTGAAAATGCTTCTGCCGAACGGAAACTTCTGCTCCGTTCCTATGGCGCAAAGGTTATTTTTACACCAGCTGTCGGAGAAATGGATGATGCCCAGGACTGTGCCCGTACTTTGAGTGAGGAAAAACCCTATGAATACTACTATGCTGACCAGTATTCCAACGTCAACAACTGGAAAGCGCATTACCTCACTACCGCCGAAGAAGTATATCAGCAAACCAACGGAAAGATCACCCACTTTGTCGCTGGTCTGGGCACTACCGGCACTTTCGTAGGAACTACCCGGAGACTGAAGGAAATCAATCCTGACATTCAATGTATTTCTTTTCAGCCGGATACGGCTTTTCACGGACTGGAAGGATGGAAACACCTGGAGACTGCCCGTGTTCCCAGGATTTATGACGCCTCTGTGGCTGATCAGAATTTTGGCGTAGATACCATGGAAGCTTATGAGTGGCTGAAACGCCTGGCCCGGGAAGAAGGATTGCTGGTGAGCCCTTCCGCAGCGGCCAACCTGGCTGGCGCTATCCGGGTAGCCGAACAAATTGAGGAAGGTGTGATTGTGACCACCTTCGCCGATAGTGCTGATAAATACGGAGAGGTGATCCGGGAGTTATTTAAATGACAGCGGAGTACAACATTAACCCAACATGAAACTTGAAATAGCTGAGGAGGCACTGCAAACGATGATAAAGGATGCTGAGAATGCTTATCCCGATGAGTGCTGCGGTTTTTTTTACGGAAAGGAAAAAGATCATCGTTTTATCGCTGTGGCCGTGCCGGTCCTCAATAGTAAAGAAGGTGACAAACGTCGACGATTTGAGATTTCGCCGGAAGATTACCTCAAAGCTGAACGCTATGCCCTGGCCCATGATCTGCAGCTGTTGGGCGTGTATCATTCGCATCCGGACCATCCGGCACGCCCTTCCGAGCACGACTTGAAACAGGCCGTACCCTATTTTTCCTATATCATTCTATCGGTACAGCAAGGAAAAGCCGCTCATTGGACTTCCTGGCAACTGGCCGAACATGGTGCTTTTGAAGAAGAAACCATTCAAGGTAACAACAATAAATATTAATGATCCTAAACTTTATGGCAAAATTAATTATTCCGACACCCTTAAGAAAATTCACCAACAATCAGTCTTCCGTAGAAACGCGGGGAGAAACTGTACTGGATTCCGTGAGAGAGCTAACAGAAAAATATCCTGAACTCAGGCAACATGTGTTTGACCAACAGGGAAAAATACGCAGCTTCGTCAGGATCTATGTGGGCGACAATGATATTAAATCGCTGGATAACGAAAAAACCCAGGTACAACAGGACTCCGTGATCAGCATCATCCCTGCCATTGCCGGTGGTGTTTGCTCCAAGCGCTAAGCGGCTGATTCTTTGTAGGGCTCTTTCAGTTGAGAATTTTTCATGGGCTACTAATCACTTCAGGCTGACAATGAATATTTTATTTAATTCAAGTAACTATTTGACACAAGTATAATGAGTGATATACATTTTAGTAAAGAAGAACTGGAAAGATACAGTCGCCACCTGATCATTCCGGAATTTAATATAGAGGGGCAACGCAAGCTAAAAGCAGCCAAGGTACTGATCGTGGGTACCGGAGGGCTGGGTGCACCGCTCCTTTCCTACCTCGTGGCAGCTGGTGTGGGCACGGTAGGCATCGTCGATTTTGATGTGGTAGACGATAGTAACCTGCAACGCCAGATTCTTTTTACGGTAGATGATGTAGGCCGGCCTAAGGTGGAAGCTGCCGCCGAACGATTGCGCAGGCAAAACCCCCATGTTCAGATAATAACCTATAATACACAGTTGACGTCTGACAATGCTCTGGATATTATCAAAGATTACGATGTGGTAGCCGACGGCACCGATAACTTTCCTACCCGTTATCTGGTCAACGACGCCTGTGTACTGCTGAACAAGGTCAATGTGTACGCTTCTATTTTCCGTTTTGAGGGGCAGCTTTCTGTCTTTAACTATACCGACAAAGAAGGAAAAGTAAGCCCTAACTATCGTGACCTGTTTCCCGAACCACCACCTCCAGGACTGGTGCCCAGCTGTGCGGAAGGAGGGGTTATCGGCGTGTTGCCGGGTATATTAGGTAGCCTGCAAGCGAATGAAGTGATCAAAGTGATCAGCGGTGTAGGCGAACCCCTGGCAGGCAAACTATTCCTGTTCGATGCCTTGACTTTTGAAACCCGTACCCTGAAAATTTACAGAGATCCGGCGAATCCGCTCAATGGAGAGCATCCCACACAAACAGCACTCATTGATTATGAAATGTTCTGCGGAATTCCCGGTAGTGAAGATGAAAAGCAGCAGGTCAAAGAGCTCAGTGTACAGGATTTGTACGCCTTGATAGAAAACAAAAAAGATTTTCAGCTCATTGATGTCAGGGAGCCCTATGAATATGAAATAGCCAATTTGGGGGGTGAATTAATCCCGCTCAATCAGATAGAAGAAGCTGTTGACAAAATTGCTTCCAACAAACAGGTGGTCGTTCATTGCCGGAGCGGGGTCAGAAGTGGGAAAGCCATAGAAAAACTGGAAAAGAAATATGGCTTTACCAATCTCTACAACCTAAAAGGAGGTATCCTGGCCTGGGCTGACGAAATAGACCATAGCGTTCCGAAATATTAATCCTTCAGATAAATAGGCACGTCTTAAAAAGTTGATGCAGTGCCAGCCTCCTGTTGTCAGACAGGGGGCTTTTTTTATGCCTACTCCTTCGGCAGGGTGACTACAAAAGAACCGCAAACATTCTTGTAAATGCCAGGTTCCTGATGAGAGGGAATTTGTTATGAAAAATTATATAGTTTTCCTGGCACTTTCATTTTTACTTCTTCACTGTCATCCCTATCCCCGTGACCCTGAAAAGACTTTGGAGAATGTGAGCCACCATGAACTGTTGGTGGGTTATTCGGTGAATCCCCCCTGGGTGATAGAAACTTCTGATAGTTTACAAGGGGTAGAAGTAGCACTGATGCAGGAGTTTGCCCAGCGCCTGCACGCTGAGATTCGTTGGATTCCTGGTACGGAAAACGAGCTTTTCAAGGATCTTGCCGACAGAAAATTGCATATGGTCATCGCCGGTCTTACCCGCGACACTCCCTGGAAAAAAGAGAAAATTGGGATTACACGCACCTACTATAAGACTGGAAAAGAAGAATATGTCATGGCTATTCTGCAAGGAGAAAATGCTTTTCTGGTGGCTTTGGAAAAATTTCTTTTAACGAAGGAACATCAAATTAAGTCGCTCGTGGAAAAATATGAAAATCACCAAGCAATTTGAATTTCCCAAGGCTTTATTACCCAAATACAAAAAAGCAAAAAGGATAGAAATAATTTCTATCGCTTATCTGATCTCTACCGCCCTCTTAATGTATATCACCATGAGTGGTTCTCAAACCATGAAGACAGCCTGGGTAGAGGACATGCTCAGCCTGATCCCCGCTATTTCTTTTCTGATTACCACAAAAATTTTCAACAAAGCCCCGAATGAGCAATTTCCATTTGGTTACCATAGGGTCAGTAGCATTGCTTATCTATGCAGTTCGCTAGCCCTGTTTACAGTAGGAGGACTACTGCTGATAGATGCCATACTTGCTTTGGTTCGACAGGAACATCCTACGATTGGCACCGTAGTGATCTTCGGGCAACCCATCTGGATGGGCTATCTAATGATGCTGGTGCTGGTCTATGCTACCATTCCTGCCATCTTCCTGGGAAAAGTTAAAATGCCATTAGCTGAGAAATTACACGAAAAAAATCTGTACGCAGATGCAAAAATGAATAAAGCTGACTGGATGACAGCTGTAGCTTCTATTATTGGGGTAGCCGGGATAGGATTAGGATGGTGGTGGACCGATGCGATTGCAGCAGCCATTATTTCAGCTGATATTTTGCATGACGGTTATGTCAACTTACGAGAAGCCACTTATGATATGTTGGACCAGGCTCCTAAAACGATAGATGATCAGGATATTCATCCTATTGTGGATCAGGTGAAACAAGTATTAGAAGGACAGGATTGGGTGAAAAAAGCAGAGGTAAGGCTTCGGGAAGATGGACATGTTTTTTTCGGAGAGGGTTTTATAGTGCCTCAACACACTGATCATCTACTATCCCATATAAACCAGGGAGTAGAAGCGGTCTACCAATTGGACTGGAAAATCCATGATTTTCATATCACCATCGTAGATCAATTACCAGAGCAGCCAAAAGAGAAAAACAAGGGATAAAAGCCAAGGACAATACACAACCACTAATCGGGCACCATGAATTGTAAATAAGAATGGTTTAATGAATTTGTACATACAAAGCCATTAAACCATTTTCCTTTCCGGAATTAAACCATTATTAGAATTTGGTATTGTCAGCTACAGAAAGTAAACATTGTTTTTATCCTTTATGAAAGCTTTACTGTATCAAGTGCCCCCATAGGAAGGTTTGTCAATAGAAGTTTTACCTGGATGTCTGTTCCTGTGCGCAATATACACCTTATCAGGATCAGGATTTCCTTCCTCATCCGCATACTTATCCTGTAATTCATCGGCGCGGTCCAGAGCCTCTTCATTGACCTCTTTGATTTCAGATTTATCTTTTCCTCTTTGCGAAGGTTTTCCTTTATTCATGCCACCTTCCTGTTTGCTTTTGTACGGCATAATTACAGTTTTTAATGAATAAAATTATTTCCTTAAAGTGATTATTAAACCAGGTTCTGTCTCCAATGTTATCAAAACAGCCCTAAAATATTTGAGTTCTAAAGTATAAAAGGCTACGTTAGCTTATGCAATATTTATGATCTGATTAAAAAAGATACGTAGTGTGTCTTCCCCGTTGAAATTATTCTCCTCTTTCCAGCCACCTAACACCTTATCATCAAACTCTTACCTATCTGCTCAGTTGTCTGAATAGGTATGGATATGTTATTGAACTTGTAAAAGAAATTCCATGAACACCACTGAAAAATTTACAAATACCCAACACCCCCCTGAACGTCTGGCAAAATTGCACCAATACTGGCAGGCTACGAATTACCTGTCAGCGGCACAACTGTACTTGAAGGAGAATGTCTTACTGCAACGCCAGTTAGAAACCTCAGATATCAAACCCCGACTCTTAGGCCATTGGGGAACGGTGCCCGGTTTAAATTTAATCTACGTCCATCTGAACCGCTTGATCCAGGATACTGACGCCAAGGTGTTACTGATTGTGGGCCCCGGTCATGGTGCCCCTGCCATCAATGCCAATTTATTTCTGGAGGGTTCCTTGGGAGAATATGATCCGCAGATGCAACCAGGTTTAGAAGGGGTCGCTCAGTTAGTACGCTCCTTTTCCTGGCCCTATGGTTTGCCCAGCCACCTGTTTCCAGCCACGCCCGGACAGATTCATGAAGGCGGAGAACTAGGCTATAGCCTTTCTCATGCATTTGGAGCGGCCTTTGACAATCCAGACCTGGTAGTAGCCTGTGTGGTGGGAGATGGTGAAGCCGAGACAGGTGCCTTGGCTACTGCTTGGCATTCCAACAAATTTCTCAATCCCGCTGCTGACGGGGCAGTGCTGCCTATCCTCCATTTGAATGGCTACAAAATTTCAGGCCCTACGGTATTGGCTCGTATGTCTCATGCTTCACTTACCCAACTTTTTGAGGGTTATGGCTACCAGGTTCGTTTCGTAGCAGGAGATGATCCCTCGCAGGTACATCCTGAGATGTGGCAGGCCCTGGACTGGGCACATCAGGAGATCAAAAGCCTTCAACAGCAAGCCCGACAGGGTAATACAGACGGCCTTCCTGCCTGGCCCATGATTATTTTGCAAACGCCTAAAGGTTGGACAGGTCCGGAGCAAGTAGATGGAGAACAGGTGGAGGGCACCTTTCATGCCCATCAGATCCCGGTAGAAGAATTTAAAGATAGTTCTGAGCATCTAGACATCCTGGAAAAGTGGTTGCGGAGCTATCAGCCCCATGAATTGTTTGATGAAAAAGGATATCTACGAAAAGAGCTGGCTCAGTTATATCCAAAAGGGGACTTGCGAATGGGAATGAATCCTCATGCCAATGGCGGTGCCTTGCTGGTACCTTTGCGCTTACCAAATTATGAACAGTATGCAGTAGAAGTTCCTGCTCCTGGTGAAACACTGGCTAAAGGTACGAAAGTATTGGGTGGTTATCTGAGAGACGTCTTTAAAGAAAATGCAGCAGCCAAGAACTTCCGGATTGTCTGCCCAGACGAAATTGATTCTAACAAACTTCAGGATGTATTTGAAGTGACCGGGCGAGCCTGGCAAGGGCCCATAGAATCCACAGATGAATTTCTTTCCAGAGAGGGTCGGGTAATGGAAATCCTAAGCGAACATAGCTGTGAGGGATGGCTGGAAGGGTACCTGCTCACCGGCCGGCATGGTCTGTTTGCCTGTTACGAGGCATTCATTCCTATCGTAGACTCTATGCTGAACCAGTATGCCAAATGGCTGAAAGTAAGCAAAGAGACTCACTGGCGTAAACCGCTGGCCTCTCTGAATTATTTACTGACTTCTCATGTGTGGCGGCAGGATCACAACGGGTATACTCACCAGGTACCCAGCTTTATGAACAATCTAGTGACAAAGAAAAACTCTGTAGCCCGAATCTATCTTCCTCCGGATACCAACTGCCTGTTGACCGTGACCGATCACTGCCTGAGAAGTCGTGATTATGTGAATCTGATTGTAGCCAACAAAGCTTCCCAACGCCAGTGGTTAACGATGGAAGCTGCCAAAGAACATTGCAAGAAAGGGGCCTCTGTGTGGGAGTGGGCGAGCAATGATGAAAGGCTAATACCTGATATCATCCTGGCGGCTGCTGGCGATGTCCCCACTACCGAAATGGTAAGGGCAGCTCAGCTTATTCAGGAAAAAGCTCCTGCTATCAAAGTCAGGGTGGTCAACGTGGTAGATTTGTTTGCCTTGATGGCGCCGCAGGATCATCTGCATGGCTTAGCAGAAGAAACCTTCTCCAATTGTTTTACAGACAACCAACATGTCATCTTTGCTTTTCATGGGTATCCGAATCTGGTCCATGAAATGGTACATCACCGCCCTGAACCAGAACGATTTCATGTGAGGGGATATATAGAAGAAGGATCTACCACTACTCCTTTTGATATGATGGTGCTGAACAAACTCAGCCGTTTCCACCTGGTTATGGCTGCTTTAGAAAGGATACCCTCATTGCCTGCAGCGGGAAAGGCTTTGTTTGAGCACTGCCAGCAACGGTTGGAAGAACATCAAAACTATATCCGGAAACATGGCCAAGATATGCCTGATATTTTACAGGATATGTCAAGTTAAAATAAGTTCACCAAGCCATTAAAATGAGCAACATTCAAAAACACCTTCTCCCCAATTTTGTTAACCTTTCCAGCAAGCAGTACACTGAGAGGTTTGCTGTATTATATGATGTTTAATCCAAATGATAAAAAACCATGGCTATTGTAAAAGTGATTGAAGTAATTGCCGGTTCAGAAAAAAGTTTTGACGATGCTACGCAAAATGCCTTAAAAGAAGCCGCTAAAACCATAAAAAACATTCGTTCAATCTACATTCAGGAAATGAAAGCAAATGTAGAGAATAACAAAATTGTCTCTTATGGTGTGAATGCTAAAATCTCATTTGAAATAGAGGGTTCAGTGCAGTAGAAACACTTTGGAAGTCATCAGTATTTTAGTACTTGATGTAGTAATGTGTCTGATTTTCATTTGAGAACTGATCAGCTATCGTTCGATGGGCTGCCCTCCGATCCACACGGATGATATACTCCTGGTATTTTTAATATCGGCCAGTGGGTCCTCATCGAGTATGATAAAATCAGCCCATTTTCCGTTTTCCAAGGTACCTATGTCTGGCAAACCAAGGCAGGCAGCGGCATCTTTGGTAGCGGCTACGATAATTTGCATAGGGCTCATCCCGGCCTCTGCCATGAGTTCCATTTCCAGATGTTCAAAATATCCCTGAAACCGGGTAGGAACGCCGCTATCCGTGCCCATGGCAATGGTTACACTGCTATCCGATAGAATTTTCAAGTTGGCCAGAGCCGTTGGTAGCGCCTGTTTGTAAGTTTGAGCGCTTTGGCTGTTTTTGATCTGTTGTTGCCTTTGCGGATCTTTGAGAGCAGCCAACTCTACTGTGTCTGCCTCCCGCAGGAAAAAAGGATCATCAAAAAAGTCAGGCACTTCTTCATAGACAAAGGTAGACACTTCCCGGGTGAGGGTAGGACAATAACAAACGTTTTTTTCTTTCAACAATTGGATCAGCTCCGTATCCACCACCTGATCTCTGACACTATGCGCCAGAAAGTCGGCGCCTGCTTCCAATAAGCGCTTGGCATCCTCCAGGTAATACATATGAGCAGCCAGCTTCAGTTGATGCTCATGCGACCGGTCGATAACCGCCTGATAAATTTCCTGTGGCATCTTGGAAGTAGTGCCCAGTTGGTCATCTACTCTGATCTTGATAAAATCAACACCCATCTTCACATTGCGGTCTACCACCGCCACGGCTTCTTCGGGCGTTTCGCCGGTAACTACTGCGCCGGCTACATAGAAACGTGCTCTATCACGCGTTGTCGTCGTGTCTACTGCCTCCCGTAAGGGTGCTCCCTTCTGATGATCTTCTCCCAGACTCACCACGGTAGTGATACCGTATCGGGCATAGAGGGCTAGTTGATCGACAAGATTATGGGTAGTATCACTGTCGGCTTGTTTATGACTGACAAAGTTGACATGCGCATGGGTATTGATCAGGCCAGGTATCACTGTTTTTCCCTTGAGGTCTATTACCTCTGTGTTTTCAGGAAGCTCAACGTCCGCCTGAGTACCCACGCCGGCTACCCTTCCATCGCGGACAAGCAGAACCCCATTGGAAATAGGCTGGCGTCCTGTGCCGTCAATTATATTTCCACCAACAAAAGCCAGAGCGTCAGGAGCTGTATCTTCCGTTGGTTTCTGACAGGAAACCGCCAGGAAAAAAAGAAAAAAGATGATGGCAAAATAATCTATTCTCATAGGTTGACATGAAGGTTCGTTGTCTGAAGCTCCCTGCTAAGTTACTCCTCAGCGTTCGAAGGTCAAGATAACAAATTCAGATAAGAATGAAAGAAAGATCTCTTTGACACCCTTTCTATTTTCGGGTTACCAGGATATTTCCACGCAGTTTTTTTCAAACATCAATCCTCTAGAATGATAAGTCACATCAATTTATTTCCCCTTTTAAAAAATTTTCTTGTAGAAAAAATACACTATGTGTTGAAATTTGTTTACAAGAAAAACTCCATGAATGATGCTATTCGATAGTTTGAATAGGATGGAATACTTTTTCTATCATGACTCTCTAAAATCAGTAAGTAATGAAAAGGATATTCACACTCGCCTTTGTCCTGGCAATTTTTTGGTCTGCCCGGGCACAAGAAGGTGTTCCTCAGGAGGAACCTGAAGTGACACCGCAAGAAGAACTTCCCGTGGAACCTCAGGCTGGCAGAAAGAAACTGAGCGAAGAGGAGATTCCTCAGTTAATAATGGAAGCCTTTTACCAGAGTAAATACCAGGGAATGACCCTTACAGAGGCTTATGAGCTTAAGGGAGCAGCATTGGAAGACATTCCTACCACTACCCAGGATCCTAAGCCTGAAGTGCTGTATGAGTTGCAGGTAACAGATACAAAAAGCGGAAGCTTCGCCATACTGTATTTTACACAGGAAGGCACATTATATGATATAGCCCGGAAAGTGTAGTCATAATTTTTATCCGTAGACTGTATCATACTTACCATTATTTTTTTTTGTTTATCCTAAACGTTTGATCCATGCAAAATAATGAAAATCATGCAATCCTTTCCACTTCTACCCTCATGGGTATCTCTATCAAAGATCCTGAGGGCAAAAGGCTGGGAGAAGTTAAAGATATGATGGTAGATACAGCTACCGGACAAATCATCTATGCTATATTGTACATTGAGGCCGGGTTTCTGGGCAAACAGAACAAATTTTTTGCAGTGCCCTGGCAAGCTTTTCAGTTCGATAACCAGAAAAATGCGATGATTCTGGATACAGCGCATGAGAAGTTGAGAAATTCTCCGGGAATTGATGAAGGCGACTGGCCCACTGCGCCTCAAAAAGAATTTATCAACGACGTATTCAGGCATTATGGCTATGACCCTTATTATTTTATCACAGAGTAAGGCATGCATTAAGCTACAGCTGAATCTGGTCAATAATACCTTACTAAATCTATAAAAGGGAGGTATCCTTTTTCATCACCTCCCTGAACTCATTGTGATAGTTGCCCGGCCAACCCTCCCCATGTATACTGGGCCCCTGTAAAGATCCGTACCTCATCAGCTCGATCAGACAGGAAATTATCCTTCACATCAATCATTTGGTTTTATAAAATTTGTTATACTTTTGCTACCGTATTGTGGTGGCTGTGCCTGTCCTGACTTCATAGGCCAGCTGTAAAAAGGGAAGCCGGTGTAAATCCGGTGCAGTCCCCGCTGCTGTAACTCTTAAGTATATTTTTTCCGGCATTGCCGTGAGTCACTGTTCCGAATACCTTCGGAATGGGAAGACAGCCGGAAATGAGAGAAGCCAGAAGACCTACCCCAATACTTTTCTGAATGCTTCCGGGAATAGAAGCAGTAAGACCCTATGAAACAATTTTTTTTTAACCTCAGGCTGTTCAGGCCGATACCAGGTTTGTATCCCAGGAAATACAAGCTGGTAGGTATATGTATACTTTTCATCATTCTGCAGCATTGTCAGCCCAGAACTGCCCGGGAGGAAACTGTCGATTTCCAGGAAGATGAACCTGAAACCTTTATCCCGCTTGAAGTCAGTCATGCTAAGGGGTTCAATCTCCTATATCATGCGCATTATAAGGAGCTTCAGCTGATCCAGGAACAGGATACCACCCGATATCTGCTGTTGCCAAAAGATACGCCCCCACCCCAGGCCATGCCTTTCGACCAAACCATCACAATCCCCGTACGGAAAATCATTACCCAATCTACCACGCATCTGGGTCAATTAGCCTTTTTGAACGCTGAAAATGTAATTGTAGGCATTGATGAGGCGGATTATGTCTTTCATGAGACCATCCGACAAAAGATCAGGGAAGGAAGCATCACAGAAGTCGGGAGCGGAGAAAATCTGAATACAGAGCAGGTGCTGGCCCTTTCTCCCGATCTGCTGATCGTTTCCGGGATGCCCGGTACTACCCTGGATCGGTTTCAACCGCTCATCGAGGCCGGTATTTCTGTTATTGTCAATACCGAATGGATGGAAAGCTCTTTACTGGCCAAAGCAGAATGGGTAAAACTGATGGCCGCCCTGACCAACCGTGAAGCCCTCGCCGAAGAAAAGTTCTCTCAGGTAAAGGCTCAATATGACAGTATTGCCACACTGGCCACCCTGGTCAAAGACAAGCCTAAAATTATCATCGGGTCTCCATTTCAGGATGTCTGGCATGTTCCCGGAGGAAAAAGCGAGCGTAGTCAGTTGTTTCAAACCGCAGCCGCTACCTGGCCCTGGGCACAAGATAGTTCTGCCGTCAGTATTATGGTTTCTTTTGAAACCATGTATGCCTATGGCCTGCAAGCTGATTACTGGCTGAATCCGGGACAAGTCAGCACCAGACAGGAACTCCTGGCCAAAGATGCCCGCTTTGCCGATTTCAAGGCTTTTCAGCAGGACCAGATCTACAACCACAATAAGCGAATGAATAGTACAGGCCTGGGCAACGATTTTTTTGAAAGTGGTACGGTACATCCCGAAAGGGTGCTGGCCGATGTGGTGAAAATCCTCCATCCGGAAGTACTACCGGATGACACCTTATATTATTACCAAAAAATAAACTGATAAAATTGTCTGTGCCAACGGCTACATCATCGCCAAAAAGGTTGAAAAATGCTTCCCCTTTCCGACAAACCCTATTCATAGTGGGACTGGGGTTAGCCGTGCTGGTATTTTTTATCCTGGATATTGCCCTGGGCTCCGTAGATATACCCTTGCCAGCGGTATTTCAGATTTTGTTCAACCAGGATCAAAGTGAGCCTGCCTGGGTCAATATCATCTACAAAATCAGGCTGCCCAAGGCAATCACAGCCCTGCTGGCGGGAGCCGGCCTTTCTGTCGGTGGGCTGCAAATGCAGACACTCTTTCGGAATCCCCTGGCAGGACCGTCAGTATTAGGAGTAACAGCGGGAGCCAGCCTGGGAGTGGCAGCGGTCATGCTCACCGGAAGCGGTGTGACTACCTTGTACACGATCCGTCAGCTAGGGGTAGCCGGCGGCTGGCTCCTGATGGTGGTAGCCAGCGCAGGAGCCGCCCTGGTATTAATCATTATATTGTTGGTTTCCTTAAGGGTGAGAGACAATGTAATATTGCTGATCGTAGGGATTATGCTGGGAAACATCACCCTCTCCCTGGTGAGTATCTGGCAATATTTCAGCCAACCCGAACAGATTAAAGATTATTTACTCTGGACTTTCGGCAGCCTGGGCGGGGTAACTACTACCCATCTGTTCGCAATGCTTCCCGCTGTCGCCTTCGGCTTAGTGCTTGCATTCTTTTCTTCCAAGTGGCTCAACGGAATGCTCTTGGGAGAGAACTACGCCCGGAGTTTGGGGCTCCCTGTCTACAAAGCCCAGGTGCTCATCATCACCACCACCAGTCTGCTGGCAGGTAGCATCACCGGATTTTGTGGGCCAATCGGCTTTATAGGCATTGCCGTACCCCACCTGGTCCGTTCACTATTGAACACTGCCGAACACAGACTCCTGGTGCCTGGCTGCTGCCTGATGGGAGCTTTCATCATGCTGGTCTGCGACCTGATCTCTCAATGGCCGGGCAGCACCCTGACCCTACCCATTAATGCCATTACCGCACTGATTGGCTCACCGGTAGTAATTTGGGTCATTCTCAGTCGAAATAACCTGAAAGCGAGCTTTGGCTGATCGTAGTACCATATTGTCTGCACAAGCCCTGTCGATTGGTTACCACCGGCAAAAAGGTAATCGTGTGCTGGCCGAACAGCTGCAACTTTCGCTGCAAACTGGAGAGCTGACCTGTCTGCTGGGAGTCAATGGGATTGGAAAATCCACACTGATGCGCACCTTGGCCGGCATGCATCCGCCCCTTGCGGGAACCGTACTGCTGGAGCATGCAAACATACGACAGATGCAACCGGGTGCATTGGCTCAAAAAGTGAGTATCGTGCTGACAGACCCCGTCACTGTCGGAAACCTGTCGGTCTATCAGCTGGTTGCTATGGGACGATATCCCTATACGGGATGGCTGGGCAGGATGCAGGAAGAAGACCATCAGAAAGTACAGTGGGCCATTCAAACAACAGGGATCACCCCGCTGATACACCGTCATCTGCATCATCTGAGCGACGGAGAGCGCCAAAAAGTAATGATAGCCCGTGCCCTGGCACAGGATACGCCCCTGATCTTTCTGGACGAACCTACCGCTCATCTGGATTTACCCAATCGCATGAGTATTGTCAGCCTGCTTCGGGAGATGGTGAAGGAAACCCGCAAAGCCATTTTGATGACCATGCATGATGTGGATTTGGCCCTGCAATGCGCTGACAGGTTATGGTTGATGCAGGATCAATCCATAGTGGCCGGAGTTCCGGAAGATCTGGTGTTACAGGGCGCTATTCAGCAGGTATTCCAGCATGAAAGCATGGGGTTTGACATTACCTCCGGCAACTTCCGGCTACGTCATCAAGAAAAGCTTTCTCTCTGCCTGCAGGGAGAGGGAGAAGCTTTTCTATGGACCAGGAGAGCGCTGGAAAGAGAAGGTTACACGGTCAACAATACCGAAAAGGGGACACCAGGTATCGTCATTCCTCCAGGGAAGCCCACCTGGCATATTTCTGATGGTCCCCACACAGGAATATGCTATTCAATAGAAGAACTGCTGCAGCAGCTAAGAATCATCACTTCTAACCCTGACAAGCCATGAAGTTTTTGTTGTTTACATGGATCTTAGGGCTATCCTATGGCGCTGTCTTTGGACAGGCGATTGATAGTGTGCAATGGCTGGAAACGGTGGAAGTCGTTGGTATTCCTCCTGAAAAATATGCCGCGGGCACCAAGATACAACCTATAGATTCTGCGGCTGTCGCTTCGCTTCAGGCCACCAACCTGGGAGAGCTGCTACGGCAACAATCCTCTCTCTATCTGAGAGAATATGGGAATGGCATGGCTTCCACCGTTGCTTTCCGGGGTACCAGTGCCAGTCATACGGCCGTATTGTGGAACGGCATCAACCTGAATGCCATGACCCTGGGGAGCACCGACTTTTCCAATTTGCCGGTCTTTATGTTTGACGAGGTAGATGTGCATTTTGGAGGGGGGAGTGCCTGGTATGGCAGTGATGCCCTGGGAGGCAGTATCCTGCTTCAGTCTATTCCGCAATGGCAGGAAGGCATTGACCTCCAGCTGATACAACAAATCGGTAGTTTTGGTGAAAATTTCTCAGGGCTTAAAAGCAGTTATGGATCAGGAAGATGGGAAGGAAAAACCAAGGTGTACTATTACCAGACTGACAATACCTTCTCTTTCCTTAATACAGCCCGCTACGGCCGCCCGAGAGAGCAGCAGGAAAATGCAGCCATTCAAAATACAGGCATTTTGCAGGAAATGGGTTATCGTTTCAGCAACCACCGATATCTCTATGTGCATGGGTGGTATGAAAACAGCAGCAACGAAATTCAACCGGTGATGGGCAACAATTTAAAACCCGGCACCTATGAAGATATCCTGGACAGACACCTTCGACTGTCGCTGGAATATCATCAGGTGGAAAACTGGGGGCACCTGAGCTTATGGTCAGGGTTTGTCAACGACTATCAGGTTTACGATGGGCAAACCCCTATCGAGACCTCCCGGCTGATCAGTCAGCTCGCCTATGAAAAAAACATCTCTCCCCGGCTGCAACTGAAAGCAGGGGGGCATTTCCAATACATCCGACCGGAGGTAGCCAATTATGAAGAAAATACACAGCAGAAACGATACGACTTTTTCTCGTCTCTTCGTTACCAGCCTGCGAACCGCTGGCTCCTTACTTTTAACATCCGCAAAGAATATGCTACCGGTTTTACAGCGCCACTAGCCCCTGCCTTAGGCAGTGAGTATATGCTATGGCAGAAACCCTCCGGAAAACTGCAGTGGAAAGCACAACTTTCCCGCAACTACCGGATCCCTACCTTCAATGACCTGTATTGGCAGCCGGGAGGAAATCCTGACCTGTTACCGGAAAGCGGGTGGAGTGCAGAAAGTGGTGTGGTGTACCAGACCAGTTTTCAGAAGTTCTCCTTCACCACAGAGGCTACGTATTATCGGATGCGCATTCAGGATTGGATCATGTGGACAGATCAGGGTGCTTACTGGCGTCCCGAAAACCTGAGAGAGGTGTTGGCACAGGGTGCCGAATGGAGCAGCCGGCTTCGATGGACAGAGCAGCAGCAAACCCTGGACATGGGGTTACAGTATGCCTTTACTTCCTCTGTCAACAAAAAAACGATTTCCTCTTACGATCGCTCACTGAATAAGCAATTGCCCTATACACCCCGGCATCGGGCAGTCATCCATGGGCGATACCAGTGGCGTCAGTGGTTTTTTCAAGGTAATGGCACCTATACGAGCCAGCGCTTCCTCACGACAACCAACGGAACTGCCCTGCAAGGCTATTTTCTCGCCAGTACCTATCTGGGAAAACAAACAACTTTCTGGAAAACTCACAGTACTATGGGGCTGCGGGTGAATAATCTTTTCAATACCCGTTACCAGAACATAGAAAACCGGGCTATGCCTGGTATCCATTTTCAACTCAGTGTACAAATTCATTTTTCTCAAATTTCAAAAACGTATGATCAGCACTAAACGATTCTCATTGTTATTTTTATGCTTCGGCATTATCTGTATTACCGCTTGCCAGGAGGGCGAAGACCAGCCCGGACAGGGCACCGTCATTGTGGTGAATGAAGGTCAGTTTGGAGCAGGCAATGGCACTTTGGGTCTTTATGACCCCATCCTCAATGCGTATACCGATCAAGCTTTTGAAACTGTTAACCAACAAGGTCTGAGTGCAGGCGTACAGTCGGTGCATATCCACCGGGAGCAGGCCTATATTCTCTGTAATGCTGCCGATAAAATAGAGATAGTGAATCCGCAAACGCTGGAACGTCTGGTCGCTCCGATAGAAGATACCAGCCTGATCACGCCCCGCTATATGACTACTGTAGGCAACAAAGGGTATGTTTCGGTGTGGGGACCTTACGATGAAAACTACAACCTTCCGAATTCCAGGGTGTTTGTACTGAATCTGGACAACCAAACCATCATCCAAAAGATTGCTACCAACGCGGGTCCGGAAGGTATCCTGGCAGTAGATCAGAAAGTATTTGTGGCCAACAGCTTTACCAATACCCTATCGGTGATCAATGCCCAAACCGATGCAGTAGATACCATCCTGGTGATAAATTCCGGCCCTTCGCTGCTAGCCCTGGATCAGGATGAAATGCTTTGGGTCAGCACCACTGGCGGTTTTGGAGGTACGCCCGCCTTTGTGCAGCTGAATCCGGACACCTACGAGATCATGAAAACAGTATCAGCTGCCGGCACCGGTGCCAATGGTAAGTTTACCCTGAATGTCCCGCGTGACTCGCTTTTCTTCATCGGGTCAGAGCCTTATCCTTCCACAGAGTCCGCTATCTATGGGATGAGCATTCAGGCTACCAACCTACCTGAAAATCCCCTTATCGTTGGCAACAGTTTTTATGGATTGGGAATTGATCCTAACAGTAATATTTTATATGTAGGCCTGGCCTCTTCTTTTGATGCAGAGGGAACGGTCCTTCGATACCAAACGAATGGGACAATGCTGGACAACTTTGCGTCGGGAATTGCCCCTAACGGATTTGTTTTTCCATAATTCGAAGGAGGCACTGGTCAAAAAAGACACTACCTGTAAGTAATACCTACAGGCAGTGTTGCTATTGAGCTACATTTGAATGAAGATTGTGCGGTTTTAAAGGCAACATCAGAAAATTTCATTTCGGCTGGTCTGGAATCCGCTGCTTTCAGGCAATGATGGCAGCTTCGCTGACATGAACCCCCACAGCCACCCTTACTGTTCTCAAACTTCAACCGGACGAACCTTGTATATGACCAGAGAAATCAACACATGGCCTCTGTTTCCTCTTGTTACATTTCAGAAATCAAAAGGTGAATAAGCTATATAGCAGTTAGTCAAACTTCGGAATATCTTTGTAACCTGTTTTTAATAGTTTATGAAGAAATTACTCCGCTATCATTTTACAGGTCTACATTATTCATTTTTTATTACCTTTCTTTCAGTACCCATTGTTCGCTTTCATAAGATTTTTCACTTTTGCATCAAACGAACAGGCATGGTAATCGTTATACAACACATGAGATTCCACTTATTGCAGTTGCTTCTACTCTTACTTTTTTTTTCCTGTAATAGTGCCAAAAGAACATTTCAGACTGAGAAAGTCTCAGAAACCCCTACCCTTTTACTGGTGGGCACTTCCCATGATCTGAGAGATACACCGGTAGAGGCCATTCAGGCGGTAAAAGAAAAAATCATCACCTTCGACCCGCAAGTATTTTTTGTTGAATTGCCACCTGCCGATGACAAATATGCCAATGAGCTCGTCTTCAGTTACAGTCAAAATTTCGCACTGTTCCAGCACTTATTGAATAAGAAGAATATACAGATCAGAATGGCCGATAGTGTCATTCTCAGCAACCAGGTGTTACTGTCGGAAGACCCATACAATCCTCTTTGTCTGGCGAATTTGCTGCATGCCAACCTCTTAAAATTTGACATTGCCAACACGCTTTATCAATCTTATCAGCTGTTTGGCACCTACCGTCAGAATGACTCGGTCATGGCTATCGTCGATGACAAACTGTTTTCTATAGACACCCTGGATATGTATCAACTGATTGTGACTGGTGAAGAAAAAGATGAGTTTTCTCAGATCATCTTTCCAACAGCGCAGGCACTGCATCTACCCAGAATTTATGGGTTCGATAACCGTGACGATGAGTATGCCTATGATAAAGCGCTGCGTGCCAACGACCGTGAACTCAGGAGCTATATCCAGGATCAATGGAAGGTAAAACAGGAAGAAGCCATCAAAAATAAAATGGATTCGGTTTTGGGAGTGCCGGAACGCAGAATACAGGATCAAAGCAATGTATTTGAATTTCTTAATTCCATCCAATATGACCGGAACCGTGAAATGGAGTACCAGCAGCGACTGACGCTAACACCTTCAGAAAGCAGCCATAATTCCTTAAAATACTGGACTTTGAGAAGCCGCAAGATGAGCAATAACATTGCAGAAGTACTGGAAAAAACACAGGCAAAGCGTGGCGTCATTGTCGTAGGTGCCATTCATACCTGGAGCCTGAGGCAGATGCTGGAAGAAAAAGGGTATCAGGTGGTCAGATTGTTTGAAGAACAGTGATTCAGCCCAGTCCCGACCTGATGTTACAAGGCTTCCTGCATCCATTGTTTGATCTGTGCTTCCATTATTTCCAGAGGCATTCCTCCCTCTTTCAGTACTTCTTCATGAAAAGCCCCCATAGAAAAAGTGTCCCCCATTGTTTCACGGGCTTCCTGTCGGAGCTGCAATATTTTCATCTCACCGGTCTTGTAGGATAAGGCCTGGGCCGGAATCACCATATAGCGTTCGATTTCAGCGGTAGCTTCTTCTTCACTGATCGCTTCATTCTCCAGTGAATAGGCTATGGCTTGCTCTCTGGTCCAGCCTTTGGTATGCATGCCCACATCTACCACCAGCCTTACGGCCCGGTGCATCTCACTGCTCAGCCTGCCGAAATACTGATAGGGATCCGTATACAAGCCCAGTTCTTTTCCCAGTCCCTCACAATACAGTGCCCATCCTTCCCCGTAAGCCCCATAGTAGTTGATCCTCCTGAAACCAGGTACCTCTTCCATCTCCTGTTGTAAGGAAACCTGAAAATGGTGACCGGGAATGGCTTCATGCAGGAACAAGGATTCCATCTGGGTAACATTGTACTCCTCAGGTTCCAGAATAGGCACATAAAAGATGCCGGGGCGGCTGCCATCCAACGTTCCCGGCTGGTATTCGGCACTGGCGGAGGCTTCCCGGAACGCTTCAGTCTGTCTGACTTCAAAAGCAGTCTTGGGAAACGTGCTGAAATACTCAGGCAGGTGTGGTTTCATTTTCTCCTCTATGGCCCGGTAAGCGGCCAGCACCTCTTCATCCGCATCAAAAGGAAAAAATTTTTGATCGGTGTTGAGGTAGTTAAAAAATTCCTGCAGACTTCCTTCAAAACCTACTTCTGTTTTCACCTTTTCCATTTCTTGCCGGATGCGGCTCACCTCCTGCTGCCCCCTTTCAAAAATTTCATCAGGGCTCAGTTCGGTGGTTGTCCAGTACTTCACCAGATAACGGTAGATAGCCTCTCCGCCCGGAATATCGCTGATACCGGTAGAAGCGCGGGAAGCTGGCAGATACGTATTTTTCATAAACTCATAAAGCCGCTGATACGCCGGTATCACTTTTTCCTGAATGGCCGCCTTATAGGCCTGTGTCAAACGGGTTCTTGTGCTGTCGCTGAAAGTGTCCGGCATGTTCTGAACAGGCTGGTAAAAAAGACTTTCCTCCACTTTGTTTACCAGAAAAGATTCATACTGAGGCAACACCTTGACCACAATGGCTTTGGGTTGTACCACCCCCTGCTGTATTCCTTTTTTCATGTTGGCGATAGCTGTATCTACCCATACAGTAAAACCATTGATTCTGCCCAGAAAGTCATCATAGTCCTGCTCGGTTTTAAAAGGCTGATCGCTGGCCCCAGATCCAAATTGGGCAAATGATAGGGGTAATCCCCAGAACTGGTTGACCGGCAGCAGATGCGTAGCATACTGAAATCCTTCCAGATTGATTTCCATGTCCCATCGGAAGATATCATAGTTCAACTGCTGAGCCTCGTTCAGCGTAGCCCGGTCTATTGCTTTGATCTGATCCAGGTATTTGGCATAAAAGTTTTTCAGTTTTTCCCGGTAGGCTTCACTCAAATCATTGGGCAGCATACTGTTGTAGCGGCTATCGCCCAGGCTGGTCGCCTGCAAGGGATACAGCGACAATCTTTCTTCATAATAAGCCTCGAAAACCGAATCCAGGATAACGCCATTGTTCCCGTTGTTGGGGTTATCAGCTTGAGGTGCTGAACAACGGACCAGCAGGAGGAAAAGCCAACAGCCAATGACCCAATATTTCATAGTATGCAGAGTTAGGTTAGGAACCTCAAAGGTAAGCATATACGCACAAGGAAACTTCGGATTGGCAGAAATTTATCCTTTTATGATTCCTTCAGGTTTTTTCCAAAGAAAAAAAACGATCATGTATCTCGCAAAACCCATTTTATGCTGATAATCATCACCATCCACTGAAAAAACCGCAACACCCATTCCACGGGAAGGCTCAGAGCGCAAACCTTCTACGCTAATGACAGTTCCTATAATCGTATCAAACATTTTTCAACCAACACAATGTATGGAGTATAGACGATTAGGAAAATCAGGATTATTAGTGAGTGAACTTTCTTATGGTTCCTGGCTTACATTCGGAAAACAGATAGATGAAGCCCTGGCCAAAGATTGCATGTATGCCGCTTATGAAGGGGGTGTTAACTTTTTTGACAATGCCGAAGCCTACGCCGAAGGACGTTCCGAGGAGGTAATGGGCAAAATTCTAAGAAATGCCGGATGGAGCCGGGATACCCTGGTGATCTCCAGCAAAGTGTTTTGGGGAGGCGACAAACCTAACCAGAAAGGGCTTAGCCGTAAGCATGTCTTTGAAGCCTGTCATGCTGCGCTGAAAAGGCTGCACGTAGACTATCTCGATTTATTTTTTTGTCATAGACCGGACCTCACCACCCCGGTAGAAGAAACCGTACGGGTAATGCATGACCTGATCCAACAGGGAAAAATACTTTACTGGGGTACCTCCGAATGGAGCGCACAGGAGATCATGGAAGCGTATGCCGTAGCCCGGCAGTATCACCTGACCCCACCTACTATGGAGCAGCCTCAATACAACATGCTGCAGAGAGCCAAAGTGGAAGGGGAATATTATAAACTATATGATGTAATCGGGTTGGGCACCACCATCTGGTCTCCTCTGGCTTCCGGTCTGCTGACAGGAAAATACAATGAAGGAATACCGGAAGATTCCCGTGCCAACAGCCACGACGATATTCCCTGGTTACGGGATATTTTTGAAGGAGAAAAAGCACAGCCCAAGCTGGAAAAAGTAAGGAAGCTCTCCCGGATGGCTAATGAAATAGGGATCAGTATGCCCCACCTGGCGCTGGCCTGGTGTTTGAAAAACCCTCATGTAAGTACGGCCATCACGGGTGCTTCCAGGGTAGAACAGGTCAAAAGCAATCTGAAAGCCATAGAACACAAAGACAAACTTACGGTGGAGGTTATGGAAAAGATAGAGGATATTTTACAGAACAAACCTAAAATCCCCCTGTATTAATGTTCTAAGTTCACTATTCTAAGTTCACCTTCTATAGGGTTTTGGAATGGTGAACTTATACCTTCTCTGCAATATCATCAAACAAGGCTCCCAGGATAGAGACAATCAGGCTGAAAGCCAGTGCCCACCAGAATCCATTTACATAAAGGCCTGCCACAATAGCATCTATCAGCAGAATGATGATCGCATTGATGACCAGCAGGAACAGCCCCAGGGTGACCACTGTAATCGGAATGGTCAGGATGATAAGCAGTGGTTTCAGGGTGGCATTCATCAGAGCCAGCACTATCGCAACTATCAGCGCAGCCCAGAAACTTTCTACCGTCACACCGGGCAGCAAATAAGCAGCTACCAGTACCGCAATGGCTGATAATACCCATTTAATGATAAAGGACATAGTTCAGAAGGTTAGATGAGTTGATACGCTAAAATAAAAAAGTTTCGGTCAGGTTGCCTACTCTGGGATCAAATGTTTTGTATATCCCATGGCTTTTAAGGTTTCATAGGCTTCCCATACATCGGCAGGAATTTCCTGAGAAATCTGAAAACCTTTGTCAGCATACACCCGGATGCGCTGAAGGTCTCCCACCAGCAGATGGGTTACAATTTCCCGGTTAATATCCGGATCATTGGTTTGGCAGTATGTTTCAAAGTCCAGCAGCGGAGAGGTCACAACACAATCTTTATCCGGCCATTCTTTTTTGAAGGTCGCATACGCCCTTCTTTCCATATAAGGCTTTTGCACCACAATGAAAGTATCAAAGCGAAGTCCCTTTTCATCCAATAACCGACGGGTTAATCTGAGATTCTCTCCGGTGTTGGTAGACTGATTCTCCAGCAGAATTTTATCTTCAGGCACCCCCTGTTGCACAGCCAAAGCACCAAAGCGCTCGGCTTCCGTTTGCTGCCATACGCCCTCTGTTAAACGACCCAATCCACCTGAAAAGATGAGATAGCCGGCCCATTGATCCTGATACAGCTGAATGGCTCTTTCCGCTACCCTGAGATCATGGCTTCCCAGCACCAGAATACAATCTGATTTTTTTAAGGTATGGTTCATCAAATGATACTTCCAGATTAATTGGATGCATTGGTCTTTCTGCATAGTCATGTGGCTGGTTGAAAATGAATTTCTTTCCCGAACATTATTTTAATTCCTATATTGTACGGTCAGGCTGAGAATCCTTAGATACATTTCTGCCGCCCAAAAGTAAGGCTGTATACTGTTTCAGAAAAGAACTTTTAACACTTTCATAACAAACAGACCCTATACTTCATAAAGAATAACTTTAAGTTTGTCAGCGTTTATCTCCACTTAAAAGCTTTTTGCATGAAAACTACCAGAAGAGATTTTTTAAAAAATGCCAGCATTGTCAGCCTAGGTTTTTTGGGATTGCACCGGATGATAGAAACCCAGGCCTGGGCTGCCTCCACTGTTGGTTATGGCCCTCTGCAACCTGATCCACAAGGTATCTTATCCTTACCAAAGGGTTTTTCTTACCGGGTGATCTTCAAACAGGGCACGCCCATGACCGACGGCTTCCTGAGTCCCGAACTGCCTGATGGAATGGCTGCCTTTGCCGGCGGAAAAGATCAGGTCATCCTCATCCGAAATCATGAAATCAGTCCGGGAAGTGATAAAGGACCTTACGGTCAGGATCCTCAGTTATTGAAAAAAATCGACCGCCGGAAAGTATATGATTTTGGCAGTGGCCTTACTCCTTCAGCCGGAGGCACCACGACTTTGGTGTATAATGAAAAAACCGGACAGGTAGAAACTTCCTACCTGAGCCTGACGGGTACCAACCGCAACTGTGCCGGCGGTATGACTCCCTGGAATAGCTGGATTACCTGTGAAGAAAATACAAATAGGGCCGACGGCACAATGGAAAAAGACCATGGCTTCAATTTTGAAGTACCGGCCTCTACGAAAATATCACTGACAGATCCTGTTCCTCTGAAAGACATGGGCCGTTTCAACCATGAAGCCGTAGCGGTAGACCCCTCCACTAGTATTGTCTACCAAACAGAAGATCGTCCGGATGGCCTGATTTACCGCTATGTGCCCCGGGTACCCCAACAGCTACACAAGGGAGGTAAACTGCAGGTGCTGGCTCTCAAAGCACAAAACAGTTTTGATACCCGCAACTGGCCGGATCTGACGACTCCTAAAATGACCCAAAATCAGCCCATGGAAGTCAGCTGGCTGGATATAGATAAGGTATTGTCTCCGGAAGATGATCTCCGGTATCGGGGCTTTGACAAAGGGGCAGCCCGTTTTGCCCGTGGGGAAGGGATGTGGTATGGAAAAGGAGAAATTTTCTTTGCCTGTACCAATGGTGGCGCTATCAGCAGTGGTCAGATCTTTCGCTATCTACCCAGTCCTTATGAAGGTACTTCCCGTGAAAAGGAAGCACCGGGTAAGCTGGAGTTATTTTTAGAGACCCAGGATACCAATATTCTAAAAAGCTGTGATAATCTGACAGTATCTCCCTGGGGAGATTTAGTCATCTGCGAAGATGATCCTCATCCATTTTTGGTGGGCATTACCCCACAAGGGCAGTGTTATAAGTTAGGTGAAAATGTTGGCTTTCCTTCAGAGCTTGCCGGAGGCGTCTTTTCTCCTTCCGGCCAGACCTATTTTGTCAACATACAGGGCGCAGGCCTCACGCTAGCGATCACCGGCCCCTGGAAAAAGGCATAGAGACTGCGACTGGCGAATACGACAACTTCATTATATCTTAATATTCGCTTAACCTAAAAGAAACATTTTCCTTATACCTTTACTCTTGCAGATTATGATTTTCATAATGGACGTTCACAAAGAGCTGGGAGTCACTTCCGGCTTTTTGTTTGTTAAAGGAAAGCCAAGGAGAAGGAACCTCTCTTCCTGTCTTTTTAAAGATAATATAGATTAGTCAGATTTTGAAGGTTTCCCCAACGGCCAGCATTTTTAAAGTGCCTCCTATCCTATTTTCCTGCTGATATTGTTTTAATATCCGAACGGGTTCGCCGAGGGGTTCGTCCGACAAATCATAGGTGCCATAGTGCATCGGAATCATGACTTTTCCCTGTAAATCCTGAAAAGCCTTCACCGCCTCCTGCGGACTCATATGGGCTGGCTGCATGATAAAGGAGGGTTTGTAGGCACCTACCGGCATCAGACAAATATCCGGCGCGCCCACCTTTTCCCTGATTTCCTTAAAGTGCCCTGCATAACCAGAGTCTCCCGCAAAATAAATGGACTGCTGGGGTGTTCTGATCAAGAAACTACCCCATAAGTTTTGGTTAAAGTCGGTCAGTCCACGCCGGTTCCAATGCTTGGCAGGCAGAAAATACAGGTCCAGGGTATCCACCTTGTATTGCTGCCACCAGCCAGCCTCCTGGTAAGCGACCTGGTGTTTCCTTTTGCCAAATAGATCGCTGATCTTCAAGGGGAGCAACAGTTGCATCTGAGGGTTTTGATGCATGAGCTGGCTGATAGAATCCTTATCAAAATGATCCCGATGTCCATGGGATATCAGCATATAGTCCAGTCCCAGCATTTCTTTGATAGAACAGGGTAAACCCACTTTTCGCTTAACAATGGGCAGGTCTTTCAGACAGGGATCTGTGATCATCTGAATGCCGTTGACCCGAATAAAAAAGGAGGCATGCCCCAGCCATACAATCATATTATCCTGACCGCTGAGAAAAGAACGTCCTGGCACCACATTGACCCTGAACGAGTCCTTTTCCTTTTCCAGCTTTTGAGGATTTTTGGAAAGTTGCCATCGGAGCACTTTTCGATAAGAGGCCTCGCTGGTCATACCATCGGCACGAAATTGGCCCTTGTCAAATAGATTACCTTTAAAATCCGGATCAATGGTGTTGAGTTCAGGATTTAACAGATAGGTCGCCATGGGTTAAGAATCTAACTATCAAAAATTTTTATTCAAGAAGGTACGTCTATAGACGATAAGCTTTCTCTCTTATTGCATTCCCTTCCTTTTCTTAAAAAGCAAAATTGTCCTGATTGGTTATAAATTCTTATTAAATTCAGAAAATTGATCAATCATGTCTGCCTTTTACATAGCTTTATTATTTTAGCGACTTTGTAAATTTTTAACCCCTCAACATTATGCTGGAAGATTTTGATTTCTCTGCCACTCTGGCGGAGTTTGGCGATTTGGCGGCGCTTTACATTCCCCGGTTCATCTTAGCCATTATTACGCTTATTGTTGGCTTGGCACTCATCAAAAGAATTGTGAAATCCCTGCAAAACATTTTAACCAAACGGGAAGTAGATCCCTCCCTGGTTCCTTTCCTTTCCGGACTGCTCAAAGCCCTGCTCATCATCGTGCTCATCATCAGCATTGCCGGGATGGTGGGTATAGAAACCACCTCTTTCGTCGCCGTACTGGGAGCGGCAGGCCTGGCCATTGGTTTGGCCTTACAGGGTAGCCTTTCTAATTTTGCCGGGGGTATCCTGATTCTAATCATGAAACCCTTTCGGGTGGGAGATGTCATTGAAGCTCAGGGGGTAACAGCCCTTGTCACAGAAATCCAGATCTTCCATACCGTTCTAAAATCTTATGATAACAAAACCATTATCCTACCCAATGGCCCCCTCTATAATGATAAAATTATTAATTACTCAACCGAACCTACCCGCTTGGTAGAATGGATATTTGGTATCAGTTATAGTGATGATATAGACCAAGCGAGGCAAATTATCAAAGACATTGTGTTTACTGACGAACGGGTGATTGAGAAGGATAATCCTTATATCAATTTATCAGAACTGGCCAACAGCTCGGTCAATCTGAAGGTAAGAGCCCGGGTTAATCAGCCCGACTACTGGAATTTATTTTTTGAGGTCAATGAAAAAGTCAAGAAAGCTTTTGACCGGGAAGGTATCACAATTCCCTTTCCTCAGGTGGATGCTCATATTTTTGAAGAAAAAAAGTGATATATTATATCGAAAAAATTCATAAATTTCGATATGAAGATCTATATACTTGTAATAGCGCTGGTCGGATGGCCAGCCTTTCTTTTTGCGCAGGATAATTCTCCCAAAGATACGACCCTCCACTACCTCGATGTGGATAGCACTTGGTGGAATGCCATACAATTTGGGGTAAATTTCTCTCAGGCCTCCTTTAGCGAAAACTGGTCAGCCGGTGGTGTGAATTCTTTTGCCTTAAATTCTCTTTTTAATTACCAATTGCACTACCAAAGCAATCCCTGGTCCTGGGATAATCAGATAGAGGTCCTGTATGGTCTGGTAAAAAATGCGGATCAGGATGTCAGAAAAAGCCAGGACCGTATCTTTGTGGATACTAAAATAGGTTACAACATAGCAGAAGATTGGAGTGGATTTTTGTCGGTAAATTTTCTGAGTCAGCTGGCACCCGGATACCGGTATCTTGAAGATGCACAGGGAGACGAAGATGCGGTTACCATTTCCCGGTTCATGGCTCCTGGTTTTCTGACGACTTCGTTGGGCTTTGAGTATAAGCCAACAGACTACTTCTGGTTGCGCTTAAGCCCGTTTGCCCCCAGATTGACTTTTGTTACTGACCAAACGCTGTACCTCAACCGGGAAGAAGAAAAAAACTTTGGCGTACCCATCGGAGAAACCGTTCGGTACGAATGGCTGGCTTCTCAGTTAGTCGCTGAGCTCAACAAAAATCTTACGGAAAACATCAATTTACAGACAAGATACATGCTTTTTGCCAGCTATGAGAGCCTGGCTGTTGATAGCCTGGATCACCGTCTGGATTTTGCTTTCAATGCCAAGCTCACGGAGTATATCAATTTTAGTATGGGTGCCATTCTGTTGTATGATATAGACCAGGATAACAGCCTGCAGATTGGTCAAACCATGGGGATTGGTTTTCTGCTTCAACAATAAGCCGGCCTTACACAGCATACAAGGGGCTAGGCAGGTTCTTAGACAGAATGAGCCTGCCTCCTGTCACACAGGAAAGGGTTGAAAACTTATTCTTTCTGGTGACGGGGCATCGTTTTTATCTTGCCCTGACTGTCGATGATTGAAGGCGTCGCTTCTTCCTGAATCTCCTGCTGTTTTCGCAGTTGATACAACTGGCTTTGTACGCGTCGCCTTACCTGTATACAATGATTCAAATCAAAAGTCAGTTCTTCCACCTTCTTGGACTGCCTGTCATACAGGCGCTGTAATAGCCTGCTTCTTCTCCTTTCAAAGAGGACCCCGATCTTGTAACCCAGAAAAGTTGAGACAGCCAACATAAAGACAATCTCAAGTATAGCTTGTGTCATTGTTTCAATCAGTCAATTTGAATTTCCACTCTGTAATTTTGTTGCCGCTTCTGCCGGGTTTCTTCCGTTGTGACAGGGTTTGCATTCCCCCTGGAATTGGTACGGATTTGCTGGGAAGGTATACCCGATTCGCTCAATAACTGACGGACCGCATCGGCCTGCATTTTTCCCACTCTAAAATTGTTTTCTTTGTTGCCGGTATCATCAGTATGTCCCAACAAGGTAATCATTTTATCGGGATAAGCTGCCAGGTATACACTTAAATCCTGCACATATTCCCGTATAGAATCATCTATGATGGGGTCAAAAGAGGCTGGCTCAAAGTAAAATGGCCGTTGGTGAGCGATCAGGCGCTCTTTTATGGTTTCCAGCTGCACTTTATCAACAGGAGCCTTTTCCGACAGATCTACGATGCGGAAGTACAGGCCCTGGCGAAGCGTATCCTGATGAAAAGTGAGGCTATCACTTTGCTGGAACCCGGTCATGATCTGCTTCCTGTCAATGCCCTGCAACGACAGCCAGGCTTTGAACGTTTCTGCTCTGGCTAATCCCAGGTTATCCACCAAGGAAGGGTTATCCTCTTTTGAAGAGTAAATACCGGTCACTTCCAGGGCTTTGTCTGGCTGGTAAGTCAGATAAGATTGAACGCTATTGAAGGCTAGTTTGATCTGGCTCGACATCATGGGATCAGGGCTGGAGCGTTTGAACCGGATGTTATCGTCGACCCCTATGTTGGTGCCTATAATTTTTAAACCCGGAGAATGATCCTGCGCGGTATAAACTTTACCCTCCGTAAAGATAAAACTTTCTGAAATACAGACATTTTTGATATGGCAGGTATACCAGAAAGTTGTCAGCACCATCCAGCCCAAGAGTAAAAAGATATACAGCACTACATTCTCTTTCATTCTAGCAGAAAGTTGAAATATTTAGATAATCAGGCAGTATTACCTGCCGACAATGCACAGGCAACCACAAGCCTGCACTTTATCCTTTTTTATCTTTTTTGTTTAGGTCTTTAGCCTGTTTCACCCACTCATCGCGTTCAATACGTCCGGGAAAAGCGATGGCTTCTCCTATCCGTTGTTCATCTTCAGGCGTAAAATCAGCAATTTGCGCATAGGTGTAAATGCCCATCCCATTGAGCTTTTTTTCGATGGATGCCCCAATGCCTTTAATGATTTTCAGATCATCTTTTTGTGAGGCTTTTACGGGTTTATGTGGGGAAGCCGTAGGTGCAGCTTTGGGCGGCGACTTCTTGGTAGACTTTTTTTTGGGAGCAGCCTTGTCTTTCGGCAGATGATTGGTGGGGGGCAGCTGCGGTTTTTGTTTCACCGCTTCCAGTTCCCAAAAGGTTACCTTACGACTAAGCCAGTAACCCATAAGCGCCAGGCCGGCTAAAGTCGCCAAAATTTTAAAAAAATTCTTTAGCATAACTTTTGTGATTTCTTACATTGATATGAATAAACATGGAATAAAGATGGCTCCTTTTAGTAATCTAGCCGGACTCATTCACTCTTCCTGCCCTGGAGGTCAATCTGTCCTGTACGCTTATGAACAAAGGAATGATCATAAACGGACAAAATTTATAAATATTGTTCGCAATAAAAAAATGATATGAAAAAGATAGAAGATATTTGAATCGAAAATAGTATTTTGTAATAGAATTAGGAAATATAAACACAAACGAATTATGGGATCTATATCTGTTCCATTACCAAACATGGCAGGCCAGCAGGATATCGAAATTGATATCCGGGTAAACGGTCAGCTAAAGAAACAAAATTACAGAGTGGAAGTTTTTTACTGGAAAAATTGCAGAGCCAAACTCAACCGCGCCGAATGTATCAGGGAGATACTAGCCAATTACGACAAAGAATGGCAGTTGTATTATATCGGCATGCCTACCGATGAGTTTGTCCCTATTACTTTTATGAAGAGAAGTGCCTGATGAATGCTTTCTACCACTGACCTATCTGATTCTTTGTTTCTGTACTGTCTGCACGTTTTGGCTTAACCGCCTCATTTATTTTTGAACCTTGCCTTTTTGAAGGATACAGATTTTTACTCTCCTCTACCTAAGCCTTTACCAACCCGAATTTTTACCCCAGAAAATTCTTTCATTCCCGACAGGTTGCATTTTTCTGCAAGCATTGGCCTGTACCCATTTCTATGAGATCACCTGCCTGAAAAATCTACTAAACCCACTCTCTGCACAGGTTTAGCATACAAAATAAAAGGACAACTTAAAAAGCCGCCCTTTTACTACTAGCGCATGTTGTACTGCACAACATCGCTCTATGACCCTCTTGTAAAAACCTTGCAGCATGCAACGTTTCATCTTTTATAGGCTCATTAAACCCTTTGCATTATCTATGATTAATCTTTACATCAGCTACGATGAAAAGGTGGCTTGTGGATTGGAAGGATTTTGTATTTTTTTTCATGAGATAAAAAAGAAGATAGAAACAGATGGTGCCGGGTCCCTTAAGCATCCGTCTATGCATTAATTTACCTGATCCATTTCATAAGTCTCTTACTGCCCTATTCTAATGACCCATATTACTATTCTGTTAAGCTTTTATCGTTATGTATAACCATACATTTAAAAGATTATATTTTGAGCGACAGGATATCATAAAAATTTCATATGGCTTCCTATATAGCCATGATAATAATTGTTATATTGAGGCCAAAAATATCTACCTAACCTTAGCGATATGAGTTTGAATAAATTGATCCGACAAATAGAGAACAGAAAAGAAATTCAGGAGGCCCCTCCCGTACTGCTGGATATAGGAGCTTCCAATGACTTAAATCCACTTTGGAGTAAGATTGCACACTTTTCCATTGGAATAGCCTTTGATGCAGACGACAGAGATTTCAATTATATTGAACGTAAGGACAGTAAATTTAAAAAACTTTACGTCTTCAATAAACTGGTAGTAGACAAAAGCAGCGAAAACCGGGAAGACTTTTACCTCACACAAAGCCCTTATTGTTCCAGCCTCCTGAAACCCAATCACAGTTCACTGAAATATTACGAGTATTCGGATTATTTTCATGTGAAAGAAGTATCCAAAATGGATTCAATTGCGCTGGACACCGTCTTAAAAGAACTGAACATCAATCAGATAGATTGGTTCAAATCAGATTCTCAAGGCATCGATCTTCGGCTGTTTAAGTCTGTGGAAGAACCCATCAAAGAAAAAGTAATCCTGGCTATTTTTGAGCCTGGCTTTATAGATGCTTACGAGAATGAGGATAAAATCTCCCATCTGTTAAGTTATATGGATCATACGCCTTTTTTCCTGGTTGACTTTTATGTCAAAGGGCCTATCCGGATGCCCAAAGATAGTTTTAACAGTCTTTTCAGAGGAAAGTATGCTAAAAAAATGGCCAAACATATGATCGATCATGTACCTGGCTGGGCAGAAATTATCTACATGAATAAAATGGAATCCCCTGATTTTACTATTAGAGAATTTCTGTTAGGGTGGCTCTTCAGCACCATCCTGGAACGCCATGAACTGGCTTTTATGGTAGCTCAGAATGGTTATGAAAAGTTTCAGGATGACCTGTTGTTATCATTACAGGAGTATTCACGAAAAGAGCTGCTGAAGAATATTTACAGCTTTAACAGTTTCGTGAAAGTAGCCGGTATGGCTTTGAAAAAATATCTCAGGTAATTTTTTAAACCATCCTCAGATTTTTCCTTCGGGCTGACTGTTTCCTGAGGCAAACGATCCTATTACAGAGGGTAAGCGGTAGCAGACCAACCTGCCGCCACCCTCTTTTGTATTCTTAAATAGTTACATTCGTAGATTAATATGGCCGGTCTGTAGATTAAAAGCGGTGGTTGGTAACAATGATTTTAAGGGTAGGTTAACATAATAGTATATGTTTGAGTGAAACCATTAAAATCATTAGAATGCGAGCGTTACCGTTTTTATATATTATTTTTTTTATTCCTCTGGTGGTATGGGGGCAAAATAGCCCTTCCATTAGGGGTAGCGTCATGGATGAGGAGGCCGATCAACCGGTTTCTTATGCCAATGTGTCTGTGTACCAGGCAGGAGAAGAAGCACCGATAACAGGAACTTTTACTGACCTGGAAGGCAATTTTGTTATTGACAATCTCAATTATGGTACCTACGATCTTGTTATTGAATTTGTGGGTTATGAGCGTTACGCTATGGAGAACCTTCAGTTGTCCGCTGAAAATGGAAACATAAGCGTGGGGTCTCTCCCCCTTTCAAAATCCTCCTTAGAACTGGATGAGGTAGTGGTGCAGGGCAAAAAGGTCACCCAACCTGTTGAAACAACCCTGGAAGGACTTACCATCCGGCCCGAACAAAATTTATCCAATGTGGGGGGGAGTGTCCTGGATATTTTGAAAAATACTCCCTCTATTTCCGTGGGACAAGACGGAGGGGTCACCATTCGTGGTAGTGGGTCTACCAATGTACTGATCAACGGACGAAACTCTGCCCTGTCAGAAGGATTGGCGCAAATTCCTGCCAGCGCCATTGAGAGTATAGATATTGTGAATAATCCGAATGCCAAATATGATGCACAGGGTACCGGTGGTGTCATCAATATCAAACTGAAACAGGGTGATGAAAGTACCATGGGCACCCATGGCAGAGCAGAAATGACACTGGGTTCCCGTTACCGGCTGAATGGTTCACTGAACCTGAACCACCAGAATGAAAATTTCAATGTCTTTGGCGGGTATAACTACCGCCGCTCTCCCAGTATTGGAAATGCCAGCAGTGAGAGATTTATCCTGGGAGAAAACCCCAGACGAATTGTTCAGGATCGGGATATTGAGCGGAGCGACAATAGCCATACCATTAACTACGGTTTGGATTATTATTTTCCGAAAAGCGAATTAAGCTATGAGGGTGTTTTTGAAACAGAAAACGAAAGTGATACGGAAGTAACCTACAGCCGTATCTATGACCGTAACAATGAACTGACCGTAGACAATATACGAAACAATGAGGAGACAGAAGAAAACTATACCTTTGATAATTCCCTCATTTATACCAGAAAGTTTGACCAGAAAGACAGGGAGTTCAGTGCTTCCGTGAGCCATTCCTACCGGGACAATCTGGAAACCCAAAACACCCTGACACGACCGACAGAAGTTGAAGAAACTTACATGCCCCTTCGCCAAAGAGCGGCCACCGACGAAAGAAGGCATGTTGTTACAGCCAGAGCAGATTATGTGCATCCGCTGACCAACGGAAAATTAGAAGCCGGGTACAAGACAACTTTCAGAAGATTGGATAATGACTACCAGTTCGAGAATTTTGTGGATGAAACTTCCTCCTGGATGGTAAATACGGATGTCAGCAACCGCTTTCTCTATCAGGAGCAGGTCCATGCCCTGTATGGAATTTATTCTCACTCTTTCGATCAGGTGGATATAGCTTTGGGTACTCGTCTGGAGCAAACGCTGGTGGATACCCGCCTCTATAATACCGGGGAAGAAAATGATCAGCGTTACCTGAACCCATTTCCCAGCGTTCAGGTGTTGTATCGTCTGGCAGGCGACCAATCCTTAAAATTCACCTACAGCCGTCGGATAGACAGACCCGGTTCCTGGCATCTCAATCCTTTCCCGGACATTGCCGATTCTCTCAACATCCGCACGGGAAATCCTGACCTGCAACCGGAATTTATTCAATCCCTGGAATTCGGACATAAGGCAGCCTTCGCCGGTTCAGACCTGACCACTACGGCATTTTATCGGCGGACTAACAATAAAGTAGACTGGATTCTAACGGTAGATGACAATGGTGTTTCCTACCGTATGCCCGATAACCTGCTCAGCGGTACCGATTACGGATTAGAGTTGATAGGGACTTCTACGCTGGCTTCCTGGTGGGATATCAATGGAAGTGTCTCTCTGTTCCGTAGTATCATTGATGGTTCTAATCTGAATCAAAGCTATACCAATGCTAGTTTTGCCTGGAATGCCAAACTGGTATCCGACATCGCGTTACCCTGGGATCTGAGTTTTCAGACAACCGCCAATTATGAATCGCCGGAAGTGGAAGCCCAGGGGAAAGACTATGCCCGATATTTTGTAGACATGAATTTCCAAAAAGGGCTTTTTGGTGGTAATGGAAGTGTCAGCCTGAGTCTTCGCGATGTTTTCAACACCTTTAACTTTGGGGGAGAAGCCAATACGGATGACTTCAGAAGTACTTTTCTTTACAAAAGAGACACCCGTCGTGCCTATGTCAGTCTTGAGTACAGCTTTTAGATATTAATAATTTCTTTGATACGTCAGGCAGAGCAGAGTCTTATTTTCTCTGTCTGACCCTCTCCCTCCCCTTTGCTATTCAGTCTGCTGAAAACCCCTTGACAAGGACATACCCTTTCCGCTGCTTCCTAATTATTTTTAATTCTTAATCATTTTTCTGTACTGCTAAAAAAAATTACAATGTTTGTATTATTATCAGCAAATTTTGATTTTCTTTTGCCAATGCCTTAGTAAGCCATAAGTCTTTGGTGCTTATAGACAACCTGACCTTCTGCGTTAACTTATTAGCTGTACTCTATGGAACCGTCTGTCACGACTATTGAAAAACCCAAGTTGGAATTCTGGCAAATATGGAACATGAATTTTGGCTTTATGGGGATTCAGTTTGGGTTTGCCTTACAAAATGCCAATACCAGCCGTATCTTCGAAACCCTCGGGGCCAGTCCTGATGAAATTCCCATCCTCTGGCTGGCAGCCCCGACTACCGGACTTTTAGTGCAGCCTATCATTGGCTATTTCAGTGATCGCACCTGGCATCCGGTGCTGGGCAGACGAAGGCCCTATTTTTTAATTGGTGCCATACTCGCCAGTCTGGCTTTGGTGATGATGCCCAACTCTCCCGTTTTGTGGGTTGCTGCCGGCATGTTGTGGATCATGGATGCTTCCATTAATATTTCTATGGAGCCCTTTCGGGCCCTGGTTGCCGACATGTTACCTTCCATACAACGTACTACCGGCTTTGCCGTACAGACTTTCTTTATTGGCGTGGGAGCGGTAATTGCCTCAGCCCTTCCTTACATCATGACAGAGTGGTTTGGTGTGGATAACACGGCCCCCAGCGGAAAAATACCCCCTTCTGTCAAACTCTCTTTTTACCTGGGCGCCTTCGCTTTTTTTACGGCTGTCTTGTGGTCAGTCCTCCGAACCCGTGAGTATCCTCCTGAAGAGTTCAGACATTATAGTGGGGAAGAAGAAACCTCTCAACCAGACCATGGTATCAAACAGATCTTTATTGATTTTTTCAACATGCCCAAGACCATGATGCAATTGGCCATCGTGCAGTTTTTTACCTGGTTTGCTTTGTTCTGTATGTGGCTGTATACAACGGCTGCTGTCACCAAACATGTGTATGGCACCAGTGACCCCACGTCTGCCCTCTACAATGAGGGCGCCAACTGGGTAGGTATTTGTTTTGCCGTTTACAATGGCTTTTCAGCCCTGTTAGCCTTTTTACTACCCTGGCTGGCCCTGCGTATTGGCAGAAAAAAAGTGCATACACTCTCTTTATGTATTGGCGGACTGAGCCTCATCAGTATTTATTTTATACAAAACCCTAATTTATTGTTGTTGTCTATGCTGGGTGTAGGTTTGGCATGGTCTAGTATTCTGACAATGCCTTATGCCATCCTGGCAGGTTCACTTCCTGCCGCTAAAATGGGTATTTATATGGGCATCTTCAATTTCTTTATCGTCATCCCACAGATTATTGCCTCAGGTACCCTGGGATTCATATCACGACATTTTCTGAATAACGAAGCAATTTATGTGCTCGTCATAGGAGGCGTGGCCATGATTGCTGCAGGATTGCTGGTGAGTATCGTTCGGGATGTGGATGACGTCACAATCCGTTAAGGCTGCTGCCAGGATGGTTGCCTAACTAAATCCAGGCGTAAATGGTTGGTACTATGATTGGAATGTAGTTATCGATTTCCCTTATGCACGATGAGGGCTCTATTTACCTTCTATCTCCTCGAAATCTTTTCTCAATGACCGGCGCATCAATTTGTTGGAGGCAGTACGGGGTAAATGCTCCCTGGCAACGATTTTCTTGATCCGAAACAAAGGGTTTAAGGTTTCGGATAGCCTTTCCTGCAATTGCTTTTTTAGTATGTTTTCGTCTGGTACAGCAACAGATGGCACATAAAAAATGAATAGTTCTTCCGGACCGCCCTCTGCGGGTGGAACAGCCACAGCCGCCGTTTCAAAGATAGAAGGATGCTCGTTGAGAATTTCTTCTATTTCCAAAGCACTCACCTTGATACCTCCCAGGTTCATGGAGTCATCAGAACGTCCCATACTCTTATAAAAAGTTGTTCCGGCTACTACGGCAACTTTCCGGTATACATCACCATGTTTCCGCAGGGGAAGGCCTTCCTTCCAGAAAGGGGTTCCTTCAAAATATTCTTCATGATGGTCGCGGTTGAGTATGTGCTGCGACAATCCTATGGAAGGCGGAACTATAAACACTTCCCCTTCCTGATCTGACCCTATCTGACCACTTTTTTCATCCTGAAAGACCAGTTGAAGTCCCAGGGTGGGTGTCGTAAATGTGCCAGGCGAGGCAGGTTGTACAACAGAACCTGTAATATACCCACCCCCTATTTCGGTACCCCCGCAATATTCTATGACCGGGGCTCTAAAACGAGCCAGCCACATGAGATAAAGATAATCTTCAGCCTGGGAAGGTTCGCCGGTCGAACTAAACACTCTCACTTTCCACTGAAATCCTTCCATCACGCCACTGTTACGCCAGGATTTCACCAGGGAGGGAATGGTCCCTAAAATGGTGACCCCGCTATTGGCAACAAATTGCCCAAAGGCTTTACTGGCGGCTGATCCTGTAAACAACGCCAAGGTCGCCTGATTGATCATGGCCCCGAATATAGACCAGGGTCCCATCATCCATCCCATGCCTGTGGTCCAGGTCAGAATATCTTCCGCGTGCACATCCTGATGAAAATAGGCATCGGCTGCACATTTGATGGGTGTCAGTTGTGTCCATGGTATGGCTTTGGGATCTTTGGTAGTACCCGAAGAAAACAAGATACTGATCATCTGATCGGGCGGGCTGCTGTAGAAATCCGCATACTCATCTTCCAGGAACTCATCCCAAAGTAAGTCGTTTTCCCGCAGGTCGGTATCTCCCGAAGAAGCGATGACTACAGTGAGGGGTGCTTCCGCTTTTTTCACTTTATCGTAAATGTGCAATGACTTTCCGCCATATTGGTATTCTTCTACTGTCAGCACTGCTTTTGCCTGGCTGAGCTGGATGCGCTTCTTCAATTCTTGCGGAGAGAAACTATCCGCTACCAACACGGCTACCATCCCTGCCCGAATAATGCCCAGATAGGCAGCCACCGCTTCTACTCCCAGGGGCAAGTATAAGACTACTCTGTCTTGGGGGACTAATCCCATGTTCAGAAGACCGGAAGCCACCCGCTTCGATAAACTGTCGAGTTGCTGATAGGTATATTTTCTGATGTTATTGTTTTCATCGGAAATGATCAAAGCTACCTTATCGGGTTTGGCCTTAAAACAGCTACGGACAATATTCATTTGCGCACCCAATAACCAGTGGGGATGTTCTGCTCCCTGATCCAGGTTGAGGACTTTGTCAAAAGGCTTATCTAACTTAATATCCAATACTTCCAATACATTCTTCCAAAACTGCTTTCTGTGGGCGATAGACCATTGATAACAGGAGGCATAATCGGAAAAACTCATTTTTTTCATGAGCTTGCTCAAGTTAGGCTCAGGCATAGCATCAGGATGTGGTAACCAGGCAATGGGCAACACTTCTCCTTCAAACAATATTTGATAAATCTTCCTGAACTGATCAAATGAAAGCACACCAAACGCTTTTTTGGTGAGACTTTCCCAGGCTCTGGCTCTTTGTAGGGTGATATCCGATAATGGTTGCTGCATGACGCGTGTAACGTTAAGGGTTTTGTTGTTAGAAAATTGCCCACCTCAATGTTAACTGAAAAATAAGGAATCTATCCCAGAATCTTTGGTTCACCTTCCATTGATTAGTCAGTAGTCTTCCACAGACACTTTGATTGGGTTACCCATGTAACGACCTGCTTGAAGGTTTATTGAAAATAAACTTTCACTGCTTTGCCTATCTGACGGATGGTTTGCCTGACTCGTTGTTACAGATACTGAAAAAATTATGACAAGCGGTTAACATTTGACACGACAGAAGGTTTTATGACTGATATACTTTTATTGTCCTTAAGAATTTATAATTTTAAGTTGATTTTTTAAACGTACCAGCAAGAAAACAAACCTGAAATGGATCAATATACGGAATATATTCAACCCTTTCTCATCGGCCTTGGCATTGGTTTATTGCTTACCCTGATTGTCTATATCAGAGAGAGCATGAAAAGAAGACCACTGAAGAGAAACATACAAGACCTGAAAAACCATTTGCAGAACAAACTGGAAATAGAAGCGGAAGGCACCGAAAGAAGGAGATTAGAAATCGAAAAACTAAAACAGGAGAATGAAAACCTGCGTGTTACGAATCAAACATTAGCACAAAAGCCTGGTAGAAGAGAGGTGATGAATCTGCACATTTACCAAAGAGCAGTATCCTTGATGACGGAAAGTGCTCATGGCTTCGCTCCTATGTGGCAAAAAGCCCTCAAAGAAGCAGAACAGGAAATTGAGCAGGCTGAGCAGGGAAAAACATCATTCATCAGGAAAATTATCCCCCCTCAGTTTTTTGGAGATTCTTATGAAAACAAAAAGCTCAAGTCCGGTGACGAAGGAGAGGTTTGAATGTGAAGCCTTCCCTATTGGTTGGTTTTCTGATGACGCTTTCCTGATCATATTTTAGTGCTGTCTGTTCCCACTTTCTGGAAAGCGATCAACTCTTTGGTAACCAGAAACCTGAAGAAAAATCTATTCAGATTTAAATGACTGAAGAGGGGTATCCGATTGAGTTTGGTATGGCTATTTCGCTGCACCTGTCGCAACGGAAATGGTTTTAGTAAATTGGTTAGTTTCCGGTGGGTCATTTTATTGAGTGCCAGGTATTCATTGTACAAATCGAACCTTCCTACGGTAGGCTGATTTCTTTTTCCTATTGCTTTCAAGACCCACGACTGAGGCATATACTGTAGCCAAGGAACAGGAATAATCCGGTGCATATGGGAGGCATAAGGTCCTTCCCAGGGCGGATACGTAAAAATAATAAAGCCATCATTTTTCAGATTTTTATGGATAAGCACCTGCAATATCTGAGGAATCCACGCCTCCTTGATATGCTCTATCACGTCGTTGAGAAGAATCAGATCATACTTCTTTTCGATAGGTTCTGTAATAATATTTCGGGTACTGAAATGTACATTCTCCATAGGATATTCTCTATACAACTCCTGCGCAATAAAAATATGGTTCTCATCCAAATCATAACCATCTACCCGGCATTCCATATTTTTGGCTAACCATAAAGACATGCCGCCCATACCACATCCAAAATCGAGCACATCTTTTCCTTTCAGAGAAAAATACCTGGAAATAAAAGCTTTGTCTAAAGCCAGGTGATTATCATAACCAATGAAATTTTTTTTGGCGTAATTGATCCCCTTCTGAATCATTTTATCGTTTTTCATAAAAACACATTTTAGGTGGATGAGGTAAAAACTATAATGCCTCATTTACTTACATAAATAAAACATATATATAAAAAATACAAATTAATATATGTTTAATTAAATTTTTATCTAATAGTATGAGTTACTCGCATGCCTATTCCTCATGAAAAAATACGCCGGTTTGTTACCTTTGCGGAAGTGGAAAAATATATACTATGAGAACAATACCATTTTATAAATACCAGGGTACTGGCAACGATTTCGTCATGATTGACAATCGGGAGCCTGTCTTTGATGTTCACCAAACTGAGTTGATCACCCGTCTGTGTCATCGCAAATATGGAGTAGGCGCCGATGGTCTGATCCTGCTCAACACGCATCGGCATTATGATTTTGAGATGGTGTATTTCAATGCGGATGCTTCACGGGCAATGTGTGGCAATGGAAGTCGATGCGCTGTGCACCTGGCGCATCAGCTGGGCATGATTGGCGAGCAGACTACTTTCCTGGCTGAAGACGGTGAGCATACAGCCTTTATCCGAAATGGACAAATACACATCAGAATGGTAGACGTGCAGGAAATCCAAAAGGAAGCCGAAGGCTATTTCCTTAATACAGGCACCCGCCATTTTGTCAGTATCGTGCACAATCTGGCTGACCTGGACATCGTGCAACAGGGAAGAAAAATACGTTATGACGCACGTTTTCAACCCCAGGGGACCAACGCTAATTTTGCCGAAATGATCGATGGCACGATTCATATGAGAATTTATGAAAAGGGGGTGGAAGATGAGACCTTATCCTCAGGAACAGGCGTTACAGCCGTTGCTTTGGCGCTGGCGGCTGCAAAAAACATTCCCAGTCCGGTCACTGTCCATACACAGGGCGGGCAATTATCAGTCTCTTTTACCCGAACAGCAGACCATAAATTTACAGATATTTATATGATAGGACCGGCAGTAAAGGTCTTCGAGGGCACTGTTTTTGTGTGAAGGGGGTTATGGGATTAAAAAGAGGAACCTGAGGTTTTATCAGAAGGGCCTGTTCATACTTTTTATTAATTCTAATTGTTAGCAATTTACAGCTACCATTTTATGTTATATTGCGGAAGAAGTTATCAAAAATTTCTTCAACCTCTAAAATCAATTATTTACTTCGTCTTAGCCTAACGCTTTATATATGTTAGAATTTCTTACCAAAGGATTAACCAAAATATTCGGCAGCAAGTCAGATCGTGATATCAAGGAAGTCATGCCTTATGTACAACTTATCAACGATGAATTTGACACGCTGCAACAAGCCAGTGATGATGAGTTGAGAGCAAAAACCAAGGAAATCAAATCTGTAATTGATGCCGATCTGAAAGAAATTGATCAGCAGATTGCTGCGCTCCAACAACATATTGAAGAAAATCCTAAGCTGGATATTCATGAGAAGGAAACCACTTTCGCTCAGATAGACAAGCTGGAAGAGGAAAGGAACAAACAACTGGAAGCTTCGTTGATGAAGGTGCTGCCTGCTACCTTTGCCCTTGTCAAAGAAACGGCCAGGCGGTTGAAAGAAAATAAAAAACTGGTTGTCACAGCTACCCTCTACGATAAGCAGATGGCAGCCAAACATTCTCATGTCACTATAGAAGGAGAAAAGGCAATCTGGCATCATCAGTGGATGGCGGCTGGCAACATGGTGACCTGGGATATGGTCCACTATGATGTTCAGCTGATCGGGGGTGTTGTGCTGCACCAGGGCAAAATTGCAGAGATGGCAACCGGGGAAGGTAAAACCCTGGTCGCTACGCTGCCCGCCTTTCTCAATGCCCTGTCAGGACGGGGTGTTCACATTGTAACCGTGAACGACTATCTGGCCCGCCGCGACAGCGAATGGATGGCTCCTCTGTTTCAGTTTCATGAGATTTCTGTGGATTGTATCGATAAATATCAGCCCAATTCCGAAGAGAGAAGGCAAGCCTACCGGGCAGATATCACTTATGGTACCAACAATGAATTTGGTTTTGATTATCTGCGGGATAACATGGCCCGCACACCGCAGGATCTGGTACAAAGAGCCCACCATTATGCCATGGTTGATGAGGTCGACTCTGTGCTGATCGATGAAGCCCGTACGCCTTTGATTATTTCGGGTCCGGTACCCCGCGGTGATGAGCATGAATTTTATGAGCTGAAACCCAGGATTGCCCGTTTATACGAAGCCCAGAAAAAACTGGTGAATGAACTTTTACAGGAAGCTAAACGCAAGCTTGGGGAAGGCAATACCCAGGAAGGTGGCCTGGCTTTGTTCAGAGCTTACCGTGGTTTGCCCAAATATAAACCCTTAATCCGCTTTCTAAGTGAAACAGGCAACCGGCAGATATTGCAAAAAACAGAAAATTTTTATCTTCAGGATAATTCCCGGAATATGCCGGAAGCGGATGCCCCTCTGTATTTTACCATCGATGAGCGACACAATAATATAGATCTGACAGAAAAAGGTATCGACCTGATTACCCAAACCGGAGAAGATACCCACTTCTTTATTCTACCTGACATTGGAACGGAAATCGATACCATAGAGAAAAATGAAAGCGCTTCCGACGAAGACAAAGTAAGGAAAAAAGACGAGCTGATTAAAGATTACTCTGTCAAATCACAACGTATTCATACCGTCAATCAATTGCTCAAAGCTTTTGCCCTATTTGAACGGGATCAGGAGTACATTTTGGTCGATGGGAAAGTAAAAATTGTGGATGAGCAAACAGGCCGGGTCATGGAAGGCCGGCGTTATTCTGATGGTTTGCACCAGGCTATTGAAGCCAAAGAAAATGTGAAGGTAGAAGAAGCTACACAAACCTATGCGACCATTACCCTACAGAATTATTTCCGGATGTACCACAAACTGGCAGGGATGACCGGTACGGCTGAAACAGAAGCCGGAGAATTCTGGGAAATTTATAAAATTGATGTCGTGGTCATCCCCACCAATGAGCCTATCATCCGGGACGACCGTCAGGACAAAGTTTTTAAAACAGTCAGGGAAAAATTCAACGCCGTGGTTGCAGAAATCCAAGAGCTTACCCAACAGGGCCGTCCGGTGCTGGTGGGTACCACTTCCGTAGAGATTTCCGAGCTGCTCAGCCGTATGTTGAAGTTACGCAACATTCCGCATCAGGTGCTGAATGCCAAGCAACACCAGCGGGAAGCTGAGATTGTGGCAGCGGCGGGTAAATCCGGGACTGTGACCATTGCCACCAACATGGCAGGCCGAGGTACGGACATCAAACTGGCGCCCGAATCCAAAGAAGCCGGAGGACTGGCTATTGTGGGTACAGAGCGGCATGAATCCCGTCGGGTTGACCGGCAGTTGAGAGGTCGTTCGGGCCGTCAGGGAGACCCGGGATCATCCCAGTTCTTCGTCTCCCTGGAAGACAGCCTGATGCGCCTTTTTGGTTCTGACCGCATTGCCAAACTCATGGACCGTATGGGATTGCAGGAAGGCGAAGTAATTCAGCATTCTATGGTAACCAGCTCCATCGAGCGGGCACAGAAAAAAGTGGAGGAAAATAACTTTGCCATCCGTAAACGCCTGCTGGAATACGATGATGTGATGAACCAGCAACGGGAAGTTATTTACAAAAGAAGAAAACATGCTTTGTTTGGAGATCGACTGCAACTAGACATCATGAACATGCTGTATGATACCTGCGAAGATATTATCGTTGGTACCAAAGGCGTAGGAAACTATGAGAGCTTCAAATTGGCGGTGCTGGGTACCTTAGGAATAGACTTTCCAATCAATCATCAGGATTTTGATAAAATAGATGAGATGTCGCTGGCCGATAGGCTGTATAATTTTTCTTATGACCACTATACCAATAAGAATGAAACCATAGCCAGACATGCGCTTCCCGCTATTAAGAACATTAAAGAAACCCGGGGTGCCACCCTGGAAAATATTCTGGTGCCCTTCACCGATGGCAAGCTACAGATTGGTGTAGCAGCTAATTTGCAAAAGTGCCTGGATACGCAGGGAGAAGAGCTGGTAAAAGCTATGGAAAAATCCATCACGCTTTCCATCATAGATCAAAACTGGAAAGAGCATTTGCGGGAAATGGATGACCTCAAACAATCTGTGCAAAACGCGGTCTATGAACAAAAAGACCCTCTGCTGATTTACAAATTTGAGTCATTTGAGCTCTTTAAAAGATTTTTGGCCAAGGTCAATGAGGAGACAATCTCATTCCTGATGAAGGCTAACTTACCGGTACAAAGGCCGGATCAGGTACAGGAAGCCCGCACTACCCGCAGGCCCCCTCAACAGAAACTGCAGGAATCCAAGGAAGAATCCCGTTCTGTTTTGGATCGCTCCGGTACCAATCGTAACAGACCGCCAGCGGAACCTGTTCAACCTGCCCGCTCTGAGAAAGTAGCTGGTAGAAACGACAGGGTTAGCGTACAGTACAATGATGGAAGCATCAAGAAAAACGTGAAGTATAAAACTGTTGAAGAAGATTTAAGAAACAATCGCTGTGTCATCGTAGATGATCATTCATGACATCCCAAAGTATAAATTAATTATTTGGCTTTGGCTGCCTCTCCTGTTAGGATGCGCTAATTTTCAGCAGACAGAGCGGTCAGCCGTAGAAGCACTCATCATTGGAGAGCCCGGCAATTTTCATGGGTACAAAATGTATTCTTTTACATTCCAGGGCCGTACTTGCCGAGTGGTCACTCCCAGAGAACCCGCCGCCGGGTATCCCTGGATCTGGCGTGCTCACTTCTTCGGTCATCGTCCGGAGGTAGACCTTGCCCTGCTATCTGAAGGATTTCATGTGGCTTACATAGATGTGTCTGATCTTTATGGAAACGACCAGGCTGTCAAGATATGGGATGATTTTTACCAATACCTTACCAGTGAATATCAATTTGCTCCAAAAGTGGCCCTGGAGGGAATGAGTGCCGGTGGATTGATTGTGTTTAACTGGGCAGAAAAGAATCCTGAAAAGGTATCCTGTATTTATGTTGATGCTCCGGTTCTGGATTTCAGAAGCTGGCCGGGAGGATTTAAACAGGGAAGAAGCAGTGCCGAAGATTGGCAGCAGCTCCTGAAAGCCTATGACCTTACGGAAACTGAAGCACTGCGTTATGAAGATAATCCAGCCCAACGTTTGCAACCCTTGGTAGCGCAAAACGTGCCCATTCTGATTGTATCCGGAAACGCTGACGATGTAGTCCCCTATGAGGAAAATGCCGGTATCGTAGAGAAAAATTATAAGGAAATGGGGGGCGAGATCAAAGTGATTATGAAAAGGGAGGTAGGTCATACGCATGGTTTGGAAAATGCTCAGCCTGTCATTAGCTTTATCCTGAAAAACACCAGAAAAAAGCTTTAATCCAGACGCTATCGCATGGCAAAAAAAAGCACTAAGTATCTCCTGATCACCTTCCTGATTGTTCTTTGCCTGATCTTGTTGCTGCTCTATCTGAAAAGGAATACGCCTCCTCCCCCTCCTACTACACAAACTACCGAAAATTTTGATTATCTGCCCGCCTCATCAGCGTATCCCACAGTGCAGCACGATCATTTTGTGCTGGCCTATGCCGAACAACATGAACAAGCAGCCTGGGTAGCCTATGAACTCACCCTGGCCGAAGTGTCGGAAAATACGGAACGAAGCGATGATTTCCGCGAAGATCCCAGTATAACCACCGGATCTGCCACGCCTGATGATTACCGGCGGTCGGGATACGACCGGGGACATCTGGCACCTGCTGGTGATATGGGGTTTACCGAAAGCGCCATGAGCGAAAGTTTCTTTATGTCCAATATCAGTCCACAATCGCCAGCGTTCAATCGCGGGATCTGGAAGAATTTAGAAGAGGATGTACGGAACTGGGTGAGACAAACAGGCCGTTTGTATGTGGTCACCGGCCCAGTATTCGCCGATAGCCAAAAGAAAATAGGAGAAAACCAGGTAACCGTTCCCTCCTATTTCTTTAAGATTCTGTTGGATTATCGTGAACCGGACATAAAAATGATTGGTTTTCTTTTACCTAATGAAGGCACACAGCAATCACTCACTTCTTTCGCCGTACCTGTAGATGAAATAGAAAAAATTACCGGCCTCGATTTCTTTCCGGCCCTTCCTGATGCCATAGAAAATGATTTAGAAGCCAGGGTACAGACAGCAGGCTGGTTCAATTAGCTTTGGCATTGCTCACCTGAAGCTGATTCCAGTAAATTTTCAGGTTGCGGGTAGCTCTTCCTGCTGCCACAATATCCAGGTCGCCATCGGCATCCAGATCCACTATTTTCAGGTCTTCACAGGCCATGTCATTGTCATCAATCCAATAATGCATCCAACCTTCCCCGGAGTCGTCCACAGGCACAAAGATTTTAATGCCTACTTTCCCCTGGCTGTTAGGATTACGCCAGCCTACTACAATCTGGTCTCTGCCCAAGCCCAGCAGATCGGCACAAGCCAGGGCATGGCCTTCGGCCAGATCATCAAATAGCACCGAACGGTTGCTAAAATCTTCTCCCTGATAGACCATCAGCCGGTTTCCATGCATAGGCTCAATGGTCGTAATAAAATAATTCTCAGAATCCGGGTTTAGTTTTCCCAAACGTACTTCTCCGGCTGGCTGATTGATATTGGAAAGTGGTTTTGGCTGCCAGGCATCTTGTGCAAACACATATTGGGTTACTCCCTCCTTGCCGGCTACCAACATAGAGGGGTCCGTGTCAGTGTCATCCTTTACTTCAAAATTATGCGTCATATGCATCGACTGGGCAAGCGTAGTGGTATCCCAGGGAGCCTGCGGATTCTCAGGTTGCTGGTAAGCCATGACTTTCACCCCCTCTCCTTCTCCGTTCTGATTACCCCTGCCATGTAGCGGAACCACAACTAACTGATATTGATCAGGACCGGTTTTAACCCATTGCATCCGGTGAACAGTAGGTTCATGGTGTAAAGCCACAGGTTGCCAGGGTTGGGTAGGATTTTCTGGCCGGATCAGATAATGGACAGAACCGGAGGCGGCGGTATCACTGGTTTCTCCGGGATTCCACTGGGCACCCACAGCCACTTCTACTTTCCCGTCACCATTGATATCGCGGGCTGCCAGACTCACATTGTCGCGTTCCGTCAATTGGTCAACCATGACAAACCGTTGCCAGTCGGCATTTCGGTACCAGACAAATTGTTTTTGATCTGCCAGAAGGATATCAGCAGATCCATCCCCATCCACATCGCCAATAGCAAGACCATAACCAATATCGATAGAACCGATTGTTTCACTGATAAAATCCGGCTTTCTGTTTTGAGCATATAATGGTTGTTGTACAATTCCCCAGGCCAAACCGAAGAGAATCGAAAAAATGATTGACTTTTTCATGCTAAAAATTACAATTTTATTTCTAAACTACCAATTTAACCCATTGTGAACATTTTTCATTTAATTTCATTAAATTAGTCTACAGGAGCCCTTTGACAGGTAAAAATCATAAGCTTCTTCTGTCTTTCTTGAGGTTTCATTCATAGCAAAAGCTGTTAATTGTTTAATCTTCCATAAAAATCACATGTCCTTGACACGTTTATCAAAATCATTTATCATTGATATAAATATTCGCAAGATAAATTGAATTATTTGAAAACCATAAAGTAGGAATCATGGCACACTTTACAGATCCTGAAAATCTGAATTCTCGAGATGAGTTTTTAGACAACGCAGATTTTAGTCAAGATGACTGGGAGCTTTCTGCTCCCGAAGAATTGGATTTTGATCCGGAAGAGGACACTTGGAACCAGGTTGGCCTGGATGACCTGGATTTTGATGAACTGGACGATCTTGATGAAGATATGGACGATTTTAACGGCGTATTTTAGCTTACTATTTTACCCTCTTAGGGCTGGCAATTTCTTTTCGTGGAGGTTGCCAGCTTTTTTTTTGTGTCTTCCGGGTTTTTGCAGGTTTTTAGTTATTTTCGTTGGATACAACAACATAAAAAAACTTGTGAACGATGCTACGCTTTCTAACTAAAAAGAACACTTCCTTTTACTCTTTTCTGGCAGCCTGCTCGCTATGGGCCTTTACAGTATTACCAGCCTGTAATTCTCAACAAGAGACAGAAAAAATCAATTACGATTCCTTGTCGGCAGTAGAAAAACGGCTTCCGGAAAATGCTCTTGCCGGGTTGGAAGTGGCATCCGACCTGCAAGCTACCCTTTTTGCGTCTGAGCCCATGCTGGTAAACCCTACCAATATAGACATAGATCACCGGGGCAGGATCTGGGTTTGTGAAGGCTATAACTACCGGCCAACCCTCAACCCGGATAATCCGACCAAAGGGGAAGGAGATCGTATACTGATCCTGGAAGACACGGATGGAGACAGTAAGGCTGATAAGAGCACGGTCTTTTACCAGGGAAATGATGTGAACGCAGCCCTGGGCATATGGGTGATGGGCAACAAGGCTATCGTTTCCTGTAGCCCTAATGTGTTGCTTCTGACGGACACTAACGGTGATGATAAAGCAGATGAGAAGGAAATACTGTTTTCCGGTATTGGAGGAGAACAGCATGACCATGCTATTCACGCTTTTGTGTTTGGTCCGGATGGTAAACTTTATTTTAACTTTGGGAATGCAGGCGGACACCTGCTGGATAAAAATGGCAAACCTGTTACCGAACAAACCAATACCAGCGTGTCTGACGAAGGAAATCCCTACCGACAGGGTATGGTATTCCGGTGTAACCCCGACGGCAGCGATTTTGAGGTGTTAGGCCATAATTTCAGAAACAATTACGAAGTTGCCGTCGACTCTTACGGCACCCTCTGGCAGTCGGACAATGACGATGATGGCAACAAAGGGGTTCGTATCAATTATGTGATGGAATACGGGAATTACGGCTATAAAGATGAAATAACCGGTGAAGACTGGCGGGCTTACCGCACGGGTATGGAGGAAGAAATTCCAAAACGCCATTGGCATCTGAACGATCCTGGGGTAGTTCCTAACTTGTTACAAACCGGAGCAGGATCGCCCACCGGCATGGTCATCTATGAGGGCACCTTGTTACCTGAACGTTTTCATAACCAGATCATCCACACCGATGCCGGTCCCAATGTGGTAAGAGCTTATCCGGTTACCAACGAGGGTGCGGGTTATAAAGCAGAGATCGACAATATTATTCAAGGGAAAGACCAGTGGTTCCGTCCTTCCGATGTGTGTGTAGCGCCTGATGGCTCTATTTTTATCGCCGATTGGTATGATCCCGGCGTAGGGGGTCATCAGGTGGGTGATTTGCAACAGGGAAGAATTTTCCGGGTAGCGCCCAAAGGGTCTTCTTATACCATCAAGGACTTTAGCCTGGAGACGCCTGATGAAGCGGTTGAGGCGCTAAAAAACCCGAATTTATCAGTACGCTATATGGCCTGGAACCAACTGCATGAATGGGGAACAGAAGCCGAACCGGCCCTACAGGAAATGCTGAACGATGAGAATGAGCGTTACCGTGCACGGGCTTTTTGGCTGTTGTCCAAAATAGAGGGCAAAGGAGCTCAGTACGTACAACAAGCCCTCGCTGATACCAACCCTGACATACGTATCACAGGTATCCGTATGACTCGTGAACTGAAGCTGGACATGTTACCCATCCTACAAAAAGTAATGCAGGATGAATCTCCGCAAGTCCGCCGAGAAGCAGTTATCGCTTTGCGATACGAGGAAAGCCCGGAAGCGGACGAACTGTGGGCTACCCTGGCCCAGCAACATGACGGGAAGGACCGATGGTATCTGGAGGCATTAGGCATAGGCGCCGACGAATTCCCAGAAAAGCGTTTTCAGGCCTGGATGAAAAAAGTTAATGAAGACTGGGATACCCCCGCCGGAAGAGACATTGTGTGGCGTTTACGATCCAAGGAAACAATCCCACTGTTGGCACAAATCATTGAGAGTTCCGAATCAAATTCTTATCACGACCGCTTACGCTATTTCAGAGCCTTTGATTTCCAAACCGATCCTTCTAAACAAAATGTACTGGCCGACCTGGCGGTGCAGCAACATCCGAATCAGGAAGCGATCACCATGCTGGCCCTGAGCCATCTGGATGTAGCCACAGTACAAAAATCACCCAGGCTCAAAAAAGCGTTGACCACTTCGCTGGCCAGCGTCAAGGGAAGTCAGGAATACATAGAGCTGATCAAACGGTACCAGCTGAAAGAATACAATCAGGACCTGATGGCCCTGGCCCTGGAAAAACCACAGGAAGAAATAGGTGCCGAAGCCATGAGTTTGTTGCTGAAGCTGGAGGGTCAGCCATTGATCCGGAAGGTTTTTACCGGAGACGACGATCAGTTGAAAAGAGATGCCATTGCATCCTTAAAGAGAGTCAATAACGAACAATCCTTTGATCTGTTACAATCCATTATTACCGATCAGCAACAGGCCTTACCACTCAGGGAAGAAGCTGTGCTGGCCTTTGCCGGAAGCTGGGGAGGGGAAGACAGGCTACTGGAAATGGTCAAAAACGGGGATTTACATTCCGAACTGGATTCAGCGGCTGCTAAAGTATTCACGATGGCCATGAGAAATTCTCTCTATCAGGAAGCAGCCACCCTGCTGAATCTGGAACCATCTAATGAGACCGCCCTACCACCCATCGAGCAATTGATCACTATGAAAGGAAATTCTGGAAATGGCAAAACGGTATTTGCCAAACTTTGTCAGAATTGCCACGTGGTCAACGGACAGGGAGTGGATTATGGTCCGGCACTTTCGGAAATAGGTGATAAACTGCCTAAGGAAGGATTATATAAAGCTATTCTTAACCCCAGTGAAGGGATCAGCTTTGGGTATGAAGGCTTTCAGGTGGCGTTGAAAGATGGCAGCCAGGTAACAGGTTATATTCTGAGCAAAACAGAAGATCAACTGCAAATGAGGATGTATGGTGGATTGACCAACACCTATGAGCTGGCTAACGTCTCTACCATTGATTCCCTGCAGCAATCGCTCATGTTTGAAAATCTGGAACGGGCTATGTCAGAGCAGGAGTTAATAGATCTGGTAGAGTATCTCACCACTTTGCGAAAAGGGAACAAGGTAAGTCTGCGTAATGACTAAACATCGGCAAAAAATTATCTAAAATTGCTATTATTATTTCTCCCAGGGTTAGGATTTTATGACTTTTGGTTTTCACACAAACAATTGAGATACCAGAGGGTTAATAGCGTAACTTAACTTTTTTTAAACATTCGCTAACCAAAAAAATCTACTATGGGAATTTTAGCTTGGATCTTATTCGGTCTGATAGCCGGGGCAATAGCCAAATGGATAATGCCGGGGAAAGACCCCGGAGGGTTTATCGTAACCATCTTAATCGGCATCGTGGGTGCTGTGATCGGAGGCTTCATCGGAAGTGCTTTAGGATTTGGCACAGTTGAAGGCTTCGATTTCAGAAGTTTCTTAATTGCCATTGCCGGTGCTATCCTGCTTCTCTGGCTGTATCGTCAGATAAAAAAGCGGTAGTAAACACAAAGGGGCTGCCTTAAGCTTTTCCTTAAGACAGCCCCTTCATCATGTAAGTAATCATTTACCGGTTGACCTCCGTGGGCTCCTGCTTTACCTGATCCAGCAGAAAAGGCCTTTCTTCTCCTCTCAAAGAGCGGAGGAGCATAAACCCACCAATGCCGACCAAAACTACCAGCACATAGAAAAGAATAAGCAGAGATCTTTTCAATACGTCCATGTCTGGTTCCAGTTATACTTGGAGAACTGATGCCTCATTTCATCAGGCCGGTCAAATAAGGAGGAATAATGCATCCATCCAATCAGACCGGATACCAAAGAGGCTACAATGACAGCATTTCCCAAAGTATCAACAAATAGACCTAACAAAATGAGTGTGAACATAAAGGCAATGAGCATCCAATGGAAAGTCATATGGGAGAGATTTTGCCTACGCCACGACCAAACATAACGGAAAACATTCAGATCATCGCCCCACTGATGTATCAGCTTGTAAAAATGGTCGTCCACCTTGTATAACAATATGGGGTCTACATTAACCATTGGGCGCTGTCTTTTTTCCAGTTCGAATGTTTTGGGTGGGGCTACTACGAAGAAATTTTCTTCTACCTCTTCCTGAGTCAGATGATATTCCTTCTCAAAATTTTTGACCTTCACACCAAACATCGGATCTACCGGGCCACGATACAAACGGCTGGGAAGCATCCGCATATTGTAATCCATACAGATTTTACGGATGTCATCTACATGGTAGATCTCTCCTTCAAACCTTTCATTCAGTTGATATTGCCTGATCCAACTCCGCTGATTAAGGCTGATAGCATTATACCCTAAGCCCATTCTCTGAAGCGCTGTTTGTTCCGCCTCGCCCTCTTTTTGTAATATTTCTTTAACCATGGAGAGAGAGAGCTGGCGAGAAAAAATTTGCTGACGTCGACGGTCAGCCCGGACAAGTTCCTCTTGAAGATTCATACGGCAAAAAATTAAGTTAAACAACAAAATTTTAGGTCTTATTAATTTAAAAAATATATGCTGAGAAAGAAAAATTTTTCTTGGAAATATTTTCTTTCTTAGAAAGGTAGTTGGCTTATAATCAGATTATTAAAAGGGAGAGGCAACCGTTCATCAGGAGAATGATTTTCTGATTTTGGCTCCCTGAGAAACAACTCATCCAGGCCCGGCTCAGCCATAGCTCATCCAAGGTCAGAAACACGATATATCAAACTCCGATCGTCTAATATGGTTATATTATTTTAGACTCCCACTTGTAAAGTTTATTGTCAAATTCCTTCGCTTATGATCATCATCATTTTTATCATCATTGTTATTTTGATCATGCTCTTCACCACCAAGCCCAGAAAAAATTTGAAGTGGTTACGCTATTCCCTCATTGCCATCCTGATCGGATTGCTGGCCTTGTATCTGTTTGACTATATACAATCCTTTACCTCACGTTCTGATATCCAACCTTATTAACAATGCGAGTCTGTCTTCAGTTAATCAACAAAAAGTGGACATCCTGCGGGTACCCCACTTTTCTATACAGTTCCCGGTATTGTCATTGATAAAAAAGTAAGCGCATGAATACGGATGAATTTTGTTTGTGTATCCCCCACAATGGAAAGAAAAGAGTAGTGGTGATAGGCGGAGGTTTTGCCGGAATGAACCTGGTCAAGATGCTGGATGAAAACGAATTCCAGATTATACTGCTAGACCGCAACAACTACCACACTTTCATTCCTCTGTTGTATCAGGCAGCCACAGCCGGTATAGAACCCGACTCCATTGCCGATCCTTTGAGAAATCTGGTGAAAAGAGGCAAAGACATTCATTTCAGGCTTACCAAAGCGCAGGGTATAGATCCTCTTAACAAAAAGATTCATACGACCATAGAAGCGCTCCCTTATGACTATCTGGTGATTGCCACAGGCTCTAAAACCAATTATTTTGGCAACGAGTCGATCCAGAAATACGGACTTCCCTTGAAAACCCTCAGAAACGCGCTGAATATGCGCAGTAAAATTCTGGAAAGTTTGGAGAGAGCTTCCTTCACCAAAGATCCTAAGGAAAAAGCCCTGCTGCTGAACTTTGTGATTGTAGGAGGTGGCCCTACCGGTGTAGAACTTGCCGGTACGCTGGCAGAAATGAGAAAACATGTGTTGCCCAAAGATTACCCGGAACTGAATATTGCCCATATGCGCATTTACCTGATTCATAGCCATTCTTTATTGCTTCCCGGCATGTCGGAGAAAGCCGGAAAGAGAACCTATGAGTATCTGCATGAGATGGGCGTAGACATTATATTGGATAACAAAGTGACGCATTATGATGGGAAAATTGTGACTCTAAGTGATGGTGAAAAACTGGAAGCCGGCACTCTGATTTGGGGAGCAGGTGTACAGGGCAACGACATAGCTGGACTCACCGATGCCACAGTCGTCAAAGGCATGTATGAGGTAGATGAATTTAACCGGGTAAAGGGTTATGAAGATATTTTTGCCATTGGTGATGTGGCTTTGTATACATCTGATGTTTACCCGGAGGGTTATCCGGGTGTAGCCCAGGTGGCGATTCAGCAGGGAAGGCATCTGGCCAGGAACCTGAAAGTTTTGAGCCAGAACCAGCCTCCTACCCCTTTCCGCTATCGCCATAAAGGCACTATTGCCACTATCGGCCGGAATAAAGCCGTAGCTGATCTGGCCGGCAATATCAAAACAGGCGGATGGTTTGCCTGGATTTCCTGGTGGGTGGTGCATATTTATTACTTGGTAGGCTTCAGAAATAAGCTGGGGACCTTTGCCAATTGGGTGCTCAACTACTTTGCCTATAAATACAGCAGTCGGCTGATCGTAAAACCTTTCGTTATGGTAGACAATGAAGACGATGTGGAACAGTCTATTCTGACCGGAGAAGTCAAGAACGAACCCACTGAAGAAGAACTCAAAACCCACAAGTCTATTGAACATGAAAAATCATAAGTTCCCATGCAATGTATAGGCGTGAGTTGACAGATTACCCTGGTGGTTAATTTATTCCGGAACAATTTTGTGAAAAATCTGATTATACCTCTGATATCCTGAACTGAGTCAGCCATGTCTGAACAGACCAACAGGAAATAAACTTTTAGACTAAACGGATTAGCGGGATGATCCCAACAGAAGAATAGTATATCATGGACGTAGAGCATAAGATATTAGGGGCGGGTAAGGAAAATCATAATACCCGGTTTATTTCCTACTTAAAAACAGTTTGTCTCCAGCTCGATTTGCTGAGAACTAAAAGTTCTCTCATGAACAACGAGGAGATGATTCAGGATGTGGCAGCGCTGGAGCATCAGAAACGCCATCTGGTAGAAAGAATCGCTGACTTCATTGAAAAAACAGGTTTTCAGATGGCAGAAGTTACCCAGATTGAAAAAGGGTACGAACTATTGCTACGCCAGATTGCCGTGACCAGCCTCAGAGACTAATCTAAATAACGCTATCAGAACCCTTCTTTTTCTAATTCCAAATCAAAGCAGGAGTCTGTGATCTGCCATCCACAATCTATCTGAAAGGATGCACGAAGAAAACAGACTATTTTTAACCCTATGCGTTATTCAGGAACTTTCTAAACAGACCGACCCCTAATCCTACTGTTACAGCCGTTAGCCCTGCTAAAGTAACCCATTGATGAGTAGCCAGCCAAAACTGAGGGCTAAAGTCCCAGGATTGTGCCTCAAAACGACCGTGAGCACCATGATCACCAGGAATGGGCTCCCAAAGATTATGCGGTCTGTCAGGATTATCCGCTTCCTCCGTCTGCTGTCCTTTGAAACCGACTTTGGCCAAATAATGATCAAGCCAGGCAGGAATAAATTTATTACCGACAATGGTTTGCCAGGTGGGATATCCCACATAGACTTCTCTTTCCTGATGATGGGCTGCATAAACCACAGCTTTGGCCGCCACTTCCGGCTCATAGATCGTACCCATGGGCCTGGGTTTTTTGGGAAGACGGCTTTTCACAAATCCAAATTGGGTAGTATTCATGGCTGGTAGCTGCACCATACTCACTTTTACGTGACTTTTGTCATGAATCAGTTCGGACCTGAGCGACTCAAAAAAGCCCTGGATGCCATGTTTAGCACCACAGTAAGCACTCTGCAGGGGAATGCCCCGGTAAGCCAGTGCCGAACCCACCAGAATAATACTGCCCTCATCACGGGGTAACATCCTTTTTAAGGCAGCCATGGTGCCATACACCTGCCCCAGATAAGTAACTTCTGTGACACGACGAAACTCTTCAGGGGTGATATCCTTAAATTCAGAAAAGACACTGTTCATGGCATTATTTACCCACACATCGATAGGGCCAAAATGCGCTTCTACCTGCTCTGCAGCCGCTTCCACCTGGGAGGGATCGCTCACGTCTACTTCCAGGTAGATGGCTTCTCCCCCCAATGATTCCACATCCTGCTTGGCCCCTTCCAGCCCGTCTTTTCCACGTGCCAGTAAACCGATCTTTGCCCCCTCTCTGGCAAACTCCCTTGCTATCGCCCTGCCCAAGCCCGCGGAAGCTCCGGTAATCACGACTACTTCTCTTTTCAGGGGAAGCTTATGCTTGGATTTCTGCTGTTCGGTTTTTTGTTTCATTGTATATTTCATTTTATGGATTAAAATTTTGACAATCTACTTTAGCAAAGAGCGCTGTTCCTGCTACATTGGCTAGTAAAGACATCTTACCAGCCTGTGTTCAATTTTTCATGCTCTGAAAATTAACTTGCCAGACTTTCTTTTGTTCCTATCGATTTTTTATTTTCCGGATGAAGACGCTTTCGCAGACTGTTTTCTTAAAAAAAGATTCCTTTGAAATAAGTTAACCTTGGCGATGCGAAGCGGATCAGCTTTTTTTAAAACTTTTACGTTAGTTTGTACTATGCAATAGGATTTGATACAATCATTGTCTGATCCGGCAAACCTCATGGCTTTGACAAAAACTGACTATGCACACCAAGCAACTGGAAAAACGCAATGAAGAGCTGGCCATTCTCAATACGCTGGCCCAACGCCTTAACCGGGAAGTGGATCTTAGCCAAACATTGCTCACGACCTTGCAGCAAACCGTAAAACTCCTGCATCTGGAGACCGGATGGATATGGTTGCTGGACCAGCATGAGCAGGCTTACCTGGCGGCTTCCTACAACCTCCCTCCTGCCATGACCGAGCATGCTGAAGTGATGGAGGGTACCTGCTACTGTCTGGATAATTTCCAGGAAGACAGTCTGGCCCATGCAGCCAATATTAATGAAATCCGATGCAGCCGTTTAAAAAAACTAAAAGAGGGTACCTATGGCCTAAAATACCATGCCAGCGTGCCCTTATTGTCCAGGGAAAAAAAGTTGGGTCTGATGAATGTGGTTAGCACCAACTGGCAGAAATTACCGGCCGATACACTCCAATTACTCTATACCATCGGTGATATGCTGAGTGTGGCCATCGAACGTGCTCGGCTCTATGATCAGCAAAAACAACTGGGGGTGATGCAGGAAAGAACCCGTTTGGCCAGGGAAATCCATGATACCTTAGCGCAAGGGCTGTCGGGTATCGTACTGAAACTAGAAACGGTAGAAGCCCTGATGGAAACTAAAGCATCGGCACCGCCAATCCCCGGTCTCATTGCCCAGGCCCTCCAGCTGGCCAGAGAGAATCTGGAGGAAGCCCGTCAATCCGTTTTTGATTTGAGAGCTTCTCCTCTGCAGCAAAATAATCTGGTGGAGGCCTTGGAAAAGCTGGTCAGGAAATCTGCACAGGAAAATCATTTGGACATTCGCTTTTTTACGGATGGGTATGAAAAGTCATTATCCCTCAGGATAGAAACTGGTTTATACCGCATTGCTCAGGAAGCATTGGCCAATGCCGTCAAACATGCTGATGCCACGGGCATACAGGTTACCCTGCAACAGACCACCCAGGAAGTACATCTCACCGTACAAGATGATGGCAAAGGCTTTGAGGTGGCTTCGCTGCCCGCAGAAAGATTCGGTTTGACAGGATTAAATGAGCGGGTCAGATTGTTACAGGGTGCTTTGGACATTCTGAGCTCACCGGACCAGGGCACGACAGTAAAAGTAAGTATTCCCCTACCCTAAAATTCAGCCAATGGTGTCATCAGAAACATATTATAAACGCACACTATTTCATTCATCCATTTATGTTCATGGCGGATCGTATTAGAATATTTGTCACCGATGATCATCCGGTAGTGCGCGACGGACTCGTCACTTTACTGGAAACCCAGGATGATTTTGAAATTGTGGGACAGGCGGGTAGCGGCGAAGAAACTCTGCAGGCATTAAGCGCTCAACAAACGGATATACTGCTTCTTGATCTGGAAATGCCCGGTATCGATGGCCTTGCCGTGATCCAGCAACTCAGGCAACAGCATCACCCTGCCAGGATCATTGTTTTTACTGCTTTTGATACGGATGAAAGGATTGTCAGTGCGATCAGGGCCGGCGTGAAAGGGTATCTGCTCAAGGGAGCCTCCCGGCAGGAGTTGTACCATGCGATCCGAGTGGTATACCAGGGGCAATCCCTCATTCAACCGGTGGTCGCTTCCAAATTATTTGACCATCTACGCGACAATATAGAAAAACTGACCGCCCGGGAACTGGAAGTGTTGACGCTGCTGGCCAAAGGAGCCAAGAACAAGGCCATTGCCGATCAGTTGTTCATTTCAGAACGAACGGTAAAGTTTCATGTCAGCACCATTCTGAGCAAATTAGGTGCTCATAACCGCACGGATGCGGTGCAGATTGGCATCAAAAAAGGCATCATACAACTCTAGTCCCATGCTGCACAAAAATGAGAAAAAGTAAGGCACTGTTTTGTACAATCCCTTACTTTTCATATGCTTTTATTCTATCATTAACTTTTCAGAGATGATTCCCTTCTCGTATTGAAATTGAAGTATGTAAATAGACTTCTTTAACAATGGAAGATGGATAGACGTCGTTCCAACATCCACAATTGTTTCCGACAGCAGCACCGTTCCGGTCAGATCAAGTAACATTAGGCTACCAGGAGCAGGTACTCTGACATTTAGCACTTCTCGAGCAGGATTAGGCCAGAAAGCAAACTGTGTTTCTAATTTAGCTGCTTTTTCGGCTAGAGTTGTCTCCGCCATATCCGTAGTTGTTTTTAGACCAGCCATTCTGGCAATGCTAGCAGCTTGTTCATTGTAAAAACAAATTTCCGGCTGATGGGTAGAATGTCTGCTGTTGCCACCTGAAGGGGGTACAAACCTATCCGAACGAATCACAAGGTTTTTTTCCGGACGTGCCGGATCTATAAAGGCATGGAAGCCATCGACTAACACCACTGTGCCTGCCTGGATGGTGGGGTCTCCTCCTTCCTGAAAGAAATTACTCATGCGCCCTGAATAAGTGATATTTGCATTTCTTATCATATTGGTAATATAAAACTCCTTGGGTGGCAATGAGCCTATGGGTGGGTCATATTCGATCCAGGGAAATGTCCTGTCGGTTGTAAAGTTATCCGGATCAGGGATGACCGGGTGACCAAATGAAGAACGTGTGACGTAAAAAGCAAGGCTATAATTGGCAAAAGGAGGTAATCCATTCCCCAGCACAAGCCCAGCTTCTCCCGTATCATTTTCGTTCACAGCAAAATCCCTGGTAAAAATGATAGGCACTGCCTTTGCGTCACTTGATTTTCTAAGTATGGCATAGATTCTTACAAAAACAGTGGCTCCATCCTCATCGGGTAAATGCATAGACAATCCTTTGAGTCCTTTGTAAAAGTCCACTACGTTGGTGTGTAACAGAACTCTTCCCTTTGGAATCTCATTATTGCCACTGGTGGTCTCTCTGGTATCTATCATTTCCAGACGCCCTTGTTTGATTTGCATATTCAAGCCATGACTCTCTTGTATCCATTCTACAGGAACCTCTGCCCCTAAGGCCGCTTTGATTGCCACCTGATCATACCCTGTCTTTTGATTCAATACAAAATTAAGATCGTTGGTTACACGATACGCTTTGAATGGTTCGTTGTTGCGGGCAAGTTTCCAGTGAAAAGTTTTTGTCTCCACTTCAGGGGCATTCAAAAGATTCGCCACACCATAGACGCAATCATAGTAAGGGAGACGATTAGCAGAGGCCGAAGTAAAACGGGCACCGGGTATTTTCAATGAGATCGGCACTAGTCCAAATTCTGCACTAATGCTGCCTGTGATCATTTGATTGGCATTTGAAGCGGCCAAACTTCCCTGCTCCTCCCCTGCATCGTCTACACCAAACAATCCTATAATATTGCCCATTGCACTCAATACCCCAAAAATAGCAGTAGAAGGCGAAGGGTCCTTCATTATCTCTTGTATAAAGGATTTACCCGCATTCTTTAAGTTATTCATCAACGTTATCTTTTCTATCAACGGATCATAACGATCAATGCCTTGCTTCTGAAGAAACTCCTGCGTGGTAGTCAGTTTTTCTTTGATAAACTTATCCAGGGCCTCTTCTTTGTTTAAGACAAAACCAGCCATGACCGTCCCCGCACCAGCAACAATGGAAAATGACTCACCAGGACCACCTCCATCACCGCCGGATGAAATGGCGGGCCCGGTGAAAGTAATATCATTGGTTATTTGAGCGTCTTCTTCTCCAATCTTGGCGCTGAGTGCCCAGTCTGTTACTTTGAATATATTGATCAGGATTAATACGTCAGTGTATTCATCCATATTAGGATCAAAGGCTGGGCTGAATTCTCCTACAATCCAATTGTTGGTAAAGGTATCGTCTTTTCCTCCCACATAGACCGCTTCGTACACCTGGTCATCAATATCTTCATTTAAGTATCGATCCGGCGTATAAGCCGGAAACCGGGCGAAAGCATTGAAAGCCGTTTTCCTGCCTACTTCCGCCGCTTTCATCCGCATCGCATATCCATTGGCATTCTCAAGTGTACCATAGACAAATACCCGCATCAGACCACTATTCCTGTTATACAAGATAAAGAATGGGTTTTCATTGGCAGCACCACATCCGAAATCCCGATACACCAGTTCCCAACCTTTTTCAGGCGTATAATCTCCTTTGGTTTGAATGGTAAGGAGCTTGGAAGGTACAACATTATCTTGAAAAGGCTTTTTAAGATTCGTGAGGGGTGCCCCCTCTACTGGACTGGTTTTGGCCACCCAGTACTGGTTATCGTTTTTCCACCACTGCCAGGTGATATTGTTGCAATGCTGTGCCATCAGCACATTTGCACTGCAAAGCAATCCAAGCAGGTAAATGGATTTTAACATATTTTGCATGGCTTTAACTTCTAATTCACCGATACTTTAAAATAAAATCTAATTGTTTTTCAACGCTTCATTTTCCGCCTCAAGGGCATTTACTTTTTTCTCAAGGTTGATCAAATGCAGCGTCAGCTCTTCCACCTTCTGAAGAAGCAGGGTATTGGCTTCGGCCAATCCTACCCCCTCCCTCTTTACCTGCTCAGCGGAAGGAATCCCTGGCAAATGTTTGTGTTTCCTGATAAATGTTTCTACTTCTGCAAGTGGCATAAGCCTATAATCATTCTCAAAAACAAAGTCGGCCCAGTTGGTATTTACTATAATTTCCTTGGCACGGATGGTACCATTCACCGTGAGCTTATGAGAAATGTTATGACTACCTATGGCTACATTGCCGTTTTTGATGAAGATTTCATCTCCCGCTGCGCTTGTCTCATCAAAAGCCAGCCCCTGGCCCGTACTCTTTGACCAATACACAAAGGCCTTTGTATTTCCTCCATTCTCCATGATAAGGCCGGATCCGTGTTCTTTTCCATTAGCTACCCAGTAAGCATTGGATGCTTTAGCCTCAATACGGGCGTAAGCAGAATTTTGAACATTATTGTACAAATTCATAATCTCACCCTCTGGGGCAAGGGTGTAATTTCTACCAAGGCTTAATCCTCCGTTTTTGTCAACTAAAAACTTGGTCGTACCACTCAGTTGTAAACGCATGAGATTGGTTTCACTGGAAGAGCCACTTACATGAATAGTGGCATTCGGGTTGGAGATACCAAACCCCATTCGGGTATTATTAGCACTAGTTCCCACAGCACCGCTAGGAACATACAAGGTTTGCGCATAAGCAGAAGTCAGGGTTAAAACCCAAGTGAATACAATGAAGAAATAATTTTTCATACTACTTTTTTTACAGTTAATAAAATGGTTAGAAAATACAGTATGGGCAGGAGTTTCTAAGTGCCCATTCTCTAGGCAAAACAACGGAAAATGGAAAGCGGAACGATGGTTTTGGAAGTAGACATCTGGTAAACAAGGATAGGAATCAGGTAAACAAAAAGTAACAAGAGCTACACAAAGAGCTTTTTCTGGCCAGTAGCCCCAGAAGATTACTCACTCAACGTATGCTGATTTTTCCATACTGGTTTCGGAAATCCTCTCAAAAGTAGGTTAAAGAGAAAAATACATATTTAGAATACTAGACTTTATTAACCAGGAGAACTACCTCCTACCTGTCCTAAAGTACAGGTTGTAACTCCTCCCTACGAACAGGCTAAAATCCCTTCGGATGGCCGATGTACACGCCTCCCTATCCCCCTAGTTTTGTGGTCAAGCAGTTTGTAGTACCTATAAAACCTAAAAATCATGAATAATGTGTATAAAACAGCTTTGATTACGGGAGCTTCCCGTGGACTGGGTTGGGCTTTAGCCAAAATACTGGCCAGAGAAAAATGGCGACTGATCCTGGATGCCCGTGGAAAATATGCTTTGCTAGGCGCCCGCCTGCTTTTGAAAACAACGACCAGGGTTGCCGCCCTTCCGGGCGATGTGCAGGATGAAACCCATGTAGAAGCGCTGGCCCAACAAGCAGCTGCCTGGGGAGGCCTGGATCTGGTCATTAATAATGCCAGCACTTTAGGCTTATCTCCGCAACCTGCCTTGCTGGACTATCCTTTGGAAAGCCTTCAGCAAATTTTTCGTACCAATGTATTGGCGCCCCTGTCGCTCCTGCAAAAGGTAAGACCTCAGCTGAAAGACAATGCCCGCATCATCAATATCAGCAGTGATGCCGCCAGGGAAGCCTATGCGGGTTGGGGAGGATATGGCTCCAGTAAAGCAGCGCTGGAACAGCTCTCCGCCATTCTGGCCGTGGAAAATCCACAGTGGAAGGTGTACTGGGTAGACCCTGGAGACATGCGTACCCAAATGCACCAGGAAGCGTATCCCGGTGAAGATATCAGCGACCGTCCTTTACCCGAAACGGTAGTGCCCGGGTTTTTACCCCTGATCCATGGGGACTTACCCAGCGGTCGCTACCGTGCCCTTGAACTGATTCCACAACCCCTATTCCATGAAGAAGCATGATACCATCAACGATAGAAACATCAGTATTAGCCAAACAAGATCAACAAAAGCCTTTTGATTTTGAACTCCCCGCCCACTTGCAGGCGAATCTACCAACGGAAGTAAGAGGTCTGCGCCGTGATGCAGTGCGCTTAATGATATCTTATCGACATAATAATCATATCACCCATACGACCTTCAGCAACATAGGCGATTTTCTTCGGGAAGGTGATGTGCTGGTTGTCAACACCAGCGGTACCCGGAATAGTGCGGTCAGTGCATACCGTGCCGATGGCACCCCTCTTCAGGTTCACTTTTCAACCCAAAGGGAAGACCAGCGATGGGTAGCGGAGATCAGAAAAATAGAAAATCAATATTCCAAACGCTTTCATGAAATACAGACGGGAGAAGTGCTTCGGTTGTCACAAGGAGGCTCCCTACAGCTTGTTGCTCCCTACTATACCACTGCCCTTGAAGGTCAGAAAAAACATCTGAGATTGTGGCTGCTGAAAGCTTCTCCGGACCTGAGGATAGAAGACTATTTGCTGCGCTACGGTTTTCCTATACGCTACTCAGCCTTGCATACAGCCCCTTATCCCGCAGACTATTACCAGACAGTATTTGCCAGGGAAACAGGGAGCGCGGAAATGCCCTCTGCCGGAAGGGCTTTCACACCTGAACTGGTGACACAACTGGTAGCGAAAGGTATTTTGATAGTGCCCCTCTTATTGCATACGGGCGTTTCCAGCCTGGAGCTGGATGAAAAGCCATACGAGGAATATTACCGGGTGCCACGGGCAACAGCCGATATGCTGAATCTGGCCAGAAAGCAAGAAAGGCGAATTATTGCCGTAGGCACCACCGTGATTCGGGCATTAGAAACCACTACAGCTAGGGGAAACAGATCACTTCCAGCAGGTTTGCGCCACTACACACAAGCTGGGGAGGGCTGGACCCGCGAATTTATCACACCTGAAAGGGGAATCTTCAGTGTGGATGGTTTACTGACAGGCTTTCATGAGCCCAGAGCATCTCACCTGCTCATGCTGGAAGCATTGGTTGGAAAAGATCATCTGTCTGCTACCTATCGGGAAGCCCTCGTCCATCAGTACCAATGGCACGAGTTTGGCGACCTGCATTTATTGTTGCCCTAGTCTGTACGGGCCCAGCATGTCTTTACCCTCCCTCGCTTTAACACCTTCCCTATCCTGGGTAAGGTGTTTTTTTACGCTGCGTTCAGTGACCCCTGTTTTATTCTGATCTGCTATCAATAGCATCAAAAACAACGCCCGCCACCAACGCGTAAACTGCATGGTGAAAACCACCGGTAATAATCGTTTGTGCGTTCCATTCTTTTAATGGTGGCGCTAAATCCAATGAAGGTTGTATGGTCATGGCTCCTCCCCAGATAGCCGCAAAATGTGCTGCGGTGGCTGGAAAACCTTTTAAGCCCAGCGCGCCCAACAGACCCCGGAAAGCCCCCCATGAAGTACCATAGGCCCAATGCACTTCGTTCGCCAGCTTTGATTTTTTTTCTTCGTCTACTGGCTGTATCCCAAACACCTTGGCAGCAGCATCGGCGGGAATGGTGCTGGGCTCCCTGTCGGTCAGCATCATCTCTACCGATTGAGATATGGTAATGGCAGCCGTACCTGCTAATCCAGCCAGTAGTCCTTTTCCTAAAGCACCGGCGACTCTTCCTATGGTAATTAGTATTTCTTGCTTGTCTTTACTCATTTTCTTTTTATTATAGCTTTATAGAAACTCTTCTTAAGTGAAACTGACAATTTAAGAAAAAGTAATAATTATAATAAAATACCCCGAAAATAAGGATGCCAGGTTTTCAAATTTTAAAAAAGGGTACCTGTTACAGATGAAAAATTACAGTGAAAAATGGTAGTAACATGATCAATGGCAATGGTATGGACAGCTTGAATCCCGAACAGATTATTTTACAAACGGCAGATTTTGTGCGATCCTCTTTACAGGGCGCCGAAAGCGGTCACGATTGGTGGCATGTGTACCGTGTTTGGCGAACAGCCAGACACATCTGTGAAACAGAGAAAGTAGATAGACTGGTTGTAGAGCTGGGCGCGCTGCTGCATGATATTGCCGACGCAAAATTTCATAGTGGGGATGAGTCTGTGGGTCCAGCGAAAGCAAAAGCATGGCTGGAAAGTATAGGAGTCAGCGCAACCCTTGTTGACCATGTGGTGCAAATTGTACAAAATGTTTCTTTTAAGAATAGTTTTCTTCCTGCCCGATTTACTTCTCCGGAACTGGCAGTAGTGCAGGATGCAGACAGGCTGGATGCTTTGGGAGCTATTGGCATCGCCCGGACTTTTCAGTATGGTGGCTTTAAAAACAGAGAAATCTATAATCCGGAAATTCCACCCAACCCGGATCAGACGAAGGAAGCTTACAAGAACAGCACAGCTCCTACCCTCAATCACTTTTATGAAAAACTGCTGCTGCTCAAAAACAGGATGAATACTGCAACTGGCCGGCAGATGGCTGTGGCTCGTCACGAATTTATGGAAAAATACCTGGAACAGTTTTATCAGGAATGGGAAGGACATTTTTAAGTATTTACCCTTCTTTTCTTCGCTTTCTGCCGAACTTTACTCGCTCTGTTTTGTTTAACTTTTAAATATAATTGTTAAACAATATATGTATTCATCAACCATCCTCTGGTTCAGAAATGATCTTCGTCTGTGGGATAATGTAACCCTGACAGAAGCCATAAAAAAATCAAGAAAGGTGTACCCTGTCTATTGTCTGGATCCCCGACAGTTTGCGCCCACTCCGCTGGGTTATCCTAAAACGGGACCATTCAGAGCCAAATTTCTGCTGGAAACCTTGCAGGATCTGCGGCATCATTTACAAAAGATAGGATCTGACCTGATCATTCGCCAGGGTTTACCGGAAGAAATCATTCCGAGGCTGGCCAAAGAGTGGCAGGTGGAAGCTGTTTTTGCCAGCAAGGAAATTACCGCAGAAGAAGTCAGGGTTGAAAACCAGCTGGAAACTTTGTTGATGGCTGAAAAAATCACTTTCAGCCTGTGGTGGCAATCTACCTTACTGCATATTGAAGACATCCCCTGGCCCGTCAAAAATATACCTGATATTTTTACCCAGTTCCGAAAGGAAGCGGAAAAGACAACACCTGTCAGACCCAGCTTGGCACCGCCCACGCAAATGAATTCCATAGAACCTATAGCAGCGGGAAGCCTTCCTCACCTGTCAGCGCTAGGACTCACACCGATAGCCCCGAACCCAAAAGCGATTATACCTTTTGCAGGGGGAGAGCGCATGGGCAGGGCTCGCTTACAGGAATTTCTATGGGATACCGATAGTTTAAAGAATTATAAAGAAACCCGAAACGACCTGCGCAAACCCAATGGCTCCTCTAAACTCTCTGCCTGGCTGGCAAATGGTTCGTTATCGCCAAGAACTGTCTATGAGGAGGTAAAAAAATATGAAAAAGAAAGGCACAAAAATTCTTCAACCTACTGGCTGATCTTTGAATTGCTGTGGCGTGATTATTTTAAATTAATGGCCAGGAAGCACGGATCTAAAATTTTTAAGCTGGAAGGCATACAAGATAAGCCTCTGGATCTGGAAGATAACATGAAAAGCTTTCTTGCCTGGGCCAATGGAAGTACGGGCATTCCCTTTATTGATGCCAACATGCGGGAGATGAATGCGACGGGTTATATGTCGAACCGAGGGCGACAAAATGTAGCCAGTTTTCTGATCAAAGATTTAAAGGTTAACTGGACCTGGGGTGCTTCCTATTTTGAAAGTATGCTCATTGATTATGACGTTTGCAGCAACTGGGGCAACTGGAATTATATCGCAGGGGTTGGCAATGACCCACGGGAAAACCGGTATTTTAATATCATGAGCCAAGCCAGAAAGTATGATCCACAGGGAGACTATGTCAGGCACTGGATACCAGAACTGGCCTATTTACCTGGAAAAAAAATCCATTACCCCCCTGAGCTGCCGACAAAAGAACTACACCAGTCCGGTATCCGTCTGGGCAAAAGTTATCCCAGGCCCATTGTCAGCTTTAACCGATGGTTGTACTAAGCTGTGTCTGATACCTGCTTTTCAGACGGAGCCTGAGAAAAGACAGTCTCTCCTGTGTAAAGGGCGTCTGCTTAAAACCAACCTCTGTCAATCCTGTTGAATGGCCAGGGTATGGCCGTCATGATCAAGATAAAACCGATCAGATAGAATAAAGCGACCCTGGTAAATTTAGCTTTGTCAGTATTTGCTCTTTTAGCAGTTGAGTACCCAATGGTGATCAGGACGATGCCTATCAGATTGGTAGCGATGTGCTCGACCGCCCAAAAGCGTGAGGCAGTGTCTTTCATGGCCTGGCCCATATCGTTCAGGGCAGACTGCACGATAGGACTCACAAAATAGAGAATCAAGCCAATCAGTAATTGGGTATGGACAGCGATAAGGGTAAAAAGACTTAATTTACGATCGGCAGGTGTAAAGGGGCGACCCCCCAGCCAACCAGCGAATGCTTTGATAATCGCGATAATCAGAAGAATAACTACTACGTAACGTAAGGCAGAATGTAAGTGTAATAATCCGATATACATAAGAAGCTAGTTTTGAAGCTCAGCAAAGGTATAAAAACCCGCTTGTTTGCCGAATAGTTTTTCACAAAAAAGGCGGGACACTGCCCGCCATCAATTTTTTACCTCAACGCTAAACACTTACATAGCCTTGCGAATTTTCAACTTTTTAGGAGTTGAAACAACCGGTTTCACCGCTTTTTTGCTTTTTTTACTTTCTGAAACCACCAGATAGGTCATTAAACCCAGCATGTACAAAGACCCCGCTAAATACACACTCAGCAATAAATAAGAAAATATAGCAAACATACTTTTTTCCGTATTTGATCTACAAGGTATACAAAGTCTAGCGAAAAAAGGTGCATTTCTTTTAAAATAATTTTTTGCCTATAAACTACTGATAATCAGTATTTTACAAAAATTACTTTACCCATCTTCCCACAGTTTAGTCTATAGGGGATCAGGCTGTTTCCTTCTCTTTGACTTCTCTTTCTATTTCTTTCCGAATGACTCTCACCGCATTTTTTTTAGGTCTAATTTCCTTGCCCACCCTTTCCGAATAGGCTTTGGTAAATTCCGCGCCTATCAGGAAGATGACTGTGGAATAGTAAATCCAGATTAACAGGAAGACCAGCGAACCGGCCGCACCATAGGTAGAAGTGGTATCACTTTGGTTTAAATAAATTCCTATCAGTTCCTTTCCCATAATAAAAAGCATGGAAGTGACCAGGGAGCCCACCCATACGTCGCGCCAGCGTACTTTCGCGTCGGGCAACAGTTTAAAGACCAGGGCAAAGACAACGGTAACCACTGTCACCACCAGGGCAAAACTGAGCCCCTGCATCAGATACACTGTATAATCCGGTAGAAATTGTGAAATAAAGCTTTCCAGATTTTCTAGTAAAAAATTGGCCAGCACTGCCGTCAGAAGCAATACGCCCAGAATGGCTACAATCACAAAAGAAAATAAGCGATCGATCAGAAACTTCAACCAGCCCTTGTCCGGTTTAGCTCTCACACCCCAGATGGCATTCAATGAATATTGCACATTGGCAAACACTGTGGTGGCACTAAACATTAAAGTGATGACGGCAATGACCCTGGTGAAAAACCCTGACTCATCAAATCTGGCATTTCTCAAAATATTCTGTATCTGTTTGGCACTGTCAGTACCCACAAATTCTACAATATACTCATACAGTCTGCCCTCTACCGCTTGTTCTCCATAAAACCTCTCCGCAATGAAGACCATAAAGATCAGAATGGCAGGCATAGAGAAAATCATATAAAAGGCAATAGATGCACCCAACAGCATAGGATTATCATTTTCAAATCCTCTGGCGGTGTCTGCCACCAATTTATAAAAGATGGTATTTCTAAATTTCTTCCAATAACAAGTAAGTTTATTCATAGTATAGTTGTATTATACCATACACTATAACTTAATTGACTGCGGGTTGGTTATTTTTTAGATGAAACTTGTCTGTAAATAAAAAGGTACTGAAACCTGTTGGTCTCAGTACCTCAAAATTTTTTATGCTAACATGGCACCGAACGAACGGCGCTCTGCTATCAGATTATTGAACGATGAGTTTCTTCATCCAGGTCTGCCCCATCGATTCAAATCGCACATAATACATACCTCTTGGTAAACCACCTACATTCATCTGGTACGGATTTGCTTCCGGATGAATGGTGCCGGTCTGCAGTAACTGACCCTGCGCATCATACAAGAAATATTGTCCACCTTCTATTGACCTGATATAGACTATATCGCTGGCCGGGTTCGGATACAGACTAAAACCATCCTTTAAACTGATAGCATCCGAAATACCTTCTCCTGGCAAGAAAGTATCGGCGGAAGCCTGACCTTTCTCATCCTCTCCCATCACCCTGGCTGTACTGCCATTGGTTTTATCCCGGAACAACACAGAGGAAGGAATGCTCTTCTTGCCAAAGCCCGGACCGGCATATCTTACTTCCAGGATATCATCCTGAGACCTTTCAAAGAAGGAGACTTTGATGGGATGCAAACCTGCCTGCAGGGTGATGGTACCTGACCTTTCCTGCTTGGTATGAGGACCATCATTGTTGACCACTTCTTTGCTACCTATCCACAGCTTACTGCCTTCATCGGAAGTGGTGTAAAACGTATAGCTTCCACTCTTTTCTATCTTGATGTAGCCTGTAAAGTCAAACCCGAAATATGACTCTCTCTTTTTTGGAGCCAGGGTGAAATTGTCTACAACCCCTTCTTCTACGGCTGTTTCTTTGGTCATTTCTGACACTTTTTTGTAACTGCCCAGGTATTGTACATAGCGCAGTCCCGGCTTACCTGCCCCTGCGGAAGGCTCTTCCGGTTCCGTGGGTTCTTCTGGGGGTGAAGGGGCATTGCCTCCATCGTCTGATCCTTTTTTATCCCGGAACAACACAGAGGAAGGAATGCTCTTCTTACCAAAACCCGGACCGGCATATCTTACTTCCAGGATATCATCCTGAGACCTTTCAAAGAAGGAGACTTTGATGGGATGCAAACCTGCCTGCAGGGTGATGGTACCTGACCTTTCCTGCTTGGTATGAGGACCATCATTGTTGACCACTTCTTTGCTACCTATCCACAGCTTACTGCCTTCATCGGAAGTGGTGTAGAACGTATAGCTTCCACTCTTTTCTATCTTGATGTAACCTGTAAAGTCAAACCCAAAATATGACTCTCTCTTTTTTGGAGCCAGGGTGAAATTGTCTACAACCCCTTCTTCTACGGCTGTTTCTTTGGTCATTTCTGACACTTTTTTGTAACTGCCCAGGTATTGTACATAGCGCAGTCCCGGCTTACCTGCCCCTGCGGAAGGCTCTTCCGGTTCCGTGGGTTCTTCTGGGGGTGAAGGGGCATTGCCTCCATCGTCTGATCCTTTTTTATCCCGGAACAGCACAGAGGAAGGGATACTCTTCTTGCCAAAACCCGGACCGGCATAACTGAAAATCAGTTTTTCAGCACCTGTATTCTCAAAGTAATACAATTTGATAGGGTGATAACCTTTCTTGAGATACATTGGCTTGGAAACCTCCCGAAGCCCATGCGTCCCGTCGTTGTTAAACAAGCGTATATCGTTGATAAAGAATTGGCTACCATCGTCTGAAGCCAGGTAAAAAGTATAGGTCCCACCTTGTTCTATCTTGATGTAGCCTGTAAAGGCAAAGCCAAATTTATCTCCTCTCATTTTAGGATTCAAGGTAATGTTATCCACTACTCCTTTCTTCTTCGGCGTCATTTGTGCATAAGGGGGAATCTTTGTCCAGTTTCCTTCATAGTATTTGTATTCCAGCCCTTTCACTTTACCATTGGAAGGCGTGCTGGACTGGGCTTCTTTGACGAGCCAGGTAGCTGATTTTGACACCTGTTTGGTGCCGGAGACAAGATGGGCCTCTGCCTTGATCTGATAAGTACCGGCCGCAACGTTTTCCCAGGTATACAGGGCTTGCTTATTGTCAGTAGAAGGTTTTGTTTCTCCTATGTAATTATTATTGGCATAAAATTTAACCTTCTGGATAGTCGGACTCCCTGCTTTAATTTTTGCAGTGAGCGTGATAGCACTACCGGCCACGTATTCCCCCTGATCAGGAGGGAGCAAGGTGATCAGAGAGGGAGGTGCGGCCGTGGTACTGCCCGTTTTCTTTATTAACAGACTGAGCGTCACATTGGCCGTTTTATAGACAATATCTAACGTACCATCCTGTACTGATACCTCCCGGGTAATCGCAAAGGATTTACTATCCTGAGAAGGCAAATGGTTTCTCAGGTCTTCAATTAACATTTCGTCTTCAGCCATGACTGCCACCTGGCTTGAATATTTATTTTTTGGAAAAGACTGAAATATAAAAGTGATCTGATATTTGCCGTTTCCCAGCGGTATCTGATTTGACAAAACATTATTACTGGCATTCACAGAAAATACCTTTTCCTCCATAGAGGTTTTTATCCTGATATCCATTGGTTTCTCATGAGCCCGATAAGCTACAGCAGCTATTTTTGTGGCTTGGGCATGGAAGGTCAACAGGAGCAATAAGGGAAAAAAGATTATTTGACTTACATATTGCAGTGTCTTACAAGAGTGCAATACCATCACAAAACAGGTAGAGTTCTTACCATTCATCGTCAATTCGTGGTTTAATTTGTGAAAAAGTTTTTCTGATGTTGATCAACATCCCTTAGAGGCTGACAAAAACTATGATTTAGGAAGGGAGGTAATCTGGGAGAAAAGAAGTAAGCTGACGATGTAATTTTGGATGGTACTTTCCACCTATAAATTTTTTCAGAGGTAGTTACAATGGGAGGATAAGCCTGATTTTATCATTTTGAAAGTAATTATTTTGGCAGAAAAAATAGGAAGGGGCTTTGGGCTTATCAATTTGATAATTTATATGATTTCTAAAAAGCGAGCTTTTTTTACTCTTTTTTTTAATTTTTGAGAGCTACTATTACTAAACCGGGGAATCTAGTACTTTTCCAAGTCGGTCTTCTTCCATTGCTTTTGACAATATACCGGCGCTGTCAATGCCATTGAGCTTGCCCTGTAACACTTTTTATTGCAATTTTTTCAATAAATAGTATTATTTCATGGTGAATACAGTTTAAAAAGGCATGCGCTGGAAAATAGGTAAACGTATAAGCATAAAGCACTGGCAGACGCTATTTTTTCATATTATATCAAAAAAACAATGTTTATCTTCAGGACATGTTCACAGAAAAAATTACACCCCGGTTTTCCGAAACAGATGCTTTGGGGCATATCAACAATACAGTGATACCCGTATGGTTTGAGCAGGCCAGAAAACCTGTTTTCCAATATTTTACACCAGACCTGGATCCTAAGAAATGGAGGCTTATTATTGCCAGAATAGAGGTGGATTTTCTGGCTGAAATAACCTATGGGTTTGAGGTGGCTGTTCAGACTTCCTTGTCACATATTGGTAAAGCCTCCTTGTCTGTCATTCAGGAGCTTTATCAGAAAGACCAGCTTTGTGCCAGAGGGAAAGCGGTGTTAGTACACTTTGATTATGCAGCTAAAAAATCAGTCCCTATCCCAGACGATCTGAGGACCTTGTTAACGAAACATCTGCCGGATTCTCCGCCATGAGGGAGAAGTATAGTTGACCTATGATAATGAGATACCTTATTATAGTGTGATCCGAGTTCCTAAAACTTCTAGAAATTTGGCGATAAAGGCAGGATGGCCAGGCCAGGCAGGTGAAGTGACCAGGTTTCCATCCACCACTGCTTCTGTGGGTTTCACTGGTATGTACTCTCCACCGGCTAAAGTAACCTCAGGGCCTACAGCCGGATAGGCGGTCAACTTTTTACCTTTTACTACATTGGCTGCCGTCAGAATCTGAATTCCGTGACAGACAGCAGCAATAGGTTTATTGGCTTCAGCGAAATGCTTCGCCGTTTCAATAATCCGATGATCCAGTCTGAGATATTCAGGTGCTCTTCCACCGGCAATCAACAGGGCATCATACTCTTTGACATCAACTTCTTCAAAGGTGGCATTCAATTCAAAATGGTGCCCTTGCCTTTCTGAATAAGTCTGATAACCATCAAAATCATGGATGGCTGTCATAATAGTATCTCCTTTTTTCTTGTTTGGGCAAACGGCATGTACCTCATGCCCTACCATCGTAAGCATCTGAAACGGAACCATTGTTTCATAATCTTCAGCATAATCGCCAGTCAAGAAGAGAATTTTTTTACGTGCCATGGTACGATCTTTGAAATATGAACGATGTTAGGATATATAAATTTATAAAAAATTGATCGATCGGTATTGGTTTATCGAAATAAAATATTTATTCAAGAGTTATGAAATAATTCAATTTTTTCTATATTTTTGTCTATTTAATTTTTGTATTTATCTACAATGAATGCTTCCTTGTGGATATATAATGTAGAATAATGAACATGCAGGAGGTATTTTATAAAAAAAGGGAATCATTTTTTGGTACGAGCTCAATAGCGAATCATACTCCTATATCTCATACATCTTCATCAAACCTAAAGCTATGGTTTGGAATGATTATATTCATTTTTTTTCTCTCATTTTATTTATTTCATGGATTAAATTTGATCACGGCAGACCGGGTCAAAAGCGAAGGACAACATGAAAATGATATGTATTTTCAGGCTGATTCCCGCTACGCTGTTTCAGCCCTTACTGAGCCGGAGGTCCACCATCATAGAATCTTGCTGCATCCGCTCTTTATTATTTATTTTAATCCTTTGGGCTACATCATCAATCAGATCGTCCATGATAAGGATATAACCGCAACTATTTATTGTGCCATAGTCGGTGCTTTGGGAGTGTGTGCTGCCTTGTATTTCTTTCTGAATATTGGTATAGGAAGTTTACGATCCGTCTTGTATGCTTCCATTTTAGGATTTTCATCCAGTCAGCTGATTTTCTCCATAGTGCCGGACTCTTACATATTTTCTGCACTGGGCATTATTCTGTTGTTGCTCATTGCCGAGAAAAGTAAAGATATCAAAAGCTGGATCGCGGTGAGCGTATATCTTTTGGGGATCACGATCAGTAATATCGCCTTTGCCGTGTCGGCTGCTTTTTTCTATCTTTTTAAGGGGAACCTGCGGTTGGTTTCTTATAGAAAAAAATTGTTGCAATATATGGGAGGTATCAGTGTAGCTTTCTTTCTCCTCAGTGTACTACAAAAAATAATTTACCAGCGGTGGATGTTCCAGTATGTGGGAAGGGCAGAAAAGGAACAACAGTTTTTCGTTCATTTTGAGAATATGGCTGATGCGTTGGTTAGGGGCAAACAGTTATTTATGCATCTGTTTTACTATAATATTGTAGCACCCCGGCCTTCTCTGATCCAACACCCCTTGTTTCCAAGTATCGATCTGATCTCCTTTCAGAATGATACTCTTTTTTCTTATGCATTACCAGGCATTGTGGCCTGTCTGATCTGGACAGCAATCATAGGCATCGCTCTGTGGAGTTTTATAAAAAATCGTTTGTACCACCATAATCTGATCAAAACAGCTTTGGTTTGCCTGGCCATCAATATAGGCATCCACTTCCTCTATGGCGAGGACTTAATGTTGTATTCAAGCCATTGGACTTTTTTTGTGATTGTTCTGATTTTTTTCAGCCTGGAGAAAACCAATCTGAGGAAACAGTATACACTTCCCTATTATCTTGTTCTTGTGATCTTCAGCTTGTTTTTGATGGTGAACAACAGTATGGAAGCTGCCGCTATTATTAAAGCCTTCTGAAGCAAAATTCACAGACCTCTATACCCTGTAGGGACTGCCATCGCGCTGATCATTCACAGACAGGCTTTGTGATAAAGCGATCTGCCGTCATTTCATTTCTGAAGATCAGCATAAATCCCTTATTTTTGGAGAAATGCATTTTACCTGTAACATTTGTTATCAGACCACCTAACCTATTTCAGATATGGAAAAGACTAGAAAAATCATCCTTCAGGAACATGAAATGCCTACACACTGGTACAACATAGCCGCTGATATGCCCCACAAGCCCCTGCCTCCGCTACACCCGGCCACCCGGGAACCTATTGGGCCAGAAGCCTTATCGCCCTTGTTCCCTATGGAACTGATCAAACAGGAAGTAAGTGCCGACCAATGGATAGAAATTCCGGAAGAAGTGAGTGATCTTTACACATTGTGGCGACCTACACCGCTCTACAGGGCCTATCAGCTTGAGAAAGCCTTGGATACCCCTGCCCGCATTTATTATAAATATGAAGGCGTAAGTCCTTCTGGCTCCCACAAACCCAATACGGCGGTAGCACAGGCATACTACAACAAACAGGAAGGGATCAAAAAGATTACGACGGAAACGGGTGCCGGTCAATGGGGTAGCGCCCTGAGCTTTGCCTGTAAACATTTTGGCATTGACTGTGAAGTATATATGGTGAAGATCAGCTACCAACAGAAGCCCTATCGTAAGCTGATGATGAATACCTGGGGTGCTCAGGTCATTGCTTCTCCCAGCGAAAAAACCGAAGCCGGAAGAAAGATACTGGCCGCCCAACCTGACTCCCCCGGTAGCCTGGGTATCGCCATTTCTGAAGCTGTAGAACAGGCTGCCACCCATGAAGACACCAAATATTCTCTGGGCAGTGTCCTGAATCATGTACTCATGCACCAAACCATTATCGGTCAGGAAGCTATACGGCAAATGGAAAAAGCCGGTGACCTTCCGGATGTAGTGGTTGCCCCTTTCGGAGGTGGTTCTAATTTCGCAGGCATCGCTTTTCCTTTTCTGCACCTTAACCTGACCCAAGGTAAAAATATACGATGCATTGCCAGTGAACCATCCTCCTGCCCAAAACTAACCAAAGGAGTTTTCCGGTATGACTTCGGCGATACGGTGGGCATGACACCCCTTTTGCCCATGTATACCTTAGGCCATAATTTTGTACCCGCCCCTATTCATGCAGGAGGATTGCGGTATCATGGCGCTGGCGTGTTGGTCAGTCAGTTGCTAAAAGACAAGCTGATGGAAGCCCGCGCTCACCATCAACTGGAATGCTTTGAGGCCGGAATCCTGTTTGCGCGTACCGAGGGAATTATACCAGCCCCTGAAGCGAATCATGCCATTGCAACGGTAGTGGCAGAGGCAAAACGCGCCAAAGAAGAAGGTACCCGAAAAACTATCTTGTTCAACCTTTGCGGTCATGGCAATTTCGATATGGCAGCCTACGAAGATTACTTATCCGGTAAATTACAGGAACACGAACTGACGGAAGAAGAAATTCAATCTTCACTGGCAACATTAGATACACCTATGATAGAATAAGCCTGTACTGTCTACTTTTTACTGAAATCAATAAACATTCTTTATACTCGAATCTCAAGTTTTGGCTGATTAATCACAGCCTTCAGAGACAGCTATACCCTGACAATAGAAAGTTAGAAGTGGGATCTCGAAGTTGAAGGCTCCCTACTGTTATTGACAGACAACCTTTGCGGACCAGAAGTGGAGCAACCCGCTCATGGACCAGCATGGGTAAGCCTATAAGGCTGGCCATAGCACCCTCCATGGCTGTATTTTTTTGTTGTTTGAATTTCGCAAGTATTGGTTTGTTTGCGGCAATCGCTGAAGGACCCTATCCTCTTACCTTTGCTGTACAATCATAGATTTCTAACAACAAATTTTTATCACTATGAATTCTCAAAAAGTATGGTTCGTCACGGGAGCCTCCAAAGGACTGGGATTACAACTCACAAAAAAATTGCTGACAAGAGGCTACAAAGTGGCTGCCACCTCCAGAACCGTAGGGCAATTGAAAAAAGCTGTTAACCATGAAAGTGATGATTTTCTTCCGCTATCCATGGATCTGGAAGACGAACAAAGCATACAGCGAGCCCTTACCCAAACCATAGAGCAGTTAGGTGGTCTTGATGTGATAGTCAACAATGCTGGTTATGGCTTGGCTGGTAGCCTGGAAGAGCTCACCGATGCTGAAACACGTCAGAATTTTGATGTCAATGTATTCGGTACCCTTAACGTGATCAGACAAGCCATGCCCTATCTGAGAAAGCAGCAGGCTGGCCATATTTTCAACATCTCCTCTATCGGTGGTTTGGTCGGTGACTTTCCTGGTTTTGGGGTTTACTGCGGAACAAAGTTTGCCTTGGCAGGTATCACTGAAGCACTGGCCGCAGATGTCAGGGCCTTTGGCATTAAAGTAACAGGGGTCTTTCCAGGGTATTTTCGAACCAATTTCTTAAGTACCGGATCACTCATCACACCAAACAATGAGATCGAAGCATATAGGGAAGTCCGGGCCTCTCAGCAACAACACCAACATCAGATCAATGGGCATCAACAGGGTGATCCTGACAAAGCCGCTGAGGTGTTGATCCACATGGCTGAAGAAGCGGAGCCACCCTTGCATCTTTTCCTGGGACAGGATGCCTATGAGCTGGCAAAAAACAAATTAACGGCTTTGAAAGAGGAACTGGAACAATGGAAGGAATTTACTGTTTCAACCAGCTTTGAAGCAGTCGTTTAGTGTGTCATGACAAAATAATACCCTCTCCTGCTCACCCTGTTCCGTAGAGCAATGATATGGGATGTTGAATAACTAATCACTAACATCCAACATCTATGGAACTTAGTGCGCAGGAAGAGGTATAAGTTGTATGATAGTCAAGAAAGGATGCCTTTGCTCAGTAGAGTGAACAACCTTTCTTAGCATTTTTCATCATCCTAACAAAATAAAAAATCCGGATCGGCAGGATATCATCAGTTTCCTTTTAAATTTATTCGATGACAAAGACAGAGACACTGGAAGATTTTTACCGGCATAAAATAAACGGGTTGCCGGAAAACCTGAAACAAGACATTGGTCACTTTAATGTATTCAGACTTGAAGATTGCCTAGGCCCCGACAAACCGCCTGTCCAATACAGCAGAAGGGACTTTTACAAGATATCCCTGATGCGGGGAAAGCATATTTATCATTATGCTGACAAAAGCCTTACGGTATCCGGAACGACGCTCATTTTTTTTAACCCCCAGGTGCCCTACACTTACGAACAATTGTCGGAAAACCCATCCGGATACTTCTGCATCTTCAAAGAGTCATTCTTCACTGAGCGCATCAGAGGAGGCATCAGAGAGCTGCCTATGTTTGTTCCGGGCAATAAACCCAGCTATGTGTTAAACAAAACACAGGATAAGCGGGTCAGTCGGATATTTGATAAAATGCTGGAAGAGATCGGGTCAGATTACCCGTTTAAATATGACCTCATCCGCAACTATATCATGGAGATGGTTCATGTTGCCCTGAAAATTCAACCCAGTGAATCCTTGTATCAGCATGCCGACGCCAATGCCAGAATTACGGCGGTATTTACTGAACTACTGGAGCGGCAGTTTCCCATTGAATCTCCCTCACAACGCTTCACGCTGCGTTCTGCCAGAGATTATGCCAAGCAGTTGGCTGTGCATGTCAATCATCTGAATCGTGCCATCAGACAGACAACCGGTAAGACCACCACTGCGCATATCATGGAGCGGTTGACCAGCGAGGCGAAGGCCCTACTCAAACATACCCACTGGAATATTTCTGAGATCAGTTATTGCCTCGGCTTTGAAGATCCTGCCCACTTTAATCATTTTTTTAAGAAGCAGACCAACCTGTCCCCTTCTGCCTTCCGGGGATAAAAAACATTTTGCATTTTCTAAAACCTTGATCCTAGGATAACGTATCAAACCATACCGATCGGTATGTAAAATATAATAGAACATATGCCTAAAGCAGCGCAAACCCGTGCCTTGATTATTGAAAAAACCGCTCCGGTTTTTAATACCAAAGGCTTTGCAGGAACTTCCCTCACAGAAATGGAGAAAGCCACAGGCCTCACCAAAGGGAGTATCTACAACAACTTCAAAGATAAAGACGAAGTCGCCCTGGCCGTTTTCGATTATAATCTTCAGAAGGTCAATGCCGTGATTCAGGCAAAGATGAGCCAATATAATACGGCGAAAGACCAGCTACTGGCCTATGTAAAAGTCTATAATAGCTCATTGTTAAAACTCCTCTTTACGGCAGGGGGATGCCCTATCTTAAATACAGCCATAGAATCGGATGATACGCATCCGGCCCTGCGCAAGAAAGCCAGTGCTGCCGTGGAAGACTGGAAAGAAACCATCACAGGGCTGATCCATAAAGCCATACAGGAGAAAGAATTCAGACCGTCCATTCAGGCAGAGGAGGTTGCCCTCACCATCATTGCGATGATAGAAGGGGGTATCATGATCTCCAGAGTAACCGGCCGGGTCCATTATCTGAAAAAGGTCCTGCGATCCGTTGAAAAAATGATACTGGATCTGACCTGAAAATTTTTTACCTAAAACCATACTGATCGGTATGGTTTAAGCACATTTTCTACCCTACAATGAAAAAAAGATAACAAGAACACTATGAAAACATCACAAAATACCCTATTGATCACCGGCGGGAGTGCTGGCATAGGCTTTGAAATTGCCCGGCTTTTTGCATCAAACTACAATCAGGTGATTATCACCGGAAGAGACTCCGACCGGCTCCAACAGGCTGCCGCTCGTATTCCTCATGTGACCGCTATCCAGAGTGATGTATCGCAGCCAGAAGATGTTGACCAGCTGGTTGAGCAGCTCTGGCAGGATTTCCCGCAGCTGAATATCGTCGTCAATAATGCGGGCCTGGCCTATGTACACAGTCTTTCTGAAAATACCAGAACCTTTGACCTGGCCCGTGAGGAGATGCTGACCAACTACCTGTCAACCCTTCGGCTGAATGAAAAACTCTTACCCTTGCTGAAACAGCAAAAGGAGGCTGCCATTGTCAATGTGTCCTCTATCGTAGCCTTTGCTCCCAATCACCGTCTGGCTACCTATGGAGCCAGCAAGGCGGCCCTGCATTCCTACTCTTTATCGCTTCGGCTGGCCCTGGCGAAGACAACAGCCATCAGGGTGTTTGAGTTAATGCCGCCTCTGGTCAATACAGATTTCTCTCAGGAGATCGGAGGAGCTTCCGGCATTCCTCCCAGCATAGTGGCCGAAGCCCTTCTCAAAGCTTTCGAGCAGGATCAATACGAAATCCATGTTGGCCGAACAGCAGACCTATATGCCTTGAGCCGTAGCTCGCCAGCGGATGCTTTACTGGCCATGAACCCCATGGGGTAAAGAAGCTGCCTGGTAAACGCCGGAGAGAAACTGGCAGAAAATGAGCATTATCATGAACCTACTAACAAATAATGAAAACTAACTTCAGACAAAGAGTTGCTTTCGCATTCAGCATGGGATTCATCACGACCGGTATCATTTCTTTAACGCTGATCATGATCAACGTAGGATATACCGGGCAATTCTGGAAATCCTGGCTTACCTCCTGGGCAATGGCTTATGTCGTGGTGATCCCTGCTATCCTGTGGATAGGGCCAAAAATTCAACTCATGGTACAGAAACTAATCAAATAAAACGACCTCTGATAGCACTAAGCATCATCAGGACCCATTTATCAACAATTTAATACCCCTACACACCAGAAAGGGTTACCACGATAGTTTCATATCTCATCATGTCAAAATGACAAAATGATAGGAATGGGTAGATACGTTCAAACATCAGGGCAATAATTGAGCAATAGGGCAATAATAGAGAAGCAATAAGCCGGGCACCCCACTAATTTTAAACCTGTTCATCAAGCCTTTGCAACTATGTTAGTTTATCTTTCTATCGTATGTCCTGTATACAACGAAGAAAAGAATATAGCCCCCCTTATAAAAAAAATCATGGCGACCATGTCTGGTATTGCCTACGAACTGATTCTGGTAGATGATGGATCCTCCGATCAGACGGAAAGCATGATTAGGCATTATACGAACTACAACGCTCAGATACGACTCATCACCCTGAGTAGAAACTTCGGACAAAGCGCGGCCATGAAAGCTGGTATCGATGCCGCAAGGGGAAAATATATTGTCACTATCGATGGCGATCTGCAAAACGATCCGCAGGATATTCCCCTCATGCTCTCCAGAATGGAGCAAGAGGAAGAGTGGGATATGATTGTAGGCCGGAGGGTCAACCGACAGGATGCCTGGCTGCATAGAAAATTGCCAAGCCAAATAGCGAATTGGATCATTCGTTCTTCCACCGGCGTTCAGGTCCATGATTATGGATGCACGCTTAAAATTTTTAAAGCCTCTATCGCCAAAGAGTTGGAGCTCTACGGAGAACTTCATCGTTTCATTCCGGTCCTGGCTTCTTTCCAGGGTGCCAAAATTACCGAAATGGAGGTCTCCCATTACCCCAGGATCAACGGCCTCTCCAAGTACGGAATGGGGCGGACGCTCAAAGTCATCAGTGACCTGCTGCTCATGCTTTTTTTCCAGAAATACTGGGCTCGGTCTATGCATTTCTTCGGTACCATCGGGATCCTCACCATGCTCTTAGGTGGGGGGATCAACCTATACCTGCTCACGCTCAAACTGATGGGAGAAGATATCTGGGGAAGGCCACTGCTCATCCTGGGCACACTGCTGGTCATAGCAGGCATGCTGTTCCTGTTCTTTGGGATCATCTCAGAAATGCTTTTCCGGGTTTATTACAGACCGGAACAGGTTCGTAGCTACCAGCTCAAAGCCACGGAAGAGTCTGGCGTCCATACCCTGAAGAGCCACTCACAAAGAAGCTCTGTCGTATGAAATGGGTTGATCCTTCAAACAAAGTAATGCATTCTTGCCTCTAAGCCCATGCCTGTTTTGAATACTCTTCCGGATACCTCATCCCGATCATACTGCCGGTGGACAAGCCCCTACCGGAAAGAAGAAGGATGGCTGCCCCCCTGGGTAATCGGCCTGACCTTTCTGCTCATTGTTGTCCTCTACTTCGCGGGTCTGCAGGCCAATAGTATCTGGACGACCCATGAGAGCTACTACGCGGTGGCTGTCCGGGAGATGCTGGCAGCCGGCGACTGGCTGAAGATCACCTTCAACGAAGAACCCCGTCTCAACAAGCCTCCCCTTACCTACTGGCTGATGGCTGCTTCAGCCAGCCTGTTTGGTTTGCAGGAATGGAGCTTGAGACTACCCATGGTATTATTTTCCATAGGAACGATTGCCTGCGTGTATGGGTTGGGAAAGCTGCTTTTCAATCAGTGGACAGGCTGGCTGGCCATGATCATGATGGCAGTGAGTCTACAATTTGTCTGGCTCAAGCATTATGCTTCCCCGGAAATACCCCTTGCCTTTTTCTTTACACTCACCCTATACTGGTTTCTGCGGGGAACCCAGACAGGCAAATGGAAACACTGGATGGGTGCTTATATAGCCTGCGGCCTTACCGTACTGACCAAAGGTTATCCCTACTATCTGATCATAGGAGCTATTGGGGTATGGTACCTGCTCATCCGTTCTCAGTTTCGCTGGTCCGTATTTCGGTATACTCTCCGGAAGACCTATTGGTTTGCTGGAGTGCCTGTGGCCTTACTGATCGGGATGAGTTGGATGGTGTATGCTTACCTGGAATATCAGGATGTTTTTCTGGAAACGCTTCAGTTTGAAACCACCCAGCGCGCTTTTTCAAGGAGCAACCAGGAAGGATGGCTCCGAAACCTTTTCTATTATCCGGAGGTCATCTCCTGGAGCTTTTTTCCCTTTTCCCTGATCTTTTTCCTGGTCTTTGGCCATTATCTGTGGTCAGGAAAGTGGAAGGCACTGCCCATGCCTACCGTCTGGCTCCTGGTGATGTTGCTGGTCTTTACCCTGGCACAAGGCAAACTCCCAGTGTATATCTTGCAAGCTCACCCGCCCATGGCACTGGTGGCAGCCCACGGCATACTCTACTATACCCCTGCTACCCGATGGGCGAAAAGGCTTCTACAGATCAGCCTATACTTACCCTTTCTGATGAGTCTTGTAGCGAGCCTGGCGATGGTCCTGTTGTTTCAACTGAGTGCCTGGTTCTATCTCCTGATTTTGCTCACCCTGGTTGTGATACTCTTATTAAGGCAACAAAAATTTAACAACCTGAAAAGCTGGGGAGTGCTGAGCAACGGATGGGCCATGGGACTGATGGCCTGGATTATGTTTACAGGGCTTTATCCGACCATAGAACAATTTCGTCCTTACCGGGCACTCGAGAAAGTAGTTTCTCAGTCCAACATCGCACCAGCGGTGCCCTTATTGATGGAAGAACGTTTTAATCATAATTTACCCTATTATATGAAGCGGAAGGTAATGCGTGATCGCTTATATTCCTGGGAGGATATCCTGGCCTTTCAGCCGGAAGGCCCTACCCTGGCGCTGGTTTTGGCACACCACCAGGTTCCTCAACACTATCAGGTGCTTTGGAAAGGATATCTCTACAAACGGGGGGCAGAGTCGCATGGGTTTCTGTTTATCATTCGGTCATGGCACGCCCTGCAAGGCAATTTACATTATTTTACGCAGTACCAGCTGATTTATCACCCCGGTTCATCCCTTCGGTAATCATGTCAGCAGGAAAACGCAACTATCGTCAAAATAGGCAAGAAAGGGATAATTCATTGTTGGTAAAACCATCAATTTTATGTCCGGATAGAGGATCTATTACAAAGCTGAAACATCAGCTTACAGCAAGGGGCATTTGGAAGGTACAGGTCTTTGAAAAACTACGAACAACCTGAGCGTAATCAAAATCAACGACCTAAAACTACGCGAAGCAGCTACAGCTTTTGGCAAACCTGCTGAACAGTACATTTGATATTTTTTCGCTCACCCCTTAGATCATTTTTTCTCTGGCACCTCTTTTCTGAGAAAGAAAGAGGTGCTTTTTTTAGTCTTTGAACCAAAAATTTAATGTGCATTCATATGAAAAAATATGTTGTGATCATCGTTCTTATGGTTGTGTCTGGCAGCCCCCTCTGGAGCCGTACCAACCCTCCCGCTACCTCCACGCAGGAAGAAATCCGCATTCAGAAAGCCACTATCATCCTGGAAGAACTGGCAGGGATCCCTGAGAAGGGAATCCCTCAATGGGTCGTACAGGGAGCCGAAGCCTTGGTCATTGTCCCTAATCTGGTAAAAGCCGGACTGGTAGTGGGTGGTGAACATGGTAAGGGTATCGCCATTGCCCGGAAAGCTAATGGTGAATGGAGCGATCCCCTCTTTGTGGATCTCACAGCCGGAAGCTTCGGATTTCAGGCAGGGGTACAAAGCTCCGACGTAGTACTGGTTTTCAAAAGAAAAAACAGTCTGGCTGGCATGGGCAAAAATAAACTGACCCTGGGTGGCGATATCAGTGTGGCTGCCGGACCCGTAGGCCGTCATTCTTCCGCCGCTACCGATGGAAAACTGGAAGCAGAAATTTACTCCTACTCAAGAAGCCGTGGGCTGTTTGCCGGCATCAGCCTGGAAGGAGCTGTCCTGAGTATCAATGACCGGGCTAATGATGAATTTTATGACCACTCTTCTGTGGTGGCTGATGAGATATTCGAAGGCAAACTTCAATCCGACAATGAGGCGGTCAAGGAACTGAAGGAAACCCTGGCCAAACTGGAAGAATAAGACGTCTGACCGAATTTCCAAAGAAAGAGGGGATGCATAGCAGCCAGCTTAGATGACCCCATGCATCTGCTTCTTATAGCTGGTAAAGCTCATGCCGGAATAGTTCTTGAAGAATTTGCTGAAATGGGCATAATCCTCAAAACCTAAAGAGTAGGCAATTTCTTTCATCCGTAACCCGGAATACATAGCCTGCCGCTTTGCTTCCAGTATAATATATTGCTGGATGTGATGGCTGGCAGGGTATCCCGAGATTTTCTTAATGATTGAGTTCAGATAATTGGGCGTTACACAAAGTTCATCGGCATACTCCGAAACCAGTTTTTTGGTGGCATAGTGCTTTTTCAACAGCTCCATGAACCTGCAGAGCATTTCTGCCTCTTTATCATACCCCGGTTGATGTGCCTTACCTTTCATCTTTCGGGAGAGGTAAATCATAAAGATTTTAAGAAGGACCCTCAAAATCTCTGCTCTCAGCCAGAAGTAATTGCTATACTCCCTGAGCATTTTTCTGACCACATCTTCCAGTTCCTTCTGCATTTCCTGATCCACCGACATCAAGGGCTGCTGCCATCTCCCGCCATATTGAGGAACCAAAAAAGAATAGTCAATCTGGTTTTCTACCAGGTGCAAAAATGCCGGAGATAAGGCAATATAATAACCCTCCAATCCTCTAGGCGTTTCAAGGCGGCGAAACTGACCGGGTGCCAGAAAGTAAAGGGTCTGTTCACGGATCAAATACTTGTGTAAATCTACGGATAAAATGCCCGCTCCTTTTGTAACCCAAATCATTTCGTAGGTAGGCAGGCGATGCGGCACTTCACTTTCCAGAGGGCGATGCTTTTCCATCCATTCCAGCGTACAAATTTCAAACTCCCTTTCTTTGTTGGTATGAGCACCCTCCCTTTCAGAAGAAATACAGGTATGGGGAATTGGTCTTGTGTTCATCATAGTTGGGGTTAAGATTTTATACTAATTTAATCTACCCAATTCCTATACCAATATCATATAATCCTCATAATCAGCGTTTTATAGGAAATACATCTAAAAAAAATTAGCGATATTTCGACAATTATTGATAGGGCTATCGATATTTCCACAACTTTTTGTGCTACCTTTAAGAAGCTGTTTACCTTTGACTTTTATCATTTGTTCTAGATTGTTTTCGTGTCAATGGAGGCAACAAAACCGGAATGTAGCAGTGCTAGAGAATTCTGCTACCCAAGAGAGACGCGAAAAAAGCCACCCCAAAACGAAAGGGTGAAGGGTAAACAGCTTCTAATACCCTATACACCACCTTGCCAGATTTACCAACATGTCGCAACCAAAGCCAACGATCGGGGGCGCATTGCCTGTGAGTGGAGAAGCCCTACTGGTTCAACAAGAGAGTGAACTCATCCATCTCCGAAGACAACTGGTGGAGCATGATATCCTGCTTTCTCTCAACAATCATATTGCTTCCATCCACGACAAAAAGGACATTCTCCCGCTTATTCACCCAAAATTAAAGCAGCTTTTTCAAACAGAAGATATCTTCATCTGTGTAATGGATCACACCCGTCAGACCCTGAATCCCTTCCTGAGGGTTGGCGGCGAAAAGCGCTGGAAACATCCGGACTATGCCCGTATGGTCGATGCGCACTTTCCGGTGGAGGATGGCTTTATCAATACCATTTTAGGCGCTGACAAACCGCTTGTTTTTGACCTGGAAGAAGTAAACCGTTGGCCCGATCCGCCAGGTTATATGAGAACCTCCCGGGAAGCTGGTCTGGAGGAGAGCCTTTCACGCACCCTCTATGACGGTCAACATCCCATAGGCATCCTGACCTTATGGTCTGAACAAAAACAGGCCTTTACCGCCCATCATATCGAACTGATGGAAAGGATTGCCGATCAGATTTCTATCGTTGTCACGAATATTCTGGCCACCGAAGAATTACAACGAAGAGAAAGGGAAAGAGACTTACTCCTGTCGGTCAGCAGAGCCATTGCCTCTATCCGGGATAAGCAGCAGTTTATACGGGTCATCCAGCAAATCCTGAAATCACAGCTGAGGTTTTCAGACATTGCCATCACTAGCTTTAACCTGCCGAAAGGAACCTTCAGGGTGATCTTGGAATACTGTGAAAAAACAAACCAGCATCCTGATTTTACGTCCATCGCCTTCAACGAATACCCCATCGCCGATGGCATTCATGATGTCATCATGCGGTCTGCAGGGCCGGTCGTGCTATCGGTCAGGGAATTGCTCAGGACAGGCATGGTCCATATCGCTTTTTTAGCGCAGGCAGGTATACAGGAACTCGCCGGAATGCGGCTTCAGCACAACAACGAGACCGTCGGCACCATGGTATTATTATCCGAAACGGAAAACTCCTTTACAGTAGAGGATCGGAGCCTGATAGAGAGGGTGTCGCACCATCTGGCTACCGCTGTTTCCAACATGATGGCCAATGAGGAGATCCACCAAAGAGAAATGGAAAAATCAGCATTGCTGGCCTTCAGCAATGACATTGCTTCTGTCAGGAACAAAGAGCATTTGTCCAGAATTCTTCATGCCCAATTCGACAAGCTGCACATCATCAAAGAATATTGCCTGCACCGTATCAATGAAGATTACTCAACCCACAGTTCCTTTATCTATGACAGGGATGCCTTTTATGCTGAGCATGAGAATTTTGCTCGTGTCGAGCACGCAAAATATCCTTTAACTGACGGTATATTCAACAGGGTACTATCATCCGAAGCTCCCTTGAAGATCAACCTGGCGCAAGCAGTCAAACAGCCCCATGTGCCGGAATATGTGCAGTTTTGGCATGCCATTGGCCTCACAGAAGTAGTAGGTGTAGCGCTGCGTTACGGCAATGAGCCTATCGGCGTGCTGTTCTTTCAGTCCGGAGATCTGCCACATCTTTTGAAGAATCACTATCACCTGGTAAAAAGCGTCTGTGCCCAGATTTCCATCGCGGTGGCCAATATCATCGCCAACGAAAAGATAGAGCAACAACTGGCCGAAATCAGCCGCTACAAAGAGCAACTGGAAGAAGAAAAGATGTATCTGCAAAAAGAAGCTGAGACGGGCTACACCTACAGCGACATCATAGGATCAGGCCCTGAAATGCAGAAAGTATTTCACCTGCTCTCACAGGTTTCTTTTGCCAACAGCACAGTCCTGTTGTTGGGAGAAACGGGCACCGGCAAAGAACTCATTGCCCGTGCTATCCACAATTCTTCTCCCCGCAAAGACAAACTGATGGTCAAGGTCAATTGCGCGGCCTTGCCCGCCAGCCTGATCGAAAGCGAGTTGTTTGGCCATGAAAAAGGAGCCTTTACCGGCGCAATAGAAAGACGAATCGGTAAGTTTGAGTTAGCCAACCATGGCACGCTCTTCCTCGATGAAATCGGTGAAATGCCACCTGACCTTCAGGTAAAGCTCCTTCGGGCCATTCAGGAAAAAGAGATAGAAAGGGTTGGCGGAAAAACAACCATCCGGACCGATGTGCGCATCATTGCAGCTACCAACCGCAATCTGGAAAAAGAAGTGGCCGAGGGTCGTTTCCGAACCGATTTGTACTACAGGCTCAATGTGTTTCCTATCACCCTTCCGCCTTTGCGGGATCGTAAAGAAGATATACCTGTCCTCACCACTCATTTTATTGAACGCTTCGCCAGAAATGCCGGTAAAAAGAATATCCACATCACCAACAAGGCCATGAAAGAACTGATGGCTTACCACTGGCCCGGCAATGTGAGAGAACTGGAACACCTGGTAGAACGCAGTGTGCTGCTGACCCAGGGGGATACCCTCAAAGAGGTACACCTGCCCAAGGTGGAAAGAGAGGTATTGAAAACCATGCTGGAAGATCAGTACATCAAGACATTCGTGGAAAATGAGCGTGATCACATTCTTTTCGTATTGAAAAAGAGTCATGGCAAGATCTCCGGTCCGGGGGGTGCTGCCGAACTGTTAGGTCTTCCCGTTTCTACCTTAAATTCTAAAATGAAAAAGCTGTCCATCGTACAAAAAATATCCTTTTCCTGACAGCCACTCCGTCCTCACTCTATCACTACCAGGCTGAGGTACTACGAATTAAGTACAGTTTCCACGGTGATCTTTGCCTGCAAGACCCTGCTCAGCGGACAGGTATGCTCAGCTTCTCTGACACATTCCTCAAAAGTACGCTGATCTATCTGCGGCACTGTGGCTGTTACCAACAGATGGGAGACAGTAATAGCACCATTTTCGAAATGGATGTAGGCAGTGGTCTCGAGGGTATCGGGAACAAAGCCAGCCTCTCCTAAGACAAAACTTAACTTCATGGTAAAACAGCCCGCATGTGCCGCTGCCACCAGCTCTTCCGGATTGGTACCAGCTTCCTCTGAGAATCGACTGTTGAAAGTATAGGGTGTTTGCTGAAGAACCATGCTTTGGGTGGTCAGAGAGCCCAGCCCCTCTTTTCCAGGACCTTTCCAGAAGGCAGTCGCATGTCGTTTCATGGTTTATTTTGAATGATTAGGTTGACAATTTTCCATAGATAAAAAGGCATTATTCTTTCTTCTGCTCCAACCCTCCTGTTTCCTGGGAACGACAATCCACCGCTTATCCTTTTTCATACAAACATAGGTGGGGTGGATCGCAATGGAAATGTGCGGATCATGACAAAAGCTGTATAAATTATGCTAACGCAACATATGCGTAAGGTCTCAGAGCAAATCCGTTTAGGCATTTTCTTAGAAAAGAACAATTTTATAAGAAAAGAGCTACCTTGGAACCAGACTGGAGCTACACTGGAAAAACATTGGAGCTAGCTTACGCGCTAAAAATTAGAAAAGTACAAAACTCTACCTTATTAATATTCTCTGAATAGGGAGCGGTCTTAGCCCCATTGAAACTGGCAAGATATACCTCATTCACTACCCTATGTACCCATGTCCCGCTGGCTCAATGGCATAGATTTGAAAGCATGAAAAAAAAGCCTCAGAAAAAGCAGAGGAAGCTGGCTATATTGGTGATAAAATTGACACAAAACAGAAACACAGGCCTATGTCTATCCGTAATTAATGATTATTAAAGAATGATGACCCTAAGAGAGACCAGCCACCACACTGGTTTGCTCACACAGACAACTACCTACTACCCAATCCATCATGACAAGACAAGCTGGTTTGTGGTGGCAACAACCCTATGCTGAGCTTGCGCCGAAGGTCTAGACAGATCTTATTCGGCGAAATAATTTACTATTTGATTTATTCATAAAGGCAATGGTCTTGTATTGTTGAAGCTGAAAATCGCAACAGCCCCATACCAGTGAGCGATCCTTCCGTCCTTGATACGTGCAGGAGTGTAGGATTGATCCTCACAGCCTTCATTATCTCAGTGTGAAGTGATATTTCACGGTGTGTATTTCAACAAATTATGATCATTATCTGCAATCATAAAGGTAGAAACAATGATGACCCTTAATATTCTTTCCTATTCGCCTGAACCTGCCTTGCTTTACGACCCTCAGCGTGAACCGAAAATTTCTCCCCTTCGGCTCAGTTACGAGTACTCAGCCAGTCATCGCTATGCGGTGCTGCTGCTGCCGGAAAGCCTGGAGCAGGAAGAAGAATACCTGGCCATCTTTGCTTCATTGGAAAGAAGCAGCCGGTATGAAGAAAAGCAGGCTTTACTGGTAGACTTAAGGCAACAACGATTTTTCTATCGTGCCTTTGATACCGAAGACAAGGGCAAGGTAGTCAGCAAGCTTTTTGCCCATAACATGCTAGGCGTTCAGCTGGCCCACTATCTGATCACCGAAGTGCGCCTCAACGAAACCTCCAACGAATACTATCTGACCAGTCTGGCCGGCAACCTGACGGCCTGCCTTATCAATCTGCTGGAACAACCCTCGGAGATGACTGTCAGCATTACGCCCTATCACCTCAGGCAGATTCATGCGTTTGTGGAAGTCAACATGGACCGCCTGATTACCCTGGATGAGTTGGCGGATGTCGTCAAGTTGAGCAGCTTTCATTTTGCCCGTCAGTTTAAACAAACGACCAAAGAGACCCCCTATCAATATGTGACCCGGTTGAAGATGCATCATGCTAAAAATCAGTTGCTCAACACCAGGGCATCAGTCATTGATATTGGCATGCAGGTAGGATATGAAAATCCCAGTCACTTTTCCAGAGCCTTTAAACGTACGATGGGCATCTCACCAACACAGCTTCGGAAAACCCTTCGATCTGATGAAATGCTTTCTTCTCTCTAGTACAGGCCTGTCAATGAAGGCATCATTGATCAGGTTTATGATAGCTTGTTTTCCCGTACCTGTGGAGTTAAGCTTACTGATCTGTGGAAAGATGAAGCTGTTGTTCCCTGCCTGATCCCCAAGCGCTGAAGTTGCCCTGCCGGGATTATTCAAGGTATTTTTGCTGTAGCTTTTTTCTTTCTTCCTCAGAAATGCCCAGCCCATCCCGTATATAATTATCGATAGAGCCATACTGCTCCTCAATCAGTTGAAAAGCGGCTTTAAGATACAAGGGACGCACTTCCAGCAGCGGCAGGGCCGCCCGGGAATGAATGCCAATGATAGGCGCAAGCCGGGTTCGCCGACGAATACGCTGGTTCAGATAAAAATTAGAAGCCATATAGTCGCGAACGACAGTTTCCTGCGGAACACCCAGGGTCAGTAAGACCATAGCGCTCATAAAACCTGTACGGTCTTTGCCTGCCGTACAATGGTAAAGCAAAGGTTGCTCCTGATCTAACAACAGCTGAAAGGCCTGCGCAAAGGTTTCTGTGTATTGGCTCACATAAATCTGGTTATTTTTTACTAAAATTTCCTCCGAGCTTTTCTTATCAGGATCAAAACTTTGCAACAGTTTTCGATACTCCTGGCGGGTGGTACCCGTATCAAAGACGGGCAGGTGTTGTTCTTCCAGGGTAGCATTTTCAGGAAGACGATCCGGTTTACGTTGCCATACTTCAGGCTCCCGAAAGTCGATCAGTCCACCGAGTTCCAGCCCCTGCCAGTAGTTCCAGTCAGACTTCCTGATGCTATTCAGATCATCGGAACGGTACAGCTTGCCCCAACGAACCCTGCGTCCGTCGGTGGTTTGATAGCCTCCCAGGTCCCGGGTGTTGTTGGTTCCCTGAAAGTAGATTTGCCGCTCTGCCACCACAACAGAAGCGCCTGAGGCGGACACCAGCTTAAAAAAGTGCTGCTGATCCTCTGCGCCTTCTTCCCAGACAAATGCATAGTGATTCACTTCAGCCAGGGGTTTCTTTTCATCAATCGTCTCATAAGACAGGCCGTGATAAACCGTAACCGGCAATGTAAAGTTGAGCGGCAAACGGGCTATGTCTACAATAATGCGCCCTTTTGTATCTCGATAGACAGGCGTTTCGGAAGCCACAGGGTTGGAAGGATATGGAAAGTCCAGCGGTTGAAAAGCACTGCAGCCCAGCAATTGACAAAGCAGCAGGGTACTTATCATTAGATAAAACGGTTTATAATGATTCCCTGAATACATGTTTCATTTTTGGTTATAAACGGTAAAAACCATAACCCTACCTGGTACCCTGCGGGATACTGTTTGGTTTAATAAAAAAAACAGGTGGCTACAAACTATTTATAGGAAGGAAGCGTTCTTATGACGATCTATCCCAATTAAACTATGTTTGGTTTCTATCTGTCAGGGTGCTTTTTCACCCTATTGGCGCTGAGTAGCTACCCCTGTTGGGCGCAAAGCGGGTTAGAATACCAAAAAAATCAGTATTGCATCACAAGTTTGGCCAACCAGCCACGTCCCACCTTTTTTAGCTTCAAACGTTACCAATCTTCAAGTTACCAGATGCATCAGTCTGATGGCGCTCCTGTAGCGATAGACGACAATAGCAGTATTGAAATCAACTTGCGCGTACCCTTGATCCTTCGCCCGGGACTGAAAATGGTAGGGTCCTTTACCTATTACGATGAAGACTTTGAATTTGTTTATCCGAAAACAACCGCCTCTTTATCGAACGAACTACACAATAAACCCCTACGAAGTTTCAACTCATCTTTCTACATTATCACGCCTTTCAGAAACAGTTTATTTCTGACCAACCGCCTCCAGGCTTCCCTGAACGGAGATTTCTACCACCCCCAACGAAGTAATTACCTCAATTACTCCCTGGCATCCGTATTAGGGTGGCGGAAAAGTGACAACACACTGTTAGGCGCGGGTTTGTACTATAGTGTAGACTTCGACGGCGGGGCCTTCATCCCTCTGTTAGCTTTCCAGCATGTATTTTCTCCCCGATGGACGGTCGACGCCTTATTACCGTCCCGAACCAGTCTGCAATATTATAGTCCCGATCGTAAGAATGTTGTTATCTCACAGATCAAACTCAACGGTCCGGAATACAACATTGACCTCAACTACCCAGGTGGCCTGGGCCATCAGTATATTTTTGAACGCAATGAAATTCGCTGGAGTCTTCACTTTCAGCGAGAGATTCATGATTGGTTATGGTTTGGCACAGAAGCCGGCTTCAATACTCCTATTTCTGCTGACTGGCTGCAGGCCGGAGACCGTACCCATCCGGCGTTTGAAACCAATTTTAATACTAATTTCTTCACTACCTTCAGCCTCTTTATGGTAGTGCCCCAAAAACTCTTCGAGCGAAATAAATAGAGATTTCCTTTACGGTCAATACAGGTGATCCGGGTCTTCAGCCAAATTTTTTTCAGCAAAATTCCAAAACATTTTGTCACGAAATTGGATAGCTGCTCATCCTAATACAAAGGATTTCGTATACTAAGTCAGTTGCAAGAAAAAGCAGAGAAACTTCGCATCGGTTCTAAGGGTCTTTGTCCTGAACCGCTCCACTCTGGCTTTCAATTGTTTGAGATCAAGAAATGAATCGTTCCATTGCTTTAGCAAATCCAGCAACGCTGCAGACCCTAGTTTATGATTTGCCAGCAGAAAGTATTCTATTGATTTAACAGGCATGAAAAATACACTTACTATCGATCGTTCTACTACCTATAGTTTCTGCTCCGCTTCTGTGGTTTCATTTAAACCCTTTATTGATTATATCAGCGAAACGATACAAACGGAAACAAAAGCCAAACATCCGTTTTATAGGTTTATATTAGACAAATTTCAGGAATACCCTGAACTATATGGTGACATTAGTCTCGAAAATATTGGCCATTACGAAGATATTCTCGAGTTGGTGGCCAGTAGTGTGCTTCCGTTGATAGAAGACAAACAAGAGACTATATGGGCTTTGGGCAATGCTTTTACCCCAGATATCTTCTATGGCAGCCAGTCCTTCTATCAACTGATCAAGCTAGGTTGTCCAGGTGCGGTCAGGATATCGCTCACCAACACTTTGGATAAAGAAGAAGTAGCCAGACGCTATAAAAGACTGCAGTATGCTTTTATTCTGGAGAAATTATATGGCGTTAATTCTTTACAAAAAAGAGAGTGGATCCAGAGCTTTATCAATCCGGAAACAGGGTTATATCAATATTTCAGGGTAAACGTCGACCGGCGTTTTGTTGAGGTGCATATCAAGGGCGAGCTGCCCAGGTTAGAGGATATCACGGTTCAATTGCGTGCCGACCCCGATCATGATCTTTCCATTCTGGAGGAAATGCTTCCACTGGATTTGTTTGAAGGAAAAGGGTTTACCCTTCTTACTTTCACGGATGTGACGCCCCAACACGCCCTGGAGCAAATCAGCAAATTGATGACGCCCCAAGAACCTGATACAAAACAGGCTTCTGTTACCTTTGAGCACATGAACAGGTTGCTGCAAACCATTGTCGGGAATGCCCACTACCAATTCGGCCTGCTCCCTTTTCCAAGAATTAATAACCGGCCAGCGGTGCTCTATGAAAGGCACCCATTCAGCCTGATCGGAAAAGCCTGCATGCATGCGGCTATCCCCAGAGAACAATTCATCTCTTTTGCCAACCATTTTCTGAAATGGCCGAGAACCTTGATGTATCCCGCATTCGACAAAAAGCAAAGTTTGCCACTGGCTATTCGAAAAGCTTTTGAAGCTTACGGGATCGGTTATTATTCTTTGTTTCCCATTTATCACCAAAAGCAGGTGGTAGGTATTCTGGAAGTTTGCACCTTCGGCACTGAAGAACCCCTGAATATACTTCATCTGGGGAGACTCCGACCTACTTTTGCGCTCCTTGGTCAATTCCTGCATGCTATTCTGACGAAATTCAATGAAAAGATAGACTACGTCATTAAAGATAAATTCACGAATATACAGTCTTCCGTACAATGGCGTTTCAATGAAGTCGCCTGGCATTTTCTGCGCAACAACTTTATGGGCGCCCGTGATGAAGCTATAGAAAAGATTTCTTTCAAAGATATGTATCCCCTCTATGGCGCTGTTGACGTTCGCAACTCTACGGTAGAACAAAACCGGGCCCTACAGGCTGATTTACAGCTACAGCTGAAACTGTTGGTCAATACCCTGCAGAGCGTCAGCAGCGACAAGTACCAGGCACAAATACAGTTTGTGATACAGAGTTGTTGGCAATGGCGGCAGCTATTCTCGGGATCTCATTCTACGGAAGAGGAAATCCGCTTACATGAATTCCTTAAAAGTGTGGTGCATCCCCTGCTGCATCAGCTGAGTCAGATTTCTCCGGCCATTGCCGAAAAAATACAGCATTACTGGGATTCTATCGATGAGCAAACAGGCTTTGCTTTTGAAAACCGGAGACAGTTGGAAGCCTCTATGCAACTCATCAACAATACCCTCAACCGGTATTTTGACGAAGCAAAAGAAAGCCTGCAAGCTATTTATCCCTCATATTTTGAGAAATGCAGAACGGATGGCATTGAATATGATATTTACATTGGCCAGGCGCTGGCTCCCAAAATACCGTTCCGGACACAATACCTGGAACAGCTCCGTTTCTGGCAGGTAAAGTCTATGGCAGCCATCGCCCAGCTGACGCATGGACTGCTACCGCAGATGGCCCGTCCACTACAGACCACACAGCTGTTGTTTGTATATCCGCAAACCATTGATATTAATTTCAGGCAGGACGAACGCAGATTTGATGTGGAAGGAAGTTATAATATCCGATATCACATCGTGAAAAAAAGGATTGACAAAATACATATCCGCCATCAGATGGAACGGCTTACGCAGCCTGATAAAATTGCTATCGTTTATTTTCACGACAAAGATGCGCAGGAATACAGCAGATACATTCATGACTTGCAGGTACAAAACATTTTGTTAGATGATTTAGAGTACCTGGATTTAGAAGAACTCCATGGGGTCAGCGGATTAAAAGCCCTTCGGGTGGGTGTGGTATTACCCTAAAACAAACAGGACATACCATCCATCAGGCATGGTATTTCTTCAAAGGATGATAAAAACAAGGTTGAACAAGGATGGTTCTCAACCATTTTTTAACTAACATTATACTTGTTTTTAGTATAAAATACTTAACCTATGTATTACAACGCCCTGGTAGAGCAAATTCGTCAATATGTGGCCAACTATTTTGACACTCACCCGAATCCTAAATTACTGTATCATGGCCTTTCCCATACTGAATCAGTGGTAGCGGTAGCCACACAAATCAGTAACCATTACCAGTTAAAGGAACGGGAATACTTTGTGGTGATTGCTGCAGCCTGGTTTCATGATGTAGGTTACCTGGAAGGCATTAATAGTCATGAGGAGAAAAGCGCGCAAAAAGCGGCGGCTTATCTGACTGAGAAAGGCGTTGGGCAGGATGTCATCCATGCTATTCAAAGCACCATTCTTGCCACTAAAATCCCGCAGAACCCTCAGAACCTTATGGAGCAAATCATCTGTGATGCCGACCTGTTCCATTTGGGTACCGATACCTTCAGCGAACAGACCCGCTTGATGCGCAAAGAGAAAGAGGCGTTGTACAACACGACCATCAGTAAGAAAGAATGGCGTAGACAGAATATTCAACTTCTGGAAACCCATCAGTACCATACCGACTACAGCCGACAAATGCTAAACGAAACAAAACAGAAAAACCTTGAAAAGTTAAAGCAAAAAGCTCCGCAGGGAGAAGAAGGAGAAGCTGCCGCTGCTCCGCAGGCACCAAAGCCAGACAAGATTAAAGACAAAAAACCTGACAGAGGAATAGAAACCATGTTCAGGATCAGTGCCACCAACCATCAGCGGTTGAGTGATATGGCAGACAACAAGGCCAACATCATGATCACAGTGAATGCCATCATCCTCTCTGTGATCATCAGTGTCCTGCTCAGAAGGATGGAAGAATATCCGCACCTGACTTTCCCTTCTTATCTGTTGCTGGCTGTCAATGTCATCACCCTGATCTTTGCTGTGCTGGCCACACGGCCCAGTATTCCGGATGGCACTTTTTCCACCCGGGATATTGAAGATAAAAAAGTAAACCTGTTATTCTTTGGTAATTTTTACAGAATGAACCTGGAAGCCTATACCGCCGGTATGTTGAGCATGATGAGTGACTCGGATTTTTTGTACAGGAGCCTGATCAAGGATGTGTATTCTCAGGGCGTCGTCTTAGGAAAAAAATACAGGCTGTTGCGCATGGCATACAATGTTTTCATGTATGGCATTATCGGTTCTGTCATTGCCTTTGTCATAGCTTCAATCCTGTATAGAAATGTATACTAGTCCGCATACAGCAACCACCGACTATGCTTATTTTGACCGTGATGTGAGCTGGCTTTCTTTCAACGCCCGTGTGCTGGGCGAAGCCCAGAAAGAAAGTGTGCCCCTGATGGAGCGTATTAGATTTCTGTCCATCTTTTCCTCCAACCTGGATGAATTTTACCGGGTCAGGATGCCCACCCTGATGGCCCTTCATCACCTGGGCATCAGCAACCGTTCTTCCACCACACTCTCACAGGTCAATCAGATTATACAAGGACAGCAGGAAACCTTTGGCAAAATCATGACCCAACGTATTCTGCCTGCTTTACAACAGAAAAATATTCACCTGCTGTATCATGAACCCATACCGGAAGCGATCGAAGCACAGGTGAATGCTTACTTTTTCAACGAGGTTGCTGCTTTTCTTCAGGTGGTAGACCTGGCCAAAACCAATGATTTCTTTCCAGCCAATAACCAGCTGTTTCTGGCTGTCACTGTGTCAAACCGTAGCGGAGAAAAACTCTTTATCGTCAATATTCCCTCAGACCATATTTCCCGTTTCTTCACGGTGACCCATGAGGGCCTGCAATTTATTCTGTTTCTCGACGATGTCATCAAACATAATATCGGAAAGATTTTCGCCCGTCAGCAAGTACTGTCCTGTCACAGCTTCAAGATTACCCGCGATGCGGAGCTAAACCTGGACGATGAGTTTGAGGGCAACCTTGCCAGAAAAATTGAGAAACAAATTGCACGGCGTGACTTTGGACTGGCCACCCGTTTTTTATATGAACCGGGGCTGCCCGAAGAGGTACTGAGCACGCTACAGGAGAAGCTCGGATTGAAGACAGCCAATATCGTGGAAGGAGGCAGCTATCATCATCTGAAAGATTTATCGGCCCTGCCTCTGCAAGACCCTAGCATTTGCTATGACCGTTGGCCGGCCATCCGCTATCGCATACAGGCTCCCTTGTTGTTTGAGGAGATCCTGCACAAAGACTTGCTCCTTCATCCCCCCTATCATACCTATGATATGGTCCTGCGTTTCTTCAATGAAGCAGCCATTGACCTGCATGTGAAAAAGATATACATCAGTTTGTATCGGGTAGCCCGCGATTCCAGAATTGCCCATGCGCTGATTACGGCAGCCAGGAATGGAAAGAAAGTGACTGTTTTTGTAGAACTGAAAGCGAGGTTCGATGAAGCCAACAATATCAAATGGGCCAAAAAGATGAAAGCTGCCGGCGTAAAAATCATCTATAGCATCCCTACCATGAAAGTGCATGCCAAGATCGCTGTCGTAAAGCGAAAGGCACATCAGAAAACACAATATTTTGGATTGCTGGCCACCGGAAATTTTAACGAAAGTACCGCCAGCGTCTATACAGACCATATCCTGTTCACCGCCCATCAGGAAATGCTCAGAGAGATGGAGCAGCTGTTTCGTTTTCTGAAACAAAGAAAGAAAACCCCTGTCACGCCTATGGCTTTCCATCACCTGCTGGTGGCTCCTTTTAACCTTCAGCAGCATTTCATGACGCTCATCGACCAGGAAATCCGGCATGCACAGCAGGGTAAAAAGGCTTCAGTGACCATCAAGCTGAACAACCTGGAAGAAAAAAAACTCATCAACAAATTATACGAAGCTTCCCAGGCCGGCGTAACCGTGACACTGCTGGTCAGGAGCATCTGCTGTCTGATCCCCGGGGTGAAGGGCATGAGTGAAAACATCAGGGTCCAACGAATCGTAGACCGGTACTTAGAACACGGAAGGATCTTCATATTTCATAACGAGGGAGATCCCAAAATCTTTCTGGGATCAGCAGACTGGATGAACAGGAATATCTACAGACGTATAGAAGTATGTTTTCCCTTGTATACGGAAGCCCTGCGACAGGAAATAACAGCGCTCATCCGGTGGCAGTTGGATGACACCACACAAGCCGTTTTGATTGATGATCAGCTGAACAATGTTCCCATTCATGCAGAGAACCCTTCCGGAAAAGTTCATTCGCAGCGAATGATCAAGCAGGCATTATCTGATAAAATATAGTAGCTTATGGCACGTCTCTTTACTATGAAATATTTATTTTTCTTTCTGCTGAGCCTACTGTTTGGGGTCATCTCCTGTATAGAACCGAGACCGGTTTACGAAAACCCCGACGGGTATGATTTAAATTCACCGGAAAAATTCTTTTTGTCAGAAAGTCTTTTAGAAATCTCAGGCATCGCTTTTCACAGAGATAACCTTGACAGTGTATGGGGAGTGACCGACGAACGGGGCAGGATTTATGGGTTCCGGTTGGGTAAGAAAAAGACCCAGCCATTTAAATTCGGCCCGCAGGGTGATTATGAAGACATGGCCATTGTCCAGGATAAAGTCTTTGTGTTGCGTAGTGATGGCACTTTGTTTGCCGCCTTCCTGGATACTGATAAAAAGAAATCTGAGGAGGTCATGGAGTATGCCGATATGCTGCCCAAAGGAGAATATGAAGGCCTGCATATTGATGAACGCAACCGGCTGTATATATTATGCAAAAGCTGCCGCAAAGAGGATCATTATTCTTTAAAAGGTTATATTGTACAGATAAAAAATAATACTCCTGTGCAGATAGGCACCTTTTCCATAGACTCCGCTGACATTTACTCCCGAGTGGATCACAAGAAAAAGTTTCGTCCTTCCGGCCTGGCCCAGCACAGGCTTACCAAAGACTGGTATGTCATCTCCTCGGTGAATAAGATGTTGCTGATCGCCGATTCTGCCTGGAAAGTAAAGGATGTGTATCCCTTGAACCCCTCTGTTTTCAGACAACCTGAAGGCATTGTTTTCGACACCGATCATAATTTATATATATCCAATGAGGGTGATGAAACCCGAAATCCGAATATTCTGAAATTTGATTTTCTGGATAACCCCATAAGTAAAAACATAAAATGATGTCTTTTCAGATAACAGGTACAACACCTGCCTTGATTTGTCAATGGATTGCTCCTTTTCTCCCTGTTAGCTTTGCTACAGAAGCCATTATTTCACTCACGGGATAGGCTCGGCAACAGGCTGGTTTCCAGTTGTCTGCTGAAGGGTAATACGCCCTTCCCCAAAGAGTGTTCGGCCATGGTTGGGCAGAAATGCCTCTTAAGATGTAAACATACGCATAGATTTCATTAAACTTGTAAAAATATTGATGGAGTATTGTCATGAAAGTCCCTTTATGTTCCATACTTATTTTTACCCTTTTCATTGCCCCTTTCGCTTACCCGCAAAATGTTCCTGAAGAAGCTCCTGTCTACCGGCTTTTGTTAGTGGGAGATGTAGGCATGACATCCTCAGCCGATCAGCAGGCTACCTTTCAGCTTTTACAGCAGCATGTACAAGGGGCTGGTAAAAACAGTACGCTCCTCTTTTTGGGCGATAATTTCTCTATGCATGGTTTGCCGGAAGAAGATTCTGCCAGCCGGCCTTCCCGACACTATGCTTTTGCCGGAGAAAACCTGAAATTATACCAGCAACTGCTTTCGCAGTATCCGGGGCGATCTTTCTTTATCGCAGGCGAACACGACTGGGACGATGGTGGAGAAGATGGATGGAGAAATGTGCTGCACCAGGAGAAACTGTTGGACAGCCTGTTGCAAAATGCAGACTTCGTTCCTGAAGGAGGATGTCCGGGTCCTTACGAAATAGCGCTGAACGATCAATTGGTGCTGATCCTGCTCAACAGCCAGTGGTTTTTTCATGCTTTTGATAAACCGGGGGCGGCTTCTGACTGTGACACCAAAACGGTTGGGGAAGTATCTGAAGCGTTGAGCGATGCTTTGGCAAGAAACATGGACAAACAGGTGATTGTGGCTTCTCACCATCCCTTGTACAGCTACGGTCCCCACGGGGGATTTGTACCCTTTAAACAGCATTTGTTTCCACTCACGGCCGTACATCCCTCCCTGTTTTTGCCCCTGCCTGGGGTGGGCTCTCTCTATGCTTTCAGCCGCAAGGTGGGTGTCAGTCCCCAGGATCTTAACCATGTGGCATACCGCTACTTACGAAAGGGCATTGCCAACATTCTCAAACAACATCCGAATGTCGTCCATGTGGCAGCCCATGAGCATAGTCTTCAGCACATTGTATACAACGACAAGCATCTGATCGTGAGTGGAGCGGCTTCCCAGACAAACCCTGTCAGACCCGGCGAGCGATCCCGCTTTGTGGATTCCGGACCAGGTTTTGCAGAAATAAGCCTGTACCCTAACGGAGAAATGTGGGTTACCTTCTGGAATTCCCATGCTGCCAAAAAACCCCTCTATCAGGCGCTGCTGTCAACAAAGGTAACTCCCTCCACAGCATCGAGTGTAGCTCAGTCCACTCTCTCTCTGAAGGATAGCACCATTGTGGTGAAAGCCAACGACCAGCCTGAAATCAGTAATTTTTACAAGTCACTTTACGGCCACAACTACCGCGAGGTATGGGATACCCAGGTACCCCTCCCTTTGTTTGACATCGGCAAGGAGCAAGGGGGTCTTACCATTGTACAAAAAGGGGGCGGCGGTCAAACTTCCTCTTTAAGACTGGAAGCCAAAGATGGTCGACAGTATGTACTGCGCTCTATCAATAAATTTCCGGAAAGAAACCTTCCTCCCCTGCTGGCCAGCCCCTTTGTGGTCAATCTGCTGAAAGACCAGACCCTGGCGACCCACCCCTATGGCGCGCTCGTTGTGCCACCCCTTGCCGATGCCGTCGGTGTATTTCATACCAATCCTCAAATAGTCTATATCCCCGACGACCCCAGGCTCGGTAAGTACCAGGCCGGCTATGGGAATATGATGGCCCTCTATGAAGAAAGGCCGGATGGCGATTGGTCTCAGGCTCCATTTTTCGGGCGTTCGGATGATATCGTGAGTACCACCAAGATGCTGGAGAAAATACAGGAAGACAATGACGATGAAGTGGATGCCAAAGCATATTTGCGCGCCCGCCTCCTGGACCTGGTGATCGGTGACTGGGATCGGCATGAAGACAACTGGCGATGGGCCCGGTTTGAAAAAGAATCAGGAGCCTCCGGCGAATGGTTTGTCCCCATTCCGAGAGACCGGGATCAGGTTTTCTATGTAAACCAGGGGCTTATTCCCAAACTGGCTTCCCAGGACTTTGCCCTGCCCATGTTTCAGGGCTTTGATCATACAATCAGAAACATTCGTACGCAGACTACCCAAAGCAAAGACCTGGACCGGCTGCTGCTCGCCGGACTTTCTCAGGAAGATTGGGTTTCCGTTGCTCAACAAATGCAAGCCCAACTCACCGATGACATTATTGAAAAGGCCGTTCATCAGATGCCTGATACGATCGTAGCCCTTTCCGGTCAGGAGATACTCGACAAAATGAAAGCTCGCAGAAACGACCTTCCCTCTTATGCAACCCAGTACTACACTTTTTTGGCGAAACAGGTGAATGTGGTGGGCAGCGATAAACACGAGCATTTTAAAGTCGACAGAGTGGACAACCGGCAGACAAGGGTGAGGATTGAAAAAACAAAAAAGGATGGAGAACCCACCGGGCAGATCGTGTTTGACAGAACGTTTTTTCATGAAGAAACCAAAGAAATCCGGTTGTACGGACTGGGCGGCCACGATAGATTTTCTCTGACAGGAGAGGTCAACAAAGGCATCAAAATCAGGATTGTGGGTGGTCCTGACAAGGATAGCATGACCGACAGCTCCCATGTGCGGGGCCCTGCCCGTCAGACAAAAATTTATGACACCAAAAAAGGAACGAAGCTCTCCTTAGGCAAAGAAGCCAAAGATCTAACCTCTCGCGATCAGGCTGTCAATCGTTTTCATTATCGCACCTATCAGTACAACTATATAGCGCCACTGATCACGGCCGGTTACAACCGGGATGATGGCTTGTTTCTCGGAGGAGGTGTTTTCTTTAAAACGCAGGGATTTCGTAAGTTTCCCTATGCTACCCAACACACCATCATAGGGAGCTATGCGATTGCCACCTCAGCCTATAATTTCAGATACAGCGGAGATTACAATCAGCTGTTTGGCAAGTATGATTTGCTGGCCGATGTGGATATCCGGTCACCCAACTATGTCAACAACTTCTTCGGACTGGGCAACGAATCGGAGTATGAGCCCGACGAGCAGGATATCAACTTTTATCGGTATCGTTTCAAAGAACTGAATGGGCAATTGAGGATTCGCCGTTACCTCACACCCTATTCTTTTCTGGCCATAGGTCCTACCTACCAGCGGATCAAACTGGAAAACACCCCTGGCCGCTTTATTACTGACTATGTTCCTCCGCCTTCTACAGACAGTGAGCTGTTCACGCCCAAGCAGTATGCAGGCGTGGTTTTTCATTATGAGTTGAACCGGCTGGACAATTACCAACCTCGGGTACAAAATACCAGTCAGACAGCCCTTGCCAATGTGCTGGGTAGCTTTCAAAGAAACACCTATCCGACCCGGGGCTTCTTCTGGCAGCTGGACGGGGAACATCTACAGGGATTGGATCAGGCCAATGATCTGACGCGTGTTTCTTCTGAGCTGGAGTATTATTTTACCATTCGTATTCCTTCACCCATTACGCTGGCGACCCGGGTGGGAGGCGGACACATCTTCAATGATGATTTCGCTTTCTTCCAGGCCTACAAGCTGGGAGGGCTCACCACCCTGAGAGGTTTTCGTCGTACCCGCTTCTATGGGCAGAGCAGCTTCTACCACAATGTAGAGCTCAGGATGAATCTGATACACTTCCGCACCTATCTGGCCCCTTTTTCCATGGGCATTCTGGCCTTCCATGATATCGGCCGGGTATGGTTATCCGGAGAAGCATCGGATGAGTGGCACCGTGGCTATGGGGCAGGGGTTTATTTTTCACCTTTCAATCTGGCCACCATCTCTCTGATGTGGGGCTTCTCAGAAGAAGATAGCTTGCCTTTGTTACGTTTCGGTTTCCTGTTTTAAAGCGCTTACCTAGAATGCCAAATAAAGTGGACAGCCGGTAGTACATCGAGTTAAATGATAATCAACTACTGCATCTAGGAGAGGGAAGAAATGTATAGTGAAATCACCTTATTGTTTCAAAGGTTACTTCCTGCGTTAGGGAACTCCCCTCAAAGTAAAGATCTAATTCTTCACGAGTCAAAACAATTTTATCTTCTGATACAAATAGAGCCCATGTATCATGGATGGAAGGAAGGCCAACATAATCCGTAATTGTTACGCTATCTTGATTTTCGTTTAAGTGCCAATGTTGCAGGTCATTATAAACTTGTGGAGACTCAGCGTTGTAGGGAATTTCACCTTCGTTTATTTCAGACTCACCATTTGGAAAAATAGTCGTTATATTATCTTTTATTGACGCTGGGTAATTAAGCCATATATCTGTTTCTTGAAATTTATTAACATCGAGCGTATAGTAATTTGATGTGGACACAAAGCTTACCATCTGCCATTTTTTTCCAGTGACATCACCACCTGACAAAAGCAACATTTTGTCAGCTTTTTCGAAATCCTCATCATTATTACAGGCAAAGGCGAAGAGGAAAATAGGGATAATGAGTTTTACTTTTATCATAAAGTAAATATAAAGAATTGCAACTACTGTTAGATTATTTCCTGAAAAATTAATTTAAAGACAACGCTCTACGGTATTGTAAGCCTGGTGCACAGAAACTTAGGGAGAAATCACGTGGTCACCGGAAGTTAGTCCCTATTGAAAACATGAACAAAGCTGACTGTTCTTCAGAAAAAGCCAGGCTAAAGTTCAGGGTAAAACTTCTCTGTAAGGGTGTCACAAACATTCCGAACCCATAACCCTGGTGCCATTTGTCAGAGGGTTCTTCCGAGTAGTAGACTCTTCCTATATCATAAAAACCTTTGGTGCCGATGGTAAAGGGAAGAAAACCTGTTTCAATAGTGCCTAATGCTACACGGAGTTCTGTGTTCAGGTACAGGCTGCTCTCTCCGGTAAACCGGTTTCTATAATAGCCTCTCAGATTTTCTCTTTGTCCCAACGTGGGGAGCTTGAAGAAAGGAATATCGCCATAGGTATCGGCACCCCCTGCCCTCAGCGCCAAGGTAAGGGGTGTCTTCCAATAGGCCGTATGATAAAATTCTGCTTCACCCGCACTGATTCCGTAATTGGAAAAACCCTCATTATCAATAAAACCGTTTTCATGTCTGAGCCACAAGCGGGTTCCTTTTTGGGGTAAAGCGGATGCATCACGAAAGTCTAGATCCAACAGCCATTGTGTATTGAAAAATTGCAGCCGATCGATGCCCAGGATGTCTACCCCCTCCAGAATGGTATTGTCTTCTATACGGGCTTCATTCGTTTCGTAGCCTATCCTGGCAGAAAAGCTACTCACTTTCCAGAAATTCTTTCGGAGTCCTGTCGATACCTGTATGCTATTGTAGCGGGTACGGTAAAAATTATCAGCATAGCGTTGATCATCCTTAGTGGTTTCGTTGCCAATCCCATAAAAGAAAATATAGTCTTCGTTGGGAGAAGCATAAAGCGCACTCAGCAAAATACCCCACTGCCCCAATGCCTGGGGAAAATAGGCGTCATACCCTACTCTGAAAAAACCTTTGGAGGTAATCTTGGCCCCTATCTGATGAGAACTGCTGAAAGGCTGTCGATCGTACTGGTATCTTTTAAAGTTGACACCGGCTGCGATAGAAAAGCCATCGTTGGTGTTATACCCCGGTAAGATGAGGGGGAAGTAGGTGTTGTAGTGAAAGCCTGTCGGCTCAAAGTCGTAAGAGGCTTCATTGCGGGCTTTGACCATTCTGGCTTCCTGTCCCAAATCCAGTTGAGCGTCATCACTTTTCTCATACACCAGCGTATAGGGTCTGCGACCTTTCACATATGAAGAATCGATGATGATATCCTTGCCGTTTCCTCCCACGATTCTGACAGGGATGGAGGCAGTGCTTTCTCCTCTGATGACAAAGGTATCTTCATTGCCCAGCCCATAGACCTGTATCTCTTTGGTTTCTTCCGGATAGAAAGTTCGTTGGTAGAGTTGCTCCTTTTCTCCTGACTTCTTTTCATCGAACATGGTGACCTCCACGGTCCCTTCCGGATGTCGGGTTATGTCAAACCTTTCTTCTTTCTGAGAACCGATCACATTGACTTGTTGGGCGAGTAGATGATAATAGCGGTTCGCAATCTCTGCCAGGTGATCTCTGCGGACTTTCAGTTTATTCTCTATGGTTTCCCCTGACAAAGCATAGGTTTCCGCAGGCATCTGCGCTATGGATGCATGGATGACCGGGTCGGTGAGTTTTTCCTGAAGAAGGCGGGCGGTTTGCAGCCAGTCTTCTTTCGTCAACTCCGAGGCTACCAAACGATCCAGGTAACGGGATTGATAGGTAAGACTTCTGAGACCTTCTATTTCCTCATCGAAGTTTTCCCAGTTGGTGTTGGTCCACTCCCGGTCCGATAACCAGGGAAGAATCCCATCCCACATAGAGAAAACATGGTCACGGTCGCGGGGAATCGGTCTGTAGATGTGTTTGTTACCCTGCTTGTAGCGTGCCCACTTCCAGTTTTCCTCATGCTTGCTCCAATCCCCCACCAGTATGTCAAACAGGCGGGCTACGGCATAGGCATGCTGGTCTATCCGGTGGTCGTGATCCTGGTATAGTTCTCTGAAAAGTTTATGGCTTTTCATGATCTCATCTGCGTTGCCATAACTTTTCTGTCCGTTCTCAGCGGTCTTGGGATTGATTTCCAGCATACCGAGCATGTCGCCATACCTTTCCCGGAAGGGGCCCAGCTTTTCGTCATCGGGCATCACATACAGTTTGGGATGGGCATGCAGAATCCCCAAAGCATTCATCATCTGATCTACCCCGATGGCTCCATAAGGATGCTGGGTGGTGGTCTGATCTTTAAAGATTTTGGCGACTACCGTATTGCGAAGATCAAGGCTTAATGCCTTTTCGGGATTTTTGTTGACAGACCGGAAGGTATATTCATATCCATCTCCTGCTTCAAACCGCAAGGAAGAAGTTTGTCTTCCTCCGCCTGTTTTGATGGGAGTGAGACCGCCAAACGTTGTATCCAGGTGCAGATACGGTACGGTCACAGACTGCCTCCAGGTGGTCCGGTAATGCTTGCCCAAAAACAGTTTCTTGAGAGGGCCTGCTTTGTATTCCGAACCAGCCACACTGAGCGCCGGTTTTTCATAGGTTCCGGCCATTTGCTGCCCTACCGGATCTTCTTGCAGGCAAGGAATATAACTTTCATTCGGGGGTGCCTGGCCCGACAGCTTTTCCTCACAGGCAGAGGCAAGCAGTGGTATCTGCTGTCGGGATGAAAATCCCTGCTGCTGATCGTACCCGTAGATGTTGGCTGTCACGCTTCCCTGTTGGTAAAATGACAATGCCACAAAACCGGGATGCGCTTTGGCATACAGCGCTTCCCGTGTACTGACAGCGGAGGAAGCCTTTGTGGGGGCCCCACTGTTGATATGGTAATCGCCGGCTAGCTGTAAGATCTGCAAATTCCTTTCGTGTCCTGATAGATAGAAAATCTGTGTATTGGCGTTGATCAGGTCGTCGAGGCGTTGCCTGAAGTGGTCGAAGTTTTCGTTAACGATATCCTGATGGCTTCCTATCTGCTGGTGATAGGCACTCACAAAACTACCTACCAGCGGCAAGGGCAGGAGATAGTTTTTCAGGGGAAACTTACCACCGTACGGCCCGACGGAATGAAGAGGAAAATGGCCTGCTATCAACACATTACGGTTGCCTGATTCATGGATCAGGTCTTCTATTTCTTCCATGAAATCATCTTCCATCGCGATTTTACAATCGGCATCGATGGGCTGGGGTTTATCTTCCGGATGGTTCCACCATTGGGTGTTGAGAGCGATAAGCAACACATGCTCATCCAGCAGGATATCTTCAGGGCCCGGACAACCCTCTTCCCCTACCCAAAAGACATTATCCTGATCAAAAGAAGTGACCAGTTCTTCTAAATCCCTGGCATTTTTCCAGCCCTTGCTTTGCGAATGATTCCAGTCGCGGTCGCCCTGTAAGATCACCAGCTTTCCCTGAGGATTTCCTTCCACCAGCTGCACGAGGGTGGCGACAGCGGCAGAATCCTCCGCATAGGTGTCTGAAGAAATGAGATGGTCTATCAAATCGCCGGCTGCAAGAAGGGTGAACGGCGTGTTTTCTGCTTCCAGCTCATCTTTCAGTTGTTGAAAATACCCGGCAGGATCATCGATATCCGCTATATTGCCTAACACTATGACTCGATGAGCACCTGTATCATTGGATTGGGCCAGGAGCGTACTACCAGCCAGCAGCAGCGTAAGAGCCAGGGCCATATTTTTTAGCAAAAACAGGCTTTCTCTTTTGAGATATTCCGACCCATGACACCCCTGTTTTGCATGGAATGGTTTGTTGCCTGCTAATGGTAGATCCTCTTTACTCATCACTTATTTGATAAGCCATGTTAGAGCACTAGTTCATCTTATTGCCCAGCAAGTGCCACTGCATGAGGGTTCGCCTACAGGAGGTCGTTTCGCAGCCATGATGGACGATAAGGATGCTGTAGTACCAAGGGTACGCTGATTACAAAATTAAAAATATTACCAGGATTAAGGTAGTTTTCAAAAACGATTTTAAAGAGAAAACAGGCTTCTCAGTCTGTTTCTGTACCATCCACCAATGATGGCAAGCGCAAGTCTGCCTGTGAGGATTCGTACTGCGCAGGCAGTATGATGCCCGCCCTTTCTTTTCTTCAATCCTTTACACAAGCTTCTTCTATCAATAGCTACGGGAAGTCTTAAATTAAGTTGAATCGAAAGGAAAAACCATAGACAAATCAGGGCAATACCTGTATATTTTATGCATCATTTCCTTCACGACAGTAAACCCCAAAGGGTTCATCAGATTGCTACAGTCATTCGGTGTGTATCAAATGACCGACATGCTTTGGTTTTTAAAGAGAAGGCTGGCCAACCGGTTGACCTTTTTATCGAGAGCCATCTTTGCCGTGGCGGGAGCCCATGCCTGAATACTGTAAAGGTTCAACTCCCTTTCTTTGCCGCGCAACTGAAATTTGCCTTCCCAATGACACAGAAAGCTTCCCCGCAACTGATCCCTGACCGATTCGGAAATCAAGAGGTCACACATCAGTTCGCCGCATTTGCTTTGAATCCGCGAGGCTGTATTAATGGCGTCTCCGTGAAAGGCGATCTCTTTCCGGACTACCCCTATCTGTGCTTTCACGACCCTGCCATCGTGGACACCCGCTTTAAACTCCGGGACTACCCCAAACCTTTCCTGATATTCTCCTGAATGTTGCTGTATGATTTCCTTAAACCGGAAATACAAAGTCACTGCGTTCTGGAAGTTTGCCTCCGACACTTTCCAGGTAAGGACAGCTTCATCGCCCACATACTGATAAATTTCTGCAGCGGTTTCTTCAATAGCCAGCGTCATATCCCGGAAACAGTCCTGTATCAGGGCACTGTATCGTTGGGCTCCCAGCAGTTCTGCCAAACGTGTAGAAGATTTCATATCCAGAAACAGGAAGATACGATTCTCTTCCACCAGCCCGCCTCCGGACATGATATCTAACAGACTACTGGTATGCATCCAGGTGGCTACTAGTTTTGCCAGCTGCATCAGGGTGGTGATCAGCAGAAAATATACGGCTGCAATGATCAGTTGAGAAGAGGTCATCATATCGGCAAAAAAGGCGATACTGTTTGAAGTTGTCCAGCCGATCAGCAAAGGAAACATCAGTAAATTCAAGAGGATGGCCAGGCTCAGGTTTACGCTGGCCTTTATCAGGATCATGGCAGGGAAGCTTATTTTTTTGAATCGTTTGTCAAACCATGAATCCATGATGCCAAACACCAATCCATCCACCATGCCTGAGATACCTGTTGTCATAATTAAATACCAGGCAGGAAGCTGAATACTCTGAAAGACAGTTTGTTCTACGCCCCAAAGTTTGATCGCCAGAAAAAGCTGTCTGGCTACACACCAAACCACTACATTGATGGCGATCCATCGGCCATATTCTTTTACATATTTCTGCATGGTTCTCATGTTGTTTTTCAATCCACACTTTATTGTAGTAATTCCAAGGCACCTAATTCAAACTTCTCTCCGGTGATCATCGCTTGTTTGTTCATGGGTTTCCTGTTGAAAAAATGTTGGAAGACGACCAGCCGTAGCCAACGGACCGGCCGTCCTGCCTATCCCTTGCATGAGGGCTTATTGGACATTTCCCCCGGGAAAATCTTCCATAATTTTCGCTACCACTTTGTGAATGGCTTTCTCCGGATTTTTGGGTCTTTTGTCGATGTCTGCCTGACCGGTTCCTGTCCAGACCAATTTTTCTGTCCGGGCATCCACCAGGTCAATGACTACCGTACCCTCTTTGTAAGCGTGAGCTTCCACATCCGTATAGCCAGCCCTGGGAGCACCCCAAAAGCCATAGGGTCTGTACAATCCACCATAATATTGGGTATTGGCTGACACTGTCAATTTATCTTGCAATACAGTGGCAGCATTCACTACCAGGTCAGGATGGCTATCGTTTTCCGTGAATCCTTTTTTGGTCATTTCAGTCCTGATTGCCTGCATCATTCGTTCGGCATCCAGGGGACTCACCGTACCGATAGTCAGATAATTGTATAGGCTAAAGGTTTTGTAATGAGAGAAATCAACGGAGTGGTCATAATCTGTCCTGACGGTCAGTTTGGGTGCACAGGAAAAGGCTAACAAAGAGACCAGCATCAGGATAAGGCTGCCCAGTTTTCGCAGCGGAATCAACGTAAGAAATGAATGTGTATGTGTCATGATAATTAGATTGAATAAGTGAATAATATTATTGAGTGACAGGGGCAACGACTACTTCCACCCCCTGGGTTATGTGCTTAGATTTTTTACTAAATTTGTCTTTTACCCAATCGACCATATGATAGACCATAGGTACGACAAAGACGGTGAGCATCAGGGAAGAGATCAGACCGCCCATCATCACGATTGCCAAACCGTTCTTCCACTCTGAACCTGCCCCTTCTGCCAGCGCAATAGGAAGCATCCCAATCACCATAGCAATGGTAGTCATCATAATGGGACGCAGACGATCGTGTCCGGCTGCGATCAGGGCGTCAAAGGTGCTCATCCCTTCCTCTTTCTTCTGGTTGGCAAAGTCTACGATCAGAATCCCGTTTTTCATCACCAGACCAATCAGCATGATGATCCCCAGCATGGTGAATATACTCAGCGTACTGATGGCCAGGTTCAGGGCGAGGAAGGCACCAATCAGGGCAACCGGTACGGAAAACAACACTACCAAGGGGTAAATGAAACTGTCGTAAAGTACAACCATCACCAGGTATACCAACAGCAGGGCGGCTGCCAGGGCCATTCCTAAAGCCTGAAACGAATCCTGCTGACGCTCTATGTCGCCCGTCCAGTTCATTTCAACTTCAGAAGGCAACGGATTTTCGGCGAGGGCCAGGTTTATGTTTTTAGCCATCTCTCCGGAGGTAATCCCCAGTACGTTGCTTTTGATGGTGACAGAAGTACGGCGGTTTTTTCTCTCCAGCATAGAAGGGCCGTTGCTTTGCGACAAGGAGGCAAACTGTGAAAGGGTAATGAGTTCCCCACGGTCGTTCAGGAAAGTGATATTTTCCACATCCGAAGGATTGCTTCTGTCAAACTCATCAAATCTGACATTGATATCATACTCATTATTCCCTACCCGATACTTTGCGTCGGTATTGCCGGCATAAGCATTCTGGAGGGTGCCTCCCACCTTGCCTACACTCAGTCCCAATTGTGCCATCTTTTCCCGGTCGAGCGCAACGGTCAGTTCAGGGTTCCCTTCTTCCACACTCACAGACACATCATTGGCACCCGGTAAGGCTTTGATCATAGACGACAGTTGTCGGGTGGCCTTCATTAATGCTGCAGGGTTCTCACTGTTCAGTACGATCTGAATTGGCTCTTCTGATTGGGTAATACCGACCACTGCTGAATTTACCTCCAGCCCCGGATAAGTGGTTTCCAGTTCTTTTCTGGTCTGCAACATAAATTGCTCTGTACTCAGGGCACGGTCATCAACATCCACCAATCCTACGGTAAGTTCCGATTTGTTTTCACTACCCACCGTGGCAATGACCCCTGAGGAGCTGGCGCCTCCCACATTGGAGAACACGGTTTCTACTTCCGGCAATGACAGCAGATAATTCTCAATCGCCAGGGAGCGTATGTTATTTTCTGTCAGGGAAGTACGCTTGTCAAACTCCAACTTGAACAATATCTGACCACGATCGCCGGCGGCTACCATTTCCTGTCCCAAGATACCCATGTTCATGACAATACCGGTTGCCACAAAGGCACTGAGGATGCCAAAACTCATGATGAGTTTGTGGTGAAGCGCCCATTGCAGCTGACGGGTGTACCAGGCTGTGAGCTGTGTTATCCATGATTCGAAACCAATCAAAGGACGGTGAAGCCAGTTCTTCGCATTCAGGTGGGTGACTTTCCCAAAGCGGGACGCCAACCAGGGGGTGATGGTATAGCAGACAAACAAACTCATCAGCGTGGATACCACAATGGTTACTGCGTACTGACGAAGAACCTCACCAATGATGGTATCTATCAGGGCAATCGGGAGAAACACTACCACGTCGACCATGGTGATGGCCATGGCGGAAAAGCCTATCTCTTTCCGGCCGTCTAAGGTGGCCTTTACCCTGTCTTTTCCCATATGCAGGTGGCGGTGGATGTTTTCCAATACCACAATAGAGTCGTCTACCAAGATACCGATCACCAACGACATGGCCAGCAGTGTCATCAAGTTCAGCGAATAGCCAAACAAGTACATGGCAATGAAGGTAGACAACAGGGAGGCTGGTATAGCCACCAACACAATGAGGGCGTCCCGAAAACTATGGAGAAAGAGTAACATGACGGCTGCCACCAGTATGACGGCGATCATCAGGTCATGGGTGACAGCGTCGGCCGCTTCCAGGGTAAACTCGGAAGTATCGTCTGCGATGATGATTTCCACACCCTGAGGTTCATACTTTTTCTCTATGGAAGCAATTTTTGCCCGTAACTCTTCGCTGATGTTGACCGCATTGGCATCACTCTGCTTTTTGATGCTAATCCCTATCCCTTCCTGTCCGTTGAAACGGCTGATGGAAGCCTGATCACTGGTACCGTCTACCACATCGGCCACGTCGGCAATACGGATGGGACTGCCTTGTGCGGTGGTGATGATCAGGTTTTCAATTTGTGCCATAGAGGTAAATTTTCCGGCCAGTCTCACCGTAATCTGATCATCACGGTCTTTGACCTTCCCGGTAGGAAAATCCAGGTTGGCCTGATCGACGGTTTGGGTTACCTGCGACAAGGAGAGTTTGTAGAATGCCAGTTTGTCTTTGTCCACATTGACCTGTATCTCACGCTTCTGACCACCCAGCAAACGGGTTTCACCAATGCCTTCAATTTGTTGTATCTGCGGCAGCAACTCATTCTCCACCAGATCGTAGGTTTCCCGCGCTCCCATTTCTGACACGACCGTCAGATCCATGATAGGCCGGTCGCTGGGAGAAACTTTGGAGATGGAAGGGAATTCCACATCCTCCGGCAAGCTACTCAGTATGTTATTGATCTTGCGCTGTACTTCCTGCTGTTTGTCATCGGTATCGGTGCCCATACTAAACTCAGCGATGATGACAGACGCCCCTTCGTAGGACTGAGATAAGACGCTTTTTACACGGTCGAGGCCGGATACCACATCTTCGATTTTTTTGGTCACTGACTGTTCCACTTCGGTGGGCGCTGCCCCCGGGTAATCGGTGGTAATGACCAGCGTGGGCATCTCCATGGGGGGCAGCAGTTCGTATCTTAGCATTCTATAGCAAATGATACCACCCAACATGAGTATGGAAAAGATCACAATGATGATGGAGGGTCTTTTGATGGATATTTCCGTAAGGTTCATAATGATAGTCTTTAGAAATTTTGATGAATAGTTTCTTTATCCAGCGATCTGGACATGAGAGCCATGGGTTAAGTTGATGTGACCGCTGGTTACGACGACATCGCCGGCCTGCAGACCCTGAAGTACTTCAAAGGAATCGTTGTTGCTACTACCGGTTTGAATATCTTTGAGGACAGCCTTTTCGTTTTCAATCACAAATACCTGGGGGTTTTTGGCAGAACCTAATAAAGCAGCCCGGGGTATCAACAAGGCTTCTTTCTGCTGCCCCTCGCTGATCAGCGCCGTACCATACATCCCTGCTTTTAAGGGGGTAGTGGTTGAGGTATTTTTCAGCAGAATTTTCACCACATAATTGTGAGACTCATCCGCCCGGTCGGCTACATAATCCACGCTTCCTACCAGTGTTTTACCAGGTTCCAGATCAGTAGTAATCTGTGTTGAATCACCTTCCTGAAAGAACATGATTTCTTTCTCAGGCACAGAAATTTCCAATTTAAGCTGTCGCATGTCGGTGATTCTGGCCAAAGGAGCGTTGCCAACAACAGCCCCTATTTCTACATCCCGAAAGGTGATGGTACCTGAAAAGGGAGCGGTGATCCTGCTCCATGCTATTTGCTTCAGGAGCTGGCTGCGTTGCGATTCGGCACTCTTCAGGTTCAGGTGGTAACTGTCCAGCTGAATTTTGCTGACACCACCGCTGACAGAAGCATTTTCATAACGTTCCAGATTACGTTTGGACGTCTGATAATTGGCCTCAGCGGCCATATACTGTGACTGTAGCAAATCGTCGTCGATCTGAATCAGGGATTTACCTTCCTGCACAAAATCTCCTTCATTGAAATACACGCCTTCTACCTGTCCCTGTACCTGGGGGATGATCATGACCTCACGGTGAGGTACAAAAGTACCTGTATAGGAGATGACTTTATTCAGACTTTGTGCCGTCACGGTAGCAGCCTGGACCAATACTTTCTTTTCCAGGTCGGGGCGATAAACTCTGTTTTCAACGATTTGCTTGTTGCTTTTCAGTTTAAAGGCTACCGCCGCTACCATGGCGATCGTGATGCTTAGGATTATTATTTTCGTTTTCATAGGTATTACATTGTGCTTGTTTAGATTTATTATTAAAGTTGAGTGACAAGGGTACCGTTGGCTTTCTTTAATGCCAGCTCGGCCAGTTTCATATTGAGTAGCGCCGCACTATAGTTGGTGCGAGCGTCGGACAGTTCATTCTGGGCATTGATAAACTCAGTCAGTGTGGTAAGTCCGTTGGCGTACTCGCTTTGTACGGTGTTGAATAGCGCTTCTGCCAGGTCAAGGCTTTTCTTGTTACTGACCACCAGGTTTCTGTTGGCCACATAATTACTGGCAGCATCTTCTACCTCTTTCCGGGCATTGGACTTCATCATGGTGAGGGTATTGTTGTTTTTCTGTATAGCCAATTCCTTCTGCCGTATCTGATGATGCTTTTGAAAACCATCAAAGACCGGGATTTTCAGAGAGAGACCAAAATAACTGCTATTGATCCAGTCGCCATTGATTTGTTTCGTAGGCGAAAAACCATCGTAGAAACTGGTATAGCCGTAGGATAAGCTACCGGTCAGTACCGGGTAATATTTGGCGACAATACTCTGTTTGTCAAACTCAGAAAGTTTGATCTGAGCCTGTTGGAGTTGAATATCCGGCCTTTGGGAGATCTCTGTCAGGCTGGGTTGCGACAGGGCTTCGTTATACGCAAAGGGAGTTACCTGAAGAGAATCCTGCATGTCCAGGTTCATGAGATATTTCAGGAAAGTGATATTCTTTTGCTGAGAGAGTTTCTGGTTCTCATATTGGTTGCGGAGGTTTTCCAGGCTAATCAGGAGGCGATTATGCACATTGTCGGAAACAAGCTCGTTCACCTTTAACGACTCGCTGATTTCCACCGCTTTTTCTACGTTCACGATATTTTCTTCCAGGCGTAACAGATTATCATTGAGTACCTGAATACTGTAGTAAGTAGCGGTCACATGATAGATAATATTTTCCTGTGTCAGGGTGGCCTGGTGTAAGGAGACTTCCCGTGCCGCATCGGCTGCCTGCATCCCAATGAAGACCTGCTTATTGAACAGGTTTTGCGTGAGTTGAACATGAGCCATCGTCGTTTGCGGCATGTTCAGACTTAACTTGGTATACTGATCCTCCGGTCCGCCAAAGGCTGAAGCCGGCGCGTATTGGGCAGGCAGTTTCATATAATACTGGTATTGACTATGGATATCAATCGTGGGCATCAGGGCGCTCTTTACTTCCTTGATACTGTATTCCGCTGACTGTATATCCAGTTGGCTATTGCTTACCTGTTGGTTTTGATCAAGGGCAATTTGGATGGATTCCTCCAGGGAGTATAAGGAGGGGGACTGGCTGTAGGTGCCATAACTCAAGAGGCAGCCGATGGCCAGCATAACGTATTGCTTCAGTTGTTTTTGTTTATTTTTCATTGGGTTTATCTATTTTAAAAATTAAGGTTGACAAGTTTTTTCATGAGGGAAGCATGACCTTCCGCTTTTGCGCTGCTTTATATTTCTTTTCTCAGTCGTGTTGAAGGTGGATGATTTGATAGCCTGACCCTTCCATGAGCCACCGGATCAGGCGCTGGGCCAGATGATCATGGGTGTATGCATACAGCATCTCGGATAGTGACAGGGGATCAGGGTATTCAGGAATTATTTTCACTACGATAGCTTCCGGCAGCAGGCTTTGTATCGTTACGAAGGTACCTTCAGCCACAGGATAGAATGCCTTTCCATCTATCGGCTTTTCCAGAATGAGATCAATTATTATTTTTTTTTCTACCTCACCCAGTTTTTCCAGCGCTATCTGAAGATGATGAGGCTGTACGGCCAACACAATAATTTCTGCCTGACGGCCTATTTGTTCTGGCAGAACCGGCGTCACTTCCGGGGCTATCATTTTGGCCAACACAAAGCTCTCTGCATATAAGCCAGCCAATAAGATTTTGTGCCCCTGCCCGATCCAATGTTGGCAAAATTCTTTCGCAAATTCATTAATGCCTATTACTCCAATTTCCATGTTTGTCTATATGTTTGAACATACCATGCCAAACAGAATACCAAATTCTATCATGTATGAAAAAATATATTGTATTTACTTGATAATCAGTTACTTAATTATTTTATTGCATTTTATTAAACACCCCATAGACTTGTAATTACTCCAATTATTATTGTATATTTGGGTAAGCACAAAAAAGATTGGGTGCGTACTTAGTCTCGTTTCACTTGGTTTTAAGTATTCGGGATATGTCAACGACGCGTCAACAGTTGCAGATTCAGTTAGAGGTCAATGAAACCTTAATCCGGCACACCACCCGTGACGGTATTGGATTGGCCTTAGCCGGCGTGATCAACAAGTTGGTTCCCTTTCAGTTTTTTCTTCATGCCATATGGTCGCCCCACTCCCCGGTAGGCTATCGTATCAGCAGTGTCAAAACGCCGGATGGCCGGTTTCAGATTTTTGAAGATAAAGCGCTTTTCAAACTCATGATAGAAAATCGGGAGGCCGTTTTAAAGAGCGGGAGGTTCCTGTCGCAAAAAGAGAATGCTGGCGTTTATCAGGGTGATGCCCTCAAGGAAATGGCAGAAAGGTTTCCCTCCTTCCATATAGGCTATCATGTGCACGGCATCCGGTCTACCATGATCTTCAACATGCAGCATACCAACGGGTACAACAATTTCTTTGTCATTTCCGATACCCGGGAACATGCCTTTACCCAGGAAGATTTTCAGATGATCACCGCTTTGTTGCCACAGGTTCAGCTTGCCTTCGATAATCTTTTTAAATACGAAGAACTGAGAAAACAGGAACAGGAGCGAAAGCTTCAGCTGGTCATCATGACTGCTTTTACCGCTTTTGATGGCCGGAAAAACCTGGATGAGATGGCCCTTGAAGCTATTAGTAAATTTTGTGAATTCATTCCTTTTGAATACTGGCTCACGATTACCAAAATTGCTCCTGTGGCAGATAAATATTTCAGGATTGCCTATAAGAAAGAAGGAAAGTTCTGTATTCTTGATAGTAACGAAGTCTTTAAAAAAATCCAACACGCTCCTATCCACCCTGCCTCCTTCAAAGAAGAGAACCTCTCTTTGTATGATACACCCCGTTTGTTTGTGGGTGAGGAAATGGCTGCTTTGGTATCATCTAATGCTTATTTCAATGCCTGCCACAAGCACTTAAATCTTAACTCCTTAATTACTATGCCGGTAACGGTCTTAGGGAAGGCGGAAACCCTGTACATGCTGGGAAGTGTCAGACAGTATGCTTTTACACTGGATGATCTTCAAATGGTGACGCGCATCCTGCCCTATCTTTCTATGGGAGGGCAGCAATTTTTCTTTCTTCTTCAGATTCAGTCCTTGACCAAACAACTGGAAATGGAAAAGAATTACCTGGTAGAAGAAATCAAATCCAGTTATAACTTTGACGAAATTATTGGCGAGAGCACTTTGATGAAGGACGTCTTTAGACAGATTTCCCAGGTAGCGCCTACCGATTCTACCGTGTTGATCCTGGGAGAGACCGGTACGGGCAAAGAACTCATCGCCAGGGCCATTCACAACCAGTCTCCCCGAAAGGATAAAGTACTGGTGAAGGTAAATTGCGCTTCCCTGCCTGCCCAGCTTATTGAATCAGAATTGTTCGGTCATGAAAAAGGAAGCTTTACCGGCGCGCTGGAAAAACGGATAGGCAAATTTGAGCTGGCCAACGGCGGCACTATCTTTCTGGATGAAATTGGCGAACTGCCGCTGGAACTGCAGGCGAAACTGTTGCGTGTCTTACAGGAACGTGAGATTGAGCGGATAGGCGGCAAAGCCCCTATTACCCTTAATGTGCGCATCATTGCAGCCACCAATCGCGATCTGGAAACCGAAGTAGCCGAAGGACGCTTCCGATCTGACCTTTATTACCGCCTGAGTGTTTTCCCTATACACCTTCCTCCCCTCCGGGAGCGCAAAGAAGATATTCCTATGCTGGTGACTCATTTTCTGCAGAAGTATTGCAAAAAAATGGCCAAGCCCTTCCGATACCTGAAGGAAGATACGGTAAAGGTATTATTGCAGTACGAATGGCCCGGCAATATCCGGGAACTTGAAAATATCATGGAGCAGACTGTCATTATTGGAGAGGAAAGCGCCAGCAGGCTCAGAAAATCAAACAGTATAAAAAAAATCACTCCCTCCCTACCCAAATCCATCATCTCAGAGGCTTCTCAGAGCGAAGCAGACATTGTACGGGTGCTCACCGAAACGAAAGGTAAAATTCTGGGTATGGGCGGCGCAGCCCGGATTCTGAACCTGAGACCGGCCGAAATTGAAATCCATGAAAGGAGATGGATACTGGAATATCTGAAGAAGACAGGCGGCCGTATCCGGGGAGAGAATGGTGCGGCACAGCTGATTGGCATCAACCCCACTACCCTGGAAGCCAGGGTAAAGAAACTGAGAATTACCAAATCCGAGATTTTCACCCTTGCCTCAGACTAACTCTTTCCAGGTCAAGGGAAATGTCAATCTGTCCTCTTTAGTCCGGTAACGAGGCCTATAGCATCCACCTCTCAATTTCTCAGGGTAAAAGCCCGAAAATTTTGCAAATGATTTCCGGAATTATGTAAACTATTCTTCCCCGCTGGCGGCTAACTTGCCTTAAAGGTACTCGAACCAACGTGAAAAGAACGACAGGCCCATGCAGCGGATCGGACCATATCTCCAGACCTTAAGAGGCAGGCAGCGGATTACCCTTGAGGAACTCGCTGCCTATCTTATGATAACTCCGTCTCTTTTAAACCGGATAGAGAAAGGACAGCTCCATGCGAGCAAACATCAGGTATTCCAGCTTGCCAGTTATTTTGGAGTCGAGGCAAAAGAAATGCTCCTCTTATTTCAACAAGACAGGATACTCGCTGAGATGAAAGATAAAACTACCCTAGAAGAAGGCTGCATCTCTTCTACTTTAACATCCAGCCTGATGCATCTCACTGGCTTGCATATTAAAAGACACGCCAACATGATGCGTGAACTTTCTTTGCTGCGTGAAAGTCAACTTCAGATAAACACCTATAAGCCGCCCTATCCTTTGAATCTGTATATGGAGAGCATGGTTTATTATCATGGAAAACACCTTCCTTATGAAAGGATACTACCAGATGGTGCCGTGCAACTCATCATCACCCTGAATGAGCATGAAAGGTTTTTGATGACTAACGCTGAAAAAACATCCGACCGGATTTTACAAAAGGCATGGATAACGGGGGTACAAAAGCAGTCGCTGACCTACCGGCTGACGCATCATGAGAATACGCTCTACATCCGTTTTCATCCGGGAGGTTTTTACGCTTTAACCCGCATCCCTCCCTCAGCCATGAATCATAGCACAATGTCGGCAGAGCTTGTATTAGGCCCCTCTATTTTACAACTCAGGGAGGCTTTGTGCAGCAGCAAGGATACCAATGACATGTTTCAAAAAATTGAACGATACTTTTCCCATGCACTGAGTCCTCCCGAGACAGCCCATGCCGTGATTTCCTATATGTGTCAACACTGGAAAATGCCTCTACCCTTCCTGGTCCGTAAAACAGGATACTCTCAAAAACATTTAATTCATCTGTTTAAAAAATATGTGGGTATCACACCCAAGTATTACCAACGTATCGGCAGATTCAACGAGGTACTGAACCATTTGCAGACCAGACCCGGCAAAGTGGATTGGTCTTCTGTGGTCTTTGATCATCATTACTACGATCAGGCGCATTTCATCAAGGAGTTCCACCACTTTACGGGACTCAGTCCGCAGGCCTATCTGGAAACCGGAACCACCTGCTCCAAATTCATGCATTCACAACACCCTTGGTAAATTTTTTACAATGGGATACCTTCAATCCTGTCTAATTTTGACCAAAAACTATGTAACAATCTTGTTATGAAAAAAGAAACCCACCCCCGGCAGCAGGCAAGGAAATATATACCCGCTGCTGGAAAAGACTGGCTATTGCCTCTTTATGACCCAATGACAAAGTTACTCGGTGTCCATACTTACCTGAGAAAATTAGTGGCACAGGCTGCCCTGCAATCCAACCAGCAGGTCCTTGATATTGGTTGTGGCACAGGTACGCTCATGCTCATGATCAAGCAACTTTTTCCGGCAATGTCTATCATCGGCATAGATCCCGATCCGAAAGCCCTGGCCAAAGCCCAGCAGAAGGCCGAGAAAGCTCACTTGATGGTTCAGCTCGATCAGGGCTTTTCTGAAGATCTACCCTATCCAGCAGCTTCTTTCGACCGGGTATTTTCGTCTTTTATGCTTCATCATTTGCAACCTACTGTCAAAGAAGCCATGTTACGGGAGTCCCGACGTGTACTAAAATCTGGTGGCTCGCTGCATTTGGTTGATTTTGTAGATTGGAGGCAATCGGACGCAGAAAAGAAAGATCCTTCAAGCCACATCCTTTCCATGATGTATAAAGCAGGGTTTTCTAAGGCTGGCAGGTTGCTTTATGAGCAAACCTTTTTTGGCCCTGTCGTTTATTTCAAGGCATCATAAGGCCTTGGGAATTGCTAACCTCAATCAACCCTTTTCATGAAACCATTATCCATGCTATTCCTCACCGCTGTCGGAACATTGGTGCTCACCATCATTCATCATGGTTACGGAGCATTTATTTACGCATCGCCTTTCCGTTTACATGTAGTTTTCTGGGCCATCCCGGTGATGATTATTGTTATTTTTGCTTATAGGTTCTCTCATAAACTACAGGATTCATTGTACGGCAAAGTTGCCTACTGGATATGGGTAGGGTTAAGTATGCTGGTGTCCTCAGGCGTCATAGGTTTGTACGAAGGAGGGTATAATCACCTACTGAAAAACCTTTTCTATTTTGGAGGAGCTTCTGAGGAAACACTAAATAGTCTTTTTCCACCCCCTCTCTACGAAATGCCCAATAATGTATGGTTTGAGGCAAGTGGCATTTTACAGTTTCTGACAGGAATGCTTGGAATCTATTATGGTTTCAAACTATGGAAAAAACCTAAAAGGTCAACGCCCCACAGCCAAGTAACAGAACAGGCATCATCCGTTTGATAGCCTCTGTTTGGATGAATAAAAAGAAGCCCCTTTTCTGTTTTCCCGGCCTTTGATTGACCACTCTCATGCGCAAACTAAGGACAGCCTTTGCTGTTTCCAAGGTACTGCTGATCAATAGATATGATTTTTAGAAAAAAACTGCCTTCTAGCACCCTAGATTTTTGAGGAATTGTTATCACTTTTTTTCATAAGTACTGCACTTATTGTAGAAAAAAGAGAGATGTTACAATAGTGAAAAACCCTGTTACAACAGTGCTAACAGCCTGGCTGGCTTTCCCCCTACCTTTGTGTTGTCTTTGACGGCTATGTTTGTTCAAGCCTTTCACAAGACAACTTTTAAATAGAAAAACCCTTGATGACCCTAATAAATCATGACAACATTCAGTATTGACAACACAAAGGTTACTCCAGCGATGCTCACCGAGCAGGAAGGCATCACCCTTCCCCTGTTCTCCGAGAGAAAAGAGATAAAACGGTATCCAAAACCCTTTTCTGCTCTAAAGAACAGACGCTTCCCTACCCTGTTTGACAGGTACGAGCATCTGTCTAAGGCCTAGAGCAAGGCTTTATCAGGCTGTAGAAAGCCTGCAGCCAGTGAATCCATACAATTTTATATACTTAGTTAACCCTTTAAATTCAATTGATCATGTTAGAAATCAAATCTTATTCAGTAGGTACCAACCGCCAACGCAGTTCCAGCAACTATCACCGTCGTTACCTGTCTCTGGAGCCTAAAGTGCCCACCAGTCAGGTACAGCATATTGTCATCTACTTCTACGTTCAGGAGCAGGTCAGCAACGACAGTGATGTAGGCTATCAGACCCCTACTTCCACCAAGTATGTAGTAGGCCTGGCCCCTGTCTCTGACTTTGAGGACATGTACAAGATACTGCAGTCAGAAAAGCCGGTGTTTTTCAGCTGGGCGGCAGACAGCAGCAACAAGTTGCATTGGTTTGGATTGAGCAGCAATCCTGAACCGCTGGGAGAAGGTCCCAAAGATGCTTCTGTCTAATGAGGGGTAGCTGCTGCTGATATGAAAGCAGACTATAAGACTTGCGTTCCGGAAGATTAGCCCTTATTCATCGCTATGAATCCTGACGCAAGTCTTTTCTTGGGTTGCGGACTACCCAAAAGAAATGCTTTGAAAGCACATCCCGAAACTTCTTGACAAAAAGACAACATGAATTCTCTGTAAAATACAAAAGTAATCAACCCACATAAGGGAAACAGGTCGGCTTTCCAGCTAATCACTCCTGGTGTGATGATGGGCAAGAATGCTTCTCTAGTAATCAGTTTTCTGACTGATCAGGGTATTGATTTTTTTGATAGATGCCTTGTAATCTCTTCCCAGTTTTTCCAGCATCATTCTGTCTACCAATTTCAGACCATCATCCGATAATAGCTGTTCGACAGACCTACCTTCCCTTTCAAACCAACTTTTCAAAGCATTCAACTGAATGACGTCAACCCCATGGTTATTTTTCATGAGCTGGCGCAATTCTACAAATTTTTCTTTGCTATCTGAAAATAACCGTATTAACGATAACCCTTCCATATTTTCCCTATAAAATGATGTACCAAAACTGCCCGAAGCATCTGGCTTACCCAAGCCAATTTTTATAATGAAACTTAAAGGAAGTTATTGTGCTAAAAAATACAGGATGACAGAATTTCTGTCGATGTGATAAGGGCTTCTTTTTTCATAACTGTTGGTGTTACATGGCCTCCAACATTGCTGGTCGGATAACCTTTATGGAGAGCAAGAGCTGTTTAAGGGGCATTCTCTAACATTTAGGGAGATGTTTTACTAATATGGTAGGTTGTTTTTCTTATTCTTTTAGGGGAGGCACTTTATAGGTCATGGCATACTTCATGAGTTGAGTCAAATCTGAATTATCTAAATCAGCCATAGACCTTACCTTGAAGTGTCTGAATTTTTGACCGGTACCTTCCAGAATACCTTTAGGATCAGGCAGTTCGGAACCATAATTAAAGCCTAAAGTCACCTGTTTCCCGGCAGGCAATATCCAGCAGAAATGCTCACTCATTTTTTTGGGACCGGTTCCATAACCGGCAGTTCCTTGCTTTTCCCAGATAATTTCAACCACTTTGGGCTGCAATCTGTAGATTTTGTTTCTGGTAGCTCTGGCCAGGGCCTGAACTTCTTCTGAAAAGGGGGCTATGATCTTCTCGAACAATTGATCTTTTTCCATTTCTGCTTGTATCTTTGGGGTACCCGTCTATCACCTGGCAACGATCCCACAAATATAAGATGTTGCCAAAGACATCCTACCTGCCTTCAGTGCTATTTAATACAGGGACAATAAGATGGGAAGGTCGCTGGCCATCATGGTAAATACGGTGCGTTGCTTTGATAAAATCCGCTTCCTCACACTCATAGATATTCAGGAACTGTTGGGGGTTCCGATCCACCAGGGGGAACCAGGAATTTTGCACCTGAATCATGATACGATGTCCTTTTTTAAAGGTATGCGCCACATCGGGCACTTCAAAGGTCACTTCTGTCACCTCACCGGGCACAAAGGGTTGTGGATTTTCAAAACTGTCTCTATACTTTCCACGCAGCACTTCTCCCCGTACCAGCATCTGGTACCCACCCATCGGCACCCCTTTTTCGTTTTCCGGATAATCGTTTATCTGATCCGGGAACACATCAATGAGTTTAACTACATAATCCGCATCGGTGCCGGTCGTACTCACAAAGAAGTTGACCTGTATAGGGCCGGTCAGGGTGATATCTTCGGTGAGTGTATCCGTTTGGTAGACCATCACATCCGGTCTGCGACTGGCAAACCGCTGATCATCGGTTAAATACTCCCTGGTTCTGCTCAGGTGCACATCTTCCGTATAAGGTACGGGTTTGTCAGGATCACTGATATATTCGTCGAAGCTTTCTGTTGCTGTAGGCGCGGTAAAAGAAAGCGTCTGATCGGCGTGCAGATACATGTTTCTTTTTTCAACATTCAGGGGTGGCCAGGTATCAAACGCCTTCCAGGCATTGGCCCCGGTGAGGAAGATGGTGGCCTCCGGCAAATCCATATTTCCTTTGTCTTTCAGATAGTAGTTGAAAAACTTCAACTCTACTTCTTTAAAATATTCAGAAGTGTTGGCATCAAAATGAATGTTGCCCAGTTTCTCTCCGGCGGCACTGGACCACTGCCCATGATACCAGGGTCCCATGATTAAGCGGTTCTGGTTGTTTTCTTTGTTCTGCGTTTCAATGGCTTCATAGGTATTCAGCGGACCGTACAGATCCTCGGCATCAAACCAGCCTCCCACCACCAGCACCGCCGGTTTGACATTTTTCAGGTGGGGCAGCACATTGCGTTCTTTCCAGAAATCATCATAATTGGGATGGCTCATCAGGTCTGACCAAAACTGAATAGTATCTCCGAAATATTGCTTGCTCACATTTTTTACGGTACCCAGATCCATAAAAAAATCGTAGTTATCCTCATTCTGAAACTGAAAAGGAGTGGGAAAATCCCGGGTGGGTTCCGGTCTGGGCCTGCCTACAAATGAATAGAAGGAAAAAGCATCCATCAAAAAAAAGGCGCCATTATGATGCCAGTCGTCGCCGATAAACCAATCGGATACCGGCGCCTGGGGTGAGGCTGCTTTGAGCGCCGGATGGGCCTGTGGTAAGGCCATGGAGGCATAGAATCCGGGGTAGGATATGCCATAGATGCCCACCTTTCCATTGTTATTTTTCACATTTTTGATCAGCCAGTCGATGGTATCAAAAGTGTCGCTGTTTTCGTCAACCTCTGATTTCTTTTTGTTGGGCCGATAGGGTCTGACATCTACAAATTCTCCTTCACTCATAAAGCGCCCTCGTACATCCTGAAACACCATGATATAGCCTTCTTCTAACAGGTGCGTATTGTAGGTAAGGCGATTCGTGTACTCCTCTTCACTGGGCTCACTGTTGTAGGGTGTTCGCCAGATGATGATAGGGTAAGTTTGAGCGGTATCTTTGGGTGTATACACGGAAGTAAACAGCTTTTTGCCATCCCGCATCGGAATAGCGTATTCCGCCTTATTGTATTGTGCTTTCACATGAACTATGCTATTGGCCGGAGCAGCGATGCTATCTCTGCCGAACGTCAGGGGCACGGCTTTATCGTTCAACATGAATGCTCCGTCGATAGCCGATGAGGCTGCATATAGTTTTCCGGTAAATTCCGTATCCTCCAGTTTGAAGCTTATCTTCTGGTCTGAGATCCTGAGGTCTTCCAGGGGTAAGCCGTAGCGGTCTTCTTCCGGACTATCGGCGGTACCTGTGTAGCCATTGTCACTTCGCTCCAGATGCAAGGTAAGTCGCACTTGCTGGTTGGTTAGTGGTAACAAACCATGCCAGTCTCCGGTGACAGTCTGCCCATGACCCAGGTGACAGAGTAGGTTTACTATAAGGAAGGTGATAGCATGTACTTTCATTTTCTCATAGGTTGTAGTTTACCAATAAGGCATAAGGTCCGGAAAAATGGAAGGAGCGGCAGCAGGACGCTCCCATGCTCCGCCTGATGAAAGCAGGCTTATTCCTTTCCCTTAAATTTAATGATTTCCAGCTATAAAAAAGTAGAGAAGGCCTTGTAATTAAAGAGGTTGGGTACTTACTGCCTTAAAGCAATACTTTGAGAAAACAGCTGAGGGTTGGTATTAATATCCTTTCCTGGCTGTGAGGTTGCTTACCACACAAAATAGTTTACCTGGCAGGTGCCCTGTTGTAATCGTTTTTATATGAAAGGAAGGATTTCCCGGCAATATTCTTACCAAAGGTTTAAACGAGGGAAGTCTTCATACTTAGATCCTCTTTTCCAAGACTTCCTGTGTATTCGTATCAAACAGGAGGATGCCTTCCTGCGTATCATTGAGTTGCCCTAACAATAAGCCCTGGGAATTCCAAATGGATGTTTTACCGGCACACACCTCCCCATCCGCTTCTCCGATACAGTTGGCCATCAGCACGCTCATATGATACTGCCTGGCAATGTCAGACAACCTTTGGAGCGCTTTGTCGATGCCACCCACAGATTTTGCCACACTGGCGACATAGAGGGCTACACCACTTGCCGAAGCGTCTTCCGCATGGGCCGGCACCGACAGTTCGTAACAAATAGCCAGGGCCAGTTGGGTATGATGGACTGTGAGACTTGTAAAATTTGAACCGCTCACAAAATAGGGCTCTTCGTCGGCATGGATATATTTTTTAGCATACGTTCTTCTGGGCTGTTGCGGCTGAAAAAGTATCATACTGATATTGATCCCCGTGTCGCTCAGTATAGGGACACCCACGCCGATGGTGATCTGACGGTTGTTGCTCATGGTTTGGAAATCATCGAACCGGCTATCCTCAGGGCGCGTGGCCAGTACTTTGGCCAGGGTAGGTTCATATCCCGTCAATGATAATTCCGGAAAAACAATAAAGGCTGCTCTCTCAGAAGCAGCCAGTTCTATTAATTTTTTGTGATTTTCTATATTCTTGAGGATATCTCCTTTTACGGACCTTGTTTGGGCAACGCAAATTTTCATGGCAGGGGTTATTTCACATCTAAAAACGTTCAGGCCATACGATAGGTTACCACTCAAGCTGGCCCCCGATCCCCTTTAGTCTCCGAAAGGTAATGGCTAACTTTTGGGTTTAAACAGCCCATCGGAGTTCAAGCTTTCGTTTTCTTCTTTTTGTCTGCTATTGCCAGATTTTCCTTGACCCTGAACTTTACGATTCTAGTGATCAGGTCAAAGGGCAGAGGTTGATTGAGTGGAAACTGAACCGACCCTTTACCCGTTTTGTACACAGCAAGTTCTTCTTTAAAGGCTTCACTGCCGGTCGGGGCCGGATAAAACCCGATATGATTTTTATGCCCTGCAAAATAAACCAGGTAACGCCCTTTCAGTTTGAATGTCGGGATGGCATAACTGATGGTTTCTTCTGCCTCCGGGGCTGCCTGCCTGATCGTTTGCCGGATTTGTACCAGCTTTTTCTGAACGTCCTCGGGAAAACTCGCAATGTATTCGTCAATAGTGGTAGGTTTTGTCGTGATCATACCCTTTTATGTTTAGTTTATATTGATTCCCAGCTTAGCTTGTGTAAAACGACAAGGACTGTGTCTGCTTTTTATCTTACTGCTCTCTTCAAAGATACAGTAAAGACAGCTATCCCCGGATGGGTAAAATCGACAAAATGATGGGGCGATTGCGACGTTCTTTTTCCTGTTACAGCCACGAGTGATCCCTGTTGTACAACAAAAAATCCTCTGCGTTCATCAGAGGATTTTCACATGGCGTGAGAACTATGAATAGGTACCATTCCCGTTGGGGAGCCCCTTATTGAGCAGACGCGACGCTTGCCTTCGTGAAATGATCTTTCCAGGCTAAATAGCCACCCTCCATATGAGTCACCTTCGGCAGACCCATTTCTATCGCGCGTTGCGCGGACAGGACAGAACGGCCTCCACTTTTACAATAGAAGATAAAATTTTTACCGGATTCAAATACCGGATTGTAATAAGGGCTCGACGGCTCCAAGCAGAATTCAAGCATGCCCCTCGGAATATGGACGGCTCCAGGAATGCTTCCCTCGTTTTCCAGTTCCGCTTTCTCCCGCACATCGACAAATACATAATCAGGGTTGCCAAGTTTTGTTTTTGCTTCTTCAACGGTGTAGGAATTTACTTCGGCCTGAGCATCTGCAAGCAGTGTTTTCAAATTTGTTTTCATTTTTTATGAGGTTATGTGAATAAAAGATGCAACAAATTTACGCAGTTTTGCCCGGCGCGTTTTTGTTGAAAAAGCCAACTATTATGCTGTGGTGTTCAAATTCTGGCGCTGACGAAATTGAGAGGGCGTTTCCAAATACTTTTCTCTGAAACAACGGCTGAAATGTGACAGGTTTTCATACCCACTTTCCAAGGCCACCTGGGTTACTGACAGGTTGGTATGCCTCAGCAGAGAGGAAGCATGGTTTAACCGCATGGTGCTCAGCCAGTGGCTCAGGCTGGTGTGATAACATTTGGCAAAATCTCTCCGGAAGCTGGAAACGCTGCGATTGCACAGTGCTGCAAATTCTTTGAGCGACAGGTTAAACATGTAGTTCTGACCCATGATGGTTTTCAGCAATGCCAGTGCATCCTGTTCTTTAGTCAGCAGATGGCGGATCACCGGCATGTTTTCTGGTTCAGTGCTTAACACATGCACAAACTCCTTCAGCTTCAGTTTCTTTATCTCATCTGTTGGAGGCTGCGGCATTTTGAAATATGTCATGACAGAATAAATGAACCCTTGCAACATCGCGTTGCTTTTGATGCGGCAAATGACAGGGTCTTCCTCAGGCTTAGGGAGTTGTCCGGCCGGAGGCAGCTCTGAAAAAGTGAGCTCCTTTTTGATTTCATCGGTGATGAAGAACACCAGCAGACAAAAATTATCCTCAAAATGTTGATGCACGAAATGCCCCCCTTTTTTGATATAGGCCGTATCTCCTTTTTGTAGGACGATCTTACCCTCCGGGTAGGTATGCCAGGTCTTTTTACCGTTGAGCACATGCACCACATAATCGTGCGGTGTCCAGATGGGTACTACGGCTTCCTCCAGAGGGCAATCATATTCAATAAAGGTCAGCTGGTTGAATTGTATTTTGTTGAAGTGAGGGTGAGCCATTAAAAAGGCATAAAAATTTTCCATATCAAGACAGTCAGCACCATTGTAGTAAATTCATAAAAATCCATAGCATATAGGATACCATTGGAGTTAAGATACGAATTATTCCCTGATGATTTCTCTACGAAATGGTCTTCACTCATTGCTTATCACACAGGTCTGAAAAATAAGTGCCCCTTTCACAGGGTGATAACAATTTTTCCCAGTACATTTCCTTCTCCAAAATACCGGAGCGCATCGGCTGTCTCCTGCAAGGGAAAACGTTTGTCTATGACAGGTACTACTTTGCCTGCCTCAAAAAGCTCTTTCAAAGCATCCAGGTCTATGGGATCGGGTTGATGCGCCAGAATCCCCATTTTCCTGGTCTTTGAAATCCTGGATCCCAGCAGCAAGACCTTCAGAATGAGCGGTATGGAACCACCCACCATGACAAAAATGCCGCCAGGTCTTAAGGCACGCTTGTAAGCTGATAGGGGACGAGCGGCTACCATGTCGAGGATCAGGTCATACTGCTGCTCCTCTTGCGCTGTGAAATCTTCCTGTGTGTAATCTATCACATGGTCTGCTCCCAGCGATCGCACCATCTCCAGCTTATGGGCTTTATCCACACCCGTCACTGTGGCTCCGTAAAGTTTAGCCAGCTGCACAGCAAAAGTACCCGCTCCCCCACCTGCCCCGTTGATTAGCACCTTTTGTCCCGACTGAATCTTTCCCTGCCGGAGCCCCTGAAGGGCCAGCACACCTGCCTGTGGAATAGCCGCTGCCTGCTCGAAAGTCATCCTGGATGATTTCAGCGCCAACAGGTTTTCAGGCACACACACGTACTCGGCAAAGGCTCCAAAGCCGCACCCGGAGAGATCTCCGAACACTTCATCCCCCGGCTGTAGAAGTCTAACCTGCTTACCTACAGCTTCGACGCGCCCCGCTACGTCAGAGCCGATGACAGGATGTTTTGGTTTTCTCACACCAAACAACAGGCGATAGGGATAAGGCTTGCCAGTCAGTAAATCCCAGTCCCAGGAATTCACGGAGGCAGCCTGCACTTTGATCAGTACTTCCTCATCCCCGGGCACAGGTTTCTCTACCTCCTTGAGGGCAAGCACCTCGGGAGAACCATATTGTTCGTAGACAATGGCTTTCATTTTGTCAGTCTTCATCGCTGTTGATGGCTTTTTCACTAAGACAACTTCAAAACCAAGTTGTTACCATTAAGCATCAAACATTCTCCTTGAAAAGAATATAGGATACTTGAGGCCATTCTCTGGCTATGGCAGGGTAAGGCTTTGAACCGCATAATGCTATTATTGCATCAAGTATTTTTCAACTTCTCCAAACGAATTGAATCTGCCTTTGATGGTACCTTCACCATTAATCAGCAAATAGGTGGGGAAAGCCCCAATGTCCATTGCAGAAGTAATGGATGCCAGAGAATCAACTTCTCTGTAATGCTTCCAATGGTAATTATATTTTAGTAAATACTCTTTCCAATCTGATTGCTTTTTATCTATTGAAATGCTAATCAACTCTACCCTATGGTCTTTGAGAACCTCTAATTTTTTTGCCATTATTTTATGATCTTTTAAGCAAGGGGCACAACTGACGAACCAAAAATCCAGCAGATAATCTTTCTTCGGAATTACATCTATAGAAGTTAGTTTCTGGTTAATATTGTAGAATTGATATTCAGAAATATCTATGGCATCTATTTCCAGGATATTTTCTATCTGGCTGTGGGCACTGATGAGGTGATTCTTTAAAGTATCATTTTGACTATTGAGCAAGTCATACAGTTCACGTATCTTCTTTGGATTATTTTGATTTCTTAGTATGAAAAAGCTTGCTATCTCAAATGATAAAGGATTATCAGTATTTTGCTGTATTCTTTGCAGTAAGAAATGATCCACCGCATCGCTGTCTGCTTGATGTTGAATCAATGTGTTAAACGCTGAAGAAAAATCAACAGAGGTATAATATAAATCTGAATGTAAGACCGTATCTATTTCAAATTCCTCATCAATCTCTCCTTTGATAATTACGTTTTCTCCATCAAGCCATAATTGTTTTTTGACAGTTGCTCCTTTGGTATAAAAATACAGGTTGTACAGGTCGTTAACTTTTCTCTTTAAGTTTACTTTAATAGTGTCTGTAAAGCGTAAAATATGAGATTCTCTTTGTCCTATGTCTGAAATCCAGACACTATCTATCTGTCTGGCTGTTTCTACTATTAGGTTCAGGTCAGAGAATGAACCTACCTGTTGTTTTTGTTCCGTTTTGCACCCTAAGATCAGTAATACTATGAGGATAGGCGATAGTGTCTTCTCCATAATTTTGCGTAATGTCAATGATAATACTATAATATAATTCAAATAGCACTCTTTCTTTGCCCATACGATATTAATCGTTACAACCTTTAGGATGTAATTGATTATCAGCAACAAGTTTCCTCAGCCAACGTTTATGCTTTTCTATTTGACTTCATCCCGATGTTGGGTAAACAGCCAGTCCAGCAAACCCGGTGTATTTTTTACCTCTTCTGAAATGAAATGGGCTTTGTCAGGAAATTCTGTGTAACGGGGCGTGCCCCCTTGCTGCCGGATGGCTTCAATCATATCCCGCGAGCCACTCACCGGCACATTTCTGTCTTTGGCTCCATGAAAAGCCCAGACGGGTACATCTACCATGTGTTGAGCCAGCGCCGGATTTCCCCCTCCGCAAATGGGGATGGCTGCGGCAAACTTCTCCGGGCGCGTACCTATCAAATGCCAGGCTCCATAGCCACCCAGGGAGATACCGACCACATAGCGCCTGTTTTTATCGATAGATAACTCCTCTTCCAGGGCATTGAGGGTTTGAAAGACCAGTGAGTCTACCGCCGGCACATCAGGCATGCCACCCCAGCCAGCCTTCTGAGGACATTGAGGCACGAACAGAAATGCCGGATATTTCATTCTATTTCCCTCCTCAGACAGCCATAGAGCCGACAAGGATGAGGCAACCTGTTTCACATTATCTGTACCGCCGCCTGAGCTGCCATGCAGACACACCACCAAAGGATACAGCTTCGTGGAATCATAATCCAAGGGTTTTAACAAACGGTATCGCATCGTATCACCCTCATGGTTTACATAAGTCCTGGCTTCAAAAGGCTGTGCTGATTTTTTCTGGTAATCGCTGACCTGATCAGGATGATGCGATAACCTCACACTTTCCACCGCTATCTTAGGCCCTATCATCAGCATGGCCGCCAAAGCGATGAATGCGGATACATCCATCATCCCCTGCCAGGATGGCTGACGGTTAGCAGACACCTTTTCAGCCACGTCCCGTTCTTTCCAGAAATTCATAAAATATAAGACAGGCACCAGGCTGCCCAACAGTGTCCCCCACAGTTCAATGGTTTCCATGGTCCCATTTTGGCGGATAGCGATGGACTGCAAAGCCCAGATCAGGGCAGACATCCCGGCGACTCCCAGTAAGCATGAGAAAATGCCGGCAGCCTTTAGCCAGGGCCTCTGTCCCGCCTTTGAGAAAATAAGACTGATGGCATATAAAATCCCTATTCCGGAGACCAGAAAGGTAGCCACAAGGTAAGGCGTGTTCAACTCTCTGGTTGTTAAGAGAGCATAGAGCAGGATAAAATGATAAAGGGAGGCTGCGATGGCCACCGCCATAACCCAAAATGTAAACCGAAACTGCTTAAAGTGAAAATACTTGAGCAGGATCAACGACCAGAGCAATGAAACCAGATACTCCACCACCCACCATTGACCCAGAGAGGGCAAGGCATACAGCTGGGCTCCCAGCTCAAAATGGAGAAAACTCCGGAAAAAACTAAGAAGGATGAGCAGTCCCGTTACAAAGAGAGCGGAATAGTAAAAACTTCGGGCCATAGGTTACTTTCGTTAAAGGCGATGTAAATCTATTCCGCTATCTGCTCCATGTAGCACAAAACGGTGCGAATGTTTTATGGTAAGTAAAGACTTATACCCTGCTTTTCCAGAACCTGACAACAAGTAACTCAAATTGCCATTCCTGACCTTATTCCTGTAATAGACGTTTGCCTACGCTAGTGGGAGACTCATCCCATTGCTGGCAGCTTCACCTCCATTTGATAGTCTTTGGCTAATTGCATGATCTTTTCAATGATGCCGGGATCAAAAGCAGGCGGTGTACTCAGGTCGGCAGCAGGGGTGCCAATCGCATAAAAGAATTCTTCCAACCCTGCAGGCGTAATGGTTACCATTAATTTGCCTGGCCGCTCTGCTATATTTTTGAAGGTATGGAGTGTGCCTTTGGGTATATAGACAAAGGAACCAGCACCGAATACCCTTTGCTGATCGCCACACAAAAATGAAAAACTGCCCTCCAATACATAAAAGGCTTCATCTTCCCGATGATGGATATGAGGAGGAGGTCCGCCCTGAGGCTGGATAATTTGCTCAATGATGGTGAAAGCACCTTGGTTTTCTTTACCAGTGATCTTAAAGGTATACAAATCACCCAATACCCAGAATGCATTGCCTTCTCCCTGGTTTAACAGAATTTCCCTATGACCGGCCATAACAAAAGGTTGTTTATATTGATTACTGATTTATACGCAACTACAAAAAGCTGTAACCCCCTACTTTGTTCACCTGCAGGCTTTACTTCATAATCTACAAAACATTACCGATAATCCCACGGCCTGACCAGCTACTCTATAACAGGCTATAGCCACAGAAAAGCTGATTCGATAAGATACGTCTTGTACCCTATTTTGACTTTTTCCGGTTTTCCTCTGATTTTCGTGAAAAGCTGGTTATTAAAGTTAACATCCCCCCTGATGGATTCAAAGAAAAAATTTGCAGGAGCGCCAGTGTTATGTAAAAACAGGATTTTTCCCAAAGCAAGGTCAATGGGATTGAGATGATCTTTTGGAGCGTTCCCCGGCCAGTAGTACCATGATGGTCACTTATAGAGCTGATCTATCTGGGCTTACTAACCAAAAAATAAAAAAATGTTGTTTAAACGATACTGTCTATCTTCTCCCGGATCACTTGTTTTTCTGTCTCGGTTTTGGCCAACACATAGGCTTTTTCCAAATTGCGTTTCGCTTTTGCTTCATCCCTGTTTTTATAGAGCTCCCCCAGCAACACATGATAAAAATGATTGTCTTCCAGCTTGAGCTTTTCCGCTTCCTCCAAAGCCACCTGGGCCCCTTTCGCTTTGTAGACGGCAAAAACCCTGTTCAGCGCCACACTGGGAGAATAGTTCACCAGCAACAGCTGATCATATAAACGCAAAATATCCTCCCATTTTTCCCGGGTATCTTCTTTGAGACAATGCCAATAGGCAATCATGGCTTCCAAATGGTAAGAACTCACTGTGGTCCCTTGGGTAGCAAGCTGTAAATAATTCATGCCCTGGCTGATGAGTGCGGTGTCCCATAAGGTTTCATCCTGCTGTTCGTATAACACAAAAGGATCTTCTTCACTTTGCCGGGCATTGAAACGGGAAGCATGAAAACACATCAGCGCCATCAAGGCATGAGTTTGAGGCACATTCGTTTTTTCATTGGCCGTCAGCATCACACCCAGCCGCATGGCTTCTACACACAGGTCTTTTCGTAAAATCTGGTTTTGCGTTTTGGAATAATACCCTTCGTTGAAAAGCAGGTAGATCACATGTAATACATTATCGAGTCGGGTAGCCATCTCATTTTGCGGGGGCAATTCCAGGCGTATCTTTTCTGATCGTAATTTTTCTTTGGCCCTAAACAACCTTTTGTTGATCGTCTCTTTCTTTGACAAAAAAGCCTCAGCAATCTCATCAATGCCAAAGCCGCATAGAATCCGCAGGGCTAATCCTATCTGCGCTTCACTGGCAATGGCAGGATTACAAATGGCGAAGAGCATTTGCAACTGGCTGTCTTTGATATTCTGCTGCGAAAAATCGAGTGCTATGTGTTCCTGATTTTTATCCTGTCTGGAAGCCAGAGCCGGCGCTACCTTCTCCTCAAAGATTTTATTTCTTCTGAAATGATACAGCGTCTTTTGTTTGGCGACCGCATACAGCCAGGCGGTGGGATGCTGAGGCATGCCTTTCATACCCCAGGTTTCTGCAGCCAGTAAAAAGGTCTCGCTCACCAGGTCTTCCGCCAATGCTATATGCTGCAAGCCAAACTGTTTGCTGATCACAGCGACCATCTTCGAGAATTCCTGCTGGAATAAATGCTTTAAAGAGTCGTGTTCCTGTTTCATAAGCAATGACAAAACCCACTCATGATCGGGAGCGGGCTTTGTTCCTGGTTGTTTATTTAGGCGTTAAGGGGTCTGATTTCCACGCTGCCATCGGCTTCCAGGGAAGGACAACCATGGGCCAAGGTGGTAGCCTCTTCCAAACTGTCGGCCTTCACCACCATAAAACCACCCAGGCGTTCTCTGATTTCAACAAAAGGGCCATCGGTGACAACGCCGCCTGCTTTCAATACCCTGCCTTCTGTCGCCAGACGGTTGCCGGTGTTGGTTAATTTTCCCTGGGCAGCGATACCGCCTACCCAGTCCTGCCATCTTTTGGCCAGGGCTTCCATTTCTTTGGGTGATATGTTAGCAGGAGGGAAACTGGGCTGCCTGAACAATAACATAAATTCTTTCATGGTATGTTGGTTTTATAGCCTATACGATCAAAAAGTATCAGCTGGTTATGGATTGTGTGATTAATTTTATGCTGCCGGTACGGCAAATTGACCTGGTTGGTAATCGCCTGCGGGCGTACGGAAAGCTATGTTGATCCGGTTGTAACTATTGATGGCAATCACCGCCATGGTCAGATCGATCAGTTCTTCCTCAGTAAATTGCTTTCTGGCCACCTCATAAATGTCATCGGGTACCTCACCACCTGATAGTTGGGTCACAGCCTCCGCCCAGGAAAGGGCTGCCCTTTCCCGGTCAGTATAAAAAGGCGCTTCCCGCCAGGCATTGAGGACATAGAGGCGCTGCTCGGTTTCACCCGCTGCCCGCAAATCTTTAGAGTGCATATCCAGGCAGAAAGCACAGCCATTGATTTGTGAAACTCTGAAATAGACTAAGTTTAATAAGTTTGACTCGAGAGGCGATTTCGCCAGATACGCCCCTAAGCCATACATCGCTTTCACCGCACGTTGTGCTTTTTCCATTACATTGATTCTTGGTTCCATTTTCTTTTCTTTAAGTTAATTGAACATTTGGATTACACCCCCATGATGATCGAGTGAAAAGAAATGGGACAGCGAAAGCAAATTTTTTTAATTATCCTACCCTATGGCGCTTAGCAGGGCTATTCTTTTTCCTGTAAGGTTAAAGTACTGCTTCCAAACTGTTCACGGTAGACAGGAATGATGGGATGGGTCTCTGGTGATGGGCCTTCCGTTTTTTTCAGTACACTAGCGTTAAAAAAATTGAAGCTTTTAAAATGCTTTCAAGCACCTTCCTGTAACTCAGCTACTACGAACAATTTTATGAATCACCGTTCTCAGCATACGATTGAAACCCTTTGGATGCTCCATCATTAAAAAATGACCTACCCCTGGCATGATCATCACCGCCACCCCATGGCGTTCCAGAGAGACTATATCCGTGGGTCCGTTGGCAGGGTTGATAGCCACAACAGGCAACTTCAGTTCTTGCAAGGTAGTGGTCATCTGTCGGCTATAATGAAACGCATGTTCCAAGGCACTTAGGGCAATATCCGGAGGGGCTGAGGACATGTGGGCGGCTACCTGCTCCACCAGAGAGGGGTCGGAAACAGGCAAAAACATACTTTGGACCAGGGCACGGGTAGAATCCGGAAAGTTAGCGCCCAGCCGTGTGATGAATGACTGAACCTGTTCCGGCGTTCGGCCTTCTCCCAGTCTTTTGTACGTATCGACCATGACCAGTCCGATGACACGCCCCGGCAACAGACGAGCCGCTTCTGCAATCACATCCCCTCCCATGGAATGCCCTACCAGAATGAGCTGGGAAAGATCCAGTGCCTCCACCACAGCCGCCACATCGCCGCCGAAAGACTCCATCGTCCAGTCTTCCCTACCCATACCTGATTCCCCATGTCCGGCCAGGTCGAGGGTTACCACCCTGAACTGACGGGAGAACGTTTCCCTTTGGGCTTCCCAGTAGCTGCGATCACACGACCAGCCATGAACGAAGACAAGAGACAGCTCTCCTTCACCCTGCACATCATACACAATGTCAATACCGTCGGGAGAAGAAGTTACAAAGGTTGCTTGTGCTTGCCCCATGGCAGACCAGGAAGCTGCGAAAATGAGGGCATTGATGAAGACAAACGGTTTCATAGGTTTCTCTTTTAGGGATAGTAATTCTTCACTATGACTCAGTAACCTCTTATTAAAGATAACACTTTAGATTGAATGAGAGAATGCAAGAATGAAAGTTATATGAAGCATTCCTGCATTCCACCATTCTATCCTTACAGCATCATCCCACCGGATACTTCAATCCGTTGCGCGTTGATCCATTTGGCATCATCCGTACACAGAAAAGCCACCACGCTTCCTATATCATCCGGGAGTCCGGCTCTGCCCAGGGCAGTCACGGATGATACAAAATGGTTGAGTTCCCGGTTATCCCGGACGGCGCCACCCCCAAAATCTGTCTCTATCGCTCCCGGCGCAATCACATTGACCCTGATTTTTCTGGCACCCAACTCCTTCGCCTGATACCTTGTCAAGGTTTCAACAGCCCCTTTCACAGCCCCATAAGCAGCGTAGCCGGGCAGGGCAAACCGGGCCAGCCCACTGGACACGTTTACAATGCCACCTCCATCGGCCAGTAAGGGCAAGGCTTTCTGCGTAAGGAAGAACGCAGCCTTAAAATGTATATTGATCAGATTGTCTAGCTGTTCTTCCGTAGTGTCCGGATACTGGGCGTGTGTACCAATGCCAGCGTTGTTAATCAGGAAATTGATCTGCTCAGCGTGGAAGGTTACGGATAAAGCTTCCCGAACGGCTTCAAAAAACGGGTCAAAACCTTTGGTTTCTGCAACATTCAGGGGGAGTGCTACGGCTTTTTGCCCCAGGCTTTCAATCTCTCTCACCACACCTTCAGCTTCTTCTTTCTGGCGATGGTAGGTGAGGATCACATCGATCCCTCTTTTCGCCAGGCTAAGTGCCATCTCTTTTCCCAACCCACGGCTACCGCCGGTGATTAATGCTATTGTATGTTGTTTCATCTTTCTGTTATTAATATGAATGAATAACACAAAGATAGGCCAGGCTACAGGGGCAGTGTTTGTAACCATCAATCGGTTATTTGCAAAATTCAAAGTATGAGCTTCATCTTCTGAAAGCCAGGGGTGTATAAGCCGTGTGTTTCTTGAAGAAGTTTGAAAAATGAGCGACCTCCTCAAAACCCAGGCTGTAGCCAATGTCAGAAACACTCCAGTCGGTTTGCTTCAGTAGTATTTTGGCTTCCTGCACCACACGGGCATTGATTAGTTTGGTCGTTGTTTTTCCCGTACTTTCCTTCAATACTTTGTTGAGATGATTGACATGCACCGCCAGCCGATCCGCGTACTCTCTGGCAGTCCGTAGATTCAGTTTCTGATGGGGCGATTCTATAGGAAACTGCCTTTCCAAGAGTTCAATAAATAAGGAAGTTACCCGGGCCGACGCATTTTGTGTGGGATGGGAAGCGGTCATAGGTTGCAGTTTTTGTCCCTGATGGATCAACTCAATCACATAGTTGCGCAGCAGGTCATACTTGTAGATATAGTCAGCACTCATCTCCTGGTGCATCTTCTCAAAAATAGCCCTGATTTCATGCGCTTTCTCCTCCGATAGTTGAAAGATAGGATATCCCTGAGGCTGAAAAATGGGCAACTGATCCAGGATCAGGCCGCTTTTATTTTGTGCCAGAAAGTCAGCCGTAAAAATGCAGAAAAAGCCGGACTGATTCCTGTCTTGTGGCAACCAGTGGTAGGGAACTTTGGGCGTGGCAAACAGCAGCGCGTTTTTCTCAATATTGATCACCTTATCGGCGTATTCCGCTCTGTTCCGGCCACTGATCAGGCTTATTTTATAGTAAGCCCTTCTGTTGTAAGGCATGGTCTGTTTCTCCCTGGCCATCAGCTCGTCAATGACAAAGACATTAAAATGCCCTATCTCCTTGCTGATATCCTGGGGAATAAATGATTGCGTTTCCTTATAAAATTCTTCAAGGGTCGTAATGTGGGTCATGGGCGTATTTGCAAAAATCAAAGGTAAGGTCTTACTACCTACTACGAACCCAATACGTTTGTTGTTGTTACCCCTTTGCCAATCCAGGGTTATGGTGCTGTCTGTCATACCCACAAGCGTAAGGCAACAATGTTCATTGATAAAGCTAACAACAGCAAGACTACTCGAGGCTATGTGCCTGGCAATGCCAAACAGCACCTGCAAAGCAACAAAAAACATGCGGAAGCAATGTTCGCTCTAGGTGCTGTTCCCCCGGCTGTGAGCCGCTAATTTTTCATTCATTTCTTTGTAAGTATTTACTTCAACACCCCATTTATCTCCGCTTTCAATGAGATAGTCTACTAGATAATATTTCTCATTGTTGTCCTCATGGTTTTCCACATCAAGTTGAAGCGAAGACTTCGCCTGATAAGGAAAATGGGATAACATGCCTAAGGCATCCTGAATATCTTTTTCTGTGAGCCCCACATTCAATTGATTGGCCACCTGTTGCACTTCCTTCATCAGCTTTGTAAGCTGTGCCATCAGGTATGTATCCTCCGCTATTTCGCCAAAGGTGATGTTGAGCGCCGTTGTCAGGGTGGCTAAGGGAGAAACAAACAGATATTTTTTCCATACCGTATGTTTGATGTTTTTTGTGTAAATGGCGTCTACTCCCCCTTTTCGAAGGATTTCTTCCACCCATTGGAAGTCTGAGGCATCTTCGTTGCCAAAGAAAACTTTTCCCGGACCACCCACATGTGTCACAAACCCTGGTCTCTCCCTATTGGAAGCGACATAAATACATCCTTCCAGGATATTGGGTTTTGGATCATCGATTACCTCACAGAGGATCTCCTTGGCATTCACCATATTTTGTAAAGGAATGATCACGGTATTTTTATCAAAACAGGGCTGATATTGCCTCACAGCCTCAGCCAATGAAAAGGATTTTGTGGCAATGATGAGTATATCCAAAATGCCAATTTCTTCCGGCTGATCAGTGGTGAGGTCAGGGATGGCATGAAATAGAGTACCGGCTGAAGAAAACGACAGTCCGTTTTTCACTATGTGATCTTTGGTTTCTCCACGACAAATGAAAATGACTTTGGTGTGTTCATCGGGTGCAAAATGCTGGGTGAGCTTCGCACCGAGAAAACTACCAACCCCACCCATGCCTACTATTCCTATTTTCATCATTACAAAATCGTTAAGTTGCCAGCTATCATATTTAATAGTGTTTCTGCCTGTCAGGAATTACCCCAACATCCCATACACGGAAGAGCCAGACAGAAAGGATTAGCACCCATTTGACATTATGGCTCAAAAAGCGTAGAAGTTTCAAACAATGTCAATTGCATCCCACTGGGGTCTTCCATTCTCTGGACCCTGCTCCAGGGCGCTTGTCTCATCTCGGCCAGTTTTTTTGCCCCCTTTTTTTCCAATAGGGCCCCTGCCTCTGTGATGCTATACCCTACATTCAACGCTAATCTGACAGGCCCTGCTACTCTTTCTCCTACCTCAATGTGGTCTATGGTGGCGGCATGCCTGCTGTCTATGAGTTCCAGGGAAGCCCTGCCAGCGTCAAGGATGATACCCTTACCGGTAGGTTCATCCCATTCTTTTGAGGTTGCCAGGCCCAGCGTATCTCTGTAAAACGCTATCACCTCGTCTAGATTTTCTACTGTCAGAATAATGCGAAGTTCTTTTACTTCCATGATGTTTAGATTTTTTAACAATTACGGGCATGGGTCATGAGGGGTTTAACAGTACGCGCCCAAGCCAGACAAAACCTAAATGCGATTTAAAAATTAATTCCAAAATGAAGTCCCGGTTCAAACAAGAAATAATTAGGCCATTTGCTTTCCAGCGCTTTGAAAGCTGCTGGTACGTGCGTGTTCACTGGCCAGTGGGTCATCGCCACAGAGGGTTCCATGAAAAACCTGTTTTTCAACAATTTAATCTGATACCCTATACGGTAAGTCATAAACAACTGATACCCATTTTGTATCTTTTGATTGTTTTCATCCACATATTTTTGCAAAGCATTCATGGCATGGATGGAAGTATACAGGCCTTTCCACCAAAAATGCTGATACACAAAAGCCATCCCCCATGACCGGACATAACCCGGATATCTTTCCTCAGGCGCTTCAAACGATTTGCCATAAGGTATCCCCAGCGGCCAGGCATATTTCCAGGTTTTTAATTCAACCGAAACCACATGGCTGGGTGTGATCCGATAGCCCAGATTGAGTTGCACAAAGTCGGGCTTGTTGGTGGATGACAGATTGCCTAACAAAAAAAAGGTGCTGCCTACGAAACAGGGCCTGTCCGTCGAGTCTTGTGCCCTTGATTGACTATAAGCATTGGAAAACGTAACGGTCAGTACCACGGCCAAAGTGATGAGTCTCTTTTGCATAACGATTAATGTTGATATCCTTTGCAAAAGTAGAGGCCCACCCCCCTTTTATTCGTTCACTTAAGTTAATAAGTTGAAGAGCTCTTTTTTTCTTTTTCAAGGATTCTGGCTCTCAAACGGCTCAAAGATTGGGGCCTGATCCCTAAATAACTGGCCAACTGATGCTGTGGTACCCTTTGTAGTAAATCAGGCCTTGTTTTTAATAAATGCTGATAGCGTTGTTCGGGAGAAGAGGTCTTGAAGGCATCCAATGAATGTTGACTCTTGGCCAAAAGTTGTTCGGACAGCACTCTGCATAGTGTTTCAAATCTTGGGAATTTCTCAAACATAGCAGCCTCCGTATCAGGAGTGGAGACGGTGAGAATAGAATCTTCCACACAGCACAGGTAATATTCGGAAGGTTTCTTTTGGAGAACACAATGAGGTGTGATACCTTCCATTTCTGTATAGAATTCCGTGGTTTTCTCTTCTCCATCAATGATATAGTAGGTCCTGAGGCAACCCTTCAACACAAAGTAACCCTTCGATGACTGCTCCCCTTCTTTTAGCAGAACGGTGCCCTTTTTGTAAGATCTGAATTTATCCTGGTCCATGATCACACTTTTCTCTTCATCTGTCAGCGTCATATACTTCGAGATAAAGTCAATCAGTATATTTTTCATTTTTTTGAATGTTTTCTAACGCCAAACATTTTCTACATCTGCTACCGACCATTATGACTAGCCGAAAGTCAACTTGCATGCATTGTATTTTTATTACTTGGAGTAACAGACGCTAAATCTAAATATTGCTCAGTTACTAATTACAAACTGTTAATTCTGGCATTTTTTTCTTTTTGACCATTGAATATATTATCAAAATCTATTTTTATTTTCAATCAATAAGTACAACTTTTTTGCGTTTCTGTTTCTGAACAATCTATGCGCATCGCAATGAGATCAACTTTCTTAACCATTCTGTTGATGACCGTTTTGCTTGCTTGTCAGTCAGAAGAAGAGATGGAAAATTCTAACATTGAAACCATAGCTGTAATCAGCAATCTAACAGACTTTGATTTATCTGTTCGATTGAATCTTGAATCAGCAACGGAATTGCTACATATACCTTCAAAAGAAAAGGCAATTGGATATAGTGCTCCATCTATGAATGGTCCTGAAATCATGATGCTAGATCAGTATGATTCTATCGATGTTATATTTTCCAATGAAAAATTGATAAGATTTCTTCCTGATAGTTCACAATTATTATCAGGTAAAAATATTTATGACAGCACAGATTGGGAATTGAAAGATGACACTGTCACTTTCTTTATTACTAAAGAAGATTTTGACTTTGCTCATTAAAGCTTACTATTTCTACTCTATTTCTGCTAACTACTTTCCTATTATTAATCTGAACTTTGATGTTCTTCTTTGTCTAACACGGGCATGGACTTATACCATGATGTTACTTTCTGGGCCATTGTTTCAGCTCTTTCCGTATGCTCGTCTGCGAGGTTACGCTTCTCTCCCGGATCATCCCTGATCTGATACAGCTCCGGCCTGCCCCCGTCGTAATCGCATAATAGTTTCCATTCTCCTTCCCGTACTGCCAGATCAGGAAGGTTTTCAAAACCGTAAAAGTCCTTTCTGTCGGGAGGGCGACTATAGAAGATGGGCGACGTGCGGGAATCATTGGATTCGCCCAGCATTGTTTTGATTACGTTTTCTCCATCAGAAATAGCATCCTCAGGCGCTTCTGTGCCGGTAAACGCCAGCAGGGAAGGCACCACATCGATGGCAGAAAAAACTGATTCTTTGTTTCGGGTGCCCTTTGCAGATTCATTCATAAATCCGGGCCCCCAAACGATGAGGGAAGAACGGATGCCTCCTTCATACAGATGCGTTTTGTACCCTTTCAAAGCCCCTGCTTGCCCGGCTCCCAATTCCGGTCCATTGTCGGAACAAAACAAAATCAGGGTATTATCCCGTAAGCTTTCGTTCGTTTGAATATACTCGAAAAGTTGACCGAACTGTTGGTCCATGGCTTCCAGCACCGCCAGGTATAAATCTCTTTTATCGGCATCTTTGGTCAGACCGTATTCTTCAAAGGGCGGCCAAAAAGGGCTATGCACATCATCAGGCCAGAGATTAACATAAAATGGTTTTTCCTCATTCCGTGCTTGCTCCATAAAGGCGATAGCACCCTCAATAAAGCCGGTCGTGATCTCCGACCGTTGCATCCAGGTAAAAGGTTCTCCGAGTATTTCTGCCTCTTCCCATATCCGTCCGACCTTTCCGGTTTCATCTTTGGTGAGTGGCAGTAATTTGGCACCCATTCCTTCAAAATTAGTCAGCGATGCGTCAAAACCATATTCAGTGATGGGCGGTGCCTCCGTCACATCACGTTGTCCGCCCATATGCCATTTTCCGAAATGACCGGTGGCATATCCTGCCTGATGAAGGCTCCGTGCCAGCATGGGTGCGGAAGGGTCCAGCCAGTTGGCCATCCCACGTTCCCTGTTTTGCTCCCGATGCGCCAGGTAAGAGGTAATATGCCAGCGTTGGGGATACGTGCCTGTAGAGATGGCTACCCGGGAGGGCGAGCAAATGGGTGAATTCACATAAAACTGATCAAAGCATATCCCTTCCGAAGCTAGTTGATCAATATGTGGGGTTTGTGCATCGACATTGCCAAAACAGGATAGATCCGCCCATCCCATATCATCAATAAAGATGAGAATAATATTGGTCTTGGTGTCATTTTTTTGGGGTGTGCATCCGCACAGGTAGCCTACGGCACCCATAAGAAACAGACAAAGTAGTTTTTTCATTAGATAGCGTATGATGACAGAAAAGGGCTTAATTTCACTTTCAAAGCAATTTCCAATGGCATGAATTGTAGCCGCCTTACAATAAACTCATTCTTTGCCTGAAACACAAGGGCAAGTGTAGGCGAAGCCCGCTGCTGTTGCTGATACCGCCGCCGCAGGGTAGCGCCATTTATTGCATTTGAGTTTCGTACCAACCTATCATTTCATCATATACTGCTCATCTTTCTTAACCTCGGGAAGAGCACCAAATGACTGAGGAAAACAGAAAATCCACAGGGTACTGCCCGGTAAGCATGTGGCCAGGTTAAGACTTCACATCCGCAAGCACTTGCCTGTGTTCCAAACGTGGTTTTTTAAGGATTAATGCCAGTAAGGCATAGGTAAAGCAAAGCCAGGCATCGCCAACTATTAAAAAGAACGCTATATGCAAGGCATTGCCTATCCAGAAAAGAATCCCTGATATGGCAATCCATGCACTCACCATTTTGCTAAACGTTCCCAGCACAAAGGATGAAATGCCTATCACCAATAAGCTCAACGGAAAGCAAAGGGTAAAAAGAAAGATAGTGGGGGCAAAGTCAGTCGCATAAAGAATGTGATCTATATCAAACTGTGACCGGATAGTGTCAGGCACATAATCCGGCAAGCGGTAAAGTGGCATGAGGGCGGCAAATCCCATACAACCTGTCATAAACAGACCACCACAGAGGATAGCAGTTTTTGGGGCTTTTTTGCCGATCTGATAGGCTAACCAAAAACCAGTGGGCACAAAGAGGATCATACTCACTTCACGAATGAGGGTCATCACAGTTTTAGAATAACCCGTAAGCCAAAGAACATCAGAGCATAGCTGCAATAGAGGAGCGGTCACCAAACACAAAATCAATACTTGTCGATAGTGGTTATTGTGAGTCATAGCATAGGGTGTATTGTCAGTGAAAAGGAAGCTTGTAAGCCCCTGAACGGATATCATAAAAAAATGTTTTTGTCCATCTTATGCTTATCGTGGGGTGAGATAGGCTTGAAATCCGACGGACGCAGGAAGGCATTTTTTATATCCCGATGGAGTTGTTCCAGGAAAAGGAAACAGGCCGAATATTTTAATAGTCTCATCGTTGTCAGCATTCTTTTTGAGCGCTTTCTCACAACATTTATGTGCGCAGACCAATTTCACAATCATTTTTTCATACTACTGTAATAATAATTTTCACCTTCATCCTGATATTCGTCTAATACGAGAAATCCATTTTCTGCCAGTATCTGGCGATAGGCTTCTGCGCCAAGAGATACTGAGGGTAAGCCAGTCATGACATCATTCCATTTCACTTGCTGCGAAGGAGCCGTAAACAAAAATTTTCCACCACTTTTCAGATGTATAGCGATTTTACCAATGAGGGCTCTTTGTTTTTCGGGCGATAGTAAAAAAAGCAGTCCCCAGGCAATCACGGCATCGAACGCCATCCCAAAGAAAGATGACGTTTCCACAGCTTCACAACGGATGGTATGGTTGGGGAAGTTTTCTTTGAATTGGGCTACCAACGTGGGGGAGGCATCAATGCCATAGACAGTTAGTTGCTGATCCATCAGCGTTTTTGAAATAGGAATTCCAGGGCCGCATCCCAGATCTAATACCGTGGCAGAGGTGGGTAAAGCGCTGGCCCAGTTTCTGACCGTTGATACGCCAATGTTGTTACTTTGATTCCCACGAATTTTTACAAAAGCCAAAGCAACCTTTTCATAACCGTTGGATTGATCCATGCCTAGTTTTTTTTGTTCCTTCCTTTATTGTTTGCGCACAATACCTCTGATTAACGCCTGTTTTGATGCTATTTATTTTCTGTTGTGTGCTGCTTCTCGAACAACAGGTTCCTGACGCGTCCGTTTGAAACTCTAAATCCTGTTACGTTTTCAGCGTCATCTCGTAAAAACTCTACATTTCCAAAGAAGCCCCTGTCTCCGGTGAAGAAGTTGTGTTTGATCATATTGAGTTCAATACTTCCCATTCTCATATGTTGGGCTATCAGCTTGTTTTCACGCCATACGATTTCATAGACCGTCCTCAGTTCATCACTGTAATAGATGCCTTCATACTTCAACCAATCGTCAGGAGAATAGTCAACAGGAATATATTTCTCCAGCAGGATGGGTTCTCCCCCATTTACCGTCTCGATAAGCGTAGTTTCCCCGTCTTTATTTTCAAAACGTACCAGGGCATCTACCGGAACGTTCATCACCTTAAATTCATTTTCTCCTAGGGGGGCCAGAGGACTCTCATTGTTCTCAGTCCGAAAGTGCATCAGGGTATCGTTCTTCAAATAAATATACCGGGTATAGGCATGTTCCTTAGTCCAATAGTGACCCACAAATGGCTCCATCTTTTTGGGTTTAAGCTTGATAAACTTCCTTTTTTGCTCAGACGATGCAGTATTTACTTCCTCATAAAAGTCACTCAGGTATAAGTCAGTGATCCTTGATGCGATCATCCGTACATCACATTGGGCATTATTGCTCAGCACCACTACCCCAAATTTGTGTGACGGAAACATACTCAGATGTGCCCGGAAACCAGCATCTGCTCCACCATGCTCCACCTCGGTGATCCCTCGGGAGTTATTCATGAACAAGCCAAGTCCGCCACCGAAGGTTTTGCCATTGTTCAATACAGCCTCCGTAGTCATTTGCTTAAATAGTTCCGGGCTCCCCACCTTAGGTTCAGGGGATTCAAAGTTCATCATCCAAAGGGCTAAGTCTTCCACGGTTGTCAGAAGATTGGTGGGACCTACATTACCATAACTCAATACCCTTTTGGAATACTCTTCCCCATCCCTGGAATAGTAAGAGTATGCTCTGTTTTTAATGATCTTTTCATAATCATCATTGAAGGAAGAATGATTCATCTGTAAAGGAGAGAAAATATTTTCCCGGACAAACGCAGCAAACGTCTGCCCCGACACTCTGGAAACCACCTCGGCTAACAATGAATATCCCGTGTTGCAGTAGAAGTACTCATCACCCGGGATAAAGTTTAGCTCTTTCTGCGTTTTAATGAGGTCAAGCACATGTTCATTGGTAATAACATCATCGGGTCTGACGCCCTGTATGAGAAATAAATTCCATTGATCCCGCAGGCCACTGCTGTGTGTAGCCAGATGTCGCAGTGTGATCGTGTGGCCGAAATCTGGCACTTCCGGGATGTATTTTCTAATGTCATCCTCTAAGGATAATTGTCCCTTTTCCTGAAGTAGTAATATTGAAAGCGCAGTAAACTGTTTGGCAAGGGAAGCAACATGGAAGAGGGTGGAAGTCGTATTGGGGATGTCATACTCAATATTGGCACTTCCATACGCTTTCATATATTGAATCTCCCCATGATAAATCACTGAAATCGCAGCCCCAGGGATAGCTAAGTCGCTGTACCCCAGAAAGAGGCTATCTATGGAAGATTCCAGTGCTTTGAAGTCATTTTTAATCTTGGCTTTTTGGGCATTCACCTGAAAAAAAACAAGCACCAGGAAATGTACCAACGCTATAGCATGGAGGAGACGTTTCATTACTTTCATAATATCTAAGTTTGAAATAGCGCACAACGGTTTGGAAAGGTAACTTGCGGATTTTGGCACGCGTATTTGTCAGCCGAGCAACAAGTTTTGTTATCTGTTGAAATGCTCATGTTACGCTGTCTGCCCGCCTGTTTTCTTAGGCTTTGTTATGCGCTGCTTTTATTGTCTGCGTTAACACAGTGATCTCATAGTCAAGTCATGAAATATTTTGATTTCGCAAAGAAGGTACCTATCGTCCATGAGATTGGTAGCGAAAATTCCCCGGTTAAGGATATTTATCAAATAGCTAGCTACTCATTTTCATGACTGAGTTGTTCTGCCAGCCCGATGAGAATGCCCTCAATGCCGCGGATGTAGCAGAGCCGATACACATCCTCATACTGCACCACTTCTCCCACGAGCTGAGCGCCATGTTTACGGAGCCTGGAGAGCACCTCGTCAAGGTCTTCTACGGTGAACATGACGCGTAGGTAGCCCAGAGCATTCACAGGGGCAGCCCGGTGATCTGAGATAGTAGGCGGGGTAAGAAATTGCGAAATTTCCAGCCGGCTGTGGCCATCGGGGGTAACCATCATAGCGATCTCAACACGCTGGGAACCCAGTCCGGTAACCCGCCCGGCCCATTCTCCTTCTACCATTCCTCGCCATTCGAGTGTCAAACCCAGCTCGGTAAAAAAGGAGACAGCCTCATCGAGGGATGCTACCACGATGCCGACATTGTGCATTGCTAATAAACTGTTTTTTGTCATAATCCTATCTCTTTATGTATAAACAGTTATGATCTCGATTAAGCTTTACGTGTAATACTAAGCGTTCAACCGTTGTGCATAGCGGTTGACAACTATACAAGGCTGCGTCTCCTAAAGATAAATGAAATTTGAAGAAGGAATGTGTGCGCTAGCATGATTTATCATCCGAGGCGAGATGTAGCTGGGGCGTATAAGCGATGATAAATACTTTGTTACTACATTTTTCAGTTTCACCACGCATTGACTGGGTAGTTGCTTGTATCGTTGCTGTAGTTGCTTCCATCCAAAAAAACGGTTACCAATAAAAAAAGTAAAGTTTAATTGACATAATAAATAAGTTTGATATATTTGTGACAAGTAAACTTTACAAAAAATCAAACATAGTTGACTTATGAAAAACGAAAACAAAAATAAACAAATGATAAAAGGCACTAAGAATTTAGCGCTTTGGACGCTATTGTGGGTAGCCTCTTTGGCATTGGCAAGCTTTGGACCGAAGTTTCTTTGGAATGAAAATACCACCTGGAGCATTCTTGCGATTGTAACTAATACGGCTTTTGGTGCGGGAATGATCTGGGCAAACATCAGATACCTGAGTGTACTTGATGAACTTCAAAAGAAAATTCAATTGGATGCCATGGGCATTGCTTTAGGGGTTGGAGTTGTGGGTGGACTGAGTTATTCAGTAACAGACATAGCGAATGTCATCTCTAGTGATGCGGAAATTGGTTTTCTGGTCATACTAATCAGTATCTCTTATATGATAGCATTGCTCGTTGGCAAAAAGCGTTATGCATGAAAAATAAATTAAAAGTACTTCGCGCAGAAAGAGATATGACGCAGGCGGATCTTGCCGATTCTTTGGCGGTTTCGCGCCAAACGATTAATGCTATAGAGAAGGGCAAGTTTGATCCAAGCCTACCATTAGCCTTCAAAATATCGAAATTATTTAAATTACCCATTGAGGAAATATTCAGTAACACTGAAACAGAGTGACTTCACATGAAAGGCTTTTACTTATGTGAAACCCCTTTGATGCCTCAATGTCATTGTGTATAACATTCAAGTATAAACACATTAGTGGATTAGCAACCGTTAATTTTCAATCAGAAAGCTACTAAATTAAAAACAATAGCGGTTCAAATTACTTTGTCTTTCATATTTGTATGATTATTATTTGAGTGGTGCTCCCTTATTCTTTTCTTTTGGCTAGATGCATATTAGCCTCAGTATTAGAGCCTGTTTAAACTTTATCCTTTGGGCTGTAAAAGCCCTGTTACAGGACCTGGCTTCCCCTATTTTTTGAAAAATAGCGCTGGCTATTGTACAAAAACCAAGTGTCGCCAGAACCAAAAACAGAACTTTTTCACTATCGCAGCAGCGAACTGCCAAAAACAAAATTTAAACATGCTCTTAAATCAAGTTTCAAAATTCATCAATCTTTAGGGTTTAGAAATAGTACCTTTACCAAAGGAATAAGACAGGATCATATTCCATAAAAAGTCTTTTCCAGGAATATTGCTTGAAATCTTCTTGTTCATCACGGAAGAAAGTGACAAGGGGAAATTACTTCTGGAGAGCTTGAATTCTGAGGCAACATAGTACCCTTCTCCAAAATCAAAAGAGGAGAGATAAAAAACTTGTGGAGATGCCTCAAGAAACATCAATTTGGATATTTTGATGTTACTGAAATTGGCGTTAAGTGTTAAAAAGTGCTGGAGCTCGTTCGTACCCAGGTCATAGCCTTTTGCAATCATATATTGCATTCCGACCATGATATTATCAGAAATTTGATAAGTGGGGGCCAACTCCCCTACTAAGTAGCGCTCTGCTTTGATTACTTCATTGCTTCCAGAATCTAGTATCCTTAGAAAGTTCAGACCAACGTGCCCACCAGTACGCAGTTTGAAGTTGCCTTCCTGAATAATTTTATACCGCAACCAGTAAACCTGATACCAAGCCCGACCTTCTTCCAACGAAAAGGTTAATTCAGTTTCAAAACTAAATCGCCCTTTTTCCAATGTAAGATTAAAGATAGCCGCAGGCTGTTCCAAAGAAAAATTAGGAATGAATGATATACCATTATTGGTAATAGCGGCTTTGCCAGCGATATGTGTTTTATTGCCTTGCTCTGTTTGTGAGCAAACATTTAAAGAATAAAAAATTATACATATCAGGAGAACAGTATTTCTCATTACTATACTTATATAATCAACTTAAATTTTCCTTTAGGAAAGCCTCAAGGCTGTTGGTATTGCTATGTTCCAAGATTTCATAGCTGATTGTTTTTATTCAAATTTTCCCTGAAAAATGTTTCCAGTTGATCAAATGGAATAATATTCACTTTGTCGTACAGATCAACGTGGTCTGCATCAGGCACAATCACCAATTCTTTTGGTTCGGAAGCTTCTTTGTAAATATCTTCGGAATAATAGCGTGAATGGGCATTTTCACCTGCCACCAGCATAATCGGGCGGGGCGAAATCATGTCAAGGTTTGCTGCCATCGGAAAGCTGAAAAAAGACATGGGGGTGGTAGCTGTCCATGCAGTGGTAGAGTTGATAGCCCGTGGATGAAAACCTCTTGGTGTTCTGTAATAATCAAAGAACGCCGCTAAAACGGGATCGGGATCGTTGGGTAACGTTTCGGGTAGGACACGGTTTCCTTTTACCAGATTGCCGTTTTCGTCAAAGGGAACTTCGTGCAAACCTAAAGCGTAATCCCCATTTTCTGCATCGTTCCATCGTTGCTGACTTAAATAGTCAATAACCGCCTGACGCTGTTCTCTTGTGTAGCTATTTTTATAACCACGGCTCATACTGCGTGACATATCATACATAGAAGCTGTCGCTACCGCTTTGATCCGTGTGTCGCTGGTGGCGGCCGTAAGCGCCATACCACTTAAACCACAAATGGCCATTATGCCAATTTGATCCCGGTCAACAGATGGCAATAAGCCAATGTAATCTACTGCCGCGCTGAAGTCCTCTGTAAAAATATCGGGGGAAGCTACATTACGGACTTCTCCACCACTTTCGCCTGTAAATGAAGGGTCGAAAGCTAACGTTATAAAACCTCTGGCGGCTAATTCATTGGCATAAAGTCCGGATGATTGTTCTTTTACCGCTCCAAACGGGCCACTCAGTATGATAGCAGGAAGTTTTTGATCGCCACTATTTTTTGGGGCATACAAATCTCCAGTAAGCTCAATACCATAACGATTTTTGAAGATTACTTTTTGACGAGTAACCTTATCGCTTAATTGAAAAGTATAGTGTTCTTCTGTATTGTTCACTGTTTCAGATTTTTGTGTTTGTGCTTCTGTTTTCGTATTGCAGGCCTGTCCTAAAAACATCAAGACTGGCACTGCGAGTATTATTGCTATTTTCATTTTATTTCTGTTTTAAATGGTTTTGATAATCTTTGCAGGGATACCGCCTACAATGGTGTTGTCTGGAACATCTTTGGACACGACCGAACCTGCTGCAACCACCGAGTTTTCGCCAATCGTAACTCCGTGCAGAATGGTAGCGTTAGCGCCAATCCATGCGTTCTTTTTGATATGAATAGGTTTCGGTACAAGAGACTGCCTTACTTCGGGTGAGATAGGATGTCCTTCGCTCAGTAAACTGACTTTTGGTGCTATCAGTACATTATCTTCTATGGTGATCCCGCCTAAATCGAGGAAAACACAATCGAAATTGATGAATACGTTCTTCCCGATTCGGGTATTTTTGCCATAATTGATGAACAAAGGTGTAAACACAGCTACACTTTCGTCAATTTCCGAAGCCGTAATCTGACTCAATAAATTCCTTATTTCAGCCGCGTCTGAAGCATTATTCATCTGCAGGAGCAGTTTCCTTGTGGCGTATGAAGCCTCACGCATTTTATAGGCCTGTGGGTCGTTGGGTGGTATGGTTTCACCTTTCCTTAACCTGTCAAAAATATCTGTTGCTTCCATTTTTGAGAAAATTAATAATGCAAAGATAAGGACCATGTATATTCCTTTTGTTACACTTATTACGTCAATAATGTCATATATCACGTATATTAGTAAAAAGGTAATAGCATGAAAGTGGATGAAGCAAAAAAGGATAGCGTAATCTTGTTTGAAGCTTCAGAAAATGTGCCGTTTCCTGATGATTTTTTACATCGTTATCATACGCACATCTTCTGCCATAGGGGGAGTATAGCATTTATTTTCAATGATAAGCCATATACATGTAAAGCAGGTGAATTTATTTTTTGGTTTGCAGATAGCAGGTTGGCAGAAGTAACCTTTTCAAAAAGTTTTAAGTCAACCGTTTTATTGGTGGAAAAGGAATTTCTTTATGATAATATTCCCGACCAAAGCAGAAGCATTGATGCTACCTTACATTCAAAAGAATATCCCGTATTGCATTTGAACGATAAAAAAGACAGACACAGGGTGCTGTTGAATTTTCAGCTCCTGTATGATAAATTTTTACAGCAAGAACATCGCTTTTATCAGGAAGTCCTGAAATTGCAAATGCGGTTGTTTATTTTGGAAATGTGGCACACTTTCGCCAATGAATTTGAACATAGAAAACGCACGATGCAAAGTGGAACGCTTTACGAGCGGTTTATGCATTTGGTGCAAGAGCATTGCAGGAAAGAACGGCAAGTACAGTTTTATGCCCAGCAATTGCATATTACACCCAAATATCTGAATCATATTTGCAAAACTACTTCGGGCGTTGCTGCTTCGGAGTGGATTCAACGGTATGTCCGCGAACGCATAGAACTCCTGCTCCAAAATACACAGTTGAACATCGCTGAAATATCCGACGAAATGGAATTTTCCAGTCGGTCATTTTTCACCCGTTATGTAAAAAAAGTTTTGGGTGTTACTCCAAGAGAATATCGGAATCGGTTGGAATGACACCCAAAAATCTAATTTTTTCAATACTAATTAGCCGGCTTTTATTCCAAATCCCTGAACTTCCTGGTTCAATGATTCGCAAAGACCTTCAACAGCCCATTTTGAAGCGTGATAGATACCAATGGTTGGGAAAGCTGCCACTCCACCAATGCTGGATACCTGAAGAATGTGACCGGATGGTTGCTTACGCATAATCGGAAGCACCGCCTGAATGACCCAAAGCGAACCAAACACGTTGGTTTCAATTTGATTTCTGGCATCTTCTTCACTCAGCTCTTCAACAAATCCAAAGTGACCGAAACCTGCATTGGAAATTAACACGTCAATAGAACCAAAATGCTCATTGGCCTGATCGACCGTGTCAAAGCATTGCTGCCGGTTATTCACGTCTAATTTCAAACCTAAGAAGGTATCTTTGTATTGCTCAGTCAAGTCCTTGGTATCGTCAAGGTTTCTTGCTGTACCCGCAACTTTGTCACCACGTTTCAAAGCTGCTTCTGCCCATACGCGTCCAAATCCTTTAGATGCTCCTGTAATAAAAATTGTCTTTGTCATTTTCTTTCATTTTTGTTCTGACAAAGTTCTATAAGATGAAGTGGCTGGACGTATATTTATTTCGGATGGTCATATACATTTCTCTGTTTATATCAAATAAGGATTCTTTGTGAACAAACTACCTCATTGTCCCATTTAAAAGATTTTGAAGGGTGGTAATTGAAATGAAGAAAGATGGACAAGATATTTAGTATAGACGAGAAAGTTTTAAAATTTACTATAAGGACAATATATCTCTATACGCCAGTATTTGCTTATCCGCACCTTTTAAACAAACATTGAACATGGCGGCAGAATCCTGTTGAATTTTCAGCTCCTGTATGATAAATTTTTACAGCAAGAACATCGCATTATTTTTCTGTTCGGTTTTTGAATTTGTTTCGGTTTTCAGTTTATTTCGTTCATAACGTCATGCTGGCGGAAAGGGCAGCGCGGGCGGCGTCGCCAATGTGAGCAGGTTACCGTCAGGATCACGCACCTGCGCCAGTGTTGAGTAGTCGCCCTCAATGTCGTCCCCGAGTACGATGCCCAGATCCTGTAGCCTGCGGCGCTCGGTAGCGATATCGTCGACGTAAAGGAACATCACGCCCCTGCCGGCAATCTGGTTGTCGGTGGAAAGTGCCAATCCGACTTGGTCAAAGAGCTCCCACTGTACTAATGTGTCCATCGGTCGGTTATCCGGTCCACGACCGAGCAGCTTTGAATACCAGCCTTCGGCCCTCACAAGGTCTTCGGTGAGCAATGCGGTGTAGATTTTCTGTAGTTTCATTATATTAATAATTAATGGGTTTATAATTTAGCTGCGTCCTAATAAACTTGTGCCCAACATCCAGGGATCACCCTTCCGTTTTTTTACTTTGTCTATGTTTTTTTGAACATCTTCTCCTGATAAACCCGTATGGCCTGGCGTCAAAAAGTGTTGTCGGATGGATGCACTCCTTTTCTATATCTTTCTGTTTTTATGGAAAGTTAACGTAGGGGACTTTGCCTGGGTTTCTCGGTAGCTGCCGCTTAGGAACGACATCTTGCCCGACTTGCCGCTGATACCTATAACAGCCCTAATCAATTGCTCAGTTTCCAGACTTTTCCCAACACCTTATTTGTAAATGCTCAATTGAAACTGTTTACTGAAGGCAACCAACCCAGGACGAAGATAGTCATATTGCCTTATGGAGAAAGAAAAGGTGGGATAATGCTGGTTCTCATAAGCCTCTACTAACGTGCTTAATACATCCAACTCATCATCTTCCGAGCTACCCGGTGCCGGGTTCAGATCAAGCAATGGATCAATACGACGAACGGCCTCATCATAGGCTGCATGGGTACCAATCCATCGGACATATACCCTGTGATTTCGAATTTTGACAATAGCTATCAGGCGGTAATGATTACCCCTTATATTAAATACAACTCGTTCATCGCCTATCTGATCAGCATCTCCAAAATCCAGTTTAATGTCGTTGAAAGATTGCCAGTCAGCTGCTTTTACCCTTTGCTCCCAAGGCAACAAGGCATTACAAGTATCCGGACAAACTTATCAAAGATTTTGGAAAGATATTTCAGAGGAAATCCTCTTCTCTTGTTCTATACTTACTTCAACGCATGAATCCCATTGCTTGGTTGCTAACAAAGTTTTCAACGTGATATGGGCTGGTACTACATGTTGGATGCGTCCGCATCTAGCAGTACAGTATAGTTCTTGAATTTGACTCTTGTCCAGACCTTCCGTTCTCTTCATTTCCGAGCGCTGTAAACCGTTGCCCATTTAAGGCAGGAGTTCGGAATATGATCGAAGGCTTAGATCCAGATATGTTTTTGTGGATTGGGTAATTTCATTGAAATGAACACCAAACTGGTTATCTGATAGGGAAAAAATAAATCCTAATTGCTCTGGGTGACTTTTATTTTCAGTAACTTACTAATAATTGACTAAGGAAAGTTAAGAGGACTAGCGGTCTTCTCGTGAGAGAAGCGATTATCATTACCTAATAGCGAAGGCTTGATGTATGAAACGGTTTTATTTCAACCCACTGAACCCTGTAATCGGTTGCTTATTGATTGGTGTCATCCTGTTGGGCTGCCATGAAGACGATGAAGAAGTTGTTCCTCCTTTTGTAGAAATAGCAGCCAAAGTAAAATTTGAAGAAGATACGTTACTTCTAAATGAACTCGGTGCCACCGAAATACTTTTCGCTGGCGTCTACGATAAAACGGGAACTCTGGTCGCCGGCGATAGAGTGAATTTTACCATGATGACTCCCGATGTTGTCTCTTTTTATTCAGTTGAACAGAATTATACCGGTACTGAACGTGGTATGCGTATGGGAATCCGGGCAGAAAGTACGGGTGAAACCTACGTTATTGCTACTCATAAGTCGGGGATTGCGGATACTGCCTACGTAAAAGTAGGACCGTAAAGAAACATAGCTTTATTGCCGTCACCATTCACCATCGCATTCTTAGTTACCAAGACTTCACCAGAATAATCCTACACGCATAAACTTCTGATTTCAAGGGGTAGACGAACACATTTTTCACTTGATACCTCACAGCCATAAATCTTTGCGAAGGTTATTGATCATAGCAGTGGAGGGTTCTGAACGACCTAAAATTTGAGAAATATCCTTCCCGGTCTAAAAATCAGCAAAAAAAAGGACAACAGTTTTCAAAGAGGAAGTTTTCCAAACTGAAGTACATGTTGTTTCATTTTTCTACTGTGCAAGGAATGCACGAGGCATAAAAAAGTTCCCATCGTTCTCACCAACCGGGCCGACCAAATGCCCAGTAGGTATAAAGAGTGTCACTACATCCGCGATTGGTAGACAAGGCTACTCTACAGGACGGATACGACTGGGTGTATACCACCCAAAAGAATGTTGGCACGGTCAGTGGCAGCACCCTCCTGATTCAGGCCAGCGACCTGCCAGGTAACCAGGTAGAGAAAGAAGTGGTGCTCAGCTAACAGACAGGCTGCTTCCCCAAAGAATCCGTCTCCTCAAAGGCCGGTTTTTTCGTTTTATATTATTCATTTGCTACTCTTTTTGTTTTAATGATGCTTCAGTAGGAGACTCAGCTATCAAAGGTTCACTGGTATGTGTCAGTGGCGGGTTTTTGTGCACTTACTTTCCAAGTAAACATAAAGTCAGCTAACAATCAGTAACTTTTGATTTGACACTTTAGCCGCCAATGCACATACGTAGTGATGGTAGTTGCCCTTTTTCAGGCTGCTATTTTTAAAGACTGAATTAGTCCACCATTCATTTTAAAATGATATTTCAATACAACAGGGATTCCGGGGAAGTTTCCAGAAATTTCTGCTGTTAAAATCCCTGTCCTTTCTTTTTCTTCAAAACGAATGACTTTCATGACTGTTTGGTAACTTTGATTTGCCTTGGCAATCCATTTTTCTATTTCAGCTCTTCCTTGATGGGTTTTACCTTCATCAAAAACTATAGCTGTTTCAGAAAAACAATTGGCATAAGCCATACTGTCAAAGTTGTTTTGAGCCTTTACTAATGCTGCTATTATGTTCGGTAAATTCATAGTGTTCTTCTTTTAAGTGATTAAATAGTTGGTATTGTTCCACCGTCAATGACAAACTCGGTTCCTGTCAAATACTCGGCTCTTGGCGAAACCAAAAAGCCGATCAATTCAGCAATTTCTTTAGGCATTGCAGGTCTTCCGACAGGAATGCCTCCCAGGGCTTCCATGACGCTTTGTGTTGCTTCTTCCATAGACATGTTTGAGCTTTCAGAAATTCGTTCCATCATTCTTGTGGATGATTCTGTCATGATCCAACCTGGTGAGACCGCCAAAACCCGAATACCTTTAGAGGAAACTTCTTTGGATAAACCTTTACTGTAATTGATGAGTCCGGCTTTTGCCGCTGCATAAGGTAAGGTGGATTCGTGCAAAGGCAACCTGGCCTGAATAGAAGCGATATGAATGATTATTCCACTTCTCTGGGTGAGCATTTGAGGCAAAAATTCCCTGTCTAACCGAACAGGAGCCAGCAAATTGGTTTGAATAGTACTTTCCCATGCTTCATCGGTCAGTACAGAAAAACCTCCTGCTTTTGTTTCTGACCCTCCAAGATTGTTGATAAGTATGTCCAGCTTTCCGAATGTTGATAAAATTTCTTTCGCAACTTTCTGTGTACCTTCGGGTTTACTCAAATCTGCGGAAATGAAATATTGATTAGCAGTTTCTGTTTCGGATTTGTTTCTTGCCGTAACAATAACCGTTGCACCTGCTTGTAATAATCGCTCAGCAATGGCTTTCCCTGTTCCTTTCGTGCCACCGGTTACCAAAGCAATTTTGCCTGATAATTCGTTATCGAAATTAAATTCCTGTCCCATCTAATGGTTTAAAAAAGTATTACTACGAATAACTTATTTGCTAGTCACCTGACTGCTTCATCAAAGAGGATTTACTCACGGCAAACAGCTCTAGCTCCTCATTGAACTTTTGCATTTCTTCAATAAACAAGGCATGTCCGCTGTTTTCAAACTTCACCAGGTATGAGTTTTTAATGCCTTTGTGAAGCTCTTCTGCCAAAGCGAAATCGACCAATTTATCTTTTACTCCGTGAAAGATGGCTACCGGTATGTTGATTTTTGCCAGTTCCGGACGTAAGTCCAGGGCGGCAAGTGCGGTGATTGATTGGGTAGCCGCAAATGGAGATGCATCCATATTAATGCCCTTCAACCAATCAGACATTCCTTTGGAGATTCCGTCCTCCGTGGCTGCAAATGCCTTGTCAAAATTATCAATGACCTGTGGTCTGTCTGTTCTGGTCAATTCTATAAAAGAGGCAGCATCTGTTTCGGTCAAACCATAGGGAAAGCCTGGACGTTGCAGCCAGGAAGGAGCTGCTGCCGCGAACAAAGCCAGCTTGCTGATATGGGCGGCACTATATTTGGTCGCATAGTGAATGACAACCGCACCGCCCATAGAAAAGCCGCCTAATACTGCATTTTCTATATTCAATTTTTCCAATACCACTTTAATATCGTCAGAAAAGACATCAAAGTCGTACCTGCCGTAGGGGCTGTCGGACTTGCCAAAACCTCTGAGAGAAATTCCGATTACCCTAAAACCTTTTTGCACCAGATACTGGTACTGGTATTCATACATGGCATTGTTTAAGGGCCATCCGTGAATCAACACGATGGGTTGCCCCTCACCAAGATCGGTTACGTGAAGCCGCACATTTTTTTCTACTTCTATATATTCTTCCCTTCCGGCAGATGCTGGGATTCTTTTGCCTTGAGCAAAAAGGAATGAGTTGAATGACAAAGTCATTAAAGATCCGAGAACTAAAATTATTGTTTTCATTTTATTATTTGGTAGTGTTAAAAATTTGATGAGATGAAAATCTTACAAAAAACGAACCTGATCTTCGCTACAGCTTACCCAAGAATAAGGCAAGCTGAACCAATAGAAACAAGTAATGATTTACTTGCCACCCATTATGCTTTTATGGTTATAGAATGGAGATTTATGGATTCTGATTGCTCTTTTTTTTAAGGATTTTAATACTCAATATTTTTTTGTTGCCGCGGCAATTACTGCCCCTCCCCTTCTCCGAAAATTTGGAGAACCCCAAAAAAGCTTTGGATTTATGTAAAGAAATCGTATCATGTTTTGAATATGTCTTATCTGGGTAAAATGTAGCTTACTGCTTAAAAACTACTCGGTAGCCTTACTCTCAAGTAACTCTTTTTCATCCCAAACCACTATTGAATGAGGCCACCCTAACCCTTGAATTACCTATCTTTGATAGAATGAAGTAATTCCATTGATGAACTATAGTGCAAAACTCGGGAGTATACTTAATGGCTACAAGTACGGAAAATCGAATTGCATAGGGATAAATTTTTCCCCTATTGGACATTTTGGAACATTGAAATAATTTTGCGCTATGTATGAAAGAAAGATACCGTTAAGTTTGAATTGTGGTCTTGACCTGATTGGCGAAGTGCTTTATGGCAAATGGAAAATCCGTTTGTTGTGGTTTATCAATGAGGGACACAAACGGCCAAGTGAATTACAACGTAAAATTCCCGATGCTTCACGCAGGGTTTTGAATATGCAGTTGAAAGAATTGGAAGAACACGAATTGGTTTGCAAGAAAATTTATCCTGTCGTTCCTCCCAAGGTTGAGTATAGTCTTACCGGGTTTGGGGAGACGTTGATTCCTGTCATTTCAGTTTTAGGTCAATGGGGGGATGATCATGAAGAACAGTTACGTTCAGTCATTTTAAAACGGTCAGAAAAGTTGTTTGTCTAATTGAGGTTCTGCTGAGGTTGCCGACAACGTTTTGCGTGTAGTGGCCAGTGGCTTTTGTCGTCCGTTGTTTGTTGACTTTTAGTTAAAGGATTGTCTAAACGCCAAAGGAGAGAGTTTAGTTTTTGTCTTAAACAACTTACTGAACGATTGCAAATGTTCAAAACCTAATGCATACGCAATTTCACTTACTGAAAGGTCTGTCGTAGATAGTTTTTCTTTGGCTTTTTCTATTAACTTGTCGTGAATGTGTTGCTGTGTGCTCTGTCCTGTCAATGTTTTGAGTAAACTTCGCAAATAAGTTGGTGAAACATGTAAGTTGTCTGAAATGTATTGTACTGTCGGCAATCCTTTTGTAACTAAATCATCACTGTTGAAGTAGTCTGAAAGTAGTTTGTTCAATCGGTCAAGAATTTGATGATTGGTTATTTTTCGGGTAATGAATTGTCGTTGATAAAAACGGTCTGCATAGTTCAACAACGTTTCCAAATGCGAAATAATAATGTCTTGACTGAATTTGTCAATGTTTGAATGATATTCGTTTTTGATATTTTCTACAATTCCGTTGAGAATGGCTTCCTCTTTGTCGGAAAGAAATAATGCTTCATTTACTGAATAGTCAAAGTATTCATATTTCTTGATTTTGTTTGCCAATGAGGTTCCCCACAAAAGGTCAGGGTGAAAGAGTAATCCCCAACCCGAAATATCATCTTCAGGGCTTGATTCGCCTCTTAAAATTTGACCGGGTCCCACAAACATCATCATTCCTTCGTCAAAATCATAAGTCTGCTGTCCGTATTGTAATTTATTGCCACATCCTTTTTTTAATGAAATAAAATAAAAGTCAAACACCGCATTCACATCAGTATTCTCTAAATCTATAGTTTGCAGAACTGCAAAATCCATGATGTTGATAAGTGGGTGTTCTGGCTTGGGCAAATTAAATATGCGATGTGCTTCGGTAATGGTTTTTATTCGTATCGGTTTTGTGTTTGCCATCGTGCAAAGTTAGCTTAATTTTTAAACGGATATTTCAACCAAATCAGAATCAAGGGCAATGCTAAAAATGGAATTTCTATGAAAGCCATTTTGTAGTTTCCTGCTCTTAAGGCCAAAGCCATAATCGAAACGATTGAAATTGCGTTCAGCAGATTGGCTGCAAAAAAAGTTTTGGGAATGACTAATAAAATGCCAATTACAATGGTTAAAACGCCAAAGAACGGAATGAGCGGTTCACTAATTCCCAACGCGTTCATCATCTTTAATGATTCGGGATTTTTTTTGTAGTTAAAGGTGTCCCAACCGTGTTTGAAACTAAGTGCTACTGAAATGATCAACAGCACTAATGTAATGATGTTCTTTGCCATTTTTTTACTTACCTATTTTTTGTTGTAATTGTGCAGGATAACGTTCTCCTACAATTTTCATTGTCGCCAATGCAGCATGGATTTTGCTTAATTCAGCATCGCTCAATGAAATGCTGACAGAACCCATGTTTTCTAGTAATCGGTGCAATTTTGATGTTCCCGGAATGGGTACGATGAAAGGTTTTTGAGCCAACAACCAACTTAATGCAATTTGTGCAGGCGTTGCATTTTTATCTTCTGCAAGGGAAACAACCAAATCAACCAATACCTGATTTGCCTCTCGATTTTCTTTATTGAAGCGTGGCGAAAAACTTCTGCTGTCTGTTTTGTCAAACTCAGTGCTGGCATTGATTGTACCTGTCAAAAAACCTTTTCCTAATGGACTGAACGGAACAAAACCAATTTCCAATGCTTCCAATGTAGAAATGATTTCATTTTCAGGTTCCCGATAAAACATTGAATACTCGCTTTGCAAAGCGGTAACGGGTACAATAGCGTGAGCTTTGCGAATGGTTTCGGCATTTGCTTCCGATAACCCGAAATGTTTTACTTTCCCTTGTTGCATTAACTCTTTTATCGTTCCCGCAACCTCTTCAATCGGAATATTCGGGTCGGTTCTATGCTGATAAAATAAATCAATGTAATCTGTTTTTAATTTTTTCAAAGAGGCTTCTAATGTGGCTTTTATATTTTCCGGATTGCTGTCCAATCCTAACATTTGCTTTCCCTCTTTAAAGCCGAATTTGGTTGCAATGATCACTTCTTCACGAAAGGGTTGTAATGCTTCGCCCACTAATGCCTCATTGTCGCCATAGGCTTGTGCGGTGTCAAAAAAAGTTATACCGTTTTCATAAGCCGAACGCAATAATTTTATGTTTTCTTCTTTTGTTGGTGCATTTGGCAAACTTAATCCCATACATCCAAAACCTAATGCAGATATTTCTAATCCGCTGCTTCCTAATTTTCTTGATTTCATTGTTGTTGCTTATTGAGTTTTTTAATTTTTTTAAACTCTCTGTGTCCAAAATTCAAAAGAATATGGGGAACAAGGCGGGTTGCCATTCTAATAATCCCTATCCTAAAAGGCTGAAGGTCTTTTTTATCTTTTATAAGTCCTTGAATAGCCACAGCAACCATTTTATCTACCTCCATCATCATACGTGGGTTAGGTTGTTGTATCCAGTCATTTTGCAGGTTGGTTTTTACACCCGGGGGTATCATTTCAAATACTTTTACGTTGGTGTCTTCCAGTTGCAGGCGCAATGCCAGGGTGTAGGCGTGCACCGCTGCTTTGGTAGCACTGTAAATAGGTGCCGGAGAATACGACATAAAAGCTATGCCCGATGAAACATTGACAATAGCAGCCGATTTTTTGGTGAGCAGATGAGGCAAAAACTGATGCACCATCTGGATGGTTCCCGAAAGATTGGTGGCAACTTCACGGTTGATGTCCTCCAAATCCAAAGACGTATCCTGCAGGTCTATCAACCGCATTTGACCTGCGTTGTTGATGAGGATGTTCAGTTGCGGAAATTGGTAGGTAACATCTTTGAAAAGCTGTTCAATGTCTTGTGGTTTACTCACATCGCTTTGAAAGGTGTGAACTTTCGGAAACTGTTTTTTCGTTGCGTTTAGTGCGTCAAGGTTACGTCCCGTAACGATGATGTTTGCCCCTTGTCTGGTTAGTTGTTTTACAAGCTCTAACCCAATTCCGCTTGTTCCTCCTGTTATCAGGATTGTACTGTTTTTTAAGTCCATACTTCTGTCATTTTTGATAATGCAAAGGTGCAACGGCTTCATCAAACAGATTTAGCCAAAACGACTTTTGTGTTAGTCAAAAGTGATTTGTCATCAAAAACAGTCAAATTGTTTGGGGTGGCAGGCTTTGGTTATTTTGGTTGGTCGGGTGTCTGCTTGTCGGTTGGGTGTCGTTCTGCCATGGCCACTAACGTCAGGCAAGCCGCTGGCAAGGCCCTATGCCGTAGCTTTACGGCTATACCTTTGTTGTAGCCCGTTTAAACTTGATTCCTACTATTCAAATTTAGCATTTCAATGCATTGATCCGCTAATTCATCTATATTAGAAAAATCCTCAACATTCAAATAAGGCAATGTATAATCATGAATTTGCTTCATCATTATTTCATTGTAGCGAAGAGTTCTTGCAAGGAATTTATCTATAAGTTTTTGCTCTTCTAACGTTTTTTCTTGATAGTTACTGGAACTATAAATTCTACCTTTCAAAAAACCATCACTAGCAGTTAACCAAATACCATTTAAATGATGCTCTTTAACGCTAATGGGCCATAATGCCGAACCTTCTAATACTACTCTTTTTCCTTGCACATCATTTGATTTTAGAATAGTATCAATCAGGGGCCAGAGTTTCTCATAGTGGTTCAGTACATCAGAAATTAGTTCATCAACTGTAAGCAAAGAATAGTGTTCTCTAACATGAGGTGGTATAAGTTCTGGTTTTTCTTTCCAAGGTCTCCCGGGATGACGAGCCAGACTATCTGTAGACAAATATTCTAATCCTAATATAGAAGCTACTTTTTTAGCAAGCGTTGATTTACCTGTATGTGAAGTACCACCAATCAATATGCTTTGTAGTATACGTTTCACTTTCATCACTTATGAGGGCCTTATTTTCCCATTGGCTACTGCGGTCTCGTCTGTGAGCTGTAGGGGGTTTAACCCACCAAACTATCAGATAGCACCGCCCTTTGATTTATAGTCGTACGTTTCAGATTAGCACGGAGCCCGCAATTGCTTATACCCAATGTTGGGGAGCGTTTAAGTATGGTCCTATCCTTTAATTTGACTTAGTGCCCGCTATAATGGGCTGGCTTGCGATCGAGTCGTACGCATAGTCAATTAAGGTTACAGTTTCTGTCGCCTTATCAAACTTAATTCGTAGCCATCCAAAATGAACAGACTGGTTTATTTTGTTCTGTATTCCAACAATTTGTTCCGAATCAGCCCAATTACCCTCATAAGAAACATCCCCATTTGTAAAAGTATTTTTTATGACCAAAGCACCGAATTCAGGTGTCCATTGCTGATTTTGCCCAACATTAAAATCTATTGTTGAGCCTGGAATTTCAACCACTAATAAACCCATACTTAAAAAATTCTCATCGATTGGCGGTCCTGATTTGATTAAATTAGCACCAATTGGATTCATACCGGCATACAGTCGATCACCCTGACTATTTGCAGTCAATTCTACAAATATGGTAAAATCCACCTCTCCATCTTCTGACAAGTCAATTACAATTGGGGAGGGGTCTCCTAATTTTACTGTCCGTCCATCCAATTTGTATATAATCGAATGGGTTGGTTCAATCATTTTATCGTCCTTTTTACATCCCGAAAAGGACAAGCTCCCTAGTAGGATTATACAAAGCAAGTAACTTTTAGATTGCATCAATTATAAGTAGGTATTTCTGTTAATGTTTAGGCTTCACAATGGCCAAAGCTAGCTGCTGGGCCGGGTTGTTGGCATTTGTCTTTCAAGTTATCTATTTCACTGCTTGGGGCAACTACCTGCGAGTTTCACTTTTCCAGGGTCAGTGCTGCATGCTGTTGCTGCCAGTGTTAATGATCAATCTTTTCCGTCAATTCAAGGCTAAATTTAGGTTTCAGTTGAATCTTGATAAGGAAATTCTTTCCGGTTAACATGATCCTTTTCTCCATTTTGCTGTCGTTGAGGATATCAAAAGATGTCATATTATACAGTCTCAAATGAGCAATCTCAGCATTTCCCTTTGCTACTTTTAAAGCTACCTCATGATAGGATGGCGCCATTGATATATTTTTCTTTGAGATCCATTCGTCAAAGATAGGGATTTTCATTTTTTTAAGGGCCTTTATTTCCATTAGAAACTGTTGAGGTAGGAGCGAAAGCAGCCAGCATGAAAACGGGGTAGACTGGGTGTATACCATCCAAAAGAATGTAGGCACGCTCAGTGGCAGCACCCTCCTGATACAGGCCAGCGACCTGCCAGGCAACCAGGTGGAGAAAGAAGTGGTACTCCGCTAACAGGCAGGCTGCTTCACCCAAAGAATCCGGCTTCTCACAGACCGGATTTTTTTATGGGCAGCGGACAGAACCCACAATAAGTTATCAGGCCACATGACTGATTTCCTGCCCATAGGTAACAATCTCATGGACAATAGGATTAGAGGCATGAAAATCTCTTATCCTGAAAGGATGAGGTTCAATCCTGCTATCCACTTTACGTCTCAGCCTCATCAGTTCTAACTGCATCTCCATACTATCTGTATAATCTTCAAAGACAACGGCAATATCAATATCACTATCCGCATGGTAATTCCCTTTGGCATAGGAGCCAAAAAGAAAAATCTGTTTTGGATGCAAGGTAGCGGTGATCAAACCGGCGTATATTTTTGCTTTATTCAAAGCATCTGAAGAATCCATGTTCTGATCTGTTTTATTTTTCCAATCCAGTCTTCTGTAAATTCCAATGTACACTTTCTGTAAAACTCTCTTTTGTAATCATCATATCGGGCGTTGATATTAAAAGAAGTAATCACATCCAGCCAATCTGCTTGTTCATCAGTCATTTCAACTTCACATTGTTCTGCTAATCTGAATAGATTATGAGTAAAAGGAGCATGTTTACCAAATTTAGCAACATAGAGTGCTTTTAAAAGTTTCTCCACTGATATGTGACCCAAAAACAAAGCCCAATGATAAGTCTTTGCGTCAAACAAATTCATCATGGCTTTAAAGTCCTCATCAGAAGTATTGATCCAATGATTTTTGACTTTCTCCACATCCATATCTGAATCGGGTTGCTTCATTTACTCTTTTTGCTCAAATCTAATGAATTTTTAAAATTTATTTGGGTAAAGCTAGATGGTAGTCATAGGCATTACAGACAATCCAAAAGACAGTAATAACTTATAGCTGTGAAAAAAAATATGGTCTGTGAAGAGCCGGATTTTTTTTATGGGCAGCGGACAGAACCCACAATAAGTTATCAGGCCACATAACTGATTTCCTGCCCATAGGTATTTATGTAAAAAATACCTCAAGCGGAATTTTCAAATGTTGATGTAAAGCACTAATCTCTTTCAACGTTGGTTTACGTTTCCGGTTGATTATCTCTGACACCCTACTTTTTGGACCCAGGATGGGTACTAAATCTTGCTGAACCATACCACGTTCTTCCATCGCCACGTGGATAGCCTCTACAGGATCGAGCGGTAAGGCGGGATAATGCTGGTTCTCATAAGCCTCTACCAACGTGCTCAATACATCCAACTCATCATCTTCCGAGCTACCAGGTGCCGGGTTCAGATCAAGCAATGCATCAATACGACGAACGGCCTCATCATAATCATCCTCAGTACGAATGGGCCTTACGGTTACCACATGACGCATATTGCTAAAACGTTGATTCACCAATTTATTTCAATTCAGGAAGCCATAGCACTTGCCTGGTGATATGTCCTGTGATTCTTTTCAAAGTTTTTCTATCTGTTCTTTTGTCAAGCTTGTCGTTTCAGCAATTATTTCAATGGCAACACCTCTTTGTTTCAATTCTCTTGCAATCTCAACATCTCTTTCTTTCAGAGCGGATGAAACAGCTTCTGAAATGGCATAATCCATTGTGTTTTTATTATCCCGGTAGACTTTCAGGCTTTCTTCATATGCTTTCATCGCGCGGCGACCGTATCTTCTGGTATTAACTGAAGTGGAACAAAAGCATTGACGTTTGTGGCGGATTTCTATGTTCAATGAGCCCGGAACTAAGCCCAATAAAGATAAAAAAGCTGAGATTTATTTCCTTAACGCAATAATGAACGTCCAACCGAAACTGAAGATGATTAGTGATAAACTGCTGATAGTTCATTTGTTCCGCCACCATAACGCCAATGCACTATTAGATGCATGCAGATGTTAGAGCATTAATCAGGGAACCTCTTATTTTTTTCGTGCAATGGTTATCAGTAATACAGGATACAGCAGCCATACAAACGCAAAATCACCTTTGTCATTAAATACCTCCGCACCATGAGACGGGTGTAATGATAAGAATGCTGTTGCATCCGCTTCGGTACCGCCGCCTTCTGCTATAGTAGCAGTGAAAAGTGCCCGAAAAGACGCATCTTTTACAGCTTTGCTCCAGGTTTGTAGTTCGTTCAGAGAATTGCGGTCAGATGGATGTTCATAAGGCGGAAAAGCATGTGGCACACGGTCATTGATGCGTACATCCACTATATCCAGTCCTGCATTCATAGCAAAAAAAGGCACCCGTGCACCTATTTTCAAATCCCCATGCCCTGATGCCCGATAACCATTTAAATAATACTGCATGTACCTGCCGATGGCTATTTCTTCTTCCATTGAGTAGGTATGACCGATAGATTCAACCGGTTTATCGTAAGTCAACATGTGATACTCGGCAGCCATAAATGTACCGCCTTGCTTCAGTACTCTGCTCATTTCGGATACTGCTTTGGCAGGATCATACACATGCATCAATACCGTTTGACAAACGGTAGCATCAAAGCTCCTATCTGCATAAGGTAGTTGTAGCGCATCGCCCACTTCAAATTCAACATTTTGAACGTCCAGCTTTTGGGCTATTTTTTTTCCATCCTCTACCAGCGCAGGCGTTATATCTATGCCTGTAAAATGGACATCCGGAAAATAACGTGCTAACAACAAGGTAAGCGCTCCATTGCCAGCACCTACATCCAGCACTTTATCGCCCGCTTTCAAAGTAAGTTGTGGAAGAACAATTTTTTCAAAATAATCCGGATTCCAAAAACCTTTCATCCGGTTTTCAAGCATTTCAGCAAATACATCGGATTGTGCGAGGGCTTGTATGAGTTCTTTTTGAATTGCCATGGCTTATATTTTTTAGATGAGTTGGACTATCCCAGCTTGCCCAAAAATCGACAAGTAGATACTTCCCTTTAGTTGAAGAAAGTTCAATGCTTTTTCCAGTTGCATCCGGTTGAGTAAAATCAATAGCTGCTTTTTCGAAGCTTGTCTTTTTCGCTGTCGTGATACCTTCACTGATTACTTTTCCATACAATCCTGCCCTGTTATCTGCAGACAGAGATATAACATGAAATTAATATATATTAAGCTGCGTGTATTGTAAAAACCCGACAAAATCAAGTTGAGGCTTTCAGTATTCCGGCAAGTGTTTGACGTGATATGTCATTAAAATCGAGTTTTTTAAAAATGGATGGATTACAGTTAGTAAACCGAAGGAAGTCTTTTATAAAATGCGACTGATCAAAATACCCTGCATCAAATAATATTTGATGCAGGGTTTGTTTTTCATTTTCAAGCTGGCTAAGGACATAATTAAATCTTTGAAGACGTAAATAAAGTTTAGGATTTACACCAACAGCTTTATTAAATAACCGCTCTAATGTTCTTTCTGTAATATAAAATGTGTTTAATACTTCTACTAAAGCAATATTTCCATGCCTTTCATTGATCGTATCAACAATATTTTGTATGAGGCTTATATCGACTGTACTTTTATTTAAATACGGCAAAAGCCATTCATCTAAAATGTTTTTGATTTCAATAGTGCTATTTATTCCCAACAAACTATTGAACAGGCTATCACTGGTGTCGAGATGTGTAAAATCAAAAAAATCATCCTGGTATTGCAGCATATGGAGCCCAAACAATTTATGGCATCCATATGGTTTAAAATTAACAGCCACCACCTTCGTCGGGAAGGTTTGCCATGTTTGGAATGGTTGTGTAAAAAAGCCAAGCATTGTCATAGGTGGAACGCTCAGATTGCCTTTTTTCCGGCTTTTGATCATTAACTCCCCCTCCAGGATAATCCATAAAAATTGTGTCGCAAGCGGCAAAATATTTTGGGACAGTGCAGGCTCCCGCTGATCATATATAATATAAGCATTTACAAAAGAGTTTAATGATGAATGAGGTTTTTCAAAATGTAAGCCCATACCAAAATTAGATTTCTGCAGGATGACACTAAGTATAGAGAAAAGCTGTAATATCTTCTCTTCAACTTTCTTTCGGTACATAGCGTCGCTTAACTCGAGTTCATACTTTGAGTTCTTTTGGAATTGCCATGGCTTATCTTTTAAATGAGTTGGACCGTCTTATTTTGTTTCTTAGGAGATGGATTAAACAGCATTGCACCTAAAATCAGTATAAACGCAATTGTGTTTATTTCTACTATAGATAGTGGTGTTAATTCTCCATATTTGCAGAATAAACACAATTTTCTTTCACTTTCGTGCTACATGTTCTTATGTGCATCTACTTTAACTGCTTGGGTGTTCACATTCTAAAGGTGATAGTTACCAGCAAACAACAGGGCCTTACTATCAACGTACTGGCACAGTACTGTTCAATAATTTCTAAAGTAATACAGAGACGATCTAGGGTCTTAAAAAAGGACATAGTAGTAACTTACTTAATCTTTTTTCCACTATCAATCTGATCGTGTAAGCCATTTACTAAAGTTAAAATACAGCCTGTAAAAGTCAAAGAGAAATCATCTTACCAAATTGCTTTTTTAATGTAAACACCAGGAAAATTTGTGTTACTCATAGAGCCGATAGCATCCTTTCTGCTTCTCATTTTCCCATTCTATATCCAATAATGGCCTCAGCTCAACATCTTCTACAGGCATAATAGATATACAACATAAAAAAACCTCCTTGTCCAGATCGCTTTTAGCTTTCTACACAGGAGGCCTTTCTTATCATCCCAACGTCAAAATCAGGGATCACTCATGACACCAAAATGTAAACTTGATTCCGTCACCCCTCCCCTTATCGCAAGGGTTTCAGTTGATCATCTACTACCCATTGCCCTACCTGGTCTCCCATCGCCTGTCCCGCTTCGCAGGCAAAACGGAAATGAATACCCGCCTTTACCCTTGAATCCGCATTTTCGTCGGCCGCCTGCTTAAAGCTGGTAAAGCTTCTTTCCCCACTTCCCGGTAATGCTGAGGGCGAAGTCATGGCAAAAGCAGTCTGATCTCCCAACAGGTTGGCTAACACTGTGGCCGCCGCATTGCCCAAAGCACTATGCGTGGAGGGATAATCCTGCACCGGAGGCGTAGGAAGCGTAGGCTCCCATTGCAGGTCTTCTGTCGTTTGCGCATTTCCATCTTGCTGCGCACGGTGAATGGCCGTATAGGGGCGCCAGAAATTATAATGGAACTTGGAATCCCAACCGGCAATATAGGCGTCAGCCAGAGCTATATCTACCAGCGCAAACAGCCTGGCCGTTTCCAGTAAGCCTAATTTTTTGTCAATGGCTACCGTGCGTGCCACCCGGTTCCAACCGGCTTCGGAAAACTCGTACCAGAAATGGGTATAGGCAAGCTGATCTTCCGTGCGGGCATGGCTGTTAAGCTTACCTACCTCTTTCACTTCGTTGAAGGCCGCTGCATATTCTTCGCTGTCAAGGGAAGGATGCGGTGCTGAACGAAACTGGTCTTTACTTTGCAAACCAAACGGCTTTACATCTACCCAGTAAGGGGCAAATACTATCTCAAAAGGGGGTACCGCCTGGTAGACACCCGCCACGTCGGAAGGAGCCACAGGGCTGAAAGGATCTCCTGCGGAACCATCGTTGGCCCGCTCCTCAAGGATGGCCTGTCCGGCCTCTTTGCCCAACTGTATCCCCCGGTTTTTGGCGTCCCCTTCCCCAATCGTTGAGAGCGACTGTTGCAAAGCAGAATCCAGAAACGGTATTTTATCCGGTATCTCATGCACCAATACCGTATGGGCAGCGCTGGCCGCCGCGGCTATGGGATTTGCCTCAGCATCTCTCCCTATAAAGGCATAGGTCTCGTACTCAGGTTCAATCGCATTCAAGGCATCATGCATGGCCAGATGCGTCATGGCATTGATCCGGGAAGCCATCAGCGAATGCAAATAAGCTTTACCGCCAAAAGCCTCGTACGCTACCTCATTCCATACTATCACAACATCGTTGGGTAAGGTGTCCAGGTCAGGCCTGTTGTTTTGTTCTTCAGAACAGGAAGACGTGATCAGGCAACTCACTACTCCTAGCATAATCGTAATCTTTTTCATGTGTTTGATTGTTAATTGACATACACTTGAAAAAGCGTAAGTTTATGCCTTACAATGTAAGGAGGGGTAACCTCACGAGGTAATCCATTGCACAGGCCTGTCGGGCTTGTAAGAACAGAGTGTGCCGGTCTTCACGGCGTTGGAAAGGTGGGCACCCAGCAGGGGGTGATGTCGTTCTATCCGGGCAATGGCATTGCGGATGCGCCAGGTGACCGCCGCTCTGGCTTTTTCAACAGCACCGCCAGTTTCCCTGCTTTTGCCCTTCAGGTTGAGCAAACGGGATACATGGTCGATCAGCAGGTCGTATTCTTCCTGTAATTTTTCCAGGTGGGCAAAATCACTGCGGTGTTCGGCTTCCTCTATGTCACTTTGGAGTTCGAGGATTTTTTGTTGATACTGCCTGCGGGCTTTTTCATCCATCAGTTTTTCTCCGCTACTGTCCAGGGCACTGCCCATCAGTTCGGCACAATGGAAAAGCTGACGAGGACAGGCCAGCATCTTCTGAAGATCATAAAAGCCTTTCATGTCTGAGGCCTGCACCGTAGCGCCATCATAGCAGAACTTCCAGGCGGCGGTCTCTTTTACAAAAAAATTGTCCCTGACCGTTTCTTTCTCCCGCACTGTTTTCTGGACAGGGTATTCCTGAAAACTTCCCTGGCTGATGAATCGCAGAAATCCTTCCAGATTACTCTTACGCCGGTGGGGATTCAGTTTCAACAGCCAGTCGATGGCTTCCTGCTCGTCAAAGTCTTTGCCTTTGTTGATCAGGTTTCGGTAAATATCAAGAAAGGCATGCCAGTATGTCTGCATCTTATCATACTGCTGCAGGTAGTAAAAGGTAGCCGCGCAGTAGGCATCCGTATCGGCGATCTTGGCCTTGCCGATCTGGTGGTATTCTATATAGGAGGCTGCCTTTTCATAGTCTCCCAGTTCAAAATAAATAAATCCCCCGAGTCGAAAAAGATTACCATTGTAATACGGATTCAATGCTAAACCTCTTTCAAACCACTCCAGGGCTTCTTTCCCCAAATCCAAATACACAAGATACAGCGCTATGGGAAAGAGCGTATCCGGATCGTTGGCATTCAGCATCAAAGACCTCCTGAAATAATATTCTGCCGTATGGTAGGAGCCTTCATACAAAAAAATTCTCCCCAGTACCATGGCGACGATATGGTTTTGTTCATCCAGCTCAATGGCTTTCTGTGCCCACTCATAAGCCCCCGTTTTGCTGACATCCCAACGTTCCCAAAGCTGGCAGGTCCATTCATTGAAATACGACAGGGACATGCCCGTGCAAGCCAGGGCATAATCAGGTTGAATCTGCAAGGCCTTTTCAAAATGTTCACGGGCTTTCAGATCGGCTTCCACCGAGGCTTTCTTGAGTTCTTCTGTGCCATACAGCCAGTGCTCATAGGCATTGAAAGCTACCTTGGGTCTCTGTTTGATCTTTGAGAGCAGATCCTGATGAATTTGTTGTTGCAACACCGCCACCACACTTTTCAGCAGCTTATCTTGTATGTCGGTCAGGGCGGTCAGCCTGTCTTCCAGCCGCTGACCCCATACCAGCCGCCGCTTGTCGCTGTCGTAAAGCTGCACATGAATCCTCACCCGCTCTTTGTCAGAGCGGAAGGTACCCTGCACATAATAGCCGTTTTGTAAGGCTTCCGATAATTTCGGGGAATCGGGGGAAACCATATGTGGGGGCACCTTGACAACCCTTAACTGACGGAAACGGGAAAGCTCAGTCATCAGATCCTCGCTGAACGAACGACAGAAAATGCCCAGTTCTTTGGAAGAAGAAAGGTCTTCAAACGGAAAGACAGCCAGCGTGATGTAAGGGTCGCTTTGCATACCTTGAACAACAAAAGCCTGTACAAAAATAACTGATTTAAGCGATGTCTACAGAAGGGGTAGGATAATTATTATTTGTCTTTCTGAGCGGTAACACTTCTGCCTGTATCGTAAGTGTGGCACCACAAAACCTCCTGGACTGTGATGCCTTAGGGCCAGACAGCGAAAGAAAAGTGAATCCCTGTGGTGAAGACTACAAGCAGACTTTTCAAGGCTACCCTTTTCTATAGGTCTGCCCCGTAAGTCTAACCTGCACCCTCAAACACTATCTCCAGCTCAACCTGCCGGGTGGTACCACAGGGTTGGCCTGCTCTACCGCTGCCCACACCCGTTTTCCTACCTTGCTCGCTTCAGCGACAAGCCCTTCTTCATCTACCGTAAGAATCTTATGGTCGCGCATGATGAACGCCCCATCTACCATCACCGACTCTACATCCGAGGGCTGTCCATTGTGCAGCCAGGCAGAGAGAATGCGCCCTGAGGGCACCAGGTGTGCCTGCTGGGTGTTGAGCACGATCAGATCGGCCTTCCTGCCCACCTCCAGCAGACCCAGGGTATCTTCCTGACGGATGGCCTTTGCCCCAACGAGTGCGGCGTCCTGCAAAATATCTTCAGGTTGCGGAAACATGCCGGGGTACTCATCGTTGCGACGGATGCGTTCTGTCAGCATGGCTACCTTCATCACCGCAAACATATCATTGTTGTTGTTGTCGGTACCCAGGCAGATGGGGCAACCTGCCACCCGCAGGGCAGGAATGGGCGGACTCACCCCCCGGTTGGCGGCCATAGCCGCCTGGTGTGAAATGATAGTCTTTGTCTGGCCAAGCAGGGCAATCTCTTTCTCATCGACATAACGCGCGTGTGCGGCAAACAAATGAGGACCCAGGAAGTCGTGTTGGTACAGGTACTCCGCCGGACGTACCCCATGATATTTCATCATATACTGAATCTCGGCGTGGCTCTGGTTCAGGTGGATGGTGTAGCCCAGATCGTGCTTCTCCGCAAAAGCACGCACAGCCTGAAGCAACTCGGGGGAAGTGTTCTCGGCATGCACCACCGCAGGGAACACCTGGATACGGCCACCGTGTTTACCATGCCAGGCACTGAACAGCTCTTCAATGCGCTGCATCCCTTCCTCCCGCATCTGGCCGGAGAACTCAGGGGTGCTGCTGGCAGCAAACGCCTCCGGCGACATCACGGTACCCTCCACCCGGTCGTTTACCCCCTCAGCAAAGACCCATCGCAATCCCGTCTTTACCAACTCCGATGCTTCCGGAGCGATCTGGCCGGTATATTCTACCACGGTGGTGGTACCGCAACGGATACTGTGCAAGGCGGCCATCACCGACATCAGCGTATCCTCTTCCGGGGAGAGCAGGCTGCTGGGCATGACGGACAGTCCGGCACGATTGGGAAAGCTGAAGTCTTCATTGAAGCCCCTGGCCACCGAAGCAGAGAGGTGCGCATGACAGTTGATAAGACCGGGCAACAGGGCTTTTTGCTTTCCGTCGATTACCTCGGCCTCCGGAAACTGCTCGAGGATGGGACCGGTAGGGCCAATAGCCGCAATGGTGCTCCCACTGACGGCCAGTGCCACATCCTTCAGCGGTGCCCGATGGGCGTCACCCGTTACCACTGTGGTGTGGGTGAAGACAACCGTACCATTAGAGGATGCCTTACCACTTCCCAACCCAGAAGGCTCACTCCAGGGGGAGATACTGGCAGACAAGGGATCGGGAAGAAGCAGGCCGGTACCAAGTGCGGCTCCGGTACGGGCCAGCAACTGTCGACGGGTCATAGGCAGGGAAACATCTTTCATCAGGTAGTGCTTTATAGGTAGTCTGAAACTTGGAACCGGGTAAAAAAAGACACCGCAATGCCTTGCTGTCTACCATGCACTCAAGCGCCCCTCCTACCCTTTCTGCATCTGTTCTGTCATTTATTCTCTACCCTTCCTTACATGCATTGCAGACAACTGCATTATTTGCAGGTAGCAATATTTTATTTCAATAAATATAAAAAAATTAAAATAAAAAACTGATACCACATCTTTTTACGATATTTTTTTATGCATAATCCTGAGGAGGTATATTGTAGGAGGAATGGGAAGACTGAATGCCTGGCTTTCTGTAACACGCCACCCACTGATACAGGCGGCACTTTGCGTGACCGGGGTCTGCTCTCAATACAGGTTATGAAGCCACAGGGTATTTCCTACACCTATCGGTACATTAATGATGAATAGGCACTACAGCGGTGATTTGGAGGAGTCATTCCATGGAATATCAGCCACTGCCTTTAGTTCACTTTTCTTCTTTCTTTGATACGATCAATGGCTTTCTTCTCTACTATCATTCATTCTTCCTTTCTAAGGAATTTTAACAAGGGATATTTTTTCTCAAAACCCTTGTTTATTGTTTGATACTTCTTAGCGGTTGCTTCTAATACCAAATTAGTTAAACAGTAATGCATAACCTATTTTTTTACTAAGGCAATTTAAAGCCAACTCAAAAGTTAAAAGAGTCTGACTTCTGACGGCTTTATACTTTTCCAATCGATAAAAAGTATCGCAGTGGCGGGGCCACCCTGGCGAACCACCCAAAACTCTTGAAGCTGCACGGCTGCGGCCGCCGCTCCGCAACAAAATATCATTCCACCCATATAGCCATCACACCCTCAACTCCGTTGCGGCCACGATTTTGCCCGGGCCTTCGCTCCTTTATTTGTGCAAGCCATTTAAACTTAAGGTGTATCAAAAGTTAAAGATAAACTCACTTATACTTTAATTGCTTTCTTAGATCAAATACAACGTTTTACAGCTAACCCGAAGGTGGGGATTCCAGAGTACTTTACTGTCAGTTAAGCACAAAACTTGGTCTAACCCTTGAACCGCTACTTTTGGGTAGGTGCTGTTGGCAGCCGGGCTTTACTTCCAAAATTAAGGCCATGTACTTCGCCAAAGTAAAAAATATATTTTCTACCTTTGTGCAGTTAATTCCAATCAATTATACAACAGATGGCTAAGCCTTGGATGAAATAATAGGGTAAGACTCACAACACCCTCAATTTTTAGATAGTGCTTCTCGGTGCTATCCTTTTACTGTTGTATCATTTAATCAAGATTATTTCATGGAGAACCCTAAATGGATGCGAACCTATATGTTTATAGGGGTTGGGCAATTCATCTCAATGTTAACAAGCTATGCTTTCCAATTCGCTATAGTCATTTGGCTTCGTTTAAAGTTTCATGCAGCAGAGGTTTTAGCCTATGCGGGCATAGCGGGTCTGTTGCCACAGGCTCTTATTGGCCCGTTAGCAGGCGTGTTTATCGACCTTATTGACAGAAAGCGTATTATGATGCTTTCGTTTGGTTCACCTATACGGGTGCTATTAGGTAAGAAAAATGTTTAACGAAAATTAAAATATGAAAAATAAAGACATTATAAAACTTGCAGAAAGACATGGTTTGATTCTTTCGGACAAGATGAATTTTAATGAAATGGGAATAGATTTTAAGGTTGGTTTTGCAACCGATATTCAGGGGAACCCATGGTTATTAAGAATTCCCAGAAGACCTAATTTGGGAGAACAGATTGCCCAGGAAAAACGCATTCTTCGTTTGGTTGGTAATCATCTTCATGTTCAGGTTCCTGATTGGCAAATTGCAACTGAAGAGCTGGTAGTGTATCCTTTGTTGGATGGAAAACCCGCCTTGACCTATGATGCCGAAACTTATGAAGTATACTGGAACATGGATAAAGATAGTCCACATTACATTCCGTCATTGGCAAAGGTTTTGGTACAAATCCACGCTATTCCGAAAGAAGAAGTGGTTCGGAATGAATTGAAAGTTGCCACACCTGAAAGTCTGAGAACGGAGGTTTCTGAACGTTTGCAGCTTGTAAAATCTGAATTGGGTATGAAAAATGAATTGGAATCGCGTTACAAAAAATGGCTGGACAACGATACTTTATGGCCCAATTTCACAAAATTCATTCATGGCGATTTGTATGCCGGGCATGTGCTTACACAAGCCGATGGTCAGGTATGCGGGGTTATTGACTGGTCAACAGCGCAAATAGGTGATATTGCCCAAGATTTTTCGGGACACGTCACTGTATTCGGTGAAGAAAGTCTCAAGGCATTAATTTCAGAGTATGAAAAGCAAGGGGGGGAAATATGGGATAATCTTTTTGACCAAGCCGTTGAGCGAGCTGCGGCTGCACCCTTAGCTTATGGTTTTTTTGCTCTTGAAACACAGGATGAAGGCCATATTAAAGCAGCAAAAGGTCAGTTAGGCACTCTTTAATTATTTGAACTCATTGTACTTGAAATTTTAAAAGGCTATAGGGCTGACCCATATCATTAAGTCAGCCCTTTTAATTTGATTAGAAACTTAAACTTTTTTCTTGGATGTGTCATTATTTAGCCTTGCTGCTATCGGTTAAGAGCAGGCGACACGGCGGCTTTGGAGCAGCTTTCTTTCGTATTAGTATTCATGCTATTTGTTTGCTTAGATACCACTATTCACAAATCAACTAGCCATCAGTTCCCCTGTGGGCTGCTTGCCTTGTGTTATGGAGCGTTTCTTATTATTTCTAAAATCTCTTCCTCGTCAGACTCCAGAAAATCATGAATCGCTGAAATATTCTTCTTGAGTAACTCTGAAATTGATTTGGTCGTCAAGTTTCCAGTCTTCAACCAAATGATCTTGGGTGGAATCCCTCGCACTACATTCAAATCCACAAAATCTGCATCAAACGTTACCACGGCATAGCCATGACTTTTAGCATAGTCAAAAATCATCACATCTGAAGCATCTTCCAATCCTACATGCCTAACCTGTTCTGAATCCGGAAAATCTGATTCTATCTGCCTGACAATCTTAGGGGAAATATTCTGGTCAAATAGCAGTTTCAAGAAGCAATCTTCAGTTTATGTTCTTTGTCTGCTGCAAAAGCTAAACAGGCATTGATCATTTCTTCTGTAATCTCTTCAAAATCTTCCATGATTTCTTGTTTACTCATGCCATTTGAGAGCCAATTCAGTACGTCATAAACAGATATCCGGGTTCCTTTGATGCAAGGTTTTCCAAATCTTTTATCGGGCCGTATTTCTATATATTCCTGATAGTTCATGAGTCAAATATACATAAATTCAGCTAGACTTTTTTCTCATTTGAATGCCCCATAATGGTAAATGTATGAATCGTAGCTTTGGTTCGTGTGTTTGCCTTGAACGGCTATGATATCATACATAATGTTATCTGCTTTTTATTTTATTATTTCCTTCCCCTGTTTAGCTAGTTCTTCTACGTAATCTGTGAAGTTGTCTGCATTTTTAAAGGTATGGAAAGTGTATTCAGGCTGATTCTCCATGAATTCCACATTATCAAAGCAATGGTCATGGGAAAATAACAGAACTTTTCTCGTATCAGGGTCATAGAGGGTCAAAGCTCCATTTGCCTCGTATACAAAGGCGAGAAGATTTGAATAATCAATTTCTTTTTTCTGCTCATCTTCACATGTCATTGAGTAATAATCATCCCAATCCCCAATTCCTCTTGAACATTCAGACCCTATAAACATGAAGTTATGATTATTCGAGAATGCACCTTCTGGTTGATTAAAGGATTCTTGAATTCCGCCTATGTTTCTCAGTAGAAGTTCATGTTCCTCTATTAACTCACAATTATATTCATCCGAATTCTCTTCCTTGTTTAGCCAACCACAAATCTGACCGTCTTTGGTGTCCCAAACGAAAAGAATGTATTTTTTTGAATCAATCGTTAAATGTGTTTGCCTTGATTTATCTATTAGCTTGGAAAGCTCAGGGAAAGTATTTCTAAATTCGTCACTAAGCCGAACGTTATCAAGTTGAAGAAATTCAATTTTGGTATTTGGTTTAATAAACCAGGAAATGTCCGATTTGAATGCGTTAAAATCAGCATTGGTTTCTTCTTTTTTATTTCGTCCAAATATTTTCATCAGTCTTAATTGCATCCAACATCAGTATAAACGCAATTGTGTTTATTTCTACTATACACAGTGGTGCTTATTCCGCGAATATGCTACATAAATATTACTTTCTTTCTATATCATTCTCTTGCTTTTATCATTATCTCCTTTATTCGCCTGGGTGTTTGATTTCTCAGCCAAACGGTGTACTTAGCATGATCAATCCAGATTATCCACCAGGAAAATAGCCTGTTCTCTGCCATTGTCTTCAACCACTACCTCCCGGTCACGGATGGTGATTTTTACCCCACGGTATTGCTGGTTGAAGAAGTAATAGCTGTTAGCTACCTTGATAAAATAATAGGTCTGGCGGCCCAGCCACTTGGTGTGGGTAATCTCTACAACATTTCCTTTGTCTTCTATCACATAATCCTTATCCAGGTAGATCTTATTGTCTTTTTGCCGATACGTTTCCTTGCGTAAAAATTCTTTCAACAGAATATAGTCGGGATGCTCCTCCAGGGTAGTGGCAGCCAGACCGCCTGTATACTGAAGGCTTTTTACGTTGATCTGTATGGTCTTTTTGGAAGACAAAAATCCTTCGTCTACCACAATGGTAGAGTCCCCCAGCCTGGCTTCCAGTCTGGATTTAAAAAGTCCCTCTTTCTCTTTAAAAAAGGATTGTGCCTGCTTTTTATAAATTTCCGGCAACCTCCAGGCACCTCTCTCTTTCTTGATAATGGTGAAATTATTCAGGTCTTTCAGGGCAGGCAGCTGATCCAGGTTGAGGGTTAGGTTACGATTGGCATCATAAAACAGCCCATTGCCTAAATGAACCCCCAGATAGTGGTAAGGCACCGGACTTGACTGGTAATTATTATTACCCACATAATCGGTGGTAACTTCCCTGATCAGATCCACCCTGAGCTGGTACACATCGTAACCGGCAGACAGTTGAAGCTCCTGTAGTCCTTCCCGCCTCTCCGGATCACTCACCACAGCTTTATTCAGACTGGCACAGGCTGCGCATACTAACAGCAATCCAACAAAATAACTTACCTTCATCGTATACAAACTTAAATCAGACAAGGAGCCGCTACTGGCCGAACCATTCTACTATATAAGATAAAAAAATCCTGTTTGTTTTACAATGAAACAACAGATTGATGCTACACTCGCCCCAATGATCTCTGATAAACCAGGGAGAGGGTAAGCATTTTCAAGAGTAGCGGCCGAACAGTAAAGGAGGATACGCATCATGAATGGTTAGCCGGGAGGCTTTTTTCCCTCCCATCACAAAGCACCCTTTCTTAGAAAAGTACAATTCTATCAGAATAAGGCTACCTTGGCGACAGACTGGAGAAACACTGGAGCTAGCTTAAGGGCTAAAATTTAGAAAAGTACAATAACACAAGAAAGCAGTGCTATAGGAGCACGGTTATGTACGCTCGATACTAATCTCTTTCGGACTGTTGTTTAAGTTAGAACAAGTGCAATCAAAGATTTTAAACCACTCTCTTTCGGTTACTCACTCATCTACTGGTGATTAACTCTCAATTTTCCCTTTCTTTTTCTAATATATCTTGTAATTTAAGTTTATTCTCTATTAAATGATCTTCAGCTATATCCCATGGACTCTCTCTTTCATAGGTATTTGACTTGCTGTAATATAGCTTCCTTCCACTGTTTTTTTAATGACATTTCAGTCACTAGATCGATTCTCCTTCCCACAACAGATTCTAGATAGTCTTTTAACTCAAAGAACTTCCAACCAATCTTCTTATTAAATGCTACTAAAATATCTAAATCAGAATCCTCTTTATAATTACCTTTGGCAAACGATCCGAAATAACCAATTCGGTTAATCCCAAATTCGTCTAGTAAATATGGCTTTATGGCCCTTATCTTATCTTCAATTTCCTGAACAGTTTTCATACCTTAAAAACAGTAGTTTCTCTTTTTAATTCAATGATGCCGATCGATCAAGATTGTAGGTCTTAATTCACTAACAAAACTCTGCGTGAAGTCTATGTCAGCCTATATCAAGTCAATATGACGTTGCTCTGCGGCAGAACGTTCGGCGGCGTCGATGATCTTCTGGGCTATAATGGCATCGTCCAGCGAAGAAAGGGGCGCCGCTCTCTGTCCCAGGCACCGGTGCACAAAATACTCTACTTCCTGGTAAATACTGTACGGATAGGCAGCATAGGTTTGGGAATGCACCGTAGCCGGTTTGTTTTCCACCCAGTCCCGGTAACTGAAGCGTGTAGCACCTTTCGTCCCGATGATCTTGATCATCATCGTCCAGGGGTCGCCGGCATGGTCATCGGCAGCGAAGCTGGCACAGAAATGAGCCAGTCCCCCGTTTTCCAGCTGTAAGGTCACCATCGCCAGGTCTTCCTGGGTGATCTGCTCATAATGAATCACAGATTTCATGGCCGACAAACGGGTAGGTCTGCCTGCCAGGTACAGCATGATGTAGGCATGGTGCGTCATGATATGACGGATTACGCCCGGATACCGGGCCGCTACCGCTTCCGGATGGTGGATGTTATACAACACATAGATGGACACCAGATCGCCTAGTTTTCCTTCTTCCATGAGTTCTTTAGCCCGCATCACCCCTGCCTCATAAATGTAATTATGACCGGGCATGCAAAGGACACCCGCCTGCTTTGCAGCCTGCTGCATACTTTCAATCTCAGCTACGCTCCGGCCTACCGGTTTTTCCACCAGGACAGGTTTCCCAGCCTGCAAGGCCATCAGGGTATACTGTTGGTGTGCTTCCAGCGCGGTGAGCACAAACACGGCATCCAGGGCAGGATCAGCCAGCAGGGCTTCCGCAGAGGCGTATTTTTTACAGCCAAACAACTTCGACTTCTCTTCTGCCAGCCCATCGGTTTTATTCCACAATCCCAGGAGTTGGGCACCCTGACATCGCCGGATGGCTTCTGCATGCAACAAAGAAATATCCCCGGCTCCTATCAATCCAATGTTTACTGTTTTCATAGTGTAGTGTTAAAGAAGGCTTACTGCCAGCTATTTGAGAATAGAATGGCTGATGTAAGATAGAAAAAAATCAAAGACCTCCTACGTGGACGTCACAGGTGTCTGCCGAAAATCTGATCACCTTCCGCCACCATCCATCCTAACCCCCATCAAAAATCACGATTTGATTTCCACCCATGGTCCTTTACATTTTAAAGATGCTGTATGTGGACCAGCTAGCTTACCGTCTAGTATGTTTAGGTAACGCACGCTTTTGTCACTTTCCATGCATGCTTACAGCACAACGGAAAAGGGGTGCGCCCCTTGGTACCAAAGCGATAGCAAAAACAAATACCATGATCTAATGAGTTATATTACAAAGCCTGCAATCCAAACCTAAAGAGGATGTTATCAATGGCTCCAAGAGGTTTGGTTGCACTTTCAACTTAATTCGCCAGCAAAACCAAAAGTTATTTCTTGATAGTAGCAATTTATGATTAGCTTTAAACCCCAAACAATGTTTTAGCATTCAACCTAATTACAAAACATAATTCATACTATTTGCTTATGCGTTCATCATTGATTACCGTTCTCCTTTCTTTCAGTATCTTTCTGACTCACACCCTTACTTTAGCACAAATCCCTACACCGGAAGAAGTGATCGGCTTTCAAATGGGAGCGGATTACAAAATTGCGGATTATACTCAAATCACAGATTATCTGAAACTGCTCGATGAGAAAAGCGAGCGGGTACAGATGCAACAGATTGGTACCACCGTTCTGGGAAAGCCCCTATACCTTCTCTTCATCTCCAGCGAAGAAAACCTCCGCCAACTGGAGCAGTGGAAAGAGATCAGCACCAAAATGGCCAGAGCGCGTATTTCTGATGAAGAAGCGCAACAACTGGCACAGGAAGGCAAAGCGATCGTCTGGATTGATGGGGGCATACACTCCACTGAAAAAGCAGCTACCCAGTTTCCCCCAGAGCTGGCCTATATGGTGGCTACCGAAGAAACCCCTGAAATGCAGAAGATACGGGAGAATGTCATCTTTCTGCTGATGCCCAACATCAACCCCGATGGACTGGATATTGTCGCTAACTGGTACAAGCAAAACCTGGGCACCCCTTATGAGACTACCTATCCGCCGGTACTGTACCATTACTACGTAGGCCATGACGACAACCGCGACTGGTTTATGAACACCCAGCCGGAAACCAGAGCCGTCACCACGATATTATTCAAAGAATGGTACCCACAGATCATTCACAACCAGCACCAGAGTTCACCCAGTTGGACTCGCATCTTCATTCCTCCTTTTTCCAAGCCAGTCAACCCGAACATTCATCCGGGGGTGGTCAATGGCGTCAACCTGGTAGGCAATGAGATGGCCAGCCGCTTTGCCCTGAAAAATATGCCGGGTGTCGTGTCTGATGTCACCTTTACCATGTGGTGGAACGGTGGCCTGCGCACAGCGCCTTATTTCCACAACCAGATCGGTATACTCACCGAAACCGCCCATACCACGCCTACTCCCCGCTATTACGAACCCGACTCCCTGCCTAAAACGGTAGGCAATGGCATTCCTACCGACGGAACGGCTATCAATTATCCGGACCCCTGGAAAGGGGGGGCCTCACACTTCCGGGATGCCGTAGAATACATGCTGACCGCAGGCATGGCTACCTTGAGCATCGGTGCCGACCGCAAAGACAAATGGTTGTATGACATGTACCGCATGGGTCGAGATGCCATTGAAGCTGAAGAAGAAGCGTACGCTTACCTCGTGCCGGCGGATCAGTGGGATCAAAGTGAGGCATACAACCTGGTCAACATCCTGCTGCAGGGGGGAGTGGAAATCCACCAGGCAAACCGATCTTTTGAAGCCGACGGGCAGTCCTTTCAGGAAGGCTCCTTTATTTTGTATGGTGCCCAGGCGTTTCGCCCATACCTGAAAGATTTACTGGAAAAACAGGCTTATCCGGATCAACGAATGTATCCGGGCGGACCGCCCAAAGTGCCTTATGATCTGGCCGGCTGGACACTACCGATGCAAATGGGAGTAGAAGTGGTAAAAGTGCAGAACACCTTCGATGCCAAAACCAGCGAAGTGACACAACCCGTTCGAGCTCCTGCCGGAGACATCGGCGGAAACGCACAGTATGGTTATGCCTTCACCCATCAGGACAATGCCAGTGCCCTGGCTGTGAACCGCTTACTGGCCCAAGGCGCTACCTTGTATTGGTTAGGGGAAAGTCAGCAGGAGATGCCTGCCGGTACGCTTATCCTGAAAAACGGTAAGAATACAAAAAAACTAGTTCAGGACTTATCACAAAACTTAGGCTTATCGTTCACCGGCCTATCCGCCAGGCCCGACGTGCCCCTGTATCCTTTGAAACAACCCAACATAGGGGTTTACAAGTCATGGGTTGCCAACATGGATGAAGGCTGGACACGCTGGGTATTGGACCAATATGAGTTTGACTATGACACGCTGCATGACGAGGATATACGTAACAAAGATTTATCGGCTTACCATGCCATCATCATTCCAGACCAAAGACCTCAGCAGATTCTTCATGGCCACACGCCCAACACTATGCCTGAGGCTTTCACCGGCGGCATGGGACTGGAAGGTGCCTTGGCTTTAGATCAATACATCAAACAAGGGGGCACCCTACTGACCTTTGATGAAGCCAGCGATTTTGCCATTGAACAATTTGGACTTCCCGTCAAAAACGTCGTGACGGACCTACCCAGCAAAGATTTTTTTATTCCCGGTTCACTGATTCGTACGGTCGTAAACACCGATCATCCGCTGGCCTACGGTATGAAAGACACAGTAGCGGTTTCTTTTTCTCAAAGCAGGGCTTTTGAAATCATCAAACAATCCCGGAAAGGAGAAGGCGGTAAGGAAGACATCAAGCTGGCACCGGAACCTCCTGTGGAGATTTTAGCCAGCTATGCCAAGGATAGTTTACTTATGAGTGGCTGGGCACTGGGGGAGAAAAAATATATAGGAGGGAAAGGCGCTCTGGTGCATGTACAGCATGGCGAAGGAGATGTAATCCTATTTGGCTTTCGTCCGCAGTTTCGAGGTCAGCCAAGAGGAACCTACAAGCTGATCTTCAATGCGCTGTATAGTGGAACCATGGATAATTTACCAGCCATGAACCCAGACAATGAGCGTACGGAAACGGAATAAGACCATGATTGAATGCTGGAAGGATAGCCTTTCATTACTTAACTGGTGAACATGATCGCATTCTTTCATTCAGTCATTCAATCCTTTCTAGAGAGATGAGATACCTATTAACCATATTGACTACGGCACTCCTCACGGCTTTCCTTTGCTTCTGGTGGCTTTCGCCGGACAGAACGAAGCAGATCACGCACCGGGATGTGGAAGCGGCACAAAAGCTCATTGACTTTTCTTTCGAAGGCTGGGAAATAGATACCATGCTGAAAGACCTGAACGAGAATGTAGAGGATTATGCTTTGATGCATGAGTTTACCTTGAAGAACGAAACGCCTCCTTCCCTGCTGTTCTATCCGCTGCCGGAAAGCTTTCGGCCGGATACCCTTTATGAAAAAAACCAATGGACGATTCCGGAAGATGTACCTCTACCCCTGCATGAGGATGAACTGGCCTTTTATACTATACTCCAATTGGCTTCTCTGATTAAAAACCGTAAGATCACCGCCACGGAGCTCACCCGGCTTTATCTGGACCGTATCAAGCGCTATGATGATACGTTGCAAAGTGTGATCACCCTGACAGAGACCCTGGCTCTTCAGCAGGCTCAGCAAGCGGATAAAGAAATCGCCGACGGTCACTACCGGGGGCCTTTGCATGGTATCCCTTATGGGGTCAAAGATTTGATTGCGGTAGAAGGTTATAAAACTACCTGGGGTTCTAATACCCACAAGGATCAGCAGATTGACCACACCGCTACGATTGTCAAAAAACTGGAAGCTGCCGGTGCCATTCTGATTGCCAAGCTAACGTCTGGAGCCCTGGCCCGGGGTGATGTTTGGTTCGATGGGCAAACCAAAAACCCCTGGGATCTGACGCAAGGGGCCCAGGGTTCTTCCGCCGGTTCAGCCGCTGCCACGGTAGCCGGCCTGGTCGGTTTTGCCATAGGCACCGAAACGATGGGATCTATCGTGTCTCCCTCCTCACGCTGTGGTGCCAGCGGACTACGCCCTACCTATGGGAGAGTGAGCCGGGACGGTATCATGACCCTTAGCTGGTCGCTGGATAAAATTGGCCCTATGGCTCGTAGTGCCGAAGACTGTGCCCTTGTTTTTGATGTCATCCAGGGTTACGACACGCTGGACAGAACGACCGTCGATTTTCCTTTCCGCTACGACGGACAGATTGATCTCAGTCAGCTATCCTTCGGTTATGCGGAGGACTATTTCGAAAAGGATACCACTCATCAGGCATTAAATGATCAGACCTTAGCTACTTTTCGGTCGCTGGGGGCTTCATTGGTACCGGTAAAGCTACCCGACAGCACGTCGCTGCCCATCAAAGCGCTGTCGCTGATCATGTACGCAGAAGCTGGCGCTGCTTTTGATGACCTCACCCGTACCAACCTGGATGATTCTATGGTCCGGCAGGATGAAAGTGCACGTCCCAATGCCCTGCGGCAATCCCGGTTTATTCCAGCAGTGGAATATATTCAGGCCAACCGCTACCGCTACCAGCTCATTCAAAAAATGCAACAGCTTATGGACACAGTTGATGTGATTGTAGCACCTACCCGGGGTTTCCCGCCACTGCTGATGACCAACATGACAGGACATCCGGTGGTGATCGTACCCAATGGATTCGATGCGGAAGGTCATCCGCAGAGTATTACCATTATAGGTCGTTTGTATGACGAAGCTACCATCCTGGAAGTAGCCAAAGCGTATCAGGAAGCTACGGATATAGAAGAAAAACATCCTCCCTTTTTTGTAGACAGTGAATAAGATTTTATAGCCAGCAAAGCTTGTCTGCTTCCTTTTTTCCTTTCATTTTAGCTGGAGGAATGAAGGATACTTTTCCTCAGTCATCTTACCGATGCCTTTTACTTTTAACCTTATGCTGACAATTTCTTCCACTACCCTTGATTTTTTAGAGGCCCTTTCAGCCCATAATAACCGGGAATGGTTCCACGCCAACAAAGCGTTTTATCAACAGGCACGACAGGATTTTGAGAAATTTATAGAGAAGCTGTTACAAAGGGTAGATGAATTTTATCCGCTGGGTTTATTACGTGCCAAAGACTGTATCTACCGGCAGCAGCGGGATATCCGCTTTTCCAAAGACAAGACACCTTATACCACTCATATGAGTGCGATCATTGCGCCGGGTGGCAAGAAGATGACCCATATTCCTTTTTACCTGCGCATCAAACCGGATGGTGTGTCTATGCTGGGAGCCGGGGCCTGGGAGTGTAGTGCACAGCAATTGTATCAGATCCGTCAGGAGATTGATTACAACCCTCAGCCTCTCAAAGACATTCTGGCCGCTCCTTCTTTTCGACAATATTTTGGTGACCTGAAAGGAGAGCGTTTAAAGCGTCCGCCAAAGGGCTATCAGGAGGATCATCCGGATATAGCGATCCTCAAACAAAAAGAGTTTTATGCTGAGCATATTCTGACGGAAAAAGAATACAGAGCCCCTGATTTTATGTCGTATGTAGTAGAAGTCTTTCTGGCGGCTTTTCCGCTGGTCACTTATCTGAACCATGCCTGGGTTGAAGCGGAATAAGTTTTATTCATGATGATCAATCCGGTAAAAAGTGGTAGGCCGGCTGTTCATTGTTTTTTCTTCTACCCAGTCCATGTGTAGTCTTTCAGCCACGCGTTTAGAGTCCTGGTGAGGGGTATCACAACTGGCTATCAGATAGGGAAATTTCAGTGTCTGAAAAGCGTAGTCGATTACAGCCTGAGAGGCTTCGGTCGCATAGCCCTTCTTGGCATAAGCGGGTAGGAGGCCATACACCAGTTGAGGTTGTGGCTCCTCAAAAAAATACCACAGACCGGCAAAACCGAAGATCGTCTCCCCGTCTTTTTGCTGTATTTTCCATAGTCCCCAATGATCTTTGGCAAAGTGTTGTTCGTTCTTTTCAAGAAAACTTTCTGTTTGGGCTGCAGGAATGATTTCATCATCCCATAGAAATTTTCTTACAAAAGGGTCTGTAAAGATGCGATGTAACACTTCCTTGTCTTGCCGTTGAAAGGGTGTTAACCGCAGGCGGGTGGTTGTTAAAATCAAGGGCGCTGCCATAGCTAAAAAGAGGTAGGTAAAGGTTTTCGGAAAAGTATTTCCTTCCGTTACCCTTAAGATAGCGAAATGCGGATCAGCAACCAATGATTTTTTCCGGCTGACAACGCAAATTTTTCTATGTCTGCCTGAAAAACTGTTGCGCTTAGCGCTTCGAGAAAGAGGCTTCTTCCCTTTCGATTACCTTGATCAGCGCACCTTTTTCTACCTTATCCTCCAGGGACATCCCGTTGATGACGGCCACTTCTTCCATCCGGTCTTTTTCCACGCTGTGTTGTTGAAGCGCCTGTGCCAGGGTACCGCTACGCTCTATTGTTTTGATACGCACACGATACGGTTGCACATTGAGTTTACTGGGATCTGTCAGCTGATCGAAGTTTTGCATCGTCTGGTTGAAAGTAGATGTAAACTGATTAAAATCGTTGACACTACTCACCCCTAGAAAATTATAGATGGTGTTGTTGTAATTGATCAGATAAGATAACACCCGGATAGTTTGCTGCTCCTGCTGCTGGTCAGCTACCATCGCCAGGGCGGGCATCCCGTTGACTTCTCCCTGCTCTGATTCTACCAGTGTCAGTTGATAATTTTGCAAGACAGCCTGTGCAGCGGCTTCTAAAGATTTTTCCTGCGACAAGGTCAGTATCATCAGGGCATTGCCTTCCTGAGGGGCCATCTGCACCTGTTGGGGTGTATTCTGGTAGGTCCATCCACGAGGGATAGGAAATTCAAATTTCATCACCGGATGATAAAAAACATTGTTTTCCACATAACCTTGTTTGGGGTCTTCGCCATAGATGATCCCATCAATCATTCGCAGATAAGCCTCCCGTTCCACTTCCGGATTGGTCAGGTTCAGTTTCTGCTGCCATTTCGTAGCCAGTTCCCCTACGTCTTTTAGCCGATTTTTAGGGTCGGGGTGGGTAGATAAAAAAGTAGGTACACTTTGTCCACTCTCTTCCTGTAGTCTTTTCAGGGTGTTAAAGAACCCTGCCATCTCATGGGCATCGTACCCTATCTTGGAGGAATATTCTACACCCAGTTTATCCGACTGTTCTTCAGCATCTCTGCCAAACTTAAGAAAGAGTAACTGAACACCGGTGTTGGCAACATCAGCGAATTGACGGAAAGTAGGCGACACGATCATCCCAACAGCCAGACCCACCTGTGCCAGCATAGACTTGCTATACTGTTTGGCTGAATGCCTGGCAGCGATGTGGCCGATTTCATGGCCCAGAACCCCGGCAAATTCAGCTTCATTGTTAAAGTGCGCCATGATCCCCCGCGTAAAATACACATAGCCTCCGGGCACTGCAAAAGCATTGACGACCGGAGAATCGACAATTTTGAATTCATAGGTCAAATCCGGACGGTGAGAAAGCGCGGCCATCTTTTGTCCCTGTTCTTCAATAAATTTTTGAAGCTTTTCATCTTCATACAGCCCGAAATAGCCCACAATTTCGGGATCAGATTCTTTACCCATGGCAACTTCCTGGTCTTTGGAAATGAGCATCAGGTCTTTTTTTCCCGTGACCGGATTGGTAGAACAGGCATTGATCAGTATCAATGAAAATATCAACAGGATGGAAGGGAGTCTGTAGGTTTTCATGGCTGGCGTTCTGTTATAAAAGTTTGTGAGTCATGCCATAATATAATCCAAAATCAATACCATCCTTGCGTGTGCTTAATTCTGTTTGGAATGGCAGGATATGAAGCAAGTGTTGAAAGATCAGTTGAGATACTTCCACAGAATGTATAATAAATTCAACAACGCCTGTTCACACTTCAGAAAGGATTCTTGAAAGTGAAAGGCCGAACCATAAACCCTGCTGGGTGCCTATCAGGACATACTCTCACCATTTATTCAGACTTTTCTACCAGTTCATCAGCCAGGCCTGCCACTTATGGAATGGCAATTTCTATTCCGCACACTACTGTGCATTTTTACAGGAAAATTTATCACATCAACAATGAAATGTATGAAAACAATTAAATTCTTTCTCCTGTTGGTCGCTTTTTCCTGTACGGAACAAGGCGAGCCTATTGCACCAAAAGATTCCACTATCGACTGGATATCTCCCGAAGGTGTTGTCACACAGCAAAACATTAAGGATGGCCGTATTGTCATTGCACAAACGAATCCCCAAACAGGTACACTGCAACTCCTGGCCGATCAGCTGGGAAAAACATTCGCAGATGGTGGCCCTGTGAAGATGTTTTTACTAAGAAAGTTTCAGGCTGATTACGGTTTTGTCCGGATCGGTGAAGATGCCAAGGGAAATTACAGAGCGGAAGGGTTCCGTACTGTGAATGAGAATGGCAAGATTTCTTTGCTGGTCAAGGACAACCTGGTATGGTATGTCCTTTGCACAGGAGAATGCGGCTTATGTACCCCTACCTCCAACGGAAAAGGATGTGAATGCCCGGATATAGATAGCTTTGGGGGTAAGACAGTACTCTCAGATGAAACCGGACTCATTATAGACGATGCCAACATTGACTATGAACCCACGCAGGAATGTACTTTTGGCGCACTGGGAGGTCTGTATCCTACAAAGGTATTCAACTAGTCCGAAAGCTCACTATCATGAAAAAGAACGATAAAACAATAGATGACAATACCTCATCGTACATTGTTTTACCGTTCTTCTCAGGCTGTTCAATAACCCGGGTTTTGTTCTATGCCACTGGCTTCTATTTCCGCTTCAGGAACCGGCAGCACCAGCACCGGCGCATCATAGGGTAAATCACCGACAGGCAGTTGCCAACGCTTGATATCATGCAGGGCAAAACCCTCGAAAGCCAGTTCCAGTGATCTTTCCTGACGGATCTGCTCACGGGTAACAGGCGTAGCCAATGGGAGTAGTCCTGCTCTTTGCCGGATCACATTGATATCCTCAGTGGGCGTCGCTCCAATAGCGACACCTGCCTCAAAATTCCCCTCAGCACGGGTCAGATACATCTCCGCCAGCCGTACCACCGGAATATTAGTACTGACATTCCCGTACTTGGCTACCTGTATGCTGCCGGCGTTCTGCCCTCCCACTCCGATGTAAAACATAGAGTCTACGTTCACAATCGTAGCGGTTTGGGCCAGGGTGGTATCCAATCCTTTTCTAAGATCACCCGCTTCATATTTTGCCAGATGCTGCGGCTGTACCTGCATATCGCCTCGCCCCACACCATTCAGGCGGGCATAGAAAGTGGTCAACCCGGTGTTGCCATCTCCCACATTGCTATTGGAATTCAACTGTAAGGCAAAGATATCTTCGGTCGTATTGCTTTGATTGTTAAAAGCTTTCAGCGGCTCATCCACCAGGCTGTATAAACCGGAGGCAATAACCCGGTCGGCTTCCATCGCAGCTTTCGCAAACTCACTCTGCTGCAGATACACCCTGGAAAGGATGGCGCTCACAGTGTAGCTAGAAATACGGGTACCATTCTGATCATAGGGTACCAGCAAGTCTCTCGCCTGTGTCAGGTCTTCTATGACCTGGGCATAAACCTCTGCTACGGTGGCCCTTTGAATAACCTCTGCATCTTCTTCGGTAACGGTAGGGGTCAGCTTCAGCGGTATGCCGGGTTTGTTATTGTCGGTACCGGCTACCCAGGGTTGTGCCCAGAAACGAACCAGATCGAAGTGCACCAACCCCCGGATGGCCAAGGCTTCGCCTTCTACCTGCGGACGAAAAGCTTCATCCACCACATCCAGGTGCATCAGGATCAGGTTAACCGTATTCAGGGCTTCATAGGATCTGAACCAGTTATCCCTCACCAGAATATTGGTAGTCGTAATGGCTTTATTATCAAATTCACGATAGGTAGAAAATGATCCTCCCCAACGCACATCGCCTGAGGAGCCCAGCAGTTCGCTCATAATATTAAAATCACCGCCATACAGTTCACCCCCTTCGTTGGTGCCAAAGGTTCCTTTGATATCAGAATAAGCCCCGATCAGTACGGCCACCACATTGTCGGAGGAAGTAAATACATCATCGGTGGGCAGGGCTTGTCGGGGGGTGATCTCCAGCTCGTTTTGGCAGGCGACACCCAGCAGCAAGGCTGTCAGAATCATACCGACAGATATATATTGTTTGCGTTTCATAAGTTTTCTGTTAAAAATTAAAGACCTACGTTAACACCAAAGGTAAATGTACGGGCCTGAGGTGCCGTATAAAAGTCAATACCCTGTATCAGATTGACATTGGTTTGTGTACGACCGGTACCCAGGTAGTTCACTTCCGGATCCCATCCTTTGTAATCGGTAAAGGTGAGCAGGTTCTGAACTGTCACGAATAAACGCAGGCTTCGCAAATTGACGTTCTCAATGAGGCCTGATGCGAAATTATAGCCCAGGGTGACAGTTTTTAACCGGAGGTAAGAGGCATCAGACATGTAACGCGAAGAGGTCTGGGTGCCCACATCAGACAGTAAATCAGCCCGGGGTACGTCGGTGATATCCCCAGGTTTCTGCCATCGCCTCATCTGGTCTTTGGTCTGGTTGTCGAAGAAACCGGAAGCGTTGTTAGACTGAAAGCGACCTCCGTCATTGTACACTTGGTTGCCATAGACAAACTGGAAGAACACGCTCAGATCAAATCCTTGATACATAAAGTCGTTGGTAAATCCTCCCACAAAATCAGGATTAGGATTTCCGATGACCAGGTTGGGAGCCGCATTGTAATCCGAAGTGGTTCCCCCTTCTCCATCATCATAGAGGGCATCCCCGGTTTGAGGATCAACGCCCGCATATTTACGGGTTACAAAGACACCCAGCGGTTCTCCTTCCCGTACCCGGTTGGGTTCTGCAATAATGTCGGACCCTTCAATATCCAGCACCTTATTGCGGTTGAAAGCTATGTTAAAACTGCTGCTCCAGGTGAATTCACCCACCAGGTTCTGAGAGTTGAGGGCTACCTCTATCCCTTTGTTCTCCATACTGCCAATATTCTTAAAGATAGAAGTATAGCCTGAGGTCAGTGGCAGGGTTTTACTGAGCAGCAGGTCGGTGGTATGCTTGTAATAGTAATCCACTTCCCCGGTGAGGCGGTCATCAAAAAATCCGAAGTCAATCCCTACATCGGTCTGGGCGGTCGTCTCCCATTTTAGATCCGGGCTAGGCAGGGCAAAGGTTCCCAGACCGGAGGTTCCTGCATAATTTACCCCTTCAAACAAGCCGAGCGATGAAAAGTTGCTGGCAGGCGCATTGCCCGTGATACCATAGCTGGCTCGCAGTTTTAAGAAGCTCAGCAGGGAAGCGTTCTGCAGAAACGACTCTTCTGAGAGAATCCAGCCAGCCGACACGGCCGGAAAGAAACCATAGCGGTTGTTCTCTCCAAACTTGGAGGAAGCATCCACCCGGCTACTCAGGGTCAGCAAATATTTATTCTGAAATTTATAGTTGGCTCTCAGAAAGTAAGAAAGAAAGGTAAAAGCTTCTTCTGAGCTGCCAAAAGCCACTGTTTCTGTGGCACTGACAATGGTATTCAGGCGGTCGTCAGGAAAACCTTTCGCCTGCACGGAGGTAATATTGTTTTGAGAAGACTGGAAGCTCATCCCCACATCTATACCAATAGAATGAACGTCGCTGTTCATGTTCTGGTAATTGAAGTAATTGTTGGTATTGTAGTTGATGACCTGGTTTACCCGGCTGAAGCCCACACCTAGTGGAGCGCCATCCTGGGTTTCACGTCCCTGGTATTGCTCTTCGTTCTGGTTAAGCACGTCCAACCCGAATTCAGAACGGAAGGTCAGGCCGGGCAGCACTTCATAGGCACCATAGAGGTTGCCAAAAGTACGCCAGACGGTCGTGGTGAAAAAGGCATGCTTCCGCTCAATCAGTCCATTATAATAGATGGTGTTCGGGTTGGGCTCTCCTGTTTCCGCATCGTAAGCCGGGTCTATGGGAGACAACGCCACCAGTTGCATAGGAGTAGCAAAGGCATTGTCATTGTTGACCCTGTCGTTTACCGTTCGCACCACATTCAATCCCCCGCCAAACTGTAGCTTTTCCGTAGCATGGTGATCCAGGTTGATTCTGCCGCTGATTTTGGACAGTTCATTTCCAATCAGAATACCTGTCTGATCCAGCCAGGTGAGACCTGTGTAAAACTGCGTTTTTTCATCGCCTCCCTGAGCAGAGATGTTAAACTGGTTGTAGGGAGCATCCTGAAAGGCCAGGTCTTCCCAGTTGGTATTGGTGACGGAGTCAGACAAAAAGCCGCTGATTCCTACATCATTTTCCAGAAAGTCGGCAGCATCTATGCGATCCTGTGGGGTGGCAGTAACAGGATCTACTCCCAAAAAGCGCAAGGTGGCTTCTGTATACAATTCTCTATACTCTGTGGCATTCAGAAACCCTATCTTCCGGGTAGGCTTGCTAAACCCGTATTGGTAGCCCGCATTGATCTGGGTCTTGCCGGTCTCTCCTCTTTTAGTGGTGATGATGATGACACCATTGGCCGCTCTTGATCCGTAGATGGCTGCCGCAGAAGCATCTTTCAGCACTTCTATGGAAGCCACATCGTTGAAGTTCAGATCTACCAGGGGATTGGTAGGCTGGTTGATATTCGTACCCTGGTCTTCGCTGGTGATAGGAATACCGTCAATGACATAGAGCGGCTGGTTAGAAGCGGAAATAGAAGAAGAGCCTCTGACCCGTACTTTGATGGCTTCTCCCAGTTTTCCGTTACCGGCTTCTATAAAAACCCCGGGGGCTCTACCCTGTATGGCAGACTCAAAACTGGGCACCGGCACGTTCTGTACCTCCTCCCCGCTCACCTTGGCAATATTGCCTGTCAGGTCCTGTTTCAACTGGGTACCATAGCCGGTCACAATAACCTCAGACAATTGTTTGGTATCCGGTTCCAGGACGATGTTAATCTGAGACTGTCCGTTGACAGGTACTTCTTTTTGCAGGAAACCAATAAAAGAAAAAACCAGGATAGCGTCATCGGAAGATACATTCAGCCGGAAATCGCCATCCATATTGGTAACAGTTCCGTTGGTTGTTCCTTGTTCGATGATATTCACCCCTGGTAAAGCACTGCCATCTTCGCTGGAAGTTACTTTTCCACTCACAGTTTGACCTTGTGCCATGAAGGACCACAGGCAAAGCAAGATTAAACTTAAAAAATTGTAAAAGTTCATTCTCATATGTTTAATGGTTTTTCAACGAGAAATTTGTACTTCTTTGGCACTTGATATGATCAATGGAAATGATTTTTTTAAATTTTATGCAAGGCCAAATACAAATTTCAGTATTTAAGTATCGGTAGAATATCACGTAAAATGGAGTATTTTTTGATATTATTTTTGGTATGATCTTTTGCAGAATAAATATAAAAGTGTTGGGCTGAAAACTCATATTTTACAGTGTTTTTACGCCATAATACAGGGGTAAATTTCCATTTTCTTTACTGGATAAGTCTACTCAAAAGAAAGGCTCAGTAGTAATCTATTTTTTATTCAAATTGTTATATTTCATTTCCTCCAATTTGGGGGAAATTGCTTATTAGTTCATTTTTTAGATAAATACCAGCCTTCTTGGGCCTTTCACCTGATTTGGGTTAATGTCTTATCCCCCCAACTGAGGGATTTTGTAATACATTTTTATGAGCTAAGGCTGATTTTCACTACTCTTCTCCCTTGGATCGGGTGAGTATATCGATTTGAAAAACCCACAGTATAAGCGATACTTTACCATAGGGGGATTCTGTAGCTTTCATAAGCAAACATTAACCCTCACCCTCATGAAAAGTACGATTTTTTTGGTATTGAAGGCACTGATGACTTTCATCATCATCGTCTCTACAGGCAACCTTACCCTCGCGGTCGGCCATCATAAAATCTTCTACCTGACCAACGGATGCAACTCGGCCACCATTCCTTTCAAACTAGTTGAAAATCTGATTGTGATTCCGGTGATGCTGGACGGGAAAAAACCACTTAATTTTATTTTAGACACCGGTACTTCCTCCGCTATATTGTTCAACAGAAAATACCTGGAAGGCCTGGAAGTTCCCATGGGCAGAGACATCAGCTTTCATGGAGCCGGAAATGGAAAAGCGGTTAAGGGACAGGTCATCAACAGAATAGGGCTGCACCTGTCGGGCGCTGCTACCGATGGTATCGGCATGGTGGTGCTGGATCACAATCCCTTCCGTTTACTTCAGTTGGAAGAAACGCCAATTCATGGCCTTTTGGGTTCTGTGTTGTTCAGAAGCTTTGTGGTAGCAATAGATTTTGTGAAAGAGGAAATTGAGCTGATAGAGCATAGCACCTTTATCCCAACACCAGATTATGCTTCTGTCTCTATGGAAATGGTACAGGAAAAACCTATTATCCGTACCTCACTTCTGATCAATAATACCCTTTCTGAAGTAAACCTGCTGGTAGATACGGGCTTTAACAACGGTCTGATGCTCTTTCCGGAAGCAGGCTCACCCTATCCTATGCCATTGAAGTTAAAAAGACAAAGGATAGGAGTAGGTTTTAGTGGTGGCATGACCTGCCTGACCGGATTTATCGATCGCTTACAACTGGGAAATCAGGTCGTGGAACAAATATTCACTATTTTTCCAAAAGAACAGTATTTTCAGTTAGGCAAATCTGAGAAATCCATTGCCCGTCATGGTACCCTGGGCACTGCCGCCCTGAAGCATTTTCAGCTTATTTTTGACTACACCAGCAAGAAATTGTATATCAAAGACAAGGAAGGCATACCACCCAGCCATATCCTGGCGCAGGTTCAAAAAGAGTCTATGACTATGCAGCCTCATTGAAGAAGGCATCCCTTCACTCCGGCAGATCAGCCAGCTTTTCTACCTGCCGGGAAACGAGGGTAGACGCTGGCAATACCACTTCCGACGAGGCTGTTTTGAGCACGATAGAGATGGAATCGATACGGACGATTTCCCCTTCCAGGGTATCGATTCTGATCTTATCGCCAACCCTGAAGTTTTGTTTGCTATAAAAAGAAGCCAGAATATTTTGCAGTATATCTTTGGAAGCCAAGGCAAATGAAATGGCAAAGGCCACCAGAATGGCCCCGACGAGCAAGATCAGATTGGAAGTGATGATGCTGGTATCCACCCCTGCCTGGTCCATAGCGGTCAGGATGACCAGTATGGCGATGATATAATAGGCCAGACTGCTGATAAGCCTGGCAGAGCTCAGGGCTAAGGTGTGTAAAGCTGTCCGTATAAACCCCCGCACAACCTGGGCGATATACAGCCCGATAATCAGAATGACCACCGCACTCAGCAAAGCCGGCAGGTAACCAATCAGGGTGCCGATCGTTCGTGAAACCGCTGTCCATCCCAGGGTTTCTGAGGCCGCTACCAGAAATAAAAGTAAAATGACCCAGTAGACAAACCGGCTGACGATCTGCACACTATCCAGCCTGACCGTGGATTGTTGCCAAAAAGACAATTGATTCAGTCGCTCCATCAGGGGATGAAGTGCTTTGGATTGAAGCAATTTACGGGTAGCATACATCGCCAGTCGTGCCAGGAGCCAGCCTATCAGGGTCAGTAAGAAAGCACCCAGCACTTTGGGCAGGGCATTCATGATGGTTCGAGTGAATTGATTCAGGGAAGACAGTAATATTTCCCGCCATTCATTTACCTGCTCCATGATTGGTATCGTTAGGTTTGGTTTTAAATAGTTCGGTCACCGTTTTTCCCATCTTGACAACAAACAGATCTGCCATATCTATCATCAGCTGGCTCATTTCTATGCTGGACATCACTTTTTCCTTGAGGGTATCAGGCACAGGTTCTTCGGCCAGTTGTTTAAAGGGGTTATCGTTTTGCTTCATAAGGTAACAGCTTTAGCCATGGACACGATTTTTTCTTTTGCTCTTTTCAAACGCATTTTTACTGCACTTTCTGATAATTGCGTAATACCGGAAATTTCCTGAATAGGCAATTCATCCTGATATTTCATCAGCAGCAATGCCTTGTCCTCCGGGCTGATCTTTTCCAGCAGTTTTCTCAAAAGTTCTACTTTGATCTGTATCAGCGCAGCATCATCTTCTTCCTCTGTGTCGGTGTCGGCTGCATATTGCTGAAAATTCTCCATTTGTTTGTCCGATTTCCTTTTATAGTCAATACAAAAATGATAGGTAATGCTATAAAGCCAGGTAGAAAATTTCGCTTTGAAGGCGAATTCACCCAGTTTCAGATATACTTTCAATAGAATATCATGGGTCAGATCTTCGGCTTCTTGTTGATCTTTTGTAAAACTCCTACATTTAGAATACACCTTCTGCGCATACCGATCATACAAAACACCAAACAGAGCGGTATTTTTCCGGTTTATTATATATAGCACAATATCCTCATCGCTAGCGTGCTCTATATGGGTGGAGTGGCTCAAGGCTTACATTAATGGGTTAAGACGTGAATATCTGCTGAAAGTCACATAAAATTTAAGAAAAATTTCAGTGGCAAAAAATTTATGTCTACCTGTGACTTTTGCCCACTTCAGCCGTCAAAAGAGTAAAATCATTTAAAAAACCTTAAACTTCTATACTATGAAAACAATGCATACGCTCCTGGTCGTCTTTTTGACGTTGACAAGCACTCTGCTTCTGGCTCAGAACTATACGCCAGTGGAACAAACCATACCTATGGGCAGTAAATCGGTCAATGCCTGGGTCATCAATGTAGGCGAAGAGCCCACGGATGTTTTGAGAAAAAGCTTTATGAAATACGCCAAACAGCAGTGGGATGTAAAAATGAAGAAAGATGGCAAAGAAGCAGCCATCGCCAAAGCAACCGTTATTCCCAGCCTTTCTACCCAACAGGGTGATCTGAAAGCCAGCTTCTTCACCGAAGGCAACGAAACACGGATGGCAGTGGCTTTTATGCCCGGCTACGACATTTCTTTCAATACGCAGGACAACAAAACAGAGATGGAAAATCTGCGTAAGTCGGTCAAGCATTTTGTGAAAAGTTATAAGATGGCCCAGTATCAGGATCAGCTCACGGATAACGAACGCCGGAAGAAATCGCTGGAATCTGCCTTTGAAAAAAATGAGCGGGAGCAGAAAAGACTGGCAAGAAGCTTAACCAAAATTGAAAAGCAACTGGCTTCAGACAAAACCAAAGAGGCCAAGCGGTTTGAGCTTAACAACAAACAGATTGGCGATCAGTCAAGGCAGGAAGCCCTGGATCTGATTATGCACAACCAAAGAGATGAAATTGCGAAGGTAGAACAGCAGATACAATCTTCCAGAGAAGCGATCAGCCAATTGGAAACCTTGTTTGCTGAACCCATTACACTGAGTGATACGGAGGAAAATGAACAGTAAGCAGGAATAATTTCACCTTTTTTTTACACTATCGCCATCTACACTGATCCTTTCGCTTAACCTTATGTTGTCCATGAAGAATATTTCTACGTTCCTCCTGTTCCTATTGGCCTTCGGCCTGACCACCTATGCCCAGGATTTAAGATTTGGGGTAAAAGGAGGTCTGAGTATCAATTCTTTTTCTTTGACAAACCTAAGCGATGGAGGGACCCGCTTGGGCATTCAACTCGGGCTAGTCTCAGAAATAAGCCTGGAAAATGCAGGCTTATCTGAATACTTTGCCCTGCAACCTGAGGTGTTGTTTGCCACCAAAGGTGCTAAATATACAGCCAATGAGATTGAAATAAAGGAAAGGCTGAGTTATGTAGATGTCCCTATCCTATTCAAACTCAAACCGCTGGAAGCCATCAGCCTGTATGCCGGACCACAGGTGTCTTTTATGACAAAAGGAAAATATAAATATGATGCAGGGGACAACACTGTGTATGACAACCGGGATGCCTTCAAGGCGGTGGATTACGGCGTAGCGGCGGGTATTGGCGTGCAATTGGCGACCCTCTTTCTGGATCTACGGTATAATTTGGGGTTACGCAATGTGATGGGCGATCGCCTGATCAATACGGTTGCCCTGGAACAACACAAAGCCCGTAACCGCAGCTTTCAGCTGTCGGTGGGTTATTTCTTTATGGAAAGGTAGCCGTACGAACGCCTTTCGGGCAAGGACCCATCGTTGTTGATGACTACGATTACAACATTGCCTTATCATGAAAGCTTTAGCCCTTCCCACCGAGGAAGAACAGACCATAGCAGACCTAGACAAACAGATTGCAGCATGGCAGGCAAAACTCCCGGGCAGTTCGGCCATACAGGCAGGTGCTTTTCGGGCAGTGATCCGACATCTGGAACATCAGAAGAGAGCGCTGAAAAAAAATGCAGTAGGTGCCTCTCTGGAAGATAGATGGAAAGATCTGGTAGACCTGAGCCTTACTGCTTACGACAAATACATCGCGGCTTTGGTGGAAGCCGTATCTAGGCTGCTGGATCTGTGGGAAACAGTGCTTCAAAACAAAACGGGGGAGTCAATATCTGACGCTTAAGACCGTGTTTTTTATCATCATTTAATCATTAGAATCATGCAATTTCTATTATTTATGCTGTTGTGTATAGCCATCTTACTGGTCGTTTTTATTTTGCAAAACACAACACCCGTGTTGATTTATATGGGATTTTGGGAAGCGGAAAGTTCACTGGCCCTGGTGATTCTGGGGTGTCTGGCTACCGGCGCCCTACTGACTTATGTCGTGGGCATACCTGCCCGGTTCAGGAGGAGAAAAAAAATAGCGGACCTGAAGAAAAAACTGAGCCAGTATGAACAGGTTTTACTGCAGGAAAGAAAACCAACCGACCCCATGGAACAACAGTCTTATCATGCATCATAAAGGGTAGACTTTGCTTTGCACCGAGAAAAACGCTCAGATCAGCCGTTGTTTGATGGCTTTCTCGATGGCATCGGCTTTGCTGTTGACCTGAAGCTTGCCATATATATTCTTGATATGGGATTTGATGGTCTCTTTGTGTACAAACAGCTCGTTAGCGATCACCGTATAGCTTTTGCCTTTGGCCAACAGCTCCAGCACTTCGGTCTCCCGGGCTGTTAAGGGAGAATCGGTATTTTTTTGGAAAGACTGTACCACCAAACGGGCGATCTGGCTGCTCATGGGTGCTCCGCCCCGTTGTACTTCCGCAATGGCATCCAGCAGTTTGGAATGCCCAGCATTTTTAGTGATGTATCCACTGGCTCCGGCACAGAGAGCCTGGAAAACCAGTTCACTGTTGGCATGCACGGAAATCACAATGATATTCACTTCTGGCAGTATTTTTTTGATCCGGCGAATACCCTCTACCCCATGCATGCCGGGTAATTCCAGGTCCATCAGGATAATATCAGGTTTATCGGCAAAAATATTTTTGATGGCATCTTCACAATTGGAATAGGTGCTGATCACCTGGTGATGACTCACACTGCTGATCAACAGCGCAAACCCTTCACGAACCACTTCATTGTCTTCTACAATGGAAATTTTACTAACATCTTCGGGCATTGTTCAATTGTTGGTTGTAGGATAAGTAGTATCATTATATACGATAATACAGGGGAAGAGGCTTAATATTTTAATACCCCATTTTGGGTGATTTTTCCCTGCAACAAAATCTGGGTTCCGTTTTGCACCTTGGAGGCAATGGTCAGACACACATTAATCTTACTGGCCCGGTCTTCCATATTCTGCAATCCCCGGTAATGGGCCCTGTCCGGCATCACCGTAAATCCGATCCCGTCATCGGATAAGGCAATCTGAAAAGATTCCATTTTCAACCTGAAATCCATACATACATGAGAGGCTCTGGAATATTTCAATGAGTTGGTAAGGGCCTCTTTGTAGATCAGCACAATCTGCCGGCTCCAGCCGGAAGGGAGCTTCAAGTTTTCATCTTCTTCTTCCGACTCGTAAGAAGCATAAAAATTGATCCCCGTATTGTCAAACAAATCCTCTCCAAAATCTTTCAGGTTAAAATACACTTCTTTCAGGTTATCGTTTTTGGGATCTATGGCCCAGATAAAATCCCGGGTACCATGAAACAGGTTTTTGGCAGCGGTATCTATTTTCGTCAGCAGTGCTTCAATGCCATTTTTCTGGTTTCCCAGTTTGGTCTGTATAATCTGAGAGAGCACAGAAATACTGGCCAGGTTGTTCCCCATTTCATCATGAAAATCCTGCGCCACTTTTTTTCTGACCTTTTCAATTTCTTTAGAAAGAATGACCTTCTCGGTGACGTCGCGGCTGGAGGAGATAAAGTTTTTCAGCCTCCCATATTCATCCAGAATGGGCTTCAGGAAAGTCTCGTAATAGTGGTATTCTCCATCCTTGTTCCGGAAACGGAGAATTCTGCCCTTGTTGACCTTTTCCTGTATTACTTCATTCCGAAAGGTCAGATAAATTTCCTGGTCATCAGGATGTAGAAAGTCCAGCGACCTTTTTCCCAGCAAATCCTGCGGTTCATGACCGGCTACCTCCCGTATGCGGGGAGAAACATAGACATATTTCAGGTCAGGGTCATGCAGGGTGATAATATCCTGGGTATTCTCTGCCAGAAATTTATATTTCTCCTCACTGCCTTTTAAGGCAAACTCAGCCCTCTTTCTCTGATCAACATCTACCAGACTTCCATACGTACCAATCAGGTTGCCCTCTTCATCATACTCCGGTCGGGCCGACACTTTCGCCCAGAAGGAGTAGCCATCTTTACGATGAACCCGTAGTTCCACTTCAAAGTAGGGAATCTCTTCTTTCATAAGGGCATAAAAGGCTCTCAGTTGCTTTTTCTTTTCTTCGAAATGCAGATACTGGGTGAAATGAGTACCCAGAGCTTCTTTCAAGGTATAGCCCGTGTACTCCTGCCAGCGATGGTTGAGAAAGGTAAGGTTCCCATTGAAATCCGTTCTGAAAATGACTTCCCGCAGGTTATTGACCAGCATGCGGTATTCTTTTTCCTGGCGTGCCAGCCGCTCCTGATCCAGCTTCCGCAGATTAAACTCTACCTCAAATTTCTTATTGGAAAACTCCAGCTCGGCCGTTCTCTCTTTCACTCTTATTTCCAGTGAATCGTTGAGGGCTTTGATTTCGCTGGTACGGCTCAGCACTACTTTTTCCAGATGGAGGCGCTGTTGTCTTTCCTGCCTTAACTTCCAAAGAATATAGAGCCTGATCAGGATGGTAAGACCGGTCAACAGCAACACATAAAACCACCAGGTTTGCCAGAAAGGCGGTAATATCACAAAGGAAAAGGTGGTGGGCGTTTCGCTCCACACGCCATTATAGTTTTTAGCTTTTACCTTGAAAGTATAGGTACCCGGAGGAATATTGGCATACACAGCTTCTGTCCGGTCTGTTTCCGGCGACCAGCCGGTATCAAAGTTTTCCAGCATAAAGCGATACTGTACAGCGTCATGATTGGTAAAACTGATGGCTTTGAAAGTAAACACCAGGTGGTTGTTGTCATACTGCAACGACAGATTCTGCGGAATATCGTACCATTGGCTGACCGAATCGGTAAACTGGGTCCAATCCACCGTTTCATAAAAAAGCCTGACCCCTGTCAGATGGGTAGGCACCTCATCTTTATTGTGCTCTACTTCACCCGGATTAAATTTATAGGCTCCGTTGACAGTGCCAAACCAGATACTTCCGTCAGGCTCTTTATGGATCGCGTTGGCATTCGCTTCCACACCCAAAAAACCTTCGTTCTTCCCATATTGAACCACCTCGTCAATTTCTCCGTCTGCATGGAAGAAAAAACGAAAAATACCCCGCTGTGTACCAATCAGCAAGCTCTGATCTTCGGCATAGACCATAGAATAGATCATGATCTGAGGAATTTTGTTTTTCTTGTTCAGCAAATAAAAATCACGGGTTTCCGTATCGTAATGGTAGAGTAAGCCATTCATGGTAGAGAAGAGCAGATGATTGTTTTTATCCAGCACCACTGCCGTGACAGCCTCATTCTGAAATAAACGGGCAGGAAGGAGCAAGCGAACCTTCCCTTCATGGTACCGATACACTTCCTGTTCTGCCACAAAGATCAGATCACCATCGGGTAACTCTATCATGGAAGTAACTGCGGCTTTAAACAGAGAATCTTTTTCGTCATATAAAGGTTGAAAACGTCCTTTTTCATACCGGATAGCCCCTCGGTAAGTACCGAACCACAATCGGTTTTGGCTGTCTCTGAGTGCTGTATAGACCATGGAAGCGGGTAATCCATCTTCTACATAGTAGTTGGTAAACTTTTTTCCGTCAAACCGATTCAAGCCATACAGGGTGCCTAACCAGATCTGCCCTACACTGTCTTCTACCACACAGGACACAAATTCGCTAGACAGCCCTTCACTGATGCCAAAATGATCAATTTTACCCTGACGATACCGGTCTACGCCACTGCCATAAGAGCCCAACCACAGATCACCGCGGCTGTCGCGGGTCAATCCCATAATGGTTTTCACTTTGAGCCCTTCTTCTTTTCTTAACTTGGTAAACAAGCGTCCCTTGAATTTATAGATACCATCACCAAAAGAGCCAAACCACATATTACCTTCCCTGTCTTTGTAGATGGTGTGAATGGTGGAACCAGTGAGTGCCAGACTTTTAGGGTCTACCTGCCGGGTTAGGGGATCAAAACTGAAAGCCCCGCTGGTAGTCCCTACCCAGAGCATGCCCCGGTTGTCTCTGGCCAGCGAGAAGGTTCGCTCAAAATCAGGTACCTCCAGGGTCAGCCTTTCCATCTGCCCGGTGGGCAGGTCATAGCGGACAATTCTTCTGAGATCCAGTAACCATAAGGTTTGGTCCTCTAAGAGCAGGTCTGAAAAATGGTAAAGCGGTTCTTCCTGTGGTTCCAACAAGGGCGTTATGGTTTGATAGTCCCATTGGTACACCCCGCCCTGATAGGTACAGAGCCACAGCAAACCCTGATCATCCTGTAGCAGTCTTTTGATATACTGACCGCTGATTTCTTCATTAAACGCCTGGTCTGATTCCGTAAAAATGATGGAATCTCCCGTGAAAGTGGCCATGGTATTAAATTCCATCAACAGATGAACCTGGCCAGCGGTGTCTTCCCAGATATGACGAACAGACATCACGGCACCACTGCTATCCCGGGGCTGATAGGTATGAAAAGTGTCGCCATTATAAACCGTTAACCCCATGTTGGAACCGATCATTACCTCCTGACGGCTATTTTCAAAGAGAAACAGCAGATTGTTTCCGGCCAGACCATCCTGTACATAGTAATTGGTAAAGGTATGCCCGTCGAAACGGCTCAGGCCACCTGCCGTGGCGATCCACAGGTTGCCAAAATGATCCTGCATGAAATGATTGACAGAGGATTGTACCAGCCCGTTTTCCACCTCATACTGGGCAAAACTGTAACTCTGTGCCCGCGCTACCTGAAAAGTGCAGACCAGCCCTAAGACCCAAAGCAGGGATAGCCGACAGGCATGCCCGAAAGGATGGATGATTCTCAAGGTGGATCCCTGCTGCATCATCCCGCTCAGAGGCTGTAAGAATCTGCTGAAAGTGACAGGAGGCTTTTTCCAAAAGCGGTCAACACCTACTAACATGTTGTATTTCAATCATTTTAAAGATATAAATATACGCATTTTGAGCGAATTCAATACAGAATAAATGCCTGCAATCCCTAATAGGCTTACCCCAATTTGGGGGATTTTTTACTGACGCATGGCTTATACAGTCATTAAATTTTTTAGTTTTGCTGGCGAAAAGATATTGACGAATTGCATGAATCCTTTTCCTGTAAAAGAAGCGCCTGTTCCCTTACAGCAGACAGAAAAGCGGTTGAGTCTGGTGGCTACTTTCCTGCTGATAGCAGGGTTGTTTATTCATCTGGGGATGGTACCCCTGCGGCTGGAAGAACCCAGAAGGGCTCTGATTGCGCTGGAAATGATCTTCAATGATAACTTCATCGTGCCTACAGAAATGGGAGAGTACTACTATAAAAAACCTCCCTTGTACAACTGGCTGATCATAGGAGGGTATCAACTGTTTGGGCAATACTCTGAATATGCCTGCCGTTTCTTTTCTGTTCTGTCCTACCTGGGGATGGGCTTTCTGATCTTTCTGATTGGTAAACGACACGTAGGGCAGCGCTTTGCCACCTACAGTGCGCTGCTCTTTCTGGTGTCTGCCGATCTGTTATTTTATTTTACAACCACCGCCGGTGAGATCGATCTGTTTTATTCCTTTCTGACCCTGGCCAGTTTCTTTTCCCTCTTTCATTTTTATGAAAAAAGGCAGTATACACTCCTTTTTTTGCTGACTTATTTATTTGGAGCCCTGGGTACCCTCACCAAAGGCTTTCCTTCTATGGTATTCTTGGGTATCTCTCTGCCCGTATTTTTCCTGTATCACCGGGATTTTAAACGATTATTTACCCTAGCGCATCTGAGTGGCCTATCACTTTACAGTGTCATCGTTGTCGGTTATTTCTGGCTGTATGCCCAATACAACGGACTGGACCAATATTTTGCCGCCCTCTGGTCACAATCCAGTGAACGGACTGTGCTGGAAAACAGCCTGCTGTCGGCGGTAGGTCACTTGTTTATCTTCCCTTTGGAAACGCTGAAAAACATTGCCCCGGCTTCCCTGCTCATCATTTTTCTGTTCAGGAAGCGATGGCTGGCTACCTTGCAAAAGAACAGGCTCATTGTATTTTCAATACTGATCTTTGTCAGCAATATTCTTATCTACTGGATCTCACCAGGTACCCGCTCCCGGTATGTGTACATGCTTTACCCCTTTCCTGTCATGGTGCTTACCTACGCTTATTTTTATTTTCTGGACCATCAGACAGGAGAGGTTACGCACACGTGGCAGCATCGTATTTTCACCCGTGTTGTTACCGTTTTAATAATTCTTGCAGTGCTTACTTGCCTGTCGCTCCCCTGGATTCCTTCGCTACAGGAAATCCCGTACCTGATTTGGTTAGTGATACTCTTTGCACCAGTGTTGGGTATGTTGCTATGGTTTCATCTGAAAGCGCCCGCTTACAGTCTGCTACAGATCATAGGGTTGGCTATCTTGCTCAGATTGCTGTTTGACTTTACCATCCTACCCTATCGGGCTACGCATACGGGCGCCTATCAGGATCAGCAGGACGCCCAGGCAATCCATCAGTTGGTTCAGGAACATTCATTGCACTTATGGGAAGACACCCGTTTTTCTTTGTCCACCGTTTTTTATATTGAAAGAGCAAGAGAAAAAGTGCTGGCAAGGTCTTACCAGCCGAACACCCGGGATTTTTTTCTGGCAGACCAGGCCCTGTTATACGGTCAGGAGTATGAAGTTTTGTATACTTTTCAATATGATAACCGGGATTTCTTTCTCATTAAATTCAGATAAGTGTCAGCCAACCCAACGACTCCGCCCCCTGTGAAAAGATCTCCTGCCAAACGGTACATCAGTTTCCTGCTGAAGCTGATCTTAACGGTTGGGTCTTTGTATTTTGTATTTAAGAAAATTGATTTTCAACAGGTAGTGGCTACCATGGCTTCTACCAAGCTGTTTTATTTTCTGCTGGCTCTGCTGGCTTTCAATATTTCCAAAATTGTAGCGGCTTTCCGGATCAAGGCGTATTATGAGGCGATTGGGATTTCCTTATCCAACAGCTTTAATATCAAGCTCATGTATCTGGGTATGTTCTATAATTTGTTTTTACCGGGAAGTATCGGGGGCGATGGGTATAAGGTGTATCTGTTAAGGCAACAGCATACCGTCAAAACAAAGTATATTATCAGTGCTACCCTGCTGGACCGGTTGAGTGGCTTAGCCCTGCTTCTGTTGCTGGCGGGCATCTTCCTGCTCCTGAGCACTTTTACGCCACCCATCCCCTATTATCGACTGCTGACAGCCCTGACGACGCTGCTGGTGATACCGGTCTACTATCTGGGTAATAAGCTCTTTTTTCCGGTCTTTCTGAAAAAATTTATCGTTACCACTCATCTGTCTTTCTGGGTACAGATAGGGCAGGCTGTGGCGGCTGTCTTTCTTTTGTTAGCCGTTTCTATCCAGGAAAGTTATACCGACTATCTGACTTTGTTCATGGTTTCCTCCGTAGTAGCCGTATTTCCTTTTACCATCGGCGGCGTGGGTGCCCGGGAACTGGTATTTCTGTACGGGTACCACTATCTGGATATTCACCAGGAAACAGCCATCACCTTTACCCTTCTCTTTTTCTTCGTCACAGCGCTGTCTTCCCTTTTCGGATTGTTCTTTGCCTACGGCCTGGATAAGCCTGTCCCTGTACCGGTAGAAGAAAAATAGAAGGTTGACATTCCTCAGACAGGCTTTGCCAGTGCCTCCATCCAGGTAAGGATGGGCTTTTTGCTATGGTATAGCCCTTTATAATGTAGGCTTTCTTCCGGCATGGTGGCTACAGCCTGATGTAGTGCTGAAAGCCTCTCCTTATCAAGCGTTCTCACTTCCTGGAAATACGTTCTGATGGTAAACAACAGGGCTTGTACGTCCGGAAACCCGGTGAGTGTTTGTCGTTCTACTCTCACAAAAAGGGAAGGATGCTGAGGATCAAAATGACGCCCCTGCCACGCCTTAGGATCTACGCCAGCAGGCGGCTCCGGATGGTGGTTGAGGCGATCATCGGTGCCGAGGCCCCACGCAAAACGAACATAGGTACCTCCTTGCAACAGGGTCTTGAGCATGGGCTGGTACCGTGCCCGCAAAGCCTCCATACCGGCTACTGGCGCATGGACTTCTGCAAAAGGTTTGCCTATTTTTTCGGCAGGTGCCCAGTGGTTAGGGGCACAGAGGTGGATGGCAGACAGGTAATCCTTTGTGTCGTGTACCTGCCAGATCGCCAGATCTTCCGGTACCTGGCTGGCCAGGGCATCCAACAGTGAAAGGTAATGGCTAGGGGCAAGGAGCTGAGACTGCTGATCATACAGGATGGTTTCCCCAGTGAGCTGGTTGGTCATACTACGGCTTCCATTACTTTCTTCCTCCTGAAAATATTGGGGATAATTGTGGAGGAGCTGGCTGGCAATAAAATGGGTGATGACGGCCAAAGTGTTGGCCTGCTCTCTTTCCCGCCGATAGTATTTTTGAATGTTTTCTGACCGGCAGGCCAGCTTATTCTGACGAAAAAGGTGGTAATCGCCTCCTATCTGAAAGACCTGATGGTCAGGAGGTCCGTTTCCAAAATCAGTACCCAGCTTTTTGAGTCCGGGCGCTACTGTGTATTGTACATGGGCATAAGGGAAATAATGAGGCATCATGCAGTATAAAGGATTTCCCGGAAAAAAGATTCCGGAAAATCCATACTTGTTTTAAGGTATCATCGGTTGCTGAGGCTGGAAATAAATCCAATCCAGGGCAAAAAGGTTCTGTGCTTTCACCGTATCGTGGGTAAAGACAAAGTAGAGATCATGAACTCCCTGTGTTGCCTTTACTGCCGCTTCGACTTCATGAAAATCGCGTCTTTCCTGTGAGGGAGCCACCGCTACCTGGCTGACCACCGGGCCATCAGGTTTGTCCAATCGCAGACTGATGGTTCCTCCCTCCGGACCCGCCCCTACCTGATAGGTCAAGGCGGTAATATGAGAAAGGTCTATGTCTTTGAAGACAATATAAGACCCATCCTGTATGTTGCTGACAAAAGCGAAAGCACCTCCGTTGGGCCTTTGTCTTTGTACATTTTTAAAAGCTTCATAATCTTCCGCCTGCACTTTAGGATGCCGCAGTGTCAGCAGTTTACGGCTGGCAATCGCCGGCATGCCATTGGCACCCTGGTCTGTATAGCTGACAGACAAGAAGTAGCGCCCTTCTTCATCGGCAGCCCCATGTCTGTTGAGCACGAAAGTCCCTTTCAAAGGGATGCCAGCCTGTGCCTGCTGCCCCTCATCGGCCAGTGATAAAATATATTTGACCATTTCTACTGTTTCTTCTGCTGTATGCTGGGGATGCGCGGCCATCATGCTATGTCCCCAGTTGCCATTGCCTCCTGTGATGATCTTCTCAGCCAGCATATTAATGGCACCCGTATCTTCATAATACCGTTCTGCGATCTGTACATAACTAGGTCCGATGGATGTCTGTGACAAGGCATGGCAGGATTTACAATCGCTGCCATCCATCAGGTTTTTTCCTTTCAAAAAAGGAGTCACCATAGCATTGGGACCTAATAGTGCCAGGTCTTTGCTCTCCTGCATATAATCAAAAGTGACGTTGACACGGGAAGGGTCTATCTTACCGGTTTCTGTGCTGCCATCTTCCTGATCCTCTACCTTAATCTGATAGGAGAGGCGTGTATTATTGTAAAAGAAACTCTGATTACCCTCGAAGGCTACCTCGATGGCGGGCGGGGCATTGCCTACCTTGATTTCTGTCTGCGCTGTTGCCGTATTGCCAGCCTCATCGGTCACTATCAATGTGGGCGTATAGATACCAGGCTTTTCAAACGTGAAGGAAGTTTCTGCTTCTTCAGATTGCACTTCCTCTCCCTCAAATTTCCAGGCATAAGTCAGGGCGTCACTCTCATCATAATCAAAAGAACCTGCCGCTGAAAACTGGGCCGTAAAGGGAGCCGCCCCATTTTTCTGATGGACAGCGATCTCAGCCACCGGCTTACGGTTTCCTTCTGCATACTCGATCTTTACCAACCTGGCTTCATCATTCTTCGCGAAATAATTAGCGCCGTATTCCAACAGGTACATAGCACCATCCGGTCCGAATTCCATGTCGATGGGCTTGGAAACGGGCATATCCGGCAAAAAAGGTTCTATTTTGACAGGATGTCCCTCTTCATCAAAAGTGACTACTTTGATCCAGCTTCTGGCCCATTCATAGATAAAGAACTTACCGTTATAGTAGTCAGGGAACTTCACAGAAGAATTCGGGTAACGATCCGAATAAAAGATAGGACCTGCCATGGCAGAGCGTGAACCTGTACCCAGATTCGGCCAGATGTCGGACTCGCTGTAAGGATACCAGATCATGGCCCCTTTGGCAGGAGGCAATTCCCGACTACCATAGTTGTAGGGAGAATCATTGACAGGATGTTCCGGGTCAAAATATTCTCCCGGGGTATTGGTCGTAAAATCCCAATCCGGATAGGCTTTATTATCCGCCACAAAATAGGGCCAGCCAAAATTACCTGCCTGCCGGGCCTGGTTCCACTCGTCATAACTTTGGGGACCCTGAATGCTGGCTTCTCCTACATCCGGACCCACATCACCCCAATACAGCCAGTTTGTTTTCCAGTCGATGGCAATACGGAAAGGGTTCCGGCAACCCATGGCATAAATTTCCGGTCGACCCAGGGAGCCATCTTTCGGAAACAGGTTGCCACTGGGAATGCTGTATGAGCCATCTTCGTTGACCCGGATTCTTAGTATTTTGCCTCTCAGATCCTGGGTATTCCCGGAAGATTTCTGGGCGTCAAAAGGGCTACGCCCCGGTCTTTCATCGATGGGGGTATACCCATCCGACTCTTTGGAGCTGGTATTATCTCCGGTAGAAAGATAAAGCAGCCCATCAGGACCAAACTGGATAGAACCGCCGGTATGGCAACAGGTTTCCCGTTGGGTAGGTACCTCCAGGATAACTTTTTCACTGGAGAGGATGAGGCTGTCGTCGGCCAGGTAAAACCTTGACAGACGCTGCAAAGAATCCGGGTTGGGTGCCGAATAAAACAGGTATATTCTGCGGTTCATCTTAAATTTGGGGTCCAGGGCTACCCCCAGCATACCGTCTTCATAGTTTCCTTCTGTATTCACGTCAAAGCGAGCCAGCAGCTTCACCTGCTTGGTCTCCGGGTTATAGAGTTTTACTTCTCCCCTTCTTTGCACATAAATTACTTTACCATCGGGTAACACATCCAGCTCCATCGGCTCATTCAGATCACCATCCAGCACGATGCGCGTAAAGCGGCTTTCGTCAGGCACCTGTAGTGATCGGGCTCTATCGTAATGCAGGCTATTGCTTCCGATGGAGGTTGTCAGCATTTCGGCCAGTTGCTCATCCGGAAAGTCTACCAGGGAAGAAAGAAAAGTAACTTGCCCTCCATCAAAGCTATGACTGCCCTGCCACTGCTTTTCTGTCTTTTCCTGTGTATTCACCTGCGTTACCTTCACAGGATGCTCATCAGCCGGCGCCAGGGCTGTTATCATCCGGTCGTGCCAGGGCCACTGATAGGCTGGCTCCAGCATGGTATTCACACCGATGATACCGCCACCGGCCTGTACGTATCGTTCCAGATCAGTCTGTTGCTTGTAGTTTAAGGCTTGTCCCGGTATGTCAAGAAAAACGACGGTGCTATAAAACTGAAGCGTGTCTTCCCTGAGGAGAGAAAGGTTACTGGTAGTATCCACCCGGATAGCCTCGGTGGCACTGACCGACTGTAACTTCTGAATATCCCTTTCAATGTTGGTTTCCTTGGCATTGTAAAAGACAAGTAGTTTCTTTTCCTGCAGGCGATGACCACAAGCCACCAACCAAAGCAAGCCTAAAATGCCAATATAATGTTTCATAAGTTGTAGGTTGAGGAGTGCTTTTTTTTGATACAACTTTCAAAATTAAAGAATTCACTTTAATAAAAAAATCAGCGAACTGTCTACAGTGTCGCTGATTTGATAGCATTACTTTTTGGAAAACAGAAAATGAGTCTGGCGTTCTCATCTCCAGGCTGACAATGAATGATAGGTTTCCTTACTGAGCTGTCAGGAAAATTATTGTGGGGCCTCCCCTACCCACCAAAAACTCTTATGTAGAACCGGCTGCTTCACGGAAATTGTAATTACTTCCGCTGCTCTTCCACATCCTTCATAAACTCAGCCAGTTCGTCTACATAAGTGCCATAAGGCGTTACTACTGTTCCTTTCACTCCATTCTGGCCTTTCACAGCGTATAAAATAGACATATCATCCGGGTTGCTTTCTCCCTCGAAGCGATGTTCTTCTATGATCTTCAATTCAGAAGCCTGATAGGTATTGCCAGAAGTATCTTTAAGAACACCTCCCGCAAAAACAAATTCTTGTTGATATCCTTTTTCTTCCAGCTCTTTGAGCTTAACGGAGAGAGGGGTCAGGTGTGCTTTAGAATCTTGCGTATTCATGGTAAACAAGTTAAATAGTTGTCACACAAAAAATTTTACTAATTCAACCTGTGCTTCCGCCGAATGTTTGGTTTATACCCACCTTCCTTTTGTAAAAGTTAATGCCATCAACCAAAAATCGGGGGTAAGGGAATGTTGGGGCTATTTCGAAGTCTCTCCAAAAATCCGGGTTTGATTTTCTGCAGGAAGGCTGGTTCAGTCAGCCGGATGCCCACAAACAGGCGGAGCTGGCTGCTCAGCTCCTGAAAGTTCCACGTTTCTACCTGAAAAGAAGCATAGTCCATCACACCATAGACACCAGCATAGAAATGACCATTGTCATAGCCAAAGCCCGCACGTCCATCATAAATCGGTTTGACAGAGAAGGCATGAATGGTCTGCGCGTTCTCCAGGCGTTTTTGTTGAAATCCCAGACCCGCCAGCCCATACAAATGCAGGTAAAAACGCTGAGACAGCACCCAGGTGCCGGTATATCCGATCAGGCTTGTGATCGATGCCAGACGAACATCATGTATGAGGGAAGGATCTTCAGGAGTTATCCACCCACGCGGCAAAATACCTTGTTCACCCTGGAGCTTGAAGTAGGAGAATCCCCCTGACAGTAAAAACGAACCGGCTGATTTTATCTGACGATTGCCCTGGTTGAAGGGAGACCGGAGCGATATTTTATCTCCTTCGGGTAAATAGGTAATGGAAGCCTGTATTTTTCTGGCCAGCAGGTCACTGTTGAAGTAGTCGGCCAGGGCATTGGGTCTACTTCCTACCGGATGAATATAATAGCCTTTATAACGCTGATAGATGCCATCGATCAACCAGTATTTAGCAAAAAGAGAACCCTGAAAATCAAAACGTTTTATCTGCTCATATTGGCGGGTTTGTGGCAGGGGTACCAGGAAGTTAAACCCAATATTCCAGAGGAAGCCCCCAAAACCTGCATAGGGTCGGTATTGTGGCCCATAGGAAAATACAGAATCTCCCTGGTTGTTTTTCACCCGGAGGTTGAGACCTTTGTTAACCCACAACAGCCTCAGGTTTAAAGTATCCGGGAAGGGCTGCGTATACAATATCTCCTCTTCCTGTGCTGTTACCCTCAAAGGCATCCACAGGAACACAGACAAGCAAAAAAGCCTAGCAATGAAAGTAATTATTTTTTCGATACGGCAACCAGTTAGACCTTGCTATGCAAGAAGTATTCCACTCCTGTATCAGGACAGCATGGACGTTGCTTCTGTGTATGGTAAATAAAAATAATCGCCGATTTGTTTATTCTTATTTTTCAATGCCGAGCAGTATTCTGCGAATATCGTTGGCTTTCTGCATCCACTGATAACTTTTATGGGCATCCTGAGCATCCAGGGTTTCCTTAAACTGCTGCAAGTTTCTAATATACGCTTCCAGTGCCTGTGAAATATTTTTGGTATTCTGGGTAAAAATAGGCGCCCACATATCGGGAGAACTCTTTGCCAGCCGGACCGTAGAGGAAAAACCACTGCCAGCCATCTCAAAAATACTACGTTCATCTTTTTCTTTGTCCAGCACCGTATTGCTCAATGCAAAAGAACTGATGTGGCTTAAATGAGATACATAGGCGATGTGCCGGTCATGTTCAACAGCTCCCATATAGCTGATCCGCATATTCAACTGCCGCATAAACAGATTCTCTACCATGTCCAGGGCATCCAGATCCGAATTTTCTTTATCACATAATATCATTTGCTTGCCCGGCAACAGCCCCGCAAAAGCCGCTTGCGGTCCGGAATGTTCGGTACCGGCAATGGGATGCCCTGCGACAAAGCGAGACCTGTTCGGATGATGTTGTATGCACTGGCAAATAAGCTCTTTGGTAGAGCCCAGATCCGTTACTACCGTTTTTTTGCTGATAGCATCCAAAACCTGTGGCAGTAAGGTAAGAATGACATCGACTGGTGTAGCCAGAATGACGATATCAGCCTGCTTCACCCCTTCTTCCAGGGGAAGAATTTTATGGACGATACCAAAAGATAAAGCATGGGCGGCGTGCTCCCGGTTTACCTCCACTCCGATGATACGATACCTCCGGCTTTTTGCTTTTAATCCTAAGGCTGTAGAGCCTCCTAGTAATCCTAAACCTATAATGCAGATATTCATAAAGGAATCAGTGATACGTTGCTAATTTTATTTATCAACTGCCATAACCGTTCAGAAATATTAAAAATATCCTACGGTTTATTGAAAAATTTTTTTCGGCTTGTGGCAAAAATAAACAAACAGAATCAAGCATCCTATACTTATAAAAAAATCAAAATTTATTTAATCTATCTAATGTTTTTTCCAAAATATGTTTTGTATTACACAATGAAAGCCTAATAAAATTTTTACCTTTTTCACCAAAAATAAAACCTGGAGTCACAAAGACATGATACTGTTGCAATAAATTGTCTACCCAATCCTCTACCGAACTCACCTGAGAGGGAAGGCGTGCCCAGACAAATAGTCCCTGCTGCTGGGTCGAGTAGGAGCATCCCAGTTTGTCCAGGATCTGATACACCATTTCCCTTCGTTCGCGGTATACCTCATTCCGCTGTTGATGCCAGACTGGCGGATTTTGTAAGGCCTGTACCGCCGCTTCCTGTATGGGTTTAAACATACCCGAATCTACATTGCTTTTGATTTTAAAAATTTCATTCAGGTAGGAGGCTGCCCCTGCGACCCAGCCCACCCTCCAGCCAGCCATATTATGAGATTTGCTCAGGGAATTAAGCTCTATGGCTACCTCTTTCGCGTGGGGTATCGACAGCAGGCTTAGCGGATCGCCAGTGGGTAATACTAAACTATATGGATTGTCATGGCATAAAAGAATTTTTTTCTCATGAGCAAAGGCAAGCAATTGTTCAAAAACCTCCCGCCGGGGCGGTCCTCCTGTGGGCATGTGCGGATAATTCAGCCACATCAGCTTTACTTTCGAGTAATCCTCCCTTCGCATGGCTTCCAGATCCGGTTGCCAGTCTTGCTGCTCTACCAGCGGATACATCCGGGGGCTGGCTTGCACCATTTGCGTAACCGCACGGTAGGCAGGATAGCCCAGTTCGGGTAGCAGGACTTCATCACCAGAATTCAAAAAGGCAAGTGAAATATGCGTGATACCTTCTTTAGACCCCATCAGGGGTAATACCTCTTTCTCCGGATCAAGCGAAACGCCATACACCTGATGATACCATTGGGCAATGGCTTTTCGCAAGGCCGGGATGCCTTTGTAAGGCTGATATCCATGATGCTCCGCTTGACGGGCCGAATGGCAGAGTGCCTCAATCGTTTCCTCAGAAGGGGCCATATCCGGACTACCTATGCCCATATTGATCACATCGCAGCCTGCTTCACGCATCCGTTGGATTTCCTGAAGTTTTTTGGAAAAATAATATTCACTGACGTGTTGCAGTCGATCCGCAGCAGGAATGATCATAGAACATAAAATGATTGAATGCTAGAATAATTGAAGGATTGAAGGATTGAAGGACTGAGGGGTTGAAGGACTGAAGGATTTATGTTACTTTTATTTTACACAAAACCATAAACGCTACACTCAAAACCTAGAACCCAGAACCTAGAACCCAAAACCCTATTCCATCAAAGCTTTCACACCCGGTAATTCTTTTCCCTCCATATATTCCAGCAAAGCGCCTCCTCCGGTAGAGACAAAAGAAACTTTTTCACCATATCCCATGCTATTCACAGCGGCTGCCGAATCACCTCCTCCAATGAGTGAAAAGGCTCCTTTTTCTGTGGCACGAACAACGGATTCTGCAATCTGACGGGTTCCTTCGGCAAAGTTAGACATTTCAAATACACCCATCGGCCCGTTCCACAAGATAGTTTTAGACCGCTGGATATTCTGAGAGAAAACTTCTCTGGCTTCCGGTCCAATATCCAATCCCATCCAGCCATCCGGAATAGTGTGGTTATTAGACACTTTTGCTTGCGCATCGTTATCAAATTTATCGGCAATGATAGAATCAATCGGCAGATGCAGGTGTACGCCTTTTTCCTTCGCTTTCTGAATCAGTTCGTTGGCCAGATCCAGCTTATCCTCTTCAACCAGCGAATTGCCTACTTTACCGCCCATGGCTTTGAAGAAGGTATAACACATTCCGCCTCCGATAATCAAGTTGTCCACCTTATCCAGTAACTGTTCGATGATTTCAATTTTATCAGAAATTTTGGCGCCCCCCATAATGGCTGTAAAAGGTTTTGCAGCATTATTAAGCACTTTGTCAGCATTATCCAATTCTGCTTTCAGCAGATAACCGGCTGCTTTTTCGTCAAAAAACTGTGCTACCGTGGTGGTGGAAGAATGCGCCCGGTGGGCAGAACCAAAAGCATCGTTGACATATACATCTCCCAGTTTGGCCATTTGCTTCGCCAGTTTCTCATCCCCTTTGGACTCTTCCGGATGAAAACGGGTATTCTCCAGCAGCAGGACCTCCCCGGGCTGTAGCTGGCTGGCTTTTTTTTCCGCTTCTTCTCCTACACAGTCATTGGCAAAATGTACTGTAGCCCCTCCCAGGATTTCTGAAAGATGGTCTACCAGATATTTAAGAGAATATTTTTCATCCGGACCATCTTTAGGACGCCCCAAATGTGACATCAATATGGCCGAACCTCCATCATCCAATATTTTTTTAAGGGTAGGGACTGCCGCCGTCATGCGGGTATCATCCGTAATCTTAAACGATTTATCAAGAGGCACATTAAAATCAACCCGTACCAAAGCCTTCTTGCCTGAAAAATTAATGTCATCAATGGTTTTCATAGTCTAAAAATGGTTTTATGAATGGAAAAAAGGATGTAACGTTTTACCGCAAATTTAACTTTTAATATATTGTTCGCTATTCTTTCACTGAAAATTCCTGAAGAAACTTATCGCTCTATTGTATCTCTATGAAACACTATCCACTTTTTGTTTTCATTTTTTTGATAAAATCGCTGGCTTTGTCCCAACCTGTCGATCTCACCTATTATCTGCCTCAGGATGTCAGTTACAATCCGGCTATTCCCAAGCCTTCTACTGTGCTGGGCTTTGAAGTAGGCGAAATGCACGGAGAATACCACCCGATGCTCACCTACTACCAGACGCTGGCGGAAGCCTCTCCCCGTATCACTTTGGAAGTCTATGCCCGGTCTTATGAACAACGTCCGCTGATTATGCTCACCATTACCTCGGAGAACAACCAGGAGCGTATCGACGCTTTGAAAGCCCAGCACCAGCGCCTGTCCGATCCTGCAAGTGCCCAAGAAGTGTCTGTAGAGGAAGCTCCGGTAGTGGTCTGGATGGGATATAGTGTGCATGGAAATGAACCCAGCGGCACCAATGCAGCTATGCTGGTGGCTTATTATCTGGCAGCGGCCCAGGGGCCTTCTATTGATAGTCTGCTGGACAACAGCATCATCCTGATCGATCCGTTTATCAACCCCGACGGCATGAACCGCTTTGCTACCTGGGTGAATTCCCGGAAAAGCCTGCATCTGAGTACGGATCCTCATAATATAGAACAGAATGAACCCTGGCCTAGGGGGCGTACTAACCATTACTGGTTCGATCTGAACCGCGACTGGCTGCTGTTACAACATCCGGAATCGCGCGGACGCCTGGTCAAATTTCACGAATGGAAACCCAATGTGCTGACCGATCATCATGAGATGGGAACGGATGCCACTCTTTTCTTCCAGCCTGGCGTACCCTCCCGTGAAAACCCTAACACGCCGGCCAGCACCTTTATTCTCACCGAACAATTGGGGAAATACCATGCGAAAGGTTTAGATGCCATTGGTTCTCTCTACTACACCCAGGAAAATTATGACGATTTCTTTTATGGCAAAGGGTCTACCTATCCGGATGTCAATGGTGGGGTGGGTATCCTTTTTGAGCAAGCCAGTTCTCGCAGTCATGCCCAGGAAAGTGAAAACGGGATTTTAACCTTTCCTTTCACCATCCGGAATCAGTTTACCGTGAGTCTGACAACGTTGCAGGGAGCATTGGCTATGAAAAAAGAGCTCCTTACGCACCAGAGAAATTTCTATCAGGAGGCACTGGCAGAAGCCGCTGAGGATCCGGTGAAGGCATACGTATTTGCCATACCCAATGATCCAGCCAGGCTATACCATTTCACGCAGTTGTTGCAGCAACATCAGATTGCTTTTTATCAGTCAACACAGGATATAACCCAACAAGATAGTCACTTTCCTGCCGACCAAAGTTATGTAGTGCCTATGGCGCAAAAGCAGTATCATCTGATCAAAGCCCTTTTTGAGAAAAATACCACCTTTGACGATAGTCTTTTTTATGATATTTCCGCCTGGACGATGCCCCTGGCCTTTGATCTGAATTATGCACCCCTCACGCAACGAGCCCTCCACACAGGAGAAGAAGTGGACAGCCTCGCTTTTCCGCAGGGTACTTTGATAGGAGGTAAAAGTGAGTATGCTTATGTTTTCGAGCCAGACGGTTACTATGCCCATCGGGCCATCTATCGGTTGCTGAAGGCGGGGTTGAATCTCAAAGTAGCCACCGATACTTTCTCCGATGCCCAGGGCAGAAAGTTTGATTATGGTACCATCCTGCTGCCACTTAGTATTCAGGAAGAGGCCACTAAAGCACGAATAGATTCATTGATTGAGAAAATAGTGACAGAAGATGGCATTACCGTATACAATGCCTCTACCGGATTAAACAACGATGGCATTAGTCTGGGAAGCGGAAAGTTTGTCACGCTTAAAAAACCGGAAATAGCCTTGCTCATCGAAGGGGGTGTGAACAGCTATGATGCCGGAGAGGTATGGCATCTGTTAGATCAGCGTTTTCAAATCCCAGTGACCCTACTTTCCATTGAGAAGTTTAATCAGGTGGAGCTGGACCGCTACAACGTGCTGGTCATGGTGGATGGCAGCTACCGGGAAATTTCCACAGAAGCTACAGAAAAGTTGAAGCAGTGGGTTCAAAAGGGAAATACACTGATTGCCATGCAGGAAGCAGGTAAATGGCTGTCCGACCGTCAGATGGGTGGCTTCCGTTACAAGAAAATTCCGGCAGACTCCGCCAGTCGGCGTCCCTTTGCCAGCCGGGAAGCTTACCAGGGAGCACAGGTAATCGGCGGCGCAATCTTTGAGGCACGCCTGGATGTTACGCATCCTATTGCTTATGGCTATGACGATGAAAACATCAGCCTTTTCCGCAGCAACTCCCTGTTTATGGAACCTGCCAGCAATCCTTATGTGCATCCGGTGATGTATACGGAAGAGCCTCTGCTCTCCGGCTATATTTCCGAAGAAAAAGAAGATTTGCTGAGAGGAACGGCTGCCGTGGGCGTAGCTAATTTTGGCAAAGGGGTGGTTATCAATTTTACCGACAATCCCAACTTCCGGGCTTTCTGGTTTGGCACAAACAAGTTGTTTATGAACAGCCTTTTCTTTGGCCATATAATGCGTTAACCGGATTTTGTTGACTATAGGGGCAAATTTGGATTTCTTTGATAGCAGCACTACTACAAACCTCTGATGAAAAATATTACGCTTGGCACTGTGGTTTTTTACTGCTGGTGAACACTACACCGTCCCCTTACTACCGAACAAATAAACGCCAGCACTTCCCTTACGTTCAACGCTAAAAAGGACAGCATGTATATCAACATCACCGACCAAAGCATTCGCCGCTCCGCTATCATCAGTTATTTGTTGGCAATAATTCTCGGCCTCCTTTGGGTACTCTATGCCGGATTCACCGGCAAAAATCTAGTGATTTATATGGTAAGCATCGTTATCCTACCGGGCCTGAGCATCTGGGGCATCTGCAAAACCTTTACCGGCAAACAGCGCAATATGGTTGTAAAGACGGTGACAGTGAATAGCCAGGATGCCCGCGCTATTATTTCAGATATTGCCCGCAAGCAACACTGGCGACTTCGTGAACGGGAAGGCAAGCTGGAGATGGAAACCCCGCTGTCACTAGTCTCCTTCGGAGAGCGCATCACCGTGGAACTGCGGCAGGGTGAGGCAGTGGTCACCAGTGCATCGAAGCTGGCAGGCCAGATCGAGGATGATGGGAGGAATCGCCGCAATGTCCAGAAGATCGAGCAGGCGCTGGTTGGGTAACAGCAAGAAAGAATTTTTTCTAATCCTCAGCTCTCGATAAGCTGGTGATTCATTCGTTTGATTGATGCTAATGGGGTGTTAGTGGCAGCTAAAGTGATGGCGTAACTACCATTTTATTGTCATTTACTACAACATTGTCCTATTTAAGTTTTTTATCATTAATACTCTGGTGGAGTATTCAACCCATTGCATGGGGAGCCATTCTTAAACAAAAGGTCACCTTTCATAGAGTATTAACCGTATGAATCTGAGCTACTGCCAACATACAAGTTTTAACTGGCTCTCCTTTATAGAATGCTTGATTAGATATTCCGTAAAACATTTATGCCTCTTGTTGGACAATAAGCTTTGTATCACCTCCTGTAAGCAGATGTAACGCCTTGTTTATACCCAAAGGGAGCCTACTGAAAAATATTTTGGAAAGACAAGGTGACCTTTCACCCTTCCGTACTGACTAAGTTCCAAAGATTGTGCAAAGGATTTTTGTGGTTAAGGGTATTTTCAGCCGTATGTTGTGGCTAATGAATCTAAGATAAAAGCATATACTAAACCCTGAATACGCTGCCTTATCCTATCACCGGATGCTGTAGCAAATATACCTGATGTTGTTTTAAAATCTGCCCTCTCTCCTATCGGTGCCTGTCTTCCATCAGCAGGTAACCTTTCAGGCCTCTGGTTCTTCCTGTTGCCAGAGGCCTACTCTTTTTTTGTATTTACTCACCCATATCCACAAAAAACCACCAAGACAGTGGCGTTGTGTTTCCTTCAGCTTCTTTTGTTGCTGTCATCAGAATGTATGAGGTAAGGATAAACAGAAATTTCTGGGGTGGTTCGGTCTGCCAGTAATCATAAGTACTATAACCTGACCCTGAATACAGATATTCATCCAGCAGATTATTCACATCCAGACTACATTAGTGGCAAGCTTAGCGAAGAAATTTTCAAAGGGGCAAACCTTCTCTGATCCCTCCGGGAAGTGAGAAGGTAGCTTGCCTGTACCTGAAAAAGATTAGGGTATTTTACAGTCGGTTAGCCCGGGGTTGCAGGTCTGTGAGTTCTGCGATCCGTACAGGGCGGCCAGACTCTATACTGTTGCGGGCCGCAATACCGATCAGGATAGACATGGCACCGTCCCGCACACCAGCCGCATGTTTATAAGGATCAGGCGCTTCCGGATTTTTGAATATTTTATCGTGCAAACGTTCATCGCCCCCACCATGGCCTCCTCTTTCCATCTCCACATTAATCGTTTGGTGTTCATTCCAGAGTTTATGAACGATCACCGGTTCGTATTGTACTTCCTCCTCCAGGTTCTGTTTCATCTCAGCCGCATGCAGGGAGGCTTGGTCCAGGTTTTCATTTTTCATCCAGGGAATATCCAGCCAGGCTTCCAAACGGCCATTCATGCCATTAAAAGCGATATGCCAGCCTTCAAAAGGAGAATAAGTAGTGAGAGAATAGTTGGCGACCACATTGTTGGCATATCGGATCTGTGCCGACATTTTATCATAAATGTTGATTTCATTCCGGAAGACGCAATTATCCCGGATATAACCATCGTGTTCCTCGTTGGCTACATACAGCTTCATCATATGCTCCTCTTCTGTAATGTCCCAGTAAAAATCACATTTCTCTTTATGAGGGCAGGTACGGCACTTATCTCCCTGAAAAGGACCGTTGCTGCCATAATGCTCCAGGGCGCCATAGGCAAACACCTCTTCCGGATCAGAATCCAGCCACCAGTTGAGCAGGTCAAAATGGTGAGTAGCCTTATGCACCCAGAGGGTTCCTCCTGCTTCTCGCAGACCATGCCAGCGACGGAAATAGGAAGCGCCATGGTAAGTATTCAGATACCAGTGAAAATCCACGGAGGTCACTTTCCCGATGGAATTTTCAGCCAAGAGTTGCTTGATCTTGGTCATATACGGACTCCAGCGGTAGTTGAAACCTACAATCAGATTTTTGTTGGAATTCCGTTCCGCGTCCAGAATATCCTGGCATTTGCGCTCATCGGTGGTTAGCGGTTTTTCTGTCAGCACGTCGCAGCCCATCTGCAGCCCTTTGATGATGAACTCATGATGGGTAGAATCTTTGGTGGTAACAATCACCAGGTCCGGTTTGGTCTGTGTGATCATCTGCTCAAAATTGGTAAAGGTCGGACAGGTAACGCCCATAAACTCCTTTGCATAGGCGACACGTCCCGGATTGATATCACAAAGCCCGACAAACTCCAGGATATCAGGGTATTGCTCTACCAGCCGCTTTCCCCAGAAGGATATTCCCCGCACCCCGGTTCCTACCAGTACCACTTTCAATTTTTTATCTTTCAGACCAAAACTCCAGGCAGGAGCGGTCAACATACTACCCGCGGCCAACATGCTCACAGAAGTCAAAAAAGAGCGGCGGGAAACGCTAGAATCTGTCATAACCTTTTGAATTTAATTGATACGAGGGGAAATTAATTAAAATTGGTTTGAATTTAAAGTTTTAGCCCCAGGGTTGACACAAATTTTACAACCCATAAAAAAATTATGCTTCAATTGATTGCAAGGATTTAAATTAATGTTAACTTTGGTTTGTTCGCATTTCTGATTAACTTCTGTTACAAATTATATATTTTCATTCATTATTAAGCTAAAGAATTTAGCTTTTTCGGATTATTGCCATAGAGCCAAACTGGCAATTGTGAAGCATTTTGTTCTATTCCATGAAAAATCATTGTTGTTTTTACCCAACAGGAGCAACAAATTCGGATGACATTTCACAAAATAATTCTAAGAAAATACTTACCATGTTTACACAAATGTTCTACAATCATTCGTCCTGTCATCCTGTAAGCTGAGGGTCCTTCTACAACAATATTGTTCAATGGACAGGTAAACTGAGTCATTCGATTGAGATGAATTCTTTTACGCCAGACTGTGCATAGTCATGAAAAAAAAAAAATTGAGCATTTATCTTCTAACAAACGATCCTTATTAGATAAATATTTAGCCAAAGAGCAGCCTGATACCCGTATTGCCCGCCGTACCATCTCAGGACCTGTACCGCTTTCCTTCTCTCAGCAGCGGCTTTGGTTTTTAGATCGCCTTATCCCAGACAGTCCTCTTTACAATGTTTTTAATCTCCTTCGCTTTACCTTTCCAGTCAATACGGAGGTGCTACAAAAAAGCCTTCATGAAATTGCTCGGCGGCATGAATCGCTCCGGACACATTTTACCACTATTGATGGCCAACCTATGCAGATGGTCGAACCGGTATCTTACATTTATGTCCCTATCATAGATATCAGAGGCATGCCAGAGGCTGACCGACAAACAGAACTGCAAAGGTTGACCAATGAAGAAGCGCAAAAACCCTTTGATCTTATGCAGGGGCCCCTGCTTAGGGTAACCCTCATTCGTATAGCAGACCAGGATTATGTGTTTACCATTGCCATGCATCACATTATTACCGATGGGTGGTCTATGAACATTTTCTTTAAAGAATTATCCACCCTCTACGAAGCCTATTCCCGCGGACTTCCCTCCCCTCTTCCGGAATTACCTATTCAGTTTCCTGACTTTGCCCTCTGGCAACGCCATTGGCTTCAGGGAAAGATTTTAGAGGAGCAGTTAACCTACTGGGGAAACAAGTTGTCTGATATTAATCCGATGGAACTACCTACAGACTTTCCCAGGTCTTCAGTACAAACATTTCGGGGTGCCGCCAAGGCTTTTAAGTTTCCTGGTGAATTATATCAGGTCATACGGCGGGTATGCCAGGAGCACAGCTGCACCATGTTTATGGCACTATTGGCTGTATTTAAAATCATGGTTTTCCGTCTGACCGGACAACATGATATTGCCGTGGGCTCCCCTATTTCCGGTCGGAACCGTACCGAAATCGAAGGTCTTATCGGTTTTTTTGTCAATGTGGTAGTCATGAGAACGCAGCTGTCAGGTGAGGAGAGCTTTCATCAGGTGCTGAAAATGGTAAAAACTACTGCTTTGGAAGCCTATTCGCATCAAGACCTCCCCTTTGAGATGCTGGTAGAAGAACTTCAGCCCAATCGTGATCTCAGCCACAATCCATTGTTTCAGGTGATGTTTCAGGTAGTGTCTGGTCAGCCTTTTGACTCTTCACAGGAAGAAGACCTTTCCATGCCTCAAATTCTTGTGGAAACCGCTAAGTTTGATCTTACTATTTCTTTTAATGATGGTCCAAAAACACTGACAGGGTCTATTGAATATAATACCGATTTGTTTAAGGGTCAGACCATTGATCGTTACATTACTATTTTTCAGACGCTGCTCCAACAAGTCATAGCGCAGCCCTATCAACCGGTGCGTTCATTCTCCCTTATTTCCCCGGAGGAAAGAAACAGGGTGTTAGAAAGGTGGAATGCTACCCAAACAGATTGCCCCCGTTACCAAACCATTCCAGCCCTTTTTAAGAAAGCAGCCAATCATTATCCCAACGCCCTGGCTGTATCGTACGGCAGTCAACACTTGACCTATGCTGAATTGGATCAGCAGTCAGATCAACTGGCCACTTACCTTGTAAAGCGCGGTATGATTACAGAACAGCTGGTAGGTGTTTGTCTGGAGCGGTCAATTTCCCTGGTGGTGACCTTATTAGGTATTCTTAAAGCAGGGGGTGCTTATGTGCCGCTTGATCCCAGTTATCCCAGGGAACGTATTCACGCCATGGTAGGCGATGCCCGGTTGGCCTGGATTCTTACGGAAGATGCTTATGCTCACCTCTTACCTGCTTCTTCATCCGTGATCATCCTTTCCCGGGAATGGGAAAAAATCAAGCAGGCACCACGTACACCACTGGCTCCGGATGTACAGTCCGGGCATTTGGCATATGTGATGTATACCTCGGGTTCTACCGGACAACCCAAAGGCATTGAGGTACCTCACCGGGCTGTGATACGTCTGTTGTTCAATACCAATTACATCTCCATTGAGCCTGGCGATACCTTTGCCCAGGGGTCCAATACTTCTTTTGACGCTTCTGTCTTTGAGATCTGGGGAGCCTTGTTACAGGGAGCTCACCTGGTTATTGTTCCACCAGAATACAGCATGGCTCCTGTCAGATACGCAGCCCTGATCGAAGAAAAAGGCATTAACACCATCTTCCTGACAACCGCACTGCTTAACCAGTTTGCCCAACAGGCTCCCTGGGCATTCCGGTCTTTACGACAACTTTTTTTTGGAGGGGAAACCGTCACCCCTTTATGGGTCAGGGAAATCCTGCTGAACAGCCCTTTGCAAAGACTGGTGCATGTCTACGGGCCTACTGAAAACACTACTTTTTCCTCCTGGTTTGAAGTACGCACTGTATCACAGAGCGATATGACAGTTCCCATTGGTCAACCAATCTCCAATACTTATTTGTATGTATTAGATCATCAGCTGGAACCTGTACCCATGGGTATCCCTGGAGAATTATACATTGGGGGTGAGGGACTAGCCAGGGGGTACCTCCACCGGCCTGCACTGACTGCTACTTGTTTTCTGCCTGACCCTTTCACTACAGAGCCAGGCGCACGGATGTACCGAACGGGCGACATGGTTCGTATGAATGAAGGAGGAGATTTGGAGTTTATGGGTCGAAAGGACCGACAGGTAAAACTGAGAGGTTTTCGGATTGAACTGGAGGAGATTGAATGGAATCTACAGCAGCATCCTTTGGTTCAGGATTGCCTTATTCATGTTTGGGACGAGTTACCTGATGACAAACGCATTGTAGCTTACCTCACGGTGAAATCACCGGATACACTTACGCCTGCTACTGTACGCCAATACATACGAGAGCGTCTTCCAGAATACATGGTTCCCTCGGCCTTCATGATACTCCCTCACTTTCCGTTGAATCCTAACGGCAAAATCGATTTCAACAAACTGCCCCGGCCAGCAGGAGAACAGGCTGTGAAAAGCCCTCTATCTCATGTGGAGCCAAGAACCCCAACAGAGAAAGTCATAGGGGATATCTGGAAGGAGGTATTGCAACTTTCGGAAATAGATATTTATGACAACTTTTTTGACCTGGGAGGGCATTCACTCTTAATTGCCAAAGTGCATACACGCCTGAACGAGCATTATAAAAGTGATATTCCGCTCATCGCTTTATTTCAGTTTCCCACTATCTATCATTTAAGCCAACATCTGGGAGAATTACCAGGCCAGGTGGAAGAAGTCAGTCACCATGATCTACAACACATCACCGACCGGATTTCCAAGCAGAAAAAAGCACTCATTATGTCAAAAAAGAATAAACCAAAGTTTAAGTAATCACGGTAAAAGCATTGAGTAATGGACAACAATTCTTCTCAGGAACCTGCTAACAGTATTGCTATCATCGGTATGAGCTGTCGTTTTCCCAGGGCTAAAAACCCGGATGAGTTCTGGAAAGTTCTCCGCGATGGTGTGGAGTGTGTGCAGGAAATTACAGAGCAGGATCTGATGGCCGCAGGATTTAATCCGGCGGTTATGCAACACCCCAGCTATGTCAACCGACAGGTAGTATTGGAAAACATTGATCAATTTGACGCCGATTTTTTCGGTTACCTTCCGCGCGATGCGGAGATCTTGGATCCCCAACAGCGATTCATGCTGGAATGTGCCTGGGAAGCCCTTGAAAACGCTGGCTATGACCCTGCCGCCTGTAAAGAAGTCATTGGTATCTATGGAGGCACTGATATGAGTCAGTATCTTTTCAATTTGTATTCCAATCGGGAAGTGATGGAAGCAGTGGGTGTGTTTGCCATTAATCTCGCCAATGATAAAGACCATGTCACTACCCGGGTAGCCTATAAGCTCAACTTAAAAGGACCTGCGGTAACGGTGCAGACCACCTGTTCTACTTCCCTGGTAGCCATTTGTCAGGCTTGTCAAAGTCTACTGAACTACCAATGTGATATAGCCCTGGCAGGGGGAACGGCGATCTCCCTACCACAGAAAATAGGATATGTATACCAGGAAGGTGGCATTGCTTCTCCTGACGGATACTGCCGCACATTTGATGCGAAAGCGCAGGGAACTATCGGAGGAAGTGGCACTGGTGTTGTGGCTTTAAAAAGGTTGGAGGAGGCTTTAGAAGATAGAGATCATATCCACGCTATCATACGGGGATTTGCTATCAATAATGATGGTTCTTTGAAAGTAGGATATACGGCACCCAGTGTTGATGGACAGGCAGAAGCTATCGCCATGGCCCAAGCCATGGCAGAGGTAGACCCTGAATCTATTACTTATATCGAAGCACATGGTACAGCGACCCCTTTGGGAGATCCCATAGAAATCAAAGCATTGTCACAGGTATTCAGAGCCAGCACCAATAAAAAAAGGTTTTGTGGTATTGGCTCGGTAAAGACTAACATTGGTCATCTCAATTCTGCTGCTGGCGTGGCGGGATTGATGAAAGCGGTGCTGTCACTGAAATATCAGATGCTACCTCCCAGCCTGCATTTTGAGCGGCCCAACCCGAATATTGATTTTGATAACAGTCCTTTCTATGTGGTAGATAAACTGACCCCCTGGCTCTCTTATAATGGTCCCCTGCGTGCCGGTGTCAGTTCTTTTGGTATTGGTGGTACTAATGCGCATGTGGTGCTGGAAGAATTCCCTTTCCAGTCTTCAGAAATCTCCAAACGAGGCTGGCAGCTACTGCTGTTATCTGCTAAATCATGGGAAGCCTTGGTTGCACTCATTCGCAACGTAGGAAATTACCTCAGCCATCAGCCCCATGTAAATATAGCGGATGTAGCCTATACCTTGACGGTAGGACGCCCTGCTTTCCATTTTCGGAAACCCATGATAGTTCCTACGGAGGGTGCACAAGCCGGGCAATTCTTGCTAAGAGAAGAACTGATGCAGGATGAATCCAGTCATTTTACAGGAAAAGAAAAACAAGTTGTATTCCTTTTTCCTGGCCAGGGCGCTCAACATGTGAACATGGGGAAAGAACTTTATAGCACTGAGCCTTTCTTTAAGGAACAATTAGATCGATGTTGTGAAATCCTGGAGCACCTGCTGCCCCTGAATATCAAAGAACTTTTGTTTCCTGACCCGGATAGAGAAAAAGAGGCCACCCAACAGCTTACCCAAACACAGTATACACAGCCTGCCTTGTTTGCGATCGAGTATGCACTGGCGCAATTGTGGATACATTGGGGTATTCGCCCCTGGGCCATGGCCGGTCACAGTATCGGTGAATATGTAGCGGCAACGTTGGCAGGTGTTTTCACACTCGGAGAGGCTCTGGCTTTGGTGGTTGATAGAGGGCGCCTGATGCAGTCTATGCCTCCCGGGGAGATGCTGGCCGTTCATTTACCGGAAAAAGAAATTTTGAATTTATTACCTTCCGGATGGTCCTTAGCTGCCGTCAACGGTCCCTCCCTCTGTGTGATGGCCGGACCCAAAGAAACGATGGCTGACCTGGAAGTTGCACTGAGGGAGAAAGGCGTGTATTATACCCCCCTGAAAACTTCTCATGCTTTTCATTCTAAAATGTTTGATCCTATTGTTTCGGCATTTGCCGATCGTGTCCATCAGGTGTCTTTAAAAACGCCTTCTCTCAGGTTTCTTTCTAACAAAACAGGCACCTGGATAAGCCCGGAAGAAGCTACCAATCCTAATTATTGGGCGATGCATTTGAGAAATACGGTGAGGTTTGCCGATAACTTACAAGAGTTGTTTCGTGAACAAAACAAGGTATTGTTAGAAGTTGGACCAGGGACTAGCCTCAGCACACTTGCCCGCCAATTCCATTCGGCCAGATCTTCTACTACTATCCTTTCCTCCTTACCTCATCCTAAAGATCAGCTCCCCGCTGATAGATTTCTTTTGACAACCCTGGGCAAACTTTGGTCAGAGGGTGTGGCACCAGACTGGACCACCTATTATGCAGCAGAAAAGCGCTATCGGCTTCCCCTACCTACTTACCCCTTCCAAAGGAAACGCTATTGGATCACTCCTGATCCTGTGGTAAACGGGCGCAGCAGTCCAGTGAACCTAAAGCGAGAGATGGCTCATTGGTTTTACTTGCCTGTCTGGGAACCTGGCTCTCAACTCCAGGAGCTGCCTCCAGCCCAGGCTACGGATGAAAGCTGGTTGATCTTCATGGATGCTGAAGGACTGGGAAATCAGTTGGTCACTCAGCTGACAGGGCTCGGAAAAAAGGTCATTACCGTGCATACAGGGTCATCCTTTCAGCAGGAAGATGAGTTCTCTTTCAGGGTGAATCCTAACAGGCGGGATGATTATAGAGCACTCTTTCTCCACTTAAGGCAACATCAGCTTTCTCCCACCACTATCCTGCAATTATGGAATCTGCTAAAGAGAGAGGAGCCGAACAAAGAAGTATCTTCAGCGGAAGAACCCTATGAAAGTTTTTTTAGTATGCTATTTCTCGGCCAGGCACTGGGTGAAGTATTACCTGACTTGCATTCCCGTATCCTGTTGGTCACGCATTGCCTGTACCAGGTAGTAGGCCACGAATGGGTTCGTCCGGAGCAGGCGCTTGCTGTTGGAGCCGGAAAAGTAATCTGTCAGGAATTTCCTCATTACACCTTCTTGCATGTTGATATAGATACAAATTTCCAGAATAATGCTTCCGTAACGGAAGATGCCCTCCGGTTGCTGAAGGAAGCCCTGTATGGAGAACCTTCCACCGCTATCTCTATCAGGCTTTCAAACCGGTGGACACTTCATTATCGGGAAGCTTTACCCAAAGCTATCGACCATCATAAGCTGCGGCTCAGACCGAATGGTGTATACCTGATTACCGGAGGTTTAGGAGGTATCGGATTAGTATTAGCCTGGTATCTGGCAAAATTTAAAAAAGCCAGGTTGATACTCACCGGACGTTCCGCATTGCCCAAAACCGAGGATTGGGAAGCTTGGATCAGAGAAAATGGCACAGAAGATCCTATCAGCCGGAAAATCTTAAAAATCCAAGAACTGGAAAGCTTAGGCGCCAAAGTAGTAGTAGTAAACGCTGACGTTACCCAACGTCAGGAGGTTGAAAGCCTGGCGCAAATTATTGAGAAAAAGTTTGGCAGGCTTCATGGCATCATCCATGCGGCGGGTGTTGCGGGTGGTGGGGTTATCCCTCTCAAGACACCCGAGCAGGCTCGACAGGTCCTGGCACCCAAGGTGAAAGGAACCCTGCTCTTGCAAGAAGTGCTGGCCAAGCAAGATTTAGATTTCTTTGTGCTCTGTTCTTCTTTAAGCGCCCTACTCGGCGGGGTCGGTCAGGTCGATTACTGCGCAGCCAATTGTTTTCAGGATGCTTTTGCCCATCAACACGCCAGGAGAAACAGAACCTATTACCTTTCTATCAATTGGGATACCTGGGGAGAAGTGGGCATGGCTGTCGAAACGGAAGTACCTCAGGAACTGAAAGCTTTACAGGAAGAAGGTCTTAAACGAGGGATACACAACCAGGAGGGTATGCAGCTTTTCGAGCAAATGTTGGGCAGCGAGCTTTCCCAAATTGCTACCTCTACCACCGATCTTTCAGCCAGATACGCTCTTCCTGGTGTAGCACTTCCCCGGGAAGAACCCCAAGAAAAATCGACACCAAAGGTAAACCTGGCTTCCAAACATCCGAGGCCTACGCTTAGCAGTGAGTATGTGTCAGCAACCTCCAGGCTCCAGGAACAGATGGCACTGATTTGGGAAGAGTTGCTAGGTATTCACCCGATCGGAATGAATGACAATTTTCTTGAACTTGGTGGCCATTCTCTGTTGGCTGTACAATTAATTTCCAGGTTGCGAGACCTGTTGAAGATAGAAGTCACCATTCAATCTTTCTTTGAAGCTCCTACCATTGCTGCAATTACACAACTGGTGGAAGAGGGGCGAAATGACACAGGGAAACAAAAGCCAACACCCGGAGAAAGTACTTCCATTATGAGTGTTTCCCGGGAACAATACCGCACCAGCCTGACGCCGGAAGGTAACATCGATTTGCCGGATGCCATGAAACCTAAGAAAGATGAGGATAAAAAAACACCCTAAACCTGATACTGGGCTGTGTCTGATAAATACCCTTTGGCCCGAAAAGCATCTATCAAACACAGCCTAGTGCAAAAGCTTAAGTAAACTATGTATGTGGTTTGTCAATTTTCAAGATAATGCTTCCTACCGTCTACGACTTTTTTGCTTTCCCTTTGCGGGAGGAGGAGCTTCCTTTTACCAAAAATGGGCACCATATATGCCTAAAGAAATTAAATTGACAGGCGTTCAGTTGCCTGGCCGGGAAACAAAAATAAAGGAACCTCCTTTTACGCGCCTACAGCCCATAGTACGCACGCTGGCTAATATTATGGAGGGAGACCAGGAGGCACCTTTTGCTTTTTTTGGCCATAGTATGGGTGCCCTGATCAGCTTTGAATTAGCCCGTGAACTTAGAAGAAGAGACCAGGCTGGCCCTAATTATTTGTTGGTTTCCGCTTATCGTGCCCCTCATCTGCCTGATACACATGCACCTATTCATAGTTTATCCAACAAAGAATTTATGAAAGCCATTCAATCCATAGGAGGCACTCCTGAAGCTGTCCTTACGAATCAGGAACTGATGGACCTTTTTCTTCCTGTGTTAAGATCAGACTTTTCTCTGTGCGAAACATACCAGTATCAGGCTGAGCCAAAGCTGCCATGTCCTATCCTCGCTTTAGGCGGAACGGAAGATAAGGCTATACAACGATTTATGCTGGAAGCTTGGGCTGAACAGACAACCCGGCCATTCAAGCTCATAATGTTTCCCGGAAATCACTTTTACCTGGAAGAGCAGCGGGAGGCAGTATTAAAAACCCTGTTGCAGGAACTGAAGAAACTTTATTAATCCCATAATCTGTACCTGTCATGGACAAAGAAGAAAACATCATTTTTAGGGTCGTGGTCAATCATGAAGAGCAGTATTCCCTCTGGCCGAGCTTCAAAGATATACCGTCAGGCTGGAAAGCTACTGGTATCACGGGAAGTAAACAGGATTGTCTCGCCTATATTGAAAAGACATGGACCGACATGCGCCCGCTGAGTCTGAGAAAGAAAACGTAAAGGTGATATAGTCATCTGTTTGTTCTGTTCACCTGACATACATAGGGCTGTTGTATTCCTTGCAAAGATGTTTATAAGCTAGCATTGACATCTCAAAATGTTTTTTTATGGTGGTAGCGTTACAAGCTATTCAATTTTGCTGGAATCCTTTGGATGCCTCTAGCAGTGCACTGAAAATCCGAAGAAACGCCAATACACCCGTGCAGGTGCCTGAATGGCAGCGTGGCGTGCATCATACTACGGACTCCTCCGTTGCGCTGTATGCCGTGAAACCAACGCTGGGAAAAACAGTATTGATCAGAGCCAAATTTATCATCATTCCGGATGCGTCAGAAGAAGTAGGAGAACTGCAAATCCGTGCCATACAACCGCCTATACGGTGGGGTGCTGCCGGAAATCCGTTCATCAATCCCTTTGTACAAATTGCTGTATCTACGCAGGTAAATGTCTTAGGAGAGGTTAAAGCGAAAACTGTGACTACGAATGCAATCGGAGAAACGGAATGGGAATTTTTTGAGCTGGTCCACCATCGTTTGGCATTGCGTGGGGTGGGTATACAGGAGGTGGAGTGGCATTGGCAATATCGTACGGCTCCTACCGAACCCTGGATCCATTTCCAGACTACAAATCATAAAATATACACAGTGCTGGATGTACCCACAGCGCCTTGGGTACAAACACCCCATGAAGATATTCATCTTCCCTGGACGGATGTCCTCGACTATGCCTGCTTTTGGGGTGCGGGTGCCAGGCATGTAGATGAAGCAGCTACCTTCATTACGCGAAGCGTATACCACCTGGGACCAGAACGGCTGGAATATAACTGCAGCAATTTTCTTCCCGGCTTTGTCATCCTGATTGGCTTTGAAGGTGATTCTTATTTTGACTGTACTTTGTTTCTGGCGCATTTGCGTACCGGACTGATCAACCGTTATGTGATTTGCTCCGATTGTGCTTCCATCGTTTCTACCTTTGCCAATATCCTTGGCTGCGACCTCTGGCAATCCCGCATGTATATTCCAGGATCATTTTTTTTCCGTGTGAACCCTATTCTGGTTATCGGAAAATATCAATGGCAGTTTCCCTGTGGATCTCCGGGATTTTCTTTTCATGAGGTAGCCTGGAAAGATGATTGCACAGAAGATGATGAAGTATTTGATGCCTGCCTCACCTTGGATAGTGACTTGAGTCCCTCCTCTTTTCCATTCTGGCCATTCATTGCCACCAATATACCCTATGGAAGGCCTGGTTCCGGATTCTATCGCGACCGACTGGTTTTTCCGCCTGATATCAGGCTTTGTCGGGCCCAACCCGGAGAACGACAAAGAAGAAAGCTCATCTTTCTACCCAATGTACTGCTACAGCCCAGGGAGGTGACAGCTTCTTCCAATAATGCCATGGCCAAGGAGTTTTTCAATTTTAGTGCCTGGGCTGATCAAAACCTATTGCCTCAACAACTTTTCATAGTGGATTTTATCCCGGATGACCAACTGTTAGCGGATTGGGATAGAGTATACTTTTCAGAAAAACCTTTTAACCCGCAACCACCCAGCGTTATTGTTTCTCTTTGGCGTTCGCCAATCCGCCTTCCCGGTGCAGGTTTACGAATAGACTTTTATGAATGTCCTTCTTTGCGTATGGCCCATGAATTTCTCATCCGGCTACTGGCCGAAGCACACATCAAAGAACCATACCAGCGAGCAAATGAGGTGGGTGATATAGCCTTTACTACCTCTGGAAAACAAACACTGCTGTTTGCTCGAGGCAACCTGGTGGTCATGCTGGCCAACATTGACCGACAGCAGGTGCAGGTGATGCCTCTGGCCCAACAGATTGATCAAAAACTCATAGAGAAGCCTCCTACTCCGCTCGATAGCCAGCCCTTATCCTGGGTTGGTCCGGAACGAAATATCAAGCCGGGAGAGAGCCTTCCCCTTTCATGGCCTGCTTCAAACCGCAAGGGCACTGCCTCCCAGCCCACTTACTTTCGTCTCTTCGCAGATGATGGAGCAATATACCGGGAAGGTGATACCCTTTTCTACAGTCCATCGAAGGATTCCAATTTCCAGATAGCGTTGTACGAAACACCTGCCCGTACTCGTGGATAAACTGACTGTTCCTGTCATTTTTTTTCGTAAGAGGCTGCTTACATCGGTTGCTTATCGTCACCATTTTGTAATATCCGTTCCACTTCTTCTTCTGACATATGGTTTATTTTAAGCAGGAATTTACTTCTGGCCTCAATTTCTTCCGGATGAGCAGCTTCCCGCAGTATCATTTCTGAAAATTCACTGACCGTAGGATATTCAAATATCCTTTGCAGGAGCACCTCTACCTGCAAAAGATCCCGAACCCGGGAAATCAATTGGGTAGCCAGCAGAGAATGACCGCCAAGATCCGAAAAGAAATTATGACGGATTCCCACGTTGTCGAGTCCTAACACATCCGACCAAATGTCAGTCATGACTTTTTCTAAGGCGTTCCTGGGTGTTGTCATTCCTCCTACCCATGCGCTGGCGGATGTATCGGGAACGGGTAACCGCTGCCTGTCAACCTTCCCGCTGCTGGTAAGCGGGAGCACCTCCAGCGGTATCCAAACGCCAGGGACCATATAGGAGGGAAGCCTTTTTTTTACAAATTGTTGTAATTCACTTGTATCAGTTTCTGCGGTAGCACCCACAAAATAGGTGACTAACTGAGGAAACCCAGGCATATCTTCCCGTAGCATGACAACCGCTTGTTTGACATGAGGATGCTCCGTCAGGGCTGTTTCTATTTCACCTAATTCAATTCGATAGCCCCGTAGTTTGACCTGATTATCTGTTCTACCTAAATACTGAACTTCTCCATTGGCTAACCATTTCCCCAAATCACCTGTCCTATACATTCTGGAACCAGGGATATTACTATAGGGATCTGGCAGAAATCTTTCGGCTGTCATACCGGGCTGATGAAGGTACCCACGGGCTAAACCAGCACCGCTCAGATAGATTTCTCCCTTGACCCCGGCAGGTACAGGATTGAGATAGGGGTCCAGTACATACACCCGCATTTGGGAAACTGGTCTACCTATAGGGACAGGATCGTTTTCCTCTCCCAGCTGGCAAAGGCTGTAGGTCGCATCAATGGTGGTTTCTGTGGGCCCATACAAGTTGATGAGTTCTACCGGAAATTGTTGAAGAAATGACTGGGTCAATGTGGTGTGTAAGACCTCTCCTCCACAGAAAACACGTTTCAAGTATCGGTTGCCCTTAAGCAGAGACAGATCCACTAATACCTTCAGCAGGGTGGGAACCACCTGGAGAACTGTAATTTTTTCTTTTGTAAGCAAAGCAGCCAGTGCCTCACTGTCGGCTCGTAGACTCCTGGGCATCAGCACCAGTTGTGCGCCTTCCAGCAGTGGTGCAAAAATTTCCCAAATAGAGGCGTCAAAACTAAAAGCGGTACGTTGGATGACTCTATCGTCGGGGGTAAGCGGAAAATTGCGCATCATCCAGTGCATATGATTCACAATGGCATGATGGGAAACCATGACGCCCTTGGGTTTGCCCGTAGAGCCTGAAGTAAACAGCACATACGCCAGATGGTCAGGTGAGAGTGGGACAACGGGATTCCCGGCAGGCCTCAGCGGTTTGTTGCTCAAATCATCCAGGAGCAACAATTCGTCGGCAGTGACTTCTAACTTCGCTTGTAGCACAGCATCCCCGATAATCTTTTGAGCAGCTTGTTTCAGTAGGTGTAGTCTTTCTGAAGGATAGTCAGGGTCTATGGGCAGGAAAGCTCCACCCGCCTTTAAAACAGCCAGGATGGCAATCACAAAATCGAGAGGTGATACCAGCCCAACGCCTACGATGGATCCCGGCTTCAGGCCACTTTGTATGAGTACCTCTGCCAGATCGTTGGCTCTTTCATTCAGTTCTGCAAAGGTTAACTGTCGATCTTCAAAGATAACAGCGACCCGGTCCTTGTAGACATCCGCTTTTTCCTCCAGCCAATGATGAAGACAGACCCTGGGGGGAGGGTCCATTGGATCAGTATTCTGCTGTGCTGATAAAGCCTGTTGTTCTTCCTTTGGAAAATATCGCAGATCGGTCAGGCGCGCCTTCGGCATAGCCACAATGCTTTCTAACAGGAATTGATACCGGTTGAGAAATTTCCGGATGGTTTCAGCTTTAAACAAAGCGGTGCTGTATTCAATTTGGCACAACAATCCTTCCGGAACCTCTGCCAGATCAAAAGCAAAATCAAACATGGCAGTGCCGCGTTGAACATTCCATTGCCTTTTAGGAGAGGTATTAGTGCCGCTGTTGTTTTGCATGGCCCCTCTTTGTTGAAGAAGGGTAGCTGTGTTGATCAGTTGGAAGGTTACCTGAAACAGAGGATTGCGGCTAAGGTCTCGCTTGACCTGCAACTCTTCGACCAGCTTTTCAAAGGGCAGATCCTGTTGAGAGAACGCATTGATGGAAGCTTGACGCACACGAGAAAGAAGCTCGACGAAAGTAGGGTTACCCCCCAGATCTGTTCGAAGCACCAGCGTATTAATAAAAAAACCGATCAGATTTTCCAGTTCAGCGCGATTTCGTCCGGCTACAGGTGTGCCTACAATGATATCTGTTTGGTTAGTATAGCGATGTAACAATAAGGTAAAACAAGCCAGTAAGGTCATGAAGGGAGTAACCCCCTCTTTGACGCTCAGTTCCTTTACAGCCGTGTATAAACCCTGAGGATACAGCAGTTGCTCAAAAGCGCCCTGATAGGATTGCACCGGTGGTCTGGGCAAATCAGTCGGTAAGGCTAACTCATCAATGCCTTCCAGTTGCTTTTTCCAATAGGTCAACTGCTTTTGCAAAACCTCTTCTTTTAAATAACTGCGCTGCCAAACAGCATAATCAGCATATTGGATCGGTAGGGCAGGCAACCTGGCAGGGCGATGCAAAGAAAGGCTTTCATAGAGGTCTTCCAGTTCACGAAAAAAGATGCCTATAGACCACCCATCAGAGATAATATGGTGCATGGAGATCAGCAACAGATATCTTGCTTTGTGAAGCTTTATCAACTTTACTCTTACCAAGGGACCTTGCATCAGATGGAACCCTTGCCTGACCTCCTGCTGAATCATATTCTGATACATAACTTCCTGTTGGTCGGGCGGGGCATCAGAAAGGTCTACTGTGGCGATGGGGATGGCCAAGGCAGGGGCAATTACCTGGTACGGTTGGCCTTGTATGGCTATAAAATGAGTACGTAAAACTTCATGCCTTCGTACGATCTCGTCGACACATTGCTGTAAAAGATCAATGCTCACAGGAAAATTGAGCTGAACTCCTGTTGTGATATTATAAAAGGGAGTTCCCGGAGACATTTGGTCGAGAAACCAAAGCCTTTGCTGGGCAAAGGATGTGGGAAATAAAAAAACTTCACTCATTGATGATAGATTTATCAATGATTATGTTATTGCCTAGCAACGCTCAGGAGAGTAGCTGACAGATCTATTAACTTTTAGCTGGCTGCTGCCCAAAGAATGAATTAGCATATTGACTTGCTATCAGTAAAAGCTGGCCTACCTTTGCCAATTCATCGGGTTGCATGGCTTTCAGATCAGCATTGTTTAACTGTTTCTGCGTAGCCTGCAGAAAATCCTGATAGGCAGCTTCACAGGCTTCTCTGGTTACAGTGGATGCTTCCTGTAAGCTTTTGAGATAATCCTGATTAGCCTCTTCCACTCCTTTTTTGAGAAAGACTTGTTTTTCCTCAACGTTGGACGTGAAGGTACGCTGCGCATCGAAAAACTTGGTCTGAATATCTTCCTTTCCGAAGGATTCCTGAACAGTTCCCAGTAAGTGGCGGTATTCCTCCTCACGGACACGCTGGAATTCTAACTGATAATTCTGCATGGTGCCATAATATTCTTTCAAGGCTTCTTGTGCTGTCTCTCTGCTCTGATTTACAGATTCAAAAATAACAGATAAGAAATCCTTTAAAGTGCTTTCTATTCCCTTGGAGAGAGTGGGAGACTTAGACTTAGCAGCCTTAGTAGCCGTCTTAGTCTCACTGGTTTTTTTTGAATTGTCTGCCATAAGAAAAAGAGGTTAAATGAATTACTCGGAAATTATGAAAAGGACATATATGGCAAGCTGGGTGGAGAATGTATTCGCATGATAAAACCCAAAATTGATGCATGAAGTTAAAGAAAAATTCAATGAAGTACTTGGTGAAGCCTAAAAATAATTTATTAGGCTACAGAGACACAGCTTCAGGTTTCAGATAAAAAAATCGAGCAGATTCATAAGGAGAAGCCAGCGCAAAAGCGGCTGTATAACGCTGAGATAACTGGAATGGTAAGACCGAATATTCCGAAGTTTCACGGCTTGCGGTGGCAACTTCTACTTTGAAAGGCTGCTCCTGTTTAACACTTACTTCTTTGAGTGGAAAGTGTAAACCTACTCCAAGGCATTTTACCACCGCTTCTTTCAAAGTCCAGTAAGCGTAATGTCCTATGGTCTGCTGCGGGAAAGGGAGTGCCTGCAGATATTGCCTTTCCTGCTTTGACAGAAAAAAATCTGCCACTGATTCCCAATCGAAAGAAAGATTGATTTGCTCAATATCCACACCAATAGCTTGGGCAGTACTAAAGCCTATCAGCAAAAGATCATGGGAATGAGACATACTAAAGAAAAGCGCTTGATTTTGTAAAAAAGGTGTTGCTAAAGCAGGCTTTCCATATTGGTTCACTTTGAAATCTATGGACTGACTGGCGCAATTACAGTATTGACTGATGATCTTACGCAATAGTATCCGGCTCAACAGATATTGCTTTTTCACTGCATGATGCCTGAAGTTCGTACTAATATTGATCTCTGTTTCAGCAATGAACAGCGGAAATTTCAAAAGCATGTCCTCTAATGAATAGAGAGAAAGGGGTGTCAACCAAAGATGAACTTCATTTTTTCCCGGAAGCACCGGAAACGATGAAACGGAACCGTTAACTATGGTTAAGGGTAAAGCATGATCTCCGATATGAAAAAGAGGCAGGGAAGGAAATATGGCTTGTATCATCAATCTTCCATTGGTTTGGTAGGTATCGTTCACTCATGACGATCCAGCAGTACAGTAGTCAGCTTATTTATGTCCTGCCACTTATCAGGGTTTATGGTCTTTCCAGATAGGCTGAAGAATCAGCACCGGGCATCTTTTATCAAATACCTCTACCCACTGAAACAGAACAATGGCAATCAGATGATTTACACCTTTCTGCTATTGCTCTGGAAAGGCCATAAAACTGTCCAAGCTGCCAAATTGGCAACACCCGTTTCAGAAAGGCGGTTGCCACAGCAACCATCATTTAGGGGAAGCCAGGCGGCTCTGAGCATACATTCTTGAAATAGTAACAAATACCTTGTTAAAGGTAGTAAACAATTATTGATTAATCACTTTCCTCTTACAAAATTCGCAATACCTTCCCGGTCATTGATCCAACAGCCGTTCATCCAGGAGAAATTCTTTTTGTTCCCCTATCTTAATCCGGGTAAAGTCCGGATGTCCTGGATTGAGCAGAAAGTTATGTTCTTCAGGTACCTGCACGGAAGGAACCCTGAGCCAGCAGGTCTGTTGGCGTTCCAGCCAGGCGTTACCCTTCTGGGCCAGTAGCTGCGGTGCAGGAAATTGCCGCCACCCAGGAGGAAGTTCCCTGATCGAAATTTCCTCATAGGGCAGGTCATCCGGTAGCTCGATGGTGAGCATCAGCAGTTTTCCCAGCGCCCTGTGTTGCTCAATGCCTACCAGAAATTCCAGGGCAGCCAGTGCCCTGTTTTCCGCAGCATAGACCACCGCTTTCCCCGGAAGATTCCACCGTCCTCCATAGAGAAAAGCCCCATGGCCATCCAGGTTCGTATATTTTTCTTTGCATAAACGGTAAATGTGCATGCCTGGCTGTTAGCGGTAAACCCCATGCTCTATCTGACCCAGCAGCTGCAGCAATAATTCAGCACCCTGCCGGGTATCCAGCAGATCGGCAGGCTTGGCACCACCCAGCGCCCGGTTGGTAGTGTTCATCCAGTCCTGGAAGGCTTGGGGCGTGGCAAAAACAGTATGACCAAAAAGAATGATTTGTGCCCACTGAATGATCTGCTCGCTCACATGAGAAGGCAAATACTGCTGGCTGGTATACCGCTGCAAGGTACGCTCTCCCATCGGTAACTTGGGAATCAGATCTTTCAGGGGTACACCAAGACCCTGACTGACCGTTTTCAGTGTAGAACGGGTCACACCCCGCCGGGCCAGCCGCACCAGGTCGTAGGGATTGCTGATGGGGTCCGTCTCCCGCTGTCCGAGAATAGTATGTAAATTTTGTGCGTACATGAGTGAAACTAATAATTATGCCAATTTACTATTTTTCTACGAAAAATGGCATACTACAGTTTAAAATAAAATCAGGAATTCCCTTGCTCACCTAGTATTTTATCTGTCAACTGACTGGCCAACGCTTCCAGGTCATTGTCTAACAGGCTTGTATTAACAGCCAGCACCTGAGCCACCATATCTTTCGGAAGCTGACGGGCGCCCCAATAAGCCCCCAGAATAGCACCGGTTACAGCAGCGGTGGTGTCATTGTCGCGGCCATAATTCACAATAAAAGCCATGCTTTTCTCAAAATCAAAATCGCAAAAGAGCAGTGCCGTCAGGTTCACAAGGAAAATCTCTCCGGCATGAAAGGGCATGTCCTGATTTTTCTGATCCAGCAAGGTATAGGCTTGCTGCATTCTGGCCAGAAACAGGGTATCATAAGCAGGAGATTGCGGGAAGTTCATCTCTGATAATACGATATCCTCCGCCTGCATTTGCTTACATTCGTACACAATGGATTTGGCTTCTTTGAATAAACGATAGGCTGCTCTGCCTACCAGCCTGCTTTTAAAGTAGTGGTGGGGATCTACATCCCGGATCACGTTGAGGACACTCTCCGGAGAAGCCTCCGCTGTGATAGCAGCCGACACCAGGGCAGCGGTTAACCCGCTGATATCACGGGCATAGCCTATATCAAAAATACTGATACGGTAGGTTTCCTCATAAGCCCGCAGGGGTGCTCCCGGAAAATAAGCCCCTACGGCGGGAGCAAATAGCATACCGGCACAGGTCATCTCTCCCCCATAGAATTTATCCAGTGCCCCATGATATTCCTGCCAGTTCTGCTCGGCATAAGGGTGGGCGACCAAAGCCCATTCCTGTAGCCAGGCCATTTTCCGGGCATTGGCTTCAAAGGGTCCCGGATCAAAACTATCTGTTTCCTTCAACGCCTTCCTGTCCTGTTGGTACTGACGAAGAATATGCCTGGCAAAAGCCTGAGGGTCCAGGTGTTTGTCCTGCGCCAGCAAACCTTTGTTTTGGGTCAGCAAAAAATCTATCATCAGCTTTTTCCAACGGGTATCGTCGGTGGTACCGCCTGCCGGCAGGTTATAATCCCAGGTGCCTTCGGCCGAGGGTTCCCTGACCATCGTATCCAGCTTGTCTACAAACCCATAGTCTATCCGGATATGATCCCGGCTCCACATTTCGGTAGGAGCTCCCATCGCATCACCAATGGCTGACCCGAGCAAGGCTCCCAATACCCTGTCATAAATGACCTCCCGGCTCAGGGAAGGTCTAGGATTTACCGGTTGATCTGACGCATTCTTTTCAGATGCCTGCCGGGAGGTACAGGCACAAAAACTCATCAAAGCCATGCAAACCCACAGCAGGGATCTATTCGGTATCTTTTTCATGTATTGTGTAATATAAAACCTGCGGCCTCTTCCAGCAACGCTTCTTTATCCGCAAGTGACAGGGATAAGGGAAGCTGGGCAATACCGATGATTCTTCTCAGTATTTCTACCCCTGCAAAAGCCCACATCAGGTCTTCATCAAAGGAAGAGGCAGCCTCGTAAAGGGTGAGTACTTCCTGGAGGGTCACTTCGCCCAAACGCGCCATCTTGCAATGGGCGAGCATGACGCCTACCTCAAATTCAGGCTGCCCGAAATGTCCAAACTCCGGGTCGATCACCCTGATACCGGAGGGCACTTTGAGCCAGCTGCCCGGATAGTAATCGCCCTGCAGGAGGGCCGGTCCTGTTTCCAGATATAAGGCGCCCAGGGTTTCTATTTTCTTTTTCAGTCGGGCATGGCGCTTATATTCCAGGGCCACTGGCTGCAAGCCTTCCTGGATTGTGTCCAGATCCAGTCCATTCTCTTCCAGAAAAGGGAAATGAAAAATATGTTCATGGTTGAGCAATTTCATAGACTGATTGTCGGGGAAGTCTGTTTTTCCCGGTTCCCGGCGAATCTTATGCAAATGAGAGATAAACCGCACTAGTGCCTGCAGCTCCTCTGTGGGCAACTGCTGCTGGGGCTGATACAAATACGTATAATCGGCTCCCTTTCCCAGATCTTCCAACGCCAGTATAAAATTCTCAGGGTCGGAACCGAGGAGTTGAGGCATCAGTCTCTGCAGCACCGCATCTTGCCTGATTAGCTCGTAAAACTTTGCCTCCACTTCCATTCTTTCCACAGGAGCCGCTATCTGGGGATACTTCTGAACCCAGGGCAGTGCCTGTTTCAGGATAAATGTTTTTTGGTCGGTCACCACCCTGGCTACGATATTCATATTCCCCTCTCCGGGTTTCTCCATGGCCAGGAGTTGTTCTTCTTTCGCTATCCATCCTTGCCGGATCAGGTAATGCTGTAATGCCCGGCTGACCTGATGTTCTAAAAAAATAGCGCCTGGGTAAGCAGCCTGAAACTTTTCTTTTCCATTCATAAAAATATGTTTCTCCGTTTTCAATCAAACCGTAATCTAGCATAGAAACACGCAGATTCAAAAATGTTCTTTGTCAGCCGAATGACAATTGCCTTGAAAATGGAGGCAGGGTCAGGCTCAAGCCTCTTATTTTTTTGTCTGCCGAGATGGCGACAGCGCTTTGATGGTTTGGTCACATTGCAGGCGTAAGGTTTTCAAAACAGTGCGGAAAGCCGGCTCATGCGCCAGATTATGCACCTCCCCGGGGTCCTTTTCCAGATCATATAACTCCTCGTGCGCCTGATCATGCCGGTATCGAAAATATTTCCATTGTTTGGATCGGATTCCTTCACTGGGGGGAATCTGCTCATGGTTCCACAGATGCTCACAGAGGAAAAATTCACGCTCTTTCGCCGGATCTTTTCCTGTCGGATAATCAGCCAGACTAATTCCCTGCCAGGCATCAGGAAGGGCAAGCCCTGCTAAAGCAAAAAGGGTGGGTGGTATGTCAATATTCAGTACCAGATCCTCAACCGTTCTGGGGTTCGGATGACGAGGATCGTAAAGGATCAGGGGAACCCGTAAAGAATTTTCATACATCAGCCATTTTCCGGCCAGCTGCCGTTCACCCAGAAAATAGCCATTGTCGCCCATCAGGATGATCACCGTATTTTGGGCAAGGCCCTTTTCTTCCAGCAACTTTCGGATCTTACCGATTTCAAGGTCGATGCCCGAAATCATCCGGTAATACCCTTTCACGCTGTGCTGATATTTTTCAGGCGTATCGAACCGCCAATACCAGCGGGTGCGGTTAAAACCCTGCTTCACATAGTCGGGCTGCGCCTCAAAATAACGATCTTCCGCCAAAGGGGGGGCGGCTATGGGTTGGTCGCGGTACAGGCTATCCACTTCAGCTTGCCAGAAATATTGTTCCTCCGCCGGGTCATGAGCATGAGGCGCATTAAAGCTCAAAGAAAGGCAAAAGGGCTGACCGGCCGGAGCATGGCTGATAAAATCCAGGGCTTTCTGACCGGTATACCGGGTGAGATGAACGGTATCTCCCCGGATCGTCTTATAAAAATACCCTCGCTTATCCTGATATTGATTATTTCTTTCATAAAATTCACTTTCGTCGAATAAAGCCTCCTTTTCGTGGTATTCTACCCCAAACTTCCCGAAAAATCCTGTATAGTAGCCTGAACCCTTCATCAGCACCGGATAGGATACGTTCATATAGGCAGTATCGATGGGCCCTTGTCCGAAAGTATAGCCATGGGTACGTTCCTGCAAACCGGTCAGAATACTGGCCCGGCTCGCTGCACAAATAGGCGTGGTGACAAAAGCGTTTCTAAAATATACCCCCTGCCTGGCCAGCTGATCCATTTCAGGGGTTTGTATCACCTGATTACCGGCAAATCCCAGCGCATCCCAACGCTGATCATCAGTCAGTATAAAAATAATATTGGGCTGAGGCGTTGACTGTCCATAAGCAAATCCGAAGCAACAGGGTATGAGCAAACACCCAATGACAAAAGGGTATAGAAGGGTTTTATGCATGATTGACTGTTTTCTGTTCATATTAAACAATCTTTACCTCTTTTGTTGATTTCATTTTATTGGGCGTTACCCGCCCTGCTTTTTTTCTTGCTCCGTCTAGAACTTTTTACAAAAACGTGGTTTATAGTAGAAACCCAAATCTTTCAAACAGCCATTGCCATGAAATGACACGGGGATACACGGTTCGTTGATAGTGCATAGAGGAGAAGATCTCCCCCGGAAAATGCTTTTTTCGTTGGCAAAAGGTGCTGTTAAACTTGTAAAAAAATTATGAAAAAAAGAATTCAGAAAAAACTTACCAAAGGACTGGGGCTCGCAGCCATCGCAGGATTGCGCTCTATGTCGGCCCCCGCATTACTAAGCAATTACATGGAAAAACATCCTTCCCACAGGCTTCGGAAGACGCATTTCAACTTTATGCAATCGGGCAAAACAGCCAATCTGTTGAAGGTACTGGCTGCCGCTGAAATGTTGGGGGATAAACTGCCGGGCGCTCCCAACCGTACCAAAACCTCGGCCTTGTTGGGAAGAGGGCTGTCCGGGGCTTTGGTAGGGGCAACCCTGGGACGAACCCAACGGAAAAAATACATTGGCGGAGCCCTCGGTATGCTGAGTGCGATTGCCGCCACCTATGCCAGTTTCTACCTCCGAAAGAAACTCAGTAAAAAAACAGGAATCCCGGATGCCGTTTGGGGAGCCCTGGAAGACTTTTTGGTCGTGAGGAGCGGACAGAAACTATTGCACCGCTACTAGCCAGGCTCCTTTGCTGTAAATTTTTTCAAAACCATATGGTTTTAGGAGGTATCTGTCTATATTGCCCTGACAAGCCGGAATGACCTTTCAGGTGCACTGGCTAAGATAGCCTGTCTGAGCCGGTATTCCCTGAGAGGTCATTCAGGCATGCTACTGTATCGCCTGGTGAAAAGGGAACCTATATGCATTTACCATTAGCCGACTTTTTACAGCAACTTCCTCCCCTCCCTGGACAAACACTGCTCCCTGCCATCCAGAAACGGATGGCCCAATCCCCACAAACCATTGTGGTGCTGGACGATGATCCTACCGGTACACAAACGGTCTATGAGGTTCCTGTATTGACCGAATGGTCTGTGCAAAAAATAGCAGACGAGTTCAGACGGGCTACCCCCTTGTTTTTTATTCTGACCAATTCCCGAAGTCTGCCCGCTTCAGAAGCCGTTACGCTGGCCAGAACAATAGGACAAAACCTGAAACAGGCTTCTCAGCAGACCGCCCGGGAATATAGGGTCATCAGCCGGAGCGACTCTACCCTGCGGGGCCATTATCCACAGGAAGTAGAAGCTTTGCTGGAAAGCCTGGCACAGCCTGAGATGTTAAAGATGATCATTCCCGCTTTTTTAGAAGGAGGAAGATATACGTTTCAAGATACGCATTATGTGCAGGAAGGGGAAATGCTAATCCCAGCCGGAGAAACTCCTTTTGCCCGTGATCCTTCTTTCGGCTACTCGGCCTCCGATCTGAAAGCCTGGGTAGAAGAAAAAACCAAAGGAAAAGTGAAAGCGCAGCAGGTACACTCTTTCAGCCTTGACTTCCTGCGTACGAATGATGCAGCAGCTATCGCCCGGGAAATACAAGCCTTGCCTTCTGACACCACCTGCCTTGTGAATGCGGTAGCCCGGTATGACCTGGAAAATTTTGCGCTGGGCTTGCTCCTGTCCCAAAGACCTGCGCTCTGCCGCACAGCAGCCTCTTTTGTCCCGGCGATCGCCGGATTGCCACCCCGTCCCCTGCTGAAAGCAACGGAAATAGTCCAGCATACTGCCCTGGGAGGACTCACCGTGGTGGGTTCATACGTACCCAAATCCACCGCTCAGCTGAGCCATTTGCTGGCACAGGCTCCCGTGAAAGGCATAGAACTTCCGGTAGAAAAATTGTTGGAGGAGTCTCAGCAAAAGCCACTCCTCTCGAAAGTGATCAGCGACATTAATGCTTTGCTGTCAGCTTCTCAGGATGTGGTGCTGTATACCAGCCGCTCACTCGTCAGTGGACAGAACCCGGCAGAAAGCCTCAGGATCGGCCAAAGGGTATCGGCCTGTCTGACCACCCTTGTCAGTCAGCTCGCGGTACGGCCGCGGTACTTCATCGCCAAAGGCGGAATTACGGCCAGCGACCTGGCTACCCAGGCTTTACAGGTAAAAAAAGCGTTAATCCTGGGACAACTGCTCCCTGGCGTTCCTGTCTGGAAGCTGGGTCCTGAAAGCAAATATCCGGGCATGGCCTATATCGTATTCCCCGGTAATGTAGGAGGAGCTACCGCTTTGACAGAGATTGTCACCATGCTTGGCAGCCGGTCAGACCGCTAGAACCTGCCGACCGGCACACACCTTTTCTGTTGCTGATAGAGCCCATTTGCTGGCTGTAGCACTAAACTTTTCCGTAGACAAACTGTTGGAGAGACTCCCCCATACCCCATGCTTATCTGAAAACTGAGAGAGCCGTTCTAGCCTGAGGTTGCTTTCGTCGCCATAGACCCGTCGGTGGTATACAAAATTATACAGGTAGTCGCTACTACTCTTTTTTCAATTTTCATAATGTTAATTTTGCTGATCAGATGACTGTTTATGAAATTATTGAACAAACACAAATATATTACGATTACCCTTCATGGGCTCATCTGGAGTGGCATATTAGCCTTACCCCTCTTTTTGGGAGGGGCCACTTCCGGAAAACCTCCGACTGCTTTTCCCTATGCTTTTAGCGTTACTGCAAACCTACTACACCTGGGGTTATTCTATTTCAATGCCTTCTTTCTGTACCCCAAACTCGTCAACCGAAGAAGATGGTGGCTGTACCCACTCTGTATCGTGGCACTGATCGGAGGTACATTCCGGCTTAAATGGCTGATGCTGACCTACGGATTTCCTGAGGTTTCCTTTTCCGGCTATACCAATGCCTATCTGGGTTTTCCTATTATTTTCTTTCTGGTAATCAGTATCATCTACCGGCTGATCCTGAACCGAATCCAGCATGAGAAAAAGTTGAAAGAAAGAGAAGCCGAACAGCTGGCGACGGAGCTGAAATTTCTTCGTTCCCAGATCAGTCCGCACTTTCTCTTTAATGTACTGAACAACCTGGTGTCTATGGCACGACATCATTCAGAACAGCTGGAGCCCTCGCTGATCCAGCTGGCCAGCCTCATGCGATACATGCTGTATGAATCGGACGAAAAGAAAGTCCCCCTTTCCCGGGAAATTGAGTACCTGAAAAGCTATATTGAGTTGCAAAAGATCAGGTTTGAGGAAGATGTAAGCATCCACACGGACATTCGCTACGAAGAAGAACCTTACAGGATTGAACCCATGCTTTTGATTCCTTTTGTAGAAAATGCCTTTAAACATGGCGTGGCATTGGTAGATCATCCTTCTATCCATATTCATCTGCAGGTGATCGCCCAGGCCCTGCATTTTTCTGTGGAAAACAAATTCAGCAACGCCACAGACCAGTCCAAAGATACTGAGTCTGGGATTGGCCTTTCCAATGTAAAAACACGTTTACAGTTATTATATCCCGGTCAGCATCTGTTGAAGGTGGATGATCATGATGAAATTTTTCGTATACACCTGACTTTGCCTTTGACATGATGCATTGTTTAGCCATTGATGATGAAAAATTAGCCCTCGACCTGCTGGTGGATAATATCCGGCAGGTGCCCTATCTGTCGCTGCTCAAACGATGCAAAAATACCCGCGAAGCGGCGGAAGTACTGCAACATGAGAAAGCAGACCTGATCTTTCTGGACATTCAGATGCCCGGCCTGAGCGGCTTACAGTTTCTGCAAACGCTGATAGATCCCCCTATGGTCATTCTGGTCACAGCCTATGAAAAATATGCCCTGGAAGGGTTTAACCTGAATGTTGTGGATTATTTGGTTAAGCCTGTGGCACTGGAACGCTTTATCAGAGCCTGTAACAAGGCAAAAGCCCTTTTTGATTTAAAACAAGCTCAGCAGTCCGTATCCAAAGCAGCTTATCCGGATCATTTTTTTGTGAATGTAGAATACAGTCAGGTAAAAATTATACTGGATGATATCCTATATATCGAAGGACTGAAAGATTACATCAAAATCTTTTTGACTTCTTCCACCCGCCCGGTAATCACCCGCATGAGCCTGAAAGCGATGGAAGAAAAACTCCCCCCACACCAATTCATCCGTACCCATAAATCCTATATTGTAGCCATTCCCAAAGTCACTTCTATCAAAAGGGATTTTATCCATATCGGCGACATAGAAATCCCGGTGAGTGAATCCCATAAAGAAAGTATCACCAAGATTCTGAGGAAGGCCCAACCCTGAAGTCGCTGTATCTTCCGGGTTCGTCGCCATACCTTTCTGCATGGTATATTTCCGCAACATGACATGCTGATAGCCTTTATCTTCAAATAAAACATCGCAAGGATATGGGCCGGAAAGGTCTCTATTACTCCCCTTCCGATGGAAACTTTAACATGTTCCAACCATGATCAACAGACAGCCCGGTATTTTGACAATATCTTCCTGATGCGCTGAGGATAAGTGGCTCGCAGGGCGTGTCATGCCAGCCCTAGATCATACCTACTGTTGTTGCTTATCATTTTCATATGCACTGAACCACTTTTCGGGTTCAGCACGATAAACTTTTGTCAATGATGAAACCATTAATCTCACTTTCCCTCTTCTGTTTCTTTTGGATACATTTCGCCTGCTCTCAGCCTATGGTCGTGGTGATGGGTATCGATGATTCCCTGGCCATCAAAAGACAGGTTACAAAGTACCTGCATGTTTTGGATGTGAAGGAAAAAGTGCACCTTTCTGTGTGCTTTACAGAGGTTTTACCGACCTATGTGGAAGGCATGACGCTCTGTCTGAATACAAGCGAATCTGAGCCTTACAAGATCATCAGGGTACGGATCAATGCCCATCTGGAGCCAATACAGCGCACCCTCGTGCTGGCCCATGAAATGATTCATGTCAGGCAATTTGCCAGGGGAGAACTCAGGGTAAACAGTAAGCACAAGGTGATCTGGAAAGGAAAAACCTTTTGGACTGTGGGGGGGAGCCGGACTGCTTCACCCTGGGAAGACGAAGCTTATCAGATCAGTAAATTTATAGTAAAGCAAAACCCTATAGCGTCGAAGGCTTCTCTGGCTTCTGCGGGTAAACACCGTTGAACAAAAAAAATATATACACTACCTGGTCTACATAGCTTCCCTTTTCGTCTCATGTTTTGACCCACTGGTATCATTCCAAAATTTCCTACCAGAAGATCCCTTAGGTTTGGGTAGTTGATCCATTCCTTTCAGGTACAGGCTTCTCTGAAAACACTTTTCCGGACCGGGTTCGACTAGAATCCACAGGAAAAAAGCGCAGCATGAAGTCATACTGAAATAATATGGCTATAAAAGCCTGATTTGCAGCAAGAAAATGCAATTCTATGATTTAAAACTTTAAGACTCATGAAGGCATCTACCGAACGAAAAATAATCCGCTGGATACACCTTATCTTCAGCATTCCTATCATCGGACTCATTTATGGCCCGGTGGGCGAAAATCCTCATGCCATCGATGCTATCCAATGGGGCATCTTCCCGATCCTGGTGCTCTCAGGATTTTGGTTATGGCTGGGGCACTTTCTAAGAAAAAGGAGAGGTAAAAAATCATACAAGAAAAAGCCAGCGCAAAACAACCTGCGGGCTACCTATTCTTAAGAGTGCCAGGATGCTGAATTACGCTGACCTTTTGGTGTCTACAAGGACAAAGGATGCAGAGTCAGGGAGAAAGAACTTCTTTTGATAACCCTCTGCTATTTCTCCTCACGGGCCACAAAAGTATAGCTTTGTTGGGCTTGCGTCTCAAAGTCATATTCCACATAGTCCGGTGGCTGAGGCAATGAACGGGTGTTCAAACCTTCTACTGCTGAGAGCGTGACATCCTGCCGGGGTTGCAGGGGCTGGCTTAGACGCAGACGACAGTTACCTCCTTTGGAAGAATGCACCGTCAGTGCTTTGACCTTGCCCTCTTCCCACTGCATGTCTATGGTAAAGCCTCCCCTGGCCTGTAAGCCTTTCACTGAGCCTTCAGCCCACTGCTCCGGAATAGCGGGCAACAGGTGCAGAGCACCATCATGGCTTTGCAGCAGCATTTCCGCGATGCCAGCTGTGCCGCCGAAGTTGCCATCTATCTGAAAGGGAGGATGGGCACAAAACAGGTTGGGATACGTGCCCCCGCCATCGCTCATATTAAACCCCTGATCCACGGTGGGCTTCAACAAATTTTGCAATAGCTTAAATGCACAGTTGCCATCGCCCAGCCGTGCCCAGAAATTAATTTTCCAGGCCAATGACCAGCCTGTCCCCTGATCTCCCCGTTTCTCCAGCGACGCTGCAGCCGCTTTTGCCAAATCAGGTGTTTGGGTAGGTGTTATTTCGTTGCCCGGATACAATCCCCACAAATGAGATACATGGCGGTGATGGGGGTCTGCCTCCTCATATTCTTCCAGCCATTCCATGAGCCTGCCGTCCTCTCCTATTTGGTTGGGGGGTAATTTTGCTTGGGCTGTTTCCAGTTCTTTCCTGAATGCTTCATCCACTTTCAGTATTTCAGAAGCGGTAATCACATGAGAGAAGAGCGCACGGATAATCTGATTGTCAACCGTAGGCGCCAAGACAACATGTGCTGCGTTGCCGTTAGAAAGGCGAAACGCGTTTTCGGGAGAGTTGGAAGGCGCGGTGACCAGCCATTCCTTTTCAGGATGCTCGACCATCGTACTCAGGTAGAATTCGGCTGATCCTTTGATAATGGGATAGAGCGCTCGCAGATAAGCCGTATCCTGGGTAAAAGCATAATGGCGCCATAGCATATGACATAACCAGCCGGAACCGGAATTGGTAGCGCCCCAGGAAGGATGTTCTCCCGGCGAGGTATATCCCCAGATATTGGTAATGACGTGCGCTACCCAACCTTCACCCCCATAGTATACACGGGCTGTCTTTTCGCCAGGAGCTACCAGGTTTTTCACCAAAGTGAAAAAAGGCTCATTCAACATAGACAGATTCGTCACATCCAGGGGCCAGTGGTTCATCTGAATGTTAATATCCAGATGATAGTCGCCATTCCAGGGGGTTTGAATGGTGTTGGCCCATAACCCCTGTAAGTTGGGTGGCAACAAACCCACCCGGGTGCTGCTGATCAACAGATAACGCCCATACTGAAAATACAAAGCAACCAGTCCGGGATCATCCGGATCCTTCTGAAAAGCTTCCAGACGCTCCATGGTGGGCAAGGTATCTTTATCCACCCGGCTTCCCAGCTCGAGGCTTGCCCTGTGAAACAGGGTTTGGAATGCCCCGATGTGTTCGACCTTTTGCGTTTCGTAATCCTTTTGAATCGCTTCCTCCAGCAAATCGGACGCCTTCTTTTCATAATCTGCCTGGTTATAATCGGTGGCAGCAGAAATATACAAGACGACCGCATCCGCTTGCCGGATTCGCAAAGTACTATCTTCAGTGATCATTTGACCTCCTTCCGGTTTCATCTTCACTTGGGTGATGTATCGCATTCCCTTTCCATCGGTGCCATTGGTAAGCTGTCCCCGCATAACCAACGTCTCTCCTTCTACGGTCGTTGTATATCGTTCAGGCCTGTCTAAGCCTACCCTTATGTTTACTTTGCCAGGTTGGCTAGCAGAAAGTCTGAGGATGATCACATCGTCGGTAAAACTGCTGAAATATTCTCTTTGGTAACGAACCCCATTGATTGTATAGCGACAACTCGCCAGCGCACTATCCAGCGACAAGGCTCTCTGATAATCGGTGACCTGCCCCTCTGCATTTTCAACGCCATAGTCATACTGCAGGTGCAGGTTGCCCAACACCTGGTAACTTCCATAAGGCACATTGGCTCCCTGGCCCTGTCCTGATCCCGGTCCTTTGCTGACAAAGGTTTTGTACATCAGGGCTTCTGCCTCATCATTTTTACCCGCAAAGAGCAGGCGTCGGATTTCCGGCAGGTATTGCCTGGCCTCGGGATCATCGGCATCCTGCGGTCCTCCTGACCATAGCGTGATATCGTTTAAGACAATATTTTCATCCACTACCTGCCCATCAGGCATAGCCCCTAACCGTCCGTTTCCTAAGGGGAGCGTTGCTTCCCACAGGCTGGCCGGTTCTCTGTACCACAAACGATGTTGCGATTGTGCCAGGGATAATGAATACAGACTCAGACTGATCAGTATACTAAAGAGAAATCTTTGATAGGTCATGGCTTCAGGGAATAAAAAAGTTAGGTTGAAGATTTTCCAGACTGGCATGTAGCATTAGTAAAAATAGATAAAAAAACAGAAGCCCTCTCAAGGGCTTCCACTTTTCTGTCATTACTGATAATCGGGATTTTGTTCTAGTACTCCCTGACTTTTATCGATTTCTGTCTGGGGAAGTGGCCATAGATAAAATCTTTCTTCAAAATGATAAGGGATCACGCCGTCGGTCACATTGTTGAGTACCTCATCAGCGAGACGCCATCGTTTAAGATCATAGTATCGTAAGCCTTCAAAAGCCAGCTCTATCCTTCGTTCATGACGGATCCTTTCTCTCATCTGCTGCTGATCCAAACCAGCAGGTAGTCCGGGCATGGTCACTCTTGCTCTGATGGCATCGATGGCCTCATACACAGAGGCATCGGGACCGCTCAGCTCATTTTGTGCTTCCGCATACATCAGCATCACTTCTGCCAAGCGCAGCATGACCCAGTCTTGCTGGCTCTGGGTGGCATATCCATAAGGCATTAAGCCCGGACTTAAAAATTTCTTGACGCCATAACCGGTAGGCCTGTTGTTGGAAGGAAAGTGTATATTATCATCGATTGCCACAGAATCAAAGAATATGGTTTTTTCCAAACGAGGATCCCTGTTTTCCCGGGGATCATCCGGGTTGGTCAGGGGTGATTCCCCCCAGGGTAATCCGTCTGTACTTTCATACTCATCGACCAGATTCTGCAAAGGGCTCACCACCAGCCAGTCGCCCAGCCACTGGTCCATCGGCGTTGCATTATCCGGTGCCAGGAATTTGATAGAAAAAACTATTTCCTGATTCCCTTCCTGGGTTCCATCCCGGAATACATTTTCGTAGACAGGGTTGAGTTCATACCCGGCTCCCATCACCGAAAGCGCTAAGTCTCTTACCTGCGTAAGCATGGCCGGATCAGGGTTGCCGTTTTCGTCATAGGCAGCATAGAGGAGCACCCGGGCTTTCAAGGCTTCTGCAGAAGACTTCACGGCATGTCCGATATTCTCATAGAAAGGGACAGCCGGCAGATTTTGTATGGCAAAATCCAGGTCAGTCAGTGATTGTTCCAGCACCTGGTCGGCAGTGGCTTTGGGCTGTACCTGGTTTTCCAGGGTAAGCGGTTCAGTCACAATGGGCACGGCACCATAGCTATAATACAATTGAAAATAAAAGAAGCCCCGCAAAAAGCGCACTTCTGCTTCATACTGGGTTTTCATACTTTCATCCATATCCGACTCCTGATAGGTGCTTAGTTGCATTAGAAATTCATTGAAACGGGCTATGGCCTGATAACTGACGTTATAGACATCCGTGATGTATCCCCCGGTGGAAGGTGAGATATCACCCCGCACGATGGTTTGGCTGCTCCAGTAGTTATGCTGTCCGTAGGCGTTGTCGGTGATCGCATCCAAATTGGGCATGCCATAGGAGAAAATGCTATTCTGTAGCATTCCATAACTGGCCGTCAGGGCTTTATCAAAATCCCCTTTTGTCTGCCAGAAACTGTTGGAAGAAATTCTATCCAAAGGATCTCTGTTGAGGAAATCCTCGTTACAGCTACTCAGGATTCCCACCAACATACATAATAAGCTAAATATATTTTTTTTCATGATGGCTAAAATTAAAATTGAACGTTGAGCCCCAGCGAATAGATTTTATTCTGCGGATAGTTAACAAAATTTCCACTGCCTGACCTTTCCGGGTCCAGCCCTGGATAGTCTGTAAATGTCAGCAGATTATCGCCTGAGAAATACACCCTAAGCTTTTGTACCTTCACACGCTCGGTCCACGCGGTGGGAAGGGTATAGCCCAGGGTAATATTTTTAAGCCTCAGATAGGAAGCCTCCTGTAAAAAGTAGGTAGAGTTCCTTCTGACCTTGTCGGGGGCACTAAATCCCCAGTAAATTTTGGGCATGGTGGTAGAAGGATTGTCTTCGGTCCAGCGATCTCTCCAGTCTGTCGTGGGCGGTGTTCCCTGTATAAAGGGGATGGTCCCCCAGTTATTGACAAACAGCTTCCGGCCATCTTCTCCCTGGAAAAAGAAAGAGAGATCCAGGCCTTTCCAGTCAGCACTGAAATTATAAGAATAACTAAAACCCGGATATTGCCCGTCGATGGGAACCCGGTCGTCATCATTGACCACCCCATCGCCATTCTGGTCTTTGAATTTCAAATCTCCCGGCTGGGTATCATCATTGAACTGCTTGGGATGGGTAGCGATCTCGTCAGTGTTCTGGAAAATACCAGTCCATTCCAGCATATAAAAGGTATCCCAGGGTCTTCCTTCTTCTTTGATGGTATAGCCTCCGATTTCTCTTTCTCCGAAGGCTGTGAGTTCGTTCTTAAAGCGATCTATGTAGAAGTTCATGTTGTAGGAAAGTCCCTGAAAAGTTCCTGAGTTTACCTGATTCTGATAACCCAGTGAGAGTTCCACCCCGGTATTCACCATCGTTCCGTTGTTGACTGTCGGTGGGGTATACCCTACAATACCGGTAACCTGCGATCCTCTTAAAATATCAGTGGTTTCCTTGTTGTACCAGTCAAAAGTAACAGAGAGTCCGTCGAAGATGTATAAATCCAATCCAATGTCTGTAATGGTCGTCGTTTCCCACTTGATATCCTGGTTGGTAAGCGCTGTTTTGGCTACGCCTGTCGACAGATTGGTATTATCGAAGGGGTAGTTTCCTGTCAAGGCCAGAATATCCTGGTAAGGATAAAGACCGATATTCTGGTTGCCCAGTTCGCCATAGGAAGCCCGAATCTTGAAGTCGTTCAGCCAGCTTAACCCGGCATTCTTCACAAATTGTTCTTCACTGACACGCCAGCCGGCAGAGATAGAAGGAAACAGACCCCACCGGGTATCTTCTGATAATCGGGAAGTGCCATCGTATCGAAGGTTAAACTCCAGCAGATAACGCTCATTAAAGTTATACCCCAAACGGCTAAAGAAAGAGCGCAAAGCCCATTCGTTGGTAGAGCCATAGGCATTTTGCACAGAAGGGCTTCCGGCATCCAACTCTCTTAACAAAGTGGTGGGATAGACTCTCCGGTACCCCTGCAGGTAGCGATAGGTATTCAATTCCTGGCTGAAACCCAGCTGAGCATTGAAGTTGTGTCCATCGCCCAGTTCATTTTCATATTTCAGGTAGGAAAACAAATTGGTATACACATTCTGCTCATCCTGGTCTATCAAACCCTGACCTCCCACATCCAGGTCACTCATAAATTCGCCGGTGTGGTAGTTGTACAGCGGCACAGAGGGGCGCCAGTCTCTCCAGTTCACAAAGTCGCCCACAATAGCGGCTTTGGTATACCAGTTCAGAGAATTAGCGAATTTGATATCGATCCAGCCCTGTACGTTGGCGTTATAGTCAGTGGTATTCCGGAGCACATCATTCTCCACAATCGCTACCGGATTTTTGTTATTATACTCAAAGTCGTAGGCTTTGAAAGTGTACCGGCCACTGCCGTCGGGTAGCCAGGGAAGGTAGGTAGGTGCCTGTGAAAGGGTCGCCAGAAAAGTATCGGTAGACCCTTGCCGGGGAGCCGTTCTTTCCCCTTTCTTCAACGCCATGTTGGCTCCGAATTCAATGTTATCGTTAATCTTCGAGCCTATGTTAAACTGGATGTTGTACCGCTTGAAATCAAACCCTTTCATGACCCCTTCCTGATCTACATAACCCAGGGCCACATAGTAACGTGTGCCGTTATTGCCCCCGTTGAAATTCAGATTATGGGTCAGGGTAGGCGCAGGATTAAACACGATGTCTACCCAATCCGCGTTCGGATACTGGTTGCGGTCGGTGGCATTGCGGTAAGTATCAATTTGTTCCTGTGAGTACAAACCCGTGGTAATCCCATTATTCATGCGGGCTTCATTCCATAGCTCCATATATTCAGCCGAATTGGTGATAAGGTCCAGCATCTTGGTGGGCGTATACACGGCATAATTCCCGTTGTATTGCATCTGGAACTGTCCTTCCTGTCCTTTCTTGGTAGTGACCAGAATGACTCCATTGGCAGCCCGTGAACCATAGATAGAAGCGGAAGCCGCATCTTTCAGCACGGATACGCTGGCAATGTTATTAGGATCCAGGTTGTTGAGGTTTCCTTCCACCCCATCGATCAATACCAAGGGGTTAGACCCAGCACTGCTGAACGTACCTTGCCCCCTGATGCGTACCGACAATCCTTCATTGCCAGGTTCTCCTGAATTTTGTACAACCCTTACGCCTGGCATACGACCTTGTAGAGCAGAAACCGGGTTGGTGACAGGGCGTCTGGCGATGGTTTCACCGTCAACGGCAGAGACCGATCCGGTCAAATTCTCCTTCCGTTGCTCTCCATAGCCCACCACGACAATCTCCTCTAATGACTCCAGAGAAGGTACTAACTGCACATCAACGGTGGTTCGTCCGCTGATCGCTATCTCCAGCGTTTCGTATCCCACAGAAGAAAACAGTAAGGTATCGGTGGCATCGCTTACGGTGAGCCGGTAGTTACCTTCCACATCACTGATGGTACCGTTGTTGGTTCCCTTTTCCAGGATATTTACTCCGGGCAAGGGCTCATCATTCTCATCCGTTACTTTACCACTGATGGTCTGATCCAGCACATGCTCTGTCAGGGTCTCTTTTGGAGAGAGTGTCACCGTTCTGTGCGTAGTGTCAGAAGCGAACACTGGTAAAAACACCTGCATAAAAAGACAACAAAAGAGGATAGGTATGCCCCATTGGCTGCCAACTCGTAGTTTTGGTTTCATAATGATTACAATTTGGTTAAACGATATTTTATGGAAAAAAACTCTTGTTGTTTTAGCGGTTCAGCCGCTATCGTCTTTGGCTTTGGCGCTACTCGCTGCCTACAAACGTGTAGCTTTGTTGGGCTTGCGTCTCAAAGTCATATTCCACATAGTCCTGCGCTTCAGGAGCAGCCTCGCTGCTTTCTGACAGACTCCGGTCTTCCCGCGCTGGCACCTTGTAGAATGGATTAGGGTTCACCCCTTCTGCCTCCGATAGGGTCAGGTCTTGCCGGGGTTGCAGGGGCTGGCTTAGACGCAAACGACAGTTACCCCCTTTGGAAGAATGCACCACCAGACCGGTGATTTTACCCTCTTCCCACTGCATGTCTATGGTAAAGCCTCCTCTGGCCTGTAAGCCTTTCACTGAGCCTTGATCCCACTGCTCCGGAATAGCGGGCAGTAAGTGCACAGCGCCGTCATGGCTTTGCAGCAGCATTTCCGCGATGCCAGCTGTGCCGCCGAAGTTGCCATCTATCTGAAAGGGAGGATGGGCACAAAACAGGTTGGGATACGTGCCCCCACCATCGGCATACTCCGTGCCTTCCACCCCTGTCAGTTCCAGCAGTTCCCGGAGTAGCTTGTAAGCATGATCCCCATCATGCAAACGTGCCCAAAAATCGATTTTCCAGGCTTTGCTCCAACCGGTGCCACCATCACCACGAATCTCCAGCGTTTTCTCAGCGGCCGCTGTATATTCGGGTGTACGAATGGGGGTAATCTGACGTCCGGGATGCAAGCCAAACAAGTGGGATACATGGCGGTGCTGGGGGTCTGCATCTTCCCAGTCTTTGTACCATTCCTGCAGGTTTCCTTTTTTACCGATTTGTAAAGGGAATAGCTGACGACGCTTTTCGATCAATGTCTGTCTGAACTCCGCGTCAGTCTCCAACACCTCCGATGCCTCTATCAGGTTGGTAAACAAATCCCAGATGATAGACATGTCCATGGTCGTCGCTACGGACACATCTCCCTCTTCTCCACTTTCTGTAATAAACACATTCTCCGGAGAAGTGGAAGGAGCCGTCACTAACTGCCCTTTTTCGTTTTTGATCAGCCAATCCAGACAAAACGCAGCAGCACCTTTCATCAAAGGATAAGCTTCATTGCGCAAAAAGGCTTTGTCTCCGGTAAACTGGTAATGTTCCCACAGATGCTGGCTCAACCAGGCACCTCCCAGGGGCCAGTTAGCCCATTGCGGATCCCCTTTTCCCAGATCACCCACCGGATTGGAAGTAGCCCAGATATCCACATTATGATGAGCACACCAGCCCTCCGCATTGTAAAAATTTTTAGCGGTTTCTGCTCCTGTCTGGGCAATTTTTTTGATATGGTTTAAGAAAGGCTCATGCATTTCCGAAAGGTTGGTCACTTCTGCCGGCCAGTAGTTCATCTCCGCATTGATATTGGTGGTATAGTTACTACTCCAGGGCGGGCGAAGGTGAGGGTTCCAGATTCCCTGTAAATTGGCAGGAATACCTCCTGGCCGGGAACTGGAAATGAGCAGATAACGCCCATACTGTAAGTACAAAGTTTCCAGAGAAGGATCCTGGGCTCCTTCCGCATATCGTTTCAGGCGTTCGTCAGTAGGCAAAGCTGCATTTTCTGCGCTGCCCAAAGAAAAGCTTACCCGGTTAAAATAAGACTGATAATCCTGAAGATGACCCTTTTTGAGTTGGGCAAAATCTTTTTGCAGCGCCTTGTCCAAATACTGGTCTGCCAGCTTTGTTTCATCTTTCCCTTCTTTATCCGGACATTTGTCGAAACCATTGTAACTGGTAGCGGCCGATAACAGCAACACTACTTCCGTAGCGTCCTTTACGTGCAGCCCTGCGGTATCTGCCGAAACGGTCCCATCATGGCGTTGCACCTTTACCTGTAAGGCAAACCGCATGCCTCTGCATTGCGAAGGATCTTCGAATATCACAGGCTGCTCATTATAGTTCACATAATTGGGATCTGCATGGGCCGGTGCTTTCCCTTTCATGATGATCTCCTCCTGGCTCAGCGTTTCATGGGTATAAGGTAGCTGACTTTTGGCAGAAACGGTAAAATCCAAAGCCCCCTGCTCACTGGCCAACAGGCGCAGCACTATTACCTGGTCGGGTGCCGAGACGAATATTTCACGTGTATATTGTGTATTGCCTACGGTGAAACGGGTAGTTGCCGTCGCATCGGCGATATTCAGGTCACGGTAATAATCTGTTACTTCCTGGTCAAAAGGCTGCCTGATCATCAAATCCCCTAAAGGAGCATACGATTCGGTATACGCGCCCTGCATCTTCTGGGTGAGCTGCGCTGCTTTCTGATAATCCTCCTGAAATAAGGCTTCTCTGATTTCGGGCAGGTACGAGGCTACGCCCGGATTGGGATTGGTTTTGGCAGGGCCGCCACTCCAGAGCGTTTCTTCATTCAGCTGGATCAGTTCTTCAGAGACACCCCCAAAAATCATGGCGCCTAACCTTCCGTTGCCTACCGGCAAGGCTTCGTTCCAATTAGAGGCTGGTCTTTCATACCAGAGCTTCAAGGCTTCTTCCCCCGGGATCGTTGCTTCTCCTTCCCTGGCTTCTGGCGACGAACAAGAGACAAAAAGGCAGGTAATAAAAGGTAATAACAATGATAATTTCATGCATGTAATAGGTTGTGGTAAAGCTCAATACACGGTGCTGTAGCGCTTTTTCTGACATCGCAGCAATGGCTCCTGTAGCATTCCTTTGTTTGCCAGAAGCCGGTTTATAAAGTAAGCATGGCTTTGATGACTTTCGCTTCAGGCTTGAGCCAGGTATCAAAATACCGGGTCATTTCTTCAAACGCACAGCGATGGGTGATCCAGGCCTCCGTATTAATTTTGTTTTCCTCCATCATGGCAATGATCTGCCTGAAATCACTGGGCAAGGCATTACGGCTGGCCATCAGTGTCAGTTCCTTTTTATGAAAATAGGGATCGTGAAAGGTAAAATCTCCCTGAAACAACCCGATAAAGACGATACGGCCTGCCGGGGCTACATATTCCAAGGCTTTGCTCATAGAAAACTTGTTACCCGTAGCATCCAACACCACAGTAGGTAAATCTCCCTGAAACTGTTCGCGCAACCTTTCCAGGGTATCTTCTCCGCCTGCCCTGACGGTTCCGGCTATATCCATCACAGCAGCGGCAAAGGCCAATCGGTCTTCATTCAGGTCCATGGCTACGGTTTTGGCTCCAGTGGCTGTGGCAAACTGCAAGGCTGCCAGTCCGATAGGGCCTGTTCCCACCACCAGCACCTCATCCTGTGCGGTAATGTGTGCCCGGTTCACCGCATGGCAACCAATGCCTAAGGGTTCTACCAGAGCGAGTTGCTCAAAGCTAAGCCGGTCAGATTGATGAAGATAGCGGGCAGGTACTTTGAGATATTCCTGCATCCCTCCATCCTGATGCACCCCCAGCACCGAAACATTTTCACCACAGTTGGTAAAGCCCCTACGGACCGCCTGATCCTGTTGCGTATTGAAATAAGGTTCTACTGCACATTGGTCTCCTATTTTTACCTGCGTAACGGCTGAGCCAACGGCCACAACCTCTACCCCAAGTTCATGGCCCAGGATCCTGGGGTAACTAAAAAATGGTTGATTACCGGCATAAGCATGATAATCGGTACCGCAGATGCCTATCCGACGAACTTTCAGCAAAGCTTCTGTTTCCTGTAAATGCTCGTTCAAAGGCGCTTCTCTGTATTCAAAAGTTCCGGGTTGTTGTAGTACAATGGTCTTCATGCGTCAATATCGTTTTGTCTAAGGGTTACAATCGTGCGACTTATTTCCTCAAAGATGGGTTCGGGCAAGGCTCCCTGCCGCCAGTCATCCAGGGTAGCCGCAATCTGCTCTCTGGTATGAGCCCCTACCACCACCCTGTTCGCTTCCTGCACTGCAAAAAGATAGCGCTGTGCCAGAGAAGAAAGTGGCATGCCATATTTTTGGGCAATTCCCTGCATGGCTTTGGCCGTTTTTATATCTGTATGCGTAATCCAGGCGGAATCCGGCTTCCGGGTGCTATAGGATTCAAAACGATTACCCAATAGCCCCATATGCAAAGCAGAGGCCGCATAATAGGCAATGCCCTGTTGCTGAAGGTGTGGAATATCTTTTTCAAAAGCGGATAGGTTACAGGCATTCATTTTTAAAAAACCGGAGACCACCTGAAAATTCTCCAGGGTGATATAGGGACGAAATGCATCGGTTGGGTTACCGCCCACTCCCAGCAGGCGGGTATATCCTTCGGCCTTGAATAGCTGTAAAGTCTCTATAATCTCCTCCATCTTTTCCAACGGTACCAGTTGTGGTTCGTGCAGGAACAGTAAATCTATCCGTTCCACCCCCATTTGATCCAGGCTCCGCATCAGGCTGTCACGCATACGGGCTGGGGAATAGTCCACATAACATTCATCCGCTCTTTCAGCGGGCAGACGTCCCACTTTGGTACTGATAAAGGGGCGTTTTCCGCTCCACCTTCTCAGTGCTTTTCCCACATAGCTTTCTGCTTTGTAGTAGGAGGGCGAAGTATCAATGGAAGTGACATGATGCTCAAAGGCATAGAGCAGGCAGTCTATGCTTTCCTCCTCCTCCACTTTACCCCACACCCCTCCCAGACCGGAAGTGCCATAGGTTAGCCGGCTGCCTTTTTCCAGAAAAGGATGGCACGGCTTGGCAATATCTGCCAGGTAAGTAGGGGTAAAAGATACAAGGGTTCTCATGTCTCATTCTTGTCAAGAAAGTGTCAGGGGGCATTTTGCACTTAAAAGTAGATGTTTTGATTTTCACTTTCCAGTCAAAGGTTTGCGCAATCCAACTTACTTGTCTACCTTGACCCAAACATTCCTTACTTTCACGCGTTTTAGTCCTTCAGAGTAGGGTTTGCCGGTATGAAAAGGATAAGCATTACAGATATCGCCCGGGCGTTGAATGTCACGCCATCTACCGTCTCAAGGGCCTTAAATGGAGAACCCAGAATCAGTGAAAAAACCAGAAAAGCTATTCTGGCTTTAGCTGAAGAATGGGGATACCGGCCGAATCCTCTTGCCAAAAGCCTGTTACACCATAAGACTTTTACGGTAGGATTGATTATTCCTGAGTTTACGCACCATTTTTTTAACCAGGTGTTGAGTGGCATTGAAAGCATTACCAATGTGAAAGGGTACCACATCATCATCTGCACGTCTGACAATGCCTACGATAAAGAAAAAAAGTCGGTACAGACCCTGCTGGATATGAGAGTGGATGGACTGCTGGCAGCCATAGGTAACAACATCAATACTTTTGATCACTTTCAGGAGATTGTAGATATCAAAGTACCGCTGGTGCTGGTAGACAGAATTTGTGAAGATGTGGAAACCTCTTATGTGGTGACCAACGATTTTGAGGGAGCATTACAGGCCACAGAATATCTCATCCAGAGCGGTTGTAGACAAATTGGCTACATCAAAGGTCCTACCCATATTTCCACTACCTTCAATCGGTATATGGGCTACCGGGAAGCGCTGAAAAAATGGCAGCTCCCTTATCAGGAAGAATTTGTCGTGGAGAGCAATGAGCCCCAAAATTTAAGAGAAAAACTGACGCCCCTGCTAAAGAATCGTTTGCTAGATGCTGTTTTTGCCCACAACGATTATATAGCTTACGACGTGATAGATATTATCCAGGAGGTGGGACTCACCGTACCCAACGACATTTCTGTGATGGGCTATGCCAACGAACCGGTCGCCTCTTACATGTCTCCTAAACTTTCCACGGTGAAGCAGCCTGCCTTTGAAATGGGAAGCCTGGCCGCCTCTATCCTACTCCAAATAGTGGAAGGCCATATTGCTCCTTCACAAATTCTGTCAGAATGTCTTTCTACGGAATTGGTGATCAGAGCGTCTACTCCGGTACGTTCCTGAAAAGTTTTCGCGTGAATCTCCCACCCAGACTATTATCTTCGTTGCTAAAAAAACTCACTGAGGGCGATCACCCCAGTATATGAAATAATACAGGCAAAAATCAGGGCAGCCACCAGTCCTATGTTCAGGCCAGTGCCAGCCTTGTGTACGCCCATCATATCCTTCCGGTTGACCAGGTAGAGGATACCGCCAATCACCAGGGGCAACACAAATACGCCCGCTACCTGGGTGGCAATCTGGGCAGCGATAGGATTAGCTCCCAATACCGGTACGGTAAGGCCCACCAGACTCGCCAGCCCTGTCAATATTTTAAACCGTTTGGAACCTGTATCCAGCGCTCCATCCTGGTAGTCGGCAATCAGTAAGGGCGTTACCATCAGGATGGGAAAGACAGACGAAAGACCCGCACTCAAGGCACCTACCATAAAAAGGACTACAGCAAATTTGCCTGCCACCGGTTCCAGCGTATGCACCATATCCAGTACTTTTTCTATGGTTTTGCCTTCGTAGAATAAAGCCCCCGTGGCGGCTGCCATAATCGCCAGGTTGATAATAAACATGAGAATACCGGAAGTGAGGGCATCTCTTGATTGTTCTTTCGTGTGCTCGGCCGTCCATCCTTTTCCTTTCATCAATAGCGGACGCACCACAAAGGTAGGAGCGGCCATGGTGGTGCCCACAAAAGCGGCCACCAGCAGTTTACCGCCCGGCACCGCAGGAATACTGGGGACCATGCCCCTGGCCATGTCTCCGGGTTGTGGGAAAACCACAAACATGGAAACGAGGAAGGAAATGGCCATCAGCGTGACAAAAAATATCAGCACCTTTTCAAAGAAGGAGTACTGGCCCACCCACAACATGGCATACATGATGAGGATCAGGGTGATGGCGATCCCCAGGACCACCCAGTAGTTTTCTGCCGGTAAGCCAGGCACAAACAGATGGATGGTCTCATAAATGGCGTTGGCACTGAGCCCTAAGATCCCTGACAGGGAGTTCAACTGAGCCACAATAATTCCCACGACAACCAGAATGGCCACCACTTTTCCGGCTTTCAGTTTGCTTTTAAAACTGTAGATAGACGTAAGGCCCGTTACTACCGCATAACGGCCATAGGCTTCCATCAGCACCCAGGAAAAGAGGCAGCTCAAAAAGAGGACCCAGGTGAGCTGCATGCCAAACTGGCTACCGGCTTTAGCCATGGAGGTCACACTACCGGTACCGATCGTATAGCCAATGCAGAAAATACCAGGACCTATACTGAGTAGGGCAAGCCATATTTTCTGAAAGAATGAAATACTTTTTTGCGTTTTAACTTTTTCTGCTGGCATACCTTAAGGATTTTGAATGAGTTGTTTGGATTGTAGATAGTGGATGCTTTGTTGCATATTGTCATAAGCCTGATCCAGGCTGTTCACGGCCTGCAATTCAATGGCAATATAAGGCACTTCATGTGCCGACAGGAGTTGCAGCACCTCCCCCAGTGCCAAGGGATTATCCATCAAGGTAGGCTGTGCCTCTCCATTTTTTGCTGACTTCAGATGAATGTAGTGCACATTGTCGATGTGTTCCACCAAAAAGGATTTGATGCTATCCGGTGAAGCATGGACACGCGACACACTAAAAGGATTCGCCGTATCAAACTGCCAGCCTACCGCATCACTGACACGGGAAAGCAGATCAGCCATACCATAGTACTGATTATTTTCTCCGAAAAAGGCTTCGGCTCCATTTTCTATGACATACTGTAATCCATTCTCTTTTGCGATCAGGGCAGCACTATCTGCATAGTGCACCAGTTTTGCCAATTCTTCCTGTGTCCATCCCTTTCTGGATTCGTCATTGGTGAGCTCCTTGCCACTGGCCAGAGAACGTATCACTTTCTGTCCGTTCATCACCACCGCGTTTTGTATACCTCTTTCAAAGGTGGGCCAAAAATCTTCGTCCAGTAAGCCTTTCTGAATGGCATAGCTGACTTCAACACCCTTTTTCTGTGCATAGGCCGCAATTTCTTTACTTTCTTCCAGGGTCAGTACGGCATCAGGATCTCTTAATTCTATCCATAAATAACCCTGCTCAGCGGCGTAGTCAATAAGTTGTTGGCTGTTGGCCAGACTCACAGGCAAAGCCTGTAAGAAATTTTGCGTCGTAAACCCCAGCTTGAGGTTTGGGTAATCCTGGAATTGCAGGTCTTCCTGGATTTCCTGAGGGGTATCCTGCGATTGAGAGGTACTGCCTGACTGGCAGCTCGGGAAAAAGAGAGAGAGCAGCCATAAGGCAAAGCAAAGGAAGAGTCGGGGGCGGGGCATACCGCTGGGCGGCATACCGCTTCTTTTACATAGGTTGATGATCATTGTTATTAATGGTTAACTGCTGGTTTTGAAATATTATTATCTGACCGGCAATGGCTGCCTTGTCTATCAGGTCAGCCGCGATGGTGATGGTGCTGCCTGATAATTGCAGGGCTTCGATAGCCAGTTGATAGAATGCAAACAGATTACTACCACTGCACAATACGATCTGCCATTTTTCTTTTTTCCCCAGTTGCTTTAACTCCGCTCCTATCAGTAACCCACTCAGATACAGGGAATTTTGCTTTCTATTCAATTTGCCAAAGAGCTGGTTGGTCCTGACTTTAAACAAACTGTGCAGTACATTGGCATGACTTGACTCTCTGACACCCAGTTTGAAAGCTTTCAGATCGTTTTCTGACGCTCCGGACAGGTTGTTACTTTCCACAGAATCTTTGAGGATACTGTGGTGAGCCATCAGGTTGAAGACCTCTCCTGTCATGAAGGTCCGAAAGTTGATTAATTGTCTGTTTTTGATGTAAATATGTTTGGAATGGGTACCGGGAAAAATCAAAATTGCTTTTGGCTGATTGTTTAAGAAATCAGCTAGGGCTACCAATCCGATGAGTTGTGTTTCTTCACCCCGCATCACATCTTCCTGGCTTTTCACACCCGATATCAAGATGATATCATGCGGAAATGCTTCCTGTTTCTCAAAATACCTGATGCTTGCCTGGCTTCCGTCCACCGCAAAAGGCAAACACGCATAGGGAACCTCTTCCATCCCTACCGATGAAGAGGCCATTCCGGAAATAACCAGGGTGATATGCTCTAAGCTTATTGCCAGCTTTTCTGATAAGAGACGGATCTGCTTCTTCAAATACTGGCGGAAAAAATGATTTCTGGCTATTCCCTTGGCTTCGCCTTCTGCTTTCCAGGCATTATAGGTATGGGCCACTCCCTCCTGGGAAATCACTTCTCCCAGAAGCTGATGATGCGAAATGTCATCTCCGAGCATGTGGATCAACCGTAATCTGAAAGAAGAAGTACCCCAATCACAACACAGCAAATTGTTTTTCATCGATTCTGATAAATATTTTTCACATTGGGCTACATCAAATCTGATCCGCTCAACCTATGGATCATTATATGCTTGGATGAACTTGGGGAGCGTAAGCGTTGGCTGAATTGCTCCTCCCTGAAAGGGCAGGCATTACATGTAATCATATGATCAGTAGTTAAACGGCAAGGTTGCCATCCTCTTCATTTTGAAATATACTAAGCAATATAGTATGCTTAATCGTTAAAATATATCATTTAATAAATTAAATCCCTTTTGCTGCTTTGCTTTTATATGGTCCCGTCCTGGTTTTGGAATATGACCTGCACAACGTTTTTTAACCTTTATGGTAAAGCAAAAGCCACATAAGAACCTCCCGGTTTCAATCCGTATCGGGTACCTCCTGCCGCTATCACAATATACTGTTTTCCATCCACCATATAGGTAACAGGGGTAGCAAAACCGCCGGCCGGCAGTTGATATTCCCACACTATTTTTCCCGTATCTTTATCAAAAGCGCGTAGCTTTTCATCATAGGTAGCCGCGATGAAGACCAGCCCTCCTGCTGTTACGATCGGCCCTCCATGATTTTCCGTCCCCGTAGGGGGTATTCCCTGCTCGGTCAAAGCCGGATACTCACCCAACGGCACCTGCCACACATAATCCCCTGTATTCAGATCAATGGCATTGAGGGTACCCCAGGGAGGCTTGATGGCCGGGTAATCATCCTGATCCCGAAATTGTATGTTGCCATTGTTTAAAAAAGGAGGTATATACGGAAATTCATCCTCTCCTGAATAGGCTACTTCAGGCATCGTTCGATGCAGCTCATCCGCTGGTTTTTTTTCAGTATGGAGCAGAAAATCAATGATATGATCCCGGTTTTCCTGGGAAATATGCTGAAACGAAGGCATTCGTCCTCTCCCCGTTTCCAGGAGCTCACTGATCTGTGCTCTGGTCATCCTTTTTCCCACCTCTGTCAGCACCGGATAAGCCTGAGCGGCATTGCTACCACCACTTCCTTTTCCACCCATGCCATGACAAACAGAACAGTTGGCATTAAACAAGGAGGCGCCCCGGGAGGTAACAGACTGTTGGTTTTGTTCGCGGATATCACGCATCTGAAGCCACCAGAGCATATTGTTGGCGTTCAGGTAGAGTATGCCTTCCGGATCAGCCGCATTGCCTCCCCACTCTGCGCCCCCTCCGAAAGCGAAATATAAGGAGCCTTCCAGACTGGGAGGCATGTACTTACTGCCATGCAAGCTGTTGCGATACCGTTCCAATACATACGCATGGGCTTCCGGGGTACGGTCGGTGATATTTTCTTCGGTGAGTTCCTGAATCGCAAAAGGTGCTGGTTTGGTTGGCACAGGCTGCGTCGGCCAGGGCTGTTCTCCGGGTAAGGCCGGTGTGGTCGGTACCGGTACCTCTTTGACTTCAAACAAGGGTGTGCCGGTATCCCGGTCGAACAAAAAGACATATCCATCTTTGGTCGCCTGTGCTACAGCCTCCACTTTTCGCCCCTCATGCTGTACGGTCAACAGATTGGGCGGACAGGGCAGGTCACGGTCCCAGAGGTCATGATGCACCGTTTGAAAGTGCCATTTTCTTTCGCCGGTTTCGGCATCCAGGGCGATTACACAATTGGCAAAGAGATTTTTCCCATGGCGGGCCCCACCATAAAAATCAACGGAAGGGGATCCTGTGGCTGCGTACACCACTCCCCGTTTTTCGTCTAAAACCATGCCCGCCCAGCAGTTGGCGCCCCCCAGTTTGCGATAGGCATCTTCAGACCAGGTATCATATCCAAACTCTCCGGGGAGGGGAATGGTATGAAACACCCAGGCCAGCTTTCCGGTACGCACATTGAATGCTCTGATATAACCGGGAGGGGCATCCCCAGCCTCTGACACACTGGAGCCCGTTATCAACAAATCCTTATAAATGACACCAGGGGTGGTCACCCTGATAGAAAGGTTGCTGACTTCATGCCCTAATGTTTCTTCACCACCCAATCCTTCGTGCAGGTCTACCATGCCATGCTTCCCAAAAGTTGTAATGGGTTTCCCGGTATTGGCATCAAGGGCATACAGAAAAGAGCCTACCGTATACAACACACGCTGGTCCGCCCCATCTTCCCAGTACATCACACCTCGCAGGGGATGAAACCTGGGTTCTCTCTCCGGATTGGCAAAAGGATCAAATTTCCATAGAGGTTCACCCGTGGCCGCTTTGACCGCAAACAGTTTCATCTGTGGGGTGGTGCCGTATAAAATTCCCTTGACCACAATGGGTTGACATTGCAGGTTCATGGCCCTTTCTTCCGGATTCTTATTTTCACCGGTGTCGTACGTCCAGGCCAGTTGCAGTTGATGTACATTTTCCCTGTTGATCTGCGTGAGCGGTGAATACCGGTTGCCTGCGTGATTTCCCCCATAGGTAGGCCAATCCAGGTCTTTGCTCCCTGCCACCTCATTTTCTTTCTGCGCAGTGGTCAGACAACCTCCCAACAAAAATAAACCAACAATTATAGGTGTTACTAAATACTTCATTGGTGAATTAAACATTATTCAACAAGCATTCGAACAAAGTCAGCCAAGGCAACATGGCCCACTTCAGCTTGAAGGTGAGGGGGCAACTTTCTCAACAGCCACCGTACCTCCCAGGAGAGGGAAGCACCCGGTTGCAGCGTTTCATAAGCGCCCTGCTGCTCTATTTCCACATAGGTCTTGTCTGCATTTGTATAAATTTCTACCTCCGCCTCAGAGGGTGCTGCACGGTTAGCGGGAAAATCCGGAAACTTTTTAATGAAAATCACCCGATCATTGACCTGGGCGACCCAACCTTCCGCTCCATCTGAAAAGAATTTGTGGTGCCGGGCCGGAATCTTGTCTACCTGATGGGCAAACCAGGTAATCCCATGCTGGTCTTCTGCCAGCGTGGCCAGGTTGCCCCAGCGTTCGCCGGTACCTCTAGGGAAGAAGGCCAGCCCTCCGGGATGCACCCGGGTGACTTCCCAGGGTGCCACCTGCCGCACCTGATCCGACGCATTGGTAATGGTATAGACGATTGTAAAAGAAGTATCAGCAGGGTTTCCTGAAATTTCTTTCGTGAAAACGTAACCGGATTTAGGGTCTTTCTGGCTGACCAGCTTGAGGACCTTGTTTTGTACAGAAACCGTATAGGGCTGATGGTCTAAGGCTGGTGAAACAGCACCCCCCCAGGCTTTTTGCGGACTTGGCCATAGGGTAGAACCCCAGTAATCCGCATGAACCGCCTGACCGGTGAGAAAGTTTTTTCCCTCCAACGTAAGGGAAGTGATCCTCCCCCCGACGGCAGGATCGATCTCCAATACCTGTTGATGAAAACTGATACGATACTTCCCTTCCAGATTTTCAGGCATCGCTCGCTGGTGGCTTTTTTGCGCCAGGCAGGTAACCACCAGGAATAAGCAACACCCAAATGGAAGGACAGATAATTTAATCATCATAAGCCTTACTTTTGATACACCCGTAGCATCATCTCCTCACCAATCTACCACTGAACCATCTCTGGGATCATAGCTCTCCGGATTTTTCCAGTCATGCCCTATCTTGTCGGCCATCAAGTCGTCATCCAGCTCTATGCCCAGTCCCGGCTTGGTAGGCAACAGCACCGTCCCATCTTTTTCCAACGTAAAAGGTTGCTTCAGATACCCTTCCCCCAGAGAGACCTGTTCCTGCACCAGAAAATTAGGAATACTGGCTGCCAGTTGCAAGCCTACAGCCAGCGAGATGGGCCCCATCGGATTATGCGGTGCAATGGGAGCATAATAGGCTTCTGCCATACCAGCAATGATACGTCCTTCGGTAAGGCCTCCGGCATGACAAAGATCAGGTTGTAAGATAGCAGCCGCTCCCTTTTCAAGAATTTCACGGAAACCCCATTTCGTAAAAATCCTTTCGCCGGTGGCGATGGGCAAATGCGTACTACGAGCTATATCTACCAGCACGTCTACGTTCTGTGCCTGACAAGGCTCCTCGACAAACATCGGTTGATAGGGTTCTAGGGCTTTGATGAGTACCTTGGCTGTCTGGGGAGAAATGGCGCCATGAAAATCAATGCCAATATCCATCTCACTGCCTCCCGCTTCTCTCAAAGCGGCAAAATTATCCTCGGCATATTGAATAAATTTCGGGTTTTCCACAGCCCGGGCAGGATTTTCTTTGGCGACCCCTGTTTTTATCACTGTATAGCCTTCACTGATTCGTTTCTTCATATCTTCCGGCGTGCTGGCCCTGCCATAAATACGCACCCTGTCGCGGGTAGGTCCACCGAACAACTCGTAGACCGGAATATTGAGCAATTTCCCTTTGATATCCCATAGGGCATGATCAATCCCACTCAGGGCGCTGGTGAGGATGGGGCCACCCCGATAGAACGCATGGCGGTAGATGGCCTGCCAATGATGCACCACCTGCCTGGGGTCTTTCCCGATCAGGTAAGGTTCTATTTCTTTGATGGCTGTTTGGATGGTGAGCGCCCTACCTTCCAGCAGGGGTTCTCCCAAACCGACCACCCCTGCATCGGTGTGTATTTTGAGGAATATCCAGCGGGGTTTCACCAGAAACGTTTCCAGTCTGGTAATTCTTACCTTTTCTTGGTCTTGCCATCGCCCGGGTGTAGAGGCATAAGAAGAGGAAGGCAAGGCCATCATACCCACCCCGGCTACGCCCAACACCGACTGAATGGCAGCCCGCCGCGACATACCGGATTTTTTCTTTCCATATTTCATGATAGAATAGTTTTTAGGTTAAAGATCTTAGTGTAAAATGAACTTGTCTGGACAGAGGCATGAACCAGCCTCCCGCATGAATGCTTCATAGCGGTAGGCGTACAAGTACTCCTGTTAGGCTAGTTCCTGACAATTTGCCTCAAAAGGCTACAATCACTCCGGGCTTATGGTCTGATGATAGTGCCATCGTCTTTTCTGACCGTCCAGCTGGATTTGGTGGTCATCGGATATTTGGCTGCCAGTTTTTCATCGATTTCCACGCCAAATCCTGGTGCTTCATTCACAGACATATAGCCGTTGTTCATGGTCGGCGCGCCGGGAAACACTTCTTTTACCTCGTCCGGGAAAAGAGCCGCTTCCTGTATCCCAAAATTCCAGAGCGCCAGATCCATGTGAGCCTGGGCGGCATGCCCTACCGGTGACACATCGCCGGGACCATGCCAGGCTGTGGCGATCCCAAAAAATTCACCCAGGCGGGCCACCTTCATGGCAGGTGTGAGCCCTCCAATCTGAGAAACGTGAATTCTGATAAAGTCAAACCAATGGTTGACCATGGGCAACTTAAACTCATTGATATTGTTGAACAGCTCTCCCATGGCAATGGGCACAGCGGTACTAGCTCTCAGCTCTTTAAACCACTCCATATTCTCCGGGGAGAAAGGATCTTCAATAAAGAAAGGATGGTATTCTTCCAGATTCTTGATCATGTTAATGGCATCGATGGGAGCTACCCGCTCATGGATATCATGCAAGAGTTCTACCTCCTCGCCGCAAGCTTTGCGCACCGCTTCAAACATTTTCGGCACGGATTTCAGATAAGTACCCTGACTCATATAGCCGTCTGTTTCCTGGGCAAAGCCTGCCTTCTTAAAGTCAGGCGTACCGGAGATGCCAGCGCCCCCATAGCCTCCCTGCTGTATCCGGATATACTTATACCCCCGGTCCATGAAGCTTTGCACATCGGTGGCCACCTCCTCCGGCGTTTTGCCGTTGGCGTGACCATAGCAGGGAATAGCAAACCGCACTTTACCCCCCAGCAGTTGATACACCGGCATCCCTGCTCTTTTCCCTTTGATATCCCACAGGGCCTGGTCTAAGCCGCTTAGAGCATTATTCAGCACGGGGCCGTTTCGCCAGTAGGAACTGACATAGGCCGACTGCCACATATCTTCTATGTTATCCACATCTTTGCCGGCACAAAACTCATTCAGATATTCAACGGCAGGTAATACGGCAAAAGCCCTTTGCGTGAAGGTAGCACAACCCAATCCATACAAGCCAGGTTCGGTAGTTTCCACTTTCACAACGATTAAATTAGAGCCACCGGGACGGGTCCCAATGGCTTTTACACTTTTGATTTTAATAGGAGCCATCCCTTTGGCATAAGCAGGTTTCTCCTGGGCTACTGCGCTGGAAACACCTCCGAACAAGCCCAGCATTCCTGCCGAGCCAAGTCCCAGCATTTTCATTGAATCACGTCGATTCCATTTTTTTTGATTTTCTGTCATTGTGCGATCTGTTACTAAAGATTTAAAGTTAGACTGTATTGGGGAAGATAATCATTACAGCGCAACATCCCACCAGATACGGGTATCCAAATTATCAGGTCCCTGCCGGGAAATCGCATCCGTTACATTCTGCTGATTGGTAATGATTTCGCTATCAGGATAAGGCATCCGCCGGATGAACTCTTCCTCTATTTCCGAACCTGGGTAAGGGTTGGGCTCCAGATCAGGATAGCCGCTTCGGCGGAAGTTGGCCCACAATTCAGAACCGTTGAGGAAAGAAGCGACCCAATACTGAGTATTGATCTGCTCGAAGGCCGTAGCCATCTCCAGCGGATGAGCATCCAGATAGGCCTGTATGTCACTTTCCGCAATGACAGCACTTGGGTCATAGAGGGCCATTTGCTCCATATTGGCTCTGATCCCGCTTTCAAACAGTTCAGCGGCATCACCGGTCACCCACCCTCGAACGGCGGCTTCCGCTAATAGTAACTGCGTTTGGGCATAGGTGACATGAAATTCAGGGGCATCCACCTTTAGCACGGTGTAGATATTCCCCTGAGAGAAATCCCAAAGACTGGCGACGCCATTCTCCTCAAGTACCGTATTGATAGACACGTCGTCGTAGCCCATCGGCATGCCTATCTGATCCGCAGGATCGGTAGAGGCCCTGTCTAAAGTTTGCTCCGGCCCTCCTGCAGCCCCTACATACCGGATGGCAATAGAAGCAAGGCGAGGATCATTGTTTTCCTTCAGGTAGTTGACAAAGGGCGCTGCCAGATAGTAATTGGTTTTTTCACGGGCCGAGAGATGCTGCCCTAAGTAATTGTTGTAGAGCGCTGTGTGCCTTGTCATGGCGTTGTCTGCGTTGGACTCTATCAGCCCACCGCTTACGGCTTTGGTCACATAGGTTTGTGCCGTAGCCGGATCTACTTTGGTCAGACGCATGGCGGCTCTGAGTAATAAAGAATAGCCTAAACGCTTCCAGTTCACCACACTGCCACCATAGAGAATATCACTGGTCTCGATGGGTTTGGATTCGTCCAGGGCCGCTGAGGCTTCATCTAATTCTTTCAGGATATCCGTATAGATAGCCTGCTGCGGATCATAGGTAGCCTGTGTGATATCTTCCAGATAGCCTTTTCCCGCTTCAAAATAAGGAATATCACCATAGGTATCTGTCAGAATCATAAAAGAATACGCTTTCCATATTCTGGCCATATTGTGCAGATTGGAGCGCTCCGCATCATCCTGTGTTTTATACACCACATCTACGACCTGTTTCACCACATTCTGATAAAAATTCTGCCATACCCGGGGCGTATTGGCTGTATTGGTCTGATTGTAATTGGCCCCGGCCAGAGAACTTCCATAAGGGGTAATGATTTGCTGAACAATACCAAAGTTGTAGGACAGCATCTGCAATGTACCAAACCCGTCACGATAGGTGGCATCCAGAATACCTTTGTTCATCACAATGACGGGGTCCAGGGTAGTAGGATTGACTTTATCTGTGTTGAGATCATCAAATCCTTCCTCACAACTTGACAGCAGCATCACGATGGTGAGCAAACTGCTAATATATACTTTCAAATTCTTCATAATTGCAATATTGTTGGTTGTTGAAACATCATCCTTACACCTGTGTGGTTAGAACTTGATGTTAAGGTTAAATCCTATACTTCTGGTAGGCGGTAAGCTGGGCCAGAAGTCCAGTCCCATCGCATTGTCAGAAGAGTTGTTTACCATTTCCGGATCCATATTTTCTGTCCACTTTTTCAGCACCAGCACATTGTTAGATACCGCATCGAACCGCAATCCTCTGATAAAGAAGTTGGCCGGCAGATGCTTGGTAAAATCATAACCCAGTGTCACCTGACGCAGCTTCCAGAAGCCAGCGTTGAAAGCGAAATCTTCGTAGATTCCCAGCACGTTGGGGGTTTCGTAGAAAGGCTGCAGATCGGATCGGGTCGTGTTGACTTCTCCGTTCGGATTGACGCCATCTCCGATCACATATCCTTCTGCACGCCCTACCAAAGTTCTTTTGTGCAGACCGTGACGCAGATAGTTCATGTTTGAACCGGCAATCATTTTGTGTCCTAACTTAAAGTCAATGAGAGTAGACAAGCGAATACCCCTGTAGGTAAAGGTATTGGTAATACCCCCAAAATATTTAGGGAGAGCACTGCCCACATTGATGGGGATGGGTTCACGCATCGGTCGGCCACTGTTGGCATCAAACACTTTTCTGCCCTGATCATCCCGGAGATAACCAAAAACAAACAATTGTCCGATGGGCTTGCCTACCACCTGACGCAGTGTGCTACCGCCACCACCACCTACCGTGATCATCGTATCTGCCGGCGTAGCACCTAATTTCAACACTTCAGAAGTGTTGTAAGAAGCATTCAGGCTCAGATCCCACCGGAAGGCAGTTGTATTCACTGGTGAAAGGGTCAACAGCATTTCGAGGCCTCTGTTCATACTACGGCCCACGTTGATCAATTTGCTGGTATAGCCAGAAACATCGGGTACCTGCGCGGCCAGAATCTGGTCTTCCGTAATTTTACGATAATAAGCCAGGTCAAATCCGATGGCGTCGTTGAAGAGTTTTAATTCCAGACCCACTTCCGCTTCTGACACCCTTAAAGGTCTCAGGTTGCTGTTGGGAATGGTACTGGTATAGATCCCGCCAATAGGAACCGGCTGTCCGGAAGGTGTGGGGAAGAGGTTGTTTTCCACGCTGTAATATAAAGCATTAGAATAGGGAGCCACGTTGTCGTCCCCTACCTCAGCATAGGCTGCCCTGAACTTTCCGAAGTTTAACCACTCAGGCAGGTTGGCAAAAGCCTGAGAAAACACAAAACTACCCGTTACCGAAGGGTAAAGAATACTTCTGCTGCCCGGAGCCAGGGTAGAAAACCAGTCGTTACGAGCGGTGACATTGAGGAAAGCATACTCTTTATAGGATAATTCAGCGGCGCCATACAGGGAGTTCACCTTTCTTTCTGACAAACTGTAGAGTGGATTCTTTTCCCGTCCGTTCATCACTGTATACAGGCCGGGTTGAATAAAATCCTTCACCGTGACGCTGTTATAATCCATGCGCACATAGCGCTGGTTACCTCCTAAAGTCACATCTAAAGCAAAATTTCCACCTATATTTCGATTAGCGCCCAGCAGGAAGTCATAGTTAGCTTCTCTGAACTGCCGCACATCCTGGGTATAGGAACCATTCACAAAACCCTGCGGTGCCCTGGGAATAGGCGCATAGCCATTTGGTATATTATAATCCTGATTCCGCACATAAAAGTCCTGCGCGATACGGCCCTGCAGATACAACCAATCGGTGAATTGATATCTCAAAGCGAGGTTTCCAAAGACCCTGTCCCTTTTGATATTTTCGAAATGATAGTTCATAGAATAGTAGGGATTGTTGCGCACCAGGAACCTGGAGAACACAAATTCATCCCCGTTGGGAAGGGTCTGGTTCTGCTCCAATGCCTCAAGCGGCATAGAGTTAGCCAGCGTGGCTATGACTGTGGGAACGGCAAAATCCTGGGTGTTGATCTGAGGCGGATTCTCGTTATCTTCATTGGAGTAGTTGATATTACCCTGAGCAATCAGCTTTTTGGAGATGTTCTGGTTGAACCCCAGGTTGATTGTCTGCCTGTTAAACTTGGCATTCGGCATGATCCCTTTGTTATCTGTGTTGGCCAGGGAGAGGCTAAAGCTGCCATTGTCACCTCCATTAGACACTGTCACGGTATTGGTCCAGTTGGTACCGATGTCATAGAATTTCCGAAAGCGGTCGTATACAGGTTCATAAGGCCATTCTTCCCCGTCAAATAAAATCTGGGTCATGCCGGGTTCAAACTTTTCTCCAAAACTCCACACGCCGGAAGTCGGATAAGGCGATGTAGGGCGTACACCTCTTTCCCCCTGACCGTACTCATACTGAAAATCGGTGAAATCCAAAGGTGTTTCTGTCGTAAAGTTGGTATTATATTCTATCCCCAGCCCGGCACCTCTGCTGCCACTTTTCAAGGTAATCATGACTACTCCATCCTTTGCTCTGGAGCCGTACAAGGCAGCTGCGGTGGCTCCTTTCAGCACGGTCATAGATTCTATATCATCCGGATTGATACTAAGCAGACCATCTCCCCCATCCGAACTGTTCTGTGCCCGGTTGCCAAAGTTGCCACCCAAGGCATAATTGGAATTATCTACCGGCACACCATTGATCACAATCAAAGGACTGTTCTGACCACTGAAAGAAGATTGCCCCCGAATCCGGATTTTGCTGGTACCGGCAGGTCCGGTGGACAGGGTAGCAATGTTTACCCCGGCCATTTTTCCCTGCAGAGAGCTCATCACGTTGGGGGTACGGTTGACAGAGATATCCTCTCCATTTACGGTGGCTACTGCATATCCCAGGCTTTTGGATTCTCTTTTAATACCGAGTGCCGTCACCACCACTTCTTCCAGTGCCTGATCGTCAAAAGCCATGGTCACATTAACTTCTGATCGTCCGTTGATTGCAACGGTTTGGGTGACATAGCCAATATAGGAGAAAGTTAAGGAAGCATCATCCGGTGCTTCTATCCGATAGTTACCCTCAATATCAGTCACTGTACCTATGGTGGTACCGGTAACCAGGATATTGACCCCGGGCAAACCCGCTTGATCCGGGCCTGTTACTTTACCGGCAATGCTACTTTCCTGTGCAAAAGCAAAGCTCTGGCACCATAGCAACAGTAAAGTGAATAGTTTTACAGGTTTTTTCATAGTTATATTAGATTAGGTAAAAGGTTTAAACAGAATTTGACATGATGGCTATCCGACCAAAGCCCGGCTACCCGCTTAATAACAACTTCCTACTTCAGGCGTATGACCACAACCTTTTTAGAAACCTACTGGATAGGGTCATGCGAATGCGCTACGGGTGGCTTTCGGGTGCTACGCACCCTTTCACCAGTTATGAATAGAGCCATCCGGACTCTTAAGAATCGGATGAGGAAACTTGGTATTTTCGGTTACCTCCATGACAAAAGTGGCTTTCTTGGGATCAAACACCACGCCCAGGCCGGGTGCCGGATTCAGGTGAAGCTTACCCTCTCTGAACAGGATATAGTCTTCGTTGAAATAGGCAGGACGCTCGGCTTCACCGCCTGCCAACTCCATCAGACAACGGGTCGGACTACTGGAGCCCAGCACATGGACCAGGGCTGCGGTAGACAATGGACCGGTAAAATGAGGGATCATGCCCACATAATGGGTTTCACAAATAGCCGCTATTTTTTTAAATTCAGAGAGGCCTCCCGTATTGGGAAGGGTAAAGCGGGTATAATCAATCAGATGATCTTCTATCAGCTCATTGGTATCCCAGCGGTCACCGAATTGTTCCCCTACTGCAATGGGTACGTTTGTCATCTGACGGAGCGTGCGGTAGACGCCCGGATTTTCTGACCGGATGATATCTTCTACGAAATAAGGTTCGAGGTCTTCCAGGGCACTACAGATTTTGAGCGCCTCCGGCGTGTCAAAACGGGTATGCAGGTCTATAGCCCAGTGGCCGGCGCCTCCCACGGCCGCATCGATCTTCTTGCAATATTCTATGGTTTTCCTGGCGTTCTCATAAAAGTCAAAGCGTTCATCTCCGTTGCCGCCGGTAGGTCCGATCCGGTAGGCCCGGAATCCTGCTTTGATACAATCCTGGGCTCTGCCCTCTTCGGTGGTGGCTTTCGACGGACGGAATCCGGTAGCATAACACTCCACATAGTCACGGGTAGCCCCACCCAACAGTTCGTAGACGGGCACCCCCAGCGCTTTTCCTTTGATATCCCAGAGCGCCATCTCCAGTGCCCCCAGGGCATGCAGTTTTTCCCGGCCTGGCGGATAGAACATACCCCGGTATACATTCTGCCAGATGTGCTCTATGCGAAACGGATCTTCCCCGATCATCATCTGGGCGCACTGCTCTATCGTATCTTTGGCACCTCCTTCACCAACACCCACGATGCCTTCGTTGGTTTCTATGACTACTATGCCACGGGCCTGGTTAAAAAGCGGTTTATTATAATCCGGAGCGCTGTAATACCTGATTTTGGAAATTTTTAAATTGGAGACTTCTGCGGTGGAAGCCAATGCCTGTTGAGGTTTGTGGGTGAACCCGGCAGTATCGGAGACAGCGCTGCTGCGGATAAAAGGAAAACTACTGAGTGCGGCTGAGCCTAAGGCCGCTGTTTTAAGGAAACTTCTTCTTTGCATTACATCATAATCATTAGGTTGTTGGATGATATCTTATTTCCTACTAAATCGATTAAGCAAAAAATCCCAGTAAAATCATTTTTCTACTGATTTCACGATAAATATTATGGATTAATGGCTTGCCTAATCGATTAAGCAAAATTGTAAAAAAAGTTGTTATAGCTCATGCTTGGCCTTTGAAGATTCTCTTACGATTAATTTGGCTTCCATCAGCACTTGTTGCATGCCCTGTTCGGGATTTTTCAGTTTCTTCACCAGCAATTCCACAGCTGTTTTCCCCAAATCTTCAATGGGTTGCTTTAAATACGTAATAGGGCAGTAATAAAGATCAAACCCTTCGGCCTGACCAAAGCTCACAATGCCCAGATCGGTCGGCACTTTCAGATGAAGTTCATTAATATACTTCAAGCCGTTGATCGCCAGACCATAGGTAGCGAAGATGATGGCATCTACCGGAAGGTCGGAAGCCAGCATCGAATCAATCGCCGCTTTCACTTCTTTTTCAATGTAGTTGAACCTGACTTCTTTCAGCCAGTTTTTATGAAAGTGCACATTACTATCTTTGAGAGCATACAAATAGCCCCGTATTCTTTCTTTCATATGAAAGAGCTGCGATTTGTAGGCAATCATCCCGATATTCCGATAGCCTCTCTGCAGCAGATGAATACCGGCATCATAAGAAGCTTTAAAATTGTTAATGGTCACAAAATCAGTCTGTATCTCAGAAAAATGCCTGTCTAACAGCACAAAAGGAATATTCTTTTCTTTCAGATAATAAATCTGATTTTCTGCATTTTCAGAAGAAACAATAATAAAGCCTTCCACCTGCCGGTTTAACAAAACATTCAGCAAATCCCAGGACTTCTCTGCGTTTTCGTCGGAGCTTCCGATAATGACCGTGTATCCGTTGTGCCTGGCTTCATCTTCCACAATGCGGGCGATATTGGCAAAAAAGGGATTCGACAAATCAGCGATAATCAAACCAATGGTATACGTTTTACCACTTCTCAGACTCTTTGCCAAATGATTAGGCTGATAATTCAGCTCTTTGGCAATTTTCTTTATTTTAAGAGCAATTTCATGCCCGACCCGGCTCTCTTTTTCCTTTCCATTCAGAACATAAGACACCAAAGCAGTGGATACGCCGGCTTGTTGTGCTATGTCTTTTAAGGAAATTTTTTTCTTGCTCATTCACAGCAAATAGTAACTGGTATGTAATATAGGTTTAATCGTTTAAACAAAAAATCTATTAAAATATTTTTTTACATTTTTTTTATCAAATGCTTTCAGTGAGTTTAAAATCTCAATAACCAGGAAAGAAATAAGGGTTGATTTTAAGGGTTATGCAATACCGTTGATATTTTAACAGTATTTCACATACAAAAACTTTTCAGATCATTGTGCATGATACTGTCTGTTTCTGCTCAAACGATTAAACTATTCTTTCCTGAATACACCGATTTTACGATTATATTTTATACCAACAGGCCGGCAGGGCTTTTTTTATAGAGTTTTATAAGCAAAACTCTTTTTAAGAAAACAGAAGGAGAGACAAATCATCCCTCCCATTAAATGCTCACTTTTCAAATTCCCGGTATGCGCCAAATACTGCCAGATTGTCTTCTCCCAATGATTTGGGCACCGGGAAACAAGGTATTTCCAGCTTATCACAGAGCTGCTTCCATAAATGGGTACGGGTATAAGTCTGGTGTATTTTCTGAAAGGGAAAAGACAACAGTAATTCCTTGGCCTCCAGTATGTCTTCTTTGTCAATCAACAACTGCACTTTTCTTTCTATAATCCATTCATCTGCTGAGGCATCTACTGCTTGTAACCATTGTTCACGCTCAGCCAGGGTATGGGTTCCTAACATTCGGAGTGTCTGGTCTCTTTCAACTACTACCTGCGGATGCTTTTGCAGCCAGGGTTCCTTCACGGTAGTAAGTGTTTCTACAGCAGCCTTTACCTCGCCGCTGATCCTGAGCAACCGGGCTAACAAAACTTTTGCCAAACCCATATCACAGGAAGAAAGGATATTCATGGCCTGCTTGGCTTCTCCCTTTCCTGCTAACCAGCTTCCGTAATAAAATTTCCAGCTCGTAGCCTCTTTACCATCGGTTTGTGCGATGGCCCATGGAAAGGCTTCCGCCAGGTTTTCCATACCGGAAGGTGGCCAACAGTTTTGATGCATCTCCGGCGGTGCCTGTAGTTCAAATTTCCCCTTTGAAGCCTTTAGCAGGTCTACCCAAGGCTGCACTTCCGCACTCCTGGCCCATGTAAAAAGTGGAATCTCCTTTACCGACCGCAGGCTGATCTCAGGAACCTGCATTGCGTAAATGTCCAAAGGTTGATCACTGGGTATCCAGTATTCTGTATGCCCTCCTGTTTCTTTGGGTTGTAACGTTAATTTGACAGACTGATCGGCGATAGGACCTGCCTGTATCTCAAGATAGGGAACCTGGCTGTTGGTACTCAACATGGCCCAATCTCGGTCTTCTCCTACCCCATAGCTCCACAATTTGATACCGGGTGTTTCCTTCTCGTCAGCGATATGATATAAGCCTGTGCCCAAGGAAGGCGTAAACACGCCAAATGCATTCACGGCCTTCGTTTTCCAGAAATACCCAGTCATTTCTTTGATATCAGCCTCTCGCTGAGGCCCTTCTGTTTCCCAACGGATCGTGTTTAAGGTAGAAGCATGGGATAAAACTTCTCCCTGTGGGAAATGAAAAGTAGTATCCGGTGCCGACGGCAAGGCCGCATTGGACCAGGACATCCAAGGACAGGCCTTGCTACCCGGATTATGATATATGACTCTCTGGGTCAGGAAAGTGTCTTCCGGGCCTAAAGAATACTCCACCGACCAGTGCATCCCAAAGCGCAACTCCCGCTCACCACAGGTGACATACACCCGCTCCTGGGTGCCATCGATGGTGTAAAGCACTTTTTCATTCTGTACAGGGGAATGGGCAATAGGAAAACTCACCTCAATACCCCCGGCCACAAAATAAAAACGGGGCAGTATCCTGGTGTAACGGATTACAGCGGGCACATAAAGCACCTCTTTATTCGAGGGCTTATGCACCATCGACATGACCTTTCCCCCAAGATCAGGACAAACAGTGACTTGGAGATACGCGTTTTCTAAAACAATGAAGATATATTTTTTTAATACTGGCCTATGGGATGTCTCACAATAACTCACATAAGGATAAACACCGTTAGGATCGTATGCCGTGGGGACCGGACCAAAAGGTGTAAGTACATGGGTTAACACATAGTCCTGGTATTCTGAATAAACCACCTTGCCCGTATTGTCTTTCATACTGTTAGGAATAGCATTTAACGAGCTAATTGCTCACTTAATTCCCTGATCATAGCCTTTCCCTGAGAAACCGCCTTTTCAAGATGCGCTGCTTCAAACTCACTTTCTTCCGTAAAGGTCTTCAAATAGGTGTCAAATGCATGCATCAACTTCCTAATCTCTTTATCAGAAGAGGCTGACGCCAGCTCTCGCAAGATTCTAATTTTTTCATAATCGACGATCCCTTCTCTTAGTTTCTCAAACCGGATACTGCTATTGGCGCCCGGATAAACCAGAAAGCAATCCCCGGCAGGCCATAACACATGCCTGGCATCTCTGACAGGGTCTTCCGGCCAGGCATCGTAGGCCCAACGCAGAAAGCCATCATAGCCGTAAGCTGCTGTGTACCAGCCCATCCATCTTCCTTCGATGGGAGGAGAATACACAAAGTTGTTAGGCTTGGCCGGATTGCAGCATACATAATAGGTAGAGGTGAACCCCTTTTCAGAGCGGGCTTTTACTTCTTCTACACTGGGTTCTTCCCCATACAGAAAAGAATAGTCATCCAGCAGATGATCCAGTTCGGGATGCCAGTTACCGGCATAGGTGATCTTCCATTCTTCTGAATGATCATGGATTACTTTCGCAGCTGCTAAGGTATAGTCCAGCGGGTTTTCATTGATGCCCAAATAGGTTTTTTCAAACCAACCTTTGTCCTCCAGATGGGCTTTCAGATCATCCAGAAAAATATGCCAGAATTCCTTGAAGTCGTTTGAAGTCGGTGCCCAGGTTGCATAAACATAATGGCCTGTTTTTTCATCCATATAGCGGAACCTGTCTCCCCAGGGTATTAAAGTATAAATGGTGATAGCTTCATCCACACCCACTTCCATGGCTAATGACACATACTGATCAAAAATACTATAGTCGAAATGCCATGATCCATCTTCACGTTTGATCCAGTCGATCATCGTTCCTTCGATGCGATAAGAATTATCTGACCAGGGAGAATGTACTGCATAGGTGGTAATGTATTTTCCGCCAGCGTCAGCATATAACTTCAGATGCTTTTTCAGTAAAGACTGATGCTCCTCCGACCAGGGTTCCAGATGATAGTACCAGGCAACCACCCAGGGATTTTGCCACAGATCCAGCCTGAATTTCCAGTCACCAGGGGCAGGCAACCGCTGATCCTGCACTTCTATTTTCACCTGCAGGCTTGCGTCATATTCTTCAGTATTCACCTCGATGGTTCCGCTATAAACACCCGGTTTAGCATCCTCAGGTATGTCAAATGAAAGCCACACCGGCCGGGTAGTACGACCCGGAACCTCAAAACGATCGAGTGTTTCAAGCCTGTCGGGCATCAGATAGGCGGTATCTCTGGAACCTGCCGCACAGTGTAAAGCATTTGCGCCATAAGGATAATCCGACAGTACATAGCGGACCATGTTCAGTTGCATATTATTTTTACTCAGCACATCGCCCTCAGCATTTACCAGATCGTTCATCGTAAAGCATACCTGTCGTAAGGTATCGGGCGACCATACCAGCATCTGAGCGTTCATTCGCTCCCCTCTCCATCCTGTACCTTCCCAGGAAAGTGTTGCTGTTTCCAGATCCGGCACTTCGCTTCTGAAATAAAGCTTGTCAGTTGATCCGAATGAAACATGCAACCCCGCCTCCTGCTGCTGCCAGGCCAGGGTATCCACGGTCCTGTCGAAGGTATATTCTGATTGATAATGGGGATTTAATGCCGGCACTGCTGAAGCCTCTAGCTTTCCTTTATGTCCTTGTCCAAAGGCCAGCCCGCAAAAGTAATGGGACAGGCAGAAGATTAACGTTATTTTTCTCATTTGTTTGCTTAGTGTTTATACCAGCAAGGGCAATCATAGCCCCTAGCCAGTTAGGTTGCTCTTAACTTTTATTGAAATGACAAATTCCTTACTGTTGCCAACCCTCATTTTGCTCAAGAGCCCCCTGAGACAACTGAATTTCCTGTTGTGGAAGTGGGTTCAGGTAATGTCTGGGAAGAAACTGGCGGGCGTCGGCAGGTTCTGCTACGACAAAGCCGTCTTCGTCTACGATAATATCTATCCCTATCTGAAGATCCGGGTACTGCTCTTCATATTGGGTACCGACAAACCGCACACCTTTGATGGCCTGTGGCAACACATCTTCCGCGATTTTCCATCGCCTGAGGTCATACCTTCTGAATCCTTCGAAGGCCAGCTCCACTGTTCTTTCCCTTCTGATCTCAGTCAGCATATCCAACGCATTCGTACTGACGTGAGCATTTGTCAGAGGAGGCATGTTGACTCTGGCTCTCAACAGGTTAATGGTACGATCCAGATCCTGGTCACTGATTTGTCCATTCTGCTCATAGAGCGCTTCTGCCAGGTTGAGTAATACTTCCCCATACCGGAACTCTTTGAAATCATAGTGCCCTCTGAAGGTAGCAGCCTCCAGCCCTTCATCCAGAAATTTTCTGAGCATGTAGCCGGTTCGGGTGGCATTGGTACCGGCAAATCCCGGGTAGATCGTCTGCCAGACGCCTCCGTCACGCACCGATTGTGTTCCCGGAATGATGAAGGACATGGCCATTCTGGGGTCTCTGTTCTGAAATTCGCTCTCAAACTGTTCATATCCCTGAAACAGGGGCGACTGGGTGATAGGCAGCCCATCGGTACACAGGTAAAGGTCTGCCAGATTCTTGGTAGGAATCATCTGGTTGAACCATAGCTCTCTTGTCCAGTTATGGGTTGCAATATTGATGTAATACCGTCTGGCCAGGATCACTTCTTCACTGTCATCTCCCTGAAGAATGAAAAGATACTTATAGCTCTCTTCTCCCATTGCATCATACAAGGCATACACATTGGAGGCAATCACCTCTTCGGCTGACTGAATAGCGGCTGACAGATAGGCGTTGGCATCCCCTTCTCCATGATATTTGGCCCAAGTGCCCATATACAATGCTGCTCTGGATTTCAGGGCAAGCGCCGCCCCCCGGGTAACCCTGCCTAGTTCGTCCTCGGTTAATTCACGCTGTAAAGGTAACTTACTAATGGCATTGTCCAAGTCGCTGAGTATAAAATCCATGATTTCTTCCTGAGAAGATCGGGGTGTATACAGTTCTTCCGAATCGGTATTCAATACCTGATCTATCTTCGGCACTCCACCAAAATTTTTCACCAGGTTCCAGTAATGGTATGCCCTGAAAAACAAGGCTTCCCCTACCCAACGATCAATGTCTGTGCCTAATCCGGATTCCTCTGCTTTCTGCAGCATGTAGTTGGTGGAACGAATCCAGGTATAAGAGTCATCCCATAGGGTTGAGGTTTCCGTAGGCAGGTAGGAACCATTGCTTTCAGCGTTTGGACCTAAACCGAAAGCGATGTCTGCATTCAAATCTACATAGGGGGCGGCCGCCAGTCCAAAATATAAATCGTTGGCTGCCAGCATAAAGTCATTGGGTGTCTTCCAGAACGAGGCATCCGAAATCTGATCCTTAGGACTCAGATCCAGTGATTTTTCACAACCTGCCAGCACGATGGTGAGCAGGAGACTGACACATATATATAGGTTTCGCATGATTTTCAAGTTAAAAGGTGACATCTATACCAAAGGAATACAATCGCTGAAAGGGATAATTGAATCCTGTAGTAGACGATTCAGGATCCCAACCCCCTTCTACCTCATGCAACTCCCACAGATTTTCTCCGCTCAGATAAATCCGGGCTCTGGAGAGGGTCAGCTTATCGAGTACACTGGCAGGCAGTGAATACCCGATCTGGAGATTCTTAAGCCGCACATACGCTGCATTTACTTCCTGCAACGTAGACTTTTCATAATTCCAATACCGTATATTGCCATGGCTAAGCTTGGGATAGGACGCGTTGGGCCGATCCGCCGACCAGGTTTTGCCATAATAGAACAGGGGCGGTTGTCTCCACCAGTCACTCCAGGGAATAGCATATTCTCCTTCTCTGAATAAGGTTCGCTGGCCTACTCCTTGAATAAAGACACTCAGATCAAAATTTTTGAAGCTAGAACCCAGGTTGACACCATAGTTAAAACGAGGTGTGGTGTTCCCCACGTTGATCACATCGCCGTCTTCTCCAGGCGCATCGCTGTAAGGACTGATCTGTCCGTCCCCATTGAGGTCTTTATATCTGGCATCGCCCAACCCAATGTCGCTGGGCACCCCGCCCAGTTGCCGGTAGGCGGCCAGTTCTTCTTCCGTTCTGATGAGTCCATCGAAAACATAAGCAAAATAGGTATTCAGGGGATAACCTTCCCTGATCTGATTCAGACCCAGCGTATACGTATCCTGCCCTCCGTAGTTGACCAGCTCGTTTTGCGCATCGCTGAGTATCAGTTTTGCGGAATACTGAAAGTCATCGATCTTATCCTGCCATCCTACGGAAGTTTCAAAGCCCCACGTTTTTAGTTCACCTGAATTGGAATAAGGCGGTATAGCCCCCAGCACTGCCGGATAGGTGACAGGAATCAGCATGTTCTTATTTCTTTTGATAAAATAATCGAAGGAGACATTCAGCTTTGACGAAAACAGGGCCATATCCACACCAGCATTCTGATTCACAACTGTCTCCCAGGTTCTGCCCAAAGACACCATTCCGGCCAGGGAAGCCGATTGGTCTCTACGGCCTGCCCCGAACGGATAGGGACCGCGGGCACCGATCTGAATTAATTGCAGATAATCGTACAGGTTGATACCTTCCTGGTTACCTGTCTCTCCATAGGAAGCCCTGAGCTTCAGCTCATCAAATAATCCGAGATTCTTGATGAAATTTTCTTCTGACAAGCGCCATGCCGCTGATACCCCGGGAAATAGTCCCCATCTCGTATCGGCTTGGAAACGGGAACTTCCATCGTAACGCAGATTGGCCTCAAGGATGTATCTGTCATTAAAAATATAACTCAGCCTGGAAAACAATGACCGGATAGCCCAATGGTTGCCTGCTCCATTATTCTGCATGTTCTGCGTTCCTCCGAGGTTCAGCGACCATACTTCATCGGTGGGAAAATTATCTCTACTGGCCTGGAACATTTCCCACTCATTTTCTTCATGAGAGGCACCTCCCATAAGGTCAATCTGATGTTTTTCTGCCACCTGTTTACTGTATTGGATATAACCTGTGAAATTCCGGTAAGCACTTTCCACGCTTTGCTGAGACAGATACGCTTCATTCGGATTCACAATGGAATAATAAGCTATACTGCTCTCATCCCAGTTGTAGAGCGGATGGGCTTTGGCAATATCTTTATTATCCTCAGCGCTATGATTAATCCCTGCCTGCAGGTTCAAGGTGAGCCCTTCCAACATATCCACTATCAGTCTGAAATTCGTGTTCACATTTCTCGTCTGATAGGTAGCTGTTTCAGCTTCCCTGGCCATGGCTACGGCATTGCCCCATCCTCCCTGGGCAAAGTATTTCGTTCCGCTCTGTGTATAAATCGGAAAGTATGGCATCCCAAAAATGGATTCTGTCACCAGCCAGGCAGAGCCCACACCCCCTACATCCGACCGTTTCTGGTTTTCCAGCGACAGCTTGGTTTCCAACCGGATACGATCCGTAAAATCATAATCATAATTCAGCCTGAGGTTATACCGCTGGTTGTTATCATCTGCGTGTTTGATTACCCCTTCCTGATTGAGATAGCTTCCAGACAAATAATAAGAGGAATTTTCTCCACCTCCTGACACATTCAGGTTATGGACATGCTGAAAACCATTCCCGAAGACGGCAGCCCCCCAGTCGGTGGTAGGAAAGTGAAGGATATATCCCCCATACACCGGGTGCGGAATGGGGTTGGGATCATTGTTTCTGATTCTTTCCAGCAGGTCAGGGGTATACATGGGCGTTGAACCATTATGGATGTTGGCCTCATTATCCATGATGGCAAACTGATAATGGTTAGGCGTTTCCATCATACCGGAAAGTTTGGTGATAGCCAGGTTGTTGCTATAGCTGATCCTGGGCTTTCCTGATTTACCCTGTTTGGTCGTCACCAACACTACGCCATTGGCTCCTCTGGAACCATAGATGGAAGCGGAAGCATCTTTTAACACTGAAATTGACTCAATATCTTCCGGATTCAGCAGGTTCAGGCTGCCGGGAACCCCATCGATCAGTACCAGCGGCATATTGCCCCCGCCAGAAAGCTCATTTCCGCCATTGGTAGATGAAAAGCCTCTTACATTCAGGTTGAATCCCTCCTGCCCGGGTTGTCCGGTAGATCGTTGAATCGTTAGTCCGGGGATTTGTCCCTGCAGGGCCGACACAGTATTGGTCACCGGCCTTGCCTCTATGACTTCCTCCCCTACTGAAGCGACAGAGCCGGCGAGATTTTCTCTTTTCCGGGTTCCATAGCCAATGACAACCACCTCTTGCAAAGCCTGGATATCCGGCGACAGGGTAACATCAATTGTACTTTTTCCGGTAACGGCGATCTCTTCTGTCACATAACCGATGGACGAAAACACCAGTGTATCATCTTCTTCAGGTACATTAATTGAGTAATTCCCATCTACATCACTTACGGTTCCCAGATTGGTTCCTTTCACCAGGATGTTGACTCCTGGCAAGCTTTGTCCATTCTCCAGGTCGGTCACCTTACCGGTAATCGTTCTGGCTTCCAGCAGGATTTCTACCTCGGGTTCGCGACCTTTTTCCACACGCCTTTGCACAGAGATATTGTTATTCACCTGTTTGAAAGCTAATCCAATGCTTCTGGAGATACCCAACAGGACCTTTTCCACGGTAGTCCGTTGTTTTGCCATCGTAAACTTTTCCCGGAGAAACGCGTCGTTTTCGTGATACACAAAGTCAAAATCGGTCAGCGATTCAATCGTCAGGAAGACTTTCTCTAATTGGATTTGGTCGAATCCAACCTCCAGTTCTACCTCTTTTACACTCCTTACCTCTTGGGCGGTAGTGGGCGAAGCCAGTCCTATGGTAAGCCAGATACACTGGGCTAATGTGCCGAAAATCACATATTTTGACACCATGAGCAGTTGTTGTGTAAGTTTAGAATACATACATTTGAATAGTTATTAGTATTATACATGAAGTAAGCTTACAGCAGGTACCCCTACACTGCTATAAGGTATGTTCAAACAATTCTGGCTGTACCCTTGGTATGGCCAGTTTTTTTTGGTTTTAGAGGGTTGGACTCATAGGCAGCAGCGTTTAATGGAACCTGAATGTTAAAGTGTTATTGTCAAGTGTATAGTCGAATTTTCTCCCAAACTGAATAATCTCTATCACATGGGACAGATGCTCGTTTTCAAAACGACCTGATAAGCGCCAATCCGAAGGAGGCGTACCTTCTATCTTCACATCCACCCCATACCATCGCTGTATCTTTTTTACGACCTGGCTGAAATCGTCTCCTTCAAAAGTGAGTATCCCCAGTTTCCAGGCTAATACTTTCTCTTCCTCAACCTGAAAAATATTCTGTTGCTGACTCTGAAGATTCAGTTGAAAACCATTTCCAGCCTCCAGCAACACTTCCTCTTTCCTTGGATGCTGTTCTATCTTTACCTTGCCGGTAATCAAAGCGACGGTCAGGTTCTCATCCTCTGCATAAGCGCTGATGTTAAAGGAAGTTCCCAGGGCTGTGGTGAATACCTCCCCCGATTGCACGGTGAAAGGTTTCTGCTCATCTTTAGCCACCTCAAAGTAAGCTTCTCCTACCAGCCGCACCCATCGCAATGAATCTGAAAATGTGGCAGGATAGGTTAAGGATGATTCTGAATTCAGCCACACAATGGTGCCATCAGGTAGAAATAACTTGGATTTTTGTCCGGCAGGGTTGTTTTTTTGCACCATCGTCTGCTGTATCTCCACCACATTTTCCTGTCGGTTGACCCAAAACAGAACACTTCCAAAAATCAACAGAAAGGCGATAGCGGCTGCTATTTTAGCCTGTAGCACAAAGGATAGCCTGCGGGAGCGAGTGACGGTTTCCGGCATCATGGCTTTCTCCCATATCCGCTGACGCTGATTTTCCAGATGCCCCAGCATAGGATCAGGAGCACGTTCCCGCCAGACCTGCTGCATGACCTTAAACGTTTGTTCGTTCTTTTTTGCAGCACTTCTCCATGCTTCAAGCTTTTCAATCTCTTCCTGTGTAGCGCTTTGGCTCAGCACCTTACGGATCAGACTGTTGATTTCTTCCTGGCTCATGATAAACTTTTCATTCGTCCTAAAGACAACGGCCAGCGAGAAATCCCCTAATGACCCTTAAAAAAAATTAAAGTATTTTTTTGGTTGGCCTTCCTACTGAAAAATCAGGAAGTATTTATGTTTTGAATGATCCTGTCAGCAACCGGTATTCAGCCTTCTCGGTTGACGAAGTCAAAAAGTCTATTTGAATGTACCGGTATCCGTTGATGACGTTATAAAGTTTTAGCGCAGGGGGATGGTTTTTCTGCTTTGGTCAAATACCAAAACCGAATATCATCAACATTTTTGCTATTTTATAAGCAGAAAAGGAGGAAGCCTGTCGATCTAAATAATTTTCTACCACGGCTCTGATTTCCTTTAGGGCAAGGTCCAGATGGTTCTCTACCGTTTTAACAGAAATGCCTAATAAATTCGCTACCTCCTTGTATTTGAGACTTTCATCCTTGATGAGTTTGTACACTAATTTTCGCTGTCTGGGAAGCTTTTCTACCGTTCGAAAAATAAGTTGGCGCAGTTCCTGTTCTAAGATTTTCTCTACCGGATCCGAAACATGAGCGGATAAAAATAATTCATCCGCACCCGCAGCACAGTGTTCCCTATGGCGCTTTTCTTTTTTAAGCGCATTCAGCGCTGTATTTTTCACCGAAAGGAAAAGATAGCCTTCAAATCGATCAATTGTATGAAGCTCTTTTCTTCTTTTCAGCAATCGTACCAGCACTTCTGAGACCACATCTTCGGCTGTCTCCTGCTGATGAACAAAGAGTAAAGCAAACTGAATCAGGCGGTTGTAGTATAGGGAGAAAAACTGATCAAAAGCTTTTCGATCGTCCTGAGCAATTTTTTTCAGCAGGCTATCAATATAATCTTTACTGTTTCCCAAGGTTTCCTTTCAATGTAGCATACAAGTTGTCATAAATTACAAAGAAAAGCAATGTTTCACGGATAGTAGCCTCTATGTATCAACCGCCAACTCTTTCCGATGTTGCCTAGGACAAAGCGAAAAAATTGAAATACCACCATCGGCTTTCAAGCCTCCATCAGGTTCTGTTGAGGAAAGATCAGGCAAAGTTGCCAAGCCTTACTAACAATCCGGGGAAAACCGACTTTTCCTCTATTTCTGTTGCAGAAAGGTAAATCCGAGACAAGAAAAAATAATTTCAATACTGCTATTAGGAAATAGCTTCTTTTTTTACTTCATTGCAATACTACAAATAAGAGATTGCATGAAAACTTATCCCCTGGGTGAATTTGAAGAGATTGTACTGCTTACTGTAGGCGTGTTGTATGATGAAGCGTACGGCGTCTCTATCAAAGATGCCATTGAAGAAAGAGCCCATCGAAAAGTAAGTGTTGGCGCCCTGCAATCGGCGCTGAAGAGAATGGAGAAAAAAGGCTATCTGAAATCCAGAAATGGAGAGGCCAATGCTCAGCGGGGCGGCAAACCCAAGCGCTTTTACACTATCACCGCCTTTGGGAAGAGAGCCTTGCAGCAAAGCAAAGAGATCAGAACCGAGCTTTGGGAAGCCATCCCGCAGATAGCCCTAGACTTCACATACAGATGATCAAACGATTGGCTGACCGGCTCTTCCGATGGTTCTGCCATCCCGACTACTACGACGAAATCGTAGGGGATCTGGAAGAAATGTACCATCGGAGTATCCATACTAATGCCCGTTTTGTACAATGGCGATACCTCTTCCAGGTACTGAGCCTGTTTCGTCCCGGCCTGATCCGTTCTTTTCTTCAAATCTCATTAACGAATCCAGCTATATTTTTACACTATATCCACATCAGCACTCGTATCCTACTCAGGCAAAAGTTTTATTCACTCATCAACATTCTGGGTCTGGCAGTAGGTTTGGGCGTATGCCTTTTGATTTACCAGTACATCCACTTTGAACTAAGCTACGATCAGTTTCATAAAAAAGCTGAGAATATATATCGACTTACCCAAACTACCATCAGGAATGGCGAGCAACTGGGTACTGGAGTATACACCACTTATGCCTTAGGTCCAAGGAGCAAAGAAACTATCCCTGAGATAAAGGAATTTGTCCGCGTACATCCTCAGGAGGAAGGCCTGATTCTTATAAATTCCGAGAAAAATGTGCGCCACCAAGAAGATAAATTGTGGTATGTTGACAGCAACTTTCTGCTAATGTTTGATTTCCCACTCAAATATGGAGATCAGAAGACTATTCTAGATGACAAACATAGTATTGTAATCACTGAGCCAATGGCCATTAAATATTTTGGATACATTAATCCTGTGGGTAAACTTTTGAGGATCAGTGGAGGAACGCTGAGTGGAGATTTTATAGTAACAGGTGTATTAAACAGCTTACCTGTCAATAGCCATCTTCAATTTGATTTTCTGTTGCCCATGACATTCTTGCTTGAACACTGGCGTATGTACAGCGAAGGAGATGGTTGGGGATGGGACAATTTTGTTACCTATGTTACAGTCAATGAAGATGTAAATCTAGATGAAGTAAGGAAAAAATTTGATCAATTAATCAAAACTTACAAAGGAGAGGAACTGAATCAAACCAATTTTGCATGGAAGATTGATTTTCAGCCATTAGCAGATATCCATTTAAAATCTGATTATTCAAGAGATCTAGCTATTAATCATGGGGATATTCAAATTATACATTCTTTCTCAATTATTGCCCTCTTAATTCTTCTAATGGCATGGGGCAATTTCATCAACCTTTCAACTGCACAAGCAATTCATAGAGCGAAAGAGGTAGGTGTGCGCAAATCCATAGGCGCGTTGAGATCACAACTTATCAGCCAGTTTATCCTAGAATCCGCATTGATAAATTTGGTCGCTGCCCTGCTATCGATAGGTATTGCCTATCTGACTTTACCAATACTAAACAGTATCATTGGAATAGAACTTACTTTTAGTGTTTTGCAAAGCTTTGAATTCTGGTTTGGTTTTGCTGCGACTCTCGTTGTTGGCTCAATACTCTCAGGACTCTATCCTGCTTTTATTTTATCTTCATTTAAGCCTGTAAGTATCCTCAAATCAAGCAATATTACTCTGACAAGGGGTCCCAATTTGCGAAAAGGATTAATTGTTTTTCAGTTCACTGTTTCTTTGCTGCTCATTTCAGGGACCTATCTAATTTATCAGCAGCTCACCTATATGAAGAATCAGGAATTGGGTTTTGATATAGAAAAAATTTTGGTTGTGAATGGTCCACGTGTCATTTTGGAAACATCAAACTTAAAAGGGGCAGCCTTAGCATCCAAATACCAGACATTTAAAACCCAAATAGTTAAACAAAATTCTATTAATTCAGTATCCGGCACAAGTTCAGTACCTGGTAAGGGATACACCTATCGTTTTGGTATTCGTAAATTAGATGAACCTGCTTCTATTGAAAAGGAAGGAAATATTGTCTTAGCAGATGACAGCTTTATTGATACATATGATTTAGAGTTTTTGGCAGAAAGATCATTTTCTGATGAAATGAAGAGAAGAGATGGCGTCGTAATCAACGAAGAGGCTGTCAAAGTCCTCGGGCTAGGTTCTCCCCAGGATGCAATGGGTAAGGCATTGATATTCCTTGATGATACTCTCATTGTACAAGGCGTAATAAAAAACATTCATTGGAGTTCGCTGAAGAATGCTCAGGAGCCTACTTTTTTTGTCATTGATAACCTATATAATGTCTATTTTTCTTTCAAAATAAATACCTCTAATATTCCACAGACCATCGATCAAATAAAGGCAACATATCATTCGGTTTTCCCTGACGATCCTTTCTACTACTTCTTCCTGGATGACGACTTCAACCGTCAGTACCAAGCCGATCTTCAGTTTGGCAATTTGTTCTCGGCCTTTTCAATACTAGCCATCATTATTGCCTGTTTAGGGCTTTTTGCCTTGGTATCATATTCTGCTACTTTGCGAATCAAGGAGATAGGTATCAGAAAAGTGTTGGGTGCTGGTATAGGGCACCTGATGATGCTACTGTCCCGGGAATACTTATGGTTGCTTTTGGTAGCATTGCTGTTGGCTGTCCCCGCTATTATTATAGGAGGAAGGACATGGTTGAATAACTATGCGTATAGAACTAACTTAGGCATTGACTTATTTCTAATTCCTGGTTTGGTATTACTAATAATCTCTCTGTTAACCGTAAGCTACCGAACTTACACTAGCGCCAAAGCAAATCCAGTAGAATCACTGAAAACAGAATGAAGAGTAAACTTGAAAATGAATGTATAACTTTGCCTTCACATACAGATGATCAAACGATTGGCTGACCGGCTCTTCCGATGGTTCTGCCATCCCGACTACTACGACGAAATCGTAGGGGATCTGGAAGAAATGTACCGGCGGAGTATCCCTACTGATGCCCGTTTTGTGCAATGGCGATACCTCCTCCAGGTACTGAGCCTGTTTCGTCCCGGCCTGATCCGTTCTTTTCCTCCAACTCTGATAACCCCTCCCATCATGATTAGAAATTATATTAAAATCGGCACACGCAACCTGCTCAAGCAAAAGCTCTTTACAACCATCAACATCACAGGACTGGCACTTGGATTATCGTCCTTTTTGCTGATCAATGAATATGTCCGCTTCGAAGAAAGTTATGACAGCTTCTTTGAAGATGCCGAACAGTTATACCGTCTCTCTACCGTGCAGGTGAGCAACGGGGAGATAGGCGTTAAAGATGCCATGACTTTCCATCCTGCTGCCAAAGCCCTCAAGGAGGAACTGCCGGAAGTGCAAGCCTACACAGTGACGTATAAATTTGACCAGCTTATTTTCCGGAAAGGGGAATCCGTCATCCAGGAAAAAAATGTCATTGCAGCTGATACTCATTTTTTCAAACTTTTTGACTATGACGTATTGCAGGGTTCTGCTGACAATATGCTCTCTGAGCCGAATTCCTTAGTTTTGACGGAAAGCAAAGCCAGATTCTATTTTGGGGAGGAGAATCCGCTGGGAAAAACCATTCAGCTATTGGGTGGCTTTAACCGCCCATTCCAGGTCACAGGGGTCATTGAAGACCTCCCTGAAAATACCCATTACCCTTTTGACATGCTTATATCCGACGAGAGTCTGAAAGACCGTGATGATTACGATAGCTGGAATGCCTTTAACTATTACTCCTATATAAAACTAGACCCCTCAACTGCTCCTTCCAGGTTGACTGACAAACTGGAGAAACTATCCAAGAAATATCTGGGAGAACAGTCCAGTTTACGTTTTCATCTCTACTCTGTCCGGGACATCCACCTTCACTCTGATTTTACCTTTGAAGCAGAAATCCCCGGTAGTGAAAGAGCCGTTTCCATGATGCGTATCATTGCCCTGTTTATCCTCATCATCGCCTGGGTAAATTACATCAACCTGTCTACGGCAAGAGCTGTGGACAGAGCCAAGGAAGTAGGTCTCAGAAAAGTTATCGGTGCCTATAAAGGACAACTGATAGGGCAGTTTCTACTGGAAGCCTTGCTGGTGAATTTGCTGGCAGCCCTACTAGCCCTACTGATCGCAGAGTTAGTCCTGCCCTTTTACCATCAACTGATTGGTAAAGAGATCAGTGCCCATGTTTGGAATCATCTCTCTTTCCTGAAAAGCCTGCTGATGTTTTTCATACTGGGTACGGCAGTGTCTGGCTTTTATCCGGCACTGGTACTTTCCGGCTTCAAACCGGTAGCCGTTCTGAAGGGAAAATACCGTAATTCCAGCAGTGGCGCAATGCTCCGGAAAAGTTTGGTGGTCCTACAGTTTACGGCTTCTATGATCCTGATTGCCGGCACCTTTATCGTATACCGACAGGTGCAGTATATGCAGGGCAAAGACCTGGGCATAGCCACCGATTATGTGATAGGCCTCCCCCTACCTTCTGTAGAAGCAGCCCAGCAAGAAGCGCATGCTTCCAAAGTGGAATCCTTTAAAGAGGCGCTACGACAGCATAGTGCCATCAAAACGGTGGGGGGCACTTCCAACCTTCCCGGTGGCGATGGGGCGGACATTAACTCTACCTCTGGTAAACTTCGCCTGGTAGGCCTGACCGACAGGATAGAAGGTACTACCTATGTGCAGTACAATGACGAACATTTTCTGAAGGCCGTCGATATGCAGTTGCTGGCCGGAAGGAATTTTGATCGAAACAGAATAGCCGATTCTCTGGTGGTGATGGTAAACGAAGCCTTCCTGAAAAAATTTAATATTGCTGACATAGAAAGCGTCCTGCATGAGGAAATTCAATTTGGGGAGGATGAAAACAACGATAAATATCAGATTATAGGGATTGTAAAAGATTTTAACAGAACCTCCTTGAAATCGAGTGTGGAACCTACCCTCTATTTTCCTGACTACCAACCTGGTCATGTGGTAATCGCCTTACAGCCTGATAGTTACCAGGACGGCTTAACCTATTTAGCAGAGACATGGCAGCAATATTTCCCTGAGGCACCTTTGGATTATACCTTTCTGGATGATCGCTTCGCAGCCCTTTATGAGCAGGACCGTAGATTTGGAGAGGTCTTTGGTACTTTCTCTGCTCTGGCTATTTTTATCGCTACCCTAGGCCTGTTTGGATTGTCTTCCTTCTTATCTATCCAACGCACAGTAGAAGTAGGTGTGAGAAAAGTGTTAGGCGCTTCCGTCTCCAACATCATTGGGATATTCTACAAAGATTTTCTGTGGCTGCTTGGCATCGCCGGTTTCATCAGTATGCCGGCCATCTATTTTGGCATGAATGTCTGGCTGGAAAATTACGCTTACCGCATTGCTTTTCCCTGGTGGCTGAGTATGGCAGCCTTGGGTATCGTCGTCGTATTCGCCCTTCTCACGGTAGGTTATCAGATTTATAAGGTAGCGATCCTCGATCCGGCCAGAACATTGAAGTACGAATAAATAATTACTGCGCTTTCACGAACAGAGAACTGTACAGAAAGTGGCTGGGTCCGAAAAGCCTGTACCAGGCGTTGTTCACCTGATACAAGCAGTATGGATCAAAAAACCAGTCGCCAGGTAACTTCAGGCTACAACCTTCACTTTCGGAGTGATGGCTGGCGGCATCAGCTTATAGACGACCGGCGTCACAATACGGGATAAAAGCGTGGAACTGATCAACCCGCCAATCAATACGATGGCCAAAGGAGAAATCAGCGGATTGGTGGAGATAGCAATCGGTATCAGCCCGCCAATGGCTGTCAGTGAAGTGAGCACAATCGGTAGAAAACGGATTTCCCCGGCTTCCCGTATGGCCTCCTCCAGACTCTTGCCCTGTTCCCGCAACTGATTGGTAAAATCTACGAGCAGAATAGTGTTTTTCACTTCAATACCGGCCAGGGCGATCAGACCGATGATGGCTACGAAAGAAAGCGAATTCCCTGTGATCCATAAACCCAGCGCCGCTCCTACAATGCCCAGCGGGATGACAGACAAGACGATCAGGGTGCTTTTAAAAGTCCCGAATTCCAGAATGAGCACAGCTACAAACATAAAGACGGTAATGATGATGATGCTGAGAAAACCTCCGAAAGAATCCTGACGGGTTTCTACTTCCCCTCCCATCTCGTAACTATAGCCTGCCGGTAAAGAAAACGCATCCATCTGCTGCACCACCTCATCGATAACCCGGTTGACCAGAAACCCTTTCTGCACATACGCACTAACGGATACGACCCTCTTTTTCTCCTGATGGTTAATTTTCAAGGGCCCCGACTCCAGCGTCAGGTCAGCGACCTGGCTTAAGGGGATAGCCAGCCCCTGGCTGTTGTTGACAAACAGGTTCTCAAAAGCGGCCATCGTAGGGCGCCCTGTTTTGGTTCGGGTCACCAATACCTCGTAATCATTTCCGTTGAGGTCCGAGTAACTGCCCAGGTTGAGTCCTGCAATTGCCAACCGTACCGTGCGGTCGATACTGGCGGTAGATACTCCCAACAGATGCGCTTTCTCCTTGTTCACGGCTACCCGGATGTCGGACTTCAACAGATTGACAGGATTTTTCACATAAATGGTGCCTGGTGTTTTTTTCAGCATCCCTTCTACCCTTCCGGCCAGCCTCCTTAAGGTGTCAAGATTATCGCCAAACAAACGGACTTCCACAGGTGCGATGACGGGCGGTCCCTGCTCAAAATTCTTGACTTCTATCTCCGCATTGGGGAAAGGGGTCCATTGTTGGCGCAGCTTTTCTATCAGCGCCAGCTTCTCCTCAGGAGCGGTATGTTCTTCCAGTTGGATAAAGAGCTGGGCAAAGTCGCTGCGCTCGTTTTCAGGAACTTCGTTGTAATACACCCTGGGATTGCCTTTTCCTACATTGGCTGCGATATATTTCACGGCAGGCTCCTGCTTCAATTCCTTCTCCAGGGCCTGGGAAACACTGTCTGTATAGCCTATATTAGACTGCGGCGGGGTTGTGATGTTGACCATAAACTGGGGTTTCTCAGAAGCCGGAAACAGGCTGAAGCCCACCACCTCAAAAAGGATCAGAGAAGCACCAAATACTGCACCTGCGATGAGGAGTGTCCACACAGGCCGGTTCAAAGCCTTGTCGAGCAGCCGGGCATAGCTGCCATGAATCACCCGCTTGAGCAGGCGCATAAAAATGTTACCTTCCGGATGACCGCTATGCTCTTTCAAAAGCCGGCTGGAAAGAAAAGGAATGATGGTCAGGGAAACCAGCATGGATGCCAGCACACACAAAATGACAGCCAATGGCAGGCTACGGATAAAGTCACCGGAGGCTTCCGGCAGGAATACCAGCGGCATAAAGGCGATGATGAGGGTCACGGTGCAACCCACAATGGCCAGGCCAATCTGTCGGGTGGCTTTCAGCGTGGCTTCCATCCGGGAATGTCCTTCCAGCATCCATCGTTCAATATTCTCCACAACCACAATACTGTCATCGACCAACAACCCTAGAGCGACCACCAGTCCTACAATGCTCAGCTGGTTCAGGTTATAGCCCAGCAGATCCATCATCACAACGCCAATGGCTATAGACAAAGGGATGGAGATCATCACGATGATGGCCGGGCGTCCTCCCAAAGGTAGCAGGGTGATGGCCACCAGCAGAATAGCGATAAGAAAGTCGATGCCCAGTCCGCTCAACCGCTTGTTGACATTGTCGGCCTGGTCGAAATGCTGCACCATGTCTATGTTGGCCGGAAGGGTTTCCCGGAACTGCTCAATGACTGGCTGATAGACTTTCTGGGTACGGCTGATGTTCTCTCCTTCCTTCTGAGCGGCGACCACAAAAACACATCGATGACCATTGAGGCGGGTCCGGTAATTGTCCTCGCCGAATCCGTAATATACCTTAGCAATATCTTTTAGCAACACATTTTTGCCATTGGCAGCATACACGATGGCATTTTCCACATCCTCTATGCTTTGAAAGCTTTCGGTCGTCTTGACGTTAAAAGTCTTATTCCCAGCCTCAAGGCTACCCCCCGAGATGTTGGACATCTCATTTTGCAGGTTATTCATCACATCCTGCACCGGAATATGCCGCTGCCCCATTTCTTCCAGTTCCAGCTCCACCCGGACCTGCTGCTCAGGCAATCCATGAATTTCCACATTCTTCAGTTGCGACAGTTTTTCCAGTTCTTCCTGCAGACGCTCTGCGTATAATTTCAGCTGATCGCGGGGAGCATTCTCCGAGATCAGGGCAACCTGCATGATGTTGACATCCGAAGGCTGGAACTTCTGCACCTCTATACTGTAAATATCCCGGGGCAATGCATTCCGCTGGCTGTTGACCACCCGCACAATTTCCTGGTATTTGGCATCTACATCGCTGTTGTAGGTATATTCCACCCGTAACACAGCCACGCCGTCCCCAACTGTTGTACGGATTCGCTTGATATCATCCAGACTGAATATCTCTTTCTCCAGCGGATCGACCACCAGTTCTTCCATATCTTCCGGGCTGGTACCCGGATAAATGACAATCACCGGAAAGGTAGGCGCATGCATCTCCGGGTCTTCCGACCGGGGCATATTCATCAGCGTGGTCACACCCAGGGCCACCACCATGATGAAAATCACTAAAGTAAACTGATAATTTTTGACAGCGTAATCTGAAATCTTCATGGCTTTACAAGTTATTCTATGACACGGATGATACTGCTATCCGTCAGGTAAGCACTTCCGGCAATGATCAGGGCATCGGCCTCCTGAAGTCCATCACTGACAATCACCTGATCTTTCTCTATCCCGGCGATCGTCACTTCTACTTTTTCAGCCATTTTACCATCGTTGGTGACAAAGACATAGCCTGTACTGCCTTCCCCATCCAGCAGAGCATCATAAGGGATCGCCCAGTACTGACTGTTGTGTTGACCAGAAGCAGGATTAGTAGTAATGGTAGCTTTCCCGAACATACCGGTAGCCAGGGGAGCCGTTTGCGCATCCTCTAAAGCAACATCGACTGTGAAAGAGCCGCTTTGCGGATCGGCACTTTGGGATTTACGCAAGACCCGGGCAGACCATTGCCGACCGGGCATCGCAGTAGTTTCTACGAGTGCCTGATCTGCTGGCTGTATCATTGCCCATTCTCTGTCGCTTACCCCTACCTTCAGTAACCATTGGGCAGACCCGGCCCCATTGGCCTGTAAGATGGGTGTGCCTGGACTCACCACCTGCCCTTCACGGGCCAGCTTCCGCAGTACATAGCCACGATGCGGCGCATGAATCTCCGCATACTCTCTGTTGAACCGGGCTGACTCCCACTGTTGTGTGGCTACCTCAAGGGCAGTTTTACTGTTTTGAAGCTGCTCCAGGGTGGCTACACTATCCTCATACAGATTGGTCACCCTGGCATGATCTCTTTTTGCCTTTTCCAGTGCCAGCTGTGCCTGCTGCACCTGGGCATCTATTTCAGTGGTATTGAGCGTAGCCAGCAACTGTCCTTTGCGCACAGCCTGCCCTTCTTCCACATAAAGGGTTTGGAGAATGCCTCCCGTCTTGAAACTCAGATACACTTCATCGTCGGTGGTAAACTGACCCGCTGCGGCTATGGTAGCCGCGGTATTTTCTGTAGATAAGGCCATCGTTTTCACGGGGATAGGATCTGTCTCCTGCGTTTTAGCGGCTTCAGACTTTTCACCACAGGAGTTGAGGCTTACTGTGAGCAACATCAGCCAAGCCATCGGATATAATATTTTCATGAGATATAGCGATAAGATAGAAGATGATTTATAATGGGTAAGCCGCCTGACACCGCTCTATTTCAGCCAGTGAAATCTGCACCTCTGCCAATGAGACTGATTGCTGCAACTGTGCGTTGGTGAACTGATGCTGGGCATCCAGCAGTTCAAGATATAGTAACTGCCCCTCTCTGTAGAGCCGCGACTGATCCTGATAATAATCTCTGGCGAAAGCCCACTGACTTTTAGCATTCTGATATTGTGCCAGGGCGGTATGATAGTTGTTATAGGCCTGCTCCAACTGTAATTGCAAGGCCTTTTCAGTGTCATCCGTACGGGCCTGTAAGGTTTTTATATCAGCCTCTGTCTGTTGAACCTGATATCGGTAACGGCCAAATCCGAAGAGGTCCCATTGCAAATTGACACCCCAGAAATAATATCTCGATTGTCCATCAAAATTCCAGTCGAAACCCTGGGAGCCCAGATCCAGAAAAGTATTCACTTTGGGGAGCAGATGAGCCTTTTGTATTCGGCGGTTGAGACCGTATATCTGTTGAGCCGAATGCAGCTGTAACAATTCTTCCCGTTGCGTTACAAAACCTTTGTCTATCTGCTGTAGCAGTTCAGGATAGGAAACAGAGGCTGAATCCAGATCGATTGGGGTTTCCAGGGGCTGGTTCAACAGGAAGTTAAAATAGGCCTGTACATTCTTGCGGTCATTGCGGGCACTGTGGAGCGCCGCCTCTATTTTCTGTTTTTCTGCTTTCGCCCTATTCAGGTTGGTATTGTTGCGAACGCCATTCCGATACAAGCTTTCATTCACCCGGATACTTTCATCTACCAGCAACAGACTGTTTTGATAAATCTCTACGGCTTTCGTACGCTGATACAACTGGTAATAGGCGGTTTTGATGTCTTTCACCAGCTGTCTTTTAAATACCTGCACCGCCGCCTGCTGCTGGGTAATCAGTTCTTTTTTAATCTGCTGGTTGTACCAGATTTCCGCATTGATCAGGGGCAGGGTAGTCCGGAATTTAGCATCATAGAAATGATCAGGGTTGAGCAAAATAGAAGCATTCTCCAGGGTAGGAAAGTTCTGGCTTTCTGTCAGCCGGTTTAAGGTGCTATAGACCGGGTTGAGCAGATCCCCAACGGGAAAATCAATGGTACGCCCTCCGCCAGCACGGGTAAAGGATCCCTGTAGGCTGACAGCGGGTAGAAAGAGCGATTTGGCCTCTTTCAAAGCAAACAGAGATTTTTCCAGCTGAAACTGCTGTTGTTTCAGTCCATCGTTTTCTTTGAAAGCCAGCCGGATATACCCGTCCAGTACGTTTTGCTGGGCTGCTCCCGGATTATATACAGTGGCGATCAGCAGAAAACAAAAACTAAACGCCACACCTTTATTAATCGTCGTTGACATTATGAACAGTGTTTAGTAGATGAGAAAAATTTTTTAGCTATCTCTATGTTTGGGTAAAACCATGACTATAAGACAGATTATGCTTTGATGACGCGCAAATATTCCTCAATAGAGGTATCGATGGCCTGACTGATCTGTTCCTCATTCATTTCCATGACTTTAAACCGGCAGCGAAGATTCAGTGAAACCAGCCCATGCCCCATAGACCACACCGATAGTGCCAGAATCATCACATCTTTGTATCGCAGCAGTTTTTTGTCCATACATTCTTTCAGACAATCTACCAGATAATGAAAAACAACATGGCCGTTGGTCCATAGGTGTTTTTCTTCCAGCACATTCATGGGGGCGCGGATGATAAACATCAGGTCGTATAGCTCAGGATGCTGAATACCAAAATGCACATAGGTTTTACAGAGTTGATGAAGCCGTGTCAGAGGGTCCGGATGGTTAGCTTTCGTGGTAAAGGCTTTGTAGAGTTTATCAAAAGCCTCCCGCTGCACTTCATACAACAGTTCATCCTTATCCTTGTAATAGAGGTAAATGGTGGCCGGACTGTATTCAATCATTTCAGCAATCTTCCGGATAGAGGTTTTTTCGTACCCTTCTTCCCGAAACATCGTCATGGCTGCCTGTATGATCTGGCGGCGCATTTGCTTTTTCTCTCGCTCTTTTCTTTCTGTAATTCCCATATAGGTGACGTTTACGTTGTAAATTTACTGAACGTTGTTCATTTTATTAATTTTTTTCAGGAATTTTTCATCCCTCCTTCTTTTTCTCAGAAAGGATTTCATAGACACAGGGCAGGTTTCCGTGTATCAGGCTAGCCTTGAAAAAGGGTTTTTTGCGCTATAGCGCCTTACTAGGAGGAGGAAAAAAATAAAACAGCGGTAACCAGGAGCGTATATTCAGTAACAGACTGAGTGCCTCAGGAGAAATCGCTTGAACAGTGGGAATTGGTAACCTTTAATGCCAGATTTCATTGGAAGCTGTCAGGATGACCGGCTTCCCGTCAGTCACTATGATGGTGTGTTCGTGCTGCGCGACAAAGCCTCCTCTGTTGCCTACCAGTGTCCAGCCATCTTTCTCTTCCCTGGCAAAAGTTGAATCTGTCGCGATGAAAGTTTCCACCGCCACTACCATATTTTTTTTAAATCTTTTCCGGTTGTGTGGATCGTAACAGTTAAGAATTTCAAGAGGTTCTTCATGCAGGCTTCTGCCCACGCCGTGTCCGGCTAAATTCTTAATCACTTTGAAGCCTGCTTTTTTAGCTTCTGTTTCCATCAGTTTACCGATGGCAGCAATTTTAACACCTCCTCTGATCTGGTGAATGGCTTTGTATAGAATCTGACGGGAAGCTTTTACGAGGGGTTTATAATGGTACTTATCCGGTCCTAACACAAAAGACCCGCCATTGTCGGCCCAAAAACCGTTGAGTACCGCCGACACGTCAATGTTGACAAGGTCGCCTTCTTGCAGCACTTTGTGGGGGGAAGGGATGCCATGGGCAATTTCATGGTTCACACTGATGCACGTCCAGCCAGGAAAGCCGTAGCAGACCTGAGGTGCGGACTTTGCGCCCATTGCTTTGAGCACACGCCCGCCATACTCGTCCAGTTCCTGCGTGCTCATACCGGGTTGGGCATGGGCTCTCATTTTCCTGAGGGTGGTGGCTACGGCTTCGCTAACTTTTCGGATGCCTCTTAGTTCAGCCTGAGAGGTGATAGACATACGCTTTTATTGATTAATTGTCATTTCAGTTCCTGAATCCGGATATTTCTCCATTGCACCTGCATAGGCTCTTCTTCCTCGGTGCTGTGTACTTGCAGGGCAATAAACCCACTGCTGGTCATGGTATCCACCAGGTTAGTCACCGGCACGCCATTGACCCAGGTACGGATGGTGTCTCCTTTGGCTTCTACCCTGTACTGGTTCCACTCTCCGTTTTTAAATGCCTTTCTGGCTTCCGCATGCTCCTCTCCGGTAAGGTCTGTCAGCCATCCCCGGCGGGCTTCGTCATAAATACCGCCACTCCAGCCACGATCCGATGGGTCAATCTCTACCTGGTAGCCATACACCCGGCCTTTCTTCTGTTGGCTTTCGTTGACTTCTCCTTCGCTGTTTTTGATTTGCAGCGTAGTATCCTGCTCATAAGCATGACTCCTAATCTGCACGCCGGAGTTCATTCGCGGGTCTACCATCACTTCATATTCCAGGATAAAATCTCCATATTCTTTATTGGTCGCTAAAAAACTGTTAGGCTCCCCCAATTTAGTCGTGCCGATGACTACGCCGTCTTTGATCTCATAAGTGGCCTGTCCGTTGAGCTGATGCCACCCTTCTTTGGTATCTCCCTGGAGCAGCGGTTCCCAGGCTTCTTCCGTATTAGCGGTATTCATAGCGGTTGTAGTATCCTGACCATCAGACTCAGAAGAAGGACTGTTACAACTAAAAAAGAGCGCGCCCAGCATAGCGGCCATCATAAGGGTTGGTTTTTTCATGGTATTGGTAAGGTTGTAAATGAACGGATAAAGATATACATAAAGGAAAAACCCTGACAGCTTTTTACAAAAAAACGGCCAGGGTTTGCAAAAGAAAAGCAAAACCTTAATTACTCATCGCCATGAGCAGATCGTGGCGGGTAATAATATGGACTACGTTGAGCCTGTCTCTGACTAACAGCGCTTTGTTGTTTTTGTCAATGAGCGAAGACAACACGTCCAGCGTATCTCTGGGAGAGACAAACTGGAAGGGTTTATCCATAATGACAGACACCGGCTGATTTTTCAATTCCGGATTATCCAGTAGTTTGTGCAACACTTTGGAGTCGGTCAGGCTACCCACAAAACTTTCACCTTCTACCACCGGAATCTGGGAAATACCCTGCTCATTCAGGATTTTGATGGCCTCGCCAATGCGGGTATCCTTGGAAACGGTGATCAGATCGCTGGTACCGTTGCGGTCTTTGAGGATATCCTGCGCGGTGGCAAATTCCCTTTTCTCCAGGTATCCATGGTCTTTCATCCAGCTATCATTATAGATTTTGCCCAGATAGCGGGTACCATGATCCGGCAGAATGATAACCATCACATCGTCTTTTTTCAAATGCTTGCGGGCATATTTCAGTGCTCCATACACAGCAGAACCACAAGACCAGCCCACGAACAAACCTTCTTCACGGGCCAGTCTGCGGGCCATGATGGCCGCATCTTTGTCTGTAACTTTCACAAAATGGTCAATCAATTCAAAAATGACATTTTTCGGTAAAATATCTTCGCCAATGCCTTCTGTCAGATAAGGGAATATCTCATTTTCATCGAACTCACCGGTTTCTTTATATTTCTTAAAGACCGATCCGTAGGTATCGATACCCAGGGTAAATATCTCCTTGTTTTTTTCCTTCAGATACTGGGATACCCCGCTGATGGTACCGCCCGTACCCACTCCCGCAGCAAAATGCGTGATATTCCCTTCGGTTTGTTCCCATATCTCCGGACCCGTCGTTTCGTAATGGGCCTGTGTGTTGGAAAGATTATCATACTGATTGGGATAAAAAGAATTAGGAATTGTTTCGTTGAGCTTTCTGGCTACCGAATAGTAAGAGCGAGGATCTTCCGGCGGCACATTGGTAGGACATACTACCACTTCGGCCCCCACAGCTCTGAGAATGTCTATCTTTTCCTGCGACTGTTTGTCTGCCAGGGTAAAAATACATTTATAACCTTTGGAAATAGCAGCCAGCGCCAAACCCATCCCGGTATTGCCGGAAGTTCCTTCTATGATAGTGCCTCCAGGTCTGATTTTTCCTTCCTTTTCAGCATCTTCAATCATTTTAATGGCAATACGGTCCTTCACCGAATTTCCCGGATTAAAATACTCCACCTTGACCAGAATGGTCCCTTCTATACCTTCGTTGATTCTGTTCAGTCTGATCAGGGGAGTGTTACCCACAGTGTCAATAATAGAATTGTAATACATCTCGATTTTGCTTATAACTTTTATTTTCTACAAAAATACCAACATAATTTGTCAAATGCTTTTATTTTGAGGTAAATCCTGTACCTTAATTTACCAATTCTTTATAACATTGCACACGGGTAAAGCCATGGACAGGTTATGTACCCCTTGTCTTAAACTTTATTTTAACCGCTTATTGTCCAAACAGAACTGTGTTTTATTTTTGTCCGTTATACTTTTAACACACACAGTGTACCAACAATAAGCCAGTCTGAGGAGCCTTAATAGAAAGTAACCTCAAGTAAATTTAAATTTTTATTTATGGATAACAGAAAGTATTTACCTTTGATCATTATTGGTGTTGCCTTGTTTTTTGCGGTGATTTACTTGTCTTCCAGTATCTTTTTGACCATCAATGCCGGTGAACGGGGCGTTTTGTTCAAAAAATTTGGAGGTGGTTTAGACAAAGAAAACATTTATGCCCCCGGTTTTGTCATCAAAGCACCCTGGAATACCATGTATGTCTATAATGTGAAAGAAACGAATGTAGAAGAAACCATGGATGTGTTGGACAGAAACGGACTCTCTTTGAAAGTCGATGTTTCCGTTCGGTTTCATCCTATGTATGACAAGATCGGCTTTTTGCATGAATACTTTGGAGAAGAATATGTCAGCCAGCTCATTATCCCGGAAGTGCGTTCCACAGTAAGGAGAGTCATGGGGCGCTATTCGGCAGAGGAAATTTATTCTACCAAAAGGAGCGAAGTGGAAGCGGCCATTATCAAGGAAACGGAAGAGATTCTCCAAAGTGAAGACAACAACATAAGGATGAAAGCCTTGTTGATCCGTTCTATCAACTTGCCTGAGCAGATCAAACAAGCCATTGAAAGCAAGCTCCAACAGGAACAGGAAGCCCTAGCTTATCAGTTCAGGTTGGAAAGAGAACGCAGTGAGGCAGAACGTAAAAGAATTATGGCAGAGGGTGAAGCGCAGGCCAATCTGATCATCAACAACAGTTTGACCGATAAATTGTTAAAGATGAGAGGTATTGAGGCCACGACCCGTTTATCAGAATCGGATAATTCAAAAGTAGTAGTGATAGGGGGCGGCGAGGGCGGCTTACCTTTAATTTTGGGCAATAATTAGTATCATCGAAAACTAAATTTTTTATCACATAAATTATCTCTCTCGTATGTCAAGTAATACTGCTGAATTAAAGATAGACGGAAAATCCTATGAGCTTCCCGTTATCGAAGGAACAGAAAATGAAAAAGCTGTAGATATCAGTAAGCTTAGAGCCCAAAGTGGCTATATCACTTTAGACCAGGGTTTTAAAAATACGGGTTCTACCACTAGTTCTATTACTTTCTTGAATGGAGAAGAGGGTGTGTTGCGCTACCGCGGGTATTCCATAGAGGAGCTTACAGCTAAATCCAATTTTCTGGAAGTCGCTTACCTGCTGATCTACGGGGAACTCCCTAACAAGGCGGAATTTGATCATTTTCAGGAAAACATTATACACCACACACTGGTCCATGAGGATATTAAAAAAATCCTGGATGGTTTTCCTTCCAGTGCTCACCCTATGGGTGTGTTGTCCTCTTTGGTGTGTTCGCTCACCGCTTTCTATCCTGAATCTCTGGACCCTAACCGGTCAAAGGAGGAAGTGGACCTGAGCATTATCCGTATCATGGCCAAGATTCCTACTTTTGCCTCCTGGGTATACAAACACAAAATCGGGCATCCGGTCAATTATCCAGACAACTCACTGGATTATTGCTCTAATTTTCTGAAAATGATGTTTGCCCTGCCAGCCGAAAAGTATCAGCCCGATCCGGCTGTCACCGATGCCCTGGACAAACTGTTGATCCTGCATGCGGATCATGAGCAAAACTGCTCAACTTCTACCGTCAGAATTGTTGGCTCTTCCCAGGCCAGCCTCTATGCTTCCATCTCTGCCGGGATCAATGCACTGTGGGGACCTTTGCACGGGGGTGCCAACCAGGCTGTGATTGAAATGTTAGAGAGCATTAAAAAGGATGGCGGCGATGTAAAAAAATATATTGATAAAGCCAAAGACAAGGATGATCCCTTCCGGCTGATGGGCTTTGGTCACAGAGTGTATAAGAATTTTGATCCCAGAGCCAAGATTATCAAGAAAAATGCGGATGAGGTTTTATCCGGACTGGGCATCAAAGACCCGGTCCTGGACATCGCCAAAGGGCTGGAAGAAGCCGCCCTGCAGGATGATTATTTTGTAGAAAGAAAGTTATATCCCAATGTGGATTTCTACTCAGGTATCATCTACCGGGCTATGGGAATTCCTACCGATATGTTCACGGTAATGTTTGCCCTGGGAAGGCTGCCCGGCTGGATTGCCCAGTGGAAAGAAATGCGGGAAAATAAAGAACCTATTGGCAGACCGCGGCAGATCTATACCGGCTATAACGAAAGAAAAATTGAGAGATAAAAAACGAAAGAGGCTCTGAAAAGAGCCTTTTTTTTATACTTTGATTGTAGCAGCCCTCATTCTAAAAATACGGCGGTGCCGCTGGCACTTACCATCAGCATCCCCTGGTCTTTGCCCAACGTTTCATAATCCAGATCCACGCCAATCACCGCATTGGCACCCATCTTGGCAGCCCTTTCCTCCAGTTCTTCCAGGGCATAATCTTTGGCCTCTCGCAGGGCAGACTCATACGCGCCGGAGCGGCCCCCTACAATATCGCGTATACCGGCAAACAGATCTCTGAAAATGTTAGCCCCGATGATGGCTTCTCCGGTCACCAGCCCTATATATTTGATGACTTTTCTCCCTTCTACATGGTGTGTGGTGGTTACTAGCATAGTGGTAAAGTGTTAGATGTTAAAAAGTTACAATGCCTCCTATCACGGCATAATGCAGGAGCGTGAAATTATAGACTTCCTCATTATCCGCCCCTCCTTCCAATACACGATAACCGAGTTTCAGGGTTATGTTTTTACTGGGATATAGGAGTGCAGCCAGTATAACATCCTCTGCCCTTCCCTGAGGAGCCGCCAGCGCGTCTCCCTGCAACAACAGGGTGAGCCTTTCCCTGGCGATCCACTCCAGATGAAAATGGATCAGGGGAACAAACCCCACATTCGTTTTTCGGGCGCTCTGATTTTCAGCAGAGATGGCAATCGCGGCATCCCGGATTTTTGCCGTAGCGCCCAGCCCAAACTGAAACCGCTCCGTCCGGGGAAAACCGTAACGGTAGGTAAAGCGGTAAGAATTGAACTGATAGGTTCCGGTGAGCGATGCCTCCGGGGCAAAACGAGTACCCTGAAACAGCAGTTCTTCTTCCAATGTGCCTTCCGCTCTCAGTTGTAAGGGGGCATACAACAGGGAAAAATAATGCTTGTCCTGCCACTCATAGGAAAGGCGCAGCCGGTAAAAAAGTTTGGAAGGTGTATCAAGTTCATCTGAGAAAGAAACCAGGGTACCGGTATTGCCCGGCACACGAATATCATTGTACCCGGGGATGACTACTCCTGTTTCTGCCTCCAGACTCCACTGGCCCTGTCCGGGTACAGCTGAAAAAATAAGGCCTGTCGATAACAAGTAAAAAAGAAAATGTTTGGTCATTGGTTCAAAAGATAGGTTTATCCATGAAAAATGCTAGCGCACTTTAACATTGAACTGACGCTATCCCGAATCGTTTAAAAAAATTAAACGGTATGGCATATCGACAGGCGGCGGGTACCCTCCCTCTCCTCAGTGTTTGAAATATACTTTGAAAGTAGCTCCCTGCTCGGGCACACTTTCTACCTCAATACGCCCCTCTGCATTTTCTACCATCCTTTTGACAATATACAGACCAACGCCTGAACCTTCCACATGGGTGTGTAGCCGGTTGAACATGCCAAACACCTTGTTTTTCTTACTGGACGAAAAACCCATCCCATTATCAGCAAAGCTCAGCACCGTATAGTCACCGGCTCTTTTGGTAGACACGCGGATCAAAGGTATCCGTTGCGGAGAAGAATATTTGAGAGCATTGGACAACAAATTGTAAAGGATGCTTCGCAGATTTTTTCTTGAGAAAGAAATATGTGTTTCTTCCAGGTCCAGACAGATTCTGGCCTGATATCGATCAATCTCATGCTGCAACACGCCAGTCACATCTTCCCAAAGCCCGGAAAGATCAACTTCCTCCGTTTCTCCGTCATGGGCTTTTTGCACTTTGGAGATCTCTGTCAGTTCCCGGAGCGTCCCTTTAAACCGCTGTACAGAGTTGTTCATCATATGCAGCATCTTTTCCACCTCACCTTCTGCCTGTATTTTCCTTTTCAGTACCAGGAGCAATCCTTCCAGGTTGACAATAGGAGATTTCAGATCATGAGAAGCTGTATAGATGAAATTATCCAGGTCATTATTGATCTTTGAAAGCTCCTGGTTGGCCCGCAACAGATTTTCTTCCGAAAGTTTGCGGTCATGAATATCGGTACAGGTACCAAACCATTTAATGATATTTCCCCAGGGGTCTTTCATGGGCAAGGCTCTTCCCAGATGCCAGCGATAGGAACGATCTGAACCTCTCAGCAGTCGGTATTCTACCTGATAAAACTTGCCCGTTTTTAAAGATTCTTCCCAGATATTGACCGTTTGCGGAAGGTCATCGGGGTGAATAACCTTCTGCCAACCCCAGGCTTTGGTCTCTTTAAAATCCAGTCCGGTATAGACGTACCAATGAGCGTTCCAGTAATCTACGTTGCCATTATGTTCGGCGGTCCACACAATTTGAGGAATGGCATCAGCCAGAAACCTGAACCTTTCAGCTGACTGCCTGTTTTCTGTGATATCCAGTAAGGTACCAATCAGACGGTAAGCCTTCCCTTCTTCATTATAAAAAGCCTTTCCTTTGGCCTTGACCCATCTTTCTTTTTTATCTTCCAAACCCAACACCCGATATTCCACATCGTAGTGGCCGCCGCTATCACGGTGATGCAACCGTTGCACTTCCTTTTCTATAGTGTGCCGGTCGTCCGGATGCAACAGCTGCAACGATGAGGCGAAATCCACCTCCTGATCGGGGCGTAGGCCATACAGGGCTTTGCACTTGTCAGACCAGATTAATTCCCCTGTCAGCGGATAGTAATCCCAGGTACCCAGTTCGGCCGACTCCGTAGCTAGCCGCAGGCGTTCTTCACTTTCTTTCAGCAGAATTTCTGAGACCTTTCTATCGGTGATATCCACCACAGAGCCAATGAAACCTAAAAACTCACCCTGGCTGCTATAGCGGGGCAATCCGCTGTCAATCACATACCGGTAGACACCATCATAGTGTTTGAGCCTGAATTCTACCCTATAAGTAATTCGTTTGCGGTTAGCGCCCAGAAAAGCTTCCTCTGCCATAGCCGCATCTTCAGGATGTACTGCATTTACCCAACCCAACCCCAGCCCCTCTACCATCGATTGTCCGGTAAAATCATACCACTGCTTGTTGAGGTAGGTACAGTAACCACTGGCATCTGTCGTCCATATCATCACCGGTGCATTGTCTGCCATATCCCTGAAGTACAATTCATTAGCCTCCAGGGCCTGCTTTTCCTGCTCCATCCGTACCTCCCGCAAATGTTCCGCTTTCTTACGGTCGTTGATATTGTTGAAAAAAACCGACAGTCCTTCGGAAAAGGGCATGGCATTTACTTCGAACCAGGTGTCGAGGGGTTCATAGAACGCTTCAAATTTCACGGGCGACCCTGCCTGCACCGCAAAATGATATTTCTGGTAAAAGGGAGTACCTACGGCCTCTCTGAATTCATTCCAAACATTTTTTCCGAGCAAATCCTCTTTTTCTCGCTTCAGCAAAAATGCCGCCGGTTGGTTGAGAAAAATAAAGTTCCAGGCCTTGTCTAACACAAAGCAGGGATCTGTCATATTTTCTAAAATGGTTACGGCTTGTTGTTTAAAATCTGTTTTCAAATGCAAAAAATTTATCAACGGTTATGGCCAGACCTTTCCTGATTGTACATCCAGAGATGGCTTGGGGAATAAAATATATACGCTATATCCTAAATCCAGGTCTATAACATTTCATTTTATGCCACTATTTTTTACTTTTGGCCTCCTTTAGTTCAATCAGGCAATCATGCTATCCTGTGAGTAAGCATTTCTCTATGGAATAATACTAAAAATTGTTTGTTCTGTTTGTTTACTTTTAGGCAGTAGTATGCATTAAGCAAAAATAATAATTCATGAAAGAAACCCTTGCGGAAACTAAAACGGGTGTTTTAGCCCGGTTACAAGAAAAATGGAAGTTAGAAAGTGCCTTACAGGTGGTCATCGTATTACTGGTGTTCTCTCTCACCGGCAGCACCGTTGTGATGATCCGGAAAGCTTTTTTCGCCTGGATGGGCTTTGATGCTACGACCAGCCTATGGCTGAAAACCTTCGCCTATATCGCTTTCATCATGCCAGCCTACCAGATTTTGTTGTTGGGATATGGGGCTTTATTCGGTCAATTCTCATTTTTCTGGAGAAAAGAAAAGAAACTATTTGCAAAAATTAAGAAAGTGCTTGTCAGAGAAAAATAAAAGCTCAAATTTTGCATTAAATTCTACTTCAACTAAACTAACCAATTCAATAAAACAAGGTAATCCTAACCGGTTACCTGTATTCATTCAAAAAATGATACCCTTTCCATCAGGCGAAAGGGTATTTTGTTTTAGGATACCCTGCTCCGATACGTTTTAGCCCGAAAGGAATTATGACTATGGCCTCTTCTTTTTTGTTCCATAGCCGCCACTTAGGCCATAAAAACACGTATGCTCAGGAAATATTTTTTTTGAAGGTAAGATTTTGGAACTGATACTGACCGGGAACTTATGAGACAGGAACCTCCTTTACTAGTTACAAATTCCAGACTACCGTAACCTATATGATTTCACAACGGCAGCTTTTTCTGCAACATCTGGCACAAACCACCCATTTCCCTCTGATGCTTGAGATTGAACGCGCAGAAGGCATTTATATGTATGGGCCGGATGGTAAGCCTTACATAGATCTGATCTCCGGAATAGGCGTGAGTAATGTGGGACACCGGCATCCCAGGGTGGTGGAAGCCGTAAAAAATCAGCTAGACAAATACATGCATCTGATGGTGTATGGAGAGTTTATACAGTCGCCACAGGTACAGTTAGCCCAGGCATTGTCGGAAACCCTGCCCCCTTCCCTTAGCTGTTGTTATCTGGTCAATTCGGGAAGTGAAGCCGTTGAAGGTGCCTTAAAACTGGCCAAACGCTATACGGGTCGGCCGAACCTGGTATCCTGCTTCCAGGCCTATCATGGCTCTTCCCAGGGTGCTCTTTCTGTCTGTGGGCAGGAAAGTTTCAAACAGGCTTACCGCCCTTTGTTGCCCGGAATCCGGCATATCCGTTACGGGTATACTGAAGATTTACATTGGATTGACCATCAGACGGCGGCCGTCATTATAGAAACAGTGCAGGGAGAAGCCGGGGTCAGAATTGCCTCTCAACACTATTTTGCAGCACTTCGCCAGCGGTGCGACCAGACAGGCACCCTGCTGATTCTGGATGAAATTCAGGCCGGTTTCGGCCGTACCGGCACTTTCTGGGCTTTTGAGCAGTTTAACCTTGTGCCCGATATGCTGGTCACTGCCAAAGGCATGGGAGGGGGCATGCCCATCGGGGCTTTTATCGCTTCTCCCTCCATCATGGCCTCGCTGAGGGAAAATCCTATTCTTGGCCATATCACTACTTTTGGCGGTCACCCGGTGAGTGCGGTGGCCTCCCTGGCTACCTTACGCTTAATCCGGGAGCAAAATCTATTGCAGGAAGTTCCTCACAAAGCCTCTTTGTTCAAACAGTATCTGCAACATCCGGCCATTCGGGAGATCAGACACCAGGGATTGATGATGGCTGTTGCTTTTGATTCTTTTGAGGTGCTCAAACCTATCATTGACCGTGCCCTCATGCTGGGTGTGGTGACCGACTGGTTTTTATACTGTAACGATGCCATGCGCATTGCTCCTCCCCTGACCATCACAGAGGAAGAGATCAGGAAAGCCTGTGCGATCCTCTTACAAGCCATTGATGAATCTACCTGAGCCACGCCCCGCAAATTTCAGCTATGCCTTCCAAGAAAACCCTTCTTTTTGATTTTGATGGTACCCTGGCTGATACACTCAGACCTATTCTTACCATCAGTAACCGCCTTTCTGACATGTATGGCTATAAAAAGGTAGGTGAAGAAGATATTGAGCGCTTTAGAAAGAAGAAGACACGGGAAGCGATCCGGGAACTGGAAATCCCTGTGTTGCTGCTCCCCTCCATTGTGGCTCATGTGAAAAGAGAGCTACAGAAAGAGATACACCTGATCCGCCCTGTCCACAATATGCAGGACGTATTGCAACAATTAAGTCATCGATATCAACTGGGTATTCTCACCTCTAATTCTGCTCAGAATGTGTCTCTTTTCATCCGGCACAACCACCTCCCTCCTTTTGAAATCATTTATACCGGGAGCAGCATTTTTGGCAAGAGCCGCCTGCTCCAAAAAATCATGCTAAAACACCGGATTGCCCCAGATGATCTGATCTATGTAGGCGATGAAACACGGGATATTGAAGCGGCCCGCAAAACGGGCATTTCTATGATAGCGGTGAGTTGGGGAATTAATACGGCGGAAACGCTGGCGAAGCTGCAGCCCACTTACCTCATTCATCATCCCCAAGAAATGCTTCCTTTGCTGCTACAAGAGGAAGCTGAGAATTAAAACTGGCAGGTCTATCGCTTTTTCTGAGGTTCCTCCTCCTCATTGCGGAAAATTCTGAGCAGGTGTACGTTCTCAAAAAGCTTAGTGTCTTCTTCTTCTTTGTTCCTCCTGTCTTTCCCCTTTGCTTTTTTCTCTTTTTCCTTGGCTTTTTCTTTTCTTCGCTTCTCTCTTTCTTTCTGCCATTGGCGTTTCTCTTTGTCACGTTCCTTTCGCCGCTTTCTTCTTTCTCTGGTTTTTTCCCGTTTCTTTTTGGATTCTTTTCCAATGATATAACGGACAGAAACGGCGGAGTTCAGGTTAAATCGCTCTTCGTGCATCACCTGGTAGGCAGGCTTCACATCGGCAGAAACCACCAGTGGTAAAAAGGGTACTTTGAGTTCCGCTCCTATCAGCGCATCAGCGCCAGCGACAGGTCCATACCCCTGCAATCCACCCAGATGAGCACCACCACCAATATAGGCATTGAGGCCTTTGCCAATCAGTGGAAAATGTTTTTCTACCAGCAGCGTCCCGGTCAGTTCCCTGTCATTGCCAGAGACAATACCTTCTACGGAGAAGCTTCTGAAAACCCTTTGTTTGGCAGTCACACCGTAATTTCCTTTGGACAATCGAACGCCCAGGGTCGTACTGTATTTTTGCGCAAAAGTCTCCCCTGCCAGCCAACATAGCATAATACTGAATCCAATAACCTGTTTCATAATAAAATTTCCATTACAACGATGGCAGCCCAATAATATTTAATATGCGTATGGCTTCTTCCTCCTACCTGTTCCCAGGCTGGGATTAGCACCAGCAATTTTAGAAAACAAACATCAATCCAATGTTGGGTGTGAGTTAAAATAAACTGGATTTTAACCTATATGGAAAAATCCGTATAATTGATAAAAAAGCTATGATCATAGAGAGAAATAAAGACGAAGTGATTTTTAAGTTATCAGGTAACATCAATATTGATGACTTGCAGGATATGACTGACCTTTTTGAATTCAAAGAAATTTCCAAGAAATCTAAAGCTACCCAAAAAGATGTGGATCAACTGGTAAAGACTATAAAAAAGGGACGTTGGGAGAAGTCCAGAAATGAACTTGATTTATGAGAATTGTGGTAGACACCAATGTCGTATTCAGTGCGATGTTAAATACCAATAGCCGCATGGCAAGAATTTTTCTCCAACCAAAAACTAAGCTTAAATTTTATGCTACCGAGCAGCTTTTACAGGAAATAGAGGAACATTCTGATAAACTAAGAGATATCTCAGGATATACAGAATCATAACTGAAAAGAGTCTTTACACTCTTTACCCGTAGAATTAGATTTATCAATATTAGGTTGATCCCTAAAGACATTTACCTCAAGGCATTATCCCTAACAGCAGAGGTAGATATTGACGATACTGAATTTGTTGCCTTGACCGAGCATATCAAAGGAAAATTTTGGAGTGGAGACAAAGCCTTGAGAAAAGGACTTGATAAAAAAGGTTGGAATAAATTCATCTCAACCGATGAACTCTTCACTATAGTGAAATCACAAAAATAATGAAACCCACACCCAACATTGGCTAAATGAAATAAAATTACAGATTATCTTCACTTGCATTAGCTACAAGAGATGTGCTTCTAAATCCTGCATGCTCTTAGCCCAAGTGATACAGACATGCTGCTTTGACACACATTTTTTATCTTTTCTTGCAGTGTCAGGCTAAACAAAGACTTTTCTGACACCCAAGAAGACGCTGCTGTGTGGCTCCTTTCACCAATACCCCTATTCTTTCATGGATTCTTATCTGTGTAAAACCAGCAGAAAGCAAGAGACGTAGTAAATTATTAATTGAGATAGCATGGAAAAAGAATCTGTTATTGGACAACTTTTAGAAACCTTGCCCCAGCGGGGCACCGTCACCTGGATAGGGATACGCCCGGAGAGAAGGGCACCCCTTCGGGTTATCAATGAAATCAAAGCCATGCCTGGCAGCGGACTGGAAGGTGACCATTATGCCGGTACGTTTGAAAGTAAAAGGCAGGTGACGCTCATCAATGAGGAGCATATTCAATCGGTAGCTTCCATGTTGGGCAAAGACACGCTTGACCCCGGCCTGATGCGCCGTAACATCGTGGTAAAAGGCATTAACCTACAGGCCTTGAAAGACAGGCTTTTTCAGGTGGGCGAAGTAGTGATGGAAATGACAGGCCCTTGCCAACCCTGCTCACGGATGGAAGAAAACCTGGGACCTGGAGGGTACAATGCTATGCGTGGACATGGAGGTATTACGGTCCGGGTCGTGCAGGGAGGTGTGATCCGGGTAGGTGATCCGGTACAGGTGGTGTGATACACCATCGAAATAACAGCTACTCTTTGGATACGCCACTATTTGCTTCATTTAATAATTTTTATCTTCTACCTTTACCACTGATCCTATTCTATCCCTCACTGGTATGTCTGCATTAAACATTATTTTAATAGGTGCTCATCCCGATGATTGTGAACTTTTCGGGGGAGGCACAGCCGCCTTATTTTCGCGCATGGGGCATCGGGTAAAATTTATCTCCATGACAGATGGCAGTGCCGGCCATCACCAGCTTACCGGCACGGAACTGGTAGAGAGAAGAAGCCTAGAAACCATCGCTGCAGCCGACATTCTGGGGATAAGTTATGAGATTTTGGGCAACCCCGATGGACAACTCATGCCTACCCTGGAAAATCGCCATCTGATGATTCAAAGGATACGGGAATGGGAAGCAGATGTGGTGATTTCGCATCGGCCCAATGACTACCATCCTGATCATCGATATACCAGTCAGATTGTGCAGGACGCCGCCTATATGGTGATGGTGCCACATGTGGTGAGACAGGCAGCCCCTTTGACAAAGAATCCACTATTCCTTTATTTCAGAGACCGTTTTCAGAAACCCACGCCTTTCTCTCCGGATATTGCTGTCGCCATCGACGAAGTATATGAACAGAAAATGCAGGCGCTTCACGCCCATGGTTCTCAATTTTACGAGTGGCTGCCCTGGATTGAAAGGCAGGCCCATACCCTACCGGAAGATACCCAAGCAAGGATTGCCTGGCTTAAAGCAAAATGGACTTTTCCGCTAACGCCACTGATACGCCATTCACTGCAACGGTGGTATGGCCCGGAACAAGCCGCTCAGGTGCAACAGGCAGAAGCTTTCGAGATAGGAGAATACGGGTTGCAACCGGATGAATCTGAAATACGAAGGCTCTTCCCCATGCTGGGGTTATCCTGACTTGCTCCCTACCCTTGCCAGAAAGTTTTACGGTCTGTCGCTGATAATAGTCTCTTGTAAAGATTGATTTCTTGCCTGTGCTGAGAAGGGCCACGCCTATACAGTTTCTTTTATTGGATTCATTTCCAGCAAAAACGAGTCATTTACCCTATCCGATACCCTGGGAGGTGAAGCATATGGTTTTAGTGTTGATCAAACCTGTTTTGAAACATTTTTTGATGCATCTGCTGATGCATATAGGGCTGCCAGGTAACCAGCACTATTTTATCCTCCGGCACAAAGGAGTAGCCGTATTCATAACAGAAATAGTAAATCACCCCGTTTTTTGTCCTATACGTGTGGGTATAGAAATTGAATTCAAATTGCTGATCCAGCAATAGTTGTCTCCGGATAGTGGTTTTACCCACCGGGTTATAACTTTTCAGAATAGAACGGTTCCTGCGAAGTATCTGATTGATATTGGCCATAGGAATTTCTACCTGTCGCTTTTTGCGGTTGTTAAACAGGAAACGGCACTGATCGGAACAAAACTTTTTATCGATACGACCTTTCAGGACTTCCCCACACTCCTGGCAATTTCTTTTTTTCATGACAGATGATAAAGTTTTCAATGATTTTATCCGTGTTATAACCCGAGTATATACGGATATACCCGTTTAATACCACAGCGAATACAATACCTGCTCCTATTTTTGATGAGGCAAACCATGTGACTTTATGCGAATACCTGTTATTTTTCTCAACGCTATGGACCCTAGGGGGGATCATCTGAAATTAGTGCTGAAAGATTTCCCACCCTCTCTGAAAAAAGAACTTGTCCATTTTCACCTAATCCGTCAACAAGCAGGCAATTTACTCCTTCTACGTGACGAAAATCACATACGCCAGCTTTCGGATTATTTTAGGGGTAGGGTTATGATAAATACTTCGTATCTGTACAAAAAGGGCATCAAAGTTCCTGAGCGTGCGGTCAGTCTTATCCCCGGCAAGCCCAAGCCGGCCATCAGCACTTTGTATTTGTTGCCCATCACCCATGAAGGCAAATTGTTTCTCAAAATACAATTCAGGTATCAGAGGCAACTTTACCGCCTCTTATCTCAGGCAGAAGGTGTGCGGTGGAGCCAGACTTACCGTTGTTTTCTCACACACTTTTCAGAGGCCAGTATCATGAACTTATTGGACAATATAAAAGGGGTAGCCCGTTTAGCTTTGAACAGTAAGGTGACAATCAATAGTCTGGAATTACAAAAAGCACTGTGGGAGCAGCAACTCCTGGCAGGTAGTAAGACTTGTTCATTGCACCTATTGGAAATTATGAAGCTCAAAAACTACAGTTTCAACACCGTAAGAACCTATCATGCTTTGATCCTCAAATTTCTGAATGCGACCTCCCTCCCACTAGAAATCATTCATGACTATGATGAAGCAGAGATCAACCGGTACCATACCGCACTAAAAGAAAAGGGAGGGTATTCTGTATCCTATGTGAATCAATCTATTAATGCTATTCAATTCTATTATCATCATTGTGTCAAAAGACCTTTGAATCTACAACAGGTATTCAGGCCTAAAAAACCAGCTACTTTACCCAAGATATTATCCAGACAAGAAATCGAAGAAATATTTAGAATGACAGACAATCCTAAACATAAATCAATGTTGCTGATTCTGTATTCTTCCGGTTTAAGGGCAGGTGAACTGTTGAATCTAACATGGGATGATATCAGTCTTGCGGAACGCAAAATTCACATCAAGGCAGCAAAGGGCTGTAAAGACAGGTATAGTATACTTTCTCAGAAGGCCTGTCATTTATTAGGACAGTACAGAAAATCTTACCGCACAAAATATTATGTGTTTGAGGGGCAATATGGAGGGAAATATTCTTACAGGAGTCTGCAACAAATTTTCAAAAGATCTTTGCAGCGTGCTAATATCACTAAACCCTATACACTTCACTGTCTTCGACATTCATTTGCTACACATTTACTGGAAGCTGGTACAGATTTACGCTATATACAACAGCTACTCGGGCATAATTCCTCCAGGACCACTGAAATATATACCCATGTATCTATGCAAGCACTACATAAAATTATAAGTCCTGCAGATTCTTTGAACATATGAAAACCATAAAATCTAAGCATTTATATGTACGCCATTACATTATGTTAAATGTCAAAACTTACTGCAAAAAAAGGGCAGATTATTCTTTAAATTTATCTTATCTTATAATTAATATAATATATTTAACTGCTACTATAGCGTATATACATTAGTTGTGTGTGATCTAAGAAAGCAATTAGAATATAAACGAGTTTATCTTTAACTTTTGAAACACCTACACAAATGAAAAAGCTCTTTCTTTTTTCTGTTATTTTCGGAATCTTTTCTCTAATAATTCCTGTCATGACCAATGCTCAACGGGTCGTAAATGATTCTCTCAAAAATGAGCTAATCGATTCTCTATCTCAAGATGAAGATTTTGAATATCTGCATTTGGGAGTATTTGATGATTTGCGATCAGTAAAATCGAATAATTATTCAATTGAAGAATTAGAAGCAACCTCTAAGAAGTATCAAAAAATAGACGAGAATTTTAAGAAAAAATATCCAATGTTAAAATTCCTTGGTCAGGAAGAATTATTTATAGTTGAGAGCAAGGCTATTGATAATATCCGGGAAAGAAGAAAAAAGAACTGAAGACCACACACAACACAAGGCAGTAGCTAGCCCTAGTTAAAAGCTATCAAACGTTTTGCTCTCCAGGCACGAACAATAATTGTGGAAAGATAAACGCAAACATGACCGGGCCAGCTACTTGCCCAAATCGTTATGCCCCATTAAAAAAAATGAAAAGATTGATATTGATACTGATGATTTGTGCAGGTTGTGGAGAACAGACAAAGCAGAACCAGAAACAAGCAGACTTTGAGAAAGATACTTCTATACAAGTAGTTAGTAATCAAGAAAGTGCTACCTCATTCGCAGAAGAGGGAAGTAATTTCATTGATCCAGAAAAATTTAAAGTGTCTCGACAAGACTCTTTTAGTCTTGAAGATTGGTATTATGGGGCCAGACAGGACAGCTTGGTAATACTAACAAAACAAGAAATTGAGAAATATTTTCAAGATTCAGCTCTAAAAAACGATTTAGATAAGGATAGAGGCTTTTACTACTATTTTTCTGTTCAGGAGAATCAGAAAGATAAAGTAGTAATCACACTCATTGAAGAATATGATTACTGTTGTGCTGATTTATATCTCATGACTTATGATCAAAATAATAAATTGATTGGAAAAAGTAAGGTCGCAAGTAGTGTTGGGGATGGAGGTTCAGGATATGAGGAATATGGGAAATTTATTTCTGATTCAATCTATCAATTAATCCGGTTAGAGGAAACGACTTTACGAGATGATCAGGATACAATGGAATACAAAATTGATTCAGTAGTGACTCGATTTTCAGTGGACAAGAATTTGAATTTTGAAAAGCTGGACGAAGAGAAATTTCAATGGAATAAAATTATAGCAAATTAGAAATGAAAACGGGGCATAACAAAATGCAGTAGCTAGCCCTATTTAAAAAGTACTCGGAAACTATTTGCCCTAAGTACGAAAATTGATAGTTGAAAGATAAACGCAAACAAGGCCGGGCCAGCTACTCGCACAGGCCGTTATGCTGCATTAACTAAGAAATGATTGACATAAATGAAGTTTATAAAACTGATAATCTTTTGTTTCTTTGTTCATTCTGCTTGGAGCCAACACGTCATTAGAGGTAAAGTAATTGACCCGACTGACAATAATCCTATACCTGGGGTTGATGTAATTGAAGATTCTCTTAATCAAACGGTTACCGATGAACTAGGGCAATATTCTATCACGATTAACACACTACCAACTACTTTAACTTTTTCTATGATAGGGATGCTTACAAGGACTGTAAATGTTGGTATAGATAGTACTTTGAATGTGTTCCTGCAACCTTACATATTGATTCATTACTTTGAAAGTCAAAAAATTGGCTTGTACCTGACATCTGGAATTACCAATAACCCGATTGGTGGGAAAGCTTATTTAACATCCCCCTACTTTCTTGATTCACGATTATTTAAGAGTTCTATTAGCTATCAGACTAATTTAGATGACAACAGATTGGTCAATGGCTCTTTATCACTGGATAATATCTTGTTTGATCAACATTTCAGCGTAGGATTAAGTTTTGCGTATCAAGAAGTAGCTCTTGGTGAGATTTATAACTTAACAAATACGTCCATTGGAATAGATCTTTGGCATCGTTATAGTCCTTTTGACCTTACTCTTGGGTATAGTAATCTTCAAATTTTGAATGCTGAAGTAGTAGAAGATTTTCATGGTCTTGTTTTGAAAGTAAGCCGATATTTTGATAAAATATTAAGATTGGAAGCATCAACCAACATTTGGATTTATAATAATCTATATGGATTTCAGGCTCAATTAGAAAGGTCATTTAATCAGCTTCATATATTTGCCAATTATCAGCAACTTGATTCGTACTCTGAATTCAATATAGGTGTAGGTTGCATGGTAACTTATATATTGAGTGATCCAAATAGATATTAAAAACGCAGCATAACATCACCTAGCCCTCAGGCAGCGTGACAATGAGCATTGGGGGATTTTTTTACCAAGCATAATCTTTGATACTCGAAAGACAGACATCAACCAAAGGCGCTGCCCGACCGGCTAGCCTGGTCGTTGTAGGCAACCTAAATGAAAAATCCAAAAGACAATATTGATCTGTTAATTCTTTACAAGGTAGGTTTACAATGCGGAATTTTAGATACGACAACGCTGATAGATTTTGCCGATAACATAATCGCAAATGAAGAAGATCCAGAATATTTATTTATTGAGATCTCGCTATGTGGGAATAACAAAAGTAAACTGATTGATGTACTTTCGGAATTTACAAGAGAGTACCGCAAAAAGATTTCTGGCGAGTATCTATTTGGCGCAATACGATCCAATTATTTAAAGAAGAAGATTGACCTTGAAGGTACAGTCAGATTACTCTACAAGCTAAGGGATGAACTTGATTTAACTGACGAGGAAGAAGGTTTTATCTACAGCATAGACGACCAATATTATCTTGCTGCCGATAATATAATTGGAACAATTGAAGATGTTGAGAATGACTTATTAAATTTCCTGGCGAACTATAGAGAGTCTGACTTAGGAAATCGTATACCCTGGAAAGAGGTAACTGATGATTGAAAAGGCTGCCTACAACATCGCGCAGCCGTCAGCCTAGCTAAAATGAGCCAGAAAGTTTGTTACTCTAAGTCACGTTATTGATATACGAACTGATAACGCAAACAAGTCCGGCCGTCGGCTCGCGCTGGTCGTTAGCGGGCATAGGAATTAGAATATGAAGATAAGTGGTATATATTGGGATAGACTACTATTTGTATCATTACCATTATGGGTGATAGTTGCCTTAATATACCTTTTAGCCCATAATACTGAAATAAAAGATTAT
>JAJNNC010000060.1 GCA_021730635.1 Catalimonadaceae bacterium JC749
AGTAAGGAGATAAATCTACAGCAGTAGCATCTCCAGTTAATGAGAGAGTGTTACCAGTCAAGCTCAAATCTTGGTTATCGGTGTTATCCTTGAAAGAAGATAAATCTACCGTATTGCCTCCTGAGATAGTAAGATCATTGCCACTCAGTGTCAGATTCTGATGATCTGTATTGTCCAGATAAGAAGACAGGTCTATTGTATTTCCATTGTCAATTCCTAAACTATTGCCTGTAAGGCTTAGATGCTGACTATCGGTATTGTCCAGATAAGGGGACAAGTTCACATTGTTACCACCACTAATATCTAATATATTCCCTGACAGTGATAAGTTTTGGTTATCTGTATTATCCAGATAGGAGGACAAATCTACAGCGGTGGCATCTCCTGTCAGAGAAAGAGTATTTCCTGATAAACTCATGTCCTGTGCATCGGTATTAATACTGCTGATATCAAGGCTGTTACCTCCTGAGATCGCAAGTTCAGTACCTGA
>JAJNNC010000061.1 GCA_021730635.1 Catalimonadaceae bacterium JC749
TGATGCACCCAGACAGCAGGGAGACCCCCGCGATGGTTTATCTTACCTCAACGTGAGCACCATTGCGATTCAAGTCAACATAGCCGATTTGCAAAAGGATGGCAAGGAGGTGAGCATGGCCAGCAACATTTTAGATCCTGACTTTGTCATTGGGGTCTGGGCTTCTGCCAGCCGTCCTTTGATCAGAACACTCAATGGAGATGGAACACAATCATTCACAGGCGAATGGGTACAGGTATCCCGTTTGGGCATGCCATTGACCAATGAGGCCGTGATCCCGATAGGACAGAAAGACCTGTGGAATGCTTTGACCCCTTATCAGGATGAAGCCCAGTTTGCTGAGTACTTCTACAATCCTGAACTGGCCCTCTATATGGATGATGATCTGTTTGGCGGTGCCGTACCCGCTTTCTCACCTTTGAGAATTCAAAGAAACTCTTTAGGACAATTTGATTTCGGTAATCAGCAGGATGGCTTATTTCCGCTA
>JAJNNC010000062.1 GCA_021730635.1 Catalimonadaceae bacterium JC749
CATCAGAAATGGTTTTGGTTTAGTAATATATGTATGCAAAAGGCTGTGAGGCCTATCAATGAACAATAATGGTATGCCTAAACACCTCTTATCAGGGGGAGGTATCAAGAAATCATCCATAAACAGACCAAACCTGCTATCACGGGAATGTACAATAACAGCAGGTAATCAAATGTAAATTGCAGTCTTAGTTCTGCCACGAAGTTTACTAGCAATTTAAATAAATATAGGTATTTTCAAGTGATGTTATCCTTATATAGTACAAAAATAATTTGACAGGTATCTGTTGTGTCTAGACTGGTATTCTACAATAGTTTCATGTTGAAATGACACAGGAAAATGATGCGGAGAAGAAAATAGCAAGAGCCCAAGATCAAAAAAATATTTCAGCCTGCTGATGATAACAGAGCATGCAATCTGAAAGTGATCAAGGTTCTTTGAAATGAATAGGAGGGAGCATGAAAGAAAGGGGG
>JAJNNC010000063.1 GCA_021730635.1 Catalimonadaceae bacterium JC749
CCCTGTAAGCCTTTGACTGTGGTGGTGCCATCATTGGCCAGCCCCACATCTCCTGACAGACTGCGCACCCTGGCTTGGGTACCATCCCCTATCAGCACTGACCCATTGGCCGTGTTGCTCAAGGTCACCGCATCACTGACCACTTGCAGGCCTGCTCCGGTCTGTACCGATAAGCTGCCATCCACCTGCTGCACCAGACCCGCTCCTGCTACATCCGCATGCAGCTTCTCTTTGGTGACTGCCTCATCCGCTATTTTGGCTGTGGTGATGGCCTGGTTGAGGATCTTGGCTGTAGTGACCGCATCCAGTACCAAAGTCATGGTGCCATCACTGTTGAGGGTCACATCACCTGTGACACTGACAGCTGTAGCCTGGTTGGCCGCATTGCCTACCAGGATATGATGCTCAGGCAGGCTGGTGGTCTGAAAGCCAGACAGGTCCACCGTATTGCCT
>JAJNNC010000064.1 GCA_021730635.1 Catalimonadaceae bacterium JC749
GCAGGCAGTGCGGCTAGCTTTTCAGTGGCTGACAATGACAATGATGCCAGCAATGAGTTGCAGGACTTGAGTTTGACAGGTAATAGTTTGAAGATTACTAACAATCCTTCAGCTTCCAACATTGACCTATCTGTTTACTTGGACAATACAGACAATCAGAACCTGACACTGAGTGACAATGAGTTGTCTATTGCTGGAGGCAATACGGTAGATCTGTCCTCTTTCAAGGATAATACCGATGCCCAAGACATGAGTCTGAGTGGTAACACTCTTTCGCTCACTGGGGATGCTACTGGGGTAGATTTGTCTCCTTATTTAGATAACACTGATAATCAAAACTTGACATTAAGTAGCAATATTCTCTCCATCAGCAATGGAAGTACAATAGATTTGTCTCCTTACTTGGATAATACTGATAGTCAGGACTTGAGTCTGTCAGGCTCTGAGTTGTCT
>JAJNNC010000065.1 GCA_021730635.1 Catalimonadaceae bacterium JC749
AACAATCCGGTGGTAGGCTTTGGCTGGTACAGGGATGCCCTGCCTTCCACCTTGAATGCCCTGTTCACCGTGCCTAACAACCCAGTAGTGAATGGACAGACCCTGAATGTGATCACCCAGGGCAGCACCAGCTTTGATCCGGGAGAGAATGTGCCTTTTGGTTTTTACAACCGCTGGCCTTTCTTCAGCAACCGCCATGTCTATCAGGCCGACAGGCTCAACACCTTCACGGGAGCCATTCCGCATCACTTGAGGATTTATCCTGTACCGGGAGAGGCCAATGCCTACATCATTGCCACCGAGGAGAACCCCTCAGGCTTTGATTACCAGGATGTGGTCATCATTGCCCGCAATGTGCAGCCTTACAATGGGTCAGGAGGGGCTCAGATTGCCTTGGAGAACATGACCAAGATCCCAGGTACTTCCATCGGGTTCCCTGCGGATGA
>JAJNNC010000066.1 GCA_021730635.1 Catalimonadaceae bacterium JC749
GAAGCAGCAAGATCTACTTTGACAACATCCAGCCCATAGTGCTCTGATACATCACTGTTTTTGATGCGAACAATGATCTGCAGCGTTTTTCCGCTTATCCCTTCCTGAGATACCACTTTGTACCCTGATCCTGCGATCTTGCCTATGGCCTCTCCTACCAGGATTTCACTGCCACCATCCAGGCTATAGTACACCTTCATGTAATCATGTTCTTCCAGATCACCTTGTGAACGCAACACCATGGAAAAGTCAACGGTTTGTCCTTCCAGACCAATCACCTCAGACTTATAAGCAACTTCTCCTACTCCACGGGCTACCAACCATCCCTGCTGTACCTCAAAGCTTCCATTCTTATATTTGTTCTCTGTTTCCAAGGAACCCTTGAATGTTCCATCAGCCGCATTGAAATTTTCCAACCAGGGTAAGC
>JAJNNC010000067.1 GCA_021730635.1 Catalimonadaceae bacterium JC749
TAAAATAGCCTGGTATGAGAATTTGATGGGAGAAGCAGAGGCCTTCCAGATCAAAAGATTGATGCTAGTAGATGCAGAAACTGATACAGAGCTACAAGAGCTTGTAGATGGAGAGGTGATTGACTTGGATAACTTTACCAGTTCTCAGTTTAGTATTGTGGCTGTTACAGAGCCTGAAAAAGTAGGCAGTGTAGGGCTGAGACTGAAAGGAGCCTTGAGGCACAGACAAACAGAAAATAACAAGCCTTATACCTTGTTTGGAGATGATCAGCATGGAGATCTTGCTGGTCAAGACTTTCCTGCTGGAGAGTATACCTTAGTAGCTACTCCTTATAAAGAGAAAAATAAACAAGGAGAGGCAGGTTTGTCCCTGCAAATCAGCTTTACGGTAGTGAATGCAGCTGACAGCAGTGAAAACTTAGCT
>JAJNNC010000068.1 GCA_021730635.1 Catalimonadaceae bacterium JC749
TTAGATAACACGGATAGTCAGAGTCTAAGCTTAACAGGCAATATGTTAGGCATCACTGGAGGCAACACGGTAAATCTGTCTCCCTACTTGGACAATACGGATAATCAGAGTCTTTCTCTGAGTGGCAATGATCTTACCATTTCAGGAGGCAACAGCCTTGATATCAGCAGTATTAATACCGATGCTCAAACTTTGACCTTGAGCGGCAATGATCTCTCTATTGTCAATGGTAATACTGTAAACTTAGCTTCTTACTTAGATAATACAGACAATCAGGATTTAACCCTTTCAGGTACTGATCTTACTATTACGGGAGGCAATACAGTAGATTTGACTCCTTTCAAGGATAACACAGACAATCAGCATCTGAACTTGACAGGCAATAGCCTAAGCATTGATAATGGTAACAATGTAGACCTCACA
>JAJNNC010000069.1 GCA_021730635.1 Catalimonadaceae bacterium JC749
TTTAGATAATACAGACAATCAGGATTTAACCCTGAGTGATGATGAATTATCAATTAGTGGAGGTAATAGTGTGGATTTATCTTCTTACCTGGATAATACCGATCATCAGACTTTGGATTTGACAAGTAACAGTCTAAGCATTACTGGAGGTAACAATGTAGACTTATCTTCTTATTTAGATAATACAGACTCACAAACTTTAACCTTGTCGGGTACTGATCTTGCTATCTCTGGAGGAAATAGCCTTGATATCAGTAGCATTAATACAGACAGTCAGGACTTGAGTCTGTCTGGTAATGATCTTACTATTTCAGGAGGCAACAGCATTGATCTGTCCTCTTTCAAGGATAACACAGACAATCAGCATCTGAACTTGACAGGCAATAGTTTAGGAATTGATAATGGCAATACGA
>JAJNNC010000007.1 GCA_021730635.1 Catalimonadaceae bacterium JC749
TCCTCTCCCTGGCTGGCGTCAGGCAAAGCCGTGCCTGCATACCAGGTGGTGCCAGTGGGCAGAGAGGTGGGACTGCCAGCCTGCCAGCCTGCTTCAAACCAGTAGTAGAACTTTCCTTCCTCAGCATCAAAGATGAGCAGGCCATGATCCTTAGCACTGAGTTGGCTCATGAAGCTCTCTGAGAGCCGTTGCTGGGTGGTGAAGCGAGGCACCAGAAAGCCCTGATTCTGGTGGGTAGAGACCAACTCCAGCACGGCATGGGGGTTGGGCTGGTCGGTACCCATGCCGATCACGGTTTGTCCATAGCCGTTTGGAAGCAAAGTGAAATAAGAGAAAATCAGAAAAATAAGTTGTAATGCACTAAAAAGATTACTTCCCATGCCAAAAAGGGTTAATCAAACATTTCACGATAGCAGCTTAGCTGCTATCAGCCATTAGGCAGCAAACATCAGAAAACCTATAGCTTATTAGCTTATGCTTTGGTCTGTATGCTAATAGTAATTTGTGAAATAAACGGTAATAAATACCTGCTATCTTTGTCCGGGATACAGCATGTAAGAAATGATGTAATATTTATATATTTATATTAACTATCAATAAAGTTATATATAATATAAGACTAAAATTCTGCAAAGAATTTTTCTTTTAGCAACATCAGGAGGAAAAACTCTGATAAGGAACAGTCAATTATTTGCCTGTAAATCATCAAACTGAAAAGCTGCTATCAATAACTACAAGCACCCCTTTGACATAATCCGTAAAGGTGTTATTTTGTCAATAGTCATCCCCAACGACCTGCACTATTAAAACCTGATCTCTTATGGGTTTCAGAAAACACGTTGTCAACAAGAAAAACTTCTTCAACAGGCCCGTGTGGCGCAACAGTGTTGGTAATATAGTAATACATCCCCTTGCCTATTATGAACCGGAAAATCTGGATGATCTTACAGCCCTTGTCAATGAAGCGATTGCTGCAAAATTGCCTATAAGGGCCGTAGGGGCCGGACATTCGTATTCCTCTGCCCCTCACACCAATGGTTTGCTGGTAGATACTTCGCTGCTCTCCCGCAACCTTGGTCCATACCCATACACTTCAAAAAGTGGAGATTTTATAGAGTTTGAAAGTGGTATCCGATTAAAGCAGTTGAATAAGGAGCTAGACAAACTAAATCTGGCCCTTCCTACCATGGGAGGGATAGATCATATGGCCCTGGCAGGTGCTTTGCAGACCGGTACCCATGGTTCCAACCTGACCCTGGGTGCTATGTCTCAAATGGTAAGATCCATCCTACTGGTAACTCATGATCCAACGAGAGAAGGGGCTAAAGTCTATCGTATAGAAAAATCGGACGGATTAACAGATAAAAATACTTATCCTCCAGAGGCTCCTGAGCTCATTCAGGATGATGATGTGTTCCATAGTGTGGTTGTCAGTTTCGGTACCATGGGTATCATCTATGCGGTAGTATTAGCAGTGGAACGACTGTTCTATCTGGAAGAAAGAAAGCAATTAGATTCCTGGGAAAATATTAAAACTCAACTTCAAAAAGGGTTACTCGCTCAACACTACAGTGTATATATCCTGGTCAATCCTTATCCTGTCAAAGGCAAACTATCCGCCCTGTTAGCTTATAGTGACAGGACTGGTTCTAAAAGTAAGAGGACCCTCATACTGGAAGATATGAAGCGCAAATTCCTGCACCGCATAGACCGGGCGATGCGTAATCCCATCAGTCAGTTGTTGGGAAACTTCCCGCTTACCTACTGGCTGTTCGTCTGGCTGATCAATCGTTTTCCTCATCGAATACCTCACATCATCAACCGGGCGCTCCGAACACAACAGGATAAGACTTATGTTAACAAATCGTATAAAGTGATGTATCAGGGGCTGGATTATTTGAAAGAACGCGCTTATGATGCTGAATTTGCCATATACCTTGAACAGGACAAGTATTTAGTGTTGCTGGATGATCTGTTTGTACTCTTACAGCATCTTCACAACAAATACCGCTTTCAGTTGTCGTCGCCTATAGAATTACGTTTTATCAAACAATCGGAAGTCTTCCTGACCCCGGAATATGGGAAAGATGTCTGTTATATCGGCACACCAGTGCTGAAACCTGCCTATGGCAATGGCATTTTGCTCTATCATATCCAGCAACTATTTATGAAACATGGAGCCAGGCCCCATTGGGGAAAGATGAACGAACATGTAGAAAAAGAATACATCCAGAAAGTATATCCCCGGTTTAACGACTGGCTTATCCAGTTTAAGCGGTTCAATCCGAATGGCATTTTCTCTAACCGCTTTAGCAGACAAATGGTGGAATGATGAAATGAGTGAATACCGGAAAGCTAGTCATTGCTTACTTTTCTAAGAATTTATCCTTTCAGGTGATCACCCCATAAAAGAGAAAGCAGCTACCTTATGAATTTGACTTTTCAGGATGTAGCAGTTTCATAATGCAATTGTATCAATCCGGTATCGAAGTATTGGGAACGCAAGGCTTTCAACGGGATGGAAGGGGTGCCTCCTATAAAAAGGCGCTTGCCATCGCCTAACAGGATAGGAATGATAGAGATGATATATTCATCAATGAGGTTCTTTTCCATAAACAGTTTTACGATCTCCCCGCCACCGTCGCAATAAATATGTTTTCCTTCTTTACTTTTCAGCTGGCTGATCAGGGTTTCCAGGTCTCCATTATAAAAAGTCACACCAGCCTCATCGGCTCTTTCCTGTCGGGTAATGACATAACACTGGTATTGCCTGGCCTGTGGAAAATGACCGACCATCTGAATCACTTTGTCATAGGTTTTTCTGCCTACGATGTAGGTGTCTATCGAAGCGCCAAAAGCAGCATACCCATAATCCTCTCCCTTTTTTTCTACCCTCGAGAGCCAGGAAATGTCATCCTCTTTGGTAGCGATAAAGCCATCCAGGCTCATGCTGATATAGAGCATTACTTTTCTGTGAGTCATATCTTTTTTTAGGCAAAGATGGGCGTTTCCGAGGGAGAAAAATTGTACGAAATGTACCTTTCAGAAAATAATAGTGTTGGCGAAGGAATGCGGCTGGACAGCCTGCTTTTCTTTGAAAGCAAGGGGCTTCATGCCTGCGTATCTTTTAAAGATTCTGATAAAATGGGACTGGTCGTAAAAACCATATGCTAAGGCAGTTTCTGTCAGTTTCTTCTCCGGGTATCGCTTCATACTTTCTAACGCATGGTTAAGTTGTACGAGTTGCATGTATTTTTTTGGTGTGATGCCCACCACCTTTTTAAAAGAGGCGATAAGGTGCTTGGAACAAAAATTCAGATCGTCTGCCATTTTTTTGATGGCTATCGGGCTATGGGTAGCCGCCGCTATGGCTTTTAACATGGCCACCACCAGGGGTGGACAGGTTTTTTTTACGCTATGCTGAAGAAAAAAGGTTGTTAACAGATTCAGTTTTTCCTCTGAAGAGGCAGACGCTTCTATCTTTTGCTTCAGCGTCTCTCCTTTGTCAAACAGCAGAGCCTGGGCAGAAGAAGCCTGCATCGCTTTATAATCTGCCATGCTTAATCCATAGGTTTCGTAAATGCCTATGGGATTAAACATGATGCCTAATGCCTGGTAGCTACCTTTGACAGTAGTTTGTATGGGTTGGGTTTGAATTTCAGAGAAAATAATCTTTTGCTGTCCGCCGGAGTTGTTGACGGTGAAAGTATCTCCCAGATTCAGAATAAGCTCATGTCGCAGGTAAGGTACAGTGATGGATGCCAGATTAATAATTTCACTTTCAGCAAACCAGCAGAAGTCTATGGCGGCGTGCTGACATATTTTATAGATCGAGCGGATAGATTCTATCATACAACGAGCTACAAAGGATTTAACGCTTTGTCTACTAATCTACGGTGGCAGCAGGGTGAGGTTCCTATCAATACTCACTTTATTTCATGCTGTTTACTCAGGCAAATATTTCAGGCTTACGGCAGGCTTTTTTAATTGATACTTCTAAATTCTATGGGTGTTTTTTCCAGTTTTTTGCTTAAAGAGTCTATTAAAATACTGAGGATAGTCAAATCCAGGCCTGATGCCGGTCTGTCTTTTGAATGATTTTCAAAGGTATTCATGGGTTACACCCTCTAATAGACTTTCCTCACAATAGAAAAATCATGGTGTTGATGATGCTGACAGCAATACTTTTTACGGCAAAAAACAGGGCATGGCTAGGCTGTGGTTGTTACCTGAGTTTTTATCTGATGATTTTTATACCTACAGTGTAAATTCTTTCCACACCCCGGTTAATTTGAAAGGAGGCAATCAGTATTAATACAGAATTGAGAATATACAAGGATGCTATGGCCAACAAGATATAGAAAGGAGAGAAAATAGGCGCTTCTGATAAACCTAGGAGGATGGCGAACATATAAGTAAAAGCAATCCCAAAGGTGACAAAAGACCAGGTAATCTGAAAGTTAATGATTCTCCTGCCTAATTCTCCTGCCCCTTTGATTTTGTCCTTTTTCATCACCCAGAGCACCAGTGGGATAAAAATATTTCCCAGGGGGATGATCCAGAAAGAAAGGGTCGACAGGTTGAGTAGCTGTAAAAAGCCTTTGTCTTCCTCTTTCGTAAAGTCCAGAAAATCTTCCAGGGGTTGATCCAAAGCCTGGGCGATCAATCTAAGGGTTTGGCCTCTGGGTTCTGTCTCTCCATTTTCAAGGCGCTGTAAGGTTCGCAGGTTGATCGAAGCCTTTTCAGCAAGCGCTTCCTGGGACAGACCCTGGCTTTTTCTGGCGGCTACAATTTTTTTGGCTAATGGCGTATTGTTCATAATTGTGTCTTTTTGAACAAATATACTCCGGCTCGCCTCAGCATGTAACGGTGCAAAGATGGCATTCTTACGACATTTGTGTCTTTTTAGGTGCTAGGACATTTTTCCGACAGCCAACTGAGCCACTTCCTGCCATATGTCGGTCGCTACCTGTTCCGGCGAACGGTTTCCATCGGTAATAAAAATATGTTCTTCAGACCTGAGCCGCTCTATGGCTTCCAGATATTTGCTTCTGACGAGCCGGAGGTTATCCAGCGTCTCATAGAGTTCTATGGCACTTCTTCCCTTACTGAGCCGCTCCATACTGATTTCAGGCACCATATCGATATAGATATTAAGATCGGGGCGTAATAGTTCGGCACTCAAAGCATTGGCTTGTATGACCCAGTCCATCGACATATGCACTGCATGATAGGCATAGGAAGAAAAATAATACCGGTCGGTGATTACCGTATAGCCTTCTTCCAGTTTTTTCAGAATACCATGGGTCTTGTTCAGCAGGTGATCCAGCCGGTCTGCCACAAAAAGTCCGGCAATGGTTCGGTGATCAGCTTCCATTTGGTGACTGAAGATACTTCTGATCATGGAGCCAATAGGGCTATTGGTGGGCTCAAAAGTAGCATACACCTGGTGACCTGCGTTTTTCAGGTTTTCAGCCAGCAGCTTCACCTGCGTACTTTTTCCGCTTCCGTCAATACCCTCAAAAGCGATAAATAAGTTGTTCTTCGTTGTCTTGTCAGCCATAGGATCTAGTTACAATCACGGCTCAATATACCTTTAATAAGGGGTATATAACAAAACTTTTGATGAAAGAAAAACAGGGACGCCTAAGAGCCAATACCTCTGGCTTTAGGCTGATATTGCTGAGTTTTTCCCTGTTGCGGATTGATATTAGCTGCTTCGGTATGATGTGACAAGCGAACGCAGGAAAGGCAACTGTTTTCAGTAAAACGATTTCGGATTTGATTTGACATGCTTGAGATAATCTACTGCCTTACGATATAACGCTATATTTTCAGTGTGAATCACTTGATACTGTAAGAGCCTGTCTTGTGCTTCCTGATAAATTTCTTTGGCCCTGTCGGTGGAGAGAAATTTTGTAATGATGGCCTTATTCCCTTCAGCAACATATGCTTTATACGCCTGGTCTAATTTCTCAGCAATCAAAGAAGGCGTCAATTCAGCGACTACCGTTCTCGGATAGGGAGGGTAACCTCCATACGCGCTGGTGTCTATGGAAAACCTTTCCAGGGCTTTGCTATAATACAGATCATTCTGACCGATTACGATTCTTTTCAAAGAAGTCATAATCATCATACCAGCGCACATGGCACAAGGCTCCAGGGTGGAGTACATGGTGTGGCCTTCCAGATTAAAATTATCTGATTGCTGCAAATAGTTTGTCATCAGCAAAATCTCACCATGTTTTGTGCTGTTATGAAATCGGTTTACCGCATTCAATCCAAAGGTTACGATTTCATCATGACTGTCAACCAAAATGGCTCCCACATTATAGCCTCTGCCCTTGAGATCATCCTCCTGCCAGTCAGCATATACTATTGCATAAGCGAGCAAGGAATAAATGTCATCCTTTTCTTTATTCATGGATTATTCCTTTTCATTTGTGAGCGAATCGTTACCGGTGAAGCCATCCGTTAAAAAATGTCTTATTTCTTTTCACCCTCAAATCCTTGATTCAAATGCCCAAACTTTTATAAGATACAATTTTAATGTTATCGGCAAATTCTGCTGCTTCCGGTTGAGCCAGTAGATATTTTAAAGTTCTTTCAAAGTTTAACATTTCTCTGTTTTCTAAAAACTCTCTTTCTGAAGCGCCAGAACCAGGCGGATGGATCAAATTAATAGATTCTCTGGATGCCCGAAGGGTTGTGGGAAAGTCAAAAAACAATATTCTGTTATCAACCACTTCGTTTTTCAGATAGAAAGGAAATTCCCTAGATCTTTTCTTGATCACAAAATCACTGAGTTTGTTGTCTTTTTTAAACTTGTTGACGCCCGGATGACCTATCTGGGATAATTCGGTAGGTAACACCACATAGAAATCGAAGGCATCCTGTGAGAGATCATACTTTTTATCATGGATGGTAATCTCTGTGGTTCTTATGAGTTCATTGCAGATTTCCAGCACAAAATTCTTAAAATACCCCATGGCTAGTGCCGTTGAGGGTAAAAAGGATAGGATAAAATCGTCGACCACATCTAGCATAGCTTTTCTGAGCTTATTGCAGGCCGGACCGAGTGAAGAATTCAGCGTGTTTCTGTTTCCATCCCATTCAAAGGAGATAGAGGTAATACCCGCCAGATCCGAAGGTATTTTAATTTGCAAATCGTTGGTTTTCGGAGAAACGAAGAAACTCTTGCGTGGCCCTAATACGCCCATGGACAATCCTAACTCAAAGATGATATTATCTCTCGCCGAATAATACTGTACATTTCTGCTTTCCGTGATGTCATCAGGGGTAAAGACCAATATCGAGAAATCATATTTGTGAAATGCTTTGTATAAGGAAAACAAAGTGGCATCTCCGGGTTTAAGAATAAATTCATCCCAGACTTCACAGTGAACCGTATCTGAGAGCTTATCCTGTATTTCTCTGGCAATTTCCTTGGCCTCAAAAGAAGATCCGATAAATACGAGTGGTTTGGCCATATCTCAATCATGTTTATGGGTTGAAATGATGTATAGACGAACGTATAGTAAGTCGCTTCAGGCAGAGGCTGCCCCATAGGGTTTTTACCAGGGACCAGTCTTACCAGACCGGCAGCCAACGTGGCCCGGTCGCCACTGCGGGTCTCGCCAGACCGGGTCTCGCCAGACCGGCAGCCAACGTGGTTGGGCCGCATAGGCCCGGTCGCCACTGCGGACTTTGTTTTTCTCTTATGGTGAACTGATGCGACTACCTGGCTCAATGAAGGCAATTTCTAAAAGCAGAGAGGCTGTGGCCTGAGGGACTTTCTAAGGGCTACAACGGTGCCTGTCTACTTGACTTCTATGAGCTTTTGATTGACAAATTTCTCGGTTTTATAAGCGTTTATTGTAGTAGTTAATATAAGGAATTGCGTATTCAAAATAAAGTTTTACTACCAGATAGTGGTTTTTCTGCTTTATCAACGACAAAGGGATACCATACATTTCATGCAGCTTGATAAAGCCTTACAGACTTGGGTAGAAATATCCCAGCCCCAGGAATTTTTTATTTGAGCCATACAAATTTTTTAAACCTAGTGCTGAAATGAAAAATATCAAGGCTTGATTTTTTTTATTTGTAAGGCTGAAATTTTTTAAATCCAGTGCTGATTTTTTTTCTGGCAGGTAAAGGGGGTCAAAAAAAGAAGGGAGTTTGCCTTCCCGGCCTTGTTTGCAAGCTATGCAGCTATGCACTTTCCCTTTGTGGCTGGTGCTTCAAACGGGCTGAGGAGCCTGGGTAGCGGGCTGCGCCACCAAAGGCAGGGTAAAATAGAAAGTACTTCCCTGCCCGTATATACTTTCAAAGCCTATTTTGCCCTGATGCGCTTCTACTATTTTTTTTACAATAGCCAAGCCTAATCCACTGGACTCCTCCCCCGAAGTAGGTCTGTTTTGTGCTTTCTCAAAGGGCCTGAACACTTTTTCCCTATCCTCCGCTTTGATACCCACTCCCTGATCTGTCACTTCTGTGGTGATAGCGTGCTCATTTTTTTTAATCGATACTTTGATGTCCTTTTTAGGGTAAGAATACTTGATCGCATTAGTTAACAGGTTGGTGACTACCTGGCTCATATAGGAGGCATCGAAGAAAAGTGGTAATGCCTCTGCCTGGCTTTCGAATAGAATGGTTTGTTCTTTTCTTTCTGCAATATATTTGTTGGAAGAAATGATGTCTTTTACAAATTGGATGTAGTCGTTTTCTGTCTTGCTCAGCCTGAGCGTGCCCGCTTCAATTTGAGTAATATCCAGGATATTATTGAGAAGCATCAATCCGTTACGACTCACTTTATGGATCATTTCAATAAACTCCACCTGTTGTTGTGTCATATTGCCTCTGGAGACAGGATCTAACAGCAGTATGGAAAGATTATAGATATTGCCCAGCGGATTCCGGATGTCATGGGCTGCGATGCCCAGGTATTTATTCTTTTCTGCGTTGAGCGTTTTCAGTTGCTCGTTGTTTTCTTCAATCTGTATCTTCTCTGCTTTTACTTTGTAAAAAAGGATAGCCACTGCGAAGAACATGACAGCCCGCACAAAGGTGTTCCAGTAGAGAATCCAGATGCTGGAGTAGGGGTGATGTGTTAGTATTTCAATGGCGAGCCAGGCAAAACTGCTACAAGCGGCTACAATGAGTGCATCTGTTTTATATGTTTTTCTGTTAGAGGCTGCTACGTAAATAGGAAAGAAGTATAAGATAGAAGAGGAAGCTTCATACCCTGTAACATAATCAACTACGGCTATTCCTAAGAGCAGCACATACGCGATGATGTTAACACTGATTCGGTTTGTTAAAATGGTAGAGATCATTGCTATGCTATGGCTGGAAATTACGACACTTCCTGCTTTTGTCAATCAGCAGTGCTTTATGATCTGGCAATATACACAATCCTTCTCATCAGTCTCATTGGATTTACACAAATTAATAGCCCGATGCCAGAGCGTGCGCTCTCTGGGGATTCATGGAGCCTGTTAAATTTTACCTGCCCTTTGGGTTACATATCCCACTATAAAACAGACTAATAGTAACTATTAACGAAACAATAAAAATTATAATTACTGCTACCATGGTTACCATACAGGAATTTGATCGCCTTACCTTTTCTGAACAAGCAGACTATACACTGATTCACGGTAATTTCATTATGGACAGGAGATTTTCTAATTACAGAACGGATCTCTACCATCTGCAACACTATTTTGTGGAAGTGCTTTATAACCATGTCAAAAATACCATCATAGGTATTATAAGCTTGCCGGAGAAAGCCGTCTATCAGAAATACCCAGACCATATCTCGCTGGAGGCTCTGTTTTAAACAATTGTCCACACAGGCATAAAAAAAACCGGACCCCTAAGCATCCGGTTTACGGCACGTTCAGTGCTTGTTGGCTTTAGTATAATACCCTGAAACGGATGGTATTGTCTATATTCCTCAGATCTTTAATGACCGATTCATCATAAGCTTTGTTGATGTCAATGATCACATAGCCAATGGTTTCCGTGGTTTTGAGGTATTGTCCTACCACATTGATATTGTGTTGGGCCAGCACATTGCTGATCTGTGCCAATACACCCGGCACATTGTGGTGAATGTGCATCAGGCGGTGTGCGTTCTTCAATAAAGGCAACTGCACATTCGGGAAGTTCACACTGTTGGTCGTGCTGCCGGTATTCACATATTCCATGATCTTGTTGGGTACAAAATCAGCGATATTTTCCTGCGCTTCCTGGGTACTGCCACCGATGTGGGGCGAAAGGATCACGTTGGGCAATCCTCTTAACTCAGAAACAAACTCTTCCTGATTGCTCTTGGGCTCCACCGGGAAAACATCGATAGAAGCCCCTCTTACTTTACCTTTTTCTATGTTATCTTTCAGGGCTTTGATATCCACGATAGAGCCACGGCTCAGGTTGAGCAAAATCACACCGTCTTTCATCAGATCAAAGGCCTGGGCATCGATCAGGTTTTTATTTTCCGCGCGACCGTCTACATGCAAAGAAATCACATCGGCGACGGACAGTAATTCAGCCAGCGTACTGCACTTGGTGGCGTTACCCAGGGCTAGTTTCTCTATCACATCATAATAGTATACGTCCATACCCATATTTTCGGCCAATACAGAAAGCTGGGCACCAATATTGCCATAACCCACAATCCCTAGTTTCTTACCTCTGATTTCATTGCTGTTGGAAGCAGACTTAGACCATTCTCCCCGGTGCATGGCATAAGACTTGTCTACGATATTCCGCATGAGCAGGATGATCTCACCAATGGCCAGTTCCACCACAGAGCGTGTGTTGCTGTAAGGGGCATTAAAAACAGCTACCCCTTTTTTGGCACAGGCTTCCAGTTCGATCTGGTTGGTACCAATACAGAAAGCACCCAGGGCGATCAGGCGGTTTGCGTTTTCCAGTACTTTGGCTGTCACATGCGTTTTAGAACGAATGCCCAGGATGGAAACATTCCGGATCCGTTCACACAATTCTTCTTCATCCATGGCAGCGGGATGTACTTCTACCTGATAGCCTTCTTCTTTCAGTTTTTTCTCGGCATAAGGATGGATATTTTCTAATAATAAAACTCTGATTCGGTTTTTAGGATAAGAAATAGCTGTATTCATTTTGTTTAGATATAAAAACTCGTCGAGCGAGGGAGCGATATGGTCTGCTTTGTCTAAGATGACATTTCTCTCAATATTTTCGGTAAAGGCATAAAACTTATTGGCCAGGCCGGAGGCTTTGATTTTATAATCGTTATAACCGTCGCCAATCACATAAATGTCGCCATGTAGCTCCAGCTCTTTGATGATCTGCACTTTACCATTGTCACCTGACAAAACGTTGGCCTTATCAAAACCAGCTATATTGCCTTCTTCATCAAAGATAAACGTGTTGGCAAAGACATGGTCCGGCTTTACGCCATACTCGGTGACAATAGGTACAATGAATTCTTTAAATCCATTGGAAATAATATAGATATGGTCGGCATAGGTCTGAAAGAATTCCCTGTTTCTGATAAAGGAAACAGAAACATTCTGCTTCAGATAGTCAATCAGGGCCGGGATGTGAGCCTTACGGGCATGCAGTAGGGCTAGACGGCTTTCCAGCGAATCGCGGAAAGAAATTTTACCATCCATACACAGGTTGGTGATATTCTTCACCTCCTGCAAAATGTTTTCTTTGTTCGGATTACCTTTCAGAGAAATTTCGCATAGTACATCCAGCGCCTCTACCCGGGTGAAGGTACTGTCGAAATCAAAAATAAAATACTTGTCAAGTTTCATTTTGCATTTGCGTTGTTAGTGTATCCATTGGTATTCCTTACCTCTACAGGGAGTTCTCCGCTCTTGATGTGCAGATCGCGTTGAGGGAAGGGAATCTCGATATTATGTTCTTTAAATTTTTTAAAAATGGCGTAATACAGCTGGCTTCTCAGGTTTCTAGGTCTTTGGACATAATCCGATGTCCATACCATCAGGTTAAAATTCAGGGAGCTTTCGCCGAAGGTATCGAACCACACATCCGGCGGAGGGTTTTTCAACACCCCTTTATTGTCAGCCATCACCTCCATGAGCAACTGCTTCACCTTCTCCGGGTCTTCTTTATAAGAAACGCCTACCGGAAACCGGAAGCGCACCCTACGGTCGTTGTGGCTCCAGTTTATCACCTTAGAAGAAATAAACTCCGAGTTAGGGATAATGATAGAAATATTGTCATTGGTAATAATGGTGGTAGCCCGTGCTGAGATCCTGATAACATCCCCTGTAATATCGCCTACCTCAATACGGTCGCCTACTTTGATGGGGCGTTCGAAGAGAATAACCAGCCCTGATATAAAATTATTGGTAATGTTCTGCAAACCAAAACCAATACCTACACCCAAAGCACCCGCCAATATGCCAATCGCACTCAGGTCAATACCGGCCGACTGTATGATGATGTACAGCCCCAGAATCATGATCACATACCGGGCGATCGTACCGATAGATTGCCGGATCCCTATATCCAGCCGGTAGCGGGTCAGGATATTTTCTACCAGCAGCTTTTTGATTTTTCCGGAGGCATAGGCCAGCACCACGATGCTAGCCACAAACTGAAACAGCGTCCACAGGCTAAAATCAATTTTGAGCACTCTGAAGTATTCAGTGGTGAAAAAGCTGATGATCGCCAGGAATATCTGTTTTAATCCCAGAAATATCTCCTCGAACTGATTCATGATCTCAGGTAAAAATCAAAGGGCAAAGTTACATAAAAAAGAAGCGAAAAAAGAGCATTTTGCCTAAGCTTTTTATACTATTTGCATGGAAAATATGGATTTGTTAATCAGTTGCAAATAATGCCTGGCGTTTGCTATCATTTTTTCATTGCAGGGCTGAGAATAATAGTAAATTGTTACAATGAATATGAGAATAAATGATTTACCCTTTGCACCTGAGCTATAAAGTGATTGTTTTTGGTATTCTTATAAAAAGGTTCAGCCTGTTTCTCACAATAGTTACCGGTTGAGGTATGGTTTCTTAATTTAGAAATTTCCTGTACATTGAATATATGTTTTTTTCAGGAGCGAATGATGGATCAGACCCTACTCAACAATAAACTCATAGCGTATTTGCAGCCCTATCACCCTGCTGTGATAGGTATTTTTGGCTCCTATGCCCGTAATGAGCCTCATGAGGGTAGTGATCTGGATGTTTTAATTCATCTTCATCGGGATATTTCTCTATTAGATTTAGTAAGAATGGAAAGAGAACTTTCGGAATTATTGAATGTCAAGGTGGATTTGGTTACCGAAAGGTCTATCCGTAATGCAAAACTCAAAAATTATATAGAAAAAGATTTGCAGATCATTTTTCATGAGTAAAGACGATTTCATTTATATAGAACCCATATACCAGCGTCTTAAAAAATCATTGCCTATACAAAAGGTTTAGAACGAAATGAATTTTTAGAAAATACAATGGTGCAGGATGCTGCCATCCGTCAATTAGAAATTGTTGGTGAAGCTACTAAAAGAATATCCAGAGATTTTAAAGAAAAAATACCATACCTTCCCTGGAAAGATATGGCTGGTATGAGAGACAAACTTATCCATGATTACATAGATGTTGATGTTTGGATTGTTTATCATACAGCTATGCAGGATGTACCTCAACTGCTGGAAGAGGTTACAAAACTTATCAGAGAAGATCAATAAAGCCTCAAAATTTGTGAACAATTCTGAGGAGACTTTATATTCAGGTCCCATCCCAGGGAATTACAAGTTTTGTAACGTTTCTTAAAAAACTTAGTCAGTCAGCAAAGACTCTCCCGTCATTTCCTTGGGTTTTTCTATGCCCATCAGCTGTAGGATGGTAGGAGAGATGTCGCCCAGCTTGCCATCTTTCAATTTTCCTTTGTATTCATCGTCTACCAGAATACAGGGCACCGGTACGGTCGTATGCTGGGTGTGGGGTGTGCCATCCGGGTTGATCATACAATCCGCGTTGCCATGGTCAGCAATAACCAGGGCCACATACCCGTTTTTCTGTGCAGTAGTGATCACGTCTTTGGCACAGGCATCTACCGTTTCGCAAGCTTTGACAGCCGCTTCAAAGACACCGGTATGACCTACCATATCCGGATTGGCAAAGTTGAGGCATACGAAATCGGCTTCCCCTTTTTTAAGCTCTGCCACAATCTTATCCCGCACATCATAGGCACTCATCTCAGGCTGCAGGTCATAGGTAGCCACTTTAGGGGAAGGACACATAATCCGCATTTCCCCTTCGAATTCTTCTTCCCGGCCGCAGTTGAAGAAAAAGGTAACGTGTGGGTATTTCTCAGTCTCCGCAATGCGAATCTGTTTTTTTCCATGATTCTGTAATACTTCTCCCATCACCCTGTTAATTGCCTCATTGCCAAATAGAATATCAATGCCCTTGAAAGTATCATCATACTGGGTCATGGTGATATAGCGGAGATCAATCGTATGCATATTTTGCTCATGAAAATCTTTCTGGGTGAGGGCCAGCGTAATCTGCCGTGCCCGGTCGGTACGGAAGTTGAAGCAGATGACCACATCACCTTTCTCAATAATAGCAACAGGTTTTCCTTCTTTTGTGATGACAACAGGTTTGATAAATTCGTCGGTCACATCTGCCTGGTAAGATTGCTGAATCCCTTCTGTGGCACTGTTCACCTGCTTGCCTTCACCATTGACCAGGGCATCATAAGCCAGTTTGGTTCGTTCCCAGCGTTTGTCTCTATCCATAGCGTAATAGCGCCCGATGACGGTAGCCACCTGCCCTGTGGTTTCCTTCATATGCTTTTCCAGGTCTTTCACATACCGCAGCCCGGCCTTGGGGTCGGTATCCCGCCCATCGGTAAACGCATGAACAAATACTTGCTCCACCCCGGCATCAGCGGCAGCAGTGCATAAGCCTTTCAGATGGTCAATATGAGAGTGGACACCCCCATCCGACACCAGGCCGATAAAATGAACTTTTTTATCTTTGTCTTTAGCGTATTGGAAAGCGTCTGTTAATGGCTTTTTCTCCTGAAGTTCGCCTTCTTCGATGGCGATATTAATTCTTTCCAGCATCTGGTACACCACCCGGCCAGCGCCCAGGTTCATATGTCCAACTTCAGAATTACCCATTTGCCCTTCGGGGAGGCCTACTGCTTTGCCGGATGTGAGCAATGTGCTGTGCGGGTACTTTTCGTATAAAGAGTCTACAAAAGGCGTATTCGCTTTATCTATGGCAGATACTTCCGGGTTTTCGGCAATACCCCAACCATCCAGTATCACTAATATTACTTTCTTATTCATGGTTATAATGTTAGGTCAAATACTCAGCAATGTGTGGGCGCAAGTTAATGATGTCAGCGGGTGAGTCACAAATTATGTTTATATTTATTCTCCAATGAGTGAATGATAGAATGATTGAGTGCGTGAATGAAATTTTGTCAGGTACATCCGCACATGTATTTATGCTAAGTGACTGGACAAAATAATCATTTCAAATAGTATATTGATGATCTACCTGATATTCACCCATTCACTCATCCAATGATTCACACCTGCTATCATTCAATAAAAGTCAGAACGCATGGAAAAGTTTGAAATCAATGTAAAAGCTTTTGGCCAGTTGACCGAAGAAGAATTTTTTCGCTTTTGCCAAGACAACGACCATTTACGCATAGAAAGAGATCACACAGGAAAAATTGTAATTATGTCACCTACCGGAAGCAAATCAGGGCATCGCAATGTAAACCTTAGCTACGAAGTTACTAAATGGAATAGAAAGGCTAAAAGAGGATATGTCTTCGACTCTTCTGCCGGATTTACTTTGCCTGATGGGGCGACCCGCTCGCCGGATGTGTCTTTTGTGTTGAAAGAAAAATGGGAAGCCTTATCGGAAGAGCAGCAGGAAAAGTTTGCGCCGGTTTGCCCTGATTTTGTAATAGAACTAAGGTCTAAGAACGATGATTTAAAAAGTTTGCAGGAAAAATTGGAAGAATACATACACAATGGAGCTGCTTTTGGCTGGCTCATTGATCCTTATGAAAAAAAGGTATATATCTATGACCAAGCGGTAAAAGATCAACCACAAACTTTTACTGTTTTTGAGCAGTGGAATCAGCCTTTGCACGGCCGATACTTTATGAAGAGTTTCATGATAGTACTGCAAGAAGTGCTGGATTAGGCAATAAAATACCCGGGGGCCATTCAGATCACTGAACGCCCCTCTGTTGGGCAAGCCTATAAGCACATAGCAGAATCCGGTTATCAGGCAGTTATGGAGAGTCTATCGACAACAGACACACACCTTGCCTTTATTATTACTATTGTGATGGGCTATCACGCCAGGGATCTGCTTTTTGGGAGCAGCTTTATCAACTATAGAAGTTAACCTTCTTCTTCCAGCGTTTCATAAAATAATTGTAACTCATCTGTAGATAATTCTACTTCTTCGTCATCTTCTACCCGGAATATTTCTAATTCTCCCCGCCTGATAATGCGTGCGATATCATGTTCATCCAGGTATTCATAATCTTCGGAGTAGAAGCTTTCGTGTTCCCACTCATCGTTTAACTTTTGTATGGCCAGATCTTCCACATCTTCGGCCCTGAAAGTTTGTATGATCTCAACTTGAATAATGCCGTGTTCTTCGTGTTCTACTTCGGCAGGAATGATGATTACAAAAGTGTCCATAAGTCCACACTTCTCAGTGTTTTGTTTGTTATTTGTTATTTAAGTTAGAAATATATTTTGCTTTTGAGAGTAAAAGTAATCACAAATTTTGGTTAATGCACATGCGCTGCAATGGGGTTGGCTCCAGGTGCAGATATTCTGCCCGTGTTTGAAGAAAAGTTTATGAAAGTTAAGTAAGACTTCTGCCTCCCTGGGCAACATACTTAACAGCACAGTGTGTGCTTTTGCCTGGTTTATTTTCTTTGTAATAATACCTAATCTTTGTGATACCCGGTGTACGTGTGTATCCACGGGTAATACAGGTTTACGAAAGGTAAACAATAGCAAAAAGGTTGCCGTTTTGTGTCCTACCCCTGGCATTTTCATCAACCAAACTAACGCGTCTTCTACCGGCATGGTAGCCAGAAAATTTAAATCAAAATCTCCTCTTTCTTCTTTGATCAGCCTCAGCACCTGCTGGATCCGAGGGGCCTTTACCTCCGGATAGTTAGAAGAAGCAATGGCTTCGGTCAACGCGGGCAGGGAAGCCTCCATAATGTTTTCCCAAGAGCCAAAACGTTCCCACATCCGGTCAAAAGCTTTCCGCTCATTCGCATAATTGGTTCGTTGCGAAAGGATAGTTGCTATTAGCTGATCCATAGGAGGACGTTCCGAAAAACGGGTTTGCCGCCCGAATTGTGCTTCCAGTGTTTCAATCGCTATCCTGATCTTGGCATCCACATCTTCCATCATAGCATAAGTAACCTGATGGTGCGATCGCTGTTTGGCGTAAAACAAATAAAATCCTGCCAATAAATTAAAAAATCATGAGAAAAAGTAACTTTTGGAAATTCTCCCTTGTATATTAATTTTACGCTTTATAAACTAAACGAAAATCACATATTATGAAAGTAGCTGTGGTAGGTGCTACCGGACTGGTTGGTAGCGAAATTCTAACCGTATTAGAAGAAAGAAATTTTCCTGTAGAAGAGCTTTTGCCGGTAGCTTCCGCAAGGTCAGTAGGAAAAGAAATTACTTTTAAAGGCAAAAAGTACAAGGTCGTGAGTGTGGAGGAAGCGATTGCTGCCCAACCCGACATTGCTATTTTCTCTGCCGGTGGCGCTACTTCTCTGGAACTGGCTCCCAAATTTGCAGCGGTAGGTACTACCGTGGTGGATAATTCTTCTGCCTGGCGGATGAATCCAAACCATAAACTGGTGGTGCCGGAAATCAATGCCCATGTGTTGGAAGACAGCGATAAGATCATTGCCAATCCTAACTGCTCTACCATTCAGATGGTGGTAGCACTGGCGCCCCTTCACAAGCGATATACCATCAAAAGAATTGTCGTATCTACCTACCAGTCTGTCACAGGTACTGGCAAGGCAGCGGTTGATCAGTTGATGAATGAGCGGGGAGGAAAAGAAGGAGCTAAAGTATATCCGCATCCTATCGATATGAATATTCTGCCTCATATAGATGTGTTTCTCGACAATGGATATACCAAGGAAGAGATGAAAATGGTAAACGAAACCAAAAAAATCTTCGGAGACGACAGTATCCGGGTAACAGCCACCACGGTGAGAGTACCTGCTATGGGAGGGCATTCGGAGTCGGTCAACGTGGAATTTGCCCAGGAATTTGATCTGGACGAGGTACGTCGCTTATTAGAAGCAGCACCGGGTGTCGTCGTGCAGGACGATGTAAAAAATAATGTGTACCCCATGCCCATCAATGCTCACCATAAGGACGAGGTATTTGTGGGTCGTCTGAGAAGAGATGAAACGCAGCCTAAGACGCTGAATATGTGGATTGTAGCCGATAACCTGCGCAAAGGGGCCGCTACCAACGCTGTGCAAATCGCCGAATATCTGGTAGAAAGAAGCCTGGTGCATTGATAGAAGCACTGACCCGACCGGACATTCAACAGTTTATCAGGGATCATGAACATCATGATCCCTTTCAGTTAGTATTACAGGCCCATAAGTATCCCGGCCTGCCCATCAAAGCCATTGCGGAGCAAATCAGGGCCCGGCAGAAAGCCAAAACCAAACTACCTGAATGGTATCACCGCGAAGGGGTCCTGTTTCCTTCCTTACTTTCCTTAGAACAGTGTTCATCAGAGGCTACGGCGGTTTTCAAAAGTACTATGGTCTCTGGTCAGCATTTGGTAGATCTGACCGGTGGTGCCGGTATAGACACCTATTACCTGAGCCGTTCTTTTACGCAAGTAGATTATATAGAAAAAAATAAAGGTTTAGCCGCGATCACCACTCATAACTTTCAGATCCTGCAGGCGCATAACATACATGTACATGCTACTGAAGCAGAAGACTTCCTGACCGGACTGTCTCAAACAGTCGATTGTATCTATGTGGATCCGGCAAGACGGGATGCGCATGCCCAAAAGGTCTTTCAATTAGAAGACTGCGCGCCCGATGTGGTAGCACTACGGGATATGCTTTTGTCTAAAGCCGACACTGTCCTGATTAAAACCTCTCCCATGCTGGATATTGAGGCGGCTGTACAGTCATTGCATCATGTGTCGCAGGTTTTTGTGGTAGCCCATGCCAACGAATGCAAAGAAGTGTTGTATCTGCTGAAAAAAGAAAATACCGCTTTACCGGAAATTACAGCAGTCAATCTCTTGGGAGAACATATACAGAAAATCAGTTTTACCCGGGAGGCAGAACGCAGTGCAACGGTTCATTACAGTGCTCCTCTCCAATACATCTACGAACCTAATGCGGCCATTCTCAAGGCAGGTGCTTTTCAGTGGATAGCTCAAGCCTATGCCTTATACAAATTGCATCCCCATACCCATTTGTATACTTCTGACCAACTGATGGCAGCTTTTCCGGGAAGGATTTTTCGCTGCGAAGCTGTAACAACTTATCATAAAAAAGCAGTACGCTCCTACCTGCCCGATGGCAAAGCCAGTATCACTACCCGAAACTTCCCGGATTCTGTGCAGCAGGCCCGTAAAAAACTAGGCGTGACAGAGGGTGGAAGTCGTTATCTTTTCCTGGCGGTCACAGAAGATAAGCCGAAAGTAATTATCTGCACAAAATTTTAAATAAGTTATATTTTTTATTTAAATAATTATATTTTATAGGGTTTTAGCTTATATTTGCCACAAATATGACGCTGAAATCTATGCATACAAAAGCCATCCTGTTTATCATTTCGCTGTGTTTTTTCGTATGGACAAAACCTTCCAAGGCACAAACAGCTGAATTTGGCAAAGTTCCTTTGGAGGAGCTTACCCGCAACTATGATGAAAAAGACAGTACTGCTGCCGCGGTCATTTTGAGTGACATAGGAGAATCTGTAATAGAATACCGGGAACAGTTTGAAATACGACATACCAGAAAGGTCAGAATTAAAATCTACAACCGGCAGGGGCTGGACTGGGCCAACGTATCCATTCCATACTATACACAGAATCCCAGGGAGGTGGAGGTTGTCAAAGATATTGAAGGTTTTACCTATAATATTGAAGGAGGTGTAATCACCAGGAAGGAAATGGATGATCATGCGGTATATCATAACAAACTAAGTGAGAAATGGTCGGAAAAAGTATTTGCCCTGCCCAATGTGAAAGAAGGCTCTGTCATCGAGTACCGCTACACGGTAATATCCCCCTTTTTGTTTAACCTGAGAGACTGGCAGTTTCAATACAGCATCCCTGTGCGGTGGTCGGAATATGAAGTAAAAATTCCGGCATTTTATGAATATCAGATCCTTTACCATGGGTATCATCCGTTGGAGGTGAAAGAGTCAGAAGTAATCCGCAGGAAGGAAAAATGGAGAAATTATGAATACCAGAATGTACGGTACAAATGGGCGCTGAAGGATGTACCCGCTTTCCACAATGAGAACTTTATCACTACAGAAGACGACTACCTGGCCAAGATAACTTTTCAGCTCTCTAAAGTGAACTATCCGGACCGGATTGTCAAGGAATATATGACCACCTGGCCCAAACTAGTCAAAGACTATCTGGATTTATGGGAAGTAGACAAGTATCTGAAGAAAAAAGACGGAGAAGAAATAGTTGCGGCTCTTACCAGGGGCATAGATTCGGAGATGGACAAAGTGGCTGTCCTCTATCAGTATATTCACAGCAACCTTGGCTGGAACAGCAAACGGGGTATTTATCCTTCCAAATCTCCCAGAAAAACCCTGGATGAGAAGAATGGCAACTGCACCGATATCAATATTATATTGCATAACATGCTGAAGATGGCAGGAATAGATGTAATCCCTGTGTTACTCAGTACCCGGGATCATGGCCATGTGAATGCCAAATTTCCTGTGTTGGATGAATTCAATTATTTGCTGGTGTTTGCTAAGATCGAAGGAAAAGAGTATTTGTTTGACGCTACCGATCCTGATCTTCCTCTGGGGATGATACCTACTGCCTGTATCAACGGATACGGACTGATATTGGACCCCGATGCGGAGCGATGGTTAAACCTTTACAGCGGGGTAGAGTACAACCTGAGTACCCATGTAATTTGCCGGTATGATGCCCAACAGGAACGCTTTGTAGCACAGGTGAGCAATGTATACAAAGGTTACGCTTCCTCCATGCAGCGAAAGAAGATCAAAGACAGCCAAAGGGAAGAAGCGGTAGACTATACTGGAGTGGTTCCCGAAGCGCTGAAGATCAGCGGCATGGACAGTCTGCAACAGCCTGTCCAGGTAGTTTTTGAAACGCCTTATGCTTACGACCGCCTGGGAGAAAACATCTATGTGGGGATAGCTGATTTTGCTCACTTCAATGAAAATCCTTTCAAAGCACCGGAACGAAACTTTCCTGTGGATTTTGGCTTCAACAGAACCTACCGCTATACCTTTAACCTGGAAATTCCTGCAGGCTACAGGGTAGATGAGTATCCGTCAGCGGAAAGCATTGCTTTGGAAGATAAGTCAGTGCAATTCGTACTACAGACTCATGCTAATAACATGAATGTACAACTGCTGGGTATTGTTAAAATCAACAATCCCATAGTAGAGGCCAGCCAATACCAGCAGCTCAGAGCTATCTACGATACCATACTGTCCAAATATTCGGAAAAGATTGTATTAAAGAAAATTATCAATTGATAGAAAGCTGTACATAATAGCCACTGTGGTTGCGGATATTCAGTACCCGCCCATCCTCAAATATGAAATATTGTCCGCGGATTCCGGTAAGGATGCCATCAATCTCCGGGTTCTTGTCCAGCGTTAAGCTTTTGACTTTATCAGGATATTGCTGAACCGGATAGGTAATTTCTGTGATATCGTGATGGGAGCAGAAGTAGGGCTTCACCTCATCCGGCAGTTTTTCTTCTATCTCGCGCTGAAAAGTTAAAAGATCGGTTTCCAGGCAACTGTTGTTGCAGAGCATATGTCGCCAGTTGGTTTTATCCGTAAAATAATGTTTTAAGGCTACTTCTGCCTGTCCCGCCAGATACCGGTATGGCACCTCCACAATAGGAATTGCCTTCCAGGCACCCTGATCAATCCATCGGGTGGGTACTTGTGTTTTTCGGGTGACCCCTACTTTTACTGTGTCAGTGAGGGCCAGGTAGACAATATGGGGTTGCAAATGGTGTTCTTTCTCCCAGGCAATATCCCTGCCTTCTCCTAAATGAGCCCGGCATAACTCTGGCCGGATGATACATTCAGCGTTCTGAGGCGCCCTTATAAAACAGGGATAGCAAAAACCCTGACCGAAGGATTTCTTAGTAAGCCTGCCACAATGGATACAGTTGATACGCCCTTCATAAGTAAGGCGAATGGGTGTGCCTATCAGCTGATTCATGGCAATGGGTACACCATTCATGTGCAGGGTATACTGTACCGGCTGGTCCAGTTCCGTTTTCATCTTCAGTAAGTTTCCTTCGTAGGTAGTCATAACTTTATAGTCCGGTTTGGCGCAAACATACTAATATTCTCCATGCCGGAAACAAACATTTTTATAGTCAGTGGTTATATGATAAAATAAAAGGCTCATGCATACGCAAAAAACGATCAGCATCCTCGGATGCGGATGGCTGGGGCTGCCTTTGGCACAACACCTTATCAGACTTTCTATGCTGGTGAAAGGATCTACCACCCATCCGGATAAACTTTCCTTCCTGGAACAGAACAATATTATTCCTTATCTGATTCAATTTAATCCGGAGATTAACCCGGGTTATCAGCCTGAATTTTTCCAGTGTGATGTCCTTGTGGTTAATATTCCGCCCGGGCGTCGTCCTGATGTCGTTTCTTTTTATACCCGGCAGATGCAATCACTGATCAGTCTTATCATAAAAAGCCAGCTCAAAAAGGTGTTATTGATCAGTTCTACCTCGGTCTATCCGGATATAAACCGGGAAGTGACGGAAGAAGATGCCGGCACGCCTGATAAGTCCAGTGGGGAAGCCTTATTGTGGGCCGAAGAGGCTTTCAGGCAGCATGCACATTTCAGTACTACCATTCTCCGCTTTTGTGGTTTATATGGGCCTGACAGAAACCCCGGTCGTTTTCTGGCTGGGAAAACCTTATCGGCTATGGGAAACGCCGGCGTCAACCTGATTCACCAGGAAGATTGCATTCAAATCATTTCCCGGATTCTCCGGCAGGAAATATGGGGAGAAGTGTTGAACGCCTGTGCCGATCAGCATCCGGCCAAAAAAGATTTTTATCCTTTAGCGGCACAGAGTGCCGGCCTGCCGGCCCCCATCTTTGAAGGTAGGGAAGAAGAAAAATTTAAAATCATCAGCAGTAAAAAATTAAAGGAAAAGCTGAATTACACCTTTCTGCATCCTGACCCCATGCAATCCATTAACTTCTGAGCGTGTTATGATCTTTCACTATCTACAGGGTTGTTTTGGTTCCAGAAGAGGCGATGCCTCTGTGAAAGCCTATTTCGAGAAGAAGCAAATTCCTGTCAGTATTGGCTATTACAAGGCAGAGGGCCGTTGGATTCGTTATCTGGAAACCGGTACGCCTGACAAGCCCCTGGTTTTATGGGTACATGGGGCACCGGGCGCTGCCAGCGCTTTTCTGCATTTCCTGAGTGATAAAGATTTGTTGGCTACCGCCCATATGATCTCCGTAGATCGGCCGGGTTTCGGCTATTCGAGCTTTGGCGATACCGTGGTCTCCTTAGAGCGGCAGGCTGCTATGCTTTATCCGCTGTTGAAGAAAAATCAGTCTGAAAAGCTGCCGGTGTTGGCCGGTCATTCTTACGGAGGCACGATTGTCGGACGCATGGCCATGGATTTTCCAGATGAAATAGGAGCTTTGGTGATGGTAGCACCCGCCGTAGACCCACGGATTGAAAAGATCTTCCGGGTTTCTTATCCGGCCGACTGTTGGATGTTCAGGCCGTTGGTGCCTACCTGCCTGCGGGTGACCAATGAAGAAAAGCTAGGACACGTATCGCAGTTATACCGCATGCTTCCTCTCTGGAAAAAGATTGTGGCTGCTGTGACGATTATACACGGGGAGAAAGATAAGATAGCCCCGGTTGAAAACGTATCATTCCTCCAAAGTAGCCTTACCCATGCCCGGGTAAAGACAATAGTAAACCCACATGGCGGGCATCTGTTGCCCTGGGAGACGCCTCAGGTGATGAAGGAAGCCGTGATGTCTTATTTATAATTTCTTAGCCTGATGTTTTTCCAGATCGAAAAGGTCGTTCAGCACATCAATCAGCGTTTCCGCTTCTCCACGCTTACAGGCAGCTTTCAGTTGCAGCACGGGAAGTTTAATGATTTTTTGCATCATGCCTTTGGTGATCTTGTCGACATATTTGGCTTCTTTTTCGTTCAGGCCTTTGAGATAACGGGCTATCTCTTCCTGACGAATTTGCTCCAAGGCATTTTTAAGGCGGTGAATAGTAGGAGAAACAGCCATTTCCTGCGCCCATTCTTTCATGTCGGACAGCGCTTCTTCAATGATCGCTTTGACATGAGGAATAGCTTCTAAGCGTTTTTGCAGGGCTTCATTGGCTTTAGCCTTAATATCGTCGATGTTGTAGACCAAAGCACCGGTAATATCCTCTACCGAAGCTTCCACACTGCGGGGAACGGCCAGATCAATAAAATATTTATAGCTCAGCAGGTCATTCTGTGCCATCAGTGATTTGGTAATCAGTGGTGCAGGCATAGAAACCGAAGAGATGACGATATCAGCTTCCCTGATAGCCTGTTGTACTTCGCTGAAGGGCAGCGTATGAAAACCATAGACTTCCGCAATAGCTTCTGCCTTGGCCTGTGTGCGGTTGGCAATGGTCACCTGTGTTAAACGGCCTCTTTCGTTAGCCTCTCCCAGATTCTTACATACATCTGATCCAATTTCACCCAGACCTACAATCAGTATTTTCGGATTGACCAGATCCAGTGCCAGGTCTCTAACCAATTCGGAGGCTGCATAAGAAACGGAAGCCGCTCCATCACGGAACCCTGTTTCCTGTACCACTCTTTTGTTAGTGAAAAAGATAGTATGCATCAGGCGATGCAGAAAAGGGCCGGCCATATCTTCATCAGCCGTTGCCTGATAGGCCCGTTTTACCTGGTTGGTAATTTGCATATCGCCTACTACCTGAGCATCCAGGCCTATACAGACATAAAATAGATGCCGTATAGCTTCCTGATGATGGTGAATTCTCTCAAAGTAATCGGATAAAGAGGCTGTATCGGAGAAGCCTTTCAGCATACCCATCAATTTGATGATATCATCATCTAAAATCTGCTCAGAAGCATAATATACTTCTGTACGATTACAGGTAGACAACACCAGCACATCCTGGGCATCTGTATAGGTCTTAATCTGACGAAGAAGCTGTATCACTTCTTCCTCATTTAAAGCGACCTGTTCTCTTACGGCAAGAGGACTATTTTTATAGGTTAGCGATATGGATTTAAATAAGCGGTGCATATACCGGTCTAATCAACGCACAAAATTAACAGCTAAAATTTAAATGATAAAGTATAAAAGGAGTCACATTCTAATTTAGAAAGAGTATAAATAAGTACGTGCTATATTACTAATTCTACACTTTAACGCGAAATAAGCCAATAATGGTTCAATTTGACAATAGATACTTTTACACTATATATTGGGTGGTTTGTACCCGTCATTATCTAATTTATTATTCTTTATGCTGAGTGCTAACGTCACTTGATGCAAACCACAGCTAAGCATGTGTAAACACCGCTTCTGTAATTGTAACTATTTACCTGGATGATAAGTGAACGAAAAGTAAAGGCCTTGACAAGCGAGGAAATGCAGGGACAAGAAATCGCTATACAGCTGTGATTTTCAGCGTTTCGTCATACAGGTAAGCTTTCCGGGTTAAACGAAAAGCCTGACGATGGCAGGAAGGATACTTTTGTGCACAGGTCTCTTCTGTATAAAGAAAAGTTGGTTGTTTTGTTGGACAATAGAAATGTATATTCTCTCTCTTTCTTTCTAGCTTTCTGTTTGCTGATTGGTGCCAGTGCCAGGTCTACCGCCCAGGACCTAACGGCCATAGGTGCCATAGGTCAGGAAAAAGCTTTTCAACTGTCTGGAGGTGTCACAGCTCATCAGACGCTTTATCATGCGCATGGCATCGCCCAGAGGCGTGATCCTTACGCCTACTACTTATCTGGAAACCTCAACCTTGCCCTGTATGGCTGGAATATCCCTGTTTCTTTTATCTACTCCAATCAGCACTCTTCTTTCTCCCAGCCTTTTAACCGCTATGCGCTCCATCCTACTTATCACGGACTTACCGGCCACTTTGGCTATACCAGCATGACCTTCTCCAACTACACCCTCAACGGACACCTCTTTCTAGGAGCAGGCATTGACTGGAACCCTGAGGGTAAATTACAGAAGCTCAGAATCTCGGCTATGTATGGACGTTTACAAAAAGCCATAGTACCTGATACACTACTTAGAACCACAGAGCATCCTGCCTTTCGAAGAATGGGTTTTGGTTTGAAGATAGGCTATGGCACTGCCCATGACTTCATAGATTTCATTTTATTTCATGCCTCAGATGACATGAACTCTCTCCCCTATATATTGGATTCACTGAGTATCTTGCCACAGGAAAACTTAGTGCTCGGCATTAACGCAGGAAAGACCCTAGCCAATAAACTAGTACTCAAAACAGAGTTTGCCAGTAGTGCGATAACCCGTGATATTCGGGCAAAGGAAAATAGCACCGGTAGTATTTTCTCTCGCATGAGCAAACTTTATGTACCCAGACAGTCGTCATCTTATTATCACGCTTTCAAAGCAGGCATCACTTATCAAGGTGGGTTTTATACATTGGGTGCTGGATACGAAAGAATTGATCCTGGCTATCAAACCCTAGGAGCCTACTATTTTAACCAGGACTTAGAAAATATGACAGCCAATGGCACTATGAGTTTAATTAAAAACAAAGTAAATGTAAGTACACAAGTTGGAATACAACACAACAATCTTAAGCAGGATCAGATTAGCAGTATGCAACGACTGATTGGCTCTATAAATATCAGTTACATGGCAACCCAGAAACTTAATATCCAGAGCACCTATTCCAATTTTCAAACCTTTACAAACTATCGGTCACCTTTTGAGCGAATTCATCAACTAACACCCTACGATGATTTGGATACGCTGGATTATACACAGCTTTCTCAAAGCTCTAATCTTTCTGTGGGTTATTTATTGTCAAATAATGAAAAGGGCAGGCATTACATCCATACTAACTTATCTTGCCAAACGACCAGCGACCAGCAAGTGCAGACTGTGAGTACAAATTTCTATCATCTGAATACGATCTATAACTATCATGCTACACTTATCAGCACTAGAATTTCACTTGGTTTTAACGGTGCTAAGAATACTTCTCAAAATGTTCGATCTGTCACCTATGGCCCTACGATAGCAGTTAATAAGACTGCGTTTGATAAAAAGCTCATGAACACGCTGACCTCTTCCTGGAACACTACTTCCTCAGAAGCAAAATATGTGAATCGTATCTGGAGCCTTCGCTTGAACAGTAAGTACACTTTGAAGAAAAAGCATCAATTTAACGTGAGTTTGGTAGGCATTAACCGAACCAATTTATCCAATCAGGAAAAAAGTTTTACTGAATTAACAGGTACGCTAGGATATAGCTACCAATTTTAAAATACAAACCCAGGGTTTCGCATCTGTGTAATAAATGATCTTAAAAGTGGCCACAAAAATGTATATAGCATTGCATCTTTGTAAGCCATTCATTTTACATAAACAGATAGATTGTTGTGAGCAGGTTTGTATTATTAATGATAGGCTGTATGGTAAGTTGTGTCCTTTATGGAAGCACAGCACCTATTACTTTCAAAAATATCCATCACTATGGAAGTATAAATATTGATAGAATTTCCCCATTAGGTCCCTCCATCATTTACACCTCATCACCTTACCTCCCTGAATTACCCTTACATTTAGCGCGTCGTAAAAGCGCGAACTACTATCAGCCAGCTTTGGTCAGAGAGTTTGACCAACTGAACACCAGTCCACTACCAACCCCTACCCACGATATTCTTCCACTAACCAACGACCCAGCACCCGTATCACAAACGGTGGCATATAGAGATCGTGCCTATACATTGTATGCACTGATTGAAGAGCAACAGCGCTATGTGGATGTCATAGATGCCAGAACCGTACTACAACTGCCTGTTGGTCTTAAGAAAACAATCGGTAACCTGGATTATACCATCCTTATCGATAGCATGATACTTACCCCTACCTACGCTTACCTTACTGCTTATATGTCATTTGAAATTCCTCAAAACGGCGAAAGATTGGCTTTCAGAGGCACCCATATACGCTTCTCCAAAACCGGAGGATTAGAAGGAACAGCTCGCCTACAATTAATAGGGGATCACACGCTTAACATGGGCCCGAAGACACTTATGACATTGAAAGGAGATGGCACTACCTATGTGGATTGGAATTGTAATGGTTTTACGCACATGGGAATAGGTGCAGAGATAGCTTTTTCTCGTGACTTATTGCTTCCCGATACGCTGACCGTTACCACAGGCACTGACAGAGTTAAAGCTCATTTCCGCACAACCTTGAATCATTGGAATGATCTTATTGCTGAAGTGACCATAGATCCCTTTCAGATAAAGGCACTGAAAGGTGTAGGTTTTACCGTTCATAAAGCGATTATAGATTATAGTGATCAGCGGAATCCCCCCAGTCTTAAATTTCCTGATGGCTACCAATCAGCACTGATTACAGCAGATAATCCGTATCTATGGCAGGGTTTCTATCTACAGGAGATAGCTGTCAGACTACCTGATCAGTTTAAAAAGAAAGCCCGTCTTCAGGGTCGTATTGAATTTGCCGCATATGATGTATTGATTGACCCTATGGGTTTTAGCGGGACACTCTCTGTTAATAACCTTATCCAGTTAACAGAAGGCCATCTTAATGGATGGGCTTATTCCATAGATCAGTTTGCAATTGACATACAGGCCAATCAACTGGTGAGCGGTGGTTTTGGAGGAGACATTACAGTTCCTATTACCCAGAAAGATCAGACATTTGCTTACAATGCTTTCATCCATCCGGGTAATGCTTACGTCTTTAATATTTCATCGACCGGAGCAGTAGCCTTTCCCTTGTGGCAAGCTAAACAGGTTGAACTCTACCCTGCCTCATACCTGGAAGTGATGGTTCAGAACGAGAAGTTTTTACCCAAAGCCAACCTTCACGGAAAAATGTCTATCAATGTGGACCAGGAAAAACTGCAACTGGCCAATCTCGAATTTCAGGGATTAGAAGTGCAAACTATACAACCCTATGTCCAAATACAGGCTTTGTCTTTTGGAATAAAAGGAAAGAAGCAAAAGATGGGTGATTTTTCTCTGGCCATTAACCATCTGGGAGTAAGCAGTCCGAATGAAGATGAACTTGCCCTTCAAATGAATGTGACAGTCAACCTGGTAGGTGAAGGAGAGGGTGGTTTCGGAGGGAAAGCCGGACTCTCACTAGTGGGTAAAGTGGTAGAAGATAACCATAGCCAACAGTGGCGGTATGATCATTTGGATATTGGTGAATTTGGAGTAAACGTCCATACTGGTGCCGTAAAAATCCAGGGAAGGCTAGCCTGGTTTAAAAAGGATATCATCTATGGTGATGGTATTCGAGGCGATGTACAACTGGAAATTATCAACAAAATCCAGGTTCAGGCAATGGCTCTGTTCGGTACTGTTCATGACACCCGATACTGGTTTGCTGATGCACTGGCTTCTTTACCCCCAGGAATGGGCACTGGAATTCAAATGACCCGTTTTGGCGGTGGTGCTTCCTATCATATGAAACAAACCCATCAAGACGGAAATTCCTTAGGCCAGTCACCCTCAGGCCTTGTATATCTTCCCGACAAAAATGAAGGCTTAGCTGTAAAAGCGACCGTAGACATGGCAACAGCAGGTTCTGAAAAGGTATTTAATGGAGATGCTACGCTGGCTATCAGCTTTAACAAGGGAAGTGGTATCAAAAAAGTATCGCTGTCAGGCAATGGTTATTTTATGACTCCTGCTTTAGAAACAAGCATGGCTGTTCTGCGAGAACGTGCCGGAAAATTAGTGCATAATGTTTCCAACGCTCCTGTGAATTTTCTAGAACCTAAAGCTCAGGTAGCTGCCCGAGTTGAGATCAGCTATGACGTGCCGCAACAAACTTTTCATGGCAATTTTGAAGTCTATGTGAATGTAGCAGCAGGTATTATGCGAGGTGTTGGTAGCCGCAACCAGGCCGGATGGGCGGTGATTCATTTCTCTCCTGAAAGCTGGTATGTGCATGTAGGAAATCCGGAAAATCCAATAGGCGTTCAAATTCTCAAGGTTATTAAGACCGAAACTTATTTTATGGCAGGCGACTATATTCCGGGCAGTCCCCCTCCTCCGGAAAATGTTGCTGAAATTCTGGGTGGTATTGACCTGAATTACATGGCTTCGCTCAACGAACTGGAATCTGGAAGAGGTGTTGCTTTTGGCTCTCGCTTTGGTATGGATACAGGCGACCTTAACTTCCTGATGTTCTATGCCCGTTTTGCGGCTGGAATGGGCTTCGACGTGATGGTGAAAGATTACGGAGGCAGTCACTGTGTGGGACGTGAAGGTCCTATCGGTATCAATGGTTGGTATGCAAATGGACAAGCGTTTGCCTATTTTGAAGGAGAAATTGGCATCAAAGTAAAAGTTTTTGGCGAGCAGAGGCAGTATGAGATTCTCAATATTGGTGCCGCTGCCGTATTACAGGCAAAAATGCCAAACCCTTTCTGGATGCAGGGCATAGTGGGTGGCAAATTCTCCATACTAGGCGGCATGGTCAAAGGTAATTGCCGATTTGAGGTAACGTTGGGAGAAACATGCCAGCTTACCGAAGGTAGTGCATTGGAAGGGATCGCCGTTATTTCAGAGGTAACGCCCAGCCCTGATGAACATGAAGTCAGTGTTTTCAATGCAGCACAAGGTGTATTCAACATGGAAGTGGGTAAAGTCTTTGACATGGTAGATGCCAATGAGCAAAAGAAATCATTTCGTATCCGGTTAGATCATTTTAAAGTGATGAACGGTACTGCAGCAATTCCTGGAAAAGTAGAATGGAATGATGATCATACCGTAGCTGCTTTTCATACTACAGACATTTTGCCACCTCTAAAAGAACTGCGTGCCTCTATTCAAGTGAGCTTTGAAGAAGAAAAGAATGGTATTTGGAAGCCTGTCGTTGTACGTGGCAAAAAAATTACTGAAAAGAAAGAAAGCACTTTTACCACAAGCGAAGCCCCTGACTATATTCCATTAAGCAATGTAGCTTATAGTTACCCGCTGATAAACCAACTTAATTTCTATCAAAACGAAAGCAGAAAAGGGTACATACAATTGAAGAAAGGACAGCCCTATCTATTTAACATCTCTGGAGAATGGAAACAAAAGGGTAGATTTAGGTCGAAAGATGGCCATATTAAAACGTTTGATTTTCATTATAGCCATCAGCAAGTCAGCTTCACCATTCCCACCGGTTTACAGAAGGATCAAATCTATGCTTTTGAATTAGTAAATATTCCTGTAGTAGAAAAGGAAGCTATTGATGCTAACGTAAATTCGGTAAGCACAAAAGTGAAGGCTGAAGATACTTCCATAGACGCTGAGATAAAAACCAATCAGGCTGAAGGTTCTCTCACTGTCTTACAGGAAAAGCCTATCTTTACCACCTACATCAGAACCAGCCGGTATCATACTTTAAATGATAAGCTTAATAAAGCTTCCTTATCTCCAGGGATCAGGACTTATCTCAGACCTGCCGTGCATTACTTGGTACAGCACATAAACAGTGACGAATACTTTGATCAACCAGAACTCAATGGCAATCCAAAACAAAATATAAAGCCTCTGATCCAGTTGAAAGCAGATCTTTCTGAAAACCGATATTATCAGGATATCATCTATCCCCTGGTCTATGAAGGATATCCGATGGTGCAGGATGCTACTATAAACTGGCGAGATACCCAGCGCTTAGGCATTGTTCCTGTCAAAGCAGTATATATTAGACAAGTTACAGGTGATACAAGGTTTACCGAAAATGATCTTGCCATAAGATCAATTACGGATACCGTTCATCAAGCATCCTTTCTCTATAACCTTATTCACCATTATGAACGGGATTATCACCAGATTCAAAATAAAGTGGCTGCCTATTACGCAGCAGAAAAAGGTGTTCCTAACGAAAGGGAAAGAAAGCTGCTGATGCATCCATTTCCTAAGATGACCGGAGGTAAATATAATTTCAACATTACTTATGTCTTGCCAGGTACTGAGCAGAAGACTTCTATAAAAGTGATGACCATTCATAATCCTTTTGAGTAGTATGAGAAAGGCAATGATCTATATTTGTTGGATTGGCTGGTGTCTGCTGCTAGGATTATCAGCCTTTGCCCAAAGCGAAAACAGCGAAGTTGAAGAGGTCAAACCGGCTATCAAGGTTATAGCGCGTCCTTTATCTGATTCTATTATTTTACGCTGGGCACCTACCACGCCTACTGCCTGGGAATATGCCAATCGTTACGGCTATGTGGTGGAACGTGTAACACTCCTGCGAGATCAGACGGTGCTGGAACACCCCGAATCCATTGTTCTCACCCCAAAACCTGTAAAGCCTTTACCCTTAGCCGAATGGGAGTCTTTAGCGAATACCAATGATTATGCAGCCATTGCCGCCCAAGCGCTGTATGGAGAAACCTTCGAGCTGACTGAAAATTATGCCAGTGATATCGTACAGGTAGTCAACAAGGCCCGTGAACTTACCTCTCGCTTTTCTTTTGCCCTGTTCGCAGCTGATCAGTCTCCAACAGTGGCTCATGCTTCTGCATTACACTTTACCGACACATCAGCCAGGAAAAACGAAAAATACGTTTATCGTGTCTACACACCCGTACCGATTGCTGTCCTGAAGATTGATACTGGCTATGTCTATGCTGGTATAGCAGATTATCAGGAATTGCCAGTGCCCATTGAACTTTCTGCCAAATTCTCGGATCGTTCTGTTCAACTGCACTGGAATGGAGAACTCTTTCAGGACATATTTACCAGCTATTTGGTAGAACGCTCTGATGATGAAGGTCAAACTTTCCAACAAATCAACCAGGTACCTTTTGTCAATACCTCCCAGAAAGCGACAGCATCAGCCTATATTTATAAATCAGATACACTTCCTGAAAATGACAGAAAGTTCGTCTACCGTGTCAGAGGAGTAACACCTTTTGGTGAAATAAGCCCGCCTTCAGAAATGGTAGAAGGAGTTGGCATGATGACATTGAAAGCAAACCCTGCCATTGTTGGCGCAGAAGTGATTCATGATCAGATCAACATCCGGTGGGAATTTGATACCACTTATCAACAAGCGATTACTGGTTTTCAACTGCTGAGATCAGGGCAAGCTCAAGGTCCCTTTGACATCGTAGTGTCACCCATTGCGGCTGATCAGCGCGAAGTGATAGACGCACAACCACAAATTGCCAACTACTATAAAATAACAGCTATAGGAAAGTCAGGTGATAATAAATCCTCCTTCCCTTTTCTAGCCCAACTTGTTGATAGCATTCCTCCTGAAACGCCTATAGGTTTGACAGGCATTATGGATTCCAGTGGGGTCGTTACCTTACACTGGATACCTAACCGGGAAGAAGATCTGTTAGGCTACCGGGTGTATAGAAGTAATTTTGCAGATCATGAGTATACACAGATCACGGTCAATCCGACGCAAGACACTGTATTTTACGATACTTTAACGGTAAAAACGCTCACTAAAAAAGTATATTATAAAATTACGGCAGTAGACCAACACTACAATCCTTCTGGCTTCTCTATTCCTCTTTCCCTGTCACGACCTGATGTTATTCCACCCGTGTCTCCGGTATTTAGTTCTGTAAAATCATCAGAGGAGGGTATAGCCTTAACCTGGGTGAATAGCAGCAGCAAAGATGTCATGAATCATCTGCTTTATCGCAGAAAAACTAGTGATACCTCCTGGAGATTAATTGCACTCTTTGATCCTGATGATACAGTACAATTGTATCTGGATGAGGAAACTTCTTCTACCCATTACTATGAATATACGATGATTGCAGTGGATAGCAGCCACCTGGAGTCTACTCCTTGTACCCCTGTAAGTGCTAAAAGGATTGACCGGAGAATCCGGAAAGAAGTCAAAGAATTTTATGCATTGGCACAACCCGCAGAAAAACAGATAGCGCTTTCTTGGAATTACAAACCAGAAGGAGTAGAGCGCTTTCTGCTTTACCGCACGCAAGAGGATCAACCTATTTCACTCTACACTTCTCTGCCAGCCGATCAGCAACAATTTTCAGATCGCAAACTCACTATCAATACCTACTACCGCTATAGAATCAAAGCAGTGTATAAAGACGGATCGCATTCTTCATTTAGTAAAGAAATAGGAGTGCATTATTAAAAGCTTATGTGGGGAATTATACGACATAGCATCTTCCTGGTCTTTGCAGTGGTCTTCAGTTTTCACAGCCAGGCTCAGCATTTTCCTGTACAAGTTGGTATCCAACTGCCCCCTCCTCATTCATTGTATCTTTCCGATTATGTAATACCTGGTAGTCACCGGCTTTCTGTGAACATCCTTCTTACAGAACTGGATCGTATCAATTACCCGGTTAGACTGCGAATCACTATAGAAGGAAATGGTATCCATATGCGTACCCGCGAAGGTTTTATGCCATCTCCTATGGAATTGCAGGGAGGTATGCTGGAAGTTTTGTCCGCTTCAGAGCTGGCCCCCTATTTTGATCCTCTCAATCTGCAAGTAAGTGGAGCAAACCAACATCAATTCACAAGAACAACCCAGTTGCCTGAAGGATTTTACCGTTTTTGTATAGAAGTGTTGGATTATTATACGGGCACAACGGTCTCTAACTTTGCTTGTGCCAATGCATGGTTAATTCTTAATGAACCACCCATCATCAACGTACCTCAAGCCAACGCCAAAGTCCGCGCACAGGAACCACAGCACTTAATATTTCAATGGTCACCCCGGCATATGGGAAGCCCGAATGCTGGTTTTACAACAGAGTATGAACTAACACTAGTAGAACTATGGCCTTCCAACCGTGACCCAAACGATGCTATACGCAGTACACCTCCTGTCTTTCAGACTACTACTTTGAATACCACTTTCATCTATGGAGTTGCTGAACCTGCTTTGCTGCCTGGACGTGCCTATGCTTTCCGGGTAAGGGCAAAAAGTATGGCAGGCGTAGATAAGCTAGCGCTATTCAAAAATCAGGGATATAGTGAAACTATTATGTTTACCTATGGGGAAGAATGTAGCCAACTCCAGCAGGTACAAGCGGAAGCTTTGAGTGCCACCCGTATTAAACTATCATGGCCCTCTGCTCCAGTCCATACCGCTTACATAGTCCGCTATAGGGAAGCCGGTAGACCTCGTGCTCACTGGTTTGAAGAAACTACCTACCTGAATGATTTTACAATCAATTCTTTGAAACCTGATACTGAGTATGAATACCAGGTGAAAGGACTATGCGGTACAGTGAATGGAGACTACACCCATAACACTAGTATCCGTACTTTATCCCGAACAGAAAATGAACTGGTATGTGGCAAACCTTTTTCATCTTATGACCTAAGCAATCCACTGTTACTGAAACTACTTTTCATAGGCGACTATGTATATGCTGGCGACTTTGATGTACAATTAACGGAAGTATGGGGTAGTAATGGCTTATTTTCAGGAGAAGGTATTGCTGAAATGCCCCTGTTGAATATGGCCAGAGTCAAAGTTCGCTTTGAGGGCATACATGTCAACACAGACTACCGCCTCATTGACGGAAATATTTATGCGCTGACTGACCCATCTGGCAATGGTATTCTGAATTTGGATGAAGAAAGCATAGTCAAAGTCAAAGAGAAGGTACCAGAAGGAACTGTTGATAAAAATGCAAAGGCAATCACCATACCCTATTTTGTAGATTCAGTATATGTCAATGAGCAAGGACAGATTACAGTTGTTGACACGCTTGGAAAAGAAGCACTTTATAAACAGGAAACTCATGAAAAGACAGGAAAGAAGAAAGATACGCATCTGACCGATAGCAGTGGCAAGCGTTGGTCAGTTGATAAAGAAGGTAATGTATCCGAGACAGAGACCAACAATAATGCTGATGCTACTGCCCAGGAAAAGCTTCCTGCTGACACTTTACCTGCATTGCAGAAAGCACCTCTATTAGTGGAATTTACCTCCGACGAACATCAGCGACAATACGGGTACGATCCACCCAGAGAAAACTATGCACCCGTCTTTTATCCCACACAATCGCTATTAGGAGAAACCTTTCCTATAGGGTACAAAGCCCTGTCCAATGGTCGACCAGAATACTTAACCGCTCAATGGCAAGGTGCCGACAGTTTGAGTAATTACATCACTTATCAGGCAGGCAGTTTCATGGTCAATACTTCCGGACAAGCAAGAGAAGGTAAACAAAGTCTGACCCTAATTGGCCTGGGTGATCAAGCAGAAGAACAGCTAACGGCTTATCAGAAAATCATCAATACTGGGGGCAAGGAAGAAGAAGTCATCACAGGTGCGCTTCACCTGAGCAGCTATGACCCTATCTTGGAACAACTTGTCATAATTCCGGTAAACGACATTCACAATCCCTATTCTGTTACCCATCTGCAAAACAAACTGACTGACATATACTCCCAGGCAGTCGTCAGTTGGCAGGTGACTGAAGAAACAGCACTTCAAATCAACTGGGATGAAAATGGAGATGAGAAAGTGGATGATGGATTTAGTGGAACCTTCTCTAATTACACCCTGGAGATGAAGAATATCCTGAAGGCGTACAAGAAGGTAAAAGGTTTTGATGATGACAAGTATTACCTCTTTCTGGTAGCAGGCAGTGAAAGTGGCCAGAAACAAGGCTATATGCCTCGTAAACGACAGGCAGGTTTTATTTTCCTGGATGCTAACAAAAGCGAAGACGAATTCCTCACTACCATAGCCCATGAATTAGGACATGGTGCCTATCGCCTGGAACATATTTTCAAAGAGAAAGGCAGCACCCCAGGGCAGACTGATAATCTGATGGATTATCGTGGAGGTACTTTTCTGCACAAGTACCAATGGGATTATATTCACAACCCTATTCATATGATTGCCCTTTTTCAGGATGATGATGACGGCGCTTATGTTTCTGAAACTTTTGCCCAGGAGGTAGGGAGGCTGATCAACTTTATTAAATGCGGTGTTCAGAGAAACAAACCTGTAGTTGACGTCTATTATGGATACCACCGTTACGATATCCCACTCAAAGATATTCTGGCTGTATTAGATTTTGGCAATAAAGGATATTTAGCCTCAGACGCATTTAAAGAAACCAAACTGCATGTGGGCATTAGCGATGGTTTACCAGGATCCAGCTTTTTCTTTGGCTATAAAGAAACTCAGCTGAAGATAGGACAAGCTAAATATCCACATACGTATGGGTTATTCATTCCTGCCGTTCATGGGAACATCACTTTCAAAGTACCTGACGACACAGACCCCAAGACAAAAGAAAATATTTATAGATGGCTTTTACAGGAAACAGGACTTGATTATACCCATTCTTATAAAGCATTCAATGTTAACAAGGTCCTAGACTGGAAGGCTGAAGATATCTTCTTATTCTCTTATTGTGAGCTGGAACAATTTGACAGGTCAAGCAGAGAAAGACTTCTTGTAGACCTTCTTGACGAGCAGGAAGATTATGTAGGTCAGAATAAAGACACCTATCAAAAAGTGTTGCTCAATGTATTAAACACCATTCCTGCAGCGGATAAAACACACTTTTATAATCTGTTTTTAAGAAACCCACAATGGGTCAGAACGCTCTACCAGGGAGTTTCTGCTGAGAACAAACCTAAACTAGTAAAAGTATGGCTTGCCTTATGGACAGAACATTATCAGAACCATAAGCCCAACATTAGCTCTTCAGGGAAATTTATCATTACCAATAATATTTTTGGAAATGCCAGCGACCTAGCTGTCATAAAGGATGACGGCAGGATTTTGTTTGCAGAACCCTACCAACACGGAAAAACGAGAGCCCCTATCTCCCTGCTCATCTCCCCTTTTGATCCTGTTTATCTCTACAAACCAGAGGTCGATGCAGATAAACCCTTTACCACCTTACCCGCCATAGCAGCAAAACTGTTCATTGACCAGCAACATAGCCAGACACTGGAAGATTTAGGATGGACGGCCATAGAAGCAAGCTTGTATACTGTAGGGATGGGTGAGGTATGGACAGGATTACGAGGTGCGGCGGCTGCTATGGAGTTAGGAGGTGTCGCCTCCCGTAAATTTCTGCTTAACAGCGCCCGAACGAGTTTAGGGTTCGCTGATATTGCCGCAGGCATCACAACCGGATTTTGCGAGGATTATGCAGACAGTAAATTTTGTGCCGTCTGGCAAGAGTACCAATTTTATATTGATTTAGGATTACTTACAACTTCAGTAGCGGATGGGTTGTATAGCCGCTTACGTAGCGAATATAGCCATTTACATAGTGAATATAGCGAGGTAAGCGATGAATTGACCGATGCCCAGCGTATCTATCTGGAAGAAGAGTTGGGGTTGGTTTCAGATGGGGGAAGTGTAGCCAAAGCAGAGAATCATCTAGCAGCATTTACAGGTAAAATAACCAAAGGGGGAAACAACCTGCTTGACATTCCTTCACCCGTTGGGCAATTCAGACAGCTAAAAGGGAAAAACGGAAAAATATATAGAGCAGCAGATTTTTGGAAGCAGCGCCATGAAGATTTTGTACATTACATAAGCCAGGATGGTAAGTACTATATCAAACACGATCCTATTACAGGAAGGATGTTATTTTTGGAGATTGAAAGTCAAAAGTTTTTAGGTTATTCCTTGGATGAAGCAAAATTTATCAAAGGCAATTATGATAAATTTCTAACCAGTCTTAAAACTATTCATGGTTTACCTGGGGGTTTGAAAGTTATAAAACTTAAAAACGGAGTTACTATTATTCTAAGTGATGATAAAGCCATCGTAATGCTTGGGAAGTATAGACCAAATGATATACCAGGTATAGCAGGCGAAGTAGGAACAGATGACATTATTGAAGATCTTTCAATTTTAAAAAATTATTCTTTTGCTGATAATGGATTCGAATTACGCCCAGGAAGTCTACATGTTCTAAATATCCCGGATGGCTTGGTAGACGGAAAAATGAGAACCTGGGAAACTTTTTTTGAAGATTTTAACAAAGAACTTTTAGATTTAGTAATTAAAAACCCCTCAAAAGCTAAATTTGTATTAGTAACTTATCCATATGATGAACTGATGTTTACATGGAAGAATGGCAGAAAAGATGTAAATATTAATAATGGTTTATTTATCCCAAGTGGATATGCCAAAGAACTTAAATATTTGAAGGAAAATGGCATAACTAAAATTCATTTGATAGACGGAAGTCTATTTGATTTGAATCAAATAAATTTAGATAACATGAGTTTTGACTGGACAATTTAGTTATATCAGCTATGAAAACAGGATTTTACAGATCTCAGGTTGTTGAAGTGGAAGATAATTATGGCGGTGTAGTATATAAAAAAGCTGCGCACTATTACATCGCCTTTGTTGACTCCAACAACATATATATGATTCTTTCATCTTCAAAAGGTGAGCCTAAAATGTCTGTTTTATTATCATCTTCAGCATTGATGGATATTAAAGGATCTATTACGAAAGAGAATGAAATCACTGTTGAGATTACCTTTTACAATCCTTTCTTAAAAACCAGGGAAATATTTACAGGTAAAAAAGAAGGGGATAAGCTTTACTTGAAAGCGCATCGTGAAAACAAACCAGAAGAAATCTTTCTTGACGATGTTTTTGAGTATATCGGCACAGGAGAATAGTCAGAAGCAATAACACTATGAAAAAAGGACTGTATAAGAGCATCAGAGAGTCTAAAGGAGAAGACAATTACGGTGCTAATACCTTCACTGTTTACATACGAAATTACTTACTATTTGTAGACAATGAGGTATTTAAATTTTCTATTAGTGGTTATAAGGAAAATTATGATGACCAAGAAGATTTAAGTAACCAACTAAAAAGTAATAAACATCCTTATCAAGGTCAGGTAGAAAGTTTTGATGAGAGTAAGATTAAATTTCATCTGATAGATAATTTCTTAGATGATAAGATCATTTTTGAGGGTAAAGCAGAAGGAGAGCGATTTCAGGTAAAGCGCTATAGAGTCTATAAGCCAGAAGCGATCATAGAAGAGACTTATGAATATGTGGGCACTCTTGAAGATCTTACCAGTTGAAAAAGATCAACCAATTGTATTAACAGACAAAATAGGGTTTGTCTGAACAAACTTGCTATACTTTTATGAAAATAGGTATATATAGAAGCATCAGAGAGTCTAAAGGAGAAGACAATTATGGGGCTAACGTCTTCACTATTTATAGACGCACTTACTTGGTTTTTATTGAAAATGAAGTGTTTAGCTTCTCCACCACCGGGTATAAGCATGATTTTGACGATCAAGATCAGGTAAGTAAACAACTAAAGAAAGCAAATGCAGTATTAAGGGATAAAGATTTTGTAATCCAGAATAAAATCTCTTCTCTTGAGGATGAAAATATCAAATTCTACTTAGTAGATAATTCTCTCCAAGACAAGATAATTTTTGAAGGTAAAGCAGAAGGTGAGCAACTTCATTTAAAACGTTACAGAGTTTCCCAGCCTGAAGCAGTCACAGAAAATACATATCAATACCTAGGCACATTGGAAGAAATGACCAGATTGTTTAAGGCGGATTAGAAGCTTTGATTGTTGCTGGAAACATATTAGTAAAAAGTAATCTGTTGCTTCTGTAAATCAAGAATAGATTTAATAAACCTTTTAATGAGATTAATTTCCAGCTCTTCAGGTAATCTTAAATAAATCAATTGATTCTTTGGAAGCTTTGATGAGTGAAGAAATTTTATTTCTTAAAAAGCCTGCTTTTATCTATTTACACCAATAAATTTCAAGTTATGATAGTGAAAAACGGGGTTTATTGTTCAATGCAAAAAAAGGAAACAGAAGAGGTTCATGGTGGTGTAACTTTACAAGACAGTTACTACCATCATATCTGCTTTTATTTTCCTGAAAACCTAGTTGGTTTTTATGGAGGTGGTAGGTTATGGTTTGCTCCTTACTCCAGAAGAAACTTTAGATACAGCGGAGAAATTGGTAAGGTTGAAAATAATCAAATTGAATTTTCTATCATAGATCCTTACAACAATGATAAAATTCATTTTACTGGGATTGAAGAAGGAGATCAACTACAGATTAAAGCTGTAAGAAACAGTGAACCTGATAAAATATGGCTTGAAGGTACTTTTGAGTATATCGGCACAGGAGAATAATTAACACTATGATCATATGATTGAAAGAAACTATCAAATTAAAAACGGATAATAGAACCATATTTCTCACAAGAATATCTGCAAAGTAATATTTGTTTTTGACACTTTCTTTCTAATGTCTCTGTCAATCAAAATACCTAAAAATGGATTATTTAGATGCATAAAAGATACTTCTGTTGAGTATCATGCATCTTCATTTTTTATTAATAAGGATGTTTCCTATTTAAAATTCCTTCCAAACGATCGCGCTATACTCTTTAGCAGAAGCGAGGGGAAGAGACCGGACGATGAAGATTATTTTAAATTGTATCATAAAATGGAATTACTTCAACAAGCTGAAACTTTTGAGATTTCAGCAGTTAGTTGGAATGACAATATTATCAAATTGCGATCGCTTAGCAATGAAGCTTCCTACAATTGCATGCCTTCCTGTTTTATAGAATCTGCGTTAGCAGAAAAAAATATCACAGAACTACTGCTTGATAAGAATCTCTCTAATGAAAAGCCTCATATCTATCAGTTTGTATCTGTAAAAAGCTGACTTTTAAGTCCGAAACTTGTAACTCTAAGTTGATCAAATGTTAAAAGAATCTATATACCGAACTACAAAGGCACTTGAAAGCATAGATAATTATGGAGGTAATGCTTTCAAAAGATATGGCTATTGGTATTTATACTTTGACCAAAATAATAAAGTATACCTATTTTCAACTGAAGGGTATGATCCTGAATTTGATGATAAAGAGCAGCTAAAAGAAATAGATAATCTCATAGAGTTTTCTCATCAAGGAGAATTAGTGGGTTTTTCGGATGGTAAAGTCAAGTTTTTTATCGACGAATTCTACTTTGGTAGGACTAATTATTCAGGAACTTTAAAAGGTAGCCAACTTAATTTAAAGCATTATAGAGAATCTGAGCCTGAAAAGGTAAATGATGAAATATATTTGTATATAGGCACTCCTGAAGATTATGTTTCATAGATTTTTTCAACAAGTTCATTTGTTGGCCGGTGACTTACTTATCTGAAACAGATAGATTTAGATAACATGAGTTTTGACTGGACAAATTGACCATATTAGCTATGAAAAAAGGATTTTACAGATCTCAGGTTGTTGAAGTGGAAGATAATTATGGCGGTGTTACATTTAATGTAAAAAGTTATTATCATCTGGGCTTTATTGATGAACAAAGAGTATTTTCAATATTGACTGAAGGTGAGGGTATCCCAAATTGGAGATTGTTTGAAAAAGAATTTGATAAACTTGATAATAAAGGAGCTATTACGATAGAGAATGAAAATACTGTTGAGATTACCTTTTACAATCCTTTCTTAAAAACCAGGGAAATATTTACAGGTAAAAAAGAAGGGGATAAGCTATACTTGAAAGCGCATCGTGAAAACAAACCGGACGAAGTCTTTCTTGACGATGTTTTTGAATATATCGGCACAGGAGAATAGTCAGTAATATTAAAAGTTATGAAAAAAGGAGTATATAAGAGCATCAAAGATTCTGAAGGAGAAGACAATTACGGTGCTAACGCCTTCACTGTTTACATACGAAACTACTTACTATTTGTAGACGATGAGGTGTTTAAATTTTCTACCAGTAGTTCTGAAAAGAATTATGATGACCGTAAACATCTAAGCAAAAAGTTAATGAACAAAAAATACCCCTATCAAGGTCAGGTAGAAAGTTTTGATGAGAGTAAGATTAAATTTCATCTGATAGATAATTTCTTAGATGATAAGATCATCTTTGAGGGCAAAGCGGAAGGTGAGCGATTTCAGGTAAAGCGCTATAGAGTCTATAAGCCAGAAGCGATCATAGAAGAGACTTATGAATATGTGGGCACTCTTGAAGATCTTACCAGTTGAAAAAGATCAACCAATTGTATTAACAGACAAAATAGGGTTTGTCTGAACAAACTTGCTATACTTTTATGAAAATAGGTATATATAGAAGCATCAGAGAGTCTAAAGGAGAAGACAATTATGGGGCTAACGTCTTCACTATTTATAGACGCACTTACTTGGTTTTTATTGAAAATGAAGTGTTTAGCTTCTCCACCACCGGGTATAAGCATGATTTTGACGATCAAGATCAGGTAAGTAAACAACTAAAGAAAGCAAATGCAGTATTAAGGGATAAAGATTTTGTAATCCAGAATAAAATCTCTTCTCTTGAGGATGAAAATATCAAATTCTACTTAGTAGATAATTCTCTCCAAGACAAGATAATTTTTGAAGGTAAAGCAGAAGGTGAGCAACTTCATTTAAAACGTTACAGAGTTTCCCAGCCTGAAGCAGTCACAGAAAATACATATCAATACCTAGGCACATTGGAAGAAATGACCAGATTGTTTAAGGCGGATTAGCCTTATGGCATTGTTGAAATACCTATCCACCACAAAGCATCTATTCCATCAGCAATCTTAACCAAGTCTCCGTACAGGGCAGTTTCTGCCTTTTTTTAACTAACCGCTTCATCATACATGCCCGCAGGTAAGCCAATTACCAGCCCTGCCCCCTTAATCATTCAGGAATTCTCTCACGTAATCATTTGCCCGGTCTGTCATTCTGCACAAAATATCCCCCTGCTCCTATCAGGAGGTCTATCCTATCCGGTACATCATGCCTCTGCCCTTCTTCAGAGTAACACCCTACATCATTAAATAACCCGCTGCTCCGCTTTCAAACAAAGCCTAAGAGGTACGTTTCAGAGAAAAAAAGAAGCTTATGCCCCTTTCTTTATGTCGTTTCTGGCGCTTATCCTATCAGAAAATGCCTTTTCAACACTCTTTTTGCCCTTTCTAGCCACTCTCTGTACTTATCTCACATCCGTATTTATTTAATTATAATACTAAAAACTATAATTTAATTAATAATACATTTGGCTGTTAGTTTTTCTAAAACAAAAACAACTATGCCATGAATCAGTCTTTTGATGTCTTGCTGGATCATGCCCGGATGGTGCTTGAGAATGTACAAAGCCATCCGCAGGTGAAAGCGAAGATGGCCGAATTTGGATATCACCAGCAGCGGTTGCAGGAAGGGAAAGCCCTGTATGAAACTGTCGTCATGCTACAGACAGAGCAGGAAGATCACTACAGCAAAGAGAAAGGGATTAGCCTCCGCCTGCGTGAAGATCTGGAAACGGCAAAAGCCTTGTATAAAGAACACATGGAAATTGCCCGCTTTGCCTTCCGCAATGATCCGGAAATGGAGAAAAAACTGGAGTTGAAAGGGGCTCGCAAACAGGGGCAGGTCCAGCTAAGCAAACAGATGCACCGGTTTTACGAACAGACGGAGCCCATCATCCCGGTATTGAAAAAGTATGGTGCCCAACCGGAAGAGTTTGCCCAGGCCAAAGCGATGGTTGAAGCCATCATCGCCGCCTGTAGCCAGCGGATGCGATGTCAGGGCAATGCCCAGGAGGCCACGCAAAAAAGAAACATGGTCGTCAAAGAATTGCGTACCTGGCTCACCGATTTCCGAAAAGTAGCCCGGGTGGCGCTGAAAAAGGAAAGCCAGCTCCTGGAAAGCTTTGGCATCCAGATACCCGCTATCCACTGATCAATCCAAAGCAGACAAAAGCTGCGTATATGCCTGGCGTAAGCAACAGAAAATTATAAAACACAAAGATCATTCACAGGAACAAAGTAAAAAACATGATGAATTCCCGGCTTATGTACGTTTGTACAATTCTTTCATCTGGCCCTTACGCCCAAGCCATGCTTGCCATGATACACTATGCGCTGTAACCACACGCATTACCACATTGAATCGCATCAGAAAATGAGTAGTAACGAAAGCAGAAGAATCAGAAAGTACTGGGAACAGACAGGAGGACTTCTGATTGAAAAATTTCAGGCAACGCCCAAAAAGAAAACCTCTAATAAGAAAAACGCCAATAAACAGATTATAGATGCTATCATCGTGCTGGGAGAAAAGAAGCAGATCCAGGAAGATGGCACCTATGACTTTACCGATAAAGATATTATCATCGTCCAGACAGAAAAAACAGCCATAGGGATGCAATTGCTGGGAGAAGCTTTTTCAGCCCGGGAGAAGATGATGCCCTACCAGCCGCATTCTATCAAGACGGTAGCCATTTGTAGTAAACCCGATGAGGAAATGTTCCGCCTTTGCCAGGAGTTTGATATTGAAATGGTGGTGATTCCGGATTGATTGAAGGATTGAAGGACTGAAGGTGTGAAGGATCGAAGGATTGATGGATTGAATGGAAGAGTGATAGAATGGTTGAAAGTGAAAATCATTGAATCCTAGCATGTGAGTTTGCTTAAATGTGGGGATGTCTGCCTGTTTCTCATACCAATTAAATCATTCATGCATTTCATCGTTCATACATTCAATACATTCTCTGATACTTTCATTCCATCATTCACGCATCCTATCCTTCAGTCCTTCAATCCTTCAACCCTTCAATCCTTCCCTCATTTCTTTGCTCCTTCAATAATCTGCTCCACCACATCGGGATTCAGCAAGGTAGAAGTATCGCCCATATTGGAAGTATCGCCCTGGGCAATTTTACGAAGAATACGCCGCATGATCTTACCGGAACGGGTCTTGGGCAAGCCCGGCACAATCTGTATCTTATCCGGCTTGGCAATGGGGCCAATGATCTGACTTACCGTCTGCCGTATCTCATTCTTCAGGTTTTCTTCCGAACGATCAGTCATATCGCAGATCACATAGGCGTAGATACCCTGTCCTTTGATCTCATGCGGATAGCCTACCACGGCTGACTCTATCACTTTCGGATGTTCATTGATGGCATTCTCCACTTCCGCCGTGCCCATACGGTGACCGGATACGTTGATCACATCATCTACCCTTCCCAGAATGCGGTAATAACCATCCTCATCTCTTTTCACACCATCACCGGTGAAGTAGAGGTTCTTATAGGCAGAAAAATACGTCTGCCGGCAGCGTTCATGATCGCCGTAGGTAGTTCTTAAAATACCAGGCCAGGGAAACTTGATACAAAGATTACCCTGCACACTGTTGCCTTTCAGTTCTTTACCTTCACTGTCTACAATAATAGGCTGTATACCCGGTAGTGGCAAGGTGGCATAAGAAGGTTTGGTGGGTGTTACGCCAGGAATGGGAGAGATCATAATACCCCCGGTTTCTGTTTGCCACCAGGTATCCACCACGGGGCATTTGCTTTTACCCACATGATCGTGGTACCAGTGCCAGGCTTCTTCATTGATCGGCTCGCCTACCGAACCAATGACACGGAGAGATTCCAGCGAATAGGGTTTCAGTGGGTCAATGCCAAATGCCTGCAAGGCCCGGATAGCGGTAGGGGCCGTATAGAACTGATTCACCTTATATTTATCTACAATAGCCCAGAAGCGGCTGGCGTCCGGATGCGTAGGGGTTCCTTCATACATGAGCGTGGTGGCTCCTGCCAGCAACGGACCGTAGACAATATAGGAGTGCCCGGTAACCCAGCCTACGTCGGCGGTACACCAGTATACATCGCCGCCGCTGTATTGGAAGACATTCTGAAAAGTATACTCAGTATAGACCATATACCCACCACAGGTATGCACCACGCCTTTGGGCTTGCCGGTAGAGCCGGACGTATACAGAATGAAAAGCATATCTTCTGCGTCCATTTCCTCCGCTTTGTTTTCCTTGGAAACCCCTTGCAAGGTTTCATGCCACCACAGGTCGCGACCCGCTTGCATGGTAACTTCATTTCCGGTTCGCTTCAGTACTATTACTTTCTCTATAGAAGAAGTGGAAGCCAGTGCTTCATCCACCACCGCCTTCACAGGGATGGTCTTAGGCCCCCGGAAGTTACCATCGGAGGTGAGCACCAATTTGGCCTTTGAATCGTTGATACGGTCGGCCAGGGAGTTGGCAGAAAAGCCGGCAAACACAACCGAATGTACGGCACCAATACGGGCACAGGCCAGCATAGCAACAGCCGCTTCAGGCACCATCGGCATATAAATAATGACCCGGTCGCCTTTCGTAACGCCTTGCTTTTTCAGCACATTGGCAAACTGGCACACCTGCTCATACAGTTCGCGATAGGTAATAATGCGGTTATCCTCTTCCGGATTGTTAGGCTCCCAGATAATAGCCGGACGATCTCCGAGGGTAAAGAGGTGGCGTTCCAGTATATTTTCCGTGATATTAAGTTTTCCATTGATAAACCACTGCACGTCGGGTCCTTCAAAGTTCCACTCCACCACTTTGTCCCATTTCTTTCTCCAGAAAAAAGACTCAGCGATCCTGGCCCAGAATTCTTCCGGCTGTTGCACACTCTTCTGATACTCATGGATATAACCGCTCAGGGTTTGAATCTTATTACTCATGGCTGCGTATGGTTAGGGGTATGATAAAAAAATTTCCTTTTATAGACCTAATATTAATAATTTAATAAATCAATCGAAAATATTGACGGGGTGGTCCGGGCTGTTTTCCGGCTTATTCTGTGTGAGGTCTGGCCGCGCCTCTGGGGTAACGAATCTCTTCTACCATGTCCTGTACATCCTCAGGAGGAGGAGCCGTCAGATGGCAAACCACTAAGGCTACGGCAAAATTGATGAGCATGGCCACAAAGCCAAAACCTTCGGGAGAAATGCCCAGCCACCAGTCGGTAGCCTCTCCTCCTCCCAGCAGGTTGAACTTAAATTTGAGCACATAAAAAAGCATAAAGAGCAGCCCTACCACCATCCCTGAGATGGCACCCTCCCGGTTCATTCTTTTGTAAAAAATGCCCATCATGATGGCCGGAAAGAAGGAGGCAGCCGCAAAGCCGAAGGCCAGGGCGACGACAGCAGCCACATAGCCGGGCGGGTGAATGCCGAAATAACCAGCGACCAGCACGGCAACAGCCGCCGCCATACGGGCTGCCCATAGCTCTCCTCTTTCATTGATATCCGGTAAGATCTGTTTCTTGATCAGATCGTGAGAGATAGCCGTAGAGATCACCAGCAAGAGTCCCGCCGCTGTAGACAAGGCCGCGGCCAGACCACCGGCTGCTACCAGGGCCACCACCCAGTTGGGCAAACGGGCAATTTCCGGATTGGCCAGCACCATAATATCCTGATCCACATACAATTCATTATCGGAAGAGGCATCCGGATTGGTCACCACGCGCTGCCCGTGATCGCCCTGCTCCTGGGCAAACTCAGGGACAATACCGGTAATGGCAGCCCCTTTGGCATACTGGACTTTGCCATCATTGTTTTTGTCAATCCAGGCCAGCAACCCTGTATTCTCCCAGTTCTTAAACCACCGGGGAAGACTTTGGTAATCCACATTGCTGACTGTGTTGATCAAATTGGTACGGGCAAAGGCAGCTATAGCAGGTGCCGTGGTATATAAGATAGCGATAAAGACCAGGGCATAGCCTGCGGAGAGGCGGGCATCCCGTACTCTGGGAACGGTGAAGAAACGGACGATGACATGGGGCAGCCCGGCAGTACCTACCATCAGGGCTGCCGTAATGCAAAATACATCTATCGCTGATTTACTCCCGTTGGTATAGGCGTTGAAACCCAGTTCCCGGTTCAGCCCGTCGAGCCGATCCAACAGATAAGTGCCGGGTTCCTGAGTGAGTGTACTGCCGAAGCCCAGTTGCGGAAAGACATGCCCTGTCAGTTGAATAGAGATAAAGATGGCAGGCACCATGAAGGCGAAGATTAGGACACAGTATTGTGCTACCTGTGTGTAAGTAATCCCTTTCATGCCTCCCAGCACGGCATACAAAAAAACGATGGCCATGCCGATGATAACCCCCCACTCAATGCTCACCTGCAGGAAACGGGAAAATACAACGCCTACGCCACGCATTTGTCCGGCCACATAGGTAAAAGAGACAAACAAAGCGCAGATAACCGCTACCGTACGAGCCAGATTGGAGTAATAACGGTCGCCAATAAAATCCGGTACAGTGAATTTTCCAAATTTTCTCAGGTAAGGGGCCAGCAATAAGGCCAGCAGCACATAACCGCCGGTCCAGCCCATCAGATAGACGGCCCCGTCATAACCCATAAAAGAGATCAGACCGGCCATGGAAATAAAGGAAGCGGCTGACATCCAGTCTGCTGCCGTAGCCATGCCATTGGCCAGCGGGGGCACACCGCCACCGGCTACATAAAAATCCCGGGTAGACCCTGCTCTTGACCAGAAAGCGATACCAATATAAAGCGCAAAGGAAAGTCCGACGATGAGGTAGGTCCAGGTTTGTACGTCCATGTAGGTTGTTTTGAAAAATGTGCCTGATAATATTGATATTTTTACAGATTTACAAAATGAAGCTCCGTAAAAAGACAGAAGAGAAATGGGGTGCTCTTCAAAAGGCAAACAGGCAGTGAGTGGGAACTATTGACCAACGACTCTTTTTGTATAAGGGAGATAGTAGGCACCCTACAAAATACTATGTAATTAATAAATAAAAAATATAACTATTTTAATTTTACTTTCAATTATTTTTACCTATCAATAGAATAACGAATTATATGAAAACATCAAATCCGGCTTTGAAGAAAGCTTTCCAGCAGGCTACTGTTCAGGATGCCACAGGACTTATGACAGTACAAGGCACCATTGAGAAAAGTGGTCTTTTACTCTTACTGGTCATATTAGCCGCTTCCATCAACTGGACTTTATTCTCCACAGGGAGTACTTTGGTACAACCCCTGACCTTTACCGGCGCTATTGGCGGATTCATTCTGGCCCTGGTGACAATTTTCAAAAAAGAGATGGCTCGCATAACAGCCCCCATCTATGCTTTATTGGAAGGTCTTTTCCTGGGAGGTATTTCTGCTATATTTGAGTTAAGCGCTCCCGGTATTGTCATGCAGGCCATAGGGCTGACTTTTGGCGTGTTCGCCGTGATGCTGATAGCTTATAGAATGGGATGGATCAGGGCCACAGCCAAGTTCAAAATGGGTGTCATGGTGGCCACCGGTGCGGTGGCTCTTACCTATCTGATTTCATTCATTCTGAGTTTCTTTGGCATTTACCTGCCGATGATTCATGAAGGAGGACCGATAGGTATATTGTTCAGTGTGGTAGTAGTAGGCATTGCTGCCCTGAATCTTATTCTCGATTTTGACCTGATAGAAGAAGGGGCTACCCAGGGCGCTCCCAAATATATGGAATGGTATGCCTCTTTCGGTTTGCTGGTGACGCTTGTGTGGCTATATCTGGAAATTTTGCGATTACTCTCTAAGCTTTCAAGAGATTAGAGAAAAGAATAAGAAATTTAGAAGGCAGAATATGGGTATCAGCATATTAGCTTCTGTATTCTGTCTTCTGAATGTTATATTTCACTGCTTCGTCAACCATTCCACAATTCCTTTCAGGCTTACAGAGATTTCTTCCATTTGTTCTACTGCTTTTTCAATACCATTGTTACCATAACCATTAGCCCGCTGATGTTTGAAGAAAATTGCTTTGATCTCATTCCAGCGTACTTTTTCTGTATCATCAAGTTCATTCATCAGCTCTTTGAACTTCAACAGGTTGGCTTCCGCACCGGAAGTAAGGGTCTGGGCTTCGCTCTCATAGTGAGAAAAAATGAGCGTGTGCAGTTCCTCCTTATTCGTCACCGGCATTACCTTTTCAGCTATTTTATTCATATCCCGATAAGACCCTTGTAGTTTAAATGGCGGTTCAGCACGGTAGGCATCCGCTTGAGCGGCGGAGCGTATGTACTCCCTATTTACTTTCAGCACAGTATCGCGTACAGTTAGTAATTTGTGCAGAACAGCTACATATTCGCGCACTTCTTCTGCAGCATGATGCACTTCAAATTCAACACCTTCCTGTTCACCTGTTTCAGCTATTTTTACAAGTGTATACACATCCCGCTGGCTTTTGCTGACCAGTTTGTTTAGCACAGGATTGGAAGTGAGGCAGTTTTCCAGGTAACTCAGCTTAAATTCGGTAGCGGAGTCTCCAATGATATCACCCAGGTTATAAATATCTGCCCGGTTAGCCAGCATATCCGGAATCTGAAATTTCTCACCGCTTTCGGTATAAGGGTTACCGGCCATCACCACACAAACCTTTTTTCCACGAAAATCATAAGTTTTGCTTTTACCTTTGTAAACACCTTCTATTTTGCGCTGAGCATCACATAAAGAAATGAACTTTTGCAGAAATTCGGGGTTGCAGTGTTGGATATCATCCAGGTAGATCATCACATTATCGCCCATTTCGAAGGCCAGGTTTAGCTTTTCGAGTTCTGCTCTGGCTCCAGCATTAGGCGCTTCAGCAGGATCTACTGCCGTGACAGCATGACCAATGGCCGGACCATTTATCTTCATGAATACAATACCCAGTCGGTTGGCTAAGTATTCCATTAAGGTGGTCTTCCCATAACCCGGAGGAGAAATCAGTAGCAACATGCCCATCAGGTCTGTGCGTTTTCCTTCTCCTGCAATACCTATCTGCTTTGCCAGGTTAGCTCCGATTAGAGGCAGATACACTTTATCAATGAGTTGATTTCTGACAAAAGATGTCATCACACGGGGTTTAAATGTCTCCAGCTGCAGCTCTTCCATATAGACAGTGACAAGATTGCGTTTTAACTGTTGAAAATCCTGAAAAGCAGGCACTATGTTTTTAGTATAATCATGCAGCTTTTCCATGAAATGATGATAATGCAGGGTATAAATACCTTCCCGAATTGCCGCATGGCTACCTTGTAAACCGGAAATATTTTCTTGTAAAGAAGCTTCTACCACCTGCGCAGTCTTTAGCTTATCTGAAAACAACAAAAAAGCAGCTTCATGAACAAATGCAGAACTCTCTCCGGTCTGGTGGACAAAAGAACGCATCCACTTTCTGATTAACTCAAACTGTAAAAAAGGATTTTCATATAAGCTATCGACTGACTTTTGGTAATCAGCGGTAGCTTTACTTTGCTCCAGCTTTTTGAGAAACTTATCTTTTAGCACAATGGCAGCCTGATCCGTGACAAAATCATCGTCTCTGATGAGTTCATGGAACAAATACTCACCAGCCATAGAAGCCATATGACCACTAAAAAGACCACTTTCCTGCATAAAATACTTGATCTCCTGGGTAATTGCATTTTTTACCGTATCAAACTCATCACTTTCCGGAAAGACCTGTAGAATTGAGCCAGCTCCTTTGAGTTGGGAGTTCAGGACATTTTTACTACTTTTTTCCAGGTAATGTAACCAGAAAAACGCAGCACAAGTCCGAGCTTCAGAAGGATAGCGGAGTAAACCAGCCGTTAGGTAGATCTTCAGTACAGCGTTCAGAATCAAAGCGGCATCATGGTCGTGAACGCCTTTGATATAACCTTCTTCATAACGAGACGTCATCCTCTGCTGCAACAATTGGAATAAATCTTCAGATGAAAGGGCTGCTAAAGATCCCAGCGAATGGGATGAATTTCTTTGCTGTGCTGATAAAAAAATTTGATAGGCCAGATACTCTGCCCGGTATACTGCTGTATTTTCGCTGACCAAAGCCTGATCCCACAGCGGTTTATATTCCTGAATTTTAACATGAGCAACAGGCGTATAGAAGTTAGTGCCGGTCAGATGAAAACACAGTGTTCCATCCTTCTCTATGGTAGTCAAAGCAAGAGTGGAAGTGTTGACTGAAAAAGGAAAATTACCCAGACGAATCACACTTTCTCCATCGACATAAAGTTCAGACTTATCTTTCAACTGCCTGACAGCATCCTCCCGGGTAGCCTTCAGCCGACTTTGCAGATCGTCAGCCTTGACTGTATCTCCCAGTTTTTGTAATTCTCCAATGGTATTACGCAATTTCTCGATCATCAGGTCGGAAGCGAAATAACCATTCAGTTCATTTACGTTAGTAAAAGTGCTGATCCTGTTTCGAATGGCTTTCAGGATACGGTCGGCAGATTGTAGCAGGGTATTCGCACGTTTGTTTCTTGCCTCCACCAGCTGAACCTTACGCGACTCAAAAGCATTATATACCTCCTCCCGCTGCTGAGTGATCTGTTCGATAAATTCATCAAAATCAGCAAATTTTCCTTCCAGTTCCTCCAGTTGCACCATGAGTTTAGTGATATATTCATCACATTTTTCAGGGGTATCCGCCACGTCCATATAACCCAGTAAAGACTGGTTGATCAACTTCATCTGGGCATGAAACACTGCCTGACCTTCCTGGCTAAGCAATGCTTTTTTCCTATGCTTTAGCTGTGCCTTAATCTTATTGAGGTCAGAAAAAATAGCCGAGATACGATCTATGATACGTGTAGTCTGGGTAGCATCCTCAATTTCCAGATTACTTACCACTTCAATGAGCATTTCCAGGTCAGAAGAAAACTGGGCAACATTCTTATCCAACTGATCTGCCTCTATCACTTTTTTCACTTCAGCGACAGCTTTTTCTAATGTTTTAATCTGTTGATAGTAAGGATGCAGCGCATCTTCCTGTAACAGAAACTGAACACTCTTCTGTGAGATTCGATCAGCTGATTCCTGAAGCAAATTTTCGTATTGACTTACCAGCGCTTCATCTACATAGCGGAGATCTTTCAGAGAAACCACTTCTCCCCGCAAAGTACGTAGTTGCGCCAAAGCATTGACATACTCGTTGATATGTTCGGGCTTTCTTCTTTTAAGATCATTCACCAAACGCTCAGTGGCCTGAGTAACCTGCAATACCTGCTGGTTTGTATTCTCCCTAATGCGCTTTACCTTTTCATATTCATCAATAGCGGCAGAAGCCGTATCCCGGATTGCTGTCAATGGTTCATGGAGGGTAAAAGTATCCGGTTTGTCGAGCCAGTAATAAGCATCCAGGATGATAGTTGCCTGCTTTTGGAGATCCAGGTATATATTCTGGTAATTTTCACCTTTTTCCACCAGCATGATCAGCGCCTGACATTCAGCCATAGCTCGAACGATATCCTGATTGCCAACCTTCTGCAAATAAGAATCACTTTGAGAGGAAAAGATATAGTTAGGACCTACAAAAGGTGTTTGCCAGATGCGGATTGCATGATGTCTTTTGGGTTCAGATTCTGCCTTGAAGTAGCAGAGCTCCCCATTCTCAAAAATAGTATATCCATGACAAACGATAGGGTTCTTTACTGTTTGTTCAATAATATTATAAGGTAGCAGTTGATAAACCCCTAAAGTTTGCTGATAAAAAACATACAAGAAATCTTCTCCATTAGGAGAGGTTATTTTCTTTTCAAACCGCAGATCTGACAATTCATTATCAAACTGCTTGAATTCTCCTGTTTGCAGATAATAACCATTAGGAAATAAAATACCCTGCTCATCTGGTAACAGAATAGCAGCATCCTGAATGGCATCAATGCGTTTGACTTCCAGTAACTTAGCATTGTAAGCTATATACCGGTATGCCTTTTCCTGATAGGGTCGGATTTTCAGCAAGATGATATTACCCAGGATAGCGTAATAGATTTCAGCATCATCTAAAGTCTGGTCTTTATCTTCTACTTCTTCACGATGAATACCCTGACCACTAGCTGTATTGTCTTCTACTTTGATAGTCAGATCACCGCCAATGGTTTCTACAAAAACGCGGTCTTTGATAGAAATATGTGGAAACTTTCCATCCCTCTGATCATCACGGGTAGTACGTTGCCACACAAAATCATGTTGGGGTGGCAAGGTGAGTTCATGTTCGCTCCGGTTATCCAGATATACCAACTCATCACCACTGATTTGCCACTTAAACGCTTTGATATCATTCAACCCTTTACCAATCTGAAAGACCATGTACAGATAGGATTCCTGTAACACAAAGCGAATGAACCTGGTATTTTTATAGTACTTATACACTTTTTGAAATTCATCAACAAAAGCCGGATTTTGAATCAGGTCATATCCCAGTTCATGAAAGCTATGCTCCCGGTAGTCGTATAAACTGAAAACATCGGAAAGTGCTACCTGTGTTTTAAGACCCAAATGTACATTGTAGCCAAAAATGAAACGGGAACCCAGAGACACCATATCCATAGGAATACAGTTATTGTGGGTATGAATTCTTTCTGTGGCAATGAGTGTGGTATCGATAGAACCAAATACTTTTTTCCGGACCTGGTTCAGCTCTTCCAAACGCTTTCGCAGTAAATTAGTATGCTGATGAAGCCGATTTTGAAGGATTTGATAAGTACTGCTTTCCAGCTGATTTTCCGGAGCTTTCTCTATGATGCGTTTCTGATCAGACATAGTAGATGTGTAATAGTTCTGAAGGTAAATATTCATACCGGATGCCAGCTACCATAAAAGAGTTGGGAGTGCGCATCCAGTATATTGTTTTAACTTTAAGTATGAATATTTTTTACCGGTTCATGGGCCATGCCGGTGGTACGTGCCATGTCAAGTAATTTACCCAGACTGTCTTTTGCTTCTTTCTGATCGGTTTGCCCCATCATTTTGAGCAATAAGGCGGAAACTGTCAGATTTTTCATGTCATCAGACGTTACACCGAACTGATCAATGAATTTTCGGAAATTTTCTTTGAAAGAACCACCTCCGTTGGTAGTACTAAAGAACGTATCCTTCACATCCATCAGCGTACTGCTATTGCGTACCATACCCTCAATAGCCTTTCCTTTAGTAATAGAACCCATGATCTGCTCGAAGAACATAGTTTCTCCACCAATGATATCAATATTAGCAGCTCTCAATGCTTCGGCAATCACCTTAGCCTGGGCTTCAGAGATATCTTTCTGGATATTGATCCTGGCCAGTTCAATGATCTTTTCTGTGTCCAGTTTCAGCTTGAACTCTTCATGCTCGCGACCTACGCCATCCAGTTCCTGCATGGCTTTTGCTTTTTCACGGATACCATCCGCTTCAGCTTTGAATTTCTCATTCATGATGCGAGCTTCCATCATTCCTTGTTTTTCGCTGGCCGTTGCTTTGATTTCTACTACCTCAGCCTCAGATTTACCCTGCTCTCTGCCCACTTTGGCTTTCACCAACCCCAGTTTCTCATCAGCTTCTGCCTGTGCCTGGCTAGTAGCCCGGATTTTGTTAGCTTCTGCTTCAGCCGTAGCTTCAATGACATAGGCTTCTGCATGACCTTCTTTCTCACGGGCAGCTGCTTTGGCTTCCATGACCTGTGCTTCGGACAAACCGATAGAAGCCTTTTGAGCAGCTTCAGCATCTGCCATGATTTTCATGGCTTTGGCTTTAAAATCAGCCGCATCTTGCTCAGCCTGCGCATCAATCGTAATTTGTTTGGCTTTATGCTCAGAAGCCTGTTTGGCAGCTTCAGCTGCTTTGATCTCTTTGACCAGTGCTTCCTGCGCATCTCGTTCGGCATTGACCAGTGCTACTTGTTTGCTACGTTCTGCTTCGGCCATAGCACGGGTATCTTTAATCTTTTCTTCTTCGGTTACAGTAGCTTTTTCTACCATCACACGCTCCCGGATGACCTCCTGAATATTCTTACGTTCTTCCTCTAGTGATTTTTCTTTTTCAATGCGAGCCAGTTCTACCACTCTTTCTTTTTCAGTAGCTTCCAGCAAACGAGCTTGTTCCACGCGCTCCTGTTCAATGGCATCAGTACGTTCCTTATTACGCTGTGCTACCAATACCTGCCGTTCTTTATTCTGTTCGGCTACGCCTACTTCTTCTTCTGTAGCGATACGAGCCTGCTCTGCTTTTTTATGTTCTTCCTGTCTTACTTTTTCCCGTTCGGCTGACTCTCTGGAACGGATGTTAGAAATTTCCCGCTGCTGTTTTTCCTGCTTTTCCACTAATTGCTTTTCCAACTCAAGGATGGTTTCTTCTGCTTCTACATCCTGCTTCTTTAGTGTTTTTTTCTTTTCATTCTCGATAAGATTGGCCTTCACTTTTTGCTGGGCAGTCAGGTCAATGATTTTTTTAATACCTTCGGAATCCAGAATATTATCGCTGTTAAGATGCTCCAGCGGCGTCTGTTCCAGATAATCAATGGCACAATCGTCCAGAATATAACCGTTCAGATCGGTCCCGATCTCTTCCAGTATTTTTTCTTTGAACTGACTTCGGGAGTTGTACAATTCTACAAATTCAAAGTGTTTACCTACAGTTTTCAAAGCTTCTGAGAATTTGGCATCGAACAAAAGTTGTAACTGATCAGGATCAGAAGCTCTTTTGCAACCAATGGATTGCGCTACATGGACCACATCTTCTTTGGTTTTGTTGACCCGGATAAAGAACGACACTTTGATGTCAGCCCGAAGGTTATCTTTACAGATGAGTCCATCTTTACCCATACGGGAGATTTCCATAGATTTCAGAGTAATGTCCATCACTTCCAGTTTATGGAGAACAGGCACTACAAAAATCCCTGAAAAGGAGATTTTTACATCTCCCAAGCCGGTGCGAACCAATGCTTCTCCCTGCACCGCCTTCTGGTACATTTTTATAAGAAGAGAAAGCAGTCCGATAAACAAGACTACCCCGATGATGATGATAGCCCAAAGCATTTGTTTTTCCATTGTTGTTAGTTTAGTGATAAAATTGAAATAGCAGTCAGGAGGCAGAAGTAAGAATTGCTTGTATACAACTTTTCGAAAGTTTACTCACTTCTAATAGTTTAATTTCTTCCACAAAGGAGTTATATCTCAGATCTTCTGAAAGAATAAGCTCATATCTTACTTCTTCCAAAGAACCTTGTGCGATGTCTAGAAAGCGTACTTTAACTTGTCCGCCTCTTTTGCAGAACCCTTCCGCAATGTTGGCAGGTAGTGATACGGTAGCTCTTCGTATTTGGCTTGCAAGACCGTATTTTTCATCAGATGGGAATGATCTAGTTTTCTGATAAATAGCAGCACTATTTTATGCACTTTTCTCCAAACTATTAGTCCTGGAAGCTTTTAGACTTCTGCATTTATTTTGTATTCTGACGTAAGGTCAAATTACATAAGGTTCTACGAGATAAATATTGCGATCTTGCTGATATTCTATCACCATGCCAGTATCACCGCTTTGGACGGATTTTCCCTCTGGTGTTTGAATATTTAAGAGTAAAGGAGCACCACTTGTATCAATTTTGGCTTGTCCTATTTTTTTACTACTCGCCTGGGAGGTAACTATACAGATTTTACCGATCAGTGACATATTCCGCTCCATATCATTGTCCAGTTGGCCAAACAGGCGAATAAAAGGCTGTGTCAGAAACTTAGCAATAAAAAGGCTTATGATTAAATTTGGAATCAGAAGCAGAAGCGAAACCCAAAACGATTCATTACCAAGATAGTAGTTTCCCATGACGGAGATCACCCAGATTGGAATGATCAGAAAAGTCATGAATACCATGAAAGGTACCTGGCCCAAGTTGAAGAACCCCAACACATGATTGAGCCAGGATACTGAAAACTCTCCATCAACGTCCGCATCTGTCTCCAATTCAATATCAAGATCAAAAAAATCAATATCGATGGCTCCCAGCATCACTACTACCCAATAGACGAGTACGAATACCAGTAGGATAGTAGGAATCAAATTGGGCGCTGAGATAGCGGCGTTTAACAGATCATTCATTTTCGCTATTGTTGCTTTTCTCAGGTAATCCCAATCTTTTTTTGAGCTCCAGCAGTTTATGGGAAGCCCCTGTATCCTGTTCCGTTTCCAGGGCACGATCAATCTCCTCATCAATCGTTTTGGCTTCCGCAGCAATTTCTCCATAAGACTGTGCGATCGCTTCTTCCTGCTCTACTTTAATTTTCATACGCTCCAGCATGGCTACTGTGCTGGAAGTGTCAATATTGGCTAGCTGCTTATTCATCGTCTTGGTAGCAGAACTTACCCTCATACGGGCTTTCAGTGTACGCAATTCGTTCTCCCAGGTATTGATATTAGATTTCAGGGTATCAATATTTTTCTCCAGATGCTGTACGGAGATGTCATATTTCTGCTGCTCAATGCGCAGACGGGAAACTTCTTTTTCCGACTGTTCTTTTCGGGTCAGGGCTTCTGTTGCCAATCTGTCGGCTTCAGTCTGAGAAATTTCACCCTTTTCCGATTTATGAAGCAACAGAATTGCTTTTTGCTCATAATCTTTGGCGCGTTCTTCCTGCGCACGAAGGTCATTTTTCGTCCGGATAGACAGCGCTTTGACTTCTGCCAAGGCTTGTAAAGCTTTATCCATCTCAATTTTCATATCCCGGATTCCCTGTTCAGTCATCTTGATAGGGTCTTCCAGTTTGTTAATGGCGTTGTGTGCTTCTGCCTGACCAACTTTAAATAATCTGCTGAAAATATTCATGATTTGTTACTTTATGTGTTTTAAAAGATAGATTAGAGGTATGGGTACAAGTCTATGCTCGTACAAAATATATAGTCTTATTAAGCTCTTGAAATTTTAATGATTTCTTCCGAAAACTCGCTGAGCAAAAGTCCCAGTGAGTTAAAAGAGGCCTCCAACTCATTCAGGTCCAGCGTATCTAATTGCAGTGTATCTCTGAAAATGACCCGCTTTCCCGTTTGATCCAATACAAAGGCTCCATGGATAATATCCCGGTTTTTTTGTAAAAGCAGTTTGTACACTTCCATAGACTCATTTTTTATTTCACAAATAAATTGTTCCATAATGAGGATAGGATCTGCACAGCCTAACACCATTTTATTCACCCCAGTACTCTCATTGTGAATGAGAAAGATTCCTTCCCTTTCATGCTCATACTCAATGGAGTAGTTCAGTGTCAGGAGATACTGCTTAACTTTCAAAAACGAAGGATTCATAGTTGTGTAGCTTTTATTACTTTTAAGTCAGCTTCTATCAATTTTACTTTTCTGCCAAAGATAGATGATGCTGGTTAGGCTATCTATAAAATCTGTCTTTGGGTTGCTGTCTTATTATTGGCTTTTAGGTTATATTTACGTATGTTTGCTCAAAATGTTAGCATAACTCATAATATTAGCAATATTTTTTATTAACATGTCTATTATCGGAAAAAATATAAAGAAAATAAGAGCCGTCAAGAAAATCAGCCAAAGCGATTTTGCTGATCTTTTCAACTTATCCAGAGGCAGTGTCGGCTCTTATGAAGAAGGACGGGCAGAGCCGAAAATAGACACCATCATACGGATTGCCAATTATTTTAGCTTATCCATTGACCTACTGCTAACCAAAGAACTGACTGTTAATGAACTCTATAGATTTGATATTTTCAAAGAGGAATTTCATCATAAAGCGGCAGAAAAAATAATTATTGAAGACAAAGATCAAAACAAAGAGGATACCCCTCTGGTCACCAGGGAAAGCTACCTGGAATATATTGTCAGTTTTCAGAATAAGGATTATATCAACCGTTTGCCTTATGTAAAACTTCCTAATACGCAGCATGAAAAATCCAGGGCTTTTGAAGTGCAGGATGATGCTATGGAATTTAACAGTAAGGGATTACTTATAGGAGATATTTTATCCTGCTCCCTGCTCACCAAAGAAGACTATGCCCGGCTTCCTTTGGGAGAGGTATATGTGATTATTACTGATAAAGGTATTTATACCAGGCGGCTCAGCCACCACAAACCAAAACTTTTGTTTGAGGCAGATAATCCTAATTATGATGCGTTAGAAATTTCAGAGACCGAGCTATTAGAACTCTGGAAAGTAGAAGGATTTTATAGTACCATCCTTAAACCTCCTTCCAGGATGGAAGAACGTATGGCTATTCTGGAAAAGAAGGTAGCCGTATTGGAGAAAATAATACAAAAATCACAGGTTGCTTCCTGAAAACATCTGGGGTAGCACGACTCTTGCCAATTATAATATGAATCTCCAGGATTTCAATCAATACAAAGTCGTCTTATTTATGGAGAATAATTGGCATCCGGGGCTGCTATTTCTCAAGTTTCTATAGAAACCCGCCAAGGGCTGGATGTTAAGTATGTCAATGAATGACCAGTAAATGCAGTGTTTCTTATGATATTCTGAAAGGATATGTCACCAGGAGTAGCCAGAGATAAGGGGCTTTTCACTCACAGGTTGCAGGAACATCATTATAAAAGCCAAGATAGGAAAGGTATGTGTAGTTATCAGTTTTATTGTATGAGGGGGTAACTTTACCCTTGATAGCGTATCTGGATGATCGTGATTACCACCCGGTTACAGCAGACTCATCCTGAGTTTTTTACATTAAATTACAAAAATAGGTAGCGTTAATGTTTTTGTTAGTGAATCTCAGGGGAACGTTTTTGCAGTTGTTGACTCAACAGGGTATTGACAGAATGGTTGATATCTTCGATGGTTGACAGCAATTGTTTAAGTTCATTGAGTTTATGAAGTTTTTCAAACCGCTCTTCCTCATTCGAGGTTTTCGTCTCCTTCAACATATTATTGATACTGATTTTAATCTGTTCGCAAACGTACTGAATGTCTTCTGATTGCAGATTATGCTGTTCATTTTTCTGTGCTCCTATCGTATGCATCATGGCTTTTACATTTAATTCCTTTTTTAAAACTTTTCAAAGTTACATAACAGGTTTATAAAATCAGCAACAATTATCGTTCTTTATTTAAAAATTCATGATGAAAAAATGCCCTTTTTAAAAATTATACTGATAAATTGAAATATTTCCACAAAATTATTAAATAAATCGCCTTATTTCTTCTAATTTTTTTTGGTACTTGTTCCCCCTATTCCAGGTTTTCCTCATAACCGGCACGATATTCCACACTCTGTTTCTGCATTACAAAAATTTAGCAGTGAAATACATTCCAGAATTGCTTTAACAATATTTTTTTAGCGAAAAATAAGCTAATACTTAGTTAAGTCTTTTAAAAAGTATAATTGATAATGATATGATATTAAAAATTATAAAAGATTACATTTAGTGAGAACTTATATAATAGAAATTTTCTAACATTTTATAATGATTTACCTTTATTCGAATTTAATGTGAGAAACTATGTGGTACAGCCATAACAACATTATTGATACGATAGACTATAGCTATTTACACTGTCTTTTTGAATCTCAGGAAGAAACAGATAATTTTTTAAGGATTTTTATAGAAGAGCTTAAAATAGCTAAAGTTAATTTTCTCTCTGCGATTGCCAACCAGAAGTTAGAGATTTTCAGACAGACCCACCATAATGTGAAGCCTCACCTGGAAATACTTAAAATCAATAATCTGAATGCTACACTGGAACAGGCGAAAGCTAAATTAATGGCACCGGATCAACCTTTTGAGGATCGTGATGTATACATATATACCATTGGCAATGCTTTTGATGCCATTATCAGAGACATTAACAAAAAATTAATAAGCTAAGCTTCAAAAGCAAGTACGACAATCATATTGTCAGGAGCATGCTTTTCTACTTGTAACTCTCCTTTTAATTGTGCCGAAAGAATCTTGATGAGGGGCAGGTCTAATGCTTGCCCTTCTGAAGGTGGCAGGTGCTGGTGCACACCGCTACCTTTCATGGTCATGACAATCCGAGGGATGTTCCGATGGACGTTTAAAACTATGCTCTCCGATTGATTCTGAACAGAAACAACCTGTAGCATATAAGTCAACACCTCATAGATAATCATCCCACAGGTTACGGCTTTTTCAATGTCTATCACTATCGCTTCTACGCTTAGATCAATCGCTATTTTCTGCGCTGATCCCATGTCAGCCGTTTGTATATGATAGGAAAGTGATGTTAAATATTCTTTCAGATTAATCTCAGAAGAGCCCTGGGTGTAGAGTTGTTCATAGGCAAGTGCCAGGGTTTTAACCTGACCGATATTTTTCTGGATGATCCGATATATCCCGGCATGCTCTTTTATCTTCTGAGATTGCAGAAAAAACAGGCCAGCAATCACGTTAAAATTGTTTTTTACTCTGTGCAATGTTTCCTTAACGAAAGCATCTTTTTCGTGTAATGCTTTTCTCAGTTTTTTTATTTCTTCGTTCTTTTCTGTTATCTCAGTCACCGTGCTTAGCTTATACTTTACACCTGTTGCAGTGACTATCCGTTCGGTCATGATCCGCAATTCTTTGGGATTGCCCTCCTGATCTGTGATTTCCCATTCACCACTATTTTCATCAGTAGATCCTTCCAGAAATTCACGGTGCAGATTTGCTGCATACTTTTTTATATTCTCAGCTAACCCCAGCGTAAAATCTTTGCCTAACAGCTCCTGTGGGGTATAACCTAATAGTCGGCAATAGGCTGGATTGACCTTTATCAATTTACCACGCATATCTGTTAGATACATACCTACAGGAGAGGCCTCAAATATCAGGTGCAGCTTTGAAAAGTGCTCAAAATAAACGCTGCCCTTGAAGTTTGCTGCGGACTTCAGGAGGGTGCTCAGCGTTGCAGCATCCTCCGGATGGTGGATAATACCAAAAGGCTCAGTCTCCTCCGCTTTTTCTATCAGGTATTTGTCATGAGCAGCCATCACATACACAAAAGGAATGTGAAACTGTGTGCTGATTGTTTCACTGATTTCAACCACATCCAGATAATTCTTCCTGTTCAATTCCAGAAAAACCATATCTACCGTGTCTGTTTTCATCTTTGTGAAAACTTGCTCAGGATTGGCTGTCATTTCAACACGATCATATCCTAAGGAAAGCAGCGTTGGAACCAGGGTCTGTTGGATATTAAGTTCATTCCCAACAATCAACAGATGAAAGTCTTTCATAGGGCTAAGTTACGGTATATCCTGCATAAACAAACAGCTGATATTTTGAAGAAAGCAAATCAAAGCTACCTCTCTGTTTTGTCAATCGTCTGATTTTTAGTAACATTAGATACTGCTGACCACAACCTAAAACATATGAACCGAAGAGACCTTCTAAAATTGGGTACGGCCGCCGGTGCTGCAAATTTATTCACGATTCCCAGCCTGGCGGAGCCGCGCAATAGCACTTATCAGAGCACAAAACCTGTGACGATCACCAAAGTAAAAGCGATCCCTACTTGTCCTCATGGCATAGAGTTGATCGTGGTGAAAGTAGAAACCAGTGAACCCGGCTTATATGGTGTAGGATGCGCCACCTTCCGGCAGCGTGCCCATGCGGTGATCGCTGCTATCAATCAATATTTAGATGATTTTTGCCGGGGCCGTGATGTAGATAATATTGAAGATATCTGGCAAACTACTTATGTCAGTTCCTATTGGCGAAACGGCCCTGTCCTGAACAACGCTTTAAGTGGCCTGGATCAGGCCTTGTGGGATATCAAGGGCAAACGAGCTGGCATGCCCGTTTATCAGCTGCTGGGAGGCAAATGTCGCTTTGCCGTTGACTGCTATGCCCACGGAGGAGGCCAGACGGTGGAAGAAACCATAGAGAATGTACAGCATTTTATGGAAGAGGGTTACCGTCATGTACGCATTCAGTTAGGAGGATACGGTGCTTCCCAGATGCTGGGTGGTTATGGGGCCAGTGGAGATCGCACACCGGATTTTAAAAAAGCAGGATTTGGTGGCGCTGATGACAACTATATGAACACTCATCTGTATATGAAGAGCATTCCACAACTGTTTGAGCAGGTAAGAATAAAATGCGGAGAAGAAGTAGAACTGCTACATGACATTCATGAACGCTTGGAGCCCATAGAAGCCATCAACCTGGTCAGAGCCCTGGAGGAATACCGCCCTTTCTTTATTGAAGACCCTTTCTCACCGGAGAATAATGATTACTTCAAGTTGTTACGGCAACAAACAGCGGTTCCTATTGCCATGGGAGAACTTTTCAACAACCCGCACGAGTGGGTGGGTCTGATGCAGGAGAGACTGATTGATTTCATTCGCATTCATATTTCTCAGGCAGGTGGTATTACTCCGGCAATGAAGGTAGCCCGGCTGGGCGAATGGTATAATGTACGTACCGCCTGGCATGGTCCCGGCGATGTATCACCGGTAGGCCACGCTGCCAATGCGCACATTGATCTGGCTGTCTGGAACTTCGGCATACAGGAAGCTGTCAATTTCTCAGAAGAACTACAGGAAATATTCCCGGGTTGCCCGCAAATGAAGAATGGCTACATGTATGTCAATGAAGCGCCCGGCCTGGGTGTAGATGTTAACGAAAAAATTGCTCTTCAATACCCCTTACCCGAAAAATTTGACTATAACTGGACACAACTCAGGAAAAGGGATGGCACCCCGGTCAGGCCCTGATCAGTCTTGATACCAGTTGAATACCAGAACAGGATTATAACCTTACGGCGTGTCGGTAGAAGGCTCAATGGTTTCTTCCGTATTACCACAGTGCATCATCTGCGCTCCGTAATAAGGATTTCTGATCTCTTCGCTACTACTCAGCCAAAAGGCTCCCCGATTGTTAAAAGCCATAGGACAGTACTGTTTGTACAGTATCTGCTCATTGCTTTTGGTTTCTTTCACCTTCTGGTATAAGTTCACGGAAAGAGAATCAAAATAAACGCGCTGGTTTTCCAGGTCTTCCGTAGCAGCAATCTGCTTGGCATTCTGCTGCAGGTTGATCATCTGGGTAGCATCAATTAATTCTAACAACTCAACCGCACGTTCTTTGGCCTGAGTAGGATTAGAATCTACCAGAGCATCTTTCAATCGCAAATATCCTCCGACAACATCAGAAATGGTCTGATGCTCCGCAGAAGGTTCTTCACCAACAGCTTCTGTTGTTTCTCCTATTGCATCTTCCGTACTGCTCGTCGGGCTGTCGGCACACGACCCTAACGCCATACTGACAAAGATGACATAAAAAAAATGGATCCATTTAAACTTCATATCTTTGATATTTATTGTATTTAACCTTCCTGCATCAGAATAAGTTAACGTCATTTATTGGCCTGTTAAGATAATACTTTTCATTTAATTTTATTGATAAAGGCATTAACAGGCATATAAGCGGTCCGAACGGCTGCTATGCTATCTATGTGTGTCCAGGCAAAATAAACATGATCATTGGCTTTTTCCATCACGGGAAAACCACTGGCTCTGGAGGCCATTGTAGAAGCGAGTACACCGGCAGGCTCTTTTTTTCCCTCAGCAGTGACCAGTACCATCTGAATGACAGCCCCTTCCTGATTGGCTTCCATCCAGCTTACCAGCGCAGATTCATGATCGAGCATGGTAATATCGACGCGGCCTAAGGGCGAACCATGGTCTACCCGGATGGGCTCTGCAAAATGAACACCGCCGTCGTCAGAGAAAGCCACCTGAACTTTCGGTTCCTTCTCGCTGGCTGCACTAAACCAGGCTACGGCCACCCGGTTGCCCGAAGCAGCTACTGCCGGTCCATTGACCGGACAACCTGTTATTTTCCACCCATCATGATGGACAGGTCGAGGATCACTCCAGCCATTGGCCTGCTCCTTTATAATATAAATATCTCTTACCTCCTCTTCCGTCCGGTTACGGTATACCACCACCAACCCTTCGTCTGTGAGGGCCGCATCGGTCTGGCAGCACTCACATACCCTGTCGTCTAAGGTGATCTCTTTTTGACGGTTACCCTGGTCTCCTATAAAGGTAGCCTGCAACTGCATACCGCCTTCTCCCTGCTCCGGTTGTCCTGCTTTACTATTTCGACCATCCAGCCATACCGCAAAAATTTTGTCAGAAGCCAAAGGTAACATAGTGACAAAACCATGTTCGGCCGCTATCCCATCCTGATGCAATACAAAGGAAGGTTGCCAGGTATTTCCTCTGTCATAGGATAAGGCTACCTGTATATTATAATCGTAGGTACCCGTATCGCTCTTCACCAGCCAATGAGCGGCCATAAGACTGTCCATGGCTACCAATGAAGGAAAATCAGCCCAATTAACAAACCAGTTCTTCCCCTCTACAATCGTCTTAGGTGCTGACCACTGATCTCCTCTCCAGACAGCATAGCGGAGTTTGTCTATAGAATCATTGACAGCTTCTATCCAGGACACATACAGGGTACCCTCAGGCGAAACAAATAAGTTAGGCTCTCCGCTTTGCGTACCAGCAGGAACCTGCAACTCCACCTGCTGAGGTACGGCTACTTCTTGCTCCTGCAACATCCCCGTTTGGCAACCTCCCATGATCAAAATAATCGCTCCAAAAAAATATAAAAGCTTCATACCTATCCTATCTGTTTGAGTGCGTTCAACATTTCCGGCTGATCCCACGGCTGACTGCCAACTATCGTTTTTACTAATTCCCCTTCTTGATTGATAATCAGTGTGGTAGGAATAGAATAGACATTCAGCGATTCCAGACTGCTCTTCATATGAACAAAGGAAAAAGAAAAAGGGTGCTTCTCCCGGAACGCCCGAATTTTTTCCGGTTCCTCATAAGAGGCCGCCAGAAAGACAAAGTTTTCATCTCCCAGGGCTTGAAAAGCTTTGTCCATAGAAGGCATTTCCATGATACAGGGCTTACACCAGGTAGCCCAGAGATTGAGAAAAACGGTTTTACCCCTCAGATCTTCCCAGCGAATGCGCGTTCCTTCCAGATCCACCAGTTCGATAGTAGCCACATTGATGGTCTCAGGCGGAGCCTCAATGGCTACTTCTGTAGCACGCTCATTATTTTCTGACTGCTGAGACTGACCAGAGCAGGCAAGCAAGAAGCCAGTGGTTAACAAAACCAGAGAACTGAAACGCATGGATTCTTTATCTTTATGTATGAAACATGATGTACATAGTATGGCCCCTATCCGGCTCACGGTACTGATTTTTCGTTTTCAAATTAATTCAATCCGCATTTAACAAAAAAATAATAATTACTTAACTTTCTTGTAGCATCTGTGACGTTATATGTTTACTAGCTTTCCGATCATTAAATGTTTATGTTATGCCTATTCTGGGAAAACTATTAAAAAAAGGCCTTCAACTACGACAATCTATTGAACAGGAATATGCCAATCCGTTTGATCTTCAGAAAGAGCAGCTCCGCCAGTTACTGATCACTGCCCGTAGCACCAAATTCGGTCAGCACTATGGATATAAAAAGATTCTGAATACCTATCGTTCGGACGATCCTTTTGCTTTTTACCAGGCCTACCAAACCCAGGTACCCATTCATGATTATAACAAAATTTACAATGACTGGTGGTACCAATGCCGGGAAGGGGTAGCGGATGTCTGCTGGCCGGGCAAGGTAAAATATTTTGCACTTAGTTCGGGTACCTCAGAGGCTTCTTCCAAGTACATTCCGGTCACGCGTGATATGCTGAAGTCTATCCAACGGGTGGGGATCCGACAAATCTTATCTTTGTACAGATACGACCTACCGGAAAAATTATTTGAAAAAGGTATTCTGATGCTGGGGGGAAGCACAGACCTGAACAGGAATAAAGTTTATTTTGAAGGCGATCTGAGCGGGATCACAGCCAGTAAAATGCCTTATTGGTTTCACAGGTTTTACAAGCCGGGCCCAAAGATCGCTAAAGAGAGAAACTGGTCTAAAAAACTCGACGAGATCACCCGCATGGCTCATAAATGGGACATTGGTGTGATTGTGGGGGTACCCGCCTGGTTACAGATTCTGTTAGAGAAAATCATAGACCACTATGGTTTACGCACTATTCATGATATCTGGCCTAATCTGACTATTTTTACCCATGGAGGCGTAGCCATTACCCCTTACCTGAAAAGCTTTGAGCGGCTTTGTGCCAAACCTCTGACTTATATTGAGACTTACCTGGCCTCAGAGGGTTTTATCGCCTTTCAAAACAAGCCCGATACCAAAGCCATGCAGATGGTATTGAATAGCGGCATTTTCTTTGAATTCATTCCTTTTACGGATAAAAATTTTACCTCCCAGGGCGACCTGATACCAAATCCGGAAACCCTGATGATCCATCAGGTAGAAACCGGAAAAGAATATGCCTTACTGCTTTCTTCCTGTGCAGGTGCCTGGCGATATATGATAGGCGATGTGGTCAAGTTTACCAGTGCAGCCGACAGCCAGCTCGTCATCACCGGCCGTACCAAGCATTTCCTCAGCCTGTGTGGGGAACATCTTTCAGTAGATAATATGAACCGTGCCGTACAAATGCTGTCGGAAGCGTTAAACGCAGAAATTAATGAATACACAGTGGCGGGTATTTCCCACAACAACCTTTTTGCCCACCATTGGTATTTGGGTATTGATCACGAAGTGAACCCGGCTTTGATCAAGGAAAAACTAGATCAGTATTTAAAAGAACTGAACGACGACTACCAGGTAGAACGGCAACACGCCTTGCAGGATATTATCATCACGGTACTTCCAAACGAGGCTTTTTATACCTGGATGCGGCTTCAGGGAAAAGAAGGAGGCCAGCATAAATTTCCACGGGTCATCAAAGGGAGTCACTACCATTCCTGGGAATCTTTTCTGGCGGATCACTTTTCTTCCCGGGATAATTAATAATATCCTGATAGGTACTCTACTGGTGACACAGCCCTGCTTTTTACAACAGAGGAGGTATTTTTCTGACAGCACTGCTGACCAGGCGCCTGCACAATGACTGAGATTTATTTGATCTCTCCCAGAAATACCTCCCACACCTGTTCTTTTTCCGAACCAAACTTTTTCTCTACTTTTTCCACGATCATCCGGGCCTGCCGGCTGATCCAGGGTTGTGATTCTTCTGAAGCCTGCTGCTGAAAACTAAGCCAGCCCTCATACTGATGTGCGGAAATGGGTTGCAGGTGCTCCCTTACCTGAATATCCTGCACTGTAAAAATATGTTTTTCTTCAGAAGCAGTCATTCTGCTAGTTAAGAACACCTCTACACTTTGCTGCCCGGCATCGATAGACACCGGCGTACTGCTTTCTGCAAACAGGCTCAATGACTGCCGAACAGCCTGCTGCCGCAATATACTGTCGATAGCCGTATCGGCGACAAGATTGACATAATCGGCAAAATCCTGTAGTTTTTGTTGTGCCCTGATTTCAAAAGCGCCTAATTTTTCCTGACTGATCTCCTCCGAAGTAAACTCCGCTTCCAGGTTGTAGTTAGTGGCGTTGAGTTCTCTTGCTTCTTCAGCCAGCCGGTCACGATGGGAAGTGGCACAGGCATTCAGGACCAACCCCAGGGCTATCACGAAGATAAGGCTCTCACCCCTTTTTTTGATATGATCTATGCGTATCTTATTCATGGCCTCCCGGATTAATTTGCTTAAATCTCAATTCTTTGATTCTATCGCCTTCAAAAAGAGTTTCCAGCACTTCGATATGCCGCAAGCTCTTGACAGGCATCGTGAGTTTATCAATAAACTCCCATTTGTTGTACATTTCCATGCCAATCTGCCCCTGTTCAAAGATCTGGTAAATACGGGCATCTTCGGCAAACATGCTGTCGAGCTGTACCCGACGTTTCTGCCAGTCTTCTACTTTTGAGCTAGAAAAAATATGGATCATCCAGGCATAATCATTTGTTTTTAAGGCAATTTGCTCTATACGCTTGTCTTTGTTGAGCATCCTGGTGATGGTGTCTGTCTGGTAGTAAGGGCCTTTCACCACAAATCGTATCGTACTTTCCTGCGTATCGATGTGCAGGCAACCCTCTTCTCCTACCACGACCGGATAAGGAGATTCTCCTTCTTGTAAAATGGTAACATACAGCATATGATGAAGGACAGGTTGCCGGCTATAGGCATTGACAAAACAAAACTGATAGCTGGAAGAAGCATTGAAGCTAATATAGAATACCAGCAGTAAACCCAAGGCTACGACGAACACTCCCCAGCGAGCATAATGGTTCTTACGATACGCTGTTGTTACGCTTGTTGTTTCCAGCCTCATACTGCCCTTATAATGATCCCAACTTTTGTATCCTACATATTGGCTCAGCAAATTTAAAATATCGATGCGGGGCACATGATCATGTTCTGATTTGATGTGGGTATAAAACCACTTTTCGCTAATGCGTCCATTTACTTTCTGTACAAGATCTTCCTGAAAACACCGGATCTCATTACCCTTCCATTGCTCTATATCCGGGGTTATTTTCGGAAAGGATAAACGCATTTGCCGGGCGATATCCCCTTTGAGGTGTTGAAAATATGTCAAATCAATATCCGGCATACAATACTACAATATAAGAAAGCGGTGTTTTCCTTCACTTTGTAAAATGCTTTCTCTCCTTGTAAATCATTTTACAAACGCTTTGCAGCGTTGAAATTTCCAGCACAGGCAGGGTTTGACTATGTTCATAGGCCACCGAAAATCCTAAAACTATGCAAAAGTTCAAAGTAAAATCAGTAAAAGTGATCAAGCTAGCTTTCCTGTGGATCAGCAGCAGTGCCGTCATTTTTATATTGCTGCTGTGGTTGCTTACCACTCATGCCTTATCGCATCCTGAGGCACCAGAAGTCAAAGAAGAAACAAATCCCCAGGTTGCTTCACCCATGAATAGCTTTTTCTTTCACCCAGGCCATTAGTTCATGATACTCACAACAATGAAAAGACCAACAGTGACCCTTACCTTTTTCCTGCTCTCTCTTTCTCTTCAGGCACAAAGTGAATGGAAGTGGCCGGAAGATACCGGCAAAGCCCAGGAAAACTGGGTACTTTTTACTGACGCGCTTAGCAGCCAAAGATACTCCGATGCCATCATCCCTTTTCAATGGTTACTGTCAACGGCTCCCCAGCTGCATCCTTCTCTGTACATTCAGGGAGAAAAACTATACAAGGGGCTGATCGACAACACCCGGGAACCTGATCAAAAAAGAAAGTATCAACAACAAGTTTTAGCATTGTATGATACCCGCATGCAGTATTTCGGGCAAAAATCGGCTGTGATGAACCGAAAAGTGCTGGCAGCCTATCAGTATTACCGCAGCCAGCCGGAGCAGTATACGGCGCTGTTTCATGTATTTGATGAGGCAGCGCAAGCCGGCTTGCGTCATTTTAACCGTGCTGTGCTGGTCGCTTATATGGATGTGATACGACTGTACCAGGCGGAAGGAGCCCCCCTGCCAGAAGAAGAAATACTGCACCGCTATGATCAGATCACCCAGGCTTTGCAGGACAGCACCACTACCGCCGATGTGGAGGATACAGAAAAAAAACAGGAGATCATCGATGAGCTGCTAGCAGCAACTATATCGTTGGATTGCCCATTGATTGAAGAGAAATTCGGCAGACCATTTCTAAAACAACCTACAGACCTCACAAAGGCCAAAAGAGTAGTAGCACTCAGCCTGGCTTACGGCTGCAGAGAACTGCCCGTCTTTCTGGAAGCAGCGCAGGTGGTACAGCAACAAACACCTACCTTTGGCCTGGCCAAACTCATTGCGCTCATCAGTGATGCACAACACCAGACAGATACTGCCGAGCTGTATTTTCATCAGGCTGTGCATCTTGCCAAACACACTGTTCAGCAAGCCGATGTTTTATATATGCTGGCGGTGCATTATCATCGTGAAAATGAGCGGGAAAAAGCAAGAACTACAGCACTGAAAGCCATACAAGCCGATCCTTCCCGTAAAGAGGCCTACAAGCTGATAGGCGATTTGTACCTCTCCAGCTTCAGCGACTGCAAAGGAGGGATCAGCAAAACCCGGGACCGGGCACTCTACATCGCTGCTTATGAAATGTACCAAAAAGCAGGCAGAACAGATCTGATGCAACAAGTTCGACAACAATTTCCATCCATCGAAGAAATGTTTCAGGAAAACTTCAAAAAGGGACAAACGATACGGGTAGGCTGCTGGATCCAGGAAGATGTCATGCTGGACTCACGTGCGGAAACACCATAGATTTTTGCAGTGCCCCTCCAAAGATTATCTCTGACAACAGATGCTTTATCCAGGGAGGAATGCTCTTATGTCATCCCAGGCAATATTCTCTTTGCATTTCCTGTTTATAGCAGATAATCACTAGATTTCAAAACAGAAACCTATCTTTGCATGGCTCATTATTGAAGTGATACAATTACCATCTATTACTAACTTTACAGTTACCATGTAGGGTTTGTTTCTGGCCTACCTGCTGGTCATGCCCCGGCATTATTGAGCTGCTGTATTGCGTTTATCAGGCTATTCACATCAGTTTCCACACCTGATCCGTAATACATACAGATTTTACTGGTTCTTTTTGAAACACATGACATTGCCATGAAAACACTACTTATTTTTGAAGATATAGCCAAGTGGGTGCTGGCTTATACGCTGAGCATGTACATAGGATATCCATGGTGGGTATTTCTGATCTGGTTGCTGGCTCCAGACATCAGCATGATAGGCTACCTCATAAATACCCGTACAGGTTCCTGGCTATACAATCTGTTCCACCATCAGGGTGTTGCCATTGTAGTGGGGCTGACAGGCCTGTCACTGTCAATGCCTGCTTTGCAGTTGGCGGGTCTGGTGCTTTTCGGGCATAGTGCGATGGACAGAGCCTTCGGCTATGGCCTGAAATATAGAGATCATTTCAAGCATACACACCTGGGATGGATAGGCAAAACCTTGTCCTGAGCAATGCGCTGACAACCCCTGCCCGGTTTGAAACAGGCAGATTGATAATTTGTGGCATATCCAACAAAAACTCTGAAATCATAAGGATTTTTTATGGCTTGACACAGTATTCCGTCTGAAAAAAAAGGTCGAAAATGAATATCTTTCTGCCTTAGAAAGTTTATTATTGATTGCCATGAACGACATTACAGTCAGACGCATGGGTCCGGAGGATGTGAAAGAAGCGATGGAGATTAAATCGGAAGAGGGCTGGAACCAGACGGAGAACGATTGGAAATTTCTGATCAGGCATAACCCGCAAGCGTGTCTGGTAGCCGTAAGCGATCGTCAGATAGTGGGAACCGTCACAGCCATGCGTTACCATACGCAGTTGGCCTGGATCGGAATGATGCTGGTCAGAAAGGAGTACCGGGGGCAGGGTATCGGTCAGTTATTGATGCGCCATATCCTCCAAAGACTGACCAACATGACAGCGGTTAAATTAGATGCAACACCTGCCGGCAGACAGGTATATGTCAAACTGGGTTTTCTGGATGAATACCCTATTTCCCGCCTGACTGCCTCTTCTCTGTACCTTCCTACTACTTCACAGGATAAGCTTGCCGGCAAGCTAGTGGCTATTAACAGGCAAGCGCTACCTGCCATCGCCCAGTATGATCAGGAAAGATTGGGTGTCGACAGATCCTTGCTATTATCCTATCTGCTGGCGCAGGCCCCAGGTACTTCGTATCAGCTTATCATAGATAACAGACTATGTGGCTTTGTGATGCAGCGTGCCGGGAGCCGGTATACACAGGTCGGCCCTTTGGTGGCAGACTCTGAGGAGAATGCCAAAATGCTGTTAGCCCGTATATTGGAAGATATCAACCGGCGATCCCATCCGGTAGTGCTGGATATTTTACAAGACAAAAAGACACTCATAGACTGGCTACGCTTATGGGGCTTTTCGGAGCAGCGTTCCTTCATCAGAATGTATTATGGCGGCCATCCAAATCCCGGAAATATGAGCAGCATGTACCTGATCAGTGGCCCCGAACTGGGATAATATAAGTCTCGGCCTGTGTCGTGTCTGTTGCTTGTATAGGGGGCATTGACAAACACGTCATGGTGCTTTTATAAACAGATAAATTATGCTAAATTCTCTCTTATTATAAAAAAGGTGAAATGCTTCGCTATCCCTATATTTTTACTGACCGGCTCGTGATTGCCCCCTACCCTTAACCGCCAAGGTATTCACTCAATTTTTCTCACACTTCTACTACAGCGCAACAATACCCATACCATGAAGACCATCATAGAGCCGTTCCGTATCAAGATGACGGAGCCTATTCACATGATATCCCGGGCAGAACGTATTCAAAAGTTACAGGAAGCCCATCAGAATGTGTTTTTGCTGGATGCCGAATATTGCCCTATAGACCTGCTGACCGATAGCGGTACCGGAGCCATGTCAACACAACAATGGGCAGCCCTGATGCTGGGCGATGAAAGCTATGCGGGCAGCACCTCCTGGAAAAAATTTGAGGCAACAGTGAAAAGCATTACCGGGATCAAACATGTCTTTCCTACCCACCAGGGAAGAGCAGCGGAAAGCCTGCTGGCTCTTACCCGTGTAAAAGAGGGGGATGTGATTCCTAACAACAGTCATTTTGATACGACGCGTGCCAATATGTTGTCTGTAGGGGCTACCCCGCTGGATTTGCTGACCCAGCGGGGACTGGACCCCGACGATGAAAGTCCTTTTAAGGGCAATATGGATATTGAGAAACTGAAACAGTGTATCAACACCTATGGTGCTTCCCGCATTCCATTTTGCATGATTACCGTTACTAACAATACTGGGGGCGGTCAGCCTGTCTCTATGCATAATATTAAAACGGTGAAGCAGCTACTGGAAGGCTATGGTATTCCGCTGGTGATGGATGCCTGCCGCTTTGCGGAGAATGCCTATTTTATTCATGAAAGGGAAAAAGGATACCGGGGTAAAACACTGCTGGCTATCGCTCAGGAGATGTTCAGCTACGTGGACGCAGCGACCATGAGCCTTAAAAAAGATGGACTGTCTAACATCGGAGGCTTTTTTGTCTGCCATGACGATCTATGGGCAGAGGATTTTAAGAATGCTTTGATCCTGCGGGAGGGGTTCCCCACCTACGGTGGCCTGGCAGGCAGAGACCTGGAAGTTACGGCGGTAGGCCTGATGGAAGCCCTGGTGTATGAATACCAGGTATACCGGCACGCTACTGTTGAATATCTGCTGAAAAAACTGGTCGCCAGAGGGATTCCTGTGATGAAACCGGGAGGCGGCCATGCCGTGTTTCTGGATGCTGCCCGCTTTATGGATCATATCCCTCCCTCACAGTATCCGGGTATCTCACTGGTGAACGCCCTATATGAAGAAGGAGGTATCCGTAGTGTAGAGTTAGGATCTGTCATGTTTGGCCACCGGGATGAGCATGGTGTAGAACACCCTTCTCCACTGGAACTGGTGCGGCTGGCATTTCCCAGAAGAGTCTATACCCAAAGCCATTTTGATTACATGATTGAAGTCATCAAAGAGGTATGGCAAAAACGAAAAAGTTATGGCGGGTATACTATCGTAAAACAACCGCCCCTGCTCCGTCATTTTAGTTGCCATTTCGAAAAGCTATCTTCTTAGTGTTACCCCTTATCCGGTTTTCAGAATAGGCGCCCTCTTTCCAAGTGAATGTTTAAGTCCGGACGGTTTTGCTGTAAGGCTGCCACAATCTCTTCGGAAACGGAGGTTTCATGCAGATAAAGTTCTTCCAGACCGGGCAGATGCAACACATGCAAAAGCTGTCCGTCGTTGATCTGTGTCTTGGAAAGATCCAGCAGTTGCAGATGAGGCAATCCGGATAAATGCACCAGTCCGGAGCCATCAATGGCTGTTTGTTGCAGATAAAGTTCACGGAGGGCTGGCATTTGCCCTATATGGTACAAAGCATCATCGGTAATATTGCTTCCGATGAAAGAAGCTTTGGAAATACGAGGAAAGAGGTGCTGGACTGAAAGCAGATCCTCATCTTTGAAGGAGGTTGGCGGAAATGTCATGGAAAGGGTAAGCGTTTCCTCCTGCGCATCCATCTGCAATACATAAGGCTGACTGGTAGATACTGTCTGAATCAATTGTTCCAAGGCTTGCCTTTGCAGAAAGCGGGCGCGCTGGCGGGCTTGCAGTTGCGTCAGATAATTGTCTACCAACGGTTTCATATGGGGTTCAGCGGTAGCCTGTTGTACTTTCAGCTGAGGCTCCGCTCCTTTTTCTATCCACCAGCGGAGTAGCGTTATTTCCTCTTCATTGAGGGGTGTTTTGCCTTCCGGAGGCATATGGTCTTCATCTTCTACCGGAAGCATCACCCGGCGATAGAGCTCACTATCATCCACCGAACCGGGCATCAGGGTAGGGAGTTCACTTTTACCGCCTTTGAGCAGTCCTTCGTAGGAGGTCATCACCAGCCCACCTTTGGCCTTGTTAGGATTATGGCAGCTCATGCATTTCTGATCCAGAAAAGGCACGATCATGTCTTCATAGACCAGCATTTCCTCTACCGGTTTAGGCTGCCACTCATCCGTTGTTTGTGTAAAGTCGGGAAGATATTCCGTCAGGTACTCACTACCATGCGTCAGTGAACCGCCCTGGTGGCTGGTAAAAATCACCATCAGATTGGCTAGTATCAAAGCGCCCAGGTATAGCCCCTGAGAAACATGAGAGCCCGACCGTAGAAAAGATAAAAAAAAGTACAGGGAAAGTGACAGGGCTGCGGTGAGTAAGGAGCCACCCCACAGGTGCTGCTGCATCGCATCTCCTACATATTCTCCGGTGTAATAGAGCATAAACCCAAAGCCCATGGCTATGACACTACTGATCCAGCCTATGCCCAGTAAAAAAGCAAGGGTAGTCTGGCTGACAGGCCACAGACGCCACCGCCGTATGATCTCCAGTACCAGCGTCAGCAACACCAACACTACCGGAAAATGGATGATCAGAGGATGAAACCGCCCTATAAAATAGATGATATCGGGTGCTGTTTCCTGGGTAGGGGATATCTGAGGTAATAGCAATACCAAAACAGCAACGCCTATCAAAAGAAACCGGTACTGCAATATCCTGCGCTTCAAAAAATTCAACACTCTCTGCATTAATCAAGCATAAATTTCACACAACTCACCATTGCTATCAGCAAAGCACTCCATAGGAATGTCCAGAATGCGGATAAGAGAAAGGTAGAAATTAGACAAGGGCGTATCCTGGGCAAACTGAAGATTCTGTCCTGTTTTCAGCGCACCACCGCCTTTACCTCCCAACAGAATGGGCAGATTATGGGGAGAGTGGCGATTCCCATCACGCAGGCCGGAGCCAAACATGATCATAGACTGATCCAGTAGATTGCCTTCCCCTTCCGGTATAGCTTTTAGCTTTTCTAAGAAATAAGCGTACTGTGATACATGCCACTGGTTGATAATCTTGTACTGCTCTAACTGACCCAGATCATTGCTGTGATGAGAGATCTGATGATGGCTACCCTGTACCCCTTCCAGGAAAGAGAAGTTACGGTTGCTCACTGAGTTGCCAAACATAAAGGTACACACACGGGTGGCATCACTCCAGAAGGCCAGTGCCATAATGTCCAGCATCTGCCGGGTTTTTTCTGTAATGTCTATACCGATATGCAGCTCAGAGAATTCATCTATACGCATATTGAGGTGGGTCAGTTCTTTCTGTATTTCCGGCGTAATATGCTGCTCAAAAGCTTTCTTTTTCTCTTCGTTGTCGATCCTTTTTTCTATGGAGCGGATTGATTCCAGGTATTCTTCCAATTTGTCCTGGTCAGAGCGACCCAATTGCCGCTGTAAAACTTTGGCATCTTCCAACACAACATCCAATACGCTCTGCTTCCAGGGACTTTCCTGCCGCTGCGCGGCACCGGGCACATAATCCCTGAACAGACGGTCAAAAGCCAGGCGAGGGTCAATTTCTTTAGAACAAGGCTGAGAAGGAGATTTCCAGGAGATATTGGACCCGTACAAGCGGGTAAACCCTACGTTGGCATCAATGCCCGAGTTGATGCGTTCCAGTCCATACTCCAGAGAGGCATGCAGGGTTTCCTGTCCGCGGTGCTGGGCTATGATCTGATCCAGAGAAATGCCACCGCTGTCCAGATTGTCGCCGGTGGTCTTATAGATGGGTAAACAGGTGAGGAAATTAGCCGTTTTGGCATAATGTCCATCAGACCCGGGAAAGTTAGCACCCAGGTTTGTCAGTTCATTGAGAATCAAAACGTCCTTTTTGAAAGCACCCAGGGGTTGCAGAATGGGTGAAAGCTCAAAGTCTGTTCCGAATTGTGCCGGCGTCCAGAGGTCAGGGTGCACACCATTGGGCATAAAAAGGCAGGCAAAACGAACAGGCCTTTTAGACAGGCTATAGGCGCTCAAACCCGGAGGCACCATGGCTTCCAGGAAAGGAAGGGCAATACAGGCTCCTAAGCCCTTTAGCATGCGCCGACGGGAAATATGCCACTTTTTACTCATAGTTTTAGTTTTTGATCAAAATCATTTACTTTATAGCGAAAGGGGTAGCTGTTCACCAAAGCCAGGATGAGCTGTTCGGTATGAAAATCATTCTCCAGCAAGGTCTTAACCATCCGTTGCATGGTAGGTTCGTCTACAAACTCCACAGACCGGCCAATAGCATAGGTAAATATCTTTTCGGACAGAATGCGGGCAAAATTTTCTTCTTTGGTGAGCAGTATCTGTTTAAGTTCCACCGGCCCGTTAAACACTTCGCCGCTGGCCAGGGTATCCCAGGCAATGATAGGGTCTTCTCCATAAGCTTCGCGCCACCGGCCAATGGCATCATAGTTTTCCATCCCCAAACCGATAGGATCCATTTTCTGATGGCAGCTCATACAATCGGGGCTGGCTCTGTGCAGGGCTAATAAATCCCGCAATGGCGCGTTTTCTTTATCGGCCTGCTCTTCGGGCAATACACCGGCATCCGGTGGTGGTGGCGGCGGTGGTGTGCCCAATATTTCTTCCAGTACCCACTTGCCTCGTAAGACAGGGCTGGTACGCAGTGGCAGCGAAGTAGATACCAATACACTACCCATGCCCAACACTCCACCCCTGGTACGGTCCTGCAGCGTCACTTTTCTCATCCGGTCGCCTATTACATCCGGAATACCATAGTGCCGGGCCAATTCTTCGTTCAGGAAGGTGTAGTCGCTATCAATCAGGTCAAGAAAATGATGGCTTTGGGTGAGCGTATAATGGAAATACTCTACCAGTTCCTGGTACATGGCCTGCCGCAGAGAAGGAGTAAACTCCGGAAAGCGCTCAGGATCTACCGGACTGTCTTCTTTCAGGCGGCTGACGCCAAACCACTGTGTGGCAAAACTTTCAGAAAAACGCTTGGCTCTAGGGTCTTGCAACATACGCCGGACTTCCCGGCTGAGTACCAGCGAATCGTGCAGGTTCTCCCGGTAGGCGGCCTCAAACAGGGCCTGATCAGGCAGGCTTGACCATAAGAAATAGGACAAGCGACTGGCCAGCTCAAAATTACTGAGCGGATAAGGATAATCTACCGGCTGCTCTTCTTCTATGCGGTACAAAAAATGAGGAGAGACCAGGATGGCCCGGAAGATTTCCAGTATGGCTGCATCAAAACGGTTTGCTGCGGTAGCACCCGCATATACCTTCCGGAAAAGCTGGCGGAAGGCTTCCTTTTCTGCTGGCTTCAGAAACCGGCGATAGGCCTTGCTGGCAAAAGGAAAGATGACCGCTTCCGCTTCTGTTACCGGTGTTTCATCTGCCGTTTCATTAGAGAATACATGCGTAATCCAGGAGAGAAAACGCTGCCACCAGCTTGTCTGATAAGAATGAGGAACCAGCTTACGCCAGAGTTCCGGCTGTTCATAGACCTGCTGCAGGATGATTTCAGCAGCATCGTAATAGCGCTCAAATTTAAGAGGGGTAACAAACAAGGTTTGGGCATAGTTATCAAAACCGGCCCCTCCGGAACCATCCGAAGGAAAATAAGCGGCTGCATCAAAATCCACACCCAGCAGATCCAGCACCGTATAATGGTATTCCGTATGATTCAGTCTTCTGATCACCACACGGCCGGGGTTATTTTCTTTCAGTGATTTGACCAGAATATCATTGATTCCTTTAACCAGTAGCTCTTTTTCTTCGGGAGACAGCGGAGGTTCCGAATCCGGAGGCATCTGCCCGGATTGCAACTGCTTCACCGCCTGCAGCCAGATATGACCGTCTTCCACCATATGGCCTTCGCTCTCATACCTTTCCAGGTTGATTCCTCCCGCCACTTTACCTACATTATGACAGCCGAAACAATGTTGATCCAGCACAGGACGTATGTCTTCTACAAAGTCCAGTGCAGGTTCCTGGGCATAAACAAGAGTAAAGAAGCAGGGAAGCAGCAGTGATAATAGTTTAAAAAGTTTTGCCATACCTTTTAAAACTAATAAACTAATAGTATATAATCAAACTAATTTTATCAATCTGACACTACATTTATTGAATACACCTTATAAATATTTTTCTCAGGAAAAGTAAGGTTTCTTTTCAGGTGTCGGATAATATTATTTTTTAAGACTTCCGGAGAAAGCGTGGTGTCTTTGGGGAGTACGGAAGCCTGAAAGTTAACAGCAGTTTGGCTGTTAATTCGGGTGTTGGTAAAGCTTACATTTTTATTGATTATCTCTATGTACTCAAGCTTTTTCAGTTCAGCATCCAACGCTTCCGTGAGTTCTGTATTCATGCTAGCCTTGCGTAGAAAGGGTGGTTGACTAAACTGCCAGAACATCATACCGCCAATGCTGAGGATCACGACAAGGCTGGTAACCCACAACGTTGCACTTTTACCCTGTAAAAATCTGATACCGTCAGGCGACACTTTTCCATAAAAATAAAATACCAGCGTAGCCGCCAGATGGATGCCGAGCAGTTGCAGGATAATTCTGAAAAGGCTGCTGAATACTACTTCCCAGTCCATCAGATAAAGACCTGCACCAATTAACCCCACAGGAGGCGCCAGGGAAGCCGCTACTAAAATACCAACAGCTGCTCCGGATACTAAACTGTCCCTTTCTGACTGACATATATTGATTGCACCGGCAAATCCTGAGATCAAAGGCAAAAACAAAGCTACTTTGGAAACGTGGCTTACTTCTACCATGAGGGGCGTGAGGGTAGTCAAAGGAAAAATGACAGTCAGAAGAAAGCTGGCTATAATACCAATGCTAATGGCTAATCCATAACGTTTCAGGCTGCTTTTTAGCAAAGAAAATTTTCCGGCTGCCGTTGCCAGTGCCGCATTCATAGCAGGGCCAGCAAAAGGAGCGATAAGCATGGCCGCCACCAGCAGGTAAACAGTAGTGGTATAAAGGCCAACCCATACGATCACGCCGGCAGCGAAGGCGTAGCCAATGAGCCCAAACAGAGAGCCCACACTTTGGATTCCGCCCAGATAAATTTCCAATGAACTTTTTGACTGCACATCTTCCACCTGATCCGGTGCCTCCGATGGCGGAGGATACAAGGTGATGACCCCTCTGGGTATCAGGCTGATTTCCTTTTTTTCAATATCGTTGACATCTCTCAGGAAATTGTCAACCGTACGATTGGGAAGGAAGATAATAAAAACATCATGTTCCTTGTTAGGTACTGTAATGGTATTTTTACCGTCATAAGCTTTTACGGTATTCAATATCTTTTCCTTGTTACCTGGAGGAACTTTTAAAATCAGTTGGCGCATAATAGTATCTTTGGGGATATCCAAAGAACACCCTGATATAAAAGATGTTTATTTGGTCTTTTATAGAAGAACCTTAGAAGAACATACAAAGATTAAGAAAAGAAAGCCTCAGATAAGTTTCTCCGGTTTGATAGGCAACTGTCGGACACGTTTGCCACAAGCGCGATAGACAGCATTGGCAATGGCCGCTGATGAAGGTCCCTGTGCTGCCTCTCCTGCTCCTACGGGTGGTTCTTCCGGACGGGCAATGACAGCCACTTCTACGCTTGGCACCTCACTAAAGCGTAACATGGGATAGCTGTTCCAATCCAGGCTACTGACATGCTGTTTGTCAAACTGTACTTCTTCTTTCAGGGTCCAGCTGGCAGATTGGATCATGCCCCCTTCCGTTTGGTTTTTAATGCCGTCCAGGTTAATCACTTCTCCTGCATCGATGGCAGCCCACATATTTTTTACACGCACTCCTCCATTTTGCGTGTCAACAGCCACCAGGGCAGCCACTGCACAGTAGGAGTCTTCATTTTTATAGCGGGAAAAGGCATAGCCCATCCCTTCATGATCGGCCGTTTTCTGATCTTTTGTCATTTCCTGTAACTTTCTGATCACGGCGATGGCTCTGGGATCTTCCTGATGATCCAGGCGAAATGTCAGAGGATCTTTTCCGGCTTTTTCTGCCAACTCGTCCATAAAGGATTCTATGGCAAAAATATTAGCATAGGCACCCAGGCTTCGCAGCGAAGACACCCGTAGCGGCCCTTCAAAAAAATGAGCATCAATCCGGAGGTTAGGAATACTGTAGTAAGGCTGGGAATTACGGTAGCCACCACCCAGATACCCTGCCGACTGCCTGGGAAAAGGTTTCTCCAGATAATGGGCTGTGACCAGGTTGCCCGGATCACCACCCGGCCGTGTACTGTGGGAGTCAGACCATAGGGTACAGCGCCAGTGCTGTATCTTTCCGGCTGCATCCAACTGTGCCTCCATGGCCATTTGCATAGCGCTGCCATAAGGTTCCCACCCATGTTCGTCTTCCCTGGACCATTGCAGGCGCACATGTTTACCCGGATAAGCCATAGCCAGCAGCGCCGCTTCCGCAGCCGCATCGTCGGCTCCGTTATGTCCATAACAGCCCGAACCGGGCACTCCTTTGATATGAATCTGCTCAATGGCTAACCCCAGCATTTTCTGTATGGCTTCCCGCAGCGGATATACTCCCTGGCTATGCGACCAGATATCCAGTTTTCCATTGTCATACAAAGCGACTGCACAGGAAGGGCCAATGGCCCCATGCATAATATAAGGTTTGAAATAGGTAGCCTTCACAGTAGTACCCTTATCGGAGGGAGCGGTGTTTCCTTTGTCTTCTACCTGTTCTGAAGTCACAGGCAAAGCCTGAAGATGCTCCTGTAAGGAGGTTTCTGACGGGAGTGCTGTGGGCGTCGACCATTGGGCCTGTTTTCGCAAAGCTTCCGCCGCTCTGATGGCCTGGTATTCATCGGCGGCGATGACCCCCAGAAAGCTGCCATTGGCTACTACTTTCAGCACATCAGGCACCGCTTCCTTCACAGCTTCTTCCTCAAATTTTACTAAAGTGGCCTCATATGCTGGCGGATGCACCACCCGAGCATGCACCATCCCCGGAAAACGCAGGTCCTGCACATACACCTGTTCGCCCCGAATCATAGTCTCAATATCCGGACGATGGACGGCTTTGCCTACCCAGCGATATTCTTTTTTCGGTTTTAGCCTGACAGGCATACGCACCTCATCTTCTATTTGCCTGCCCTCCAGAATTTCAGCGAAAGTGAGTTGCTGATTGCCTTCCATGACGACGCCATTCTTTAGCTGAAGCTGCGCCGGATTGGCAGATAATTTCTCGGCTGCCAGTGCCAGCAGCTTTTCACGAGCAGCCGCCGCTGCATAACGCACGGCAATAGCACTGTTCTCAACTGAAGCGCTACCAGCCGTATAGCCTTCGTTGGGTGTACGACCTGTTTCTGCCACTACTACTTCCACCTGATCCATCTCCATGTAGAGTTCTTCCGCTGCCATCTGTGCTACCGCTGTACGAATGCCCTGCCCGAGTTCCAGTTTACCGGTCAGGACACGCACTTTGCCGTCGTCCAGCACTTCCAGCCACGCATTAATCTTGGGATAGGCCCGCAAGCTGCCAGGTAAATCTTCTTGTACGGGAACCTCTCCGGTAGCCGACCAGCAACTGCTTAATAAAGGAAACCCAATGGTCAGGCAACCGGTGGTTTTTAGAAAATTTCTTCTGGAAACAGGTAAAGAGGAGGTGGGCTTCATACACGATTCATTTTTAAGGATTCATACTGGCGGCTGCCCGCCGGATAGCTTTAATGACCCGGGTCTGGGTACCACAACGGCAGAGATTAGGTTGAAGGCTTTGCCGGATATCTTCTTCCTCCGGATCCTGATTTTCCTGCAGCAAGGCTACGGCGGATATGACCATACCGTTTTGGCAATAACCACACTGAGGAGTCTGCTCTTCTACAAAAGCCTGTTGTACCGGATGCAATGTTCCATCTTTCTGAACCAATCCTTCCAGGGTAATGATGGTATTACGCTGTACGGACGAGGCTGGGATCAGGCAGCTGGGTGTTGCCTTTCCATCGACCAGCACCATGCAGGAGCCACATTGCCCCAATCCACAGCCGTATTTTGGCCCGTTGAGCGCTAACTGGTTACGCAAAATATATAACAGGGGCGTAGCCGGGTCTGCTGTTATGGTGTGTTTTTGCCCGTTGACATTCAGTGTGACAGACTGCTTCATGGTTGGTAGTGTCTAGTCGCTAATAACAAGAATTGAATTTTTTAAAAATTACGAGGATTCGTGAAGCTTTGCAAATAATAGCTTCTCTAGAAAAAATAAATACAAATTTTTGCGCTCATGGTGTAACATAATTGTAAAGATTTTTTATTTGTACTACATTTATGATACAAATCAAAACCATGAAAGGTACTTATTTAGGTGAATTAGAAGAACTCATTCTTCTCACCGTTGCTGCGCTCTATGATAAAGCGTATGGTGTATCCATCGTAGAAGAAATAGAAACCAGAACAGACCGCAAACTGAGCTTAGGGGCTGTCTATACGGTTTTGCTACGCTTGGAGGAAAAAGGGTTTGTCAACGCACGAGAAGGAGAAGCCACTAAAAGCAGGGGTGGCAGAAGAAAGAAGCTATACACTTTGACAGCCAGTGGTGAACAAGCCTTAAGAATTGCACAGGATATCAGAATGAGCTTATGGAACGCCATACCACAAGCCGCTTTTCCCAGTCATATCGCATGAAAAAAAAGCCATCATCGCCAAAACCTCCTCGCCTGGGACGCTTCATGTTGAAAAATATCATCAGGCCAGAAATCGCCGAATATCTGGAGGGTGATTTAGAGGAGATTTTTTATCGTAAATATCAAACGCATGGACTGCTGAAAGCGAGGCTCCGGTACCTATTTGAGATTTTACTACTACTTCGTCCCAAGCTAATACGCAAACCCTTCAAGACTCACTCATTCATTCATTTTCCTATGAACCCTATCAGGCAAACCTTACTTTCAGTGCTTCGCCGCGCCAAAAAACAACCTTTCACGGCAGGTATTCAGCTTCTTGGTCTGATGATCAGTTTTGTTTGTGCCATCCTGATTGGTTTACATGTAGTGTTTCATTTTTCCTTCGATCAGTCTATTCCCAATGCAGATCAGACTTACAGGGTGGTGGTTGACAGAAACTACGTAAAAGGAGAGACACTTTCCTATGCCACTACGCCTTTTCCGCTAGCAGAAGCTATCGAGCAAGAGTTCTCTGCTGTGAAAAGGTCTACCCAAATCTTCTCCTCGCATTTGATACAGGAGCAAGCCATGCTGACTGTCAACGACCAGCCATATTACGAAGACAGGCTCTTCTTTGTGGAGAAAAATATGCCCTCTTTCTTCGGATTGGAATTTGTTCGGAAAGACATTGGGAATGATTTTGACGGGTATACCGCGCTGCTAAGCGAGAGTACTGCTGAAAAGTATTTTGCCCGTGAAAATCCCTTAGGAAAAACGATACTATTGGGAGATAGCATTGCAGTAACTGTAAAAGGAGTGTACAAAGACATGCCGGCCAATGCTCACCTTCATCTACCCATGCTGCTGTCCATGGATGTGCTTGATGCAGTGGTAGGGATTTTATCAACTTACTGGGGATGGGACCTGGCTTATACCTATATACAATTATCCGAAAATGCCGAACCTGAACAGCTAGCTGCTCAGTTTGACAAAATATTTGATAAGTATACAGCTGATTATGCTGAAAGGAGAGGCTATACCTATTCAGCAAGCCTACAGCCCCTCACGGATATTCACCTCAAGTCGGATCGCTTATGGGAATTATTTCCCGGAGAAAACCTTAATAATTTGTATCTGCTCTCCTTTGTGTCTGTGCTGATGCTCGCCATTGCTATGGTTAATTATATCAATCTTTTTACAGCACAAGTATTCCGGCAGGTCAAAGCGATCGGTATGAGAAAAATTTTAGGTGCTGGCCCCCTTTCTCTTCTATTTCAATTTTTGACAGAAATCAGTATGCAGATCATACTGGTGTGGATACTTTCCTGGGGGATCGTTTACTATTGGGTACCTAAGCTTTCTTCTTTCACAGATATAACTACAGATGCCTATTTTGGAAAGCCGATGTTTGTGGTTTGGACAGGTTCCATACTGATGGGAATCATTATTATCCTTTTTGTTTCTGTATATATCTTTTTTCTTGTCAGACCTGTCAATCCACGCGTATTACTGAACCGCCATGCAGCGAGCACTTACCGTTTAGGAACCTTCAGTAAATGCTTGTTGGTATGTCAGTTTGCAGTAGCTATTTTTCTTACACTCGGAACTACTACCATTTACCAGCAAATCAAGCTGCTGCAATCTCATGCTTTAGGCTTTAACAAAGATCATGTACTGGTATTTTCACTGAATGATGCTGAGCTGGCGCAGATTGATGCACTTAAACATGCGCTCTTAAATAAGACCTACATACATGCGGTTTCTGCTACTTCTGCCTATCCCGGAGGAAGGTCTGAACGGATGCGAATGCGAGCGATAGGAAGTCCGGAGTTTGTGCCTGTGAACCTTCTCTGGGTAGATCATGATTTTGTCAAAACCCTGGAAATACCTTTGATAGAAGGAAGGGATTTTTCAAAAGAATATTCCACAGATGAAAATATGGCTTTTTTAGTGAACAAGGCAGCCCTGAAGGCGTTCGGTTTGCATCCGGATGAACAACCAGAAATTGAATGGCCTACGGCCCTGGGTTTGTTTAAGGGAAAAATAGTAGGTGTCATGGATGATTTTCATTTTGCCTCCCTTCATCAAAACATCGAGCCCCTGGTATTAACCATAGATACCAGATACAATTATTTGCTGGTGAGAATCGATGGTCAGGATGTACAGGAAGCCATCGCTTACGTGGAAGAAGTTTTTCAGTCTATCATTCCTGAGCAGCTCTTTCATTACCAGTGGCTGGATCAGTCCTTAGCGAATCAATACAATAAAGAAAGGAAAATCAGCCAGCTTCTGCAGGGATTTACGTTCTTAGCGTTTATCATAGCCATTGTTGGGTTGATAGCTTTAACAGAAGTACTGATAGAAAACAGAATAAAAGAGATGGGTATCAGAAAAGTATTGGGTGCCAGTGTTATACAGATTTTGGTACTGGTCAACAAGCAATTTATCTATTTACTTATCCTTGCCCTGGTGATTGCCATACCGGTATCTTTATGGTTCCTGAATGGATGGCTGGAGCAGTATGTGTATCGCGTAGCCATAGGACTACCTATGATACTATTGATTTGTGCTATCAGCCTGATCCTCATATTAGCGACCATTAGCCTGAAAAGTCTCAAAGCTGCCCTGGAGAACCCGGTCAAAGCCCTTAGAAATGAATAGTCATGTGTTAGCTAACCACTCCCTGGTGAAATGACCCTTTTCTCAAGGATATCACCATTGGCTCACTTATCGTTTTTGGGTGGGCCTATGGGAAAAGGGCTGCCCCCATAGAACTTAACCTCTGTGATATCAGAGGGAAGGCTGTACCCTTCGGCCAGCAGGCGCTGCTTCACCAGCCGGATGACCAGCCCTTTGGTTTCCAGGGCACCTTTGCGATAGTCGTCCGTATCTACCCAAAAAAACACCCTAAGATTGACCGTACTGGCTGCCAGTTCGTCTGTGACCACAAAGGGTTCATGAGGGGGTTCCTGCTTCACATCCTTCACTTCCCGGATCGCTTCCATGATGGTGCTGGTGGCCCCTGCGATATCGTCGTCATAATCTATCCCCACAATAAACTCCATGCGGAAAAAACCGTCACGGGTATAATTCTCTACCGGCTCCTGCAACAGGTTTCCATTAGGAAGAAATACATCCCTTCCGTCAAAAGTCTTGATGTGTGTATAACGGAAGTCCAGTGACTTCACCTTACCGAAAATATCACCTACTTTGATAGCGTCATCCAGGCGAAAGGGACGGTTAAAAGCTAAAATAATTCCTGCCAGAAAGTTCTCTCCAATATCTTTAAAGGCAAATCCTAAAACCAGGGTAGTCACCCCAGTGGCAGCCAGCAAACCGCCTGCTATGCCACTGAGACCCGCTGCCTGCAAGGCCAGCATCAACACCAGTATCACCAAGGCTGCTTTCAGCATATTAGCAATAAAACGACCCATTAGCGGATCTTGCATCCCCGTCTGCAACTTACGTCTCAACAGGCGGCTCAACCAACTGGCGATAAACAACCCGATGATAATGACGAGAATGGCCATTCCTAAACGGGGGAGAACCTCCAGAAATTCCTCCCAATACGTTTCCAGTATGTCAATAAAGTCTTTTGTGTTTTCTTCCATAGTTGCACTAAAACTATTGTATAAGCCTGCTTGCAAATGAATTGTTTGAATTTTGAAAGGAAACCCACAGGGTATCCTTTCTTCCTCGCAATGGGACGTTGACAGAAAATTTTCCGGATGTCTCCCGGCCCTGGTGTGCAGGCCACTGTTTATCTATGAAATTATTTATTTATTTTACAGCGTTTATAGCACCGGAGGCTCCTCCGGTTTTTTGTTGGAATACGTGTAAACATACAGTGATATGAATTTCCTTCATCATCCGAATGAAGTATTAGACAAAGCGTTAACAGAAACTATCAGAAGTTGCGGATCTCAGGCAGAAGATAAAGGTTATCTGACCCGCGAACAATTGCAGATTATTTATGAGCATGACTGGTTTCGCATGTTTGTGCCGGCTTCTCTGGGCGGACAGGAACTGCCTCTATTAGAAGCCCTGAAGCTACTGGAAGCCGCTGCTTATGCGGAAGGGAGTTTTGGCTGGACCCTTAACTTAGGAGCCGGTGCCAATTTGTTTGCCGCTTATATTGACCCGGCGGTGAGTCGCACTGTTTTCCATAGCCCCAGGGTATGTATTGCAGGGAGTGGAGCCCTGGGTGGTACCGCTGAAGACAAGGGCGATTTTTTTTGGGTCAGTGGACAATGGAAATATGCCAGTGGCTCCAGCCATGCTACTGTATTTACTGCCAATTGTGTCATATCGCCTTCTACCGGCGAAACAGGTACACCCTCCTTTCGTTCCTTTCTGTTTTTCCCCGACGAAGTAACGGTAAAGGATACCTGGCGTTCTTACGGATTAAAAGCATCCGCCAGTCATGATTTTGAGGTCCATCCGGTGAAAGTACCTAAAGAACGGGTTTTTAATTTACTGGAACCCTCTCCTTATGAGCAGGATACGCTCTATCGCTTTCCCTTCATGCCCTTTGCCGAACTGACGACTGCCCTGCAACTGACAGGCATGGCCTGGCATTTTATAGAAGAAATCAACCTGCTTTTACAACAAAAGAAGGATAGCCAGGATACCCTGTTAAAAGAACATGTTAAGGTGAAAGATACGCTGGCACAGGCGGAAGCCAGCCTGGAATCAGCGAGAGCCTGGCTGTATATGTTGGCTGCAGAAGCCTGGCAGGCTTGTGAAGACGGCTCTTTGCCTGCTGAGAATTTGCAACGGAAAATCAGTCTGGCGGCCAGACAGGCAGCCAAAGCAGCCAGCGAAAGTGCATCCGCTTTGTATCCTCTGGCAGGGATGAGCATCCTTGCGCCGGACAAATCCCTCAACCGTATATGGCGTGATTTACATACCGCGACACAACATATACTGGTTTCTCCCATGGGATTCGCTGCTCAAAGTAAGCTTTGCTAAGATTAATGTATTCTCACACTTCTTTAGCTACTGACAAATAGCGTTGAAAATTCAGTATGATTAGTTTTAACAGGAAGTAGTATTTTACCTGCTAAAATGATAATTTTCCAAGTAACTCCTACAAACAACCTTAAACCTTGATCAGTATGTTAAAGTATGTTATCCTTTTCTTAATCCTCTTCAGTAGTATTGGTATTATAAAGGCTCAAAACGATACCCTTCGTATTATCGTGATTGGTGCTCATCCGGATGACTGTGATTTAGATGCCGGTGGCACAGCCGCACTTTTTGCCAATATGGGGCATGCTGTCAAATTCGTGTCGGTGACCAATGGCGACGCGGGGCACCAGGAGCAGGGAGGCGGTATGTTGGCCAAACGCCGGATAGCAGAGGCACAGGAAGCAGGCCGTCGGCTGGGCGTTACCTATGAGGTATTAGACCACCACGATGGAGAATTATTGCCTACCTTGCCTATCCGCTTAGAAATTATCAGAAAGATACGCGAGTGGAATGCGGATGTAGTGATTGCACCCCGTCCGAATGATTATCATCCTGACCACCGCTATACCGGGGTGCTGGTGCAGGATGCTGCTTATATGGTTGGCGTTCCCAATGTGGCACCGGATACGCCTCCTTTACAGAAGAATCCCGTTTTTCTCTATTCCCAGGACGGCTTCCAGCGTCCGAATCCTTTCCGGCCGGACATCGTGGTGGACATCACCGAAACCTTTGATCAGAAGGTAGCGGCGCTGGATGCCCACGAATCCCAGGTGTATGAATGGCTTCCCTGGATTGGCGGCTTCGCCGATGAGGTGCCACAGGATACCACCGAACGGAAAAAGTGGTTGGCAGAAAACCGGAAGGGTAGCATTTCCCCGGAAGCCAGAAAATCACTGGAGAAGTGGTATGGGCAAGAACGTGCTGCCCAGGTTCAACAGGCGGAAGCCTTTGAGATCTGTGAGTATGGCACCCAGCCCAGCGAAGAAGAAATCAAACGCTTGTTTCCTATGTTAGAAAACCAATAAGGCTTTCCTGATGACTATAGCAGCATATGGTTATACCAAATCCCATGCCTTGCGATAGTCTCTGGATAAATAGCTGTTGGCTTCCTTATCGCCTTTGAATTTCTCTTTTTTAGGGTTCCATTCCAGCTTCCTTTTCAGCCGGTAAGCAATGAGGCCTAAATGCATCGGCAGCGTCATCTCCCGGGCATAAGCCAGATTGGATTCCGGCTGAGTACGGGCCTTTACCGCATCCACGAAATTCTGCTGATGACCTGGCGACCGCGGAATGGTCTGAGGAATTTCCGGCAGATCTGTCACGGTTTCTCCATTGATGGTAATCTGCCTGGTTTCATAATCACAGAGCAAAGTCCCTTGATCCCCTTCAAAGTAGGCTCCAATGCCCCTGTCGGCAGCGCCCGGCACATCAGGGGGTTGAGAAGTCCAGTAAAGATTCAGGTTGTCAAACGCATAATCCACCTCAATCCAGGCAGGCGCATCGGCAATGCCTTTGGGTGCTTCCCCCCGGGCCGTGATGCTTTTCAGACCGGTAGGTTGAACAGACCAGTAGACAATATCGGCAATATGGCACCAGAAATCGGCAAAGATGCCACCGGAATAGTCCAGGAAATAACGATAGGTAAAGTGGCAGCGCTGCGGAATGTAATCTACATAAGGAGCAGGTCCCAGCCACATGTCCCAGTTCAGGGTGGCAGGCGGCTCCTGGGGTTGAGCCTGCCCCAGGTCAGGGGGTGTGCCTGTTTTCCATAGCCGGACGGTATGCACTTTGCCGATGGCACCAGCCCGGATGATTTCTACCACGCGGTGATAATTATCGCCTGCATGAATCTGTGTGCCCAGCTGGAAGACACGGTCATACCGTTGCAAAGCCTTCAGCATGTCCTGCCCTTCCTTCACATCATAAGAAAGGGGTTTTTCACCATACACATCTTTTCCGGCCTGAAAGGCCAGGGTAGCGATCTGCGCATGCCAGTGATCGGGCGTGGCACAGGTAATGGCATCAATATCCTGCCGGTCCAGCACATGTCTGAAATCCGCATAACCCTGGGCTTTAGAGCCGGGCTGTAGTTTTTTCAGTGCCTGTAAACTTTGGTTCAAATGAACTTCATCCACATCGCAAAGGGCAACTACTTCTACTTCCGGCAGGCCGGCAAACCATTGGAGGTGGTTATTGCCCATACCTCCCACGCCAATATGCGCTACGCGCAAACGGTCGCTGGGCGCTGCTTTTCGCAGTATTGCCGGACACAGGGCCAGTCCTAGGGCTCCTACGCCACTTTGTTTCAGAAATGTTCTCCGGTTCAGAGGTTGGTTCATACGATTGTATAGCTTTGAATGGTTAAGTTACCGGACAAAATAAGGATATTCTCTCACATATGGATGCTTAGCGGTTGGTATTCTCAGGTTCTTATGCCTCTTTGATATATTCCATGGTCCACACATTTTGTCTGGGCAGCCCTTTTTCCAAACGGGCTCGGTCAACCACCTTTTGAATGAAGTCTGTCTTTGCCTGGGTATATCCTTCAAGAGAAGCGTATTGCTTTAAGGCCAGACAGCGTTTCAAGTCATTGTATTCAAGCACAAGCTCAGGCTGTTTCTTGAGATAATCCCGGAATAAGATTTCATTCCGCATATAAAAGTCATTGTCAAAGGGCATGATATGGAGATTATGCGTCCAGTTATTTGCCGCGCTATATTTGGCAAAAAGATGCCTCCCGATCATATCCGTGGGGGTGTGCCGGTAATGGTTGCCTGCTAAGGCCTGTTGGTAATAAGAAGTGCTATGAAAAGGGAAGACCGCCATAAAAATATCAATGACGGGTTTGGCCATCAATCCCCGAATCGATGTGCTGCCCACATGTTCAATGGCTTTTACATGATCCTGAAAAGTATAGAGTAAACTCTTTTGCTCCAGCTCGAAGGCTTTTTTCCAGCTTTCGCTGTATTCCGTAAGTTCGATAGTCATGATGGATGCAGGCTAATCTTATAAGGTCAACGCTGTATTTCCTTTTTCTCAACATACGGATTTTCTTTCTACATAGTCTAAAACAGCCGATATACTAGAGCCAGCTTTGTTTGTATCTACCTTTCAAATATCAGTTTTTGTGCTTGGAGCGAAAAACTTTAAGCACTTTTATCATTAGGATTGGCTAGCCTGCCTTAGCTGAATTCAAGCATTTTAGGCAGAAACACAATCAATCCGATCATCAGAGCAGTCATGGAACTGATGAGAACTCCTGCAGCCGACATATCCTTGATCTTCTTTATCATTTCATGTTTCTCAGGATGCACAAAGTCTGCTATATTTTCAATGACCGATAGCAAAAACAAGGACAATCCAATCAGCCAACGATATGTTTAAGCATATTCCTGCTACAATAACACAGAAAGCGACCCATAAATGTATTCTAGCATTGTGCTCTTCGGCAAGCAGTATTTTCAATCCGTTGAAAGCAAATCCAAAACTCCTGATTTGTTTTCTTATTGAGATTTTTTTTGGTTTCATTGTTTTTTCTGTCCTCTAACGTAGCACAGGCACTAGAGAGGCTTTTACTGAAGCATAATGCTTATGCAATAGCCTGTTGCATGCATTTATGCTTTTTCTGCTAACTCAAATATTGTGATTTCTGGTCTCACATTGAATCTCACTTGCCATAGATGGCCAATGGCTCTGTTGATGTATAGTGTTCTTTCGTTTTCTAAAGCTATTTTGCCTGAAGAATATCTTTTGTTCGCTACGGGAAGCATAGGCGGATTTAAGAAGGGTGGTTTACATTGTCCCCCGTGCGTATGACCTTATAAAATCCAACCTTTATAGTGATGCCAAACAGGTAAGTCGCACACATCAGGGTTGTGACATAACACTATACTGGCCTTTGCCTCATCATAGCTCTCCATCACTTTCATTGGATTAAAGTTCAGCGCCCAATAATCATCAAATCCAATGATGTTCAATCCACCTATTTCCGCTTGTTCATTTTTCAGCATCCTGATGCCAGCATGCTCCAGCTGGCTAGAAATCTTATCGGCTACGTCTTGTTCTGCCCAATTTCTGCCATAATCATGATTTCCTAAGACTCCCACAGTGCCGAATTTCCCTCTTACAGTATACTGTAAGACTTCGTTTAGTTGATCAAATTGTTTTTCGTTTTCATAGCTTACAAAATCTCCCGTATAGACCACAAAATCTGGATTCAATGTCTGCGCTTCTTTGAAAGAATCTATGATATATTGATAGTCAAATCGGTTGCCAATATGGATATCACTGATTTGCATTAAAGTTTTCCCTATCAACTCAGGGGGCAAATGCCTAACCGGCATTTTTATCTTCACAAATTCAAGCCAAAAAGGTTCGATTCGCCAAGTGTAAAGTCCAGTGAGACAACTTATCCCTACAGTTGATAATAGACCATTCTTAATAAATGTTCTTCTTTTCATTTTTACTGAGCTATTATAATTTGGTTATCTGTCGGGCTGCGCTTGTCTGCTTTTTTCTTCCAAACTGCAAAAATGGTGCGTAGAGCTATAGATTATTAAAGAACGTTATTCTGCAACATGACAGTTAGCTTTTGTGAGGGGTAATACGTTCTTGTTCAATGCTGGTCTTTTTGTCATGTCAATCGGATAATTTTTCCTGAGCCTTTTTATGCAATAAAAAGAATTCATGAACAATGATAAACAGAAGGCTCCTCTCCTCAGCGAAAGAAACGATCTGAAAATTCTTATGAAGGAGTACTTTAATGAAAAAGCTCGCTTCCACAGTTCACGATGCGCATATAGTAATTCTTTTTCATTGATTCTTTTGGGTATAAACGCCACATTGTATCCGTTATAATAACTCCAGCCTCTTTCTTCAATTATTCTGTTTTCAGCCTTTAATTGTTCGTAAATAGGCGTTCCCCTAAAGGGTGTCATGATACTTAAAAACGGAACGTCAATGCCAATTTCCATCAATCTATCAGCCATTTCAACAATACTTTCCTGGTCATCATGGTCAAAGCCCGCGATGAATCCTGCCATCACGGCTATCCCTCTTTTCCTGATTTCCGAAACAGCTTTTTTATAGTTTTCTACCTTATTTTGTTTTTTGTTAGCATCCATGAGCGAATTTTTCCCAAACGATTCTATACCGAGAAATATGCCGATACAACCTGATTTTTTCATTAAATCGAGCAGCTCCGGATCTTTGGCTATATCCATGCTCGCTTGTGTAAGCCACCACTTGTTGAGCGGCATCATCTCATGCAGCAATTCCTTGATGTAGGGTCTTCTGATCGTTAGATTATCATCCCAAAACCAAACAACTTTTCTTTGCCACCAAAATTTGAATTTATCATAGGAGGCATCTCTAATGACATCTTTCACGGGTCTTACTCTGAAACCCGGATTTAAAGAGGGAACGGTACAAAATGAACAGGAGAAGGGGCAGCCCCGCGTGGCTTGAATTACCTTTTTAATAAAGAAAGCGTCGGATAACAGGTCATACCGTGGGGTTGGTAAGTCCTTCATATCACAAGGTGTTCCTGTATAGATTTCCTGTAAACTACGGTTCTCCACGTCTTTCAACAGTTTCAGCCAGGCATCCTCTGCTTCACCCGTAACAATTGCATCGAAGTATTGTATGGCCTCTTCCGGACAATAGGTCACATGAGGCCCCCCGCCTACCACTATTTTTCCTTTTGCCCGAAATTGGTTGGCTAAATCATAGGCTGCATTGGCAAACCCACTGAAAAAAGAAATTGCTACAAGGTCAGTATCAGACTCAACATCGATTTTGTCCACTTGCTGATGGAACACGCTTACCTGATGCTCTTTTGGGGTAATGCCAGCTAAATGGATGCCTGTGATGGGAGGAACAAAATCCTTTTCGTGTCCCAATTCATAGCGTTGCATATACGCTATAATAATATCTATTTTCATTGTTGTAATACCGCCCACCTATATCACTTGTAGCGGTTTTATAAGCACGTTTCTGTCCAATGAGGACTAATTATTTAAATGCCGAAAACACAATTGTACCACCGTATTTGCCATCATGTACATACGTTGTATGCGGTAGTGGTTATTCATTAGCTAATGAAGTTGAGGGATTAATTCCACAACGTTCCATCTAAGCCCAAAACAATACCCATCCAAAGAGCAATGAGGAAGGCAACGAGGCTCAATACATAAACCAGGACAGTCATTACCTTACTTTGAGGGCGAATCAAGTCCTTACAATAAAAAGACAGAATACCAAAGGCTCCGGCTAAGGGCGTAATAATTAGGGGCCTGATTCTCCAGAATTTCCCCCAGTCTGGATTAGGGTCATCCACCGAGAATACAAAAAAAGAAATAATGATAAACCCAATGAAGGCGCCCAACAGCATTCTTTTCATGAGCGATTGTGGGTTGATTTGCGCTGGTAAATAGTTTTTTAGAATCATGATGAAACAGTTTTTAAATTAAAAGTACTTTGAATTACAAAGTAAAATAATTTTTGAGATTCTACAAAAAATATTTCAAAGAAAATGATGGGTATTTCAACCAGCATCAGAAGGCCGGTTACTTGTTAATGCTTTACTAAAGGGAGTTGAATTGGTTATTGTGCATTTCTTTAAATGCTTTATCCCAACCTTTTCGGGGAGTATCAACAGGGCGAAGGATAATTTGATCTTTTTCAAAGATGACCTCAACTTTATCTTTGATATGATACCGGTCAAGAACTGATTGGGTCAATTTAAGTCCCTTTGAATTGCCAATTTGTACGATTGGTACTTCCATAGTTAATACAAACCTACTAGCACAAAGCAGTTGCGGGTTTAGAAACTGCTTCACTGTCCATGTTGCAAAATTACAATTAGCTGTAAATCTTTTTTATCACCACCGAGTCCTGCAATTGCATTTAGCTTTTGTTGGTGGCTTGCTTTTGCTCTTTTCTTAACTCGCAAAACGGCCAGTAGGCGAAGAAAGCTTTTATCCAAATTATGTAGTGGGCAGATATTCTTTTTGTCAGATAGTAAAGAGATAAAAGTAATTATGAGTTGTAGCGTCACCTAACAACCTCACTAACCAGGATGACTGGACTAATATCAGTGTAGTTAGGAAAATCTGATCTGATGGCATCTCTATTTGGTCCGATAGCTGCCTGATAATCGCTTAGGCTTTTTACATAGAAAGAACCAATCGCCATGAATGGCAATGGTGCATTAGGAATACCGCTGGCAACCCCTTTTTCGATCGTGTATTTTACCAAATTCGGCCCTAGAAACCCTGCTACCATAGGCATGTGGCTGTTTTCATAATACTCCATATTGAAAGTCTTACCTTCCGCAAACGGGTACATGATAGACACTTTAATTAATCCTTCTTCCACAACCGTCGAGCTGTTCTTTTTAGTTTTACGAGATTGGTTTTCCTGACTAAATGCTGCCAGACATGTGGTCAGAAGTAAAAACGATACAATAAGTTTTAATTTCATGATTGATTTTTTAGTAATTGAACGTAACTGATCTTATTCTCAGTTTGAGACCGCACAGCCAAAGGTCAGAATAAATCCTATATTTGCAAAACGCTTTTATTCGATGAAAACAATCGATAAAATCGATTTAGGAATATGGAATTAAGACAACTCAAATACTTCCTAAAAGCAAAGGAACTACTAAATTTTACGGAAGCTGCAAAGCTTTTGAATATCAGCCAGAGCACTTTATCGCAGCAAATCAAACAACTAGAGGAAGAATTAAATGTTCCATTGTTTAACCGAATTGGCAAACGAATAATCCTTACCGAGGCGGGCGAAATGTTTAGTGAGTATGCATTGCTGAGTATTAATAAAGCTAACGAAGGATTATTGCTGTTAAAGGACTTGAACAATTTATCAGTAGGAAAGGTCATCATAGGTGTAGTCTACTCCATGCGAATCATTTTTGCTAAAGCTTTGACTGAGTTTGCAAAGCAATACCCTAATATCAAAATTCAAGTGGTCTTTGGTACCACCAAAGATCTCCTTGAAAAACTTAATTCACATCTTTTTGACTTTGTTTTGACATTTCATGAAGGAGCCGAACATCCTCATTTGAAATACCAAACACTTTTAAGCTCAAATATGGTTTTGGTAGCATCAAAAAAATCAACCCTGGCCAACAAAAGCAGTATTTCGCTTGAAGAAGTTGCCCAACTTCCGTTGGCTTTACCTTTCAGTGGTTACAGTACTACTCAGTTTTTTGTTGATTCATTCAATCAAAAAGACCTGGATCCTAACATTTGTATGGAAATAAATGACATCCCTACTTTATTTGAAATTGTAAAGACAGGTCATTGGCATACTATTTTAAGTGAAACCAGCGTAAACGACCCCCAGGTAGTAGCCATCCCTATTGAAGGGAAAAACATGAAGCGAACTATAATGATTATTTCTCTCAAAGAAGCCTACGAAAAGAAAGCTGTAAAAAAATTTTACGAACTACTGAGGGGAATTCAAGAGTATAAATAATCTGAAATTGAATTTGGGAAGCTTACAGCTTGCCGCCAACATCTATGCAAGTGCCACTCACTGAAGTGGAGGAGTAGCATTTGTTCCTGTTATAATGATAAAAATATAGCTTCCCATAAACCCTAGCTGATATTAAACACTTATGTTGTTTAAATAATATGTAGAAGGCCCCTATTGGTTTCTGTGGAGGCAAAACAGTCACCAAAGTAAGAAAACCAGAAAAGATTCTTAGCAAATACTCAGGTGTGCTATCTGACTGATCATGAACTTGAAAGAAAGCAGATGGCCTATTCCATTATTTGCCTTTTCCTCTCTGAAATGCCCTTATGCTTTCTCATCCCTCTTCAATCGCTTGATTACTCTTTGGGGATGGACATGTGAAAGATAGTGCCTTTGTTTTCTTCACTCTCAAACCATATCTGCCCTCCATGCCATTCTACAATGGTTTTGATGATAGACATACCCAGACCCGTAGAAGGTTCTCCTTTCACACCCGGTCTGCGGGCTTTGGGAAATTTCTCGAACAGTCCTTCCTGTAAGACTGCGGGAATACCGATGCCGTCGTCTTCTACTGTCAGCAATACATGATCTTCCTGCTCTTCCAGCCTGACAGTGATCACGCCCTTGTCCTGAGTGAATTTGATGGCATTGGACAATAAGTTATTGATCACCTGCATGAATTTCACCTCATCTATGTCAATATCTACCATTTCACTGTTGGTATAGAAATGGAAAGTCTTCTGTATATCTTTCTCGGATTCCTGGTATTGTTCCATCACTTCTGTCAGCTTGGCTACCAGATTCACTCTTTTCTTGATCAGCCCAACCTGAGCGGATTCCAGAAACTCCTGCTTCACAAAGTCACGGATCAGGTGGATACCCCGTTCGCTGGTTGCTGTAATTTTGCTGATGAGATCATTTACCTTTTCGTTACCATAGGACATCGTATGTTTTGCCAGCATAGCGGAAAGACCTTGTATATTGGCTAAGGGACGAGCCAGATCATGAGAAAGGATTTCCAATACGGAGTTCTTTTTGGCGGCAAATCTTTGCAGGGTGTCCGAATGATTTCTCTGCTCTGTCATATCTCGCGCAAAGCCACCCAGCATTGTTTGCCGGTCTTCTTCAAACGAGAAAACAGAAAGACAGATCCATCGTTTGGATTGATCAGGTAGCTGTATTTGAAACTCAATCTCCTTTTCAGTGGCTCCATTGGCTCCATTGGCTAATGTCTGAAAGGTATGGGACACATACGCCCGGTCTTCAAGATGAACTGTTTCCAGAAGCATTGCCGGATCACTCATCACACGGTCACGGGTTTGCTGCCATACCTCTTCAAAAAAAGGATTTAAATAAACAAACTGCCTGTTTGCCAAGCTATAGGCAAAAACCACATAGTTGGCATGTTCGGCTAGTCTTTGCAAAATGTTATCCATGCGTTTCAATCTTTGAGTTACCTACCTGCTAAAGTATCAATAAAGAACCTAAATTATATAGTCAAAACCATCATGATCAGTATAAATAGTTCTTTACGTGTATTTGCACAGGCTCCCAACACTGATCTCTAAAGGCTTTCGCTAAGCCTGGATCACACTTACTATTTCATGGCTTTGAGGAGAAACAGCCGAACCGAAACAATGGGTCAGCATACCCTTTTCGTTGATCATGTATTTATTAAAATTCCAATGGGGTGCCTGGTTGTTCCATCCGTTTTTGGAGGCATCAGTCAGCCAGCGAAATACGCTGTGCTGTTCGCTTCCTTTGATCACCTGGCTTTTTTTCATCAAAGGAAAAGTCACGCCGTAATTACGCTGGCAGAATTGAGCAATCTCCTGATCGCTTCCTTTTTCCTGCCCTTTGAAATCGTCAGCCGGGAAGCCCAGAATGATAAGCTTTTTCTGGTGCTGTTCCCAGAGCTTTTGTAATTCTTCATACTGCCCGGTAAAACCACAATCAGAAGCGGTATTGACGACCAGCACTTTTTTCCCTTTCAGGGTAGCGAACGACAATGCCTGCCCGTCATTTAGTTCGGCTTTCAATTCATAGAAAGGAATAGGAGGATGAATATTTTGTTTATTTTCATAGATACCCCCTTTCTGGCCTATTTTAGCCATACGCATGAGTAAGGGATACAGGAATTTAAGCAGTGCTTGTCGGATTGTCATGTTTACTTAAGGATCTGTTCAATGATATATCATACTATAAAGTAAAACTGACAGAGATAGTTCAGTAGGTGGGAAACGCTCAAAAAGTAAAAGCCGGTGGGTTAGCACCGGCTCCTTCACGATCTTTACTGCCTTAACTATGCCTGATCTACCTCTTCTTTGAGTTTGTTCAGGGTCGATTTGGCATCGCCGAACAGCATACGGGTTTTTTCTCCAAAGAAAAGCTGGTTCTGGATACCGGCATAGCCGGCGTTCATGCTGCGCTTCATCACCACCACATTCTTGGCTTGTTCTACTTCCAGAATAGGCATACCATAAATAGGACTGGAAGCATCTTCTTTAGCGGCAGGGTTCACCACATCGTTGGCACCAATGACCAATACCACATCCGTACTCGGAAATTCTTTGTTAGCCTGCTCCAGCTCGAGCAGTTTGGGATAAGGCACATCAGCTTCCGCCAGCAATACGTTCATATGACCGGGCATGCGTCCGGCTACCGGGTGGATGGCATACTTTACGTCTACCCCTTCGGTCTCCAGCATGTTTTCAAGTTCATGTACCACATGCTGTGCCTGTGCCACGGCCATCCCATAGCCTGGTACAATGATCACTTTCTGTGAGTATTTGAGTTGGATTGCCAGATCGTTGGGTGTGGCTTCTTTGACAACTTCCTCTCGCCCCTCACCTGCCGGACCCCCGCTGCTGCTAAAACCGCCCACAATCACATTAAACAGGGAACGGTTCATAGCCTGACACATAAGTATCGTCAGGATAGTGCCTGAAGCTCCTACCAGAATACCCCCCACCAGCATCACCTGATTGTTGTAGATTAAACCGGCCAGGGCAGCACCAATACCCGTAAAAGAGTTGAGCAAAGAAATCACAACGGGCATATCTCCACCGCCAATAGGCGTCACAAAGGTGATACCATAGATAAGAGACAGCACCAATAGAATGCTGACCAGATTAAAATCAAGGTCTGGCAATGACATAAAATAGCTTCCCAGCACCACAATGGCAATCAATAGTATTAGGTTGATGACCTTGGGATAGGGCAGTACCAGGGAGTCGCGCAGAAAACCCTGTAATTTTCCATAAGCCACCAAACTTCCTGTGAAGGATATACTTCCGATAAACAGCGCAAAAAGAGTGGTAAACACCGCGCCGTTGAGCAGAGAGGTATTGGCTGGGTAGTTGTAAAATTCCACAATGGAGATCAGCATCGCACAGGCACCTCCCAGTCCGTTGAACAGGGATACCATTTCGGGCATGGCTGTCATCTGAACACGCTTGGCAGCCACCCATCCTACGGCTGACCCCAGCAGAAGGCCGCCCCCTATCCAGGCAAAATTATTATCACCGGACTGAATAGGATAAAACAGGGTAACCAGCATACCCAAGGCCATACCACCGGCAGTGATCAGGTTGCCATTCCGGGCTGTATCCGGACTGCTGAGCCTCTTCAGCCCCACAATAAATAGTACGATACTGATAAGATAAACGAAATCAAATAAGGATGTTGTCAAGGTTACTCAGATTTAAGCCACACAATGAGATTAGATAAACAAGGGAAAGGTGAGGGAAGGATATCCTGACTTATTTCTTCTTCTTTTTAAACATTTCCAGCATACGATCTGTCACAGCATACCCTCCTACCACGTTGACAGTCGCCAGGGCAATACCCAGAAAACCCAGAATCAGCACCAGATAATTATCGGCATCTGCCTGGCGGATGAGTAGGATAGCCCCAATGACAACCACGCCACTCACTGCGTTGGCACCCGACATCAGCGGTGTATGCAAAACGGTAGGTACTTTGGAGATGACTTCCATTCCTAAGAAAATAGCGAAAACCAGAATATAGATCATAAGCAGGTTTTCACTGATAAAACTGATGAGCGCATCCATATAACAATTGTTTAAATTTGATACAGTGTTATTCTATACAGTCTGTCTTTCTCAGCCAACAGCCTGCAGGTTACCATCCGCCAGTTAGCTTTTTCCATACCGTATCTCACCATTGTAGACAATGCAGGTGGAGCCGATAAGCGGATTCTCAAAGTCAAGGTTTAAGGTTCCGTCTTCTTTGAGCAGCACTTTGAGAAAGTTCAGCACATTTTTGCCATACATCTGCGTAGCGTGCATGGGCATCTTTGCTTCCAGTGAAGAATCTCCTACGATGGTCACTCCCTGATGCTTAACAATTTCTCCATTTTTTGTGAGCTCACAATTCCCTCCTCCGGCGGCAGCCATATCCATGATCACACTGCCAGGCTTCATGGCTTCTACCATCTCTTTGGTAATAAGAATGGGCGCTTTTTTACCTCTTAACAATGCCGTAGTGATGATCACATCTGATTTGCTGGCTCTATCGAAGATCAGTTCCCGCTGGCGCTGTTTGTATTCTTCCGTTTGTTCTACGGCATAACCCCCCGCTGATTTTTCATCACGGGCCCCTTCCACTTCTACAAACTTAGCACCCAGACTCTGCACTTCTTCCTTCACCGCGGTACGGGTATCAAAGGCTTCTACGACAGCACCCAGGCGTTTGGCAGTAGCAACTGCCTGTAAACCAGCCACCCCGGCGCCTAAAATCAGCACTTTGGCTGGCGGAATACTCCCGGCTGCCGTTGTTAGCATGGGAAAATAACGGGGCAGGTAGGTAGCCGCTTCCAGTACCGCCCGGTAGCCTGCAATAGAGGCCATAGAAGAAAGTATATCTTTATCCTGGGCCATTGTAGTGCGGGGCAGCATATCCAAGCTGAAATAGGTCAGCGGATACTGACTTAAGCGCTCAACGATGGCCGGATCTGAGAAAGGCTGAAAGGAAGAAAGAATAGCCGTGTGAGGTTGTAACCCTTGCAGTACCGTCTCAGCCGGTGGTTTGATGCGGATAATGAAATTAGCCTTTTGAAGAATTTCTTCCTGGCTGACTACCTGGGCACCGGCCTCTGTATATTCCTGATCGGAATGGAATGCCTGAAGGCCCGCTCCTTTTTCGATAAGTAACTGATTTTGGCTGGTTAGTTTAGTGATGGCTTCGGGATTTAAGGCAACCCGCGCGTCATCTTCTTCTTTGAGAACTCCTATGATCATTGAGCAATATACGTCAGAAGTAGGTTGTTTAGTAAAAAGATTTCCTGGGTGATCGTACCTGTCGCACTGTTTCAGGACTAAACCAGAATTTTGCGCAAACTTAAAAAAAATATACTGTAAAGTATCATTTCTATTAAAAAAACTTGAATTCATTACCAAAATCATACTAAAAATACCAATAAGCCTTCCATTAGGTGAACCTGTTTGCAGGAAATGAATATTGTTGTCCGGCAATTAAAGCATTTTGTCCGCCCTTCTTTCTGATTTTTCGTCGACTCTGTTATACACTTTCCAGGTATTTATTAGCTTTGCATCAACAAGATTGCAGCAGAATCTTTCTCTATTATCAATCTATCTATTTGTTTATGAGCAAAGAAAGCAATAAGGATAAGGTTTTTGATCAGCCCAATGCCATGGGCGACTTTAAGTTCAGCGCCAAAGTCGCTAATGTGTTCGACGATATGGTATCCCGTTCGGTACCTTTCTATGGCGAGATGCAGCGTATGATGGCAGAGATGGCTACTGACTTTGCCAAACCTGATACCTATGTCTATGACCTGGGTTGCTCTACAGGTACCACCCTCATTAATATTGACCGCACGATAGATCCTAGTGTCAGTTTTGTAGGGATAGATGAGTCTGCCGATATGCTGGACAAGTGCCAGGCTAACCTGAAAAAAGCCGGAGTCACCCGAAAACATGATTTAGTAACCGCAGATCTCAATCAGGGGGTAACGATCCAGAATGCCTCCGTGGTGGTGATGTGTCTGACCCTTCAGTTTGTCCGCCCCCTCTACCGGGAGCGTCTGGTCCATGATATCTACCGACAGCTAAATCAGGATGGTTGTCTGATTCTGGTAGAAAAAGTGCTGGGAGAAGATTCTCTGTTCAACCGTTTGTTTATCAAATACTACTACGATATGAAACGGCGGCACGACTACAGCGAAATGGAAATAGCCCAGAAGAGAGAAGCCCTGGAAAATGTGTTAATTCCTTATAAATTGAAAGAAAATGAAGAACTCCTGGCCAGCACGGGTTTTCGTTATGTAGAAGTGTTCTTCAAATGGTATAATTTCTGTGGCCTGATCGCCGTCAAATAATACTCATGATAAAACTAGGCAACTTTTTATTTCACTATCGCAACTTCCTGTTTCCGGTGTTTTATGCACTGCTGTTTGTACCTTCTCCTTTCATTTTCTCCAGTCATATCACCGCTATTGTGGTAGGTCTGGTGATTGCGCTGACCGGACAGATTATCAGAGCCATCACCATTGGGCTGCAGTATATCATCCGAGGGGGCAAAGACCGCCGGGTATATGCGGAAGAGTTGGTCACCGGAGGGATCTTCAAGCACTGTCGTAACCCCTTGTATGTGGGTAATATTCTCATTTTGTTTGGATTAGGCTTTGTAGCTAACTCTTGGGTATTCGTTTTATTGATTGGTCCTCTCTTTGTTTTCTTTTATCAGGCCATTGTCAGGGCTGAAGAAGATTTTCTGCATAAAAAGTTTGGGACTGCCTATGAAGCCTACTGCCGTGATGTGAACCGCTGGCTGCCCAATTTCACTGGTTTAGGCACTACACTCAGTGAGATGAAATTCAACTGGAAGCGATTTATTCTGAAAGAGTATAATTCCACCTTTATGTGGATGGGAGCCGCCGTGCTGGTTTCTCTGAAGAACTTTTATTTTGCGCCTTTGGATGTTCCTTTTCAAGCCTCTTTCCCTTATCTCATTGCTATTTTTATTGTACTGGCGCTGGGCTATGGTATCATCCGCTTTCTGAAAAAATCCAAGCGTATGACCTACAGTTAGGGTGGGAGGATGTTTAAGGATGGCCGAATACTTTTTGGTAGATCGGTTTTCTGTAAGCAAACTGAAGCCACAAGACAGGATACAGCAAATAATCCATCAGTCGAAAAGGAGTCTTGAATAGAATGTCATCTATGATCAGGGCCTGCGCTCCGTCTTTGGCCACCCGGTGCCGGTGCCGCCAGTAGGTAAGGAAAAAAGGCAGATGCATGCCTTCATCAATGAAATAAGCTTCTTCCTCATTGATCCCATCCACTACGATCAGGCTGGTCCAGCGTTGCCTGAAAAGTATAAAATTGAGCTCCATGGAAACGACATCTCCTTTCCTGGAGCCCTCAAATTGCAGCAGCTTGACCGGAGGAAAAGGAGGACTCAGTTTTTCCAGCAACGTACGGTCAAAAGCTTTGATCACCGTACGATAATCCTGATTTACCTGTGTAGTTAGTTTGAGACGCATGAAGGTTAAGGATGAATCACAGTATGATATTTATGCAGAAATAACTGTAATGAATCAGATTAGTTATAAGGTATAATGAGTGGTATAGGCGAGGTTAACCCCCAGACTTATCAAGCGTTGAGTATATCAAACCTTGTTGATTTTATTTATGATTACGATTGTTGTCGGTACCAACCGAAAAAAAGCTGTTTCCCGGAAAATTGCTGAAATCTATCAGCAGTTGCTGGAAAACAAGCATGTGGAAAGCCAACTGCTGGATTTATCAGAATTACCTAATGACTTTATTGACACAGCCTTATACGAAAACACGGGTAAAAATGCATCTTTCAACCAGTTTAAGGAACTAATAGAAAGCACAGAAAAGTTTGTGTTCATTGTCCCGGAATACAATGGTTCTTTTCCCGGTGTATTAAAAGCTTTTATTGACGGACTGGAATATCCCAGTGTGATGACCAACAAAAAAGGAGCGCTGGTCGGCGTATCTGCGGGTATGCAGGGCGGCGCCATTGCGCTCTCTCACATGACAGATGTGCTCAACTACCTGGGGGTACATGTGCTGGCACTGAAACCTAAGCTGGCCAATATCTACCATCACCTGAAAGACGGGCGGCTCACCAATGATCTTTATCAGGAATTGCTGGAAACGCAGGCAGATCAACTAATTGCATTTTGAATCTAATCTTAGCAGAAGGATCTTTTCCGATGGCTTAGGATAGAAAATCACTCACTTTTAAATTAAATCCAAAGGGGGTAGGAACTGGTTGGTCTATCAGATAGTGGTGTATAGTAAGATACTGCTTTTGATGAGGTTGTTCATACACTTCTACCTTATTATCGGCAAGCTTCACGATCCAAACTTGAGAAATACCTGCCTGGGCATATTTTGGCAGCTTTGTTTGTTTGTCTTGATGATAGGTACTGTCAGAAACTTCTATAAGCAGCTTTACCATGTCTGCATGAGGATGCTGAGTGAGTTGCAAGAAATCTTCCCTTGTGTAAATAGCTATATCCGGCTGCACTATGTTTGTTTTGTTTAAAACAAGCAGATTTTGCGTATCAACATAATAATCTTTTCGGATTTGATCATTGAAAAGGTCATTGAGCTTGCGTACACATTGTGCATGAGGAAAATTAATAGGGCTTATATAATAGATTTCACCATCTAATAACTCTATTCGATGGTCGGCTTGCAGAATGCCTGCTGCGTATAGTTTAGGAAGATCGTCTGCCGTATACGTTAATTTTGTCGCCTGCCACATCATCAACATTTTCATTAAAAATACAAAAATGCCTGACACCATCAAACTCGCGGCGTCAGGCATTCCACCTTTTATCGCTTACAAGATTAATCTACATTATCGTGCAGGAACTTATTGTTTCCCAGGATGTTATTGTCATCATCCAAAGTATACCGGGAAACGTTCCGATCGTTCCAGGAAGGAGTACTGTAGAGATGCACATTTCTTCTCACATACGCTGGCTCATCATAATTTTCTTTTCGGAAGTTATCCTGATTACTATCCGGTGAACTAACGCTTTTGTGATTTTTCATTTTCATTTTACGCTCATAAGCTTCCTGCATCAGCATTTTCTTTTTTTGACTCAGTGACTGCTGATGATTCTCTTCTTCCCCAGGTTGCTCATCTTCCAGATCGTACACTTTGTGCTCCCAGGGATATTTATAATCCTCCATATCAAACTTCACTTCCCGTTTCTGGTAAGGATTGTAGTCTTCTTCATCAGGTTCTGCGGGAGGTCTTTTCTGTTCTTCCCGGATTTGCCGGCTGGATTCCAGATCATACACTCTCTTCTGGTCATCCACCTCTTCTTCAGCCTCTTCGTCTGCATGGAAGCCAGTCGCAATCACCGTCACCATGATCGCTTCTCCCAGCGATTCATCTATGCCATGACCGAAGATAACTTCCGCTTCGTCGCCAGCTTCATTCTGAATATGTTCGGTAATTTCTGTGAGTTCGTCCATCGACATTTCAGCCCGTTCTCCTGAACGGATGGCCAGCAGGATTTTCTTGGCACCCAGAATATTCTTATCATCCAACAAGGGCGAAGAAAGGGCTTCTTCAGCAGCTCGTTTGGCTCGATGCTCCCCTTCTGCCCGGGCAGATCCCATGACAGCGGCTCCTGAACCGGCCATGACGGTTTTAACATCCTCAAAATCCACATTGATATAACCAGGGACTGTGATGATTTCAGCAATACTCTTGGCGGCGGTTGTCAGAATATTATCGGCCTGAGCAAAGGCATTGGAAAGGGTAAGGTTGCCATATACCTGGCGAAGCTTATCATTCAGAATGACCAGCACGGTATCGCAATTGCTTCTCAGTTCACGAATCCCTTCTTCGGCGAGTTTCTTTTTCTTTCTGCCTTCAAAGCCAAAAGGCATGGTAACGATGCCAACCGTGAGTATACCCAGTTCTTTGGCTACTTTTGCTAATTCAGGAGCCGCACCGGTCCCGGTTCCTCCTCCCATACCTGCCGTAATGAACACCATTCTAGTATCCGTGCTGAGCATTTCCCGAATCTCCTCTTTGCTCTCAATGGCTGCGGCTTTGCCTTTTTCAGGGTTAGCCCCTGCCCCCAGCCCTTCGGTCAGGCCCACGCCAATTTGGAGTTTGCTGGGCACCGGACTGATTTGCAATGCCTGAGAATCCGTATTACAAACAATGAACTCAACGTCCTTGATACCTTGGCTGTACATGTGGTTTACAGCATTACTTCCTCCACCACCCACACCGATTACTTTGATAATGGACTTGGATTGGGCAGGTAAATCGAATTTATAAGATTTTTCGGCCATAACTATCAATTTTTAATTAGCAAGTATCAAAATATACTGGGATAGTATAAAGTTAATATTCTTCTCTTTCGTTAAAATCGTCAATTAATATTTTTTTTGTTTTTTCTAACATCTTTTTGAAGAACAAGGAGCTCTGCCGTTCTGAGGATCTTTTGTTCTGCTTGTAGTGTCCCTCTATTTCTTTTCTCCGGATGTAATCCATATTGCGTTCATCCAGAGCTTTGTAGCCAGATAATACCAGACCCACGGAAGTTGCAAACATAGGGGTCTTCACATCTTCCACCTTGCTTTTTCCTAAATATTCATTGGGATAACCAATACGGGCATCGTTGGCACACATCAGTTCACAAAGATACTTAACAGATTCCAGTTGTGCGCCACCGCCGGTAAGCACAATGCCGGCAGCCAGTTTATCGCCCAGTCCGGAAGCGATGATCTCAGCATGTACCAGCTCGAAAATTTCCTGCATCCGGGCCTCGATGATATAGGCCAGGTTCTTAATAGAGATTTCTTTCGGTGGGCGATCTCTCAGACGGCGGATAGAAACAATCTCATTAAAGCTGGCTTCTTCTGCAATCGCTTTTCCAAACTTTATTTTAAGCAGTTCGGCTTGTTCTTTCATCACAGAGCACCCCTGCTTGATATCTTCGGTAATAATGTCGCCTCCGAACGGAATGACAGCTGTATGGCGGATGATGCCGTCGTAGAAGATAGCCAGGTCGGTGGTACCGCCCCCAATATCTACCAGGCACACGCCAGCTTTCTTTTCCTCTTCACTTAGCACCGCCAGGCTGGAAGCCAAAGGTTCCAGGATCAGATGTTCTATCTGCAGTCCTGCTTTATGGACACATTTGTTTACATTGCTGATCGCATTGGTTTGTGCCGTGATGATATGAAAATCTGCTTCCAGTTTGATGCCAGACATACCCACCGGGTCTATGATCCCATCTTCATAATCCACCGTATAGTGCTGTGGCATCACATGTATGATTTCGCATCCCGGAGGGGTTACAATCCGGTACATATCGTTGGTAAGCCGTTCTACATCAGCGATAGTAATTTCGTCATCTTTAGAGTTGCGTGTGATTCCTCCATGATGAATAGAACTTCTGATATGCTGCCCTGCAATGCCTACATTGACTACCTGGATGTTGATGCCTGACTGTTCTTCCGCTTCATGTACCGCTTTCCGAATGGCATTGACGGTCTTGTCTATGTTAGACACAATGCCCCGGCTTACCCCGTCGGAAACAGCCTTCCCCATGCCCAGGACTTCTAGTTTGCCGTACTCATTTTTACGGCCTACAATAGTGCAGATTTTGGTTGTGCCAATATCTAATCCGACGACGAGTTTTTCTTCTTGCATAGTTTTACTGATTAGTCACACACAATTTGATTCTGATATTTTAAATTGACTTTTTCGTAACGGTCCCACCCTTTCTGGGGTAGTATTTGTTTGTAAAAAACACCTAACCTAAAGAATTTATTTGGTATATTCTCTGCCTTCCCAAATTCTATATATTGTTTTCCTACCTGTGGGTATAAGGTCACCTCACCATCCGTTTTGACATCGATCTGGGCAATTTGAGCTTTCCAGAAAGCATCTGCTTCAATATATCTGATCAGGTCAAAAATCTGATGGTTTTCCTCGTCATGCAGACTTTGTTTCACCAGCTTCTGTGTATAAGGCCCGCTCACCAGCATCACCCTGGCCGTATATCGTTCTGAAACAGGTAAGATTTCCCCTTCGGTGCTGATATAGGCATCGGGTGCATCTGCCTGTACAACCCTGGCGATGGGTCTGTTTTGATAGGCCTCTACAATCAAGTTTCCTTTCAGGTCTTTATACACGTTCGCTGCTTTTACATATTTGTTCGATTCAATGCGCTGCTCCAGTTGTTTAAGGTTCAACGCATGATAATGGACTCCTATCAGCGACTCATTTTCTGTACCTGCCATCAATTGCTGCACATCGTTTTCATTGATAAAATAATTCTGGTACTGGTTTTCAATCAGGATGGTCACCTGTTTGCAAACCTGGGTGCTTCGCCTTTTCTCTACAAAAGCCACCATACTGAGTAGTATTAAGAAAGAAAATAATATTTTTATGTTTCTCTTCAATCTCATACCTATATTATTTTACTTTTTGTTGGACATTAATTAAATCCAACACTTCCTGTGCTATATGTTCAGCGGCATGAGGTCTTGCCAGCCTGGCAATATTTTCCTGCAGCTGCCTTTGTTGTTCAGTATTTTGGAGCAGACTGATGGCTGTGTCTACTAACTTCCCCGGAGCTTCCTGGTCGGTTACCATCAAGGCTGCCTGTTGATGGACCAAGGCTTCTGCATTCTTCCTTTGATGGTCTTCTGCCACGTTGGGCGAAGGTACAAAAATGACCGGCTTTTTTACCAAAGAAAGTTCAGAAATTGCCAATGCACCAGCCCTGGAAATGACCACATCAGCCGCTGCATAAGCCAGATCCATGCGCGTCAGAAATTCCCTTAACCTGATATTTTCTGTATGCAATACCACATTCAGTTTCTCTGACATTTCCTGATAATAAATCTGCCCGCACTGCCAGATCACCTGGATGTTATGTTTCTCTAACTTGCCTATCGCCTCTATCATACTATGATTCAGTGTTCTGGCACCCAGACTTCCTCCTATCACCAATAAAGTTTTCTTTTCCGGCGACAGATCAAAGTAAGAGAACGCCTCCGCTCTTTTGCTGTCCAGCCCGGCAGCTGCCATCTTTACAATATCCTGCCGAACAGGGTTACCTGTAAGTACCAGTTTTTGGGCCGGAAAGAATTTATCCATCCCTTCATGTGCCACACAGATTTTCTGTACTTTATCAGCCAGCAATTTGTTAGTCAGCCCGGCGTAGGAATTTTGCTCCTGTAACAGGGAAGGAATACCCCGGTAGCTGGCCGCATAGATCATAGGGCCACTGGCAAAACCGCCCACACCCACGGCTGCATGCGGCTGAAATTCTGATAGGATCTTAGAAGCTCTGATCAGACTGGAAGTTACCTTTAGCGGAAAAGCCAGGTTATCCAAGGTGAGTTTACGCTGCAGACCGCTGATCCATAAGCCTTTGATGGGATATCCTGCTTCCGGCACTTTTTGCATTTCCATACGCCCTTTTGCACCCACAAACAATACATCGGTATCAGGATGCTTTGCTTTCAGGGCATGCGCAATGGCAATAGCCGGGTAGATATGTCCCCCTGTGCCTCCTCCACTGATAATAATTCTATATGGTCCGCCCGTATACTTCATTTTATCTGGCAAAACTGTTACTTAACATTTTTTTATTTCCCGGTGAGAGACTGGTCTCCGGCTGTCCGCTTCTGCTGACACTCAGAATGATACCCAAAGAAATCCCTGTAAACAACAGAGAGGTTCCTCCCATACTCACCAAGGGGAGAGGCAACCCGGTGATAGGTCCTAAACCTACAGCCACTCCCATGTTGATCATAGCCTGTATGACAATGGCAAAACTGAGTCCGGCAGAGAGTAGGCCACCAAAGGCCCGATCGCTATTAGAAACAGCCCTCATTCCCCTATACAAGAGCAGCAAATACAGAAAGATAACACTGACGCCACCAATCAGACCATATTCCTCTATGATAATAGCATAGACAAAGTCTGAAAAAGAGGAGGGCAAATAGTTGCGCTGCTCGCTTCTTCCCAAACCTTTGCCCGACACACTACCGGTGGCGATAGCAATGTAAGATTGAACCGCCTGAAAAGGCTCGTCTTCTTTGTTGATAAATTTCTCCCAACGGCTTTTGGCTGTCTCACCTCTTTGTCCGACAGACATGGCTAATCCGCCAGCTAATGCTCCTATCAACAGGACAGACAAAATATAGCGGATGGGGACACGTCCGATAAACAATAGCAACATACAGGTCAAAAACAACATGACGGCGGAAGAAAAGTTCGTCAGGGCAATGAGGCCACAAATAATACAACACCACACCAAAGGACCCACCACAATACTAAAATGATTGACGACCTGCTGCCGTCGGGAAAGCATCCCCGCCAGGTGCGCAATAAGCGCCAATTTAGCCAGGTCAGAAGTCTGAAATGCCTGATTGACCACCGGTATAGTCAGCCAACGGGAAGCATGGTTGATGGTTTCACCAAACTTCCAGGTGAAGATCAACAACGGAATAGAAAAAAGCAGCGCAATTGTAGAGATACGGGCAAAATAACGATAGTCAACTTTATGGGTAATCCACATAGCAGCCAGACTGAGCACCAGCAAAGAGGCATGTTTGATCAGATAATATTCTGTATTGCCGCCTTTTTCCCGATAGGCCAGCGTACTGGTGGTACTGTATACCACTAATACCCCCAGTGCCGATAAGGCAAAAACGACAAACCAGATCACCGGATCACCTTCTAAGTTTCTCTTGGTCCAATCTCTGACCATAACTTACCTTATTTTAAGGGTTACCAAAGTCAAAATAGCCAGCATAATACCTACTAACCAAAACCGGGTTACAATTTTAGCTTCCGGTATGTTCAGCTTCTGATAATGATGGTGCAGGGGCGACATCTTAAAAATCCGCCGGCCTTCTCCATATTTCTTTTTCGTGTATTTAAAGTAAGACACCTGCAAGATCACCGACAGGTTTTCTATCAGAAAGATACCACACATCACTGGAATCAGCAGTTCTTTTCGTACGGCTAGTGCCAATACGGCAATGATACCGCCGATAGAGAGGCTTCCTGTGTCGCCCATAAATACCTGAGCGGGATAGGAGTTATACCATAAAAATCCGATACAGGCTCCTATGAAAGCGGTGGTGTACACCACCAGTTCCCCTAGCTGGGGAATGTACATAATATCGAGATATTCGGAAAAACGAAGGTTGCCCGACACATAAGCGAAGATAGCCAGGGTAAAGCCTATCACAGCTGAAGTACCTGCTGCCAATCCGTCCAGTCCGTCTGTGATGTTGGCACCGTTTGAGACAGCCGTAATGATAAAAGTGACGATTAATACATAGATAATCCAGGTATACTGCTCAGGAAGATCTATGAGGCCAAAAGTGATAAAGGAAACAAAATTCTTATAATCTGCTTCATGATTTTTCACAAAGGGAATCGTCGTTCGGGTCGTTTTGGTATCTTCATATGCGGTATATGGTATATCATCGGCAGGGTTATCTGCACTACTGATAGACTGCATCACTTCCTCATCAAAATCCCGCACCACCACATCGCCATGGAAATACAGGGTAAGCCCTACAATCAGACCTAACCCTACCTGACCCACTACCTTGAACTTGCCGGCCAGTCCTTCCTTATTCTTTCTGAAGGTTTTGATATAATCATCCAGAAAACCTACGATGCCCATCCACACGGTAGCAATCAGAATCAGAATGATATATATATTTTCCAGGCGGGCAAATAATAAGGTAGGAATAATGATAGCCCCCAGGATCATTAACCCCCCCATCGTGGGTGTTCCTTTCTTCTGTAGCTGGCCTTCCAGTCCCAGGTCTCTTACCTCTTCTCCCACCTGTTTTTTTCTCAACAGGTTAATTAGTTTTTTTCCAAAGGTAATAGTAATCAGCAAAGACAAAAGGATGGCCATTCCAGCTCTAAAGGAAATATACTGAAACACGCCAGTTCCTGGCAAGTCAAAGTTTTTGTCTAGATAATCAAACAGATAATAGAGCATAGTCAAGCATTTGGCGTCCGGAACAAAAATCAACCACTGTTATTTTCATCTGATACCTATTGATCGGTTTTATGTTTTTTGGAAAATCTCCTGAATTATTTTTTTATCGTCAAAATCATATTTTACTCCTTTGATCTCCTGGTAGGTTTCATGTCCTTTACCGGCTACCAGGATAATGTCTCCTTTCTCCGCCATCATACAAGCCGTCTTGATAGCTTCTTTCCGGTTGGTAATGGCAATCACTTTTTTCTGCTGCGAGGCGCCCACGCCTGCCTGCATCTCCCGGATAATCTGTTCCGGGTCTTCGCTGCGCGGGTTATCGGAAGTAAGAATCACCCGGTCGCTCAGGCTCGCCGCAATTGCGGCCATGGCCGGACGTTTCGTTTTGTCACGGTCTCCTCCACAACCTACTACACAAATCACTTTTTCATTTTTAGTACGTACATTCTGAATGGTCTTCAGTACATTCTCCAGGGCATCGGGCGTGTGTGCATAATCTACAATAGCGGTGATCCCGGCGGGCGACATCACCTGATCAAATCTTCCGGTAGCCGGTTTCACATCAGACAACTGCGTGAGCACTTCTTCCGGATCTTCTTCCAGTAAGATGCCTACGCCATATGCCGCCAACAAATTATAGGCGTTGAAGTCACCAATCAGTGTAAACCAAACCGTCTGTGGACTCGTATCCCGACTGCTGATTTCTATTTCAAGGCCTTGCAGGGAATTGGTCAGCACTTTGCCTTTGAAATGGCTCGTACTTTTCAAAGCATAAGTATATTTACTGGCTTTCGTATTCTGTATCATCACCTGACCGCGTTTATCATCCACATTCACCAGGGCAAAAGCTGACTTCGGCAAGTCGTCAAAGAGTTTCTTTTTAGCCTGGATGTAGTTGTCAAAGGTCTCATGATAGTCCAGGTGATCGTGTGTGATATTAGTAAATACCGCACCGGCAAATGTTACCCCTGCCATCCGCTTTTGCACAAGGGCATGCGAACTGGCTTCCATAAAAGCATGCGTACACCCTTCTTTGACCATCTGTGCCAGCAAGGCATTCAGCTGTACGGCATCGGGTGTAGTATGGGTAGCGGGAATGACTTTGTCATTGATTTTATTGTTGACCGTAGAAAGCAATCCCGAATTGTACCCCAGCTTCATAAAAAGCTGATGCAATAAGGTAACAATAGTAGTCTTTCCATTCGTGCCTGTCACACCCACCAGTTTGAGCCTGGCAGAAGGGTTACCATAGAAATTAGAAGCGATTACACCCAAAGCCTGCGCGCTACTTTCTACCTCGATATAAGTAACCCCTTCATTCAGCGTATCCGGTAATTGTTCGCATACCACTGCCACCGCCCCCTGGCCCACCGAAGTAGCGATAAACTGGTGCCCATCTACCTGCGTACCCACCACAGCGACAAACAATGTTCCCTGCGCCACTTTCCGGGAATCAAAATGTATTGCACTGATCTCCACACCGGTATCTCCGGCTACTGACACCAAAGGCACTTTGTACAATATATCTTTTAATACAGCCATATCATCTTTTATCCTAGCGTTAGTTTGATCTTGCTTCCTTTCACAACTTTACTTCCCGGATCCAGCGACTGCTGCTGCACCCGGCCTGTTCCTTTATAGTCTACCTCCAATCCCCGGTTTTCCAATAGGAAAAGTGCATCGCGCATGGTCATCCCCCGTACATCCGGAATCTGCTGCGAGGAAGCCACTCCATTATCTTTCCAGCGAATCCCGTTTTGATGACGCTCCGTACTGACCCACTCCAGTTCTTCAGCCACAGGATTATCTATTTGTAGCGCCTGGCATATTTCCCGGAGGTCCTGGTAATTTCCAGCCTGAATGATAGGAAATTCTTTTGGATCTTTTTCCAAAGGTGCTGGTAGGGGATCATGAATATCCAGGTTAGTCGCATAGATTTTATCAGCAATATTTTTAAACACCGGAGCGGCTACATCACTACCATATTGCTGGTATCCTTTGGGATTATCTATGACTACAACACAACTATACTGCGGCCGGTCAGCCGGAAAATAACCTACAAATGAAGTATAATAGGTTTTAGTATATAGCCCATCCACAAGTTTCTTGGCTGTACCGGTCTTACCCGCTATTTTATAGTAATCATTTTTGATATTTTTCGCCGTACCTTCTTCCACCACACTTTCCAGCAAAATTCTCACCTTTCTTAATGTTTCGTCAGAACAAATTTTCTCATTCACCACTGAGGGCTGAAAAGCTTCTATGATTTTGTCTGCTTTTTTGATCTTTTTCACCAAGATAGGCTGGATCATCTTGCCTTCATTGGCCACAGCATTAAAAAATGCCAGCGTATGCAAAGGAGTCAGTTTCAGGCTGTATCCGATAGACATCCAGGGCAAAGTCACACCACTCCAATCCGGACTTCCCGGGTTAGGAATATAAGGTTTGCCTTCTCCGGCCAGTTGGAAATTCAGCGGGTCAGCCAGCCCCATAGAGCGCAAGTACTCAATATACCGTTCGGGTTTGAGTCCGAAATGGTGATCAACCAAACTGGAAATGGCAATATTGGAAGAAAAGGCAAAAGCATCTTTGATACTGATCTTCCCAAAGCCACCAAACTTATAATCCCGCATCACCTGATCATAGAAAGAATGCACCCCATTACCAGTATTTATCGAATCCTGGATATTTAAAGGGGTATCTTCAAACAAGGCAATCATAGAAGCAAGTTTGAAGGTAGAACCCGGTTCGGTAAGCCCGCCGACAGCGTAATTATAAATTTCAGCATACTGGCCGTCTTTCCGCTTGGTAAGGTTTGAAATCGCTTTTATTTCTCCGGTTTTTACCTCCATGACCACAGCGCAGCCATAATCGGCTTCATGCTCATACAAGGCGGACAGCAGAGAAGACTGCGTAACATCCTGCAGGTTGACATCCAGGGTAGTTTCTATATCCAGCCCTTCTTCCGGCTTGATTTCAGTACCATTATAGACAGGTTTCCAATTTGAGCCTGCCATTTTCTGATAAAGTCCTTTGCCATCTTTACCGGCTAAGTATTGGTTAAAGCTGTATTCAAGACCTGCTCCCCGGTTGTTCTCATTAATAAATCCGACAGTGCGGGCGCCTAAAAAAGCAAAGGGTTTATAACGTTCATCTACTTTTTCAAAGATGACACCTCCTTCATATCTTCCTTCCCGGAAAAGAGGCCAGTGGCTCATCTGCTTCTTTTCCAAATGTCCGATTTTCTTGCGGTTGAGAATAAGGTATCTTTTTCCGGAAAGGCGCGCATTTTGAATACGCCGTTTATATTCATTAGGGGTTCTGTCGCCAAAATGCAGGGAAAGCAGCAGGGAAAGTGAATCGATATGTTGATGAAATAATGGATCATCCGCTACTTTAGGATCAAAAGCCAGCCGGTAAAAAGGAAGAGAGGTAGCCAACAGGCTCCCGTTGTCCGAATAGATATTGCCACGTACGGCTTCCACAGTCTTATACTGCAGACCTATCTGCTTGGCCATTTGTGTCCACTTATCTCCCTCAATAAACTGGATTTGCGTAATCTTATAAGCCACAGCTAAGGCAAAGGCGAAGATCACTAAAAAAGCAACCCGTACACGGAGCAATATGGATTTTCGGATATTCACTTTTGAGGCAATACGATTTTATAAGGCGGTGTTGAGCTTTCTTCCAAACCTAATTTCTTAACCTTTTCGGCCACTTCAGACTGCTTGCTGGCATACATATAATCTGCCTTCAGCGTGGTAAAATCGGCTCGCAAGTCTTCTACTTCCTGCTCCAGCTTGGTAATTTTCCGGATGGTCTTCTCTGCATAGTGGCTGTTGCCAATATAAAAGATTCCGACCAGGGTAAAATATAGAATATAGGGGACAAAACGTACGGGCAAGCCATCCTCAAAAGACACATCCAGTTTGAAGAACTTCTCTATTTTCGTGAACAGGCTTTCTCCCTGTTCCTGGTTTTTCTTTACCTTTTTATAGGTGTTCTTTTTAACAGCAGTTTTCATTTTTTTGAGTTTGGTAATGGTCAATATTGTTTTCAGCAATCAACAACTAACGTCTTACAGGCACATTTAATTTTTCTGCTATTCTTAATTTAGCGCTTCGCGCCCTATTATTTTCTGCCAGTTCTTCAGCCTCAGGCACTACAGGCTTCCTGGTAATCATTTTCAACACATTTAGCTTGTTGCCAAAAAAATCCTGTTGTATTTCTCCGGCCAGGTTTCCTTTCGTCATCATATTTTTAACCAGCCTATCTTCCAGCGAATGGTAAGAGATCACAACCAACCGACCACCCGGCACTAAAAGATCAACCGCCTGTTCCAGCATTTCCGCAAGGGCTTCCATTTCGTCATTGACCTCTATTCTTAACGCCTGAAATACCTGCGCATAGTATTTAGCCTCTCTCCCCTTCGGCGCAAACTTAGCCAACACCTTTTTTAAATCTTCTACCGTACGGATGGGCTGATTGATCCGTGACGAAACGATAGCCCGGGCCAGGGTTCTGGCATTTTTCACCTCTCCATAACGACTCAGCATCCGTTGTAATTGCTCCTCATGGTATTCATTGACAATTTGCTGCGCTGTCTGTTTGGCCGACTGATCCATCCGCATATCGAGATCAGCCTGAAAGCGGGTAGAAAATCCTCTGTCGGGCATATCAAACTGATGCGAAGAAACACCCAGATCGGCCAGGATTCCATCCACCTGTGTGACCTTATAAAGTTTCAGGTACTTCTTAAGATATCGGAAGTTAGCCTGGATAAAAGTCAGTTCCAGCCCTTCGGCATTGGCAGCGGCTGCTTCGTCCTGATCAAAAGCAAACAATCTGCCCCCTTGAAGTTTATCCAGAATAGCCCGGGCATGCCCTCCTCCACCAAAGGTCATATCTACATAAACGCCTTGCGGATTCCAGACCAATCCGTTTACACTTTCTGTCAGCAATACTGGTTTATGATATAGGGCTGCCATGTACATTGACTCTATCAATCATCTAAGAATTTCTGAGCAAGTATTGCATATTCTTCCGGGTCTTTCAGCAAGTATTTTTCATACTCTTCCGGGCTCCAAATTTCAAGTACATCACCTGTACCAACGATAAGCGTATCTTTCTCTAGTTTGGCATGTTGTGCCATGCGCTTCGGTATTAAAAATCTTCCCATGTTATCCAGTTCTATCTCCAAACTACCCCTGAAAAAATTGCGCATCAACATCCTGTGTTCGGTATTAAATCGATTTAAAGCAGAGACCTTTTCAAAGACTTTCTGGTACTCTTCTTTAGAATAAACGACCAAGCAGGGTTCCATCCCCTGACTCAGGACAATCTCATTTCTAGAGCATTCAGGTAGCTTAGCCCTAAGCCTGGCCGGAAACAAAAGTCTGCCTTTTGTATCCATTCTACATTCGTACTCACCAGTGAAGATTGCCATCTACTTTGCATCTAGAAATATCGCTTGATACAAAGCTACTAAATTAATGTGTAATAATTCCCACAGCTTCCCACTTTTTTACACCAAAATCTTACAATTTTTTTCAAAAAAATCTGCAAAATCTCCGTTTTTTGGGCTATATGCTTAAAAAAAGTACAAAAAGCCTGAATTTTGGTAATCCTTGTTATTTTTTTGTTATGTATGTTATTAGAATAGAAGAATTGCGCTAACAAATGTTATTAGCCTGAAAAAACAAGTGTGGAAAAGAAACTAACGTTGCGTATGCCTTTTTGTCAGTCTGGAAGATTTTTTTGTGGTGAAAGATTTTTCATCTGATATTTTCTTAGAGTTTTGTTTCGCCCAAGAAAGCTACAGGATAGACCTACCCCGGCAATTGCGGAATATATTATTACTCAATATTAAAAAAATTAGTTACAAATTTGAATTATAAACGCGCTTCATTTTACTGGTTTTTTCCGGTCAGGAAACATCTATCATTTCATATTTCTCCTGCCTACACCAGCATAAAATCTGCTACCGGACAAGACCTTAAATCAGGTAGTAGAATGATAAAAGTTGTTCCTTCTTTTGCCCGGGAATATACCCTGATACGTCCCTGTAATTTTTCTATAGTTTCCTTCACAATGAACAGGCCCAGGCCGGAACCTTTGGCGTAGGCATTAGCCCTGTAAAACATATCGAAGATATGGGGAAGGTGATTCTTTTCAATGCCAATGCCATTGTCTTGAATGACCAACCGGGATTGCCCGGGCCGATACCGGAAAGTAATGCGGATGGTAGGTTTTGCTTTTCGGAAATCAGCATAACGAATGGAATTGGAGATCAAATTATTAATTACTATAGCCATTCTCCTTTCATCAGAAATCAACACTCCTGTTTCATCCAGTTCTATTTCCCAGTGTATCTTATCAAAGTCAGGTAGATAGGCATAGGTTTCCTGTGCCTGCGCTACCACTTGCCCCAACGACACTTCTTTGAACTGAAAGGGAGTCCGTGCATTTCGGGAATAGTCTAAGACACTTTGTATAAACTGGTCCAGTTTCAACAGGCTTTTTTCCTGTAGGTCCATATAATTTTTTACCTGTTCAGGATCTTGCTCATATCGTGCTACCTCAATCAATCCCAAAGCAGAAGTAATGGGGGCCCTGAGATCATGAGATACGCTGTAGACAAATTGATCTAATTCGCTGTTGAGTTTGGTCAGTGTTTCGTTTTGCGCAGCTATCATCTCATTGGTATGCTGTAGATCTTCATTGATCTCCTGTAAAGATGCTGTTCGTTCATACACACTCCTTTCCAGTGTGTTGTTCAAAGTATTTAATTGTTGGCTTAACTGCTCAGCCTGCCGAAAAGATTTCGAGAAGCGGATTGCTAAGAGAAAACTCTGCGCAAAGATGAAAACCAACAGGCCATCCGGAAAATAATGGGAGGTCTGTATAATCTCATTGGAATACAGTATGTCGTTGATGAGGGTAAGAAAAAAGATAGTAAATCCGATAAGAAATATACCAGACTCCTCTTTCTTTCTACGCCAAGCTTTCAGAACCACAAAGAACCCATAGAAACTGAAACCTAAGATGAGTAGTTGATTGGGGATGGCGATATGTGTGAAGAATTGAGGGGATGTCAGCAGAACGATGAGGGTCCCCACTACTCCGGTCCCTATGCTACACCGGAAAACAGGACTATAAAATTCTTCTTTAAATACATGGCGAACAAAAGCTGTGAAGGCAGGTAGTCCCCAAATAAAACTTAAGTATTCTAACCGTATCAAAGTTATCCAACTGATACTGGGGTCTATAATCAGAAGGGCATATTCGTTGGTAGTCAGTATTCTCAATACAACACAAAGGCAAAACAAACCAAAATATAAAGTAGAGATATCCTGTTTTTTCAAGAAGAACAGCACTAAATGATAAAGTCCTATCATTAAGATGCTGCCTATCAAAAAGAAATCATAATAAAGAATGCGATCGCGATGTTGTCGTAGAATCTCTTCTTTACCCAAATAAATGGAATGCCATAAACCTCCTTTTCGGTAATGGTAATTAGAAACCTGTAAGACAATATCCAGAGAAGTATAAGCCTTGGCTGGAAGCCGTATGACATCCGGCGCATAAGCAGGCAGTGATGCAAAAGGTACGGAAGAAGGGTTGCCTACCTGATAGACTTTATCTCCGTTCACATAAAGAGTAGCTGCTGTAGACACTGTCTTCATACGAAGGGCCAGCGCTGATACCGAATCTTCCAGTTTTACCTGAAGACGATAGGTAGCATACCCCTGTCCTGGCAAAGGCTGATCGTCTACTTTAAAATTGTTCCAGACACCAGGAACCCGGATGAATCCATCGGCAGGAGGTACTATTTGAGAAGCATGAGGAGCCTGAAAAGAATGCCAGTAAAACTCCCATTCACCATCTAAGTGGATGATTTCATGCTGAATCTGCTTTTGGCTTACATACAGCTTACCTGCTGTTGCCTCCCCGGGAAATGATCCAGCCGGATTTCCGAACATTGAGAGAGGCAGCAGCCACAATCCTGTAAATACACAAAAGCGAAAAATAAACAGCATTTATTTAATCTTATAAACTTTAATTTAGCGTATTAATACGCTTATTACCTAATGTTTTATACCTATTCCTGTTTAAGTTATATTTTCTTCATAATTCAATTCTTATCGCACTTACCACAAGAAAAGTTGCCAGGCTGAAACCCTTTGCCAGTAGCCACAAGCAAGAAATCTTTTTTTATTATCCCTCGTTCTGTAGTGAAAAAACAAACTGTTCTATGAATCCACTCAAATCATTTATATATGGTATCATTTCTTTTTTTCTTATTTCAGCTTGCCAGTCGCCCGCTCCGGAAGAAACCATACCGACTGGTATCTGGCGCGCTACCCTGACATTACAAGGAGAGACACTCCCTTTTACTTTGGAAATACTAGCGAATGATAGTGCCACTTATAAAGGTTATCTGAAAAATGGTGAGGAAAGAATACTCATTGATGAAATCACGGTCCGGGGCGACTCAATCCTCATGCCGATGCTTTTCTTTGATACTGAAATTGCTGCCAGAATCAATGGAGATCAGCTGCAGGGAACCTGGACGAAGAATTATGTTGAAGGTTATGCTCTGCCTTTTGCAGCCACTTATGGCGAGAATTATCGTTTTATCAAAACTGCCGCTGAAGAACCAGCCCAGATTGCCGGAAAATGGGCTACCCGTTTTGAAGGAGATTCTATCATTTCAGTAGGTATCTTTGAACAAAACGGAAACCATCTTACCGGCTCTTTTTTAACGGCGACTGGTGACTATCGGTTTCTGGAAGGGAATGTGGAAGGAAACCGGATGATGCTCAGCACTTTCGATGGAGAACATGCTTATCTTTTCAAAGCTACCCTGCAGGAGGATGGCACCCTTCAGGGAGACTACTGGTCTGGAAAGAGTTATCATACTACCTGGACAGCCCAGCGGGATGAGGAGGCTTCCTTGCCAGATCCTGACGAGCTCACCTTTTTAAAAGAAGGGTATGACCGTATTGATTTTACTTTTCCTAATTTGGAAGGAGAAATGATTTCCTTAAACGACCCGAGGTATCAGCACAAGGTAGTCATTGTACAACTGTTTGGTACCTGGTGTCCTAACTGCATGGACGAAACCAGATTTTATGCCGACTGGTATAGAAAACATCAGGAAGAAGATGTGGCCATCATTGGTCTTGCTTACGAACGAAAGGACGATTTTGACTATGCCCGAAGCCGGGTACAAAAAATGATCAGCAAACTAGGGGTGGACTATGACTTTCTCATTGCAGGCACCTCCGACAAAGAAGCAGCTGCCAAAACCCTACCCATGTTGAACCATGTGATGTCTTTTCCTACTTCTATTTTTATTGATAAAAACGGAAAAGTCCGCAACATTCACACAGGCTTTAGCGGCCCGGGCACGGGTGTCTATTACGAACGTTACGTAGAGGAATTCAATGAACTCATGGACAAGTTGCTGGCAGAGGAAGCGGAAAGCTAACCGGTTTGCTAAAAGATAGACAAAAGTAACCGGTTAAATGAGTTACCCGCTTTTATTTGCTTATTCTTCCTACTCTCATAAAAAGTGGGAAATTCACCGCCTGTAACTCCCCTTTCCACAAAGGTCTTATTTTCTCTATGAGGGCAGGCACCGGGTTCTTTCCGGTTTGCTTTATACATTTCTGGACACTAGACCAGGTATTGAAAAAACCTTCCAAAGCGTTGATATCCCATGTAGTTGCTATGGTGAAGGAGGGCGATTCAATTTCTTCAAAAGGAAACATGATATCCTGATAGGCGGCGTCTACGTGCCTTCTTTCCGCATCCCAGTAGGGCCCAATAATGTTCTGATAAAAATCATGAACCAAGGGATCGATGGTGGTGGAGATGCGCAACAATCCATATCCCCACACAGCCAGAATCGCTTTATTTCCGGAAACCCGCTTCACCTCCTGGAAAAAGGACTGGAAATCAAACCAATGGAGCGCCTGTCCTACAGTGGTCAGGTCAAAAGTATTGTCTTCAAAAGGAGTTTCTTCTGCCCTGGTGACCAGATATTGTATGTTGTGCTGCTGCGGTGCCTGAGCGATTTGTTTCTCGCTGATGTCAGTAGCAAATACCTGATTAAAAGTTTGAGCCAGATGCCTGGCCACCTGACCGTTGCCGGTGCCACAATCCCAGGCTGCTTCTCTGTTGGGTACTAGGGTATACAAATAATCATACAAAGCTTCCGGATAAACAGGCCGGAATTGCGCATACAGTTGCGATTGAGTGGAAAAATGATCCTTAACTTTTTTCATAAGCAAAGACTTTGTGGTCAGAAGATTTTCGACAAATTAGTGTTTTGTGTAATTTAAAACACTTTACCTACTACTCCATCGTTGGACATATATAACGAAAATATTGGGCCTATGCGTAGTATTTGTTTTCTGTTTGCCGCTTCTTTTTTCATTTTTCTGAGCTGTAGCTCAGAGGATGATCTGCCGGGCTCAGCGCCGGTGGCCAACGCCGGTCAGGATGAGGAAGTCCCTATTTGTGTTGGCACGATTGTATTAGATGGCAGCCAATCGAGTGATGCGGATAGCGACACGCTAAGTTATGCTTGGACGATCACCAGCGCCCCCAGCGGTAGTTCGGCCACCCTCAACAATGATGATGAAGCAAGAGCTTCTATCACACCGGATGTGGTAGGCACTTATGAAATCACGTTGAGTGTGAGTGATGGTGTACATCCTGCAGTGACAGACCAAGTCTTTTTGACCATTACGGAAGACACGGGTAACCCTCCCACTGCTGTGGCAGGAGAAGACCGGACCGTCAGTGTGAATGAAGCGGTTACCTTGGATGGCAGTGGCTCCACCGACCCTGACGGAGATACACTTTCCTACCAATGGTCACTTTCAAGCAAACCGGTGGGCAGCCAGGCCACTATTACCAATGCTAATGAAGCACAGGCTCAGTTTACACCAGACACAGCCGGGACCTATAGGTTTCGTCTGAAGGTAACAGACGCAGCGGGCAGCTGCCAGAGCGAAGATACTGTAGAGTTGGTCATTACTGCCGAGTAAAAAACACGACGCCAGGTCATGGACATCTTATCGGCTATCATCATAAAAAAAGGCTCCCAGGGGAGCCTTCTTTCTGCTTGCTAAAAAACTAACCTATCTGTCGTACTAATTTTAATATTTTATCCTGTGTTTCAGCATCCATGTAAGCAGGATCTTCTAATTTTCCTACCCTTATACTTTTACTGTAATATTCCAGAGCCTTTTCAGGAAGTTTGCTTTGAATGTAGTAGTCACCTTTTACTTTCAGGTTAAAAGAGGTTTCTTTGATCGCAAGAGATTGATCCAGCCATTGGGAGGCTTCTTTTAAGTTGACACCTTTATCAATACATTTCTTAGCAGATTTAGCCATTGTATACCAATCGTCGGGGCTTGCATTCTGTACAGCTTCACGAGCTTTTTCAGTTGTCTTGTCCGTTCTGTCGTTTTTGGCGAAACTGCTAGCACTCACCGCTACGGCCAGGAAGGCTATAGCGAAAAATTTCATCAAAACTGAATTCAAAAAATACTTCATAGTTCAACACATTTGGGTTATATATTTCTTTAAACTTATTGATAACTGCATTTACCAACGCTGTGCCTAAAATTTAAACAACTGATAATCAACCCATTGTAAATTATCAAAAGGTGTAGTTCTGTCCGATATTGCAACACTACTGTTCCTCAGCGGACAGCTGACCCGATCGTAAGAGAAAGGGAAGTCTCCAAGAAAACAGCCAACTTGTTATAATCCTAAAAAGTCGCTAATACAGCCAATTTTCTTTTCAGGTTAATCTATTATTTTTGTAACAAATACAGGTGAGTCATTTAGCTTATCAGCTATTTTTTTAGTATATTTTGTTTTGGAGGATTTCATGGAAGTTAACGACATCAAAAATCAATATGAGCTCAAAGAACTTGAGCTTAATTCATTGCTGGAAGTGACGCAGGCGATTAACAATAATCTGTCGGAAGAATCGCTATACAAAATTTACAATTTTACACTCCGGGCCAATCTGAATATCAAAAAGCTGGCCTTGTATGTATTGAACGAACAGGGAGGTATTTGGGAGTGTAAAGCTAATTTTGGTACGCAAACAGATTTTACTGATCACCTGCTCAACGATTATTTTCTCTCTATCAAAGACATTCACCAGATTAAGGATCTGGAACAGGCAGGTCTGTTTGAAGAGTTTGACCTTGTGATGCCAGTGACCCACAAAGATCAGATGCTGTCCCTGGTATTTATCAGCGGCATGCAACAGGAAATGGACGGGCAAACCACAGCCATCAGTACTACTTTCATCCAGGCGTTGAGTAATATTATTATTGTAGCCATAGAAAATAAGAAGCTGGCCCGGAAACAACTGGCCCAGGAAGCCATCCGCAAGGAAATGGAAATCGCCCGGCAGGTACAGCAATTCCTTTTTCCCAAAGACCTGCCTCATCAAAAGGGACTGGAAGTGGAAGCCAGTTATATACCTCATCATTCTGTAGGGGGCGACTACTATGATTTTATCCAGCTTAACGAACATCATTTTCTGATTTGTATTGCAGATGTTTCCGGTAAAGGGATTCCTGCTGCTCTGCTTATGTCTAACTTTCAGGCAGCCCTCCGTACTATTGTCCGGCAAACAATCAATCTGAAAGAGATAGTATCAGAGCTCAACTATCAGGTAGTGCAAAGCGCCAACGGGGAAAATTTTATTACCTTCTTTGTAGCCATATACGATCAGGAAGAACATACCTTCCGGTATGTCAATGCCGGCCATACACCCCCTGTGTTGATTGATGCTCAGCACAAAACCCATTTATTGGACAAAGGCACCGTGATCTTAGGGAGTTTTAACCCCTTACCTTTCCTGAGCGAAGGTAAAATCACTCATTTGGATAATTTTTCCCTTTTTGCGTATACCGATGGTTTAACAGAAACATTTAATGAACAGGAAGAGGAGTTTGGGCTGGAAAGGCTGCAACAATATCTGGTTAAAAATAAAGGTAGGGAGCTCAAGGAAATCCACCACAACCTGTTCCGGGAATTAGACCATTTCAATGGAGCCAACGTATACCATGATGATATTACCTTTTTATCTCTTAAAGTAAATACTGCCTTGCTGAAAGTTGCCTGACCTTCTATGAATTTTTTTAAGACGCCCGCCGTACTCAAGTATGTATATCCGAACCTGCTCTGGGACAAAAAAGATAAGCAAGAGCAGGAGCAGCGAATTTATCTCACTTTTGATGATGGCCCCGTACCGGGTGTCACTGACTTCGTGTTGGAAACCCTGAAAAGTTACCAGGCCAAAGCAACTTTCTTCTGTGTAGGCGAGAATGTGGATCGTTACCCTGCCTTATACCAGCAGATTTTCCGGGAAGGGCATGTCGTGGGCAATCATACGCACCATCACCTGAATGGATGGGAAAGCAAAGACCAGGATTATTTTAATGATATTAACCTATGTGAGAACTCCCTGCGGAGGCACCTGATCAGAGAAACACCGTCGCTCAAAAAACTTTTCCGCCCTCCCCATGGCAAAATAAAAAAAAGCCAGATTCACTTTCTGAAACATGAATACACCATTGTCATGTGGGATATTCTTTCCGGCGATTTTGATGCCGATTTTAACGAAGAAAAATGTTTGCGGAAATGCATCTCGCATTCTACCAATGGCACCATTATTATCTTTCACGATAGTTATAAAGCGGAAAAAAACCTGCGCTATGTATTGCCCCGATACCTTGACCATTTTGTGTCGGCAGGTTTCCACTTTGAGGTATTATGATAGTGCTGTTGCTGCTGCTGACGGGTATCGTTGTGTGGGCAGAAGTATTACTGATTATTTTCTGGCTTGGTAACTTCCGCTCCTACCATACGATTACTACTGGGGCAGATCATGTAGCCAGAGCCACCCATGCGGAGTTTGTTCCACTTGCTCCCCCTGTCTTGCAAGAACATCCACCGGTAGCTATTTTACTGGCTGTTCGTAATGAAGCACAAAATCTGACAGCCTGTCTGAATCATTTACTGGCTCAGGATTACCCCCCTGAAAAGATCACGATCTGGATTGGCAACGATGCTTCCACTGATAATACTTTGGCCATTGCGCAAGGCTTTGCCGCCAAAGAAGATCGGATCCGAGTTATTGATATCCAACATAACCTGAGCGCTGCCCGTGCCAAGGCAAACGTGATTGCCCATCTGGCACAGGCCAACGCAGGCGCTGAACACCCGGCTGATTTTTTGCTGGTCACCGATGCTGATATCCGTACGCCTTCCCATTGGATACAGGGTATGTTGCACAGTTGGCAAATTTCTCCCTGTACGAAAAAAACAGGCATCATTACCGGAGTGACGCTGGTACAGAAAGAAAACCTCTGGGCAGTGATGCAACGCCTCGACTGGCTGTTTGCTTTGGGTATGGTAAAAATAACCAGCGACCTGGGGATTCCAACAGCAACCCTGGGCAACAATATGATGATGACCCGCGAAGCTTATGAAGCGACAGGAGGCTATGAGTCATTGCCGTTTTCCATTACAGAAGATTTTCAGATACTGCAGGAAATTACCCGAAGGGGATATGGGTTCAGAAACGTGATTCATCAGCAGGTAGCTGTGTTTACCCTGCCCATGGTACGGGTCGTAGACTTATTACAGCAGAGAAAACGCTGGATGCACGGGGCTATCCGTCTGCCCTGGCCTATCGTTACTTTGCTTTTTCTGCAAGCTTTGTTTTTTCCCTTCACTATAGTATTGGCCTGGTGGGTACCTTTCACCGCACTCCTTATATATATAGTCAAGGTACTGTTACAGAGTTTTTTTATCGTGCTGGTCATTGAAAAGATAAAATTCCGCCCACTTGAAAAGATCACAATGTATATTCATTTATTCTTCTATGATCTGTATGCTGCGGTTATCGGCTTCCTCACCATTTTTTACTATTACCTGCCCTTTAAAACCCTTTGGAAAAACCGTTCGTTTGAGTAAAGAACTTGAGAATACTCCCTGACTTAGCTTACAGAATGCCAAAGCTTATTATTTTTGTAACTTCAACGAAAATTCCAGACCATGTCATTTATTGATACGCACGCTCACATTTATGATCAGCAGTTTAAAGAGGACATAGCTGACGTACTAGAGCGGTGTGCCGAAGCAGATGTTCAGCGAATTTACATGCCCAATATTGACCATACCTCTATAGATGCCATGTTGGAACTGGAGAACCGCTATCCGCAGCAATGTGTCCCTATGATGGGCCTGCACCCCAGTTCGGTACGCAAACATTTTGAAAGTGAGCTCTATAAGGTGGAAGAGTGGTTGAACCGTCGTCCTTTTGCGGCAGTAGGAGAGATTGGTCTGGACTATTATTGGGATACTTCTTTCAAAGAACAGCAGAAAGAAGCCTTTCGGGTGCAGATTGACTTTGCCAAACAATTCCGTATCCCTATCGTCATTCACACCCGGGAATCTTTTGAAGATGCCATTGCTATTGTAGAAGAAAAAATGGAAGACACACTTACTGGTGTATTTCATTGCTTTACAGGCACCTCGGAGGAAGCAGAGCGTATTGTCAAGGCGGGGTTTCACATAGGGTTAGGGGGCGTTTCTACTTTCAAAAACGCAAAGCTGGATATGGTAATTCCGACAATTCCCATCCATGCTATTGTATTGGAGACAGACAGCCCCTATTTAGCGCCTGTTCCTCACCGGGGCAAACGCAACGAACCGTCGTACATACCGCTTGTTGCAGAGCGTGTGGCAACCTACAAACAGATGGCATTAGAGGAAATAGCAGAAAAAACAACACAAAATGCCTTTACTCTCTTCAAAGCATCTTAAATTTGTGGCCATTGTAATGAATGGAAAGATCAAATTATAAAATAGTCAATATCAACACCGCGTCCCCTGAAGAACCTAAAGCCGCCGTTCTGATTATCTACACGGGCGGAACACTGGGCATGTCTTTTGATGAGTCCGGGGCCCTTGTTCCTTTCAACTTTTCACGGATCGTGGATAAGGTACCTTCGTTGCGTGAGTTCAACATTCATATTACCGTAATTTCTTTTCCTGAATTGGTTGACTCCGCCAATATACGCCCGGAACATTGGGTAGATATGGCCTATATTATCAATGAGAACTACCAACGCTACGATGGTTTTGTCATTGTCCACGGCACCGATACCATGGCCTACAGTGCCTCTGCCCTGAGTTTTATGCTGGAAGGCTTGAACAAGCCGGTCATTTTCACTGGCGCACAGCTTCCGATTAACTCCAAAAGAACAGATGCCCACGAAAATTTCGTGACGGCTCTAGAGATCGCCAGCGACCGGGTGAATGGAATTCCTATTGTGCCGGAAGTTTGCATTTATTTCGGTAATCTGCTGCTCCGTGGCAATAGAAGCAGTAAACGCCAGAGTATTCATTTTGATGCTTTTGAGTCTGAAAACTATCCCTTATTGGCGGAAGCAGGTGTTGTCATAGATTATAACACCTCGGCCATTCGCCCTTATAATCCGAATAGCAAGCTCAAATATCATAGTAAGCTGGACTCCAACGTTGCCATTCTCAAACTCTTTCCAGGGATCAGCCGCCGGGTGGTAGAAAGTGTTTTACAAATCCCTGACCTGAAAGGAGTAGTGCTGGAAACTTTCGGTTCCGGGAATGCACCCACCGATGCCTTTATGCTAGACAGTTTGGAAGACGCGATAGAAAGAGGGCTGATTATTCTGAACATATCGCAGTGCAGTGGCGGGCGCGTGATTCAGGGGCGCTACCAGACCAGCAAGAGTTTGGACAACATTGGCGTAATCAGCGGAAAAGACATGACGACAGAAGCGGCTGTCACTAAAATGATGTTCCTTTTAGGAAAAGAAAAAAAGATTGGTAAGGTAAAAGAAATGCTTCCAGTGCCCCTCTGTGGCGAAACTTATTAATAGGATTACGTTCCTGGTTTTCTGTTTAGTGTTTTGAGTTTTTGGTGCTGTGTTAATTCGAATATTCTCCCATTCAACATTTGAAATTCAATATTCAATCATTCTCACATTCTCTCCACATTTCATGCATAGACCGTGAGGCAAACATGAAGGCGTAACCCCGCTGATTTTGCAAGGATTTTACAATTACTTTACAAACAATAGAAGGAATTACCTTTGCAATAAAACCATAATTTTTTATTACTTTTATAGCGTACTGTATATACTTCATTAATACTGGTGCGAACATTTTTTCTCGACTTTATTTTATTTTGATGTTAATTATTGAAATATTTATTTTTTAGATTGGAAATTCTGGCAAACAATATCAAGCAATACGATTTAATCACAAAACTTGCATATAGCATATATTATTAATTTATTTGTGTTTGGCATCATCTGGAAACAACAATATTTTTGACATACGCTTTCAGTTTAGGAGAGGTGACCGAGCGGTTGAAGGTGCTCGCCTGGAAAGTGAGTGTGCCCCCACAGGGGTACCGCGGGTTCGAATCCCGCCCTCTCCGCTTATAAAGAAGTAAAATCTTAACATTTAATTTATAAATCAGTTTTATTGTAACAGACTACTAAACAAGATTATGAAAAAGTTACTTGCTTTATTTTTGTTGACTGGCATCCTAACCTTCGGCCACTCAGACATGCTTTTCGCTCAAGATCAATTGCAAAGTGATACTGCTGCTACGGCAAGTGATACTGCTGACACCGAAGCAATCACTGAAGAGCCTACTTCTGCAGCACAGGTAGAATCAGCTGCCGATGAAGAATTGGTAGAAGGCGCTGCGGAAGATCAAAGCTTTCACCAGGTAGTAAAACAACAGTTTATTGACGGTGACTGGCGGTGGATGTCTCCGGTATTGCTTTGTTTGATTCTGGGGCTTGCTATTGCTATTGAGCGTATTATCACTTTAAACCTGGCTACTACCAACACGAATAAGCTGTTGGCAAGAGTAGAAGATGCACTCAACACAGGGGGTGTGGAAGCCGCTAAAGATGTAACCAAGAATACACGAGGCCCGGTAGCTTCTATCTTTACCCAAGGGCTTATGAGATGGCCCGAAGGTATCGACATGGTGGAGAAGTCTATTATCTCCTATGGTTCTGTAGAAATGGGCCGTCTGGAAAGAGGACTGGTTTGGATCTCTCTGTTTATTGCACTTGCCCCTATGCTTGGATTCTTGGGAACGGTTGTCGGTATGATTGGTGCATTTGATGCTATTGAAGCTGCCGGTGATATTTCTCCCTCTCTGGTTGCTGGAGGTATCAAAATCGCTCTTTTAACAACAGTAGCCGGTTTGATTGTGGCTATTATTCTTCAGGTATTCTATAACTACTGCGTTTCAAAAATTGACAGCCTGGTCAACAAAATGGAAGATGCTTCTATTTCTCTGGTTGACATTTTAGTGAGACATAAACTTACTTCTGGTACTACTGCTAGTAGAATCGAATAAACCCATTGTTCATTAAATAACTATATCATAAATGGCTGAAATTATTGCAAACTATGGCTTATATGCTGCTTACATATTGGGAGCACTGGCTGTAATCCTGGTTATTGTATTACCTTTGGTAAACGCTATTAGCAACCCTAAAAGTCTTTTAGGAAGTGCCATCGGTTTTGTTATCATTGCGGTGTTATTCTTTATTGGATGGTCAATATCCGGTAATGAAGTGATACCGGCTTACGCCGAAAGTAATATTACACCTGCTTCCTCCAAATTGATTGGCGGAGCACTGATCACTATGTATATACTTGGAGGCCTTGCGATTATCGCAATTGTTTTCTCAGAAGTTAATAAAATTTTTAGATAATATGCCTAGAAAAAAAAGAGGTGCAGGGGAAATCAGTACTGGTTCAATGGCCGATATTGCCTTCCTGCTGCTTATTTTCTTTCTGGTGACGACAACCATCGCGTCAGATAAAGGGCTGGCTATTCAGCTTCCGCCGAAACCAGATCCTAATCAGCCGCCACCAGACGTTAGATTCAATGAACGTAACCTGTTCAAGGTCCTGATAAACTCCCAGGATAATATGCTGGTAGAAGGAGAGCCCATGGATGATGCCTCTCAACTCAGAGAAAGAGTCAAAGAGTTTGTCCTCAATAACGGAAGAAATCCTGAGTTGTCTGATAGCCCGGGCGAAGCGGTTGTTTCCTTTAAAACAGACCGGGGAACCAGCTATGAAAGATATGTAGAGGTACTTGATGAGCTTCAAGGTGCTTACTATGAGATCTATGCAGAAAGGTTAGGGGTCGATACAAAAACCATCCGGGAAATCAACAATGCCGAACCGAGCCTGCAAGACCGTTATGACGAAGTAAAAAAAGAGATTCCTATGGCCATCTCTATTGCTGAACCATCAAAAACAGGAGGAGGTAGTTAATGGCAAAGTTTAAAAAGAAAGCCCAGGCGAGTCAGGATATTCCTACTTCAGCACTACCTGACATTATCTTTATGTTGCTGTTCTTTTTCATGGTAACGACTGTATTACGGGAAACAGACCTACTCGTACTGCAACGCATTCCCAAAGCCGAACAGCTTAAAAAGATGGAAAAAAAGTCACTGGTCAGTTATATCTATATCGGAAAGCCTAAAGATACAGGCCGTTATGGTTCTGAACCTAGAATTCAGGTGAACGATGTGCTGATTTCTCCTGAGACTATTGTACAGTTTGTAAACCAGGAGAAAGATAAACTGAGCGAAGGTGAGCGGGACCAGATCACTATGGCATTGAAGGTGGATAGCGAAGCTAAAATGGGTATTGTTTCTGATGTGCAGCAACAACTTAGAGAAGCGAATGCACTGAAAGTTCTGTACTCTTCTGTCCCGGATGCCGGTGCAGTGCCCTAACTGCCCTTCAGACAATTTGTATCATGAGCCTTCTTACATTCCGTAGGAAGGCTTTTTTACTTAAAGGATATGTCATGTCATCCTTACCCACTATCAGACTTGCACAACCGTCAGATGTAGAAAAGATACTGGCTATCTATGCACCTTTCGTACAGCATACAGCCATTACTTTTGAATACGAAGTGCCTGCTCCGCAGGATTTTCACGACAGAATGATGCAAACCCTTACCTTTGCTCCTTGGCTGGTCTGTGAGGTACAACAGCAGATAGCGGGTTATGCCTATGCCGGAAAACATAGAAACCGGATGGCTTACCAATGGTCTGTAGAACTATCCGTTTATGTGCATGAAAATTACTATAGGAAAGGAATCGCACAGGCACTCTACACTTCTTTGATAGCATTATTGCAACTGCAAGGTTATTATAATGTCTATGCTGGCATTACACTGCCCAACCCTCCCAGCGTTTCTTTTCATGAACATTTTGGCTTTACGCCCGTAGGAATTTATCGTCAGGTAGGCTTTAAACTGGGTGCCTGGCATGATGTAGGCTGGTGGAAAATGGATATTCAGCCTAAAACCGGGTTTCCTCTTCCTCCCAAAGGGCTGGCCAATCTACAAGGGTTACCTCAGTGGGAGGAGGCTTTAACCAAAGGACTGCCATACATTAAATAATATAAAAATATGATCTATCTGCGCCGCCCCTCTCCAACAGAGGCAACCATGCTGGCTCACTTAAGTGCAACCACTTTCACAGATGCCTTCGGTTCATACAACAAAGAAAGCGATCTGACCGCTTATGTGCATCAGGCTTTCAATCCCTTAACTGTTCAGCAGGAACTGGCCGATGACAATGCTGTTTTTTGGGTAGCCTACGATCAGGAAGAGCCTGTAGGATATCTGAAACTGCGTAAGAATCATTACCCCGAATCGCTACCTTTGACCCATGCTCTTGAGTTGCAACGAATTTATGTGCACCAGCAATGGCAGGGAAAAGGGGTGGGAAAGAAACTGATGCAAAAGGCTATCACTTATGCCACCGAACAGGGATTTGATAAGTTATGGTTAGGCGTTTGGGAACATAACCGCAAAGCGATTGCTTTTTACGAGCAATGGGATTTTAAGGTCTGCGGTTCCCATGCTTTTATGCTGGGTCAAGACCGGCAAACAGATTTGTTGATGTGCCTTCCTTTATCCCACCCAATGACTATGTCTACCGCCCAGGAAAGTGAGTTAGCGCTTATCCGGGAAATCATCCGGGAAAACCAGTTACCTGTACAGGATCTGGCAGCACACGTATACTTTTTGGTAGCCAGAGAAAATCAGGAAATCGTGGGAGTCTGTGGCCTGGAGGGCTATGCTCCTTATGGTTTATTACGTTCGCTGGCCGTAAAGCAGCACCATCAGCATAAAAACATAGGGACCAGGCTGACCCAAAAGATGCTGCAAACAGCAGTTGAGCAGGGGATTACGCAAATCTTTCTTCTGACCACAACAGCCGCTGATTTTTTTAAACGGTTGGGCTTTGACACGATCGAACGGACTGCTGCGCCGGAGGTCATTCAGGGCACTACTGAGTTTGCCAGTATCTGCCCTTCTTCTGCCATTTGCATGCAAAAGCAATTGCTATGATTTCCTGAAAACAAGAACATTTATGACAATTAATTACCATCAAAAAGTTTTCAGATCTGTCAGTAATACAGACAATGGTGAGGTAACGGCTGAAACCACTTTTTACTACCAGCAGCAAGATAATATCGTAACCGCTACTTATCAGGGAGGACCTATTTTATCTGGCAACCTGATAGCCAAAGTAGATGAAAATGGGATATTGGAGATGCGGTATCAACATCTTAACCAGCAATTGGAGTTTATGACCGGCCGGTGTATTTCGGTGCCTGAAGTGCTGGAGAATGGAAAATTAAGACTGCATGAGACCTGGCAATGGACCAGTGGCGATCAGTCCAGAGGAAATTCCGTAATAGAAGAAGTATAAAAAGTAAAATATGGAAGACAAACAACCTCCTATCCCACAGGATCGCGCTAAACTATATCGCTATGCGAAGGGTGAAACCTTCGCCGGTAAAAAGATAACAGACGTATTTTCTTCTATCTATCAGAACAGAACCTGGGACGAACAAAGCACCCGGGAGTCTGTTTCAGGCTCCGGTTCTTCCTTTGCTCAAACTAAACATATTGTACAAGCCTTGCCCGCCTTGCTGGACCAATACCTGATTCGCTCAGTGCTGGATATTCCCTGCGGAGATTTTCACTGGATGCAACAGCTGGACTGGACTGGCAGAACCTATACCGGCGCTGATATTGTCAAAGCCCTGATTGAACAGAATCAGTCAAAATTCAGCAACAATAATATTCAGTTCCGACAGCTGGATCTAACACGGGATGAGTTACCTGCCCATGATCTGATCTTTTGCCGGGACTGTCTGGTCCATTTCTCCTATCAGGACATCCGGAAAGCTATTCGGCATATCAGGCAAAGCCAAAGCTGCTATCTGCTCACCACCACCTTTACCGAACAAACCATCAATGAGGATGTGACTACAGGAGGCTGGCGACCTTTAAATTTTGAAAGAGAACCTTTCTCTTTCCCCAAACCTCTGACCCTCATCCACGAAAAATGCACCGAAATGAATGGTATCTTCCGGGATAAAAGTCTGGGTCTTTGGAAAATAACAGATTTATAGCAGGTGTTTTGGAAAACACTTCGTGTATTATACATTCAGCCAACCCATGCAATCTTATTATCTCCGACCTATCAGATCCGCAGATAACCAACCCATAGCGGCCATCATCAGGAGCGTATTGACAGAATTTGAAGCAAATTTGCCTGGAACTGCCTTTTATGATCCTGCCATCGACCATCTGTATGAATATTATCAGCAAAACCGTACCGCTTATTTCGTCGCTGAAATCAATCATCAGATAGTAGGGGGTAGTGGCATCGGTTATTTATCTGGTGCTGATCCTGCTATCTGCGAATTGCAAAAGTTGTATCTGTTACCCGAAGGTAGAGGGGTAGGGCTGGGAAAAAGATTGATGGTACAATGCCTTCAATTTGCCAGGGAAGCCGGTTATCGACAGTGCTACCTGGAATCGCTTCCTCAACTTACCGCAGGTGTTAAGCTATATGAAAAGTTTGGATTCCGTTATTTGGATCACCCGTTAGGGCAAACCGGCCATCATGGGTGTAACCTGTGGATGATCCTGGATCTATAACAGCAGTTCAATCGCTGACTATGAGTTGGGCTCCCAACCTTTCAATTTCGTCCAGCAACTGTTCCAATACTGTCACTGTAGTAAAAGGATTCATCAGGGTAGTGCGTAAATACAGTTTTCCTCGAAGCTGAGTCTGTACAATATAAAACCTGCCTTCTTCCAGCATTTGCTGGCGGATTTTAGCATTGATCTCATTCAGAACGCTACTTTCCAAACCCTTACCTACATAACGGAAACAGACAATATTCGCTTCGGGTTTCAGGGCCAGTTGTAGATAAGGCCGGCGCTGAATTTGTTGTGCGAAAGTCTGAGTAAGCTCATAGAGATGGGTAATGTTATCATCAAAGATTTTCTTCCCATAGGTTTTCAGGATAGCATACACCTGAATGCTCATCATACGTTTGGTACACTCAAAGGCTCTTTTCCCGGAATTAAACCACTCTCCTTCCTGCTCACTGAGCAGGTAAGAGGCTTTCTGGGCAAAAGTCTGATAAGAATACTTTTCTTCCTTAAACAGCAAGGCAGTGGTGATGGCAGGGGTCAGCATCATCTTATGAAAATCAATGGTTATAGAGTCTGCCCGGTCAATGCCCTGTACCAGATGCTGAAACTGAGGGGAAAATATCACGGGCGCCCCATGGGCTCCGTCTACATGAAACCACAGCTTATGCCTCTCGCAAAAATCAGCGATAGCTGGCAGAGGATCATAAGACCCGGTAGAAGTACTGCAGCTAGAACCTACTACGGCAATCACTTTTTTTCCTGCAGCCCGTGCCTGCTGATAACAGGTTTCCAGGGCGTCTACCCGCATTCTGCAGTGCTCGTCGGTAGGAACTTTGATGACACCCTCTTCGCCCCAGCCCATCACTTTGGCAGCCCGGTCAATGCAATAGTGAGCCTCTTCAGAGACCAGTAAGGCTAAAGGTTCCCGGGTGCCCATCTGCCAGGCATCATAGCCTGCTTTGGCTTGCCGGGCGGCTAACAGGGCAGTCAGGTTAGACAGGGTTCCCCCTGAGGTCATCAGGCCTCCGGCCTGTTCTCCATAACCCATTGCTTGTGTCATCTCTCGGATCACCACTCTTTCAATGACAGAGGAAACAGGCCCCATTTCATAAACAGCCATCCCATTGTTTAAGAAAGCACTCAACAGTGCTGATAAAGCAGCGACAGGTACAGGTGGCGACACCTGATGGCCAATATAGTGGGGGTGATGAATATGCATAGACTGGGCCAACACCCTATCCCAAAAAGTGTTGACTGGCTGATCCGGTGACGCAGCATAATCGGCCTGCCAGGAAAAAAGACCATCGTCGGGCGATTGCCAGGGAAGTACAGCCAGGGCCGGATTATCTTGCATATTCGCCAGGTAATCGGCTAAACGATTGATCAGGCGATGCCCTTGCGCACGAAAGCTTTCCGGATCATACGCTTTTTGAAGAAGGTCAGGAATGGAGGCTTGGTTTGTTTTCATGCAAAGGATTACTTAAGATGTTGTGCACGAAACTACAAAGAATTGCTGAAAAAGGCAGGCGGCAGATAACCTGCCAGTTTGGATAATGGCGTTTATATTTTATTGCATTACTCACTGGCGTTGAGTGCATGGCTTATGCGCTACGAGACAGCTTACGCTTAAAAGATGTAATACCTTCTTTCAGCACCTCCACCCCTCGTTGCATTTCTTCTGCATTCAGAGAAGCAAAGCCTAAGCGAATAGCCTGAAAACGGTGCCAGTCCTGCACACCCTCCAGAGAGATTCCCCGGGTATGCGCATATTTTGCCAATGCCAGCAGATCTATGTCAGAGGCAAAAACTACCCAGACAGCCATTCCACCGTCGGGTACCTGAAAATGTATCCATTCTCCTAACTGCTGCTGTAGTAAAGTACAAAAATCATCCCGGCGCTGCCGGTAAATTTTGAGTGACTTCTTCAGGTGGCGCTGCAATTCACCGGCTTCAATAAATGCTGCCATTGCTTTTTCCAAGACCAGATCGCCCTGCCTGTCTATGAGCTTTCTGTATTGTGTAAGCGCTTGAATGACATTTTCAGGCGCTACCACATAACCATTCCGCAGCGCAGGAGCCATACACTTGGTCAACGATCCGATGTAAATGACAACGCCTTGCGTATCCATGCTGATCAATGGTAACAGCGGACTGCTGGCATAGTGAAAATCGTAGTCGTAATCGTCTTCTACTATGGCAAAACGGTATTGCTGTGCCAAGCCTAACAAACGTACCCGTCGTTCCGCACTGAGTGTTACAGTTGTCGGATAATGATGGTGCGGGGTAATGTACATAGCCCGTATAGGATACTGCCGGCACAGAGAGGCCACCACTTCTACCTGCAGGCCCTGTTCGTCTACCGGTACTGTCAACAGCCTACCCTGAAATTTTCGGATCACCTCGTTGGCCACAGGATAACTCGACTCCCCTACGATGACATAGTCTCCTGTTTTCAGTAATAACTGAAAGATGAGATACAGCCCCATCTGGCTTCCCCGGGTAATCAGCAACTGCTGCGGTGAACAGGAAAGCCCCCGGGTGGTATGCAGAAAATGAGCTAATGCTTTTCTTAAACTAATCTCTCCCTGTTCATCTCCATAACGAAGATACTGCCTTCGCGATCTTCCGGAAGCAATCTCTCTGCATCGCTTATACAGGTTGTCCATAGGCGCAATTCTTACATCAGGGGAACCATCTGTGATCCGAAGCATCTCCTTTTTTTCTGTCTGGTGGCCATCGGAGGGCAGAAAAGAAAGAGAAAAAGCGGCTGTATGGAGTTGCTGATAGGATGGAATACTCCCCGAAGCCCATTGACGCTGGCGAACAATCGGCAAGGTTTGAGAAATAAAGGTGCCCTGCGAAGGCGTAACATCCAACCAAGCCTGAGCCATCAACTCATCGTAAGCCGCTACCACCGTTTTACGATTAATGTCGAGTTGTTCTGACAAATAACGGGTCCCCGGCATTTTCTGGCCGGAAATCAATCTACCCGCCATAATCTCTTTGATAATGGCTCCCACAATCTGCAAATACACAGGAGTAGGAGCATTTTTATCAATTGAGACGATATTTTTCCATGGAAACATAACCGGACCATCTAGTAATTAAAAACTGGTGTAGGTAAAGGGTCCTACAAAGATATAACTTTACACCATGAAAACGATACAACGAAAACGTATACCACAGGAAACCGGATCAATTTTTCAGAACATCATAGAACAACTGTCTATGTTGTTGAAAGCCGGTAAAGGAAAAACGGATCGCTACTATTTCCATAAATGAAAAATGTAATAGCTCACATTATCTGAATCATCATGCAATTACCAGAGAATTTTCAGAAAACGACCCGCAATGCTGTCAAACGTTTACCGGCCCGAGGTCATTACGATCAGGAGACTATTTATCAGATTCTGGATGCAGGCTTCATCTGCCATGTAGGCTTTGTCATCGATCAACAGCCTTATGTGATACCTAATGCCTATGGCAGAGAGGGGAATACGCTTTATCTGCATGGCGCTATCGGTAACCGGATGCTCAATCAGCTAGCGTATGGATTACCTGTCTGCATCACAGTGACACATACCGATGGGCTGGTGCTGGCACGCTCTGCCTTTCACCATAGTTTTAATTACCGTTCAGCTGTATTGTTCGGCACAGGCCGGCTGGTGGCAGAAGAAAAGAAAGAACATGCGTTGAAAGTCATTACCGAACAGATATTAAAAGGAAGATGGGATGAGGTACGCACGCCTAATCCACAGGAACTCAAAGTTACCAAAGTGCTGGCCGTTACGATAGAAGACGCCTCCGCTAAGATACGCACAGGCGGTCCTAAAGATGATGAGGAAGACTATGCACTACCAATCTGGGCAGGTGTGGTTCCTTTACAGACAACCATTGGTCAGGCCATACCCGATGCTGCTCTGGACCCGGCTATGTCACTACCTCCCAGTGTGAGGAAGCTCACCGAACCAGTGAACTCCTGATTGAGGAAACTACAGCATGCATGAGGGAGTGAATGTGATTTCATAGCAGACACTCCCTGTAAAACGCTATCATGCCTCCTTCTTTTCTCAGATACCTGGGTACAACAGCTTAATCATTAATAGCACGGTGATCAGATAGACAATGGCCACCGGTATACCCATTTTAAAGAAGTCGCGGAAGGTATACCCACCAGGCCCATATACAATGAGGTTGGTCTGATAACCGATAGGAGTGAGGAAGGCAGCAGAAGCCGAATAGGCAATAGCTAAATAAAAAGGCATTCCGTCTACCTGCAAGCTATTACTGATGGCATAGGCCAGCGGAAAGGTAATAGAGACCGCTCCTACATTGGTGATAAAAGAAGTCAGAATAGTGGTAATCACTAGTAAACTGGCCATTATGGCTGTAGTGCCATAGTCTTTGGTAGCGTCAAGAATCCAGGTAGCCATCAGGTCGCCGCTACCTGTTTTGATGATAGCCTGCCCGAGGGCCAGGGAGAAGACCAGGATCGCTACCATATTGAGATCTACTTCTCTTTTCACATCCTGTAGAGAAATCATACGCAACGACACCATGATAGAAAAGATAATCAGCAGGGAAGTGAATAACGAAAAGTAACCGAAAATAACCATCGCAATGGCCACCAGAGCAACTATTGAAAAGTAAATCACATTTTTTCTTCTGGGCCGCAACATCTCCTTCACCTGAGAAACGATAAAAATATCACGGTAAAGATCTACCCGGTTTTTAAAATCTTTTCCGGCATATACCAACAACAAATCCCCCTGATGCAATTTAATATGCCCTATTTTGCCTCTTAGTTTTTCCCCGTTCCGGTGTATAGCCACAATAGCGGCATCATACCGGTTCCGGAAATTCATTTCTTTAGGCGTGTGACCTACCAGGCTGGAGTTGCTGCCTACTACTACTTCAATAATATTTACTTTGTCTTCGTTGCGGGTATCTGCAGGTTTGGGAAGTGCTAAGCCGCGACCATTGCTGACCAGTTCTACAATACTTTCTGTGGCTCCGGCGAAGATTAACACATCATCATGGTAAATTCTTTCACTAGGCCCTACCGGAGATATGGTAAGTTTTTCGCGGATAATTTCTACCAGGTATACCCCTTTCAGGCTACGAAGCCCCGCTTCCTTGATCGTTTTTCCGGTGAGCGGCGAATTGGCAGCCAGTTGGGTTTCTACCAGGTATTCCCGCTTGTTTTTATTAAAGCTTTCTAAAATATTTTTCTTATCGGGTAGCAGTTTGTCTGCAATCAGTATCATTAAAAGAATGCCGGTCACACAGACGGCCAAACCAATCAGCAGTAAATCCCGACCAGGAAGTGAAGCATTCTCAAAATCTACGAGAAAGCCATTGAGTACCAGGGTTGTAGAAGTACCGATAATTGTAATCATACCACCCATAATAGTGGCATACGATAAGGGTATCAACAGTTTGGAAGGTGATACATTATTCTTTCGTCCCCAGTTAAATACATAGGGCGTCATAATAGCGACGATGGGCGTATTATTGATAAAAGAGGAAAATGCGGCCACCTGCACCATCATGCGTAACAAAAAAGAACGGTAACTAAGACTTCCTCCTTTTCTGCCTATCTTATAAATACTATCAATGATGAGTTCTATTTCAAAATTTTTCCGCAAAGCGGCACTGATCAAAATAAGCAATACCACACTGGCAATGGAAGTGTTGGAAAAGCCCGACAAAAGTTCTTCAGGCGTAAGAATACCCAGAATCACAAAAAACAAGACTATCAGCAAGAACCCCAGCGAAGGCCTGATCCACTCTTTATATATAGTCACAAACAAGATTAGTATAGATACTAAAGTGATTGTTTGTTGCAAATACGTTGGTAGCATAAACTCGATTTAGATGTAATATTCCTGCAAAGAAAAGATACTTTATTGAAAAAATTAAATAATTTTATAAAATTATTCAAAACGCAGATGTTTGACGGATTCTCCGGAGTTGATGAGTTCCTGTAAAGCCTCTATGCCAATTTGTAAATGAACTTCAGCAAAGCGTCCGGTTACTTCACGGTCGCTCTTTTCAGTCTTGACACCTTCGGCGATCATAGGCAGGTCCGACACCAGTAAAAGTGCTCCGTGAGGTATTTTATTGATAAAACCCACAATAAACAGGGTGGCTGTTTCCATATCTATCCCAGAGGCCCTGATTTTTTTCAGGTATTTTTTAAAGCTTTTATCATGTTCCCACACCCGCCGGTTGGTGGTATAGACCGTGCCTGTCCAGTAATCCATTTCATGCTTCTTGATCATAGAAGAAACCGCTCTTTGCAATCGGAAAGAAGGCAACGCCGGTACTTCCGGAGGCATATAATCGTCGCCGGTCCCTTCCCCCCGTATGGCTGCGATGGGTAAGATCAGATCACCTACCTGCAGGTTTTTTTTAATACCTCCACATTTCCCCAGAAACAAAGCCGCCTTAGGGGCTACGGCCGACAACAGATCCATCACGGTGGCAGCCATGGCACTCCCTATGCCAAAATTGATAATGGTCATATTGTGTGAAGTAGCGGTTTGCATAGGACGCCCGAAGCCCCGGATCTCTACCTCAAAATTTTTGGCGAACATCTCTACATAATTAAAAAAATTGGTCAGCAATATATATTCTCCAAACTCTTCCAGGGGAGTGCCTGTATAGCGTGGCAACCAGTTTTTAACAATGGATTCCTTATCTTTCATTATCTTATTTTTTCTATTAATACGGATGCATACCTTTGTGTCATGGTATGTCTGAATCTTCCTCCTTTTGACCACAAAATTATAGAACGCGAAGGTAAAGCTACAATCTTTGATATAATAAGAAAAAAATATGTGGCCTTAACTCCTGAAGAATGGGTAAGGCAGCATTTTATCCATTATCTGACCCGGCATTTGCAATATCCCAAAGCCCTGCTCAATGTGGAAAATGGACTGAAGTTTAACCGTATGCTGAAAAGATCAGACATTGTCGTATACGACCGTCAGGGGCAGCTTTTTATGATCGTTGAATGCAAAGCTCATCACCACGCTATCACACCTGCTGTTTTTGAGCAAATTGCTGTCTATAATCACACCTTAAAAGCTCGATATGTAGTAGTCACCAATGGGCTGCAACATTACTGCTGCCGGATCGACCACCAACAGAAAACCTATGCTTTTGAGGAGTCACTCCCATTTTTTGAGACTGCGCAACAGTCATAACTTATATAAATCTCTCGCTGCTTCTCCCTTCCTGCTAATTTTATTAAATTCTCCCCGGATAAATATTGCTTTATGAAGAATGTCAAAACACTGCTCTTTTTAATCCTGATCTGGGTGGTTTATCATCTGCCTGCTACCCTCTTGCTGGCCCAACCGGTGGATACGACCCTGCTTTGCCAGGGGCATTATTATACGGAAGCAGAAGGAGCAGCCGCTTTAGCCCGTTCTGCGGAAAATTATCAAGACCTGGAGGGATGGAAAAACAGAGCCGAACGCATACGGCAGGGAATCTGGGAAGGTCTGCGTCTGTCACCGGATTTTAAAAGAACACCCCTGAAACCTATCGTCCACAGCAAAAGGACCTATGATGGTTATACCGTAGAGAATGTGGCTTTTGAAAGTATCCCCGGCTTTTTTGTGACGGGCAACCTGTATCGTCCGGCCAAAGCACAGCCTACTTATGCGGCCGTCCTTTGCCCGCACGGCCATTGGTCAGATACCACCGACTATGGCCGGTTCCGGGAAGATATGCAGAAACGTTGTGCTACGCTGGCCAGAATGGGGGCTGTGGTGTTTGCCTATGATATGGTAGGATATGGAGACGCTGACCAGAGTTCTCATCAACACCCTGAAGCCCTGAAACTCCAGGTTATCAATGCGCTCCGGAGTGTAGATTTTCTGCTTTCCCTGCCTCAGGTGGACCCGAAACGCCTGGCTGTCACAGGGGCTTCCGGTGGAGGCACACAAACCTTTCTGCTAACAGCCCTGGATGAACGCATCGCCGTGTCGGTGCCAACCGTCATGGTAGCTGCCCATTTTTTTGGTGGTTGCGTCTGTGAGAGCGGCTTGCCCATTCATAAAAGTGCCAATCACCAGACCAGCAATGTAGAAATTGCGGCGCTGGCTGCGCCACGTCCCTTGTTATTGATTTCTGACGGAGGAGACTGGACAAAAAACACACCCGCAGTAGAGTATCCTCATACCCAGGCTATTTATCGTCTGTATGGTAAAGAAGAAAATGTGGGTAACGTACACTTACCCCAGGAAGGCCATGACTATGGGATCAACAAAAGAAAAGCCATGTATCCCTTTTTGGCCAAACATCTGAACCTGTCGCTGGATGCTGTCACGAATGCTGCAGGAGAGGTCGACGAGCACTTTGTGACAGTGGAACCCTATGCAAAAATGCATGTATTTGATGCGCAGCATCCCAGACCCTCTTACGCTGTAAAAGGTGACAAAGCGGTCAGCCGATTATTGGAAATGGTAAAATAATAGGGCAAATCCGATACCCGGCCAGAAAATGAGAGGCAAGCTACCTGTTCTCTGCTGGCCGGATATTTTACAGTAGTAACGCCTTATTGATCAGGCAGTCACTTTCTGTATATGTTCTTCTACTGGCACGTAGGGCAATCCGAAGGCATCGGCCACGCTCTTGTAGGTAATATCTCCTTTCACCACGTTCAATCCCAGTTTCAACGGATTAGAGAGAGAACAGGCTTGTTGCCACCCCATATTGGCCAGCTGTATCGCATAAGGCAAAGTAGCATTAGTCAGCGCTAAGGTTGACGTATAGGGCACAGCTCCCGGCATATTCGCTACGCAGTAGTGCACGACACCATCAATTACATAAGTCGGATTTTCATGGGTGGTAGGTTCACAGGTTTCTATACAACCTCCCTGGTCCACAGCTACATCTATCAATACGGTGCCCGGCTGCATCTCCTTCAGCATATCGCGGGTAATGAGTTTGGGTGCTTTGGCCCCCGGGATTAACACAGCGCCTATGATAAGGTCATGAGAACCGATCAGCGAACGGATGTTATACTCACTAGACATGAAAGTGTTGACATTGGCCGGTAAGATATCGGCCAGATAGCGCAGGCGGTTAAGGTTGGTATCCATGATGGTGACGTCAGCCCCGAGGCCAGCCGCCATTTTCGCAGCCTGTGTGCCCACAACGCCTCCTCCTAAAATCAGCACTTTGGCCGGACGAACCCCAGGTACGCCACCCAGCAGTATCCCTCTCCCCTGCAAGGGTTTTTCCAGAAACCGGGCGCCTTCCTGCACAGCCATCCGGCCGGCTACCTCCGACATAGGCACCAGCAGTGGCAGACTCCGGTCTGGTAACTCAACCGTTTCATAAGCCAGACAAACAGCGCCACTCTTTACCATCGCCTTGGTAAGTGTTTCGCTGGAAGCAAAGTGGAAATAGGTAAATACCAGTTGGTCTCTCTTGATCAGGCTATACTCTTTTTCAATAGGTTCCTTCACCTTGATAATCATTTCAACGTCAGCATATACTGACTCGATATCCGGTAAAATAGTGGCACCAGCATCTTTGTACTGGGCATCGCTAAAACCGCTTCCTTCTCCGGCATGGCTTTGCACCTTCACCGTATGGCCTAATTTAGTAAGTTCTTTCGCACCTCCGGGTGTCAGTCCGACCCGGTTCTCGTTGTTTTTAATTTCTTTGGGTACTCCGATGATCATTATTCAAAATATTTTGTCTGTTATTATTCAGCAGACACTAGAACAAAATTTAATGCTAAAAGGGTTGCAAATGTATGTTTTACTTTTCTCCCAGGTACAGGCTGTAAGACAAATCATGAGGGCTGCTGAATACCGTAAGCGGTCTATTCCTCTATGATCACACCGTCTGCCATAAAGGATATCCGCTGTTCCGGCTGGGTGATAGCTTCTATTTCTGCTTTGGATTTGCCGGCATCTTCTGCATAGTGTCGCAGGGTTTCTACCGAAACAGTATCCACAAAAGCATGACCTGCCACCACGGCGGTTTTGCCAGCCACATCGGTGGGTACAAAAAAGCCATAGTCCTTAAACTGCACCATTACCTCCTGCCCGTTGCCCATATCCAGGGTCATCCAGCATCCTTTCACCTGACAAACATCGTTGATGGTAGCTTTCAGTTTGGTTTTTGCTTCTCCCTTGCCTTCCACCTCTGTTACAAATTCAGTAGGAGTCAGGGCACCTTTTGCAGAGATCTTCTCCCCGAAATTGGCAGGTTCTTCCTGTGCGAAGGCACAGGTCATCAGCGCTAAGCTTAAAAAAGCGGAAAATAACAGTTTCTTTATGGTCATTATAATTTTATACTTTATGATTATTGATTGTTCATTCTCAATGATAAGCGATTACCAGCCCAGGGTACCCGGTGCTCCTTTGAAGGGGCCTGTAATATCGCCTGTAATCCAGCCGCCATAAAAATCACCCTCCTGGGGTTTTACTCTTTCACTGTCTACATAGCAGGCTTCCATCTTGGCCGGATAGAAAGCGACATAATTTTTTATTCCATCATACCCTGGATTTGGGTAAGGAAAAAACCAGGCAGCCTCTACGGCTTCTCTCTCCTGGACCTTAATGGTATAGTAGTGTGCTACTCCTTTGAATTCGCAAAACGAACTCTTTTCCGTTTCAAACAAATACTCCATCCATATATCTTCAGGAGGAATATAGTAGACGGGCGGATGGCTGGTTTCCAGCACGCGCTTTGCGCGATGGGTCGTCGCCAGGGGTATTCCATTAAAAACCACCTGCACAAATTTGTGCACATCCTCTACCCTGGGCGGACGCGGGTAATCCCATACGGATTCCTGATTGAGTTTAGGCTGCGTTCTTTCCATAGCCTTTTTGTTATAAGTATAACACCCTATAAAAACCTTTTGATCCTGATAAAGTTACCATCAATTGCTATTGTTGAACAATCTATCTAACCAATTTACAAATTGTTGGCATAAATCTTTATTGGTATTAAGATAACTTTTTGTGATGGCTAACCCTAAAGGAGTACCTGGATCTTCCTGCCAAGCCAACCAGGTATGAATTAAAGCCTTGGACTTATGTACATCTCGGTACTTGTGAAGTTGCTGACTTTCCAAGGTGTCCAAAGTTTGCTTAGCAAAAGGAAGTCCCTGATCCTTATCAGAAACTAATATGGTGATAAAATCTTCTATTGTGCCATTTAATTGATTATTGGGCATGAGCCACACACCCAAAGTAGGTAAATTTGATGCTTTAATGATACTACCTGAAGCATTTGGTTGATCTGGTACGCTGTAACCAATATTAACCAATATTTCACGCAGCTTATCCCATTGCCTAATCACATCAACATCAGCATCAACCACTATTCCCAAGCAATTCAGACCAGACTGTTTTAGCCTTACTGAGATTTGTGCAAAAAGTTTGTCTATTCCTGAACAATCAATTACATCAAAGTTTTCTGGTATGTCAAAGTTATTACATAGTGCCCACACAACATGCTGATCATCATTGCCTTCAACCAAGAGTTTGTTATAATGCTTTTCTTCAACTTTCATTTTAACGCATCTCAATATCTTGGTCTGTAGCAATATCTAATTCAGAGGCGTTATAGAAAATAGGCTTGATTGTTTCTCCGAATTTTTCAAGGCGAAAGTACTGACCTTTTGCCTGATTTTCTTTGCTATTTAGTACATGGGCAAAGGCACGTATACAATCTTCACTATGTGTAGTAGCAAACACTTGTACATTAAGTTCTTTAGCTAAGTTAAAGATCATCCTCCACAAATCCTCCTGAACCGTATAGTGAAGACCATTTTCAAATTCATCGATCAGTAGAAACCCTTTTTCGGCATTCACCAAAGCTAGAATGATAGTAAGTATTCTGTTCATACCATCACCCATGCTCTTGAGAGGAACAACTGATTTGTTTATATTAATTTTTACAACGGGAGTTCTTTGATTTGTATCTTCATCTTTGATAAAAGTAATCCTATCTGTGCCGGGCTCAATGATTCTTAATGCTGCTACTACATAATCTTCTTTATCAGTTAAAGCGATTTGATCCCAAAGTCGATCATTAATGCTTTTAGTGGTTTGTGATTCAACAAATTGATAATTGTAAGGCTTATTAAATATGGGAAAGAGTGAACTAATATCCTTTTTAGCTAAATCTTTAGCATCATATATGTTGATAGACCTATCAAAACCAATTACTAAACCAGGTTGAAGTTTAGACATACTATTATTATCACCTTCTACAACTTCTTTGTGTGTTAAATTATATGTTTGATTAGTCTTTGGATCTATTGCTTCTCTTGAAACTTCTTTTAATGTTACAAAACGAATATTGAGTCTGTCTTTAAGAAATTCTTCATTTTCCTCTGATATACTTTTTTTTAATGGACCAATCAATATTCTTTGCTTTCCCGAAAATTCTGCAATTCTATCTGAGAAAAGCGAAGTGTAAACCATAAGGTTTTCTACTGTACCGCTGTCTTTATAAAATTCATCTCTCACATTTAACAATCGGTTAATCCACTGCAAACTTCCTTTGGAGGCATAAAACGATATAGCTTCTAATAAAGAAGTCTTTCCTGTATTATTCTTACCAGCAATAAGATTAACCCTTGCCAATGATTCAATCTCTAGGCTTTTTAGGTTTCTATAGTTTTTGATGCTTAATGAAGGCAAAAGTAGCATGAACTTTCTAAATATTTTGTTATATGTTACTAACGTATGCCACTATGCTTTTGTGGTATAATTCAAATTACTTTTGGAAAGCACGCTGCTGTGATACATCCTGCTTGACCTGAATATGCAACTCATCCAACTGTACCTGTGAAATGGTAGAAGGCGTATCTATCATCACATCGCGCCCTGCATTATTCTTCGGAAAGGCAATATAATCACGAATAGACTCTGCTCCATCCACCAGGGCACACATACGGTCGAACCCAAAGGCTATACCACCGTGGGGGGGTGCGCCGTATTCGAAAGCATCCAGCAGAAAGCCAAATTGCTTCTGGGCTTCTTCTTCCGTAAAACCCAATATCTGAAACATTTTGTTCTGCAATCCGCGGTTGTAAATCCGGATTGATCCTCCTCCTATTTCCACTCCGTTGATCACCAGGTCATAGGCATTAGCCCGCACAGTGCCCGGGTCGGTATCCAGCCTCTCGATATCTTCCGGCTTAGGCGAAGTGAAAGGATGGTGCATGGCATAAAACCTTTGATCGTCTTCATTCCACTCGAGCAAAGGAAAATCCAGCACCCAAAGGGGCTTGAATACATTTTTATCCCGTAAACCCAGTTCATCTCCCATATGCAGGCGCAATTCCGCCATCGCTTTGCGGGTATGGTTTTTCTCACCCGACAACACCAGCAGTAAATCCCCAGGGGTGGCGCCCATGGTTTCTGCCCAGGCTTTCAGCTCTGATTCACTATAAAATTTATCTACCGACGACTTCAGGCTGCCATCCGTATTATATTTGACATACACCAACCCCTTGGCGCCAATCTGAGGCCGCTTCACAAACTCGGTCAGGGCATCCAGTTGTTTCCGGGTATACTCAGCACAACCTTTGGCATTGATCCCGACCACCAGCTCGGCCTGGTCAAATACGTTAAAACCTTTTCCCTTGGCCACCGCATTGAGCTCTACAAATTTCATCTCGAAACGGGTATCCGGTTTGTCAATGCCGTAGGTACGCATCGCTTCTTCATAGGTCATGCGGGGAAAATCGCCCATTTCCAGGTTTTTAACAGTCTTGAACAGGTGCTTGGTCAGCCCTTCAAACATGTTCAGGATATCGTCCTGCGTCACAAATGACATTTCACAGTCGATCTGTGTAAATTCCGGCTGCCGGTCGGCCCGCAGGTCTTCATCGCGGAAACATTTGACAATCTGGAAATAACGGTCGAAACCGGAGACCATCAGCAACTGCTTGAATGTTTGGGGTGACTGAGGCAGGGCATAAAATTCTCCGGCATGCATACGAGAAGGCACCACAAAATCCCGCGCTCCTTCAGGCGTGGATTTGATGAGCACCGGCGTTTCCACTTCTATGAACTCCTGTCCATCCAGATACTTGCGGGTTTCCTGCATCATCCGGTGGCGCAACTGCAATTTTCTACGCACAACGCTACGGCGTAAATCCAGGTAGCGGTATTTCATACGCAGGTCTTCCCCTCCGTCGGTTTCGTCTTCTATGGTGAAAGGCGGTACTTTAGAGGGGTTTAATACGTGGAGAGCACTTACCTCTATTTCAATATCCCCCGTAGGCATTTTCGGATTTTTAGAATAACGCTCGATAACTTTCCCCTCTGCTTTCAGTACGTATTCCCGCCCCACTTCCTGGGCTTTTTGAATCAGTGCGGCTGCCGTTTCTCCTTGCGCATCCACGCCAGCCTTGAAGATCAGTTGGGTAGTACCATACCGATCCCGCAGATCTATCCAGATCACACCGCCTTTATCCCTGACACGTTGGACCCAACCGGTTAAAATAACTTCTTGGCCTGCATCTTCCAGGCGTAACTCACCGCAAGTATGCGTTCTTAGCATAAAAAATGAGATTTATTGTTTTGAACAGGAAATTTTGGAGGGTAAAGTTATCGGTTTTTTTGCGGCTTAGAAAGAGGATTATGCAATTGTTGCATGGTTTTGTGTGGATGCCCGACGACTATGGCAGAATTATTAAAGAAAATCTGGAAGCTGTACTACTCTGTCGTGTATCCAAAAGTTACTTGACCTACAGCCTAAGGTAATAGAAAGGCTGCCCGATGCGTTACAGATCCTCTTAGCGTGCAAACCTGATTGACCGTATTCAAAAACAATCACTCAAGATAATCCTATTGCATGCTACATATAGAATTTCAGACAGCCGATGCTATGCTGAAAACTTACTGCCCGTTGGAATACAAAGCCTTGCTAATGTGAAGATTGCCGGTAAAGCAAAAGGTGCTTTTCCTGGAGAAAAGTCCAAATGCAGAATACTATCACAACAGAGAATATGTCTTTTCGTTTTGTTCTAATGTATATCCAGGGTTATCATTACTTTACACTGCGAATTCAGAAATTCTGGCAGAAATGATCCTGACGATCTTGGGTAATGTTCAGCAGGAAGCCCCTGGGGAAGGGGGCAGCAACATTTTGCGGTGTTTACAAGAACTTTCTATCAATAATCGAAGGTTCCTGTACCAGGATACGAAAGAGCAAGCAGGAGGGAAAAAAGGAAATTGTTGTTAAGAAGCTGGTTTCAGAAAAAATAAGGCCGCAGCAGATCGCTACATTTACAGAGGCGCCTCTGCACTATGTGAAGCAACTTTAAAAAGTGTTAACTAAAAAGAAGTGAAAAAAGCACGCTTATCTTGTCTGTATTGTTGGTTTCTTCTTCTCTCTATTACTCCTCTTTCTGCTCAACGCCTTTCTGAGCAGTCACAAGTTAGCCTGCTAACTTATGCTCCCGGCCAAGAATTGTATGCTGCTTTTGGTCATAGCGCGATTCGTATTACCGACCCCACACAACCGCTGGATAAAGTATACAACTATGGCATGTTTAGCTTCCACGAACCTGGCTTTTACCTGAAATTTGCGGCTGGTCGCCTCAACTACTGGCTGGGCGCTTATGATTTTCAATATCTGGAACAGGAACAAAGACTCCGTGATATGACGGTCAGAGAACAGGTGCTGCATCTAAGTGCGGAGGAAAAGCAGCGTCTTTTTGATTTTCTGAATCAGAACCTGCAACCAGAGAACCGGTTTTATCTGTACGACTTCTTTTTTGATAACTGCGCCACCCGAATCCGTGATGCTGCCCAAACTACGTTAGGCCCTTCTCTACAACTGGATACTGTTTTTGTAGTAAAACACCAGACTTTCCGCGAACTGATTCATGCTTATCTGGCCTCTCATCCCTGGGCGGCTGTTGGCATTGATCTGGCTTTAGGCGCTCCTATCGACCGCGTGATGCTGCCAAAGGAATACCTTTTTTTGCCGGATTACCTGGCTGCTGCCTTCCAACAAGGTAGCCTGGAACGTGATCAGAAAAAATGGCCGCTGGTTAGTGAGAACAAAATTCTTTTCCAGGGAAAAAGTACCGTAGCTACTACTCCTGCTTATGGACAACCACTGTGGATATTTTATGGCTTGGTCATCGTTTTCCTCCTGTGGACCTTCGCTACCCGTCGCCGAAAGATGATTTACTGGCCGGATATTATCCTGCTGAGCATTTATGGCATCATGGGTCTTGTGCTCTTTCTGCTCTGGTTTGCTACCAACCACCAGGCTACCCAGGATAACTACAACCTTTTATGGCTGCATCCTTTGCACTTGTTGAGTGTATATCTGCTTGCTCAAAAACATAAAGGTCTTTTTACCAAGATATATTTCTTAGCCCATGGCTTTTTGTACCTGGGGTTGCTTGCTTTCTGGGAGGTCATTCCACAAGCCTTGAATCCAGCTTGTTTGCCACTCATCGTGCTGCTGGGCTTCCGTTATTTTTACCTTTACACTACTATTCATCCTTTTGAAGTAGAAGCCTTAGCGGGGCCTACAGAAACACAGACTTTCAGCAACGAAAAGGTTCCAGGCTCACCATACTAGAGATACTCCTCATCCTGCTGCTGGCTCTTTCTTTTCTATATATGAACCCAACCCAGATAGTACAAATCGTTTTCCTTCACTGTTTGAAATGAAAGGAATTTAGCCACAAAGAAAAATTGGAAGCTATATACAAATGATCTTGCAATAAGAGAATTACCTAAGTCACACCGATCCCATTGAGCAAAGCCTAAAAACCACCGATTTGTTGCTGATGCTAGCCAGTCATACTTTTATTTTAGACACCTTACCATAAGAGGTCTACTTATAATTTTTCTATTTTTCTGGTGATGGATTTTTCTTTGTTGACCATCTGCAGAATATAAACCCCCGGCGCAATGCCTTTCAGATCAAGGCTTACCTGCTGCGCCGTCTTTTGTATGGGAAAGACCCTGACAATTTTTCCTTCCGGCGTCGCTAAGCTACACTGATAACTGCCTGGCATGGCTTCTGCAAACCGTATTGTAATCAGATCCGATCCCGGGTTGGGAAACACCGACACTTCATGCATTTGGTTCGCCCCATCGTCATCTATTCCCACAATGATGGTGGAACCATCGCAATTGCCGGCAGGCGCTCCTTCCCCGCTGGGTAAGGTGGTAGCCGGCGTGATATACAGCTTATCCAGCAGGGCACTGCCTGACAGATAGGCCACCTCCAGCTTTTGTGTACGTTCTGTCTCTAGGGCAAAAGCCTCATTCTGCAGGATGATCCAGTCGAATGCGCTACCTGATGAGCTGATAGGCCACTGCATCCAGTCTCCTTCATTAAGGCGTACCCAGAAAGCGTTGTCTGCGGTACCATTTGCCTTTACCCGGCCAAAGATATGGTAAGCACCGGTCTGTGTTATCTCAAAATGGTAGGTAACCTTGGCGGAGACGCCTGCCGGCGGACTGTCAGGACTGGAAAGGCCCTCCTGCAAAGAGATATAAGCTCCTTCAGAAGCTGTAGCATCTTCCCGCTGAACCCAGTGGGTACCTATGGTATCTGCACATTCGGCTTCCAGCCAGACTCCAATTTCCTCGGATGAAGGCCCCTGTATGGTGATGAAGACCTCATCGGTGGCGCTTGCTCCCTGGTCATCTACAATGGTAAGCATGATCTGGTGCTGGCCTACCGACAGTTCCACTACAGCCTGTATTCCCTCACCAATCTGTTCTTCTCCTTCACTCCAGGTATAGCTCTCAATGTTGCCATCTGCGTCGGAAGAAGCTGAGCCATCCAAAGTCACTTCCGCCACTCCATCTTCACCGGCCTCTATTGCCTGGTCTTCACCGGCATGGGCTACAGGTGGCTCATTGTTCTGTGCCTGTTCTCTGACTACCACGACTAGCAGGTCGGTGGCTGTTAGACCCTCATTATCTTCTACTTCCAGGGTAATCTCATGTTCTCCTACCGGCAGCTCTACCTCGGCCTGTGCTCCCTCGGCCAGCGTCTCCTGCCCTTTACTCCAGGTATACCTTACGATATCTCCGTCTGCATCAGAAGAAGCCGTGCCGTCGAGGGTAAGCAGGGCCACACCGTTTTCATCAGCAGTGAGCGTAGTATCTTTACCGGCATCTGCCACGGGTGGCTGTGACTCCTGCTGTGACTGCACACCCCAGTGAGGAGAAGTTCCCTGCTCTACCAATAGTCGACTGTCAGTTCCATCCCGCCGCATGACCCATATGTCTCTTTTGTCGCTATAGAAATCTTCTCCATACTCAAAGACCACAAACTGCCCATCGGGAGAAATGCTGAAACTGCGTACCCCTTCATTCTCATTGGCGAATTCGGTAATTCTGATGGGTTGGTCTTCTCCGAAATGGTACTCATAGATATTGATGCCTCTATCAATCAGATTGTCATGTCTGGCTAGCATAAAGCCTGTGCCATCCGGTAACCATCGGATGTCGAAGACGTCCACGTAGTCGTTCAGTGTGACGATCAGTTCTCCCTCGTCCTGGCTTCCTTCGGTAGTTCTGTATATATCTATCTCCCCTTCGTCCCAATATCTGGCGTTGTCTGTCACAAGTAGCTGGTCTGCCAGTGCCGGAAGAGGAGCCCAGGCTACGACAAACGGATTACCATACAGGTCCGGATCAAAAACAGGATCATAATGATAATGAAGTGTCGGCGTTACAGGTACCTGCTCTACGTTGCAGCTGAGGATACCCTCATAGCCAAAAGTTTTGCAGAATCCGATCTGGCTGCCGTCACTACGCCAAAAGGGACCTTCTGCAGCGTAGTTTTCCAGTGCATTCGTCATACTGATGGAGCCGGCGTCTGCGGTAGTACCAGGCTTGACATCCGCTGCTGCGGCGGCGTCCAGCCACCGGTATGTTCCCTGAATGACGACCACATGCTGAAAGACGTCGTCGCCTAAATCCGCCACATCGTCGAAGACCAGTGTTTTGCTGGCTCCGTAGCTGACAAAAACCTGCTGCGGCTCCTGTGCTCCCCTGATATAGACAGTGAAAGGTCCACTGTTCCCCACCATATAGTTGGTAAGGGAGACGGTGACACTACCCTTGGCATATGAGGCAAGTTCTTCGTAGAGCGGAGGATTGGTCAGTTTGCGAAATCCTGTACCGTTGGGCCGGATGCTATAGATATCCTGCTGGTAAAGGGAGGTGGACGATTCATGGTCGCTGGTAAAAGCAATCTCTCTACCATCAGGACTCCAGGCGAGTTTTTGAACAGAAAAGATGTTATCCGGAACGGTCCAGACAACCTGATTATTACTACCATCCGGACTGACTATTCGAATCTCAGGACCATTGGAGTAGGCAATGATACCTGCAGTGGTATCCGCTTCTGTATTCTGCTGCTGCCTGGCTGCAAGCGAGGTGTAATCTACAAATAAAAATGATATCAGGATGACGACAATAGTGAAAAGTATACGCATAGGATGCACTATTAAAAAAAGGCGATTTTTTTAGACAGGAAAGTATTAACCGATAAAATTGAATGGATATGCAGGAGAATGCATCAGCCAGAAAAGAGCATAGCCAGCCACCAGGGTGGTCCTCTGAAGATAGACTTGGAGTGCCTGGCAGAACACCGGCTTTTCTTTGGTTGCATAGCTAATCAGACTGCCCATTGTCAGTCATATTACGTATCAGGCTTTCAGAATGGCAGTAATAAACCTATGACCAATATAACAATTTCAGTAGATATTACAATTGAAGGTGAAATTTATTAAATAATTTTTATTGCTATTGATCTACCCGCACGCTGTCGTTTCCTATCAGGATAGGCTTTCCAAATCGCCCTTTTTCTTCCGCGTTTTCCAGCTTGAGTACGCCTCGCGGACATACAGAGGCACATACCCCGCAGCCCACACAGGAAGCCCTGACGATGTTCTGCCCGCGCTGTGCATACCAGCGCACATCTATGCCCATTTCACAATAGGTAGAACAGTTGCCACAGGAAATACACTGCCCTCCATTGGTAGTGATGCGGAAACGGGATTTGAAACGCTGTACGATTCCCAGATAAGCCGCCAGAGGGCAGCCAAAACGGCACCAGACCCGGTTGCCCATGAGCGGATAAAAGCCGGTACCAATCACTCCGGCAAAGCCGGCACCTATGAAAAAGCCATATACTTCCGCTACGGAATAAGTAGGAATTCCTAACAAACTGCCGCTGCCCGTGAAAAAGGTATAGATCATGCCGATGGTCATCAGCACGGCAAACACCAACACGCCATGCACCAGGTAGCGTTCTACCTGCCAGGCCCGAAGCGATTTATCCGACAACTGCCGGTAAGGGTCGCCCAGAGTCTCGGCCAGACCACCACAGCCGCATACCCAGGAGCAGTACCAGCGTTTGCCCAGAAAATAAACCAGTATCGGTACGGCAAGGACAATCAGGACGATGCCCCATCCCAACATAAAAATACCCAAGCCACCACTCTCTATCAGTTGGCTCAGACTGCCGGGGAAGAAAAAGTCATAATCCAGCGGCCAGATATTTTTGAAGTCATAATAGGGGTAATTTAACCGTACCAGTATTTCAGGAATGAGAAAGGCAAAAGCTGTCTGAAAGAAAATAACTGAAATCGTCCGGATGATGTGGTAATTACTATGCCTGTAGTTTAAGATCATCCGGATGCCCATCACCAGGATACACAAGGTATATAAAAAGCCATAGAGAAAAAACTCACCGGCAGGTCCTCCATTCAGCCACTGGCTGATAGGGTCTACCACCAGAATCCAGTTGGTCATGTAATAGGGATAGAAATACAAAATGACATAAAAGACAATCAGAAAGGTTCCCAGCATCATGCCGAGCCAGCCCCTATGTTTTAAGGAGCTGTGGAAGATATGGTTGTTTTTGATGCCCGGATGGACATAAAGCCTGGGCAGGAGATACAGTAAAGCGCCCAGAATGGTAACTCCATAGGAAATAATAAAAACCAGCCACTGCCGGTCCTTTACAAAGCCAATAGTAGCTGCTTTTACCACAGCAGTTTTCACTCCTTTTTGCTCATAACGCCCAATCCCTTTCTGCTGGGTCACATCCCGGTTGATGCTGGCTACCGTACCCGCAAGTTGGGATCGAAGATTATCAGGATTGTCAAACTGCTTTCCTTCCAGCCAACCGGTGTAATCTTGCAACATTTTCCGTTTGAATCGCCCCACCGTGTCATCCGCGAAAACAGCGCCCGCTGCTTCCGCAGTGTATGCCAGGTTATTTTCTTCCGCCAGGGTTTGCACCATTTGCTCCATTTCATCTGAGGTAATGCCATATATCCCCCGTATTTGCTGATTGCTCCGGTCAATGACATCACTGAAATCCCGGATAAAAGAAAAGTTGAAAGCATACACCTTCCCTAACATCTCTTCAGCTTCTTCCTGCACAATGGTATACATACTTTTCGGCATGAACGATTCTTCAGTATTATCCGAAGTTTCCTGGCCGGCCGCGTTAGGTGCCTGATCGCTTTGATTTTCTTCCTGCAGTTCCTGCTTTAATACATCGTCGGTGAGCTGATAGCCCGACAGAAAAAAAACGGCTATAAAGAAGCCAAACCCCAGGATAAACAGCAACAGGCCCACAGACCTGATCAGATGGGTAGTGTGTGTATTCATAATACTATATAATGCTTTAAATTATTGTCACTTGTTCCGACACATCAGCCTTACCAACCCAAAAGAGTAGCCACCAAGCTTTTCTTTTGCTTTAACTTTACTGCCCGGTCCGGGTATTGCTGATTGAACCTGGCCACTATCTCCTTTTCATAATGCCTGAAAAACTCAGGGTCAAAATTGGCCTCCTGCAAATGCTCCATCACATGCATGATAGAAGCTTTTTCTTTGATCCAGCGGTCACAAACAGCCTGTTTATACCGGATACCCATCAAATTAAAACCCAGAACACTCCTGGTTTCTTTTTCAAAGACAACTCTAACTGATTTTTCTCCGCCCTGGTGTTCCCAGTAAAAATGTTCTTCCTCTTCGGTAGGTTGCGGATGCACAGTGCCATACACCTGATACTCTATGTCAAACAATTTGGCGGAATTAAAGAAAACGCCCGGCACATAGCGGGTTTTATAGCCACAAATGGTCTGGGCTACCGTTTCGCCCTGCATCCGGGCACTGTACCATATCTGTTCTACATTTTTCCGGCCCTCAGGCGCTTGTCGGTGTTGGGCGCAGTCTCCTACAGCGTATACATCCGGCACATTCGTTTCCAAGAACGCATTGACCAGCACGCCCCGGTCTGTTTCAATGGCTGATTCTTTCAGAAAATCAATCTGAGGCGTGACGCCAATGGTGATGCCTACCATCTGGCAGGGAATTTCTTCTCCTGCTGTTGTCACCACTGCCTGAACCCTTTTCTGGGCGTTTCCTTTAATTTCTTTCAGTCCTGCTCCGGTTCGCAGGTCAATCCCATGACCACGGATATGGCGGCTGGCCATTTTGGCTTCTTCCAGAGGCAGTACATTGTGCCAGTACTCCTCCTCCCGTACCAGAAACGTGACCGGAATCTGGCGGGAGTGTAAACATTCTGCCATTTCTACGCCAATCAATCCGCCACCTACAATCACAGCCCGTTGAATATGCCGGGTATTTTCTTCCATCCGCTCAATATCCTGTATGGTAATCATACCCTGCACGCCTTGCAGATCTTCGCCCGTCCATCCCACCCGATGGCTTTTGGAGCCGGTCGCTATGATCAGGATATCATAAGGCATCTCTTCGCCTTGCTGCAGTCGGAGCCGTTTGTTGCTTATATCTACCTGCCGAACATAATCCCTGACCAGCGCAATATCGTTTTTCTTCCAAAACCCATCTTCATAGGGTTTGGTATGCTCAAAAGTCATATGCCCCATATAAATGTACATCAGGGCCGTTCTGGCATAGAAATATTCCGTTTCCGCAGAGATTACGGTAATACTGTATTCTGAAGCTGATTTTTGCTTTCTGATGTGGCGGGCGGCTGTGATGCCTGCTACTCCATTACCGATGATGCAAATTTTTTTCATAGAAAGAAGAAACAATTCAAAGCTAATAACCCTCTATTTTAGTAAATGTCAAACAGATGACATCGCATCTCATTGCTTAATTCGTACTTATCATAAAATTTCAATCTATGACATTCCATTTGTTTATACTTGCTTATCTATTACTTTTTCTACCGGTCGATTTAAGCTCTTTTACGAAAGATGCCAATGCTATACTGCAAAAGCAGATAAAGCAGGGGTTGGTAGACTACAAGGGGGTTCAAGAAGATGCTGAAACTATAGAGCAGCTTTATCAGGCCATTGGTAAGCTGTCGCTGGCTGATGCTTCTGCTGAAGAAAAAAAAGCATTCTATATCAATGCCTACAATATCATCGTCATTCATCAGATTGTCCAGCATTTCCCGGTCAAATCTCCTATGGATATTCAGGGTTTTTTTGACAAGAAAGCGCATCAGGTGGCTGGAGAAAAGCTTACCCTCAATGCTTTAGAAAAGGAAAAGTTGCTACAACCCTATCAGGATCCGCGGCTCCATTTTGTACTGGTCTGTGCAGCCATGAGTTGCCCGCCCCTGGCAGATTTTGCCTACCAGGCCAACTCACTGGACCAGCAACTGGAAAAGAAAACGCGGGAAGCGCTGAACAACCCTCAGTTTATACAGGTGTCCCACAGCAAGCAGCAGGTAGCACTATCCCAGATATTTGAGTGGTATCAGGATGATTTTACCAAAAACGGGCAGTCAGTTGTGAACTTTATTAATCAGTATCGGGACAAGAAAATTCCTGCGCAGTACCAGGTAACCTATTATCCTTATGACTGGTCGTTGAACGAAGCCTCGTAAAACTAGCTTTCTTTGTTTAGCCAATTTTTTCTTTTACCTCTGTCTTTTGAGTGGGTACTTCCATCACTGTACCACATTGATCGCAGGTACGCAGCGCTTCTGAATTATGAAATTTATTGATAACGGGAGGCAGTTGCTCCACAATATTTTTCAAAGGAAAATACTCCTCATAGAGCTTATGGCCACAGTTCTCACAAAACCAGATCAACCCGTCGGTATGTTGCTCTGTCCGTTTCTTTTCAATCACCAGCCCTATGGTGTTGGCAGGCCGGCGCGGACTATGAGGTACCTTAGCCGGACATAAAAAAATATCTCCTTCTTTGATGACAATATCTCTTGTTTCTCCATTTTCCCGCACCTTGACAGTAATTTCACCTTCCAACTGATAAAAAAACTCTTCCGTTTCATTATAGTGAAAATCTTTACGGGTATTAGGACCGCCTACTACCATCACAATAAAGTCATTGGTATCTTCATAGACTTGAGCGTTACCCACCGGGGGTTTTAAAACGTCGCGGTGATCGTCTATCCACTTTTTCAGATTAAATGCGCCAGAAATTGCCATTGTGCTATCAGTTTAAATGAACTATAAAGAAAGATAATTAATCATCTTTTTTCAACAATGAAAGTTGAAAAGCAAAAGTTTTGTTTCTCAAGAAAATACAAACAATATGGCAGGCTAGCTTATTAATTTCAATAAAAAGGCTTAGATTAGGATAGACAACTACACATTAAAGTATAAACCCGAAAAATTCGCTTGAGCAATTATGGTCATAATGATAGACGATGATGAGGATACCCTGGAAATCTATCAACTGCTGTTAGAAAAGACAGAATATACAGCTCACTTCCGCACTTTCAACAAAGGCCTGGATGCCTTACAGTTTTTAGACAGTTGCCGTGAGGCTCAGACAGTCTTTCCCAAATACATTTTGCTGGATCTGAACATGCCAGGGATAGGCGGCATTGAATTTATAGAAAAGTTTGAATCTCAGTATAGAAGTCAATATCCGGAAACAACCATTATGATACTGACCAGTTCAGTTCGCGAAAAAGACAATAATGCGGCCTTAAGCTACGCGTCGGTCACCTCTCTGATTGATAAACCATTGTCTAAAAACGATCTTATTGCTATCATTCAGCAAAGCGTAGCCAACTAAAACTCTACCTCATACAGGTTTTTGATCTGCTTTTCATTGACTTTTTCTGGAATCATGCGGAAGAGGGTGTTTCGGATAGCACTTAAGACCGGATTATCCCACTGGGCTACTTTCCCTAGCTGGTAAGAGGCATTCACAATAGCCTGTGTTCTTTTTTTTCTTTTCTGCTCAAAGGCCTGAAAGGCACTGCTGATGTCCTGATTAGAAGCCAGGCACTTTGCAACGACGACCGCATCTTCAATGGCCATACAGGCACCCTGACCCATATTGGGGGTAGTCGCATGCGCAGCATCCCCTGCCAACAAAATATGGCCAAAAGCATAGCGGCTGATGGGTGGAAAATCTACTATGTCATTCCAGATCAATTGGCTCTCTTTCGTATGGCTGATCACGTCGGGGATAGGGTCATGATAAGACTTGAAGACTTCATACAGGTCTTGCGGGCGAAAGTTTTTCATACGCTCATCCTGCCGGGGTGCATTGTGGGTAGCAAACCAGTAAACGCGCTGATCCGTGAGGGGGACGATGCCAAATCTGCCCCGGCTGCCCCACGTTTCGGTGAAGAGCTTGGGATTGAAATTTTTGGGCGCGTAATGAATGGCTGCCCGCCAGCAGGTATAGCCAGCATACCGGAGCTGTACCTCAGGCAACAGCTTCTGACGTACAGCAGAATGCACCCCATCAAAAGCAATGAGCCCATCAGCTTCTGCCTGGCTTCCATCTTCAAAAGATACTACAACGCTATCCTGACGCGCCAGTACATCTACACACTTTTTGTTAAGATGCAATATTTCTGTGGGAAGCTGGCTCATCAGAATGGCCTGTAAATCTGCCCGGTGTATAGAAAAATTTCCGACACCATACCGGGCAGCCACTTTGAGCGCATCTGTTTCTGCAATAGTTTTTCCTTTCTCCGTCAATATTTGTAAGCAGCCAAAAGCGTTACCGGCTTTCAGGATGGCCTGATCCAGTCCTATGGCTTTTAGGGCTTTCACGGCGTTGGCAGAAAGGGCCAGGCCAGCACCCAGGGCTTTGATCTCCGGTGCACTTTCATATATCTGCACCTGAAACTCCTGCTGCCGCAAGGCAATCGCAGCACATAAACCGCCAATACCCCCTCCAATAATATTTATTTTTTTCATTATTTTGGCACTTTAGCTCTTTGGAGCTAATTTAGAAGATTCATCATTCATTTCCTAGCTCTACAGAGCTAATTATTTTCAGTGGTATGGAAACAAAAGAAAAGATACTGGAAACTGCCTTAAAACTTTTCAATGAAAATGGAGTCGAAAACACCTCTGCCAAAAACATTGCAGCAGACATGAAAATCAGCGATGGCAACCTGCGGTATCATTTCCGCACCAAAGAGGAGATTGTCTACAGCCTGTACTTACAACTGGTGGAAATCTTTAACCAGAGATTGGCGCAGTATGAAGCCACCCCTACCACCTTAAAGGAAACCTATCAGACCCTGCTTTTTGTATTCACCAAACTTTATGAATATAAATTCCTAATGATTGACTTTGTGGCTATCATGCGAAAGTATCCTAAAATCAGGCAGCATTATCAAGCTTTGTATCAATTACGCAGACAGCAATACAACCGTTTTATTCAGGCGCTCATAGAAGAGGATATCTTCCGTAAAGATATCACTATTGCCCAGTATCAGAATATGGCAGAACATTTAAATATCCTTTCTGACTTCTGGATTTCCAGCGCCGAGATTCTTTATCAGGAAGAAGAACAGCGGAAACTAGCTCATTACACCCAACTGATCTTCAGTTTGCTCTTACCCTATCTTTCCAGGAAAGGAATGTATGACTATATCACGCTTATAGACACTGCTGTGTGATACCTGTTGAAGCCTCAACTGAAGGGCAGTAGAACAGAACATGGTGTAATCAGCAATATTATTTTCTGGTCAATCTGATGAGCAGACCGACAATCACCACAGCAGCTACCAGATGCATAAGATTCAACGCCAGAATCATGCCCCCGAAAGCTTCCGGAATAGTTAAAGGCATATAAAAAGACAATACCAGAAACATAGTTGATAGCATGATAAAAACCTTAACGGCCTTCACAGTTAGAACGGCCAGGATGGCCAGCAATACACCAGCCGCTATAGCCGGAACAAAGGAAGCCAGTATCACAGGCCCTACTGTTATAGGCTGATTGGCATTAGAAACCGCTATATCGTTAGGTACAGCACCCAGGGCTTGTGCTACATAAAAAACAACAACATTAGCAATGGCCGCTGCTATACCGGCTACCGGTGCTGCCCAGAGTATTTTTTTGAGGTAAAGGGGTCTTGTTTCCATAGGATTGCCCGTTAGTTGTTAGAATCTTTACCATTTTGCTATATGTATAAACGTTTTTGATGAAAAGATATCTGTAGACGGGCTCCTGTTTTTCTCACTCTTTTTGCTGGCGCTGACACCTCACTGGTAATGAATGATAGGCCACCTATGGAACAGGATGTATATAAAATAAAAAAGGGTAAATCTATAGGTAGATTTACCCTTCGTGAAACTCATTGTAGTCCGTAGGGGAATCGAACCCCTGTTACCAGGATGAAAACCTGGCGTCCTAACCCCTAGACGAACGGACCAGGTTCAAAAGACCATCATTTTTGCAAGCAGTGATGGAAGTTATACAATAAATTAGTAGTCCGTAGGGGAATCGAACCCCTGTTACCAGGATGAAAACCTGGCGTCCTAACCCCTAGACGAACGGACCAAGTCACAGCGACCATTTTTGAGACTGCAAATATAGCAGACAGATATTGTTTTGCCAAAAGATGAAAAAAAAAATTCTCCTTTCCTGACAAACTGTATAACTAAACGTCAAAGATTACAACAAGTTTACATGAATTTAGTATAAGAATAGTAGTAACCTATTTTTATATACCGGCCAATACATTTTTGTTTGTGTTGCCGGTAATTGTATTTTTGTGCAATTATTAACTAAAATCTAAACGCTAATCTAATGAAAGTCGCTATTAACGGTTTTGGCAGAATTGGAAGACTTACTTTCAGAAATCTGCTCAATAATGAAAACATTGAAATAGTTGCCATCAATGACCTGACGGATAATGATACCCTGGCACACCTACTTAAATATGACTCCGCCCACGGACGTTTTCCGGGTGATATCAGCGTAGAGGGAGATGCTTTAATAGTCAATGGCAAAAAAATTCATGCCTTAGCCCAGAAAGATCCTAAAGCCCTGCCTTGGGGAGATATGGGAATAGATGTGGTACTGGAATCTACCGGTAGGTTTGTAGATGCCGAAGGCGCTGGTTTGCACTTGCAGGCGGGTGCTAAAAAAGTAGTGATCTCTGCTCCTGCTAAAGGTAGCAACATCCCTACTGTGGTGTTAGGAGTGAATGATGATACCCTGACAGGAGATGAAAAAATTCTTTCTAATGCTTCCTGTACTACCAACTGCTTGGCTCCTATGGCAAAAGTACTGCACGAGAAGTTCACCATTCAGAAAGGCTTTATCACGACTATTCATGCGTATACGGCAGACCAGAACCTGCAGGATGGTCCGCATAAAGATCTGCGCAGAGCACGAGCCGCTGCCATTAATATTGTACCTACAACCACAGGGGCTGCTAAAGCGGTAGGCCTGGTATTACCTGACCTGAAAGGAAAATTAGATGGAAATGCTATCCGGGTACCGGTAATCACAGGGTCTGCTACCGACCTTACCTGCCTTGTCAGCAGAGATGTGACTGTAGAAGAAGTAAATGCAGCCATGAAAGAAGCGGCTCAGGGGCCGATGAAAGGTATTCTGGAATACAGCGAAGATATGCTGGTTTCTTCCGATATTATCGGCAATCCTCACTCCTCTATTTTTGATGCCCAATCTACCAGTGTGAATGGCAATATGATTAAAGTATTGTCTTGGTACGATAATGAAGCAGGCTATTCTGCCCGTACCGCTGACTTGATGGCGAAGATAGGACAAATGATATAACAAAAATCAATCTTACCAATAGCTTGGGGCTAGCGCTCCGAGCTATTTTTTTATTATTTCTTGGCTGCCCACTACTTTTATTCCCTGTGCTTCCATCTCTTCTAGTGCTCTTTCAAAATCATCTTCCTTCAAATTGACAGCGCGGGTGCCATCTTTCACAACAACCGTGTCGAAGCCAAGTCCTTTTGCATCCAAGGCTGTGAACTTTACGCAATAATCGGCCGCTAATCCGGCAATCACTACCCGGTCTACTCCCTTTTGCCTCAGATAATCTCCCAGGCCGGTAGACTTCAAATGCCCGTTATCGTAAAAGCCACTGTAGCTGTCAATCTCTGGATCACTACCTTTCTGAAAGATTTTTTTCACCTTCGTCATCTCTAACCTATCGGCAAAGGCAGCTCCTTCCGATCCCTGAACGCAGTGTATGGGCCACAACACTTGATCCAATCCTTTTAAGTCTATATGATCGCCTGGATTTTTGCCTTTATGATTGGCGGCAAAGCTCAAATGGCTGGCCGGATGATAATCCTGTGTAGCCACGATCAGATCAAAATGTTTTTGCAAAGCATTTACTACCGGGATCACCTCATCCCCTTGTGATACTGCCAAAGCCCCACCAGGCAAAAAGTCTTTCTGAATATCTACTATAATTAAGGCATCCATATCTGTTTTTTTCACTGAGTGATACTTTCTAATTTATTGCAATCTGGCGTAGTACATTACAACAGTCAGTAATCAAAGGGTTTCGTCCTGTAAAATCCTCAACGGCTATCTACCTTTCTTTGTTCAATATGGACTGTTTTCAGTAGCAGCCCGAAATCGGATGTAGCTATGCAATTTCATAAAATATCCTCATATATCGGCCTTCTGCTTCTTCTAGTCAATCTTTCCCCTGTACTCGCCCAAGCACCGGTGATTGAATCTATAGACAAGACCCACGGTACAGTGAAGGAAGTAGTAACTATTGAAGGACAAGGCTTTGGGAACGACGCCAACCAGGTTCGTATATTTTTTGGTGCGGCCTTAGCAGATTCTATCCTGGCTATCAGCGATACAAAAATTAAAGTGGCTGTGCCTCCGGGTGCCACCAGCGGCAGTATCTCCGTAACCAATGTCAACAATCACCTGACTGCCTACTCTGGCAAGCTCTTTACCATCAGTTATGATGGCAATGATTTTGATAAGGTCAACTTAGATGGAGAATATAAGTATCCTACTTCCGGCACTGACCTGTATAACCTATGTTTCTGTGATTTTAATCTGGATGGCTTGAATGACATCGCTACCTCTGATACCAACGATGAGAAAGTTACAATTTTTCAAAATAATTCTCCAGATATTCACACGGTCAGTTTTACACCGGTAGAAATTGATCTGGATGCTAAAACGCGCTGGGTACGCTGCGGCGACCTGAATGGAGATGGCTTGCCCGATTTGGTTTTCTCTGCTTCCAATACCAATCTTAACAAAGAAAAAATTTACATCTACAAAAATACTAGCACCCCTGGAGGAGCTATCGCTTTTGCCGATCAACTGGTCAAAAATCCCGTCATTTCTTATAATGTAGATGGGAACCTGGCTGCCCGAATGGACATCAAAGATTTGAATGGTGACGGTTTACCGGAGATTGCTGTAGTAGATCTTTCCAGCAGTGGAGGGGTATCAGTATTTAAAAACATCAGCACACCCGGAGACGCGATCAATTTTACCGCTGCTCCCATCACCCCTTTTACTGCTTTTAATATTCCTACAGTAGAGCTAAGTAGTGTAGACCTTGAAGATTTGAATGGAGATGGTTTACCAGAGTTACTAGCAGGTAAGGATGGTCAGAATGGGGTATACGTATTTACCAACGGTAGTACATCCGGTGGTAACGTTGCGTTTAGCAGCTACCTCATGTTAGAGGCACCAGGCTTAACCACTAATATGAAAGTGGGAGATCTGAATGGAGATGATAAGCCGGAGGTAGTAATTATTAATAGCAACTATGTAGGCATATTCAAAAATACTACACAGGAAGGAGGAGCTATTTCTTTTGCCAACCACGTCCGCTTCGACCAGACCAGCCTTTCCAGAGAAGGTCTGGATATGGCTGATATGGACGGGAATGGAAAGTTAGACATCATTGTAGGTAGCACTACCAACCGGGTTATCGTGCTGCTCAACAGCAGCACACAAGACATTCTGGACTTTAACAATAAGAAAACGCTACTGGTAGAAGAAAACAATATTAGTGTCAGAGCGGGTGATTTAAATGGAGATGGGAAGCCGGATCTGGCTTATACGGCCCGAAAAACCACAGGCAATGATGAAATTGCCGTACTGATCAACCGTAATTGTATTAAACCCGTGATGGAACCCCAGGCAGGGTTAGGCGTATGTGATGTGCTACCTTACCAGCTCTCGGTCACGCAAGCCATTGGCGTAACCTATGCCTGGGAGCGCTCCGCAGATGGTATTACTTTTATCCCTGTAGCAGATGCGAATGACTCCACTTTTTCCTACACTACTGGGACAGAAGCTTTCTACCGGGTCAAAATATCCTCTTCTCACAACGGCTTTAGCTGTTTAAGTGTAGCATCCAATACAGTAAAGGTGGTCAGGCCAGATGGATTTGTACCTGATAAGCCTACCATTCTGGACCAAAATCCGGCAACCCCTTATTGTTTTGGAGAAAATATCATTTTAAAGGCCGAAAGTGTGAATGCGCAATATCACTGGGCTGGCCCGGATGGTTTTACTTCCAACGACCAAAATCCGGTCATCCCTCATGCAACCGCCGCCAAAGCAGGCACTTATGTCCTCTATGTGCAGGCCAGCGCTGAAAACGGAGGGTGTGTGAGCGACACGACCCAGACCATTATCCAGGTAAGTGAACCCGAATCTATTAGCATTCAAAGCGAAGATCTTCCTGTTTTCTTTGAAGGAGGCCAAGCTACCTTAAGCGTAGAAGCCTTTGCCGGAAACACTTATCGCTGGAAGAAAAACGGACAGGTGATCGCCAATGCGACCAGTCATGAACTGACCGCCACAGAAGAGGGAGATTATGTGGCCGTTATTCAAAATGCATTAGGATGTACCAGAGAGAGCTCTCCCTTTACCATTGCCTTTGCTCAGGCAACGATCCCTTCAGAAAAATGTCTGAACGAATCGGTGAGTTATGCAGTGACCCCGCCCGCTCTGGCAGGTCAGAGTATCCGTTATCGCTGGAATTTTGGAGATGGCAGTGCCACCCAGGAAGGGAGCCAGGTGGATCATCAATACAATACTATAGGAAGTTATACCGTAATAGTCGATATTCTTAAGGCCAATGGTACCCCTAGCAGTCGTTTTGAACAAACGGTAACCATCCTGGATATGCCTTCTATCAGTTTGGCAACTACAGGCCTACCCAATCTGTGCCCTGGCGAAACGGTGGATTTGATAGTAGAAGGAGATAACGCCACTTACACATGGAGTACAGGGCAAACAGAGAATAAAATTACCGTGACAGAAGCTGGCACCTATTATGTTACAGCCACCAATGAGAATGGCTGTACCACTACTGAGAATATTGTGGTTGAAGATGCAGAAAACCCAAATGCCATCATTACGGCAAATCGTGAACGAATCTCACTAGGAGATACCTTACAACTACATGCCTCCGGTGGAGTCGTCTATCGTTGGAGTCCTGCCACTACCCTCAGCGACAGTACAGTTGCTAATCCTGTGGCCCGCCCTTTGGTAACCACTACTTACACCTGTCTGATCATTAATGAAGAAGGGTGCCAGCAGACGGCGGAGTTCACCGTTCAGGTAGACCGGGCACTGGATGTGATTGCACAAAAGGCATTTACACCCAACAATGACGGCCGCCACGACACCTGGTATATAGAAAAAATGGAGTTGTACCCGGATTGCCATATGACCATCTTTAACCGACAGGGAATCAAAGTATATGAGGCTGAAAATTATAATAACGATAGCGGATGGGATGGCACGTTTAAAGGAATCCCTGCTCCTGCGGGTGTTTACTTCTTTTTAATCAATTGCGGAGAGGAAGCCGGAAGCCAAACGGGTAGTGTGACTATTATGCGGTAATATCGATGAACGACAAACTCTTGGCCGGGCAGCCTTGTTTCTCTATATATGCTAAAAATCGCTTGGTCAGAGATATATGCCCATCCTTTGCCGGAACATCACCGGTTTCCCATGATCAAATATGAGTTATTGCCCGAGCAATTAATGTATGAGGGCACGATTACGGAAGCTAACTTGTTCCAACCGTCACCTTTGGAAGAACCCTACATCACCAACACCCATGATGCTACTTACTGGCACCGTTTAAAACATCAGCAACTGTCTCAGGCAGAGATTCGCAGAACAGGTTTCCCCATGTCTGAACAGCTTGTCTTACGAGAAATTACCATTATGCATGGCACCGTGCAGGCCGCGCTGTTCGCCCTGCAATACGGTGTAGCCTTCAACATAGCAGGGGGTACGCACCATGCTTTTACCAACCGTGGCGAAGGTTTCTGCCTGTTGAACGATATAGCTATCGCTGCTAATTATTTATTGGAAAAAGAACTGGTAAAGCAAATCTTGGTAGTAGATCTGGATGTTCATCAGGGCAATGGTACGGCGCAAATATTTCGTAATAATCCGGCTGTCTTTACTTTTAGCATGCATGGCAGGAAAAATTATCCTGCCCATAAGGAGCAGTCAGATGTAGATATTCCTCTGGAAGACGGTACGGATGATAACACCTACCTTTCTATTTTACAGGAAGTTCTTCCACGCTTGCTGGAGCAGGTGCGTCCTCAGTGTATATTTTTCCAATCGGGGGTAGATGTATTAAGTACTGACAAATTAGGACGCTTGGGATTGAGCCTGAAGGGATGTAAAGAGAGAGACCGTTTTGTGTTGAATCTCTGCAAACAAAATCATATTCCGGTTGCTTTAAGTATGGGAGGAGGTTATTCTGAAAAAATCAGGGATATTATAGAAGCACATGCTAACACCTACCGTTTGGCACAAGAGATTTTTTTTTAACTTCCGATTTTATTACCTAGTTACCTCGAAAATCGTTATCTTAAATGTTGGCTATTAAGGAAAATAATAATTTTTAATGTACCGATTTGACACCCGCTTTTTCTCATACTGACAAACACACCTTTCAAAAAAGTGTTGTTTTTACTTTGGGTTTCACTTTTTTGCTGTGGGTTGTTAAAGCCGTTGAGTGGAGTACTTCCACTGATTTTGGTGTGCTGGGTATTTTACCGCGCACCTTTACGGGTATTGTAGGGATTCTGACAGCCCCTCTGATTCATGGCAACATCCTCCACTTACTGTCCAATACGTTTCCACTTTTTCTGCTATTGCTGGCTGTCTTTTATTTTTATAATAAAATTGCATTAGAAGTTTTTTTCTGGATCTATATCATAACAGGCTTTTGGGTATGGGTGGCTGCAAGGCAAGCCTATCACATTGGTTCTAGTGGTTTGGTCTATGGGCTGGCCACCTTTCTCTTTTTCAGCGGTATCCTCAGGCGGGATGCACGGTCTATGGCTATTGCCTTGTGTATTGCATTTTTATATGGTGGCATGTTGCAAGGGCTTATTCCTACAGCTGGAAGCGTCTCCTGGGAATCTCATCTCCTGGGTTCAGCAGCAGGCATTCTTTGCTCTTTCTATTTCAGAAGGGACAGAGAGGAAATGCTTACGCAAGAAGAAGATAAATTACTGAAGAAAGAAGAGGATTCATTCCTGGTAACACACAGTACGTTTACGGAACAGTATTTTCATGCTGACCCTCAGTATCACTATGATATGATAGAACGGGGGACAAAGCAGATGACTAAATATAGTTATCAGGTAAACTTCAATACGGAAGAAACTTCTACTGCTTCAAAAATTTAAAAGCATTCCTGGTATTAGCCCCTTTTTTTTCACATGACTCACATTGAATCATCAAAAGATAATAACCGGCAGGGTAATCGGCAGTATCTATTCTGTACCGGTCCTGCTCTATCTTCTCTACGGCTACAGGCATAGAATTGCCTAAAATATTCCGGATTTCAAAATGGAGAGTAGCTCCCTGTGCCCACGCAGCATTTAACACTCCCGGGCGGATAAAAAGAAAATCTTTAACGGGATTAGGATAAATAGCAGCGTCATTGTTGTCGTTGATGAACTCAGCCCGGTCAGATAGCTCAATCCCTTCTGTATTTCTCGGAAAGAACCACAGAAGCAAAAAATAAGCTACTAAAAAGGCGGGTAACACTGACTTTTTCATCCAAAAAATGAGGAACTGTTACATTGACTTCTTAATTATACTCATTTTCTTACGGTATGTTTTAAAACGAAGTGACAAATTGGATAAAAAATTGAGATATTTTTAATACTGCTCGATAAAAAAAACCGGCTACCGCCGGCTTTACATGATTGAGAATTAAGACTTAATTTTCTTCAGACAGGCTATCCGACAGCCGATTAATTTCCTCGTCTATTCTGGCAATAGCCTCGTTGATTTCTTCATAAGCAGTACTCCAATCTTCTCTTGTGGTGGCTTTTACCTCGGTCATTTTTTCATTAATTTCCTCTTTTTCAGCCTGTAATTCATCAATGGCTGATTCAATATCGGAAACAGCACTTTCGTTTTCAGACTTACTGGCTGTTTTTTCCAGATCGTTGATCCGCTTATCTATTTCTTTGCTTCTGTCTTCCAACTCCGCCACTCGGCTTTCACGATAATCATCATAGAATTGCTCTCTTGCTTCTATAGCTTCCTTTGTTTTTTCTTTGGCATCTTGTGTAGCTTTCCTTGCTTCCTGTATTTTATCTTCCACATCTTCCTGGGTTAAGGCTTTGTTACAGCCAACAAGCACTAACGTACACATTCCAGCCAGAACAAGCATTCTATGCTTAGTTAAAAGATAGTTAAGAATTCCCATTATATTTCTAGTTTAAGTTAAAAAAATGATTTTTCTGTTGATATAATAACTCAACAAGGAAAGAAATGTTAAGTCAAAAAGCGTAGGAATTTATTTGATCCGGCGCTGCAGGCCCCAGATATTTATGAAAATACTAAGGTTGAAAACCACCTTTCATTTTCCTTCTGCCATCCGTTCAGACGGGCTGGTAGGGCTGTGCTTTTCACTCAAGATATCATCTGACGGTTGATGCTTACTTTTTTCTTTCAGTGAATGCGTAAGTAACCAGGCGAAGATATCATTCTTTAAAGGTTGAGACGGCATGTATTCAGAAGAGTGAACACCTCCTGTGGCTTCCGGATGCTGGGTGATCTCATAATTCCATTTTGTATTATACTCAAACACCCTGGGGTAGATTTTTAAGTGCTTTCCTTCTTTAAAAATAGTCAGTTTTGCTTTAGGCTCAGGGGCCGGACGGCAGTCATTGATTGCTTTTATAACTTTATAGGTAAATGAAGTAGGAATAAAATCATCGTCTGCTGAATGAAAGGCCCACACGGGCGTATTTTTCACTTTTTCGTTGCAGGCAAAAGTGACGGGTTGTTTAGCCAATGCTTCCGTATCTGCATGAGGGTTATTTCTATAGGGGCCATAATCGGTATAATATCCGGAAATAGGAACCGCCGCTGCAATTTTATCGCCATATGCCTGCAGGTATTTCCATACACCGCTGCCCCCCATCGAACATCCAATCAGATAAATACGATTTTCATCAATACGTAACTCCTTTTTGGCTTTTTCCAATACTTCATCAACAATATGAGGATCCCAGATCAGGCTATCTTCTTTGATGTAAACACCGTCTTCATACTGGCCTGTAAAATTATACCTGCCTTTTACTTCCGTAGGTAAGTGGGGCGTAAGAATAATAAAAGGGTAATCTTTTCCATCCCGTATGGTTCTTTCCAAATTGGCTTCTTTAAGCCTGTCCGGGAAAAAATCAAGTCCATCCGTATGCCATCCCAATCCTGCCAGCGATAGAATAACAGGATAAGTCTGCTTGTTTCCGGCATCGGTATAACCTGGAGGCAGATACTCCATATAGTAAAAAGTTTGTCCCTGACCATAAGTGGATGGGTAAGAAATTATGCTCCATTTCCTCGGTGAGGTAGCATTTTCTTCAGCTACTTTTCCGATAAAAGCCAAACATAAACCTAACGACAAAAAAATTGAGACTGTCAATACTGTAAAATACCCTTTCATTGGCTACCGCTGATCATCAGTGAATATAAAAAATCCTCAATAATAAAAAGTAAAGTTTTGAAACAACAAACATATACAGAAAAAATTAAATTTAAAATAAATATTTTTATAAAAAAGCCTCTTAATCAGACAGCTTTATCTGAGCTTATGCAAATAATAGAAAGGGGAATAGAGAAGAAGGTCGGATTTTTATCATCCGAAAGGTAAGCGTATCCTGAGTACGAAAGAGTACTTTCGTAACCAGCCTTTAGAGATGTGGACGTACTCAATGTCTGTGTAGTTCTTTTCTTATTTCGTGCCAGGCATTTTGAAAGTCACTCATACTTCCTCTGAAACTGCGTATCAGCTTGGGAATGAACCTGACACCAAAGAAAATATACACCACGAACAGAATAATAAACAGCTCCCAGCCGCTTATATTTTCTAACATGAAAAAACTAAACACCATAATGGCAATGATTAATGATCTCCTCCGCTAGCATGGGATTTCTCTGACCCTGTTAGTGTGGCATATATATGACGTAAAACCCAATAATAAGTTGTGTTTATGGCAAAAAAAATTTGAGCAATGATTTAACTATTTTCGTAAAAATAAGCACGTAATTTGACGTTTAAATTTATGTCAATTTTTGAACTTAATTTTTAGCGACAGTGCTTGTAGATCATGACTGACTGACCGTATTCACTGAATGAAATCGATACCTCTTCATGTAAAGATCCTGATCGGATTGATACTTGGCGTGCTTTGGGGAATTATTAGCGTTTCTGCTGAAATTAATCCTGATTTTACCACTCATTATATAAGTCCTATAGGCGCTCTTTTCATTGCCTTGCTGAAAATGGTTGCCATGCCTTTGGTATTGGCTTCCCTGGTGGTGGGCGTAGCCAGTATGAATGATTTCAAAAAGTTGTCCAGAATTGGTGGGAGAACGATGGCCATTTATATCTGTACCACCATGTTGGCGATCAGTGTAGGACTCGGTTTGGTCAATCTGATCAAACCAGGAAATCAGTTACCGGAAGCTACCCGTGAAAATTTAATGAATCTCTATGCCCAGAATGTAGCCTCCAAAGTAGAAACGGCTTCCACCCTGGAACAGCAATCCCCTTTGCAGCCTGTGGTAGATATTGTGCCGGAAAACTTATTCTATGCGCTGACCAATAATACACAAATGCTCCAGGTAGTATTCTTTGCCGTTATTTTTGGTATTGCCCTGGTGCGTATGTCTGCTCAAAAGAAAGATTTTGTTGTTAATTTCTTTGATGGGGTCAACGATGCCATTATCATTATTGTGGACTTTATCATGCTGCTGGCTCCTTTAGGTGTGTTTGCTCTAATAGGTACTTTAATTGTAGAAGTAGCCGGCAATGACCTGGGAAAAGCCTTGGACTTGCTCAAAAGCCTGCTTTGGTACAGTGGCACCGTGATCCTGGGTCTGCTCGCTATTTTACTTATAATCTATCCCGCCATCTTCACCAGTTTTACCAAAATAAAATACAGAAAGTTTTTTAAAAGTGTACGGCAAGCGCAATTACTGGCTTTCAGCACCAGTTCCAGTAACGCTACGCTGCCTGTCACCATGAAAAACTGTGAGGAAAACCTGGGCATTTCCAGAGAAGTTTCCAGTTTTGTGCTGCCCCTCGGTGCCACCATCAACATGGATGGTACCAGTTTGTATCAGGGCGTGGCGGCTGTGTTTATTGCCCAGGCCTTAAATATCCCTTTGTCATTACAGGATCAGCTCATTATTTTACTCACGGCTACCCTGGCTTCTATCGGTACTGCTGGGGTTCCGGGAGCAGGTATTGTCATGCTGATTATTGTACTGGAAGCCATTCATATCCCAGTAGCAGGTATTTCTTTAATCCTGGCGGTAGATCGTATTCTGGATATGTGTCGCACGGTGGTCAATGTGACCGGTGACATGACCGTTGCGGCTGTTATAGATCAGGCCGAACGAAAGCAGACGGCAAAAGACCAGGAAAATCAGTTGAAAGCTATGGTATAACTACAACACTTTGCGGTGCTATCCGCCTGACCTGTGTGACCAACATTGCTAGACAATAGAATTAGGCATGTTGTACCCAGATAGTTCATACAACATTTTGGCTTCTTCTTCTTTATATTTCAGTATCTGATCCAGGGTTTCGGTAACCGCATCGCTGCACAACACAATCAGGGCCCCTGGTTTCACATTTTTGATCGCATGATCAATGGCTTCTTTTTCTTTATGGATAACTTGTAGTGTTTTATGAGGATCTACACTATGAATACCTTCGGTTAGTAGGGTGACCAGTTCTTCCTGTGTTTTTCCCCGCAGGTTTCTGTCCGTTCTGATAATAATTTCATCAAACATTTCACAGGCTATTTTTCCTACTTCCCGGGTGTCATCATCTCTACGATCTCCTATACCGGCAATAATACCTACCTTCAGGGTGCTATCTATGTTGATAATCAGTTTCTGCAGCGCCCGTAAGCCGGCAGGATTATGCGCATAGTCGAGCATGAATTTAAAATGTTTAAACTGAAACAGGTTTAACCGGCCTGGGGTCTGAGAAGGAGAAGGGATAAACGACTCCAAGGCTGATTTGATGTCGTCAATTGTAAATTTATTGATCACAGCCGTCAGTACGGCAGGCAGCACATTCTGTATCATAAAAGTAGCCTTGCCGCCAAAAGTCAAAGGTATATTCACAGCCTTGGTCACCCTGAGTTTCCATTCTCCTTTACAAATAGTGATACAGCCGTTTTCCCAGATGGCTGAAAGTCCACCCTTCCTGGCATGTTCCTGAATTCTTGGATTGTTCTCATCCATAGAAAACAAAGCGACATGACAACGAACTCTGTTTCTCATGTCATAAACCAGATCATCATCTGCATTCAAAATGGCATAGCCATCTTCGTGAACCGATTCAGGAATCACAGATTTTACTCTGGCCAATTGCTCTATAGAATGAATACCTTTTAATCCCAAATGATCAGCGGCCACATTGGTGACAATACCGATATCACATTTATCAAAGCCCAGACCTGATCGTAACAAACCGCCACGGGCTACCTCCAGCACTGCGTAATTGACAATGGGATCTTTCAAGACGAATTCAGCACTTTGAGGACCGGTGCAATCCCCTTTCATAAGCAGATGGTTGTGGACATAAATACCATCAGTGGTGGTAAAACCTACCTTATACCCATGCATTTTCATCATATGGGCAATGAGACGGGTGGTGGTTGTTTTCCCATTAGTACCCGTCACGGCTACAATGGGGATCCGGGAGGAAGAACCAGGAGGATACAGCATATCAATCACCGGAGCAGCCACATTTCTGGGTAAGCCTTCTGTTGGGGCAAGGTGCATCCGGAAGCCGGGAGCCGCATTCACTTCCAGAATTGCGCCTCCGGTTTCACTCAGCGGCAGGCTGATATCAGAGGTCATCACATCGATGCCGCAAATGTCCAGCCCGATGATCTTAGAAATCCGCTTCGCCATAAATTCATTATCCGGATGCACCATGTCGGTCACATCGGTGGCCGTACCACCAGTGCTCAGGTTGGCCGTATCTTTTAATTTCAGCAGCTTTCCTTCGGGCAACACTGAATCCAGGGTATACCCTTCAGCATTCAGGATATTCTGGGTCATCTCATCCACTACAATAGCGGTGAGTACTTTTTCATGCCCATAACCCCGGCGGGGGTCTTTATTAATGTCGTCTATCAGTTGTTTGATGGTGGATTTTCCATCTCCAATAACGTGGGCCGGTGACCGCTTGGCAGCCGCTACCAGTTTGTGATTAACCACCAGCAGCCGGTAATCGTCACCCACAATGTGCTTTTCCACGATGACCGTCTTCGATATTTTTGTAGCTTCTTTGAATGCATTTTCGGCCGTCGACCACTGGGTGATATCGGCTGTAATCCCTCTCCCATGATTGCCATTGATGGGTTTGACAACCACCGGGTACCCGATCTCTTCTATGGCTTCCCTCAATTCCTCCATAGTTTCTACGGTCCTCCCTTTAGGCACGGGCACCTGAGCCTGTTCCAGCAGAAATTTAGTATCCGTCTTATCACAAGCCAGCTCTACACCAATACTGCTGGTATTGCTGGTCATGGTAGCCTGAATACGCTTCTGATTGGCACCATAGCCCAACTGGCACAGGGAATTATGATTCAAACGGATCCAGGGAATGTCTCTGGCAATAGCCTCTTCAATAATGGAGGCTGTGCTGGGTCCTAGTCTTTCTTTTTCCCGTAATTCCCTCATTTGCTGCAAATCTTTCTCCAGGGGGTAAGGATGACCGGCAATCAGGGCTTCTGCTACCCGAAGTGCCGCTCTGGCCGCATAGAGCCCCGCATTTTCTTCCATATATTCAAAAACTACATGGTATACTCCTTTCTCTCCATAACTCCTGGTCCGTCCGAAACCCACCTCCATACCTGCCAGGGTCTGTATCTCCAAGGCAATATGCTCGATCACATGCCCCATCCAGGTGCCTTCTTCCACTCTATGGAAAAAACCACCGGGAACCCCTTCCGAACATTGGTGCTCATACAGTGAGGGCAACATATTTTTAATTCTATCGTAAAAACCCTCAATTTTATTAGTAGGAAACGCCTCTAGTTCTTCCAGATCCAGGGTCATCACGATCAGCTTATGCCTTCTGATAGACCAGTAGTTAGGTCCGCGCATGACAGATATTTCTCTTATTTGCATTTTCGTAGGACGTTATGGCCTGTGTAGTTTTTCTAAATATATAAAAATTTGCTAATCAAATAATTGTTACATTTACTACTGAAAAAAATTTTATTTTGGAAAAAATGATTAGATCAGAAGTTAAAGGAACCATTATTCCAATTGGTGGGAATGAGGACAAAGGAACCAGGCGTGATGAATCCAGTCAGCTGAATTTTGTGCAAAAAGGAATCTTGGCCAGAGTGATCAAAGAGTGTAAGAAACCTGATCCCTTGATCGTAGTGATTCCTACCGCCTCCAGCATTCCCCTGGAAGTGGGAGAAAAATATAAGGCAGCTTTTGGTCAGTTTAACTGCTCACATATCCATGTACTCGACATCCGAGAAAAATTTCAGTCGGCGTATTCAGAATCCTTAGAATGGGTAAGCAAAGCAGACTGTGTGATGTTTTCAGGAGGAAATCAATCCAGGATCACCCGCCTGATCCGGGATACTCCACTCCATCACCTGCTCATGGAACGTTACGTACACGAAGAATTTGTGATTGCCGGTACCAGTGCAGGGGCTATGTGTATGTCAGAAGCTATGATTACGGGAGGAAAGTCGACGGAAGCACTTTTCAAAGGAGCCGTAAAAACAAAGGAAGGCATGGGTTTCATTCCTGATCTGATCATCGACTCTCACTTTATACAGCGAGGAAGATTCGGACGGGTGATGGAAGCGGTTGCCAGATTCCCGGAACGATTAGGAGTGGGATTGGCAGAAGATACCGGGCTGGTCATCAAAAACTGCAATGAATGTGAAGTGATTGGCTCAGGCATGGTAGTGTTGGTAGATCCCAGCCAGCTTACCCACAACAATGAAGAAATTCTGGAGATGGGAACCCCCATGTCTCTCTGTCATCTGATCGTACATGTACTAGCGGTAGGTGATCATTTTATCCTGGAGAACCGCAAACTGGAAATTCTTCCCATGAGCCATGATGCCCGGCTGCTCCTGGAGCATCCCTATGCTATTAACGGTCGTAAATCGCGATAATTTCGTGCTCTGGTGTTTTCGAGGCGCGGTACATCCCTTCTGTGTTGAAGGGCATGCTTACCTCTCCTTTGGCGTTGACCGCTACCAGTCCGCCATCACCCCCCAGGCGAAGCAGGCGCTGCTGTATCACTTCCTGGCAGGCCTGTACCAGGTTATAGTTTTTGAATTCTATCAGGCAGGATACATCATAGGCCACCACAGCCCGCAGGAAATATTCACCACTGCCCGTACAGGATACGGCACAAGTCTGGTTATTCGCATAGATACCCGCCCCAATGACCGGGCTGTCGCCGATGCGCCCCCAACGCTTGTTGGTCATGCCTCCGGTAGAAGTCGCTGCGGCAATATCGCCCTTGTGATCGCAGGCCACTGCGCCCACGGTACCCCTCTTATGAGGGGGCGCTTCTTTCTTAGGCGACACCTCGCTGGGCGACACCTCGCTGGGCGACACCTCGCTGGGCGACACCTCGCTGGGCGACACTTTCTCTGGTACTCTATTATCTTTACTAACTGAGTGATCAAGCTGAAACCGATCAGTATTTTTAATCGCCTGCCATTGATCGTATCTGAACTGGTCGAAAAAGTAAGCGTCATCGGCAAACGCACAGCCTACCTTTTTAGCGAACTCCATGGCGCCGGCACCCGCCATAAACACATGATCAGATTTTTCCATCACCATTCTAGCCAGAGTCACCGGATTTTTTACGCCGCTGACCAAAGAGACAGCTCCCGCAGAAAGATGACGCCCTTCCATAATGGCAGCATCCATTTCATGGGTACCCTCTGCCGTAAAAACAGAGCCTTTGCCGGCATTGAATAAAGGACAATCCTCCAGATCCCTGACGGTCGCTTCCACAGCATCCAGTGCGGTCCCGTTTTCCTGTAAGATCCGGTAACCCAGGTGCAAGGCTTTCTGGAGTGCCGACCTGTAAAGGGCTTCTTTTTCCGGACTCATGGCACTCCTGACAATGGTTCCGGCACCTCCATGAAGAGCAATGGCGATAGGCATAAAACTATTTGCGTTTGGAAGATCAAACTAAGGGAAACGATACCTTGTTTAAAAGAGGGCTATATTATAGCAATGTAAATAAAAAATAGGATGGCTCCTCAAATGGCCGGTTCATTGGGGGGATGCTGGCGCAGAAGAAAACCTATGTAGCGCTTTACGAGACAAAATCCTGGATATCCTTCGCTGATAATATCGCATTTTTAAACTTGCTGGGATTGTGCTCAAATTCTCTGGCAAAACATTTACTAAAATATTTGACATCGGAAAAACCACAAAGCCAGGCTACCTCATTGACCCCTATGTCTTCATTGAGTAAGAGCTTTGCGGCGTATTGCAACCTCACTTTCTTGATAAAGTCAACTCCTCGCATATCCGTAAGCTTTTTGATCTTACGGTATAGAGAAGAACGAGACATTGACATGGCATCAGCCAAATGATCTAAATGAAAAGATTCATCAGAGATATGCTGGTGAATAATGGAGATACATTGCTGCACAAATTCCTGATCTGCCTGTTCTATATCTTTCAGACTGTCTGACAAAAATTGATATTTGCCCAGCGATAACTTTAGCTTTTCCCGTGATTCCATCAGGTTTTTGGCACGGGAAATCAATACATGCTTGTTAAAAGGCTTGGTCAGATATTCATCAGCGCCAATATTAAAACTATTGATTTTGGATTGCTGCGCATCAATAGCCGTCAGCAGAATGACAGGAATCTGAAAGGTGAGCGGATTTTTTTTGATTTCCGCACAAAGCTCTATGCCATCCATAGCAGGCATGCAAATATCGCTGATAACCAGGTGGGGCTGCTTCAGCGCTATTATTTCCAGGGCTTTCTTTCCGTTGGAGGCAGTGCGCACCTCAAAATACTGACCTATGGTGCTGGCCAATATTTCCAGTAATTCTTCGTTGTCTTCTACAATCAGGACCGTCTTGCTTTTGTCTGCTTTTATTTGTGCATCCGATTCGGACAATTCACCAGCCTCTCCATGAGTTGCAGCTTTCATGGCTTTGGGCTGTATTTGAGGAATAGAAAAGTAGAAGGTAGTTCCCTGCCCTACCTGGCTCTTCACCTTCAGCATGCCATGATGGATATGCACTAATTCTTTGGTAAGCGAAAGACCGATACCCATTCCTTCTTCCTCCTGCTGGTGTAAGTTAGCATGAGCACGATGGAAAATATCAAAAATATAAGGAATCTGATGCTCAGGAATCCCTATCCCGTTGTCCTCCACGCTGATCGTTACTCTCGAGTTGCTCAGCACCACGTTGACCATAATTTCTCCTTCTTGTTGGGTATATTTGATGGCATTGGACAAAAGATTAAACATCACTTTTTCCATGATGGTCGGGTCAAAATCGGCCACCAAACTGCCTGGGACATGAAGATGCAGGTGAATCCGTTTCCTGTCGGCTTTCGGCTGAAAGGCCGTCACCACTTCAGTCATGAATTTGACCATATCGGCGTGAATGGTATTCAACTGATACTTGTGGGTATCAATTTTCCTGAAATCCAGGATTTCCTCCGCCAGCCTGATCAGGCGATTGGTATTTTTCTGTATGCTTAACAATTTGTCTTTTTCAATCACTTTTTCCTCAGAAGCTACCAGATCATTGATAGGGAGAGAAATCAGACTGAGAGAAGTGCGGAACTCATGACTGATATTGGTAAAGAACCGCAGCTTCATTTCTGTAGCCTCCTCCGCTATTTTAAGGACTCTGACTACCTCATCCCGTTGCTGGGTTATTTTTTTGTTCTGCTGTTCAATGGTTTTGTTCTTCGCATCCAGAATTTTATTGATATGATTTTTTTTGTTCAAAAAGTAAATGATTAAACCCACCAGTAAGATTAACAGCAGCACAATCAGCACTAGCAGGAAGAGGAAATTCTTTTGTTTGTTGATCAGATAATCCATTTCCCCCATATATTCCCTCTGTAAATCAATTTTTGCCTGTTGCTCCTGTATCTGATCGCTTTGTAATTTTAAAGTCCGGGCATGGGTCGGGTCAATTTTGGCTGTCTTCAGGTAGTTGAACCGATCATAAGGCTTCTCTGAAAGAATATTAATAGCAATCTGAATCGCTTTATCCCCTCCGGTAGGATACAGCACCGTACCACTGACATATCCATTCAGAATATTATTCAATCCGCCCCGGGGGGTATTCAGGCCATCTACCCCAATAATATAGGGCGACAAACCATGTTTGCTGGCGGATCGATACACACCATAAGCCATAGGGTCATTGTGGGCGAATACCAAATCTATGTCGGTAGGATGGGCGAAGACAGAATCTGTGATGCGCTGCGCTTCTTCTATCAGCCAGGCACCTTCCAACACCTGCTCAATGGTAATATCCGGATACTGGCTGAGTATATCGCGAAAGCCCTTGGAACGCTCAATGGCAGGTGTTGATCCTGTCAGGCCTGTAATCTCCAGAATTTTACCCTTTCCATTCAGTAACTCTGCGGCCAGCCTGCCTGCTTCTTTTCCGGTCAACAGGTTATTAGCCCCTACATAAGCCGTGAACTTTTCTGAATTAATTTTTCTGTCGATGACAATCACCGGAATCCCCTGTTCATACACTTGTTCCACAATGGGTGTCAGCGGATCGGCTTCATTGGGAGATACGATTAAAAGATCGATACCAGCAGCGACCAGTTCCTTAATATCCTGGATTTGCCGTTCGTTGTCATCCTGAGCATCTTTAATGATAAGGGAAATATCATAGTCTCTGTAAAGACTCATTTCTCTTAGCATCTCCTCATGCATGGTCATTCTCCAATCATCACCGGTAGTGCACTGAGAAAAGCCAATGACGATTTTCTTCTGCCTTTGGCTATCCTGGTTAGAGCAGGCAAGAAAAAATAACACCAGTGGCAAGAGTAGCAGTCGCTTCATGGGGGAAAAATTTGAGAATCAGGGTGAAATATTGGTCAAAATGCAGGCTGACCGGAATTTCTTACTACAATGAACAGTTTTTCTACCTGCTAAACTCATCAAAATTTGCTATTTGAGCAAGGTTTAAAATAAAAATTTAGCAATCTGCGAAGAAGTTTTCAAGCTCAAATTAGCAATATCCTATTAGGTAGTTTGTTTTCCGATGCCTATGACCATCAGGCTGTAGTCTTCCCATAATCCGGACAGTATTTACTCAGTATCAACTAATATAATAACTTATGAAAAATCAATTTCTACACAAACTCAGGCATATGAGTAGTGGCTTTCTACTGATGTGCTTTTTAGCGATTTTCAGTCACAGTAGGGCACAGACCACTACTGTTTCCGGTACGGTTGTAGATGTCAATAATGAAGTACTGCCGGGTGTCAACGTAGTGGTGAAAGGCACGAGTAAAGGAACAGTCACCGATATTGAAGGAAAATATAGTTTGGAGGCGCTATCCGCTACCGATACTTTGCTGTTCACTTCAGTAGGGTATGCCTCTCAGGAACTAGTGATAGGCAACCAAAGTACCATTAATATTTCTCTCCAGGAGGATATACAGGCGCTTTCAGAAATCGTCGTGACCGGTTATGCCACAGAAAGAAAAGTAGATGTGACCGGTGCGGTAGCCGTTGTGGATTTAGAGCCTGTTAAAAACACTTCTTCGGGCAATCCTATGCAAGCATTACAGGGCAGGGTAGCCGGACTGTTTGTGGAGAAAAATGGGACACCCACTGGAGAAAACAGCCGGATCCTGATACGGGGTGCCAACACCCTTGGCAATAATGACCCTTTGTACATTATTGACGGGGTACCCACCAAGCAGCCACAAATATTCCAGAGTTTAAATCCCAGTACCATTGAATCCGTACAGATTTTGAAAGATGCTTCGGCTGCCTCTATCTATGGCTCCCGGGCCTCCAATGGGGTAATCATTGTGACCACCAAAGATGGGGCTACCATGGAGGGAGAAAGGATTAATGTTGCATTTAACTCGAGCGTCTCCGTACAAACAACAGGTCCTCAGCGACAAGACATGCTCAATGCCGAGCAACGGGGCATCGCCCTATGGCAGGGCTCTGTGAACGACCGGACCGACCCCGCCGTTCATTCCGCTATTTACACTTACGACTGGAATAATGATTACGACAACCCTGTCCTGAATGGGGTGACTGTCCAGCCTTTCGTGGGAGGGGATCCCAATGTGCCGGCAGGAGATACCGATTGGCAGGATGCTGCCTACGAGACAGGATATGTTATTTCCAATGATCTGACCTTAACAGCGGATAATGAAAACAGTGGATTGCTGGCCAATGTGGGTTACATAAAAAATACCGGCACTTTGGTATATACCGACTATGAGCGGTACAGTGCCCGTCTGAATGCCAACACCTCCGCTTTCAACAAAAGATTAAGATTAGGCGTAAACTCCCTGCTGGCTACCTCCAACCAAACCTTGGCCACCACTGACCTTGGAGGAGCTCCCACGCCTTTCCTGGCCATCACACTGGCGCCTACCCTCCCTGTATACACAGCAGACGGAGAATTTGCAGGTCCGCTAGGGGCCGGGTATTCCGACCGGAACAACCCTGTGAATATGCAATGGCTCAACCGATGGGATAATTTTACCAGAACTACCGCCTTTGGAAATGTCTATGCAGAAATAGAACCTATTGAGAACTTAGTATTCAGAACCAACTATGGTATTGATTACTCTAATGGCGTCAACAAAGATATACAATTGGCTTTTCAGGAAGGTTTCCTGGGCAGATCGGTCAACAGCCTGCAGCGTTCTACAGGCATGCGATTAGATCAGGTGTGGTCAAATACGCTCCGGTATGAGTTTGAAGTAGGCCAAAACAGGATCAATATACTGGGGGGTATAGAAGCCATCTGGCAGGATTTCCAGGAATTCGGAGCTTTCCGGGAAGGGTTTGCCGAACAAACGGAGGACTTCTTTACGCTTTCAGCCGGGACAGGCCGCAGCACCAACTTTGGAAGCGCTACCGGGGGAAGGCTGATGGCCCAGTTTGGTAAAATTAACTACGCCTTTGCCGATAAATACCTGGCATCGGTTACCATCCGGCGGGATGGATCTTCCCGTTTTGGCGTCGAAAATCAGTACGGTATTTTCCCGGCTGCCACCCTGGGATGGAGAATTGTCAACGAATCGTTCATGCAAAACCTGACGGTGCTTTCGGACCTGAAGCTCAGGGCTGGCTACGGAGTGGTAGGTAATCAGGACATTGGAGACGTGGCCCGGTTTGCCCTGTACGAACCCCGATATGGCACGCTGTTCAACAACGGGGAAGGCTTCCCGGGGCAGTGGCTCAACGTAGGAACAGCCTATGACCTGGCTGGGAATGACAGTGGCGGCCTGCCTTCAGGCTTCGTCTCTGTGCAGGGAGGCAATCCGGATTTGAAATGGGAAACAACGAAAGAATTTAATGCAGGGATAGATTTCGGATTCCTGGATGATAAAATCATTGGTTCGCTTGACTATTTTACCCGGGAGACGTCCGACATCCTGTTACGGCCACCCATTGCTTCTGCGGTAGGAGAGGGAAAACTCAAGTGGGTCAATGGAGCAGTGGTGGAAAACAGCGGATTCGAGTTGATGTTATCGTACCGTGGTACCATTGGCAATGACTTCTCTTATACTGTCAATGGTAATTTCAGCCGCTTCCGCGACGAAATCACCGAATTGCCGGAAGAGGTGCGTACGGCCTTTCCAGGAAACTCCGAAAAAACCATTGTAGGACAATCTCAATTTTCTTTCTTCGGCTATAAAACCGATGGCATCTTCCAGAGTCAGGCAGAAGTTGATGCCCATGCCGAGCAGATCGGCGCTGGCCCCGGCCGGATACGATACGCAGACCTAAACAATGACGGGGTGATCAATGCCCTGGATCAGGACTATCTGGGCACCAGTTTGCCTGGCTTTGAATATGGAATCCGGATTGATGCAGCCTACAAAAACTTTGACCTGTCGCTGTTCGGATCAGGTGTAGGAAACAGGATAGGCAGAGATCAATATACCTTCTGGAATAATTTCCTCAGGGTAAGAGAAAATATGGGACTGGATGTACTGAATGCCTGGACGCCCCAGAATCCTGGCTCTGATATACCCATGTTGACACTGGTAGACGCCAATAATGAAACCAGGCCTTCGGATTATTTCCTGCTGAACAATTCCTATTTTAAAATGCGAAACATACAGCTGGGGTATAATTTTCCGTTAGCTGCCATTGAATCCCTGCGTATGCAACAGTTGCGCCTCTTTGTGATGGGTGAAAACCTGTTCTGGTTCGATAGTCAGGAATTTAAGGGAGCCGATCCTGAAATTCCCGGAAATGATCCCTGGAATCAAATTCCCATACCTACTTCAGTCACTTTTGGGGTTAATGTTACATTCAACTGATCAACGAAATCTATCATGAAAATAAAAATAGTATCTATACTTGTGGCCACCAGCCTACTATTGGTGAGTGCATGCGATGACCATCTGGATTTCCAACCGAAAGGAACCTTGACGGAAGACCAGGTGACTACTGTGGATAATTTAGATGCCCTGGTCACTGCCGCCTATGCAGCCATCGGCAATGACTTCTGGAACCAACCCATCACCAGCATGTGGGCTTATGGAAGCGTTCGCTCCGATGATGCCTACAAAGGGGGAGGTAGTGTGGACGATGTAGGCGAAATCAATGCTTACGAACAATATAACCTGACCCAACCTACTACAGGTGGCCTCTTCGTCAACACGTGGGAAAATGCTTTCAGGGCTATTTCCAGAGCTAATTTTGCGCTGCAGTCTTTGAATGATGTTTCTGAATCCGACTTCCCGAACAAAGCTGTGCGTCAGGGTGAGATGCGCTTTCTCCGAGGGCATATGTACTTCCTGCTGAAAGTGCTTTTTAAGTATGTGCCCTATATTGACGAAACCATTTCCGATGAAGAAAGGGCATCGGTGTCGAACCGTGCACTGACCAATGATGAATTATGGAATAAAATTGCCGAGGATTTTCAGTTTGCCATCAACAACCTGCCACCTACCCAACCGGAGGTAGGTCGCGCCAATCAATTGGCTGCCAAAGCCTATCTGGCTAAAACCAGACTCTATCAGGCTTATGAGCAGGATGAAAACCACAATGTAACCAATATCAATACCCAGCGCTTAGAGGAAGTAGTGAGCCTCACTAATGATGTCATTACTTCAGGAATGTATGGCTTACAACCAGACTTCGCCGAGAATTTCTTATATGGGTATGACAACGGTCCTGAATCTGTATTTGCCGTACAGCATTCTATTGACGACGGTACCGCCATCGGAAGGCTGAGTATGTCAACCAGTCTGAACTACAGCCTGGCGCCCCAGTATGGTTGCTGCTGGTTTCATATTCCCAGCCATAACATGGTCAATGCCTTCAAAACCAATGAAGATGGTTTGCCTATGTTCGATACCTTTAACGACGTAGCGTTAACCGATGCGGACCTGGTGCCAGGTGGAGCGCAGGTTGATCCCCGGTTGGACCATACAGTAGGTATTCAGGGACACCCGTTTAAATACCAGCCCAATGTGCTGTATGACCACAGCTGGGAACGTGTACCAGCCTTGTATGGAGGGTTCGGCAATATGAAAGAACAGCAGGCTGCCGATTGTCCTTGTTTCAAGAAGATAGGCCCTTTTTATGGCTCCTCTGTGAATATTATCATCATCCGGTATGCGGATGTACTGCTCTGGCAAGCCGAAGCGCTTATCGAGCTGGGCAGGCACAACGAAGCCCTGCCGCTCATCAACCAGCTCAGAACCAGGGCAAAGAACAGCACAGGAAGAACCCGCTTTGCCGATGGCAGCACTCCTTCCAACTATCATATTGAAGAATATGTTCCTGGTGTCAACATTGACTGGACCCAGGAAAACGCCTGGAAAGCCATGCAATGGGAGCGCCGGCTGGAATTTGCCACGGAAAGCCCACGGTTTTTCGATCTGGTGCGTTGGGGCATTGCAGCAGAAACCCTAAACGACTATCTTGAGGTGGAAAAAACCAGGAAAGAGTTTCTTAACAATGCTTTCTTCACCAAAGGACGGGATGAGTATTTTCCTATCCCTCAAAGAGAAATAGACTTTACCAAAGGTCTGTATGAGCAGAATCCTGGTTATTAGATAAGATGACTACCCACAGTGAATGGTCATTCACACTGGCCATTCACCTAACTACTGTACAATGAAAAACCTAACGCTTACGCTCATCGCCAGCCTTGTGGCACTTTCTGTCTTCTGTCAGACAGCCAACAGACAAATCGACATCAAAAAAGGGCAACAATATCTGAATTTCCCGGTCACCCAGTCTAACGACCTTGTCAAAACCCGGATCATTCATGAGGGAAAAGTGCTGGATGAGTTTACCCTTAAGCTAGCCGACGGAAGCCCCGATTTCTGGACATTCTTTGATGTCTCTGCCTATCAGGGAAAAACAATTACCCTTGAAATGGAAACTTCTGAAACCCCTCCTCAAGGGTGGAATCAGATTTTTGCCGATGCCAGTTTTCCCGGTCAGGATAGTATCTACCAGGAAGCGTTGCGGCCACAGGTACATTTCTCCTCACGCAGAGGGTGGCACAATGACCCAAATGGACTGATCTATTATAATGGTGAATACCATCTGTTTTACCAGCACAATCCTTATGGATGGAACTGGGGCAATATGCACTGGGGGCATGCGGTGAGCAAAGACCTGTTGCACTGGAAAGAACTGCCGGATGCCCTGTATACTCCTAACCATGAGGATATGGCCTTTTCAGGCTCAGCCGTAGTCGATACGAAAAATACTTCGGGTTTCAGAAAGAATGGTATTGATCCGCTGATAGCCGTGTATACCAGCACAGGCCGGGGCGAATGCCTGGCTTTGAGCTATGACAATGGCAGAACCTTCGAGGATTATGAAGGTAATCCGGTTGTCAAGCACAAAGGCCGTGACCCTAAAGTTTTTTGGCACGAGCCAGCCCAACACTGGGTGATGGTGGTATACGATGAGTCAGAAACAGAGAAAATGAGCCTGGGGCAGCAGGCCATGACCAGGCGGCACGTCATTTATACATCCTCCGATTTGAAAAACTGGACATACCAGTCTGAAATTCCTGATTTTTTTGAATGTCCGGAGCTGTTTGAAATAAAAGTAGAAGGAGAGCCTGAGCAAACCAAATGGGTTGTGTATGGTGCCAATGGCAAGTATAGGGTTGGGGATTTTGACGGAAAGCGGTTTACGCCGGAACAAAACTTTAAAACTTACGACTATGGTGGTGCTTTCTACGCTTCCCAAATGTATAATAACATCCCTGAACAGGACGGCAGACTTATTCAGCTTGGATGGGGACGAGGCATTGACCTGGAAGGTATGCCTTTTAACCAATGCATGACTTTTCCTACACAACTCACACTGAAACCTACTTCCGATGGCCTGCAGCTTTGCCCGAAACCCGTGGAAGAAATTCGCACCTTATACAAAAAGAGTCATTCTTTTGAAAACAAAATTGTGAAGGCAGATAGTACGTTTACCGTCCCTGTAAAAGGAGATGTGCTCCATATTGTTGCTGAATTTGAGAGAGGCGACGCCAACCTGTTTGGCATCAATATCAATGGTTGTAAACTGGCCTTTGACAATCTCTTTGGAGACTTCTTGTGTGCGGTAGGAGAATCAGGCTTGCGCGATCCCCAGTCCAGAAAGGCTAGCTATCTGTTTCCGCAACACAATACCATAGAAGTTATTGTTGATAAAGCCATCATGGAAGTTTTTGTCAACGACGGTGAACTTTACTATGTGATCCCGCTGAATTCAGCGGAAGCCGACCAAAAAATCGAGGTCTTCTCTCAGGGAGAACCCGATCATAAAACTATTCTTAAGAAACTGGAAGTGCACGAGCTTAACTCTGTCTGGACAGAACAACTGTAGGCACATCCATAACTTTACCAAATGATGAGAACATACTTGTTATTCCTGTTTTATGCTTTATTATGCATGGCCTGTAGCTATAGCCAGGATAATAAAGCTTCCGATCCGGTGGCAGATACGCAAGCGGAGAAAGATTTCCAGGAGCCACACCGCCCACAGTTTCATTTTACCCCGCCCAGCATGTGGATGAATGATCCCAACGGAATGGTCTATCTGAATGGAGAATACCATCTCTTTTATCAGCATTATCCGGATAGCACCGTATGGGGCCCCATGCACTGGGGGCATGCCGTGAGCAAAGACCTGATTCACTGGGAACATTTACCCATTGCCCTGTATCCCGATAGTTTAGGATATATCTTTTCAGGCAGTGCGGTAGCGGATGTAAACAATACGTCGGGGCTGGGCACCCAGGAAAATCCTCCTTTGGTGGCTATCTATACCTATCATGATGCCCAGGGAGCAAAAGCCGGACGAAATGATTATCAGACACAAGGCATTGCCTTCAGTGTGGATCATGGCAGAAGCTGGGAGAAATACACCGAAAACCCGGTACTGAAGAACCCAGGTATCCAAGATTTTCGCGATCCTAAAGTCTTCTGGCATGAAGATTCCAAACAATGGGTAATGATCCTCGCTGTGGCGGATCATGTAGAACTGTATGGCGCTCCCGATCTGAAACAGTGGCGTAAACTCAGTGAGTTTGGGAAGAACCATGGCGCCCATGGGGGTGTATGGGAATGTCCGGATCTGTTCCCCATGAAAGTAGAGGGGCAGGATACAGAAAAATGGGTGATGCTGTTAAGTATCAATCCCGGTGGCCTGCACGGCGGGTCCGCTACCCAGTATTTTATTGGTGACTTCGACGGAAAGACGTTTACCACCGATCAGCCAGCTGATTCCACCCTTTGGATAGATTATGGGAAAGATAACTATGCCGGTGTTACCTGGTCCAATGTGCCTGACAACGACGGAAGAAGAATTTTTATGGGCTGGATGAGCAACTGGCAATATGCCAATGTAGTGCCTACCTCACCCTGGCGCAGTGCCATGACCATCCCCCGGGTACTGACGCTCGGGGAAACAGCGCAGGGACTCCGGGTGTTCTCTCAACCTGTGAAAGAGCTGGAAGTGATCCGAGGAGAGACGACGGAACTGAAGAAGCAAGACATATCAGAAAGCATCAACATCACCGAACAGCTATCTTTTCCGGTGACTACCTCAGAACTGGTCCTGACCTTTGAGGGTATCAACAGTAGCCAGGATTTTGGTGTTGAATTTTCCAATGCCCAAGGGCAAAAACTAAGGATAGGCTATCAGCATGGTGAACAGAAATTTTATGTAGACCGGTCAGCGGCAGGCAAACAGGATTTCTCTGCTGATTTTGCTGGAATACACACAGCGCCCCGTATGGTGTCTTCCAATACGGTAAAAATGCATATATTGACGGACGTAGCCTCTGTAGAGTTATTTGCGGATGATGGATCGGTAGTTATCACAGATATCTTCTTCCCGGAAGAGGATTTCAACCAACTTACCTTGTACAGTGAAGGGGGAGCTGTACAGTTGGCTTCCGGCTCTGTGACCGCCTTACAGTCTATTTGGAAAGAAACTGGTACCGTTCAAAATGATAAATAAGCCTATGAAAGTTTTGTCTTTCGGAGAAATATTATGGGACATCATTGAGGGAAAAAAATACCTGGGGGGCGCTCCCTTCAATTTTTCCGCACATATCTCACAGTGTGGGGCAGAGGCTTTTATCGTTTCAAGGTTAGGAAAAGATACGCTGGGAAAGAAAGCTCATCAGGAAGTCATCAAATGGAAAGTAGACCCTTCCTTTATCCAATGGGATGAGACCTATCCTACCGGTACGGTGGATGTCTCCTTGCAGGAAGGGCAACCCACTTATAGGATCAACACCCAGGTAGCCTATGATTTTATAGCAGCGGAAGAACTCCACGAAAAAATAAAGATACATGATTTCGATATCTTCTATTTCGGGACACTGGCCCAACGTAACCCCGTTTCCGCCAGGGCGCTTCAAAAAATTATGCAGGACTATACCTTCAAGCACGTATTCTGTGATTTGAACCTGCGGGAAGGACACTATACAAAAGAAACCATTGAAAACTCATTGAAACTTTGCAGTATCCTGAAACTGAATCATGAGGAAGTACAGGTTTTATCTTCTCTCTTTTACCGGGAGCCTCTCAGCGAACAGCTTTTTGCCCAAAAGATCGCCCAGGATTATCATCAGAAAATTATTATCATCACCGCAGGAGCGGAAGGATGCTATGTGTATTATCAGGGCGAGCTGCACAAAATAGGTGCTCAAAAGGTCAAAGTGAAGGATGCGGTAGGCGCAGGAGATTCTTTCAGTGCTGCTTTTCTTTTCAAATATCTGAGAAATGCGGATCCGGTGGAAGCCGGCAAAGCTGCTAACCGGGTAGGAGGTTTTGTTGCTTCCTCCCGGGGCGCTATTCCGAGTTATTCCAATGAAATTAGAGAACTATTAGGTATTTCAAAAACACATGAAAGGTAAATCATTTCTTTTTCTCAGTTCTATCGTAGCCGCACTGGGGGGGTTTTTATTCGGGTTTGATACAGCGGTGATCTCGGGAGCCGAACAGGCTATTCAGGTGCTTTGGCAACTCGACGATGTGAGCCATGGACTGGCCGTGGCTATTGCCCTGTATGGTACGGTCATTGGTGCCCTGCTGGGCGGGATTCCTGCCGACAGATATGGCCGGAAAGTAACCCTGTTTTGGGTAGGCGTACTATACCTGGTATCGGCCCTGGGTTCTGCCCTGGCTCCGGAAATATATTCTTTCATGTTTTTCCGCTTCATCGGCGGTTTGGGAGTAGGCGCTTCTTCCGTAGCAGCGCCTATGTATATTTCTGAAATCTCTCCTGCCCATATGCGGGGGCGACTGGTCGCCCTGTTCCAGTTCAATGTCGTACTTGGCATTGTCATCGCTTATATCTCCAATTACCTGCTGGCAGACATCGGGGAAAATGCCTGGCGCTGGATGCTGGGCGTAGAAGCCATTCCTGCTCTGATTTATTCTGCCATGGTGCTCATGGTGCCCCAAAGTCCCCGTTGGCTGATTGTGAAAAGAGATGATGTAGAAAAGGCCAGAGCGATATTAATGAAAATAGACCCCACGACCGTAGAAGAAGCCATTGTCGCCATACAGGAATCTCATCAGCGCAAAGCTGATGTTTCTAAATCCCGTTTCTTTTCTGCAAAATATAAATTTCCCATCATGCTGGCTGTTTTGTTTGCCTTCTTCAACCAGATGGCCGGTATCAATGCGATCATTTATTATGCTCCCCGTATCTTTGCCATGACAGGGGTGGGCGCCGACGCAGCATTGATATCTACTGCTGGGATAGGTCTGATCAATTTGATCTTTACCATGGTGGGTATTACCCTGATCGATAAATTTGGTCGGCGAACTTTGATGTTTATAGGATCTGTGGGCCTGATTGCCACCCTAAGTTTGGTATCCAGGGCTTTTTTCCTGGAATCTTTTGGAGGCGTGCCGGTTTTTCTTTTCGTTTATATTGCTTTCTTCGCACTTTCACAGGGGGCTGTCATCTGGGTATTTATTTCTGAAATCTTTCCCAACGAAGTGCGGGCCTACGGACAGTCGCTGGGTAGCTTTACCCACTGGATCATGGCCGCTGTGGTAGCCAATGTATTTCCCTATTTTGCCAATACGCTGGGGGGTGGACTGGTCTTTCTCTTTTTTGGCCTGATGATGGTACTCCAACTGCTATTTGTATGGAAGATGATGCCGGAAACCAAAGGCAAATCCTTGGAAGATATAGAGAAAGAAATGGAAGGTATTGAGCCTTTACCCAAACCGGTCAACCTGCCTTGAGGACTGCATTTTTTCTGTATACATTTTTCTGCTGCGATTTTTCATAAAACTTTTTTTCTCTCAGCAACGTTATTGAAGTCGTATAATAGTAATACTATCAAATTGTAAAGTATTATAATCATGGCTTCACTTCAGCTGATATTAAATGAGAAATTGTATCTCAGAGATCCGCAGGAAACGGCATTAGGCAGAAAAATCATACAGGAAAGCATTGAAATGATAGATGTGTTGGGATTTGAGGGTTTTACGTTCAAGAAGTTGGCTCAACGCATCAATTCTACAGAAGCTTCGGTCTACCGCTATTTTGAAAACAAGCATAAATTGCTTGTTTACCTGATTGCCTGGTATTGGAACTGGCTGGAATACAAAATAGAATACAGCACACAAAATATTACAGATCCCTGTCAGAAATTAGACATAGCCATCCGGATTCTGGCTGCCAAGAAAGAATATGATCCTTCCTTTCCGTATATCAATGAAGAAGCGCTTTCCAGGATTGTTATTGCTGAATCTGATAAAACGTATCTAACCAAACAGGTGGATGAGGACAACAAGGAAGGGCTTTTCAAAGGGTTTAAATCTTTATGTAGAAGAATTGCCGGATATGTCAAAGAGATTAACAGTGAATATGAATTCTCTCACAGTCTGGTCAGCACCATGCTACAGGCAGCGCATCAGCAGCTTTTTTTTGCAGCCCATTTGCCCTCTTTGACAGAACTTTCTAAAGAGGACCGGAATATGTATGACCTGAACACCAGATTCTTAAAGTCCATGATTTTTAACAATATAGTTAAGACTTAAATTTTTTTTTGCCCATGATGCAAGTGTTTCTACTACTTATAATAGCAATACTATCATATGGATAACCAACATATCATACAAACCCTCAAGGCCTCAGCCAGCTTGTTAGGGCAGGACTACAACAGGTTTCTCTTGGAGCCGATGGAAATGGTGGGCACTACCTATACAACAGATGATATGGCGGCATTCAAGCAGGATCTCATAGAGGCAGGCAACAAGCTGCGTATTATCTATCTGGATCATAGCCAACCTGCTGATGAATTTCATTCCTTTTTGCAAGAAATAGAAATACCTGTCGTAGCTTTTGAAAAGCAGGAATATGGGTACGAACCTATTATTTTATATAAGCATAAGAGGGAGCTCAAAAGACTGGATGTGGCCACCTTGGAGAGTGCGCCCTTACCCGAAGGCCTGTTCAGCAGACTTTACCAGGACCCTGAAGGGAATATTGTTTTCTTGGGTATATTCTCCTACAAAAGCCTGGTGAGTGATACGCCCGACGACGGCGAAAAACAAGTGCATTTCACACCATTGCAGCGACTTTTCAGGCTGCTTTCAGAAGAGAAAAAAGATATTCTCTACATCTTCATATATGCTTTATTCATTGGACTGATCAGTTTGACATTACCTTTGGGCATTCAGGCTACCATTTCATTCATTTCAGGGGGCGTGGTCTTCAGTTCTGTATATATTCTTATTGCTCTGGTCATTGTAGGGGTGCTGGCAAGTGGTGGTCTACAGGTAATGCAGATCACTCTGGTAGAATATCTGCAACGCCGTGTTTTTACCAAAGCGGCATTTGAGTTTGCTTTTCGCGTGCCTAGAATCAAAGTAGAAGCACTGACGAATTACTACGCGCCGGAACTGATCAACCGCTTTTTTGATGTATTGACCATACAAAAAGGACTTCCCAAGCTGCTGATAGATCTTTCTGCCGGTGCTATCCAGATATTGTTTGGATTGCTGCTTCTTTCGTTTTATCACCCCTTCTTTGTCTTTTTTGGGACGCTGCTGCTAAGCCTGCTAGCCCTGATCTTCTATATCACTGGTCCTAAAGGATTACATTCTTCTATCAAAGAATCAAAATTTAAGTATAAGGTGGTTTATTGGCTAGAAGAGCTGGCTCGTACGATCAACTCCTTTAAGCTCTCCGGGAATACGCCGCTGCCTATTAAGAAAACAGACTATAATGTCAATAACTACCTTAAAAACAGAAAAATACATTTTAGTGTACTCATTAACCAATATATCTACTTCCTGCTTTTCAAAGCTCTGGTCACAGGGGGGTTATTAATTATAGGAACCATGCTGGTCATACAGCGGGAAATTACCCTGGGCCAGTTCGTAGCCAGTGAGGTAGTCATCATTCTTATTCTTAACTCTGTAGAAAAGATTATCATGTACCTGGATGTGGTGTATGATATGCTGACTGCCGTAGATAAGATTGCCCATGTGACGGATCTGCCGCTGGAGAAAGGGGGGAAGTTTAATCTGCCCAAAACTTCCAGAGGATTTCAGATTGTTGTAAAAAACCTAAACTACCGCTTTCCTGGACAAGCTTCTCTGGCTTTGCAGGATGTCAACCTGGAGATAAGAAGCGGGGAACGCATTTGCATTGCTGGGGCAGGCGGTTCGGGCAAAACAACGCTCACCAATACGATTGCCGGTCTCCATACGCAATACGAAGGCATCATTACCATCAACACCATGTCATTGCGTGATCTCAACCTTACCAACCTCAGAGATAAGATCGGCAAAAATGTATCGCCGGAAGATATTTTCGAAGGCACTATTCTGGAAAACATATTACTGAACAAGCCGCAGACACAGCTGGAAGATGCCCTCTGGGCCATTCAGGAAGTAGGCATTGGAGATGAAATTCATTCGTTGCCGGAAGGACTTCATACGCCCATGTTAAGTGGTGGAAAAGGACTCCCTGATAGCTTAACCAATAAAATCATCTTGGCAAGATGCCTGGCGAAAAGGCCCCATCTGCTCATACTCAATGACTTCTTTGGCAATTTTCCACATTCGGAGAGACGAAGGCTGATCTATAGTTTAATTGATCCGAAACACCTATGGACACTGATCGCAGTTTCCAACGACGTTTCCATCATGGAAGCCTGCGACCGTGTGATTCTGATGGAAAAAGGGCATGTAAGAGCCTCAGGACCTTTTCGCGAATTGGTAGATCAAGAGGAGTTACAGGAAATTATTCAATTAAACTAAACAAGCAGCTATGAATGACAGGGAAGAAATAACAAGCACAGAACTTTATACATTAAAAACACTCAAAACACCCAATGCCGGGCGCGTATTAGCGCGTTGGCTGATCGGTATTTTTCTGGTATTTCTGGTCATGCTGTTTCTCCCCTGGCAACAAAACATCAGGGGAAAAGGAAAAGTGAATGCTTTCTTACCAAGCAACCGTCCACAGACGATAGAAACAGCCATTGCCGGTAGGATTATGGGTTGGCATGTACAGGAAGGTGCCTTTGTAGAAGCAGGAGATACCATCCTTACCCTGAGTGAAATTAAGGATGCATATTTTGATCCTAACTTGCTGGTAAGAATTCAGGAACAGATAACTGCAAAAGAAAATAGTATTACTTCTAAAAAAGACAAAGCTGAGGCTTTGGAAAAGCAGATAGAGGCTTTGAAAGAAGCTTTGCAGGTAAAAACACAACAGGCCTACAATAAACTGACCCAGGCCAGATACAAACTGACCAGCGACAGTGTAGATTTTGAGGCGGAAAAAGTGCGTTTTGTCAACTTTGAGAATCAATACCAAAGAAACCAAAAGCTCTATGAAGCAGGCAACATTGCCCTGACCAAACTGCAGGATATAGAATCCAAATTCCAGGAAAGTAAAATGAAACTCGTTTCATCAGAAAACAAGTATCTGCAAAGTAAAGCAGAACTCATCAATGCCCGTGTGGAGGTAGCTGGCGTAGCAGCTGAGTATACAGATAAGATCAGCAAAGCGGAGTCTGACTTGAATGCAACCTTATCAGAATTATTTGATGCAGAAGCTGAACTTTCCAAGCTGCGCAATGAATATGCAAATATGCAGATTCGGCAACAGCAGTATCAGATCATAGCACCCCAGAGTGGATATATAGTCAAAGCGTTACAGGCAGGTATTGGTGAAACGATCAAGGAGGGAGAAGCTGTCACCAGCATTCTGCCACAATCGTCAGATATTGCCGTAGAGATGTATGTCCGTGCCATGGATGTGCCCCTGCTTTCCAAAGGCAGAAAAGTAAGAATAGAATTTGACGGCTGGCCTGCCCTGCAGTTTTCCGGCTGGCCCAGTGTAGCAGTCGGTACTTTTGGCGGGATAGTCACCGTCATAGACTATGTCAATAGCGAAAGTGGAGAGTTCAGAGTGCTGGTAACCCAGGACCCGGAAGATGAACCCTGGCCCGAACAGCTACGGTTAGGATCCGGTGCTAACAGCTGGATTATGCTGGATGATGTGCCCCTTTGGTATGAATTCTGGCGGCAGCTCAATGGTTTTCCACCCAGTTTGTATGAAAAACCGAAAACGGAAGAGCCACAGGATGGTAAATCAGAGGCGAAAGCCTTTATGATAAAATAAAGATAGCAAGAAAAACAGGTGAAGACATGAAACTAAAGTTGTTAGCCATGATCCTGGTGGCAAGTCAGATAATGCAGGCACTCAAAGCCCAACCTGATACCAGTACCGCTGATACTACCGCAATATTTAGCTTTGAAACTTTTTACGATTTGATCCTGCGTCAGCATCCGGTGGTCAGGCAGGCGCAGCTGTTATCCCAACAGGCGGCACAGGAGCTACGGCTGGCAAAAGGAGCCTTTGATCCCAAAATAGATGCTTCCTGGCAAACCAAGAAATACCAAAATACGGTGTATTATGATCTGCTGGATGCTTCTCTGAAAGTTCCGCTGTGGTTTCCTATAGACCCTAAGATAGGAATTGAACGCCATGAAGGAGAGTACCTGAATCCAGAGCATTATATTTCAGACAAAACAGATTATAAACAACTGTATATGGGGGTGTCCATTCCTGTCGGGCAAGGCTTATTCATAGATCAGCGGAGGGCTACCTTGAAACAGGCCCGCCTGCTGCAGGACATGGCCGAAGCAGATCAGGTTAAAATGATTAACAAAATACTGCTTTCTGCTACCAAAGACTATTGGGAATGGTATTATGCTTATAACAATTATGCACTGCTGCAACAGAGTATTGAGATTGCACAGGATATTTTTGACCGTACCCGATTAGGATTTGAATATGGTGAGGTGGCAGCCATCGACACTGTGCAGGCGTTGATATTACTACAGAAGAGGATCACAGACTTTCAGCAGGCTACTATAGAGCGCAGCCGGGCAGCCCTGACACTCTCCAACCACCTGTGGAATGAACAAGGGATGCCTTTAGCACTTCAGGATGCCGCCAGGCCAGATACCCTGCTGATAGACCTAGTCAGCCAGGAAGCCCTTGGTCATCTGCTGGAGCAGGCACGTGCTAACCACCCAGAACTCCTGAAGCTGGAACTCAAGAACCAATCTCTTGCTATAGACCAGCGTCTGGCTAAAGAAAACCTGAAGCCTAGCCTACAGTTGGATTATGCCTTACTCAATCAACCTCTCGCAGCGAATGGGGAACAAAACGATATTCAACTGACCGATAACTACAAGATAGAAATGAACTTCTCTATCCCGTTATTTTTGAGAAAAGAACGGGCCAAAGTAGCACAGACCGAACTCAAAATACAAGACAATGCGCTGGAAAGAGTTTTCACCGAAAGAAGTATTATCAATGATATCAACGCACAGTATGTAACTTTAAACACAACCGAAGCTATTATTGAGCAACAGCAGGAGATGGTCAATAACTACCAGCTTGTAGTTGAGGCGGAGAGATTCAATCTTGAAAACGGCGAAAGCGACTTATTTAAAATTAATGCACAGTTAGATAAGCTGATAGAGGAACAATCCAAGCTCTTTAAATTGAAAGCCACTTATCAGAAAGATTTAGCCAGTTTATACTGGGCTGCTGGCATACCTTACCTTGGTTTACATACTTTTTCGGCAGAATAACCTTCGGATAGTGTGTGAAGATTCAGATTTTTGAAAAACGCTTTACTCCAGTGGCAGATGAAGCCCTTTGCTAACCGGTGGCCGTGGTGTCAGCTTATACCTTTCTATAATTCTGGCACATGTATTCCAGCGAAGAATTGCATCATCGTTATCCGCCGCGCTGAATTTATCCGCTTTCTCAAAAGCCTCCATCGCATCTTCCAGCCACTCGTAAGCATCGTAGTTAGAATCGGGCAAGCCACGGGACAAAGCGGCTTTCGCCTGCCGTTCACGAATGATGCCTTTATAATATTCACGCTTGAAGTCATCTTTGATGCGTGGTAAAAGGGCATACGCTTCCCTTCCGGAAACGCCCTTATTAAACTGGTCCGTAAGGGTTAAGATAAACATCACCAACGCTTCCTGGTTGTCCGGATCAACTTCCAGAATATCCCGGCAGATACTTTCCGCTTCAACGGGTTCATTCAATAAGCGGTATCTTTCCACTTTTTCCAAAGCCCGTGGGATACCTTCTTTGCTGATAGGTTTGAGTTCAAACATGGCTGCCTCTTTTAAAGATCTTTATACAAAATAATATTTTAATGACAAATTTGCAATGGCTATGGGAAAATGCCCATGACAACAGCCATATTGGCAAACATCCTTATGTTAATAGCTCCCTAAAAAATAGGCAGCGAGCAAGGTGAGCACCACCGCGGACCCATAGCACAAAAAGGCGATGAGCCTGTGCCAATGCTGAAGTTGTAACCCTTCGTGCAAGGTGAATCTGAAGCGATGTGCCCAATGGAACAGCGACAAGGAAATGAGAGCGAAAAGTAATAACCTGCTGATCACCGGTTCTACCAACCCCGATAATGCCTCATAAGAAGGGGGGGCGACCCATCCTAAGGGTATGGCCAACCCGAAAAAGAACAACAATACAGGCAGGAACAAAGCAGAAATAGCACCACCTGCCCCAAATAGTGACCACCAGAAAGGTTCAAAGCGAGATTTCATGAGCCGTGTATTTTAAAGATTTTACAAAAGCAGCCAGGCAATGACTACAGAAATAACAATCCAACCTGCATAATTGGAGGCGGCCACCCACACGCCGGGCACCGGCCTATCTCCTACCTTGAGCACCATCGCTTTGGGGGCCAGATTAAACCAGGTAATACTGTGAAAAATCAATCCTATAAAAGCAATAACGTGTAAAATGATCATCACAGGTGATTGTAAAGTTTCCAGAAATGCCTGATATGCTTCTGGTCCTTTTGACAGGGCGCGGATTAAAAACAGAAGAACGATGGCAAAAAAAGCGACCGACAAGCTGGTTAATTCCCGGGTAATGAAATGAAAATGGCTCAACCGCCTGGTCCACCAAAGAATGGGCATTTTCTTCTGATAGGTTCTGGGTGCCGTGAGGTTCTGATGGTCCATTGTTCTTTATTTATCTTTTCCCCAGGGAAGTAACAGGTTTTTCCACCAATGGGTGGCTGTCTCTACTTTGTAGCGCTGAATAGCACCGGCCGGGTCCACATTCTTTGGGCAAACCGCAGAGCAATCGCCCACAAAAGTACATTGCCACATACCATGATCATGGCTCAAAGCTTCCATCCGCTGCCGGTTGCCCTGATCCCGGTTGTCCATGTTATAGCGCTGGGCCAGCGCCAGGGCTGCCGGTCCCACAAAATCTGGCTCCAGACCATAGACAGGACAGGCTGCATAACATAACATGCAGTTGATACACATACTGTATGGCTTATAGTCGGCCAGTTGGGAAGGCGTCTGCAGGTATTCTTTGTCGGGCGCCTCTTCCTCTTCCCGGATAATCCAGGGCTTTACCTGTTTTAACTTATGCAGGAAGTCGCTCATATCGATGATCAGGTCTCGAACCACCGGGAAATTTTCTAGTGGCTCTATCCTGACAGGCCCCGGCGCATACTTTTCTACAAAAGCAGCACAGGTGAGCACCGGTTTGCCATTGACCATCATGCCGCAACTGCCGCAGACACCCATCCGGCACGACCACCGGTAGGATAAAGTGCCATCCAGCTGATCTTTAATGTAGTTGAGGGCATCTAATATCACCCAGTCTTTGTGCAACGGAACTTCATAAGACTGAAAGACAGGCTCGGACGCTTCGTCCGGACGGTACCTGAAAACTTCAAGGGTTATTGTATCTGCCATAGTTGATGCGGTTTATCTTCCATAAACTCTTTCGCCCGGAGCCCATCGGGTAATGGTCACCGGCTGATATTGTATTTCCGGAAAATCATTGTCTTTCCTGTAGGCCAGGCTATGAACCAGGTAGTTTTCATCATCTCGTTTCGGAAAATCGGTACGCTGATGCGATCCCCGGGATTCTTTACGATGAAGGGCTGCTTGAATCACCGCTTCCGCTACATCCAGCAGGCAGGATAATTCCAGGGCGGCAATCAGTTCGGTATTGAATGTACTGCTGTGGTCGGAGATCTGCACTCTGGTAAAACGCTCTTTCAAAGCCTGAATCTCTTTCTGTGACTGCAGCAGCGAATCCTCCGTCCGGTAGATACCAGCCCCGCCCTCCATAGCATTATGCATTTCTTTCCTGATGGTTGCTATTTTTTCAGTACCTCCCTCTTTCTTTAGAAACTGCTGTTCCAGTCGACGCACTTCATCAGCGTATAATGCCTTGATCGTGTTGCCCGCGCTACCTTGGAAGCCTCCGTTCTGGAAACCTCCGTTTTGGGAAGCCGCAAAAGTGGCAGCTGCTTTTCCCGCCCTGGCACCAAAGACCAAAAGTTCAGTCAGGGAATTTGATCCCAGGCGGTTGGCCCCATTTACGCTTACACAGGCACATTCACCAGCGGCATACAAGCCTTTCAGAGGGGTAGCCCCATGAATATCCGTATGGATACCGCCCATCATGTAATGCACCACAGGCCGCACCGGAATCATTTCTTTGATGGGGTCCAGGTTCTCGTACTTCAGACAAAGCTCTCGCACGAAAGGCAACTTGGTGTTGATGATCTTTTCTCCCAGATGGCGTATATCCAGGTGTACATAATGGCCATAAGGGCCTTGGAGCGTACGTCCCTTTTCCTGTTCTTTGATAAAAGCCTGAGAAAGCCGGTCACGGGGGCCCAGTTCCATTGAGCGCAGCACCGGTTTAGGCTCCGGTTTGCCCAGGTCATAATCCTGCAGATAACGGTATCCATCTTTGTTGAGCAGATATCCTCCTTCAGCCCGCGTAGCCTCAGTGATAAGAATACCCGTAAAAGGAAGCCCGGTCGGATGATACTGCACAAACTCCATATCTTTCAGGGGAACACCGGCACGGTAAGCCAGCGCCATGCCATCGCCGGTTTTAATATTGGCGTTGGTGGTGAAGGGAAACACCCTGCCGGCGCCTCCGGTACAAATAATGACCGCCTTGGCTATCACAGCCTGAATTTTTCCGGTAGCCATTTCTATGGCTACGGTACCCACACAACGGCCGTCATCTACCAGCAGGCTAGTGGCAAACCACTCATCGAACCGCAATACTTTGTCATGCTTTAGGGATGTCTGAAAAAGGGTGTGAAGCATATGAAAGCCCGTCTTATCGGCCGCAAACCAGGTACGTTTGTTCTTCATGCCGCCAAAAGGGCGTACTGCTACCTTTCCATTCTCTTCCCGACTCCAGGGGCAGCCCCAGTGCTCCATACGGATCATTTCCTGGGGGGCTTCCTGCACAAAAAGCTCCACAGCATCCTGGTCGCACATCCAGTCACCACCCGAGATGGTATCATAGGCATGATGGTCGAGGGAGTCGTTTTCTTTGATGACAGCGGCAGCCCCTCCTTCAGCCGAAACTGTATGGCTGCGCATAGGATAGACCTTGCTGATAAGGCCAATAGAGAGATCAGGATTAGCCTCAGCGACAGCAATAGCTGCCCGTAAGCCGGCACCTCCGGCACCGATGATGAGTACATCACATGTTTGCGGAGCAGGGTTTGTCATAGTAGGGGTAGTTTTAGGTTTCCCGCACTCCAGTCTTAACTACTACAATGACAATATATACATTTTTTTTTATTGTTGGTCAATCGTTTGACTTTATCGAAGCTACTTCCCCTATCACAGGATATATCCTTGAGTAGGGCGAATATCTTTTCATACCACAGCAATGCCCCTCAACCCCAGACTTCACCCTATTCATTGGAGGCTTTTCCAGCATGGCACTTACCAGATGTAACAAGAATACCAGGATTTGATACATGCATGCTAGCCCAATACGAGTGATTCTTTGTAGGTTTAAACCGTAAAGTCTGCCAGGAGAGATACAGGGTCTTATCATTGATTTTACACCTGAGTATGTAGATAGTTTTAAGTATGAAGAAACTCCGGATCATCATGGTCCGGAGTTTCTATTTTATTGCTCCAGGATGGTGTAAGAAGCTCAAATGCTTATGCTCCTGGAGAATACGCGACAGTGAGTACTATATTGATGTGATGTTACACTTGATGCGTGCTGTCAAGAAGTGCGAGCCGCCAGGAATTCAGAAGGGGTCTTGCCAAAGTGTTTATGAAAACATTTGGTAAAGTAAGAGGGCTCCTGAAAACCTACCCGGAAAGCTACCTCTGCAATGTTACCGGCCCCTTGCGTGAGCAACTCAGCGGCTCTTTTTAATCGCATAAGGCGGATAAAATCACCGGGTGAATGATCGGTCAGGGCTTTGAGCTTTCTGAACAACTGCATACGGCTCATGCCTACTTCTCTACCCAATTCTTCTACCCCGAAGGCTGTGTCATCCATATGTTCTTCTATCACCAGCAACACCTTTTGCAAAAACTGTCCATCTACAGAAGTAATGGCAACGGCTTTGGGCTCCAGCCTGATCTGCCGGCTGTAGTATTCTCTCAGTTTCTTTCTGCCTTCTATCAGATTTTTGATGCGTACCAGCAGTTCGTCCGCCTGAAAAGGTTTGAGGATGTAGTCATCTGCTCCGGTTTCTAATCCTTCAATCTTGTCGGCTCCACTGGCTTTGGCCGTGAGCAATATCACCGGGATGTGGGCAGTCTTTTCTTCGGCTTTAAGTTTTTGACAAAGCTGCACGCCATCCATGCTGGGCATCTCCATGCTGGGCATCATCACATCACTCAAGATGAGATCAGGAATGGTTTCCAGGGCTTTCCGGTAGCCTGCCACCCCATGAGATGCCTCTATGACTTTATATTCCCGCAGGGTGTTCCGGATAAAAGCCCTGACATCCGCATTGTCTTCTACCACCAACACCAAAGGCAAAGCTGCCTGGGAGTCAACATGCTCAGCTTCATCTCTCAGGCTGTCCTGTTCTACTGTATTATCAACAGGAGTGATGGGACGCTCATCTTTGGTGGCAGAGCCGGTGATAGCTATCTCTTCAAAATCAGCTAGGGGCAAAGGCAACCTTACTGTGAAGCTGGCACCTCGCCCTGAATCACTTTCTACCAAAATATCTCCCTGATGCAACTCTACCAGCTCTCTGACCAGAGACAGACCGATACCACTGCCTTCCCAGGCTCTTGTCTGAGAAGTATCGGTCTGGTAAAAGCGATCAAAGATCCTGGTAAGCTGTTCTTTGGCTATACCTGGCCCACTGTCTTCTATTTTCAGTTCCAACAGAACCATCGCTGAGCCGGTTGCTGATTTGCTATTAGGAACGGCAGGAAGAAAACTGCCAGAAACTGTAATGGTGCCGCCAAGTGGGGTAAATTTGAACGCATTGGAAAGCAGGTTGGTAATAATCTTCTCCAGCTTGTCGGCATCAAAATAAACGACCGGATTATATGTAGGATATTGAAAATGATATTGAATCTGCTGCTTTTCAGCCAGCGAGGTAAAGGAAAGAATAATGCCTTTGAGAAAAGGCACGATGGCTGCCGGTTTCGCTACTAATCTCATGCTGCCTGCTTCCAGTTTGGAGAGATCCAGCAACTGGTTGATCAGATCTAGCAGCCGCTGGGCATTGCGCTGCATCATCAGGTAGACAGGCTTGTCCTCACTCTCTGCGGAAGAGCGGGAAAGAAACTTTTCCAGAGGGCCCAGAATCAGGGTCAGCGGCGTACGAAACTCATGAGAGATGTTGGCAAAAAAGTGGCTTTTCATTTGGTCTATCTCATGCATTTTCTCCGCTTCCATGCGCTGCAGTTTCAATTCATGTTTGAGCCTTTCCCGGTTGATAGTATACTGCCGGAGTCCAAACAACAACCCAAGACCCAGCAAAGTATACAGGCCATAGGCCCAACCGGTTTGCCACCAGGGAGGGTGAATGATAATGTTGAAAGAAGCCCCCTGCTCATTCCACACCCCATCATGGTTAGCGGCTTTTATCCGGAACTCGTATTTTCCCGGGCCTAAATCGGAGTAACTGGCAAATCTGCGATCGCCGCTGTATACCCAGTCTTTGTCTATTCCTTTTAGCTGGTAGGCATACTGGTTCTTCTCGGGAGCATCGTAATTGGGAGCCACGAACTCAAAAGAAAGGAAGTTTTCATCATACGGCAGTTCAATAACACTATCCGGTACGGGTAAGCTCTCCTCCAGCACCTTAAAACCCGTAATATACACCACAGGAGGGGATGCCTTCTGATCTATGATGCTATCAGGATGAAAAATGGCAAAGCCATTGTAGGTACCATACATTAATTTGTCCTTTCGGCTATAGGCACTGTTTTCAGAAAAATAAGGAATGGTAGGCAAGCCATCGCTGGTGCCAAAATTACGAAAAGTACGGCTCGCAGGAGAAAAACGAGAAAGGCCGTTATCTGTACCTAACCATAAGTTGCCCTTTGCATCCTCCAGGATGCTGTTTACCCGGTTACCGGGTAATCCATCGTGGGTGGTAAACTGGGTAAACGTGGCGGTGTTTGGATCAAAGTGGTTTAAGCCTCCATTCCTGGAGCCTGCCCAGATCATGCCTTGCTTATCTTCATGTACACAGGTTAAGTCATGGACGTATTCATCGGCCGTACGGTAAGGGGGATGGTAGTGGGTAAACTGGGCGGTCTTGGGGTCCATTCGACTCAAGCCGTTGGTTGAAGAGATCCAGATTTCCCCCTTTCTGCCCACCACTAAATCACGAACGATACCCGGCAGCAAACCGGTAGCGTCTTTTTCATTAGACCGGTAGTAAATAAACGTCTCTGTAGTTGGATCAAAAGAAGCCATGCCTTCTGACCACCCACCCACCCAGAGCTTACCTCTTTTGTCCATATCCAAACTACTGATAGCCATCTCACAGGCGTAGGCGCTAAAGGTACCTTTGGCCCGGTTATAAAGATATAATTTATTTCCGCCACCTATCCACAGGCGACCTGTGCTGTCCTCGAAGAGCTTCCAGGATAAATTACCGAGGTTTGTATGCTCAGGATTGACCACCACCTGTGTTAATGCAGCGGTGTGTGGGTCAAACTTATAAAGGTCTTGGAACTGACTTACCACCCAAACCATACCGGTATGGTCTTCCAGGATAGAAGAAATCATATTTTCATCCCGGCGGAAGGGTTCAGGCGTAGGAATGATTTGGTGCATGTAAAAAGTGTTGGGCCGTAAAGAAGCCTTGTTCACCCCAGGTAACATACCTATCCACAGGTGGCCCATACGGTCTTTGTAGAGGGAAATTACATTGTTGGTGCTCAGGCTGCCTGGCATCGATGGATCAACCCTATAAGTCAAGACCTGAGGAGTCTTCAGGCTGAGGCGTTGTAAACCCTGCTCGGAAGCTAACCACAAATACCCATCTGCTGCATAGAGTCCATTCCGGTTTATTTTTTTTTGGACTAAGTTTGGAAGATAGGATCTCGCTTCTGCATTTTCCTGTGTTATATCTACCCGGAATATACCTTCTCCATCCGTCCCAATCCAGGCTACGCCTCGGGGATCCAGATACAACGCATTAGCGCTCAGTTTACTGCCAGCAGGAGAAAGCAGGGGGAGAAGCGTATACTGCTCTTTTTTGGTGTCAAACTGCCAGAGGCCTTCCGGGTTTACACCCCACAAGCTACCCTGAGCATCCTGTTGCAAAAAGTCAATCGAGGATGCCTCCGGAAAAGGATGCAAGTTGTATCGATGGGTAGCAGAGTCAAAGCAAGCCAGGCCTTTATCTGTACTCAGCCATAATTTTCCTTGCTCACCTTCAAAAACAGACTTGGCTACGTCCCACCCATCAGCGTGCAGTGAATCAATAAGATACACATTTACCTGTCCTGTTCGTTTCTCCAGTTGGTGCAACCCACCACCTTCGGTAGGAAACCACAGGCTGCCTTGCCCGTCATCAAGCATATCATGTATTCTCTGAGACCGCAAGCCACGATCCGGGTCAGTAGGATCGGTCTTCCAGATCGTGGTGGTAGCGCCATCATATTTCACCAGGCCATTGTACGTACCAAACCACATAAAGCCTTCCTGGTCCTGATAGATACTCCACACCATAGTATGGGGTAGCCGACTGGGCGAAAGGTGTTCAAAATGGAGAGGGCCACTCTGGGCATAGCTGACACCACCCAGGCCAAAGAGAAGCCATAAACTGAAAGCCAAATGAAAAGTCTTCATAAGCTCACGGATGAGGTGTAAAGATTATTCCCCCATCACTTTGATAGGCTTCTTGGCTTAACTTCCGGCAATACCCAATAGCGTATATGATCTTGCCAAAGATACTTTAGTGATGGCTGCATAGCAGATACCTTAAAGCTAGGATGAAAAAGAGCGAGGTCTAGTAAAAGCTATCATTCAAACGAGACTCTTTTTTCATTGTCAACTTAGGTAAAGTTCTCAAAAAAGGTAATCAATTTTTACAATATAAACCATTGGTATGCAGCCTTTTATTTACAAACATAGCTTTTTGTAGTGCTTGTTTAATTTTTTTAATAAGATTGGAAGACTCTTTTCAGCAGGTAAAAATGTATGCCCTGAGACTAAAACGCTGAGGGCATAGACCCGAAGAAGTCAAAACCTGACATCTACGACTCTAAAGGTATGGGGAGCCGTGCTTAGTTGCCCTAACACAGATAAGCTGATGGTATAGTCACCAGGGGCTAAATTCTCCGGAACCCGTACTACTATGGTGCCTGTATAAGCTTGTATCACGGCTGCAGAAGTACCATCAAAGGTCACATAGTTATCCGTAAGCGTCGTACTGAAATTGGCGCCAAACAGGGTCACGGTAGCTCCACTGGCTGCTGATTCAGGATAAAAGCCGGTAATAGTCACGGCAGGGGTGCTGATGATATCCTTAGATTGTATCACAGGCTCTTCTTCACAGGAAAACATTGGAAGTGCGGAGAGCGCCAGAACGAAAATCAGTTGCTTTTTCATAATAGTAAATTTTAAAGGTTGAGATCTGATTAGATGAAACAAAGCTATCACAGAAGGGCAGGGGCAGGCTAATACAACTGTCCCAAGAAATGACAATCTGGTAACAGAAAGCAGCAGCTTATCAGCTCAGTAAAGGAAGAGGTAGTAATTCTGTATCAATTCCTGATACTGAGGTATCAAGGCAGAAAAATGTAAGGCAGACAGTAAAAATTTTGCAGCCGGCACTTTACCTTTTTAGGGTAAATGTCTAGTTTAAGCTTGACAAGTTTAGAAAGCAATAAACCCAAACCTCTCAATCTTTATTCTGTGGAAAAATATAATGTCGGAATCATCGGTTACGGTTGGGTGGCTACAGCACACATCGCTGCCATCAATGCCACTCCTCATGCGCAAGTGACAGCCATTTACTCCTCACGACCGCTCAACGATGCAGAAGTCAGCACCCAATGGGGCTCACCCATCAAGACTTATACGGACCTGCCGGCCATGCTGGCGGATAAAAATCTGCACGCTGTTTCCATTTGCAGTTATCCTTACCAGCACAAGGAGCAGGCGATAGCAGCCGCGCAGGCGGGCAAACATATTATCATTGAAAAGCCGCTGGCCCTTTCCTGGGAAGATTGCCAGGCGGTGGAGGCAGCCGTGACAAAAGCAGGGGTCAAAACCTGTTTCTGTTTTGAATGCCGCTATTCCAGCCAGTTTTTAGCAACGAAAGCCCTTATCGACCAGGGATTACTCGGCGAACTGCACTATGGGGAAATTGATTACTATCATGGCATCGGGCCCTGGTACAGCCCCTTCCGCTGGAACATACGCAAAGACGCAGGCGGTAGTGCCCTCCTTACCGCAGGTTGCCATGCCCTTGATGCGCTCCTGCTTTGTATGGGCTCCGACGTGGCCGAAGTCAGCAGCTACGATACGAAGTCGAGCAGCTCATTTTTCGAACCTTATGAATATCCGACCAGCAGTGTGACGATCTTAAAGTTCAAAAGTGGCCGGATCGGCAAATGCGCTGCTATCGTAGACTGCCTGCAACCCTATTATTTTCATACCCACCTTTGTGGCAGTGAAGGCAGTCTGCTGGATGATAAATTTCACTCTATGAAACTAGGCACTAACAAAAACGCATGGAGCACGCTGGCCATGAAAATGCTCGACTCCGGGGATGTAACCGATCATCCGTACCAAACGCAGTTTACCCGGTTTTTTGAATCCATTAAGCAAGGAGTAGACATGCCGCTCACCAGCCTGCAGGATGCCATGAAAACCCATGAGATTATCTTTGCAGCCGATCAGTCGGCGGCCACAGGCAAACCGGTAAGACTCTCATAAACCTGTGCAACGATGAAAACTGCTATGGCTATTGCTGCCCACCCCGACGACATTGAGTTCATGATGGCCGGTACGCTGCTCCTCCTCCAAAAAGCAGGCTATGAGACCCATTACATGAACCTGTCCTCCGGCCACTGCGGCAGCCTGGAGTATGATGCTGATACGACCCGAACAATCCGCCTCAGAGAAAGTCAACAAGCGGCTGAAATACTGAGCGCTCATTTTCATCCTCCGCTCTGCCATGACCTGGAAATTATGTATGACCTCAGCACGCTACGCCGCCTCGCTGCCATTATCCGTGAAGTGAAGCCCGGTATTGTGCTGACACACGCACCAGTAGATTATATGGAAGACCATACCAACACCTGCCGTTTAGCTGTGACGGCTACCTTCGCCCGCGGCATGCCTAATTTTACGTCGGTTCCGTCGCAGCCTGCAGAAAGTTATGACTGCACCCTTTACCATGCCATGCCGCATGGGTTACGGGATGGTTTACGCCGCCGTGTTATGGCTGGCGCCTTCGTCAATACGACTTCCATACACGAAGTGAAACGGGAGGCTTTGAAAGCGCACCAAAGTCAACAGCATTGGCTGAATGCCAGCCAGAACATGAACGCTTATGTGCAGACCATGGAGGATTTTTCCAGGGAAGTAGGTCAACTGTCTGAAAAGTTTACGCACGCCGAAGGCTGGCGCCGCCACCTGCATTACGGTTTCTGCGGCCCGGAGGATGACCCCTTGCAGGACTTGGGCAACGATTACCTCATCAATGAAGCGTATGAGCAATACCTGGAAAAAGACTATTAGTTTTTGCCGTGTACTCCTTTCATCAACGATCTTAAACCTTTTACTATGCCCCGTCAACTCAGTTCTATTGCACCCGACTGGTGGGATTATACAACCCTGGACAGCGACTTGATCGAAGAAGTGGCACAGCTTACACCGGAAAAAATGATGAAACTTTCTCGCCCGGGTTTTAAAGTGGTGTTTTACGACACCCTGGAAGATTTTTATCTTGCCGAGGCGCTCGAGTACATCACCGCCTGGAAGCAATCTACTCCCGACAATCCGGTGGGCATTTGTGGTCCTATCGGTCCGACCGAGCAACTGCCTTTGGTAGCCCGCCTGGTCAACGAACTGGACCTTTCGCTCCGATCCGCTCATTTCTGGGGTATGGACGAGTGGTGTATCGATGGAAAGGAGGTTTCCCCTGACCATCCGCTTTCTTTCGAAAAGGCAGACCGAAGCCTGTGTTTTGATCGTATCCGTCAGGAGCTGGTGATGCCGGACGAACATTTGCATTTTCCGAAAGCCGACACGGAAGCCTACCGTCAAAGCTGGGAAGGGGTTCGCTGTGCCGTGATGCAAGGCGGGCAGGGCGATATCAAACATTGGGCTTTTAATGACCCGCCCAAACGGGAAGGTCAATATAAAGATCATCCGCCATCGCCGGAAGAATATCGTAAGCTAACCACCCGTGTCGTCGATTTGCATCCTATAACCATCGCCCAGAATGCCCGCACTTCCGGTGGCGGCAATATTACGCTGGTACCTACACAAGCTATCACGGTGGGGCCGGTAGAAACATGGAAAGCAGAAAAAGTCTCCATCTGGCAGGCTGGTACACACGACAACCCTTTTGGCCAGCGGCTGACAACTTTTATGATTTCAAAAAAAATACAGGATACGGCCGTGCCTATGTCGCTCCTGGCTGATCACCCCAACGTACAATTTAATTTCTACCGGCATGGGATAGGCAGCTGTGCTGTTGAAATGCACTAAGCTGTACCCTATTTTACTGCCTTAATTACCACTACCTTATCCTGGACGCCTGCGGGTATGGGTAGTGTCTGGTCGGTCATTTCTACCGTTTCCAGGGCTTGGCCTGTTACTACCTCAGTCCACACGGCCTGGTATTTTCCCTGGGGCAGGTTCAGCGTCAATGGATAAGACTCCATAGCCAAAGGCTCCCAGTAGATGACCCATAGAGCCTGCCCATCACTCAAAGCTTCGGTCATGGCACCCGGAGCCGCTTCCACTACGGTAAGATCGGGACGAAGGGTTGTAAAATCCAGCTGGTCAAAAAAACGCTTCAGTACTCCGAGCTGCTGGCGAAGGGCCGGGCTACCACCCCCCGGAGCAGTATACGTGGTATCCTGTCCACCTTCGGCCCCTACTGAAAAGGAATAGTCGAGATGGCTGAATAAAGATCCTCCGGCCATCAGAAACCGCCAGGCCTGCCGACGATAGGTTTCATCAGCACCGCCTGCAAATCCCGTTTCGTTAAGGCCAATAGCCCGGTTGAGAGAGTAGTTTTCATAAACTGCTTCAGGGTAGGCGTAATGAAAAGTGAAAATGGAAATATTCGGGTCAGGATCGGTAATGGGATAATGAAAGTTACTGATATTCTGAGAAATCAGGTGCTTGTTGGGCAGGTTGCTTTCCTCTTCTGTGATCCATTGCGCTACCTGCCGCTGCCACTCATTGGAACGTTGCGACACCACCTGCAAGGTTGATCGCCAGTCATCGACAGGGCCGTATTCATTGCGGGCAAATACCGTATCGGGCTGCTCGGCCCAGGGTTCGTTCTGAATTTCAAAGTAAAAGTTGTTGAAGCTGTTTAGCTCCTGCACTAGTTTCCGCACATATTGTTCCTGGTGAGCGAGTATGTTGCCGTTTTGCAGGGTATTGACCGAAGGGGAAGGCACACTATCCGTTTGGTTGACGTTATTCTTAGGATGGAAAGCACTATAGTTCCATCCAGCCGCATAATGGGCGGAAAATAAGGTGATTTCTACGATGACGCCATGACGTTGGGCTTCGGTCATAAAATCTTTCAACCGGGTAAAATAGGCTTCGTCCCATTGGCTCAGGTCAAACTTGTTGCCTCCCAGGGTATATCCTGGTGTTTCACTTCGTTTCCATGGCAACAGTAAACGTCCTTCAGCCGGTGCCAGCGTGTTTTTCTGAATACCGAAATCGCCCAGTTTCTCCACGTAGGCACCCGTAAACAGGCGCGTTTGGTTCAGGCTGTCCTGTGACAGGGTTTGCAGGTAGGTTTTGTAATCAAAATCGAGGTTGATCACGGCTCCGTAATGCTCACCCGAGCCAACCAATACCGTCGGTTGATTCTGATAGAGAAAATAATGCGGGTTTTGCGGGTGCAATTGAAAGGCTCCATTTGATTGCGCAAAAAGCGCGGTCGTCAATAGATGAAGTAGTAAGGTCGTAGTAATCAGTGTTTTCATAAGTGCAAGAATCAGTCGACAGACAAATTGGTGTAAGCTTTCTCAAAGATAGAAGAAGTACAAGATCTATTATCTATGCCAGGCATTATTGGCGACAAAAGCTTTTGCTATGGCTTTACTTTCAGCACGTACTGAGGATTAAAAGACACTTTTGCACGACTTGCCAGCGGCGAAAGGATGTAATTACTGTTTAACAGAGAATGAATGTAGCTCTTCGTCGATGCGTTGGTTCCAGCGTTCCTGGGCAGCCTGGTTGGTACCATGTTGTGTTTCCTGATCATACTGCTCCTGAAGGTGGTTCATCTCCCGATAAGAATCAATGTATTGCCACTGTATGATGCTGCTAAAATCTTCAATTGTCAAGCTATCCGGTTGTATTTTCTGCTTAAACCGTTCTGCCACCAGTTTGGCAATATCGAAGTGCCGCTGCTCGTGGTTCAGACTGTAGGCATCCCTGGCATGGTCTTTCACCCAGGAATAATCGGGTATCATGTATACTTTCATGGTGATATCAATGTGCAATATCCCATCGATGACCTGGCTGCGGCTTTCATAGGCAAAATTAGGAAAAACAGAAGCGGCATAGCGTTCAAGACGAGGTCTCTCGCGAAAATCGCTCCAGGTGAGCGGACGATCTACGGCATAATATACGGTGTCTTCCGTCACGTTTTGCGTATAATCTGTGAAAGACACTTCGATCTCTTTGGCCAGCAGAACATTACCTTCCGCTTCCTGACTGAACCAGGTGTTCAGGTACCGCAAGGCACTCACCAGCGACTGCTGAAAAGCCTTCTGGGCCGCTACCAGAGAGCGCGAATTCGCAGGCCGGTCATAGTGAGCGCCTCCCCGGCGATATTCTACCAGATGCACTGTTCCATCGTCACGCTGTAAGTCAAAGGCCAGTGTCAGCACCACACGACCTTCTACCCGACCGCTGGACGTGGGCGACTCAGTAATGACACATTCTCTGATCCGGATAATCACAGGACGCAAAGCGGTGTTGTGTGGCAAACTTTGCCGGATAAACTGACCAATGGCTGCCTCTGTACCTCCTTGCAGGTCGATAGGATACGTTAAGACAGGCTGATCTGCACGGGTTCTCGGATGCAGCAAATAGCCAATGGCCGTGCGGTTGTCGCGCTCGTCGATGACATCGGCAATGTAGAATTCTTTAGGGGTAAAGGGCAACGTTCCGGAATGAAGTGCCATGGTTGGTGTTTTGGCTGTGGACTGGCTGACAGCCTTCGAGCAAAAGCCCATGATGAATAGGATGATCAGCATGCCCAGGCTTAAGGAAGCGGAGGCAGGCATACGATGGTGTAGTGACTCAATATTTTTCTCTGCAAATGGATGGTTCATGATTGGAAGTACAACTAAAACTTTTCACCCTTCTTTAGATGAACAACAGATGCCTGACAAATAGTGCAATCAGGCCATGAACATTTTTGCAAACTTACTGTCTGCCACTTGGGCCATTCTGCACATGACCATAAAGAAATCATAGAGCAGTTGTTGTATGGATAGGCTCTTTCTTTTTTTCACAGTATTCTTTGAGTGTTTCGGTCATCCGTTGCATTTGTTCATGAAGAACAGCCTCCATATTTTCCGAAACAGGCGCGTCACCGGCATTGATAAAACGAGCGATGAAGGCACAAGTCTGTTCATCGGTTTTTCGAAACACAAATTCATAAACCAATGACAGATTCATCTCTTCAATCTGGCAGCTTTCGGCATACATGATACCTTCGGGCGACAGATTCATGCGCAAGGGGGAGATCAAAGCCCTATAATTCTCGAAGGTACAATGATGAAGGCTTCCAATATATACTTCAGGGATTTCCTGTTCTACTTTTTGCAGGCCGGGCATCCATACAGGGCGATCGGGAATATTCTTAATCACCATATAGGCATCCACAAAATTGGCTTCTATCTGTACTTCAGTAGAAAATCTAAGATTCTTGCAGTATTCGTTTTCTGGTAACGCCGGTTCTGGTACATTTTTTCTGGCTTCAGTGAGCAGCGTAAACTGATAGGGCACTTTACCGATGGAAGCGTACTCTTCCGAAGCGCTGATCCATTCCATTTCGGCTGTTTCTGGTATGCCGGCCACCTGCTGCAGCAATTTTTCCGTCATCAACAGGTATTCATTATGGTTGATGCTGTTTTTCAGTAAACGGTGCGCCACGATCATTTCCGGGCCTGAGTGCTTCACAAAACGTCCTACTCTCATTTCTGCCAGAGGCCCATGATGCACGACAAATTTCAGGGTAAGGTCGATAATAGCCTGGCAGGCACCACAGGGACATACCGTATGGCTTTGCATCCATTTACGCTGAAAATGAAAAGCATTAAAAATCTTGAGGCAGGTATCTAATATCTGTTTTTTTGAAGGAGGCGGACCTTTTTTGATCAGTAAAACAGCATCTCCTTCGATCTCCGATACTTCATACTCCTCACCCACCGTATTCACAATGGCCTCCATGAGGAAATTGATCGCATGGGTGCTATGCGTGAGTTCAGTGGTAGTCATAAATTCTGTAAACCCACTGATATCGGGAATCAGAATGGTTGCTTTGGTTTCTGCCATTGTTTGAGAAAGTATACTACAAGATAAGAAAAATTTATACTATATGCTTGACACTCTGGCACTTTGGGCTAATGAGATTGTATGTAAAAGAGAAGGAGGTAATGATACAGAAAGGTTCCAAGCAGCACTTGTAGTAGGCCAGTAGCTTTATTAAAAACCGTTCAGCATAAAAAAGCCCCAGCTGCAATCACTGAGGCTAATTTTTGTTGAACATGTGAACCCGTTGAGTGCTTGATTTTGATTTTCAAACAACTGATTAACAGAGAGAAACAATACCAATTTATCTCCAGAATATTTTCTCAATTAAGAAGCCTGAAATGACGAAGAATTTCTCCTTATCTATAAAATTTTAATCTCCAGTATATTCTTACTAACGTGATTTATACAAAAAGTATAAATATATATTAAAAAATTACAAAAAATTCATTAATATTACCAGATTAATTTTTACAAAACTTATTTCTAGGGCCTTTTGATAATTTAAGTAAAAATATCTATGGTAGTATTGAACAGAATGAAAGTATTTAGGCTATTTATCTACATAATTCTTCATCTCATAGCTTTCTGCTCTTTTTCTCAGACTTTAGACCCAAATTTTCATTTACCAACTCCTATTAAGGCAGCCAGTATCATTAGCATAAAAATGCAACAGGATGGAAAAATGCTTCTGGCAGGCAACATTCAATTTTTTGAGAAGAAAAGAGTAAATAATTTAATCCGCCTGAACCAAGATGGTACATTGGATGAAACCTTTTCTTTTGCTCCTGCTAACTCGAGATGGATAAGGAAAATTGACTTATTAAGTACCGGAGAAATTATCATAGCTGGGAATTATACTCTTACGAAACTTAGTTCTTTGGGGCAAATACTTAATGAGGTAGATTCAATTCAGGATATTAATTCTATTGTTATTCAGAATGATGACAAAATCATCATTACAGCCTATCAAGTCCATGGTCACTACGCTCAAAGCAGCTCTATGTATAGGCTTAATAGTGACCTAAGTCTTGATCGTACTTTTAATCAAAGTAACAGTTTCAATGGATGGGTTCAGGATGCGGCTATGCAAGATGATAAAATTATCGTATCAGGCAGCTTCTCTGAAGTCAATAAAATTGTTAAAAATGATCTGGTTCGCTTCGATTCAAATGGAAACCTTGATCACAGCTTTGATACAGGATCAGGAACATCTGATGGTGTGGGGTTTATCACTATACAAGAAGATGGGAGAATACTCCTTGGACATACGTATATCAATTCATTTAATGGGATTCCATTCAACGGATCTGGTATCATAAGATTAAATGCTGATGGATCAGTAGATTCTTCTTTTAACACTAACTCCCAAATCAGAGGAAGCTTTTCAAAAGCATTCCTTCAAGGCTCAGACATATTGATTGCTGGCACCATCCGTCTGGCCCCTAATTCATCCCATACCTATAGTATGTGCCGACTAAAAAGTAGTGGAGAACTTGATCTAAGTTTTACTCCAATTGAAATATCCTCAAAATACACTGAAATGATGCTTGATAATTCAGGTAACATAATAATAAATAATAAGCCTCTAGATAACTATAGATATGAATTAATAAGGATCAACAGTGAGGGGCAAGTGGATAAAAGCTTCAATCCAGCAGTAGGTGCATATGGGGAGATCAATACTGGAGATTATTTCAATGGTCAATTAGTGGTAGGAGGAGTTTTTGTCCGTATAGGTGATACATATACATGTAACCTGGCTAAGATAAATTTGGACGGCACTGTTGATACAAATTTCATTATAGAACCATCACTTACTAGTAGAGCCTCATCAAACCGTCAGCCTGGTCATATTAAAATAATTAATGCAGATACAATTCTTGTTGCATTGGGAAATAAGCTTATAAGACTAAACGGAAAAGGGGAGGAGGATCAACAGTTTATTTCACAAGGTGTTGAAGACCCTTACTATTTCGCAGATAAGTTTCAAATATTAGAAAACCGTAAAATAGTTACTTCCTCACCTAACGGAGTTTTTATGCTCAATGCAGATGGGAGCCCCAATGTATCTTTCAATGAGCCAAGAAATAGGATTGCTTCCACTGATTATTTTGGTATTCAGTCTAACGGAATTGTTCATGCTTCAAGTACAATGATAGAGGGTAATGCAAGAACTACAATAAGCAAATTAGACTTTGATGGCGCAACAGATTTAACCTTTGACTCAGGAAGCGGAACAAGCATCTCAATATTGCATATAGGTGTCGTTAAAAATGATGACATACTAGTAACTGGGCGATTTGATGAATATAGTGGAATACCCACAAGAGATTTAGTTAAATTATATTCAGATGGAAAAGTGGACATCTCTTTTACCAATAGCTACAATGCAACGGCTCCTGCTGAATACAATTTCCTGTTAGGTACAACACCTTTTCGAGATGGCTCTCTCATCAGCGCAGCTGTCCCTAATGGATATACACTTGGCTTTGTAAATGCAGATGGTATATATGATACTTACTATAACCTACCTGCCGCAATCATTTCTGTGAATAGAAAAGTGATTCCTATCGTAGTAAATGCCGATTCTCTTATTCTTTTATCTCAGTTTCAGCTAAGTGGGCAGACTGACCCTTCTTTTGCTTTGCGACTAATTTTTAACGATAGGCCAAAAATCACAGCTACTACCACTGCATTTTTTACTCCTGAAGATACTCCTCTGGCGTTAAAGTTGAGTGACTTACAGGTTACCGATGCAGATAGTTCCTTTCCAGATGGCTTTAGCCTAATCATTCACGAAGGAGAAAACTACTCTGTAGAAAACTTGCATATCATTCCTGACAGCAATTACCATGGAAATCTGAATGTACCTGTTACAGTAAGTGATGGTAAAAATGAAAGTGACTTATTCAATATTACCCTTAAAGTAATACCTGTAGCTGATACCATTGAAAATATCACAGTCCTAATCAGTGGAAGTACTCCCGTTACCAACAATACCCTAGTCAGCATCATATTTAGTGAGTCTGTAAAAGATTTTCATCCTTCAGATATCAATATTACCAATGGTAGCATATCCGAACTGACTACTGAGGATAGTGTCACTTTTACCGCTACAATCACTCCAGTATCCGATGGCAAGCTTACTGTAGAAATAACCTCAGGAGCGGTCTTTGATAAAACAGGTAATCCAAATCAGGCAAGTAACCTATTTGCATTTGAATATGACGGTACGCATCCTACTGTAAAACTGAGCAAGCTTGAGAATGACACAAACCAAACCGTACCACTTTCTGTCTTGTTAACCTTTAGTGAAGCCGTAAAAGGCTTTTCCTCAGAAGATATCCGGCTAACTAATGGCAGCCTATCTGAATTAATCTCTACAGATAGCAATACTTTTATAGCCCACATTCTTCCTAATGCCAATGAGGAAATCACAGTGAAAATACCTTCAGGGGCTGCTCAGGATCTAGCAGGAAACGATAATGAACCTAGTGAAACATTAAATATATTTTACAAGGGAAGATCCTCTTTTACCTTAACAATAGGGATAAGCAATTCCAACCTGATAGAAATGCCTGCAGCCACGGCTACATTATATCAAAAAGCAGATGGCAAGTTTACAGTTGTAGCAAAGAAGGAAATATCAAACTCTTTGTCTTTATCATTTGAGGACTTAGCAGAAGGAGAATATACCATTGGTATTCGAGCTGTTGAAAAGACTTTTCTCCCAACATATTTAGGAAGTATGTTTACTCTCTGGAATGCCAGAACCATCAATGTATATAAAGATACACTGCAAAATGTCTCTTTGCTTGAAAACCCTGAAAACAATCCGGTAGGAGGATGTGTGATATCCGGTATTATACTTCATGATACAGAGGCAGAGGTTAACAATGGCAGAATTCTGACAGGTAATGCTACAACTACAGGAGAAGCTATAGCCAATGTGCCTGTTTATCTGATTCATCCTGAAACGCGAAAGGTAGTGGTTTATGCTGTCACTGACCAGCAAGGCAAGTTCTCTTTTACAGATTTACATGCAGAGGACTATTTATTTGCAGCAGATTATGAAGGCCTTCCGATGGATGAAGCACAAAACCTCATTCATCTCAAGACAGATTTTGAAACAGTAAGTATTACCGCAATTGCTAGTAGCAATATCCGAATTACTGACATACAATCTGAAAAGCAGGTAACCTTTGTTGAAGATGAGGTGCTGCAGCATACAATACGATATTATCCTAATCCGGTAGTATATGAAATCCTTATTGATCATGCAGATGAATGGATTGGAGGAGAGGTTACCGTTCGCGATGCAATGGGAAAGCTTATCAAGACTCAGCCGATTGTTGCTAATCTCACTTTCCTAAACCTAGAAGTGTTAACTCCAGGAATCTACTTTATTAACCTTATAAAAGGAAAAAACCACTTCTCATTTAAAACACACAAAAACTAATCTCAAAAATTCTTTGGTCTAATTCTGCTTATTAATCGGATTGACCACCACATTGATGATGCGCTCTTTTCATCTGCTTTACTTTCAGCAATCATGAGGATAAAGGCTACTAAGGCATTATCAGCAATTTTTTTACTACCATCTGGGCAATGGAGCATGTTGTGCTTGTCCAGAAACCAGATGAATATTCCAACTGCAATTCACTTCCCGATTACCATCAAGAAGGAATAGTTCTTCACGATGAAGTAGCGTAGGTGAGACCATAAGGTTGCTACATTTACATCAGTTCAACTTGAAAAGCTTTCTGCTTAATCAACTTCTGATAGTTTATTTTCATAACATATGGTATAAAGAAAAGCTCCATCATTTGAGTTAGTGATAGCCAAACAGTTTCCTGTTGTAAAGGACCTGCAATTCAGTTTTACCATCTTCCGTAGCAAAAATTTAAATGGGGTTAGTGATGTTCATGATAAGAATATCAGAACATGGCCTGATGTAAATTCTAAACTATTTACTTTGGCCGGCATTCCAGTTTTTCGTGGCAATTAAAACAACACCTACTCTTAATGTTGACCATGTTTTGGCAGAAATAATACAATGATAAATCCTATAATGGCCAGGCAAGTAAGTAGAGTAAAACCAGGTGTATAACTGTTTGTCACCTCATTGTACAAAGCTCCAACCAGCATCGGAGTAGAAGCATCTGCTACTCCGTCTGCTACCAATATGATTCCCATTACTCTTCCCAAAACCCTGACCCCAAATAAGTTCCCGGCCATCAAAGGAATGATCATATAATCACCCCCCAGGCCAATTCCAAAAATGACGGCAAATACATAAATCCGACCAGGAAAATCCGGCACAAGTAAGAGCGATATTGAAAAGGCAACAATCCCAAAAATCCATAGCATCACATGTTTACGAGGAATAACATCAGCCAGATACCCCATCAGTACTCTTCCTGCCAAACTTGACAGTAGTACCAGGGACATGATATGAGCAGCTTCAGACTGGATAAAATGATTGTCATTCAGATAGAGCTTTAAATGCTGGATTATTCCTCCAACCGCACCAATGGAACACATACTTCCAATAGCTAAAAGATAAAAATCACCTTTTTTCAATATGCTTTTTATAGGCGCCGAAGCTTCCTGTTTATTTTGTTCTCTAAGGTTGGTGGGTGCGCTTTTGAGAAAAACAGGTAAAGGAAAGGCAATCACAATTACGATGATGCCTAAGGTACTTAAAGCCAAACTCCATCCTAGGTTTTTTTCAAGAACTGCTGAAATCTGATGAACCAATGTCCCACCCGTTCCAATACCCAAATATGCAATGCCCATGGCCTTTCCACGATTTTTATCGAACCACTGCGAAATTAACACCTGAACAGGCAATGGTCCTCCAACAACGTAACCAAGCGCATTCAAAAAATAAAACAAATAAAACATAGGCAATGAATTGATGAATCCTAAGCCAATAAGGGAAATTCCCCCTAGCAATGCCCCTGCCATCATCATGCGCCTTGGCCCATACTTGTCAATGATGTGTCCTGCAATAAAACCAAACACCGGCCCCACTACAAGTTTACTGAAGGCATTCCCGGAAGTCACCGTTGCCCTGGACCATCCAAACTTTTCAATCATAAAATCAAAGTAAAATGGAATGCCGTAGTAGGCGAATCCAACGATGGCCATCAGAGATAAAAAAGCAGAGACCACCACCAGTAACAACTGGCCATTCAAGTGCCGTGGTGGGTGCGTAACTTTATCCATAGAAATGCTGATCCATTTAATTTTTAAAAATTTTATATCTTTAATGAAAGGAAACAGCGGGTAAAAACACCCTATATAAAATGTTTAATTTTAAACTAATGTAGATTAAATTCCAACCCCCATGATTAAAACAACCGTTGTGGGTTCATACCCAATGTTTGATTGGCTCGCGGCTCATCCAAGTCAGCAGGCCCTGGAAGATGCCACCATGGTTGTGATGAAAATCCAGGAACTGGCAGAAATTGATGTTATTGGTGATGGTGAATTGTATCGCTTTGATGTAAACCATCCTGAAACGAATGGTATGATTGAATACTTCGTTCGCCCCTTGGGAAATACACGCAGTGAAATCACCAGGTCAGATGTGGAAGCCTTTGGCAGACAAAAAGGAATGGGCTTTCGGTTACGCCCTGCAGCAGTGGTAGAAGGCGAATTACATGAAGGCATGCTTGACCTGGTAAATGCATATCGCAGATTAAGAACACTTACAAAAGTGCCTTTAAAGTTTACCATCACTGGTCCGCACATGCTAAGCAAAACATTGCTCGATAAGCACTATAAGGACCTGCCATCCCTGGCCCATGCCCTGGCAAGGGTTCTATCAAATCAAATTAAAGAAATTGATGCAAATGTGGTGCAGATTGACGAAGCTAATCTTCCTGGTTCGCCGGAAGAGTGGGAATGGGCGGTGAGTGCCATCAACATAATGCTGGATGCAGTGCCTAATACACCCGCTGTACATCTTTGCTTCGGAAACTATGGTGGGCAAACCATCCAACAAGGTACCTGGGACAAGCTTATGTCTTATCTCAATGCATTACATGCCGATCATGTTGTGCTTGAATTTGCTCATCGCGGATATGGTGAATTAGAATATTTCAAAGAGCTGCGTCCCGAAGTTGGCATTGGTTTGGGGGTGGTGGACATTAAATCTACAGTGATAGAAACCCCCGAGCTCATTGCAAAAAGATTGGAGCAAGCCGTAAAAGTTTTGGGAGAAAACAAGATCCATTATATCCATCCCGATTGCGGATTCTGGATGCTGAAACGTTCCATTGCCAACGGTAAAATCCGGGCTCTTTCTTTAGGACGGAATTTATTTGAAGGACGATAAAACCGCATTTATTTTTAAGTATTCAGACAAACAGCCTCGTAAAAATATTCCAATGCCAATACATAAATTATTCTGAAGAGCGCTTGACATACTAAGGGGTATTAAACTGAACTTTGCCATAGTCTTATTGGGAAGCCATATACAGGATACGCCTCATATGGCTCATGCCCGTTTTGCAGGTACTGGCTCTGGCTTTGCCACTTTTTCCCGATTCGTAAACGCCAGGAGAGGGTCCCAAAAAGGAAATTACCTGTTTGTAATTATCAAAAATGTCAATGGGGTAGTGGTGTTCATGATAAGAATACATACAACGAGGCACTAAATGGTCAGAACACACCTTTAATATGTTTACTTAATTACAACAACATCAATTTTTTTAGCAGAACTAAATAATATTCATACTTAGATTACCAGAAAACAACCATAAAAAAAGCCCCAGTTGCAATAACTGAGGCTAATTTTTTGTTAAAAATGTGAACCCGCTGGGATTCGAACCCAGGACCCACGCCTTAAAAGGGCGTTGCTCTACCAGCTGAGCTACGGATTCATTTATTATGTGAGGCGGCCAACATGACCCAATCTCTGCAAACCAGCTCCCTGACGCGGTCTGTATGAACCTTAAGAACCTAACTATGCGTCAGTTGCTTTTGTTAAAGGTTTATCTTTAAATTGCGATGCAAAGGTAAAAGGCTTAAATGAAAATCCAAAACGTAATTTACAAAAATCTCATTTTCTTGTTTTTCAGCCAGTTTCTGAGCTTGTCTGCTGTGTTTGCCCAGTCAGCCTATGAAGCTATTCTGCAAAAAGCGGATTCTCTGTTTGCTACCCGGCAATACACAGAGTCTTATAAACTGTATGAGCAGCTATACCAGGAAGAGGAATCATTTTCGCCCGCTATGCTGTTGAAAATGGCTTTTATACAGGAAGGGCTGGGCGATTATAGTGAAGCACTGTATTATTTAAATGAATACTTTCTGTTTACTTCTGACGAAAGAGTGATTGCGAAAATGCAGCAGCTTTCTAATGAATATAACCTGCGAGGCTATCAATACGATGATTATGATTTGCTTCTCAGCTTCTTTCGTAAATATCATTTCGTGTTTTTGTATGGACTCATTGCCCTGACCTTGGCCGGTCTGGCCTATTTTGTTTTATGGGGCAGAAAACAGGTTTATAAACCATATGGCTTTGGGATTGCCTATGTGCTATTGCTGTCCCTGCTGTTTGTGCTCACCAACTATCCTATCAGCATACAGAAAGCTATTATCACCACTGATAATACTTATATCATGAGTGGCCCTTCTTCAGGGGCAGAGGTACTCTACATCAGCGAAAAAGGGCATCGGGTGAAAATTGAAGGGCAACAGGACGTGTGGACTAAAATCGAATGGGAAGGGCAACCGGCTTTTGTACGGCAAAGTAACTTGCGCTTTCTAAATCCGTAAATATCTTCATCAGAATAAGTCTATGAGCAAAAAAGTATCATTTTGAACTTTATTGTTCCTGATATTTTTTTATAATTAGTGGAAGTTGCGCTCTGCCTTCTGTCGATGTAAATGACAGGGCTAAGCTATAGCGTGACTGCACTGTAAATCAATAAGAGACTAAATAAGACTGAATGACAAATACTTTCTCAACGGCCGTCAAGAAGGAAACTGCGGTACTGGTGGCACTCATCAATCAAACTCAACCTGCTTTTAAAGTAAAAGAATATTTGGATGAACTTGCCTTTCTGGCAGAAACTTCCGGTGCTCTGACGCTGAAAAGATTTACCCAGAAGCTGGAAAAACCAGATGTCGCCTATTTTGTGGGAAAAGGAAAGCTGGAAGAAATCAGAAAATATGTACTGGAGCATCAGGTAGATATGGTCATTTTTGATGATGACCTCACCCCCTCTCAGGTACGCAACCTGGAAAGGGAATTACAATGCAAAATTCTTGACAGAAGCCTGCTGATCTTAAATATATTTTCTATCCGGGCTCAAACGGCTCAGGCAAAGGCACAGGTTGAACTGGCCCAGTATCAGTATCTGCTTCCCCGCCTGACCAAAATGTGGTCACACCTTTCCAAACAAAAGGGAGGGATTGGTATGAGAGGTCCTGGTGAAAAAGAATTGGAAACAGACCGGCGGATCGTACGCGATAAAATTGCCCTTTTCAATAAAAAACTGGAAAAAATTGACAAGCAAAGTGCTACCCGGCGTAAAGCCCGGGAGAAAGTGGTGAGGGTGGCCCTGGTAGGCTATACCAACGTAGGTAAGTCTACCCTGATGCAGCTGCTATCCAAATCAGATGTTTTTGCAGAAAACAAGTTGTTTGCCACAGTGGACTCTACCGTGAGAAAAGTAGTCATCCAGCAAATTCCTTTTCTGTTGACCGATACGGTAGGGTTTATCAGGAAATTGCCGCATGCCCTGATTGAGTGCTTTAAATCTACGCTGGACGAAATCCGCGAGGCCGACATTCTGCTGCATGTGGTAGATGTGTCACATCCTTCTTTCGAAGAACAAATCAACGTGGTCAACGCCACTTTGGCCGACATTGACAGTGCCGATAAACCCACCATCATGGTTTTCAATAAAATCGACCAGTTGATGCAGCACAATGGCCACACCCTCAACGGACATGCACACGAGGAAGAAGTAGATTATCATCCACCTTTGACGCTGGAGCAACTGGAAGCCACCTATATGGGTAACGGGCATCACGACGCTGTATTTGTGTCGGCTGCTAAAAAAATTAATATGGATAAGTTAAAAGAAGCCCTTTATGAGAAAGTCTCGGATAAATACTTTACCATTTATCCTAACTATAAAAAAACCTGGGCCTATTATTAGTCCCTGGGCTACTTTTAAAAACTTAGCTGAATACCGTTAGTCAGAGAATAGACAAACTTAGGAATAGGAACAATGGGTTGGTTTTCGTAGGCAGCGTTGAAGGAGGTACGGAAGGAAAGTCTTGAGAACACCTTGATCAGCAGATTAGCATCTATGCTCATACGGTGCCGAAAAAAATCCTGCCCATTGTCATAGCCTGTCTGATAATAGGCAATTAGGTTAAAATCCATGTGGGGATTGATCTTTACCCGGTGAGAAATATAATTAGAAGATTTCCACAGGTTAATCGCTCTGAGTGCACCTTCTACTAATGGTACTTTCCATACTTCCCGTTCATAGATAGCCCCTATGCCTACGTATAAGCTGGCCTTCTCCTCATCAAATATACGGTAACGAATACCACCACCCCCCAACCAGCGGATTCGCATGCCTCTACCCTGATCATACTGTAGCTGGGTAAAAGTCTCATAGGAAAGTATTTGTTCTCTCAGCCAGTTGATACGAAAATGCCCATAACCCGTGCTGTTAATGGTATTGTCTGAGGTAGCGTTGTACTGAAACTGGCTCAACAACAGAAAACTATGATGTTCGGATATATACCCAACATCGGAATTGGATGTTAAACCAATGAAAGTAAGGGTTTCGCCTGCGTCGTTGACACTGCGGTTGTTCACATTGAGATCTGCACCAATATTTCCCAGAAAGTAGTTGGCAGAATCACCTTTCAGGCGGTTCTTCTCAACATTCAGGATTTGCCCCACGGCTGTCTGGCCTATCAACAACACTACCAGGAGATAAATATATTTCATACGACTACCACTCATTTTTGGAGCGCAAAATAGTAGTCGTAACCTTTCTATCAAAATCTAATGCCATCCGGCATAATATAGCGTTGCTGCACCATTTCGTCAGCAGAAGCTTTTCTGACCTGTAGTACACGACCTTTAAAGTGAAGCGTTTTGCCTGCCATAGCATGGTTCAGGTCAACTTTCAGGTGCGTAATGGTTTTTTCTACCACCTTTCCATGGTGTTTTATGCCCTGGTCATCGGTGATAGCCACATACTGCCCTACCTCCTGGATGGAATCTCCCATTTCCTCATCTATGACAAACCGCTCAATAGGAATATCCACGATGTCGGCCATTTGCCGTGGCCCATAGGCCTCCTCGCAGGAAAGAGTAAATGCGAAAGGATCTCCTGCGGCGAGTCCTCTTAATTTTTCCTGAAAAGTATCTAAAATATAATTTGACTTATAAAAGAAAATAAAAGGGTACGCTATATCCATCACCTCCAGAAGCGGGCCAGCAGCGTCATGCTCTCTCAGTTCATAGCTTAACGTTACAATCTTATTTTCCTCCACCTGCATGGCTTTATATTTTGATTTATAAATCTAACATCCCAACTTGGACAATGTTCAAACCGGTCATGCTATGTTACTTGCTATCGATATAGGAAACTCCAACATTGCCTTTGGTATTTATGACCATTCGTGGATTCATCACTGGCGGCTCAATACGGTAGCCAATAAAACAGCCGATGAATATGAGGTGATGTTTCGAACGCTGATGGGTCATAATCATATATCTTTAGCAGCCATCAGCCAGGTTGTCATCAGCAGTGTGGTACCTCCCCTCACCGCTACTTTTCAGCGAATGATCAAGCGATTGTTTCAGCAGGATCCCCTGTTGGTGAGCCCAAAGCTTGATACAGGTATTCAGGTTCACATTGATCATCCCCAGGAGATCGGCTCTGATTTGCTGGCCAACGCTGTAGCAGGCTATACCTTGTATGGCAGCAACTGCATCATTGTAGATTTTGGCACGGCCCTATCCATCACCATCGTTAATGCCCGGGGCGTTTTGGTAGGCGTTTCTATTGCACCCGGCCTGGAATCCGCCATGAAAGCGCTTTCTGCCAACACTGCCCAACTCCCTTTTGTGGAGCTCACCCCACCGCCCAGTGTGATCGGGAAGAATACTGTACACGCCATTCAATCGGGACTCGTCATGGGATATGTAGGACTGGTAGAATATCTGGTGAAAAAAATTAAAGAAGAGCTGGAAGGAGACACCAAAGTGATTGCCACGGGAGGTCTTTCTGAGATTATGGCTCCTCTTACAGATCAATTTACGGCTGTAGAACCCTGGCTAACGCTGGACGGCCTGCGGTTGATTGCGGCAAAGAACCCGAACAAAACGAGAATATAGAAGAAATCTTACAGAAAGCATTTGAAAAACGAGGTTGAAAAGCCTACTTTTGCAAAACGAAAAAGAATTTTTTCTTTTTTTCATCTCTACACTACGCAACCTTCGGCCCCGTAGTTCAATGGATAGAATAGAAGTTTCCTAAACTTTTGATACAGGTTCGATTCCTGTCGGGGCTACCAATAATATCTTCTACTAATTACTTAAATGTCTGTTAAATATAAGTTCACTCCTGCTCAAAGATACGCTGTTCTTAAAGTGTTTGAGCATAAATGCAGATGGTGTAATGGTCTACTGGATAACTTTGATTTTCATATAGATCATGTAATACCTGAATCTCTGGCAAAGGATCCCAAAGAATTATCTAAGATTTTAGAAAGCTATTGACCTCACAACTTGTCATGTTGCATTTTAGCATAGTATTGAAAAAGGGTAGTCAATTGACTACCCCTATTTAATTTTTTGTTAAGCTAATAAAGATTCAGCCGGTACCCCAAGGTACTTATGCAAAGCCCGCATCATATCAGCCGTTAGCTTTCTTTGCCGGTTTAATATCTTAGAAACATTTCCTTTGTTCCCAATATAAGGAACCAGATCTTTATCTTTTAATCCCAGTTCTTCCATTCTGTACTTAATGGCTTCTATAGGATCTGGCAATGGCACTGGATGGTGTTCATCTTCGTATTTTTCTATAAGTATTAACAACAGTTCTAATTCGTCCCCCTCTTTGGTACCTTTCTTAGCATCGAAGATTTCATCAACACGTACCAAAGCCTTATCGTACTCATCTTCAGTATGAATAGGTCTGACAATTTTCATAAGTAATTTTAGTTAAAATTTTTTAAATTCTTGGTTTATGGTATTGGCATCTATTTTATTATATTCAGCATGAGAGCCAAACCATTTAATAGTTACAGCTTTATATTCAAAACTAATTCTTACAATCAACCGATAATCGCCTCCTTTTAAATTGAAAATGTACCGGTTATCTTTAATTGCATCTACTGAGTTATAGTCTCTTTGTATGTCTTGAAAACTTTCCCACTTCACTTTAGATACATGGTGATACCACGATCTAAGAGTTCCAGATACTTCAGCATACTGCCTACAATATCCATTGATAGTTCGGCGGTTAATTATATTCATAGTTTCTTACTTATCTTCCCCTCAATTCACGAATAAGTACGCGCAATTATAATAAAAAGTTGTCAATTTGACAACTTTTTGCAAGTTTTAATTGCAAAATCTGCAGAATAGCAAAAATGAGCAGAATGAAGATAGAATAACACAGCAGTGCTTATTTTACAATTATATAAATGAACTGTGACCTCTTACTAAGAAATCGGACACAGATAATTAAAGAAAATTGGCTTTTGATCCTATGATTTTTTTAGTTAACTCTTCTACTGCTTCACTGATTATGTTTTTTCTTTATGTTGCATATTAATTTAGTCCATCGTAATATTGTAATATAATTATGGGAATTACCAAAATACAAAACTACACAGAAGAACAGAACCAACTGGCGCAGCTAGGGAAAGCCTTTTCACACCCCGCTCGCATTGCGATTATACAGCATCTGCTCAAAACTCAGCAATGTATTAACAATGATCTGGTGAAGGAACTGGGCATTGCACAGGCTACTGTCTCTCAACATCTCAAAGAACTTAAAAATATCGGCCTGATTCAGGGCACTGTTGAAGGGACTTCTATGAACTACTGTATTAACCCTGAAACTTGGAAAGAAATGCGCTCCCGGTTCGAGGCCATTTTTGCCTCCTTCGAAGGGCCGGAAGGAACTTGTTGCTAAAAAATTCACACTGGTTCAACCTAAAGTGAGAGCCACCTCATTGCTATAAAACGATAATATCATGAAAAATGCAGAAGCAATCAAACAGCAAGTAAATGACAAATACAGTCAGATTGCCAGAGAGAATCGAAATGGTGGCTGTTGTGAACCCAGTTGCTGCGGATCCAATGATCATGAATCATTTGATACCATCATGTCGGATGATTATACCACGCTACAAGGCTATCAACCGGAGGCAGACCTGGGGTTAGGTTGTGGTTTACCCACCCAGTTTGCCCGCATCAGTACCGGGGATACTGTCGTAGACCTGGGTTCAGGTGCTGGGAACGATTGCTTTGTGGCCCGTCACCTGACTGGTCCGGAGGGTAAGGTAATAGGTATTGATTTTTCCGAGGACATGGTTGCCAAAGCTCGGCGCAATGCTGAGAAAATGGGCTACGATAATGTAGTGTTTGTCAACGGCGATCTGGAAGACATCCCGCTGGAAGCACAGACGGCTGATGTGGTGATAAGCAACTGTGTGCTAAACCTGGTTCCTAATAAAATGCAGGTAATGACCGAAATCTACCGTATCCTGAAGCCGGGCGGTCACTTCAGTATTTCAGATATTGTCTTAACCGGCACATTGCCCGAAGTCCTGCAACAGGAGGCCGAGATGTATGCCGGATGTGTGGCCGGGGCTCTCCAGAAAGAAGAGTATCTTCTCCATTTCCGAGCTGCTGGTTTTACCCAACTCATGATCCAAAAGGAAAAGCCTATTACGTTGCCGGATGAGATGTTGGCCAGGTATCTTTCCCCTACCGAAGTACAGCATTTTCAGCAGCAGGATAGTCCGATTGTGAGCGTGACAGTGTATGCAGAAAAGCCAAAATCTGAAGCTTTCTAGCAGCTGCTTCTTTTCATTCTTACCCGATTGTAAACCACACTATCACCACTAACAGTGAAACTTTTCCACCAAAGAACCTTATGGGTAATTATCCTGAGCGCCCTTATATTTTGCGGCATTCTGGTAGCCAAAGCTTTCAAATTTTCAGAGACTCAAAACACTATGCACACCATTGAAGAAGCCATTCAGGACTTTGATCAGATTCCTGATGAACGAAAAGATAATCTCAAAGAGCTAGCCCTGTTCATCCAGAAAAAAGTTAAAGCAGGAGAGGAAGCCAAGCTGATTTTCATCTGTACACACAATTCCCGACGCAGTCATATGGGCCAGCTGTGGGCCAGCCTGGCTGCCCATCATTACAACGTGCCGAAGGTGCAGACCTTTTCGGGTGGTACCGAAGCTACGGCCTTTAATCCTCGGGCAGTGGCAGCCCTGAAACGGGACGGATTTGACATTGAAAAAATCAGTCAGGGGGAGAATCCCCGTTACCGGGTTCGTTATGATCAGCATATGCCAGCGCAGGAAGTCTACTCTAAAAAATACGATGATCCGGCCAATCCCCGGGAGGATTTTGCTGCCATCATGACCTGTTCTCAGGCTGATGAGGCCTGCCCGTTTGTACCTGGAGCGATCTTTCGCATCGCCCTACCCTATGAAGATCCTAAAGAAGCCGATGGTACGCCTCAGGAAGCAGCCCGTTACGATGAGCGCAGCCGACAGATCGCCACTGAGATGCTTTACTGCTTTTCCCAAATTGAGCAGTAGCCAGTGATATACCACCAAAAAACAAAGTAAATACCATTCACTTTTACCCTATGAAAACAATAAGACTTTCTCTTTTCAGCATCATCGCTATATTGTTATATAGTAATGTAAATGCCGCAAAAGAACCACACTTTACCCGTAAGCTGCAGCAATATGTAAAAAGAGTTGTACAGGAATTTGACCAGATTCCGCAGGAGCGGAAAAAAGCTTTGCAAACCCTGGGTGATTACCTGGCAGAACAACTTGCTGAGGCTGGTGAAGCCAAGGTGCTGTTCATTTGCACCCAAAACTCACGGCGCAGCCATCTGGAGCAGGTTTGGCTGCAAACAGCGGCACAATATTATGGCCTGGAGGGAATACAGGTTTATTCCGGAGGATTGGAAGCCACGGCCTTTAATCCCCGGGCAGCCGATGCTTTGGATCGGGCGGGTTTTCAGGTAAATGTAGCCCAGCGGCAGCGCGGTAATCCTCGTTATTTAATCAGCCCGGGGAATGGTTACCCTACCACCCTTCATTACTCCAAGCCCTATCAAAACTCCCAGAATCCTTCCAAAGTCTTTGCTGCTGTGATGGTCTGTTCAGAAGCCGATCAGTCCTGTCCGGTGGTACCGGGCGCCGATGTGCGGGTAGCGCTGCCTTATGATGATCCCCGCTATTTCGACGGTACTCCTTCGGAAGCACAACGATACGACGAAACTACTCGGGAAATCGCCCTTCATATGCTCTACCTGGCCGAGTATATCAAACGTATCAACATCCAGCAGATAGAAGCCAGGAAATAGCATAACGTAGATAACGATCAATAAAATGAGTCATAGCATTAAGCAAAAACGTCCTCCAAAAGCGCGGCTGTCTTTACTGGACCGCTATCTGACCCTGTGGATTTTTCTGGCCATGGGACTGGGTATCCTGCTGGGAAACATCATTCCAGACATAGAGGCACAGATGGAGCAGTTCCAGTTGGGTACCACAAACATTCCCATTGCTGTTGGGCTCATTGTCATGATGTATCCGCCTTTGGCCAAGGTACGCTACGAGCATCTGGGTAAAGTATTCCGGAATCTGAAAGTTGTCACACTTTCCCTGATACTGAACTGGCTGATCGGACCGCTGTTGATGTTCGCCCTGGCACTGCTGTTTCTGCAAAACCATCCCGATTACATGATCGGCGTAATCCTGATTGGCCTGGCCCGCTGCATTGCCATGGTACTAGTCTGGAATGATCTGGCACAAGGGGATAAGGAATATGCTGCCGGATTAGTGGCACTGAACAGCCTTTTTCAGGTGCTCTTCTATAGCTTTCTGACCTGGCTCTTCATCAGTGTGCTACCGCCGGTGTTCGGCATTCAGGGTGCTGTTGTGGAGGTTAGCATGGGCGAAGTAGCAGAAAGCGTGCTACTATATCTGGGATTGCCATTCCTGGCTGGTTTCCTGACCCGCTACTTTTGCAAGAAAGCCTATGGAGAAGTCTGGTACAAGAGGAATGTACTTCCCAGGATCAGCCCGCTGACCCTCATAGCCCTTTTGTTCACCATTGTAGTCATGTTCAGTCTGAAAGGGCAAATGATGGTGGATATTCCACTGGATGTGCTGCGAATTGCCCTGCCACTGGTGGTGTATTTTGGGTTGATGTTTTTTCTAAGCTTTTGTCTGGCACGCTTTTTAGGCGCCAGCTACGCTGAAAACACATCCATATCCTTTACGGCTACCGGCAATAATTTTGAGTTGGCTATTGCTGTGGCAGTTGGTGTGTTCGGCATTGATTCCGGCCAGGCATTCGCAGGTGTGGTGGGTCCTCTGATTGAAGTTCCGGCATTAATCCTGCTGGTCAACCTGGCTTTTTGGTTTAGAGAAAAACTCTATTCCTTTGATAAAAGCACCCAATAAGCATATTATCATCGGTGACAACAATGCTGAGAATTTCTCCAATGACTTCTCAGAACATATTGTAATAAACTAATACACAAGAATGTACCATGACAAAGAGATGATCCAAAGGTATAAAAAGCAGATGAACAAAGTACAAAAGTACTAACTACAATGTTTTTCGGGACTCACCACGCTTTTTTGATACATTTCTACCAGCCAATCAGGTGTTTTTCAGGAACCATGTGGCTGTTGCCATGATGCCCTCTTCATAAGAAGTAGGTTTGAAGTGGAAGGCCTTCTCAAACTTGGCTGAACTAAAAAGAAAAGGATAAGCATCCTGATAATTCATTTCATAAGCTTCTCTCATAAAAGGATTGAACCAGCCAGTCCCTTTAAGCAGCCACTTAGGCAACACCAACACCGTTTCCGGTGCCTGCATGTATTGGGCAGCAAGACGAACAAACTGCCTTCCCGTTAAGGCAGACTGTGCAGAGAATCCTGCCATTTATTTATAATGGTTTTTTCCGGTTTCTTTCTTTACCTGTAGACAAATGGGATACCCAAGGTTTGACAGAAGAGGAAGTTTTGACTGCTGCACAACGCCTTGAAGAAATTTGGGAAATGCTGAAGGCGATGACCGAACCGGAGAAGAGAGTGAAAGCGCTGACAGATTACCTGATCTGTACTATCTCTCAAAATGAGGGAGCTGCGTTACCCTTGCTGGACAGTGTAACAGACCTACATAATCCGGCTGTCAATCCAGTAAAAGTAATAGCGGATAGAATTTCCCTGACAGAGCGAACCGTTCAGTTACGGTTTAAAAAATATACGGGTTATTCTCTCAAAGAACACCTGCGGTTTTTACGATTCAAACAGCTATTGTTTTTTATTCTTAATCGTGGGCAGGAAAAGATCGACTGGTTGAACCTGGCCGTGCAGTTTGGTTACCATGACCAAAGTCATTTAATCAAAGACTTTACCTATTATACCGGAGTCTCACCCAGACAGTTTGTCAAATTGGACGAAGAAGGAGACTTCTGCGTGAGCAGGGAATGAGCAAAAAATAGGTCAATCAAGGTTAAGAACATCCTTCAGCGCCTGGAGCAGATACTGAAAATCTTGCGGAAAAAGATATTCTGTGCAGTCTATAGGCAAAATTCCTCTTTACACCTGGTGATACAAACCCTGCTACTTTAGAAGCAGAAAATTCCGTTTCAATCACTCTTTTGCATGCTTGATGCCTGTAAGGATAGTAAGTTATACCAGATAGGTTAAACAGTAGTGCATAACCTAGTTTATAGAAAATTGCTGATTTTATGACAAATCAAGAACAATAAAATAGCATGTTTTCTAATTATTATTGAGACTTTTCCAATCGATGAAAAGTCTCCAAAAATCTTGAGCAAAATATCATTCCTCCCACATAGCCATCACATCCTCAACTCCGTTGGGGCCACGATTTTGCTCGGGCTTTCGCTCTTTTATTTATGCACTTTATTAAAACTTATGTGGTATTAGCTGATTTTTATCAAAATCAGGTAACGCAGTTAAACAGTGCTATTGGTATGCCTACCAAGGTCATATCACCTGGGAGCTGGTAAAAAAAATGGATTAACGCTCTTACTCGTTCTGTTTCAATGGGAAGTGATCCGGCTTTTCATCCTTTATTTCCGTCGTAAATTTCCTGGACACAAAAAAACCTTTATCCGTCTGCTGCTGACTATTGGATCAGCGGGCCTGGTCGGTATGGTTTTACTAACCATCATCTTTGAGGCGGAAAGACTGTACTGGGGTAACACGCAGCTCACCATCAAGTTATTCGCCGTTCATTTCGGCCTCTATGTTTGTCTTGTCATCTGTGGATATTCTGCTGCAGTTTCAAGATGTTCCGTAGGTGGAAGAAACACCAGTCAGGGAAAATATTGGCCACCACTGCTGTATAATTCATATACTGATTGATCCTGACAGCCGTTGTGAGCACGGGTGCCGTGAGCCATAAGACTCACGGTCATTTAGTTTTTGTAAATAAAAGAAATCAGCGAACAACTCTTTTTGCTATTTCATGGCCCTTATTTGACATTGTTTACCCCGATGCAGCAGCCAATAATCTAACATTACGTTTGCATAGCTAACGAATTTACTTTGCTTTTTTCTATAAGATAATCTCTTGAAGCCAGAGCTTGCTCCCTTACCCTTTCCAGGTTATGGTAGCGTAGGTGCCCGTGTTGTTTCACTGCTTTTCCAGCGATGAAAACAGTATCTACATTAGCAGGATGAGCTTGTAACACTACTGCAGAAACAGGATCGTTTACCGGAAATAAATTAAGGCTATGGCTGTCAATCATAATAATATCCGCTTGTTTGCCTGGGGTCAGAGAGCCGGTTTTATAAGCCAGCCCTAATGCGGTAGCCCCTCCGATAGTAGCCATCTGTAATATATCTTTTACAGAAATGGGTAATGTTTCAGGCATCTCTCCTTTGGCTATATAATCTTGATTGTACAGCGCCCTTTCGGTTTGCAAAGCCATTCTCATTTGGCTGAACATATCGCCTCCGGTACCTGTTACCACGTCAATGCCTAAGCCGGTATTGATCTCATAAGCCAAGGCGCTACCTGTAACAGGAAATCCAAGGCCCATCTGCATTTCAATTTCGGGTGTAATGGAAAGGGAGCAGCCATGCAGCGCCAGCAATTGGAGATCCTCCACGCTTAAAGTATTCCCATGCGCAAAATTCAGGTCCGGTCCTAATAATCCGGCCTCCTGCAGCTTCCGTACTCCCTGGTATTTGAGACCAAAACTCCCGCCTCCAATGTGCATAGAAATTGGGAGGCCTAATTCGCGGGCTAAGATAATGTCATGTCTGGTTACCTCCAGGGTTGAATGTTCCGGACCACGAATAGCCATAGCCAGCGTAACTAAATTATCTATGGAGGCAAAGTATTGAGATTGGATACGTTTGATATCTTCAGGATGCATAAGCTTGCTTTCATAAAACCACTCCCAAACAGAAGTTCCAGGTGTGCCATACCCAAATATAGCTCTTGCGCCTGAATCCCGTAACCCCCTGATAGCGGCCTCCGCATGCTGAGGTGTATTCATAATATGCGACCAGTCAAAAATGGTGGTAATGCCTGCATTGATTGCCTCCAAAACACCTAATAGGTTTCCAATATATACATCTTCCGGGCGGTAGACTGGTGCAAAAGTGCCCAAAATATGTTTTAAGTACTGCGATAAGGTATAGTCAGCGGCAATGCCCCTGATAGAAGTTTCCCACAAGTGGCGATGGGTATCTATCAAACCTGGCATGACAATCATATGGCTGGCATCTATCACCTGGGCATCGTTCAACGACAAGGATGGCGCTATGGCTGCAATGGTTGTATCTTCTATCAATAAGTCTGCCTGGCGTAAATTTCCTAAAGCAGGATCAAGGGTAAGCACATGGCCTCCTTTTAATAAGGTTCTATTTGAATGTTTCATGATTTTACAGTGTGATAAGTTTACTTCAGAATTACTCTACAAAGAAATGGAAGGAAGAGGGTAAGTCACTTGATTTGGATCAAGAAAGCATGCTGCTATCAACTACAGCTGACTACTTAATGCATGCTGTTATAGCTCTCTGTATTTTTCAGTAAGCCATCGCTCCGCCTGCGACAGTGTCTCGCAAAGAACAGTAGGGACTCTGACATTGTGCCTCTGAGACAAGGCCAGTGAGGAGAGACGGGAAAAAAGGTCAGGTGAAAGAATGCTGATATTGTATCGTAAGCCAGCCTCATAACTTTTAGGGAACAGTTCATTGTTAATCCAGTCTACTAATCCTGCCCAGGCACTTTCTATCTCATTGGTGTCATGAATATGAAATTTGCACCCCTTTTTTTGCCCTTCATTTCGCTGCCATTCCAGCATTTTAAGGGATGCCTGCTTTACTTCTTCTTCGGTACAAAACCCTATCCACTTCATGAGCAAATAGTTTTTGTTGGGCTCGTAGGTGAGCACAGCGTACACTTCCCCATTGGCGTTTCTGATTTTTTCAATGGTTTGCACCTTGCATTTTCCTTTTACTAAAGTAAATGAAAAAGACTTAGAAAAAGTAGCAGGACCTAGATAAGTAACCTCCATTGATTCTTACAATAATTGACTGTGTCGGTAAATTATAAAGCTCAATTCATTTACCTTTCAAACAGATATTACCTTTGGTAAGAAAAACTGGATGCCATATTTCTCTGCTAGGGCAAAGGCTTTGGCTGTATCAATTTTGCTGATATCGGGGGATACATTTAAATCCGGCTTTTCCACAGCTTCTGAAACAGGGATTGCTACTTCTCGGAAGTAATGCTCCAGATGACCGGGAGTGATGATAACTACCATTTTACCAGCCGTCTTGCCCACATTTTTGAAAGTATGGACTGCATTGGCAGGAACATGAATCAAGCTTCCTGCTTGTGCGCTAAAAGGATTTGTGAGATCATTGAGCACAAATTGAAATTCTCCACGGAGAATATAAAAAATCTCCTCATCCGGATGAGCATGGGGCGGAGGTCCTCCCAAAGGGGGTACCTCTTCTTCAAAAATAGCATACTGACCATTCGTAGAGGATTGTGTAGCACGAAATGTAATGAGGTCAGTAAAAAGCAACAATGGCTCTTGACCCTCCTGCTGGGACTGTGTTGGTTTATTGTTCATTTTGCTATGTATTTGTTGTATAGCAAAGAAAAGAAGCCTCTGATAAAATCTACTTGATTCAAATCAAGAAAGCATCATAACTTGATTTTACTTCTGTACCGGCTCAGGGTTTCGGGCGTAATGCCAAGATAACTGGCAACGTAATGCAGGGGTACTTTCTTGAAAACTTTGGGGTGCTCTTCGATCAGTGCTCTGTAACGTACTTCCGGTGGGTCTTTCAAAAGAGAGGCTTCCCTTCTTTCAGCCTTCACAAACTGATCCTGAACGATTATACGACCTAATTTCTGCCAAGATGGATAATTGTCATACAGATGTATCACCTCTTCATAGTTCATTTGCAGAACATGGGTTTTTTCCAGAGCAGCTATGTTCAAAGCAGAAGGAAACTGAGAAAAAAAACTGGCAAAAGAACCGATCACAGCATTTTCAAAAAGAAAGTCTTTACAGATATCTTTTTCCTCTACCCTATAGTAAGCGCGGACACTGCCATGCTCTATAAACGCAATCGATCGGCATATTTCTCCTTCTCGTAAAAAATGCTCTCCTTTTTCTATCACCCTGGGCTGAATAATTTTAACCAGGGCGGCTAATTCCGTGCTGGTCGGATGGATAACCTTGTTGATGTTGTAAAGAACGCGTTCCAATTTTCGTGAATATGATCAGGATAATTTATCCGGATAAAAAGTATTGTACAAGTTTTACATATAATCTTTTTCAGACTATTGATCATGCTGATGATCCCTACAGACTTAGCTAATTCTGGAATATAAATAGGATTTTTTCATTTAACCATCAGAAACTTTAATAGCCAGCAGCATATTGTAATTATTGCCATGACGGTTGAATGTGCCCACACGCGTAAAGCCAAACTTTTCGTAAAAACTAACCGCTTTCTCATTACCGGCTTGCACACCACCCCATAATACGATACGACTTTTCCTCATGGCCCTGGCAGCAGCCATCACTTTTGTCATGAGCAGACTGCCAAGCCCTTGGCTCTGATACGCATCTGCTACAGAAGGGGCCAGCGTGCAGTCTGTTTGAGGAGACAGGGAAACGCCATGCGTCTCAAATCGTCTTGCGTCGTTAGGCAGCACACCCCAGAGTACCAAAGTGTAGGCCACGATGCGGTTGTGCCTCGATTCGACAGCAATTATCCGTAGCACTCTTTGATGATCCAATGACTGGCCAATTTGCTGAAGGGTAACCGGATCAAAGGGATGGGGAGCAAAAAATTGTTTGGTTTTGTCAGAAAGATGGGTAAGATACAACGCAAGCTGGGCTGTATCTTCCTTTTCCATCAGCCGGATGAGCAGTTTTTCGCCTGAAGGCAGGTTCACGGAGGCAGGAAACAAATCAAACATAGTACGAGAAAGACATAGGGCTATCCATCAGAAGCATGGGATTGTATGACTGCTCTACTTTTGATCAATGGGTACCGCCTCAGTGACTATAAATATAAGGGGTGATTTTTCTATTCCTGCTTCTACAATTGTAGATAGTATAGAAATTTCAGCGGAATGTTAAGTTCTTCTGAAGTATCCGTATACTTGTTAAACAGCCTCCACCCTACTTCCTTTTTTCCAAGGCTCTTTCTGTAACTTCGTGTTTAGGGTGGGAAAGCACTAATCTGTCTCAGACCTTTTAGCTTCCACAGCCGATGCAGTCAATCTGAGAGTCCATAGGCTTGGTGCCGGTGAGTTTCATTTTCAGGTTGTGGATTTTATCCCGTATCTCCATGTCTTTAAACATATCGCCGGTGAGTTGCGCCTGCAAAGCTTCAATTTCTTTTTCCAGTGTTGCTTGTGTGGTGGTTTGCATGAGGTTTCCTGAATTGGTGATTTTTATGTTGAAACGGCTCAAAACAGAAAAGGTTTCGAGCAGTTCTGTTTTCTTTAAATACTTTGGTCAATAGCTGGATGTGGGTCAGCAAACTTAGCTACAACAGCAAATGACCGAAGACCACTGTTAAAAATATTTCCGGTTGAGAATTTCACTTAGGATGATCGCTCTTTTAGCACTTTGCGGATTGCGCAAAGACCGGGCAATATCCTGCCCTACAGATCGGCGCCCTCTCCACTGATATTTTCTCTTAGGTTTGATGGGTTCTACCAAACGCTCTATTTCCTTCAATCCCCTTCCCTGTTCGTTGCGTGCTCTTTTGGCTTGCTGCACGGCATCACCTAAGCGTCCGGAATAGTCTTCTGCTTTTTGGGTTACTTTTTGCTCTATCTTGGCAGCCTCCTGCCGGGCTTTTTCCTGCTGCCTTTCCATGGCACGTCTGTTTTCTTCTTTTTGCCGGCGTTCCTGTTCTTCCCACGTCTCCGCCCCGGTAAGTTCCCGCAGGATTTCCTCCAGGGTACTGGGCTTACGTTCAGGTTCATCCATCCCTGATCTACCCTGACCCTGCCCTACTTCCGGCCTGCGTTCAGGCGTTTCCCAGTCGGAAAAATCACGCTGTGTTTCCTGTTCGGGCAAGCGGGTAACAGGTTTCCCTTTTTTGTTTTTGAGCAGCTTAGACACCAGATAGATCAACAGGAAAGCAACATATACCAGAATTTGTATAAGATCATCCATAGGGGCTTGTTTACAATTAAAAGTTTCTGTGTGCTGAAGATAAAATAATTTGTTGGAATTACGTGCCTGCTGGCGTTTACTATAGGCTGAACGTTGGCAAATCGGTAACAAATATTAGCCAATCTTTCATTATCATAACATAGAGTTATGTGTGTTATACTTTAGAAAAAATATACACAAAAAATTCCTTTTTTTGATTTTTTTCGGCAATTTTTACACTATCAAATCTGAAAATAAATTATAAATTTGCCCCTTTTCAAAGGGAGGATATGCAGCTCACGAAACTAGAACTTAAAGGTTTTAAGAGTTTTGGTGATAAGGTTACCATTAACTTCGACAAAGGTATTACAGGCATTGTAGGGCCCAACGGGTGTGGAAAATCCAATGTGGTAGATGCCATACGCTGGGTGCTGGGTGAGCAGAAAACGAGAATGCTCCGGTCAGAGAAAATGGAGAATATTATCTTCAACGGAACCAAAAAACGCAAGGCTACCCAGCTGGCCGAAGTGTCACTTACCTTTGACAATACCCGAAACCTGCTACCCACCGAATACACCCAGGTAACCATTACCCGCCGATACTATCGCTCGGGAGAAAGTGAGTATCTGCTCAACAGTGTCCCCTGCCGTCTCAAAGACATTGTGAACCTGTTTATGGATACGGGAATCGCTGCCAACAGCTACGCCATCATCGAGTTGAAAATGGTAGATGACATCCTGAATGATAAAGACAACTCGCGCCGGCAGCTCTTTGAAGAAGCCGCAGGCATCAGCAAATTCAAAACCCGTAAGAAGGAAACCTTAAGAAAACTAGAAGATACCGACGCCGACCTGGAGCGGGTAGAAGATCTGCTTTTTGAAATAGAAAAAAATCTAAAATCACTGGAGAAACAAGCCAAGCAGGCTGAGAAATATTATAAAGCCAAAGAAGAATACAAAGACCTGAGCATTAAGCTGGCCAAAACAACAGTAAGTACACAGCGGGACAAGCTGATTACCCTGAACCAGCAACTCACCCAGGAACAGGAGAAGAAAAGTATGCTCAACCATCAGCTCTCAGAGAAGGAAACCAGGGTTGAGCAGCTCAAAAATGACCTGGTGGCACAGGAAAAGCTACTCTCCTCACGGCAAAAATCTCTGCAGGAGCAGGTAGAAAAAATCAGAAATTACGAGAGCGATAAGCAGGTGCGAAACGAAAGGTTGCACTTTCTGCAAAACCGCAGTGAGCGCTTGAAAGAGCAACTACAACAGGAAAGGAAAAACATCGTGGCTGCTGCCGAAAGTCTGGAAGAACTACAGTGGCAGAAAGCCTCCGCTGCCGAAAAACTGGAAGAGATTCGGGAGAAAGTGGAGCAGCTTAAAGAAGAATATGAAACGCACAAAAGTAAAACCAACGCTTTAAAAGAAGAAGTCCATCAGGCCGACCAGCTTTTTCGACAGAAGCAGGATGAAGGATACCAGCTGCGAAAATCGCTGGAAATTAAACAAATGCAGCTGAGCACCTCCCGACAGGACCTGGAAAAGACTTCCGCCGACACCCATGCCCGCAGTGCTGACGTAAGCCACTTCGATGCCAAAACCGGTGAGCTGGAAGAACAGCTGGAAGCCCTGCAGCTGCAGCTATCCGATAAAGAAGATGAGGAAATCGATTTGCAGGATCGTATAGAGTCGCTGGCCGGAGACATTGAAGCGTATAAGGAAACAGTAGCGCAGACCCTTCGGAGCCGCGATGCCATTCAAAATGAATACCGCCTGACCAAATCGCTGGTAGATAATCTGGAAGGCTTTCCCGAAGCCATTAAGTTTCTCAAGAAAAATGTGGACTGGGCGCAGAAAGCCCCTCTGTTGTCTGATATCCTTACCTGTGCCGATGAATACCGCGTCAGTATCGAAAATTACCTGCATCAATACATGAACTATTATGTGGTCGGTTCTCAGCAGGAGGCTCTGGAAGCCATTCAGGTGTTGCACCAGGCAGATAAAGGCAAAGCTCATTTTTTCATCCTGGATCAGTTTGACCATTTTGTTCCGGAAGAATACAAATCCTTTTCTAATGCAGTAGCAGCCATAGACATTGTAGAGTATGAAAACAGGTATGATAAACTGGTTCGGTATGTGCTGAACAATGCTTATATCGTCAATGGTGATTTTACCCTCCCGGAAGATCCGCACACTTCTTTCATCACCAAAGACGGGCGTATCATCCAGCATCCTTTCAGCCTTTCAGGCGGTTCGGTAGGGCTCTTTGAAGGTAAGAGGATTGGCCGCGCCAAGAACCTGGAAAAACTGAAAGAACAATTGGATGAACTAACCCAGGCAGTGGAAGAAGGGAATGCACAATTGAAGGAAAAACAACAGCAGCTCCTGACGCTGAAGCAAAGTTCTAAACGGGGAGAGATTACAGAGCTGCAACGCCAGCTCAACAGGATCAGTCAGGAATATGCTTCGGTAAAAACAAAAAAAGAACAGCTGGCCGAAATGCTCAGCAGCAGTACACAAAAGCAGGAAGATATTGAAGATGATATCCAGCAATTGCATGAAGCCTGTCTGGAACTTGAACCCCAGGTAAGAGAAAAAACGGAAGAACTGGCTCAGTTCGAAGCACACATCAACCAGCTCAATGCCCTGCTGGCCGATGAGAATGATACCCTGGGAGAGAAATCGGCTGCCTATAATCAGCAAAATATTCTCTATTATCAATATGAGAACAAGCTCAGCAGCATCGGCCAGGAAATCAACTACAAAGAATCGGCCTACGAAACAGGCACACAAAATATTTCCAACCATCAGAAAGAATTACAAGAAGCAGACAATGCCATCAAGCAGTTACTGGAGAGCCAGGAAGTAGGGGAGGAGGAACTGCTGGTGATGTATGAGGAAAAAGAAAGTATAGAGCAGGGGGTCCATGAGGCAGAACGTGATTACTATTCGCTACGGGGCGATATTGATCGGGTAGAGAAAGAAAACAGAGAAGTACAGCGGCAGCGAGAGCATTGCGATACGCTGCTCATGGAGCTACAAAATAAACTCAACAGCACTAAGCTAGAGCTGAGCAGTGTCAAAGAAAGACTCTCTGTAGAGTTTGACATGGACCTGGATACCATCATGCAGGAAGCCACAGAAGGGGTTATCCCGGAAGCACTGGAAGAAATGCGTGAGAAAATCCAGAAAATCAAAGAGCGTATTCAGAAGATCGGTCCTATCAACCCGATGGCGATGGAGGCTTATGAAGAAATCAAACAACGCTACGACTTTATCGTCAGCGAAAAAGAAGATTTGCTACAGGCCAAAAGCTCTCTGATGCTTACCATCAGCGAAATTGATACGGTAGCGAAGGAAACCTTCATGGATGCTTTTGATAAAATCAAAGAGAATTTTCTCCGTGTCTTTCGGTCGCTTTTTACAGAAGAAGACGACTGCGACCTACGCCTGGCCGAACCGGATAATCCGCTGGAATCCGCTATAGAGATTATGGCTCGTCCGAAGGGAAAACGCCCCCTGACCATCAACCAGCTTTCCGGAGGAGAAAAAACCCTGACAGCCACGTCACTGCTGTTTGCCATCTACCTACTGAAGCCTGCCCCTTTCTGTATTTTCGATGAGGTAGACGCGCCACTGGACGATGCCAACATTGACAAGTTCAACCAAATTATCAAGAAGTTCTCCAATGAATCACAGTTCATCATTGTTACCCATAACAAACGTACGATGGCCAGCACAGATATTATTTACGGGGTCACGATGATAGAACAAGGAGTCTCCAGTGTAGTGCCTGTGGATTTGCGGGAGTTGCAAACTGTAAAAAAATAATTTTTTTTTACGAGAATGTTAACAAAAGTGAATACTTTTTGCAGGATATTCGCAGAAAAGAAACCTTTACAGTTGTATTGACAAATCCTTGAATAGTACATGGTAGAAAGAATCAACCCTTTTTGGCTACAAATCCTCATTGGTATATTGATTGCCTCCGTCAGACTTTTCCAGCACGATTTTATGGAAGTTACCCTTTGGGCTGCCGCTGCCGCCTGGGAATGGTTTATTTACAAAAAACTGGGCATGATTTAGACGGGAAGCCCCTACAAATTCTGCAGACTTTTCTTTTAAGCGTAGTTCCTTCATGGAGAGGGTTCAATGTATTGGATGGTCTTGCATGCTGTTTCCGTAAATTTTAAGTGAGCCTGTTGATGAAAGGCTTTCCGGCCATTGCTTGCCAAAAGAGAAATACGGTGAGTCCCACATACAGGGCAGTAAATACCCAAATCCATGCCTTAGAAAAACTTATACTTTTTCTTTCTATCCTATAGGCAAAGAACGGAATGATCTGCAGGGCATGAATGCCTATAAAATGGGCGATCCGTAAATCCCCTCCTTCTACACTCCAGTTTACAAAAGGTAAGCCTGCCCCGCCATCGGCCACGTCCACACTATGTGACATGTGCCGGATCATGATACCACCCACCCCACTAGCCAACAAAAACAACAATAATCCTAAGCGAATCGCCAGCCGGTAGGCAGGTGTAATGTCAGGTTTCTTGACAAAGAACAAAACAGTAGCAATGATCACCAGCACTGTGTTAATCAGAATCATGTTGCCCATCACGGAAAAGACGATGGCATCAAAGGTTGTATCCGTATTAAAGTGAGAACGGACACCCCGGGCCGCCTGCCCTGCAATACAGAGCATCTCGATGAGCATCGTGACAGCGACACCTATGCTGATGATACGAACCCAAAGCCGGCTGTCTGGCAAATAATACAGATACCACCCAAGCGTCCAGATATAAATCCAGATAGAGAGGGCAAACTTCATCGGTTTAATCCAGGCATTAATCCCGGTAATTGTACGAGGATCTATCCATGAAAGCCCGGCGAACAAAAAAAACAGCAGCAGGTGAGTCAGACCCACATAGGCCAACAGGCGATTGCGTCTTACCAGTTCGTGATAAAAATTAAAAATTTTCATGGTAGACTTGCTTGGTGAAAAACGCTCTCACTATAAAATAAAGCAACAGACCAACAGGTCCGAGGAAGAAGGTGAGCAACAAACAGGGGATTACAGCAAAATGTGAGATACCCATCTTCTGGGCATTACTCACTTCCCAGCAGCCTACCCATAAATCAAAAGCCAGATAATGCACCCAGCCAGCCAGCAAAACCCAATCGTTCTCAAAGAGTTGGGAGACCTGACTTAGAGAATCAAAACCACCTTCCGCATCACCGAAAAAAAGAAGGATCAAAAGGGTGTATTCTGCGGCCAACAGCAACACAAGGAAGCCGGACACAATGATGCGTTGGGTCCAACGCCACCGGGGCGCTATAATGAGTAACAGCCATCCCAGCATGGCCAATGCGCTACTGATGGAGAATAAAGTTTCCGGATGCATACTGTATAGAATTTTGTTGTATACAAATTAAAAGTATTTCCGGAATCAGATGCTTCACAATAAAGGTGAAGCTGCTAAAAGGGGCAGTGAATGTCAGTAGATAAAGGGTAAAAGGACAGCACTAAAATTTGGTTGTCTGGTTCAGCAGGTAAAAATCTGCGATGACTAAAGCTGCCATCGCTTCCACAATAGGAACCGCCCGGGGCACCACACAGGGATCATGACGACCTTTTCCGCTCACGGTAACGGTTTCGCCGGCCTCATTCACGCTTTCCTGATCCTGCATGATGGTAGCAACAGGTTTGAAAGCGACCCGGAAGTAAATGTCTTCTCCGTTGGAGATACCTCCCTGAACACCTCCGGAATGATTGGACTTGGTATGGACTGTCTCACCTTCCTGAACAAAGGCATCGTTGTGCTGGGAACCATACATTGTGACGCCTTCAAAGCCGCTGCCGTATTCAAATCCTTTAACAGCATTGATACTCAACATAGCCTTGCCCAGTTCAGCATGCAGTTTGTCAAACACCGGTTCACCCAATCCTGCAGGTACTCCTATGATAACACAACTGACCACACCACCAATAGTATCTCTTTTTTTGCGGGTATCTTCAATGAGGGCAATCATTTTTTCTGCGGCGGCTAAATCCGGGCAACGCACAGGTGTCTGCTCGGTTTTGGAAAAGTCCAGCACCTGATAGGGCTGCTCCAGCTTGAAGCTGCCTACCTGAGAGACATAGGCTTGTAGGCTTATCTTTTTGTGTTTCAGAAAAAGTTTGGCAACAGCACCGGCAGCTACCCGGGCCGCTGTTTCACGGGCAGAGCTTCTGCCTCCTCCCCGGTAGTCGCGCACGCCGTATTTGGCATGATAAGTATAGTCGGCATGGGAAGGACGAAATTTATCGGCAATATGAGAGTAATCTTTGCTGCGCTGATCTTCATTGGGAATCAGCATCATTAGCGGGGTGCCTGTGGTTTTACCCTCAAAAGTACCAGAAAGAATCTGAAAAGTATCGCTCTCTTTGCGCTGGGTAGTGATTTTAGACTGCCCTGGCTTGCGGCGGTCTAACTCCTGCTGAATAAAAGCTTCATCAATGGGCATACCTGCCGGGCAACCATCTATGATGACGCCTATGGCTTTGCCGTGTGATTCGCCAAAAGTGGTAATTTTGAATAGCGTGCCGTAACTGTTTCCCATGGTGCAATTAAACTTGGCGCTTAGCCTTCCACCAGCAAAGCTAACAGCTAAAAGCCAGACACCCAAAGGTTATTTTTTAAATACTACCACCACTGTCAGCAGCAGCATGAATAGAATAAGAATATTGGCGACCAGTTGCAGCCACCCTTCATTATTCCGATTGCGGAGATTATTGTTGACTCCCGACAAATTGTTATAAAAATTACCTACATCCCGCGAACTGATAGACTCATTTTTCAGACTTTTACCCGATACCTCTACTGTAATTTCAGAAGCAAGGGTATCGTATCGTTTGGTAGAAGTGTTGAAAAAAACCCAGTTGAAATAATTGGAAAGCGCATAATCTCCCGGCTCACTCGGAACCGCATAATATGAAAAAGCTTTGGATCCGCGTACCCGGTTATTACGCCGGCTGATGTTCTGTTCTATACTGGGAGCATACACTTCCAGATCTTGCGATGGCCGTACAATAGGTTTGTCGATAGCAGAAACATTGCCTTCCCCCGCAATCTTAAAAGTATAGTTGAAGCTGCTTCCGGTTTGCACCGTGGTTTCGCTGATACTTTCCTCCAGATGATAATCTCCAACCGCTACTTTGTCTTTCATCGGATGAGGCGGCAGATCTTTTACCACCACTTTTTTAGGCTGACTGTAAAAAGATTTAAAATCCTCTTGTCTTCTTCTGCCAAAGAAAGAAGGATTTTTAGCCACTTTATATTTAATCATCTTTAAAGGGATGCTGGGAAACCGGATAGTTTCCAGATTGAAAGGGTAAAAAGTAGCCTGATAAATCTTATACTGTGTATAGTTCTCACCGCCAATCGTTACAGGCGCTCCGTTAATATTTTCAATGTTAAAGTTTTCTTCCCAGGCATCAGAAGGTTTGATATCTTTCAGAATATCGGTGAGTTGCTTGCCCAGATCATAGAACTGTAAGGGGGCCTGGTTTTTCTCTGATACATAAAAGGCCAGCGTAGTGGTAAATCCTTCGCCTAGAAAAACAGTATCTTTGCTTGTAGTAAGTGCCAGGAAGGCCTCCTCTTTCACATCCACAAACTCTTCAGGTTGGCTTTTTCCCCCAAAAAAATCCTCAAAAGGATCGTCAAAGTCGAAAGGATTATTACTGCTTCTGCGTTGCTTGGCCGCACCTACCTTGATAGTGGTACCGGAAGAACTTACCTGCTGTCCATTGACACTCATCTGAAACGGAGGTAACTGAAAAGTACCTTCCCGCGTGGGCAAATAACTTTGAATAACACTCTGCGAGGAAGAGACCTGACCGTTGACAATGTTGGTGGAAGAAGAAGTAGAAGTACCTGCTTTCTCAAAACCCGGTATCTCCGGAAAGTCATCATATTGATTCAGCCGGTCGCTCTCTACTTTGACGGTGATGACAAACTGTTCGTTGATACCGATCTCATTTGGGCCCAATTCTATGGATATATTCTGTGCCTGAGCCGGTGAAAGTAAGGTAACAATAAAAATTACTGAAAAAAAAGCATAAAATTGATATAACTTCGTTTCCATCATATAGAGGAATTTTTGTCGATAACGATTGACTGAACAGAACAGTATAAACGCTTGAAAATTTACATAAGTTTTATTATATTCATGACACTTCTCTTTGTATATCGTTTTTTTATTCTTTTATATGGCGAATACCATTTTCAATCAACATACAAGTTTTACCTTTTTTAACCTTAAACCCAGAAGAACTATGCAAATTTCCAATCAACAGGTTGAGGCTAGTAGCATCCGTGCGGAGTTGAATTATGCAAAGTTGATCCTTGCTAAAGTAAGCTTTAATCAGTCTCTGTTTGAGAAAGAGCTGAGGAAAGCTATAGCAGCATTGCTCCCTCATGAGGTTAAAACCCTTGAGGATTGGTGTTATTCACATTTTAGCGATATGTATGAATCTGTTTTACAGAACTGTTTTGCTAGAAATATGGCATAACAGACACTGGAAAAGATTCAGCTTTGAAATGCCGGCTATGATCAATGGTCGGCATTCTTTTTTTATTCACTACACATACCCTATAGCTGCTGCCTGCCGTTTTGCCTTTATCCTTCTCCCACAAATTTTATGTTCCTTTTCAAACCGGCAAACTTCGTTCTCTTTACGGCAGATCGTTTAAATATTTTCCTGAACACTTCTTCCGTCATTTCTTCCCAGTCATTCTTCTTCATCTTCGCCAGCTCTTCCGATGGCTCAAAAGCAGGTTCTTTGTGTGGACGGGCATGCCGGTTCCAAGGGCAAACATCCTGACAAATATCGCATCCGAAAATCCAGTCTTTAAATTTTCCTTTGTATTCCTGGGGTATGGCTTCTTTGAGTTCTATGGTAAAATAGGAAATACACCGGCTGCCGTCCACTACATAGGGTTGTGTAATGGCATCGGTGGGGCAAGCATCCAAGCAGCGGGTACAAGTGCCACAATAATCTTTGATGGGTCCATCGTAAACCAGCTCGAGGTCAATGATCAGTTCGGCAATGAAGAAAAAACTACCCTGCTGTTTGTTGAGCAGCAAACTGTTTTTACCAATCCATCCCACACCACTTTTCTTTGCCCAGGTTCTTTCCATGACCGGTGCAGAATCTACAAAAGCCCGCCCGTTCACATCGCCTATTTCCTCCCGAATTAAATGGATCAGCGTTTGTAATTTCTTTTTAATAACAAAATGGTAGTCCTCTCCATAGGCATATTTAGAAACTTTATAGGAGCCTTCCTGACAGATATCCTGATGCGGATAATAATTATAAAGCAGGGTGATCACTGATTTCGCACCTTCTACCAGTTTGGCAGGATCCAGTCTTTTGTCAAAATGATTGGCCATATAAGCCATTTGCCCATGATTGTTCTGCCGTAACCAGGTTTCTAAGCGAGGGGCTTCTTCTTCCAGAAAAGCTGCTTTGGCAATACCACAAAAGTCAAAACCCAGTTCTCTGGATTTGTCTTTAATAAATTGAGTATAAGTGGATTTACCGGATAATTTCATGGAGCAAACGCTTGGATCTATAGTAACAAAAGGCTCTTCAAGTAAGTTTACATCCGGTGTATTATGTGAGAGAAAAAAAGAAGGACAAGATCGAGTACCTTCTTGCGTGTATCTCACAGGTACTCAACCTTGCCCTCATTTCATTAGTGACTGTCGGAAATTACAAACCCTTGTATTCGTTCAGATCAACCAATTTAATTTCTACCCGGCGGCTTTCTTCCGCACTAACTTTCTGTGTGGCTGTGGCACCATACCCACGGGCTTTGATCCTACGGCGAACGATGCCGCGCTGGTTAAAATAATTTAACACTTCAATGGCCCTCTCGTTAGAAAGCTTCCGGTTGGTTTCTTCATTACCTTCCGGAGAAGCATATCCGGAAATCTCAATGCCGATCTCAGGGTGTTTTTTGAGAGCCTCTAAAACGGTATTAAGTTCTTCCTGGTAAGCGGTATTCATTTTGCTTTCTCCCACAGCAAAATATACCTTATGCAACTGATTCAGCAAACTTTTATCATAATTAGAGGTGGTTAACTTCTTGTTCTTTTGCTTGACCGCCTCTTCTGTTACGTAGAAGGTAGGAAGCGTATACACCGTCTCATTCCCTACTTTTTTGGCGATGAGATCATCTTCGCCCGTTTCATCATAAAAGTAAGATACGGCAGCGGCTTCAACTTTATCGTTTTTCAGGTTATTGAAATCAACCTCATCGATAGGACTGGTTTTATACATTAAATCCAGCAGATAATTGAAAGCTGTTGTATCAGTAGCAGCAATGATAGACTCCATCATGTCAAACAGGTCTATGCTGTCATTTTGTACCAGCATGGCTTCATTCGCTTGTCTGACGGTAGTTTCTGTTTTTTTACCTGTATCGTAAAATGCATTTCTGACAGTGACTTCCTGCCCCACAATCACATCAAACTGTTTGATTGGCTTAAGCACTATTTCCTGATACAGCTGATAGAAGTAGGTTTGATTGGGAATATGTACATTGACCGTATAAGGCAGGTAACCTTCTGACTCAATAATCAGATCATAATTTTTTCCAGGAGAAAGGATGATCAAATAATTTCCTGTTTCCTTATTTGGATTATACACGTAATCGATTTTTTGATGAGCGTCTACATCAACTACTTTAATGGTCGTAGGAACTGCTTTTGGCTCTTCTTCACCTGCCAGAATGCGTCCTTTAATTAATGTTAAAGGAATATTAGCCTCATGGTCTGGCATTTCAAAGAAATAGATATCCTGCCCTCCTTTGCCTCCTTTGCGTTCAGAAGAGAAGTAACCAGTTTTTCCGTTCGCAGTCAGAGTAAAATAGTTGTCATTGGTGGGCGTATTGATAGGATATCCCAGATTTTCCGGTTTTTTCCACTCTCCGGCCATATGGTATGATTTGAAGATGTCTGTACCTCCCATCGTATTGTGCCCATTGGAGGTAAAGAAAAGCGTTTTGCTATCCGGATGGATAAATGGAGCATCTTCATTGAAAGGCGTATTGATCATAGGACCTAGATTCTGAGGCTTTCCCCAGCTGCCATCCGGATTTTTATCACATTTGTAAATATCCATTCCTCCATAACCGTCCGGACGGTTGCTGGCGAAGTATATCGTTTTTCCATTGGGAGTAACACTTGCCGTTGTTTCCAAGTAGCGGGAATTTACATTATTACCCAGTGTGACAGGGGCCGACCAGCCTCCTGCTGTCTTTTGAATAGTATAAATACTTCCTGAATTGTTTTCTCCCCCTACAAAAATCAACATCTCCTGCCCGTCTGAGGATATACCTGCCGTACCCACATTGCTTTTAGTTTTGATATCTATCACTTCCGGTTGAGACCACTTTCCGTTTTTACTTCTGTTTGCCGTATAGATTTTCTCTACCAATTTTCCGTTTTCTTCGCGAACAGCCGTAAAAGCCAGCATACTTTCGTCTGCCGTCACCAGTGGATTGTATTCAATGTTTTCTGAATTGATGTCATTAAAGCTGTTGATCACGATGCCCTTCTTTTCATTCATCAGGAAAAGAGCATTCTTACAGATTTCCAACTGACGGTTAGTATCCTGTAACTCCTTTTTCTGATCACTCTTTAGCGTTTTTTTATATTTTTCATAATGAAGGATGGCCTGCTGTATATTGATGTCTTTATGATACAACTGACCCAGAAAATAATGAATCTCATCAGGAATCTGACTCCCCTCTTTTTTACTGAAGGCATATTCCAGATAGGAAATTCCTTTATACTGCTGATTGAGTGACGGAGCATAGGCATAACATACACCTAATCTGTAATGCACTAGGGGTTCCATCACTCCATTATCTACAGCTTGCTGATATAAAGGCAGGGCCGCTTCGTAATTTTTTGCCAGTTCAAAAAATTTGTGGGCTCTGTCGATCAAAGCATCGTCAGATCCCTGCGCCGACAGGCGAATACATGTAATACATAACAAAATTAAGGAGCAAAATAAGATACTAATGACACGTGGTCTGCCTTTACTACCTGGCAGGCACATGATTCCAGCTTCATTGATAATTGATTGTTTTTGGCAAAGTCTATTTTCCATAGTATGTATCCATTAATAAATCGCATTCGAAGCAATTATTACTTCAAAAAATACTAGATAAAACTATGGAGAATGCTCGCAAGACTAAAGTACATTTTATAGTAAACATCCTTGATGTACTATTTTCAGGGACAATGTGTAGGAGCACACAAGGGTAAACAGGTCTTTCCTATAATATTATATTTTACTAAGAGGACACCGTCATTTCCCGCCGGATGGCCTGCAATCGTTGGAGCAGGGGAGGATGTGAGTAGTGAAAAAACACATACCACTTATGAGGAAGCAAATTACTCATATTATGAACCGATAATTTTTTAAGTGCCTCCTGTAAGGGGCCTCCGTGGTATGTTTGCGTAGCGTAGGCATCTGCCTCATACTCATTCTTTCGGCTCATGATATTCATCAACAACCCGGTAGCAGTACTGATAGGAGAGTACAAAATGCCAAAAGCGATTAAGTTCAGATGAATACCTAACTGATCAGCCCCCAGGGCTAGAGAAAGCTCTTTGTTGAAGATAAGCAGCGAAAGAACAAATAGTGTAAAACCAATCTGTAACATAGAAAGGGCTAATCCTAGCAGGATATGTTTTTTCTTGTAATGCCCTACCTCATGCGCAATCACAGCGACCAACTCTTCAATGGAATGGTTTTCTATTAAAGTATCATATAATACTACTTTCTTCTTGCTACCTATGCCTGAGAAAAAAGCATTGGATTTAGAAGATCTTTTGGAACCGTCAATCACATAAATTTGATCCAGAGGAAAACCGACTTTTTGGCTATAGGACTCAATGGCCTGCTTCAAAGGCCCCTCTTCCATAGGGACTAATTTATTGAATAAAGGCACAAAAATAGTGGTGTAGAACATATTCAGCAGGACCATCAATACAGCGGCGATGCCCCAGAAATACCACCAGAAATCCTGCCCTATATGAATAACCAGATACAAGAGTATTCCTAAAATCAAACCTCCCAGGATAAAACTCAGCAGATAACCCTTTATCTTGTCTATAACAAAGGTCTTTAGCGTCATTTTATTAAAGCCAAACTTTTCTTCTATCACAAAAGTGCTATACCACTGAAAAGGAATATTAATCAGATCGGAAGCCAGAAAGAGTATGCCAAAGTAAGCCAGAGAAAGAAAGATAGGATTTTCAAAATAAGGGCGAAGTTGCTCATCCAGCCATCCAAAGGCACCTGTGAGCAAAAGGGTGATAAGAAGTATAAATCCAAAACCAGCGGTGACCGCATCAAAACGATCATTTGCCCTCTGGTAGGCCAAAGCTTTTTGATATTGCTGCTCGTCGTAGATACCTTTTAGTTCTTCAGGAAGTGCATGGTTTTTCTTCCTTCTGTTCAGATAACTTAGTGCCCTTTCAAGCACAAAATCCGCCGTTATGATGGCAACAATAATGATGAGAATAACTTGTGCGTCCATATGTATAAGAACGCAAAGTTATATAAAAAAATTTAACGGAAAGATTGATTTGGTAAGGGAAACCCATTCACATCACCCTTTTGCTCTGATCAGAATTTGGGGCAAGGAAGTTTCATAATACTGCGAGGAGGTTTCCGGGGATCTCGTAGAGAAAACTGATAGGCCAGCGAAATTTCGTGTGCGCCACCGCTTTGTATGCCTAATCCGGAAATGGTATAATCAAAGCTATAGCCAATATGCAAATCTCCCAGAAGGAAGCCGGCCAGCACAATAACAGATTCATTGTTTGGGAAGTTTTCAAACTGTCTGATCGGTATGCCACGATACCACAGACCAAATACAACAGGTTCGTAGGTCAGGTACACCCCGGCATCTAACTGATCAAAATTTCCCTGCCGCTTGTACTGAGCAGTAGGTGTTACACTTCTTTCTTTTCCCTGATCATTCACTCCGAATTTGCGGAACCCAGTAGGTAGCATAAAGCGATAACCCGCATGAAAAGAGCTTTTCATTTGCAACCGGGACACTTCTCCTGTTAAAGATTGATTGGGTGTATTCACATGGCTGGCTGTATAACCGAAGTAGAAATTGTTATCATAAAGAACACCTCCCAGCGATAAATCCACGAAAGACCTGCCTTGACCATTGAGCAACGGCTCCCCTGTAACATCTGTAATAATACCTGAATCATCTAGCTGATCTCCAAAAACCAGGCGGCTGTAATTGATATCACGGTTATAAAAAGCTACCTCAACGCCCGGCCTGAATGTCAGGGATTCTGTCAGGCGCAACTGGTAAGCATACTGTAGACCCGCACTGATGGACTGCAGCCCTGCCAATCCCTGCTGGTCACCCATGAGAATCAAACCTAACCCACTGTTGTAATCTTCAAAGAAATGATCAACGTAAACAGAAACTGTTGTGAAATTTGCCTGTAGAGAAGGCCATTGGCTGCGGAAATTCAAACCAGCTCGTGTCAACTCCGTAGAGCCAGCGAAGGCCGGATTCAAATACAAAGGTGCCGCATAGAATTGAGAAAACTGCGGATCCTGCGCTTCTACTTTACCTACACTCACTAGCAGGCTCAGTAATAACAAAAATAATAAGGTCTTATGCATCGTTCAAACAGCCAAAGCTTCTTTCTCTAAAGCGATAAAAATATAAATTTATTGCGAACCCAATATGAATATTTAGACACCTTTCTGCTCAAACAGGTTGTCAATCCCTTTCTTTTTACTGACAAATCTTTGAAAAAGGGGATTTGAAGGGTTTTCAATGAATTCCACAGATCAAAAGTATATAGATAATCGAAAATTAACGTTCTATCTTCAGTGTAATAAATTACAGCTACAGGTAATTAAGCAATTTTAAAATTTTGCTGCAAAATATATCCTGAATAAATACTTTTAAGTTTAAAAAGAAGCGGAATGTTTCAACAAATATTTTGTATTTGTTCAAAGCAGGTAATTTGCTTACATCACACATGAAACATTATGTTTTTTCGTTATCATGCATACATCTATTTTTGCCCATAATAATTTAGAACGTGCTACAAAATGCTAGATAAATTCTACCCGGTTGGCTCCTGGCGTTATCTGCTCATGCTGCTATTCTGCATGGTGACGAGAGATATTTGGGCGCAGGGAAGAACAGAGAATAACTGGGTCTTCGGTAATACCGGCCAGTTATTGCAGTTCAACTTTCTGGATGATACACTGTCAGACCAGTTGCTTCCTATTGAACCGTTTGCCTCCCAGGGATCCGGAAACAGTGCCGTAGCTACCGATCCGGTGAGTGGAGAGATATTATTTTATACGGATGGTGCCAGGCTCTACGATGCCCAGGGGCAACCTTTCGGACCAGCCAGTCTGGATGGCAACCCTGATGGAAGTCAGCAGGTAGCGATTGCCCCCGTCCCTGGTGACGATGGCAGCGATGGAGTATTGGAATATTATGTCTTCGTCCGCACCAGCACTGGTGCTGTTCGATACTATACCGTACAGGTCAACGTAGCCGGCAATGGTTTTCCTACCGCTAGTGTGGCCAGCGGCCCTGCCAATACAGGCGTTACGGGCGCATCAGGCTCTATCCTCGTGATTCCTAACGCCGATCAGTCGGGCTATTGGGTAGTGACGCAGTTGGCCGGCACGGCTACTTATCAGGTCATTAATACCGCCAATCCTTCAGCGGCTCCCGCCACTTATAATCTGGCTGGCCAGGGGGCAGGCGCTATCACTGCAACCAATATGGCTTATCATGAAGCCACCGGACAAATAGCGGTAGCCAGTGATCAGGGAATACACATTCTGAATATAGACGCTGCTACCGGACAAGTTACTTACGACAATGCCTTGCCAGGTGCCGGTGCCGTCTACGATGTAGCCTGGTCTGCTGATGGCAGCAAATTATATTACAGCACAGGAGCAGATGGCCGTGTTTTCCAGTATGATGCTGAAGAAGGCACCGTACTGAATATTCCAGCCCTGGCCAGTGCCAACGGTAGTTATGGGCTGAAACTCGGACCCGATGGCAATATTTATTATTTATACCAGGACGCAGACAACACGCTCAAACTCGGCCGTATTACCGATGCCGACAGCACCCTGAATTTAATCAGTACTGAGTTGGGGCTTTTCAATGGTACTGACTTCGGCAGTACTCAGTTTTCAGAGATCACACCCGGTCCAGCACCCACCTATGAAATTTCTTTTAAGCAGGTAGGGAATTGTGCTAATAATCCGGTACAGCTTATTCCGGAGTTTCCGGAAGGCACCCCCGTACCCGACAGCATTGTCTGGTATCTGGGTAATCAGACATTTCGGGGCACCAGCCCTACCTTCACCCCAGATCAAACAACACCCGTAGGCGTTATTGCTTATTGGGATGGAGATTCTGCCGCTTTTTCCGGCGCTGCCCAGGTACAGGATTTTCAGTTACAGGTACCACTGGTACAGGATACCACCATCTGTCCGGGAGATGTAGCCGTTCTGAAAGCGAACCCGGACAGCGGTGGACAGCAAGGTGGTGGTCAGCCAGGGGGAGGGGGCGGCAGCTATACGTATTATTGGAGTACCGGCGCTGTTACTGATACGATTCATGTCAGTGAAGCAGGCGTCTATTGGGTGGTAGTCACAGATAACAGTACAGGCTGTGCCGCCTACGCCGAATCCAATGTGAAAGAATATCAGATCGAGAATCAAACCTACAATGTCTGGTACTTTGGTGACGGTGCCGGGATAGACTTTAATACTTTGTATGATCCGGACAATCCGCAGGGCGGCCAGATTACCCCACTAGGAGATGGAGCCCAGACAGCCCCTGAAGCGGTGGCCAGTGTCTCGGACCCCAACGGCGATATCCTGTTCTATACCGACGGACAGACCGTCTATTTTAAAGACCGGACCACCGGCGACCATGTACAGTTAGCCATTGCCGAACCACCGGGAGCTACCGAGATTGGCGGTGACCCTACTGCTACCCAGGTAGCCATTGTGCCTGTGCCCAATACAGATGGTTTGTATTATATCTTTACCACCACAGAAGTAGAAAATGGTGGTTATGAACTGAAATATTCAATTTTTGATCTGCGCAATCTGCAAATCGTTTCCAGCAATAACCTGCTCTTTGCCAAAAGTACCGAACGCATAGCCATTTTCGGAGGCAATGGCAGCAATGCTGTGCTGCTGGCGCATGAATATGGCAATAACACTTTCCGGGCTTACCCTATCACGGCGGAAGGAATCGGGCAGCCGGTGATGTCTAATGTGGGCTCTATTCACTCTTTTGATAGCCCGGAAGAGGCGGAAGGTTATATGAAATTTGGGGGCGATTCTACCGGAACAGTGGTAGCTGTAGCAGTTAACGACAGGGTAGAAGTATTCAATTTTGACGGCAATACCCTTAAACTGTCGGAGCCAGTGACCATTGATCTTTCTGGAAACGGACGGCCCTACGGTGTAGAATTTTATGCCGATACGCTGGGCAATACCGTACTGCTCATGTCTACGGATCAGGGTCTGTTTACCGCTACCATTGATCGGCCCATTGAAGAAGGAGATGTGATTCCTGTGATTGATCCGGGGGTTCCCGGTAATTTTGGCGCTATACAGCAGGGTTCCGACGGGCAAACGTATATTACCACACCGGGCTCTTCCAGTTTAGGCACAGTCACATTGGATGCCAATAATCCACAAAACGTTACTTATACGCCAGATGCGGTACAGCTACCAGACGGAGCGACGACCCAACTGGGCTTACCCAATGAAGTGCGTACGGGGGGCAACTCTTTTCCGGAACCGAATATCTCTGTAGACAATGCGTGCGTGGGCAGTGAAGTCAATTTTTCTGCCCAGGGACGGGATGATGTGATAGAAACTTATTATTGGGAACTTATCCGGCTGAATGACGACGGTACCCGAACCAACATCGGCTTACCCGATTCGCTGGCCACTTCTCAGACTTTTTCCTATGCAGTAGATACGCTGGGTAATTTTCTGGCACAGGTAACCCTTTCCAACCCCTGTGATGAAGATTCCATCATGACACAGGAGTTTACCATGAATGATGGCGTAGAAGTCACCTTGCCCGAAAGTATCAACCTTTGCCAGGGCACTATAGATGTGAGTGCGGTGGACCCGGCCGATGACGATGGCACCCTTACTTTCAGTTGGGTACAGGTAGGCCAGGTAGGTGGCGGTAATTTGCCTGCTCAAAATACCATTACCATTACCGAAGGTGGTACCTATCAGGTCACCGTGACCACCGCAGAAGGCTGTACCAGCGACGGGGAAGTGTTTGTGGTGGATAACCGGCCTCCGGTAGAACTGCCCGAAGATTTTACCCTATGCCAGGGAGAAAGCCGTCAACTGGATGTGGAAATTCCTAGTCCGGCTGACCCGGGATACGAATGGGTTATTCTGGATAACAACGGAACCCAGGTAAGTACCAGCAATGAACCTGTGATAGAAGTGGGTGAACTCACCTCTCAACCTGGTGTGTATCTTTATACAGTCACAGTGACCGATGATTCGCCTGAAGGTTGTTTTGTACAGGACACGGTAGTGGTAACCATTTTAGGCCAACCACTGATTACCTTAAGCCCACAAGCAACTTCAGGTTGTGGACTGACAGATGGTGGCATTGCTTTGGAATTTCAGAATGGAGATGATCCTAACCTGTTTTCCTATAGCTGGCGCAATTCCAGTGGTGCTATTGTCAGCACAGACCAGAATCTTACCGGGCAACCCGCGGGCATTTACACCGTCACTGTGACCAATGCCAACGGATGTAATTCACAGGCCAGTGCCGCTATTGATGATAATTTTGGCAACTTTGAGATTGCTTCAGTCACTCCTAGTATCAACGCTGGTTGTGAAGATAATGAGGGAACCATTACCGTTGAAATAGATGAGGCAAGTAGTCCACCTAGTGATTTATATCCCATGTCTTGGACATTGAGTGGAGACACTTTAATTTCTGGCAGTACAAATAGTAATACTTTTACTTTGACCTCTTTACCCTCTGGTACCTATCACCTTGAAATGAGAAGTCAGATAGGGTGTGTTCAGAATGAAGCCAATATTATCATAGACCCTGTAGGTCCCAGCAATGAAGTCCAGTTTAATGCACCCAGACAGGTGAATGCCTGTGATGTCAGTGCAGATGTGGTGGTTGATTTTACCCCTGATAATATCAACTTATTATATAGCTGGTACCGGCCCGATGGCACCCCTATCACTGAAAATCAGGCCGGTGCTGACTCAGTGCGTGTATTTGAAAGCGGCACTTATACAGTAGAGGTGAGCGATCCGAGAAATCCTGCTTTGTGCCCGGGTAGCCGAGAGATACGGGTGAGTATCGAAGAACCTTTTAACGCAAATATAAGAGAAGTAGAGCCAGACAATAGTTGCCAAACCGGAGAAAAGCAAATCACCATAGATTTTGAACCGACTGACGCAGAGAATGGTGATTACATTTACAACTGGACACTGGATGGTAATCCAATCCTCGAAGCAGGACGTACCATCACCGTAACCCAAAGTGGAGAATATGGCGTGAGAGTCAGAAGACGTAACTCAGCCTGCTTTGCTACGGACTCCGAACCCATTCAAGTGAATCAGCCAGTCTCGGTCAATATTTTCTTTAATGCTGTGTGCGATGATGGCTCTGATGTACCGCTCTTCGCCAGTGTGCGCTTGGTCGGTTCGGATAGTGTGACCTATGCCTGGTTTGGTCCGGAGGGTAACCGCATTCCGGCGGGCAACACCCGGGGCGATTCTCTGCTGGTGAATCCGACTATGCCGGAAGGAGAATACCGGGTGGTCGTCACCACAACAGGAGGCTGCACCGCAGAAGCTTCTGCTACCATTCGCCGTAATCCGGTGCCTGTTGTTAATTTTGAAGGCGATCGGTTTGTCATCTGTTCACAGGACCCCGACCCGGAAGTTAATTCTGTAGAACTGAGTGTAGCGCCAGCGCCAGTCATTGTATGGACGCTGCCCAATGGAACACAGCTCTTCAATACACCCACCGTGGTGGCCGATGCAGGCGGTATCTATCGGGTTGAAGTGACCAACAATTATGGCTGTACAACCATAGACTCTGTGCAGGTAGTGGATGATTGTCAGCCCCGCATTGTGGCTCCCAATGCTTTCCGGCCAGAAGGTAAAAATAATGAGTTCTTTGTCTACCACCGGTATGTATCAGAAGATGACTTTGAGGTGCAGATTTACAATCGCTGGGGAGAATTAATCTTTCAGTCTAATGACCGCGACTTCCGATGGGATGGCACTTATAAAGGCCGTGAAGCACCTTTAGGCACTTACCCTTATGTGATACACTATAAAGCCTCCACCAGTACGACGGAGGATGGAAGATCCTACGAACACCGGGGCGGTATTACTGTCCTGCGGTGATAGCCCAGAGAATGACGGTGTGAGTATAAAAAGTGTTTATAAATGAGGGCTAAAGGTGGGTATGTCTATATAATTTCAAACCTTCACCGAACCGTTTATTATATCGGTGTAACCAGTAATTTGTATGTAGGATTTATCAACACAAAAATGGTGAGGGATCTACTTTTACGAAAAAATATAATTGCACAGACCTAATTTATTATGAGTTTTTTACTTCTATCCAAGAAGCTATTACCAGAGAAAAACAGTTGAAGAAATGGAAACGAGCTTGGAAAGAAGAACTGGTAAAAGTATTCAATCCAGATATGAAAGATCTATTTGGGGAAGTGCAAGCAATGCAATGAAATCCTAGGCCTTTTTACACAGGCTACCCATATAAATGATCATAAGGAAATATCCATAATTCTCGTGCCTGTACACTTTCAAAACTGACTTCTTTGTTTTTTCTGTACCTTCTTTAAAATCCGGGAAAACAGAAAATAAAAAAGAAAACTGCCCGGAACGGATACGGCAAACCAAATGGCAACGGCTGTGAGCAAAGACAGACCAAGCTGCTCCAACGTACCCCACCAGCTGGTTTGCACCATATTCAAGAGTTTTTCCGGAGCAATCGGAATACGGCTCAGGTGAAAAATATTTTCTCCCCAACGAAGAAAAGGGATAAACAAAGCCAGTTGCAAGGGCAGTACAATATATAAGACGGAAAGCGCCAGCGGCACATTCAGGCGGAACCACAAAGCGAGTCCTGCACAGAGGGGTGTGATAAAACCAAAGACCGGAATGATACCCAGAAAAAAACCCAGCGTAATAGAGAGCGCCAACTGATGCGGAGAGATCCCTTGCCGAACCAATCGCAAGATTTGTCTTATCAACCTTATCCTGAGCAGCCTGGTCTTTATTTTCACTTGTTTTGACTTCTGTAAAGGAGATGCAATAAACAGATTAGTTTTGCCTTTTGCGTGATATTTTTATAATCTTTTCAATAGCTGGGTTAGAGCATGTTGACCATCAAACTGTAATGGTGGCTTTGGCCCGGCCACGGTGGCTCGCTTGCTGCTCCTGCCTTGCAAAAGTTTTCTCACCATTTTTGGTAAACGCTGAATCCCTGTCTATTTTGCCCCCTGTTAAATAATGGATTTCTATGCTTACCATACTTTCACCCTCTAAAACACAGGATTTTTTGAATAACCCCCTTGCTACGGTTCGGCAACTGATGTCTACACCGGCTTTGCTAAAAGAATCAGAAACTTTGGTAGGCAAGCTCAGGCAGCAATCTATCGATGACATTCGCCAGTTAATGAACGTCAGTGAAGGAATTGCTACTTTGAATTACAACCGCTTTCAGGATTTCTCCACCCCTTTCACCATCAGCAATGCTAAACCAGCCTTACTGACTTTTAAAGGCGATGTATATACGGACATAGCCACTGATCAATATACGGAAGCAGATTTTGCATTCGCTCAGCAACATCTGGCCATTCTTTCCGGTCTGTATGGCTTGCTCAGGCCTTTAGATCTAATGCAGCCCTACCGGCTGGAGATGAAAACGCCACTCAAGAATCCAAGAGGTAAGGATCTGTATCAGTTCTGGGGCGACCGGATCACCCATCAGCTCAACCAATGGCTGGCTACACAGCAACGGCAGGTGTTGCTGAATCTGGCTTCTAACGAGTATTTCAAAGCCTTGAATCACAAAAAGATCAAAGCGCAGATCGTCACGCCTGTATTCAATGAGAACAAAGGAAATACTTATAAGACCATAGCGATTCATGCGAAAAGGGCCAGAGGCATGATGGCAAATTTTATTATTCTCAACCGGATTGATCAACCTGAGGAGATTAAAGCATTCACCGAAGGTGGTTATCACTACAGCGAACCTCATTCCACTGCAACTGAATGGGTTTTTATCAGATAAAACTAATGTTTTAAAGTTTGGTGTTTTGATTTTGCAGCCTTATTTCTACCCGATAGGCTGAACGCTTCGCTCACTAAATAGTAAACCAAAAACCTCTTAGTAAAAGGACTACACCCCTATAACGGGAAATCTTAAATTTTTAATTCTCGTTTAACTTTTTATCAACCACATCCCTTATGTCTTATTTCGATAAAATTGTAGGCAAACTCTTCTCCGGAAAGAAAGTGGCTGGGGTCACGGAAGTACATGAGGTACTGAAACGCAACGAACGCGACCAGAAGCTGTACGAACAATGGATAAACAGCGAAGACAGCACTCATCTGATACAGCAACTGGCACAGGCATATTATTACAAAAAAACAGCTATACGGTCAGAAATGGAGGTTCATCTGTTTAACACCGCTTATGCTAACGGATTTGCGCTCACTTATCCACCTCAGATAACGCCTAAACATTTTCAGCATTTGTTCGATTATTTTAAAGACAAAGTGCAGGCAATGCCATACCGCCTGGTCACAGCCGACCGCCGTATTATAGACCGTAACCGATATGTGGAAACCATTGAAAAATATTATTTGAAACCTCCTTTATCAACCCAGCAAATTGCACGGCACGCCATAGATCAGCAATATGGAAATATCATTATTGAACATATCCTTATTGATGATCAGCCCAGCTACATCAAATTACTGGTGAGCATCTATTCCGACAGTTTGTATCAGGAAGCTTTGGGCTATGATGAATTTATGTCGAGGCTTTTTGAAGCAAGGTAAACCCCTACTCAGGAGTCGTGCTGTAAGATCACCTTCCTTTCTTCGCTGAAATTTTCTCCCTTTACCTTAATAATGTAAACTCCTTCAGCCAGGAGCGACACATCCATCTTCCACCGATCATCTTCCAGAGACACCGGCACTGCAATGCTTTGCCCCTGGAGATCATATAAGAAAATTTCGTAAACATCAGCAGCATCAGGCAGGGTGATATACAGCATGTGGCTGGCGGGAACCGGAAATATGGCAAAGGCAGTTTGGCAGAATGTCTGAACGTGGTCCTTCACGGCCAGGCGAATTTCTTCTAACCGGGCATACAAATTGGCCCCAGGGCATGCCGTGGCACAGCCATTCCGATGTCCGGCTATTACATCCAGCGAAGGATTCGCAGCATGTGGGATTTTGTTGAAAGGGTTCAGGTTTTCCTTGTTTACTTTCCAGGCAGTCAGATGAATCAGGGAAGCCAGCGAGGCTTCCGTAGGAACTGCAGTTTCGTAGTTTCCCAACAGGCAAATGCCCATGGTACCGGTATTTTGCCCGCAAAAATGCGCTCCCCGGATATTGTCCCGGTCTACGGCTTGTCCTCCCGGGCTCCTGCCTTCAAAGATGGTCCCATCCTGGGCAATCAGATAATTATAGCCAATGTCGGACCAACCCCGGTCCATCGTATGAAAGAGATAAATATTCCGCACCACATTCTCATAATCCGTACTGGTATTGGAACCTGCCGAATGGTGCACAATGACATGCTGAACAACTGAGGTGGCTCGCTGATATTCCGGAGCGGGTAAGCCTTCCCTCCATACTTCCTGTTCGATCAGAGCAGGTTCCGAACACCCTTCAGCCTGTCCAAATGGCTCCTGACTCTCTTTTCTCTGCCTGAGGGTACCCTTTTGACCTGTCATGGCATTCATAAAAGAAAATATGACTTTTCCCCGAATCAGGCCCGGACCAAACAAAACCTGCTGCACCGGTTGTTCTATAATAACAAGGTTGGCCTGCTTCAGCGTATCATCAACAGGCTGGTGCTCATCTTGCTGGAGCCAGAAGGTGTCTTGCTCGCTGATGATATAAGCTCCCTCAAAAGTCTGAGAAGGATCAATACGCAGGCTCAGGCTGGTAAAAGCAAAGCCCGGATTCACCCGGTAAGACTTTTGCGGCTTGACCGTTGCAGTTTGGCGACTATAGTATGTACCTTTGCGCAGGATTTCCCGGGTGTGTAGCCTGGCATGATTTTGGGCATACATCAGCGTAGGTATCCAGGTAAGAGTGAAAAGCAGTAAAAACTTTCTGGCTTGAGCTGAAAAAAAAGAGGTAGCTGGTGAGCACATATTGCTATTACAAAAAATATAAAACAAATATGAAATTCTTCCTGATGAAGACCATTCCAAATTATTATTTATTATCAACAATAGTACAAACCTTATTGAACATGAAGAAAAAATTATCTGTTTTTCTGGTATTATTAATTCTCAGTTGCCAGTCTGTACCTTCCGCCAGTGTACCCGAAGCGGATGGTGCTCCCATTCAATTATTGAAAACTTCTTTGGAAATCACAGTACGGGATAATCTGGGTAACATTGTAGAAGGAGCTGAAGTACAAATATTCAATACCAAAGAAGAATATCAGAAAGAGGAAAACTCGATCCAGGGACTAAAAACAACAGATAATAAAGGGCGTGTAAAATTTACAGACCTGGATGCTAAAGAGTACTATGTGAACGTTGAAAAAGGAGATTTAAACAATTATGGTGCTGGCATCAAAACAGATGAACTGGTGCCCAAAAGAGGCAATAAGGTTACTATTATCATAGAATAAATGATTACACTGGCAGATTTAGGGCAATACCGCTTTCAATTTACCATACAAACCCGGTATTCTGATATGGATATGCTGGGTCATGCCAACAATGCTGTATATCTGACCTATTTAGAGCTGGCCCGGCTTGAGTATTTTAAGGTAGTAAGCCAGCAGCAGTGGAGCGAAGTGGCCCTGGTGCTGGCGCATGCCAGTATGGATTTTAAGCGGCCGCTGTTGCCTTATGATCAGCCGGTTGCTTATATCCGTACCACACGTCTGGGTAATAGCAGTCTGACTATGGAGAATATCATTACCGACCCAACGGCAGACAAACTATTTTTCACAGCAACTATGGTAATGGTAGCCATTGATGTCAAAAGCGGAAGGCCTGTGCCTATTCCGGAAGTGGAGAAACAAAAAATTACACAATATGAACCTGCATTATCTTAATCTGAAATCTATACTTTGGGTGCTGGCTTTATGTTTAAGCATTGTAGCCTGCAAACCGCCTGTCGCCCCTGAGTTTGAAGGCGTAAAAAATTTGAAAATTGATGTAGAAGGGCTGTCAGGCGCCCATATCAACGGAGATGCTATTTTTTTTAACTCCAACAACAAAAAGATCAAAATTAAAGGCGTCGACGTGGAGGTGTCGGTCGATAATAAGAAAGTGAAGGATATCGCAAGAGAATATGATATTACAGCCATGCCCAACAGTCAGTTTACCGTTCCGATTGATGTGACGCTTTCTTTGAAAGACCTGAACATGGGATTGCTAAGCACCGCTATGAGCATGCTGAATGGGGAAGAAAAACGGGTACGCTACAAAGGAAAAGCCCGGGTGCAAGTATATGGCGTAAGCTTCAATGTTCCTTTTGATTATGAAGACGAAGTGACGATCAAATTATAAAAGGCTCCCATGTTCTCCTATCGTCCTTGTGCAGATGCCTGAACATGGGATTCCATTCAGAAATTCCAGTAGTCGTCCATCGTTATTTCTTTCAGTTGCAGGTTACGCCCATCCCAGGTGGACTGTTTCAGCAAAATATTAGGATACTCCCCGGCAAACCAGTACTCATTGGTTTTCTCACTGTCTAACTGAACACTTACCTTCCAGACTTTCTGCTCCTGGCTGAGATCATACGAGGTATCCAGCGACAGTTCGTCCTCACTGCTTACAGTAAAAGTAGCCTGGTAGATAGCAGGTTTAGTCGCTTTGCTGCTGATCTGAGATTCAGCCACAGCCTGCTGAAACTGCAATCCATCGGCAAACTTCAAAGCCCGCAACGAATGCGATAACTGATCCTCAAACAGTATATTTCCTTCCATAGTCTCTTTACCAATGCCTTGAGCGTCCCAGTAGCTGTTATACCCAAACTCGTAGTCACGGCCTTCACTTAAAAAGTACTTCGAGGTGGTGCCGCACCACTCCTGAGAAGTATTGACCAGTTTATGGATAGTAGACGGCTGCTGTCTTTTGTAAAACAGGCTCGTCATATAGTGGTAGGGATAGTTATCGGTAGGAATGCGGGCAAACTTATTGATTTTCATCACATCAAATAAGTCTTTCCGTTCGTAATCGTCGGTTTTTACCTGAAATTCCTCATTGAAGGTTTCTTTCACCAGAATATAGACATATTCAAACTGACGCTCTTTGTTATAGACTACTCTTTGGGCATCGTATTTGGCTACCTCAGCCACTCCCTGGTCCCATCGGCTATCCATCGCCCAATCCGCATTAAAATACTCAGCAGCATCCACTGTATGGTCGGCCGCGCTATCCGTACAGGCATACAATCCTGCCAGCATAGCAATGAAGAGCAGATATATCTGAAACTTATACATAGCTTATTTTTTTATCGTAAGAATTCTTCAAAAACCTGTCGGTCCCGTTCACTGTACAACACGAACCGGATATGTTTTACCGCTTTGAGGGAAGGAATCTCCTGCAGCACCGTATGGATGATAACCTGAGCGGCTTCTTGTAAAGGGTAACCAAAGATTCCGGTAGAGATCGCCGGAAAAGCAATAGAACTGATTTTGTTTTCCTCGGCTAAGCGCAACGCTTCACGGTAACAGGAAGCCAACAGTTTGTCTTCCGGCTGATCCTGCCTATACACAGGGCCTAGGCAATGGATAACCCAGCGGTTGGGTAAATGAAAGCCAGCCGTAATCACTGCCTGGCCGGGTTTGATAGGGGCCAAGGCCCTGCCAGCTTTTTCTAGTTCCGGACCGGCAGCACGGTGAATAGCTCCGGCTACCCCACCGCCTGTACGCAACTGCGCGTTGGCTGCATTCACTACAGCCTCCATATCCTGCTGAGCAGCGATGTCGCCCTGTGTTATCTCTACTTTCACGGCTGAAAAAGTCTTTTCCATAGCAAAAAATGATTAATATATATCCAAAGACTATTGCATTGTTTTCAGGTCTTCTTCCTCATCCACATCAATCAGTTCTGTTAAAAGCGCATAGCGCAAGTCAGCGTTTTTTATGGCGGCCAACGTTTGATCCAATACAGAAGAAGTACTCCAGGCCTTGTCTTTGAAAAGAGAAACCTGCAGCTGTCTCATTCCGATCAGGTAATAACCGCCATCCTGCGCGGGTCCGAGGACTACATCCTGATCCATCAGTTTTTGAAAAGCTTCTTCCAGCATGGCAGTGGTAAGCTGGTAACAATCGCTACCAATGAGGCAAATGCGCTGATAACCCTGCGCAAAACCATTCTGAAACGCCTGCATCATCCTTATGCCCAGATCCCCTTCCGACTGAAGCGCTTTCTGAAAATGATTTTCTTCCCACAGATCTCCCTGCTGTATTTCCGGTGTATAATATACTATTTTGGTGCTTGCCAGCGGCAAGGCAATGTCATGGGTATGCTGCAACAACTGCCGGTAAATTTCCAGTGCCTTGTGCTCACCTACCGTAGCTGCCAGGCGCGTTTTCACCTTTCCCAGTGCAGGATTCTTCACAAAAATAATCAGTAGCGTTTCAGTCATTCGTAATCTTGTATCCTTGCTCTTTCCAGGCCTGAATGCCTCCTTCCAGGTTTTTCACCCGTTTGTAACCGGCATTGATCAGCTGTTGGGCTACCTGATGGCTACGCCCTCCTTTTTTGCAGTAAACAACAATTTTATCGTCCTTGGAAATATCGGCTACCTCTTCCAGCCTGAATGTCTCAAAATTGACAAAGCGGGCATTTTCCAGGTGCCCTTCCTGGTATTCTTCCGGTGAACGGGTATCCAGAATAATGACCTCGGACTGTATTTCAGCTAACTCCTCTGGCTGAATTTGAGGAACGGAAGGAGCCCGGTCTGTTTGTTGCCCATAAACGGTGGAAAAAAAGCAGATAAATATTCCACCAACCAAAAGGATCAGACGCTGTGCATATAGCATTGTATAAAAAATTAAGTAATAATAGTCTGTTAAAATAACAACAAAAAAGAGAAAGGAAAATTCCGGATCGGGTCATGCCTCCTGCCTGTGATACCTCAGGTGGTGGAACCGCCACAACTGGAACCGGCACCGGCCGTACAGCCGTAACAATGCTGATTGATGACAATTTCCCGCTGATCCAGGGCTTCCTTTTCATAGGTGCTGATATGCTGCGGATACGTTTCTTTTACTTTCAGATCCAGCATTTGGTTAAAATCACAGTCGTAGAGAAAACCATCCCAACCCACAGAAATCGTATTGCGGCACATCACTCCGGCAGCAGCGGCAGGATTAAAAGCGGCTACCAGCTTTTCCATATAACTTTCATAGTTGCCACTTTGCAGCAGATAGTCCAGGAATCGACTGATCGGCATGTTGGTGATGGTGTAGAGGCTGTTAAAATCTACCTGGTACTGCTGTTTCAGCTTGCGTTTGAACTCCTTCTCCAACGACTTTTGTGAGGAAGGCAGAAAAGCTCCCGCAGGATTATAGACCAGATGCAGGGAGAGGCCTGTTCCTTCCTGTCCATAGCCCACAGCGTTTAACTGTTGCAAAGCCCGGATAGATTTTTCAAAAACACCTTCTCCCCGTTGGGCATCCGTCCGGGAAGCAGAAAAATGGGGTAAGGAAGAAACCACTTCCACCTGGTGCTGGCGGTAAAAGGCAGGCAGGTCATAATATTTAGGGTGAGCCAGTACGATGGTCAGGTTGCAGCGCACAATAATCTTTTTGCCTAAACCGGAGACCTGTTCAACAAACCAGCGGAAATGAGGGTTCATCTCCGGGGCGCCGCCGGTGAGATCTACTGTATGGATTCCTTTGCCTTCCCGGATTACGCGTAAACATTGTTCCATCACTTCACGCGGCATGATTTCCTTCCGATCCGGCCCTGCATCCACATGGCAGTGTTTGCATGTCTGGTTACACATTTTTCCCAGGTTGACCTGAAAGATTTCAACGCCTGTAGAGGTAAGCGGCAGCAAGGCAATCTCCTGCAATTTATCTCCAAACTTAGGGATATGCGCCCCTTTCTGATCTTCACGGTTCAGTACTTTTAACTGAACAAAGCTGTCTGATAACTCGTGATGTTGTCTTTTGAGTGAGGGCATAGGTTACATAGAAATTTCTTTGGCTTTGTTCATCATCTGCACACCATGAACCAGCGAAGCACCGCCACGGATGGCTGCGGCCACATGAATGGCTTCCATCATTTCGCCATTGGTAGAACCTTTTTGCAACGATTCTGTCGTGTAGGCATCGATACAGTAAGGACACTGAATGGCATGGGATACTGCCAGGGCAATCAGTGCTTTTTCTCTTTCGCTCAACTCACCTTCTTTGAAGACGTCGGCATAATAGTCAAAGAATTTTTTGGCCAGATTCGGTTCAAATTCTCCTATATTTCCAAACTTCGACAGGTCGGCAGGATTGTAATAAGTTTTCTCCATAACGCTTAATCGCAAAATATTTTAATAGTGAAAATGCAGGATAATTTAACAATAGTTTTCTTTAATAGTTTGTCAGTCCTACGGAATGAACGAAATAAAATTAGCTTTTGGATTGCCTTGTTTGCCTAAAATCTGCCAGAAAGGCCTCTGAGGATCACGAGATAACTCATATACCAGCGTACCCAGCACAATACCATATTCCAGCAGGGTAATCAGGAAGGGCTCCTGGTAACCCTCGGCGGTATACCCCAGGTAAGAGAAAAAGATCAGCCCAGTCCAGACGATGGTAAAACGATAAGGCGTAAAGATACTGAACGCCAGCAACGGAATGATATACCAGGGATGCACCGTTGTAGACAACAACAGATAGATCAACAAGACCCACAAAAAAGCAGCAGGCAACTGGCGATGTTTCTCCTTTACGGAAAACCACAGGATCAGCAGCAAAGTAAATACTGCCAACCCTTTACCAGCCGTACCAATGATATTATAGCCTTTTACCCAAAAGCCTATCTCCCGGACGATATAATAGATACTGGCATTAAACTCGAACTTCTGAAAATAAAGCCCCAGGCTCTGGCTCATGCCTGTGATCAGTTCCCGGCTTAACAGCGGAAGAAACAACAGCAAGGTGGTGCAGCCTACAACCCCATAAAAGTAGAATGCCTTTCGCCACCCTAACCGGCGGAAATATAGGGGCAGCAGGATCAGGGGGATAAGCTTGGTACAAACGGCCAGGGCAAAGAAGAGGGCTGCGATGAACCGCTGACCCCGGTTAAAGAAATAAAGGCTCGACAACAAAAAGGTAAGCATCAAAGCCTCAAAATGCAGATTCCCCGTCAGCTCCAGTATCACCAAAGGGTTGAAGGCATACAGCAGCCCATACCGGACCGGCCAACGCACTTGCTGCAAAAGCTGATAGAGCAGGATCAGGTTCAAACCTTCAGCCAACAGAATGCAGAGGCGTATCATGATGATACTACCCGTTACAGAATGAGGAAACAGCCAGGTGGCCAGTGAAAAAATCAGTTGGTTGACAGGCGGATAGATCGTAAAGTAATCCGGCGAGTTAAGCATACGAAAAAGCGTAGTATCGATGCCTGAAAGCTGCTGGTATAGCCCGCTGGCCATGATTTCTGAGGGCAGGTAAGCAAAAGGATTAATGCCCTGATTCCACAAACGACCATCCCAGATGAAGCGATATACATCATCCGACAGATTGGGTATCGCGGGTAATAGCAGGAGACGGCACAGAAAGGCAAAGCCGAGAAGCCAGCGTACTAATGAGGCGGACTGTTGCCTTGTATGATAGAGTACCATCAGATAGGCAACGAAGCAAACGGTATAGGTACTTAGAAGAGGCAAGCTTTCATGCCGCGCTATACCATACGTGATAAACACCACACCGAAGCCCAGTATCAAGGCTGGTAAAACAACCTGCCAGGGTAGTCCGGATTTATGCATGGCTGACTTGTCGGTAGGTATAATAGGCGACAGCGCCAAAACCCAGGGCCAGCATCAGGTGAAAAAGGAGTAAACCAAAGTCGTGTAATTGTATGCCTGCGAATATACCGTAAGCAAAATACAGGGCCAATCCACTCTCCAACAACACTATCGGGCTCAGGGTTCTCTGGATATAGCTATTGTCCGTCCATTTTTCCCTGGCATTGGTCACATTGAATTTTGGGGTTCTTAAAAAAGGAGACTTAAACCCCAGTAAGCCTTCTACCACTGCCAGTGCATTGTGCAAGGAGAGTCCCATCATCACTGTGAGAAACAGCGGATAGTGGATGAGGTAGTAGGTAAGGGTATTTTTCCTGTATATTCTTTTGGTGGCGATCCAGTAGAACAATCCGATAGAGAAAAATCCGATGATAAAGATACCTCCCAACCTGAAGAGCAGGTCGTACATAGGCTGGGCTTGTTTGATATACAGCATAGGCACACTCAACAGGGCTGCCAGCAGTAGAAAGAGAAAAACGGAGGAGTTAAACAGGTGGAAGAAAGCGTGCATTTTTTGTGACCAGTGCCATGTTCTTTTTTCTGTCTTTTGTGTAAAGAGCCGCCACATATGTTTTCTGGCACACTCGGCAGCTCCTTTATTCCACCGGAACTGCTGTGATTTAATAGCCGGCATGAGAATGGGTAGTTCTGCCGGGGTTTCTACTTCCTCCAGATACTGAAAGTGCCAACCCCGCATCTGCGCACGGTAACTCAAATCCAGGTCTTCGGTCAGGGTATCGTCTGACCAGCCACCGGCATCTTCGATACAGGCTTTGCGCCAGACTCCCCCGGTGCCGTTGAAGTTAATCAAGCTGCCGGCATGGCTCCGGCCTCCCTGCTCAATGGTAAAATGCCCATCCAGGCCAAAAGCCTGCAGGCGGGTGAGCAGCGAATAATCTTTATTGATGTGACCCCAGCGGGTTTGTACCACACCCGTTTTCTCATGGTTGAAATAAGGAATCGTTTTTTTAAGAAAGTCGGGAGCCGGCAAAAAATCGGCATCAAAAATGGCGATGAATTCTCCCTGGGCCAGGGTGAGTCCATAGGCAAGCGCACCTGCTTTAAAACCCTTTCGTTCCGGGCGGCGGATGTGCCGGATATTGACACCGGCACCTTGATACTGCTTTACTTTTTCTGCGATGATCTCCACCGTCTCGTCCGTAGAGTCATCCAGCACCTGTATCTCCAGTTTGTCGGTAGGGTAATCGAAGGCAGCAATAGACGCTATCAGGCGGCTCACCACGTACTTCTCATTATAGATGGGTAATTGTACGGTTACGCGCGGCCATGCTATAGGCTGCCGTACAGGCTCTTTCGCTTCCCGTAAACTTCTCAGGTAATGCCAGGTCAGGTGCAACTGCCCTATGCTGAACAGGAAGATAAACAGAAGACAAAGTAAATAACCACCCACTACAATCAATTCCATCATAAATACTTCAGTATGGTCCATATAATTTTATAACCGGCCATCAGTGTTCCTTTTACGGTGCCCGAGACTTTAGAGACGCCAATACGCCTGCGGTAGTTGACCGGCACTTCTACGCATCTAAGTTTATGTTTGGCAGCCTTCAACTGCATTTCTACTGTCCACCCGTAGGTTCTGTCCTGCATTCCTAGTAGCATGAGCGCTTCATACCGGATAGCACGAAACGGACCCAAGTCAGTAAAATGGGCATCATACAACCACCGGAGCAGCCGGGTAGCGAGCCAGTTTCCAAAAACCTGTTGCGGTGTCATGGCACCTTTTTCCCGTTGGCCCAAAGCACGGGAACCAATCACCAGATCGGCCTGCCCGGCCAGAATGGGTTGCACCACCAGCGGCAGCTCCTCCGGATGATCAGAATAGTCAGCATCTAAAAACACCACTATGTCCGGCTTTACGGGCTGATGGCTCACATACGCTATACCACAGAGGCAGGCATTCCCATAGCCCTGTTGTATTTCATGTAATACGGTAGCCCCTGCCGATGCGGCGACTTTACTGGTCTGGTCGTTTGAATTATTGTTGACTACTACGATCTCATCCACCCAATCTTTGGGGATATCCTCAACGACTTTTCCTATAGAATTCTGCTCATTAAATGCCGGAATAATCACCTTGATATTCCAGTATTTATCATCTCTTTTCAATAAAACTGATTTATGCGATAAATGATTTGCAGAAGTGCTTAGCTACTTACCGGCTGCACTTCTTTGGAAACCGGCAAAGTAAACCAAAAAGTACTTCCTATCCCAACTTTACTGTTCACTTGTAGTAGGCTACCATGCAACTCGACAATCTTTCTGGCAATGGCCAGGCCTAAACCCAAACCTCCTTTGGCTTTTCTTCTCACGTGTGTGCTTCGATAAAAACGGTCAAAAACATGGTGCAGATCCTCAGTGGATATACCGGCACCCGTATCGGTTACTTCTACTTTTACGCGATCCTGTTCGTATTGAAATAGCTTAACATGCACTTTTCCTCCCGGCATCGTATACTGAAGGGCATTGTCTATCAGATTCTGAAGGACACGTTCTATCAGGCTGATGTCTGCATATACCAATGGCAGTTGCTCTGTGAACTCACAGGAAAGAGTGATGTCAGCTTCTTTGGCTTTCGGCTTAAATTTCAGGGCAATATCCTGGGTCAGTTCGGCAATAGAGAAGGTCTCCGGTTTAGGCTCTGTCTGCCGGGCTTCCAGCTGAGAGAGCTGAAACAACTCTGACACCAGACGCCCCAGACTTTTGGTATTCTTCAGTATGGTTTCCAGATAGTTCTTCTTTTCTGCTTCTGTCATCAAATGCTCCTTCATCAAAATAGTTTCTACGTATCCTTCCACAGAAGCCAGCGGTGTGCGTAAATCATGAGAAATATTGGCGACCAGTTCCCGCCGTAATTCATCGTTTTGCTTGAGTTGAGTCATGGCCGTATCAATTTTAGCGGCCATCGTATTGAAGGCGGCGGCTAATTCACTTAATTCGTCAGAAGAATCAACCTCAATCCTGGCAGTATAATCCCCTGCTTCCATTTTCCGTACTGTTTCCGACATTTTTTTCAGGTCGCGGGTCAGCAGGAAGATAAAAAGCAATCCAATGAGCAAGGCTACGATCAAAGCCACACCCAGGGCACGGATAAGTACATGAAAGATATAACTCTTTCTTACGGAGGCTGCTTCTTCAGAGGCGCTGTCATTGTTCAGGGTGATGTACAGATAACAATGTAGCGAACCATCGCTGTTATTCAGAGCGGTGGCGGAAAACACGGCTGGTCTTTGAGGTGCCCGGGGATCGTCGCCAAAAATAGGAAGCGGCTGCGACCCATCCAGAAAAGTTCTCAGAGGCACTACATTGATATAGTCTAAGATGACGGTTTCAGGAGGAGCGGAATAGGTAAGTACTTCACCACTGTGCCCCACCAGGTAAAGTTTAATATACGGGTTGATGATCATAGCCTGGTGGAAAAGTTCCTGCATTGTCTGCGTAGGAATCACGTTGGTGGCCGAATCAATTTTTAGCTCCTGGGCGATGGACGCTGCAAGATCCAGATTTCTCTTCTGGGTCACCTCTGCCAGGTACATTTCGCTAGAGTCGGTGACCATATACAAATAAACCGCACTCACCGAAAGCAGTAGCACGACAAACAAGACCGAAAATTTAAGTTGCAGACTGTTTCGTCTCCTGAGAAAGTTCATCATTAAATTTATAGCCTACCCCCCAGACTGTCAGAATATAAGCCGGATTGGCAGGGTTTTTTTCTATTTTCAGCCTCAAACGATTGATATGAGAGTTTACCGTATGTTCGTATCCATGATAGGAATAGCCCCAGACAGAACTCAGCAGTTCTTCCCTCGTAAAGGTTTTGCCCGGATGCTGCATAAATAATTTGAGCAAATCAAACTCTTTAGCAGTCAGTTCAACGGGTTCTTTGTGCAGGGTCACCTTATGGCGCAGGGAGTCTAACACCAGTGCTCCGGATTCATATTTTGACGTTTCCGGAAAGAACCCGGGTTCTTTGTCCGGGCTGAACCTGCGTATTCTTGCCTTTACCCGGGCCATCAGTTCGCGTACGCTGAATGGCTTGGTCATATAGTCATCTGCCCCCAGATTAAGTGCTAGCACTTTGTCAATTTCCTCCGCTTTGGAAGTCAGCATGATGATGGGCGTGACTATTTTCTCCTGACGGATCCGCTGGCAAACCTCAATGCCATCCATGCTAGGCAACATGATATCGAGTATGATGATGTCATACGGGTGTTTAGTAGCCCGGTAAAGCCCTTCGATGCCCGTAGAAGCTATGTCTGTGATGCAGTTGATATCCCGCAGGTTGACGGCTACCAACCGGGCAATATCCGGATCGTCTTCTATCACTAATGCTTTTTTATACATAAGCAAAGAATCAGTATATAAATATATACTTTTATTGGTACAATAAATATCAGCCATATGACACTCTGCTTGTATTTTCCAGCCTTTGCAGCACGGTCAGGATGGTTTCGGGATCTGCTCTTTGGGTATAAGATTCTTCTACAAAAGCATAGCGTATAGTATACTGAGTGTCGATGATGTATGTGGCAGGTATCGGCAGGCGGGCTACCACATCTGCATTATAACGAGATAGATTGAGCCCGAAACTACGATAAAAAACCACCATATAATCAGGGAGTGTAATGGCAATGCCTAACCTTTTTGCTGCTTCACTATGGACATCGCTCAACAGGGTAAAGCTGAGCTTGTTTTTAGCCATCGTATACAATATGTTTTCGGGCTTCTCCGGTGATACGGCTATCAATTGCGCCTTGCCAATGGCTATCTCCGCCGCACTATAGTGTAAAGCTTTTAAGGCCAGGTTACAATACGGACACCACCCTCCCCGGTAAAAACTGAGTACAACAGGTCCTTCCGCCAATAATTCATGTAATCTGACCGGCTGACGCTGGCCATTGTACAAAGTGAAGTCATCTACCACATCCCCGACCTGAAGGCTTTTTGCTGCATAGTTTTTTCTTTTTAATTCTTCTATGAAATAGGTGATGACCTGCCTTGTTTCCGGCCAGGTTTCTTTTTCTATAGCCACTGTCAGTTGGTCTAAGGCTGCCTGTAGTTCCATTGTATTGCGATTGTTTGCTGGAAAAATTTAAAAACAGGGCATTACTATTATTGTACACGCAAAGTCTTCAATACATTTGTCACGAAATGATCACATCTTTCTTACTTTTTAGAATAGGCAAACCCGGCAGGCAGAGGCAGTGATAGCGGAGATGACCGCAGATTTTTGGTAGGAGCGGACTGAACCTTCCTTTTCCTGCAAAGGTTTATATCTTTGTGGTCCATCATTAATTGTCAGGCATTATCTTGTTATATCCGAATAATATAGAGCAAAAAATAGGTTTTGATACCGTCCGCTTACTGCTGAAAGAAGCATGCAATAGCGCCTTGGGCGCCTCCTTTGTAGATAAGATGACGTTTTCCGATGACTTTCAGAAAATCAGAAAGCGATTGTATCAGACAGTGGAGTTCCGAAGGATTTTATCCGGTCAGGTGTATTTTCCTTCTTCTCATTATATAGATGCTACCAACTACCTGAATAAAGCGAAGACCTTTGGTGCTTTTCTCACAGAAGAAGAGTTTCATGAAATTCAGCTTTCTCTGGATACCATATTCCGCTGTATCCGATTTTTTGATGAGGACGAAGAGAATGCCTATCCTCACCTAAAAGCCCTCAGCCGGTATGTAGATCTGGATCCGATCGTGCTGAGAAAAATCAATACCATCATCGACGATAACGGAAAAATACGCAACAATGCCAGTCGTGAGCTGCAGGAGATTCGCCGGATGATGCTGAGTGAGCAGACACGCCTGCGCAAAGTGCTTGACCAGATTCTTCGTCAGGCCAAAGCAGAAGGATATACCCCGGAAGATGTATCGTTAACCGTCAGAGGAGGACGGATGGTCATTCCGGTACTGGCAGAATTTAAAAGAAGAATCAAAGGATTTATTCATGACGAATCGGCCACGGGGCATACCGTATATCTGGAACCGGCCGAGGTGCTGGAAATCAATAATGAAATCAGGGATCTGGAATATCGGGAACGCAGAGAAATTGTCCGCCTGCTCATAGCCCTTACCGATGAAATACGTCCGTTTATCAAGCCTTTAAAAGAGGCTTATCATTTTTTAGGCATGATGGATTTTATCAGAGCCAAAGCCAAGGTTGCATTACAACTGGATGCGATCTGCCCGGCGCTGGAAAGCAAACCTCTGCTGAGCTGGTATCAGGCGCGTCATCCTCTGCTGCAAATCTCCCTGGAGCAACACCAGCGCCAGATTGTGCCTCTGGATATTCAGCTGCATGAGCAGCAACGCATTCTGGTGATCTCAGGCCCCAATGCAGGTGGTAAATCTGTCTGTCTGAAAACGGTGGCCTTATTGCAATATATGCTTCAATGTGGCTTGCTGATCCCTTTGGCCGAACATTCACAAGCCGGTATTTTTCAGAGCATCTTCATTGACATAGGCGATGAACAATCGCTGGAAAATGATTTGAGTACGTACAGCTCTCATTTGAGAAACATGGATTATTTTGTCAGGTTTACCGACCGGCAGACTTTGATCCTGATTGATGAGTTTGGTACGGGTACCGAACCTCAATTCGGTGGGGCGATTGCTGAAGCCATTCTGGAAGCTCTCAATGAAAACAACAGTTTTGGGGTCATTACCACGCATTATACCAACCTGAAACAGTTTGCCGACCGTACGGAAGGGGTCGTCAACGGGGCTATGCGTTTTGACGCTGTGCATCTGGAACCTTTGTTTCAACTGGAAATTGGTAAGCCTGGCAGCTCATTTGCTTTGGAAATTGCCCGTAAAATAGGGCTCGACAAGAAAGTGCTGGAGAAAGCAAAAAGCTATATTGGCGAAGAGAAGGTGGCTTTTGACCGTATGCTCAATGAGCTGGAAACAGAAAAAAGAAACTATGAGCAACTGCACCAGGAGGTCACTGCCAAGGAAAAGCGCCTGCATAAGACCGCCCGTGAGTACGAAGAACTGAAAGACTTTCTGGAAAATCAGAAAAAACAGATTGTCAACCAGGCCAAACAGGAAGCTCGCCAGCTTTTGGAAGATGCCAATCGGGTTATTGAGTCTACCATACGGACGATCAAAGAACAACAGGCAGAGAAGAATGCGACCAAGGAGGCACGGAAAAAACTGGAAAGCGTAAAACGGACCCTGAAGCCACAGAAGAAAGTAGACCGCGCCCCTGAAAAAAGAGAGGTGGTGGAAGGAGAAATCCAGGTGGGAGATGCGGTTCGGGTAAAAGATACCGGCGCGATGGGCGAAGTAACGTATATCAAAGGGCAGCAGGCGGAGATTCTGCTCGGCTCACTCAAATCAAACATTAAGCTTGACCGTTTGGAAAAAATTGCCAGAAAAGAGCTGAAAAAACTGCAGCCGGATAACGCCCAAACCAAGCACAATATCAACCTGAATGAGAAAATGGCCAATTTCAGCAGCAACCTGGATTTACGGGGCAACCGGGTAGAGGAAGCCATTCCGAAGCTGGAGAACTTTGTAGATGAAGCGGCCATGTTTGGCTTACAGGAGCTCCGGGTGATCCACGGAAAAGGTGATGGTATTTTACGGGAAGTCGTCCGTAATTACTTGCGTACCCATGGCCATGTGAAACGCACCGAAGACGAACATGTAGAGAGGGGAGGCGCTGGCGTGACAGTCGTGATGCTGAAATAAAAAAAGCCCCTATGACATAGAGGCTTCTTTGATATGTTAATAAGCTAGTTTACTGCTTATCCAGTATAAAAGTATACTCTCCATCAATACCCATAACCCGTGCATTGTCACCTTTGATTCCGCCTGTGCTGGTGTCAATCGTAAAAACAAGGGTTAATACATTGCCAGCCACCCTGGCATTGACCACAACACCATCCTGACGGGCAATTTCAGCTCCCGTGCCAAAGTTGTCGCTGGCTTCCACTGTAAAAGTGCCACTGGTAGGAAATATAATAGGATCTTCGCTGTTGGTGGTATAGCTCACCGCACTCTCGGTAGCGGCGATCGTGATGGTAAAGTCTGCAAACTGAGCCAATACATCAGCATTGTCGCCTGGTACGCTGATCGCATTTTCCTGTACGGCAGCCCAGGTACCCACCAATTCCTCACCGAGTATGGGTTGTGGATCCGGATCATTTTTTTTATCCTTTTTACAACCAACTGCTATTAATAGGCTCAACAGCGCAGCAAAAGTCAGCAATTTGTTCGTATACTTCATATGAATTTTGTTTAAATAATATGCTCTGCAAAACGAGAAACGCATTTCTCATATTGTTGCAATATGCACGTTTTTTTTATTTTTTATGGTTCAAATTCAGAAAAGATATTACAATTATCTACTTGTACTGTTCAATATTAATTACATTTTCACAAAAATCGTACTCATAAGGCTGGTTTGAACATATAATAATAAGTTTATTTTGAGCAGCCTTTTGCACTTCTTCCCGATACCACTGAATGCCCTGGTTATCTAAATTAGAACAGGGTTCATCTAAAAAAAGTATACTACTTTGAGAATAAAAGGCAAGCCCCAATTTAAGGCGCTGTTTCATACCGGAAGAAAATTGTCTGATATACTTTTTCTTCGCTTTCTCCAGGTACATGGATTGTATGATGGTCTCCGTATCGTAACCTGCTATTGGTTGTTTAAAGGAAAAATGAAAGTCGATCATTTCCTGCAAGGAAAACTCTTCTATCACTTCCATATAGGGAGCCACAATAGACTGGTACTGATACATCAACTCATCAGGCAGCGCCTGATCTTCTTTCCTGTAAATGACTTTTCCTTTCGTGGCGGGTAGCATCCCAGACAGTGTGAGTAGTAGCGTAGATTTACCGCTGCCATTAGGGCCTACAAAAACATACGTCTTTCCTCCTGCCAAATGCAGGTTAATGTGCCTGAATACCCATTCCCGATGAAACTTCTTGCCTAAGTCTTGTACTTCAATCTGCATGAGAAGACTTCATCTTCAAAAAATCGCTTACTGGGTAAATCCCTTCATGATACCTCGTTCGGAATTGCGTATAAACCGCAGGATTTCATCCCGCTCCTTGGAAGGGGTCATCGTGATTTCAATTTTATCAAGAGCCGCCGAATTACTCATGCCATTCAGGTAAATCATTCTGTAAATTTCCTGAATCTCATTGATCTTTTCGTTAGAATATCCTCTACGCCTTAAACCGATGGAGTTGATGCCACTAAAGCCCAGCGGTTCCCGGGCAGCACGGGTGAAAGGCGGCACATCTTTTCTTACCAACGAGCCCCCCGAGATCATGGCATGTGACCCTATTTTGACAAACTGATGCACGGCACTCATACCACCAATAAAGGCAAAGTCATCGACCACTACGTGTCCGGCTACCTGCACGGTATTTGCCAGAATGCAGTGGTTTCCGATGACGCAGTCGTGCGCAATATGCACATAAGCCATCAGTAATACATTTTTACCGATCACTGTTTTATACCGGTCAATGGTGCCACGATTGATCGTAACACACTCTCTGACCACGGTATTATCGCCAATGACCACGGTCGTTTCTTCACCAGCAAATTTCAGGTCTTGCGGAATAGCAGAAATTACAGCGCCCGGAAAAATTTTGCAGTTTCTTCCGATACGAGCGCCTTCCATAATGGTTACGTTTGAGCCAATCCAACTTCCTTCCTCAATTACTACATTTTTATGAATAGTGCTAAAGGGCTCAATCACCACATTATTGGCAATTTTCGCTTCAGGGTGTATATATGCTAAAGGTTGATTCATGTAAGGATAATTTTATAGGTAAGGACAAATGGAACCTCGCCACTTTCATTGTCCCCTGTAAATAAAATTGTTAAAGGGCTCGGTTTCATGTGTCTTTTTTTACAATGCTTGCCGACATGGTAGCTTCACAAACAAGGTGGTTACCAACATAAGCCTGACCCCGCATTTTAGCAATTCCTCTTTTGATGGGTGCCAGCAGTTCACACTTGATCACCAGCGTATCGCCTGGCAATACCATTTTGCGGAATCTGCAATTTTCTATTGCTAAAAAGTAGGTCCAGTAATTTTCAGGATCCGGTACGGTACTCAGCACCAAGATACCACCGGTCTGTACCATCGCTTCTACCTGCAATACACCGGGCATGACCGGGTTGCCTGGAAAGTGCCCCTCAAAAAAGGGTTCATTGATGGTCACATTTTTAACACCACACACCGAAGATTCATCAAGATGGTAAATTTTATCTATCATCAAAAACGGATACCGGTGCGGCAGCATCTGACTGATCTGATTGATATTCAGCAGTGGCGGCAGCTTAGGATCATATTGCGGCAAAGAAGAATTATTGTTGGATATCATGGCCTTTTTTAATTTCTTAGCGAAAGCTACGTTAGCCGCATGACCCGGACGGGCTGCCAGTATCTGTGCTTTAAGAGGCCTGCCTGCCAGCGCCAGATCGCCTACCATATCTAACAACTTGTGCCGGGCAGGTTCATTTTTGTATCGTAATTCCACATTATTCAGTATCCCTTCACTCTTGACCTCCACTTTGGGTTTGTTGAAAAGTTCTGCCAGATACTCCAATTCGTTTTCTTCTACTTTTCTGTCTACCACTACAATGGCATTGTTGAGGTCGCCCCCTTTTATTAAGTTGTTTTTATGCAACATTTCCAGCTCATGCAGAAAGCAAAAAGTTCGGCAGGCAGCAATCTCTTTGGGAAACTGTGTGATATCGTTTAAGGAAGCATGCTGGCTACCCAACACCGGAGAATTATAATCGATCATGACCGTGACACGGTAATCGTCCAGGGGTAAGGCCGCAATTTCAACATTACGGGCAGGTTCGCGATAGAAGATACTCTCCTTTACTTCGAAAAAATTCCGCAGCGCATTTTGTTCTTCCGTACCCGCTTCCATCAAAGCTTCTACAAACATCTTGGAGCTGCCATCCATAATGGGAGGTTCAGGACCATCCAGTTGGATAAGCACATTGTCTATCTCTAAACCAACCAGAGAGGCCAGTGTATGCTCTACTGTATTCACCCTGGCTCCGCTTTGCTCTATTGTAGTACCCCGGGAAAGGTCTACCACATTGTCAACATCGGCATCCACGATAGGCTGGCCTTCTATATCTATCCGTTGAAATTTTATACCATGATTAGGTTTGGCTGGCAAAAAAGTCATATTAGCTTTTACTCCGGTATGTAACCCTACGCCGGATACGGTTACTGACTTTTTAATGGTGTGTTGTTTACTATTCATCATTTATTTGTCCTCACTGCTGGGCAAATTTAATATTTTTTTTTCTAGTTCATTGATACGAGCTACTAATTCAGGAAGGTTCTTAAAGGCAGCATAAGCCCTGAGGTATTTTTTCTGCTCAAAACTGGGGCTTCCCATTTCAATAGTATGATCAGGCAGAGACTTACCAATACCAGATTGAGCAGCTACTTTGACATAATTACCTATCTGCAAATGCCCTATGATACCTACCTGTCCTGCGATGACACAACCTTTGCCTACTTTAGTAGAACCGGAAATACCACTTTGAGCGGCCACCACCGTATTTTCTCCTATTTCAACATTATGGGCAATTTGTATAAGATTGTCCAGCTTGACCCCATCCTTAATAACAGTAGAGGCTAAAGTAGCACAGTCGATGGTCGTATTAGCGCCGATACTCACCCGATTCCCAATCACTACATTGCCCATTTGAGGAATAGCCCGGTAGCTTCCGTCGGCTTGAGGGGCAAAACCAAAACCATCGCTCCCAATGACCGCCCCAGCATGGATAACACAGGCTGACCCTATTTCTGTTCCTGGATATAGTTTCACACCACTGTAAAGAATGGTGTCATCTCCAATCTTCACATGATCGCCAATATAAACGTGAGGGTATATTTTCACATTATGACCAATCTCACAACCCTGGCCGATATAGGAGAAAGCCCCTCTGTACACATGATCACCGATGGTAGCATCATCGGCTGCATAAGAAGGTTCTTCCACACCGGTTTTTTGCATGCTGACCTGCTTATGGTACTCTTCCAGCAAAGAAGTAAAGCCCAGATATGGGTCCTTTACCCGGATCAGGGTAACCTGTAAGGGTTTGCGAGGCTGGAAGTCTTTGTTAACAATAACAGCACTGGCTTTGGTGGTATAAATAGCAGCTTCGTACTTGGGATTAGACAGAAAGGATATGGTGCCTGGTTGTGCATCTTCAATTTTACTGAGTTGGTTCACACGTATAGAACCGTCTCCCTGAACCTCACCATCCAGGATTTCTGCAATGTAATCTACACTGAATTCAATCATAAAATTGTTTCTACAGATAGTTGAGCATGCTGCCTGTATGCAAATGTACACGCTTTGGCCAGCATAGGTAGTATTTTTTTACAATTCTGCTCATGGCTTTAATATGAGGCAGGTCTGACGCCTGAGCTATGTCAAAAACCTTGCCCTCCTTCGTTAGAATATTAATTTTCTGCCCCCCCGATACATAGGCGGCATTGCTGATGCTACCCCTTATTAAAAAGTAAGGTACATCTTCTGACGTTATTTTCATTTCTTTCACGATTTCTTTTTCCAGATCCGCTAGTACAGGCAACTTGATCTCCTGGTGAGAAAGATGTATCCGAAACAATTTTCTGTCCAGCAGCATGCGGCAGAGCATCGCCAGCACCTTATCCCCATGATTTTGCCACTGCTTGATAGCGCTCCAGACGTCATAATCGTCCAGGGAGGTGAAGTTAGTTAAGCATTCTGAATTTTGCTCAAAATACTCGGCAGGAATTTGTTTCTCCAGAAAAAATCTGAGTGGAGGACTGGCAGGCACCATCCCTCCCGTAGCGGCCAGCGTCTTTACCCTCCGAATAATGGAAACCAGCATTTTTTCAGCACTGACGCTGGCTTTATGCAAATAAACCTGCCAATACATCAGCCGGCGAGCATTCAGAAAGTTTTCAATACTATAAATCCCTTTTTCTTCTACCACAATCTGATCTTCCCACACATCTAACATTTTGATAATACGGTTGGCACCTATTTCGCCTTCAGACACGCCTGTATAAAAGCAATCCCGCTTCAGATAGTCCAAACGGTCAATATCTAGCTGGCTGGATACCAACTGGTGAAAAAACTTTCGCTCATAGGCATCTGTAAAAATGCGTAAGGCGAGTTCTAAACTGCCACCCAGTTTCTCATACAGGTGTCTGATAATTAACTGAGACATCTGCTCATGCCCAAGGGGAAGCAGTTCGTATTCCAGGGCATGAGAAAATGGACCATGCCCTATATCGTGCAACAAAATGGCAATTAGAGTAGCTTCACATTCCGTATCCGAAATTTCCTGGCCTTTGTTTCTTAAGCTTTCCAGGGTATTTTGCATCAGGTGCATAGAGCCTAAAGCATGATGAAAACGAGTATGTAGCGCGCCCGGATATACATAATCTGCCATGCCCATCTGCTTGATCCTGCGAAGTCGCTGAAAATAGGGGTGTTCTATAATATCAAAAATCAGATCGGTGGGAATATTGATGAAGCCGTATACCGGATCATTAAAAACTTTTCTTTTATTCAAGGTTTTTACTAACTTATGCTATTTACAATTTGTACACACTCTGCTATCTTGCCTAAACTTTTTTTCATTTCATGGGTATATTGATACTAATGGAACGTCCGAAGTAGTTAATGGTTTTGTAACCTTCTAAAAATCAACATTCTTGATGCAAAGATATAATATTTTGTGGGCCGACGACGAGATAGATTTGTTGAAACCCCATACCCTGTTTCTGGAAAAGAAAGGATATGATGTAACTACTGTCAACAGTGGGGCTGATGCCATAGAAAAAATAGAGAAGATGAATTTTGACATCGTTTTCCTGGATGAAAACATGCCCGGTATGACTGGTTTGGAAACGCTGGATTATATTAAAGCCGCCAAACCCAATGTGCCGGTTGTGATGATTACCAAGAGCGAAGAAGAAATGATCATGGAGCAGGCGATTGGGGCAAAAATCAGCGATTATCTCATCAAACCACTAAACCCTAACCAGATTTTGCTGTCTATTAAAAAAATCCTGGAAAATAAAAGGTTGGTTTCTGAAAAAACCAATCTGAGTTATCAGCAGGATTTCCGCAACATCAGCATGGCCTATAACGATGAAATGAGCCATCAGGAGTGGGTAGAAGTATACCGAAAACTGATTTTCTGGGAACTGGAAATAGACAATACAGAGGAGAAAAGCATGTCCGAAGTGCTGGATATGCAAAAAGATGAGGCGAATTCTAACTTTGCCAAATTTGTCATCGAAAATTATGAATCCTGGCTCAACGATGTCAATGCCGAGAAGCCTTTGCTTTCTCACCAGCTGATGGTCAAAAAGGTATTGCCGCAATTGACCGATGGACAACCTCTCTTCTTTATCATTATTGATAACTTAAGGTATGATCAGTGGAAAATTATTGAGCCCATCGTCACTGATTATTTCAATGTGGTAGAGGAAGATGCTTTCTATTCTATTCTGCCCACAACCACTGCTTATTCAAGAAATGCCATTTTCTCAGGTATGCTACCCTCCGATATGGCCAAATACCACCCTGATATCTGGGTCGGTGAAGATCAGGAAGAAGGGAAAAACAACCACGAATTTGAATTTCTGAAGAGGCAACTCAAAAAGAACCGGCTCGATATCAAATGCAGTTATCACAAAATTACGCAAACCCAACAGGGGCGGCAGTTGGTAGACTCTATCAACAACCTCATGGGTAATCAGCTGAATGTGATTGTCTATAATTTTGTAGATATGCTTTCGCATGCCCGTACAGAGCTGGAAGTCATCAGAGAATTAGCTCCCGATGAATCGGCTTACCGTTCTATTACCAAATCATGGCTGTTGCACTCACCCCTGCTGGATCTACTGAAAAAGATGTCAAGAACCAATGCCAAAGTGGTGCTGGCCACCGACCATGGAACGGTGCGGGTCAAGCGGCCTGCCAAAATTATCGGAGACCGCAACACCAACACCAATCTGCGATACAAGCAGGGCAAAAATCTGAATTTTGAGAGCAATAAAATTTTTGCTGTAAAAAAACCTGAGGGTTTATTTCTGCCACGGGTCAACGTATCCACCACCTATGCTTTTGCCACACAGGATTACTTTTTTGCTTATCCCAACAATTATAATTACTATGTGAACTACTATAAAGATACCTTTCAGCATGGCGGGGTTTCTTTGGAGGAAATGATTGTCCCAGTAATTACTTTATCGCCTAAGAATGCCTGAAACCCATCCGGTATTGCTTTGTAGAAATATCAGTGAAATTGGTCAGACGGCACAGCAGATTATCCGCTTTGCCGGAGAGGAAAAGGTATGGCTTTTCTATGGAGGCATGGGAGCGGGTAAGACTACACTGATTAAAGCAATTTGTCATATCTTTGGTGTTCAGGATTTGGTAAATAGTCCTACCTTTGCCTTGGTGAATGAATACCGGAATGAAAAATATCAGGCCTTTTACCATTTTGATTTCTACCGGATTCAGCATCCGGAAGAGGCATTGGATATAGGCGTAGAGGATTATTTTTATTCAGGAGACTACTGCTTTGTGGAGTGGCCTTCCCATGTTGATGTTTTACTTCCTGAAAGAAACCTCAGTGTTACCATAGAAGTGAACAGCGATCAAAGCAGAAGTATTTATCTACATAAGATATGAGCGATCAATTAAAAACCGGTTTTAAAGAGTTGGCCAAAGAGCAGGCACTTTACCCGCAGGAACAGTTGCTGAAAGTAAAAGAAGGGAGCCGCTCTCTTAATATGGGGATGCCCCGAGAAATTTCTTTGCAGGAAAACAGGCTCATCCTGACACCTGAATCGGTGGCTGTATTAACCGGATCGGGACATGAAATTATTGTGGAAACAGGCGCTGGCAATGGCTCTAAATTTTCTGACAATGAGTATAGCGAAGCGGGCGCCAAGATTGTCTACTCTGCCAAGGAAGCTTATGAAACCGACATTGTATTAAAAGTAGAACCTCCCACGCTGGAAGAAATAGAGTTTATCAAGCCTAACACCAGTTTGATATCTGCTTTACAGCTCGGTAACCAGAAACCGGAATTTATTCAGGCACTGAATAAGCGAAAGATTACAGGCATCGCTTTCGAATTTATTGAAGACAAAGTAGGAGGGATGCCTGTGGTGAGAGCCATGAGCGAAATTGCCGGAAGTACTGTCATGACCATTGCTGCGCAGTATCTTAGCAGTGCGACCAACGGACGGGGTGTGATCCTGGGAGGAATCACCGGCGTGCCTCCTACCAAGGTCATCATTTTGGGAGCAGGTACCGTAGGCGAGTATGCAGCCCGGGCTGCCATAGGACTCGGCGCACAGGTTATGGTTTTTGACAACCAGTTGTATAAACTCAGAAGAATCAAACATGCGTTAGGACAACAGATTTATACATCCACGATGGATCTCTCCACGCTGAGTGAAGCCTTGGAACAAGCAGATGTCCTGATTGGTGCTATCCGGGCAGAAAAAGGCACAAACCGAGTAGTCGTCACGGAAGAAATGGTAGCTAATATGAAAGAAGAGTCTGTCATTATTGATGTCAGCATTGACCAGGGAGGGTGCATAGAAACTTCCGAACTGACGACCCTGAAAAAACCGGTGTTCAGAAAATACAATGTCATCCATTACTGTGTTCCTAATATTGCCTCCCGGGTCGCCCGGACCGCTACTACTGCTTTCAGCAATATCTTTACCCCTATCCTGCTGCAAACCGCTGACATGGGAGGCATCGATGAGATGATGTACACCCATAAGTGGTTTATGAAAGGCGTGTATACCTATCGGGGAAGTCTGACCAATGCCGCCATCGGACGCAAGTTTAACATAAAGTTTAAAGATCTCAACCTGCTGATGGCTGCCAGATTCTGACGACCCTACCGTATCTTTTCATTCTGCGTCGGCCACTACAATTTCTTTAAAATTTCCCAAATCCAGCGTCCAGTCATAATCTTTAAATTCCAGTTCCGGCTTGCTATCCTGAGGAATAATATTGTGTTTCTTGAGAAAATTCCGGATACCATTTTTGCCACCAAAATCGCCGCGAAACCAGCTAAAGAGGGAAGTCACTGCCACTTTTTCCTCTTCCGATTGATAGGTGCTGGTTTTTTGCAGGTATTGCCGGGTAGCAATCTCCAGTTGCTGATCCATCACTTTGGCCTCATACACCGCCACTTCCGGACAACTGGCCGCACCACAGTTCAGGGCGAAGTGTATGCGCCCGTCGGTTTTGTCTACCCGAAAGGTCTTCTCATATTCACTGGCAAAAGGATCTTTGATCAGCCCCAGCAACCACTTAACCTTGGAACCCCGGATAATGCCATGTTCTATATCGTCAAAACTCAGCGCCTGCCCTGCGATGGTCACCCGATCCTCCCCAAAGAATGCGCCCCTGTCTTCAAATAACTCTGGTTTTTCAGAAAGGATGAGTTGCACATAGGCATTGTATATATTGATCCAGAACGCTTTTTTGGCTTCATCGTTGCTAAGCTCTGCCGCCAGAGAAGCGACAGGCGCTTCTGCCAATGTTTTTTGAATATCAGCATAGGGGGTGTTGTTCTTAGCGGCCAATACCAGATCCCTGGAAAGCTCCACATATTGATAGGTTTTGTTCATATCAGCTTTCAGCGTATTTCCACTGTCTTTGGCAGAACTGCACATACTCAAAGTGTAATTGACAGAAAGAAACAACAAAGATATTTTTATCAGTTTTCTCATGAGTTCATTGATTTTGCCGCCACCCCTTCTTGTGGGTATCAGAAATCTGTTTTCGGCAATACATACGTAAATTACATAATAACCGGATGGCATTAATTCTTGTTCAAAGAGATTAACCATCCCTATTTTCAAAGTAAATTTTACTTATGAATATCAGTGTCATCATTCCGACATTCAATGAAGAAGGATACATTTCCTCTTTAGTCCGTCATTTACAGCAATACAACACGGGCCAATTAACAGAGATACTGGTGATAGACGGCGGCAGTTCGGATCAAACCGTACAAAACGCGCAGCAGGCAGGTGCCAGGGTGCTGAGATCACCAAAAAAGGGAAGGGCTATTCAGATGAATACAGGTGCCAGACATGCCAGTGGAGACATTTTGTATTTTGTACATGCCGATGTTCTTCCACCCAGCACTTATCTGCAAGACATCATAGAAGCAGTGGAGAAAGGTTATCCCATAGGTTGTTGTCGAACGCAGTTTGATTCCCAGAAATTAATGTTGAAAATCAATGGCTATTGCAGCCGTTTCGACGGTCTGATGTGCCGGGGAGGTGACCAGACACTTTTTGTTACAAAAACCTTGTTTGAGCATCTTGATGGTTATGACGAATACTATTCGGTAATGGAGGAGTACGATTTTATCCGGCGGGCCAGACTACAGGCAAAATTTAAGATCGTTTCCAGCCAGGCAAGTGTATCAGCCAGAAAGTATGACAGCAACAGTTACTTTAAGGTAAACTTAGCCAATTTGATTGTCTTCACCATGTTCCGACTAGGATACCCACCCGATACCTTACGGAGAGCCTACTATAAAATGATAAAGTACCCTGCTGCAAAATGAGCCAAGTCGGGCAAAAAAAATTATACTAATCAGGAAGCTCTGCTATGATTGTTCTACCGGCTTTGGTCTTATCGCCCACACTTACCTTGACAACAGCATTTAAGGGCAGATAGACATCTACCCTGGAACCAAATTTGATAAAGCCAAATTCTTCTCCCTGCCTGACCGCATCTCCTTCTTCAATATACCACTTAATCCGACGCGCCATAGCGCCTGCGATCTGCCGTATCATCACTTCCAGACCATTCGATAACTCCACTACGACCGTGGTTCTTTCATTATCGGTGCTGGATTTAGGATGCCATGCCACCAGGTACTGGCCCGCATGATACTTAAAATACTTTACAATGCCTGAAACAGGATTCCGGTTAATATGTACATTCAAGGGCGACATAAAAATGGAGATTTGAATTTTACTGTCGCCCTCAAAATATTCTTTTTCAATCACTTCTTCTATCACTACTACCTTACCATCGGCTGGTGCCAGGATCTGCTTTTCGTCGCTGTCAATAATAACTCTGGGATTTCTAAAAAACTGCAGGATAAGCAGATAGAAGATAGTACTGGCTATTACAATGCCCCTGTGCAGGTCTGCTCTTCCCGGCAGAAAATTAATGACCAACAGGTTAGCCACTATCAGGATAGCCAGCAACGCCAGTAATAAAGTACGACCTTCTTTGTGAATTTTCATGTACACTTCAACCGGTAAGGTAGGTTATGACAATGTATCTTCTTAACAAAAACGATAATGCTAAATAATAGATTTTGTTTATTAAACAAAAGCAATTTTAAAAGCCACCCCGGTATTTATAAGTATTGGCTACCTTATCGATAGCGACGATGTAAGCGGCAATACGCATAGACACACCATATTTCAACGCGGTCTGATATACTCTCTCAAAAGCATCTTTCATAATTCTGTCGGATCGGCGGTTGACACGATCCCGCGTCCATTTATAGCCTAAGCGATTTTGTACCCACTCAAAATAAGAAACGGTAACCCCTCCGGCATTAGCCAGAATGTCGGGCACTACCAACACTCCTTTGTTATTGATGATCTCGTCGGCACGGGCTGAAGTAGGTCCGTTGGCCCCTTCCACAATCAGGCGCGCATGAATTTGCTCGGCATTTCTCACGGTAATAACATCTTCCATGGCCGCCGGCACCAGAATATCCACCTGTAGAGTCAGTAAATCATCTCCATTGATCCGTTCGCCACCGTTGTAGCCAGCCAAAGTACCATTGTTGGCATCGCGGTACGTTAAAGCATCCTTCACATTGATGCCTTGTGGATTGTAATAGGCTCCGGAAATATCACTGATTGCTGTTACCTTACAACCTCTCTCTTCCATCAGCAAGGCAGCAAAAGAACCTACATTACCAAAGCCCTGCACTGCCACTGTGGCCTGATAAGGGTTAATGCGTAACTTTTCCATGGCCGCAAAAGCAGATACCATCACACCACGGCCGGTAGCTTCTGCTCTACCCAGTGACCCTCCCAATACCAGGGGTTTCCCTGTTACTACGGCATTCACCGTCATGCCATGAGCACGTGAAAATTCGTCCATCAGCCATGCCATTTCCCGCGGCCCGGTACCCATATCAGGCGCCGGAATATCCCGGTCCGGACCAAAAATATTGATCATCTCCTGGGTGTAAGCTCTGGTCAGTCGTTCAATCTCACCGGAAGACATCTGACGAGGGTTACATTTGATCCCACCTTTGGCACCACCATAAGGAATATCCACCACTGCACACTTCCAGGTCATCCAGGCAGCCAGCGCTTTGACTTCATCCAGATTGACGCCCATATCATAACGGACGCCTCCTTTAGAAGGACCTAAAATGTTGGAGTGGATCACACGATAACCTTCGAAGACTCTGATAGACCCATCGTCCATGGTGATGGGTAGAGAAACGATCACCTGTTTTACCGGATTTTTTAGCACATTATACACTTCATCATTGAGTCCCAGTGCTTGCGATGCGATATGAAATCTGGACATCATGGACTCAAAGGGGTTCTCCTTATCTTTAATAGGAGCAGGTTCTACATAAATCATACAAATTCTCTACAATTAAGTATTTCGCATTTATTAACAAGTAAATTCAGATCAAATTTGATTCCACGTTTATATAACGTATGATTTTTAAAAAATCTTCAAAAAAACCATAATAAAGTGGGATGAAATCAGGAGACTATCGAAACGATCTAAGAAGCCTCCGTGCCCCGGCAGGCCACGGCCAGAATCTTTAATAGCAATGCCACGCTTAAAAAGTGATTCTACCAGATCGCCGTAAGTTCCTGTAATAATAATGATACCTCCTACTACCAGCCACTGCCAGGTATATAAATCTTTGTAAAAGTAGGATAGCAAAAGAGCTGTAAACAAGGCGGTCACTGCACCACCAATGCTCCCTTCCCAGGATTTCTTAGGCGAAACCCTGGCAAAAAGCTGGGTCTTTCCAAACCTAACGCCGGCAAAATAGGCGCCGGTATCGCTGGCCCAGAGCAAAGACAGGGTCCCCAGTATCACCTGAAAGCTATAGATCCCCTTTGAAAAAGCAATAATATTGAGCATGGCAAAGGGCACAGCTACATAAAAAATTCCACAGAGGGTATAAGCAATGCTGGTAAAAGGTTTTGTATCAGATTTTTTGTATAGCTTGATAAAGAAAATAATGGCAGTGACCGGAAAAATGATCAGATAATATTTAGCCTGCAAGCTACCCCTTTCTACCAGAAAACTGATAATAAAAATCAATCCACCGGCAAAAGTACCGGCTGACTTCAAAGGGAGCAGGCCATCCAGACCCGTTAATTTATAAAACTCAAGTTGCGTTAACAGGCAGATCATGAGGAAAAGAACGAAATAAGTCCATTCTCCATAATAGACAGCTAAGACAACGATTAATATTCCTATAACCCCTGTGATGACCCTCTGCGTAATGTTGTTGTATTTATCTAAAGCTGATAACATCCTGAATTATTTTTACAGCACCCATGACATCATAGGGAGCTACATAAACTTCTACCTGCCCGAAGTGATACGCCTTATCCTGTTTATCCACCAATACAGCACTGATCCCATGATCTGACAATACGGCCTTTACAATTTCAGCCCTGTATTTTAGATTCGTATCATATATCTTCTGCCATTTACTGTTCATCGTACATTCCCCTTAATCTCAGTATTAACTTTCTAAAATAGAAAAGTAGTCCGGCACCTACTACAAATGCTACCAAGGCCGCACTCCAGGGGATGGCATCTGTAGCATCCAGATTGATATCTGTTGTCTTTTGCTGGTAAAGATATAGCATCACCAATGTGAAACCATTATTGATAAAATGGGCAAAGATGGGATACCATAAACTTCCTGACCAATAATAGATATAGCCAAATAAAGCACCTAACAACAAGCGGGGGAAAAAACCATAAAACTGTAAATGTATGGCGCTAAAAAAGATAGCAGCTATCCAGATAGCCATATGATGGTTATTGACCAAACGATAAAGTTTACGTTGCAGGCCACCCCTGAAAACCATTTCTTCTCCGATGGCGGGCAGTACAGCAATGACGATCAGTCCCGCTAATAACCCTCCTATATTATCAAACTGGGTAAGATACTCTGTAAGTTCACTCAACTCTTCTTCTTTTGCCCGGGCCCACTCTTCAAAGGAGGTGGAAAACCTGCTGAAGTCTAGTCCCATGTTCCACTCTATCACTATCGAATTGGCGATCATAAAGGCCATTACAATCAGAAAAAGAAGTAAAAGTAAGGTGGAGTCAAGGGGCTGTACCGCAAACAAACTGTGACCAGGGGCATGATCGATCAAACGGCGGTGTAACAGAAAAGCCAGGATAAACCCGAACAATGTCCCTCCTGCCTGCATGATCAACAAAGGCAATTTTGCCTCCGGGTAAGCACCAGGATCTGTCATCATCGTGGCAATGTACTGCCAGTCAAAATTAAAGAGTAGCAGAGAAATTAAAAAGCCGATAAACTGACCTACAAACAAGCCAAGCAGCACAAAGCCTGTTAGTATAAGCAGTGATGAGAAAGTACCCCTTTTTGATATACGCTGATCTTCTGTTTCTACCTGGTTCATGATCGGACGCAAAAATACATTAATTAATTTTTTGTTTTATATAAAATAACAATATGAATGGTACACTGTTAGCTACAAGAGTTCAGCAAAATGAGAAGTGCCAAGCATGTAAACTGTAACCCAACAGGTGGATGTCAAGGACTTAACAGTATTTAGCTGATTTTTATTCTTTAGCAGTTCATAAGATTTTCTCTCCATAATGAATTCTTCCAGAGAGATTTAACTTATTATATTTGTAACTGGTAAAACAAAATTAATAAAACTTTGGTACGTATTGGACCTATCACACTTGGCGACTTTCCGTTACTGCTAGCTCCCATGGAAGATGTAAGCGACCCTCCTTTCAGAGCTGTCTGCAAACAGGAAGGTGCTGACCTGATGTATACAGAATTTATTGCGGCGGAAGGGTTGATCAGAGACGCAGTGAAAAGCGTAGAAAAACTGGATATTTATGACTACGAACGCCCTATCGGCATTCAGATTTTTGGAGAAAACATTGAATCAATGCGAGAGGCGGCGGCTATTGCAGAAGAAGCCCAACCCGAGATCATTGATATTAACTATGGGTGCCCGGTGAAAAAAGTAGCCTGTAAAGGTGCCGGGGCTGGCATTCTGCTGGATTTGCCCAAGATGCAGGCGATGACCAAAGAAATTGTGGAGCGTGTAAAGCTTCCTGTCACAGTAAAAACACGACTGGGATGGGACGAAAACACCATCAAGATTATTGAGGTGGCACAGCGTCTACAAGATGTTGGCATTCAGGCCCTCACCATTCACGGGCGTACCAGAAAGCAAATGTACAAAGGTGTGGCCAACTGGGACTATATTGCGGAAGTAAAAAATCATCCCCAGATTCATATCCCCATTTTTGGTAACGGAGATATAGATTCTCCGGAAAAAGCCCTGGACTATAAAAACAAATATGGTGTGGATGGTGTGATGATTGGTCGTGCTGCTATTGGTTATCCCTGGATATTTCGTGAAATCAAACACTATCTAAAAACAGGGGAGCGTCTGCCACCACCCACCATGCTGGAAAGAGTGGCCATAGCCAAGCAACATCTGGATTTTTCTGTCCGATGGAAAGGAGAACGAAAAGGAATCTTTGAAATGCGCAGGCACTATACCAATTATTTTAGAGGGATTCAGGATTTTAAAACTTTCCGCACTCGTTTGGTAGAATCCGATTCTGCCTATGAAATCTCGGATATTCTGGATGAAGTGGCAGAAAAGTTCCACGGATATTTTTCTCAGGAGCGCCTAGCTGTAAACTTCTGACATCCCGCATAAAGCCTGTTACAAACGAAATAACATCCTTCTGGAATCGGTGGGTAAGATTTAGCTTTTGAGACTAAACTGCCTGCTTTTTTGTTTTCTCACCTGCCGGATAAAGAAGCTCTTTGTAAGTATTATCGCCTTTTTACATATTTCATAGAGGTAATAATTTCTATGCAGGCGTAATATATTTCCTGTTTATTGTGATTTATGCTACGAATGCATTGTAACCATTGCTACTAAAATAACGTTAATATTAATAGCCTTACAAGTAAAATACACTCCTAACTTCACTTATTATAATTTTTTAACTTTTGTTTGTTTTATTATAATACAAATTCTTACATTTGTATTATACAAATATTAAATTGAATAATATTATGGCATTTATAGGTATAATTATTTTTTTCGTTTGTATTGGATTAGAAATTTGCCCAGAAAGACAATGATTTTTTTTACAAAATAAAAAAAGGTGAACCTTTTGTTCACCTTCCAACTCATACGTTATTTTTATTTAAGCAAAAAGATCAATAATAACTTAAGGCAAAAAGATCGTGAGCAGGCCACTCTTTCACATAGGGCAGGGTTCTACTCATAGTATAATTAATTCGTCCGTTGAAATAGTCGCTTTTGCGGTTGCTGGTGTTGGTGAGCACTACCCATGAAATACCATTATCCAGGCGCTTGAGAATGGCTGATGTACCCGCCAGGGTACCCGTACGCCACCAGGTTCCATCAGCAGTGACCCCACGCCAACCAAACGGACGACCTCCTTGCTCCGGATGTACCATGGCAAGCAACGATTCATTGGCTAAAATATCGGGTGTGTTCTTAAATCCATCGATCGCTACCAAAAATTTCAGTAGATCTGAAGAGGTGGCCAGCCATCCTCCCGCCGCTGCCAAGGCTTCTATGTTAAAGCTATAGGTGGTAGGCACTTCTTCCCCCGTATCATAGATAGAAGGACGCAAATTATTAGGAGAAAAATCATAATAGGCTACTTCATTCTCTATCCTTTCCTCAACGCGGTTTTTCGCTAAGCGCATTCCTGTGATCCCTAATGGGTACAAGATATCTTTTCTGACATACTCTTCATAAGGCATTCCGGATAGCTCTTCGATGATTTTACCCAGCAAACAGTAACCAAAGTTGGAATAGTCGTAATAAGTGCCCGGACGATAAGGAATAGGTTTTGACAAGATAAACTTGATAATATCATCTAAAGTGGCAGGCGCCGGCACGCTCATTTCTTTGGCAATCTTGATAGGAATAAACATAGGGTCGCCGTAAGTCCGCTTACTCCAACCTGCCGTATGGTCCAGCAAATGTTTTACTTTGATCTCATAAGCCCGCTCATCCTCTATCTCCTGATACAAGCGCGATGTCAGGATCCCTCCTTCACCAAATACTTTATCCTCCAGTGTCAACTTTCCCTCTTCTTTCAGCTTCATGATAGCTACCGCTGTAATGAGCTTTGAGATACTTCCTATTCTGAACATATGGTAGGGATGAACGAGCTGCTGGCTTTCCTGATCTGTATGCCCAAAACCTTTGGCATAGACGAGTTGACCATCTTTTACTATGCCTACCGAAGCACCCACCACACCTTGCTGCCTCACAAACTGGCTCATGGCACTATCAATGATCTTCAGGCTTTCTATGTTGGAGTTTTCGTTTAAAAGATTTTCAACGCTTTTCACAAACTTAACTTCCGTATTACCAAAAGCAAGATTATCCGCATCAGAGATGGAAGAAGGAACACCAAAATAGAACAGCACAAACGTTAGACTGGCTACAAAATACTTTACTCTAAATAAATATTTAGGCCATGCAGCGAATGCTAGCGTCATAAAGGGTTGATTTTGTTATTGAACTTCCGAAATAGTACTGTAATTCAAGAAAAATAGTTCGCCTGCTACAGAGAAATTTCAATTGCAACACCAAATGTGAAGAATTATTTTTTTCCCCGCAAGAGAGGTATTAGCAGGGTGCAAAAGATCGATGCTTAAGTACTATAAAAACGCCTCGAATTTTCGAATAAAAAATACTACTGTAAGAATTTTATGCTTTGCACCTTGCCACCTTATGCTGAAAATAAAAAAACCAGTTAAACTAACTGGTTTGGTCAAAGAGACCCTGTGGTCTTCCGGGAGGTATGATCTTCAGATGTTTGTAAGCCAGTTCTGTAGCTTCTCTTCCCCTGGAAGTTCGTTTGATGTATCCTTCCTTGATCAAAAAGGGTTCGTACACCTCTTCTATGGTTTCTGCCTCTTCCCCACAGGCTGTGGCGATAGTGCTAATGCCTACAGGCCCTCCCTTAAACTTCTCGATAATTGTAGAAAGAATCCGGTTATCCATTTCATCCAGCCCATTCTGGTCTACATCCAGTGCTTTTAAGGCGATTTCCGCAATGGCTTTATTCACGACACCATTACCCTTAATCTGCGCAAAATCCCGGGTACGGCGTAGCAAAGTATTCGCTATACGGGGTGTACCCCGACTCCGGCGGGCTATCTCATAAGCAGCGTCTTCTTCTACAGGTGTGTTTAAGATGCTGGCAGAGCGCTTAATGATTGTTTTTAACAAATCGGCATCGTAATACTCTAAACGGGCATTGATACCAAAACGGGCTCGTAAAGGTGACGTCAGCAGCCCCGAACGGGTCGTAGCACCCACGAGCGTAAAAGGATTCAGAGTGATCTGCACTGTTCGTGCATTCGGACCGGAATCCAACATTATATCTATCTTATAATCTTCCATGGCAGAATACAAATATTCTTCTACAATGGGATTTAACCGGTGAATCTCATCGATGAAAAGCACATTGCCCGGTTCCAGGTTGGTCAGTATACCAGCCAGTTCGCTGGGCTTGTCCAGCACCGGACCGGAAGAGATTTTGATATTGGCTCCCAGTTCATTGGCAATGATGTGAGACAAGGTCGTTTTACCCAAACCTGGAGGTCCGTGGAGCAAGACATGATCTAACTGATCGCCCCGTTGTTTGGCAGCCATCACAAATACTTTAAGATTTTCAATGATTTTGTGCTGGCCTGTAAAATCCTCAAAGGAAAGAGGCCTGAGTGCCCGTTCTATTTCTTTATCAGCCGCACTCATATGATCGGCATCACCGCGTAAATAATCTTCTCGCATATTATTTCTGGTATGCAACCCATCATTGGGGTTGATTGTTAACTATACACTAAAATAGGTTTCATTTTTATACATAACACCTAAATTGCCACAAAAACTCATTTAAGAGTATGAATTCTTATCAAAAGAAGAATATAATTTATTCTGTTGTATTACTGGCTTCTGTGGCTCTGGTCTGGCTTTATCGAAACGCTACCTCGGGTACAAAAGATGCCTCTCCGCTAGTGGTATTTCAGGGGCAAACCATGGGTACTACCTACAGTGTCAAATATACAGACGAGCAGCAGCGTAATTTCAAACAGGGTGTGGATTCCCTGCTGGAGGTTTTCAACCAGTCGCTCAATCATTATCTGCCCGATTCAGAAATTTCACAGTTCAACAAGGAAGACACCTTCTATTTTAAGTTACCCTACTTTTATCCGGTATTGCAGGGAAGCAAAGCAGTATATGAGCAAACAGAGGGCGCCTTTGATCCTACCGTAGCGCCTCTGGTCAATGCCTGGGGGTTTGGCCCAGACACCACCCAGGTGCCCAGCCAGACAAAAGTGGATTCTCTTTTACAGTATATTGGCTTTGACAAGATCAAATTTACCGATACCTATGTAGCTAAAGCGCAACACGGGGTGCAGCTCAATTTCAGCGCCATTGCCAAGGGATATGGCGTGGATGTTGTAGCCAATTATCTGGTTGAGAAAGGCATACAGGATATGATGGTAGAAATTGGGGGAGAGGTAGTAGCCCGAGGCGTTAACGCTCAGGGCGATGTATGGCGGATAGGCATCAACAATCCGGAAAAACCGGGGCGCCTCACAGCTGCCATTGCCCTGCAAAACAGAGCCATTGCTACCTCAGGAGATTACCTGAATTTTTACGAGAAAGATGGAAAACGCTATGCCCATACCCTGAACCCCAAAACAGGCTACCCAGTAGAACATACAGCCTTGAGTGTATCTGTGATAGCCGATGACTGTATGACTGCCGATGGCTATGCCACCGCTTTTATGGTGTTAGGTCTGGAGAAAGCCAAACAAATATTGGCTAAAAATCCTTCTCTGGATGCTTATATCATTTATGACGACAATGGAGAAGACAGAACCTTCATGACAGAGGGGTTGAAGAAAAACGTTCTGGATATCTGAGGCAATTACAAACTACATCACTAATGCTGCAATCAAACGAAAATAAAGAACCTGTGAAAACTGATCATTACAAAGTCATCGGCCTGATGTCAGGTACTTCCCTGGACGGATTGGATATTGCTTATTGTGAGTTTGCCTTTCAGCAACCGCAGTGGCAATTTGAGATAAAAGCCGCTGAAACCCAGCCTTATGATAAGGCCTGGCACCAGCAGTTAAACCGCATCACAAAATTAAGTGGTGAAGAACTCATCATTGCCGATCTGAAACTGGGAAAATGGATGGGTGAAGCAGTGAAGACGTTCATAGAAAAGCATCAGCTCTCACCGGATTTTATTGCTTCTCATGGTCACACCGTCTTTCACCAGCCGGAAATCGGACTCACTTACCAAATCGGTAACGGATTTGCCCTGCAAGCTGTCACGGGTAAGCCGGTGATCAGTAACTTTCGTAATTTTGACCTGGTGATTGGCGGACAGGGAGCGCCCCTGGTTCCCGTAGGAGATCGCTGGCTTTTTGGGCAGTATGACTTTTGCCTGAACCTGGGCGGCATCGCCAACCTTTCTACGGAGTTGCAAGGCCAGCGTATCGCCTACGACATCAGCCCTGCTAATATGACACTCAACCATTTTGCCCAGCAAGCAGGGCATGCCTATGATCCGGAAGGAAGCATAGCAGTCCGGGGACGGGTCAACCAGGCGCTTCTTCAAGCGTTGAACAGCCTGGATTATTACCATGCGCCTTTTCCGAAATCTTTGGGTTACGAATGGGTGTCTCAACAAGTGATCGATAGGGTTGAGAAATATAAGTTGTCTGTGGAGGATGCCCTGGCCACCTGCACCCACCACAGTGCCCAGCAGATTGCCGCTAACCTGTTGCTACTCTTAGCACAGAAGGAGCAACCAAAGGCAAAGGTATTGGTCACCGGCGGTGGCGCTTTCAACCAATATCTGATCCGCTGCATGGAACAGTACGGGGAAGGAAAAATCACTTTTGACATTCCTGATAAACAACTCGTGGGCTACAAAGAAGCCCTGGTGTTTGCCTTTCTGGGCGTGTTACGTGTCAGGCATGAAGTCAACTGCCTTAGCTCTGTCACAGGAGGCGCTTATGACCACAGCGCTGGTGTGGTGTATGGACAAATTTAGTAGACGCATTCACCCAGTCTGTAAGCGCTCCTTTATTTCCGGGTGATTTCACTGGTAATCATATCAGCCATGATAGAACATTATTTTACGTGCCCATACTGTTACTCCGAAATTTCCATGTTGCTGGACACCTCCGTTTCACAGCAGGATTACGTGGAAGATTGTGAGGTATGCTGCAACCCTGTTCACGTGCGTTTCACGGTAGACGCCGCCACAGAAGAAGTTGTCTCCTTCGAGGCAGAAAAGGAAGACGCGTAAGGAATAGCAAACAGCTCTGTCACAGCATAGAAGCGATTTGTTGGCCATCCGTTGTTGATGTTGTCATATTTTCCTACTTTCAGATCTTCATCGCAATTTCAAACGTGTGACTACCAAATTAAAGAAAGACCTGTTAATTTTATTCTCAATATTAGCAGGTTATTTACTTTTGACATTCCTGCTCTACTATACCGAACAAGGCCGGGAAGGTAGTAGCATCAATACACTGGCAGAAGCTTTTTGGTACTCCGTCGTTACGCTGACCACCGTAGGCTATGGCGACTATACGCCAGTCACTGGCGTTGGCAGACTTATCGGTTTTTTGTTTCTGATAGGGAGTGTGGGTGTTTTAGGGTATCTGATCAGTCAGTTAACGAATCAAGTTTCACAATTTCTGGAGAAAAAACGTTTAGGACTTTTGGGAACAAAATTTGAAAATCACATCCTGATCATCGGCTGGGACCGATTTGCCAAAGAGGTAGTCAGCGAAGTAATCCATTCCGGCAAACAGGTCGCAATCATTACCAACAACAAAAATGAGATAGACCTTATTCATGAGGCTTATTCTTCCAAAGACGTGTTCGTGTTATTTACCGACTATAGCAACCTGGATGCTTTTGAAAAAGCCAATATCAACCGGTCTGCTACCGTTTTCGTCAACTTCCCTGACGATACGGACATGCTGATCTATGTGCTGAACCTCAAAAAAAGATATCCTGATCTTAACTACATTGTCTCTCTCAACAATCCCAGTCTGAAAGAAACCTTTATGACCGCCGGTGTACGCTATGTGATCTCCAAAACGGAGATTGCTTCCCGGCTGGTTGCCAGTTATATGTTTGAGCCGGACGTGGCCCTCTTTGCAGAATCTATGATGACCACCGCTTTGGAAGGAGAAGACTACGATTTATTGGAATATCAGGTGATCGCACAGAACCCCTATGTAGGGCAGGATTATCTGGACGCTTTCATAGATTTAAAAATAAAGCACGACTGCATTCTGGTAGGCATTAATAAATCGCAGAAAGACGGGCAGCGCTTGCTCATTAAAAACCCTTCAAAAGGGGTCACCATCGCTGCCGATGATTACCTGCTGATGATCTGTAATGGAGAATCCAAGAAGAAAATCAAGGAACTGTTTAGGGTAAGTGAGGGAAGAATTCTTGATAAAAATACGACCAACGTAGTGAAGTAACAGGTTACTCCATGACTCGCAATAGTGTAACGGCTATTCCGTATTAAAAGCCGTCTGTATACCTTGCATAATCTGTTTTTTTACAAAATTTATCATTTAGATTTTCTCATCTTTGTATTGAGCATTCTATCCACATCTTCATCCATCCATCCTTTTTCTTCCCAAACTTTGTCCGCTGATTTTATGGCTCTTTGCGCAAAGTATTTGGCAATAGTCTCTCTGAACTCTTTTAGCTCTTCATCACTCAAATCATAGGAAAAAGCTTTTAGAATTTCCAGTTGTACGTTAGATAATGGTTGTTTTATTGCCTCCATAATCATTTTTCTTTTCATTCTAATTTATATTAATTTTTATTTGTGCTCAACATCTCTTAAACGCTATTGTCATGATATATGTCTAAGAGAAGTGATCTCGACTTTTGAAGGAAAAGCAGGGTTGCGGATATTTGTGTTGCGAAACATAAATTAAAATCCACAACCCTTATGTACTACGTACTGAGCAAAGATATGATAGAAACAGCAATAGTTCCTTATTTACCCATAGCAAAACGAGGATTTACTACTCAAAGTAGTTTGACCGAGATTGTCAATAGCATTTTGTATAAGCTTAAAACAGGTATACAATGGCATCTACTACCCGTTGAGAGCTTATTTAGCCATAGAGTGTTGCACTACAAAACTGTGTTTGGGCATTACCGAAAGTGGTGCAGACAAGGAGCCTGGAAAGCTTGCTGGATCAGCTTATTGGCTGAGAACAAGGCTCAAATAGACTTATCTAGTGGCGATATAGATGGTAGCCGCCGGGGCCCGGTCACACCCCAGCCTTAAAGGGTGGTGAGCAAGTAGGCTATCAAGGAAGAAAGAGACGAAAAACCACCAATGCAATTTACCTGACTGATCGGCAAGGATTGCCTTTAGCTATGTCTGAGCCCATAGCAGGCAACCATAATGACCTTTATGAGATAGAAACCTCCATGGATGAATTATTTGAGACATTACAACAAGCTGGTATATCTACTCGGGGCTTATTTGTCAATGCGGATGCTGGCTTTGATGCTGAAAGTTTTCGTCAGACTTGTGCTCAAAAAGAGGTTGTTACTAATATTGCCCACAACAAGCGAAGAGCAGGGACCGACTATATTTTAGATGAAGATCTATACCAAGAAAGGTATGCCATTGAACGTGCCAATGCTTGGATGGACAGTTTCCGATCCTTACTTAACAGATTTGATACCACTAGTACAAGCTGGAAGGGTTTCAATTTCCTAGCTTTTATAGTACTAGGGCTCAAAAAATTCAACAAAACTAAAAAGTCGAGATGACTTCATAAAAAATCTTTCAACGCTACAAATGCTTTAATGGAGCCCTAGAAATTTTTTAAACCTGGGGCTGAAATGAAAAAAACCTGGGGCAGGATTTTTTTAAACCTGGGGCTGAAATTTTTTATTTGTGGGGCTGGATTTTTTTAATTGTAGTACTACAAATTTTTTATTAGTAGTTAGGGCAATAAAATGCTTGGGGTGAGGCCAAAAAAAAAAGTCGGCACTGACATGAACAGACCGGCTGCGCTTGTTGCTGTAAAAATAATCTTACTCCACTGTCAAAGTGCGCTTTACGAGTGCGGGACGTCTTCTACTGGCCGATAGATCCGACAAAGGAAAAGGCATCACTACAATATCTCCCTTTATCAATCTTGCCATGCCCCTTCCTCTTCTGGATTGTTCCAAACTTTTCCTAATGTCACTTCACTGCCATAGACAGTTTCTATAGAGGAATTTTTTTGGTGCTAAAGTGCTTTTTTAATCTCAGTGGTCGCCACCCGATTGAAAAAAGAAAGAGTGCCTTGGCAGATGCTTTGTCCTGCAATGATGTGCCGCTCCACTAAAACTACACTTTGCTGTGTATGGGATTTGTGCTGAGGATTAAGCTACCAGCGTATTTTTGATTTCACGGAGAGAACGATCAATCTCCTCTTTTAAAAAGCCTTTTAAACTCAAGTCTTCATCCACATCCGGCCAATGGATACCGGCTCCTTTACCAATCAGACGGTAATTGTTGAGCTGTTCTGGGGTAGCTTGTTTGAGCCGTGGAGAAGAAGAGATAGCTCGGCTCAATACTTTCTTGTTGGATAAGACAATCAGCATCAAGTCCAGATCAGGATGAAAGTGTAAGGCTTTGATCTTAAGTCCATCTTCGTAGATGAGCTTTTCTATGTTGTCATAATCATTGCTGAAAGAACTCATACCATTTTGCTTTTAATAGTTCCGCGTTTTTTTCTACAATGCGCATGATCTCTTTGCGCTCTTGGGCTTTAAAGTCATTGAGGTATTTAATTTTCACCTCTGGTTCCAGCCATACTTTGCCATCTTTTTCGCCTTTCTCTACATGCACATGAGCAGGTTCTTCCCTGTCTCCTGCATAAAAGAAAAAGCGATAACCCTTTTCTTGGTAAATGGTAGGCATAGTAGTAAAGATAACGATTTTGTAATGATATAGATTGCCGAGTGCCGCCCACTTGTAGAAAGATACACATTAATTGTAGCGGATGATATTCATTGAGTTCTTTTTACAGGTCTTCCAACGAAGTTTGCTGGTAACACTAGGATGATCCACCAAAGGATACACCCTCATCCTATGTCCTACAGCAGCCTCATACATCCTGGCTCCGAAGTCATACCAGTCTAATCCTAACTCATCTTGTGGTTCTTTACCTTGGTAGAGGTACTTGTTTCCACCGCTACCAACATAGCTACGGCCAGGCATCTGCATACCAAAAGGATATTACTCCTCTTCCTGTCCCACCAAAAAGAGGGCATTGGAAAACAGTAGTTTACCATTGGCCCAAAAGGCACGGAACAGAGGATTGTCTACCATATAGACCAACTCTCCTTTGCCCATAGGCTCTACACCAAATACCAGCGATTCGGGTAATTTCTTGATCAATTCTGCACCGGCAAATCCGCTGACCAAAGCCTCTCGGCTCTGAATGACGCCTACATTCCAGCCCTCTTCCAGATAGCCATAGCGTTGGTCTCCGCTCTTCAGACTATAGTAATAGTCCGGATAGCCCAGGGCCAGCGGGTGTGTGTTGTCTACTTTCAACTTGAAAACACTGCCCGGGTTGAGCTGGCTGATTCCTCTCCTTTCTCTTTCAGCATAGGAGGCCAACTGATTTGCTTTTTTATAGGTTTCTTCCACTTCCTCAGCTTCTTTTTTTTCTTCTTCGGTGCTGTACTGCTTGAGTTTATACGCTTTTTTATCCTTAAAAAAAGACAGGGCTGTTTCAAGGGCAATCACCTTGCCTCCGTTTCGGATCCAGTTTTCTAAAGGAATCTCCTTTAGGGCGTCTTCATAACTGCCATCCGGCATAATAAGCGTATTGTAATCATACAGATTTACTCCCGGAAGATCGTCCAGGTTTACCATCGTGACCGGATAGCGGATTTGGTCTTCAAAGTAGTGCCATAGCTCTCCTGCCCCGTATGGAGAGGTGCCTTCCCCTGCCAGCACAATTACTTTGGGAGGCTCGATGTAGCGTACTTCTCCCGACCCCAGGTCATAGCCGCTACTGACAAAGCCAGTGGTAATGGGAGTAATCTTTTGTTGTAGTTCATTAGCCGTGTTGACCACTGTTTCGTCAAAAGCCTTTCCCAAATCCTGGTTATTGGCCCGGGTGATGATCAAAGAACCTGCTTCAAAATTCTGACCATCGACAGCGAAATCATGCAAAGCGTACCGAACTTTTACCTTGTTTTGCAGCAGTTGCGACAGATACCTGGCATCGTTCAGGCCTTTCCAGGGAGACACATACGCATAGGCATCCTCTTGCACGGTAGCCGGTGTAAAAGCGATTGAATCCGCAGAAGCATCCGGAGTAATACGTGTTGTTAAAGCATAGGCCTGAAGATCATACGCATAAGGCACAGCCCAGGCCGTAATGTCATAAGTGATAGAATCAGAAAGTATAGCTTCCGGTGCAAACAACACCTGCATCAAGATAGATTTGGGTTGGTATGCGGATAAAACCAGATCGCCTGCTTCCATCTGAAAATTTTCTGTGTTTCCGTTCTGGTAATTGAAGCCGGTAAGGCTGCGACTGCCATTGCCCTGTCCGTACTGAATCCGGTGAGTATCCAGCAAAGCTTTCAGAGATTGTAATTTATCCGGATTATTCCCGGTTTTTATCACAAAAGCTTTATAGGTACCGGCCGGGTTATTGTTAGCCTGCTGATAAAACTGCTCAAACTGACGCACCACTTCCTGAGCATTTTTTGCAGTGACTTCTATGGTAGAAAGGCTGGTAGTCACGTGGTGAGCGATACGGTCCTTTAAGGTCAGGGTGTCTTCTTCCTGGTTTATGATGGCCAGTCCGGCACGTCCTGATCCTCCCTGCTCGAAAGTCATGCCGATGGCACCGTTGAAGATAGGATAAGTATCCCCATAGCTGGGATAGAGCAGGTCGAAGCGTTCTTTGGTAAAATAAAGCCAGCCCTGCTCATCAAAGTACTGGGCATTGTTTTCGCCAATGGTAGTCTGGAATTTTCTTTGCCAATCGGTAATGAGTTGGTGAAAAGGTTCTGCTGCCGGCGCAAAATAATAAGGACTGTTGACCCCTTGTTCGTGAAAATCCACATGGATATGGGGTAACCATTGGTTATACAAGGTCAACCGTGCCCGGGTTTCTTTTTGGGTGGCCCAGGCCCAGTCACGGTTAAGGTCAAACAGATAGTGGTTCATACGGCCGCCCGGCCAGGGCTCGTGGTGTTCCCAGGCATCGGGGGAAGGGTTGTTGGGAGTACCTACTTTTTGCTGATACCACTGCACATAGCGTTCGCGCCCGTCGGGATTGATACAGGGGTCCAGGATGATGACCGTATTTTCTAACCATGCCTGTGTCTGCTCATTGTCTTTATTGGCCAGATCATATAAAACCTGCATCGCTGCTTCGGTAGAAACCGCTTCGTTGCCATGCACATTGTAGCTGAGCCATACAATAGAGAGGTCATCAAACTCATTGGTATTACCCTCTGCCAAACCCGTGCGGGCCAGATTGGCTTGTCGGATTTCCTCCAACCGGTCGAAGTTTTCCGGTGAAGCAACAAAAGCCGCCACCAGCGGCCGATGTTCGTTGGTTTCTCCATATTGGGTAAGGGAAAGGTTGGATGCTTGTGAGGTCACATATTCAAAATAGTCTATCACCCGGTAATGAGGTGTAAAACGTTCACCCAACGCATAGCCTAAAAACGCTTCGGGGCTCTGCAGCTGGGCCCATAGACGAAAAGTAAAGCAAAGACAAATAAAAAAGAGACCGTAAAATTTTTTCATAGGTTAGGGAAAAGGGGTAAACCATAAAAGTAAAACAGAAAATAGAAATAAATAAATGAGATACGGGAATCCTCCTGAAAAGCAGGTGTATTTACAGATGACTAAGCCTATGCTGTGAATATTATCCAAACAAGATTTACCTGCCACACACGAGTCTACTCCTCCGAATTCAACTGATCCAGCGCCTGCTGACGGATGCGGGCTGTCCACACGCTTAATTTTTTGCCGTCCATTTGTGTCCAAATGGGAAATATGACTCCCTGATAGGCCGCAATCTGATTATAATCTCCAAAGAATGGCCCTTCTTCTTCCAGTAAGAAAGGCCGTTTCGTAATTTTAACATTGGTAAAACTTTCTCCTCCGTTGCTTGAGTAGGCTACATAGACATCTGTCCGGTTATCATCATAGTGGCGGCGATCATAAAAAATGGTATAGAGATAGCCCGTTGTGGGATCTATGGTCATCCAGGTAAGAAATTGAGGATGTTGGCTACTGTCGTTGTTCACCCGGACGGGTGCTGACCAGGTATCTCCTCCATCTGTTGATCTAGCGATCCAGACATCCATATTTTTCTGCCCATTGCGTGCATCCGTCCAGTTGACATACAGGGTTCCCCGGTGCGGTCCCTCACTTATGTCACAACTAATGATGGGTAAGCCATTACAACGGGCTAATCCGGGAACTCCATAACTCCAGCCACCAGGCTGAGTAGCTACGACCTTGTCCTGCCTCAGCCAGGTTTTGCCTGCATCGGTGGAGCGGTCAAAATAGATCGTATCGTTAAAAGCCCAGGTCACATAAATTTCTCCCTCCGGCCCTACTGTAGGTACAGCCCCCTCCACGGTTTGGTCACCATCCAGACAGTTACCCGCTTTCTGATTAAGACGTACAGGTTCACTCCAGCTATGAGCACCATCGGTAGACTGAGAAAATAAAATATAAGAGCTATCGGTGGGCAATTTGCTTTCGTACTTGTCAAATTCTGTCCAGGTCACATACAGATGGCCATTTGTCGGATTCACGCAGGCCCACTCTTTATCCTGATCATGGCGGCCATCGTGGTAACCAATTCCTACTCCTTCCGACCAGCTTTTACCCTGATCAGTAGATTTCTGGCATACGATTCTGTCTAACAGCTCATCTGAAACCCAACCCTTCTGGGCAGGGTTTGAGAGGTGAAAATAATAAAAATGGCCTTGAGCATCGGCAACGATACAAGGATCACCCCAAACGCCAAAAGGAGAACTCACCTCCTGCTGATACCAGTGCCGACCTCCATCGGAGGTGTAATAAACATTATTCAGCACACTGGCTGCTACTATGTTCGAAGGGTTGGCCGGATTGATGGCGATACTAGGTTCACAAGGCCCATAGCGCTGTCTGGCTTCATGAATTTTTACAGGTACAATCTGACCATAGGCGCCGGAAAGAAATAAAAAAAGAGACAAACTCAGGAGATACTTCATTGAGACAAGCTTTGCGCTTGTAAATTCGGAATTTTTATTCATTAACAATCAATGAAACACGACAGTTATTAACAAAAGATTTATTTCTGAAAGATTAATGATCTCTCGATGGCAGTGATAGTAGTATTCGGCCTGCCCGGTACGGGCAAGAGCTTTTTAGCTCAGCGGCTGTCTGACACTTTGCAGGTGCCCTACTTCAATACAGATATTGTTCGGGAGCAGGCACAAAAAAAAGGAAATTATACGGCAGAAGACAAACAAAGAATCTATGAAAACATGCTGGATCTGGCAGAAGATGCTTTACGGCACCATACCCATGTGGTCATAGATGGTACCTTTAGCAAAAAGCCATACCGGAACCTGGTAACCCGCCTGGCAAAGAACATGAAACAAACCGTGGTATGGATCCGGACGGAAGCTGATGATGCGGTGGTTCGGGAAAGAGTGAGCCACCAACGGGAACATAGCGAAGCTGATTATCAGGTTTATCAGAAAATCAAAGCTACCTTTGAAGAAACAGATTTTCCTTATCTGGCCCTGGATTCCGGAAAGCTCACTGTCGAACAAATGATTCAGCAATCCCTTCCCTATATGCATGACTGACCAGGAATTGAAGAAGCTGATCGATTCTCTGAAAGAGAAGCCAAAATGTATAGAAACCCATATTTCTTATGTATTGCTCTGGCCGGACTTTACCTATAAGCTAAAAAAAACCATACAGCTTCCCTTTCTGGATTTCAGCACACTGCACGCTAGAAAACATTTCTGTGAAGAAGAACTGAGACTGAATAAGCGGTTGGCCGAAGCCATATACCTGGCCGTGGTACCTGTAAAAGCCTATAAAAAAAAGTTGGTTTTGGAGGGAGACGCTGGAGAAGTGGTAGACTATGCCATTAAGATGAAAAGTCTGGAAGCTAAACAGGAAATGGATAAGCTGCTTGCAGCAAAAAAAGTAACGAAAGAAGATATGGACCGGTTGGCTTACAAAATCGCAGTCTTTCATGCCCAGGCTGATATCATTCAAAAAGAGCAGAATTTGGCTACCCTCAAAGCTACGTTCAATGAAATTGAAAATCAGGTAGATTTCGTAGCAGAGCATTTAGGCAAACCCAAAGCAAAAATCATCAAGGAAGCCATCCGCCTCTCTGATGAATTTCTGAAAACTAACCTGCCCTGCTTGCAGGAACGCAGTCGTCAGGGATGGGTGCGGGATGTACATGGAGACTTGCATAGCAAGAATATTTTCCTGTATGAAGATCCGGTCATTTTTGATTGTATCGAGTTCAATGCGGATTTCCGGCAGATAGACCTGCTCAATGAGATCGCTTTTTTCTGTATGGATCTGGAAGCCAGAGAAGCCATTGATTTGAGTCAGTATTTCTATGGGAGTTACCTCCGGCACCTTCAGGCCAAAGGGGTGAGCGGTGTAGAAAATGAGTCCTTGTTTCTCTACTTTAAACTCTACCGGGCCAATGTGCGGGCCAAAGTGATGTCCATCAGTGCACAAAAAGATATGAAAGCCTCCTCTTTTGAGGAACAGTTGCAGGAAGTGACTACCTATTTAGATTTAATGCAACGTTATAGGGATGCCTTTAAGCAATAAGAAACTATTCAGAGATGATCTGCCTTAAACAAGTAACAATGCTGGCAGGATTTTGTAGAACAAAGCACCCCGCCAGCCTCATTCATTTGTCATTAGTTATTTTAAATGTACATTCACTTCCATCTGACCAGAGGTTGCTTTGGTAAGAGGACAGTTCCTATAAGCCTCATCCAATAGTTTCTGGGCTTTCTTCTTATCCACTTCCGGAATGGTAACCTCCATGTCCAGCGCAAAGCGTAAATCACCTTTTTCTACCTGCACAGCTTTGATGTTGGCAGACACTTCTGTGTCATTAATATCCACATTGTTCAATTTAGCAATGTGATGAATGGTACCTTCCAGACAAGCTGCATAGCTCGCCGCGAAAAGCTGTTCGGGCGTTGTTCCCTTCTGTTTATCCGGTGTTGTCCCGGTGGGCATATAAACGTCTGTTTCCAGTGCTCCGTCTTCAGAACTGATATGTCCATACATGCCTCCTTTAGAGGTCACCTGGGTTGAATACATCGTTTTCATCATTCGAAAAATGTTAATTCTTTCATGCAAAAAGTTATACAAATTAATAATTAATTTTCGTCTGCATTGTTTCAGGATATTGTTGATATTCCTGTTACATTGGATAACAGAACATAGCCATAGTAAAGATGAAGATCAGAAAGGCAACCCCTCATGACCTTGAGCGCGTCTATCAATTTATAAGAGCCTTAGAAGAAAAAGAATTTGATTTTGCCAGCTTTCAGGCGCTATACCTGAAAAATTTAGCCAATGAGGAGTATTGCTACCTGGTGGCGGAAGAGAAGGACAGTGCCATAGGTTTTATAAGCCTTCACACCCAATTACTGTTACATCATGGGGGTAGAACCGGTGAAATACAGGAATTATTTGTAGAAGAAGCTCACAGAGGAAAAGGTATTGGCCAGCGCCTGATTGCTGAAGTTGAGCGTATTGGCAGAAGTTTGCAATTAATTGAAATGGAAGTAACCCCGCACCGAAACAGAAAGAGTACCCATCAGTTTTATCAAAAAGTAAAATATAACCACAGCCATTTAAAATTTACCAAACCATTACTGTAAGTCATTGACCTCATGCACCACTCTATTTTTAGAAAGACAGGCTTTCTTTTATCCTTAATTTATCTGCTTTTTAATGTTTCTGTTGCGGCACAAGCAACGCGGCAGGCTCCTCCCTCCGTAGATTTACGGATGTATGACATTGTAGAAAACGCTTCTGCCGAACGCATCGAGCAGGATATACGCCAGTTAGCCAGTTTTGGCACACGCAATACGCTTTCGGATACCGTATCCGATACCCGGGGCATAGGCGCGGCCCGCCGATGGATCAAACAGGCTTTTGATCAGGTCTCAGCCGATTGTAATAATTGTCTGGAGGTGTCTTTTCAGCGTAATCTAGTGCCTGCCGAAGGTAACAGCCGTATCCCTCAAGACACCTGGGTAGTGAATGTGGTCGCTATTCAACGGGGCACCTTGTTTCCTGATCGTTATATCATTATGTCAGGCGATATTGATTCCAGGGCTTCTGACGCAACAGACGCTACGACAGATGCACCCGGTGCCAACGACAATGCTTCCGGGATGGCCGGCGTATTAGAAGCGGCCCGTCTGCTGACCCAATATGAATTTGCCAGCAGCATCATTTATCTGGGATTATCCGGTGAAGAACAGGGGCTCTTCGGCGGTAGAGGATTGGCAGAGCAAGCGCAGAAAGAAAACTGGGATATCATGGGTGTGCTCAACAACGATATGATTGGCAACATCGAGGGTCTGGATAGCATAATTGATAACCGCAGTTTCCGTATTTTTTCAGAACCCACACCTCCTAATGCCAGTGAAGAAGAACGTACCCGTAGAAGGTTTATGGGAGGCGAAGTAGATGGTATTTCCCGCCAGTTGGCGCGGTATATCCATCAGATGACACAAACTTATATGCCCACCATGAACCCTATGATGATTTACCGGCTGGATCGTTTTGGACGGGGAGGTCATCACCGTCCCTTCAATGACCTGGGCTATGCCGGTGTCCGAATTATGGAAGCCCATGAAAACTACACCCGGCAGCATCAGGATATCAGAGTAGAAGACGGTATTCATTATGGCGATGTCATAGAGGGGGTCAATTTCCCGTATGCAGCTAAGCTTACGGCAGTCAACGCGATTACCCTGGCGGGATTGGCCTGGGCACCGCCACAACCCAAAAATGTGCGTATCGGAGGGGCGGTAGAACCTTCTACTACGCTGGTATGGGAAACCACAGAGGCTTCTAATCTGGCTGGGTACAAAGTATACTGGAGAGAAACAACCGCACCGCAATGGCAACACTCCAGATTTGTAGGAAACGTCAGTGAGTTTACCCTGGAGAATATTATCATCGATAATTATTATTTTGGTGTAGCAGCGGTAGGAAATGACGGGAACGAAAGTGTGGTCGTATTTCCTTCCGATGTGATCCGGTGACAGAACAGGTAGGCAGCCCATTGCACGATAGCATGCCATGATGCCTGCCTGGGGCATTTCCTCTAATTGCTTTTTTCCTGGTCTATCATATGGAGTAACGCATCAGCGGCAGCCACTATATCCTGATAATGATTCTGCGCAGCCCGTTGCTTGGCGGCGATCAGCCCCGAACGATGTACTCTTCTGAAATCTCCATAAGGGAAGTGATAGTATTCTTTTTTAGCCTCCTCTCCTGTGGTATCTATACCCAAATGCCATTGGCCGTATGCCTGCCAGTCATGCTTTTCCAGGTAATGATTTTCTTCTTCCGCAGAAGGTTGGGCTTTGCTCCATCCGGAATCCAGTACATATTGATGTTGCTTGATAAGTTCTTTTGCCCTATCAACCGCTTTTTGATTCAGTTTCATCGCTTAAAAAATCAGGTTACACATCTTTCTCACTGTTCTATCCATATAGTACCTACGGTTATATCCTATGGTTACATAAAAAAAGCCTTACCGGAAAGATAAGGCTTTGATGATATCAGATATAGTTTAACTAACCAGCTTTAGCAACATTTAATAAAGAATCATCTTTAGTTTCAAGCTCGGAGTAGCCCATCAGGTATTGATCAACCGCTCGGGCGGCTTCCCTTCCTTCGGAAATAGCCCATACCACCAACGATTGCCCACGACGGGCGTCACCAGCCGCAAACACATTCGGTATGTTAGTCTGGTAGCGGCCTTCTGTTGCCTCTATATTACCCCTGCCATCCAGTTTCACTCCCAGTTCGGGCAAAGCCCCTTTCGGATCAGTGTGCACAAAACCAATGGCTAACAGAGCCAGTTCGCAGGGAATCTCATGCTCACTCCCTGGTACTTCTTCGAAATAAGGTTTCCCCTGATCGTTTACCTTCCACTCTATCCTGGCCAGTTTGATTGCTTTCAGATTACCTTCTTCATCGCCTACAAATTCTTTGGTCAGAATCGCCCAGTCGCGGCTACAGCCTTCTTCATGCGAAGAGGAGGTCCGCAGAATCATAGGCCAATTAGGCCATGGATAATCTTCTGATCGTGATTTTGGTGGTTTTGGCATCACTTCTATCTGGGTCACGGAAGCTGCCCGATGGCGGTTAGAAGTACCCACACAGTCGGAGCCAGTATCACCACCCCCAATAACCAGGACATTTTTATCGGTTGCCACAATTTCGTGGGTTTCTCCGAAACTGTCACCAGAAACTCGTTTGTTTTGCTGCGTCAGAAATTCCATAGCAAAGTGAATACCTTTCAGGTTTCGGCCGGGAATAGGCAAATCACGAGGAATGCCAGCGCCTGTACAGAACAAGATCGCATCGAAGCCCTGCTGTAATTCTTCTGCTGTGATATCTGTACCTACATGCACATTGGTTTTAAATTGGATACCTTCCGCTTCCATCACTTCCAGCCGACGGTCGATCACCCACTTCTCCATTTTAAAATCAGGAATACCATACCGCAGCAATCCACCTATACGCTGGTCTTTCTCAAAAACTGTTACCCAATGTCCCGCTTTGTTCAGTTGGGCAGCGGCAGCCAAGCCAGCCGGCCCAGATCCAATTACTGCCACCTTCTTGCCAGTTCTGGTTTTAGGAGGTTGAGGTTTGATATAACCCAATTCGAAAGCTTTTTCAGCGATAGACTTCTCTATGTGCTCTATCGTAACCGGCGGTTTGTTGATGCCCAATACACAGGAAGCTTCACAAGGTGCCGGGCAGATCCTGCCGGTAAATTCAGGGAAATTATTCGTAGAGCTCAAAATCTGAATAGCTAGCTCCCAGTTCCCTTCATACACAGCGTCGTTAAACTCTGGAATGATATTTCCTAACGGGCAGCCATGATGGCAAAAAGGGATGCCACAATCCATGCAGCGGGCTGCCTGTTGCTGTGTCTTCTCTTCTTCAAATTCCAGATAAAACTCCTTATAATCATTAATTCTTTCCTTAGGATTACGGGTTTTCGGAAGTTCCCGGTTAAACTCTTTAAATCCAGTGGGTTTTCCCATAGTTCGATACTTTAATTAACTTACTCTTACAGGTTCATTATCAGACAGCGCTTGTTGCGCTTTTCTCTTTTGCAACACGGCTTTGTATTCTATTGGCATTACTTTCACAAAGTAGTGCTGGGTATTTTTCCAGTCATCCAAGATAGATTTTGCTACGGTACTACCCGTTTTTTTATACTGCTTGGTAATCATCTGATGTAGCAAGGTTCGATCTTCCAGTTCGGGTGTCTCAAGCTCTACCAGTTCTTTATTACAATACAGCTCAAAAGTTTTATCCAGATCATAAATGAAGGCCATACCACCACTCATACCGGCAGCGAAATTGCGTCCGGTCTTACCCAGCACCACCACCACACCTCCGGTCATGTATTCACATCCATGGTCTCCTACCCCTTCTACCACTGCTTTCACCCCTGAATTTCGTACGCAGAAACGCTCTCCTGCTAATCCCCGGATATAAGCTTCACCGGAAGTAGCCCCATAGAAGGCGACATTACCTATAATCATATTTTCTTCCGGTACATACCTGGCTTCCTGATGCGGATAAATAATCAGTTCGCTGCCAGACAATCCTTTACCAAAGTAGTCATTGGCTTCTCCTTCCAGTTCAAAGCAACACCCTCTGGTACTGAAAGCCGCAAAACTCTGCCCGGCCGAACCTTTAAACTTGAAGTGAAGAGTATCAGGTGGTAATCCCGGACTGCCATAGCGTTTGGAAATTTCATTGGACAGCAAGGTACCTACCGAGCGATTGGTATTAATCAGTTTAAAACTAGCTTTTACAGGCTCTGTTTTTTCCAGCGCAGGCTGTGCCGCTTCCAGCAATTCCCAATCCAATACTTCATCAATCCCATGATCCTGCTCCTGTTGTTTATAGATACCTACATGCTCAGCAGCCTCCTCCTTGTAAAGGATAGGACTCAGGTCCAGCTTTTTGATTTTCCAGTGGTCAATATTATCTCGTACTTTTAAGGTATCTACCTGTCCTATCATTTCGTCTACCGTACGGAAACCCAATTCAGCCATAATTTCCCTTAAATCCTCGGCCAGGAAATTAAAGAGATTGACCACATGATCGGGCTGCCCTGTGAAGAGAGCTCTTAGTTCGGGATCCTGTGTAGCCACACCTACCGGACAGGTATTCAAATGGCATTTCCGCATCATGATACATCCTTCCGTCACCAGGGCGGCAGTGGCAACACCGAATTCCTCGGCTCCCAGCAGTATGGCTATGGCAATGTCACGACCGGTTTTGATCTGTCCGTCAGTCTGTACCGTAATACGACTTCTCAAATTATTTTTGACCAGTGTCTGATGGGTTTCGGCCAAGCCCAGTTCCCAGGGAACCCCGGCATGTTTGATAGAACTGATGGGAGAAGCCCCTGTACCGCCATCATGACCGGAAATCAGGACGACGTCTGCATGACCTTTGGCAACACCTGCGGCAATAGTGCCTACCCCGGCAGAAGCCACCAGTTTTACGTTAATCCGGGCAGCACGGTTAGCATTTTTCAGGTCGAAGATAAGCTGGGCTAAATCCTCAATAGAATAAATATCGTGGTGAGGGGGTGGCGAAATCAGGCCCACGCCCGGTGTAGCATTCCGTACTCTACCAATCCACTCGTCTACTTTGTGCCCGGGCAATTGCCCTCCTTCACCAGGCTTGGCTCCCTGAGCCATTTTGATTTGTAATTCCTGTGCGTTGGTCAGATAGTTACTGGTAACGCCAAAACGACCTGAAGCTACCTGCTTGATGGCCGAACAAGCCCAGTCTCCATTTTCCTTCCGCTCAAAACGAATTTCGTCTTCTCCCCCTTCCCCGCTGTTGCTTTTTCCACCAATACGGTTCATAGCGATAGCCAGGGTAGTATGGGCTTCCCAGGAGATGGAACCAAAAGACATGGCACCTGTGGCAAAACGGCGCATAATATTTTCCTTGGGTTCTACTTCCTCCACTGGGATAGGATTACGCTTTTTGAAATCTAACAGACCGCGTAGCGTACAGGCTTTCTGGGTACGGTCATTGACGAGGGTAGCATATTTCTTGTAAAGTTGATAGTCGTTTTTACGGGTAGACTGTTGCAGGAGATGAATCGTTTCCGGATTGAACATATGGTATTCACCCCGCCGTTTCCACTGATAAACACCCCCCACTTCTAATTGCTGACTGGTACCTGTTTTTTCAGAAAAGGCCAGTTTGTGTCTAAGTAGTGTTTCTTTGGCAATATCATCGAAGTCTACACCTTCTATACGGGACAGCGTACCTGCAAAACATTTGTCTACTACTTTGCGGCTGACACCCAAAGCCTCAAAAATCTGCGCTCCATGATAAGATTGCAGGGTAGAAATACCCATCTTAGAAAAGATTTTTAACAATCCTCCCGTGACAGCTTTGATGTATCGTTTATACAGATCCTCTTTCTCATACTGAATATGAATGAGGCCACGTTGTTGAAGTTCGTCAATGGTGGCAAAGGCCAGATAAGGATTCACGGCATGCGCGCCATAACCAATCAGGGTAGCAAAATGATGAGTTTCCCGCACATCACCTGCTTCAACGACCAGACTCGCTTGTGAGCGAAGTCCTTTTCTGATCAAATGATGATGGATGGCACCTGTAGCCAACAGGGAAGGAATAGGAGCCTTTTCCTTGTTAAAGTTTCTGTCAGAAATGATCAGGATGTTAACACCGGATTGTACAGCCTTTTCGGCTTCTGCATTAATCTGATCAATGGCTTCCTCCAGGGCGCCTGCTTCTCCACTGGCTTTAAAAACAGCCTCAATGGTGTGGACTTTGAAGCCGGAGAGCTGCATGTACTTGAGCTTCCTTAGCTGCTCATTAGTCAGCACAGGATGCTGCATATTTACCTGCCTGCAATGTTCGGGTGTTTCATCCAGTATATTGCGCGTGCCTCCCACGCTGGTAAACAGTGACATCACCAGGCGCTCCCGGATAGGGTCTATCGGAGGGTTGCTGACCTGCGCAAATAGTTGTTTAAAGTAGTTAGCCAGATGCTGGCTCTGGTCAGAAAGGACGGCCAAAGGCACATCGGCCCCCATAGACCCAAGCGGTTCCTTGGCAGTATCTACCATAGGGGCTACAATTTCTTTTAAATCCTCGGTGGTATATCCCAGAATAAGCTGCCGGCAAGTCAATGACAGTTTATCGGAGTATCTCTTTTCCTGTCCGTTGAGGTTCCGCGGAGCGGGTAGTTCTTCTAACTGGTACTTATGCTGGTTGAGCCATTCCCGGTAAGGTTTTTGGGAGCAAAGCTCCTGTTTGAGTTCTTCATCACTGATAATTCTGCCTTTCTCCAGGTCAGCAACAAACATTCTTCCTGGTTGTAGTCTCCCCTTGAGAAGCACTTTAGACTCATCAACTGGTAAGGCACCTGCCTCTGATGACATCACCAGTTTATCATCCTGAGTGAGGAGATAACGGGAAGGACGCAAGCCATTCCGATCCAGGGTGGCACCTACCAGACTACCATCGGTAAAGCAAATAGAAGCAGGACCATCCCATGGCTCCATCATAGCAGCATGATACTCATAGAATGCTTTCTTAGGATCATCCATGAGATCGTTGTCTTGCCAGGCTTCCGGAATAAGCATCATCATCACATGCGGCAAAGACCGTCCGCCCAGGTGCAACAGCTCAATAATGCTATCCAGGTTGGCAGAGTCTGAGTTAGCGGCGTCGCATACCGGGGCGATCATCGCCAGTTCTTCCGGTGTAAAGAGGGTGGATTGCAGCAAAGCTTCTTTGGAACGCATCCAGTTTACATTGCCCCGGATAGTATTGATCTCACCGTTATGGGCAATATACCGGAACGGCTGTGCCAGTTTCCATTTAGGAAAGGTGTTGGTTGAAAAACGGGAATGAACCAGGGCGATGGCTGTTTCAAAAGAAGGCTTCTGTAGGTCTATATAATAAGGTCTTAGCTGGAAGGTAGTTAGCTGCCCCTTATAGATAATAGTTTTATAAGAACAGGAGGCTATATAAAAGCGGTCTTCTGTTCCCTTTATTTCTGTATGAATCTTATGAGTGATATAATTTTTCAACACATAAAGTCTCCTTTCCAGCACCATAGGATCTTCTACGACTCGGTTTTTAAAGGAGATAAAGGCTTGCGCCACATAATGTTCTACTAACTTGGAAGAGCGGCCTAAGCTTTGGTTGTTGGTAGGCACTTTGCGGTATCCTAATAATTGAAGCTCTAATTCTTCTAGCGCCTCTTCAAGAATACGGCAACATGCCTGCCTTTTTTCCTCATTTAACGGAAAAAATATCATGGCCACACCATATTGGTCAAAATCGGGTAGTTGGATTTGCGTATCTTCCAGAACTTCCTGAAAAAACTTATGAGGTTTTTGTACAAGAATGCCTGCGCCATCCCCTGTATCCGGTTCACAACCACACCCTCCCCGATGCTCCATATTCTGGAGCATGATGATCGCATCTTCTACTATGCTATGCGATTTTTTGCCTTTGAGATGCGCAACGAATCCAATACCACATGCATCATGTTCCAACTCAGGCGTGTAAAGTGATTTCGTATCCAATTTCTTCATTCAACTATTGTTTAGGAGATAAACTTAATGTTAAATAATTATGAATCCTGATAAATGTGCAGAATATTATTTTATTTTTTATATGAAAATGATATAATTGCTATTATAAAATCAATAATTATGGTAATTTATTCCAAATTTATTACCATTATATATCGTTTCTGAAATTTCAGAATTTTATTTTGCGAACTAGCAATTTACTTAATTATCACGAATTATTAAAGAGTATATCAAAACCTACATGAGGACTCAGTAGCTTGCGAGAATATAAAAATCGGATAAATTTTAAGGTATCACGTGAACAAAAGCAGGTTTTTTGAAAATAATTAAAATTTAATAAAAATTGAAGTTTTTTATTGCTATTTTGACAATTTGATAGGTAAAAAAATTTTTTTAATTTTTTTTAATTTTTGCCCCCTATCCTTACTTAATTAATCACGTTGCTATATATTTTTTACCAATAATTGAACAAAAAAGGGGTTGTTTTAAATATAATCCATTTTCCTTTAGATTAGTTCCGCCCAAAAATTAATATGGAACGCATAAAATTTATGTAAAACAAGCGAACGGGCTTTCTGTTTCCCTTTTTTTAACTGATTTTACTCCAGTTAATAGTTTCCTTTTTCAAACTTTGTATGTGCTGTAGTATTGGCCAATGTACCTGAGCAGCCAGGTCCGGGTCTTTGTCCAGAATTTCAATGGCAGCCTGACGGGCTTCTTGCAGCAGTTTGCCATCTTTACTAAGGTCAGCGACCAGCAAATCCAGGATACCACTTTGCTGGGTACCTTCAATATCTCCGGGACCTCTAAGTTTTAAATCCATGTCAGCAATTTCAAAACCATCGGTGGTACGCTCCATGGTCTGAATCCGGATTTTACTTTCTTTACTGATCTTATAGTCGGTCATCAGGATACAATAAGACTGATCGGCTCCTCTTCCTACTCTCCCCCGGAGCTGGTGCAGTTGTGCCAGCCCAAAGCGATCGGCATTCTCAATGACCATTACCGATGCATTGGGGACATTTACCCCTACTTCAATGACGGTAGTAGCCACCATAATTTTTGTTTGCCCTGCTACAAACAATTGCATCTCATAATCTTTGTCTGCCGGCCGCATTCGGCCATGGACACAGCTTACAGGCGCTTCAGGAAAGGCTCTTCGGATAGACTCGTAGCCGTCTTGTAAATGTTTGAGATCCAGCTTCTCCGATTCTTCAATCAAAGGATACACAATATAAATTTGTCTTCCTTCTGCTATTTGTTCTCTCAGAAAACCAAAGACACGAAGACGATGCTTGTCAAAGCGGTGCACTGTCTTGACAGGCTTTCGCCCGGCGGGTAGTTCATCTATCACCGATACATCCAGGTCACCATACAGGGTCATGGCCAGGGTACGGGGAATGGGGGTGGCTGTCATGACTAGCACGTGCGGATCGTAAGCATCATTTTTTTGCCAGAGCTTGGCACGTTGGGCAACCCCAAACCGGTGCTGTTCATCTACAATAGAAAGCCCCAGGTTCTTAAACTGCACATGTTCTTCCAATAAAGCATGGGTGCCCACCAGAATATGTAAATCACCACTCTGCAACATTTCGTCTATGGCCCGCCGTGCCTTTTTCCGGGTGGAACCTGTTAGCAAAGCCATATTGAGGCCCAACTTGTCTACAAAATCTTCCAGGCTTCTGTAATGCTGTTCGGCCAGAATTTCGGTAGGAGCCATCATAGCGACCTGAGCGCCGCTTCCGATGGCAATCAGCATGCAGATGAAAGCAACCATGGTTTTGCCACTTCCCACATCTCCCTGCAGGAGGCGATTCATCTGCCGACCGGAGCGCAAGTCTTCAAAAATCTCCCGGATTACTCTTTTCTGAGCATTTGTCAGCTCAAAAGGCAGGTAACGTTCATAAAATTGATGTACCAGTTTGGTATCTCCCAGCACCAGGCCGAGAGACTTGGCCATCTTTGTAATTTTTAACTTAAGCAGACGCAGCTGAATATAAAACAGTTCTTCAAACTTAAGGCGGAATCGGGCTTGCTCTAACAACATATAATTTTCAGGGAAATGAATATGCAGTAAGGCATCTCTTTTAGGCAGCAGCTGGTATCGCTCTATCAAATGAAGCGGAAGCGTTTCGGGAATTTTATCATAGGCCAGCTGCAACAATCGTTTTTGCATACGCGCTATAGCTTTACTGTCTATGCGGCTGCGTTTTAACTTTTCTGTGGTAGCATAAACCGGCTGCAAAGGTTTGGCCTCACTGGCCTGAGGCATATATACTTCCATTTCCGGATGGGCAATACTGTATTTGGAGCCAAAGCGGGTAGGCTTACCAAACGCTACATACGCTACCTCCGCTTTTAGCCGGTCTAAAATCCATTTGGCCCCCTGAAACCACACCAATTCCAGCTCGCCGGTGTCGTCTTGCAACACGGCTACCAGCCTTTTCTTAGGACCTTCGCCTACCAACTCCGCCCGCCGGACTTTTCCTATGACCTGAATATAGGGCATGTCCTCTTCCACTTCCGCTATCTTATGATACTGGCTGCGGTCTTCATGCCGGAAAGGATAATGTTGCAAGAGGTCTCCATAAGTGGCAATGTTCAGCTCCGACCGCAATGCTTGGGCCATACGCTCTCCAACGCCCTTTAGATAATCAATTTTAGTATTAAAAAAACTGGTCATGGCTGTTGTTTTGCCCTTAATTTTTCCATTCCAAAGTGTTGAGCAGATGTATCATATCTACTTTGATAAAGTCGATAATAGGTGCTAAAGAATCATTTTGTGTAGCCGTACGAAAATACAAAGCACCCCGGAGGAAATGACGGGTAGAATCCGTAATATAAAATTGAAACTGACTGGGCACCTCACCGCTCAGTTCTGCAACCAGAGCTTTTTTTCCGGAGGGGGTTCCTATAATATTTTCCTCAATAGCAGAAGCTTTGATCTGGTGGTTGGCCGTCAGGCGGTAAGCATCTTCCAGCAGTTGTTCCAGCTTTTGCTCATCATGATCAATGGGCTTGTAGGTGAGCTGTATATTGGCTACATAGTCCGGATAATAGATATTCAGCCAATACCTTTCACTTCTGTCGGAAGTATCTTTATAAAGCGTAGCCTGTTGGGAATATTCAAACCAATAAGGAAAAGTATCGGGTAAGCCCGTATAGGTATGTTCGGGCAGGTTGATCCTGTTGTATCCTTTTGGTTTTGGAACATAATCGGAAGTGCAGGCAGCCAAAAAAAAGAACAGTATCCATAGAATCAGAAAAAAATGATGTTTCATAAGCTTTTGTCGATAGTAGCGGTAGGGTTTTCAAATAACGCAATTTTCATTTGGATTCTTTAGTTTTAATCAAAACTCGAGGTTTGCAAAAAATATTACATCCTAAACGATTTCCAACTTCAGTAAGGCTAATTTTCTATAATTTGACGGCATCAAGGGCAATGATCAAATATTGTATTTTAATATGATTTAATAGGAATGCCAAATAAATTTGCATCTAAATCAGAAAACATGGAAAACAAAAAGAAAATTCTCATTACCGGTGGTGCCGGATTTATTGGCTCACATGTAGTTCGATTGTTTGTCACGAAATATCCTCACTATCATATTTACAATCTGGACAAACTTACCTACGCAGGCAACCTGGAGAATCTGAAGGATATAGAAGGCCATAAGCATTATGAATTTATTAAAGGAGATATTACCGATGCTCCATTTATACAGCGTTTGTTTGAGGAAACCCGGCCGGACGCTGTCATTCATCTGGCGGCAGAATCTCATGTCGATCGCTCTATCAAAGATCCGCTGTCATTTATCAATACCAACATCATTGGTACCGTCAATTTGCTGAATGCTGCCAAAGCGATCTGGGAACCTGAAATGGACAAGCATCTTTTCTATCACATCTCTACCGACGAAGTATATGGCTCTCTGGATCACGGCGGTTTTTTCCTGGAAACCACACCTTACGATCCGCAATCGCCTTATTCCGCTTCCAAAGCCAGTTCAGACCACTTTGTCAGGGCCTGGCGCAATACCTATAAGATACCCATTATGATCAGCAACTGCTCTAACAACTATGGGCCTTATCAATTTCCGGAAAAGCTCATCCCGCTTTGTATTAACAACATTAAGAACAACAAACCCCTACCCATTTATGGCAAAGGAGAAAATGTAAGAGACTGGCTGTATGTGGTAGATCATGCCCGGGCCATTGATCTGATCTTCCACCAGGGTAAAATAGGAGAGACCTATAATATCGGTGGCTTTAATGAGTGGAAAAACATTGATATTGTACAACTGCTCTGCCGGATTATGGACCAAAAACTGGGACGAGCAGAAGGCACTTCGGAGAAACTGATTACCTTCGTGAAAGATAGGGCAGGCCATGACCTGCGGTATGCCATCGATGCGCACAAAATCATGAACGAACTAGGCTGGCAGCCCTCCCTGCAGTTTGAAGAAGGGCTAGAAAAAACAGTAGACTGGTATCTGGCCAACGAATCCTGGTTGCAGAACGTCACATCCGGCAACTATCAGAAATATTATGAAGAGCAGTATAAATAAACCTTCATATCATTCCAACGCATTGTGTTGATTCAGGGTCTATAGGGCTATACACACAAAAGTTGTTTAATATGAAAAATCTAATCATTGGGTTATTTTTACTGAGCGTATTGACTGCATGCACAAACATGGAAGAAACTGATCCGGAAAACTTACGGGAGAATCTTTCGGCCGAACAAAATCTTCAGAAATGGAAATTAGTAGAAATGTCCGGAAATGTGGCTAATGTGCCTCCTTCTACCGGTAGTAGTATGGCCTGGCAGGAATACTACGAGTTGCGCCCGGATCACACCTTTGTGAAGTCGCGTGAGCAGGATAGTGGAGTCATAGAAGAAACAGGCACTTATGCATTCGTCACTTTGCCGGATGGAGAATATCTGGAGTTGACTTATGACGCTGATAATGACCTGATAGGAAACTGTACTTCCGACTCTAAAGAACTTCTCTTTCTACAAGCTGAAAACAAACTGATTGGAACCTGGCAGGCATGCGACGGACCGGGTCTGGTATACGAAAAGGTTGAATAAAACTATATGAAAAATAGCCTTTAGTGATCCAGGATAAATTATTCTGAAAGAAGCAGGAGCGAGGAAGTTTACCGTAAAATCGAATTTATATGCCTATGGGTAATAGGGCATTGACAATCAAAAGATAACTCGGTGATTGGTATATTCGTAATTTTAGGAATTTCCTGGCTCTTGTTGCATTTCCTGGAAGAGAGAAACCTGATGGCCCTGGGTTGGCTTCCCATTGGCCTTAGAAGTAAACAGTTTATTGTTGGATTTTTGTTTTTAGCGGCTATCCATGTTTTATTCATCTATACCGAAGCCGGGCTAAAATCTACCCAATGGGTTATGAATCCATCCTTCTCTGTGGCCTCAGTCTCCACGTCTTTATGGTACCATACAAAATCTGCCTTAACTGAGGAATTAATTTTTCGGGGAGCGCTACTGTATACCTTCATCTCAAAAATTGGCAGGAGGAAAGCGCTCTTCCTCTCAGCCGTCGCTTTTGGTGTCTATCATTGGTTTACCTTTAATGTACTGGGTGGAGGCCTAGTTCCAATGATATTCGTGTTTCTCGTGACCGGATTCATGGGTTATGCCTGGGCCTATGCGTTTGCCCAAACTAAATCTATCATGTTACCCCTGGGTCTCCATATCGGATGGAATTTTGTAGCTACCCTCTTCACACCTACCCAACCTTACGGCGAGCTGATTTTTAAAGCAGTTTCCACCGAGGCGTTGTCTAATGCCTATAACTTTCTGCTTTCCCTTGGCAAAGGCTTGCTTCCTCCTTTGTTCGTAATTTTATTAGTGAGATACTGGATCGGTCAAGAAAGAGGAAATGAAGAGCCAACAGAAGAGAAAACGATCGTCAACCATTGAAGGTGACAAGGCCGGCTACCGCTTTTGCTTATAAACTTGTAAATTTTTTCAACTTTATAAAGCCTTAAAGTATGATATGATGTCAGCCACTACTGTAGAGAAAATTTCACCAGCCGAATACCTGGAAGCTGAAAGAAAGCGTAACACAAAAAAGGAATGGAAAGTAAGATAAGATTGCGTACTATCTATCTTGATATATCCTTGGCAGACATATATGCCAAAGTGAAATTTGGCCACTAACCTACCGGAATTCCAACTGGATAATTTTGTAAATCAGGTAAATCATCCCGTATCTTTGCCGCTATGGCAAAAGATAAAGAAAATAAGAGTACGACCCTGACCCAAAGCGGAGAACCTGAAAGTTCTCTGAAAAAAATCATTGCCCATGCCAAAGAGTATGGCTTTGTATATCCTTCGAGCGAGATTTATGATGGTTTACAAGCCGTTTATGATTATGGCCCTTATGGCGTTGAGCTGAAAAATAACCTGAAACAAGCCTGGTGGCAGGCCATGACCCGCCTGAATGATAACGTGGTGGGGCTGGATGCTGCCATCTTTATGCAACCGCAGACCTGGAAAGCTTCCGGACATGTCGACAGTTTCAATGATCCTATGATCGACAACAAAGATTCTAAAAAGCGCTACCGGGCCGATAACCTGATAGAAGATAAAGCTGCCCAGCTAGAAATCGAAGGGGAGATCAAAACGGCACACCTGCTGCTGAAAAAAATGAACAGCCTGCTGGAGGCCGAAGATCTCAAAGGCTTAAAGGAATTGATTGTAGAGTATAATATTACCTGCCCCATCTCCGGCACGGCCAACTGGACAGAGGTACGGCAGTTTAACCTGATGTTTTCTACCCAGGTAGGTTCGGTCGCTGAAGAAACCAGTAAGATTTACCTCCGTCCTGAAACAGCCCAGGGTATCTTCGTGAATTTCCTGAATGTACAGAAAACAGCCCGGCAGAAAATTCCTTTTGGTATTGCCCAAATCGGAAAGGCTTTCCGCAATGAGATTGTCGCCCGACAGTTTATTTTCCGTATGCGTGAATTTGAGCAAATGGAAATGCAGTTCTTCATACGGCCCGGAGAAGAAATGCAGTGGTTTGAACATTGGAAGAGCGCCCGCCTGAAATGGCATGAAGCCCTGGGTATAGAAACGGAGAAATTGAGAATCCATGAGCATGAAAAACTGGCGCATTATGCCAATGCAGCCATAGATATTGAATATCTGTTTCCTTTTGGTTTTAAAGAAGTGGAAGGAATACACTCCCGAACCGACTTTGACCTGAAAAGTCACCAGGAGCTTTCAGGCAAGAAGATGCAGTATTTTGATCCGGAGATTAGCCAGAACTATGTGCCCTATGTGGTGGAAACCTCTATTGGTGCTGACCGGCTATTTCTGATGGTTTTCAGCAACGCCTATACAGAAGACACCGGGGTAGATGCCAAGGGCAATGAAAAGGTGCGGATATATTTGAAACTGGACCCGGCCCTGGCCCCCGTGAAGGCAGCTATCTTGCCGCTGGTCAAAAAAGATGGTTTGCCAGAAAAAGCCAAAGCCATTTATGAAGATATCAAACTGGATATAAATGCTGTGTACGATGACAGTGCTGCCATTGGCAAACGTTATACCCGTCAGGATCTGATTGGCACTCCTTTTTGCATTGCGGTGGACCATCAGACCCTGGAAGATGATACCGTCACTATCCGAGACCGCGACACTACGGAGCAGGAGAGAATTCCTGTGGCAGCCTTGAAAGAGCGCCTGGTTAGAGAAACATCGCTAAAAAATATTTTTGGAAGGTTATAGTATACAGAGTGCATGGGTCTTGCCGGGCCAAAGCCAGCAGACAGATACGGATTCATTGTGGGTAGGCATGTTACTGATGCCCATAGTAGTAGGGCTTCTCCTGGCCTATTATTACTGGCAGTATCGGCGAAACTTTCCTGCCCGGCAAGCCAGCGTAGAAAAGATCAGAAAAATCCTCATCACTTATTTTGTTTATTACAAGACCCTGACACCCGAAGCTAAAATAACTTTCGAGCGACGGGTCATCCGGTTTATTCGTGAAAAGAAATTCATAGGCAGGGGTTTTGCCAAAGTACCGTTAGCCATGAAAGTATTGGTAGCCGCTTCGGCCGTACAGCTCACTTTCGGCCTGCCAGAAATTATATTGCAACATTTCAATCGTATACTGATCTATCCTCGACAGTATTTTTCAGTGATTACCCGAAAGTATCATAAAGGGGAAGTGAACCCCCGGATGGGTGCTATTGTACTATCTTGGGAAAATTTCATAGAAGGATATGCCCAACCTCATGATTCTTTTAACGTTGGATTACACGAGATGGCTCATGCACTGAAACTGGAGAATTTGATAGATAATGATGAACGAGGCTTTTTTTCTGCCAAACTGCTGGAGCAGTGGCAACAACAGTCGACTCCGGTCATACAGCAGATACGGGAAGGTTCTCAAACGTTTTTTAGGGAATATGCCGCTACGGACGATGAAGAATTTTTTGCGGTGGCAGTAGAAAATTTTTTTGAAAGGCCGTTGGCTTTTCATCAGCAATTTCCGGGCTTGTATAACACATTGGTACTATTATTGAACCAGGACCCCCTAAAAATGAACAGCTTAAATGCCACCTAAACAGTAAATAATCCATATTGATGCTCCAGGATGCGTTGTTGCCTTGGCCTCGACCTAAAAAATTGCAAATGAGTTATCCAGCTTTTAAACGATTAATGTATAACCACCAGACTTTTTGACTCGCGAGATGTGGATTAAAGTAGCCCATTTTATTATTAAATACCGACGATGGCTCATTACAATGCTGGCGCTCATTACCCTTTTTATGGGTTATCAGGCACGGAAGCTGGAAGTGAGTTATGATTATGTGGAAGCCGTTCCTGCTTCTGACGAAGACCTTGTCTATTACAAACAATTTAAAAAGCAGTTTGGAGAAGACGCTAATCTGTTGGCCATAGGGGTTGGTGATTCGGCCCTGTATCAGGTAGACAACTTCAGAAGATTTACCTATCTGAGCCATGAGATCAGCAAGCTGCCTGGCGTAAAGTATGTGTTTTCCATCGCCAATCTTCAGCACCTGGAGAAAGACCCTGATCAGAAACAGTTTGTATTGCAACCTGTATTTCAACAGATTCCTGAAGATCAGGCGACACTGGACAGTTTGTTAGAAGTGATACAGCAGCAGAAGTTTTATAGCCAGCAACTGCTCAATGCAGAAACAGGCGCTACCTTTCTGCTGGCTGCCATTGAGAAAAACGTACTGAACTCCGACGAACGGCAACACCTCATTCCGGATATCCAGCAACTGGGCGACAGTTTTACGGAAGTTACCGGTATAGAGCTTCATTACGCAGGCATTCCCTTTGTCCGGACAGTCATGAATGCTAAGATCCGTTCAGAACTCAGAACCTTTCTTATTTTATCTATCGTTGTCACTGGCTGTATACTGCTATTCTTCTTTCGTGCCTGGGATGCCGTTGTTTTCCCGTTGATGGTCATTGGTATTATGGTGGTCTGGTCAATGGGAACGCTGTCTCTGTTTGGTTATAAAATCACAGCCCTTTCGGGTTTGTTGCCTCCCATCATCGCTATCATAGGCATTCCCAACTGTGTCTATCTGTTGAATAAATACCATCAGGAATACAGCAAAAGTAGCAACAAAATAAGAGCCCTGAGCCGGGTGGTGGAAAAAATCGGACTGGCCACGCTGATTACCAATGTCACCACCGCCATTGGCTTTTTAGTATTGACATTTACGGATATCCGGATTTTGGAGGAATTCGGACTGGTAGCGGGCCTCAATATTCTGGCTACTTTTGTGGTAAGTATCATCGTGATCACAGCGGTATTTTCTTACCTGCCCCCTCCCAATGCCCGGCAACTCAAGCATCTGCGCTTCCGGGCCTTAGACCGTGTGCTCACTATGCTGGATTTGCTGGTTCACCGGCATAAATACCGGGTACTGGTAGGATCCATCATGTTTGTGATCGTCTTTCTGATAGGCATGTTAAAAATAGAATCGGTGGCTTATCTGGTAGACGATGTTCCTAAAGACAGCAAGCTTAAAAAAGATCTCGCTTTCTTTGAGAGCAACTTTACGGGTATCATGCCGCTGGAAGTGGTAGTGAATACCCATAAAAACCGGTCGGCCACCCGTTTGTCTACCTTACAACAGGTCGATACCTTTGAGACATTCTTGTCGGACCAGCCTGCCATCTCTCAGCCTTTGTCTATTGTGGATTTTGTGAAAGCATCCCGGCAGGCCTTTTACAATCAGGATACGGCTTTTTATGCTCTTCCCGACCGGCGGGACCAGGCTTTTATCTTTCGCTATCTGAAAAATACAGAGGCCTCTCAATCGGATTCCGTTCAGGATGATCCTGAAAAAGCACAAGTGAACCTACTCAAAAATTTCACTGATAGCACCGGACAACAGATCAGGATCTCCCTGAAAATTGCTGACATTGGGTCTAACCGGATCAAAACGCTGATTGAGGAAACGATTTTGCCTAAAGCAAAGGATATTTTTGGTAGTGATGAAGAAACTGAAATCAACATTACCGGAGCTAGTCTGCTGTTTACCAAAGGCAATGAGTTTCTGATTCACAATCTGCTGACAAGTCTGTTGTTGGCTTTCTGCCTGATTGCCGGCATGATGGCCCTGCTATTCGGCAATATCAGGATGATCTTTATTTCGCTGATTCCAAACATTATTCCGCTGATCATCACAGCAGGCATCATGGGGGTTGTAGGAATACCGCTGAAGCCCAGTACCGCCATTATTTTTAGCATTGTGTTTGGTATCTCGGTAGACGACTCTATTCACTTTTTAGCCAAATACCGGCAGGAACTAAAAAGCCATCGGTGCTTTGTCCCTTTGGCCATCAGCAAGAGTTTGCGAGAGACCGGTTCCAGCATGATTTATACTTCGGTGATTCTTTTCTTTGGCTTTATCATTTTTGCGGGCTCCGGTTTTGGAGGCACCATGTATCTGGGTATCCTCACTTCCCTGACCCTGTTTATTGCTATGCTGACCAACCTGACTGTGTTGCCTGCCTTGCTCATGGCGTTTGATCATGGCAAAGGTGTGATGAGGCGATCTACACAGGATTTTGTTCCTCTCATTGAACATTATGATGAGTTTTACCAGGAAGATGAGGATGAAGAAATTGATCTGGATAAACTGGAGTTGCCTACGCCAAAACAACCACAGGAAGCCTTAGACGGACAAAGAGGAAACGCTTAAGTTTACCGCCTGAGTACATAAAAAGCGATACAATGACTCGTATCGCTTTCTACTAAACCCCAAAACTACTCATAAAACTCGGTTGCGTCTGAATTCACACCCAAGTGGCTGCATTCTGCTTTTACTATCTTCCTTTACTACCTGCAGGGCCACTTTTGGTGAAACATACAACCTTTGATCTAACCGACTATCTACTTTACCTGTATATACGAAGAAAGAACAGGTATTGGATTGGGCAACCTTCTTTTTTTGATTCTTTTCATTCCCCATTTTCTTCAATTCTTTATTTTTTATAAGGAGTTAATTCGATACAGATTGCAGAAAAAAGGAATCAAATCTTAAATTTGCAGGTTGTTGTGTAAAATACTGACGATAAGTGAAATATCCAGAATATAAAAACCCTGATTACGCGCAGATTGCTGAAGAAATGCTGGCCTACTGGCAACAGAACCATATATTTCAGAAATCTGTAGAAAGCCGTGCTGGTAAAGACAGCATGGAAACGAATGCCTTTACCTTTTATGAAGGGCCTCCCTCTGCGAATGGTACGCCCGGTATTCATCACGTGATGGCCCGGACAATCAAGGATATCTTTTGCCGCTACAAAACCTTGAAAGGATATCAGGTCAAAAGAAAAGGTGGGTGGGATACACACGGGTTGCCGGTGGAGTTACAGGTAGAAAAGCAACTGGGTATTACCAAAGAAGATATTGGCAAGAAAATATCCGTAGAAGAGTATAACCAACGCTGCCGTGAGGCGGTCATGAAGTTTAAAGGAGAATGGGACGACCTGACCCGCAAGATGGGCTACTGGGTAGACCTGGACGATCCTTATATCACTTTCGAGCAAAACTATATGGAATCTTTGTGGTACCTGCTCAAGATGTTCTATGAGAAAGGGCTGCTTTACAAAGGATATACCATTCAGCCTTATTCACCAGCGGCAGGGACGGGCCTCAGCTCTCATGAACTAAACATGCCCGGCACTTACAAAGATGTAAAAGATACCTCTGTCACTGCCCAGTTCAAAATCAGAGGCACGGAAAATGACTATCTGCTGGCCTGGACAACCACACCCTGGACTTTGCCAGCCAACTCAGCCATTGCTGTAGGCGAAGACATCGATTACATAAAAGTAAAAACCTTCAACCCTTATACCTATCAGCCTGTCAATGTGATTCTGGCCAAAGATCGTTTTGACGTTTACTTTAACAAAAAAGCCAAAGACCTCCTGCTGGAAAATTATAACCCGGGTGATTCCCTGATTCCTTATGAGGTAGTGGAAGTATTTAAGGGAAAAAATCTGATAGGAACGCAATATGAGCAACTGATGCCCTATGTTCCTTTACCGGCTCCTGCTTTCACAGTAGTGGCCGGCGACTATGTGAACACAGAAGACGGTACGGGATTGGTACATTTGGCTAAAACCTTTGGTGCCGATGACTTCCGTACGCTGGAACAGCACAACATCCCCGGCATCATGGTGAAAGACGAAAACGGCAAAGACGTGCCTATTGTAGACAAAAGGGGGCGTTTTGTAGAAGAGATCACTGATTTTGCGGGGATGCCGGTGAAAAACTACGACGATGAAGACGAGAGCGATCCGGAATATAAATCTACCGATGTAAAGATTGCGATCAAGTTGAAAGAGGAGAACAAAGCCTTCAGGGTAGAGAAATTTGTTCACTCTTATCCGCATTGCTGGCGTACGGATAAGCCTGTGCTCTATTATCCGCTGGAGTCCTGGTTTATCAAAACAACGGCACTGAAAAACCGTCTGGTAGCACTGAACAAAACCATCAACTGGAAGCCGGAGTCTACCGGCACAGGACGTTTTGGCAACTGGCTGGAGAACCTGGTAGACTGGAACCTGAGTCGTTCGCGCTTTTGGGGAACGCCACTACCCATCTGGCGTACTGAAGATGAAAAAGAAGAAAAATGTATCGGGTCGGTGGCTGAATTAAGGGAAGAAGTAGCCAAAGCTAATGAGGTTTTCGCTCATGAGGAAGCATTGGTGCGCAAAAATAAGGAAGCTTTAGCCAAAGAAGACCTGCACCGGCCCTACGTGGATGATATCGTGCTGGTGAGCGAAAGCGGAGAGAAGATGTACCGGGAAGCCGATCTGATAGATGTATGGTTTGATTCCGGAGCCATGCCTTATGCCCAATGGCATTACCCTTTTGAAAACAAAGAGATATTTGAGGAGAATTTTCCGGCCGACTTTATCTCAGAAGGGGTAGACCAAACACGGGGCTGGTTCTTTACCTTACACGCCATTGCCGGTATGTTGTTCGACAATGTAGCATTTAAAAATGTGCTATCTACAGGTTTGGTTTTAGACAAGAATGGCAACAAGATGTCTAAGCGGCTGGGAAATGCTGTTGATCCTTTCAGCACCCTGAAAACGTATGGACCGGATGCTACCCGCTGGTACATGGTAGCCAATGCTAACCCCTGGGATAACCTCCGCTTCGACCTGGAAGGGATCAAAGAAGTGACACGCCGTTTTTTCGGTACTTTGCAAAACACCTATTCCTTTTTTGCATTGTATGCCAATCTGGATGGCTTTACTTACGCAGAAGAAGAAGTGCCCCTGGTGAAAAGAACAGAAAGCGACCGATGGATTATCTCCAAGCTAAATAGCCTGATCCGGGAAGTGGATGAAGCTTATATGAATTATGAACCCACGAAGGCAGCCCGCCTGATCCAGGACTTTACTGTAGATGATCTGAGCAACTGGTATGTGCGCCTCAACCGGAAGAGATTCTGGCAGGGTGCTTATGATCAAAACAAACAGGCCGCTTATCAGACCTTGTATACCTGCCTGGTGACTCTTGCCAAACTAGCTTCCTCCATTGCGCCATTTTATACCGAAAGACTGTACCGGGATTTAAATACGGTTACCAGGAAAGAACCTTTTGAGTCTGTACATCTGTCAGATTTTCCTGTGAGCAAGCAGGAAGCCATTGATGCGGATCTGGAAGCGAAGATGCAATTGGCCCAAAATACCTCATCTTTGGTACATTCTCTGCGGAAGCAACATACGATCAAAGTTCGTCAGCCGTTATCTAAAATATTGATTCCGGTATTGAACGACGACTTCAAACGCCGTGTTCAGGCTGTAGAAAACCTGATTCTTTCTGAGGTAAATGTAAAAGATATAGAGTATATTGATGACACTTCAGGTATTCTGGTAAAAAAAATTAAACCAAACTTTCGCAAATTAGGCAAACAGTTTGGTCCAAAAATGAAGGATATTACATCGGCCATCGCCAATATGGGGCAGGCGGAAATTAATCGGCTGGAACAAGAGCAGCAATATGAACTTGATTTGCCCGATGAACGTATTAAATTGACAATGGAAGATGTAGAAATTACTTCGGAGGATATTCCGGGTTGGTCTGTGGCCAGGGAAGGAAATATCACCGTAGCGCTGGATATCCATGTTACCGACGAACTCCGTAAAGAAGGCATTGCCCGCGATCTGGTCAACCGGATACAAAATCTCCGGAAAGAGATGGGTTTGGACGTACAGGATAAAATTAAGGTAAGCATTGAGAAAAGTGATGAGTTGGTCAATGCGGCAATACAGACGCATAAAGATTATATTTGCGCTGAAACGCAGGCGCTTAGCTTAATCCTAACGGAGCAGTTGAATCATGAGGCTAAGGTGCTGGACATGGACGATCGGCAGCTTAAAATAAAAATTGAAGTATAATGTAATATTGATTGTATTCAGCGAGGTGCATACACTTTTCGTAAAGTTACATGAGCTGCGATGTCTCCGGATACAACATAAATAAACAATACACTGTGAAATATTTGAAATATTACCTGCTTAGTCTCGGGATTATCATCCTGGATCAGACCGTTAAGTTGATGGTTCATCATAATATGGATATGGGCATGATGGGCCAGATTCCTGTTTTCGGCGACTGGTTCAAACTCCATTATACCCTGAATCCCGGTATGGCTTTCGGTATGCAGTTGGGCTCTGAATATGGAAAGTTGATTCTCACTGTGTTCCGTCTCTTTGCCATGGTAGGTATTGGTTATTATCTATATATTTTATCCAAGAAAGGAGTACACCCGGGGCTTTTATGGTCGGTAGCGCTGATCCTGGGAGGAGCCATCGGTAATGTGATTGACAGTGCATTCTACGGAATTCTGCTCGACAATGCCCCTTATGGAGCGGCTACACCCTGGTTTCATGGTCAGGTCATTGATATGTTTTATATTGATATCTGGGAAGGTCAGGTACCTGAGTGGGTGCCTATCTGGGGGGGAGAGTATATGGCGCTGTGGCCTATTTTTAACATAGCAGACGCTTCTATCTTTGTGGGGGTGGCTATCATTCTGATTATGCAGAATAAATTCTTTGGCGAGGATAAAAAGGCAGAGGTAGAAAAAATACATCCACAGCAACAATATGAAAATCAGTCTAACTAAATTTCACAATACCACTGATTAGGAACGTATCATAATATTGCAGCTATAGCATAAAAAAGGAGGATTTCACTATGAGATCCTCCTCTTTTTTTTACAGCGTCTAGCTTATTTCCGGTCATGGCCTCTTGGACAATCGTCAACTTTTGGTTTTTGACAAGGTTCTACCGCATTGGCGTTGCAAATAGGACAATGAGCCACATCATTAGATTTCATTTTATCTTGCTTTTTCATAACGTTGAATGTTTAGTTTCTACCCTTAATTTATTCTATTTAACTGCTTGCGTAAAGGGATCGTTTTGAAAAAGTTTAATTTATCTTTAGTCTAAATAATTGCTATTCAGCTGTTTAGAATGATTTCAAATAGAAATCCTTATAAATAGTCTCATTGGCTGTTGGTGCTACCCTCAAAGCGGGTATTTTCCAACGCAGGGTAGACATTGTTGTCTCTGGTGATATCAGCCATTCGCCCGGAGGGATCAATCTCAATTTGTTTGATATCACCAACAGGTTGTGGGATCACCATCAGGTAGGTAGGATATACCCAGGGCCAATCGGAAAGGGTCGTTGTTGGCATAGCCCTCTCTTCTTTTTTCTTACCCCACATGATATGCAGGGGAATGTAAAACATTTCCCGCCTCCCGTCCTGGTAGGTGACTACTACGTCCAATGGCATAGGCATGAGTTTTCCACGCTCCAGAGTGACGTGGGTAGCTTCCCCTTTGTCTTCTACCGATTTGATACCATAATCAATGGTATGGGTTGTGTTCATAAAATACTCAAAATACCAGTCCAGCTCTATCCCTGATTCCTTCTCCATGATTCTTTTGAAAGAAGAGGCCGTGGGGTGTTTAAACTTCCAGGTGTTAAAATAGCGGCGCATACCCCTGTCCAGGGTTTCCTGCCCAATGACATAGCTGAGCTGATGTAAAAAGACAGCACCTTTGGCATAGGCAGCCAGGCCGTAAGCCCGGTTGGTGTTATAATGGTCAGCATGTGTTGAAAGTGGCTCTTCCAAGCCAGACTCTACCAGAGAAAAATAACCCGCATACGAATTTGCCTGAGGATCCACATTACTGCCATTACCCATGATGTGGGCCATGATGCGGTTGCTGGCATAACTGGTAAATCCTTCATCCATCCAGGGATACAAGCTTTCATTGGTGGCTAATACTCCCTGATACCAGCTATGAACCATCTCATGCACCGTAACACCCACCAGACTTCCCAGACTCCGATGTCCTGTAATCAGGGTTGCCATAGGGTATTCCATCCCACCATCGCCCCCCTGTATGACAGAGTATTTTTCATAAGGGTACCGACCAAAATGCTGATTCATATACTGAAAAGCTTCAACTGTAAACTCAGGAAGCCGTTGCCAGTGCTCCGCCGCAGTATCCGTCTGGTAAAAGAAATGTACCGCTGGTCCGTTGGGTACCTGAGCAATAGTATGCGTATAATCAGGATCGGCAGCCCATACAAAGTCATGCACCTGATCGGCCTGAAAATGGTAAGTGATCGTATTTCCCTTAGGCCTGTTTACAGTCTGACCGGATTTTTCATAACCGTGGCCCACTTCCTGTGGATTCTGTAAATAGCCTGTAGCTGCCACTACATAAGCTGAATCTATGGTGATGCTTACCTCATAAGAACCCCACACACCATAAAACTCACGACCGACATAAGGATTGGCATGCCAGCCTTCTACATCATATTCCGCTAATTTCGGATACCATTGCGACATGGAATAAGCAATGCCTTCAGCATTATCACGACCGGAACGGCGAATTTGCAACGGTACCTGCCCTGTAAATTGCATCTCGAAGGTAGTCTTTTCTCCAGGAAGAATAGGTTTGGCCAGGGGAACTTCCATGACTGTACCATCAATGGTATAGGTCAGGCTCTTACCCTCCCGATTCAGAGACTGAACCTTCAGATATCCTATCTCTTCCGGGCTTAAGTGTAAGATTCTATCCCTTACCCGCGGGTCAGCATCATCAATGGTACGAGAGCGTACATCCATCATACTACCAGGTTGAAAGGCATTAAAGTATAGATGGTAAAATACCTTGTCCAGCGTGTCAGGAGAATTGTTGGAATACGTCAGCTTTTGCCGGCCTTCGAACCGGTGGGTATTGACGTTCATATCAATATCCATTTCATAAGCCACCTGCTGCTGCCAGTAATACTCCTGAGCGTGAGCCATAGAGTAAGGGAAGAATGAAACGACACAAAAGAAGAAAATCCGTTGAAGTATTTTCATAGTAAAGTGTTACAGTCTTAAAAGGTTAAAACTAATCTTTTATGAGAGAATGACAATACCTGATTAACGCTCTTGCCTAAATATATTGTTGTAGACTTATGTTACAGCTTCTTGCGCAGACAAAGACCAGGCTACCTGATATTTTTCTGCACTTTTCTCCAGAAAGTCATACAAGAAGTGTGTCGGCATACGGTTCATCAGAGGATAACGCGAGGAAATCGTTTGGCGCAAAGCTTTGCTGTATCGCATGTACACCCCAAAATCGCGGGGATATTTAGCAGGATCCACTCCTATAAAGCTACTTTTCTGCCGGGCATAGGCCAGCAGACTGTTCCAGCGATCGATAGAAGCCAACCCGATACTTTCCGTTCTATGAGACAACAGCATGAGGTAAATATCATCATAGGGATCGGAGGCTTGCAGATACCGCTCTACTGCATCGGCAGAGGGCTCTGTATTGAAGACCATCCAAAAAGGTATAGAACCTGTCCGCAGGGTCCAGAAGGGTTCGTGCAGGGCAAAGCATTCAATCAGCAGTTGGTTGGTCAGCATGTTTCGCTGGCGGTACCAATGGCGATACAGATCAGCAACCAGCGGACTGGGATCATGAGGATCTTTAAAAGTGACACGTTCTACTTTAAAGTGATTGGTTTCCGCAAATCGATGTACGTCCTCTAGCAGTGCTGGTTCAAAGCCCCACTCTGCTTCAGGGCTTTCTTCATCCGGTTGGGGCGCATCCCAGGTAGTGTAAGGAGATTGGTATTTTTTCAGGAGCTGTTTTACCCGTTCGCTACCGTGATAATACTCTTCGGGCGTAGCGCCACCACTACCACCAAACTGAAATACATGGCGGTCTCCGACCCGCACCGTGGGCCACGTATATTGACAGTCGATGATAAGCAGGGTGCCGCCGGGCATCAGGTTTTTCCGGATAAACTGCTCATAGGAAGTACCGAGCCTGATCTTTTTGGTCCTGAAATATGTAATCTCACTCAAATGCAACCGGTCCTGGTTGGGATCGGTCATATGATGCAATGTTACATCCGGATTGTTCTTCAGCAGTTGGTTGGCATAGGGTACTGACCATTCCAGTGTTTTCTTGGGTGCATCCAGATGCAGGTTGGGTTTATCAATCGGAATAAGAAAAGTTTGTGGGAGCCAGGGAATACCCAGGGCAGCATACAGATGGATCAAGGCGCCATTAGAAGCACCCAGAGCCATCACCGGATAGTTTCCTTCCGGATAACAATGGGTCACCCACTTGTCAAATTCCCCGATATTAATATCTTTCACATGTCTGGGAGATACGGCATCCAGCGGGCCACTGGCTGAGTATAATCTCTCTTTCCAGACAGCGGGCAGTCTGTTCACGATGGAGGCAAGCCACTCACTGGAAGGCATTACACCGGTGCCCTTAAAATCTTTGCCTTTTAGAAAGCGGCTCAGAGAAATCAGCATCGAAGTAGCTGAATCAAAACCAGCGATATAATCGGGGGGATGTTTTCCTTTCTTTTGGAGGATAGACATTGGCTAAGTAAGTGAAACAACCTAAGGGTTGGGAATTTTCTCTTTAACTGAATTAAGTAAATAAAACCGTTTGGTTAAACCAAGCAGAAGGTGGGTTTGTTTTGAAGCTGGCCTGGTGCCAGGAGGGTATAGCCACCTGGTCGTTTTTCCCTTTGCCAGTACTCTAAATTACCCATGACACAAATACTATTCCCGTCTCAGAAATATGTCCGGGATGCTTTCCGGGAATCTCGTCTGTATCCCAAAAGGGAATAATAATAACATAATTAGGAAGATGAACCAGAATGGTCGCAGTTTTGCTACCTTTTTTCTACCTTGTATTGTGAAAGAAATTTCACCCTTATGACACCAGCTTACGTTGACTCAGCAAACAAGAGTAGGTGCGGTAGTGAAGCAGCGATAGGTTGGACTGCTGCCTGTGAAAAGTAATTTTTCTATATCGGAATAAGCCTTTATGAAGCAGCGAATACATGAAATCCTGTTAGTGGACGACGATGAAATCACAAACTTCTGTTCGCAGAATTTGCTGGCTTCTTTGCAATTGGCTGATACCATCACCGTAGCCAACGATGGGAAAGAAGCTTTGACCTATATAGGGGAACATTGGTCAAAAGAGAAAACAGCAAAAAAGCTCATCGTATTGGACATCAATATGCCTCAGATGGATGGGTTTGAATTTCTGGACGAGCTGAAGAAGTTAGCCCTAAAGCCCAAAATTTATGTAGTTTTTTTAACCTCCTCAGACTATCAGAAAGATTATATCAAAGCCGCTCAATACAGAATCTTAGACTATATCGAGAAACCGTTAAAAGCAGACACAGTAAAATCCTTGGTAGCCTCTATTCTTACGCCTCCTAAAGAAAAGCAACCGGCTACCTTTGTCTAGCTTCTCATTTCATTGCATGCTATTTCTTTTCACTGGCTGTCTACTTTTCTCCAGTATGGATTGCTTCTACCTATGCTGTATAGGTTAATGATCATAAACGGTTTGGGTTGCGTTATCCCCTCCGGATTTTTTCCATACTCGCTTCAGCTTTTTATAGAAGAAAACCAACCCTATCAGCAATAAAATTACCAGAACAGCGGCCAGAGGCCAAAGGAAGATGGACAGGGCTGAAAGAACTACTGATGTGGCCGTTTCTGTAGCCGATACAACAGGGTTGCCCAAGCCCGCTGTAGTAGCTGTAGAGGCAAGACGCGTTTGGGCATTGAAGCCCTTAATCAGACCTGCGGTGCCACCTCCGGCTATCACTGCCAGTACCCAACGCCATAAAGGATCCATCTCCATCACGGTAGAAGCCATCACGGCTGTGCCGGCGATAGTGGCACTGGGAACAGCAACAGTATCCAGCAGGTTGTCCAACCAGGGAATAAAGTAGGCTAAAATCTCCAGAAGTGTGGCTACTGCAAAGACTGTCATAGCCGGGTAGGTGCTTACCCAGGTCCAGTGCTCATTAAGAGGTACCCAACCAAAATAGTGCGCAATGCTCAGGATCAGCAAGGGAAGGAAAACCCGGAATCCTGTGGAAGCGGCAAGCCCTAGACCTAAAAAAACACTGGCAATCATGGCTGTCATAGCTGATCGATTTGTCTTTTTACCCAACTGTTTAATTCATCCGCTAATATAAACGCTTTAACACACAAATGTTTATGGTAGATTGAATTCAAAAAATAAATGGTTTTGTATTTAAAACGATCGAAAAACCCTACCTTTGCGTCACTATGAAAATTTTGATGCCCATCTACCACTTCACGGCTGCTGACTAAAAAGTAGCCTCCTTTTCTAACCCGCTTTCTGAAGGGTCATCTTTCGGTTAGCCGGGTGATATTCATTCATTTTTCAACACATTCTTATTAGCATTAACGCATTATTGTTATGTCAGCAGTAAAGTTATGGCATCACTTAAAGCAGGCGATTAAGGGTCATCAGGAAGAGTTCACCACAGGGAGCATTCGTCGCTCTATCTTTTACCTGGCCATCCCCATGATACTGGAAATGATCATGGAATCATTGTTCGCCATTGTAGATATCTTTTTTGTAGGCAAGCTAGGGGTCAATGCCGTGGCCACGGTAGGGCTTACCGAATCTGTCATTACCATTGTATATGCCATCAGCATTGGGCTGAGCATGGCCGCCACCGCTGTTGTGGCACGCCGGGTAGGAGAGAAGAAATACAGCGCTGCTTCCAGTGCCGCTTTTCAGTCTATCTTTCTGGGCACACTCATGGCTTTGATCATCGGGGGACTGGGATTCATTTTTGCAGAAGAAATACTTCAGCTGATGGGAGCCAGCCCCGCAGTCGTTCGGGAAGGAGTAGGCTATACCCGCATTATTTTCGCCGGAAATGTGAGTATCATGCTACTCTTTATTATCAATGGTGCTTTCCGGGGAGCCGGAAACGCCGCCATTGCCATGCGTACCCTATGGCTGTCTAACGGCATCAATATCATCCTGGATCCCCTGCTGATCTTCGGATTGGGCCCGGTTCCGGCTATGGGCGTGGAAGGCGCTGCACTGGCTACCACCTTGGGTAGAAGTATAGGGGTCGTCTATCAATTATATTATCTGACAAAAGGCAATGCCCGTCTTCAACTGAAGGCTAAACATATGGTGATTCGTTACGAAACCATGGTTAGGATTTTCAAAGTATCGTTAGGGGGTATGGGGCAGTTTTTGATAGATTCGGCCAGTTGGATCTTCCTGACAAGAATTGTGGCGGAGTTTGGCAGTGTGGCACTGGCTGCCTATACGGTGGCGTTCCGTATTGTCGCTTTCACTATCCTGCCTGCCTGGGGATTGTCTAATGCAGCGGCAACCCTGGTAGGTCAGAACCTGGGTGCGGCACAGCCGGAACGTGCGGAGCAATCGGTGTGGTATACAGCCCGATACAATGTGATCTTTCTGGGAATTGTATCCATTATCTTCCTGTTTGCCGCCGATGTCTTCGTTCAGCTGTTTACTTCAGAGCCGGAGGTGGTGCGGATTGGCGCCTTAGCCCTCAAGATTTTCTGTCTGGGGTATGTCTTCTTTGCCTTTGGCATGGTGGTCGTACAGTCCTTTAATGGTGCCGGAGACACCCGAACCCCCAGTATCATCAGCTTAGGTGTCTTCTGGCTGTTGCAAATTCCCATGGCTTACCTGTTGGCATTGAACCTGGAGTTGGGCGCTATGGGTGTTTTTGTTACTATCTCTATTTGCCATTCATTGCATGCTCTGGTAAGCGGATGGTTCTTCCGGAAAGGCACCTGGAAAGCGGTGAAAGTCTGATAGGGAAGCAGCCACGGAATTGATAAGATCGGTATTTTACAAAGGCTGAATAATTGCTGTTCAGCCTTTATAGCTCCCGCTCAATCGTATACCGGAGCAGCAACGAAAGGGAGTTTTTATAGGGGGATTCGGGAAAGGTACAGAGAATGCTTTTGGCCTCTTCATAATACCGCTGCATGGCCTGGGTGGCGTACTCAATACCTCCGGATTCTTTGACAAAGGCAATGACTTCTCCTACCTTTTTGGGTTTATCACTTTGATTTTTGATGATGTAAATGATGCTACGTTTTTCCATCCAGGAAGCCTGCTGTAAAGCATAAATCAGGGGGAGCGTCATTTTCTTTTCTTTGATATCAATACCAACAGGTTTGCCAATCTCTGCATTACCGTAGTCAAAGAGATCATCTTTAATCTGAAAAGCAATGCCTACTTTTTCGCCAAAAAGCCGCATTTTCTCTACCGTTTCCGGCCCGGAACCTGCAGAGCTGGTACCCACCGCACAACAGGAGCTGATCAGCGAAGCGGTTTTTTGCCGGATGATATCAAAATAAATATCCTCAGTAATATCCAGGTGCCTGGCTTTCTCGATTTGTAGTAGCTCTCCCTCGCTCATTTCCCGCACAGCCTGGGAGACGATTTTCAGCAGATCAAAATCACCATGCTCTACAGACAGCAAAAGACCTCGTGCCAAAAGATAATCGCCCACCAAAACGGCTACTTTGTTTTTCCAGAGCGCATTGATAGAAAAAAAGCCACGGCGGAAGTTGGAGGCATCCACCACATCATCATGCACCAGCGTGGCTGTATGCAATAATTCAATAAGGGCAGCGCCCCGATAGGTGGCTTCTGTAATAGCCCCGTTGACCCCTGCTGTCAGAAAGACAAACATAGGCCGGAGCTGTTTTCCTTTGCGCTTGACAATAAAGCCCATAATCTTATCAAGCAGCAGCACCCTGCTTTTCATAAATTCGCGGAATTTCTTCTCGAAATTCCCCATTTCATATTTGATAGGTGCTTGAATTTCCTGAATCATGTTGTCCATGGGCTGCGGAAGTACAATATTACCATGTTATCGCCCTAATCCAAAATGGCAGGAGTTATTTAAAAGTGTTTCCTCTAAAAATTTTACCGAATTTGGGATTAAACGTCTTTCCTCTATAACTGCCCCAAACTGAACTTGCCAATGTATTTTTGTATCTTGCATTTTTATGGTTTTGCGTAGCGGGATAGAGGTATCGTGAGCAAAATGCTCCGCTCCGGATAAAAGCAGCCTCTGAACATTTTACCGTTATAACCTATTTTTTTATTATGGATATACTTAAGATTCTTTTTCCAGAACCCATCCTCTCTCCCCTTGACAAGCCCATTAGCTATGACATCCGGTACCTGCCCGACCACTCCCAAAAACCTGTGATCCTCTTTGTTCATGGCTTTAAAGGATTCAAAGACTGGGGGTATTTTAACCTGATGGCCGATACCTTTGCAAAAGCAGGCTTTGTTTTTATAAAGCTTAATGTATCTCACAATGGGACTACGCCAGAACAACCGACAGAGTTTGTGGATCTGGAGGCTTTTGGTCATAATAATTTCAGTAAGGAACTGGATGATATAGGTGTGATGATAGATTACGTGAACGCCCCCGACTTCAGCCTGCCAGATATTGAATTCGACAGCCAGCAGATCTATCTAATAGGGCATAGCCGGGGTGGCTCTGTGGCTATCCTCAAAGCCTATGAAGATAGCCGGGTAAAAGCACTGATGACAATGGCTGCCGTTACCGACCTGGAACAACGATGGTCTGAAAAATATCTGGCCGAATGGAAAGTAAAAGGCGTACAGTATATTCAAAATACGCGAACGGGCCAGACTATGCCGCTGTACTATCAGATGGTAGAAGACTATTATCAACACCTGGACCGCCTGAATGTGCCTGCCGCCATCAGAGGTTTGCGCATACCATTTCTGGCTTTTCACGGATCGGCGGATGAAACCGTACCGGTGCATATGGCCTATGCGCTGAGAAAATGGAACAGCCAGGCCCAGGTAGAGATTATACAGGGAGCAGGCCATACTTTTGGCGGAGGGCATCCCTACCAGGAAAAAGAACTCCCCCCTGATGTGGCGTTTATCGTAGAAAAAAGCATCCATTTTTTTAAGAATATAGATCATTGAAGCATTAAACGCAGTATAAAGCCTGTTACTCCTGCGTATAGCATTGAAAAATCAACTTTAGTTATGATACAGCGAAAAGCATTTTTAGGTAGTTTATTTTTGTGGTTCCTGTCTCTTGTTTCCTGTGAGGTGAACCGGGAAGGGGAGGAAATTATCAACCGGGCTATTACAGTGCATGGAGGGGAACAATACCAGCACGCCAGAATCTCTTTTGATTTTCGCGACAGGCATTATATAGCCACACGCCAATATGGGCAATTTAAGTATGAGAGAATATTTACAGACTCTACCGGCCAAAACGTGCACGACATACTCACCAATGAAAACTTTACCAGGAAAATTAATCAAAAAGAGGTGGCACTGAGCGAAGAAGATCAGAAAAAGTATTCTAATTCGGTTAATTCAGTAATTTATTTTGCTTTACTTCCTTTCTTTCTCAACGATCCGGCGGTCAACAAAGAACTGCTGGCAGAGTCGGCCGTCAAAGGAGAGCCTTATTACAAAATCAAAGTCACTTTTAACCAGGAAGAGGGTGGCAAAGATTATGAAGATGAATTTGTTTACTGGATTCATCAGGAAAATTATACAATGGATTACCTGTCTTACCGGTATTATACAGATGGCGGTGGCACCAGATTCCGGGAGGCGTATAATATCCGTGGAATTAATGGAATTCGCTTTGCCGACTATGTAAATTATGAAAGCGCCGTAGGTGATTTTGCATTGGAAAATTACGATCAGCTCCTCGAGGAAGACAAATTAAAAGAACTTTCCCGAATTGAGTTACAAAATATAAAAGTGGAAAACATAGCGGTAGAAAATATTCCAAGCTAAAGACAGTCTGTTTTTTATTGCTTACTCCGCTTATTCTTAAATAAGGCACTATTTGCCCTCACAACTGCCACTTTTGAGTTTATATGTAGCGCTTAATTTTTTATAACAAAACCCACAGTTCCTGACTTTTACATTAAAATCAATTTTTTAGACTATATGGCAGATCACGGCATTATTAAGATTATCAGTTCGGAAGAGGAAAGACGTTCTTTTATGAACCATCTTCTCAATGACATTGAAGTATTTGAGAGGATGTTGTCCGAAGATAAATTTGAGAAAGGGGTCAAAAGAATTGGCGCCGAACAGGAAATGGTGTTTATCGATCAGGCTTACCGTCCGGCCTTCATCGGGCCTGAAATCAAGCAAAAACTTCCCCAGGATTTTGTCACAACAGAATACGCCCGCTTCAACATTGAAGTGAACGCGGCACCTATTCTTTTTAGGGGAAATTGTCTGGGCCAACTCAAAGAAGACCTGGCAGGCAAAATCAAGCTGGTTATAGAAGAAGCCCAAAAGATGGGAGCGGAAGTCTTGCTGACCGGCATTTTGCCCACCATCCGTAAAGCAGATACCACACCGGAAGCCATTACGCCGGAGCCCCGCTACCGGGCTTTGCTGGAAAACGTAAACCGCCGTCGGGGCAAGCGCTATGAATTTAATATCAAAGGGTTGGATGAACTCATCACCCGCGACAATCCTTCTACCTTCGGAGGTTGCATGACCAGCATGCAGGTGCATCTGCAGGTTGATATTGATGAAATTGTTGATCTTTACAACTGGTCGCAGGCCATTGCGGCTCCCACCCTGGCTTGTGCCACTTATTCCCCTATATTCTTAGGAAAGCGCCTCTGGCACGAAACGCGGATCGCCCTGCTGAAGCAAACCACCGACACCCGCAAGCCTTATTCCAATACGAAGAATGAGGATGCCCGTGTCTCCTTCGGAAACGCCTGGATCAAGGATTCCATTGCAGAAATCTTTCATGATGATGCGGTAAGCTACAAAGCCTATCTGACCCGGGAGATGCACGAGAACGCTACGGAAGTATTGGAGAACAACCAGGCGCCTAAACTGGAAGCCCTGAATTTTCACAATGGTACTATCTATCGATGGAATCGCATATGCTATGGCGTTACGGAAGGGAAGCCACATCTGAGAATCGAAAACCGGGTATTGCCTGCCGGCCCTACCCTGGAAGATGAGGTAGCCAATGCTGCCTTCTGGTTAGGGTTGATGAACGGAATGCCCGACAAGTATAAGGATATACAGGAAAAGATTCCTTTTGATGAAGTAAAAAATAACTTTTTAAAAGCCGCCCGCCTGGGTATTGAGGTGCAGTTTCAATGGCTGGATGGCCAGCTGGTTTCCGCCCAGGAGCTCATCCGGGACGAGCTATTACCCATTGCCCGGCAAGGGTTGCGGCATGCCGAAGTAGATGAAGAAGAAAGTGAGCATTACCTGGATATTATTGCCAAAAGAACGGAAAGTGGCCATACGGGTTCCCGCTGGATTCTCAACTCTTATCATCAACTCATTCAGCAAAGCACGCCTGATGAAACACTCATAGCCATCACGGCCGGCATGCTGGAAAGGCAAAAAAAAGGAATACCTGTTCATCAATGGGAGTTGGCTGCCGCCCGCGAAGCCGGAGAATGGAGAAACCGTTTCTGGTATCTGGAACAGGTCATGACCAATACGCTGTATACCGTGGAGGAAGACGATGTGGTAGACTTTGCTACCCACATCATGACCTGGAAAAATATTGGTCATATTCCGGTGGAAAAAGATGGCCAACTCACCGGTCTGATCACCAAAGATGCTATCATCTCTTATACAGCCAAACACCAGGGGAAGGATTTGTCTGAGCTTTCTGTCAAAGAGATCATGGTAAAAGAACTGGTGACGGCATCGCCCGATATGCTGGTGGTTGATGCTATTAAACTGATTTTGGACCAAAACATTACCTGCCTGCCCGTGGTAGAGAAAGGAAAATTGGTCGGTATTGTGACTGAGCATGATTTTGTACGTATCTCTCACCATCTGTACCAGGAGCTCATAAAAGATAAGTATGCAACAAGTAAAACATAGAAACCTAGAAGCTACTACTTACATCGACAGAATTATTGGTCAATACACTCAGGGAATAGCAGGCCCTCACCTGCTGGTCTTTGCCGGTATCCATGGCAACGAACCGAGTGGGGTGTTCGCCCTGGAAAATATTTTCAGAAAGTTAACCAAAGACGCTATTCCCATCAGCGGAAAACTGACCGGCATCACAGGCAACTTAAAAGCTTTGGGGAGCGGTGTCAGGTATTATGATGAAGATATGAACCGTCTTTTTTTGCCGGAAAGGATAGAGAAGGTGAGACAAACGAAATCAACGCTTAACACCGAGGAAAATGAATTAAAAATAATAACGGAGTTGGTCGATAAGTTGACCGCAGGGGATACAGATGTGTTTTTTGTAGACTGTCATAGCACTTCGGCGGAGAGTGAACCCTTCATTAGCATGAACACGGGTTATACCGACAGTTACGCCTTTGTCAGAGGGCTGCCCGTCAACGCGGTCATCGGCATAGAACGGGAAATCAAAGGATGCCTTTCTGAGTATTATAACCAGCGAGGGTTTCATGGTTTTACCTTTGAAGCCGGTCAGCATGAGGCCGTGGATACTGTGCACAACCAGGAAGCCATGATCTGGCTGTCGCTCATCAAAGCCGGCTGTCTGGACCCTCAGATTACAGCCCATATCAGCCATGCAGAAGAAGTGCTGGCGAGCAATATTATAGAAGGATTCAAATTTTTTAGTGTGATTTCTTCTTATGCCATCAAAGAAGAGGAACATTTCAGGATGGAACCCGGTTTTGTCAACCTTCAGCCTATTGAGAAAGGGCAGCTGCTGGCCTATAGCAATGGCAATCCTGTCTATGCGCCGGATAGTGGCCGCATCCTGATGCCCCTTTACCAAAAGCAGGGGAATCATGGCTATTTCTTTGCCCGTGAGATTCACGAGCACCACCTGATTCAGAATAAAGTAGTTCTGAAATAAAAAATTTGCTTCCCTGAAAAATCTTTATTTATTTCCCGCCGCAAAATGAGCAGGGGACACAAGACTGAAGTTTTGTCGCTCCCCTTTTGAAGGAAAACGGATCATTTTGACACAATGCTGACAAATATGCATACGTTTTCATCTTGGTACACCTTTCGTGATACAGAGGGTGTTTCAGCGATCAAAAGCAATATCCGGAAAGAGAATTTTACTAACCAAATTTTCATTTGATATAGTCTATGGATATCAGAATCGAAAATTTATCTAAACAATATGGCACGCAAAAAGCCGTAGATAACATTTCCTTTGAAGTAAAAACCGGCGAAATTTTAGGTTTCCTGGGTCCTAACGGAGCTGGCAAGACCACCACCATGAAGATGATTACCAGTTATATCGCCCTTGGCGCAGGGGATATCATCATTGGTGGCCAGTCTGTGAAAGAAAATGCCGAAGAAATTAAAAAGCATATGGGCTATCTGCCAGAGCACAACCCGCTCTATCTGGATATGCCTGTCATTGACTATCTGGCATTTTGTGCAGCCCTGCAGGGGGTACCCAAAAAACAAATTAACGAACGCATCCGGCAGATGGTGCGTGTATGCGGACTCAACGCCGAGAAACATAAAAAAATTGGTGAACTCTCCAAAGGCTACCGGCAACGGGTAGGACTGGCCCAGGCTATGATCCATGACCCGGAGATCCTGATTCTGGACGAACCCACTACCGGTCTGGACCCCAATCAGATTGTAGAAATACGGAAACTCATCCGCGAGCTGGGCGAGGAGAAAACGGTTATTCTGAGTACCCATATCTTACCGGAAGTGGAAGCCACCTGCGATCGCATTCTGATCATCAATAAAGGTAAAATTGTGGCAGATGGCACCGCGGATACCCTCCGGAAACAGGCACAGGGTCAAGAAATTGTAAAAGTAAAAATTGAGGAAACAGCGCCCGAACCTGCTATGGAAGCCCTTAAAAAGTTGCGTTCCGTTTCAGCCGTCAAGTATGCCAACGCCCAGCAAAATCGTTTTGAAATACAAAGTAAGCCCCATGCCACTGCCACCCGTGATATTTTTAAATTGTGTGTGGAGAAAGGATGGGTGCTGACAGAAATGACCCCCATAGAAACGAAACTGGAAGATATTTTCAGAGATTTGACGATCAATTAGCAAAAAGTATGAGCACGATTTGGATTATCACCCAAAGAGAATTACAAACTTTTTTCGATTCCCTGATTGCGTACATCATTCTGGTAGCCTTTTTAGGCTTTAGCGGATTCTTTACCTGGCTGTACGGTTCCGATGTTTTCTTTGTGGGCCAGGCCAGCTTGCAATCTTTCTTCAGTATTGCCTACTGGACTTTCTTTTTCTTCATTCCGGCCATTACGATGCGGATGCTTGCCGAGGAGAAAAAATCCGGTACCCTGGAGCTGCTTCTGACAAAAGCTGTTTCGGATCGCCAGCTCATCATTGGAAAATTCCTGGCTTGCCTGCTGCTCATTATTATTGCGCTGGCTTTTACTTTGCCTTATTATTTTACGGTAGCCAGCATTGGCAACATCGACCATGGGGCGGTCTGGTGCGGATACCTGGGGTTAACCCTGATGAGTGCTGTATACATCAGTATTGGCCTTTTCGCCAGCAGCACCACCAGCAATCAGATAGTGGCTTTTCTGACAGCTTTGTTTATCGGTCTTTTCTTTCACATTATTTTTGACGTACTGGCCAATAGCTTCACCGGATTTGCCGGGGAGTTATTCAGTACGCTCAGTTTATCTACTCACTATGACTCCATCACCCGGGGGGTCATCGATACCAAAGATCTGATCTATTTTCTTACCCTGATCTTCCTGGGCATTTTCCTGTCGGAGATCAGCATTGGCAAACGAAATCTAACTGATTAAAATCGTAAGTGTATGAAAAGCAAAAGAGCTGTTTATACCACCATTTTCCTCATTATCGGTATTCTGGCCTTGGTGAATGTGCTGGCTAAAGAATACTTTGTCAGACTTGATTTTACAGAAGACAAACGCTACACCCTGAGTCAGGCTACCGAAGACATCTTGCAGGAACTGGAAGAACCTGTTACCGTGACAGCTTATTTCTCGGAAGATCTTCCACCCGACATTGCCAAGACCAAGCAGGATTTCAGAGACTTGCTCATTGAATACACCAATGTGTCGGATAATATGGTGGTGTATGAATTTATCAATCCTAATGAGAGTGAGGAAATCGAAAATGAAGCCATGCAGCAGGGCATTTCTCCGGTGCTGGTCAACGTAAGGGAAAAAGACCAGGTCAGCCAGAAAAAAGCTTACCTGGGTGCTGTAGTACAAATGGGCGAACGGCAGGAAATTATTCCTTTTATCCAGCCTGGAGCGGCTATGGAATATGCCCTTTCTACCAGTGTCAAAAAACTGGCCGTCATTGACAAACCTTCGGTAGCCTTGCTGCAAGGTCATGGGGAACCGCCTATCGCCAGTTTACAGCAGGTCAATAATGAGCTGAGTATATTGTATAGCCTGGAAAGTTTGACACTGACCGACACCACGGCCATCCCTACTAAATTCAAAACCATCGCGATTATTGCCCCTACCGACTCTTTTCCGGAGAATCATCTACAGCAGTTGGATGAGTTTCTGGGGCGGGGAGGCCATCTGTTTATTGCCTTCAACCGGGTAGACGGGAACCTGCAAAATGCTTCCGGACTGGAAGTGACTACCGGATTAGAAGGATGGCTGGCGCAGAAAGGGCTTCAGGTACCCGCCAGCTTTGTAGTGGATGCCGCCTGCGGTTCTGTGACCGTGCAGCAGCAGCAGGGGTATTTTACCTTCAATACCAATGTTTCTTTTCCTTACCTGCCTATCATCAGCCAGTTTGCCGATCACCCTATCACGGAGGGGCTGGAAGCAGTGATCATGCCGTTTGCCAGTCCGGTTAGTTTTGCCAAAACAGATTCTGCGGCTAACCTGACCTTTACGCCGATTGCCACTACTTCCGAACTTTCAGGTACGGTACCGGCACCTACCTATTTTGATATTAACAAAGAGTGGGCAGAAAGTGATTTCACACAGCCCCATCTGAATGTAGGCGGTATTCTGGAGGGTAACATCCAGGGAAATACCCCTTCTAAAATGGTAGTCATTGCCGATGGAAATTTCGCCACACAGGCAGGACAAGGCCAGTCAGACAACGCGAGCTTGTTGGTGAATAGCGTCGATTGGTTGTCAGATGATACAGGCCTGATCGAACTGCGTACCAAAGGGGTTTCTTCCCGACCGCTGGAACAGCTGGAAGATGGTACCAAGACGACCCTCAAATACCTGAACTTCCTGTTGCCCATTTTGCTGGTGATCACCTATGGGATTATCCGTTTTCAGATCAAAAGAAATGTCAGAGCAAAACGAATGGAGGAAAGCTATGTCTAAGAAATTCAACAACAAAACCTTATTGATTGTATTTGCTGTTTTGTTAGCCCTGTTTCTGTTGACCAGACTGTTGGACTTCGGCAAAAGCGACCGAAATTTCCGAACAGACCTGGTAGACATTGACACAGCCCAGGTGACAGCTGTTATTTTATATCCAAAAGAAGACACAGCCGCCATTGAGATTCGCAAAAACGGGGATGACTGGCAGGTACAGAAAGGAAATATTACCGCCCAGGCTGATGCACAGGCGGTGGAAAGCCTGCTGGGTACGCTGCTGGCTCTGGAACCGCAGCGACTGGCTTCCCGCTCACAAGATAAATGGAAAACCTTTGAAGTCACCGACTCTCTGGGCACGAGGGTTAAAATTATGAACCAGGATGAAATATTGGCCGATCTGCTCGTAGGTAAATTCAGCATTCAGCAAATGGCTGCCCAGCAGGGTATGCCACCTATGCAGCAACAACCCAAAGCCACCTCTTATGTACGATTGGCCAGCGAAGACGAGGTTTATGCGGTAGACGGATTTCTTGCGGCAAGCTTCAACCGCTCTTTCAACAGTTGGCGGGATCGTACTTTTCTGGAACTGGATCAGAATAATATCACAAAAATTAGCTTTACCTATCCGGCAGACAGTGGCTTTGTAGCCATTCAGTCAGACAGCCTTTGGCAAGTGGATAACGCGCCGGCAGATTCTACCGAGATGGTCAATTACCTTAGCCGTTTGGCTAACCTGAATGGTAACGATTTTGCAGATGATTTTTCAGCGGAGGGTAAACAACCTCAATTTCAGGCCAGCATTGAAGCTACCGCTGCTCCTGTGACCATAGAAGGCTATGCGCTGGACAGTGCCTTTGTCTTACGCACCAGCCAAAGACCTGACGTTTATTTCAGAAGCGACAGCAGCGGTTTATTCTCTCAGATATTTATAGGAAAAGAAAAATTGCAGGCTGTAGAAAATTAAGCCTGCTACTAATTTGAATAGCCTTTTGCTATAGAAAGATAAAGAGGCAGTGTTAGCCTCTTTATGTATTAGGACTAAGAAAAAGGCTCAATGCTTTGAGATTTTCCTGCGGATCAAAAACAGCTTGTACAGGAATAGAAAAATTTGAGATGACGAAACTACTAATATTTCCATCGGTAGACTTACTGATCAGTTTATATTTCCCTTTCTCTAGATGATATTGCTCCACAGAAAAGGTATCTACATCAATGATCCAATACTCTTCTACGCCATGGGCTTCATAGTCGGTAAATTTAATACCTCTGTCTCTTTGAGCAGTGGATGAGGATAATACCTCAACCACTAAGTCAGGCGCGGGAAACAGTGTCTGACCTTTTTGAAAATGATCTGCTTTGTCTTTTCTGAAAAAGCATATATCGGGCTCATAGTCATTCCTGGTAAGAGAGATCATAATCTTTTCTACCCCTACAAACCCTAACTGATGTTTTTTTACGAAAACATCGAGAAGGTGATATAATTGCCCATTCACTTCATTATGTTCTCTTCTTACAGGCGAATGAATAACCATTTCGCCGTTGATAAATTCTGCTTTTTCCTGCTCCGTAAGCTTATCATAAAAGGCTGTCCGCTTTTTACTTTCTGCCTCCAGGCTCGCCTCAATTTGTTGTATAATGAGGTAAGCCTGTGGCAATTGCAGAATTTGATCAACAATATTCATAGCTTCTATCGTTTTTTAGCTATACTGGCTCGATAGTTTTTCCCTCATGCGCTCTAATAGCTTTTTGGTGGCCACAACGCCTGCTTCTTCCTCCATTCCGCTTCCTTCATATTCTATGCCTACAAATCCACGATAGCCAGCGTCCAGCACAATTTTCATCATTTTTTCAAAGTCGGTATGGGTTTCGTCTCCCTGATCGTTGAACTCATGGGTTTTGGCACTCACCCCTTTGGCATAAGGCATGAGTTCTTTTACGCCTTTGTAGCGATCATATTCTTCTTTACAGCCATCCTGGCTTCTTTCGATACAGAAATTACCAAAATCAGGCAGCGTACCCACTCTCGGATTGTTTACCATCTTCATGACACCGGCCAGCCACTCTCCATCACTGGAATAGCCTCCATGGTTTTCTACGATGACATTAATACCTTGCTGACTGCCATATTCTCCCAACTTGCTGAGGCCATCGGCGGCCAGTTTCTGCTGCTCTTCGTAGCTGCCCTGGCTTTGTGCATTCACACGAATAGAATGGCATCCCAGGTATTTGGCAGCGTCTACCCATTGATAATGATTCTCAACCGCCTGCTTCCGGGCTGCTTCATCCGGATTACCCAGTTCACCTTCTCCATCACACATGATCAATACACTGGTGACCCCTTCGCTGTTGCAGATATTTTTAAGCTCTGCCAGATACTGGGTGTCTTTCGCCTTATCTTTAAAAAACTGATTGACGTATTCTACACCTTCAATGCCCAACTCACGCGTTTTTCTGGGAAAATCCAGGTTATTCATTTTGTTGGCAAACAAGGCTTTGTGAAAGGACCATTCAGCCAGAGAAATTTTGTAGATAAGATCTTTTGAAGACGAGGCCATGGCAGTGCTATCAGCCTGCTCCTCAGCGGCATTAGATTGAGTAGCGCTATTACAACCAAATCCTACTAAGCCGAACCCGGCTGAAATAGCCACAGATTGTTTGATAAATATTCTTCTTCTCATAGTTTTTTGGGAGTCAATTTACTATTTTCTTTTATAAAAGCTGATAATTTTTCCTATACCTCAATATCTCCCTTGAGGTAGGTCACAGCTTGTCCACTGATGGCGACCCTGTCGCCCAGATGCGTACAGTGGAGCAGTCCTGTTCTGCGGGAGAGCTGTTTGGCTGTTAGCTGTTGTTTGCCAAGTCTTTGTGCCCAGTAAGGGGTCAGGGTGGTGTGAGCCGATCCGGTTACAGGATCTTCGTCTATTCCCGATTGTGGAAAGAAACAGCGAGACACAAAATCCACCTCCTCTCCCGGAGCTGTCACAATGGTACCCCTTACCTCCTGTCTGGCGGCCAGGACTCTGTAATCAGGGCGTAAGCGTTCTACTTCTGCCTGCGATGCGACTACTACCATAAAGTCCGTCTTTCCCCGGTAAGCTTCCAGGGGTTTCACACCCAATCCCTCTACCACTTCCTGTGGCAGTTCCACAGGCGTGATCTCATCTGCGGGGAAATTCAAAGTGAGCTGCCCTTTTTCCTTCACTACAGTCAGCAGGCCGCTTTTGGTATGAAACCGGATGGTATCCAAGGGGTAGTCTTCCAGGGTGAACATAACATGAGCGGTAGCCAGGGTAGCGTGTCCGCATAAGACCACCTCCGTGGTAGGGGTAAACCACCGCAAATGAAAATCCTCTCCTTCGGGCAGATAGAAAGCCGTTTCCGCCAGGTTGTTTTCCGCAGCGATAGCCTGCATTTTTTCATCAGACAACCAATGCTCCAAAGGACAAACTGCCGCAGGATTACCCCGGAACAGTTGATCCGTAAAAGCGTCTACTTGATAAAGTTTTAACTTCATATAATTACCCTTTTGTGATTTGATCCATAACATAACTGGTTCTGGCGGCTGACCGCCCGGTGCTGGGGCATTTCCCTTTCCCCAAAAGCTCATCTACGACCGTCTGAATCAGCGGCTGCTGCACATGAGTGGGATTGGTAAACTCGAAACTCCTTTCGCCTGAGGAAGTGTACAGGCTGACAGGTTTGTTTTCAAAGCAGGCAAAAGAAACCCGTCCCTGGGTTCCGATGATATCAATAGTATCCAGCTTTTCACTTTCGCTGGCGGAAAAGCACCAGCTACCACTACCCACTGCCCCAGAAGTAAACACCCAGCTAGCCGCCACGGTATCTTCCGCTTCGTACCATCCGGACTGGTTACGGGCGATGCCAGAAGCTTCCCGGATTTGGCCTACAATAAAATCCAGAACATCCAGCTGGTGAGAAGCCAGGTCGAAAAAATAGCCACCACCAGAAATTTCCGGCCTGACCCGCCAGGGAGGTTTCTCATTTCTGTCTTCTGACTTAGGAGGGTGGTAGAGGCGCACATTGACTACTCTTATTTTTCCCAGTACGCCGCTATTTACAATTTCCTTCACCTTGAGAAAAGCAGGCAGGCAACGCCGGTAGTAAGCGACAAACAAGGGCACATTTTCCCACTGGCTGGCCTCGAGCATTCTTTTGCATTCCTTATAATTGCGAGCCATGGGTTTTTCCACATAGACAGGTTTACCAGCCTCCAACGCCCGAATAGTATAGTCAGCATGGGTGTTGGGCGGCGTAGCCACATAGATAGCATTCACTTCAGGATCGTGAATCAGTGCATCTGCTTCCGTATAGTATTTCGCAATATGATGGCGGGCAGCATATTCCTTTACCTTTTTGGCATTGCGACGCATGACAGCCACCACCTCAGAATTTGCAATTTTTGCAAAAGCAGGTCCGCTCTTCATTTCTGTCACGTCACCACAACCGATAAACCCCCAGGAAACTTTCTTCATCATAGGCACTGAGTTACTTCATACCGAGTATTTCATACCCAGTACTTTCATGGAGATTTAAAGTACAAAAAATTTTGAAGCAATGGGAGGAAGAAAGCGATCAGTGCACCTCTATATGTTCCATTACCCAGGATTTTCCCCAGTTATCTTTTTCTTCCTCAGACCATAACTCCGGAAAGAAAATGATTCGTTGAAAGCGGGGAGGCAGATATTTACGCCAGTTAGTGCCGCCGGTGGCCCCTTTTACGCCTTTATCATGCACAAGATAACGGACTGCCGCCTTGAAATGGGCCAGTGGCCAGTGGACGTTGGCCATCTGGTCAAACTGCCGCAGCGCCTGTATAATATGAGGACCCTGTTTGTCATCTTTAATCCAACGCTGCATGCTCCTTCTCAGGTTTTTTTGTCTGTATTGCTTCGCTTTCTTCAGTAATAGTTTATCATATTCTTCTTCAAATTGCTTCAGCGTCAATGTCTTTTTTCCGGTCTGCCCATCGCGGGCGCCCGCTTTCCAATAGAGCTTTTCCAGAAAAGAGTCTACCGGGTCGTCAGGAGAGAGCCACAGTACATAGTCGGCGTGCACCAAGTTGGTCAGATCCGTAGACAGAATCTCAATAAGACGATATTGCACAGACTGAAAACCGCTGGAAGGCATAAGGGCCATCCGAAATTTGGCAAACTGATCGCGATCCATACCCTCCGTCATAATGGTAAACGAATCGGCCAGTTGTTTAAAATAGCGGTTCACCCGGTTTACCTTATCTAAAAACACCTGACTTTTCGTCACCGAACCATCAGTGAGCTGGTCCAGCTCCCAGAGAATCAGCTTGAAATAAAGTTCTGTAATCTGGTGATAGGTCACAAAAACCATTTCATCTTTCAGATCGGTTTTGGGTTTTTGCAGGCTAAGCAGTGTATCCAACTGAATATAATCCCAATAACTCAGATAATCGGCATACAGCAAGCCTTCCAGATAATCCGATAATTTTTGACCTTTGGCGGCAAACTTGGCGGATAGTTCTTCTAATTTATTAGCAATTTCCGGGGAAACAGACAAATCTTCAATCATACAGAAAATAACGTTTTGCTGTTAAACTGTGTTTCATGGATATCCTTCTGACGTCTACATGTTGCTGTCTACCATATACACCAGGTGCCACTTCTTCCTGATCGGCTCATAGACGGTTTTGAAATAAAAACCAGCGTTCTCCATAAAAATCTCATCGATAGCCAGCGTATCGGTTACGGTAATTTTTCTCTCGTACATGCTTGAATCTAGCTGAGGTTTCTTCAGCATAATCCATTCATCTTTCGACCAGTAATAAATAGAATCTTCCTCATCGCTGGCTTCCATGGCTGCCGTATTAATCCCTGGCAAAGGAAAATGAATCCTCGACATCTGAAAAGAGCTGTCCGTCAGAAAGCGGTCATAGAATTGATCAAAATTTTCACTGGCTCTGGGCGTTCTGGCACCACGGCAACCATATATCAGAAAAACAACTACTATGATCAGAAAATTGATAGACCTGGTTTTCATCATTTCTTAAAGATAGAACAAATTTAATGGAAGCCCAGTGTGAAGCTTGCGAATACCTCAATTATTTGAGTTTTCATCTATCCTGGTATAAAAACAAAAAAGCTGGCAAACAAAATCCGCCAGCTTTCAAATGTATTTAAAGATTCTTCTAAGCCTAAAAAATTTTTACCCTAGACAAAAAAATAATCAATTCTATAAAAAGACACAGGGCTATCAAAAATGGTTGGAATCATTTTAATAATTATCTCTTCAATCCGTTTCGGATCAAATGACAGGCATAAAAAAACTATACTCTGAAGAAATTTAGCGGAAGCGTTATAAAATTTTATCGCCCATCCCGTTCCCAGCCTTTGATCATATCCAGGGCTTTTTGCAGCACAGGCAATGAGGTAGAAGAAGGTTCACACATAGGCAAACGGATATGGGCAGTGCAATGCCCCAGCTGATGCATGATGTATTTGATCGGAATAGGGTTGGTTTCGACCATAGTAATACGCATCAGATCCAGCAGCCGAAAATAAGCCTGACGCGCTTCCTCCCACTTTCCATCCAGGCACAGGCGTATCAGACGGGAAGTAGCCCCGGGTACACAGTTGGATACCACCGAAATCAGGCCGTCTCCACCGCAAGCCATAAAGGGTAAGGTCAGGGCATCGTCGCCCAGCAGCACACTGAAATCATCGGGGGTCTTCCGGATTACATCAATCATCTGCGCCATATCGCCGCTGGCTTCTTTGACACCCGCTATATTCCGGTGTTCGGTCAGCCGGAGCAACGTATCTGTATCCAGATTGACAGCCGTTCTGCCTTTGATATTATAAATGATCACAGGGAGTTCGGCAGCATCAGCCACTGCTTTAAAATGCCGGTATAGCCCCTCTTGGGTAGGCTTGTTGTAATAGGGATTAATCACCAGATGACCATCAGCACCTGCTTCGGCAGCCACTTCGGCAAACTCTATGCTTTCGCGGGTGTTATTAGAGCCGGTACCATGCAACACCTGACACCTTCCATTCACTGTCTTGACCGACCAACGCAGGATTTCCTGGTGCTCACTATAGCTAAGGGTAGGGCTTTCCCCCGTTGTGCCAACGAATACAATTCCTTCAACCCCTCCCTCGATCTGCATTTCTATCAGCCGCTCAAAAGCCTGCCAATCTACCTGATTGGATGTGGTAAAGGGCGTAATAATCGCAGTATAAGTTCCCCGAAAAAGTTTAGCCATGAGTCATAATATTTAGCAATGAGGAGGCAATTACATACTATGAAATGAAAATTACAAATTTACTTCTCCCGACTTTGGCTTTTCATGCTCCTTCCTTATTTGGTTTTTACCAGGTCAGCATAGCTGATGAGTTGTATGCCTTTGCGGCGAATCACTTCCATGATAACCTTACTGGTAAAAAGATCGGTCACCCCTTGCCGGTCGGTGGCTACGTCTTCATAACCAATATGGTAGATCGCCTGTACTTCCGGTGTATCATAAGCCGGATGGTCTACAAAAAGATACGTGCCCGGGGTAAGCCCTTCCAGCATGCGTGTAAAACTGCCTATCTTTTCTTCTAAGGTTTTGTGAGGCCCTTCATAACGAACTGACTGCACCCCCAAAGCTTCAGGATGAATAGCCAATCCATATTCTTCGGCCAGCTTTTTGGTGAGTGCTGTTACTCTTTCATCCATATGCGTGCATCCCATGTGACCCGACAGGTGGCTGATCTGTGGCACTTCCTGCATCGCCAATTCTATCTGGGCTCGGAGTTCCTGCTCTATTTCCTCCAGTTTCCAGTTTTTTTCTTTCAACGCCTGATTTTGATAGTTTGGGTTAGGAAAGATCATAGGAAAGAAAGCGCCCTGTGCATCGGTCAGACTCGGACTATGGGTAAGGGGCCGCCATTTCACATTCTCCCATTCGCTGGTAAGCGTGAGGTGAATGCCTACATCCAGATCAGGGTTCTCTTTCAGCAACCGGGCTGCTTCTCGAAACCAGGGAGTAGGCGACATAATCTCGACAGTTCGTACAATACCTTTCCGGTAAGTCTCAATGCAAGCTTCGTTAACGGCATGACAAAAACCCATATCGTCGGCCCGCACTATCAGGCGAATCGCTTCTGTCGAGGTCTGAGGAGAGGGCGCCGTCTGGGCAAACAACAGGCTCACCGGCCAGCATACAAAGAGTAGAAAGGAAAAATATTTCTGCATAAGTTTTAGGTTTAAGAAGAGCCTATAGGCAGCAGTCAGGATTCATCCATAGGATAGGCGAAACCATTATAGCGCTGCATGGCCCCTGTTATCCTTTCCCAATTTATTTACTTTTCTAAGAAGATGCTGCTGTTTTTGATTTCTTCTTTTTTCTTTCCCGGACAATGACATAAATAACAAAAGCGACCAGGGTGACGCCGGATATCCACATCATACCGGTTTTCAGGGTTTCTGTATCTCTCCCCAGGTAGGCGATCATAGCAATCAGTGGAATAATACCGATGGTAGTAGCGGCTATAAATTTAATGTAACGCATTTGCCCCAAACCGGCCACAAAACTGATGGCATCGTTGGATAAGAAAGGTGAGATGCGGAAGGCGATGATGGCCCATGCCCCATATTTCTGAATGTAATGCTCTACTTTCTTTTCAGACTTCTCTCCAATGAGTTTATCGATGAAAGCATGGCTGGCATGTATACCAATAAAATAAGCGATACTGGAAGCCACCACTATTGCTACATAAGTGATAAGTGAACCCCACCAGGGACCATAGGCCAGAGCAGCTACCACCATCAGGATGACAGAAGGAATGACAATCAGAAACATCTGTGCTGTCATAGCCACTATGATAAAGACGGGGCCCCAGAAACCAAATCCACTGACCCAGTCGCGTATCCGTTCTTTATCATCGCTGGTCAGTATATGAATAGATTCATTGATAAAATTTTTGAAATCAGGAATGAAGAAATAGCTGAGTACTAAAGCAAAAATGATGGCCCCGCTGATGATAAAAATCAATATACTCTGGCTACGCTGCTCTTCTCTTTTTTGGAACTTCCTTTTGATTCTGTCTCTTACACCCATACACAAGTTTAAAAAGTAATACCATTGGACTAAACCGTATTAGTAAACTATTGATTTGATAAATTGTTGAGAAGTCGTGTTTCTGTATTTATTACCACACAGTTCTACAGAAATTCCTATGTTACTTGCAAATAATATTTTAAAATGTCAGGGAATGTAAGTAACTTTGACCGGCAAATAAATGTTCTTATTTGCCATGATGACAGACTCTTCAAAATTTCTGTACGAGGCGCTCACTTATGATGATGTGCTGCTTGTACCCAGCTATTCTGAAATTCTACCTCGAAATACTTCTACTGTTACCCGGCTCACAAAAAATATTTCGCTGAATGTTCCTTTGGTGTCTGCTGCGATGGATACAGTCACAGAGGCGGATCTGGCCATTGCCATGGCCCTTACCGGTGGGTTAGGATTTATTCATAAAAATATGCCGATTGATATCCAGGCTCATCAGGTGAGAAAAGTGAAAAGATCGCAAAGCGGTATGATCCTGGACCCTATCACTTTGGATGTGAATGCAACAGTATTTGATGCTAAAACCATCATGAGGGAGAATAAGATTGGTGGCATTCCAGTCGTTGACAAGGATCGTAAGTTGCTTGGTATTGTGACAAACCGTGATCTCCGATTTTTAAAAGACATGAGCCAGCCGGTCAAAGAAGTGATGACCCGGAAAAATCTGGTCACAGCGGAGGCAGGCATTCAATTGGATGCAGCAGAGGAGATTTTACAGGAATACAAGATTGAAAAACTACCTATTGTTGATAAAGAAGGGCGCTTGAGCGGCCTGATCACCTACAAGGATATCTTAAAAAACAAAGACCGGCCCAATGCCTGTAAAGATGAGTTTGGCCGTTTACGGGTAGGGGCCGCTGTTGGGGTCACAGCCGATATTCTGGATAGAGTGGAGATGCTGAAAAATGCTGGTGTAGACATAGTTAGCATTGATACAGCCCATGGACATTCCAGGGGCGTTATCCAGGCTTGTACACAGGTGAAGCGCCGTTTTCCGGAACTGGAACTGGTTGTGGGTAATATTGCCACGGCAGAGGGCGCCAAAGCACTGGTAAAGGCGGGTGCCGACGCCGTGAAGGTAGGTGTAGGCCCTGGCAGTATTTGTACCACCCGGGTCATCGCCGGCGTGGGTGTACCTCAGCTTTCCGCTGTATATGAAGCCTCTAAAGCTTTAGAAGGTACGGGAATTCCGGTGATTGCCGATGGTGGTATCCGATTTTCAGGTGATGTGGTCAAAGCCATCGCCGCTGGTGCCAGTTGTGTGATGATCGGCTCCCTGCTGGCCGGTACGGATGAGGCCCCCGGAGAAGTTATCCTGTTTGAAGGACGTAAATTTAAATCCTATCGGGGCATGGGCTCTGTGGAAGCCATGGAAGAAGGTTCCAAAGATCGTTATTTTCAGGATGCTGAAGACGATATCAAAAAACTGGTACCGGAAGGTATCGTCGGACGGGTGCCATACAAAGGGTTGGTAGAAGAAGTTATCTATCAGCTGGTGGGTGGGCTACAGGCCGGTATGGGCTATTGCGGAGCCCCCGACATTCCGGCGCTGCAAAAAGCCAGATTTGTGAAAATTACGGCGGCTGGTGTAAGAGAAAGCCATCCTCATGATATTCAAATTACGCGGGAAGCTCCCAACTACAGTCCCTGATATCAGGATCAATTCTTTAAATCTTATTCTGTAAAAAATTTCTGTTAGCTTTGTAATCATTCTGTGGTGAGTGATGCTGATCATACGGCATTGACCGCCGCAGGATCAGCTAATGGATCTACCTGCATGCGCTCATACAAACATGTCATAAGGCTAACCCTGTTTCTGGGCATAGTAAGCTGGCTTACCTTGCTGGTGACCGATTTGGTGGTGCTTTTCGGGCAAGTCAACCACATACAATCGGGTGTGCCGGAAGGATTGCGTACGGTGCTGCTGGAGATATTTTTTATCGCCCTGTTTTTCTATTATAAATTTATAACCGGACGGGCAGAAAGGGTCAATTTTATTGATCTGCTTTGGCGGGTTTTTGCCACGGGCTTGCTGGCTACGATCGTCTCATTGACCATTTTCTTATTTTATCAGTTACTGGGCAACAGCCGGCTGGCCGAGAACATCTTTCTCATTAACTTTTTCTACCTGATCATCTTCGGATTGGTCACCGCCTTTCTGACCTCTACCCTGATGGTTTGGAAAGAGCTGATTCTTTATCAAAAATCCAAAAGGCTGCTCACCTTATGGAGTGTGTTTGAGTATACCTTACTGTTGAGCATCCTGCTGAGCTTTTTCCCCCTGAACCCTATTGGCTATTTCTATAGTACTGTCTTGCTGGTGCTGTTGGTCTTGGGCCTTGTTTTATCGGTTAACCTGAAGTGGGTTGCTTACCTGGATTTTCGCCAGAAGTGGAAAAGTATTATCATCATGATGGCTATTGCTATCTTTTTGGCGTATTTCTTTCTTGATCTCAACAGCTATGCCCAAAACTACAGCCAGGTACTCCCCATGGAACTGCAGGATAACCTGTACATATCCGCTTTATTTGGGTTTACCTTTATCTATAGCTTATTTTCCCTGCTGGTGATCCTGTTTAACCTGCCTACTTCCTCGGTATTTGAGCAAAAACTGGAAGAGGTCATCAATTTTCAACGGTTAAGCCAGTCTACCCAAGATGGGTATAATGTAGAACAGATTTATGAAATTCTGCTCGATAGTTCTGTAAAAGCTGTATTTGCCGATGCTGCCTGGATTGAAGTAGAGGATGGAACGAAAAGCCTGCTACTCACCAAAAATATATCCAAAGACAAAGTGAAGGTCTTGAAAGACCAGTTGCAGGATGAAGTAAATCAGCCTGAGATTATTCGCCCCTTGCCGCTTCCACTGCCCAATGAAGATTACCGCCAAAGGCGAAAACGCCATCGTATGCTGAAGCTTCCTGAATACCGCTCAGTACTCTGGATTCCTCTGATTGTGAAGAACACAAACATTGGGGTGCTGGTGATTCTGAAAGAAGTGGCCGATGGTTATAATAAAGAAATGATTGGTATTATTAACACCTTCGCCAGCCAGGCATGTATTTCTGTTGAAAACTTCCAACTGCTTGGTGAAACCTTAGAAAACGAACGATATAAAGAGGAACTGAAAATTGCCAACCGGGTACAACGCAGTTTGCTTCCCAAAAAACCTATCTCCAATGATGCTTTTGACATTGTAGCCTTTTCAGAAGCGGCCGACCAGGTGGGAGGAGATTACTATGATATCTATCAGATCAACCACCACAAATTTATCATTATTATCGGAGATGTGTCTGGGAAAGGTACTTCCGCCGCTTTTCATATGTCTCAGATGAAAGGAGTCTTTCATAGTTTGGCTCAGTTGGATCTTTCTCCTGACAAATTTCTGGAATATGCAAACAGTGCTTTGAGCCGTTGCCTGGAAAAAACATCCTTTATTACTGCCTCTTTTTTTGTGGTTGATATCGAGCAACGCTCGATTGAATTTGCCAGAGCCGGGCATTGCCCTACCCTTTATTACAGTGCTCAAGAAAAGCATGCCTGTTTTCTAGAAAGTAAAGGCCTGGGTCTAGGCATTCTTCGTGATAAAAGATTCAATAATTACATAGAGGTCAATAAAAAAAACTATCAGAGCGGCGATGTCGTAGTGTTATACACAGATGGCATTACGGAAGCCCTCAATGCAGAACATGAGCAGTTTGGATATGAGCGATTGAAATGTAATATTGAAAAAAACGCAGACAAAGAGCCTGCCCTACAACAACAATTACTGATCCAGCAACTGTATGATTTTTGCGGAAATAGAATCCTGGATGATGATTATACCGTATTGATCATCAGGTTTAAGTGAGGAGAAAGGAACTTTCAGTTGCACAAAGCGTATATATAAATGTATTATGGTAAATGTCGGTATAGAATTCAAAGATGATTATTGTCTCATTACTGTAGACGGAGAGGTGGATGCCAGCTCTTCTATCTATCTGGATGAGGCGATGCACCGGGCTGTGGAAAGCAACACCAAGAAGATTCTGGTGGATTGTAAAAATTTAAGATATATTTCTTCTGCAGGCTTGGGTGTGTTTATGTCTTATATTCAGGAATTGGAAAATAAGCAAATCAAGCTTGTGCTCTTCAATATGAATAGCAAAGTGTACAAGGTTTTTGAAATTTTAGGTTTGCACCAGTTGCTGACTATTGTAAGTACTGAAGAAGAAGCAAAGGTATTATCTGATGAATTATAGTTTTAAGGTTCCGTGTTGTAAGGATAAATTGCAAAGTATTCGTGATTTTATTTACAATACTCTGCAGCATTATGATATATCCGAAGTAGAATTGAGTCAGATGGTTTTGGCAGTAGATGAAGTGTGCGCCAACCTGATGATACATTCTCACCAGTGCAACCCCAAAGAAAGTTTGGAACTGGTTATCGTCGTGAAAGATAAGGAAAGTGTCACTTTTGAAATCAGAGATAAAGGGGCAGGCTTTAATATCAAAAATTATAAGGAACCTTGTTTGGAACAAATCATCAGGGAAAAGAAAAAAGGGGGTATCGGGCTGCTATTAGTCAAACGAATTATGGATCATATCGAGTTTTCTTACAATGCCAAGACCTCCCGTAACATTTACCGCCTGCACAAAATGATTAATATCCAGCAAAATCAGACGCAACCCCCTCCCAAATAATCAAGCCGTTCCGGCCATCCTGCATCTTTATAAAAACACTACGTCTTCTATTAGCACCTCTCCAAATTCCCTGATAAACAAGGAAAGAATTTTTGTTTTAGACATGTTAAGCTCCTGCTTCAGTGCTGCTGAATTCAGTTTGACATACAGTTTCTTATTGTTGATAAAAATCTTATCTGTTCTTTTGGCAATAGGCTCTCCCATCAGGCGATCCCAGGAATTAATCAGCTTGGTTTGTTCGTATTTGGCATTGAGCTGGTAGGCGTTGAGCAGTTCCCGTAAGGCCTCTCCAAAAGTTGAAGTTTCCGCTTTGCGGGGAGAATAGAAGTCATGTTTTGCCATACAAATAAAGAAATATAAATGCTACTGGGTCTATGTCGTTATGAGCACTTAAATGTAATGATATATCACTTATTCTTTGTATGGATCTTAAAAAAATTTTACTGTTTATCTGGAATATACCATCTATGTCGTTGAGACACAAAGTATTACAATTACGTTTCCCGCATTCTTTTTTATCATGGGTGAAAAGCAGCAGGTTTTAAAAAAGTAAGGCTATCCATGGGTTCTACCAGGATAGCCTATGCTAGCGCTACAGAGAATAAGTAAAGACCGGCTTTACACCTTTTCTACAAAAAATATTTTCTCGTTGAGGCGGTTCAGTGTTTCGTTTTTATACTGACTATCAATCAATATAGAAATGTTGAACTTACTGCCCCCATATGATACCATCCGTATCGGAATATCGTCTATCGCATTGATTACCTTCTTGAGGATGCCTACTTTACGGAAAGGCATGTTGCCCACCACACACACTATCGTATGATTCTGGTTTATTTCCACATCACCGAAAGCTTCCAGCTCCTTTTTAATTGCTTCCAGATGTGTCTGGTTGTCAATAGTGAGCGAAACCGCTACTTCTGATGTAGTGATCAGATCGATGGGGGTCTTATATTTTTCGAAAATCTCAAAGATTTTCCGTAGGAAACCGTAAGCCAGCAGCATTCTGGAAGATTTTATCTTGATCGCTGTGATACCATCTTTGGCTGCCACTGCGGTAATCTCCCTGTCGTCATGGCCATGGGATGATATCAGCGTGCCAGGCGCTTCCGGCTTCATGGTATTGAGCAGCCGTACCGGAATATTGGCCCACTGGGCCGGGCGGATAGAGGAAGGATGCAAAATCTTAGCGCCAAAATACGCCAACTCCGCTGCCTCATCGAAAGAAAGCTTGGCTACCGGAAAAGTACGTTTGACAATTCTGGGATCATTGTTATGCATTCCATCAATGTCGGTCCATATCTGAATCTCACTGGCCCGGATGGCTGCCCCCACCAGAGAAGCCGTATAATCGCTCCCTCCACGTTGCAGATTATCGATGCGGTTCTGGCTATTCAGGCAGATATAGCCTTGGGTAACAAAGACACTTACCTCCTGATGTTGTGTGAGAAGTGCCTTCAACTGTTCTTCCGTATGATCCAGATCCGGCTCATTGTGTTCATCAATACGCATAAAATCCAGAGCGGGTAACAATACCGCCTGAATGTGCTGTTCTTTAAGATAGGCACAGAAAAGCTTGGTAGACAACAATTCACCCTGCGCCAGAATTTCTTTTTCAATATCGGCATTAAAATCTTCACGCGTCATACTGCGTAAAGCCGCAAAATGAGCATCCACCACTTCTTTTCCTGTTGCTTTGGCTTCTTCGTTGTTGAGAAGATGATCTACGTAGTGGAGGTAATCCTGATGCAGCTGTTCAATAATGCCCAGGGCTTTGTCCTTTTGCTGATCAGCCAGTGCCATACTGATATTGACCAATGTATTGGTTGTACCTGATACTGCTGACAACACCACAATTTTAGCTTCTGGTTCTCTTATTATCAGCTCGGCTACAGCGTGCATCCGCTCCGGACTGCCTACGGATGTGCCTCCAAACTTAAGAACTTTCATAGATGGTAGAATAATAATTTATAAGTATCACAATGATTTAAAAACCAAGCATCTTGATGGCTGTCATGGCAGCTTCGTCTCCTTTGTTACCATGTTTGCCTCCGGCACGCTCCTGGGCCTGTATCAGATTCAAGGTAGTAAGAACACCAAAGATAACTGGTTTGTTATATTTCAAAGCTACATCTTTGATACCCTGCGCCACCGATTGGCAGATATAGTCGAAGTGCGGCGTTTCTCCCTGAATAACACAGCCTAAACAGATGACGGCATCTACCGAGGTATCCTGGGCCAGCCACTGCGCCCCCAGCGTAAGCTCATAGCTTCCGGGTACGTATTTGATCACGATATTTTCTTTGCGGGCACCATATCTTATCAAGGTACTCATAGCGCCGGTCCCCAGCGCCTGGGTAATCTCTTCATTCCATTCGGCAATCACCAGCGCAAACTTTTTGTATGAAATATCCGGAAGCTGGTTTGCTTTATGCTCACTTAAATTTTTATTAGCGGTTGCCATAGTTGTTTCTATATAAACAAAAAAGGACAAGACATCGAGGTGGACATGCTGCCCCTATAGCCTTATCCTTCATTATTAAGTATTTTGCTCACTTTACTGTCCTGATGCCAACGCTTCAAGGCGCGCCTGATGCTTTAATGCCTCCTGGTATTCGGTAGAGGTAGGAAACTCTTCTATAATCCTTCCGTAACTATCCGCCGCTGCCTGGTAATTATTGTTAGCTTCATAAGCAATGGCTGCTTTTTTCAGATATTCAGGTGTAAAATAACGATTAGGCTTATAATCCGCTGCCTTCTGGTAGGATTGTGCAGCCTCCTCATATTGGTTCAAACCCATTTGAGCGTCTCCGATGAGCGCATAGGCCCGTGCTTGCAGCAGGTAATCCGAAGCACTGAAATCTTCCAGATGTGCCACAGCATTTTCGTAGTCCCCTTGCTTTAAGAAAGAGATGCCAGCATAAAAATGCGCCAGATTGGCTGCACTGGTTCCCCCATACTCATCTATGATCTCCAAAAAGCCATAGTTATTTCCATCACCATTTAAAGCTTTGCTTAAGCTATCGGACTCGAAATAAAAAATAGCTTGAAACATTTCTTCTTGAGCCGCCTGGTTCTGATTATCCATATAGTATGTATAACCAAATATACCGGCAACAACCAGGGCAATGACTACGCCTATTCCCAAAACAATACGTTGATTTTTTTTCTTTTTAAAGAAAAGCTCAGTGTTGTCAATCAGCGTATGCCTGAGTGCTTCGGGGCTTTCCAACAGCTCCTGATTGTGATGCTCCTCTTTCTTGGTTGATTTCGACTTGTTTCCTTTTACTCTATTAGCCATCGTTAGTAATTTAAGGCTGCAAATTTACAACAGTTTTTTCTAAACATAAAAAAAGAGCTTTACGTTTCATCATAAAGCTCAAAAAAATAATCAGGATGACAAAATTAATGTAAGTTACTTGAGGCCATGGGGCAAAGGTGGCTCTATGGGTACGTACCCCATGAAGGCCAATCCCTATTTAATCCAAAATATAAGGATAATCTGGCTGGGCATATACATCTTTCAGGGCTTCTGAAGGATCCGGGTAAGCCGACTCATCCGCAAACTTAATGCATTCCTCTACCTGTTCTTTCACTTTATCTTCTATGGCTTTCAACGCATCTTCGGAAGCTAGTTTATATTCCAGTATGGAGTTCATGCATTGAACGATAGGGTCTTGCGATTTGTAGCCTTCCAGTTCTTCTTTGGTACGGTATTTAGCCGGGTCTGATACTGAGTGCCCTTTGTAACGATAGGTTCTGAACTCCAGCAAGGTAGGTCCGTCGCCCTTCCTGGCTCTTTCAGCCGCTTCGGCAACCGCATGATGCACATTTTCCACTTTCATTGCATCTACCGGGAAGGAAGGCATATCATAGGCTTCGCCCAGTGTATACAGCTCTGTCACATTGCTGGTGCGCTTCACGGAAGTTCCCATGGCAAAGCCATTGTTTTCTATGATGAAAATAACGGGCAATTTCATGGTCATGGCCATGTTCAGGGTTTCGTGAAAAGAGCCCTGCCGGGTGGCTCCATCGCCCATAAAAGTGGCACAGAGATTATCTGTTCCTTTGAATTTTTCGGCAAAAGCAATACCGGCTCCTAAAGGAATTTGCCCCCCTACAATGCCATGCCCCCCATAGAAATGATGTTCTTTGTCAAACATGTGCATAGAACCTCCCTTACCTTTGGAGATGCCTGTTTCCTTGGCAAACAGCTCCGCCATGATATATTTTGGGTCGGTACCCAAAGCAATAGGATGTGCATGGTCACGGTAAGCAGTAATATATTTGTCACCCTCTTTCAAGGCGGTTACCGCACCGGCAATACAAGCCTCTTGTCCGATGTATAAGTGCAAAAACCCTCTGATCTTCTGACGGCCATATTGCTGATTGGCTTTTTCCTCAAATCTTCTCAACAAATACATCATCTCATACCACCAAAGATAGGTTTCTTTAGAAAATTCAGATTTCTTTGCAGTTGATTTAGATTTCGATTTTGGTTTTGCCTTTTCTTTAGTACTTACTGCCATGATATTGTGTGATTAAAATTCGGGGTTCTATTGTTAAACCCTTGTATCTGTTTACTGTTTTGTCTTCGCAAAATAAATAAAAACATTCAACAAAGAACTAATGTGGCTTGAAAAAATCAGTCTGCTGAATTTTAAGAATTATGAAGAACTGGAGCTTTCTTTCTCCGAACAAATCAATTGCCTGGTGGGGGAAAACGGGAGTGGAAAGACCAATTTGCTGGATGCTATCTATTATCTCTCTTTAACCAAAAGTGCGTTTAGCACTACCGAAGCACAAAATATTCGTCATCAGGCTCCTTTCTTCATGGTCAAAGGATTGATTCATAAAAACGACCACGACTATCAGATTCAGTTTAGTGTACAGGGAGGGCAAAAGAAAGTAGGCAAAAACAATGGTGTGAATTACGATCGGCTGAGTGAGCACATTGGCTCATTTCCGGTAGTGCTGATCACACCCGATGACACTGATATTATCAAAGGGGGAAGCGAAATACGAAGAAAATTCTTTGACGGACTCATTTCTCAGATCGATAGTGTCTACCTGGAAAATCTGATCAATTATAATCATGTGTTGAAGCAGCGGAATAGTTTGCTGAAACAGTTTGCCGAAAACAATAATTACGATTCCGACCTGCTGGATTCTTACAGTGATCAGCTTTTGGATTTTGGCGCTAAAATCTATGCTTACCGTAAGGCTTTCGTAAGCAGCTTTTTTCCCACATTTATCGCACACTATGACAACATCTCCGGGCAAAAAGAGACAGTGAAAATCACCCATCAGTCGGATTTTGCGTCGGGAAATTATCGTAAGGATTTTTTTCAGACCTATCAGAAAGATTTGGTCCTGCAGCGAACCACCAAAGGAGTGCACAAAGATGATTTTGATTTTGAAATTAATGGTTTCCCCGTCAAAAAATACGGCTCGCAAGGGCAGCAAAAATCATTTGTGATTGCCCTGAAGCTGGCTCAGTTCGATATCATGAAGCTTGAAAAGGGCATCAAGCCTATCTTGTTGCTGGATGATATCTTTGACAAGCTGGATGACCTGCGGATTGCCAAACTCGTAGAAATGGTAGCCCATCATTCTTTCGGGCAGCTTTTTGTCACCGATGCCCGGCCCGAACGAACTCAAACGATTTTTCAACCAATAGAAGCTGAAAAAAAAGTATTTGTCATTCAGCAGGGCACTGTCATAGACGAATCCTTTATGTAGGTTTGAAAGCAAAGAAAATAATCCAGACAACCAACAAGGTGGGCAATAGAAATGGCAGAGAAAAGCGTATAATGTACCCAAAGAAGGAAGGCATCTTGATACCGATCTGCTCCGCAATAGATTTTACCATGAAATTAGGTCCATTGCCAATATAGGTCATAGCGCCAAAAAATACGGCGGCTACTGAAATAGCTGTCAGATCCAGGGTGCTATCGTGGAAACCTCCACGGGCAAAAGCCATCACTTCAGTCGCATTGCCTACATCCGCTCCCTGAGAGGCCATGGCAGCGGCCAGAAAATTCAGATAAGTAGGCGCATTATCCAGAAAACCTGACAAAAAACCCGTTCCCCAATACAGGGTGTTGTGGGTAATAAGTGCAGCGCCTGTTTCTGACTTTGCAAAGTCTCCTACCAGCTCCAAAGCAGGCATCATCGTACCAAAAATACCAATGAAAATAAAAGCGACTTCACGAATGGGTTCGAAACTGAAGTCATTGCCGCTTAGGGCTTCTTTACTGGCTAGGCGATACGATAGGAAGGCTACGGAAAACATAATGACTTCCCGGACAAAAGAAAACTGTTGACCGTCATAGGTAATGCCCGGTACCCAGTCAAACTTTTTAGGATCTATAAACACTGCCCCTATGATCACAGCCAGCCACAGAAAGTTACGCATCCCCAACACAGATATCTTGTTGCTATAAGTGACCTCTTCTTCTTCCAGCTCGTTTTCAGACTTATTACGCTTATCCAGCCAATAGAAAACTACCGCCAGCAGCAGAATCGTAAACAACCATTCTAGTACTACATGGCTCATGGTCCAGAAAAAGGGCACGCCTCTCAGGAAACCTAAAAACAAGGGGGGATCGCCAATGGGTGTTAAAGCGCCTCCCACATTGCTGACCATAAAAATAAAGAAAATAATGTGGTAGGACTGTATGCGGTTTTTGTTGAGCCGGATATAAGGCCGGATCAATAGCATAGAAGCGCCGGTTGTACCAATCAGGTTGGAAATGACCGACCCTATTAACAACAGCATCACGTTGGCCATAGGGGTAGCTTTTTTGTCTACTTTGATCAAGATACCTCCTGAGGCAATAAACAGGGAAGCTAACAGGGCAATGAACTGCATATATTCCGCCAGGGCATGCACCGGTTCATGTGCGTTGTGTAAGACAAACAAATAGTAGGATACCACCAGCAGTGCCAGAAACACCGCCACCAGTGGATAGTTTTTGTGCCAGAAATGCTCATAAAACAAGGGGCCTGTGGCTATCATCAGCAGTAGCAAGGCAAAAGGAAGCACCAACCATACCGGCGCACTGCCATGAGCCTCACCTTCTTCGGCCTGATGTGTTCCCTGCGACGTCACCTGCTCGTGTTCATCTCCATGTTGCTGCTCCGATGTCTGCTCCGCAAGGGCTAACGCCGTCCGTACCTGTAGGGGTTGATGCGGCTGTCCCGATCCTGTAGTAGTAAAAAGGAAAATAAAAATACCTGTGAGAAACACGAAGAACACATGCTCCAATCTGCAATTCATTATAGTTAGGTTGGTTAAGCTTTCGCTAATTAAAGATGCTTTTTCTGTAAAATCATTAAAAGAAAGTAAGAGATCAAATTAATTTTGCATAAAAAATGTTATTGGCCGGGAACAAAGATAGCATAATACTGCACTTTTTGTAGGTATTTTGCAAAATCTACGCGATCAATACTTGTTAAAATTCATGGACAGTGCCCTGTATGTTCAATCTTGCTATAGATATTGGAAATACTTATACAAAAGTTGGCCTTTTTAAAGGGAGCGAGCTGATAGAGGCTCATTTCGAACTCAATGAAGACACTTTGTTGACACTTGTTAAGCAACTTTCCTTCAAGCATGTGATTCTGTCGTCTGTAGCGGCCCTGCCTGAGGCATTGATCCGGTTTTTAACGGCAACCCCCTCCCTCATCCAAATGGGTGCCGATACAAAACTTCCTTTTGTAAATCTTTATCATACCCCTCAAACACTTGGAAATGATAGAAAAGCGGCTGTAGCGGGGGGGGCTTTTTTATATCCTGCCCGTCCGGTGCTGGCCATTGACATGGGCACCTGCGTAAAAGTTGACTTTATAGATCATCAAAACAGATACCATGGCGGCTCCATTGCGCCGGGGCTCCGGATGCGCCTGCAAGCCATGCATACTTTCACTGCCCGTTTGCCGTTAGTAAATACAGAAAACGTAGCGGCGGAGCAGATTGCTCTGATTGGTAAAAGTACACAGGAAGCCATCCGCAGTGGCGCTGTGCATGGCTTGGGAGCAGAAATTACACAAATGATTCGGATGTATGCCGACAAATTCGCAGATTTGCAGGTTGTTATATGTGGCGGAGATGCAGCGTATCTTACAAAGATAATTCAGCCAGAGCATATCATGATTCCCGAACTCACATTGATTGGTTTGAACAGAATCCTAATTCATAATGTCTCGCAAAATTAAGTATTTCACATTTCTTTTTATTTTACTGCTTTGGAGTTGGAAAAGCCTGGCTCAAACTGGTAAAACACCCTACTCATCACAAGGCTTGGGCTATTTGTCAAGCCCTTCTTTCATTCACAATCTGGGGATGGGAGGGATTGGTATTGCAGCAGGAAACGGACTGCACATCAACAATATCAACCCTGCGCTTCTGTACAGGAATAATCTCTCCGCTTTTGACATTGGTATTAGCGGAGAATATAAAGATCTGACAAAAGGTGATGAAACCGGCAGTGCATTCTCAGGAGGGCTCCTCTATGGCGCCTTTGCCTTTCCGGCTATCACCAATCGCTGGACATTCAGTCTTGGACTCATGCCTTACAGCACAGTAGGCTATACTATTGAGGAATCCAGAACCGTGACAGGCAATGGCGGACGGGCCCAATTATCTTTGGAAGGCGAAGGGGGTATTTCTCAGGTTTATTTCTCCAATGGAATAAGAGTATATGATAATCTGGCCCTTGGGCTAAAAGTGTCTTACCTGTTTGGCTCTATCGACCGTAGCCTGAGCCTGCTACCCCTAACGACAGACAATTTCAGTTATATCACTTCCTCCCGGCAAACTCTTTTTTATTCCGGCTTATTACCGGAAGCAGGACTTTCTTATAGTCTGAAAGTAGGCGATAATGCTTATCTAAGTGTGGGAGGTATCTTTCAGCCCCAAACCAGTATCAAAGCAAACCGTAGTGTTCGCTTTGAAAGCCGTGATCTACAAAACTCTATTATCTCGCAGGATACCATTACCAACGAACCGGGTAGTGTCATCATTCCACAGAAATACGGAGTGGGGATTGCTATGGAAAAATACCCCAAATATGTAGTGGGTGTGGATATTACTCTACAAGACTGGGAAAACTTTGGTGCTTACCGTCCTGATAGCATTAACGCGCCCAGAAGTAATGAAGCTTTAAGGAATAGCTTTCAACTGGCCGCAGGAGGGGAATTCATTCCGGATGCATCCTCTGTTAACAGTTATCTGAAAAGGGTTTCCTACCGGGCAGGTTTCAATTATCGCAATACCCCTTTCTATGTGAACAATGAGCAAATCAGGGAAATCAGCGTGACCCTGGGTTTTTCCCTACCCCTGAGCAGCCTCTCCAGCCTGAATCTGGCTTTGGAGGGTGGACAAAGAGGCTCTACCACAAACGAACTGATTAGAGAAAACTATTTTAAAGTGAGTTTGGGGACTACTTTCAATGATCGTTGGTTTATCAGGAGAAAGTATGATTAGTAAGTCTCGGCAGAATCTAATAAAGTAATTAATTTTTTAACCTTTCCTTGCATTTTAGAGTTATTCCTTCGTGCAGGGCATGTCTGAGAGAGAAAAAACCATAGATAAGGCAAAAAAATACGAGTTTAATCCTATTTTATGCTTTTTTGTCGGGTGAAGGTATTGTTTTTCTGCAACTTCGGCCTTATTTTTGTATTTCTCTTAATAAAATGTAGTGTAAGATTTGATAATGATTATTTAAGTTTTGTTACGTTTAAATTTTTTTTGTAACAGGAACTATACATTATTAAATTTGTTTTTCTACAGATTACAGCTTCATAAAATTTTATATTTTTAAACACATCTATAATAACTTAGGGAACCATGAGATTAATTTTAAAACTTAACTCAATCTGTCCGGCTTTCCTGCTCTTGTTAGTAGTATCTACTGTGGCTGAGGCTCAGTGGAATTGGCCAGAAGATAAAAAGACTGCGGAAGAGAAAGTTGTACTTTATACTGATTACAAAAAACAAGGAAATTTTCAGGCAGCTGTAGAACCGCTTAGCTGGCTTCTCGACAACGCTCCCGACCTGAACTCCTCTATTTACATCAACGGAGCTGATATATACGAAGAATTAGCATCGAAAGAGACGGATGCTGCCAAGCGGAAGGAATATGTGGAAAAAACGCTGGAGATGTACGACAAGCGAATGCAATATTTCGGAGAAGAGGCTGAAGTGCTTAACAGAAAAGCCAGCGCAGCTATTAAGCTGTTGTTTAAAGATAAAAACGAATATGGCAGGCTGGAAGAAATTTTCTCCAAAGCGCTGGAAGCAAACGATGCTAATTTTGCCTACTACAATATTTTCCCTTATATGACCGTAGCCAAAGAGCAATACGAAAAAGGGGAGCTTACAGAAGATGAGGTCATCAGCATCTACGACAAGCTGAATGAAGTCATCGACAAAAATGTAGAATCCAACAGCAAATTCGCTGATAAATATAAAGAGCAAGCCGATAAAGTAGATGCCCTGTTTATCCAGACGATCAATGTGGATTGCGACTTTATTGCCAGCAAGCTGGTTCCTAAAATGAAGGAGAATCCGGAAGATACGGACATCGCGAAAAAAGTAATAGCCCTTTCCTTAGCTTCTGAGTGTACTGATCAGGACTATTTCACAGATGCGGCTATCGCTACTTTTGAGAAAGAGCCTAATGCTGGTCTGGCAAAAACAATTGGGGAACGCATGATGAGAAATGAGGACTACGATGAAGCGACTCAGTTTCTGAACAAAGCTGCTGAGCTGTCTAACAGCGACGATCAAAAAGCAGAAATCTACTTAGGCATGGCTAACATCGCCCTGAAGCAAGAGCAAAGAGGCATGGCCCGTGACTATGCGCTGAAAGCTGCTCAGGCTAGCGATGCAGTAGACGCTAAAGCTTATGGACTGATAGGCAATATGTACATGAACAGCTACGAACAATGCAAAGGCGGACAGGATGTAGTGGATGATAGAGCTGTATTTATCGCTGCTTATGAAATGTATAAGAAAGCAGGTAATTCAGACGGTATGCGGAATGCAAAAGAACAATTCCCCTCTAAAGAGGAGGTCTTTACCTACAATAAAAAAGTAGGAGAACAGATAAAAGTAGGCTGCTGGATCAATGAATCAGTAGCGATACAGACAAGAGATTAACGCACAGTATCATATCATTTGAAGCCATTTCCTCCGGAAGATTTGGTCATAAACGCTGAATCTCCAAGAGGAAATGGCTATTTTTGTTAGGAACTTATCCGGACAATCCTGGTTTTACCTATAAAAAATTATGATGCGAAAGGTACTCTTATATTTTTTGATCCTGCCAGGATTCTCAGCTTGTCTTGATGAAGGACAAAATGCTGACGATTTTAAAGAATATGAGGGGCCTATCTCAGAAGTTTCTAATGCAGAAATGCTCTACAGTGACTCTGCCGTTGTTCGGGTCAGACTGGAAGCAAACAAACAACTGAATTTTGAAAATGGAGACCTTGAGTTTCCGGAAGGAATCTATATTGAATTCTTTGAAGAAGATGGCACCAAGTCTTCTACCATTGAGGCCAATCAGGGAACTTTCAACAAAAGTGAGAATTTATATACGGCTACCGGTGAGGTAGTTGTCAGAAATTTAATATCTGGTGAAAAATTGTCTACAGAACTGCTAAACTGGAAGCCCAGCAAACATGAAATCTACACGGATCGGTACGTGGAAATAACAACGGAGGGAGAAATACTGATGGGAGAGGGTCTTACATCAGATGAACAATTTGTCTCTTACCGCATTTTAAAACCGACTGGTACTATTTCTATTAATAATTGAGCGCTGTATATGCGTCTGCCTGACTCAATATTGTTGTCGCTGAGTGTGGTTTTTTTTATCATCGGTGTGCATCAGGTCATGACATTGGGGTTGACCTATGCCTATAGTATGCTGATGCTATCGGTTCTCTCTTTACTATGGTATAGAATCAGAAAAAAGAAAGCCTCGCAGCAAAAAATAGAGGGTCAGCATGAGAAAAACAGAAAGAAAGTTAAACAACCCAAACGAAAAAGTTTATAATGGTCTGCTATTGACCATTTCACTAGTGTGTACGTACGTTCATGGATTATTATAGCATCATTGCTGTTCTTATTTGCCTGCTATTTTCAGCTTTGTTTTCCGGCATAGAGATCGCTTTTATTTCTGCTGATAAGCTTCGTATCGAGCTGGCCAACAAAAACGGAAAGTTGTATGGAAAACTATTGTCCCGTTTTGTCAAGCAGCCTACCCGGTTTATCGGTACTACTTTGGTGGGAAATAATATTGCCCTGGTTTTGTACAGCTTTTTCATGGCTACCTTGCTGGAACCTTTTCTGACAACCCACCTGCCCAGTTCCGTAAACAACGATGTCACAATTCTGATCTTACAGACAGTGCTAGCCACCTTCCTGGTGTTGGTAGTGGCAGAGTTTACCCCTAAGAGTGTTTTCCTGATCGATCCGAACGGGCTTTTATCCGGCTTTGCCGTGCCCATGACGATCATCTATTATATACTGTATCCTGTCGTTTCTATCATCGATAAAATATCCAAGTTTACCATCATTCATATCCTTGGATTTGATTACCGGGAAGATAAGCCGGTCTTCGGCTTGACAGACCTCAACAACTATATAAAAAATACGTTGAGCGAAGAAGTCATTGAGCAAAAACCCGATCATCTCAATCCGAATCCCAGGGTAAATACCAAAATATTTAACAATGCACTGGAATTTAAAACCGTAAAGGTCCGGGAATGTATGATCCCCCGTACAGAGGTGGTGGCTGTCGATGTGGAAGACAGCCTGGATGAACTTAAAGAGGCTTTCATCAATAGTGGCCACTCCAAAATTGTGGTGTACAAGGAGTCTATCGACGAAGTCATTGGCTATTGCCATTCTCTGGAGTTGTTCAAAAAGCCTAAATCCATCAGCCAGATCCTGACCCCTATCATTATCGTGCCGGAAACCATGCCAGCCAACGAGCTGATGATACAGTTTATTACCGAGCATAAAAGCCTGGCCCTGGTAGTGGACGAATTCGGCGGTACCGCCGGAATTGTCAGTATAGAGGATATTATTGAAGAGATCTTTGGAGAAATACAAGACGAACATGATGCCGAAGATTGGGTAGAATTAAAAATTGATGAAAACACCTATCTGATCAGTGCACGTCATGAAATTGATTATTTAAACGAAAAGTATAACTGGGAAATCCCAGCAGGCGATTATGATACCCTGGGCGGTTATATTTTGTCAATTACCGGTGAAATTCCTACTACAGGTAATATCATTCGTGTTCCTCCGTTTACCTTTACGGTGATGTCTATGCGTGAAAACCGGATAGATAACGTAAAGATTACCGCCAGCCAGGAGAAAACGGAAGAGAAATAAACTATTTTCTCCCTTATTTTGGTTACTTAAACATAAGAAAGAAAACATTTAACAGCTGAGATACAGTGAGTTAATGCGTTTTGAAATTATTATATAATCGTGTTACTTTGCACTTCTTTTTATCAGAAAGTTTATCCTATAATTTGAGTTCTAAAAATGGCCTTAATTAGTAAAATAAGAGAGAAAACAGCTTTGGTAGTAGGCGCTGTGGCAGTTGGCTTAATGTTATTTATCCTGGGAGGAGATATGTTGAGCAGCAATCCTACTTTGTTTGGTGGAAACGATAACACCGTGGGCGAAATCGCCGGGGAGAAAATTTCGTATGAAGAGTACCAGCAAGCCATCGACGAGGTTCGTTATAATTTCATTGTCAATACCAACAGAAATCCCTCCGAAAGGGAAATGAATGCGCTTCGCCAGCAGGCCTGGGATAAACTTGTGGCTGAAATCGCCTTCAAAAAAGAATTTGATGAACTAGGCATAGAAGTTACCGAAAACGAGCTGGTCGATATGGTTCAGGGAAATAACATTAACCCTGAAATTCAGCAGGCTTTCACTGATCCTCAGACCGGGGAGTTTAACCGCGACAGAGTCATCTCTTATCTGCAAAACCTACCCCAGCTGCCTCAGCAACAGCAGGTAGCCTGGCAGCTTTTTGAAAGTAATCTGAATAATTCCCGCCTGCGGCTTAAATACGAAAACCTGTTGCTGCTTTCCAATTATGTGACCGATGCGGAAGCGAAGCAAAGACACCAACAGGAAAATTCAGTAGCCGAAGTGAAGTATCTGTATGTTCCCTTCTATGCGATCAGTGATTCAGCCGTTCAGGTCACTGATGAACAGCTCCAGGAGTACATTGATAATCATCAGCAAGAGTTTGAAGTAGAAGAGGGCAGAACCATCCGTTATGTTACTTTTCCACTTACGCCATCCCCTCAGGATTCTGCCTACTTTCAGGAAGAACTGAATCAGTTGAAACAGAATTTCTCCAATGCGAACAACGATTCCGCTTTTGCCGCTGTGAATACTGATGGAACAGGTGTTGCCTTCCGTACTTACACACCAGGAATTGTACCTCAGGTGTTGACGGATAGCCTGGCTTCTCTGGAAGAAGGAAAAGTATATGGCCCCATCTTTGAAAATGGCTCTTACAGGTTGTATAAAATTACGGCCATCAAAGAAGATACGGTAAACCATGCCAGAGCACGGCATATCCTCTTTAAATCAGACAGTAGCAAAACAGAAGCCCGTAAACAAGCTCAGGACGTACTGAACCAGATTAAGCAGGGAGCCAACTTCGCTGAAATGGCGCAGCAATATGGACAGGATGGGACGGCCACCCAGGGCGGTGACTTGGGCTGGTTCTCTGAAGGTCGTATGGTAGAACCCTTCGAAAAGGCAGTGATGGCTCAAAGCAAACCTGGTTTGATTAACAACCTGGTAGAGACAGAATATGGATATCATATTGTAGAAGTGACAGCGGCTAAAACCAATAGGGTATATGATATTGCCGTGGTACAGAGCGACCTGTATCCCAGCGATGAAACCCGCGACGAGGCTTTCAGAAAGGCGGACTATTTTGCCGGAGCCCTGGAAGATGGCAATGATTTTGACGAAGCGGCCCAGGCAGATAGTTTAGAAGTGATGACAGAAGAAAATATTTCTGCCAATGCACAAAACATCAGCGGACTGGGAGAAGCCCGTCAGATTATCCGTTGGGCCTATAATGATGCTTCTGTAGGTGATGTATCTCCTGTATTTGAACTGGAAGAAGCTTATGTGGTGGCTACCCTGACAGAAGAGACAGAGAAAGGCATTGCCCAACTAAAAGATGTAAGGGATGAGGTAACTGCTAAAGTGAAAGCAGAACTGAAAGGACAGCAAATTGCTGAAAAGCTGAAAGGACTGTCTGGCACCCTGGATGAAATTGCTGAAGCTTATGGGCAGGATGCCAACGTGTATGCTACCAGCGATCTGAAATTAAGCAGCAATACCCTTCCTAATGTAGGTTTTGCGCCGGAAGCTGTCGGAAAGGCTTTTGCCCTGAAAGAAGGAGAAGTTTCAGCACCAATCACAGGCGAAAATGGCGTAATCATGATACAGGCAGAAGCTATTACCCGGGCACCCGAAACCGACGATTATACTTCGTATAAAGAACAGATCAGACAGCAGGAGCGCCAGCAAAGTTCTTTCAACATTGCTGAAGCTGTACAAGACTTTTCTGATATTGAAGATCAACGATATAAGTTCTATTGATTAAACAGTATCATAGAAACGAGGGTAAGGGAAAGCATCCTTTACCCTTTTTTTATGACTGTCAATAAAGCGCTGATTGCCCTACCCGTACTTCCCGCTGGTAGGTTTTTTTGATCACCACCGGTTTTTCAATCAGATGCGCTTCTACCGGAGAACCTTCAAACACCGCAGGTTGATCTTCGGGCGACGTGCGTTTCCAATCCTGCACTACCTTTTTAATCCCAATGGGATAAATTGTAAGACTCTCCTGTGTGAGGTGAAACCGGAGAAAATTCTTGTAATCGGGACACCGGATAGAGGAGAAAGCTTCATTGTCGTGAATGCCTAAGATCAGGTTGCAGGATAGTAAATACTCGCCCACAATGATACCGGCAGCAATACTTCCTAGAATCAGCATTTCTGCTGCGAAAAGCATCACCTGAGGGTAACTGATCAGTTCCAGACCAAATATTTCCAGGTTTATTTCAGAGAAAAGCCAGATCAATACGCACGCATTGAGCAGATGAACAATACCATGGATCACACCGATTGTCCAGGTATAGCGACTTTTCCCGGCATTGTCATCTGTAAACCAGGTAAAACTCAATACCAGAATAGCACTTAAAATGAAAGCCAGCGGACTGCGAATCAGCACATGCAGGATAATGTCCAGGGCCTGTTCTACATGCGTAATCTGACTCAGGCTCTTCATCAGGGAAGTGATCTCATGGCTGGCATCTGTCTCCAATACCCAGGCCAGCAACAGATAAAAGAGTCCTAAGAAAAAAGAAAATCTGGGATTATAATAAGGAAACAGCAAATTCCGAAAAACCAGCTTTCGCGACACTTCTTGGTCGGGAAACACCGCTTTCAGTTCCAGATGTTCATGGGGAACTTTGCGTAAGTGGGTGTTCAGGTTATGGGTAGGATGCAGGAAAGCCCCGCCACCTCCTGCCGTAATCCTTTGCATGCGCTCTTCTCCACCCATCATTTCCGCATAACGGGAGTAATGATGGTAGTCTCCCGACAAAGTAGCGACCAGCTCAAACTGATAGCGGCAAATGAAATTATTTTCAAAAAATTTCAGTCTCTCATAAGAATCATCAATACGATAACGATCTTTAAAGATCCAACTAGGCTCTGCCGTACAAAGGATGACTTTGTCGCCCGGCTGCATGTTATCGCGGGCTATATCACTAAAATAGTTTTTCTGTGGCTGGTCAATATCAGAGTTTAACTGTATGTCGATACCCCAGATCCAGTAACGGTGCGGTAGTTTGATCGCAAAGTAACTTCTTTTCTGTTTGGTCTGCCAGTTGCCGATATGCCTGCCCTGGCAGAATACCTTCAGAAAATTGGTGAGCCCATCGTACCAGTCATGGTTTCCAGGAATAGCAAACAACGCGGGTTGGTCAGGATCGTTCTCCCGCTTGGGGAAAGCAGCCTGGTATGGTCCCCGCAGCCGGTCATCATATTCGTGGATCTCAGGGGTAGGATACACTTCATCGCCCCCCATAATTAAAATATTCCCTCTTTGGGTGGCATGCTCGTCGAGGGTGAGCTGAGAGCGGGCCAATAAGGTAGCAACCGAATAAGTGGCATTAAAACCATCTCCAATATCAGCGACAAAGTCAAACCAGATGTCGCTTTTATCACTAAAATCATACACTTCCGGTCCGCTCAAAGCAGCCTGTAGCTCCCGTCGATCGGCATAATTTCCAAAAAGTGCTGAAATAACCGATTTCAATCCCGTTGTGGCTAACTGCTTAACCTGATACCACCCCACCATTTTTCTGGGTTTGAACTGCATAACATTCGGGTTAACTTAAAAGGACAAAAATAAACATTAAGAAGTTAACCACTAGCCCCTGAATCTGTTTAACCAATTGTCTTTTTGTCGAACCTGTCGTTCCACAGGCTTACTTTACTCATTCCGAAGGGAATCTACCGGATTGGCGAGCGCTGCCTTCAGAGATTGGTAGCTGACCGTCAGTCCAGCGATAAGTAGAGCTATCATGCCCACTGCCAGAAAAGTCCACAAACTGATATCGACACGATAGGCGAAACCTTGCAGCCAACGGGTCATGGCAAAGTAGCCAATGGGCACAGCAATACAGAAGGCTATTAATACCAGCCTGGTAAAGTCTTTGGAAAGCAGCGTAATGATATTACCTACCGTAGCACCCATTACTTTGCGGATACCAATTTCTTTGGTCCGTTGTTCTGCCACGAAAGCAGCCAGTGCTAGCAACCCCAGACAGGCCACAAAGATGGCTAAGCCCGTAAAAATAATGAATAGCTGCCCCAGGCGTTGTTCGGTCTTAAACAGAACATCAAAATCTTCGTCCAGAAAAGAATAAGCGAAAGGGGTGTCCGGCGCATGGTTCTTCCATTGGGCTTCTACAAAAGCCAGTGTTTCCGGCAAATTGTCAGATTGCACTTTGACTTCCGTATGTTCCCCTTGTTCTGTTAAAAACAGAACCAAAGGGTGAATTTTGCTATGTAGAGATTCAAAATGGTAATCTTTGATCACACCCACTACGGTAGCCTGCTGGTCATGGTATTCTAATACCGAACCAATGGGCTGCTCCAACCCTAACTGTCTGACGGTCTCTTCATTAATCAGCACACTGGCTGTATCACCTGCAAACTCTCTTGAAAAATTTCTACCTTCTTGCAACTGCACATCCATCGTTTCTAGGTAATCATAGCTGACCGGAAGGTAGTTGAAAATTTGCCCCTGTTTATCCTTACCCTTTACATTGAAATACATACCGTCATAACTTCCAAAAGGCGCATTTGTGGAGAAAGCCACTGATGTAACCGCCGCCGCTTCCAGGAGTGCCTGCCGAAAGGCTTCCTGCTGCGCACCCAGCTTATCACTTTGCGGAATGATTAGGATATTTTCTTTATCAAAGCCTAAATCTTTATTCCGGATATACCCTAACTGCTGGTACACCAATAGGGTGCAGAGGATCAGGGTAATGGAAATGACAAACTGAAACACTACCAGTGAATTCCGGAAAGTATTGCCCTTACTGCCTGCGGCTAGCCGGCCTCTCAGCACTTCTACCGGCCGGAAACGTGTCAGGTAAAAAGCCGGATAGCTACCAGCCAGCAGTCCCAGCACCACGGTAAAGAATACTATGCCGGGAAACAGCCAGAAGTTTGCAGTAAAATCAAGGGTAATGTTTTTGCCCGACACCTGGTTAAAGGGAATGCGGCATAATTCAGCCAAACCCAAAGCGACCCCCATCGCCAGCACGCTCATTAGCAATGACTCTGCCAAAAACTGCTTGATAAGCGTGGAGCGTAGCGATCCCAGGGTTTTACGCACCCCTACTTCTTTGGCCCGGTCGGCCGAACGGGCAGTCGCCAGATTCATAAAATTAATGCTGGCAATCAGGATAATGAACAAAGCGATAGCACCAAAGATGTACAATTGGTGCAGGCTCCCATTCGGCTCCCATTCTTCCATCAGATGAGAACGAAGATGAAGGGAAGTGAGCGGCTGTACAAACATCTCGAAAACACTACCCATCTGCTGCATGTCACGATACTCTTCAAAGTACTTATCGAGCAGGGCCTCAAACTTACTGTTGACACCACCAATGTCACTGCCCTCTCTGAGCAGAAAGTAAGTATAGGTATTGATATTACCCCAGTTGGTTTCTTTGCTCCGGGGTAAGGTGGTAAAGGAATATACAATATTGAAGTGAAAGTGGGAGAGCACAGGCACTTCTTCCATGATACCCGTCACTTTAAACAGCTGGTTGTCAATATACAGCGTATTGCCTACGGCTTCCCCCTCCGGAAAATACAGGTGGGCTTTGGCCTCAGTCAACACGACTGTATTGGGCGCCGAAAGTGCGGTCTCCGGATCACCTTCTTTTAAGGGAAAGCTGAAGACCTTGAAAAAATCAGCATCGGCAGCAATCACATTTTTTTCCGTAATAGCTTGCGTCTCCCGCCTGACGATCTGTGTATCCCACCGGATCATGCGGACGGCCGTTTCCACTTCCGGTACTTCTTCTACAAGCGGGCCTGCCACGGCAGCACTGGTAAACGGGGCGTTAAACTCACTTTCTCCTATTCGCACGTGGGTCGCTAAGCGGTAAATCCGATCTGCTTTCTCATGAAACTGATCATAACGCAGTTCGTCTAGGATATACAGCGTAATCAATAAAGCCGTGGCAATCCCGATGGCCAGTCCTAATACGTTGATGAAAGCATAGAATTTCTGCTTCAGCAGGTTCCTGATGGCAACTTTTAAGTAGTTTTTAAGCATAACAGGCAGCGAAAAAGGTTCTTATCGAAGATTTTGTTCAACTTTCAAACCAAAGGACAAGCCGGCACACAAAATACAGCATATCAGCTATTTATGCATCTATCCACAGACAGTATTTTCCGACAACTGTATCATTCCCGATACACATGCTGTATTCATTTCGAACAAAAAACCAGCCTAAAAATAAGCTGGCTTTCCTGCGCCTGTTTGAAGGTTCACTAACCAAAAATCATATCCCTTTATCAATTAATATCTTCACTATTGTTCAGTTTTTCGATGGCGGCCTGCAGGCTGTCTTTATTGAGTTTATCGGGCGCTTCCTCAAAGGCCATTTTAGCATATTTCAGCGCCTTTTTGTAATCGCCTACGGCAGAGTAGCCCCGTGCCAACCCGACATTGACCGGCCAGGTATCCGGATACTTTTTCGCGTTCAACAAAAAGACTTCCAAGGCTTTTTCTTTTTCCCCCTGTCCTAGCAACTGCCGTCCGTAGGCATGGATCAACAGAGGATTGGCCGTAGGATGGTTGATGGCCTGCTGCATCACTTTCTCGCTTTCCTCTTTCTGACCCAGCTTATCCAGCAACTGCCCTTTGGTTTGTAAGGTGGTGAAGTTGGCTTCTCCAATAAAAGGCATACTCACCGCGTTTTCCGCCCATTGCAGACCTTCTTCCAGGTGGGTGTCGTTCATCAGACAATACTGGGCAGCGGCATTCCATCCCTGCCAGGTAAAGCCGGTAGCCGATTGGAGTTCTTTCCGCATATTGTCTACATACAGCGAAGCCATATCGGGTACTTTCACCGTGAAAGGCACTTTCTTATTTTCCCAGCACAGCGCCACAGTGGTCTGGTCCGGCTGCCGGTCAATAAACTCATAGGTGAGCCATTCGTGGTATTCCGATTCTTCCGGCTTCACTTCTACGCGGAGAGCGTCTTCTTTTTCATCGTAATAATAGCTGCCCCAGGCTGTGGAATTGTTAGAAAGGATGAGCGTCCAGGGATCGTTTTCTTCCACAATCATATGCAGGCCATAGGTGCCGGCTTTCAGCGGTTGGTCATTGACAAGCACGTCATGAGAAAAGGTAATGGTCGTGTTCTCATTAGAACCGGCACGCCAGGGAGCAGGCCGACGGTCGCCAAAACCCAGGTCTGTCAGGCCATAAGGCACCAGTTCACCCCAGATATGCCCTGTACGATCGGTGCCTTCGGGAGCGGTCACGTTCGGACTATTGTAAGTGAGGGTGACATACGCCAGCCGTCCCATATATTGCGTAACAACGCTTTTCTGATTATCTCCACTGGGTGGTAAGGTCACGGAACCCTGCGCCAGTACAGCAGAGGAAAGCAGGAAAGCTCCCAGCCATAAGCAGGAAGTAAGAGCGTATAAATGACGTTTCATAGGTAAGGTATTTAAGGGTTAATCTTATTTAAAAATAAAGCTTTTTCAGAAAGAATCTTCATATAACGCGCTGAGAGAAGTGCTCCAACCATAAAAATCACGTAAATGAGGGGAGAGATTGAAAGTTGAATGAGGAAATGTTAAATGCTGAATGAGAGAGTATTGAATGTGAGGGTAGGTTGCATACTCAGGTTCATTGTATTGTATTTTCTCTGGTTGGGAAAGATGACAGACGCCAGTTATAAAGCCCAAGGAACAATTTATGTTTTCATAACAGGTTTACACACCGGAAATTACAGAAAGCAGAAAAGCTGAAGGATACCATACACTTTCCTAATCATTACAAAAAAGTTGATAAAAATAGCAGAAAAGGTTACACAATATTGTGCAAATTTTACTTACCTTTAAGGTATTACCTCATCCGTTAACCCCAACTAAAACCTTCGACGCTATGAAAAACAACCTTTCATTTTATGGGATATGTATCATTCTGTTCTGGAGTACATCCGTGGCAGCACAAGATGTAAACTTTGGCTTGAAAGCAGGCTTGAACTTTGCCAACATTTATGGCGATGATAGTGACGGCAACATGAAAGCAGGGTTGGTAGTAGGGGGCCTTGCTAAGTTTGCTGTTACAGAAACTTTTGCTTTTCAACCGGAAATACTCTATTCCCAACAAGGTACTAAAGGAGAAGAAGATGGCGCCTCTGTAAAATTCAAAAATGATTATCTGATGATCCCCCTAATGGCTAAAATGTATGTATCCCCTGACTTTAATATACAGATAGGACCACAAATCGGTTTTTTGTTGAGCGCTAAAATTAAAGGAGAAAGTGGAGGTGTAGAAGCCTCTGTGGATGTGAAAGAATTATACAAAAAAACAGATTTTGGAATCAATGCCGGTGTAGAGTATGAATCAGAGATCGGTGTATTGGTCAATGCCCGTTTTGGTTTGGGACTTACAAATGTGATTGACGAAGACAATGGAGATATTAACTCTAAAAATTCAGCGATCCAATTAACGGTAGGGTATATTTTTTAGCCACTGACAGCGTTATGATGAATAGATGGGCAGAAGGTTACATGATTGAAGTTAGAGGTTGGTACTTCTCAATTCTTCATTCTTGTAGCCTTCTGTTCTTTTATCTTATCATCTCTTGCTAATGCTCCATCCATCACTGACGTTACTTTACCTCAACTAAATAAACCTTTGCAGGCTTATTGCCATTGTTGATAACCATGTGCGTTTCTGCTTCACTCCAAAATGCGGTTCCTGCTTTCAAATCAAAATCCTGTGTTTTCCCATCATCCATTATCAGCCTTGCCTTGGCATCTGTAAGAAAAATGGAAAGATGGGCAGGGTGAGTATGCTTTCCCTTACCGCAAACATCCTTCCTTGGTGTGCTGACATACGATGTAACCTTTACTTTGTCATTCTCAAGCATCACTTGAATGGTATCTGACACGTCACTGATTGCCTGGCTTCTTCCGCATACTGAAATGCCTAATAAGCACCATGCTGCTAACAATAATCGTTTCATACAATAAGATTTTATGGTGAATACTATTATCCCCTCAAAAATATTTTGAACAGACAATTCTTGTTTTTCTTAAAGGCTCAAAATTTTTTCTTTCAGGAACAGTTCTCTCCTGATGAACAACTGTTTTGTATTGGATTATTGATCGGGTAGGAAGGACCATCAGCTTTGGCGCTACTAAAAGTATCCACAGACAGACAGTGCTTTAATCCAAGAAACTGGTCTTATTTTTACGATATTGAAGGGGAGAGAGACCATACTTCTCTTTAAAAATCCGGCTGAAATGAGATATATTTTCAAATCCACTTTCGTAGGTTATCTCACTGATATTTTTTTTGCTGGTATCTAAAAGCACTTTTGCATATTCAAGTCTTTGATGGGTAAGCCATTTGCCGGGAGAAGTATGATAATATTCATGAAACTCTCTTTTAAAAGATGCTACACTGCGCTGTGCGATACGGGCGAACTCTTCAATGGATAAATGAAACGTGTAGTTGGCTTCCATGATCTGCCACAACGGGGTTTTATATTGATCAATGATACTGTTAACATAGGCGAGCAAATCGGCATTGGCAGGATCGGAAAAAATATTGAACAGTAGTTCTTTGAATTTTAGTTCGAGCAAACTTTCAGCAGGCGGTGTTTTTTGTGTAAAGTAAGGAACCATGCCGTAAAAAAAAGCGTGGGTGGTGTCGTTCACGTTTATTGACATCAACATATCGGTAGGCGGAGGCGGTAGATTTTTTAAAGGCAAATACTGCCTGTACTCTCGGAATACCTGTTGTAAAAAATGATCCTGAAAATAAAAGGCTAACACCTCCCAGCCTAAAAAATCATCCCTTTCCTGGTTAAAGGCTGTCTTACGAACAAACAAGCAGGAGTTATCGGTAAGCGTCCATGATTTTTCCTTATGACGGAATGTTTTTTTACCCCTGAACGTATAAGTAATTAAATTATAGTGGATAAACAGATTGACCTGCTTTTCAACCTGTGGACATTGATAATATACAAAAAGCATGTCTTTCACAGCAAGCTGTTTAATGATATCCGGATGAGTAACCATAAACTCATAATTGTTGTACATGCCAGAGAATTTGGGAGTATAGTACTACCTGAAAGTTAATCATTCAGCTCCACTGTTATTCTGTCAATAGCCGTTATTATTTTTCCCGCTTCAATCAGTAGCGACAGTACCGATATATGGGTCAACACCATCTTTGAGTAACGCTGACTGAGTCTCAGGACCTTGTATTGAAACAAATTTTTGTATCCGGGACATGCCGATAGATTACATGTATTATTTTCTCAATCAGGCTGCGATCTGTCCTTTTGAAACAATTGCTGCCAGGTAATCTCAATTACATATTCCGGATAGGCTTTATCACCTGCATCACTTGTCTGTTTCCGCCTCTATTAATTGTAATATGATATCAATTTCTTCTAACAGGGGTTTGTAATGGGAAGCTTCCGTCATCATGCCTGTCAGAATAAACATCAGCAAATTATTCTCAAATTCCCGGGACTCCAATATACCCAGATTACTGACCTCCTCTTTGCTTTTAGCCAATCCCATTTCTCTGGTTGAAATCTCTGAATGATCAAGGATGGTTCTTACGCTATTCGTATTAGTTCTGAATAAATCCAGCACTCTCTCACGCTGTTCGCGAAGCCCCCTCTCTTGTCGATTAATACTTTGAATAATCGACTCCCAAGCGGTTAAATGCATCCTTAATGCTGTATTTGAAATATCTTTCAAGCCTCCTGAACTGATCAGTTCATTCAGCAAGGAGTTATTAGGATTATAATTGATCTCATAGGAAAATGCATGATAGAGTAACGCTGACAATTGCTTTTCATCTGGCTGGCTGTTTTCATCATTGATAAAACCTGCTATTTTTTTTGACGATTCATAATTCAATTGATTGACCTCCATAAGATTCTCCAGTTTTGTTTTACTCTGCTCAAACTCATGCTGTAACCCTGCTAAATAGAATTGTTCTTTTTTTCTGATGAGCCTATCCTGATTCCAATTGTTAATACCCAAGGCAATGAGAATCCCGATTACAATCAGGATGATTTCTCCAACAGCATATACCAGGTATTTTGTGAATTTATTTTCAGTCAGAAACTGTCTTCTGGTTTTTCGCAGTAAACTTATCATCTTGTCAATTTAATTCGTAAAGGCGAACTACGGGACGCTAGCGATGCCTGGCGTTGATACATTGAATATAAGGACTTTAACGGTCATTATACAAGTGTTTGTCAATATTTGCGCCCTGCGCAGATCAGTATCAAAGGGTGAAGACATCCTTTAGCCGACTGCCTTCCGTTTTAGAGTATCAGACAGCTTGATTGTCTACATGAAGTAGGCAAAGCATTTCCACACCCAAATTACCGAGGGTACGGTAGGCAAATACCTTATGCCCGGTATTTTGCCAGTATCGTTTTCTGCTGAACTTTGTCATGTTTGCCCCTAACGCCTAAACTATAGAACATCGCCGTGAATACGCTTAGATCATCTTTTAAGCGGATTATCTATTCATAAAGACTTTCATTGATCAATAAACAATCATTACCCAAAACCCTAATCTTTACATTATGAAACACCCTATTTTTGAATACATCCTGGCGCTGGGAATCATCAGCAGCGGGCTGGTTTCCTGCACGCAGTCTGCTTCCCGGGAAACGAAACAAGCGAGCCTCACGACGGAGAGCCAAACGGCCAGTAAACCGGTATCCTACAGCCAGGAGCAGGTACTTCGTGGAGAATACCTGGTCACGATCATGGATTGTGATGCCTGCCACTCGCCCAAAGTAATGGGGGCACTGGGACCCGAACCCGATCCTGATCGACGGTTGTCCGGACATCCTCAGAACGAAATGCCTCTTCCCCCGATCGACACTACTTTGATTGGCCCTTGGATCATGTTCAACACCCACGGCACGGCCATAGCAGGCCCCTGGGGCGTATCCTTTACAGCCAACCTTACGTCGGACCCTACCGGTATCGGCAACTGGACCGAGGAGCAGTTTACCCGGGCCTTGCGTGAGGGAAAATACAAAGGACTGGCCAACAACCGGGATATACTGCCACCCATGCCCTGGCCGGCGTATTCCCAACTGTCAGACGAAGATCTGGTGGCTATTTTAGCGTTTCTGAAATCCACCAAGCCTGTGAAGAACGTACCACCACCCCCTATGGCGTTAAAAGATTTAAATTCGGGCTCATAAAGCATGCTGTGCTCCCTTCATCATCTCATCTGGATTACCTATGCCGGGTAATTTGGGTGAGATCATGGAGCAGGCGATGGTTCTTTTCATAGATCAGCCTAGTTTAAGACGGTATAATATTTACTTTTGTACTGTCACTTAACTTAAAACCTGCGGAGCGGTAGGTGGACTGCTTCCTGATTTATGAGAAAAAGAGTTTGGATTCCGTTAGCGATCCTTGCCCTGCTGATTTTTACCTATTTTGTAGGTCCGGTCCCAGAAGATCCTGTGTACTCACCCCATTGGCCCAACATACCCACCCCCTTAAGCGAATTACAGGAATATATTGAAAATACCGAGCAGTCGCAACCGGTGCGAGCTGATAACCAGGCCCGTATTCTCTGGCATCACGATACGCCAATGGTCACCGAATACAGTGTGGTATATCTCCACGGCTTTGCCGGTAGCTACCGCGATGGCTTTCCCCTCAACGTGCAGGTAGCCGACACCTTTGGTGCTAACCTGTATCTCTCCCGCTGGGCGGGTCACGGACTGGAACCTCCGGCTTCGTTGCAGTATTTCTCACCCGAAGCTGCCTGGGAATCGGCCAAAGAAGCTCTGGCCATCGGTCGGCGGATTGGCCGGAAGGTGATTATCCTGAGCACGTCTACCGGCGGTACGCTGGCTATCAAGCTGGCAGCCACCTATCCGGACTCGGTGTTTGCCCTGATCAATATGTCACCGAACATTCGCGACGATGCCTTTGGAGCGTTTTTATTGAACTCGCCCTGGGGGTACGAGATTGCCCGTTTGGTTTCGCTGGGCGACCACTATAAGGTGAAACATGAAGAAGCCCTGGCCCGGCAGTACTGGGATACGATTTATCCGGCACAAGCCCTGGTTGACTTGCAGGTGTTGGTAGAGTCTACCATGCAGCCGGCTACCTATGAAAAGGTTAGCTGCCCGGTACTGACGCTTTACTATCACAAAAACTTTCTGGAAGAAGACGAGCGTGTGGCAATAGAGCGTTACCCCGAAGTACACGAGGCATTTTCGACACCCAACTCCTTGCTCCAACTCCTGGCATTGGATAAGCCCGGCACTCACTTTATCGGCAGTGCCATCAAATCCAAGGATTGGAAAACCGCCCGGGATGAGATTATCCAATTCTGCCAAAAGACCCTGGGCATGAAAACTGTGCGTAACGAATAACCCTTGGGCAGGCATTTATTATTCTATAATCGTATGCATTGTTGGCGGTTTGGGCTTTTTGATTTATTCTAAAACTGAATCGTGGTCTCACACCTTAATGATTCTACCCAGGAGGCAGGAGGTTCTACTATCTTTAAATGGTCAAAGTCTTTCTTTGGCATAAACGCTTTGAGGATGGGTAAGTACTCTTCTATATCATTACGCCTGTTACCGAATTGTTTACCTGCCAGCAGTTTAAATCCAAAATCAGCATATAATTTAATGGCACGAAAACTTCCAGGTTGTGTATGCAGGTAAACAGGGTAATCTTCTTTGGTAAACCTTTGCATGATAATGGATAACAAGGCTCTTCCAATGCCTTTGCCTTCGTAGCTTTTTAAGGTCTTAAACCAATGTATGGTATTGAATTTTCCATAAGCTTTCCAGGAAGCACAGGTAGCGACCGGCCTATCCTCTGGATCACAAACGAAAAGCGTATTTGTAAAAAACAGATCTTGATGCTCGCCATAGGTTTCCGTAAAGAAATTAGTCATAAACGCATCATATTCCTTAGCTAATGCTTCACTATCGAAAGGGAAGGTTTTCCAGATGTCAAGTTCGTCAGGCCGGCACGATCTTACCCCGTAGCTCTCAGGTAGAGGCGTCAGGGCATGCTCATCAAGCTGCTCACACATCATAAACACATTCAAGTCCGGTATCTCTTCTTCTTTCATCGCTGTTTCATCTTTAAATTTAGCCTTTCATATTCATAAGCTATGCGTATTGTTGGCAACAATGCTTTTTTATCCGGAGATATATTCCTCGACAGCATTTTTCACCATTCTTGACCGCACAGGGCCTATATAATCTATCTGCATTAAGTCCTCTTTTGTAGCTTGCAACAAATCTCCAACTTTTGGATATTCTGGCTCAATTCTACTTGCTATTCTAGGAGTGATGGTAACTTGCTTAATTGAGTCGTCAAGCAAAAGACTAATCAAAGAAGTCCTCTCAACTTGTGAACCACATTGACTGCAAAACTTTGCCTCAAGGGAAATTTCCTCTCCACAATTGCTACATAAGTCACCACCCTCTTTAATCTTTTGAGTATACTCTTCAATCTTCGTATCAGAACTGCTGAATTCTCGATAGTCTGTCAGGCTTAAGGCATTCACTGCTTCCAAAATATCGTTAGTGTTAAATGCTTTTTCTGTTAACATTAAAGCCAAATGAATCATATACCGCTGTCCTGTTCTTTTACCAGCTATTTTCACTGTGCCTTTTTTTGTAAGAATACCCGAATAGCATAGCAAATCCAACGATATCTTAAGGTTTGGAGAAATATCTCTATCGATAGTGAAAAAGGCAGATTGATACCCTGATTTCTTCTCACGAGCATTCTTATCTCTAATTTCTTGTATTAAATAGTTTCGGCAAAGTTCAAGTCCATTAGACACATGATTGGCAAATCTTGGAAGTCTTCTTGCAACTTGATTATGGTAGGGAATGAGTTCAGCATCAACATATTCTTGAATTGCGGTGCTCACGCCATAAGCATTATAACCCTTATCCCATGCCCTTAAAAGGATATGTAAAAATGCTCTTGGATTTCCGGAAGACATATAAACACAATAGTCTAAGAGTTCACCTTTGGCATAGACCTTTTTTCTGAGTGAACTATGTTCGCTGGTTCTTTTATTGAAAATCTCTCTGAACAATTCTCGCATTTCGCGTAGTCCTGCACCAGTCTCAAATCTATCTAGTGAAATAAGTATTGCATCATGGCCAATTTCAAAGTTTTTTCCATAGGATGTAACAGTTGGATAAACCGCAGCCTTTACAGCAATTGAGTTGCCATGAAGGAGTTTGAATATTTCAAAGAAAACCTCTTGCTGTGCAGGGATGAATGTATGTGCAACCTCATCAAATAGAAATATAATGCGGTCAACACTAAGTTTTTCAACCAATTCAATGAGTGTTTCTCGAATAAAGTTTATGTCATTTACCTTATTAATGAATTCTTCGCCAATCTTATTAGATTCATCTACTTGATTGGAAGCAAGAGCATAGTTTTGAATTTGATGTATTTTTTCGGCAAGATATTCTTGAGTTAGATTCATGCCGCCAAGATTGAATATCCTTTGGTAAGGGTCATCAGCATCTTGAGGATCTATAAGATTCAAAAACAACAATTTTTGATGAATACTTTGTAATATTTTGGCTCCTACCCATACTTGAAATGCATCTTTGTCATTGATGCTAACGCCTTCCAGTAATGGGCTTGTCTTAAAATTTATGTATACTGAGAGCTTTTTAGCAACTGTGAATTCATCATCCATTTCAATCTCAGCTTGTCTAAGTAGTTGGGACTTTCCGACACCTCTTGCTCCTTGAAGTAAATGTGATCCTGAAAGTTTTAATTTGTCAACTACCCCTCGCTCATAACTACTGAGAACTGTCAAATCTTTAATCTCATTATACTTTAAGTCTTCACATCTAGCAGCTTGGAGCAAGTCCATTTCTTGTGTAGTATCAGTACTCATAATTATACTTTGTTATTGGGGTAAACTTCTTTTCTAACTGCTCAAAATGATTCGGGAATCTTACCTTCCAAATGGAAAGCAGAATGTTTTCAATCTTTTTTGTGTATTCTACAAGTTGAGATAAATCTTCCACATCATATCCAAAACTACTCTTATCTAGAGATTCAAAAGTTACTGCCTTACCATGTATTACATTGCTTAACTCCCGGTAGGTTTTACTTGCAGATTCTTTATTAATTAGACTTGTCAGGGTAGAGCCATTCTCTGTGTTCACGAAGTCAACATATCCTCTATTGTTTAGGTAATCTAACATATCCCTAAAATTCAAATCATTACTATGGTCATCATAGTTGTTCCAATTCCAAAATTTATACGGTAAGTCCCATAGGTAAACAGTCGCAATCCCAAGTTCCAGAATTCGTCTAAGGATAATTCTGGCGGCATTGTCAATTGCACAACAGCTTAAATAAGATGCTATCGTAAGGTCAGTAAATATTTCATGAAATATTTTAGTGACTTCCCTTTGTGTATCAGTAATTTTTGCGTCTTGAAATAGAATTTCTCCAAGATAATAAGCAGCTCTGGACTTAACTTCCATTTCCTCAAGTCCCGGGATATGCCTTGTGAGTGATTGCTTGAGGTTGTCTGCGAACTTGTTGTGTAGTCCTTGGTGTATTTTGTGTATTTTACTTGTCATTATTTTCGCATAGTTGCCAGCGTCACGTGTAGTTGGTTGGCCGCAGCGAAGCAAGGCTGGCTGGTATCTACACTTTGTTGCCTTCTGTTATTACCTAAGTTCTGAAATAAATTTATCATAGAATAATTTATAATCACTGATTGGTGATTCAATAGATCTTACTTTTATTCCTAGGATATTCAATAAGTCTATTATTCCTTTATTTTTTTTCATATCAAATGAAGGAACTATCCAACGAATTTTATTAGGTATGGACGCACCTTTTCTTATTAGCCTTGCTCTGAAATTAATAATAAACCATAAGTGTGTTTCGCTAAAATTGAAGCCAAAGCCCAAAATGTCTATATCTCTAGTGAAGAACAAATGTATCCAATTTTCTTTCCCATCTCGTATTAGTTTGTAAAGACCTATCCCAGTATCTCCTTTAACTAGTTCGTGGATTTTCCGGAGATAATCACTATAGTGTTCATTGCCAATGAGGACTGATTCCTCCTTTTGATATACGTTACCGCGTAAGCCGTTGTCAATTTCTCCGTGTATGTGCCAGACCTTCTTGTTGTCCACAATATTATATCTGTGTAGGCTATATTTGCGATTTTTCTGGTTTTTGTTTTTACAAGAATCGAATGACGAGGACAAGGATCTTTCAATACTATAGTCATAGTTTGTTGTAAGGAAGTGATCGTAATATTTCGCTTCGATTACTTTCTGGTGATATTCGTTGGGTTCGTAATGATGACAGGTTTCGCCTATCAACTTCTTCAGATAATTAATATTATGTTCTACATGCGAATTAGGCCGAATTTTGAATGCAATTTCCTCAAAGAGTAGTGGGTAGGATTTGCCGTTAAAATCCACAGTGATACTTACCCTGTTTGCTACTTCCTTTAGTAGGTCTCCCCAATTATGTCCTTTGCTGAGCAAATTGATACCATTACCAAGAAATAAATATTTTTCTTTGGGGTCATAAAATTGTTTCAGAGGTCTGGAATACTTCATCTTTACCGTTTAGTATAAAATTACAGTCAGCTACCATATAGTTGCTATTATAGCATTAATACAACCAATATAAGGAGTTAACCTGCCATCATACAAGTGATCAATTCTTTCCCAGGCTTTTTCCGTTCTTCAATCAGAAATTGTGCAGCTTTCAGGTTACCGTCTTGGTCATTTACCTATTGAGATGCATTTTCATTCCCTACTGTCTTTACTCCGGATATTCTGCGAAGTGCCAAAGGATACCGGATGGATCAATGAGCAAACATTCTCTTCCCCAGCTCTCCTCTTTGATGGGTACTAATTTGACACCAGCATATTTTTGATCAAGATGAAGGTTTTGTAAAAAGTCCCAGTAGGCATCCAGGTTTTCCACTTCCAGGAGAACCATCGAATTCTCTACCCAGTCCTTTACATAATACTTCTGGAGGTAAAAGGAAAAGTCGCCTATTTTGAAAAGCGATAAACCTTCAAAAAGGAATTTTTCCTCGAACCCTAAATCCTTGTAAAAGGCCTTGGAAGTTGTATAGTCCTTTGCTCCTATAAAAGTCCTTATTGATTTAATATTATGTTTCATTTTACCGTTCTTTTGCACAACTACAGTATCAAGGCTATGCCAGCGTTGCTACAACAATATAAGGAGTGAAAGTGGCATGAAACAAACATTTAGCAGCATTTACACTTAATTTAAGCACATATTTCCATGCCCTAGCTATAACTCCATTGCTCATCTGCTGAGGCATCCGTGGTGGAGTCTCTGAATAATGATGATAGCCTATATATGCTTTACCATGATCAAACGCCACACGATCAGGCGTGGAAATTTTCTATCTATTCCAGTGAAAGGTTGATGAAACTTTCCAACAGCTTCAAACATACCCCTGACTCCCCATCACTGAAAGCGAATGTTGTGAACCGTTTTTTAGTAATTCCTATTGACATATTCACGCCAGCCTTGTTCAAATTCCTCTTCACTCACTCCCAGGACTTTTTCAAAATTGCAATATGATCTTAAGAATTCCGGAAGTTTGTCTTTGCCCCATTTGTGCACGAGAAATTCTATAAGGGTGTATCCCACATTGTATATCTGATTACTGGCATTGAGTTCTTGTAAAGTAAGATGGTTACGCATGCCGTATTTCACACTAATGCTATTCAGTTCATTTGCTTCATAGGTACAGAGGGCTTCCCAAAACCATTGAGGATAATCCGTTTTGAATTTCTTTTCAAAAGCAGTATTAAAAGATTCTTCATCTTCGTATTCAAGTGTTTGTATGGCGTCTTTAATCAGAATATTTAGTTGTACACAGTGAGTGAATTCATGAACCGCTGTTTTTCTTGGGTTATCTGGAAAAATACTGTTAAACCAGTTTGTCCAGATAAAATGAAATTCCAGTGGCCCTCGGCTTGTGCCATTGGCAACACTATGCAGTAAGCCGGTTGCTTTGTTAAATGCTTCCTGGTTCGCATATACAAATACATGAATAATGTCATGTTCGGCGTCTTTTAATTCCGTCCTTATACGTTCATAATTCGCTTCCAATTCCTTACCAACCTCTTGAGCCTCACGTTCATAGATTCCATGATAAGTAATGATGAAATGATCCGTTTGTAGTCGTGTTAATTCGTCAACAACAGTTAGTGTTCTGATCAGTTTCGAGACAAGGAACACCGAGGCTAAACATACTATTATGAATACAGCTATTCTTAGTGCTTTCTTCATCTTATACTTTTGGGGAATTGGCTTACAATTATGGTATCATAACTATTATAGCATTAATACAAACCATCGATGGAGTTAAATGGCCATGATACAAACATTGACTAATGTTTACACCATGAGTTAATAATTTTACTATAACTCCTTTGTATTTCCAAGTATCTACCAAAGCACAAGTGCCTTAGGCACAGGATAATGGTTTTAGCTTACGACTGACCTTACCACTCACTAAAACCGTTAGTTTTAGCCCAAAAAAAGCTTATCATAGGCAAAAACCGTCGGTATAGGGCCTTGGAAAGTTTTTCAGAGTCCAAAACGGTCGGTTTTGGCTGATATTCCACTCGCCATGAGCTAAAACCGTTGGTTTTGGGGTGTGGAGAACCTGACTTCGCACAAAACCGACCGTCCTGTGCCGCGTTTCATTATTTCTTACACGTCCTCAATATACTCCATGGGTTGCCTCCGGCAGCTCAGCCCCTTTCCTTTAGCCATAGGTGGCAAAATGTCAACCATGGCTTACTTATGTGCTGTGATTTATTAGAATAGTTATATATAATATAGTTTGATGCCTAGTTTTGCCCACATTATTCATTAAAAATATTTTTATCATGAAACAGAATCTATTTCTACAGCAGACGTATGTTGCTATCGCCAATACCCTCAGCTCGCCGGAGTTGCTGACCGTATTGCAGACATACAGCTATGATGAGAAAAAAATGCGGGAAGGATTAAAACGTTATGAACGCGTCAAACAACTTACCCAGCAACGAAAACAGGCTATCCAGGTATCTAAAAGTGTTTCTGAAACCTTACAGGAAGCCAAAGAACGGCTTATCGTGTTATTTCAGCTACATCTGGAGACGGCCCGGCTGGCCTATAAGCGGGAAACCAGCCATACCGATCATCTGGACCTGACCAGGGCTCGTCAGCGGGCTACGCTGGAACTGCTCGCACAAGCCGAGGAGTTTTATGCCAATATTCCGGCAGAGATGATGGAGAAATACCATGCACCCAAAAAAGAACTGGCCGAAGCAGCCAAACTCATACACCGGGTGATGGAGCTGGTAGCCATGCAACGGCAAACGCAAGGACAGGTGCAAACACTGACCAAAGTACGAACGGAAGCGCTGGAGGATCTCCAGATTTGGATGCGTAAATTTATGACCATCGCCGAAGCCGCCCTGGATGATAATCCACAACAGATGGAAGCACTCAACAAGACGGTGTCTGCGTGAAGCCTATGGTAAACGTGGTATACGGTGATGCGGTATAGGGTAGAAAGGTAAAACGGTATAGGGTATACGGTATGGAACTTACTTTTCATCCTATACCGTGTACCATACACCGTGTTACCGTTCACCGTGTACCATTCTACCGTGCACCGTACTACCATACCACCGTACACCGTTCTACCGTACACCGTGCCACCGTGCTACCATGTACCATCTTCAAGTTGAGGTGTAATTCTTTCTGTATTGGATAAGCTTGTATAGCATCGCAGATATCTTCCTGCTATTTTCTGCAAAAGTATCCGCCACTGCTTTCGGAAGAATATTTACTTTTTTTGCGATATAGATTTGCGTTCTTAGTTCTGAACAGGAACCCCGGGCAATGTAAAGAAATTGAATAAACTCTTTACGGGTTTGTCTGTCAAAACCTTCCGCGATATTAGAAGCGATGGATACGGCTGATCTTTGCATCTGATCTTTCAGACCAAAATCCCTGCAATCTTTCAGTTGTTCATAAAGCGCTACGGCTAAGGAAAAACTCGCTTGCCATACCTGTAAATCCTCAAATTTTTCAACTTTATTTTTGCCCACCAGCATTACCAATTATTATAATTCATTTCACCGCACCCCCTCTTTCACCATCCACCGTTCTACCGTATACCCTTCTACCATTCACCGTTCTACCATACACATACCATACCACCAAGCACCCTGCTACCAAACTACCGTATACCATTCACCAACCACCATGTACCGTTTTACCACCCTACCGTATACCATTCACCTTTTTACCCTTCCACCGTACTACCGTACACCCTTTCACCGTACTACCCTTCTACCGTACTACCGTATACCGTTCTACCCTTCTACCGTACTACCGTATACCCTTCAACATTCACTCATCCCTCAAACTATCCACCGGGTTGGCCAGCGCCGCCTTCACCGACTGATAACTCACCGTCAGCCAGACAATGAGCAGGGCAGTAGCACCCGCCAAGATAAAAATACCGAAGCCGACAGGAATTCTGTAGGCAAAATTCGCCAGCCATTGCTGCATGACCCCATACGCCAGAGGAACAGCAATTACAAAGGAAATGACCGCTAACTTGATAAAATCCTGAGAGAGCAATTGCACAATGTGGCTTACAGAAGCACCCATAACCTTCCGAATCCCAATCTCTTTGGTACGTTGCTCAGCCATGAAAGCCGCCAGACCAAACAGGCCGAGGCAGGCAATCAGAATGGCAAGTCCTGTAAAAACACCTAGCACCTTGCCCAGACGCTGTTCGGCATTGAACAATGTATCAAAATCCTGATCCAGGAAAGAATAGACAAATGGGTTTTCCGGCTCAAAACGTTTCCAGGAAGATTCAAGCTGCGCAAGGGCAGCGGGCAAACCTCCCGGAGCGATACGGACGGCCACAAAATCGCTGAGATAATCCGGCCGGTAATACTGTAGCGCCAAAGGCTTCACCTGATATTGAAACGATTCCAGATGAAAATCTTTGACCACGCCGAGTACCTGCACCCGTTCTTCATCATCGGCACCGGCATTTTTAATAAGTGTTTCTCCGATAGGATTCTCTAAACCCAAGGCCCGTACAGCAGCCTCATTCAGCAGGATGCCCTGCGCATCAGAAGCCATATCCTGCCGGAAATTTCTGCCCTGCACCAGCGTCAGCTGTAGTGTTTTCAGATAATCTTCGTCTACCAGAAACCAGGGAATGCCTTGTCCGCTACTGGCACCTTCTTTCCGGAAATCTCTCACAGTCGATAGGGGTTGGGCAGGAAGGCCGGTTGTGAAGCTGGCACTCATCACGCTGGTCTGCTGCGCCAAGGCTTCTTTGAAAGTCTTCCACTGATCCTGAATCTCACGGTCATTTTTAATCACCACCACGTTTTCACGGTCATAGCCAATATCGCGTTGTTGCATAAACCGCAATTGCTGCACAACCAAGGCCGTGCAGATGATTAGCACAATAGAGACAGCAAACTGAAAAGTGACCAGCACGTTGCGCAGCTGAGAAGCTTTGCTATGATGAGCGATCTGTCCTTTCAAGACCGATACCGGCCTGAAAGCCGCCAGATAAAAGGCCGGGTAACTGCCCGCCAGAAAACTTAACAGTAAGGTGCCCACGCCAATGGCAGCTAGCAAGGCGGGTTGGTCGAACCAGTCAAACACCAGATGCTTGCCACTCATCCGGTTGAAAGGAATACGAAAAGCTTCCACCAATCCTAAAGCCAACACCACAGCGATGACACTGAAAATAAAAGACTCTGACAGAAACTGTATAACCAGCATGTTACGGGTGGAACCCAGGACTTTGCGCACCCCTACCTCCCTGGCCCGGCGGGTAGCCCGAGCGGTAGACAAGTTCATAAAATTAATACAGGCCAGTAAAATGATAAAACCGGCAATGGCCATCAAAGAGTAGACCGTTGCGATGCTGCCGTTGGCTGTATGTTCTCTTAACAGGTGAGAATGCAGATGTATGTCTGTAACCGGCTGCAGTTCATAAGAAAAAATCATCTGTTGGGAGGATGGGCCAAACGCATTGCTTTCCATATACGGCTTACCATAGCGGTCAGCAATTTGCTGCAATTTATCGGATAAAGCAGCCAACCGCTCAGGGCTATCGTGCACCGCCTCCTGTACTTTGATGTAAGTGTGCATCACATTCCAGGCCCAATTGTCCAGTTCACCAATTTCATCATACCCATAATGGATGTTGACCAGCATATCGAAAGGAAAGTGTGTCTGTGCCGGCGGATCTACAATGGCCGTGACATGCCGGGGCGCTTGCTCGCCACCAAAAAGGATGGTCTTACCGATCACTTCTCCTTTCGCCAAAGCCTCTTCTCCAAAATAACGGATAGCTGTTGCTTTGGTCAGCACAATAGACTCTAAATCCTGGAAAGCTGTTTTAGCCTCACCAGCTATGATATTAAAATCCAATACCTGTAAAAATTCAGGGTCTACGATGTAGATTTTTGTCTCCCGGAATACCACTTCTTCCTTGTTTTCAGTCTCTTCTTTGGGCAAGCGCATGGTAGAGTGGTTCCAGGTGAAAGCACGGGCTACAGTTTCTACTTCCGGTATCTCCGCTTTGATCGCTTCATACAGCGGAGGGGGCGTGGTAGCAAACAGATCGGTCTGCGGATCATCTCCCCAACGGGTAGTGACCCGATACACCTGGTCTGCCTGCTGGTGAAACTGATCATAACTGAATTCGTCTATCACATACCAGCTAATAAACAAGCTACTGGCTACCCCTATCGCCAACCCCAGCACATTGATGGTGGTGTAGAATTTCTGTTTACGCATATTGCGGAGGGCGATTTTGAGATAATTCCTTATCATAGTTTTTATGGGTTAAAGAGTAGTACGGTAAAACGGTAACACGGTATACGGTAGAACGGTATAGGGTACACGGTATGAGGTTTTACCTTTCATCCTATACCGTATACCATACTACCGTACAACATGTCACCGTTCTACCGTTACTCATCTTTTAAAGAATCTACCGGGTTAGACAAAGCAGCTTTGATAGATTGAAAACTGACCGAAATCATGGAAATCATCAGCACTCCCAGGCCTGCCATCAGAAAAAGCCACACAGGAATATCGGTGCGATAGGCAAAGGTTTGCAACCAGTTGTTCGTAAAGTACCAGGTAATGGGAGAAGCCACCAACAGGGCAACTAATACCAGGCGTGAGAAATTACTGGAAATCTGTATAAAGATCTGGCTTACACTGGCCCCCAGCACCTTCCGGATGCCAATCTCTTTCTGCTTCCGCGCCACCACAAAGGTCATCAATCCATACAATCCCATACAGGCAATGAACATAGCCAAAACAGTGAGGCACGTAAAAACCTGGCTCAATCTCTTCTCCGCTTCAAACTGAGCGAAATAATCATCGTCGAGAAACGAGTATTTAAAAGGTACCTGAGGCGTAAAGGATTGCCATTTTTCACCCAAATCCGCGATGAGTTGCTGAATCTGTTCAGCAGAACGATAGCCTTCGTTGGGTCTTAGGGCAATAAATTTTCTTCCACCCGTCCACATGACACTTCCTTCAAAAAAGATGGCCAAGGGCATTACTTGCTGACGCAGAGACTGAAAATGAAAATCAGGGGTGATGCCTATTACCTCGAAAAGCTGCTCAGGATATTGCAAAGATTTTCCCAGCGCATATGAGGAAGAGTCAGGGTTTACACTCCAGCCCAACGATCTGACGGCTGCTTCATTTAAAATCACAGCCTGTCGGTCGGCAGCACTACCTTCTTTAAAGTTGCGCCCTGCTGACAGCCGGATATCCAAAGTAGGCAGATAATGCGCGTCAACGACCATCGTGTTAAGCGGTACCCCGGCCTGTTCGCTACCATGGGCCGTAAAGTTATCTTCATACCAAACCGCAGGGGGCATGGCATTGGCCAGGCTTACCGAAGCGATGCTGCTTTCCTGGCGTAGCTGATTCACTAATGGCTGTGCGTGATTGGGAACCTGCTCTGCATAGTGTAAAACGATGAGATTGTCTGTGGCAAAGCCTAGCTTTTCATGCTGCACATAATGGAGCTGCCGGTGAATGACCAGCGTAAAAATGATCAGTCCAATGGAGATGATAAATTGAAAAGTCACCAGCCCGTTTCTTACCAGTACGGCTTTCACACTATGGTCCAGTATGATCTTTCTTTTCAGGGCTTTCACGGGCTGAAAAGAAGACAGGTAGAAGGCCGGATAGCCGCCTGCCAATAGACTGATGCCACAGGTAAAGACAAACAACAGCAGGAAGAATAAGCCATTTGTATGCTGTAAAAGAGAGAGCTGTTTACCAGAGATCTGGTTGAAAAAAGGCGTCAGGGCTTCTGTCAGTGCCAAGGCAATGAACATAGCCAATCCCCCAAATAGTAATGACTCCAGGAGAAACAAGCGGATGAGACTCGACCGCCCGGAACCTAATACTTTGTGCACACCAATTTCCTTGGTTCGTTGGGTAGCCCTTGCCGTAGACAGGTTCACGAAATTAATGATCGCCAAGGCCATCACCAGCAATCCTATGGAGACCAAAAGATAAACGTAGGCAATATCTCCGGTGGCCCCCAGGCGGTTATAAGAATTTTCGGAGAACAGATGAATATCTTTGAGGGGCAATAAAAAAAGCTCCCACTGTTTGCCTTGCTTCTGGTAATCTTCGAAGGAATAACCATAGATTTGTTCCAGGCTGGCTCCGGCATAGCGAGCCGGTAGGCTTTTTATTTTTTCCTCCAGTTGTTGAATGTCTGTCCCTTCTTTTACCTTCACATAGGTGACAAAGGTGGTCCATACCCACACCCATTCTCTTTCCTTTACATCAGGAAAAGTAGACATGGACAACAACACATCAAAGTCAAAGTGCGACTGCTCAGGAAGGCTTTCCACAATGCCACCTACTTTAATGGTGTGTTTTTTACCACCAACTTCTACAGAAAACAGTTGACCCAAAGCTTCCTCGTTGCCAAAGTATCTGCGGGCTGTTTCTTCCGTTAAGATAGCCGTATTGGGTTCTTGCAACGACTCGTGCGGATTTCCTTTTAAAGTATGTACCGTGAAGATGTCAAAAAAAGTAGAATCTACTGCCAGTATATTTTCTTCATCAAACGCTTTTGCCTCACTCCCTTCTCCTACCGAAACGAAAAGCAAGCCGAAATTAGTGATTCTCACTGCCGCAGATATTTCCGGATAATTTTCAGTAAGCAGGCTGGCTACCGGAGGTGGCGTGGAACCAAAACGTTCGTCAGTATCGCCCCAGATGAAAGACATATCCACTCTGAAAATATTGTCTGCCTCCTGATGAAATCGGTCGTATTGCAGCTCATCCCACACATACAGGCTGATCAGCAGGCAAACAGTCAGACCAATGGCTAAACCTGTGATGTTGAGGAAAGTAAAAAGTTTATAGCGCAGGCTATGTCGGTAGATGGTTTTGAAGAAATAGTGAATCATGGTTATTGATGTATGAAGATACTGTTTATTATTGACAGGGAGTCAAGTCCATTATGCTTTCAAGAAATATCACTCTGTTTTTAGCGATTCAACCGGATTGGTCATCGCCGCTTTCACTGACTGATAACTCACCGTCAGTAAGGCAATGAGCAGAGAAACTATTACGGCTCCAGCAAACACCTCTATGCCAATATCTATTTTATACACAAAATTCTCTAACCACTGCTGCATGGTGAAGTAAGCAATTGGGCCAGCGATGCAAAAGGCGAGCATGACCAAACCGATAAACTCTTTGGAAAACAACACCAGAATATGTTGTACCGAAGCACCCAGCACTTTGCGAATGCCTACTTCTTTGGTACGGCGTACGGCCATGAAAGCGACCAATCCGTACAAGCCCAGACAACCGATGAAAATGGTAATGCCTGCCAGTATCTTGAACAATTGTGATAGCCGTGTTTCTTCTCTGTAAAAGGCTGCAATGTTTTCATCCAGAAAGCGATAATCAAATACATAGGCAGGATAGGTGGCCGTCCATATTTTTTCTATCTTATGCAGCGTTTCCTGTAGCTGTCCTATGGTATTCGCTCTGTCCGTACTCATATTTAACTTGATACTGGCCATACGATACCTTCTCGGATCCATGACGAAAGCCACATAGTCTATTTCTTCTTTGAAGGACTTGGAATGAAAGTTTTCTACCACTCCCACCACTGTAAGCTCCCTGTCGAAGTTGATCATAGTTTCGCCAATGGCTTCAGCAGGAGTAGCAAAGCCAGCTTTTTCCGCCAGGTTACGATTAATAATAATCCTCTGCAAAGTATCTGTAGGAACGAAGTTTCTCCCCGCCAGTAAGGGAATCTGGTAAAGATCAAGGTAATACTCATCGATAACTTGCCGTTCAAAGATAATTCCCTCATTTTCCGGTGCTCCTTTTCTACGGATATCCTGCCAGTTGGCCAACCTGCTCTCACCAGAGGGTAAGGTAGAGGCCATGCTGATGTCTTTCACCTGAGAAATTGCCATCCACTGATTTTTCAATGTCTGTAAAGTTGATTCCTGATTTTCGGGCAGGCGTACCACAACGATGGCATCCTTGTCAAAGCCCATATCGGCATTGCGGAAGTACTCCATCTGCCTGATCACGATGATGGTACCGATGATAAACACCTGAGCAATCACAAATTGTAGTGTGACCAATCCCCACCGCAATTGCACACCTTTTTTTAAACCGAAATTCAATTTATTCCGAATGGCTGCTACCGGATGAAACCGCGACATGACCAGGGCCGGATAGCTGCCCGCCAGCAGGGTAACGATGAGGATGATAGCAATCAAGGCAAGCCATACAAAGGGATCGGCTATTAATACCTTTTCCAGCGTTACCTGCAATAAAGATCCCCCATACAATAGCGTCAGTTCAGCTGCGCCCAATGCCAGCACCCCTGCCAGCAAAGTGATGATAAAAGTTTCTCCTAAAAACTGAGTAATCAGTTGCCTTCTGCCACTACCCATTACCTTGCGCACACATACTTCTTTCGTGCGGATCATGGCCTGAGCCGTAGTAAGATTGATAAAATTAATCACCGCAGTAAGGATCAGGAACATTCCAATGATGAGGAGCGCTCCTATAATTTCCCAGCTTACCGTCCGACCTCTGAAATTACCATACCGGATATCAGTATGTACTTCTCGAAGAGGTTGCAGCTTGTAAACCCTGGATGGTAAGTCATTGTCAACATGCGCTTTATGGATAGCTAATATCTGTTTTTCAACTTCTTCCGGTTTCGCATCCTCCTGTAATACAACATAGCAGTAGTTTGGGCCCACCGATCTCCAGTCACTATTAAAATCATTGAATCTGCTTTTGAAGCCTTCATATGAAGCCAGCATTTGAAAGGGAAAATCGGTGTTGGAAGGCAAATCAGTTACCACGCCTGTCACTGTATAATCTACTGCATTGTTGATCTTCAGGGTTTTCCCTAAAGCATCTCCTTCCGGAAAATATTTGTTGGCCAGGCTTTCTGTCAGCACTAAAGTATTAGGCTCTTTCAATGCGGTCTGCGGATTTCCTGCAATCCAGTGAAAACCAGCGCCCTTGAAGTCGAAGACCTTGAAGAAAGCGGAATCTGCATACACAAAACCTTCGTCCTCCTGGAATTGGCGCAATATTTCTCCTGTTTTTTCATCATACACTGAAATTTGCCTGCCTCCTTCATATTGCATGGCCGTTACTTCACGCACAGCTGTTAAAGAAGTTTTGATAGCACCTGCCAGTGGGTAAACAACGCCTGCGCCAGATTGTGTTTCTCCATTTACTATGGCTGAGCCCACTACACGGTAAATGCGATCCTCATTGGAGTGAAAACGGTCAAAACTCAACTCATAGCGAACTATCACCAAAACGATCAGCAGGCTTGCTATGCCCAGAGCCAGTCCGGTAATGTTGATAAGGGTAGTCCCTTTATTTTTCAGCAGATGGCGAAGGGCTGTTGTAAAATAATTTTTTATCATTGGTATTTTCATTTAAAAGGTAGCGGTGGTGACGGTGCACGGTAGTACGGTAATACGGTACACGGTAGTACGGTAATACGGTACACGGTAATACGGTATAGGGTAAAAGGTTAAATTCCATACCGTATACCCTTTACCGTTCTACCATTTCACCGTTCACCTTTTATTCATTTCTTAAAGATTCCACCGGATTGGCCATAGCTGATTTGACAGACTGATAGCTGACAGTCAGCAGTGCAATGAGCAGGGTTACCAACATACCTACCAGGAAAACACCTGCTCCTAAATTCACACGGAAAGCAAAGTCCTGAAGCCAGCCATTCATCACATAATAAGCGAGCGGAGCCGCTACTACAAAGGCCAGCGCAATCAGCTTGATAAACTCCAAAGAGAAAATCCGGACAATACTACCCACGGAAGCGCCCATCACTTTGCGTATGCCGATTTCTTTTGTCTTTTGCTCTGCCATAAAAGTGACCAGCCCGTATAAACCCAGGCAACCAATAAAAATCACGACCAGGGCGGCCACATGAATCAGCTTGGAGAGTTTGTCTACCCCCTCATAAAAGTCAGCAATTTCGTCGTCGACAAACTGATAATCAAAAGTGTATTCTGGATAAAAAGCAGACCATTTTTGCTCAATATGCTTCAAAGTTGCCTGTGTATGTCCTGGCTGAAGCCTGATAGCGGCCATATCGTAGCTACTGCGATCGTCTATGATAATGGTTGGCTCAATATTTCTTGTAAGCGACTGGGTATGAAAATCCTGCACTACTCCTACAATGGGCAAGTCAAATTCCCAGAGTTTTATGGTTTTTCCGATAGCTTCTTCCGGGGAAGCCATCCCTTGCTTTCTGAGAAAAGTCTCATTCACAAGAACCCGGCTGAGCGTATCTGTCTCTGTAAAACCCTCTCCGGCCATCAGTTTTATCTCAAAAACATCCAGGTAATGCCGGTCTGCATATTTCACCTGGGTATTATACCGCTCCGGATTATCTTCCATTTGGTAGCTGGTCATGGACAACCAACCAGAAGAAGGATTGCTGTAGGCCAGACTCACTTTTTCCACACCAGGAAGACGCTGCAACTCGGTTTGCAGGGTTTTTTTGTAATCGGCTTTACTTTCGGGCAGCCGTACGCTGACGACAGCTTCATGCTGAAACCCTAAATCTGCTTGCCGTATGTATTGCATCTGAAGGAACAGGACGATAGTACCGATGATAAAGACCTGGGCAATGATAAACTGAAAAACGATCAGGCCTTTACGTAAAGAGAAACCCTGCTTGCCGGGCTTTTGCAAATGATTCTTAAAAGCCTGCGCTGGCTGGAACCGGGCCATCACCCAGGCCGGGTAGAGGCCAGACAATACACTGATGATGATGGTAATCCCTACCAGATAATATAACAGCCAGGCATCATGCAGGAGCTGTAGCTTCAGGGAAAGCTCCAAGAACGGATTAACTTTTAACAGTAGCAATTCTGTAAGTCCTAAGGCAATCAGCACGGCCAGTAGAGTAATGAGCACTGTTTCACCCAGAAACTGACGCACCAGCTGCCGGAAAGTACTGCCCAGCACCTTACGAATCCCTACCTCTTTGGCCCGCTTCACAGAGGTGGCCGTGGCCAGGTTGATAAAATTGACGCAGGCAATAAAGATCAGGAAAACCGCCACAATGCTCAGCGTCCAGAGGATTTCTTTCGGAATCTCAGTCTGTCCGAAGGTACTGAAACGGGGGTCAAAATGCATCTCCTGTAAGGGTTGCAGGTAATGTTTTACATCATCATTTTGAGCGGTTTCCTCTCCGTAATATTTCTTGACAAACGGCACCAGCCGCCGGTTAATATCCGCTGCTGACTGACCTTCGGCCAGCAACACATAACACTGATCGTCGCTGCTGGTACTGCCCCAGCTGCCTTTCAGTTCGTTTTTTACTGTGGCATAAGAAATAAACACATCTAAAGGAAAATCTGTGTTGTCCGGATAATCCTGCATCACGCCTGTCACAACCAATGTTTTCTCTTTGTTGAGGGTAATGGTTTTACCGACCGGTTGGCTATTGCCAAAATATTTTTTGGCATACTTTTCAGAGAGCACCACCTCATTGGGCTCATCCAGGGCGGTAGCCGGATTGCCTGCCAGAAAAGGGCGATCAAAAACCTCAAAAAACTGAGGTTCAGTGTATCCCACATGCTCTTCTTCCTGGAAACTTTTAGGGGTGCCCTGGGCCTCTTCAACTGTCAATAAAGTACCTGCATAAAAAAGCGCCCTCACAAAAGCCACCTGTTCTGTTTCCGGGAAATCATTCCGGAAAGCATCCGGAAGTGGAAGCGGCACACCAGGCGAAAAATCGCGCCCGCCGGCACCATCCGATTCCTTGACGACCCGGTATATGCGATCGGCTTTTGTATGAAATGTATCGAAGCTCAGCCAGAACTTGATCATCAGAAACAGGATTAAGCTACAGGTAATCCCCAGGGAAAGCCCTAACAGGTTGATGATGGTATAATTCCTATGCTTGCGCAAGTGTCTCAGGGTAGTGATCAGGTAGTTCTTCAGCATTTTCTCTACTGGTTACAAGATGAATGGAAGTAACGATTTTTATTTTCCGCAGAACAGATTCCGCATCTTTGTGCGGAAAATATCATGAAAAATAAGGTTCAATGACTCTGGCTGCAAACTTTCTTCCAGACCTCAAAATTTACAAAAAGTACTGACAGTGAGCCATATACAAGGCTTATCTTAATCATGGTGTATCATTTCCATGACAGTGCCTGTTCGTTTTTGATACAGTTTAGGAATGAAAAGGTATTTTTATCTTTGCAGAACATATCTATCACTACCCTTGATGAAAAATTATATCACGCTTTATGTTCTTCTACTGTTGTTGTGTAGCTGTGTATCCAATCAGGGACAACAAACCAGCCCTCTGGCTGTCCGATTCCAGTGGACACCCCAGGAGAGCGGCACCCAAGCCAGTCTGCGGGGTTTATCGGTGGTCGACAGCCTGGTGGTCTGGGCCAGTGGCTCCGAAGGTACTGTGCTGCGTACCACCGATGGAGGCAACCACTGGCAGAGGCTTGCTTTGCCTGATACTGACACTACTGATTTCAGAGATATTGCTGCTTTTGACGCCACCACAGCTTACCTGTTAAGTGCCGGTGCACCAGGTTTAGTGTATAAGACAGAAGATGGAGGCGCTACCTGGCAACTCCAGTATAAAAATACAAGCCTGGGTATTTTCTTCGATGCTTTTGCCTTTTGGGATGCTGACCGTGGCATAGCCATGAGCGATCCGGTAGAGGGACATTTTGTGCTCATCCGAACAGAAAACGGAGGCAGTCTTTGGGAAGAAGTACCGGCAGACAATATACCCTCTCCTGTTGAAGGTGAAGCGGGGTTTGCAGCCAGCGGTACGGGGCTGGTTGTGCAAGGAGAAAGGCACGTATGGTTTGCGACCGGCGGCCAGCAGGCACGTGTCTTCCGCTCTGCGGATCGTGGACTGCACTGGGCGGTAGCTGAAACACCCATGCTACAGGGACAAGCCTCTAGTGGTATTTTTTCTATTGCTTTTATAGATACGTTGCAGGGAGCAGCCGTAGGAGGTAACTACCAGGAACCGGATGCCAATACCCAAAATGCCTGCTTTACTACCGATGGAGGCCTGAGCTGGCAACTGGCCATCACGCCTCCCCGGGGTTACCGCTCCGGCGTGGCCTATAATACTGGGCGAAAACTGCTGATGGCGGTGGGTACTTCCGGCTCAGATTATTCGACCGATGGTGGAAAAAACTGGTTATCTGCCGATACCACCGGCTATCATAGTATACAGTTTGTTAAAGACGGACAAGTAGGATGGGCCACAGGCGCTGAGGGGCGCATCGCAAAAATCAGCCTGGAGAATGAAGGAGAAATCAATTGACTTTTCCTTGCTTTCGGTTATATTATCAGTTTAAAACAAAGACCTTACGGTGAGCCAGCAACCCAAAAAGATACTGATCATTGACGATGACGCCGATGTGCTGCACTCAGCCCGTCTGTTGCTAAGGCAGTACTTCGAAGTAGTAGACACGGAGCAAGATCCTACACAGATCAATCAGAGGGTATCCAGAAACCAATACCATATCATATTGCTGGACATGAACTTCAAGCGGGGCGAACATGACGGACGGGAAGGGCTTTACTGGCTGGAGCGTATCCTGATGATAGCACCCCAAACAGCCGTTATTCTGATTACGGCTTATGGTGATATTGAGCTGGCCGTAGAAGCAATGCGACAGGGAGCAGCTAATTTTGTGCTGAAACCCTGGAAAAACAGCAAGTTGCTGGAAGCCATAGAAGCAGCACTGGAGCGCCGTCAAAAAACGGGAGGGCCATCTTCAGGCAAAAAGCCCTCTGCCGCCCACCTTCAGGACAGTGCTCCGGAGATGATAGGCCACGCATCAGCGATGCTTCGGGTTTACCAACTCATAGACAAAGTGTCCGATACAGAAGCCAATGTTTTGATCCTGGGAGAAAACGGAACCGGCAAAGAACTGGTAGCCCGGGCCCTCCATCAGAAATCTTCCCGACAGCAAGCTCCCTTTGTGCGTGTAGATGTAGGTACCCTGACGCCTTCGCTGTTTGAAAGCGAAATTTTCGGGCATGTAAAAGGAGCTTTTACAGATGCTTACCAGGATAAACCCGGAAAGTTTGAGCTAGCGCAGGGAGGTACTATCTTCCTGGATGAAATAGGCAATTTAGCGATGCCACAACAGGCAAAACTACTGACAGTATTGCAAAACCGGAGCATCAGCCGGGTAGGCTCTAACAAGGAAATTCCTCTTAATATCCGCCTGATCTGTGCCACCAATATGCCCCTGTATGATATGGTGGCTGACGCACCTGGTCTGCAGGACGAAGGATTCCGGCAGGATCTGCTTTACCGCATCAATACGGTAGAAATTTTTGTGCCGCCCTTGCGGGAAAGACAGGAAGATATTCCCATACTGGCAGAACATTTTTTGAAAATCTATGCGGAAAAATACAGTAAACCACAATGGCAGATAAGCAAAGGAGCTTTGGGCAAGCTACAGCGATATGCCTGGCCCGGTAATGTGCGCGAACTGCAACATGTGATAGAAAGAGCTGTGATTTTGAGTGAAGGAAAAACTTTGGAGGCTGAAGACTTCATGCTGAGCCCTATCCCTGCTATCCCTTCCATTTCAGATACCCTGGAATCCGTTACCCTGGATGAGAATGAAAAAAATTTCATCAAAAAAGCACTGGAGCGTAATCAGGGAAATATCACAAAAACCGCTAAAGACCTGGGCATTACCCGTACAGCGTTGTACAGAAGGTTAGACAAGTTTGGTTTGTAATACACAGCTTATCTCTCTAATGGAAGCATAAAAGGAATTATTCTATACCCTCATATTTATCCAATTCAACCTATGGTTTTCAGGTCATTTGCCGTTTCTGTCATCATCAGGGTGATTTTGCTACTGGCTACTATGCTGTGCCTGGCTGTCATTTTCGGCAGAACCGATCTTTTTTTTAACCAGATCATTTTAGTGACCCTAGTGGTTTTACAGGTGTATGAGCTGATCCGCTACGTCACCCGTACCAATCAGCAGCTGGCCAGATTTCTGCTTTCTATTAAAAATGCCGATTTTACCATCCATTTTTCTAAGCGGAAAAAAGACCCGGCTTTCCAGGAACTCCATGCCGCATTCAGGGAGATCATCGAATCATACAAGCAAATAAAGGCGGAAAGAGAAGCCCAATATCATTATCTGAAACTGATTGTAAGGCACATCAAGGTAGGCATCATCTCTTTGAAAGGCGAAGAAATTGCCTTACTGAATCAGCCCGCTATGGACCTGCTTGGCATTGGCCAGTATCATTACTGGCGAAACCTGAAATTAAGTCACCCTCAGTTTGTGCAAGAAATAGATCAACTCAAGGAAGGGGAAAGCAAACTGGTAGAAATGCCGGTGAATGGCGAAAGCAAAAGATTGTCTGTGCATGTCACTTCTGCCGTATTGTTGCAGCAACCTTACAAGATCATCACTTTTCAGGACATTGAAAATGAAATTAACCAGAATGAGATGGATGCCTGGCACAAGCTGATTCGTATACTCACACACGAGATCATGAATTCTGTCACGCCTATCGCTTCTCTGACAGAAACCTTGGTGATGCTGATAGAAGATGAAAAGGGGGTACCTAAAAAGAAAGAAGCCCTGCAGGAAAACTTTGTGGAAGAGTTAGCCTTCTCACTCAAAACCATACAGAAACGCAGCGATGGGCTGCTACACTTTCTGGATGATTATCGTAAACTCACCAAAGTGCCAGCGCCCCAATCAGAAGTTTTTCAGGTGAGGGCCTTGTTTGATTCGGTCAGCCGTCTGATGCTGGGCGAACTTAAAAAACAACATATACAGTTTCAGATAAAGATAACTCCTGAGCACCTGGTTATCCGGGCAGATTTCCGACAAATAGAACAGGTGTTAATCAATTTGCTGACCAATGGCATCCAGGCCTTAAGGGAAACACCGCAACCCCTGCTTCAATTGAGTGCCTGGCAGCAAAATGACCGAACCATTCTGGAGGTAACCGATAATGGCTCAGGCATCGACGAAGACAAACTGGATAAAATATTTATTCCCTTCTTTTCTACCAAAGACAATGGATCCGGTATTGGCTTGAGTCTTTCCAGACACATTATGAATTTACATGGAGGAACCATCAGAGTGCACTCTTTAAAAGGAAAGCAAACTTCTTTTTATCTGTATTTTCAGGATGCTGCAGAAAATATAGCGCAATTGATTTGATGGTGTAATAAATATTGATATTTCGCTTTTTTTTGTTGGAATATTTAGGACCCGAAAAGTGTTGTGAGGTATAAACCTCATCCCCATGAAGCAGTATCTTTCTACAGCCCGTTCCCTTCTGCTGGCCTCTGTATGCATTGGATTTCTGATAGCACCCGCTATGCTGTATATTCATGGGTCAGCAGCAAAACGTTACGCGCCTCAATCCGTCTGCCAAACAGAAACAAAAAAGGAAAGTAAGTTTATTCTCAAAATGCCTGGTATAAAACGTGCTTTCGAGCAAATATTTTGAAGGTGCTTCCATGGCTTACCCGACAGCCCTCGTTTCTTGTCATCTTTTTCCTTCTAAAGAAATGCTTTCAGTTGCTTTGCAGGAATTATAATTGGGTTACTATAAATTAACAATTCCTTAAAACACTTATTTCTGAAAAAGCGGCTCATCTTCTATCTTAGCTAAAAATTTTTTATGGAACTCACACCTGACCAGCGAGCACAAACCATCACCGACGAGATCTTTGATCTGTACGAAAAGTATGGCCATGAGGAATATGGGGAATCTGTTACCCAGTTAGCACACATGGTACAAAGTGCCCGGCTGGCTGAAGCAGAAGGCTATGATCAGGAAGTTATCCTGGCTGCTTTTTTCCATGACATTGGGCATCTATGCCACCATGATAACAGTGCTGCAGAAACTATGGGGGCTTATGGCACTATGCGACACGAGATCATAGGCAGTAATTATTTAAGAGAGAAAGGTTTTTCAGAGCGTTTAGCCCTTCTGGTAGAAAATCATGTACAAGCCAAACGGTATCTCACCTACCGGGATCCTGACTATTATGAGAGGCTCTCTGAAGCCAGTAAAAATACCTTACGATACCAGGGAGGCCCCATGAGCGCTGAGGAGGCTCGTGCTTTCGAGCAGGATCATTTGTTTCAACTTAGCTTACGCATGCGCCACTGGGACGAAGAAGCCAAAGTACCTGATATGCCTGCCCCTGATCTTACTCCCTATAAAAATATGTGCTTTACCTACCTTGCCACGAGCTAAACCCTCTTTGTCTAAGCATTGTGGAAAATTGATCAACAAAGTATGCGACTTTTTTCCACACTTTTATACAGCCGCTCATTGAAAAACGCCCAAAATTTTACCTAGGGACTATATCACCGAGATTGGTATGATTTTTTTATATATATAGTCAAAGCTAGGAGGATCTGCCATGAAAATTATCAAGTTTTTCTGTTTGCTCAGTTTGATCGCCATCCTCGCCTCCGCACTGGCAGAGGATGCTATTGTGCAAACTCATTTTTACAAAAAATATCTGGACGAAAGTGTTGTGGAGGCCAACCAACAGCTCATTAATACCGCTGAACTTCCCTCAGAAGTGATGGCTGGTTTTTTGGAAAGCCCTTTTAAAGATTTATCTATCCATGAGGTTCATAAAGTAGAAGGTCAGGCGACGCACAACATTTCGTTACTGGTAAAAAAAATGATCCAAGAGCAACCACAGGAAACACTGTATGTACTCTCCTTAGCTGATAAAATCAACAATGACATACAAGCCGTTTTGAGTTTCAGCCCCCAAGGCAAATTGTTGAACATAAAGAAAAATTAGTTCATATAACCAACCATAACCTCCACTATGCGGGCAATTATTTGTCCGCTTTTTTTATTCATTCTCACTTACCAGTCTCAGCAAACGGTTTGTCAGATCAATAAAATAACTTCCCGTATAGGGTCCGAACCAGTTTTGCTCTCTTGCTTCCGCATGTGGATAATGATAATAATGATCCGGTATGATATAACCTATATAATCACCATTGAAGCTTGTGATGATGACCTGGCTACCGGGAGGAGGCTGAATATCTTCATAGAGTAAGCCGGAGAAATCTGCCGGGTATCCTAAAAAAATAATCTCTCCGACCTGCAACAGTGTGATGCTGGGGTGTAACTTTCCAAAAAAAAGGTTAAACAACCAGGGTCTGACCCGCCAAGCATCGCTAATTTTTAGCTGTGGCTCACCCAAAGCTACCGGCAAAGAATGGTATACAAGTTTTTTGGTAAAAGTGAGTGGAGGATGCCTCAGATTCTTCAACACGGGTTGAGCCATCTGCTCAGCATAATGTGCCAGGGAATCATACGAAAAAGGATTGCTTTTTACCGGACTATGGCTTCCTACTGCTCCGGCCGCAAATAAAGCAAAATCTACCGTTGTGTCTGCTTCCAATCGGTTGATCAATGTACCAGGATAGTCAGCCGACAGATCCTTGGATTTGGAGGGGAGATAGGTGGCATGAGCCGCAAAAGCACATATCAAACCGGTTTCTCCTGATTTTTTACGCAATTCGACTACCCGCAACAGCGAATCTTCTTTCCCCTGCTTCACCAAACGGTTACTCAGCAAAGAAGGCAAACTGTATTGTTGATAACCAATGGCTACCGGCGCTGCGGTATGGGTGGCTTCTTCCAGAGATTTGAGCGTTTTGTGCACTATCATTTGTACCAAAGCAGCATCATAGCCACCGGCGATTATCTTTCCGGAAAGGCCTGTAGCCCACCCACCGTACCCATGATGGGTATGAATAGCAGTGTAGTAAATATGATCAATAGACAGGGTTGTATGTTCTATAGCCTGTTGGACAGCCGCCACCAGTGAAGGGTGCACCATCATCAGATCATAGCTGACCAAAGCTATCCGCTGCACTCCATCTGAGAAAATGACAGTCCTTACAAACAGAGAGTCGTGTACCTGTTCGTAATCTCCTTTGAAACCATATCCCATCAGGTTGACCGGATCGGGCGGCGTGATATTTTGCCGGCTCCACCCTGCCTGAAGCGTGTCATTTTGCTGTAGGGTAAAGGCCTGATGAATACTATCGAGATGAGCCAAAGACTGGTGGTAATAGTCTTTTTGCCGAAATGGCTCTTTGTTGATACGCCCGAAAAGAATAAAAAACAGTACGAGTCCTACTAGGGCAGCATACAAAAAATTTCTGATTAATTTTCTCAACACAACTTCCTCATAGATGACAACTTGTTGGAAGAAAGCCCTTTTATCTTTCAGGACTATTTAAAGATAGTCTATAACTTTTTGATACCAAATAAAATGCTATGGCAAAGGAGAGATTTTTCAACAGACTCAGCACAGCATGGAAGGACCAATAGATATCTACAGAACCTTCATTCTTGAAGATATAAGGACTAAATAAAAAAAGGAAAAAACTCCCGGAAAAATAAACCAGCACACCCGAATTAATCCAGAACATAGGATGCCTGGTCAAATACATAATGAGTTTTTCTTTGAGTAACTGATCAAAATACAGGAAGCAATAAAAAATAATGATAATACTTTCCAATGTCATGGCGGCCGTATCAGGCTGGTCCGGGCGGGTAATCAACCATAAATCTGACAATTTAAACAACAGAAAAGCAACGATAAGCATAGCCATGAGAGGCTTGACATCTCGTAAAACTTCCTTATATAACAAAGAGTAAAGGGTAAACTCTGCGACCGTATAAAAATGGAAAAAAGGTATATTACTTGACAGCCATCCTGCCATAATCAACAATTCAAGCAGGATATCTATCACAAAAGACAGCCACAACAAGATATACAAGAGCCTGAGATAACGCTCCAGCCTGATAAAAGAATAGGTAGCAATGGCTATGGGTATCACTACCGAAAGCATAGAAGCATAATCGAACACATCTGAAAAGACGATGAGGATCATAGTCAACGCATAAGAGGTGACTGGACAGGGCAATCGGGAGGACAGGGTTTTCCTCTATCGGCGAGGACTCCTTCGGTCATATCATCTTCGTTACTGTTTGCTCCCACCAGTACTACTGTATACTGATTGTTATCTTCCCCAAAATATACTCTGATTCCCATACATCCTTGCTGATCAAGTATTTTCTGAATAATTTCGGCACCCATGAATACGGCTTTTACAGCACCGGGATGATTTTTCTGATAATCGCCGGTTAGTTTTTTCGCTTCATCTAAAGAAATGGTTTCCCCTTCTTTTCCGGTAAATGCCATAGTTTAAACCTGATAACAAGGACATCGTTTAGAGATGACAGAAAAAATTTCGCACTTTTTATTGGTTTTTTTCAGAAAAAAAGGTTGAAATGAAAAATTTGAGCGAAAACCTGCATTTCACCTAAGTGGAAAGACTCAACCTAATCGTCCATAGTATGGATATCTACCAGATTGTGTTGTATGGCATAGACAATTAGGCCTGCCGTATTTTTTGCTTTGCATTTGATCAGCAGGCTATTCCGGTGATTGTCTACTGTTCTGACACTGATAGATAATTGTTCCGCGATTTCTTTATTGGTTTTTTCCTGGCAGATCAAGCGAAGGATTTCCAGTTCGCGATCCGATATTTGTTTGAATACATGAAAATTCTCCCGAAACTTTTTGTTGCGGAGAGCTTCCTCTCTCAAAAAGAGGGTGCTTTGTTGATCGAAATAGTACTTGTCGCTAATTACTGCTTTGATCGCTTCGTTAATGTTATCCTCCTCATCTCCTTTCAGGAGATAACCATGCACACCCAGTTCTATCATTTTCTGCATGAATCGTTTGTCATCATGCATAGTCAGCACAATAATTTTTGTTCCGGGAAACTTGTTTAGCAATTTTGACGCTGCTTCAATACCATCCATGATAGGCATTTCCAGATCCAACAGGATGAGTTCGGCCTTATATTTTTCCTGTAGCTCCAACAACTCTTTTCCGTTTGCGGCTTCTTCTATCTGGGCCTCAGGATAGCCTTTCTTGATAAAATCGGCCAGTCCTTTTCTATACATGGTGTGGTCGTCAGCGATGATAATCTTCATGTTGCAATAAACTATTTATAGGTAAACAAACAACGATACAGCATCCTGGGGAAGATTTCTGATCCATCTTTCCGTTTAACAAATTGAGGCGACTTTGAATATTCAACAGACCAATGCCACCGCTCTCTGGTACGGAGCCGTTTTTCAGCGTAAAACCTTTTCCGTTATCTTCTACTTCCAAGAACAAGAAATCTGATACCGTATAAAGTTTCACTGATATATGGCTGGGTGAGCCGTGTTTGATAGCATTGTTGATCAGTTCCTGTCCTATCCGGTAAAGGGGCAAGGCTATGGAATTATCAAAGGTCCGATCCACCCGGTCAAAAAAATCTACTGTAATATGAGTGGTATCATTAATCGTATCACAAAAGCTTTTAAGTGCATCAATTAGGCCCAACTTACTGACAACGGAGGGCGACATACCTCGGCTGATGGTTCTTACTTCCTGTATGAGCTGAGAGAGAAGGTTTTTGAAATTCTCCAATACTTCCGGATTATTTCTGTCTTTTTGTAATTGGTACAGCTGCAGTTTGGCAGTAGCCAGCATGGGCCCTATTCCATCATGCAGTTCCTGGGCTAATCTTTTACGTTCGTTTTCCTGAGATTGAATAGAGGCGTCTAATAAAATTCTCTGATGCCGGTTTTGCTCTTCAATAAATCGTTTGTTGTAGACTAACACAAAAATAACAATACAGATAGCCATAACAAGCATTACTATCACACCAGCAATGATGATGTATCCGTTTGCATTTTCATAACCTTGCATACAGCTCTATGATATGAAAAATATTCATTAAGTTCCACAAAATCTGTATCTATCCTCATTTGACTACTGCATAGGCTACTGTCATAAAGGTAGGACAGCCCTGCCAACGTATTGTCCTAAACCAGTTTGTTTTCCTAACGATCCAGTTGCCGGTAAAAATGTAACAACGTTTCTTCATCCTCCGGATAGGTTTCCTGTGTGACCTTTTCTGCCAGCAGATGGGCCGCTTCTGTCAGATGGATCACAGGATAGAAATGGTCTCTGGCAAAATGCACATATTTTAATACTTTAAAACCATCAAACCAGTGAAAGAATCTCTTTCTGAAAGAGTGAAGGTGTGTGGTGTTATTTTTTATTTCTTCTATACTATGCTCAAAATCCTGTTGCCACAAAAACGCTTTTACAGCAGGTGGTAAAGAATCTACAAGCGCAGGTATCTGGCTTTGTGTCTGTGTGTAGTACAGGTCCACCTGGCTTAAGAATTGCTTTAATTCCTCAAAAATTTGCAAATGATAGGTCTTTAATCGCTTTTCTCTGTTATGCTGCCATTCTGCCTGAGCTTTGCCTGTGCCAAAAGGAACCCGATAGGAAATGCGGGAAGAAGGATAAACTACCGTCTGATTGATCTGCAGAAAGTCTCCCTGAGGAGCCACTTTGTGCAGAAAGTAAAAATCCTCACCGGCCTTTCTCCGGTTCATTCCCCCTACTTTAGCATATATATCAGCCCGCACTGCCATACTCGAGCCAATGGTATGCATGGCAAAAGGAAATCCACTGTATCGGAGAGCATTGACATAATACCGCAGAAACAATTCATAATATACAATACCCTGACGCAGGTCAGGCTGTGGCTGGCTATTTAAATCATGTTCAAAATAAATGGTAAAGGCCTTGGGTAGCGTAGCCATACATTCTTTCTCTATGGCAATGAGATAGTTGTGGGATACCGTACAGTCGGCATCCAGACAAACAATCCATCCGGGAAACCCGATGCCCGCGAAGCGTCTAAGCGCTTCATCCATCCCAATTTTGCGGGCCAGCCCAACGCCAGCATGTTTGGATGGCAGATCGTCCATCTTCAGTAAGTGACATTGATAAGGTAAATGCTGCTGCACGCCCAGCCAATGGGCTGCTTGTTCATAGGCCTGCCGGTTGCGTTGCATTATTAGAGGATCTGCTCCTGCATGGGCATTGATAACTACTATAACCTCTACCGGGTACTGAGAAGCCTGGCATTGGGCCAGTGAACACAGCGTCTTGAGCAGATCTGGTTCATCATAGCAGGGAATAACAATAATGATCTTAGTCTCTGGCTGGGGCGGGGTATGAATCAGTGTAGGTCGGTCGCTGAAACGGCGAAAGTATATTTGTGCAATGTCAGGTAAAGACTCTTTGTACATAAGACAAATTAAGATAGTAAATTTACCTTTCAAAACATTGACTAACCACTATGCAATACAAAGTTGACCTTATGCTTCCTTCCAGTCAGGCATGGCTGGATACGGTAATACAAGATTTTGCTTCGTTCCTACAGGATCACGCAGACTGTGAACGCAAGGCTTCTGCCATGGTGATGAGTTTTGTGGCCAAATATCCGGAAAAACATGAAATTATTCCTGAGCTTATAGAGACAGGCATTGAAGAACTGCAGCACTTTCAGCAGGTATATACGCTCATGCAGCAGAAAGGTATTCCATTGGCCAAGGAAATGGCTCCTGACCCTTATATCAAGCAGCTTATGGCTCTTAGCCATGGAGGCACACCAGAAACCCGATTTCGCGATCGTTTACTGCTGGCTTCTATCATTGAAAGCAGGGGTTGTGAAAGATTTAAAATGGTAAGCGAGGTGCTGGAGGATGCTGAACTAAAGCGTTTTTATAAAATCCTTTGGGCTTCAGAGGCTAAACACAGCCATATTTTTGTTCACATGGCATTGATCTATTTTGAAGAAAGGGAAATTTATCACAGACTGGAGCAATTACTTACAGAGGAAGCGAGAATAATTAAAGATTTACCCTTAAAAGCTGCTTTACATTAACTTTGAAATGAATGTCGCTTGACTAAAGAGCGGAAAGTATTTTCAGGAAAAAGTTATAAAAAAAATGATTTGATCAGGATGATCCGGAAGAGGGGGGGAGTAGCGATATAAATATTCCTACTTTTTAAATAATTGTATCAACAATTATTAGATTAAATGCTTAATCTTTTCTCCTGCCATCTATATTTTAACACAAAATCACTGTCCGGAATGACTTCCATAATTTGAGGCTCATTTTCCTGCTCTTCCGCTGTAAAGTAACAACGGGTTTCTTGGATACATCCATCTTTGATGGTTGTAACTAAAACAGGAGGGTGGCTACAGTGCATATTCTGCAATTCTTTCAAGGTGATTTTATGCTTCGCTGACTTGGGAGATTCATGGCAGAGAAATGAAATCAGTAGTACAACCGCTATTAAAATGATAAGAATAGGTAAAGTAATGGACATAATTTTACTTAATTTTCAATCATCACCAAGATACTTCTTATTTTTTACAAATTAACCATAAATTACGTGTAAAACTTACATGAATTTTAGTTTTTTAAGAACTTACAGCTTCATTAAAAAGTTCAAAAGATCAACAACAAAAATCTAGGAAGTAGTCGACAGTGAGGCAGTGAAAAAAGTTAAGTACGGTAATAAGTCTTGACCAAACTTAATAAATCTCTTATAATTCGTTTTAATATTAAGAGTAACTTAATTTAGGTTATATTGTTTGGTTATACTTCTGTGGATTTAATTTTTTTTACTTTTTGTAAATCTGTAGCCGCATCAACCATCAAATGCCAGCTTACTTGTTTTCCATTTTCCATTGATTCATACGTAAGGCCTTTTTCTCCCTGTATAATTCTACACTTCCCCAGGTCATAACGGAAGGACTGTACGATATCACCTTCCTGCAGAGGTTCCTGGTTCAAATCTGCCAGTATGGGCTGGTGTGAATCTTCTTTCTTATGGTTTTTTCTGAATAGTCCAAACATACATTCTAATATTACAGGTAGCTACAAACGTTACTGGCAAAATATGCACTAGATTGAAATTAAAAAAAAGTGCCGATACCCCACAGAAAATTTAACTTTTAAATATTCGAAAAGTTCATTCTGGCTCCCCACACTCTCATTTTCTGGTTTCCTTACAACAGAATATCCCTCATTAAGTGAAAGAAAACCCATCTGCCCACACAGTGATACAGCCTTTACTTTACTCTTATGATTTTATTCACATTCATGCAGGCGTTTTCGCATAATATCATAATAAGCCTTCTCTACTTCATACCCCACAAATTTACGGTTGTTTTGTAACGCGCCGATACCCGTGCTGCCGCTTCCGGCAAAGGGATCCAGCACTGTTTGACCGGAAAAGGAAATCAACTTCACCAAATGCTCCATTAAAGACACGGGCTTCACAGTAGGATGATTATTAAAATCCTCCTTTTGCTGTCTTACTTTCGGTATGAGGAAAAATTTATCATAACCGTCTGCTAAAGGTACTGTTCTTAACAGGTTCGCACTGACCCGGCCTGCCGGATGCGGATTATGCCCTACCTTCGGCTCATCTTTTTCAAAAGGTATCCGCGTTTCTTCCAGGTTGAGCGCCCCTGTACCGTATTTAATCACATTCTGGGCAATCCGTAATCCCTTTTCGGTTGGTTTCTGAATCAGAATGATAGGTTCATACGCAGGTTTCAGACCAGTACCCGCTCCTTTGTATTTTTTCCCGACGTCAGAAGCAGGTTCACAAATAGGTTTTCCTTTACGGGCTTTATAATGGGCGGCTCCATTTTTTCGGTAACCCTGTACATACTGATACTCTCCTACAATCCTGCTGCTGATGGCCAATTCCCGATCAATATCCAACCCAATGTCACGGCTTTTTGGCATGCCATTAAGGAATGACCAGAAAAGTACATCCTTGATATCAAAGCCCGTATCTTCCAGGGCGACCATTACCCTATGCATTAATCGCACAGCCGAAAAAACCAAGCCATAGGCTCCGGGTTTCATCACCCGATAGCAGTCTTGCCAGATCTGCGGGTGAGGCAAGGCCTGATCCCACCGGTAATTCTGAAAAGCAATGCCATAAGGAGGATCCGTGATCAAAGCATCAATAGAGCAAGAATCCAGTTCAACCAGGTCAAAACATGATTTGTTAAAAAGGGTAAACGAAGGGGTTGAATATTTTACAGATGTAGCCAAAAAATTCACTTTTTAATCGAAAGCAATATAATATAAATGCAATACAGAAAGCAAATGAACAAGCTTTATTCTGCAAGGATTCCAGAGAAGACACCAGAGAATATTGACACTTTGTACTTCAGCCACAAACCACGCCTTTTTTACCTGAACTACAGGTATTTTCCCTTCCCTACTTTTGGGTTATGCCTCTTAAGATGCCCTTTACTAAAAAAAACACCGGGTATTAACCCGGTGCCAGTTTACAAAAGTTATTAGACTCACGCTCCTATTGTACTGATAGGGTTACCCTTTCCCGTTGGGGAAATTCTCTTTGGGAAGTTAACACCATATCCAGCAACACTGTTGTCCCGCTAACGGCCGATACCGTATATGGAAAGGTTTGGGTTACTTCTTCATTCACAGGATCAGAAGAGGCGTCAATGGTGGTCAACTCTGCAAAAGAACCGTCCCCTATTTGTTCTAAGATCTGTATACTCTTGGCCGGATCTTCAGTCAAATTAACATAATTGACAGTGACGATTACCTCTTCTCCCGGCACAGGCTCCTCGTTAGATACTGAAATTTCTGCGATAGTAGCCGTAGAGGTTCCTACAGTCTGATGATCAGGCAACACTTCATTCTCTTCGCAGGCTACCATCAGAGAGCCGGCCATGCATATAAGAAACACATAATATATTTGTAGACTTTTCATAAGTATGGTCTTTAATGTGAAAAAATTATTGATCCCACCACAAGCGGTCGGACAGCGTCACCGCAGGTACGTTGGCGGAGTTCCGGGTAGTTTCTGACGTAGGATAAATCAGTCGCCGGATGAATTGTCCGTTTAAGTCGGGATTCAAATTGGCCGGAATGCTCATACCCTCATACTGATAATCATACCGGCGGGCATCTATCCAGGCCTCTGGAGACAAAAACATGGCAATGTATTTTTCTTTGAGGATCAGGTCGAGGCTCAGACCGGCAGCCCCTACACTCACTGCCGGATTGGCCAGGTAGGCATCAATGGCAGCAGTATCTACCCCAATTTTTCCCATATGCGCCCGTATGCCTTCCTGATAGGCTGCATAGGCCCGGTTGGCATCTCCAGCGGCCAGGGCTGCTTCCGCTTCAATAAATTTTTGTTCAAAATAGGTAATAACAAGGATAGGAGCAGTCCGGGCAGCATAGTAAGAATCGGTGACCAGCGTAGAACGGGCTCCTTGCTCCGGTGCATCTCCACGGCCAGCACCATTTTCAGTGCCTACAAATTCCCCCTCTTCTGTAGTACCAAACATATATGGCATGCGAGGATCTACATAGCCATAGGTAGTACCATCCATAGACTGCACCAGCTGCTGGGAAATCCAGCCGTCCAGGATCAGGCTGGCGTTATTGAGGGCAGCCTGTGCCCAGGGGTTGATGCGTTCTTCAAAATAAGGGACCTGCATATCGTCTGCTGTACTGGCAAAACCCTGGTCAACTTCAGCCAAGATCGCTTGCGGATCATACTGATCTGTTTCGCTCATGTGTAGCAAATAACGGGCTTTCAAAGCATGCGCTGCTTTCATCCATGTCTCTATATTCCCTTCATAAATAAAATCATCGCCCTCAATGGTAGCTGTAGAGGTTCCTTTTTGTAACTCGGCAATGCCGTTGTCCAGCAACAGTTGAAGCGTATCGTACAGTTGTTGCGCATTGTCATAGGCAGGATTCAACGTCTGAGCAAAAAAAGCTTCGCTATACGGAATATTTCCCCACACATCCACCATTAACCCCACATGGACAGCTTTCAAGATTTTGGCCACTCCCAGATAATCGGTGGCTCCTTCTTCCTGCGCCTTCACTTCCAGATCGCTCAGGTCTGTCAGAATATTATAAACATTTTTCCAGGCATCATCATAAGAGACAGGTTCCTGGGTATCAGTAGCACTGCCCGGATTGGGAGAAGCCAGATACTGCACATAATAGGAGGTGACATCCCCGATTTCATACATGTTAAATCCTGTCTGAAAACTGGTGTTAGCCAGCAAGCCACTGATAGGGGCAACGGTAGGGTTGTTTGGATCTGTGTTAATATCCAGATAATCCTCACAGCCCGAGGCCAGCCATGACAGCAACAGGAAAAAGAGACAATATATATATTTACTTTTTTGCATGTTTTGCGCTGTTTAAAAAGTTAGGTTTAAAGAAAAGAGGAAACTTCTGACGCCGGGATAACCCAAACCGGTAAAAGCGGTGGCATTGCTGCCAGCCCCTGCGCTAAACGATTCTGGATCATAGCCATTCCAGGGTGTCCAAAGGAGAATATTGTTGGCGGTTAATGACACACTGGCAGCCGAAAATGGTGTATTGTCTAATATGGAGTTGGCGAAATTATAGCCTAGTGTCACATTCCTCAGCTTAACAAAGGAAGCATCTTTGACAAAATTCTCTGAAGCACCCCGGTAGTAGTTACGATAAAAACCAGCACCATAATCTACCCCATCCGGTCCTACACCTTGTCCTAGCCACACCTGTTGCGCATTGGTAGAGCCATCCGCTTTGTATCCGTCAAATATTACTACATCGTTCCGGTTGAGAGAATAGTCCAGCATCCCGAAGGCCGAATAGAAGTTACCGTACTGGTCATATTGGTCGATGCCTGCACGGGCATCAATCAGGAAAGAAAAGTTGAACCCTTTGTAATCAAAAGAATTGCGAATTCCTCCTATCCAGTCCGGTTGTGCGTTACCAATAATGAGTTGAGCGCTGTTGATGATAGGAAAACCATTGTCGCCAATCAGCAAGGGCTGCCCCTCGTCCAGATATTTTAAATCTTCCGGAGCACCATTCTCATAGAATCTTTCATAACTGGTACCATACAGGTTGCCATAGGCATCGCCTTCTATGAGCTGCATGGTGACGGTACTTCCCGCGTAACCAAATTGTTCGCCCAATACAATCGTTTCTATCCCCTCTCTTATTTCCACTACCCGGTTGCGGTTTCTGGTGAAGTTCAGCGAAACATCCCAGGAAAAATCCTCAGTTTCTACAGGGGTAACGCCCAAAATCAGCTCTATCCCTTTGTTCTCAATTTCACCGGCATTGGTAATAAAGGTGGTGTACCCGGTCGCTTCGGAAACCGGCACTGGTATAATCTGATCTTTACTGTTGGATTGATACCAGGTCAGATCCAGACTCAGGCGGTTCTCCAGAAATCTCAGGTCTGTACCAAATTCGAGAGAAGTGGTTCTTTCGGGCTTCAGGGTAGGCAATCCTAAAGAATTGCTCCGCGTAAAACCTACCTGTCCATTGAGCGGAAAGTAAGAAACCTCATTAACATCAATAGGTGCACCATAGGTGATGGCAGTAGAATATGGTTCAGCATCTTTCCCCACTTCAGCGTAGGAAGCTCTCAGTTTTCCATAGCTTAACACTTCCGGAATGTCCAGTACATCGTTAAAGACAAAGCCCAGGTTAACCGCCGGATAGAAGAAAGAACGATTGTTTTTGGTCAATGTGGAAGTCCAGTCGTTTCGTCCGGTAATACCCAGATACAGAAAATTATCATAATTGAGCTGCAAATCTCCGTAAACCCCTACTAATCGTCTTTGGGTGATTATCTGTCCGGTAGCCAGGTTCCGGGTGTTGTTCAGGTTATAAAATTCAGGAATGATAAACTCATTTCCTGTGGAAGCAAGTGTATTCCGGCTACGGTCAAAAATATCATTGCCTAAACGCAGGGTAGCTTCCAGTTTTTCACTAAAGGAATGGTTCAGCGTGACATTAAGGGTAGAGTTGATATCCCGGCTGTTGATACGAACTTCCTCAATAAAACCGGTGCTACTCAAAGGAAATTCTCCTTCTATGCCCATAGGGCCCGGCAATATTTCTGTCCGCTGATCGCTGTAGAAATCCGTACCGACCCTGTACAGAAAGCTGATCCAGTCGGCAGGGGCATAGTTCAGCGTGATGTTACCAATAGCCCGGTTCACATTATCTTCATACGTCCGGAAACGAGCATTATACAGGGGGTTATCGTTTCCATAGGTTTTTTGCGTACCGTCTGGATTGATGTAATCGGTAGCATCCTGCGTGAAGGCCCAGTACATTAAAGTTTCCATAATGCGGTCGTGAGGAACCCGATTGCCACCGGAGTTGATGTAGTTGATAGAACCGGAGAGATTAAACTTATCGCCGACATTAGCAGTTCCGGATAATTTGGCTGAAGTACGTTCCCAGTTGCTAAAAGGAATCACTCCTTTCTGCTGCAGGTTAGAGAAAGAAGTATAAAAAGTGGCCGCTTCATTCCCACCCGACACGCTAACGGTATTATCCAGTTGAGAGCCGGTCTGCATCACATTGCGGGTGTTGTCATAATACTGGTGAGCAGGCTCTATAACCTGTACGGCAGGAACAGGCGCCCCCCAGCTAGGCCAGAAACTGACAGGATCATATTCTCCGGAAAACCCCTGTCCATACTGTTCCTGAAAGTCAGGGTATCGGTTAATCTCATCGAAGCCGATGGTTCCAGAATAATTGACCTTTACCTCTCCGGCTTTCCCTTTTTTGGTTGTAATGATAATCGCTCCATTCGCTGCCCGCACGCCATACAGCGCTGTGGCAGCCGCTCCTTTCAGCACATTGACCGACTCAATATCATTGGGATTGATATCGGCCGCCCGGTTACTTAATCCGCGGGGTGTATTGCCGGTTGTCGCTTCAATAGTACTATTGTCAATAGGTACTCCATCAACTACAAACAGGGGTTGGTTATCGGCCATAGGATCGAGAGAAGTAATGCCCCGGATCACAATACGGGAGCTCATCCCCGGAGCCCCTCCTGAGTTGGTAATCTGTACACCCGCCACACGTCCCTGCAGGGCATTCACCAGGTTAGGCTGCTTGGTCTGTGTGATCTCCTGAGCTTGCAGCTCCTGCACGGCATAACCCAACGCCTGCTTTTCCTGCTCTATCCCAAAAGAAGTCACCACCACTTCCTGTAAGGATTGAACATCAGGCGTTAATTCCACATTGATCTCTGTGCGGTTCCCTATGTTTACCTCTTCTGAGGTATAGCCTACGGAAGAAAACACCAAGGTCTCAATATTGGCAGGAACCGAAAGACTGTAGTTTCCTTCCACATCGGTGACAGTTCCGGTTGTGGTACCTTTGGCAACGATGTTCACCCCTGGCAAAGGAGAATTATCTGTCACGTCGGTCACCTTCCCGGAAATACTCTGGGACTGTGCTCTTGCTGTGATAGAAAAGCAGCACAAACCCAGCATAAAAATGAACAGACAGAAAAAGTTTTTCATGCTTTGTGGTTTAAAAATGATACAAAAAATATAAAGAATATTAAAACGCCCAATTTAGAGCATATGCATACTGAATGCAAAATTTGAATTGTTAAAAAGTACCTTTCTGGCCTAATTGGTTTACGAAAACAAAAAAGGCACCCCTTTCAGGATGCCTCTTCTTATTGGTGTGGGATATCTTTAACCAGCGACTTCTGTCTTTTCTACTGTTTCCCGGTCAGGGTGGGTATGCCGTAGCTTGTTCGGATCGTTCTTTCTTAATTTCATATTTAACACCTCTACCAACAGTGAAAAAGCCACCGCAAAGTAAATATAGCCTTTGGGTACATGGTAATGCAGCGCATCGACCACCAGCATAAATCCTATAAGGATAAGGAAAGACAGTGCCAGAATCTGTAGGGTAGGGTGCTTGTTGATAAACGCACTGATCTTGCCGGCAAAGGCCATCATGATACCAATAGAAATGACCACAGCGATGATCATCAGCAGCACCTTATCAGTAAGCCCGATGGCAGTGAGTATAGAGTCAAAAGAAAATACCATATCCAGCAGGATAATCTGTATGATAATACTGGCAAAAGATTTTGCCTTAGTGTCACGGGCATGCTCTTCTCCTTCTATCTTATGGTGAATTTCAGAAGTACTTTTTGCTAACAGGAAAATACCTCCTGCTGCCAGAATTATATCTCTTCCGCTGACTTCAAAATCTGCTATGGTAAAAATAGGTTTGGTAAAGCCAATGATCCAGGTAATGCCCAACAGCAATGCTATTCTGAAAGCCAGGGCTAATGCCAGACCAAGGTTCCTGGCCCTGGGTTGTTGTGCCTGAGGCAGCTTGGCTGTAACAATAGAAATAAAAATAATATTATCAATACCCAGTACCACTTCCAGGAAAGTCAATGTCAACAGCGCTATCCAGGATTGGGGTTCAAGAAATATTTCCATATATCTTCAGTTAAGTCATCTTAAGTAAATAATTTAAAGAAGTTTTGTTTTACAAAATCAGGCATTATTTATGGAATAAGTTAATCCAGTGGGATAAGTTAAATATTTTTATTGTTTATAACTATATTGCTATTTTACGAACCATTATTTTTTAACAGCAAGCCTCATGAAAGTAGTTACACTTACACTAAATCCGGCCATTGATAAAAGTGCTACTGTTCACGGTATCAAACCTGACAGTAAACTACGGTGTTCTCCACCGAAATACCATGCGGGCGGAGGAGGTGTCAATGTCTCCAGAGCCATTCACAAACTAGGTGGAGAATCTTTATGCACTTATCTGGCAGGAGGACCAGCGGGGGAGATGATGCAACAACTATTAGAAGAAGAGCAAATTCAGCAGAAGCTTATTGGGATTAAAAACAGCACCAGAGAAAATTTTATCGTGGTCGATACGGCCAATAACCAGCAATATCGTTTTGGTATGCCGGGTCCGGAAGTATCCGGAGAGGAATTCAACACTATGCTGCAAACGATGGAACAACTCTGTGTGAAAGCTGACTTCATTGTAGCCAGCGGTAGTCTGCCGCCGGGTGCTCCTAAAGATATTTTCGCCCAAGTAGCTAGAATTGCCAAGAAAAACAAGGCCAAATGTATTGTAGATACTTCCGGACAAGCGCTCATAGAAGCAGCCAAAGAAGGTGTGTATCTGCTAAAGCCCAATCTGGGAGAACTCAGTGCCTTGTCTAACCAGGAGGTGGTTACCGCTTTGGAACAGGAGGACCTGGCTTATCAGCTGATTGAAGAAAACAAGTGTGAGGTAGTAGTTGTCTCGCTAGGACCCCGGGGAGCCATGCTGGTAACAAAGCAGAAAAAGATAGAATATGTACCGGCCCCCACTGTGCACAGAAAAAGTACGGTAGGAGCAGGCGATAGTATGGTGGCTGGCATGGTGCTGAGCCTGGCACAGGACAAACCCTTGAGAGATGTGGTCATGTATGGTGTCGCTGCCGGCACAGCCGCTACGATGGCCGAAGGGACTGGCCTGTGTAAAAAAGAAGATACTGAAAAACTATATCGATGGATAAAATCAAAAGTATAGATAAAGTCTACATGGACTTAGGCGATATCATCATCCGCCCCTGGGCTTCCGGCGATGAAACGCAGTTGGCTGAAAATGCCAATAATATAAAAATATGGAAAAATGTCCGCGACCGCTTTCCTTATCCCTATACCTTAAAAGATGCAGCGCTATGGGTACGCATTGCCAGTCATGACCGTTCTATGCTGAATTTGGCTATTGAATATGAAAAGCAGGCTATTGGTGCCATAGGCGTTATCTTTAAAAATGATGTATACCGCCATACAGCGGAAATTGGTTATTGGTTAGGCGAAAAATACTGGGGCAAAGGGATCATGACACGGGCTGTTCTGGCCTTAACCGATTATGTTTTTCAGCATTATGAAGTCCGGCGTATCTATGCAGGTCTCTTTGAATACAACCAGGCATCCGCCCGTGTGCTGGAGAAGGCGGGATATCACCTGGAAGCCAGATTGGCCAAAAATGTCACTAAAAATGGTAAGACTGTAGATGAGTTAATCTATACAAAACTGAGAGAATAATACCGGAAGCCCCTATGCTGGCTGCCTGATCATTAGGCGAACCAATTCAGGCGGCCAGTACTATCTCTATTTCTATTGCCTTACCTGATCTTCCAACCAGCGTTCCTGACCAGGAGGTGGATAATTTCTGGAAGCATCATCTATCACCAGTACCCAATCTTTCTCTTCATTAGGGGTGCGAAATGTGTAACTCTTATTGTTTTTAAGCTTTCCTATATTCACACTGTCGCCGGTACGAGGATCAAACCACCAGGCACTGACCTTCTTACCGGAGATTTTTCCCATAGCAATATCTACATTTTCATGTGCAGGCAGATAAACGATCAGAAAACCGTCGCCTCTGGCTGCCTGAATATGTTTTTCCGTATTAGCACCATTCACAAGCGACAGGTCCGGCTGAAGGGTTGTGAAAGGGCGGGATTCAAATAGCTCGCGCATATATCCCATCTGAGCAGCACCCGGCTGATCCATCGCTTGGGGCCAGGGAGTACGGGCAAAAGAAACCGGCTCATGCTCATCATCCAGCATCTGCCAGATGTTGTGGTTGCCATAGGTATGGCCGCAAGCGCCTGCCAGCATCGACCAGTAGGCAGCCTGCCGTACATCCTGCTCATCAAACCAACCGTTTTCCGGTTTCCAGTTGATGGGATGATCTTCATAGTTGGGTTCCCCGTCCAGGGTTGGTTTGGTGGGGGTCAGCGCATAGTTATGAGCTGTCATGGTATAGTTAGGAATATTCTTTTCACCATGCCCCGACTGGAACATATTAATATCCAGCCATTCCTCCTGATGAAAAAATTCAGCGGAATTGCGTCCTCCCATAGGATGGTAGGTCATCAGATGCGTATTGTTATCTCCGGCTGCCAACCCACTCGCCATAGCCCTGATGATCTCAAAATCTTCCTCTTCCTCCGGAATCCGATCACCACCCAGTATCCAGATGATGGGTTTGTCCTGATAACGGTTGCCCAGAAATTCGCCATAGGTATAGGCATTTTCCGGGTTGAAGACTTCCGGGCCAAGTCCCCATCTTTTGTTAAACTTATCCCCCCAGGTAGGAAGCATACCCACAACCATTCCTAACGCTTCCGCTTTGTCAACCACAAAATCCACATGCTCAAAATAAGCTTCATTGGGCTGGGTAGGATCATTATTTAACAAGGGTAAGTCTCCCTGGGCATTGGGTTCTGTGATCCCGTTAAATTCAGCCAATACTACTGCCTGAATGACGGTAAAACCTTTATCAGCTCTGTCTTGCAGATATTGTGTGGCTTCTTCCCGGTCCAGGCGGTGAAAAAGTTCCCAGGCAGTATCGCCCAGCCAGAAAAATGGAGTACCATCTTCTTGTATGAGGTAATGCTTGTTATCACTGATTTTAAGCGGTTGTCCCCTTACAGGCAGGAAGGTAACACAGACAAGCAACATGAAACTTACGAAAGGGACACATTGGGGTTTCATAACATTTCCAGTTAGGTCGTTGAATGATTTCCATTTCCTAATCAGGTGCTGACCGACACAGTGACGAACCGGACACCTGGCTGGGTTTCCAGAAAAAATAGGTTATAATTCGGCTTTACTACATTAAATTTACCGGTATTCTGGAATTTTCCAACGGAAACCCTGACAACTATTGCAGGTAGTAGCTAAAACAAAAGATCTTACCCTCCATGCTACGGCACCACATGGGTAGCGCCTAACAATTGGTTGAGGGCCCGGTTGGCCACCCGTACCACATACTTGTTTTTATCGTTCATCACCTGCTGCAGAGCCGGAATAGCAGGCCGGGCTTGTTCGCCCATTTCATCCAGCACAATGGCTGCATGCAACCGCTCCCACTCCTGATCGCTTCGCAGAGCCTGCTGCAGCACTTTGATGGCTACCTCACACCGCTCCATTTTGCACAGGGCACGGGCGGCCGCAATGCGTACGATCATGGCACTATCCTGTAGGTTTCTCTCCAACAAGCCTGCCTGCGACCGGGCTTGGGCTGCCAGATTTCCTAACCCGATGGCTGCCCAGTAGCGCACAGCAGCATCTGCATCCGAAAGATCATTGCCTAATACACTCACCGCTGAGGCACCTTCCGTCCAGCGACGAGCGGTTTCACTGATGCGTGCGATGGGCAAGGGGGCATCACCCCGGGCAATACTGTAAATGGCAGACTCTTGTGTCTGCTGTAGCCTTTCGATCAAGGGTTCGGGAATCAGGCCGATATCTTTGGTATCTTCTGCCCACTGAATATGTGCCTGCCGCATTTCCTGCAAAATGTCTTGGTATTTCTCTTCATGAGCCAGGTTGAATAGTTCGTGAGGGTCTGCCTGCACATCAAACAGTTCTTCCTGCGGTTTTTGAGAAGCCATATAGTAGGCGGCCAGTGGAGGAAGGGCTCCTTCCTCATCCAGGCGGCGCCATTCTTTCATAATCACTCCTTTTTCCGGTGTATTCATATACTGAAAGAAAGGTTTGTAGGGCTCATAATAACGGATGTATTTGTAACGCTTACTCCGCACTGCCCGGATCATATCATAGCGTTCATCCATACGGTCGCGGGCCGCGTAGGCATACTTTCTTTGCGGTTTCAGATCGTCACCTAAAAAGGCGCTGCCCTGCATGTACCCGGGCACAGCTACCCCCGCCAGATGAAGCACAGTGGGAGCCATATCGACAAAGCTGATCAACGCATCGTTCACTTCTCCGCCGCGAAAAGAACTGACTTTCCGGTATTTTTCAGGCAAATACACCAGGAGAGGCACCCGTAAGCCGGAGTCATACAGCCAACGCTTACCCCTGGGCAGTCCGACGCCGTGGTCAGAGAAAAAGAAAACAATAGTGTTCTCCGCTAGGCCATCCGCTGCCAGCTGATCCAGAATAGCCTGCACTTCCTGATCCATAACGGCAATCACATTATAATAGCGCGCCCAGTCGCGCCTGACCAGCTCTGTATCAGGGTAATAAGGGGGAAGCGGCAATTGCTCAGGTTTCTGCTGTATCGAATCGGCCAGATTTTCCACCACCCTGGCATAAATACTATCATTGGCAATGCGACTTTCGTGCGTGGTGTGCAGGTTGAATACAGAAAAGAAGGGTTGATCCTTCTCCTTCCGGTTTCGCCAATGTGCCTGATGGCTGGATTCATCCCAGGCTGTGGGGGGTGTAGTGAACTGGTAATCTTCTTTCGCATTATTGGTACAGTAATAGCCTGCTTCTCGCAGATATTCGGTGAAACAGCGAATGTCATTGGGCAACCGGGCCTGATTGCGCATATGATGCGTACCTATAGACGTTTGATACATCCCGGTAATCAGGGTAGAACGGGCAGGCGCACATACCGGTGCGGTTGCTATGGCATGGGTATACCGTATACTTTTCTTAGCCAGACGATCCAGATTCGGTGTGTGCACAAAAGGGTCACCATAGCTTCCGAGGTGAGGACTCATATCTTCCACCGTAATCCAAAGAATGTTGGGTCTTTCCGAAGCTTGCGCTCTGGCTGCCAAAAGAGATAAAAAAGTAAAAATCAGGAGCAGAATAAGCCTGGTCTGCCAACTACAGGCGTTGTAGCATCGGATATAACACATAAAATACAGTACAGTAATTCTAATAACAGTATACTAAATTATTCTCTATTTTGCCTGCTTTTCCGGTACAAAATAGTCACTCCTCATCCATTCGTTTTCTTCGTCTCAGGCTTAAGGTCATACGTCAGCACAAAGGTATGGGTGCCACTTCCCAAGGATTCCCATACCACAAATTTTCCCTTTTGCTGTGCTGAAACGATAGTATTGTTAAGAGTGAGCCGGAATGGCTGTCCGACAGAGAAAGGCAAGGCCACACGAGCCTGCATGTTGGCCGGTAAACTGATGTCAAGCTGAAACCTTTCCTCCCTCATCTCCCAGGCTACCTGTATGGTTCCACGAATAGTAGGCAGCTTGAGAGAAGCGTGCTGTATAGGTCCGGGTTGCGGTTGGATCAGTACTTTTGCAAAGCCGGGTTCCAGCGGACGAACACCCATCAAAAAACGAGGGATGATATTGGCAGGAGCGGCCCCCCAGGCATGGTTCCAGTCCTGGTTGGGTTTGTATTGATCATCCCAGGCTTCCATGGTGATGGTAGATCCGGCTTGTATCATATGATACCAGCTTCTATCTTCCTGAGAGGTCAGCAGTGAGGCCGCATAGGAGGCTTCTCCTGCCCGATACAGCGATTCCAGCAGATATTGGGCACCATAGACACTACAGGCCATTCCTCTGGATTGGATAAAATTCACTACGGAAGCCACGTGTGCCTCCGGCACCAGACCAAAAGCCAAAGGAAACATATTGGCATGCAATGAGCTATGCGCACTACCCTCTCCATCTACATAGAGGCCTTGCTCCTGATTGAAAAGCTTTTGGTGAAATGATGTTTTTACCTTCCCGGCCCGTTCCTGAAAGAAAACAGCTTCTTCCGTTTTTCCCAGGGCTGTAGCCATACGCCCCATCAGCACCAACGTGCGGTAATGAAACGCATTAACAACCGTGTTGATCGCACAAAACTCAAACCCATCCGTTTCTCCCGGATCGCCTTCCTGCAGATCCAGAGAACCTGGCTGAGGCCAGTCTACAATATCGGCTATCTTTTTCCCTTTGAACTGGCTTGCCTCGTATTTTACGGATCTTTCTACCCGCCGGGTAGTTTTGCCGGTCCGGGTACTGATCAGGCCATCTTCCCGGGCTAAACCCAACAGGGCTTTGGCTTTTAACAACTTAAAATACTTCTCAATCAGCGACAGATCGCCCGTATACATATAATCCGCATAAGCCATCAGTACACTATGTAATATCCACTCGGTAGGCCAGGTAGCATGATGGAGCAAATATTCCAGGCTACGACGCGCCATCGTATATTCACGGTCGGTGCAGTAATGCCCCAGCTGATTGATATAGGCATCCGATTCATAAGGTACTCTCTCTCGGTCACCATCCACATAGATACCGGTGAAGCTGGTGGCTTTGATAGAATATTTGCAAAGATCCCATACCTTGTTGAGCACGGGGTCAGAAGAGTGAAAGGTGGCTGCTTCCTCATCGAAGGGATGATGTACGACAAGCTGGCGGGCTTCTTCCAAACGGATAGGTTGATGGTTCCCAGTCACAGATGCATAACGGAAGGGTAGCACTTCTCCCGCATATGAAGGCATTTTGATGGCTTTCTTGCGGGTATTCCTGGCATCTGGCAAGATTTCCAGTTGGTAAGTATAGGTCCCTTTTTTCAGAAGAAATGCTGTTTTCAAATACCGGCGGCTTCCCCCCGGGTCGGGATGAATGCTATTTTCGGATGCCAATACTTCGCCCAACTCGACCACTACCGGCACCGCTTCCTCCTGACTGTATACTCGGAGCGACAGGCTACCAAAGGCTGCTTTCCCAAAATCGATGAAAAAGGTGTTGTCTGCTTTTGCCTGAACCGCCACGGGCAACACTTCATGCTTTTCTAACGGATAATAACTGATGCCTTCTTTCGGGTGCACGTAAAATGCCTGAGGAACCGCATAATCACTCCTTTCGCCGGCAGCATTCCAGGTGCGTACACTCCAGTAATACACCCGGCCCGGCAACAGGCGGGCTCCCTGATAGGTTACCTGCGCTGACCGAGAGGATGGCACTTTTCCGGAATTCCACAGATTCCCTTGCTGCCGATCCATTATATTCCGATCATCCGCTACGAGTAGCTGAAAGGCGCTCTGCACTGCCCCTGCCTGTTTGTCTGCGACTATCCAACTAAACTTCGGACGACGTGACCGGATCCCGATGATCTCATAGGCATGTGGTGATGCGGCTGCTTGTTCCAGGCTAATACTCGTAGGGTAAGCTTGTTTTGAAACACGGTGTGGAAAAGCAATCAGTTCGCACATCAACCCTGTGGGGGCTGCAAACACTCCTTTTTCCATGGGGGTTTCGGCTGCCACAAAGTCTGCAGCCTGTGGTGTCGTCGGTGGCTTAGCAGATAAGCGGGATAAAAATTTTTTGATGGTAGCGTATTTCATATTAAATGATAGAACTACAATGAATGAGGAGGCAGACGCTTCTACCTATGCCTGGTGTAAACAGCAATGCGCTAGTCTTCTCTTTTCAGCAGCAGTATCCAGTCTTCCATCCCCGGGGCTTCCAAACGGGTGTCTCCCCCGCCCTGTATCTTTTTATCTCTGTACCAGGAACCCGTATCCGGATCAAACCACTGCACGGTATAATTTCCTCTTCTAAGCCTCATATCTACAGCAGGCACAGTCCGCTGCGGTTCATCGGTTTCAGGATTTTCTCCACTAGGATTGGCCAGATAAATAAGGTAGTGGTTTGCATTATAAGCACATTTCCAGCGCAAGGGATCATTACCCACCAGCGCATCATCAGGCTCCATACCTACTAAGGTGAGCTGCGTATCCCGGAAGAACTGATGGATATGCCGAAAATCATGGCCTCCCTGGTATAACATACCTGCCCGGTTGGCATCAAAATAACCAGACAGCCCTTTGTCTTTTCCACCAAAAGTGGTCGGTTGTAAGATCACTTCTCCGTAAGGCCCTCTGTATTCCTGATCCTGGTAACGTTCGTAGGTTTTCAAGCCTCCGTAGGTAGCATGTCCGCCGGAAAGGAGAGAACCCCACATCAGCCGACGAAAAAAATACCGCCGATTGGCGGGAGGACGATACAGCTCGTACCGATCCTCATCCAACACCACCGGTTGTTGACCTTTCTGGCGATATTCCAGGATCAACTTTCCATCTACTTCGTCCAGATCTTCCAGCGTCACTATATCCGACCAGTCCTCATGCACAAAATCATAGCCGTCGAACCGTGATTGATGGTTGGTGATCAGGGTGCCCCAAGGTTCCCGCTGCGCCATATCATTCCCCATCCGACGAATGGTCTCCGGCAACACTTCCCGGCCTTCCAGACTATCTTTCTGTACAATTTTACGATCGTTGGTCAGCGTCCACTGCACATTGGGAAAGGAGGACCAACGTGCCTGTGCATAGCGGCCTACCATTTGAGCGATGGTATCCTGCTGTCCATATCTTCTGATCAGTTTGGTATCTTCCGCATAGGGTATCAGTTGTAATATGATCTGAGGATGATGCTCCAGGGCATACAGGATGCGCCTTTCTATTTCTTTCCAGTAAAACAGGGCCAGGTCTTTTCCATTGGGAATAAACAAATCGCTGACATCGCCCCATTGCATAGAAAACCAGGTACGAATTTTAGTAGCTCCCATTTCAGCGGCCTGATCTATATATTCCTGCCAGAAAGGTTCGGAAGGCACGACATATCGATAACCCGTGTCGCCTATGTGTAGAAACCAGTCTCCATTATCATAGGCAAACTGATAAGGGTCCTCAGGATGGATTCTCAGTTTTCCTTTGAAGGTTGATGGTTTTACCGCAAAAGTGCCAGACTTTCCATCCAACCCGGGATTGTTAGAAACGCTACGCCACTGCCAGGTACCTAGCACATCACAATAAGCCCTGGCTATGAATTGGGTGCCTCCATCGAAGAAACCTTCTACTGATACCTCGGAACCATCGGGCCGGATAAAAGTTATTACTAAGGTGATATCATAATAAGGACTTTTATTCTCCGGTATGGCATCCAACGTGATCTCATAAATGCCCCGGTGCCAGGCGGTGGGAGCATCACTACTGACAGGTGGCTGAGAAAAAGTAAAACAGGGAGGACCCGCAAGCAAGATGACAATGATCAGGAACATTATTCTCCAGGTAGAGATCATATCATTTATCATTAAATCTGTATGGATTGGCCGCAACCTGGTAGTTTCTATCCATCAAGATAGTACAGGATAGAGGCTTTGTGGTTTATCGCTATCTTGAAATATTAATTCTACCGTAATCTATATTTTTCAAACGTAAGATAAAATCATTTTCCATGGAAACAGAAAAGAGTAATTACCGACATGTAGATTATTTATGGGAGGAGGGTCAGGCAGGCAAGCTGT
>JAJNNC010000070.1 GCA_021730635.1 Catalimonadaceae bacterium JC749
CACCATCCATCAGGACCCCTTGATCTCTCAGGTCAAGCTCATTGCCGAACCCTGGGATATAGGGGAAGGAGGCTATCAGGTAGGCAACTTTCCGGTGCAGTGGTCAGAATGGAATGGCAAGTACAGGGACAGTGTCAGACGCTTCTGGAAAGGGGATGAAAGCCAGGTAGCTGAGTTTGCCTACCGCTTGAGTGGTTCCAGTGATTTGTATATGGTCACAGGCCGTAGACCTTTTGCCTCCATTAATTTTATCACAGCCCATGATGGCTTCACGCTGCATGACCTGGTCAGCTACAATGAAAAACACAATCAGGCCAATGGGGAGGACAACAGGGATGGGGAGTCGCATAACCTGAGCTGGAAC
>JAJNNC010000071.1 GCA_021730635.1 Catalimonadaceae bacterium JC749
ATTCCAGCTCAGGTTATGCGACTCCCCATCCCTGTTGTCCTCCCCATTGGCCTGATTGTGTTTTTCATTATAGCTGACCAGGTCATGCAGGGTGAAGCCATCATGGGCTGTGATAAAATTAATGGAGGCAAAGGGTCTACGGCCTGTGACCATGTACAAATCGCTGGAACCACTCAGGCGGTAGGCAAACTCAGCTACCTGGCTTTCATCCCCTTTCCAGAACCTCCTGACACTGTCCCTGTACTTGCCATTCCATTCTGACCACTGCACCGGAAAGTTGCCTACCTGATAGCCCCCTTCCCCTATATCCCAGGGTTCGGCAATGAGCTTGACCTGAGAGATCAAGGGGTCCTGATGGATGGTA
>JAJNNC010000072.1 GCA_021730635.1 Catalimonadaceae bacterium JC749
CGAGGCCAGTGGCGGAGGCAGCTTCAGCACGAAGGTAAACTTTCAGGATCAGAACACCACTCCCCCGAGTGGTTATCTCAAAGACTATGGACAGGAATATGCAGCCAAGAGCAATGGCTTGACCTATGGTTGGCTTAAACTGGCTGATGGTACCCCCCTGGATCTGACCCAGCCTTCCAATGGCAGTGGCCGTAACAGGAATGTTTCGGGTGTCTCTGTGTTGCAGAACACCTTCATTCACATGCAGGGCAATGATGTGAGTGGCTGGACAGGCAACCGGGCCAATGAAGCCTACTGGGAGATAGACGTGCCCAATGGGGCTTATCAGGTC
>JAJNNC010000073.1 GCA_021730635.1 Catalimonadaceae bacterium JC749
AGGTCCTGCCACCAGGGCATTCTTGCTCACAATGTTGATGATGTCTCCGCCCAGTCCTTGCACACGCATGATCTTGACAGCCTGCTGACTGGAGAGCAGCTGTCCTTTGGCCAGTATGTCCAGCAAACGATCCCAGTCCTGCCCACTGGTCTCTTCCAGGGCTTTGGAGATGGAGATGCCAGCATTGTTGACTAGGATGTCCACCCCTCCAAACAGCAGACAGACCTGCTCAAAGAGCTTTTCCAGGCTCTCGGCCAGCGTCACATCCACAGGCAGGGCAGCCACTCTGTCCTTGCCATACTGCTTTGTCAACT
>JAJNNC010000074.1 GCA_021730635.1 Catalimonadaceae bacterium JC749
GGGGCCTGCCACCAGGGCATTCTTGCTCACAATGTTGATGATGTCTCCGCCCAGTCCCTGCACACGCATGATCTTGACAGCCTGCTGGCTGGAGAGCAGCTGTCCTTTGGCCAGTATGTCCAGCAAACGATCCCAGTCCTGCCCACTGGTCTCTTCCAGGGCTTTGGAGATGGAGATGCCGGCATTGTTGACTAAGATGTCCACCCCTCCAAACAGCAGACAGACCTGCGCAAAGAGCTTTTCCAGGCTCTCGGCCAGCGTCACATCCACAGGCAGGGCAGCCACTCTGTCCTTGCCATACTGCTTTGTCAACG
>JAJNNC010000075.1 GCA_021730635.1 Catalimonadaceae bacterium JC749
ACTCCATGCCCTGAAACAGCGCTACCGGGGCCTTGCCCATGAAGATGAGATGGTGGCCCTGTTCTATCACTGCCTCTATGACCTGGACTCCAAAGCCCCTTCCATAGACACTGCCCTGCATGCTTTCCTGCCCTTCCGCCATATTGACCACCTGCATCCCGATGCCCTCATCGCCCTGGCAGCGGCCAAAGACAGCCGACAGATCACCCAAGACTTGTTTGAAGGACAGCTGGGCTGGCTCTCCTGGCAGCGACCTGGCTTTGAGTTGGGGCTGAAGCTGGAGCAATGC
>JAJNNC010000076.1 GCA_021730635.1 Catalimonadaceae bacterium JC749
ACATTGCTCCAGCTTCAGCCCCAACTCAAAGCCAGGTCGCTGCCAGGAGAGCCAGCCCAGCTGTCCTTCAAACAACTCTTGGGTGATCGCTTGGCTGTCTTTGGCCGCTGCCAGGGCGATGAGGGCATCAGGATGCAGGTGGTCAATATGGCGGAAGGGCAGGAAAGCATGCAGGGGCGTGTCTATGGAAGGGGCTTTGGAGTCCAAGTCATAGAGGCAGTGATAGAACAGGGCCACCATCTCATCTTCATGGGCAAGGCCCCGGTAGCGCTGTTTCAGGGCATGGAGC
>JAJNNC010000077.1 GCA_021730635.1 Catalimonadaceae bacterium JC749
AACAATGTGGCCTATGGCACAGCCAAGGCTGCTCAGCTGCACATGTCTCGCCTCTTGGCCGCAGAGCTGGGCAAGGACAAGATCAGGGTGAATGTAGTCAACCCGGATGCTGTGATCCAGGGCAGCAACATCTGGGCAGGAGGCTGGGCAGAGGGCAGGGCTCAGGCCTATGGCATCTCTGTGGAGGAGTTGCCTCAGCACTATGCCCAGAGAACCCTGCTGGGAGAGGTGATCCTGCCGCAAGACATTGCCAAGGCAGTCTTTGCCCTGACGGCAGGCTGGCT
>JAJNNC010000078.1 GCA_021730635.1 Catalimonadaceae bacterium JC749
CAGGTACCATCTGAGGCCAGGGCAAAGAAATCCTCTCCATCACTGACTGATACACTGCTTGGATCAGCTACTACTGTGCTGAGACCGGCATCTTCATACCAGCTCATGCTGTAGCCAGCCCCTCCATCTATGGCTGTTTCCAAGGCTGTCAGGTTCACGGTGGCTGTGCCACTGCCCTGACTGTCTTCACAGACAGAGAGGTTCAAGTCATTGACCACTGGTTGGGCATACACAGTGATGTCAGCCGAAGTAGAAGCAGGACAAGCTCCTGAAGTGGTGTA
>JAJNNC010000079.1 GCA_021730635.1 Catalimonadaceae bacterium JC749
CAATCAACTCATCAATGTGCTCTCTTATTCTACAGGCGTTGAGACCAACGACAGAGATTTCAAAGCTTCCTTTCCTTACCTGGCTACGCCCTGGAGTGGTACAGAAACCAGCCCTGATGACGATAACCTATAACATTTATCTACCATGAAATCTATGTATTATCCTTTCTATAAAACTGTGTTATCAGTAACACTGGTACTGCTTATGGCAGGTGCTACCAGGCTTTACGCCTCCAGTCACCGGGAGGCACCCCTGATCTCAGATGATCCTC
>JAJNNC010000008.1 GCA_021730635.1 Catalimonadaceae bacterium JC749
CTCCAAGAGCACAGGCAATGTGCTGAATGTGGATGGTGGCATCCCTGCTGCTTTCTTGAGATAAATGACAGTGATTAACTTTTTGTCGGAGGTAAAGCCGCTACTGAAAGAAGTAGTGGCTTTTTTAATATCCTACGGTAAAAAAAGAATGGAATCCCTTATCTTATAGCACTTTTCCTGGCACATACGAACCATAACCTAAAAACTACTATGAAAAGATACCTGTCAGTTGCATTTTTCATTCTATTTTTTCAAGCTCTTTCTGCACAGGATGTTGCGATAAATCCTGACCTGCTCGTCAAAGGATGGGATGCACATTGGTTATCACCGCCTGCCACTTCTCTGAAAGACTATGGTGTTTACCACTTCCGGCATGATTTTACCCTGCCTGCCAAGCCAGGCTCTTTTATCATTCATGTTACGGCTGACAACCGCTACCGCCTATTTGTCAATGGTCAACCTGTGGGTTTTGGCCCTGCCCGGGGCGACCTGCTGCATTGGCCTTTTGAGAGTTATGACATTGCTCCCTATTTACAATCCGGACAGAATTGCCTGGCTGCTGTGGTCTGGAACTTCGGGGAACACGCTCCTGTAGCGCAACACACCTATCTTACCGGATTTCTCCTGCAAGGCAATACAGCACAGGAACACAGGGTCAACACGCATCCGGAAACCTGGAAAGTACTGAAGAACGAAAGCTATGCGCCGTTGACCCAGGCTGATTTTACGGTCTTTGGCTACTATGCCGTAGGCGCTACAGACCAGGTAGACGGAAAGAATTATCCCTGGGGTTGGGAAAAACCAGGTTTTGACACGGAAGCCTGGGAGCAACCCCTCAGCCTGCGCAACGGACAACCCTACGGATTTCCCTACGGCTACGGTGATGGGGCTTATAATCTTGTACCCAGAAACATTCCCATGATGGAAGAACATCCGGAAAGGTTACAAAAAATAGTAAGCACGGAAGGAGCCTCCGTAGACACTTCTTTTCTGGCAGGAAACCAACCTGTAACTATTCCGGCCCATACGCAGGTGCGCCTGTTGCTGGATCAGACTTACCTGGTGTCGGGCTATCCGGAACTTTTGGTAAGTAAAGGCAAGGGCAGTCAGATCAGAATCACTTACTCAGAAGCCTTGTATGATGCACAGAACCAGAAAGGTAATCGTAATATCACGGAAGGAAAAAAGATAGAAGGTTATTTTGACCTGTTCACACCGGACGGCGGCGCAGAACGGCTGTTTCGTCCGCTGTGGAACCGCACCTACCGTTTTGTAGAGCTGGCGATAGAAACCCAGGAGGAACCGCTTATTCTGGAAGATTTTTACGGCATCTATACTACTTATCCTTTTGAAGAAAAAGGTTCTTTCCAAAGCAGTGATGCTGTGACTGAGGATATATGGAATGTTGGGTGGCGTACGGCCCGTTTGTGTGCCACAGAAACGTATATGGATTGCCCCTACTATGAACAACTTCAATATATAGGCGACACCCGCATTCAGGCATTGATTTCTTTGTATGTATCGGGAGATGACCGGCTGATGCGTAACTCCCTGCTACAGTTTGACCATTCCCGTATGCCGGAAGGTATTACCATGAGCCGCTATCCTTCCGGACTGGCGCAATACATCCCCCCTTATTCCCTTTTCTGGATAGCGATGGTACACGATTACCATATGTATCGGGAGGATGCTGCCTTCATCCAGCAGTTATTACCTGGCATACAAGCGGTGTTACAATGGTTTGAGAGCCGACTGGATACCAACCAGTTGCTGACCGGACTTTTATGGTGGAACTATGTAGATGCTGTGGAAGGATTCAACCGGGGCACACCTCCGGGAGCAGAAGAAGGGCATTCCACGCTGATTACCCTGCAATTGGTGTATGCGCTGGATTATGCCGCCGAGCTTTTTGAGGCGTACGGATCAAAAGAGATGGCCCAACATTATCAGCAGCTTTCTACCCGGATCAAGCAGGCGGTGGTAGCCTCCAGTTATGATGAAAGTAGAAAACTGATCGCCGATACCCCTCAGAAGAATGTTTTTAGCCAGCATGCCAATATCATGGCAGTACTGACCAACACCCTTCCGGAAGAAGATCAGCGGGCTTTGATAGAACGCACCTTAGCGGATACCTCCCTGGTACAATGCAACATTTACTATCGCTTTTACCTGACCCGGGCTTTGCAGAAGGTAGGGATGGCCGACTATTTTATCGATCACCTGGAAACCTGGACGGATATGCTGGAAGAAGGGTTAACGACTTTCGCCGAACACGAAGAAGATACCCGTTCAGATTGCCATGCCTGGAGTGCCAGTCCTAACTATGAGTTTCTGGCAACGGTCTGTGGCATCCGGTCAGCAGCTCCCCACTTTGCTTCCGTAGAGATTGCTCCCGCTTTAGGCCATCTGGACAATGTGGAAGGCAGCATGCCGCACCCGCTGGGTATGGTGCAGGTTCGTTTACAAAAGAAAGGGAAGAACAAACTGACCGGTACCATTGTATTGCCGGAAGGATTAAGCGGCTACTTACGCTGGCATGAGCAGAAAATACCACTGAAACCAGGAAGCCAAAACATTAATGCAGGCTCTTAAACTGATTACGCTGCCTGGTCTTCTTTTTTCTTGAGGATCAGTTTGATATACTTATCATTCAGGAAGGCTTCCAGGTATCGGTAAGAACCGGTAATCTCTACATAGTCTTTGTAGATAGCGACCTCCATGCTGCAACGGTCAGGGGCAAAGCAGTAGGTATACAAACGCCGCCATTGGTTTTCGATCCGGTATACCAAATGATAATGATCTTTAAACTGTAGTTCAAAGACAGAATCATACAGTGTTTGCTGAATGATGTTCAAGACCTCCTGACGGTTGCCATTGAGGCTGACACGGAGGGTATAGGTCTGGGGGACGTTGGCTCCCAAAGCCAGACACACCGGAATGACCGACAACTGTACAAAAGTATGGAAAGGAGAATGATCAAAAGGAAAGGAAAGTAATATCAGTAGAAAGCACAGAATACTGGTAACGACAAACACCCGAAATATTCTTGAATAGTGGGCTGGAGAAATCATCAGATTTACCTTTTTCAGCAAGGTGGGATTATCTTCCAGCCGGCGGATACTTCTTTCTACCAGCAGTTCGTTGATGCCTGCTGCAAGCCCTACCAAAGCACCAAAAATAACAGAGTATTCAAAAATAGGATTATACTGCACGCTTTGGTGAAAAACATCTTCTACCACCACCTCTATCAGCAAGAAAGCAACAACCGCAATGAGTAAATTCTTAGAGATGACCTGTAAGTAATATCCCGTATTCATATGTTCTTTGTTACTTACAAAAATTAAAAAACAGATAGCATCGACTTTGCACCAAATAAAAGAATTTTCAGATCAGAGTAAAGCGTATGGTGATATTTTTACATTAACATTTTTAAAAGTGCAGGCAACAGGCACAAAAATTTACAGGGAAGAGCGATGGATGAGATAGAAAGGATTTTTGATTTTTTCCACTCTTTTTTCCAGCAATAAACGGGCGGCACTTTCTCCCATTTTCTTAAAATCAGTAGAGATAACAGTAATACCATCGTGTAGTACTTCCTTCACCGGTGTATCATTGTAAGAAATAATTCCTACTTCTTTGCCAATGCTCAATCCTCTGTTTTTGCAATACTTGAGAATTTCCACCAGATCGTTTTCTTCAATCACCAGATACAGGCTGCCTGGCCTGACAGGCTCGCCGTGGAATGCATGCGAAATGTCATATTCAAAGTGATGGTCTTCACAAAATCGTCTGAAGCTTGCCAGAATCGCTGGCTGGTAATGGCTGCCCCCGGGAAATATAAAATGAATCCTTTGGTATTTGCGGATATCTTTCAGGATAGATGACAACACCTGGTAGGTATCATTTTCAAAGTCTTCACAAACTACCCGATAGTTTCCTTTCAAACCTTCCACATCTTTGTCGATCAACAGCAGTTTGTCGGATGGAATCTGCGCCATCACTTCCCGGATTCTTTCAGAATGATCTTTAAAACAAGGAATGATCGCATAGTAGTGATAATTGCCTAAATGTTCTTCCAGAATACGAGCCAGCTTCTCCGCACTGTAATGGTGCACAAAAGTCTCTACCATAGCCTGTTCGCCCAGGGTTTCAATAAAGGCATGGACAATGAGCTTCTTATGCGCGCTGATTTTATTGATGACCAGCAACACCCGTATTTTGTTATGAGGATGATCGCAGCTCACATAATAACCTTTACCAGGCACCGACACAATGATTCCCTGCTCCCGCAGTTTGTTATATGCTTTTTCTACCGTATCTCTCGACAAATAAAAATCTTCACTGGTTTCGTTGATAGAAGGAATACGACTGCCTTTCGTAAAAATACCTTTTTCAATATCAGATTTTATCAGATTAATGACCTGTTGATACTTGGGTATTTTGGAATCTTCCTGTATGAATGGATTATCTAGAATAGCCATAGGTGATGGTGTATGTGTTGTATTGATAATAACAGGCTGCGCTTCAGCTTTCCGGCCATCTAAAATAGAGAAAATAACTTGCTTATACCAATCAACATCACAGGACAAGCGGAAAAGGTACTGCAAACATTTCTGTCATTTCTGCAGCCCATCCGGTTGTATTTGGTCAGATTATTTCTTTTCTTCATAAGGCTCAAGAAACGATTCTAGCTTTCCTTTTGCGAACCAACCATCAGGTTCTTCAAGGATTGAGAAAACTGACTTGCCTCTGGCGCTGTTTGTTAGGCCATGTTGGCTTTGTCGCAACGGGTGTATGAAACCATTTCCTTATACTAAGCAAAACAACAACCTAGACTAACCAACCGTTCATCCGCCAGTCTGACTATCAGGCTGGTGGATACTCTTTGCAAAGGAGTCATTCATTATACGCTGGAATATAACGATCATTACAAACCTGAAATCTTCACAGCCCACCATTGCTTTCAATCCTATTAGAAATACTTCAGGCACAGGCACAGCCCCAGTATCGGGCAGGGATGCAGCGTTTTGGAATTTCCACAGCAAAAGCCCTGGGTGTTAAACTGCCTGTTTTGCGAGAGGTAGCCAAAAGTTACCGGAAAAGCCATGATCTGGCCCTGCAGCTTTGGGCAACGGATATCCACGAAGCCCGTTTGCTGGCCACCATGATAGATGATCCGGCACAGGTAACCGAAGAGCAGATGGACGAGTGGACGCACGACTTTTATGCCTGGGATCTCTGCGATCAGGCTTGTAGTAACCTCTTTGTCCGCACACCTTATGCGTATCAGAAAACGCTGCAATGGAGCCGGGAAGAAAGTGAATTTGTCAAGCGGGCCGGTTTTGTCATGATGGCTGCCCTGGCAGTGCATCAGAAAAAAGCTCCTGATGACCTTTACTTATCCTTTCTGCTTCGTATTGAAGAAGAAGCGCATGATGACCGGAATTTTGTCAAGAAAGCCGTGAACTGGGCATTGCGTCAGATAGGTAAACGCAATGTTGCCCTGAATGCAGCGGCTATCACTACGGCCCAACGCATCCAAGAACAAACGCACCGCAGTGCCCGCTGGATCGCTGCGGATGCCCTGCGTGAACTTACCGGTGAAAAACTGCAACTTCGCATAAAGGGAAAATAAAAGAGCAAATGGATTCGGTATTGTACCTCCACATACCTAGCTACTTTTGCTGACCCTACGATGAAGCAAAAACGGTATAGCATTCTGCTCTCCCTATTTATTAATCCTTCATTTTTTGGCATCTAAAGAAAAATACGCCTAGTTTTGTGCACTCAAATAGCAGGACCATATTTGAGTCAAAGTCTCTGTCCCGGCTTTCTCTTTGCATCGGCAAAGTTTTTTTCTGTTGTGGAGGCTACTGGCTTGAGCCAAAACACAAAACATGCACATTATTGATATTCTTATTTTTATTGTCTACATGCTGGCCATGCTGGGCATAGGTTTTTTCTTTTTCAACAAAAACGAAGGCTCTGAAGATTACTATGTTGGCGGCCGTAATATGAGCAGCTGGCACATCGGCCTGTCTGTGGTAGCCACCGATGTAGGGGGCGGTTTTTCCGTGGGGTTGGGCGGACTGGGATTTGTGATGGGTATTTCCGGCTCCTGGATGCTCTTTACCGGTTTGTTGGGCGCCTGGTTGGCGGCTGTGTGGCTGATCCCGGTGATCAAAGGCAATAAGGCTTTTGCCAAATTTTATACCTTTCCCGAGGTTTTTCATTATTTCTACGACAAAAAGACCGCCATGCTGGCCGGGTTCATTTCAGCGATCGGCTATACAGGTTTTACCAGCTCACAGATTCTGGCTGGTGCTAAACTGGCTTCCGGCACCTTTGCCGGGCTGAATCTGTCCACAGCTCTGCTCATCATGGGGGCGGTAGCAGTGATCTATACCGTACTGGGCGGTATCAAGGCCGTCATCTATACTGACACCGTACAGTGGATCATCCTGATGGCCGGATTGGTTTTCATCGGTCTGCCGGTCTCCTATTATGCGGTAGGCGGTTGGGAAGCCATACAGGCTACTTTGCGTCCGGAGATGCTCTCGTTTGCCAACATCCGGTGGCCACAGCTGGTCAACTGGGCTGTCACTATCATCCCTATCTGGTTTGTCGCCATGACTTTGTATCAGCGTATCTATGCTTCGCGCGATGTGAAGACCGCCAAAAAAGCCTGGTTTATTGCCGGACTGTTCGAATGGCCGGTGATGGCACTTATGGGCGTAGCCCTGGGTCTGTTGTCACGCGTAGCTGCCGACCAGGGTATGTTCGACTATCTGGGTGCTGGCAATATTGCGGAAACCGATCCTGAAACCGGCTTGCCCATGCTGTTGCGCACTGTGTTGCCTGTCGGACTGATGGGCCTGATGATGTCTGCCTATTTCTCTGCTGTTCTGAGCACAGCTGACAGTTGCCTGATGGCAGCTTCCGGCAATGTAGTGTCTGACCTGATCGGCCAGTTTTTCTCTTTCCGGAATCATAAGCAGTTTTTGCTATTTTCTCAGCTCATCACATTTCTTATCGGAACGCTGGCCGTACTGATCGCCCTGGGCATGTCTAATGTGCTGAGCCTGATGCTCTATTCATATGCCTTTCTGGTATCCGGCCTTTTTATACCCATCTTAGGTGCTTTATTCTGGAAAAAGGCCAATGCTACCGCCGCCTTCTGGGCGATGCTGACCGGAGGCACGACCACCCTGCTGGTGACGTGGTTGGTACCAGAAGCCTTGATGCCCTGGGGACTGGACGCCAATGTATACGGGCTTTCCTTCTCCCTGGCCATCTTTGTGCTGTTGTCTCACGTAATAAAAGGTAAAACTGTCAAATCATTGAAATACAGCTAACGCTATGGAAATACAAACAATTACAGCCAAAAACAATGTTACTAAGGTAGAAAAAGAAGCCATTGCCGACTTCCTGGTCAGGCACTTGGACGAATTCGGCGATACCAAGGTAGATATCCTGAAATGTCTGAATTACGCCCTGAACCCGGAAAGGGGTGGCTTTGTATTGCTGGCCCGGGAAGAAGGGCACATCAAAGGCGCTGTCGTGATCAATGAGACCGGCATGCAGGATTATATCCCGGAGAATATTCTGGTGTATATTGCTGTCCACCGCGACCAGCGGGGTAAAGGCCTGGGAAAAAAACTGATGGAGCAAGCCATTGAAACCGCTCAGGGCGATATTGCCCTGCATGTGGAACCGCACAACCCTGCCAAAAGGTTGTATGAAAAGCTTGGCTTTACCAACAAGTATCTGGAGATGAGATTGAAAAATAAAAAATAAATAGATAAACACCGCCAGGGTCGTTCGCTATGATGGATGCGCAACTTATTGACCGGAATGCTGGCGGCGTTTTTTAATAAAATGGCATATCTGAAACTCTACCATAAAAACCTGGAACATAATTACCTGTTCCTGAAAAACTTATTTGAGAAAAGCAACCTGCACTGGGGTGTAGTCACCAAGTTGCTGTGCGGCAACGAAATGTATCTGCAGGAAATTATCAACCTGGGTATACGGGAAATTCATGATTCCCGGATCAGCAATCTGCAAAAGGTGAAGGAGCTCAACCCGGAAGTGCAGACGGTCTATATCAAGCCACCTGCCAAGCGCAATGTCGTCAACATCATCCGCTACGCCGATGTGAGCATGAACACCGAATACTACACGCTCAAACTGCTCTCTGACGAGGCTGTCCGGCAAAAGAAAAACCACAAAGTCATTATCATGATCGAGACCGGCGATTTGCGGGAGGGTGTGATGGGCGAACATTTAATAGATTTTTACGCCAAAGTATTTGATCTGCCCAACATTGAAATTATTGGCATTGGCACCAATCTCAACTGCCTGCATGGGGTGATGCCCTCGCAGGACAAGCTCATACAACTCAGCCTCTACAAGCAAATCATTGAATTGAAATTCAACCGGAAGATTCCCTGGATCAGTGGGGGTACTTCGGTCACCATCCCACTGGTACTCAACAAACAGATTCCCAAAGGAGTCAATCACTTCCGGATTGGCGAGACCTTGTTCTGGGGCGTCAACCTGTTTGAGAATAACACCATCCCCGGCATGAAGGAAGATGTCTTTGAGCTATTTACCGAGATCATTGAGATCACCGAAAAACCAGTATTACCCATTGGGGAGTTGGGGGCCAATCCGCAGGGAGATGTGATGGAAGTGGATACTTCTCTCTATGGAAAAACATCTTGCCGCGCCATTCTGGATGTAGGTCTGCTAGACCTGGACCCCAAATACATCACTTCGGTAGAAGGAGCGTATGAGGTAGTAGGCGCCAGCTCTGATATGCTGGTGCTGGATCTGAAAAACAATGAAGCCCAGCATAAGGTAGGCGACATCATCCGCCTCAAGCTTAAGTATATGGGCGTATTGCAACTACTGAATTCAGACTATATCGAGAAGACCATAGCATACACTTAATCGCTTTTTCTGAAGATGAATACAGAAGGGTTACAAGAGAAACTGACAGCTTTCCGCCATGACCTTCATCAACATCCGGAACTGTCTGGCCAGGAAAAGCGCACCGCCAGTCGGGTACAGGCGTTTTTGCAGCCTACCTTTCCTGACAAAATATATACACACATCGGAGGCCACGGACTAGCCTTTGCATACCACAGTGGCCAACCCGGTCCGGTGGTAATGTTTCGTTGTGAACTAGATGCCCTACCCATTCAGGAAAGCAATTCTTTTGATTACGCTTCATCTACAGCTTGTGTCTCACACCTTTGTGGGCACGACGGCCACATGGCCATACTGGCCGGACTGGGTTATCTCCTGGCAGAAGAAAAGCCGGAACGGGGCAAAGTAATCCTGCTGTTTCAACCAGCAGAAGAAACCGGCCAGGGTGCCTTGCAGGTGTTGCAAGACCCGGTGTGGACACACATACAACCTGATTATCTGTTTGCTCTGCATAATATCCCCGGCCTGCCACGCCACCAGATCTGTTCCAAATCCGGCGTGTTTGCGGCCGCTTCCAAAGGAATGGTTGTTAAGCTGACAGGAGCTACCGCCCATGCGGCTCATCCGGAGCAGGGGAAAAGTCCGGCGATGGCACTGGCTGCCATCCTACAGGCCTGGGAGCAACTCCCCTCACAAACTGCCCACTTTCAGGATTTTGTACGGCTGACAGTCGTTCATGCGCTTTTGGGAGAAATTGCCTTTGGTGTCACGCCCGGCTATGCCGAACTTCGGGCTACGCTGCGCAGTTTTGAAAACAAAGACATGGCAACCCTCACCCAACTGGCGGAAACCGTGGTGCGGCAGCAAGCTGCCCGTTATGGTCTAACGTTTGACATCAGCTATACAGAAGAATTTACGGCTGTCGTCAATAATCCGGAAGCCTACGCCTGTCTCTCCTCGGCTGCCCAGGCTTGTGGTCTGGCGTATCAGGCAATGGAGCAGCCTTTCCGATGGTCAGAAGATTTTGGTTACTTCTCTGCCCATACCCAAACTGCTTTCTTCGGTTTGGGCGCTGGGCAAAAGCAACCTGCGTTGCATCATGCCTCCTATGACTTTCCGGATGAGGTCATCCTGACAGGAAGCCGTATGTGCCGGGAAATCGTAAAAAAAATACTGGATGACAGCTACCAGATAAAAATCCAATAACTACCATCCAGCGTTGACTTGTGACTGTTATCTTCTCAGAGAGCCTTACCAGGTGACCGGCTTGAAATAGCTGCCCTGTGCATCGCCTTCGTTGAAACGGACGACCATGTATTCTTTACCAAACTCATCGGTTTCAAAAGTATAGTAATAAGTCTGGACTTTCAGCTCATCATCCTGAGCATCACGATTGAAGTTTCTATCGGGTGAGCAGTTGTAAAAGCCCCGGTAGTTACCCTTATGAGGATAGATGGTGAAAGAATTATTATTGTGAAACTCAACAGTTCCTTTATGATAGGTAAAGGCCTGCGTGGTACATCCATAGTTATTAGCTTCGGAGGCAAAGTAGTATTCATATTCACCCTTTGGGGTAAAAGTAAATACAACGCTCAGTTGGAAACCTTTTCCAGCATAAGTACCATCGTACTTCCAGAAATCGATCATGTTAAAGGATCCGTACATCCAGTTACCGACCATATTCGCCGGAGCGTCTGTTCTGGGAGTATTCGGACCAATGTCTTCTTCTGTACAGGAGGAAAAGAGCATGACCGCTGCCAATAAAGATAAAATCATTTTTTTCATGGGTTAAGGTGTTTAATGTTGGTTAATGTCTGTTTTCTTTCTCAGATAATATTTTGATGAAGCAAAGTTGAGGAAAAGAGAAGGAGAGGGAAATACCAGTCTGCCCGTGTTTTACTTACCCGATTGCCGGTATTTTATCTACCTGTTGGAGCGTAGTTTCCCTTCCACAGTGTATAGTTTTGGGTTCTAAGTTGCGAGTTGATAGTGCTGAGTTCTCCGTTGATAGTTTTGAGTTCTGCTTTACAATGTATGTATCAATCAGCCCTTCAACCCCCTTCAGTCCTTCAATCCCTCAATTATTTTAACATTCCAACAATCACTTGACTTACCGTTTTACTCCAACGTGTAAGCTATCACATAATCACCCAACGGCGTACGGAGTTTGCCATGGCCGCCTGCTGAGATCACCACATATTGTTTCCCATGTAACTGATAAGACATAGGCGTAGCCTGTCCACCTGCAGGAAGCTGATCCTGCCAGAGTAATTTTCCGGTTTGGGTGTCAAAGGCCCGGAAAAAACCATCCAGGGAAGCTGCTACAAAAGTTAGCCCTCCGGCGGTAGTTAGGGCACCCCCCAGATTGATAGATCCCCAGTTGACTGCTTCCGGATAAGTTTTTGGATCATACATAAAGCCGAGCGGCACTTCCCATTGCAACTGCCCGGTATGCATATCAATGGCAACCAAAGTACCCCAGGGCGGTTGCGTCTGCATGATAATGCCTCGTTCATCTACAGTGAACAGATAATCTCTTTTCATCACATAGGGTGTGCCTATCTGGTGCCCTGTTTCTGCTCTGATCAGAGATTCATTTTTACTTTCTTCATCCTGCAACTTTTCCCGTGGGATCAGGCGAATCACAGCAACCATTCGATTGATGTTGGTAATCAGCAGGTGCCGTTGCGGGTCATACGACACCCCTCCCCAGTGAATCCCTCCTCCATTGGAAGGGGCTACCATGGTGCCTTGCAGACTGGGAGGCGTAAAAGTTCCTTCATTACGCAAAGATGCGATTCGCTCCCGGGCGAGGCGCTTGTCTTCTTCTGTAAACCCCCAGGCATCATCAGTGCTCACTTTTTGTACGCCAAGTGGCAAAGGCAATACGGGAAAGGGCTGGGTAGGAAAAGTCTGTTCGCCGGGCACATCACTTTGAGGTACCGACCGCTCCTCTACCGGAAACAAAGGCTCTCCTGTCTCCCGATGCAAGAGAAAAATATGTCCCATTTTAGTGCCTACAGCCACCGCAGGTACGGGCTGTCCTTCTTTTTCTACGGTCATCAAAGCAGGTTGTGCGGCATTGTCGTAATCCCAGATATCGTGGTGCACTGTTTGAAAATACCAAACCATTTCGCCGGTGGAGGCCCGGAGAGCTACAATAGCATTGGCATATAAGTTCTGTCCTTTTCGTTCTCCACCATAATAGTCAGGACTTGGACAGCTCGTAGGAATAAAGACCAGGTCTCTTTCCGGATCCACTGAAAGAACCGACCAGGCATTGGCAGCTCCGGTCTGCTTCACTTTTTCTCCTTCCCAGGTAGCATAACCCGGCGCATCGGCATGCCGGGGAATAGGATCCCAGTCCCACAACAGTTTGCCCGACAATGCATCGTAGGCTCTCACTACTCCTCTCTCATAGTCGATTCGCTGGTTATCACCCATAGAGGACCCTATCACGATGGTGTTGCCAATGATAGCAGGGGGTGAGGTAACACTGATGTTGCCAACCCCTTTCCGCAAATCTACCGTCCCTTTTTTTCCAAAGTCGGGCACCGGCTGGCCGGTAGCAGCAAACAAGGCAATCAGGCGGCCGTCAATGGTGGCCACGTAGATTCTTCTTTGAACATCTTTCTGCACCACATCAGGCCCCGGCCAGGTAGATACCCCACGGGAAGTGATCTCTGAGTACCCTTCCCTCAGGTCCACTTCGGGATCAAACTTCCATTTTTCAGCACCTGACGCGGCATCAATCGCCATCACCCGGTTGCTGGGTGTGCTCAGGTAGAGTGTACCCTCCACCATAATGGGTGTAGCTTCAAAAGCCGCTTTCTCACCAGCCTCATTATCTTTGTAATAATCCAATTCGCCGGTACGATAGGTCCAGGCTACCTTCATCTGTTTGACATTGTCAGGCGTGATCTGGTCAATGGCAGCATGCCGCATTCCTCCCGGATCTCCACCATAGGCAGGCCACTCTTGATCATTTTTCTGTGCAAAGGAAGTCAACATATTGACCAGACACAGTAGCAAAAGGAGCAAAGTATTCTTCATGGTTCCATACGTTTTAGTTCTGCTGGTGAAGATAGGTATGGCAGGGGCCTCTGAAGACTGCTCCTATAAAGTAGGTGTGCGATATTATAAGATCAGACGTTTTCAGGAAGATTTTACCCCTGATCCATGTTTCCGGTAGGCAGAGGGTGTCTGCCCGGTAAATTTTTTAAAGGCTGCCTGAAAAGTAGATTTTGAGTTGAAACCCGTATCAAAAGCAATTTGCTCAATCTTAAAATGATGAAAGCGGGCATCTCTCAGTCTGGCCTTCATTTCTTCCACCCTGAATTGATTGATAAAGTCAGAGAAATTCAGTCCATACTGTTCGTTGATCACCTGCGACAGATGATGCACCGATACTTTCAACTGTTCGGCCAACAGGGGCATGGTCAGTTCACTGTTGAGATAAGGCTTCTCCGTGTGAATACAATGCTCAAGCTTTTGCCTGATATCCGCTGCCATTGCGCCATCCAGCACGGATCGTTCGTATTTTTTTCTCGGATCTTTTTCCAAAACAGTTTCCTGTAAGTGAGTGATCAGATAAAAGCTTAAGCTGTAAAAAATGAAAGAGCAACTGGTAGCAATATAAATATCGCCCGTATCATCTTCTGAGGTAAGAGAGAAGAAGGCCACGACCAGCAGGAACAGGGAGAAAAGGGTCAGCGTCCGGATCAGCCAACGCAACGACAGGTCGGACAGGCCCCATATGGATTCGTTTTGTTTTTTCGCATACTGGCGGATGAGCCAGAAACAATAAAGCTGGTAAGCGATAATGAAAGTGATAGCCACCACATCCAGCCAAAAGCTTACCAGGAATTGATACTCAGGAAAGTAGAGTATCTTTTCGGCAGGAATCCATTTTTCTATTGGCTGATGAAACGCTCCGGCCGTATCCTGTAGTTTGTAGGCATTGGACTGCAAATAAAAAGGCATTCTTCCCATGCTCTGCAAAAAAAAGGGAATCAGGTGCACGCCATGCTTTTTCCATTGAAAACGGAAGCCGGTTTCAAGCAGGGCCAGGGTATAAAAATAGGTCAAAGGACCAATTAGAAAAACGACCGGTTCTTCCAGATTGACCAGCAAGGGCACATACCGAATGTACCCTGTATAGCCCAGAAAAATCTCCAAAACGATGAAAGCAAGCACCAGCAGGAGCAGGCCGAGTATATGATTAGCCGTCCGGTTACCTTTCTTAACCGTAAAGAAGACGATCGCCAGAAATAACCCCTGCACTACCCCCAACAAGTTAATGACAGAAAGCCAGTTCAATGAAGGTTCGGGCATCTTATCAAGTAAAATGATGAAAACGATTTTATAGACAATTTAGCATAATTTACTCTTTTTGCCGCACAATCCCAGGTCATTTCTCCCTGTGCAGAAACCAACACAGTCAGCATACGCTTTTGCGCAATGTTAACCTATGCAGCCCAGGGTTATTTTCCGGCTGAAAGATCCTATAACCCATAACATTCCTTCCCTGGGGTAGAATTTTTAGCTTTTTTGGGTTACATTAGGTAGCGAATGATGTACCATTGATAAAAGAAATCATATCATGGCTTCTCCTTTCCGCATATTGTCTATAGATGGGGGTGGTACCCGTGGGGTGATCCCGGCTACTCTTCTAGACTGTATTTATCAGGCAACCGGCAAACATCCGGTAGAATTGTTCGACCTTTTCGCCGGCACTTCCACCGGGGGTATTATCTGTATGGGTCTTGCCTACGGGCTGGAACCGTCAGTGCTGGTGGACTTGTATCTTAATAAATCGGAAGTAGTGTTTCACGATACCGGCTTCGACGATCTGCGCGACGGTTTCGGCAAGAACCTGGGTGCCGATTATTCTAACAAACGGCTCAAAGCCATCCTGGAAGATATCTTTGAGGAGGCTACCCTGGAAACGGTGCACCAAAGGCTGGAAGCGCATGGGCCTGAGAAATCTCTGATGGTTTGTTCTTTCGACCTGAACCCTACCGACAATGAAGGAGAGCCCATCAATTTCAGACCAGCCATTTACCACTCCAATTTTATTTGTGATAAGGATATTAAGCTAGTAGATCTGGCACTGTACACGTCGGCGGGTCCTACCTATTTTCCTATCTACAAAGACCATATTGACGGAGGGGTTTCTATCAATCATCCGGCGATGGCTGCCGTAGCCTTTGCTATCAACAAAAACAAGGAAGATGTGGGGGGACAATACTGTTACGTTGATGGCACCAACAAAGGGTTGAACAAAGATTTAAAAGACCTGAAGGTTATGTCACTGGGCACTGGGACTTCCAACCGTAACCGTATAGAAGCTGCCCAGATCAAAAGGCAAAGAAATGGCGACTGGGGTAATCTGCAATGGATAGAATATCTGCCCGATTTGCTGACGGAATCCAATGTGCAGGCTTCTGAGTACTATGTACAGCAGGTACTGAAAGCAGCAGGAGATGACAGGCAATATCACCGGGTGCAGCTGGAATTTGACGCAGAGGAGGCACCTGAGGCCATACGGGAAGAAATCCAAAAAGGAAAAGTGTTGGGATTGGATGTAAAGAACAAAAAACTGCTGCTGGCCATGCACGAATATGCCAGGCAATATTATGAGCAGCATGAAGAGGAAATATTGTCATTTCTGAATATAGAGAAAAAAGCGGTGACCGCGTCTCGCTGACCGCGTCTCGCTGATCTAGAATACCTACTCTTCATCAGGAAAGAATGATCCACCAGCTATACACAGCAGGAAGCTTACTGCTGTGGCAGCAGGGATCTTTAAGTGCAGCCACTCAGTAACGTATAAATACCTCATCCTCATAGCACCAGGCCCAACGTTCTCCGGGTTCGGCAGAAATAACCACCGGGTGTCCTGTAGCCAGAAAATGTTTGGTGGCATGTTTATTCTTAGAACTGTTACAACAGTGGGTACCCCCACAGGTCTGGCAGGTTCGCAAATGCACCCAGGTATCTCCCGTTTTCACGCATTCCTGGCATACATATTCGCTGTCTGTTTTGAGGTCAGCTACATTAAAATGATCACAGTTATTCATTGGAGAAGTCATAATTGGTTTTCAAGGAGTAACAGACAATTTAATCATTCTTTTTTACTCACTCATCATTCTCAAAAAAAGGAGGTTCCGTAGTCAGTTGCTGCTGGTGCCTTTCAATTTCATCTTTCAAAGCCCGTACAATTTCCGGATGCTGCGCTGCCAGATCATAAGCCTCTGAAGGATCGGTATGCAGGTTAAACAACAGCGGGAGTTTTCCTTCAAAGTATTCTTTCCCTGTCTGGCTGGATGTTTTGATATGCAGCTTCCAGGGCCCCTTCCGGACGGCATGCAATGCCTGAGCACCATAGTAAAAGAAAGGAGCCTCTTCCTGACGCTCTTCTCCCTTTAGTAGTCTTTCTATATTTTTACCATCTATCAACCGGTCTTCCGGGATACGCTGCCCGGCCAGACGCAGGCAGGTGGTGTATAAATCAAGTGTGCTGGCCGGCTGGCTGCAAACCGATCCGGCAGCTACCGTTCCTGGCCAGTAGGCAATCCCCGGCACATGCATACCGCCTTCCCAGGTACTTCCCTTTCCATCGCGGAACAAGCCTGCTGACCCACCCTGTTCGTCTTTGATGATCCAGGGTCCGTTATCACTGGTAAAGAAAACCAAGGTGTTTTGTGCCAACCCTTCTTCTTCCAATACCTTCAGAATTTCTCCTGCACTCCAGTCGATTTCCTCTACCACATCGCCATAAGCGCCTCTCAGCGACTGACCGGCAAATGACTTTCCCGGATGTAGCGGCACATGGGGCATCGCATAAGGGAGGTATACAAAAAATGGGTTTTCTTTATTCTTTTTAATAAAATTGATGGCTCTCTGCGTATACAGCGCTGTCAGTTGTGTCTGGTCAGGATCCATCTCCAGGGTATCATTCCCTTCGATCAAAGGGATGGAAGGCCATTGAGGCGGGATCATATCATTGCTGTAAGGCAAGCCTATATACTCATCAAATCCATTTTGCAAAGGCAGGTAAGCCTTTTGTGTAGTGCCCAGGTGCCACTTGCCAAAGCAGCCCGTAGCATAACCTGCTTCCTGTAAACCCTCTGCCAGGGTCCACTCTTTGGGATGAATCCCCCGCTCCGACTGAGGATTCAGCACCCAGCTAAATCCGGATCGGACCGGGAGTCTGCCGGTCAGTAGAGCATAACGGCTGGCAGAACAGGCCGGAGATCCGGAGTAAAAGTTAGTGAACTTCATTCCCTGGGCGGCCATTCGATCCAGGTGCGGTGTCCTGATGGTAGGATGCCCAAAGCTGCCCAGATCTCCATATCCCAGATCGTCGCAAAACAGGATGATGATATTAGGTTTTTGTGTTTTAGGGGTTAGCGGCTGCGCCCTTCCGGATGGAGCCATGAGCGGCAACAGAATAAAAATAATAAACAGTGATTTCATGGGGTACATAGAGAAAGATTGACAGTCTTTGGTTTAGAGTGATAACCCGTGATGTAAAGCGTATGATACTGTATCCGAGCTGCCGGCCAGCCTGAACCGAATAATCATTCGGCATGGATGGATCTGTGCCTCCATTTTCTTATGATTATCGGCTGACTTCTACTTCTGTCCGCCGCACTTTGATAGAATTAGCCGAAGGAAGAATTTTTGAACCATACCGACGGGCATACACGTTGGTAAACTCAGCGCCCAGAAAAAGGATTTGCGAGCTATAATACACCCACACCAGCAAAACCACCAGAAAACCTGCTGCACCGAAAGTTTCACCCACATTACTTTTTGCCATATATAGACCAATACCAAAGCGCCCCAGGGCAAACAGCAGCGCGGTGAAAATACCACCTGTGATGACGTCACGCCAGGCGACCCGTGCATCTGGCAGGTATTTAAGGATGAGAGAAAACAACAGGCCCGTCAGGATGAGCGAAATAACAAAGTTGATACTGACCAGCAAGGGACCTGAGACAGAGGGCAGAAGCTGTTCTATTCTATCACTTAAAGCCGCTACGATACCCTCTATGACCAGCGCCACCAGCAGGATGAAACCAATAGCCAGGATCATCGCCAGCGACATGACACGATCCAAAGCAAATTGCAGCAACCCGTTTTTTGGCGTTGCCTTCATATCCCAGACCATATTCAGTGATTTCTTTAACTGGTTCACCACACCTGTGGCTCCAAAGACGAGGGTGACCAGTCCGATCACAGTGGCGACCACACCCGCGTTGCTCTGGTAGGCATTTTTTACCAGATTCTGGATCTGCTCGGCCACTTCAGCACCCAGTAAACCAGACAGTTTATCATACACCTCACCCCGGATGGCCTCCGGACCAAAAATAAAACCTGCTGCGGCAATAATAATGACAATAATGGGGGCAATGGAAAAGACCGTATAATAAGATAAGGCTGCTCCCAAGGTAAAACAATCATCTTCATTATACTCCTGAATCATCTCTTTGGTAAAACTCCAGATGTTCTTGAAAATTTGTTGCATGGTGTAGGAGGATGAAAAAATCAATCGGATAATTAACTGAATATAACAGTATCTGTTTAAAGTGGGATGCTCTGCGCATAGAGATTCAAACTAATCGCATTTATGAACCTTACCAGAACAAAAGGTACTTGTCTCAATAGATTCATTTTATACAAAAATCGCAAAATACATCAGTTTTCGTTACAATTTCCATTGGTTAACAATTTTATTATTAAGAATAACACCTTATTCATTATAATTCTAAACTGTATAACAATAAATAACATACTTGCTAGCCTTAATTTTACTGTCTAATTTATGCCTTAAAAAGGACAATAATGCAAATTAAAGAAAATGGTACAGAATACGACGTATGTGTCGTAGGTTCTGGAGCCGGTGGAGGGATGGCCGCTAAGGTGCTCACAGAAGCCGGTGCTAAAGTTGTTATGCTGGAAGCAGGGCCCACTTTTAACTCTGCTGAAGGAGATATGTTTAAGTGGCCTTACCAGTCGCCGCGCCGGGGTGCTTCTACGCATCGCCCTTTCGGTGAATTTGATGCTGCCTATGGTGGCTGGGAGATAGACGGAGAGCCCTATACTACTGTTTCAGGAACAGAGTTTGACTGGTTCCGTTCGCGTATGCTGGGAGGCCGTACCAACCACTGGGGCCGAATTTCGCTACGCTTTGGACCTAAAGACTTTCAGAGACGCAGTGTCGACGGACTGGGAGACAACTGGCCGATTACCTATGAGGATATCAAACCCTATTATGACAAAGTGGATCGCCTGGTAGGTGTCTTCGGCGTTAACTTTCCCAAAGAACTGGGCTTAGACAACGAGCCGGATGGTATTTTCTTACCGCCTCCCAAACCCAGAGCCTATGAACTGATGGTAAAAAAGGCCTGCGATCCTATGGGCATCCCGGTGCTCCCTTCCCGTCTGTCTATCCTGACCCAGCCCCACAACGGGCGGGCTGCTTGCCACTATTGCTCTCAATGTAACCGTGGCTGCTCTACCTATTCTAACTTTTCGTCTCCTCCCGTACTCATCACACCTGCGCAAAATACTGGCAACCTGACCCTGATCACCAATGCCATGGCACGCGAAGTGCTCACCAATGAGGAAGGTTTGGCTACAGGCGTCTCTTACGTCAACAAAGAAGATGGGCTAGACTATACCGTGAAAGCAAAAGTAGTAGTACTGGCAGCCAGTTCCTGTGAGACAGCCCGTTTAATGCTCAACTCCAAATCCAGCCGCCATCCTAACGGTTTAGGCAACTCCAGTGGTATGGTAGGGAAATATCTGATGGACTCCACGGGTGCTTCCTACGCCGGTCTCTTTCCACAACTCACCGATCGTTTCCGGTACAATGAAGACGGTATAGGCGGCATGCATATGTATGTACCCTGGTGGATTGACAACATGAAAGCAAAGCTCGATTTCCCAAGGGGTTATCACATAGAAATCTACGGAGGAATGGGCATGCCTGGCTATGGCTTCGGCGGTGGCATCCATCGCTACAATACCTGGTTTAAAAACGGTCAGACTTCCAATGGAGGTGGCGGTTATGGCAAACAGCTGAAAGAAGATTACCGGTATTATTACGGTTCGATGGTAGGTTTCAGCGGCCGGGGTGAACCAGTAGCACGGGAAGATAATTACTGTGAAATTGACCCGAACCAGCTAGACCAATGGGGTATTCCTGTGTTGCGCTTCCATTACAAGTGGAGCGACTACGAAGTGAAACAGGCCAAACACATGGTAGACACTTTTGAAGAAATTATCCATGAGATGGGCGGTAAACCGCTCTGGCAGAAGCCAGGGGCTGATACCGATTACGGTTTGCTGGCACCGGGCCGTATCATTCATGAAGTGGGCGTAGCCCGGATGGGGAAAGATCCTAAGAAAGCACCTGTCAATGAGTACTGCCAGTCTTATGATTGCAAGAATCTCTTTGTAGCCGATGGCGCTTCTTTTGTTACCAACGCTGACAAGAACCCTACCTGGACTATTCTGGCGCTGTCTATGCGTACTGCCGAATACATTGTTGATCAAAGAAAGAAAGCAAATATTTAATATGGAACATAACAGCAACAAAATCAACCGGAGAGATTCCCTGAAATGGATGGGCGTCGCTTCGCTGGCTGGCATTACCTGGGCCTGCGATACCCAGGAAACCACTGAAACTGCTCAGGAAGAACATCAACATGCTACAGACGATTCGCTGAAGTTGAGTGAAGCGGATCAAAAGCTGATGAACCAGCAGTTCTTTACAGACGAGGAAATGAAAACAATCCGGGTGCTCTCCGACATCATCATTCCGGCCGATGACCGCTCAGGAAGTGCTACTGACGCCGGCGTACCTGAATTCATTGAGTTTATGATGAAAGACCAACCGCGCCATCAAACCGGTATGCGAGGCGGTTTGCACTGGCTGAACGTCCAATGCAACAAGCAATTTGGTAAACCCTTTCCCGATTGCAGCGAAGAGGAGCAAACCAATATGCTGGATCAAATTGCTTATCCTGAAATGGCCAGACCGGAAATGAGTGTCGGCGTTAACTTTTTCAATAATTTCCGCGATTTTGTAGCCACTGGCTTTTTTACCAGTAAGATGGGCATTGAAGACCTGGGGTACCAGGGAAACAGAGCTACTGTATGGCAGGGAAGCCCACAGGAAGTTCTCGATAAACTAAACGTCAGCTACGATATGGTCAAAGAGTATAAATTTGTTAATTAACCACCATCTTTTCTTTCTCAAAGGGCAAAATGGCTTCGGCTGTTTTGCTTTTTTATTTTATCTTCCTGGCACCTTCAATTTCCCTTAGCTTTTCTACAAAGGAGCATAGCCCTGATTAAAGAAGAGCTACCTCAAGCTATAATTAATAGAGCATGGGAGACCCTCTATCTGATATCTTAGGGCATTAGAACACTTACTTTTTCTCAACCTCCGGATATAACTCCATGTTGCTCATTATTCAATATGGCGATGAAATTACACCACGCTGAGGTTGCAGTAATTATTAAAATTAATATATTTACTATCTATTAGTTTTTAAGGAATTCCCTAAAAATCTAATGAGCGATAAATGGCAGCTTTGCAGTCGGGTCAGTAGTGAGGCATTGAGCACATTAGGAGTATTTGGAAAAGAGGTTGTGGGCAAAAAAGGTGGACCGCTGCGGCTTACTCTTCCTAACACTTGTTTAGAGAGTCGATAGCGGTCATAACAGATGTAAAAATGATTCATGGTGTTTTCTGGTCTCCAAGATCTCGTTAAGCGGCATAATACCATTGGATTGCAAGGAATTCCGGAGCCTTTAACAGATGGATGTACACGAGTTGCCCCACCGAGGGTATTCATCATTGACTGTCCACAGGGACCGTGGCGTGCTCTGGGTATGTGATATTTCCAACTCGTCAAGTTTTATCAACAGCGACGATTTGGCCGAGCACATCGAGGTGTTCCTCCCCCGGCTTCACTGGGTTTCGTCACTGGCCATTCAGGCCATCCACGGCGAGCTTATTCAGTGGACGGGTGATGGGTTTATTGCGTGGTTTCCTATTGAGGTAGAGCGGCAACTAGGAAAAACCTGTAATCGGATCCTGGAGGCGATATGGCACTTTACCGCCTTCATCAATATCACACAGCTCTGCGTCGACTCCCCCAGGCCGTTTCGCATACGGCATGGGTTGACTTATGAGCCTGACGCACTCGTAACGCTTACTACACAGCAGGACGGCCACGTTTCGAAGATTATCAGCGGCCGCAATGTAGTCCTTGCCTTCCGGATTTCTGGCGTTGAGGCCGACTTTCCTAATGTGGCAACACAGCAAAAGATTGTGCAGGCTCTCTCCAGCCGAACCAAGAATTTGATGAACCTCAAGCGGTGGACGCTTACGGAGGCGCAGTTGCTGAAGTACTTCAAGGGTGAAAAGATGGGTACCAACAGCTTATATGTCTCAGGGCGACCAAAGATGAGCCAGTCTCGCGCAGACACTTGGATTACCCGTGCTGAGAGCCTCTTAACTCGTGCTGAAAGCGGTCGGCGGCGGACAGCTGTCGAGAGCACCTTCGTCGATAACTTCTTCCCCAACCTGGTACAATCGATAGGGCAGGAATGGTGTGAGGAGTCGCTTGAGACCTACGTCCGATTCCTGAAGGAGAACATGCTTGGCTCACTTCAGAAAGCGCTTGATGTCATCAACCAGTTTCAGTCCAATGGCCCCAGTACCAACGGCCCACACCGCCGGGATCCGGCGGGTGTACACATGCAGACGCACACCGCAAACGACCGTGGCCATCGTGAAGCACCCCCTGCTTAGCAAGCACGTCATGGGTTAACTTCATCCTTTACAGAACTGTCATCCGTTGTCTCTTTCACATTGTGATGTCTATAGCAGGAATTTCTCGAGTGCTAGTTTGTACGTTAGCAAGCATATCTTAAACAAATACTTTCAATCCACCTGTCTTTTATCATCGTCTTCCTAGTGAAAGAGTATAGGAGCAAAAGGAAGAATCTATGAAATAAAAAAAGCATCCCGCCTTTCTTCGGAATGCTTTCAGTGACCTCGACAGGATTCAAACCTGTAACCTTCTGATCCGTAGTCAGATGCTCTATTCAATTGAGCTACGAGGCCATCCTTTTGGTGTCGCAAAGGTAATTAATAATTTTATAAGTTGGCAAATACAATCAAAAAAAGAAGGCGCCGTTTTGTACATAATGTAAATTTCACTGTAATAGTTGATGTAAAATACTACCTTTGCAGCGATCGTCACTGTATTTCTATTATTTGCAAGACTCTTTTTATGAAGTATTTGTTTTCTTTTATACTGTTTGCCTATTCATTGACAAGCTTTGCCCAACAGGAAACTCCGGGTGCTCAGCCCGACCTGCCGGGAACACTAGTATTTGATTTAGGCTTCAATTTTTTACAGGAAGCTCCTGAGACTATGGATTTGAAAGTATGGCGCTCCAAAAGCGTTGATTTCTACTATCTGTATCCTATTCCTATTGGTGAATCTAACTTCTCAGTCCATACGGGTCTGGGCTTTGGCTTTGAAAAACATAGCTTTGCTAACAATGTTACTTTGTTGGATGCCGATTCCACACAGGTCATCGACCTGGACGAAGATGTTTATCAAAGCGTTGAGAAAACCCAGTTTTCTACGCACTATGTTGATATCCCTTTAGAATTAAGATTTTACACCAAAGAAAATAACAGAGGATTTATGGTGGCCGTAGGCGGTAAGGTAGGCCGTTTGCTGAATGCTTATACGAAAGTGAGGTATGACCAGGATGGTGAAACGAAAACAGATAAATTTACACGAGATTACAACATAAACCCCTGGCGGTATGGGGTTCAGACCCGGATCGGTTTCCGGGGATTTCACCTGACCGGTTATTACGGGCTCTCCGATTTGTTTGAGAAGGACAAAGGCCCACAAACTAATAACTTCAAGGTAGGCTTATCTATCGCTTTGTTTTAAAGAAATCTATACAATCGTATAATTTCCTATACGAAGTATATACTCCATCACCGGCTAGTTATGATTTAACAACTGGTAAGTGATAGAAGGGATTTGATTTAACTGAGCAAAAAACTCATTATCCGGTTTTACTTTATACTTCCGCGACATCATTTCTACCAGAATATTTTCACTGATATCCTGCACACAAACTTTCATGTGGCAATGTCCCGGATAAGTGCTGGATATTTCTTCTAATTCCTTTACCAAAGAGCTGCTCAGACTTTCTACCGGAATACGAATTTGTATGCCTGAGGTCAATTTATCCCGAATCTCTGTCAACAGCTGTACCTGCGTAGGGCGAAGCTCCCAAACACCGGGTTGATTATAGCGTTCTTCTACTCTACCAGTTACATATACAAACTCACCCATACGAAGGCGGTGCTGGTTGCTTAGGTAATCCTCACCAAACAAGGCCATATCCAAAGAACCCTGATAATCTTCAATGGTGATCAGACCAAAAGGTTTCCCATTCCTACTTTGCCGCTCTATACTCCTGGTGACAATACCGGCTACCGATAAATCCTGATTCTTAAATTCTGCAATCCGGTCCACAGTGCATTTACAGAAATTCTCTATTTCCAGCTTAAACTGATCGAGTGGATGCCCGGATATATAAAACCCGGTGACTTCTTTCTCAAATTTAAGCTTCTCGATTTCGCTGTAAGGTTCACAGTCCGTAATTTTTGGTAACGGTACCTCTATGCCATGGCTACCGCCAAACAAAGACTGTTGGGCAGTTTGTTCTTCCTGCTGCAGGGTAGAAGCATATTTAACAGCTTTTTCCAGCAAAGGAATATCATTGTCAGGTGCATAAAGGTATTGACGACGATGTATCTCTGTAAAGCAGTCAAAAGCACCTGCCATCGCCATACATTCCAAGGTCTTCTTATTGACAACCCGCAGGTTGGACCGTTTCGCAAAATCGAAGATATTTTTATAGGGGCCTTTCTCATTTCTTTCATCGATAATAGCTTTGACAGCACTTTCTCCTGCGCCTTTCACAGCCCCCAGGCCAAAGCGGATTTTTCCCTCTCTGTTTACGTCAAAGAAATGGCTGCTTTCATTAACATCAGGCCCTAATACCTGAAGCTGAAACCGTTTACATTCTTCCATAAAGAGCGTTACCTTATCGGTATTGTTCATGTTATGCGTCAGTACAGCTGCCATATACTCACCCGGATAATTGGCTTTCAGATAGCCTGTCTGGTAAGCCACCACAGAATAAGCGGCTGAGTGCGAACGGTTGAAACCATACTGAGCAAATTTCTCCATAATGGCAAACACTTCCGCTGCCTTATCTTTGTCAATACCATGCTTTTCTTTCGCTCCTTTGATGAAGATTTCCCGTTGCTTGTTCATCTCCTCCATCTTTTTCTTACCCATGGCCCGGCGAAGCAGATCGGCACCTCCGAGGGAGTAACCGGCCATCACCTGTGCTGTTTGCATGATCTGTTCCTGATAGACCATGATGCCATAGGTATTCTTCAGAATAGGCTCCAGCAAAGGATGAGGATACTCTACCTTTTCTCGTCCGTGCTTACGGTCAATGAAGTTAGGAATAAACTGCATGGGACCTGGCCGGTAAAGAGCGTTCATGGCAATCAGATCTTCGATATCGGTAGGTTTAAGCTTTTGCAGCCACTGCCGCATCCCTTCTGACTCAAACTGGAAAGTGCCGACCGTGTCGCCTTTCTGGTATAGCTTAAATGTTTTTTCATCATCCAGTGGAATGTTGTCAATGTCTATATCGATGCCGTGGTTTCGCTGGATCGTCTCTAAAGCGGTTTTAATAATGGTTAGTGTTTTCAGCCCTAAGAAATCCATCTTCAGCATACCGGCGGATTCTACCACCGAGCCATCGAACTGCGTGATGAATAGATCGGTATCTTTATCAGTCTTCACCGGGATGTATTCCAGCAGATCATCGGGTGCAATGATCACACCGGCCGCATGAATGCCTGTACCCCGTACAGAACCCACCAGGGTATGCGCCAGATTTACTACTTCCGCCTTTTTGTCACGCCCCATCTTGATCTGCTGGAGCTCGGGCACCTCTGATAAGGCCTGCTCGAAGGTAGTGCCTGGCTTTTCAGGTACCAATTTGGCCAAAAAATTGGCTTCAGAAAGCGGTAGCTCACTGACCCGCGCTACATCGCGGATAGACATTCGCGGTGCCATGGTACCGAATGTCACAATCTGAGCCACCTGGTTTCGTCCATACTTTTTGACCACATAGTTGATCACGTCCTGCCTGCCATCATCATCAAAGTCGATGTCAATATCAGGCATACTGATTCGTTCAGGATTCAGAAATCGCTCAAACAGCAGATCGTATTTGATAGGGTCAATGTTGGTGATTCCGGTACAGTAGGCTACCACCGAGCCGGCGGCTGAACCACGCCCTGGTCCCACCTTCACTCCCATAGTCCGGGCAGCATTGATAAAATCCTGTACAATCAGGAAGTAGCCAGGGAAGCCCATATCCTGAATAATCTTGAGCTCATGGTTGAGTCTTTCTTCTATCTCAGGCGTGATGACGCCGTAGCGCTTTTTGGCTCCTTCAAACGATAAGTGTTTCAGATAAGCATCCTGGTCTTCAAAATTTTCAGGAATGGTAAAGCGGGGCAACAGAATGTCCCGGTCGAGTTTTAACTCCTGGGTTTTCTCTACAATCTCATAGGTGTTGGTGATGGCTTCCGGCAGATCCTGGAAGAGCACTTTCATCTCTTCCTCCGTTTTGAAATAGAAATCATGATTGGGAAATCCAAACCGGTAACCTCTTCCCTGCCCGATAGGTGTAGATTGAAGATCTCCGTTTTTTACACACAACAACGTATCATGCGCATTGGCATCCTCCCTGCGGGTATAGTACACGTTATTGGTAGCAATAACTTTCACGCCATACCGGCGGGCAAAGCGGAGCAACACCTCATTCACCCGGTTTTCTTCCTCCAGGCCATGTCTTTGCAGTTCTACATAAAAGTCATCTTTAAACACCCGGTGCCACCACTGAAAAGCTTCTTCCGCCTGATGTTCTCCTACATTCAGAATCAGATCCGGCACTTCGCCACTGATCCCTCCTGTAGTAGCAATCAGCCCGTCTGCATACTGTTCAATGAGTTCTTTGTCTACCCGTGGATAACCTCCATAATAGCCCTCAATAAATCCCAGTGAGCAGATCTTGGCCAGGTTATGATAGCCTTGCTGATGTTTGGCCAGTAAGAGTTGAATCGTACGCCGGTCTTTGAATTCTTTAGAGAATTTCTGCTGGCGACGGTCTTCCACCATATACACATCACAGCCGATGATCACCTTCAGTCCCTGGCGTTTTCCTTCAGCCACAGCTTTAAAGGCACCAAACAGGTTACCCAGGTCTGTAATGGCCACTGCCGGCATCTCCAACTCCTTGGCTCTGGCAATAATTTCTTTGAAGCTGGCAGTGCTTTGGAGAATAGAAAACTGTGAGTGTACGTGTAAATGGCTGAAAGGAGCTGTTTTAATATCTTTTGCCGCTACTCCATCCGTAGGAATGACCGGGGCTTCCGGTTTAGGTTCTTCTTTTTTCGCTGTACGGCTGGCAGCTTCCAGATCCGGACTTTCGTATTGTATTTCTTCTACCGAAAAATCCGGAGAGAAAGGAGGGACGACTCTTTCCTTGAGCAAACCAAAAAAGCAACGGGCCGTAGCATCTACGTCGAAAGCGGAGTTGTGTGCTTCTTCAAATCCTACACCAAATAGTTTCTGATGCAGTTCGGATAGCGTTGGCCACTTGTACTTACCGCCCCTGCCTCCGGGAATTTTACAGAAATCGGTAGAGGCGTCTTTGGTATCCAGTTTCTGTATCTGGAGCAAATGCGTCGAGAGGTTCGCCCGTATGAATTCAGCAGCAGTGATATTGATGTCAAAGTCCACATTATGGCCAATGACAACTTTTGTCTTTTGCAGGTCGTGGTTAAAGATGTCCAGCACTTCCTGCAAAGGATGACCTTCTGCCAAGGCTCTTTCTGTGGAAATACCATGGACTTTTTCTGCGTTGAAAGGTATGGTAAATCCTTCCGGCCTGATGATATAGTCTTTCGCCGCAAGCAGGCTACCATCGGCTCCATGCAACTGCCAGGATAGCTGCACAACCCGGGGCCAGTTGTCCAGATCAGTAACGGGGGCATTATAATCTCGGGGTAATCCGGTCGTCTCGGTGTCAAAGATCAGGTACATAGTTCGGTTAGTAAGGTTTAGAAACGCAGGGTCTTTCTTCAACAGCGTACTGTAAACTTAAAAATAATCCGGTAAGGAAACAGAGATTTTTTTTCGAGATTTATGGTTGTCTAGATAGAAGAGGCTGGTTATCATTTTTTTACGTTAATAAAAAAAAGAAAAGGTTTAACTACAATGCAAAGTATCTGAACTATGGATCCGGAAGAATACCAATACAAACAAACCCTGAAGGAAATGTATGACCCTGTTCGTTTTGATTTTGATCAATTTGATAGTGTAGCGTTCTTAGTAGCCACCATGAAACTAAAGGACCAGGGCGCTATTAGCCAATTTGATTACGAATATGAATCCGAAACAGACGTTTTCAAAGCCTTAACCTGTGTTGAGCTTACTACACCAAAAGGGCATTGCTACACCATCAAATTCGATGGAGAACTACATATTTCTTTTGTCGATAAGTGTTAGCTTCAGGAAATAAAAAATCTTCTGAAAAAAACAAACTGTGACGGGTTCGTTGAGACCAATACTGTTTTTTTGTGCTCATTGATTCCGGCCCGCAGAAAATGGCAGCATGGGTAGCCGAAATTTACAGGCCAGCCACAAAGCATAATAATATACCTATCAGGATACCACAGGCATAGCTTAATACTACTTCCCAGGGGGTATATTCTTTTTCTCTTTCGATTGTCTCAAAATCTGAAGGCTCTCCTGCGGGTTCGGTACCGAAGAGCAGCAAAGCAAGGGCATGCAGTAAGTTTTTCATTCAGCAATTTGCTCTGGCTCAAGCGGGAGAGCAATCGAATATTCATGCGTACCTTACACTTCCCAGAAAAGGCAAAAAGTAAACGGAAATTATCAAATTACCCCCTGTTCGTCACGATTTTGACCTTTACCGGAGAATATACATTTTACCGAAACCATGTTTGAAAGCACGGTCTGCTGTAGTTTCTCTATGCTCTATAGCCTTTCCGTCACTCAGCACTATCACTCTGTATAAATACACACCATTGGCCAGTTCGTCACCAAACTCATCCCGTCCATCCCAGGCATAAGAAGAAATATTATGTCCGATTCTAACAGAACCGATTTCATCCTGGGTAATTTCTCTTACCACCTTACCGCTCACGGTCATAATCTGGATTTTGAGCTGGTCTGGTATCTCCGTTCCGGTAAGGGTAAAGACGAATCGGGTATTGGTAGAAAACGGATTGGGGTAGGGATAAAAATGGGTAATGGTAGAAGCATTAATGACCTCAAAATTGATTTCATAAGGCTGAGCCCCTGAAGTATTGCCGCTTGCATCAGTCGCCTGAACCCGCAGATTATAGAGGCCATCTTCTAAAAGATCGGGTTGATAGGTAATTTTAAACGGCTGGTCTTCAGTAGCCGGTGTCCAACTCACCTGCGGGCTGGACAAATCAATACGACTGGTATTGGCAGCCATACGCGCATTACTGGTTACTGTGGGTGTTTCTTCCTCTTCTAGCTTTCTAAGGTAGATATTAATGCCAGTGGTGTCTTGTTTAATCAGGTATGGATTTTCATCTCTGATCTCAATAGTAATCAGGGGGCTGGGTGCCACAATATCGCCATTCATAATATAGGTACCATCAAAAGCTACATCTATCATAGGATGCGTTTTATCTCCTTTTACAGTGAGATAATCGGTTAAAAAGATCTGATTATTGTCATAGGATTGCTCACGAAGCAGTCGGGGATTTACCTGCACCCGCAGGTCATTTACCCCTACACGACCGATGGTAGTTATGGGTATATGAAATTGCGCTGTATCGCCCGCTGGCAGCGGTGCTATTCGTAGCGTGTCTACCTCTGACTTACGGTTATCCTGGTTGAAATAGGTATACACGATCGAGATAGAATCAGTAAAATCTACCGTTGCAATATTATAAAAGCCAAAAGAGACCTGTCCCGATTCTCCTTCTTGTTTTTCCAAAGTCAGCTGCTGATCATGCTCCATAAAGGTAATACCTTCCGGTACACCCGTATAGGTTACTATCCAATTCTTGAGCTGAGGTGGTGTAAAGTTAAACCGGTCCACGATGGAATACTCCAGGCGCAAATAAGGATATTGTAGCGCATCTGTTTGCGACAGATCTATATCAGATGTACTGGCTACATTCTCATACAAAACCACTTGATGGCCCGTCAGTGATTCCCCTGTTACCTTCAGAACAAGATCATCTACATCAGCTTCAACCTCTTCTATCCGATGCTGCAGGGAAGACCAGGAAGAGGCCGGTCCTATTCTTTTGGAGGAAATAGTGCCGCTACTGTATCGTCCGGTTACTTTTTCCCTTAAAGTAATACTTTGATCCGTGACAGGTGTAGCACTGGTAGAATCTGCCCGGAGCACCTGTGCTGTCCCAGGAGTGGCATTCTTTCTTCCCAGTATAATAATAGGCTCTCCATCCTGTAAATCTACCAGGTCTTCTAAGGCAACACCAATTTCTTGAAGTTTAGCCAGGGTAGAAGCAGGCCACGACTGAAACGTAACCTGACCAATATTGAATAGCAGTACAGCATCTCCCTCATTGACACCATCAATATACTTTTCTAAAATCAGATTAGAAGACACCTGCGTATTACTGAAAGTATTGACTACCTGTGGAAGCGGACCGCAGTTGTTAGGGTCCAGGTCATCAAAACCGTTGGGAGGGATACCCAGGTAGGGCCGTAAGCTTTCTTTTTCAAATGCGACGCCATTGATGGAATTGTCCCGACAGACCAGAGGACCTACGCTGGTGTACAGAAACTGTTTATCGTTTAACAGCAATTGAGGATAGTTATTCTGTTCATCAGCCCCATAGGTAGTGATATCTATATCAATGCTGGTTTCAATAAATTTCCATTGCCCATCCTCATAGGTGAGCTGAGAGATTTCATTTTGCTTTAATTGATCCACAGCCAACTGAGCCCATCCTCTGGCACTTTCCTGAATATAAACAAAAGAGCTTTTGGTCCAGGCATCAATCTCACCTTCCTTCAACTCAGTATATTTAGAACGCCAGTAATACACCGTGCTATCTACCGTAACCGGTAGGAGTAGCTGCCAACTCGCTAAAGCAACAGCCTCTGTGGTAAACTGCATTTTGAGTGGGCTGTCGAATTGGGAAGAAGTGTCTATCTCAAAGGTAAAACCCCGTGATGTACCCTCCTGCATGGCTTCCTGAGCATTGCCTGGCTGCACTTGTAAAGTTACCGTAGACTGATTTACAATGGCATAATCATAAGGAAGCAGGTTAACAGTGCCTCCCAAAGGAATAAAGTACTCAATAAAAGCCCGGTTGTTATTTTCATTGAGCTCTGGCACAGAGTCATTTCCATCCAGGATTATCTCAAATCGGTTGTTGCCAAAACCTTCTGCCTGCTGTATCGCACTTTCATCGGCACGGATGATAAAGGAAAGTGTATCTTCGTATTTTACAGAGGGATAGAAGACAGGTTGATAAGCGATCACCTGACCATTATTGAGCGTACGATTTACGCTCACCGTTAAGGAGTCGGCCGTTGTTCTTCCAAAGTTTCTTACAATGAGCTGGATGGCAAATGAATCGGAATTGGCCGTAACAGGATCATCATCCAAAGCTTCTACCAACAGATGGTCCTCATTAATTTCAAAGTCGGGTTTTCCTCTCCCAAAAAGGGCAATGGATGGATCTCCCTGCAATACCATCTGCTGACTTTGTACCACATGAATTTCATCATCTGTGCCATTGTAACTTGTAATAAACCTCTTCCCGGCTTCTACTTTAATTTTTCCGATTGATTGATCTATTAAGGTGCTATCCTGAAAAGCGGTTTCATAGAAATGGATGGTATATGTCTTCAAGACGGTGGAAAGCCCTTCTGCACTGTGGGCGGTGACATTCAGTGCTCCCCGGTTGGGAGTCATAATCCAATCTTCGCCAAAAGTGAACGCACTACTAAAGATGTTGCCAGCGTTGCAGCCATTCAGTAAGATAGTTGGATATTTACCTTTATTGCGATAGCCTAATTCATCATTGGAAACATAACCGATCTCAATATCTGTACGGGTAGTAGAAGAATGACCGAAAAAAGTGATGAGCGATAATCCTTTATTCACTTCGTCGGCTATGTTGATTAATTCTGTCGTATTGTTCGTAGTTTTTGAAAGGGTGGATACCTGCCCTCCCAGAAAATCATTCACTGCCCTGTCTTCAAACAATTCTACATACCTGGCAAAGAGTTTTAGCTCTATCAGGGAAACGCCACCACTCAGATGCACTAAATGTTTTCGCCACAAAGCTTCACGGGCGTTAGCCACCTGATAATCTTCCTGTAAGGTTCTTCCTTCCTGCTCTTTGACTTTGTCGAGGTAAGCCGCTACTTCCGCGGCACTGCGGGCATTGATTCTGCCGGTCGGAATGGCTGGGTTAACACCATCACTACCTTTCAGACCTACTGTAAACACATCATCGGAGCCGGGCATACCAGCAGGTGGTATCAAATCACGCAGGGTAGCCGTAGCTGGATCTTTTCTGTAAAAATTATGGTCTACCGTAAGCCCTTTTCCTATGAGTAGTAAATATTGAGGATTTCCATGCTGCAACAAATAACCCGCAAGATGCCGGATCGCCAGGGGGGAAACTTCTCCATAGCTGAATTGATTGTACAGTTGCTCAATATCTACTGACAAAACACGATAACCGCCTCCCGCTGCTGAAGCACGATAACTCCGGTAAGCTTCTACCGGATCTGCATAGGAGCCTGTTGCCTGCCGGAGTGAAGAGTGGCTGACAATCAGAAAATTGGCAGCGGGATCAATATTGGTAAAACTGACTGGGCGAACCGTAATATTTTCACTCACCTGGCTGAGCAACAGCTTCCGCTCTGTACTAGCTTCCGGCACAATCGCCTCTATGCGGTCGCCGTTGGTATTGAACCCTATTTGTGTGGGTCCGTCCGGTTGAGTGACATCGAGCAACAACGGGGCTGCAGGCGGTTGATGGATTTCCAGATAAGCTTTGTCAGTATTATGAGCGGGAAGATTGAACGTTTTGCTGTCCAGTTGGTCTGCCTCTGTCTGTTGGGGATAAGTAAGCTTGATATAAGAAACTGATACATTGTCTGCATTACCATCTACACCGTCGGGTTTTACCCGAACTACCAACTGCCCACCACTGATATCGCTCCATTCTATGACCTGCGTTACCAGGGTATGGTCATAATAATCAAAATCTACTTCCGTCAGGGTACGCAGTGTACTGGTCGTGCTTCCGATCTGAAGGGTTACATGGTGTTTCAGGTTGTTTCGACCTGCCAGTAACACCTCCACAGTAGGTTTTGGACCAGCAGGGTATTGATGACTGGCCGGAAGGGTATAGTCGGCTGATTTTCCTTTCTGAATGCGGGGGCCGGTCCATCCTTCTCCATAATCGTATGTACTCAAATGGTTTCTCAGGTTCAGAGGAGAGCCTATGGGATATTGCCTGCCCAGAGAGTAATCGCTGGTAAGCAACAGTAGTTTTTCTTCGAGGTGATAGGCTTCCGGAGATAATCCATTTACATTGTTTTCCGAAAAGGATGGCATGCGCTTACCATTATTGGCATCCAGCCGCCAGGTCAGGAAATAAGCTGTAGTATCAGAGAACAGATTATAGTAAGCATGAGGCTGTGCGTCTCCAGGTATATACAATTCTGTGTCTAGCGTACCATCATTTCGCTGTCCGTGAAATATAATATAATCTTGCGTGTCAAACCGAGCATCCTGCTGTCCGTTTACCAAAATAGCCTGTTCTTTACCCCGGAAAAATAACTGAATCCTGCGGGGATCTACACTGCCGACCGGAAAACCGGCTTGTTGTAAATGATCATAGTTGATTTTGTAAATACCATCTTTCCCTATAGCAATTTTATAGTAAGCCTGGTTTTTATTGATCCACTCATTGCCAGCTGGCTGGCTATAAACATTCGGGCTGAAACCAGAGAAAAGAAGGATCAGGAGACATTGCATGGCAGCCATGGGCCATTCCTTTACAAATAAAGCTTGATACCTCTGCAAATCCTTATTCCGCATCATGATCACCAAAACTGACTTTTAAAGAAAAAACATGAGAATATAAAGAAGCTGAGCGATCCCCTATGTCTGTCAGGGCATAATCTATAAAAACTTTACTGATGCGCACGCCTAACCCGAAATCAGACTGAAAAGTACGGTAGGTGGTACTGTCAAAATTCTTTATATCCTGTACATTCCCTGCTCCTAAGCGCAGAAATACTGTTTTCAGATAATCCAGCTCTATACCCAATGAAGGGTCTAAGGAGGCTAATTCCGATTTCAGCCATACATTTCTTTTCCCGTCGAAGGTTACCTGCATATCGGTAGTCGCTAACAAGCCGAATCTGTTTTTGAAAATTCTGAACGATTTGGCAATACCCAAAGTAGCCCTGGGTAAGGTCAGCTCAATGCTATTGTCCGGTATGCGGTTACCCGTTTGGGTATAAATATCAATGACTAATTCGGAATGATGGGACCAGGCATTGAAAGTGCCCGTGATGTCGTGAAGCATCAGGCCGAAGCTCCAGCGGTTGCGCTGGTATCGGGCGGCAGCATCCAATCCAAATCCCCAGGCACTGGCAAAGTTACCCACTGTGCGATGAATTACCTTGAAGTTGGCCCCCAAACTGAGTCCATCGATCCATGGGGTCTTATGGGCATAAGAAAACAGAAAAGCATAGTCTGCGGCAGAGAAGAAGCGGATATTGTCATAGTTAATCCGGCCGTTGGCATCATACAGAAATCGGGTATCGGGAATATCATCTACAGCAAAACGAACCACAGAAACACCCAGGGTACTCACCGAATCAATAGCAGTAGCAAAACCGGCATAATCATATTTCGCAATCCCAGCAAAATATTCAGCATGCATCAGCCCTAATTCGTGTTTACGCTCTAGTCCGGTCAGGCCTGCCGGATTCCAGTATCCGGCGGTAACATCAGTGGCAACTGCCGATTGTGTGCCCGCCATGCCCAGTGCACGAGCGCCAGCCCCTATCGTCAGAAACTCATTGCTGTACTTGGGTGTATTGACCTGGGCATGAGACAGACGGAGGGTTAGCAGAAAAATGGCAGCCAGTAAGGCGACTCGCATAGTGCAAAATTCATTTTAATCAAAGTCTAAGCAACCTACTCACCCCCAAGGAATTATACAAATCTACAGGTCGTAAGATTGGTGGGCAGAGTGTAAGATTTGATCGGGAAATGAATGACCGAACGAGCTTTTGTGAATTTATGGGGCTAATCCTGTTATAAAGCTAAATGTACCTGCTCCAAAGCAGTATTTATTTTTTGCATTTCCTCCTGGCTCAGCGTAAAAGAAGCCGCCTTGGCATTTTCTTTTACCTGCTTTCTGTTGCGGGCTCCTACCAGGGCACAGGTAATGCCTGGCTGATGAAAGGTCCAATTGATGGCTAACTGGGCCAGCGTAATTTGCTTATCGTCGGCAATAGGTTTTATATCCTCCAGAAAACGATTCACGCTGCGAATATTTTCCGGTTTGAAATAGCGATTACCTTCCCTTGTATCTCCTGCATTGAACTGGTGATTTTCAGTGATTTTTCCGGTCAGTAATCCTCTTTGTAGTGGACTGTAGGCAAGAATACTTACATGGGCTTCCAGCGCATAGGGCAGTAATTCTTCTTCGATACCCCGGTTGAGCATACTGTAAGGCACCTGATCGGAAGCAATCATAACGGTTTGCTGCGCTTCTTTTACCTGCTCTTCCGAGTAGTTGCTGACACCGGCGGCCCGGATCTTACCCTGCTGCAACAGTTGCGCCACGGCTTCCATCGTTTCAGCGATGGGGGTGGTATTGTCAGGCCAATGGATCTGATATAAGTCAATATAATCGGTTTTCAGTCTTTTCAGGCTGGCCTCACATTCTTTGATAAGACTTTCTTTACCTGCATAACGGTGCACTTTATGGGCATTGCCTTTTTCGTCTTCCAGGCTAAAATGGTATTCTCCAACTGTGGCATCCCAGCGAAGCCCGTATTTGGTTAGAATTTGCACCTGATCTCTTTTTCCCTGCAAAGCCTTTCCCAATAATTCTTCACTATGGCCGAACCCATAGACTGGTGCCGTGTCAAAAGTAGTGATGCCCAGATCATAAGCGACTTGTATGGCTTCTAAGGCATCGTGGTCATCATTTCCTCCCCACATTAAGCCGCCGATAGCCCAGGCACCAAAAGCGATAGGCGTGACGGTGATATCAGAATTTCCAAGCTTTCTTTTTTCCATAGATTCGGTAGTGATTGGCTTATTGTCTAGGAGTTTAACTTTCTTTTTCGCCTTTGAGTTTTCCCTTTCTGTATAGCTGTGTTTTCTCTACTTTTCCTTCTTCATCATAATAAACCCAGGTGCCATGTTTTTTGCCCCTCTTCCAACTGCCCTCATACTGGAGATTGCCATTTTCATCATATTTACTCCAACAAAGAAAAGTCTCATCACGAGAGAGGCCTTTCACATTTAGAATGGTCAGTTTTTCTTCTGCTGTCACCAGCAGGGTCATGGGATCGTCAGAAAGATTTTCTATTAGTTTAAGGGTATCATTTTGTACTTCAAAAGCGCCTCGCGAGACTTCTTTGCTGGTGACCATTCCACTGCGCCTGTCTTGTTCTGCGACAAACAAGGTATAGTTCCCGGGCGGACTAAGATTCAGCAACATACCTTTGCCTTCCAGGCGATAGCTTCCATAGATATTCTCCGTATCGGTAGGAAAAAAAGCAAGCGATAGAAAAAAAGCCAGTAGCACTTTCATAACATCCTTTTAAAATTATCCCTATAAAATAACAAAAATAAATGCTGAACGCCAGCAACGTGATACAGATTATACAACAAAAGAAGGTATGATCTGTTACCAGTGAAAGAACCAGCGTTCAGCATGTCAGAGAAAACCAGATAGGATAGGTTTTATGAGTTCTCCTTGTTGATTTTATAAGCTACAACCCGGTTATCATTAAAAGTAGGAACCAATAGTAGACTCTGATCTGCATCATAGCCAATGTCCGCTGAATTGATTTTCTGTTCTTTGGTATCCAGCAGTTTCTGACTGCTACCGGAGGCAGGTTCCACATAATGAACTTCTCCCTGCCAGGTAGAGACAATATAATTGCCATCTTCTGTTTGGATGATACCATCGGCCGATGGAATGTTGTCTATCCAGTGTTCCTGTACTGTTTTCTGTGTGGTATCTATGGGAGCCAGAAAACCACCGCTGGCAGAGGCCAGCAACAGTTCACCATCCTCTGAAGCCAACAGGCCGTTGGGTCTTTGTAAGGAAGAATCGCTCATCCAGGTGCTGACGGCACCATTCTCCAGCACATGGATTTTGTCTGTTTCTGTGTCGCTGGCGTATACTTTGCCACTATTATCTACGGTAATATCGTTGAGAAAGGCAGCTCCTTCTACGGGATATTTGTTTTCAATTTCACCTGTTTCCACATTGATCTCGACGATCTCATCCAGATCCGCCACATAGAGTTTGTTTTCGTATACCCCCATTCCTTTGGGATCATTCAGCCCCGTCACCCATTGCAGTTCTTCTACACTCCCTTCAGGAGAAAGTTTGGCGATAAAACCGTCACCATCCTTATTTTCCACATTGATACCATTGATGTTTGCTACATAGATCGCATTACGGTCTTTGTCAAACAGAACAGACTCAGGGGTCCTCATCACAGTATCTGTCTTCCAGGCTTCTTCCAGTGAAACAGCCACTGCTGGTTGTTCCATAGCGGCAGTAGTATCAGCAGCAGTTTCCTCACTACTACTATTGCTACCTCCACAGCTGTAAAAAAATAAGGCTATGAAAAGCATGAAAATTGAATAGTACGTGTGTGTAGTTTTCATCAGTAAAAAGTTTAGTTGACAGTTATGTTGATATAAAGTTAACAAAATCAGATAGCAATTCAGCAGATAGGCCCTAAAATTCAGGGGTGGCAGACAGGCAGGTTGACCATACCTTTCAAAGTTAGGGGGATACCCTATAAAAAATGATAGATATTACGACACAGGCCAGAAAGTTTTCAAGCAACTTCCGCTATGAATTGATATTTAAATTATGTAAATTTTTACGGATGATTACAACCCTTTTGCCCTGATTCCTGTCTTATATTAAAGAGGGTATGTGGTTGGCTGAACGGCAAGGGTAATTTTTAGTTTATGTAACTTCGAAAGGATTTTATGAAACACACCTACTTACTATATTATGTTGCATTTTTTGGGTTATTTTTTTTGATAACACCTGCACAATCTTCAGCCTTCTATGCAAGCACTGATTATTTGCATGTACAGGACACTATTGGCCCTGACATGGATGCTACCCTGCAGGGAGAAATTACCAAACCAAAAGTAGGCCTGTATCCTAATCCTACAGCCGGCCCGGTTACGCTGGAGATCAATGAAGATCTGTGGCAGGGGGGCACTGCCGCCGTTTATAATATCATTGGGCAGTTGATCACACAAAAGTCCATCACAGAAAAAAAAGTTGATTTCGATTTAACGGATGGAAGCCGAGGTGTGTACTTTGTAACCTTACGAAATGGGGAAGCGCAGAAAACACTTCGGTTGGTATTAAAATAAAGACTGTCATACTACTATCCGATCCGCATTTCATCATGCTTCTTGTAGCGCGAAAAAAAATTGAATTCTTCCCTCAATAAATGTATCCTCACCAGCGTAAATAGGTATATACAGGGCTGAGTTTTCTCTCTCAAATCCTGCCTTATATGAGCAGAAATTATTGTAGCTATAGTTTCCTCATGGTAAGCGTTTTGCTGCTAAACGTTTCTCATCAGGCATGGGCAACCCATCTTCTGGGTGGTGAAATTGTGGCAGAATCAGTCACCTGCCATAGCCATACCTATAAGATCAAAATTATACTGTATCAGGACAGTGGCTCCGATGTGGAGTTTGGTAATGGTGAGCTTTCTTTCGGCCATGGAGCGCTCATTCATGTTGACCCACATACTGACTTTACCTTAACTTTTATAGAAAAAGATAGCCTCTACAAGGTAGTTCACTATGAGATAGAGCATACTTTTCCGGGACCGGGCGCCTATCTGATCAGTTTTCGTGAATTTAACCGCAATGCTGATATTGCCAACATACGCAATTCGGTCAATACGCCTTTTTATACAGAAACGCAATTAGTAGTTGATCCCCTGATCGGTTGTAATAATACCCCTGTGCTGCAGGAAGATTCTTTAACGTTTGTGGCCTATGCGCATTCACTCTACATCCAGCCACTGCAAGCGGTGGACCCGGATGGTGACAGCCTGTCTTTTGCTTTTGTCACGCCCAAACAGGATATAGATATAGCTGTAGAGCGTTACTATACGCCGGAAAAATTTGACATTCGTTTTATTGAGAATGCTACCGCCTCCGATGGGGTCAGCCTGCCAACCTTTAGCGCCAACCAGCAACAACTGGTATGGGATGCGCCCAATGTAGGAGGAGACTTTACCTATGCCCTGCAGATCACAGAGTGGAGACAAATAGAAGGACAGTGGACAAAGATAGGTTATATGACCCGTGATATGAGCATTTTGGTGCTAGATACCATCCATCACACCCAGGCCATTGACTATATTACCGCTATAGAAGAGAAAGAGGATGATCATTCTTTTCTCTTATCCCCTAATCCTACAGAGGGTTTGCTGACGCTGACGATACAGGAGGATTTCTGGCAGGGGGGCACTGTCTCTGTGTACAATATTTTGGGACAGCTGATAGCAAAAGGTAACCTTGTTTATCGTATCATTCATTTTGATCTTTCAGACCAAAGTGAAGGAATCTATCTGCTGCATATACGCCATGGCTTGCATCAAAAGACCCTGCGGGTTATCAAGCGATAGTGAAAATTGTATTAGAACTTCCTAAACTTATGTTGAAATAAGAGCCTTTTACATCCACAGGTAGAATCAATAAGGGTACCGCTACGTCCTTACATTGATATTTTTTTATCTGAAGTTTGTGACTTTTTGAAGGGCAAACCCAATGACGTAAAGCAAAAATCAGTAGAACATACAGATTAGATTAGATTAAAATAAATTAATAAAGGAACTTTAGCCCCGAAGATCTTCTGGGGCTTTTTTCATTTCATGCCCTAATGCTTTACACTCAAAAGGTATGACCAGCATTCAGATCAGTAATAGAACCTATCATCATTAGAATTTATTGACTATTCCTGCCGGAAAACATAGCCACTACCTGCCAGTTAAGTAAAAGGGAATAGAATCATAGCAGGGTTAGTAAAGGTAGTAACTATAAAGTATATGGCATCACTAAACGCTCCTTTGGTATTGACCCTGACTCTGGATGCCGATTCTTTTGCTTTCTTCAATCGCCTCAGACAGCAGTATTTCCCACCAGAGCGCAACTTTCTGGAGGCGCACCTCACGCTTTTTCACCACCTGCCAGCACAGGCATTACCCACTATTCAGCAACACTTGGCGCTGGAAAGTGAGAGGCAACAACCTCTTCCCCTGCAGGTTACGGGTGTCAGAATGATAGGAAGGGGAGTGGCTTATACCCTGGAAAGTATGACGCTGATGGCAATGCGGGAGCGTTTAGCCAGACAATGGAAACAATGGCTCACGCCCCAGGATCAGCAGAAGCTTTGGCCCCATATAACAGTGCAAAACAAGGTGAGTCCAACCGAAGCCCGTGCGCTGCATGAAACACTGAAACAGACATTTCAACCTTTTGTCGCTACCGGCACCGGTTTACGTTTGTGGGTATACCGGGGTGGACCGTGGGAATTATGGCAAACTTTCTTATTTGAAAGGACAGAAAACGGCAAAGAAACCCTTTGAAACGAACTGATTTTTCTCTGACAGATTTGTCTTCCTTCACCAGTCATCAGGCTTGTCCTTCTCAGTTTTTACTGCTACGTTTACCGCAAAAGTCTATCCATGCATCGATATTTTTTCTTACTCATTACTTTTTTTAGCAGTTATTCTTTTTCATCGGCCCAGAAAGTGCCCGTTTACCAGCAACTGTACGAAGCCTACGAACAATACAAAGAACCTACGATCAATGCCCGTCGGTTTAAGCACAGCGACCTGGAACCTTTGATCCTGCGGCTGAGACAATCGCCTGGTTTTACAGTGACGCCCCTGGGCGAGTCTATAGAAGGCAGAATAATCTATGATGTGGCCTGGGGTCAAGGTGAAACACAGGTGCTGCTCTGGTCGCAGATGCATGGAGATGAGCCTACCGCTACCATGGCTGGCCTGGATATCTTCAACTTTTTGCAGGATAATGAAGCGCTGAACAATATCCGGGAAACTTTGCAGAAAGAAATCACAATACATTTTATCCCTATGCTCAACCCGGATGGGGCCGAAGTATTTGAGCGTAGAAATGCCCTTGATATTGATCTGAACCGGGATGCCGAACGGCTCGAATGCCCTGAGTCTCAACTGCTGAAAAAGATACGGGACAGTCTGGATGCCGATTTCGGTTTCAACCTGCATGACCAAAGCACCTATTATACAGCAGGCCTGACAGACAAACCAGCTACTATTTCATTCCTGGCACCTGCCTACGATTATGATAAAGATATGAACCGGGTACGACGGCGGGCTACCAAACTGATTGTACTGTTGAATGAAGCGCTGCAGCGTTACATTCCCGGGCAGGTAGCCCGTTATGACGATGATTTTGAACCCCGTGCTTTCGGCGACAATATGCAGAAATGGGGTACCAGCACGGTATTGATAGAATCGGGAGGATATCTGGATGACCCGGAAAAACAGCAGATACGCAAGCTGAATTTTATGGCTATTCTGACAGGACTGTATGCCATTGCGGAAAAAGATTACCGACGCAGCCGGCTTTCCCGTTACGACGATATTCCTGAAAACGAACGTTATCTGTATGACCTGATTGTCCGGAAGGTGCAACGGGAAAAAGAAGGGCATCGTTATACCGTAGACGTAGCCATCAACCATGTAGAGATCGATTTTGACGAAAACCAGAGCTTTTTTTACATCGGTAGTATCCGCGATATAGGAGATATGTCTACCTATCATGGATATAAAGAATTTGACGCTGAAGGGATGGTGGCTGTGCCCGGCAAAATCTATCCCGAAGTACAAGCGGATATGGAGGCCGTACAAGCCCTAGATGCCAAAGCCCTGATGCGGCAAGGCTATACAACCGTGGAGGTCAGAAACCTGAAAGGATACGAAGCGGCAATGCAGCATCTGGAATTAGATATTACCAGTAAGGGTGCTGCCAGGGACCATCATCTGTTGTTAGGCAACCGGGCCAACTTCGTTCTGGAGCAGAACGGACAGCCGAAATACGCCGTCGTCAATGGATTTCTGTATGCCCTTTAACACGGAAAGTCTATAAAACACAAATACCTATGGATACCATTATTACCCGGATCTGGCATGGCATCACCCGTGCCCATCATGCCGATGAATATCTGGAATATCTGAAAGAAACAGGCATAGACAACTACAAAAGGATACCCGGAAATGTAGGCGTTCAGATTTTACGCCGGTTTGAGAACGACAAATGTCATTTTTGGACAGTGACCCGATGGGAAAGCTATCAAAGCATACAACAGTTTGCGGGCGATCAGTATGAAAAGGCGCGCTACTACCCTGAAGATGAGAAATATTTGCTGGAAAAAGAACCCAATGTAATCCATTGCGAAACGTTTGAATTTTAGCCATCGGCCTGTGCCTAGGATACTTTTGGGATATTCAGGGAGCAGGCCTGTGTTTTATTGCCACTCCATGATCCATTTTTCCGGCTTTTTTCCTGTTTTTTGAAAACCGTTTCGTTGATAGAAAGCCTGTGCTCTCAGGTTTACCCTCAACACCTCCAACCGCAGGGGTTTCCCTTTGGCACGGCTTTCGTTTTGCAACTGCCGGATCAGTTGAGTACCAATGCCTTTATTTTGATAGGAGGGAAGCAGGTAGAGGTCCGATAAATAAATAGCATCTTCCTGTATTTCCGTTCTCATCCACCCTACGGCTTCCTGTTCTACTTCAATGATCATCATATGTGCCGGAGAGAAATTTTCTGCATAATACTCCTGCTGGAAGGATTCCGTCCAGCCCCATACTTTTTCTACATACTCTTTTAAAGCACTCTTTTTGATCTGATAAGTGAGATCACTATCTACCTGAGTAGCTTTTCTGAGATGATAGTTGATCATAAGAATGCAGCGTTATAGAATATGCTCTTTCAAATCAGCAGGGTGACAACATCAGCCTGAAAAATTTTCGTGCCGGCTGTAATAAATCAAAAATAAAAAACAACTAATTGTTCAAAAAGGATTTGAAGCAGGAATTCATCCATATGATCACCAGGCATCAGGGTATTATCCATAAGGTCTGCCGTATCTACCGGGATACAGCAGAAGACCGTGAAGATCTGTTTCAGGAGATCGTATACCAGTTGTGGAAGTCTTTCCCTTCCTTCCGGGCAGCGTCGAAGGTATCTACCTGGATGTATAAGATTGCACTGAGCACAGCCATTGCGAAGTTCAGGAAAAACCGGGCGCTCCAGCCACCTACAATTCCTCTGGAAGGCATAGAGGCCGAGGCAGTTCCTGCTGCAAGCCAACACCCCGAGAAGGAACGCCTCTACCGGGCGATAGCACAACTGAGCACGGCTGAGAAAGCCATTATTACCTTGTATCTGGATGATTACAGTTATGAAGAAATGGCAGAGATCATGGGTATTTCTGCTAATCATCTCGGGGTAAAAATCAACCGCATCAAACAAAAATTGAAAACTTTATTAAATCCAAATAACCATGAAACTAGATGATCTAAAACAACAATGGCCATACGAGCATGCTCACAAAAGTGAGACAGATATCCGTCACATGATGAGCGGACGAACAGTTTCTGTTTACCGGCGTATCCGGCGAAAAGCCATCGTTGAGTCGGTGGCTTTCGGGGTAGTACTCTTTGTATTTCTGACTGGCTTAGACGCTCACCAGAATGCCTGGTGGGTCAATCTTTTCTTCACAGGAGTTATCATGCTTGGTATTATCAACAACGTGATGCTCTATAGGAGTATCACCCTGAATGCTACGGGAGCAGCATTGCACCACACGCTCCGCCAGACCATCAACCGCTTGTGGTGGCAGGTGCAGCTATCTACGCTTTTTTCTGTGCTTTTTTTCAGCAGTATGCTTCTTTTCCTTCTGGCCCGTATTCCCCTGACTGACGAGAAAATGATGTTCGCCTTATTGATACTGGCTATTAGCGTTGGGATCAGAACCTGGTTCGAAGTTGGCAGGTGGAAGCAAAGTATACGCCGACTCAACCTTTGCCTGCTCGAGCTAACCAGCCTTGACATATCCACACCCTCATAGTGACGTACCTGGCAGGCGCTGTGCAAAAAGATCATTTAAAACCCTACTCATGATCCTGGGAAGCCGTTTTTCCCTGCGCAGTGTCTTTGATTCCATGGACATAATATTCTGTTACTCGCAAAAAGGTAGTTGCAGCCAAAGCTGTACTATCCTTTTGCTTTAGTATTTCAGCGCGTAGGCGGTGAGCCTCTCCGGCTACATAAGAATCCGGGAAGTGACGGGCAGAGCGGGTGAGCAGTCTATAGGCGCTATCCAGCAAATGACGGGTAAACAGAGCATGGCCTTTTTCATAATCTTCCAGCCACAACAGGGCTTCCGGTCGCATCCTTTCGGCTTCCTGCAGCACAGCAAAAGGGGGTATCTGCACCCTGCTGTATTTCTCTTTGACAGGAGGATGTGGCTGACTGAAGAAGGCTTGCAGCGCTTCCAGGTAAGCCTGGGCTTCCTGCTGGTTATAACTTTTCTCTTTCAGCCGTTGCTCTTCTGCCGGATTGGTAAAGAAAGAGGCTTCTCCTATCACGCCCGGAATACCATAGGTATGGCGTAATACGGAAGTGCCTGCTTTAGGAAAAATCGTGTGATCGGATACAATGCTGAGCAGGCTGTCGTTGCCATACATATTTTCCAGCAGGTGCTTTCCTACCTGCCGGGCCAGCCATACACTGGCCTGATTCTCTGAAGCATTCGCATGATAGTAGATGATAGGAAAGTTGACAGACGAATCGGCGGTGGCATTATGATGAATAGAGAGGAATACGTCGGCCTTGTTGTCTACAGCCAGCCGGGCACGTTCTTCTAACGGTACAGTAACATCGGCAGTGCGTGTCATCAATACCATAGCGCCCCGGGCTTCCAGTGTATCCCTGAGCAACAGGGCTACCCGCAGATTGATCCATTCCTCCCGTTCTCCCGCAGGGCCTGCCCGATAGCTATCGGTGGCAGCTGTACCACCATGACCAGGGTCCAGGCAGATGACCTTATCGGAAAATACCGAAACCGGACTTTTAGTTTCTGTAGATACGCCGCAGGCCGATAGATAGAAAATCAATATAAAAATGCAGGATACTCTTTTTATAGTAAGCGGTCGGCGTAATCTCATGAATCTACAAACTTTCTCTATTCAAAAGTTGGAATCACTTCCTGGCGAATGAAGGTTATTTTGTCCAGCAATGCCCTGGCATTTTCTTCATTGGGTTCGATCTCCACAGGATACCCATCTGCGGTAGATTCTCCCTCTAAAACTTTGCGAGCCCAATCTTCCATCAAATCGGTGTATATGATTAAAGCTTCTATTTCCGTTGTAGCAGACGAGTCCAGGTAAGCCGTGGGAAGGTCACCAACGATCACCCAGATCATGGAATCTATAGCCTCATTAGCGGGTTGGATCTCGAACAAAAAAACCCCTAATTGCTCATATACCCCCAAGGCATACCAGGCATTATCAACCTTTTTGCACCAACCGAAAGAAGTAATATATGCTTCTGCTTCCTGATACAAATCCATGATATTTCTTAGTTCTTCAATATCCGAAAGATGTTCTGTTTGAATCATAGCTTTCATCCTTATTATCAGTTTTTTGTTTTTATAAGGTTAGAATATAGTCCATAGCGGTTTCCAGAATAGTGTCTGTTCCTCTGGCTTCATCTTCAGGTAACATATCCACTTGAATGTCAGGATTGATACCGTCTTCAATGATATTTTGATCGGTATCCAGTAACTGCGTACTGGAGAAATTAAATTTCCATCCGTTGTATAACTCCCCACTGTAGGGCCCCCCGCCGCCACCACCGGTTTTGTCTCCTATGATCGTCACATTGGGAAATACCGACATATAGGAAACAAACAAATTGGCGGCACTGTACACACTTCTATTGGTTAGTATGACTACCTGGGTTTCAAAAGACTGCTCTGGTTCAAGATATACCGGAAATGCTTTGGTGAAATCATCATGACTCGGCCCCTCTTTGTAGCGTTGGTAGCCTACCAGCACTTTATCGCCGGTCTTCCGGCATAGCTTAGAAGCCAATAGAATGGCTCCGTCCATTAACCCCCCGGTATTGTCCCGTACATCCAGAATGACACCCGGCAGTTGTCGGTATTTTTCCAGCAGTGGATCTAACGTTTCTTCGTCAATCACATTTAAAAAACTACTGTAGCGTATATAACCTACGCCATTGATGACCTTGGTCGCAAAAGGTGTGATGATCTGATAGTCTTTGCCAAGATAGTTACGTTCAATAATATTTTTGTTGTAATTAGGGGGGTAATCCAGAAACCAGTCCCAGTTTCTGGCAACGTCAAATTCTGACTGAAGATTGACGTGCCCGTCACGAAGCTCATAGAGCATGGCGGCCATCACCTCAAACAGGGCTTCCGGGCTCATCTGGTTGTTGACCTGGGGACGGTAACGGTTATAAGCTTCCCGCCAGTCAATCTGTTTATAAGTAAAAAAAGAATATTTTCTGTCAACAGTTTCCCAAAGCAGCTCAAAATTATTAACCGGATTATTAGCCGGATCAGGTTCGATGAAGGCTTTCTCACACGACAAACACCAACAGCAAGAGAACAACAGTATTATTTTCTTCATGGTTAATCCATTTTTAAAACACGACTATAAGTAATGGTATGGCTGGCCACCTGCATCAGGTTGGGCTTGGGAATAGCACTGTAATTCCAGGTATAGCTCAGTTGCTGGCTTATTTTTTTAACAACCTGCCGTCGACGTTTCTTGTAAGTATAAAAATTTAAGGATACCTGATTGGTCAGACTGAAATACCGGTTCCAGGAACCCCACTGAAGGTCTGATGACAGACGCCCCTCTTCTTCCACCGCAGTAGGTACCGGCCAGGCGAAAGGAGGCCGGAGAAAAAGAGCTATCAGAGGAATACTGAGCTGATCGGACAGTACAAATTGCCGATTGAATAACTCAAATGAATACTGCCACAAGCCACTAGCCCCTATGGAACCCAAAATATCGTAAGAGATAGCATTATTCACATTGGTAGGAAGTAGTTTTATATAGAAGAGAGGATGCAAAAAACCGCCCAGGTATAGCTGCATTTTCTCATGCGCCAACAGCACCGGATAAAGGCGGGTATGCCGGTACTCCAGACCGAAACCAGCTATTATATTATCATTTGCCTCATTGGTAAAGGTGGTTGAACTGGCACCGAGCGTATTTTGTACCAGCAACTTCTCATCTTTGTATTTCCAGTACTGAACCGTCCATTGGATGCCAGCACCCTGATAGAGTAAGGGAGATAAGGCCTCATCGCGCAAAGTATTGACAGAAAATCCCCATTGAGAAAGGCGATAGCGGGGAAAACGCTGCTGTATTTCCGGGGCGACAACCGTATCCGGTAAGATCAATGGAGTCTGAGCATTACTCAGCAGAGGAAGTATACAGAAGCTCCAGAATAGTATAAGCCAATGTTGTAAGTACATACGTTTGATAAAAGCAAGCTTACATGTAACTGCTGAAGGCAGCAAATGTTCTTCTATAATTATTAAGATGTGGTGTTTCCAATATTCATTTTTAAGATGACAAATTTTGGATTCGTCAAGGTTTTCGCTCGTACACAATTTTTCCACCCACTATTGTCAGGTCCACCCGTGTATTTAACAGTTGTGCTTCCGGCACCTGCATCAGGTCTTGAGAAAAGACAGTGAAGTCAGCCAGTTTGCCTGGCGCAATAGTACCTTTAATCTCTTCCTCAAACGCACTGAAGGCAGGAAACAAAGTATAGGATCGGAGGGCTTCCTCACGGGTCATTTTCTGGCTGGCTTCATACCCACCTTCTGGCGTTCCCTGTAGTGTTTTGCGGGTAACCGAGGCATAAAAACTGGCAATCGGGTTAATAGGTTCTACTGGTGCGTCCGTCCCATTGACCACGATAGCGCCTGAATCCAGCAGCTTGCGCCATACATAAGCGCCTTCTTCGATACGTGCCTGGCCCAGACGGTCGATGGCCCAGGGCCTGTCTGAAGACATATGAATTGCCTGCATGGCTGGTATCACACCCAGTTGGGCAAAACGAGGGATGTCCTGTGCACTCAAATGCTGCGCATGCTCAATGCGAAATCGGGTATTTTCTGCCCGGTCCGGTACCTGTTGAAAGGCTTTTTCATACTGATCCAGCACCTCCCGGTTGGCTCGGTCGCCAATGGCATGGGTACAAACCTGCAGGCCACTTTGCAGTGCCTTGAGGGTAACCTCGAAAATCCGCTCCACAGGGGTGGTTTCATCGCCGTATTCACCGGGCATATCCGCATATTCATTTAATAACCAGGCGCCCCGGGAACCCAGCGCCCCATCCGCATATAGTTTAATACTTCTGATCGTGAGAAAATGATGATGTAAACCTATCTCCGGGCCATTGTTAAAATAAGATTCCAGCAGAGAAGTATCTTGGCTGCTCAGCATCACATAGAGTCTTGTTTTGAGCTGACCATTGGCTGCCAGCTTTTTGTAGAGCGCAATAATATCTTCACTTTCCCCGGCATCGTGCAGGGAAGTGATCCCGTTTTCTAGGCATTCTTGCATGGCCAGCTGGGCCACTTGCTCATTTCGCTCATCTGATTGTTCCGGAATGTGGCTCCTGATCAGGGCCATGGCATTTTCATTAAAAATACCGGTAGGGTTCCCCAGGGGGTCTTTCACAATTTCACCGCCCTCCACTGATGCTGGAGCGGGCGCTTCCGGTGATATGTTACGGATACCCGCCATTTCCATAGCTTTGGCATTTGCCAGAGCAGCATGCCCGCTGGCATGGGATAAGTAGACAGGGTTTTGTGGCGCTACTGCGCTCAAACCCTGGTGGGTTGGAAACCCTTTTACCATAGGATCAGGCAAAGAATCCCACTTATCCTGATGCCAGCCACGGCCCACAATCCATTCACCGGGTTTCATTTTTCTGACGGCTTCCGCTACCTGCCGTACCATCTCTTCATAGCTTCTGACCTGTAGTAAGTCCAGATTCATTTTATTTTCTCCTATCCCCATAAAATGCGCATGGCCTTCTATCCAGCCAGGTGTCATGGTTTTACCTTGCAGATCCAGTAGCTGTGTATGGTCATCAGCCCAGGCGGCGGCCTCCTGGTTAGAACCTACAAAGGCAATGGTATCGCCTATGATAGCAACAGCTTCTGCTTTAGGCTGGCTCTCGCTCACTGTATATATGTTAGCATTTTGAATGAGCAGATCCGCTTTGGGGCTACTGGGCTTACAGGCGTTCATAAGGATAAAGATAAATAAGCAAAGAAGGGTAACACGCAATAGATATTTCATAAAAAAAAAGGGCATTGGCTGTTTTAGAACCCGATAAATGTATGGGTAAAATGGATGAGGTACAAACGACAAGGAATCAGCGAACAAATATCTTACGCTGCCCTGCTGGGAAGAAAAGTTTTCTGATGTAGCCAGGCCAGACCGCTCCTATGAAGATAAAAAAAAGCGACACGATAGAATCATGTCGCTTTCAGGACAACAAGCTTTATCTCATCTACGCAATCATAAAATTGTTTTACTTTTCAAACCTTTAAAAAAAAGGTAAAAAAATAGTATATATACTTAGTTTGTTAGTTTAAAAAATAAACATGCTTTAGTAATTACAAAGTTGTTGCCAGATGGGATATAGGGCTTTATTTGAACAATTTAGCAATATAAATATGGAAAAGATTCCTCAAGTTGGGGAAAATAAGGCGATTGTATGAAGTGATATCCGGATATAGCAGCTAGTACACTATATCACAGACTATACGTAAAATCTTGTTATTGGGAAATTTTAGTAGCTTTTGAAGAAATATTATTTTCGGTTGGCCAACCAAATACCAACTGCAGATATAATAATAATGAGACCGACGCCAATGAGCAGCATTGTATTTGAATCCATAGTTTAAGGGTTTGTGTTAGTTAAAAACTTGCTGTGGCGAATATTGTAAATTTCTATAAATAAAAAAAGCGGTACATCCGAAGTTGTACCGCTATTTTTGCTAGCCTCAATAAGTAATTTTGTCCAGATAAGCTTAAAATTACAGTTTAAAAAATATCATATATCAGTTTAAAAAATGAGCTTATCTGTCACCCTCACTTCACTTTAATTTTTGCAAACATATTGCCAGCTTCACATAAAATATAAGGCACCTAAATGTATTTATATACTAACATACTGATTATCAAATCGATAAAATATATTAACTGTCTCATCTAAAATAATAAATGGTCAGATGATTATCAGTTATGGCAGCCTTTCCAATAATTTTTAGGAATGTATTTCTACAACAGTGTGTATTTGTCGCAACTATTCCCCGATGATGCGATTACTGATCGAGCCATTGTTTAAAATCCGAAACCCGTTCTCTGCTGACCAGCACTTCCGGATCTTCAGAATGAAGCAGCTTTAATTTCAGGCGACTGCTCGAGTAAGTAATAATATCCTGTATGGCCTGTAGCTTCACGATGTATTTCCGGCTAATCCGAAAAAAAAGACGAGGGTCCAGCAGATCTTCCAGCTGATCAAGCGGATAATCTATAATATATCGCTTCTTTTCTTCGGACGTTTGCATAAAGGTCATCTTCTCCTGGCTGTAGAAATAAAGTACCTTTTCTGTGGGTACTGCCTTAATATGTTCTCCTACTTTGACGACAAAACGGTTTTTATAAGGTTGCGTCAGCATCTGTATGACACGCTGCATTTGATCAACAGACTGTGCCGGAGTCCGCAAAGTGGCTGTATGATGTAGCGACTTAAACTTTTTTAAAGCACCTGCCAGCGCTTCCGGATCAATTGGTTTGAGTAAATAATCGATGCTATTGACTTTAAATGCCTGGATCGCATATTGATCATAGGCTGTGGTAAAGATGATAGGAGAAACTACCGGAACCTTACTAAAAATGTCAAAGCTTAGCCCATCTGCCAGTTGGATATCCATAAAAATAAGATCCGGAGCAGGGTGCTGACCAAACCAGGCCACTGCTTTTCTGACCGTGTCCAGCTGATCCAGAATGATTATTTCCCGATCACATTGAGACAGAAGGGTAGAAAGCCTTTTAGCCGCAGGCTTTTCGTCCTCGATAATCAATACTCTCATAAAGGTTTTACATTCAAAACGGGAAGTTTGACAACAAACTCATCCGTATCTGCCCATATTTTTACCGTCTTTTTAGTAAGATACTCGTACCGCCATTGGATATTGTTCAGTCCCACCCCAGACAATTTTTCCATCGTATTTTTTCTCTGCAGGCTATTCCTGACCACAATATATTCATCGTTTTCCAGATACAGGTCAATGTGTAACGGTTTTTCGTCGGAAATTTCATTGTGCTTCATGGCATTTTCCAGCAACATTTGTAGCGAGAGAGGCGGGATCATCATATGAGAATCATCCGGTAGATTGATAGTCACCTGCAGGTTATTTTCATAACGTATCTTTTGCAGAAAAATATAAGAGATCACAAAGGCCCTTTCTTCCGCCAAAGATACTACTTCCTGATTACGGGTATCCAGCACATAACGATACACATCGGCCAGCTTCCTGACAAATTGAGCCGCCATATCCGGATCCTCATAAACCAATGAAGAGAGGGTATTCAAGCTATTGAAAAGGAAATGGGGATTTACCTGGTTTTTCAAAGATTCGTAGCGGGAAGTGATGTTTTCTGTTTTGAGCTTTTCCGTTTCTATAGCCGCTTCTCGCCAACTCAGCAGAAATCCCCGGCTGGTAAGAAAAGTGGCAATCACTACTGTAATACCTATCGGTACATAAGTATATCCGATATACTGTTGCCAGGTGATATCTTCAGGGTTCAGCGTAAACACCAAATTGATAAAGAGGTAAACCAGGATGAGTGAAGCAAAAAATGAATAGGCAACCATCGCTATTATATTCAGCAGAAGGCGCTTGACAGGTTCACGTATCCAGCTAATCTTTTGATCCAGGGCGTTGTTGATGTACTCGTTTCCTATGCCAAGCACCAAACATAGCAGGTAAGAATACAGGATGTCATCCCAGATTTCATACACACGATGGAGAGAAAAAAAGCACGACGGACAAAGAAAAAAGACAATCAGGATAGCCAGCAACAGGTTGAGTGCTAATATACTGGCTATTCCTTTTATTTTTTTCCTGTCGATGGCAAACGGCATCCCTGATTTTCTTTACTTCAACTTATAAATGTCGCAAATTACCTGAACTTTTGCAGCTGTTGCAAAGCCTGCTTCTGCTAAAGTCTCAAGGCTGACACTGCTTTTGGAGCGCTAGTGCCATTTCCTTTCCCCAGGCAGGCGCCAGCGCATCATGATGAGGTGCCTTATCAAATTTTTCTATGGCCTGACTGACCAACTGGCAAGCCTGGGCTGTGTCACTATTGAAAAACCGGGCCGTTCCGTATTGCATTTGTCCTAGCAATAGTAAAGCCCGCGGATTCTCCGGATTCATCTGCGTGGCCTGAGACAAGACCTGTGTGGCTTTGGGCGCCATATGGGGTCCCCGGTTAGCGGGGTCTACCGTCACCCTGATCATATACAGGTACCCCTGTAGTGCTGTCAGCTCCGAATTTTCGGTTTCTAATAGGGTAGCTTCATCCAGAAACTGCTGGGCATGATCCAGATATTGATCTTTCCGATCAGCTTCTTCGGCCATAGCACCCATCGTAATGGAGGCATAGGCTGCATAATACCAGGGGAGCCACTGGCTTTTTTCTGCTTTGGCAATACGCTCGAAACGGTGCATTGATTGCTGCAGACTGGCTATATCCTGTGCTTCGTTTAAAGCCTGGATACTTTGCTGCATAGCCTTTTGGTAAGCCGTATAATCATAGCCCCAACTGTTGTGCAGGCTCAAAAGGATGAAGGCAAGGGTAGCTAAAGATTTCATAGGAATCATGTTTTGGTTTATAAATTGTCTAATTGGTTTTCTTGTTGATCTTTGGTAAGGGTAACGAACAATCCTACAAAGAAGAACCGGGGAGCCACCGGGCCGATAGTTCTTCTTGGATACCTGCCTTGCTCATCCGGCTGCTGGCTGTATTCATAGCCAAATACTTGTTTGGTCCCCAGCACATTGGTGAATGCTGTATATAAAATGATGTTTTGTTTAATCAGATAGGCCGCATTCAAGCTCAGGTTGTGATAGGCTGGGGTGCGGTCTGCATGAAATCGACTGTGATGGGGATTATAGTAAGGTCTGCCGCTGGCAAACTGGTATGAGAAACCTGTTTGGATGCGTAATGCTGTTATAAAATGCTTGTAAACGACTGAAAAGTTATGACGGGAAGCGAAGACGGGGACTGCTGACGCAGGAAATTCATGATAGTTTCTTTTGGTATCCAGGTAAGAGTAAGAAACCCAGAAGTCGCCATTTTGGATAGAAGTTTTGTCTCTCCAAAATAGTTCTACACCCTGCGCATAGCCATAACCACTGTTATTGTACACCTGCCTTTCTGCTTTGACCAGGTGTTTATAATCTTTATAGAATACCTCTACCCGAAACGTTCTTCCTGCATTCATACGCTGATAATGCAGTATGTAATGGGTAGCTTGTTCCTGCGAAAGATCACGATGATCGTAAAGGTAGGCTACCTCAGGAGTTTGGTAGAATTTCCCATAGGCCAGGGAAAGTTGACCATAGTCGCCGGTTTTATAGGCTAGTGATAAACGGGGGGCCCAGGTTAATGCTCCCGTCTGTGTGTTATACTCCACTCTTACCCCTGGTCTGCTGACCCAGTGGCTGGAGAGATACCAGTCTGTTTCTATAAAAGAGCCAGCCAGCTTATCTTCTACTTCCTGACGCAATACTTGTTCGGAAGGTGCCAAACCGGAGGGTTGTCGTTCCCATTGGTGATAAAAGTATTCACTGCCCAGGCGGATAGCGGTTCTTTCTGAAGCATCCAGGGTAAAAACTGTTTTCACATGCAACCCTCTCTGTTTCTCATGAAGCTGATCCTGCTGAAGTGCCAGGTGGTTGTCATCGTAGGTGTAGGCTATTCCAGTCTTGACAGACCACTTATCATTCAATATTTCCTGGTAGGAAGTATTCAGATACCAGTTATTATTCTGTAAGCTTACCACATCAGACTGGTTTTGCTGTTGCCTGTTGGGTTGGTAAAAGGTTAGCGACGAATGGCTGTAGTTGCCATATCCTTTCAGCAAGCCTGTTTCAGAAGTTTTTCTGTGAAATACCACAGTTCCGCTCGCAGCCTCCGGTGCTTTTTCCCATTGGTAAGAGGGTGTGATCAGCCACTGATAAGGTGTCAGGTTGCTATATTCTCCTTTCACGGATACAGAGGTCTTATCCCAGCGATGTTGATGTGCTGCATCTACGCCTACTGACATGAAAGAAAAGTCAGTTTGATGCTGTACCGGAAAGTCCAGGGTATTTAAGATCAGGGCAGAGGACAAAGCTTGTCCGTATTCAGCTGAATACCCTCCGGTGCTGAAAGTGGTTCCTTTGAAAAGAAAAGGAGAGAATCTGCCACGGGTAGGCAGGTTAGGCACTTTAGCCTGAAAAGGAGTATGGGATAGTACTCCATCTATAAAAATTTTTGTTTCATTACTTTCGCCTCCTCTGATAAAAAGGCGTCCGTCTTCCCCCACTGTCTGCGTGCCCGGCAGCGTTTGTAAGGCTGCGGCAATACCGCCCAATGCCCCCGCTGTAGTAACGATATCCAAAGGTTTTAGGATCACGGCTTTGCCTTCATCACTGGCTTCAAAAGAACCTGCTGTGATCAGCACCTCATTCATTTTTGCAATATTTTCTTTCAGTGTAATGGAGAAGGTAAGGGTATCCTGGACCAGTATGACGGGCTGCTCGTGATCATGATACCCTACGGCACTGGCTATCAGTAACTGATGCCCTGTTTCTACCGTATGGAAAGCAAAATGGCCGGTTGTGTCAGAAGAGATTCCATCATAACTATCTTTTAAATAAATATTGACGCCTGCTACCCTCTCTCCACGGACATCAGTCACTGTTCCTGTAATCAATGTCTGGGACTGTAAGGGCAAGCCTGCAAGTAAGCTTATGATCAGAAAAAGAATTTTCATCTTTGTCAGTTTATGATATGACAAAGATGTATTGAGAATAGACTAACTAATAATCATTCTGACTGAGCTGTTAAATTCTTCGGATAAAGTGAAGCTGTAAACAGATCAACGGTTTTTAGGATGAACAAAAAACTCTTCCTTAGAAAAAATACATTGTAAGGAATACCGTATATATGATTAGCCAATTTTTGCAAGATTCGTTTTTTTTGAATATGGATTGTTATACGTTTAGCAGGCTGGAGCCCAAAGAGCAAATAAATTACATTTATCATCATTGTAATCTGATAGACTTCAATATTATAGAAGAACAGTACAGGCAGAATGGGGTATGCCTCTACTATGATGGACATTTGTTTATTGAAGTTTTCTTCGATGGCCTCCGGGGAGATCGTGTAAAAGCAATAAAAACCTATCAAAAGATACAACAACTCAGCCACTGGTATGAAAAGATAAATCTGCAAGCCCTTCTAGCCAAGAAAAAAATTTAACTCATCTTTCAGGATTTATCTGATCAATCATTCCTCTGGAGCTGCCTCAGGCAAATAATTTCAACTGCTGCGTGCCTTCCAACTGTTTCATAATATAGTCATAAGCAGCCCTGTTATAAGCAGGGTTTTTCATCAATAATTTTTTAACGGCATTCAGATCCTGGCGAAGCGTAGGTTTGGGATCGGTACATAAACTTAACTTTTCGTATCGCTGCTGAAAAAAATCCAAAGCTTTCCCTTTCTTCAACACTTCCAGCAAAACACGTTTGGGAACCGCCCTCAGCTTTCTTAAGGTATCAGCAGCATCCAGGGGTTGCCCCTGCGTATTCCCCAAGGCGAGGGCCTGCTGAATAAGCAAGGTATGCTTTTGTATTTCTTTACCATAGGCTTCTATACTGATGTCTGGCAGATCCAGATGAGACCAGTCCGGATGGTAATGGTCACAGGCTCGCACATGATACTCAGCGCTAATGCGGGAGCATACCTGGCGGGTGGTATTGTACCATATTTCCTGGTCGTTAGTGACAAAATAATAGCGCAGTATTCTTTTTGTTCTGCCACTGCGGATTTCTGTTTTCATCCCTTTCCCTTTAGACCCTGCTCCTGCTTCCAGAAAAAACCAGTGCGGAGGCTTGGGCTGTTGCAACCATGACAAAGGTGACAAACGAAAGCCTGACTGGTACCAGTCGAACAAAAAGTTTCGCAAATAAGCGCTGGTGTCTTTTTTCAGATAATACTTAAAGGCTTGATAGGGATACCGGCCAAAACTACCAATGGTTCTCATCCGATGATCCTGCGTCACTGCAAAATACTCATTGACATGGGTTTGATACACAAATTGATATTCCTGCACATACCAATGTATTTTCCACAGTTGAGAAGAATGATCAATAATTTGATGTATCTGCCGCAGCTTTGAACGGTCGGCATATAGGATAATTCCGTCGGTGTTGACATTGAAAGCATGCAGGTGTAAGGCCTGGTGCAAATGGGTCAGTATCTGCACCACCATGGCCTGGGTAATATAAACTTGCAGCATCCGTGCCCGCCCGTCAAACAGGTTGGAATTCTTATCTTTGAGCTTACCGCTAATGGCATTCAAGCCTACTTTGGTAGCGCTTGCCTGAAAATAGTTCTTTTCCCTGACAGCCTGTTCCTTCTGGCGTATCAGTTCCTGATACACTTCCTGTAGATTGTCTGGCAGGAGATTAAAATGGTAAATAGCATTCGGATACATGCTAGACACATCGATGTGCAGGATGGTATGATCTGCATCTGCCAAAGCAACCGCCAGCTTTTGCTTACTATGAATACCACCCTCCCGAATAGTAAGTTTTTGCTGCCCTATCCGAATCTGGTGCTCCCTGTTATGCACATGCCAGGGATCTCTTGAGGCAATTTCCAGATCCTCTGTTACATGAAACTTGCATTGCGACAGCCGCTGATAGTATCGAATCAATTCCGGATGCCCTGTCCGTTGCGCCACTTCTTCCAGTTCCGGCAAGGTAAAACGGTTATAGTTGGGTTGGGTTTTATTTCCAAACATTTCCTCTCCCAGTCTGGAATCAGAATGGCTTAAATATTTGAGCAACCCTTCCGGAGCCAGAAAACCCATATCACAGAGAATTTGCCGGGCTTCTACCACCCCATATTGCTTCAGCTTTTCCCACAAGCGATAGGTAATGTCCACATCGCGCTGACAATACTGCCTGAGCACATCCAGCTTATCGTCAGGCACTGGTTGCTGTGGATGAAAAGGGAGTTCCTGGATATCGGCATCATTCATCAGCAAGGCAGCTCCTTTTAAACTGGACACGCCACTGCTAAGCCGGTAAATATCTATGCTATTATAAGATTTCAGCCAGAGCCGCTTTATCTGAAAGGCTTCTTCCCACTGTTCTTTCCGGGTTCTTAAGGTAAATAAATAATCATTATACTGTTTGAGTGTATGCAGAAAGGAGGAGGCAGGCACTTCCCATACATCCAGTGCCTTATCCAGCATCAGGTTATCATATAGGTGGTTATTGAACCCTAATAATATATGACTCTCCTGATGTTGCTGATACCAGTCGTACAACGCTTTCCTGTGATCGGAACGTTCACTGATTTCAAAATGACAGGTAGCTTGACGGTGAATGTCCAAAACACACACCAGAAAGACATTGGAGAAACACTCCAAGTCATAAACCATAATATTCATGCCGATAAAAGAGCGCTTAGCGTTTCAAACGATTTACCTAAAAAATGGGCAGCCGGATCGCTTGGTTTCAGAAGGTTAGTTATGGTTTGTCTTACAGCTTTTTGCCCCTTATATCAACAAGTTAAAAGCATATTAAGTGCCTCTATCCGTGAATAGGTTTATGACTTTTCCGATAAATATGATTCCACTCCACCACCGTTTTAATGTCGTCATCGGAACGCAACATAATGGCATCTTCAAACTCATCGTAGCGCAGGCGTGTGGTAATAATATCGTCTACCAGACGCCCCCAAAGATTTTTTGCTTTTTCCAGATCCCTGATACCCAGCTCAAAATGATGGGGGCTGGCGTTCACACTGCCCAGAATAATCTGGTTTTTCAACACAATTTGTTTCATCAGTTCTGCCCCCATCATACAGGTAGGGCGGTCGCCATGCGGAATACCGGTCATGACATAAATACCATTGATACCAAGCACGTCAATCAACTGAAAACCCAACTCAGCCACTCCGGCAGCTTCAAAAATAAAGTCTACCTCCCCACATTTTTCATCAATATCCTTCACCTCTATCTTTCGCCCATCCAGGTATTCTCCCCCGATAGCTTTCAACAGCTGCGGACGTTTGGTTTTTTCATCTACAATATCCAATCCCCACACTTTGGCACCCCGCAGACGCAAGGCCATAGCAGCCAGAATACCAATAGGGCCCAAGCCTGCCACCAAAGCTTGCTTATCCTTGAGCCAGTCTTCTTTGATCACCTCCGGCAAACGGGCTGCCTGCAGGCCGACAGCTTCCTCAATGGCTTTGATGGCTACTGACATAGGCTCTGCCAACACTCCGACTGACTGGATGCTAACAGGCACTTTGACCAGATACTGTTCATGATCTACCACATATTCTGTCTCAAAGCCATGCAAACCTTTGATGCCCCGCTCGGTGTACTGACCGGTAAAACACATATCGCTCCGGTTTCTATCACAGCAGGCTAACCCTTTGTTGCATCCTCTCCGGACGGTGAATACCCCATAATCACCGGGTTGAACAGTGGTAACCCCTTCTCCGGTTTCTATAACCTGGCCAAACATCTCATGGCCAATAATCAACTTCTGGCTTCCTTCCGGGGCATCCGCACGACCGCCCATTGCTTCTTCACGGTCTGTCCCACAAATGCCTACCTGCAATACTTTCACTTTTACATCATGAGGCGATTGTATGCCAGGTTCGGGATGATCAGTAAAATCAACACCGGAAGTGCCCGGCACAATAGAGATGGCTTTCATATTTCTGGTTGTTTTATATCTTTATTCCGTTGATCATTAAACTGTTTATCTAAATTGAGTGCTGCACTGATCAGGCCCAGGTGTGTAAACGCCTGTGGAAAATTTCCCAGATGCTCCCCCGTATAGCCCAGTTGCTCTGCATACAATCCTAAATGGTTGGCATACCCCAGCATCTTTTCAAAATATAGACGGGCTTTTTGTAGCTCACCGGCACGTGACAAACACTCTACATACCAGAACGTACACATAGAGAAGGTTCCTTCTTCGCCAGTCAGGCCATCATCGGCTGCCGTTTCCGGCCGGTAACGATATACCAGTGAATCTGACACCAGTTCTTTCTCAATGGCATCCATGGTGGAGAGCCATTTAGGATCGCGGGCACTGATAAAGCGTATGAGGGGCATGAGCAGCGTAGCGGCATCCACTGTATCGGAGCCAATATATTGGACAAAACACTTGCGCTTATCATTCCAGAAATCCCGCCAGATAGAATTGTAAATCTCATCTCTCACTTTCCGCCAATGGTCAGGATAAGGAAAGGGCCGTGTCTCTCCCAAACGGATGGCACGATCAACCGCTACCCAGCACATCATACGAGAATACAAAAAGTGTTTGCGGCCACCCCGTACTTCCCAAATCCCTTCATCAGGCTGGTTCCAGTTTTCGCATAGCCAGTTGATTTGATGCACTAAAGCTTGCCAGAAATCATAAGAAATCGGTTCTCCGTATTTATTATAGAGATAGACAGCGTCCATCAGCTCTCCATAGATATCCAGCTGTAGCTGGTTATAGGCTCCATTGCCAATACGTACCGGACTGGATCGTCTGTATCCTTCCAGATGATCCAGGGTTTCCTCTTCCAGCTCTACACTACCATCTATCTTATACATCAGGCCTAGATAACCTGCATTGCCAATATCCTGGCATTTCTTTTCTACCCAGTTGATAAAATCAGATGCCTCGCGGGTATAACCCAGACTGATCAGACTGTAAATGGCAAAAGAAGCGTCCCGGATCCAGGTATACCGATAATCCCAGTTTCGCCCACCACCCAGCCATTCCGGTAAGCTAAAGGTTGGCGCCGCCACCAGCGATCCATGCTGGTAGGAGGTCATTAGTTTTAAGACTAAAGCCGACCGGTTGACAATATCCTGCCACCGGCCATTGTAGGCAGACTGTGCTATCCAGTTTTTCCAGTAGTTAAGCGTTTCGTAGAGGTTCTTGTCTACAAAATCTTGCAGATTGGTTTTAGAGGGTTTGTTCTCCTCTGCTAATTCCAGAATAAAATCTGCTCTTTCTCCTCCCTTAAGGGTAAATTCCGCCCAAGCAATTCCTTGCTGGTTATCTCCGTCTTCAGTTTCTAAAGGTATATTACTCTTCATGCGCAAAGAGATGTGCGCTGAGTCATCACAAATAAAAAGCACGTCATTATCCTGCCGCTCTATTTGGTGTTTGCTTCGCGCATAATTAAAACGAGGGGCACACTGCATGGAAAACTTAATTTCTCCCCGTACACAGGTGACGCGCCTTACCAAAATATGGCCTTTGTACAATTCTTCCACCGGCATAAAATCTGTGATTTCTCCCACGCCTTCAGACGACAAAAAGCGGGTAAGTAACACGTTGGTATCCGGCAGGTAAAGCTGCTTATGCTTGGGGCATTCAAGTCTGGGACAAATTGAAAATGAACCCCCTTTTTCTTTGTCCAGAAGCTTAGAAAATACCGAAGGCGAATCGAAATAAGGGAAGCATAGAAAATCAATAGAACCATCAAGTCCTACCAAGGCTACTGTGTTCAAATCTCCTATGACACCGTAATTTTCAATAGGTTGATAGTCTGCCGACATAAAGAGAAAAAAATTTGAATAGCGGAAAAAAATGCAAATAGCTATCCAAATAACCCTGATAAGAAAGGAATGTTTGACAATATTGAAGGACTGAGGGACTGAAGGTGTTAAGGACTGAGGGACTGATTGATATTTTTATTTTAACACAAAACTACCAACTTAGAACCTAGAACTTAAAAATCATCCAGTTACTTTTCCTCTTCTCACCCCAGGAAAGTTATACCGATCGCCATACAAAGACTCTATATACCGGAAATAGTAGTATAACTTGTAGTTCAGTTCCACCCCGTAATCAATGGTAGGATCGTAGTTGATCTTGTTCTCAAAAGGATAGTTTCTGGCATCATAATACATAGCCCTGTCTACCTTTTCATTCCAGGATGTCACATAAATCTGGTTCCATTGCTTATAGTACTGAGGAGAATAAAATCCTACAGGACGGCTATTGGTGATAAACCAGCTATTGAACCCCGGATCAATAATGATCAATTCATACTCTTCCTCCTCTTCTTCGGGCTTCACAATATTGGCCTCTGTCCGTTTGTCCGCATCACTGGTTTGGATATTTTGTGCAGGACCGCAAGCCATTACAATAACAGATACAATGAATATATACATGAAAGCTTTCATAGCAGATTCGTTTAATAATGATCTATATATAGATAGAACAAAACAGGCTTTTGAAAAGTTGACAGGCTTCTTTCAGGAAACTTATTAAAACTCTACTGCAACCTGTGATTGTTAAGTTATCCTATATAATAAACGAATAGCCCTGTTTGTCCATTGTATGATAAGGGATGTATTATCGCAGTTTAAAAAATGCAGGATCGGACTGGCAAACTGATGGGTATGAGGCTTCCTGGCGTGATAACTTCCGAGGTATCAGTAACTCTTCTCCGACTCCACATCTTTGGCTAGTTTTACCCGCAGAGAAGAACCTTCATCGCTGACTACAATTACTTTCTCTCCCCGGTTGATATAATCACCCCGGGTGAAGGCATCATACAATTCATCCTCAATCATTACCTTACCACTTGGGCGCAACACCGTATAGGCAGTTCCTTCTTTGCCCACAAAACTCTCTGTCTGAAATCTGGAGGTATATCCCTCTGCGCTGGATTGTTTATGCTGGAGCGACACTCTTTTAAAAGCAGCCGTATTGGTCAGGCGAACGCCACCAAAAAACATGAGTACGATGCCCCCCAAAGTACCTACCAGGGCTGTGATAGCAGCTTCCAGTACTTCATTGATGTCTACAAAAAAGAAATCAAAAGTATTATTGTTGAGCATCATCAAAACGAGAGAGCCAATGGTCAGCACGAGTCCTCCGATGCCGGCGATACCAAAACCCGGGATCACAAAGACTTCCAGCCCCAGCAGAGCCAGTCCCACAAAGAAGGTGGCAATCTCCCAGTGAGCAGCCAGTCCATTCAGATAGTAAGGTGTGAGGTATAAAACCAGGGCGACCAGCGCTGCCAGCAAGGGAAAACCAACACCCGGTGTCTGTAGCTCAAAATAAATACCTCCCAGCATGATCAGGATGAGTAGTCCGCTGATGACAGGGTTGATGAAAAAGGAGATTATTTTTTCGGTCACTCCCAGTTCATACCGGGTAAGGGTCGCGTCCTCCATGCCCACACGCTCCAGAATTTCATCAATAGAGCTAACGCCGGCCGTACAATAGCCGTATTTGATAGCTTCCGTAGTAGAAAAAGTGATCACCTGGCCAGCCGATGAGATGCTGTCTATTTCCAGCGACTCGTCTACCATCGCTTCCGCAATTTTGGGATCACGCCCTGTGGCTTCAGCGGTAGAGCGCATAATGGATCGCATATACGACTGATATTTATCAGGGGCTGCTTCCCCGGTGCCTCCGTTCACCACCGTCGCGGCCCCAATGCTGGCACCCGGTGCCATATAGATACTATCGCAGGCAATAGAAATCAGCGCACCCGCAGAAGCAGCATCTTTGTTGATAAACACATAGACTGGCTTTTCATATTCTAATATTTTTGTGCGTATATCATCAGCATCGTACAGTGCGCCTCCATAGGTGTCCATGTCAATCAGGATCAGGTCTGCCTCAATCTCATCAGCTTTCTCCATCGCCAGATTTACATAACGGCTCATGCGTGCATCAATTTCTGAGCGAATTTCCATGATCAGCACTTGCTGGGCTGAGTCTTGCTGCGCCATGACAGGCGGCATACAGAAGAGCCACCCCAACCAGAGGAAAAGGTAGGGTTTCTTGTAATTATTCTGCCATCTATTTGAAAGCCTCATAAAACCTATAAATTTGTAGCAGCACAGGATGTGCTGTTGTTTAGGAATCCGGATTTTGGTGATCAGTGGCCAGGTCAGTACAAACTGTTTGCCGGCGACCTGCGACCATACCCTGAATTCATAAAGACAATAATATACAAAAAACATCATTTCCGAAAAAGTTGAGACGCAGGGATTCACATCAGTTTGAGGGCAAGATATGGAACATGATCGCTGATCCCAGAGCCCATTATCTGTTGCTGGAAATACGACAGGAAATACGGCACCAGGTCAGCTTTGCCCTGCTGGACCTGAAAGAAGACCATTTGGTTTGGAAGGAAGTCACTTTTGAAGAACCCTGGTGGATTGGTGCCACGGCTACAGATGGCAAGACCCTGGTCCTTCACATCTTTGAAGACACTCAGAACCCTGAAGCGAAGCGTTTTATCGCCGTGGATATCAAATCCCGAAAAACTATCTGGCAATCTGCCACTTTTCAGGTGATAGCCATCCGGGAAGAATGGTTGCTGGGTTATGAGAAACAGGACGATCAGCGGCTGTATCAGCTAGTCTCCATGAAGGATCAATCTTCAACAGCTGTCTCTGAAGAAGAACGAGAGCGTTTGCTGGAAGCAGAAAATAAAAACCTGCGATTTCCGTTTCATTACACGGAAACACACCCTTATTTTGACACTGTTAAACAATTTATTATACAATATACCCATACGACACCCGTAAGGGGTTGTGAATATCTAGAGCAACAAGATTTGATTTTGATGTCTTATTACATCCATGAATCTCAAGCTTTGGCGAACTATTTGTTAGTAATTGACCAGGAAGGCCGTTTGTGTCTACAGGAAAAGCTAGATCAAGCGCTTACACAAATAGGTCTGGGAACTTTCTTTACAACGGACGATCATCTTGTATTGATTAAAGAAAAAAGCCAACTCATTAGTTATGCATTGTAAAATTTTCACAGGTGTCTGTTTTTTCCTTTTTACTCTTCTGTATTACCCTACCCCTTCCCACGCTAGACAGTCTTTGGCAGATTCTATCGGCATTGAGAAAAAGGCCGGTGAGGTATTTATCCTGCATCAGGTTAGCGAAGGAGAAACGTTATTCTCTATCTCACGATTGTACGGCGTGCATGTGGATGAGTTGAAAAGTACGAATCCTGAAGTAAATATCAACAAACTGAAAGTGGGCGATACCCTGAGGATTCCGCTGTTTCCTGAACTTTTCCGGGGCAAAAAAACCCAGCATGTGGTTAAAGAAAGTGAAACTTTGTTCAGAATATCACAGCAATATGAAGTCAGCGTGGAAAACATCCGCTTGTGGAATGCCCTGGGTAACCATCCTCTTTCTATAGGTCAGGAACTTATCATTTACCTGGAAAGCCCTTCCAACGATCTGTCAGCCTCGTCCACGGACTTCAACCGGTATATTACCCATGTAGTGCGGGAAGGAGAAACACTCTATGCTATCTCCCGGGCTTACCATATAGGCATAGACAGTTTAAAAGACATCAACCGCCTTTCGGATGAGTCTATTGCCGTAGGAAAAACACTGCTGATCAGAGAGAAAAAAGAAAGTCAGTATACGCCGGATAAATTAATTAAAAAAGTGTCTATTCCCGCTGAAGAGAAAGCAACATCCAAAAAGGAAGAGCACAGTGAAGAGAGCGAAAGTGAAGAAGATACCGCAGAAGTGATGGAAGTTGATAACCAGGGACGGAAGCTCAGCCGTGCAGAAGCCCTGGAGAGAGAAAAGGAAAGGATCAAGACAATCAGAGCAGAAGAGAAGAAAGCCTTATCTGAATATAAGAAAACTTCAGAGAATGGCTTTGCTGCTGCTATTCCCGGCCATACAGAAACCAAGAAATTTCTGGCCCTGCATCGTACAGCTCCCGTAGGCACCATCATGCAGGTGCGCAATGAAATGAATAACCTCAGTGTTTTTGTGCGTATTGTAGGAAAACTACCTGAAACAGGGATGAATGATAAGGTAACCATCCGCATCAGCCAAGCGGCTTACGAAAAACTCGGTGGTATTAATGAACGATTTCCGGTAGAGATCACTTATTTGAAGTAGACTCTTGGAAATATTTTTATATGCATCATCATCCGAACACCGAAAAAAAAACGTTCTTACAAATTGTCTGGGATATTGTTTTCATTTTTTTCTATCCCATCATCACTACTTTTGCCCTATTGTTTGTAGGACTGGTTTTTATTGTCTCTTCACTTTCCCGATTACTTTCCCGCCTCACTCCCAGCAAGGAGACTGTTGTAGAAGTTAAAAAGCCCGAATGGGAGCCTTTGACTACCTGCGCTTCATTTGACGTAGAAAGATTATGGGTAGATGAGATAATGTTTGGTCCTGCCTATTACCAACTCCGGACAAAACCTGCTATGCAGTCGGTGGCTTCTCTTTACTTTGGTGACTTCCATGTATCCTGTTTTGGAGGCCTGTTGCTGCAAAAGTGGAATACCACTGTCCCTAAAGAACTGCCCGACTTTGACCTGGTCTTTTTAGACGGCCAAACCGGTGAGTTGCAAACGCTTAAAACGATCAAAGCTTTTAACTGGAACGCCGAAGTTTTAGAGGAAGATAAGGTACTGGTCAAATGGTTTACCGGGACGGAGGGAGGACAGATGGAGATCTCCAGAAAAGATGTGGTCCGGGATCAATCGCTAGCCTAATTTGTTTTGATTATACCTAAGAAATTTAAGACACTCCGCGATTTTCTGGAAGAGAAGGTAGTAGCCTATAACCAACCTTCTTTTATTGCCCATGATCCGATCAGTATTCCGCATCGGTACCAGAAAAAGCAGGACATTGAAATCAGTGGTTTTGTGGCGGCTATTCTGGCCTGGGGGCAGCGCAAGACGATCATCAATAAATGTACGGCCTTTTTCAAACTGATGGACGATGCCCCTTATGACTTTATCCTCCACCACCAGGAGAAAGACCTGAAGCCTTTCCTGGACTTCAAACACCGTACTTTCAACGCTACCGATGCGTTGTACTTCATAGCCTTTTTCCGGTGGTATTATCAGCAATATGACTCCCTGGAAGCGGCTTTTACCGCTGGACTACAGCCGGATAGCCAGGACATGACCCAAAGTCTTATCCACTTTCACCACCTGTTTTTCAGCCTGCCTGATTTCCCGTCCCGTACCCGTAAACATATTCCGACTCCTGCGAGGAATTCTGCCTGCAAACGTATCAACATGTTTCTGCGGTGGATGGTCAGAAAGGATGAGGGAGGCGTTGATTTTGGCCTCTGGCCTGCCATACGTCCGGATCAGCTGGTATGCCCCTGCGACTTACATGTAGACCGGGTAGCCCGCTATCTGGGTCTTATCGACCGTAAGCAAACCGATTGGCAAACGGCTATAGAACTCACTCAAACGCTGAAACAGTTTGATGCCAAAGACCCGGTCAAGTATGATTTTGCCCTTTTTGGTCTGGGTGTTAATCTTCAACTGTAAAAAGCGAGCATTCCAGCATCTATTGCAACTTTCATTAGGCTATTTATTCATCCAGATAGCTCATGTCCAGAATATGCTGGGTAATGAGCTTGTAAATTTCAGCGTAATCATGGTCAAACCCCTTCAGATAATCCATATGTTTCTCTAAGGTAACCAGATCGCCCCGGGCAGCCGGCCCCGTTTGTGATCGTTGTGGGCCCAATGACAAGCTCTTATGGATTGTTTCCGTGATCAAGGGTTTCAATAATGAAAAATCGAGCTGCTTTCTATCCAAAAGGGTTTCCGCCATCCCTAACAAATGATTCGTGAAGTTACAGGCAAAAACAGCAGCGATATGCAGCAGCAGCCTCTCCCGGGAATTGACCAGCTTTACGGTAGGGCTGATACTTCTCGCCAGTTTGGTTAGCGTTTTTAGCACATCGCTGTGGTCCGACTCCAGACAAATGGGTATTTGACTAAAGTCGACCTCTTTCTCTTTGGTAAAAGTTTGCAAAGGATAAAAAACACCGGTAAAAGGGGTGTTGGCTCCTGCCAGCGCTTCCAACGGCTGGCTACCAGAGGTATGGACTACAATGGTTTCATGCGCAGGTAACAACAGGCGGGAAGCTACTGTCTGGATGGCATCGTCCGCTACGGTAATGATAAATATTTTGGAGATGCTTTCTGAAAAATCGGGTTGATCCAATACGTTTGCCTGGTACAAACGCCTGGCTAGTTTTCTCGCTTCTGCGTGACGCCGGCTGTAAACCTCCTGCACAGCATGCCCTGCGTTTTCCAAGGCAGGTGCCAAATGCCAGGCGAGCCTACCGGCACCAATGATAGAAATCGAATAGTATTTTCCCATTACTTTTCAGGCAAACTTTTTTTGGTGAGTAAAGAATCCTGTTGAGCAGTCGTCAGGCTGTCTGTCAGATTTTGTGCGGTAATGATATTTTGACTGAGATCATCAGCTGATGGGTAAGGCTTCAAGTGTAAATAAGGACTTGTGTTGTGCATCATATTAAAACTTTTGATAAAGCCAGCCACTCCTCGTGGACCCCGGGAAGTAAAAAAAGTAAAATAGGCAGGCCCGCTGATGCCAGGATGGTTAGCAAATATATCATCGGCGGGTTGAACTACCACAGCTGCGTACCATTGTAACAACAGTATATTATTACGAGCATGAATTTCCTGCCTCGAGGGGCGAAGCATGACCACAGCTTTTTTAAATTCTTTTTCCATAGGCATAAAGCGCACTTCTATTTCTTCTAACAAACGAACCGCCGGCTCCAGGCTGATAACAATATAGGGTTGCTGCTTTTCCTGAGCATTCAGCAAGTAATGATGGTAACCTACATAGCTTATTTCAATGGTATCCTGAAGATCAATCGCTATGGCAAATCTTCCGTTCTTATCAGCAGCCATACCTTGCCGATGGTTTTTGGTGATATGAGTATAGGGCAGAGGATTAAAGTTTTTCGCATCTATGATTACGCCGGACAAGACAACTGTGTTTTCCTTATTTTGTGCTTTAAGCATGAAGGAAGCACTGCAAAGACAGCAAATAAAAAATAGCATTTTCATAGCTGTACCCTAAAAATAAAAGCTGCTCTGCTCAATTTACTAAAAATTAAAATAGGATGCCAGAGACCTTTATGACGAAAAAAAAAGAGAAGGCTTGCATTACAGTTAGCTCATACCCTAACTTTGGTGCTTACTTAAGGATTTTCTGATATGAATGAAAAAATAGAAGCATTGCTGGAAGAAATCAACCAGTATCAGGCTGCCAGTGATGAAGCCCTGGAGGAATACCGGATGCGGTTTATCAGTCGTAAGAGTGTGGTGGGAGATCTGTTTGGAGAAATGAAAGATGTGGCGCCTGAGCAACGCAAAGCAATGGGTGTAAAACTTAATGAGCTGAAAAATACGGCACAAGAAAAATTCAAACAGCTCATTGCTCAGTTAGAGCAATATAAAGCAACAAAAGGGACCCAAGCGGTTCCCGACCTGACTTTACCGCCCATCCCTGACACCTTGGGCGCTATGCATCCACTGACACAGGTCAGGAACAGGATTGTGAGTATCTTCGAAAGAATGGGTTTTAATGTAGCGGAAGGACCGGAAATCGAAGACGACTGGCATAATTTCACTGCTTTAAATTTTCCGCTCAACCACCCGGCCCGGGAAATGCAGGATACTTTTTTTATTGAGAAAGACCCGGATATTGTACTTCGCACTCATACTTCTTCCGTACAGGTACGGTTGATGGAAACACAAAAGCCACCGATCCGGGCCATTATGCCGGGCAGGGTCTACAGAAACGAAGCGATCTCAGCCAGAGCGCACTGTGTCTTCCATCAGGTAGAAGGTCTGTATATTGATCGCAATGTAAGCTTCGCCGATCTGAAGCAGACACTCTTGCATTTTGCCCGTGAGCTATACGGAAAAGAGACCAAAATCCGCCTTCGTCCTTCTTTTTTCCCTTTTACGGAGCCTAGCGCCGAACTGGACATCTATTGGGGCACTGAAACGGAAGCCGACCGGCGGGTCACGAAAGGGACGGGGTGGTTAGAAATTGGCGGTTGTGGCATGGTTGATCCCTTTGTGCTGGAAAGCTGTGGCATAGACTCCCAGGAGTTTACTGGCTTTGCCTTTGGTATGGGTATTGAACGGATGGCCATGATCAAATACCAGATCAAAGACCTAAGGTTATTTACAGAGAATGATATACGCTTTCTGAAGCAATTTACGCCGTTCAATTAACGTTAGCCTATGGGAGTGAGCGAATAAAAAGTCATTCCCATTGTATTGTTAGCTTACTTTATCTCAACCTCTGAGGCGGGAATCAATTTACCAGGCGGGTTGTTAGTCCGTTACAATTATTTGCATATGTATACATGGCTTAAGTGCATAGGAATCATAGCAGGGCTGTCCGGCGTTCTGTCGGTAGCCAGTTGTGAGAGTGACAATTTTATAGATGCCATTCCTTATGTATTGGTAGACACTACCCTTAATTTAAGCAACCAGCAATATTTACCCTTGCGGGTTGATGGAGGCTATGTAGAAATTCTGGGAGGTTATAAAGGTATCATCATTTACCGGGAAAATGCGGATACGTATAAGGCTTTCGAGAAAGCAAGTCCTTACCACCCTGATGAAGCTTGCGGCGAAATATTTGTAGACCAATCCGGGCTATTTATGCGGGATGGCTGTGATAACTCTATCTATGATTTTGACGGCAACCCCAGCGGCGGTTTTGCCCAATACCCACTCCGGCAGTATGCCACTGCGCTGAATGGCAACTACCTGCACATTTTCAACCAATAGCTGATTGCTTTTCAGAGTAATTTTTCTATGATATGATCCACCGTAATACCTTCTGCTTCCGCTTTGAAGTTACGGACAATACGATGTCGTAAAATAGGTTTAGCAACCTTCTGTACATCTTCAATGTCCGGAGAGTATTTGGCACTGAGCAGAGCGTTACATTTAGCCGCTAAAACCAGGTACTGAGAAGCGCGGGGTCCGGCTCCCCATTCCAGAAATTCATTGGAAAAATTACTGGCCTTTGCGGTGTTTGGACGCGTCTTATGGGCCAGCGACACGGCATATTCTACTACATTGTCTGCAATAGGAACCCGACGTACCAGATGTTGATACTGCACAATTTGCTCACCCGTTAACACCTCCTGCACCTGTACTTCTTTGTCGGTCGTCGTAGCCTTCACGATCTCTACTTCCGATTCATAAGCAGGATAGTTTAGCTGTATATCAAACATAAAACGATCCAACTGTGCCTCCGGCAAAGGATAGGTACCTTCCTGCTCGATAGGGTTCTGTGTGGCCAGCACGAAAAAAGGACGATCCAGCGGATAATCCATCCCTGCTACCGTTACTTTGTACTCCTGCATGGCTTCCAACAGGGCTGCCTGCGTTTTTGGAGGTGTCCGGTTGATCTCATCAGCCAGGATGATATTGGCAAAAATAGGACCCTTGATGAACCGAAAGTTGCGATCTTTGTCTATGGTTTCAGCACCTATGATATCAGAAGGCATCAGGTCAGGCGTAAATTGAATACGACTGAAACTCAGGTTTACCGCTGAAGCGATGGTATGAATCAACAAAGTCTTGGCCAGACCAGGTACGCCAATAAGCAGGCTGTGGCCCTGGCAAAAAATAGAGGTCAACAATAATTTAATAACCTCATCCTGTCCTATGACTACTTTACTGATTTCATTTTTAAGTTTTTGATAATCTTCATATAAATTATCGGCAATGGCTACTTCTGAGCTGTGCTGATTCATATCTGGCAGCTTATTTAAGGGTGTAAGATTTGATTAAGAATAAAAAATTAAACGCTGGTACCTGACAAATGTTTTATGCCCCCTCATATGGTACTGGCAATGCTACAATGGGCATACTCAGGGTCTATTTCAATATAAACCTGTTTTCTGGCTTCTTCAAACCAATCGTTCAAGGCTCTTCCTTTCTTTTCCTGCAGCGCCACATTGTAAATCTTTTGATAATCGTCTTGTAAGTTGGCCCGATGCGGTTTATTTCTTGACTTATAGTAGAATATTCTGACGGCAGGTTCTCCACTGTCCATCCGATAGGTAATGGGCTGGGTGACTTCACCAACCTGCATGGTGTCCAGGGTAAAGAAAATGACCGGATCCAGTTCTTCTGTCGGCACACGGTTGGAGCCATCCTGGGCTAAAAAGAACCCGCCACTGGCCGCTGTTTCCTTATCATCAGAATGTTCCTTAGCGGCCTTTTCAAAGGAAATGCTGTCATTTACAATTTGGGTCCTCAGACTATCGAGAAAATCCTCCGCATATTTGATATCCAGCTCAGAAGAATTGGGTTTCAACAAAATGTGGCGGCTGTTATAGCGGTTTCCTCTTCTTTCTATCAATTGAATCAGGTGAAAGCCAAAATCAGATTCCACTGGTTGTGAAAGCTCACCTGGCTGCATTCTCATGGCTGCTGCCTCAAATTCAGGAACAAACTGACCTCTGTTAACAAAACCTAGCTCACCGCCAGCCACCGCCGATCCGGGATCTTGTGAATGTTCTTTGGCTAGCGCACCAAAATCTTCACCATCCAGAATTCTTTCACGAATTTCCAGCAGCTTCTTGCGGGTTTCCTCTTTTTGGGTTCGGCTAACCGTTGGCTGTTTTACGATCTGAGCCACAGCCACCTCTGTAGAATAATAAGGTAAACTATCAGCCGGAATGGCATTGAAAAACTTTCTTACCTCTGCAGGCGTCACCTCTACATCTGCCGTAATAGTTCTTTGCATCTCCTGCACAATCAGCTGATTGCGGATGTCATCCCGCAATTCTTCTCTGAACTCTTCTATACTTTTGCCAAACTGCTCTACAATATTTTCCTCTCCATACTGACTGACCATGTACTGTAAGCGACGGTCCAATTCACCAGTCACGCGATCGTCACCTACCGTCACTGAGTCAATCTCGGCTTTGGCTAACATGAGTTTTTCTACTACCAGTTGCTCCAAGACCTGGCAACGGTCAACCAATCCGTTGACCCTACGCATCGCCAGCGCCTCTTGAAAAGCATTCTCCAGGTCAGATTTCAGTACGATATAGTTATCTACTTTGGCTACTATTTTATCTATATCAATACCACCCGCGTATTGGGCTGAGGCAGGCTTGGCCAACAGAAAAAAAATCAATAAAAATAGCTTACTGATGATGTTGTACGGGAGTTTTCGTTTCTGTATCATCTTGTCGGATAGATTGTGATTGCGTCGTGAATATTTCAAATTTCTTGTTTTCTTTAGCTTCGTTAAATATTTCCTCTTCCAGTTTGCGGGTCAAGGCAATTTTGCGTTTGCTCCTAATAATCTTGATGATATCATCTCTCACAAATTCCAAAGGGGAAATCTGGTCTGATATTTTATAATCCGTAATTCTAAGAAAATACACATATAAATCATCAGAAGTTTCCACAAACTTATTTTCCCGCAGAAATTGAACTTTGTTAGGAATACTGACCAAAGGAGTATGCTTGATAATGTCCTCAAAATTATACCAGACAGAGTCATCCAATGAATAGGAAGCGGCAAAGCTCAGGCAGTAGGATTTAATTTCCTCCCGCGCTCCTTCGTCTGGCTTACTCTGAAAAAGGGTTTTCAACCTTCCGATGCGCGGCGCTTCCTGAGGCACCTTGGCAAATATCCCTTTGATGATATTTTGTTTCAGCTCAAAATTAGCTTTATTATTTTTATAGTACTCCTCAATTTCCTCTTCAGATACATCATGTTCTACTTCCTGGTTCACATGATTTTTTTCGTACTCATAGACCATCAAGGCATAGCGATAATCCAGCATTTTACGTTCCAGCTCGGCTTCATCAAAATCAATTTGTGAGGCAGCCTCTGCAATCAGCAATTGTTTCCTGATCCAGCTGTCGATATACCGGCTCACAATGCTGGCACTGTCAGCAGGGGAGGTGCCTTTGTCTACGATACCTTCCAAATCCTGTTCATACAGGTAGTTGTCATACACTTTGGCTACCGGTATGCGCTCTTCCCCTTCTTCTGCTTCCTGATTTTTAAACTTCAGAAAGTCAGGAAGATGCCGCTCGTTACAGGCTACTGTGAATAATAACGTAAAAAACACCAGTATCTTATGGAGACGGATAGCTGGCAATGAGTTGTTGCAATACATTTTCATAAACTTCTACCGGATACTTTTGGCGGAGTGAAGCAATCCATTGCTTGTCCAGGTAAGTTTGGTAGTCTGCAATTACAATGCCCTTTATCTCATCCAATTTCTTAAATTCTGGCGGCAATACTTCATGTATGATTATATAATACATTCTATCGTCATGGGTGACCTGCTGGGTTCCTTTTTTCCAGGCAACCTGATCTATCACAGACTCTGCTGTTGTGCGATAACCATCTTTCTCATAGATTCCCTGATGAATTTGTAAAACCAGCGGAGAGGCAGTATTAAATCTTTTTTCTATAGAGGTTATCTGCTCTGGCTCCAGCGGCATCTTCAGGCCTTGTATGGCTTTCTTCACACTGTTAATTGTTTCTTCATCCTGGGCATCAAAGAGCGTAGCGCCTACCCGTTCTCCCCACTTATATTTATTGCGGTGGTTCTCAAAGAAAGCTTGTAGCCCGACCGAATCTTCGGAAGCCTGAGACCAGACCTTTTGCTCCATAATGTCAAAGAGCAGGATCCCGTCGCGATATTCTTTCAATAACAGGCGGTAATTTTCATACTTATCGGCTAAATGGCTTTCCTCATCATTCATGATTTGTTTGGCCTCAAACTGCTGATACAACCGATGCGCTGTCATACTATCCGTTTTTAGACCATTCAGTTGTTGTCTGACAAAATCAAGAAAATCGCTGACCTTGAAACTGTTTTTACGGATAGAGAACAAATTCGCATCAGCAGGAGGGACAGAAACTTCCGGTGTATTGGCATACAAAGAACTGACCGTTGTAGCAATGTTTTCATTGTCGGGCTGGAATCCATTCTCCTTTTTTAACCTTTCTACCATATCCTGCAACAATCCTTCAGATCTGACACTACGCTCAATATTTCTTTCAAGCGTAGGACGCAACTCACTCAAAGGGGCTAACCCCTGCCTGTCGATCAGTTTAATAATATGCCAGCCATAGCGGGTTTTGATGGGTTGAGAAATATCGCCCGTATTGTTCAGGGCAAAGGCGGCTTCTTCAAAATCAGGCATCATATTGCCAGTGCCGAAATAAGGTAACTCTCCTCCGGAAGAACGGGTAGCCACATCCTCAGAGAAACGTTCTACCATATCTTTCCAGTCGGCCCCTTTCTGTAGCTGCTCGTAGATCTGTGTGGCTTTGGTATGTGCTTCAGAAGACGCTCCTTCCTGTTCATTGGGTTGGGGACGCACCAAAATATGAGCTACTTTTACCTGACCTTGCGAAGGTCTTTTGTCCTGCACTTTTACAACATGATACCCAAATCGGGTTTTGAAAGGATGAGAAATATCGCCCGCTGCCGTCGTATACGCTGCATTCTCGAAGGGATACACCATCTGCAAAGCAGAAAAATAACCTAAATCACCTCCATTGCTGGCAGCCGAGGGATCATCTGAATGCTGCTCTGCCAACATGGCAAAAGAAGCCCCTTTGAGTGCTAAAGTACGCAGGCTATCAATCAGTTGATAAGCCTTCAGCGTATCAGCCGGAGAGGCATTTTCATCCACGGCGATAAGAATGTGAGAAGCTCGCACTTCCTGTTTGAGTCTCTCATAAGCTTCCTGTATCAGTTGTTCGGTCACTCGGTTTTCTACCAGATAGGGTTTGGCTAGTTGCTTCCGGTATTGAGCCAATTCTTGCTGAAAACTGGTTTGCTTGTCCATACCCGCTTCCTCTGCCGCTTTCACTTTGAGACGAAAATTGATGTATAGGTCCAGATACTCGCGGATGGCTCCTGCGCGTTGCTCCGGTGTCATCCGCCGGCTGCTGTCAGCATTGCTTTTCTCATACACATACAGAAATTCACGGGCCGTGACCGAATCTCCAGGGTAGGCAAACAAAACAGCGCTGTCCGGGTTAAAGGCTTGGGATGGCAGGGGCGACACAGAGCGCCGGGCTGGAGAACAGGCCGTCAGTATTGCGACAAAGGACAAAACCTGTATGATCCGGGAGAATTTCACTGTGGAGATAATTCTGTATATGACTTCCTGATTGCTCATACCTTCTGGCGTCTTCCAGTTGTTTTTATGAAGATACTATTTCGGGTTGTAATGTTAATAAATTTTTTGTGATGAATCGCAGGCTTTGAAAGGATGACCGGGCAATTAAGCACGATCATCATGGCTTACTAACGCCAATTGTAAGAATAAAATTCTAATAATTTCATGGAAATCCTGTTCGTTTCTGTCTCACATCTTACGTAATACTGCTGAAGCGAGAGCATTGATGAACTATTCCGGCTGGTAGGTTTATACTGTCCGGGTTAATCCTTATTTTTGCGCGATAAAAATTAAATAGATATATGTCATTAAGCGATCAAGAGATTAGAAGACGAGCAGAGCGGGAAGAGTTGTTGCGTATGGGGATCAATCCCTATCCTGCAGAACCTTTTGAGGTCAATGTCAGCACGGAGAACATTTTACGCTATTACGAACAGCGGAAAACGGATTATAAAGACGTCAGGCTGGCAGGGCGTTTGATGAGCCGCCGGATCATGGGGTCTGCTTCTTTCGCCGAAATACAGGATGCTACCGGCCGTATTCAGATTTATGTCCAACGGGACGAGATTTGCCCGGGTGAGGATAAGTCTCTTTATAATACTGTTTTTAAGAAACTGCTGGACATTGGTGACATCATTGGTATCAAAGGGTATGTCTTTACCACCCAAACCGGCGAAATTACAGTGCATGTGACTTCCTTAAAATTATTATCCAAGTCTTTGCACCCCCTCCCTATTGTGAAAGAAACCAAAGATGCAGAAGGCCATGTCGTCACCTATGACGCTTTTGCCGATCCGGAGCAACGCTACCGGCAGCGGTATGTCGACCTGCTTGTGAACCCCAAAGTAAAGGAGACCTTCCGGAAACGCACCCAGCTGGTCAATTCTATGCGGAACTTCCTCAACGAAAAAGGGTATATGGAAGTAGAAACGCCTATTCTCCAACCTTTGTATGGAGGTGCTGCCGCCCGCCCTTTTAAAACTTACCACAATACGCTGGATATGACGCTGTATCTGCGCATCGCCAATGAACTCTACCTGAAACGACTGATTGTAGGAGGTTTTGAAGGTGTCTTTGAGTTCGCCAAAGATTTCCGCAATGAGGGTATGTCGCGTTTCCATAATCCGGAATTTACCCAGATGGAGCTATATGTGGCTTATAAAGACTACAACTGGATGATGGAACTGGTAGAAGAAATGATAGAAAAGATTGCGCTTGATCTGCATGGTACCACGGAGGTGAAGGTAGGAAACCATATGATAGATTTCCAGCGCCCCTGGAAACGCTTTACCATGTTTGAGGCTATTCAGCATTATACCAATATTGATATCAGTGAGATGAGCGAAGAAGCCCTGCGGGAAACCTGCAGGCAGTTGAATGTGCCTATTAACAACACCATGGGGAAGGGAAAGCTGATTGATGAAATTTTTGGCGAACTTTGTGAGCCTTATCTCATTCAACCTACTTTCATCACCGATTACCCTGTGGAGATGTCGCCCCTGGCCAAAAAACATAGAAGTAAAGAAGGGCTGGTAGAACGCTTTGAGGCTATCTGCAATGGCAAAGAGATCTGCAATGCTTTTTCTGAACTCAATGATCCGCTCGACCAGCGGGAAAGGTTTGAAGAACAGCTAAAGCTGGGGAAACGGGGCGATGAAGAAGCCATGGTACTGGATGAAGATTTCCTGCGGGCACTGGAATATGGTATGCCGCCTACGGCAGGACTGGGTATTGGTATCGACCGCCTGGCTATGATCATGACCAATAGCCCTTCTATACAGGATGTACTGTTCTTCCCTCAGATGAAACCGGAAGTGAGGCAGAAAGAATCGTCGGATCAGGAACTGATTGACCGGGGCATCAGACCGGAATTGATTCCGATTTTGCAGCAATTGGGGGTAGTTTCGATAGAACAACTGACTGCGGCATCTCCCAGCAAACTGCACAATGATATTTGCGGCATGCGGAAGAAGATGAAATTGAAGGATGTGCAGAATCCTACCAAAGAAGAAGTAGAAGCATGGATTAAAGGATAGGCCTTCCGTGGTTTTGCAGGCGTATGGGCATGCACCCTAAACTTTGAAATTCATTCGCTCATTCAACCATTCTATCAATCAAACATTCACTCTTTCTATTATTCATTCATGAACATACGGGTAGGATTTGGCTATGATGTGCACAGGCTGGAAGCGGGAAGAGCTTTCTGGCTGGGTGGTGTGCGCCTGGAACACACCCATGGGCCCAAAGGACATTCTGATGCCGATGTGCTGATTCACGCCATCTGCGATGCGCTGCTGGGAGCCGCCAATCTGCGGGATATAGGGTACCACTTTCCTGATCATGATCCACAATATAAAGGAATCGACAGCAAGCTGTTGCTTCAGGAGGTAATGGCCCTGATCCGAAAGGAAGGGTACGAACTCGGTAATATTGATGCCACGGTTTGTCTGGAAGTGCCTAAGGTGAACCCTTATATTCCGGAAATGAAACAGTGCCTGGCCCAGGTGATACAGACAGAGGAAAAAAACATATCCATCAAAGCGACTACATCTGAAAAAATGGGATTTGTAGGCAGAAAGGAGGGCATAGCGACCCATGCGGTAGTATTAATTTATAAAGTTAATCCTATTTAAATATGGATAAAAATATCCGGATTATGGAAACGGAGGATGGTTCGCATACGCTGCTCAACATAGCGATGAACGAAACCTATCATTCCCGACACGGCGCTTTGCAGGAATCTGAGTACGTCTTTATTGAACAGGGTTTATATTACTGGATGAGCCATCATCAGGCCAGTCCGCAAATCCAGATAATGGAAGTGGGCATGGGGACTGGCCTGAATGCCATTCTTACCGTCAGAGAAGCCATGCAACATCTAGGGCTTCACTTTTATTACACCACGCTGGAGCCTTATCCTATTGAAGAAGAAACCGCTGAAAAACTCAATTACCTGCGCTTTTTGCCCAAGATTTACACCATACAGGCAAAATTCCGGGAATTACATGCCTGCGAATGGGAAAAAGATGTACCCCTGCTGGAAAATTTTACCCTGCTCAAACGCAAACAGAAGCTGGAGTCAATGGAAACCGTTCCGTGCTGTTATGATTTGATTTACTTTGATGCTTTCGCCCCTAACAAACAGGCAGAACTCTGGACCCAGGAAATACTGGAGAAAATAGCAGAGATGATGAAACCTTCGGGTGTGTTTGTCACCTATTCTGCCAAAGGACAGCTGAAAAGGGATCTCAAATCACTGGGCTTGGAGGTAGAGACCCTGCCAGGCCCTCCGGGAAAAGCTGAGATGGTACGTGCCGTCAAACCCTCGCTTTGATGGATACACTGATCAATCAGCTGACAGAAGATAACCCTCAAGCAGTGACCACGATGCGGCAAAACCGGCAAGCATTTGATACCGTATTTCAGGCCATGTTTGAGGCTGATCCGGTGCTCAGAGCCAGAGCGGCCAACGCTGTAGAAAAAGTAGCCAGAGATCATCCTGTCTGGCTTCGTTCCCACCAGGAGCAAATCTTCCGGCATCTGGATAAACTCTCCACACCTTTCAGTGTAAAAATGGCCACTGCGATGCTCATCAGTTACCTGCCTTTAAAAGGAGATACCCTTTCACAAGGCATTACCATCCTGCAACACTGGCTTCATACGGATGCCAATAAGTTTGTCAAGGTAAACTGCCTGCAAGCGCTTACCAATCTGGCCCTGCAACACACATGGTTCAAAGCGGAAGTGATAGCGATGGTAGAAGAAGAAATGGTGAAAGGAAGTGCGGCCATACAAGCCAGAGGGCGAAAGTTGTTGCAACAGTTGAAAAAGTAAATTCTCAGCTAATACTTTTTTTTCTGTATGATATGAAATCTCTACAGATAGACTCCTTCTTTTTGAACATTTTGGAATAAGGGTGTCATAGCGTATTTAGTTTCCCATTCGCATGTAGAAAAAATAAATGTAGAAATGGCTTCGCCCGTTTCCAACGCTACATCAAATAAGGCTTCCCGGTATTCTTTCTCAGTTTTTCTGTCCACATGAGGTGTATTGAGGAGAATCAATATATCTCAATCAGAATACCTTTTTTCCTGTCCTCTGTAGCAGTACCTCCCAGATTGTGATAAATTTAAAGAGCTGACAACAAGCAACTTACAAACAAGCGAGAGATAAAAGTTGTCATTTTATATTCTAATAACATAACAAATACTTATACTTGTACGTTGAAAATGCATTAACAAAACGATTTTTTAGTCTGAAGGTAGCTAGTGATCTATTTTTTATTGAAGGTTTTATGACGCTTACTCCACCCTGAATCCAAATAATCCCCCTTATCAAACAAGGCTCATTGCTGCTCCGTCAGTTTTTAGCATAGCGCTTGTTTTACAGAACGCTGTTTGAAGCTTTCTGCCCTTTTTTCATACTATTCACATTTCCGTTTACGATCAGTCATTTTATTCTTTTGCTCTTTGCATGATGAAAGTTGTAGAGGACACTTCTTATAATAAATGCTTTTTTCCCGCTGCTTACAGGGTTACTGTGTTTTCTCTGGCCCGTGATTTATCCGATAGGGGCCTATGGCATTTGAGCACTAAAACCATTTACCGCTTATCCATGAATTAACAGAAAAACTACGATGCTATGAAGCCAGCCGCACCTGTTATACAAAATACAAAAAGTCGTGTTTCTTCCATTGATGGTCTGCGGGGTTTTGCCCTGCTACTGGTTTTGATCACACACTTTGTGGGGCCTTTTCCAGGGTATACTCTATTATTCACAGAAGAACAGCTAGCTGCTTTACCGATGCCTGATTTGGATGCCCTGCTCGACAGGCTGAATCAGTTGCTCTTCAACGATAAAGCCAGAGCGCTGTTTTCTTTTCTGTTTGGCTTAAGCTTTTATTTTCAGCTCAACAAGGCAGAACGTCTTGGTATTTCTTTTAAGAAAAACTTTACCCGAAGACTGATCATCCTGCTGGTGTTCGGGCTTCTGCATGCTTACCTGCTATGGTGGGGCGATATTCTGAGATGGTATTTTGTGGCTGGTATCGTCCTCCTGTTTAGTTATCATCTGAGCCCCCGGGTTATTCTGCTGATGGGTATCCTCTGTATGTTTGCCATACCCATTGCAGAAAATATTGCAGAGCCTCTCATGGCCCGAAGTCCCGAACGTTTTATTTCCTTAGCTGCAGCCCGGAATGGTTTTTTAAGTGATTCTTATTTTGAAATGCTGAAAGCTAACCTGTTATGGGATTTAAACATGAGTCTGAATCCCTGGTACCGTATTCCACATACGATCAACATATTGGGTTTCTTCTTTCTGGGACTCTGGGCAGGCAAAACCAGTATATTTAAAAAAGTAGATGAGTATGGTAAGCATTTTATGCTTGGGTTGGTCATCAGCTTTTTTGTCTTTCTGTTAGGTACTTATGTATATCTTTACGTCCCTGCCGATATAACAAATCATGAGGTATTCTCCAGACTCATACGAGCTACCGGCGGGCGTCTGAACGATGTAGGGTTGTTTGTTTTTTATGTCTGTGGTTTTGCCTTGCTTTTTCATTTTACAAAAGTCCGGTATTTACTGACTGCTTTTATACCGATAGGTCAGATGACGCTGACCAATTATATTATGCAATCTGTGGCAGGTATTTTTCTTTTTCATGGAATAGGACTTGGATTAATGACGAAAGTGGGGCCTTCCGTTACCATGCCTGTAGCCCTTGTATTCTTTGCCCTTCAAATTGGCTTTAGTCTGCTGTGGCTGAAATATTTCACGATGGGTCCTTTGGAGTGGCTGTGGCGTGCCCTGGTAGCAGGTAAATTTCAGCCCCTTCTGAAGAAAAAAACAGAACCTATTTATTCTTGATAAGAACGCGCCTTATGTGTTTAAAGACTTGAAAGCACTATCTGTAATGATGATAGGCTAACTGTCAGAGTGGCTGGCAAAATGCACCGGTGTATGCTCGTCATAGTAGCCCAATTGCTTTTGCACATAAGTGACTAACTGCACGCCAAATAAAGTATCTATCATTTCCATGGGAGATAGGCTGGTACTCGAGTGCCCATATAATACCTACCATTAGAAGGATAAGGGGATTATCATTAGAATGAGAGGGTGGTTGCCATTCTAATGAAAGGGTGGTTGCCATTCTAATGAAAGGGTGCGTGTCATTAGAATGATTTGGTGTAAAGCATTCTAATGAAAATCGAAAAACCATTCTAATGAAAAATAATTCACTATCCTTGAGGTTGGCAGTGCTTTTAAGACCATACTGAAAGGCGGCTATACAAACTGATAAGCCCAATAGATAAGCCCTGCCTGCAAAAAAAGCCTGGCCCATAAAACCCAGGAAGGGATTTTCTTGAATCTGTCAGACCTTATCATGTAGAGATGCACTGGCAGAAAAGCTATCAACATAATCATAATTCCCCAGGCAGCGATGCTGCGGATGGTTGAGAAAAGAAGACACACTCCCAAAATGATTTCAGCCACACCGCTGACATATACCAGGACTAAAGCATAAGGCAGGTAAGGAGGGATGATCCTGGTGTAAAAGGCAGGCTTTATAAAATGGGCTAAACCAGCCATGATATATACACCTGCCATGACATACAGGCTCGCTATGCTGCCTCCATCTCCATACTGCATTTCCAAATATATAAAAGATAGGGTCATTTCTTTTCATTTTACAATAATCCCGTATCTTAGTTGACACAACACTAATCACAACGCATAACCTATTTTGTCTGCTATGGACCGAAGAAATTTCATTAAATCTACGGCTTGTGCCAGTCTGGCCTATTCTGCTTTTGCCATTCCTGCTCCCCGTCAAAATAAAAAATATACCACTGCCCTGATCGGTTCCGGCTGGTGGGGTGGCAATATCTTACAGTTTGCCCTGGAAGCGGGAGAATCAAGACTGGTAGCTGTGTGTGATGTAGACCAGAACCAGCTAGACACAGCCATTGCCAATGCCGGCAAGCTCAGCAGTGACCGCCCGAAGCGCTATACAGATTATCGCGAATTGCTGGCCCAGGAGAAGCCGGAAATTGTCATTGTGGCTACCCCGGACCATTGGCATCCGCTCATCACAGTAGCGGCTGTAGAAGCTGGCGCTCATGTGTATGTTGAAAAACCCATCAGCCACACCATCAATGAGGGGAAGGCCATGGTGAAAGCAGCCCGGCAGCATGACCGGATTGTGCAGGTAGGCACGCACCGGCGGGTATCACCGCACAACATGTCTGGTATGGAGTTTCTGAAATCAGGCAAAGCCGGGAAAATCGGTATGGTGCGCGCCTTTGTGCATTATCCGGGTGGCCCCGGAGAAACTGTTCCTAATTCGGAACCCCCGGCAGGACTGGATTGGGATATGTGGTGTGGACCGGCCCCTCTGGTTCCTTACAATGAAAAAATCCACCCCAAAGGGTTTCGCCAGTTTCTGGATTTTGCCAACGGACAGATTGGCGACTGGGGTATCCACTGGCTGGATCAGATTCTGTGGTGGACAGAAGAAAAAGCCCCCAGGTCTGTTCATTCCGTAGCTGCCCGCCATATCAAAGAAGATAATACCACCGCCCCTGATACACAGGTGGTAAACTATGAATTTGAGGATTTTACGGCTGTCTGGGAACATCGGCAATTTGCCGGAAATGAGGCGGAGAAGCACAACATTGGCTGTTACTTTTATGGAACGGAAGGCACCTTCCATATGGGATGGCTGGATGGCTGGACATTTTATCCCAGCAACAAGGATAAGCAGATCATTCACGAAGAGCCACAACTGCACGAGCCAGACCAGCAGAATATCAGAGAACTCTGGGCCAATTTTCTGAGCTCCATCAAAACCGGGAAAAAACCTGTTTGTGATATAGAGATTGGTTACCACTCTACCAACATGAGCCTGTTAGGCATGCTATCGCATAAACTGGGTAGAAGTGTCCGGTGGGACTGGGAGAAAGGAGAGATTCCGAACGATCCGGAGGCCAATAAGCTACTTACCAGAGCTTACCGTAGTCCCTGGGATTATCCCATTGTGTAGCCTTATTCTTCTTTTTCTATTTCTTTGATTTCTACTTTCACGGAGTGCTTTTTAGGCCGGATATACCTGCCGGCCTGAATAGTATACACTTTGGTAAAAGTAGCCCCTATCAAGACCAGGAGAGAAGAGTAGAATACCCATACCAGAATACCGGCCAGGGAACCTGCCGCACCATAGGTAGTAGCGATATTGGTATTGGCCAGCAGTTTGCCAATCAGAAACTTGCCGATGGTGAACAGCACCCCCGTGACCAAAGCGCCCACCCCTACGTCTTTCCATCGTATTTTAGCGTCTGGAAGAAACCTGAATATCAGGCCAAAGATAAAGGAAACCACCACCAGGTATACCAGGTAATTCAACACATTCATGATATCTACAGTGAAAGCAGACAAGACCCGATTGAGTAATTCCTTAAACATATTCAGCATTGTATCTATGATCAGAGATACCAGCATGAGGAACCCGAGAATGATAATGATAGATAAGGAAAGCAGACGGTCCTTCAGAAATTTAAGAAATTCTCTTTTAGGTTTAGGCTTCACATCCCAGATAGCATTCAGAGCCTTTTGGATGAACCCGAAGATGACAGTAGCACTAAACAGCAGGAATACGATTCCCGCAATACTGACAAGTGTGTTGGACCCGTTGACGGATCTTTTCTGAATAATTTTCTGGATCTCCTCCGCACTGGTGGTACCGATCAACGAATGAATTGACTTAGACAATTGTCGTGCGACCGTCTCTTCCTCCCAGATGGCACCAATCACCTGAACAATAATGATCAGAACAGAAGGAAGAGAAAAAACGGTAAAAAAAGCAATAGCGGCTGCGTATACCACGGGATCATACTCCTGAAACGCCGCAACAGTCTCCCTGATCAGCGACCAGACACGTTTGAAGAACTTCTGCATAAATTATCTGCTTATGATTCCTATAACTATAGAAATCAGGAATGTGTTAAAGCAGCAGGAAAACAGAAGCGTTTATTCAATAGAAGACTACCTTACAGTTGGGGTGCCAGCCTTTGAACTTATCTACTTCTTTAGAGGAGATGCGGGTGTTATAACATCTAAGTTCTTTGATTTCGTATAGTCCCTTCAGGGGTTTTAATTTTTTGACATCGGTATTGTAGCATTCCAACTGTTTCAGGTTGATCAAGGAAGAAAGAGGTTTCAGGTTTCTTACCTGGGTACCCGAGCATTTTAATACTTCCAGCTCTATAGAATTTTTCAAGGGCTTTAAATCCTCTACCGGTGTGTTTGAACAATCCAGATAAGCCAGGTTCAACATTTCACCCAAAGGCTCCAGCGACCGGATCGGATTACGGGCACAGGTGATGGAGCGCAAGGTAGTCAGGCGGCTGAGAGGGGAGAGGTCAGAAACCTGTGTATTTGAAATAACCAGATCTGTCAGTCTGACAAACTCCTGCAAGGGTGTCAGATCATGTATATCCGTATTTTCTTCGATAACCAGCTTCTCGATGAAAGCAATTTCATGCAGTTGTTCAGGCGTAGGGACTCCGGAGATGTTCATCTCTTCCATAAAGACAGTCTTCCAGGCAGGAGCCAGTTCATTCCACCATAAAGACAAAGCATCCGATTTGTAAATAACTACACTCTCCGGGTGCTGCCGGATAAACTCCAGTACTTCCCTGTCTTCTACCATCGTATTTTCACAACTCAACTTTTTGATGCTGGGAATATCTGACAAAGGAGCCAGGCTGCTGACCTGTGTATTATCTATAATCAAAGCCTGAAGATTGCGTGCATTGTTAAGAGCCCCTATGCCATTTACACTGGTATTGGCACAGTCAAGATACTGCAATTCTATCATTTCACTTAGAGGCGCCAGGCTATTGATACTGGTGTACGCACATCTTAATATCTTCAAGTTGGTAAGCTTGGCAAGTGGCTCCAAACTTTTTATCGAGCTATGGTTGGTAATATCAATTTCTGTCAGGTTGGCAATCTGTGCCAGCTTTTCCTTAGACAAAGAATCAATATCAACATACTGCTTAAAAACTTTTTGCCAGCTTTGGTCCAGGTCCTCCCACCAGTCTTGCAATTCTCCGGTTTCAAAGATGATCAGCGTTTTAGGGTTGATCGCCATAAACCGGTTCGCCTGCTGCTGCGTAATCGGCGTTTTGTCGCAGTACACTTTTTCCAGCGCAGGCAATCCTTTCAGCGGATCAAGATCCTGCACCTGGGTGTTGTTGCAGATCAGTATCTGCAATTGGGTTGATTTACTCAGAGGTGACAAATCGGTGACAGGCGTATCCTCAATATTCAGCCAGCTTAACTTAGTGGTTTGGGTCAGCGGTTGCAAATCCTTAACCCCTGTCTGTGCACAATCGAGCGAAACCAGGTGCGGCATTTTAGCCACCGGCACCAGGGAAGTGATAGACGTGCGGGCACAGTGAAGATCTTTCAACCCAGGCAAAACACTCAGTTCGTATAAGGGGGTACCTTCGCAGTAAAGTTTCTCGAGCTTGGAAAAATTGGTTAAAATACGCAGATCCCGGATGAGTGTGTTGTTACAGATCAGTTCCCGCAAATTAGTAGAGTATTTCAGTGCTTCCAGGTCGGCTATCTGCGTGTTGGAGCAGATAAGGGTTTCCAGTTTGGTAAGGTTCCGCAGAGGCACTAAACTACGCACATTGGTGGCTGTGATATCCAGGTATTTTAAATTAGAGAGCTTGGCCAAGGGTTCCAGTTCAAACACATTTTTTCGATTGGCCACCACCACTCTTTCCAGGTTCACGATCTCTCGAAGCATGCGGAAATTGGCAGAATCCATGCCCCGTGCACCAATCTGTTCTAAAAAGAAAACACGCCATGCCGGAGGCACTTCAGACCACCAGTTGGCCAGTTCTTCCCTCTCACTGAGCTTGGTCGTGTAGATGCTGGCGATCTTCAGATCCTTTTCTGCTTCGTTCAGGTTGATTTCTACATAGCGGATCTGATTGGCATTCACGGTATCTCCTCCCACGGTAATGCCCTGCAGGTTTCTGTTAACGGTTACCCGGAAAAAGATACGTCCGTTGCTGGTTACATAGTAGCTTACGTCAGTGACGTTCAGCTCAAACTTAGCCTGTTGAAAGAAAAAGTCGATGTCTTTCAGATAAGCCTGCACATTCTTATTGGTCACTACCTGCCGGTCTTCATCCAGGTCATCTTCTATCTGTACATTTTCATTCTTAAAAGCTTTGCTGTAGCTCTGGTGAATGATGGTTTCTTTTTCCTTGGTAGAGGCTTTTTCATTGCCCAGTAAGTTCATCATATATTCCAGGAAAGACACCATCTGCCGCGCCTGTTCTTTGTATTCCTCCACTTCCTCCGTACTGAGCTCTTGTGGCTGCTGAGCCCACACGCAGTGCGTGCCCACCACCATCATGAGGGTCACCAGCCAACACTGTATGGGAAAATATTTAATCATTTTCGTAATAGATGTACTTGATCAGTAACTTTTTTTCCTGAGGAGTAGCTTTGGTTAAATCAGAAATCAGCCAGCCCCGGTTGTAGCCAGGCCGGTTGAAGCGGGACAGTTGAAAATACCAACCATCCAATTGAAAAAAATGAAACTTCACATTATTGATCGTTTTGAATTTCAGGCTGGAGTTTTTGATTTCATACAAGAAGATAGACAAATAATCCGGATGATACCCCCGGGCTGTATACAGATCTACCTTATCTTTGTTATCCTGAAAAACCCGCCTTAGATTCATAAAATCCAGTTCATGACTCAGAGGGTGCAGAAAATTACCTTGCGTGGTGGTATCACTTTGAAAAAGGCTGGCAAAAGGCTTAAAGTAAGCTTTGGTGAAAATCCATTTAGAGCCTACTTTTTCCTCCTGCAGTTTGAGAAACAGCGTGGCTTTTTCCTCCTTGCCTCTGTATACAAAAGTACCTGTGACTTCCGCAAACCATTCTCCTCCATGAAAATTAAGATAATCAGGGCGGGATTTGCTGGTTACCTGCTGAATGAACTCATTTTTCAGGCTGGAGGATAACCCTTTGTTTTGATTGTCGAACAACATTTCCAGGTATTTTCTCCTGAGTTGAACATCGCGGTACTGAGCATCTCCTTTATAATACCGGTTGCCTTCCGTGTCTTCTTCTCCGTTGAATCGTCTGAAAAACTGGTTAACCTGTTTGGTTTCTGCATATAATACGCTTTCATCTCCCAGATATTCTCCAACACCCTGTGCCCGCAAGCTACAGCATGCCAGACAGAATATACTCATCAAAAATAATATTCGCATTTACCCTATGTTGTTGTTTCGGCTACTCTGATGTCTCCCAGCAGTACATCCCAGAAGTCGATGATCCTGCCGCCAATTTGTGTTTCTTTTTTTTGTACAAAAACGGTAATATCCTTCTTCGTAGTATCTTTATACTCTAAACCATCGTCTGAAGTCCCTTCAAATCTTTGGTAAATTGTAATAACACCCACATAAGTACCATCGGGCTGGCGCTCTAAGTCGCTGATATACTGAATGTCGTACCATTTGATTGTCACTTTGTCGTAATTCAGTGCCATCAGGTGCTCAAAATAGGCTCTGACATTGAAGTATTCAACCTCCGGACGTTTCAGGGAAGAAACCCCGATCTGAGCCCCATCCGCAAACAATTCTGTCGCTCTTTCCATGACCCGGTTGGCTTCGGAAAAGGGCGTTTCTTTATTGCCGATAATGCTGATATATTTACTTAAGTCCCTTACTTTTTCCAAGGCCAGTGAATCAATGGCTTGTTTTCTTTCAGGGCTGATTTCGTCTTGTGCCAGTGCCATGGTAGCGGATACCATGCCTACCCAAAGAATAAGAAAGAATTTTGTTTTGTTCATTGTTAATAACTTTTGATAAGTTCGACTTCTTTAATTTTACCATTGGCATCATACTCCAGATTCTGTATTTGTGCCGGTTGGCTTCTGGTATCCTTCAGATAGTTGAGATATTTTCCAATGGTTGTGGGTTCATCATAATCTGTTTGACCACCACTCTGGCTGATGATAATCAGAACGGGTGTTTCCGTAGAAGAAAATAAACCCAGCGTTTCTCTGATTTTAGCGTTGGCCACATCATTATTACCAGACCGCGCTACTTCCTGGAAGAGACTGGACACCCGTGTATAACCATCTTCATTGGCTCCCGTACGAGGCTTTTCTGCAGTTTGCTTTTCTTCTGCCTCTGCCGCTCTTTGTTCCTCGATAGCCATTTCCGCCCTGTCGATAAGATCCAGAATTTCAGGATCCTGCAGGTTCATCGCTTTGACACGCTCCAGGTCTTGTTCATTTTCCTCTAGTGAGCGGGTTTTGTCATTAATGATAGCCAGCAGTGTGGTTTTAGCTTCCGCTATTTTAGCATCCAGGGCTTCCTGTCGGGCACGCGCCTCTTTTTTCGCCTTACATCCTACTGTTCCGAAAGATATTGAGGCAATGAAGGCCAGTACAATCAGTTGCTGAATACTCAGCTTCATGAGGTAATGCCGCATTTGTTTTTTAAAATCGCTACCCCTGCGGGTTGTCCGTATTGTTTTTGTATTCATAAATGTATTGGTTAGTAGATCAGGCTAATGAGCCATTCTCAGTCAAGAAAATTTTGTACCAAAATGCACCGTTCTTGTAAAAATATTATATTATAATACTTTAAACACAAGTTTCTGACCTTGAGGCCTTTGGAAAAGCTTTTGTAAAATCAAACTGCAAGTATACAAACATATTTTTTTGTATGAAGAATAAAAAGGTTAAATTCTGAAGCACAGAAGGTCAAATCCTAAACAGCAGAAATAGGAATGACAAAAAATGATAGTACTATCCAATATATTTTATAAACTTGCCTGCTTTCTTGACTTCTTTTTCTATACTACGCAAATCAGCTTTTAGTGAACTTTTTCACACAAATTGGGGTAAAAATTTTATGAAATATAAAAATACGCTGTCGTTTGACACTCAGTATTCATTTCAACCATAACGCGCTATCCATAAATTTCTAACATCGTTTAGGGATCTTCGCTAAGGCTATAAAATAGGAATACAAGAATGGCTTGGATTAAGATCAGAAAATTCGTTCGTTTTTACCTGCTGGCATTTCTATCGGCTTTATTCTTACTCATTTTAACGATCGTTACTTTCTGGGAAATTCAAAAAAGAGTAGCAGAGCGGAACAAAAACCTGTTTCATTTACGCACAGAAGCTGCCACCACGGCTATCAAGAAGCGGATGCAGGACTATATCCAAATTCTCAAGGGAGGCCAGGGTCTGTTTGAGGTCAGTGATTCCGTTACCCGTGAAGAATGGAAAGGCTATGTGCAGACTATTCATGTGGATGAGCATTACCCTGGTATCCAGGGGATAGGGTATACCCTTCTGGTTTCTCCCCAGCACTTAGCATCCTTTGAAGAACGCATACAAAACAATGGTTTTCCCCAATTTAAGGTGTGGCCGGAACAGGAAAGATCTCTCTATACCTCCATACTTTACCTGGAACCTTTTGATGCCAGAAACCAGCGGGCCTTTGGCTATGATATGTTTACTGACTCTACCCGGAGAGAGGCTATGGAAAGAGCAAGGGATACCGGTGAACCTGCCCTCTCCGCCATGGTGACACTGGTACAGGAAACCGAGGTAGGTGTCCAAAAAGGATTCCTTTTATACTTACCCCTGTACAAAAAAGGCACAGCACCTGCTACAGCGCAGGATAGGCGAAAACTGATCACAGGTTATGTGTACAGTCCCTTTCGAGTGAATGATCTGATGAATGGTATATTGGGAAACCGCTACCCGGAATTGAACCTTGAAATCTACGATGGATCGTTGATAGCACCCCATACCCTACTGTACATTAAGGATTCTGCCGGCGTCGACAGTAAAGCTTCCGAACCCAACCTGCAAAGAACCTCTTCTATTCAAATAGGAGGGCATGCCTGGAAATTACATTTTACCCCACTCTCAGATTTTGGTTATGATACGGTCTTTCCCTACTTTGTATTAGGCGGCGGGCTTCTCATCAGCGCCCTGATCTTCATCATCATGTTCTCACTGTCTAATATTGAGAAGTCTGATTATCTGAAGCAGGTAATTACCGACAATGCCTCTGCCGCCCTCTTCATTGTAGATACCAAAGGCTACTGTACCTTTATGAATCCTGCGGCCGAAGTATTGACAGGCTATAGTTTTCAGGAAGCGCACGATCATACCCTGCATGCTTTGCTGCATCATAGTTATCCGGATGGCTCTCCTTACCCTGCACAACATTGTCCTATTACACAGGTCCTGTCGGCTCAGGGTGCTATAGACAGGCATGAAGATGTATTCATTCACAAAAACGGAACTAGATTTTATGCCAATGTCAACGCTCAGCCTATCTATGAAAACAAACGTATTGTCGCTTATCTGATTGAGGTAAGAGACATCAGCCAGGAGAAGAAGGCGGAAATTGCTTTAAAGGAGAAAAATCGTAACCTCCAAACCCTAAACAATATAGGCATCAATTTATCGGCTGAGTTAGACCTTAAAAAATTACTGCAGGTCATTACGGATTCCTGTACGGAACTCACCGGAGCGGAATTCGGCGCTTTCTTTTATCAACAGATTAATGAAAAAGGAGAATCTTATATGCTTTATACGCTTTCGGGGGTAGACCCTGAAGCTTTTGCTCATTTCCCGATGCCCAGAAAAACCAAAATCTTTGCCCCTACTTTTCATGGCGAAGGGATCATCCGATCAGATGATATTACCCTGGATGAGCGATATGGGCAGAATCCTCCTTATCATGGCATGCCTGAAGGCCATTTACCCGTAAAAAGTTATCTTTCCGTACCCGTTATCTCAAGGAACGGAACGGTGCTGGGCAGTCTGTTCTTTGGCCATCATAAACCCGCTGTGTTTACCAAAGGTACGGAAGAGATTGTCAAAGGAATCGCTGCCCAGGCAGCCATTGCTATTGATAATTCACAGCTATTTGAGACCATCCGCACTAAAAATGACGAGTTGGTCAGGATCAACAATGACCTGGATAATTTTGTCTATACGGCTTCTCATGATCTGAAAGCGCCTGTATTGAATATTGAGGGCTTGGTGCATACCCTTAAGAGTGCTTTGAAAGAAAAGAATACAGAGAAAGTACAGCTGGTGATTAAGATGATGAAAATTTCTGTACTTAAATTTAAAGAAACGATTCAGGCACTCACCGAAGTATCCAAAGCAAAAAGTGACCTGGATGATGAAAAACAATGGGTCCGCCTTCCGGAACTGCTCCATGATATAGAATTAAGCATACAGGATGTCATACAAGAGTCTGACGCCAGCATAAGGGCTACCTTCGAGTGTCCTGCTGTCAGGTTTTCGCAAGCCAACTTAAGGAGTGTGCTATTAAACCTGATTACCAACGCTATCAAGTACCGGTCCCCTTTGCGGAAGCCTGTGATTGATATTAGCTGTAAGAGAGAAAATGAAAAAATTTTACTGAAGGTATCTGACAATGGCCTGGGAATTCCTGAGCACTATCTGTCCAAGGTTTTTATGATGTTTAAAAGGTATCACTCCCATGTGGAAGGAACCGGGATAGGTCTGTATCTGGTAAAACGAATTGTAGAGAATCACGGTGGCAGTGTTGAAGTAAAAAGCCAGGTAGATCAGGGTACTGTTTTCACCATCATTTTGCCGGATCAATCGTAAAAGGCAGGCCATATAGCCCCATGGCTTATTCGTTACATTCCACAAATTTGTTGATATCCTGCGACTTGCCCATGACAATCAACATATCAGATTCATAAAGGACGGTCTCCGGTCTGGGTACGCCAATGACATGCTGTGCCTGCACCGTTTCGCCGTTTTTCTTCTCTTCTTTGAAAGTTCTCTTAATAGTAATCAAGTTAATATCATAACTCTCTCTGAGCCCGATATCTCTGACTGTCTGGTTCACCAGCCGCTTGGGCGTCCGGATTTCTACTATCTCATAATCGTCTGGCAGCTCAAAATAGGACCTGAGACCTGGTTGTAGCAGGGTTTCCGCTACGGTTTTTCCTACGGTTTCTTCAGGCGAAAGAATCTCTTTGACTCCTATTTTTTCGAGAATCATACGCTGCTGTAAGTTAGCGGCCCGGGCGATCACTCTCTTCACTTTCAGATCCAGCACATGGGCAGTAGCCAGCAACAACGCCTCAAAATCTTCACCAATGGCTATCACAGCCGCATCCACCTGCTGTATATCCTGTGCACTCAGAGCTTTGATATCGGTAGCATCCAAAGCTACAGCGTAAGCGACATCTTCCTTGATTTGTTCAATTTTATTCAGATCATTGTCGATAGCAATTACTTCGGCGCCATGATCGGCTAGGGTTTTGGCGATAGATGTTCCAAATCTTCCTAAACCGATGACCGCAAAGATACCATTCCCATTCATAGTAATTTAGATTTTAAAAACGCCACTAACACTTCTACAGCGGCCGGCAGCTCATCATGCTGACACATTTTGTTGTTAGGAATGATCAAATCTGCTTCATGCCGGTATGGAGCGATATATTTTTCGTAGGCTGGTGCCACATGATGGGTATATTTGAATAAAATGTCTTCTAAGGGATATCCTCTTTCCACCTGATCCCGGGTAATCCGGCGATGAATTTTAAGATGCTCTTTGGCCTCAATAAATATTTTAAGATCCAGCAGTTTACTGATCTCCGGAAAATAGAAAACAAAGATACCCTCTACCAGTATGATAGGGGCAGGATAAAATTCCAGCAATCTGGGACTTTTAGCAGGGTTATTAAAAGTATACTCTCTTCTGGTTATTTTCCTGCCTTTTTTAAGCTGTTCCAGGTCGCTGGCAAATTGTGCGGCCTCTATGACATCAGGCTCATCAAAATTAGTAATTTTATTTTCCTCCTGATTATGCGTAGTGCGGTTGCGATAGTAGTTATCCTGAGATATCAAACACAACTGATCGGGCTCCAAAGCATTTTGCAGCCACTTCAACAATTGAGTCTTACCCGAACCACTACCCCCGGTGACACCAACCACAATGGGCTCTTTCATGGATTAAATTGGTTTTGTAAAAAATCTACTAATTTTCTGATAGCTTTGCCACGATGACTTATCTTATTTTTCTCCTCTAAACGCATGGAAGCAAATGTCTGGGCATAACCGTCGGGAACAAAAACAGGATCATAGCCAAAGCCACCCCTGCCTGAAGGTTCCCGGAGAATGGTCCCCCGCACAACCCCTTCAAACTGATACTTCTTTTCATCCAGCACCAAAGTTATTACCGTACGAAACTGCGCCGAACGGTCTTCTTTTGCTGACAGCTTTTCTAACAGCAGGCGTATATTAGCTTCATTGTTTCGCTGCGGTCCGGCATACCGCGCCGAATACACGCCCGGTTCTCCGGATAAAGCATCCACTTCCAGACCGGTATCATCGGCAAAGCAGGCCACCTGATAGCGCTGGTATACGTACATCGCCTTTTCTTCCGAATTACCTTCCAGTGTAGACTGATTTTCGGGCAATTCTTCTGTACAGCCAATATCAGCCAGGCTGACCACCTGAAAATCAGCTCCTAACAATGGTATAACTTCATGCAGCTTGTGGAGGTTATTGGTAGCAAAACATATTTGCATACACTATTCAAGTTAGTTGACGGACTCTACCTCTATGTCAAACCGGAGTACGGCAAAAGGAGGAATTTTTTCAGCATAACCCAGCCCGGGGTTGATCCATCCGTTTTCCAGCAAATCGCGGATGATAGACCGGGGAATGATGGTAGCACTGCCTTCATAGCCGGCATGAGAAGGAATTAAAATAATACCTTTTTCGCCTTCCTGCATTTGCCTGAGGCCCGTTTCAAAACCTTCGATGACGCTGGTATTACCAATAGCTACGGGAAAAGGATCATCATCCTCCAGGTTGCTGTCGAAAACTGTGCTGTCCAGCAAGCTTCCTGTATAGCGGACCTCCACCAACTTTCCATCCGTGATAGCGGTACTATCTCCCGCCTCAGTCTGTATATAATAAACACCGGAGGTAAGGCTGTCGGCCCCTGCCAGTCCTTTCTGAGCTAAATAGGCTTTAATCTGCGCATCTTCCACCTGCTTTTCCTCTCCTGCATTCAGTACCTCTGCAATTTTGAGCTGCATTCTGACAATGGCATTCTGCGGGATAAGATTGGTCTTGGAGAAATTTTGGTAAGCGTTTTGAGACGGAAGAAAAAACTCATACGTTTCTCCTTCCTTCATCATGGCGATCGAGGCTTCCAGCGCTACCGGCACTTTAATGATGTTGCTTCCAAAAGCTACTTTCGCAGGCATATCGGTTCCTTCTCTTTTCTCTTCAATCAGCTGCCCTTCCAAAGTACTCAACCGGTAGTAAAAGCTGACAGCGTCTCCTGTCTTAGGAGCTGTTCCGCTGGGGTTTTCCGTGATGGCATGATAATAAAACTGACGGGTATCTTCAGTGGCATCAATATTATTCTCTGCCAGGAAAGATTCTATCGTTTCCATCTGTTGCTGGACAAGTCCATCATTTGGGTCGTTGGTGTCATTATCCAGACAAGCCTGGGTAAGCAGCATGGATGCGACAATCCACAACATGCTTAATCTTTTGTTACTCATACGTTAGCTGATATAAAAAATCCGGTGGATCACCGGATTAATAACGAAAACAGAAAATGATTCATTTTAATTTTTAGCCCCTTCTTTTACGTCTACCAGTTCTACATCGAACACCAGAATAGAATTTGGAGCGATGACACCGCCTGCCCCCTGAGGACCATAGGCCAAGGGAGAAGGTATGTAGAGTGTTGCCTTACTTCCTTCATTCAGCAGGGCTATTCCTTCATCCCAACCAGGGATTACCATACCCTGACCAATAGGAAATCCAAAGGGCCCCTGATTGCGCTCATAAGAAGAATCAAACTGCGTTCCATCCAGCAATTTACCTGTATACTGTACAAAAACAGAATCGCCCGGAGAAGGCTGTACGCCGCTTCCTTTCTTGGTAATCACATATCTTACGCCCGATTCGCTGGTTTGCGCATCAATTTTATTTTCTTTCAGATACGCTTCAATTTTAACACTATCGGTTGACATTTGCTCCGACTGTTGAGAAAGCATGGCTTCCCGCTGCTTCTTCATTTCCTCCATACGGAAGGTTTGGAAATCCTCTTCTGTCATCACATCGGCCACTCCTACATTAAAAGTAATAGCGCTGGCAGAATCCACAAAAGGAGGAATTTGCGAACGGAAGGTTTTGACAAATACATCTTCTGCCGGAACCTTAAACTCAACACTATCCCCTTCTTTCAGCATGGCAAACCCTTCATAAATCATACCGGTGGCACTGCTGTCAATTTGAATTAACACAGGGGAACCCTGGTCTGCCGTATTAAACAGCACTGAATCATCGGCTGTCTTATAACTCATATTGATAGAAAGAATTTTACCATTCTCGGCTTTATCACCCTCTCCTTGCTTCACATATTTATATTGTAATCCAGAATCAGTAGACTGGTATCCTCCTTCATTCTGTTGTCCACAAGCTGCCAGACCCACGATTGCCAGCAGTAAAGTATGTATTCCTAAATGTTTCATGTTACGTTAAATGTAGTTCTTGTTCTTTTAAACTTTTATGCAATTGAGATTTATACAATGGAAGCAATTGAAGAAACTTCTTCACAGTCTCTTCCAGCGACTGATGAGAAATACCTCCTGCCGCGTTTTTATGACCACCACCCTCAAAATGTTTGGCAGCTAACTCATTGACGGGGAAATCGCCGATAGAACGAAAAGACAGTTTCACCGCTTCCGAACGATCGATAATAATGGCTGCCATGGTGATACCTTCAATAGAAAGAGCATAGTTAACCAGCCCTTCCGTATCTCCGGTACGGGAATTAAACTTTTCAAGGTCTTTGGCTGTAATAGCAAAATAAGCTGTATTATACTCTGGCAAGACTACCAGTTTTTCACTGAGGGCGTAGCCGATGAATCGGAGCCGGTCCATAGAGTTATTATCATAGACCAGTTTACTGACTTTGGATACGTTAGCGCCTAATTCTATCAGGTCTGCCACTACTTCATGCACATGTTTGGTGGTATTAGGATGCCTGAATGATCCGGTATCGGTCATGATGCCTGCATACAGGCACTCTGCCATGTCTTTGTCTATCAAGCGCCTCTCACCTAAATCTATGATCAGCTGATAGAGCAACTCACAGGTAGCGGCCGCCTGCACATCCCAGAACTCGAAATCAGCAAACATTTCCTTACCCATATGATGGTCTATCACCACTTTTAGTGCTTTCGAGTTCCTGACAATCTCTCCCATATCCTCTATTCTGTTCAGTGACGAAAAATCCAGACAAAAGATCATATCTGCTTCTTCCATCAAGAGCGTAGCCTTTTTTTCCTGCCCGTTGCTGTAAACCATCACCTCTTTCTGTCCGTACATCCAATGCAGAAACTGAGGATAATCAGTGGGTGTGATCACCTGAACCTGGTGCTGCTTCTTTTTTAAATAGGAAGCTAACCCCAGGGCGGCTCCCAAAGCGTCAGCATCCGGATTACTATGTGCCGTAATGACTACTTTTTTAGGAGTATCCAGTAATTGTTGAAATGCTTTTAAATCTTGCATTATTTAATAAACTGCCGTCCTTAACCCTTGCGGCGTTTGTTAAATACTAAACCACAAAAGTGGAAATAAAAAACCTGAAAAACAAAACACCTCTTGTCACTTTCACTTCAGCCTATTATTACGATATAACCACTTTTACCGACAACACCTGTTAGCAATACACCTTCGCCAACGAATATATGGCTGCTTTCTGAATGGATGGTCGGCCGCCTGGCTGTTAAGAAATATATATACAAAGAATGGTTAAAATAAGTTCGTATTCAATCTTCCTTTGCTTTCAGCTATTTTATCATTTTTTTTGCCGATACATTGAGATGTCCTCAATAGTGAACTTATCAACTATCGTTTCGTTTATCCAGTATACAGGTATTAAACTTATTTTCATGGAAACTTATCAAGAAAGAACTCAGCAAAGAAAAATTCATATTTATCTGGAGTCTAACCCTAATCCTAATTCTCTTAAGTTCGTTTTGAATTTTATGCTGTTTCCGGAGGGTGAAAGTTATGATTTTCCCGATGAAGCCAGCGCTGAAAAGGCCCCACTGGCGAAGGCTCTTTTTGGACTTCCCCATGTGAAAAGAGTATTTTACATGAGTAACTTTATTACGGTAACCAAGAGTGATGAGGTGGAGTGGGTAGCTATTCAGGAAGATATCAAACAATTTATCATAAATTATCTAGAAGAAGGAAAGCCTGTGTTGGTCGATGAAGCTTTTACCAATGGCACTACCATTCGGGATGAAGACAGCGAATCGGTCAAGAAAATCAAGGGAATTCTGGAGGAATATATCCGGCCCGCTGTAGAACAGGACGGAGGCGCTATCAGTTTTCACTCTTTTCACGATGGCGTAGTCAAGGTATTGCTACAAGGTTCGTGCAGCGGATGTCCCTCTTCTACCATTACGTTAAAAGCTGGGATTGAAAACCTTTTAAAAACCATGTTGCCTGAAGTAAAAGCAGTAGAAGCTGAAGGTATTTAATCTATTCTCCAAAGGCATGGCATTCTGTAAAATATTAGTCATGCCTTTTATCTTACCAACACATACAGCACAAACAACGCCAGCAAAGGTAAACCATAATAGGTAAGAACCTTTTTCCGGTTTGCCTGATCCAACCACCACAGGGCCAGCCAAGGCCTGTATAAGCCAAACAATGTCAGGAATAAGAATCCCCATATGAGGCCGTAGAGGGTATTACTTAGAAATTGCATGACAGTTTACCAAATAAAAAAGCCCCTGCATGGGCAGAGGCTTCTGACATAAACAATTTTATCCTTTACAGAGATCTTTTTACTTCTCTTTCTTCAAAACCTTCTATTATATCGCCTACTTTAATGTCGTTAAAGTTTCTGATGCTCAAACCGCACTCATATCCTGCTTTCACCTCATTGACATCATCTTTTTCACGCTTAAGCTGGTTGATTTCCCCTGTGTAAGCGACAATACCGTCACGAATTAGCCGGATCTGATTATTTCGCTTGATGCTCCCTTCGGTTACATAACATCCGGCGACAGTACCCACTTTGGAAATTTTGAACACTTTTCTCACTTCCACATTTCCGGTAATCACTTCTTCCACTTTCGGTGCCAGCATACCTTCCATCGCATCTTTCACCTCATTGATAGCATCGTAAATGATAGAATATAAGCGTATTTCAATCTCTTCTTTTTCAGCAAGGTTTCTGGCGCTGGGAGAAGGTCTCACCTGGAATCCTACAATGATGGCATCGGAGGCGGAGGCCAATAGCACATCCGATTCAGAAATCTGTCCTACCGCTTTACTGATAATATTGATCTGCACCTCTTCGGTAGACAACTTAAGGAGCGAATCAGACAGGGCTTCTACCGAACCATCCACATCGCCTTTTACTATCACATTCAACTCTTTAAAAGAGCCAATGGCTAATCTTCTGCCAATCTCATCCAGTGTGATATGCTTTTTGGTTCGCAAGCTCTGTTCGCGTTGGATTTGTTCGCGGCGGTTGGCAATTTCCCTGGCTTCCTTGTCAGATTCCATTACATTAAACAGGTCGCCAGCCTGAGGAGCACCATCCAAACCCAACATCTGCACCGGTGTGGCAGGAATTGCTTCCTTAATACGATTGCCCCGATGGTCTGTCATGGCCTTCACTTTGCCATAATGAGCACCTGCCAGAATCACATCGCCTATCCGCAAGGTTCCTCCTTGTACCAGCAGCGTAGTGACATAACCACGACCCCGATCGAGGGTGGCTTCAATCACAGTACCCATCGCAGGCTTGTCAGGATTAGCCTTCAATTCCAGCATCTCTGCTTCCAATAATACTTTTTCCAGCAGATCCTCAACGCCCTGCCCGGTCTTTGCTGAGATTTCCTGGCATTGGTATTTACCTCCCCAGTCTTCTACTAATATATTGATATTAGCCAATTCTTCACGAATTTTGTCCGGATTGGCGTTAGGCTTGTCTATTTTGTTAATTGCAATAACAATAGGTACGCCTGCTACCTGGGCATGGTTAATTGCTTCTTTGGTTTGGGGCATCACGTTATCATCGGCAGCTACCACTACAATGACAACGTCTGTCACTTTAGCACCCCGGGCTCTCATGGCCGTAAAGGCTTCGTGACCTGGAGTATCTAAAAACGCAATTCTTTTTCCACTATCGGTAGTCACATCATAAGCGCCAATGTGCTGCGTAATACCTCCGGCTTCTCCCTCTGTTACCTTTGCTCTCCTGATATAATCCAGCAATGACGTTTTTCCATGATCTACGTGCCCCATAATAGTAACGATAGGCGCTCTGGGTTGCAGGTCTTCCTCTTTGTCTTTTTCTGTCTCAACAGACAGTTCCTCTTCCGCATCGATGAACTCTACATCATAGCCAAATTCGTCGGCAATCACGGTAATGGTTTCAGCATCCAGCCGTTGGTTGATAGACACAAACATACCCAGCGACATACAGGTAGAGATCACTTCATTCACGCTCACATCCATCAGGGAAGCCAAGTCATTGGCAGAGACAAATTCCGTGACTTTCAGCAAGTTGGATTCCTGCTGTTCCTGGAGCATTTGCTCTTCTCTCTCCCGGCGGTCGCGGCGTTTTTCCTGGCGCATTTTAGCCCCTCTGGAGGCTTTTCCTTTCTTTCCACCACCGCTCAACTTCGCCAGTGTTTCCTTAATCTGATCCTGAATTTCTTTTTCAGAAGGCTCTTCTTTTTTCGGCTTAGCCTTTTTGAATTTACTTCTCTTTTCAGGAATTCTACTACGTGTACCTCTATCTCCTCCTCCTCTATCCTGGTTTTCATTTTCAGAACGAATACGGCGGCGGCGCTTTCTCTTTTTCTTATTCCCTCCTTCATCGGAAGAAGCCACAGGTTTAGCCTTTCTTTTAGGCTCTTCTGGTAAATCTATCTTTCCTAAAACGGTAAGTCCCTTCAACTGATCAGCCCGGGCATTGATAACTTCAACTTCTTCTTCCTGTTCTGCCTCAGGCTCCGGCTTTGGAGCAGGAGTAAAGGGTGCTTTTTCACGGGTTTTGGGATCTTTGTCAACTTTTTTAGGTTCTGCTTTGACTTCTGGCTCCCGTTTAGGTTCTTCTTTTATAACTTCCTTAACTTCTGGTTCTCTTTTAACTTCAGTTTCTTTTTCTCTGACCTCAGCTGCCACTTTCTTTTCTTCCTTCTGTGGTTCAGGCTCTTTCGGCTCAACCTTGGCTTCTATTTTCTGTTCAGGCTGAACGACAGGCGCTTTGGCTTCCGGCTTCTCTTCTTTCAAAGGGGCTGCCGGCCGTTTCCGGTTCAGGCTATCCAAATCAATCTTGCCTACCACTTTAATCCCTTGTAGCCTAGGTGCTTCGCCTGGCGACCGATGTTCTCTTTCCGGCTCTTCTTGAGCAGCAGCCTGCTTTGCCTCTTCTTTCTTATCGACAGGCGAATTTTTCTGTTCTTTGGCAGCCGTCAGGTTTTTGATAAACAATTCTTCTTCTTCCTGTGTGTCTTTTTCTTCTTTCCTGCGACCTGAATCAATTACCTGATTTTCATAGTGCTTGCTACCAATGGTGAGGCCAGAGGCTTCCTCTTTGTCTAATGCAGAAGACGCAAATTCCTTGGCAAGCAGATTAAACTGCTCGATAGGGATCTTCGCATTAGGCTTGTTTTCTACTTCGTAGCCTTTATTCGCAAGATGCTCAGTGATTGTAGAAAGACCTACATTCAACTTTCTTGCTACTTGGCTAAGCCTCATCATTTTTTCCTCTACCATACTCAAATATGAATTATTTTTTACTCTTTTTGAAATTTTATTCAAATTCTTGTTTTAAAACCCTAAAAATATCGTCTATGGTTTCTTCTTCTAAATCTGTTCGGCGTACCAGATCTTCTTTAGAGAGAGAAAGAACACTTTTAGCCGTATCCAGTCCGATACGCTTTAATTCATCTATAATCCAACCTTCTATTTCATCTGAAAATTCTTCCAGATCCACATCCTCCTCGTCTTCTATGCCTGCGGTTTCTCTGAAAACATCAATTTCATACCCTACCAGCCGGCTGGCTAATTTGATATTCTGGCCACCTCTTCCGATCGCTAAGGAAACCTGGTCTGGTTTTAGAAAAACGGAAATACGACCTCCGTCAGGATCAGCTTTTATAGAGGAAATTTTGGCTGGGCTCAGGGCTCTGGAAACAAATAATTCCAGGTTGTCAGTATAATTGATGACATCAATATTTTCGTTCTGTAATTCTCTTACCACGCTATGAATTCGTGAGCCTTTCATACCTACACAGGCCCCCACCGGATCGATCCGGTCATCGTAAGATTCGACAGCCACTTTCGCTCTTTCGCCCGGCTCCCGGACTGTCCTACGGATAGTAATCAAACCATCGTAGACTTCCGGCACTTCCATTTCAAATAATCTTTCTAAAAACTTGGGAGAGGTACGGGAGAGAATAATTCTCGGATTGCCATTGACCATTTCCACTCGGTGTATGATCGCTCTTACCGAGTCTCCTTTACGAAACTTATCCTTAGAAATCTGCTCTGATCTAGGCAGTATAAGTTCGTTCCCTTCCCCATCAATCAGCAGTATTTCCCGGCTCAGGATCTGATAAACCTCTCCGGTAATGATTTCTCCTACCAGATCCTTGTATTTATGAAAGAGAATATCTTTTTCAAGATCTTTTACTTTTTGAATCAGAGTTTGTCGTGCGGTCATGACCGCTCTTCTTCCGAAATCCTCCAGTTTGATTTCTTCGGCCACCTCTTCTCCAATTTCAAAATCAGGCTCAATTTTTCTGGCTTCTGAGAGGCTGATTTTATCATGATCCCAGATATCCTCAGAGTTATCGTCTACAATCTCTCTGAAACGCCAAATCTCAAGGTCTCCTTTATCGGCATTGATAATAACATCGAAGTTGTCATCCACGCCATATCTTTTCCGAATCATGGTGCGAAACACATCTTCCAGAATGCGGATCATCGTAGGCCGGTCTATATTTTTGCCCCGGGCAAACTCCGCAAAAGATTCAATTAATGTTGTAGTATCCATCATGTTATTTAAAGGAAGCTAAGACGTTAGTTTTTTTTATATCATCGAAAGCTATTGACCTTTCTTTCAATTCCGTTTTCTTTTTTGCTGTTTTCACCTCTTCGTGCACGATAATCTGCCTTCCCTCAACTTTGATCAGTTTACCTTTTACTAGCTGATTATCCTGTAATAGCACCTTGATATTTCGCCCAATATTTTTTTTGTACTGTCGCTTCAACTTCAAAGGTTGATCCAAACCAGGAGAAGAAACTTCCAGGGTATATTGTTCGCTAATCAGATTTTCTTCGTCCAACACACCAGCCAATGTCCGGCTGATTTCGGCACATCCCTCAATTGAAACGCCTGCATCACCATCTACATATATCACTATTTTCTGCCCGGCTTTAGGGTGAGAAACCAGCACATCCACTACAAATAGTGCAGGATCTTTTTCCTGAACAATTTTATGGGCCAGTGATTCTATATCATGCTTGTCCACCATGTACTGCTACTAAATAACAAAAAAGAGGGGACGATTGTCCCCTCTGCATAGTTTTCTATACAAATCCCCGCAAAGCTAACAAATATTAATACTAAATCAAATTTGCTATGCTACAAACTATCGACAGAGAAATCTATTCTAATCTAAAATCTCAATTAGAATTTATTAGTTGAACACTATATTCTTAAAAGGAATTCCTCATAAGATAATTTTTTAAGTATTAATTTTTGTGAAAAATTAATAAACGGGCAAAAGGCGGATCAAACTATAAATAACCAGCACTCACCCTGGCAGGCTCTTCATGATGAATTTACACGACGCTAGGGTCAATGAGTTTCATCAAGTATTCTCCATACCCGCTTTTCAGTTGCTGTTGCGCCAGTTTCTCCACCTGTTCGGCACGGATATATTTCATACGGTAAGCCACTTCTTCGATACATCCGATTTTCAATCCCTGCCGGTGCTCAATAACCTGCACAAAATTGCTGGCCTGCATCAGAGAATCAAAGGTGCCCGTATCCAGCCAGGCAGTGCCCCGGTTCATAATGCTCACCTGCAGTTTGCCCATAGCCAGGTAAGCTTTGTTGACATCGGTAATTTCATATTCTCCCCGGGCGCTGGGCTTCAGGTTGCGGGCAATATCCACTACCTGATTGTCGTAGAAATACAATCCCGGAATCGCATAATTGGATTTAGGCTGCTTGGGTTTTTCCTCTATTGAAATCACTTTCTGGTCTTTGTCAAACTCTACGACACCGTAGCGCTGAGGATCATTCACGTGATAAGCATAAACAATACCTCCATCAGGATTTGCATTATTCTGTAATTGTTTATTCAGGTCGCTGCCATGAAAGATATTATCGCCTAAAATAAGCGCTACTTTATCCTGTCCGATAAACTCGCTTCCAATGGTAAAAGCCTGCGCCAGCCCTTCCGGTTTTTCCTGCACCGCATAGGTAAAGTGACACCCCAACTGCTGCCCGTCGCCCAGTAATTTTTGAAAAAGGGGCATGTCATGAGGGGTGGAAATGATCAATATTTCACGGATCCCTGATATCATCAGAATAGATAAGGGATAGTAGATCATAGGCTTATCATAGACAGGCATTAGTTGTTTACTGACAGCCAGCGTAAGGGGATGTAAGCGGGTCCCTGAACCTCCGGCCAAGACAATTCCTTTCATAAGAGCAAAAAGTTAATGATCAATAGAATATATGAACTTTGGGTATTGTAAATTCGCACCACGGAATTTCCTGCAATATTAAAAGTCTTCTGATAGAAAAGCTATTGGCTTACAGAATTACAGGCGATTCATGTAAGGTAGTACTGGATTTTATGCTTTTTCGGGAAATTACATTATTGCTAAAAAAAGAAATAATTCTGGAATGGAGACAGCGGTATGCACTCAACGGAATCCTGCTGTATGTAGTCAGTGCTGTTTTTGTGTGCTATCTTAGTTTTAATCTGCAAAGGGGTTTGCTCAATGTAGTCACCTGGAATGCCCTCTTCTGGATCATCATGCTGTTTGTGGCTTTCAATGCCATCTCTAAAAGCTTCATCCAGGAAAGATATGGCCGCCTGATATACTACTATACAATTGCCAGCCCCCAAGGAATTATTTTAGCCAAAATACTGTATAATCTGTTATTGATGTTGCTGCTCTCTGTCGCTTGTTTTGTCTTCTATGCCCTGGTAATGGGTAATCAAGTGCAGAATGGATGGCTGTTTGGTGGCAACCTGCTGTTGGGTGCCTGTGGATTTTCAGTGACGTTGACGATGATCTCCGGCATTGCCTCTAAAGCCCATAACAGCAATACTTTGATGGCAATACTAGGGTTTCCCGTGATGGTGCCTATGCTTTTGATGATTATCAAAGTCTCTAAAAATGCCATCGACGGATTGCCAACGAACGTCAGTTATGATGAAGTGTGGGTTTTGCTGGCTATCAATGTGATGGTAGGCACTGTTTCTTACATTTTGTTTCCGTTTTTATGGCGAAGCTGACCTTTGAAAAATATCTTTGTTGATAGAAAAAGAAATACTTTCTGCTGTGAATAAACTCTTTAAAAGAAGCTGGTGGAAAATTCTGGCGATCATCCTGTTAGTATATACGATTGTTGCAGGGCTGCTGGCACCAGTCCCCCGCCTTGCCATTTTAAATGAAACCATCCGGGTATTGCATTTCCATGTTCCCATGTGGTTTGGTATGATCATTCTGCTTACTCTCTCTGTGGTATATTCTATCAAGTATCTGCGCAACCCCGGCACCCAGCATGATATTTACGCCATTGAATTTGCCAACATAGGTGTTGTGTTTGGTATTCTGGGAATTTTGAGCGGTGCTTTGTGGGCCAATTACACCTGGGGTTCTCCCTGGAGCAGCGACCCCAAGCAAAATGGCGCTGCCATTGCCCTGCTCATTTATTTTGCTTACTTTATTTTGCGCAATTCGCTGGAAGATGAGCAGCAACGGGCTAAAATCAGTGCGATTTACAATATTTTTGCTTTTGCCGCCCTGGTTCCCCTGCTTTTTATCCTGCCGCGTCTCACCGACTCATTGCACCCGGGCAATGGTGGTAACCCCGGCTTCAACGCCTATGATCTGGATAGCAACTTAAGAATAGTGTTTTATCCTGCCGTGATAGGCTGGACTTTGCTGGGCGGTTGGTTAGCCAGCCTTAGAATCCGTTTACAAATTATTAAAAACAAATTACATGAGAAGTTGGAAGAGAATTATCTTCATGCTAGCCCTTATGCTGCTGCTCAACCTGGGTCTCAACCCCTTGAAAGCTCAGCAGATACCCGAAAATAGTCCGGTAACCTCTTCCGTAGAGATGGCCGATACCTTCAGACAAGAAGGTAAAATTTATGTGGTGGTAGCCGTGATTCTACTCCTCTTCGGTGGCCTGGTCATCTATACGGTCAGCATTGACAGAAAGGTCAAACGGTTGGAAAAAGAACTGGAAATACAAGAATAAAAGTATAGATCCCTGAGGGGAGTCTCCCGGTTGACAAGAAATATGCTTATTTTGTGAAATTAAATACCTTTGGGTTCTGTTTTGCATAAGAAGCAAGTATAATCTCGTAAATCACTGAGCACAGTTTTAACCTTATGAAAAAATCTCATCTATTAGGAATCCTGATCATTGCCGCTTGTGTGACCATCATTATCACTACTGCGGGAGATGCCAGCTCCTATGTTTCTTTTAAAGAAGCCCATGACATGGCTGCCCAGGGCCAGGATAAAAAAGTGCATGTGGTAGGCCAGTTAAAGAAAACAGCCAGCGGTGAAATTGTAGGTATTGAGCCCTCTGAAGATAAGCTCTCTTTTTCTTTTGTGATGGTTGACCAAAACAACCAGGAACAACAGGTTTTTTACAAAGAGCCCATGCCTGCCGATTTTACCCGTTCGGAACAGGTGGTAGTTATAGGAGGATATCATCAGGATGTATTTGTTGCCGATCAGATCCTGATGAAGTGTCCTTCCAAATACCAAGAGCAGGAAGTTGGATAACAAAAATGATTCAGAAAGAAAAAAAACACTAAATAGCCTAAACATTCATGGTTCATACTTTCATTGGTAATGCCGGACATTTTTTTGTCATAGCCTCTTTTATTACTTCTCTGTTGGCTGCCTATGCTTACATACAGGCCAGCCATACACAAGACCTGGCGGCTTCCTCGTGGCGTAAATATGCACGCAATGTGTTCTATTTACATGGCTTTTTTGTCATAGGTGTTATTTTCAGCTTATTTTATATCATCTATAACCATTATTTTGAATACCACTATGCCTGGAGCCATTCCTCCCGAAACCTTCCGGTATACTATATGATTTCCTGTTTTTGGGAAGGGCAGGAGGGAAGTTTTCTTCTTTGGATATTCTGGCAGATGATACTGGGTTTGATTCTGATCCAGACTAACAAAAACAAAGCATGGGAGGCTCCTGTGATGGCTGTTTTTTCCCTGGTACAAGCTTTTCTGGCTTCTATGATCTTGGGCGTTGTCATTGGCGATTTGAAAATTGGCAGTTCCCCTTTCATGCTGGTGCGCGATGTGATGGAAGCGCCGGTTTTTGCGCTGAACCCTGATTTTGTGCCGGAAGACGGAACCGGGCTGAATCCTTTATTACAAAACTACTGGATGGTGATTCACCCGCCCACCTTGTTTTTAGGTTTTGCTACCACCTTGATTCCCTTTGCCTTTTGTATAGCAGGCTTGTGGAAGAAGGAGTATGAAAACTGGGTGAAACCAGCCTTACCCTGGTCTATCTTTTCGGCAGCTATCTTAGGACTGGGTATCATGATGGGGGCTTACTGGGCTTATGAAACCCTTAATTTCGGAGGATACTGGAACTGGGACCCGGTAGAAAATGCCGTATATGTACCCTGGCTGGTATTGGTGGCCAGCATTCATACGCTCATCATTTTTAAAAATAACCACACTGCACTCAAAACCTCCATTGTACTGGTGATTGCCACTTTCGTGATGGTCCTGTACAGCACATTTCTTACCCGCAGTGGCATTTTAGGTAACGCTTCCGTCCATTCCTTTACTGACCTTGGCTTATCCGGACAGCTATTGATTTACCTGCTGTTTTTCACCCTGGGAGCTGTTGTGCTGGCGGCTATCCACTGGAAACATATTCCTACTTCCGACAAGGAAGCTTCTGCCTATAGCCGCGAATTCTGGATATTTATCGGTGCTACTACCCTTTGCCTGATGGGATTTCAGGTGTTGGTTCCTACTTCTATTCCTGTTTATAACGCCATTGTTGAAGCGTTTGGCGGTATTTCCAACGTAGCGCCACCTGCAGATCAGGTAGCCTTTTATACAAAATTTCAGTTGTGGTTCGCGGTAGTAGTTGCGATACTTTCAGGTACCGGGCAGTTCTTTTTCTGGAAGAAGATGGATAAAGAAAAGCTGAAAAACGAATTAGCCATTCCGCTGATCGTGACACTTTTACTGAGTGCCGTCGCTATTTTGCTCGGAAAGGTGATTGATCCCACCTATATGGTATTGATCACGGTAGCCATCTACTCAGTGGTAGCGAATACCATGATTTTGATCCGGCTTGCCCAGGCGAAAGTACAACTCATAGGAGGCTCCGTAGCACATATAGGGGTGGCTATGATCCTGATAGGCATATTATTTTCTTCAGGCTATTCTAACACCATTTCTATTAATAATTCGGGCTTGATCATTTTCAAAGATGCTCCTGAGCAGGAAAACACAGAAAATGTACTGCTTTGGATCAACGAGCCCAGGGAGATTCAGGATTACAAGCTGGTATATCAGGGGCAAAGAAAGGAAGTAAAAGGCGTACCGGCCTATGTGGATAAGAAGATCTTACGCCCGACTGAAAAACCTTATATGGCTGTGGCCAGAGAAGATTTTGTGCATGACGGGAAAAAATACTTCAGCAAGGGAGATACTTTGGAATATTATGGTGAGAATACGTACCATGAAGTAGTCTTCACGAATAAAAACAATGGCTCTGAGTTTACCCTGTATCCACGTTCGCAGGTTAACCCAAATATGGGTCTGATTGCCTCTCCCGATATTCGTAAAGTTTTGCATAAAGATCTGTATGCGCATGTCAGCGCCATTCCGAATGATGAGGAGGAAAAAGACTGGGGCGAAACCACGGAAACGGAGGTAAAAATGGGTGAGCGTTTCTTCATCAATGATTATGTGGCGGAATTACAGGGAATTGAAAGAGTGAATGAAGTAGAAGATGTAGAGCTTGCCCCGGGCGATCTGGCTGTAAAAGCTAACATCAGAGTCTTTGGTGAAAACCAAACCTATGATCTTCACCCGGTATACCTTATCCGTGACCGAATGGTGGGGCGTGTCCCTTACACACTGAATGAGCTGGGCTTACGCGTTAGCCTGATGAACATCAATCCGGAAAAGAACTCTTTTACCCTGGGTGTGAACACTACACAGAAAGATTATATTGTGCTCAAAGCCATTGAAAAACCCTGGATTAACATCCTTTGGATGGGTACCCTGCTGCTAATGGTGGGTTTTGGTATCGCTACTTATCGCCGATATAGAGATTATGTGAAGCAACAGGAAGAAAGCAGCCCTGAGGATAAGCGAAAACCCAGGCAAAAGAAAGAGTCTGCAGTCGTTTGACTCTGCCATTATTTTCCCTCTATACACTGAATAAACCAAGTGTTCTGTTTACAATCTTGAGATTTAAGAGGCTTTGATAGCTAGTAGCTTGAAGTTTGAGTAGGATAATCTAGAAATTGTATTTACCTTTTCTATAGTTCTCCATACTTCCAAATTTTCCACCTATACTTTATCAGAAGTATACTCCTGCTGCTGTCTTGAAGCCTTATGTAATGTGTTATTATAGCTTGGAACACAGCCATCGTCAACCTATCCCTGTCGAGCTGCATTCACCGCCTTCCGGATTGGCAGGCATGGTTTTCAACTACGGCGACGCTGTGTCTATTTCGTATGAAAACGGAGAGAACAGCCAAAGCCCTTCTCATTTTATAGCCGGACAATTTAAAAAAAACTACACTTTACATCTAAAAGGACAGACAGGTATGATTGGCGCTGTATTCTGGCCAACTGCCTTACCACACTTGTTGGGTATTCCTATGGTAGAATTTACCGATCGCAGGGTTGATGTAAGCCTGATATTAGGTTATGAAGCCGAACTTCTCAGGCAAAAAATCCTTGAGCAAGAAACCCCTGAGCACCGTATTCAAATCCTGGAACATTATCTTTTACACAAACTTCATCGAGTATCTCAAACCCTGGATATTGTTGATTGTGCGGTCAGAGCCATTCTCGACCAAAAATGAATGCTATCCATCCGACAACTGTCGGATCATTTGTGCATCAGTCCTCGCCAGCTTTGCCGTCGTTTTACAGAGAAAGTGGGTGTTACGCCTAAGCGGTTTGCCCGGATCAAACGCTTTAATTACATCTCTTATTGTATGATCACGGAGGGCGACAAATGGGCAGATTTAGTGTATCAGGGCGGTTATTATGACCAGTCCCATTTTATCAAGGATATCTGCGAATTTTCAGGTAAAAATCCATCGGCATTTGTCAACTATAAGCGTGCATTAGCCCAGTTAATGGAAATATGAGATAATGTCTCTTTTTTACAATACTTCTCTCCGGGACATCAGTAATTTTATAGGACACTATTTGTTTTATAAACCATAACATAAGGAGAATCATATTATGATGACCACCGAACAAAGCAAAAAATGCATTCAGGAATATCTAACGAACGTCATGCAGGATAAATCTGAAGAGATGATTGATAAGTACGTTGATGACCCCCATCTGAAGGGCCATATCATCGTGTTTGAAACAGGCTTGCCTGGATACCAACTGATTCCTCAGGATATCATTGCAGAAAACAACAAGGTGACCGTCCGCTTTATTGCGGAGGGAGAGCATAAAGGCGAGCTTTTTGGTGTTGCCCCTACCGGCCGGAAGGTGAAAATAGACGGTATCATTATCTATGAACTAGCCAACAACAAAATTGTAAATCACTGGATGCAGGTGGATTCTGTAGCCCTGATGCATCAAATTGGCGCTTTACCGGTAGCGGCTGGCGATCATTGAATCGAACAAAAAAGCCCGATGTGTAGGATCGGGCTTTCTATCGTTTACAGTAGGTTCTTTACTTTTCTATACTAGAAGTAGCCAGATTTTTATCTTTCCCCTCTTTCATTTGGAGCTGGCTTACAATAAAATTGCCGACCTGCCGTCCTTCTTTAACGCCATTATTGATGGCAGGCATGTAGTGAATGCCGCCATACAAACGGCTGATGGCTGCTTCTTCCGAGGCTTCAATGAAAGAATTAAACTCCCTAGGAGGTAATCCATAATCCACTTCAGTAGAATCCACAAAATGAAATTTATCTCCATACAGATGCGTCAGCGCAATGGCTGCTGAAGAAGAAATCACGCTATGACCACTGGGATATTCAGGGAAAGGGGGCGTTTGCAGCAGGGGCATCCACTCTTCGTCAATGTGCGTATTGATCACTGTCTCTGGCCGGATCAGATTGCTCCGGTATTTTTCATCCCAACAACTGATAAAGCCATCAAACAAGGCAATAGACACCAGGGTATAGGCCTGGATTGACTCCATCATCGAGGCTTTTTTGAGTTGAGAAGCAATAGAAGTGATACCCATCCAATGTCCGCCAGGTGTAATTTTTTTGGTAGCAAACATCACATGGCCCTGGTGATGGGAAACATAAGGGTTGCAATCCCAGAAACTGGCGATTTCGGATTGCTCCTGGCTTAGATTCACACCAATTTCATAGACTTCTTGGGCTTCTTTATAAAACTGACTGCCTTCTTCCATATTAAACGGTGTAGGCTTACCCGGCTTGAACTGGCCCGCAGAATCCAATACGAAAGGCCGAATCTTGTTCCAGTGTGGCTCTATCCCATCCATATAGTCCGGCGGCGTGGGTTGCCAGCGGCCCGGTTCGTCATTGACTGTAAACTTGGGAAAGGTACGGGTTTCTTTGTAGTTATCTTTCCCGGCCCAATCCAGTATGTGCTGCGCTACCTGATCTCCGTAAGCCAGAGAGCGTTCGTATACCTCTTCCGGTAAAGCATCCTGATACTGCTGATACACTCCTTTTTCATGTTCTTCCATCACGTCTTCAGAGAAGATCAGCGCTTTACCTACCCGTAGAAAAGCACGCATACTGGCCAGCGGAAAACAATAGGCCTGACCTGCTTCCGGTGTTGGCACATTCTCCAGCCCATTCAGCTGCCCTGCCAGCGTTTTATAGGCAGGATGATCATGGATCAACACCTCATAAGCCGCAATATTGGGATAGGCATAAATGCGACTGGCCACAGGAGGAGAAAATATGTCATGAACCATAATATCCGTTAGCTGATCCATAGCGTTGTGAATAAAATCCGGATTGTCCACAACAAAATCTTCATTTTTAGGCTGCTGACATGCTGATAACCCCAGAAGGAAAACAAGGGTAATGAGACTAAAATACCGCATTTTCATAATACTTAAATATTTGTAGACGATCGTTATTTTTAGCAGTGATGATAAGAGGGTATTTTCTAAGATGATTTAGGGACTTTAGCACTCTGGTTTCCCCCTTAACAACTAATCCGCTTTCATAGGTTTCCAAAGGTACAAAATTTCCATGACTATTGCCTTTCAGTACCAACCCGTAGCTCGCATCATATCGGCCTTGTTTAGGACCTACCGCGTAGAAATTACCCGCTAGCAACAAATCCTGATGGCCATCATGGTCATAATCATGAATAGCAATGGCATGCACCGGAGCGAACTGTGCTCTTGTGGGTAAGGGCTTTACCGAAAATGTGTTCTCTCCTTTATTTTCTATGATACAGGTGGCAAACTGATAGGCCTTTTTCACCAGCGCGCTGTCCAGTTCTTTGGGTGCGAAAACATTCTCCAACGAACTATTCGCATACTCATCGTATCGAATATATTTTTTTCTTAAGGGCACAATCTGACGGGTTAATTCATCTTTGGTGAGAAAAGGATAGCTTACTCCTTGTTTATAAAAACTCAGCACCTGATCCAGGCTACCATTCTGGTCAAAATCTTTCACATGCAGGGTAGCCGGTTGATTTTCTGTGGCCTGTATCACAGCGTTCCATCCCAGATTCCCAGCCACAAAATCCTGATCACCATCGCCATCCAGGTCGGCAGCAGCGATAGTATTCCACCAACCGTGCGTTTTTTCCAGCCCTGCTATCTGAGCGACCTGCCACAGGTCATCAACATATTTCAACACGGTAACAGGCATCCATTCACCCACCAGGATCAGATCTTTTCGCTGGTCTCCGTCATAGTCGCTCCACAGGGCATCGCTTACCATACCGATTTGCTTCAAAGCCGGTGCCTTCTCCTGCGTTACATCACGGAAATGGCCCTGTCCATCATTTTCTAACAGATAGCTGTCCGGATTCAAACCATAGCGCCCGGTGACTACCCGGCTACCCACAAACAGATCCATGTCACCGTCCTGGTCTATGTCAGACGGTCTTACACAGGAAGTATTGGCATAGATTTCAGGTAAGGCATACATAGCCCTGGTAAACGCTCCCTGTCCGTTGTTGAGATAAAGCCGGTCTTCCAGACCTTCCCTGATAAATTCGTTGCCGGCCGAAGCCACATACAAATCCAGGTCCTGATCGCCATCAGCATCAAAAAAAGCAGCATCCACATCTTCATAATTCCGGTCGGCCTGCCAAACGGCTTCAGCAGCTTTCCGAAACATGCCCTCTTTTTGTTGCAGAAAAAGGCTACCTGCCTGTCCTTTGGCACCGCCCACATACAAATCCTCCAGGCTATCGCCATTCACATCACCTACCGCCAGGGCCGGTCCTTCCTGCGAAAGCATGTGGGGCATCAGCGCTTCGCGATTGAAATCTATAAAGGTATTTTCTTCGTGTTGGTAATCGATACCTAGTTGATCTGTCACTTCCTCGAATACAGGAGGTAGCGTCTCTTGTCGGCCATAGGTATGCCTTTGGCGGGCTTCTGACTGCGACAGGTACAAAGTCTGATCAGCCTGTACTTGTGTCAAGGTTTGTTTACGGGCATCGGGCCAGATCACTGTCAGAGAATCCAGCATAGAATTTTTACCCAACCCAAAAACCAGTGTGGGCTCTACCGATGACTCAAAACCACGGGTGGGTATCATTTCCTGATATTGCAGCTTATCCTGCTGGTAAACAAATACTTTAGCGCCAATGCCATGGGTATTCTTTCCAGTACCCTGCAACTTGATTTTCAGGTAATGATGTTCACGCTGTGTTTCCGCATTGTTGCGGTAGAGAAAGGCAGGTTCATCAATATTATTAACGACCAGGTCCAGATCACCATCATTATCCAGATCAGCATAAGCGGCCCCATTCGAAAAGCTGGGTTGGGCTAATCCCCAGTCCGTTGCCTGATTGGTAAAAGTTAAATCTCTGTTGTTGTGATAGGCATAGTTAGCTACCTTTTCAGAAGGCATTTTCCGGATCAGGCTCATATATTCAGAAAAATCCTCCGCCTGCAAGGCTTGCTGAACCTCCTGAGAGGAGCTGTATTTAATATAGTCCAGATTGTTAGGGCGGCGATAAATACCATTGGTGATAAACAGGTCTTTCCAGCCGTCAAGGTCCAGATCGGCAAAAAGGGCAGCCCAACTCCAATCGGTAGCAGCCACGCCGGCCAGCTGGCCAATCTCACTGTACAGGCTGTCGCCCACATTGAGCTGTAAGGTGTTGCGGGCGTATTGGTGGTTATAGCCATATTTTAATTTAAACTGATAGATATCATAGGGGTCTTCGCCCGCCGAAATCTTCAATACCCGCTCATCTTCCGGTTTCATGTCCAACACCACCAGGTCCGGTTTCCCGTCATTGTTAAAATCAGCCACATCATTACCCATAGAAAAGCGGCTGGTATGGCCGATCACCTTTTCCAGCGATTCGGTGAAGGTGCCATCACAGTTATTATAATACAGATAATCGTTTTCGTGAAAATCATTTCCTACGTAGATATCCGGACACCCATCCTGGTTGACATCTGACACGCTCACACTAAGGCCATAGCCTACCATACTTCCGTAGATGCCTGCCTCTTCACTCACATCAATGAATTTTTCTCCATCCTGACGCATCAGTTTGTCGCCCACAGCACTTCGGCGCCTGCCTCTGGCCACCGGCACATAGGTATCGGTAGAGTGAACGGTGTGGTTAAGTAAATATACATCCAGGTCACCATCGTTATCATAATCAAAGAAAGCTGCCTGGGTTGCAAAGCTTTGATGGTCCAGTCCGTAGGCTGCCGCTTTTTCTGTAAAGGTAACCCCACCACGGCTGGTATCCGCATTGTTGATAAACAGTTGGTTACGGCCTTTCATGCCCTCATAATCCCCCAGGTAAGACACGTACAGATCGAGCCAGCCATCTCCATTCACATCGGCCATGGTGACACCGGTAGTCCATCCTGATAAACCGGCTACGCCCGCCTGTTCTGTGATATCTGTAAAGGTAAAATCCCCTTTATTTATATATAGCTTATTAGGCAGTTCGTTGGCCGTAAAATACAGGTCCGGTAGGCTATCACGGTTTACATCACCAATAGCCACACCTCCACCGTTATAATAATACAGGTATTTCAAGATATTGAACTGCTCATTCTCTGCCAGTTTGTTGACAAAATCAACCCCTGTTTCATGAGGAGCCAGAAGTGTAAATAAGCTGGGTTCCGGTTCTTTCTCCCGACAGGCTGAGAAGGCCAACACCCCTAATATAATAATCCATAAGACTCTACCTTGACAGCACATGATCAGTGACTTCAGTTTTGTAGACTTTGCAAAACAAGCTCCGCTTTTCAATCAGATATCAAATGATGCTTAAACTAACAAAGGTAATTTTTCATTTTTAGTATTCCTAGCACTCATAAAAAGGTATATAGCCTGATGTGCTCCCCCGTGTTTTCAACTGCTCATGAGAGGGAGGTCATAACCCGGCATTTCTGCTGCTATTTTCGATTTTTTATGACAAATTAGTTACAACCATTTTGTATATTTCAGGGTCATCTTTAAAAAACTTACCGTGAAGTTTCTTGCCCTTAGCCTTACCTTCCTGCTTTTGGCCACCTGTTCTCTTTTGGGCCAGAGACTTTCCGAAATGAGGGTCAACAAAAGTTTTCATCAAACTACACGAGAACAAATCTTAGAAACACTGAGCCAGCATTATCCAGTTAATTTTTACTATAAACAACAGTGGCTTCCTACCCCAACCGTTTCTTTTCAATTCAATCAGACACCCCTGACAGAAGTACTCAGCCAATTATTTCAGGATACTGACCTGGCCTTTGTGCCCTATGGCTCTTATGCGATAGTGATTGCTCCCAAACAGGCACTGACCCAAGAATATACGCAAACTTATTTTGCCAATAAGGCACAGCAAAGCAAGGCAGAAGGACCCGCAGCATATGATATTGTCACTTTGGGAGACTCTTCCAGAATGAGTGCTTCTGGCAAAGCTACGATCTCAGGAAAAGTGGTAGACATGATCACGGGAGAACCCTTGGCCGGAGCCGCCCTCTATATTGAGTCCGTCGATGTATCGGCCGCCTCCGATGAAGAAGGGAAATACAGGATGAGTATGCCTGTGGGGTTGTATCCGGTAGAGATCCGCTTTGTAGGATTTGAACCCAAAACTCAGTATGTCCGGGTACTGAGTGATCAGGTATGGAATGTAGGACTGTTGCCGGAAGCTTTCGAGCTGGACGAGGTGATTGTACGGGAGAAAACGGATGATAGCAACATACAGTCTGTGCAGGCTGGCGTTGAGAAGCTGAGTGTGGCACAGATCAAGAAACTGCCTGCTTTTTTAGGCGAAGTGGATGTCATCAAAAGTTTACTCACACTACCCGGCGTCAGCACGGTAGGAGAAGGGGCCAGCGGTTTCAATGTAAGGGGAGGCACCATTGATCAGAATCTTATTATGCAGGACGAAGCACTGGTATTTAATGCTTCCCATGTGTTGGGCTTTTTCTCAGTGTTTAATCCGGACGCCATCAAAGAAGTGGTTTTATACAAAGGCAATATCCCTGCCCAGTACGGAGGCAGACTTTCCTCTGTGTTGGATGTAAAGCTGAAGGGAAGTAATTATGACGCATTCAAAGGAAGTGGCGGACTGGGTCTGGTGGCCAGCCGGCTTATGCTGGAAGGCCCTCTCATCCGGGATAAAACAGCCTTCTTGGTAGGGTTGCGTTCATCCTACTCTGACTGGATCCTTCGTCTGATGGAAAATCCGGATCTGAAAAACAGTTCTGCTTTCTTTTATGATCTGAATGCCAAACTTTCCCACCGCTTCCAGGATGGCAGTTCTCTGGCATTCTCCTATTACCAGAGTTATGATAATTTCCGGTATTCGGATCAGTTTGGCTATGCATGGGCTACCCAAACGGCGAACCTGACCTGGAATCAGATTTTTTCTCCTGATCTTTCTTCCTCCTTCACAGCAGTATATGGCAACACGGATAACAGCTCTTATGACCCGGAGGGTTTTGACGCCTTTACGATAGAAAATGGCCCGAAATATTATAAAATAAAGGAGAACCTCTTCATCACTCCCTTTGGAAGCCATACCCTGAACGCCGGTGCTGAATGGATACGGTACCTGTCAAAGCCGGAAGTACTGGAAAAAAGAGGGGATATCTCCAATGTGACACCCCGCCAGGTAGAAAAAGACAACGGACAGGAAATGGCTCTTTATCTCAATGATGAATTCGAACTCAACAAACGGCTGTCTTTTTCTTTGGGTTTGCGTTATTCTTTCTTTCAGCACATCGGACCTGCCCAGGTTTTTCTCTATGATCCTGAAATTCCCCGACGACCTGAAAACATTGTAGATTCTGTACGCTATGAATCCGGTGATAACATACAAAAATACAGCGGCTGGGAACCTCGCATCTCCATGAAAATAGGTCTGACGCCCAGTAGCTCGGTAAAATTCAGCTACAACCGGCTCTATCAATATATTCACCTGATCTCCAATACCACGGCGGCTGTCCCCGTAGATATCTGGCAGGTAAGTACCGCTTATATTCCGCCGCAGAGTACCCATAACTTCTCTATGGGCTATTTTCAGAACTTCAAGAATAACGAATGGGAAACCTCCCTGGAAGTTTTCTACAGAAAAATGAACAACGTGGTTGAGTACAAAGACTTGCCTCAGTTGCTCCTCAATGACCACATAGAGACAGAAGTACTGACCGGCATTGGAAGGGCCTATGGCACCGAACTTTCTGTTAAGAAAATAACAGGAGTCACCACCGGATGGCTTTCTTATACCTACTCCCGCACGTTCAGCAGGGTCAACGGTAATTCTTCAGAAGAGCGTATTAACCGGGGCGCCTGGTTTCCTTCCAACTTTGATAAACCTCATAATTTGAACTTGTCGATAAGTGTGAAGGCAAGCAGAAGGAGTCAGTTTTCCTTTAATTTCACCTATAGTACCGGACGTCCGATTACCGCTCCGGTGGCTAATTATTTTGTGGGTTCTACTGTCATCCCACATTACTCCGACCGCAATGCGTTCAGAATCCCCGATTATCACCGCCTGGATGTGGCTTATACCATTGACAGCAACATCATCCGCAGGAAAAAGCTGAAAGGTAGTTTTACTTTTTCTATCTATAACCTATACTCCCGGAACAACGCGTTCTCTGTTTTCTTCAAACGTGATCTGCAAAGCACTGCCAATGCCTTTAAACTATCGGTACTGGGCAGTGCCTTTCCTGCCATCACCTACAATTTTGAATTCTGACGATGAAAAGTTGCTAACATGAGACATCTGCACAAACTTGCCTGTTTTTTTACCATACTGACGCTGGGTTGTGTAGAAAGATATAATTTCATCCCCGAAGACCCCGTCAGTTTACTGGTAATAGATGGCAGCATTCATCAGGGTAAAGGTCCTTATGAGGTCAGACTATCCCGGACTTCTGCTTTTGGCAGTGCCCCTTTCAGCGTATCTGATGCTCAGGTCACTTTATTTGATGATCTTGGCAACCAGGAACGTTATGAGGAAGGTCTTGAATTCGGCGTTTATGAAGGCGGATTCGAAATGCAGGGGCAACCCGGACGAACCTACTACATTGAGGTGGTCATCAGGGGCAATACCTACCGTTCGCAGCCGCAAAAGATGCCTTCTCCTATTCGGGCGGATAGTGCCTACTTTGAAACGCTGGTGGAGCCGGTAGTATCAGAAGAGGGTAATGTAACAGAAGACAGGTTGATCAAGGTCTATGTGGATACACCCACCCGGCAGGGAGAGGGTAATGTTTGGTTGCGTTGGAAATATGATGTAAACTATGCTGTTTTTGAAAGGGACTGTGGTCCCCTGGACCTACGCAAGACCTGCTATGTCACAGAAATTACCAACACCCAGGACATTCTGTTGTATAGCAGTGAAAACACCAATGCCAATCAATTGAATGGATTTCTCATTACGACGGAAGACACCTACCCCCGCTATGCTTTTTCTACACGTCATTATTTTAATATCTATCAGCATGCAACCACGCTGGAGGCTTACGAATACTGGCAAAAAGTCAGGCGAGTCGCTAACCAGGTGGGCAGTGTCTTTGATGCACCTCCGGCCGCTGTCCCCGGTAACTTGTACAATGTCAATGATGCAGATGAGACCGTTCTGGGTTTTTTTGAAGCCACCGCTATTGATACTGTCCGGACGTTTATGACGAGAGGTGATCTGGCGCCTCTGGTCGTTTCTGAGTTTTGCGGATTCGCACCTAATTCTCAGCCGCCAAACCGGGAGGCCTGTTGTGAATGCCTTTTACTGGAGAACACCACGCTGGAAAGACCCGATTATTGGAACGAATGACTATAACGAATTGAAAATGCCTATAGTAAAGTATCTTTGCTGTTTTTTGATGGTTTGTCTCGGTCAGGCTTCTCTTTTTGCGCAAGCCATATCACTGGATGAAGCTGTTCCGGAGCAGATGTATGTACATCTGGACAAACCCTTCTATGCTACCGGAGAATCGATGTGGTACAAAGTGTATTTTCTCAACCAGCAGGAGAGCAACAGCGAAATTTTATATGTTGACCTTATTGATCCTGCCGGTAACCTGGTAACGCGCCAGAAACTTGAGAAAGACCGTTACTATGCACATGGAAACATTGAAATTCCTTTTACCTGGCAGGAAGGATACTACTTACTAAGATGCTATACCCTCTGGAACCTAAACTTCGGAGCAAAAGCTATTTTTTCCAGGCACATACCCATTTACAATCCATGGGATGAAACTAAAACATTGTCAACACCGGAAGATGACACTGATATGGGGCAGATAACCGTAGATTCGTCTCAAAGGCAAGCACAGGACCTGCGTATCAAACTCCAAGCGGATCGAGACAGCTACGACAGAAAGGAGGAAGTACAGCTCAGCATCACAGTAACGGATGCGAACCAGAATCCGGTAGAGGCCAGCCTTTCCCTGGCAGTTACGGATATGAGCTTAATTCCGGCAGTGATCAATACAGCTATTAAGCAGCAGTCAGCGGGAAATACGTTTGCCGATAGCGCCCTCGATAGGCAAGAAATCACCTATGCCCCTGAGAAAAGCCTGAAGCTACAAGCTGATATTCTCGCACCCGGAACTGCTCAGCCGGTTACTACCGAATTTTTGTCTGTTTACTTTGTTGAAAAGCAAACTTTCGTCAATACCGCTATTAACCAGGGGCAGTTACAAATAAACATCCCCCATTTTGAAGGCTCGCAGACCGTTCAGATTCACAACCACAACCCCTTCCAGGCTTCTGTGCCCAGCGTACAACTCGACCATAGAGCGGCCTTACTACCTCAACCAGAACGCCCGGCAACTTCACCACCGCGGGATGCTAGTGTTGAGAAATATTTATATTACAGCAAACTAAGACGCAAGCTGGAAGAAATTTTCGAGGCGGAGACACCCCCATCGTCTTTGTCACCTTCCTCCGGCAATGGAGTCCTTCCGCTGCAACCGGACAAATCTTACCTGATGCAGGATTTTCAGCTTCTAAAAAATGTAGAGGAATTTATCGACCACGTTTTTACCAAAGTGCGTATTGTGAAAAAGGATGGCCGGAAAACAGTACGGTTGTTCGACCCTAATGCCCAAAAATTTCTGGAAGACCAGCCCTGGTACATGATCAACGGCTACCTGACCGCCCGAGAGGAAGCTGTGCTGCAAATACCGGTTCAAAATATAGAGAGACTTGATGTCTTTTATCGCAGAAGTACGATTACCCAGTATTTTCCTCCCCTGATGATACGCAATGGTGTGGTGGCTATCTATACCAAAGACAGAAAAAAACCGGAAGAACTGATGGAAGCAAACAATACTTTTACCTGGGAAGGCTTGGCACAACCCAAAGATTTTGAACTACCTGCTACCCGAAGGAATACCGCAGATAAAGTGCCTGATTTTCGCCCGCTGGTCTTTTGGCACCCTCAGATTCTGGCCAACAACAGCGGGCAAGCCACTGTCACTTTTCCTACAACCGAAGCCGTTGGTCGGTTTCTCATTTATGTGGAAGCCGTATCCAAAGAGGGCAAAACTGGGACAGGCTATACGACCTATATGGTTGAGTTTCCGAATCCTTAAAAGATTTGTATGGTGTTATTTTTGGAACTGGAACGGTTCACCTTGAGTACCTGCAGGGAGTCATTGTTTCTGGCAATGAGCAAGAGCTTGTCCTGCTTGCTCTGCAGTGTCAACAAAGCCCTGACCTCTCCTTGCAGCTGCAAACCTGACTGACTGGAAGGCACCACCTGCCAGCCTGCTTTCCCCTCTGCCTGCAACCACAACCCATAGCTGGCATCATAAGGGCCTACCTCCGGCTTGACAGCTCCCAGGTTGCCTGCCAGCAACAAGTCCACTGCCCCATCCTGGTTCATATCCTCTGACAGCAACCCATAGACCGGAGAGAACTGGGCCTCCACAGGCAAGACCTGCCAGTGAAACTGCCCCTTGCCATCATTGTAAAACACCCCACTGGAAAGCTCATAGGCCTCCAGCCGTACTGCCCCTGACAACTGCTCTGCTGTGAAAATGTCCTCTACCCGCTCATTCTGGTAACTCTTGTACTTCAGATACTTCTTCTTCAAATACGGCAACTGCATCACCAGGTCATGACGCAACACCAAAGGATAAGCTGCCTCTCCCTGGTAAACACTCAACACCTGCTCGGCACTGCCATTGCCATCAAAGTCATTGACCCACATCCTGACAGGTTTCTGCCGGCTGGCCTTGAACCGGCTGTTCCACCCATGATTGCCTGCCACTATGTCCAGGTCCCCATCCTGATCTACATCCGAGGCCAGGATCTTGTTCCACCATCCCTGCAGACTGTCCATGCCTGCTGACACCTTCTCTAGTCTGCCCTGCTTGTTGCCATACACCTCAACACTCATCCACTCCCCGGCTATGACCAAGTCCTCATCTCCATCTCCCTCTATGTCCATCCATACCGCTGTGCTGATCATGCCGGTCTGTTGCAAGGCTGGCGCTAGCTGAGCGGTCACATCATTAAACACCCCCTTGCCATCATTGGCTAACAGATAACCCCGTACCGGCACCCCATACAAGAATGGCTGCATGCGTATGCCTACAAACAAATCCTCATCCCCATCCCCGTCATAGTCACAGGCAGCCACCGCTCCTGTACTCTCGGCTCGTCCTGCAGGCAAAAGCTGAGATGACTTGCCCCACTGCCCTGCTCCTTGGTTGATGTAGAGCCTGTCCAACAGGGCTGAAGAACTGCTGGAAAACTCGCTGCCTCCACTGCCTACATACAGATCCTGGTCCCCATCCTGATCCACATCCAAAAACACAGCAGCCACATCCTCACTCTGTGCATCTGCCGCTAGCACGTCTTGCGCCTGCTGAACAAAACTCCCATCTGGCTGCTGCACATACAAAGCCCCGGCCTGTCCTTTGGCTCCCCCCACAAAGAAGTCCTCCAGTCCATCTTCATTGACATCCCCCTTCACCAGACAAGGCCCTTGCCGAGAGAGCATATGAAACAAGAGCCTGTCGCGGTCAAAGTCTACAAACTCATTCTCCTGATGCACAAAAGCAATACCTTTTCCTTCACTGAGCTGGCTCAGCAAAGGAGCCGACACTGTTCTTTCTGCTGCCTGTTCCACCACGCTGGCCTCACTTTGCCTGATGGTCAAAGACTGATCCACTCCCACCCCTGTCAATACACTCAGCCTGCCATCCGGCCAGTGTACCTGCAGACTGTCTATCTGACTGACTTTGCCCAGGCCAAAGTGCAGGCGAGGATCCACACTGCTCTGAAAGCCTCGCATGGGCATCTGTTCCAGATAGTAAGTAGCCCCTGAGGCTTTCACCACCACCTGGGCCCCGATGCCATAGCGGTTCTTGCCTTCTCCCTGCAGCACTACCTGCAAGTAATGATGCGCTGAGAGCAGGCTGTCAGCTTCATTGCGATACAGAAAGGCAGGCATGTTTACGTTGTTGACCACCAGGTCCAGGTCTCCATCATTGTCCAAATCTCCATAGGCTGATCCATTGCTGTGGCTCGGCTCTGCCAGTCCCCAGGCAGCTGCCTTGTTCTCAAACCGTAACCCTCCAGCATTGGCAAACATATAGTTGGCGATCCGCTCTGAAGGAATGGAATCGATGAGTTGTTTAAAATCGACTTTGTCTTTCGTAATGATAGACTTTACGGTTTGCTCATTGGAAATGAACTGTATATAATCCTGGTCGGTAAGATCCTGGTAGATGCCATTGGCCACAAAGATGTCTTTCCACCCATCATTATCTAAATCTACCATCAAAGCCCCCCAGCTCCAGTCGGTGGCATACACTCCTGCCAGACGACCGATCTCACTGAAGGTGTTGTTCCTGTTGTTAAGGTGCAACATGTTTCTGGTAAACTGATGATAGTAACCATTCTTCAGGTTATACTGATAGCGGTCCCAGTTTTCGAAGGTAGTTTTGGTTTTCAGGCGGGCATCCTCTTCAGGCAGCATCTCGGTGACAAAGATCTCCGGATAGCTGTCGTTGTTGATGTCAGCCATATCGGCACCCATAGAAGCGCCACTGATACTACGCATCTGCTCTTCCAGCTTCTCTGAAAAAGTACCGTCCTGGTTATTGATATAAATATAATCCCGCTCAAAGAAGTCGTTGGACACATAAATATCCTGCCAGCCGTCCTTGTTAAGATCACCCACCGTGACACCCAGGCCAAAGCCAATAATACTGCCATAAATACCCGCTTCCTCGCTCACATCGGTGAAATGGCCATCATCGTTTCGATAGAGCTTATCACCCCCGACCGGATCCCGGTTAGGACGCTCATTTTTTCGTAAGTTAAAACTACCGATGGCCTGGTAGGAATTGTTCAGCAGGTAGCAGTCCAGGTCTCCGTCTTTGTCATAATCAAAAAAGGCCGCATGGGTAGAGAACCCTCTGTCGGCAATGCCGTAAGCCTCGGCTTGCTCGGTAAAAGTAAGATTGCCATTATTAATAAAAAGCTCATTTTGCTTGTTATCTCCTTTTACATCCCCTGAATTACATACATAAATATCCAGCCAGCCGTCTCCGTTCACATCTGCCATACTCACGCCGGTAGACCAGGCTCTTTTTCCGGCCACTCCTGCCTGCTCCGTGATATCTTCAAAAACAAAGTTACCTTTGTTCAGATACAGCCGGTTAGGTTTCATATTGGCGGTAAAATAAATATCCAGCAACCCATCCTGGTTGACATCGCCCAGCGCTACACCTCCTCCATTATAGAAGTTGCGGTAGGTATATATGTTAAAATTATCATCATACGCCAGTTGATTGACAAAATCAACCTTTGTTTCAGACGCAGGAAGTGAAGTGAACAAGGTGGGTTCTTTTGCTTCCTGTTGAGAAGATTGACAAGCTGTAAATGCAACCGCTATAAGAAGTAAAATCTTTGGCTTTAGCTGCTGTAATATCTTTTCGTAAACCTCCATCCTTTTAAAATATGGGTGTGTTATTTACTTGCCTTAATGGCTTATATCATTTTTTCATAACTGTGGCATAGTGCTTTGGGCATGTTTATGGTAGCGATTAGCTATTACTCAATCAGTATGGTTTAATCTGAACTTTTGTTAGAAGTTTTCTCTGCTTTTATCTTTTGGTCTACCGTCAAATCCGTATACAACACATGCACGTCCTTATCGCTGGTACCTTTATAAATGCTGATCCTTCGATTTCCATCTACCTTCACATAAGCAGCTCCTTTTAGAGAATGCTCCACCTTCAGGAATCCCTTACCATACCACTTTTCGTATAGCTTTAAAACATCCAGCTGAAGGCTATCGGCAAACAGGCTTTTATTCCAGGGAGCCCAGGCCTCATAAGTAAAAGTAACAGGCATTTCATAAATTTTATCTTCATAGAAAGAAGGATAGAAATTCATGGTAGCTGGTTTTTTCAGTTCATTAACTTTGTATTCTACTGTCGTATTCTGCGGTCCTTGTTTTACCAAACCTTTTTTGTTTAAATCCCAACAGTGTGCATAGAAATCTTTAGAAGTCATGCCAAAGGTAACCCCCAAAAATAAGGTATCATAGGTGACGCCCCGTGCCAACTCTCTCTCTACCATTTGGTGATACTCCGATGGACGGTTACATCCTGAACCCAAGATGGTGATAGTTATACTAACTGTAATCCACAGCCTATAAATATTCAACATATGATGCTATAATTTTATTTTGTTCACCTTGAGTACCTGCAGGGAGTCATTGTTTCTGGCAATGAGCAAGAGCTTGTCCTGCTTGCTCTGCAGTGTCAACAAAGCCCTGACCTCTCCTTGCAGCTGCAAACCTGACTGACTGGAAGGCACCACCTGCCAGCCTGCTTTCCCCTCTGCCTGCAACCACAACCCATAGCTGGCATCATAAGGGCCTACCTCCGGCTTGACAGCTCCCAGGTTGCCTGCCAGCAACAAGTCCACTGCCCCATCCTGGTTCATATCCTCTGACAGCAACCCATAGACCGGAGAGAACTGGGCCTCCACAGGCAAGACCTGCCAGTGAAACTGCCCCTTGCCATCATTGTAAAACACCCCACTGGAAAGCTCATAGGCCTCCAGCCGTACTGCCCCTGACAACTGCTCTGCTGTGAAAATGTCCTCTACCCGCTCATTCTGGTAACTCTTGTACTTCAGATACTTCTTCTTCAAATACGGCAACTGCATCACCAGGTCATGACGCAACACCAAAGGATAAGCTGCCTCTCCCTGGTAAACACTCAACACCTGCTCGGCACTGCCATTGCCATCAAAGTCATTGACCCACATCCTGACAGGTTTCTGCCGGCTGGCCTTGAACCGGCTGTTCCACCCATGATTGCCTGCCACTATGTCCAGGTCCCCATCCTGATCTACATCCGAGGCCAGGATCTTGTTCCACCATCCCTGCAGACTGTCCATGCCTGCTGACACCTTCTCTAGTCTGCCCTGCTTGTTGCCATACACCTCAACACTCATCCACTCCCCGGCTATGACCAAGTCCTCATCTCCATCTCCCTCTATGTCCATCCATACCGCTGTGCTGATCATGCCGGTCTGTTGCAAGGCTGGCGCTAGCTGAGCGGTCACATCATTAAACACCCCCTTGCCATCATTGGCTAACAGATAACCCCGTACCGGCACCCCATACAAGAATGGCTGCATGCGTATGCCTACAAACAAATCCTCATCCCCATCCCCGTCATAGTCACAGGCAGCCACCGCTCCTGTACTCTCGGCTCGTCCTGCAGGCAAAAGCTGAGATGACTTGCCCCACTGCCCTGCTCCTTGGTTGATGTAGAGCCTGTCCAACAGGGCTGAAGAACTGCTGGAAAACTCGCTGCCTCCACTGCCTACATACAGATCCTGGTCCCCATCCTGATCCACATCCAAAAACACAGCAGCCACATCCTCACTCTGTGCATCTGCCGCTAGCACGTCTTGCGCCTGCTGAACAAAACTCCCATCTGGCTGCTGCACATACAAAGCCCCGGCCTGTCCTTTGGCTCCCCCCACAAAGAAGTCCTCCAGTCCATCTTCATTGACATCCCCCTTCACCAGACAAGGCCCTTGCCGAGAGAGCATATGAAACAAGAGCCTGTCGCGGTCAAAGTCTACAAACTCATTCTCCTGATGCACAAAAGCAATACCTTTTCCTTCACTGAGCTGGCTCAGCAAAGGAGCCGACACTGTTCTTTCTGCTGCCTGTTCCACCACGCTGGCCTCACTTTGCCTGATGGTCAAAGACTGATCCACTCCCACCCCTGTCAATACACTCAGCCTGCCATCCGGCCAGTGTACCTGCAGACTGTCTATCTGACTGACTTTGCCCAGGCCAAAGTGCAGGCGAGGATCCACACTGCTCTGAAAGCCTCGCATGGGCATCTGTTCCAGATAGTAAGTAGCCCCTGAGGCTTTCACCACCACCTGGGCCCCGATGCCATAGCGGTTCTTGCCTTCTCCCTGCAGCACTACCTGCAAGTAATGATGCGCTGAGAGCAGGCTGTCAGCTTCATTGCGATACAGAAAGGCAGGCATGTTTACGTTGTTGACCACCAGGTCCAGGTCTCCATCATTGTCCAAATCTCCATAGGCTGATCCATTGCTGTGGCTCGGCTCTGCCAGTCCCCAGGCAGCTGCCTTGTTCTCAAACCGTAACCCTCCAGCATTGGCAAACATATAGTTGGCGATCCGCTCTGAAGGAATGGAATCGATGAGTTGTTTAAAATCGACTTTGTCTTTCGTAATGATAGACTTTACGGTTTGCTCATTGGAAATGAACTGTATATAATCCTGGTCGGTAAGATCCTGGTAGATGCCATTGGCCACAAAGATGTCTTTCCACCCATCATTATCTAAATCTACCATCAAAGCCCCCCAGCTCCAGTCGGTGGCATACACTCCTGCCAGACGACCGATCTCACTGAAGGTGTTGTTCCTGTTGTTAAGGTGCAACATGTTTCTGGTAAACTGATGATAGTAACCATTCTTCAGGTTATACTGATAGCGGTCCCAGTTTTCGAAGGTAGTTTTGGTTTTCAGGCGGGCATCCTCTTCAGGCAGCATCTCGGTGACAAAGATCTCCGGATAGCTGTCGTTGTTGATGTCAGCCATATCGGCACCCATAGAAGCGCCACTGATACTACGCATCTGCTCTTCCAGCTTCTCTGAAAAAGTACCGTCCTGGTTATTGATATAAATATAATCCCGCTCAAAGAAGTCGTTGGACACATAAATATCCTGCCAGCCGTCCTTGTTAAGATCACCCACCGTGACACCCAGGCCAAAGCCAATAATACTGCCATAAATACCCGCTTCCTCGCTCACATCGGTGAAATGGCCATCATCGTTTCGATAGAGCTTATCACCCCCGACCGGATCCCGGTTAGGACGCTCATTTTTTCGTAAGTTAAAACTACCGATGGCCTGGTAGGAATTGTTCAGCAGGTAGCAGTCCAGGTCTCCGTCTTTGTCATAATCAAAAAAGGCCGCATGGGTAGAGAACCCTCTGTCGGCAATGCCGTAAGCCTCGGCTTGCTCGGTAAAAGTAAGATTGCCATTATTAATAAAAAGCTCATTTTGCTTGTTATCTCCTTTTACATCCCCTGAATTACATACATAAATATCCAGCCAGCCGTCTCCGTTCACATCTGCCATACTCACGCCGGTAGACCAGGCTCTTTTTCCGGCCACTCCTGCCTGCTCCGTGATATCTTCAAAAACAAAGTTACCTTTGTTCAGATACAGCCGGTTAGGTTTCATATTGGCGGTAAAATAAATATCCAGCAACCCATCCTGGTTGACATCGCCCAGCGCTACACCTCCTCCATTATAGAAGTTGCGGTAGGTATATATGTTAAAATTATCATCATACGCCAGTTGATTGACAAAATCAACCTTTGTTTCAGACGCAGGAAGTGAAGTGAACAAGGTGGGTTCTTTTGCTTCCTGTTGAGAAGATTGACAAGCTGTAAATGCAACCGCTATAAGAAGTAAAATCTTTGGCTTTAGCTGCTGTAATATCTTTTCGTAAACCTCCATCCTTTTAAAATATGGGTGTGTTATTTACTTGCCTTAATGGCTTATATCATTTTTTCATAACTGTGGCATAGTGCTTTGGGCATGTTTATGGTAGCGATTAGCTATTACTCAATCAGTATGGTTTAATCTGAACTTTTGTTAGAAGTTTTCTCTGCTTTTATCTTTTGGTCTACCGTCAAATCCGTATACAACACATGCACGTCCTTATCGCTGGTACCTTTATAAATGCTGATCCTTCGATTTCCATCTACCTTCACATAAGCAGCTCCTTTTAGAGAATGCTCCACCTTCAGGAATCCCTTACCATACCACTTTTCGTATAGCTTTAAAACATCCAGCTGAAGGCTATCGGCAAACAGGCTTTTATTCCAGGGAGCCCAGGCCTCATAAGTAAAAGTAACAGGCATTTCATAAATTTTATCTTCATAGAAAGAAGGATAGAAATTCATGGTAGCTGGTTTTTTCAGTTCATTAACTTTGTATTCTACTGTCGTATTCTGCGGTCCTTGTTTTACCAAACCTTTTTTGTTTAAATCCCAACAGTGTGCATAGAAATCTTTAGAAGTCATGCCAAAGGTAACCCCCAAAAATAAGGTATCATAGGTGACGCCCCGTGCCAACTCTCTCTCTACCATTTGGTGATACTCCGATGGACGGTTACATCCTGAACCCAAGATGGTGATAGTTATACTAACTGTAATCCACAGCCTATAAATATTCAACATATGATGCTATAATTTTATTTTGTTCACCTTGAGTACCTGCAGGGAGTCATTGTTTCTGGCAATGAGCAAGAGCTTGTCCTGCTTGCTCTGCAGTGTCAACAAAGCCCTGACCTCTCCTTGCAGCTGCAAACCTGACTGACTGGAAGGCACCACCTGCCAGCCTGCTTTCCCCTCTGCCTGCAACCACAACCCATAGCTGGCATCATAAGGGCCTACCTCCGGCTTGACAGCTCCCAGGTTGCCTGCCAGCAACAAGTCCACTGCCCCATCCTGGTTCATATCCTCTGACAGCAACCCATAGACCGGAGAGAACTGGGCCTCCACAGGCAAGACCTGCCAGTGAAACTGCCCCTTGCCATCATTGTAAAACACCCCACTGGAAAGCTCATAGGCCTCCAGCCGTACTGCCCCTGACAACTGCTCTGCTGTGAAAATGTCCTCTACCCGCTCATTCTGGTAACTCTTGTACTTCAGATACTTCTTCTTCAAATACGGCAACTGCATCACCAGGTCATGACGCAACACCAAAGGATAAGCTGCCTCTCCCTGGTAAACACTCAACACCTGCTCGGCACTGCCATTGCCATCAAAGTCATTGACCCACATCCTGACAGGTTTCTGCCGGCTGGCCTTGAACCGGCTGTTCCACCCATGATTGCCTGCCACTATGTCCAGGTCCCCATCCTGATCTACATCCGAGGCCAGGATCTTGTTCCACCATCCCTGCAGACTGTCCATGCCTGCTGACACCTTCTCTAGTCTGCCCTGCTTGTTGCCATACACCTCAACACTCATCCACTCCCCGGCTATGACCAAGTCCTCATCTCCATCTCCCTCTATGTCCATCCATACCGCTGTGCTGATCATGCCGGTCTGTTGCAAGGCTGGCGCTAGCTGAGCGGTCACATCATTAAACACCCCCTTGCCATCATTGGCTAACAGATAACCCCGTACCGGCACCCCATACAAGAATGGCTGCATGCGTATGCCTACAAACAAATCCTCATCCCCATCCCCGTCATAGTCACAGGCAGCCACCGCTCCTGTACTCTCGGCTCGTCCTGCAGGCAAAAGCTGAGATGACTTGCCCCACTGCCCTGCTCCTTGGTTGATGTAGAGCCTGTCCAACAGGGCTGAAGAACTGCTGGAAAACTCGCTGCCTCCACTGCCTACATACAGATCCTGGTCCCCATCCTGATCCACATCCAAAAACACAGCAGCCACATCCTCACTCTGTGCATCTGCCGCTAGCACGTCTTGCGCCTGCTGAACAAAACTCCCATCTGGCTGCTGCACATACAAAGCCCCGGCCTGTCCTTTGGCTCCCCCCACAAAGAAGTCCTCCAGTCCATCTTCATTGACATCCCCCTTCACCAGACAAGGCCCTTGCCGAGAGAGCATATGAAACAAGAGCCTGTCGCGGTCAAAGTCTACAAACTCATTCTCCTGATGCACAAAAGCAATACCTTTTCCTTCACTGAGCTGGCTCAGCAAAGGAGCCGACACTGTTCTTTCTGCTGCCTGTTCCACCACGCTGGCCTCACTTTGCCTGATGGTCAAAGACTGATCCACTCCCACCCCTGTCAATACACTCAGCCTGCCATCCGGCCAGTGTACCTGCAGACTGTCTATCTGACTGACTTTGCCCAGGCCAAAGTGCAGGCGAGGATCCACACTGCTCTGAAAGCCTCGCATGGGCATCTGTTCCAGATAGTAAGTAGCCCCTGAGGCTTTCACCACCACCTGGGCCCCGATGCCATAGCGGTTCTTGCCTTCTCCCTGCAGCACTACCTGCAAGTAATGATGCGCTGAGAGCAGGCTGTCAGCTTCATTGCGATACAGAAAGGCAGGCATGTTTACGTTGTTGACCACCAGGTCCAGGTCTCCATCATTGTCCAAATCTCCATAGGCTGATCCATTGCTGTGGCTCGGCTCTGCCAGTCCCCAGGCGGCTGCCTTGTTCTCAAACCGCAATCCCCCAGCATTGGCAAAAGCATAGTTCGGAAGCCTTTCCGAAGGTATTGAGTCAATTAATCTCTTGATCACTGCATTTTCCCGTGTGAGAATGGCCCGCACTGTATTTGGGTCACCCATAAACTGTATATAATCCTGATCGGTCAGGTCTTTGTAGATACCGTTGGCCACAAAAATATCTTTGAATCCGTCGTTGTCCAGGTCAGCTATCAAAGCCCCCCAGCTCCAGTCGGTGGCATACACTCCTGCCAGACGACCGATCTCACTGAAGGTGTTGTTCCTGTTGTTGAGGTGCAATACATTCCGGGGAAATTGATGGTGGTAACCGTTTTTCACCTTGAGCTGGTATTGATGCCAATTTTCAAAAACAGTTTTAGTTTTCAGGCGGGCATCTTCTTCAGGCAGCATCTCGGTGACAAAGATCTCCGGATAGCTGTCGTTGTTGATGTCAGCCATATCGGCGCCCATAGAGCCCATACTAATGCCTGGCATCTGCTCATCCAGCTTCTCTGAAAAAGTACCGTCCTGGTTATTAATGTATAAGTAATCTTTCTCGAAAAAATCGTTAGAGACAAATATATCCTGCCACCCGTCTTTATTCACATCTCCTATGGTCACTCCCAGGCCAAAACCAATGGCACTCCCATAGATACCCGCTTCCTCGCTCACATCGGTGAAATGATCACCCTCATTGCGGTACAATTTATTGCCTCCTCTAGGATCTCTTACCTCTCGTAACCCTTCTCTCATATCATAGCCACCTACCGATCGGAAAGAATTGTTCAGCAGGTAGCAATCCAGGTCTCCGTCTTTATCATAATCAAAAAAGGCCGCATGGTTAGAGAGGCCAATGTCGGCAATGCCGTAAGCCTCAGCTTGTTCAGTAAAGGTCAATGGCTGACCTGCAGAAGCACCATTGTTGATAAAGAGTTCGTTATGCCGGTTTTCTCCCTTCAAATCTCCTGATTTACACACATAGATATCCAGCCAGCCGTCTCCGTTTACATCTGCCATACTCACGCCGGTAGACCACACCCCCTTTGAAGCAACGCCCGCTTTTTCAGTAATGTCTTCAAATTGAAAATTTCCTTTGTTCAGATACAGCTTGTTATTCTGTTGATTCCCACAGAAGTAAATATCAACCAAGCCATCCTGGTTGACATCGCCCAGCGCCACGCCTCCTCCATTGTAGAAGTTGCGGTAGGTGTATACATTGAACTCTTCGTCATAGGTAAGCTGATTGGTGAAATTGATACCGGTATGAGAGGAGGGGAGAAGCGTGAACAAACGTTGGGCAGGTGCATAGGCTTGATCATCGGAGGAATGACAAGCCATAAGAAGCAGTAAACTCACCAGAAAACAAAATAAAGAGCCTCTACACATTACAACATTCTCAGTTATGCTTAACAAACTACAGCAATATAGTTTTAGTATGCTACCTGTCAAATTCTGATTATAGTATTAATTTTTCAACAGGTGTTGTTGAGCACGGGTTCCCAAAGTGCCACAGGTATAATAAAGAAAGCAAGTAAGGCTTTTCTTACTTGCTTTCCCGGTCATTTATATATCAATAAATATTAGCATCGTTTATGATCAACCGCCTGTCCCCCCAGCATAACCTGGATTTTGTGTCAGGTTTCTGTTAGACTCAATCTGTGGTCTGGGAATGGGGAAGATATTGACATGCGGGCTGGGATCCACTGTTTTGAACTGCCAGGCATCATTGTATTTGCCAAAGCGGATCAAATCGGAACGACGGGTATGCTCGGCAAACATCTCTCTGCCCCTTTCAGCCAGCAGGTCTTCTTCTGTCAGCACGGTGAAAGGAGCCACCCCAGCACGTTCTCTCAGCAGGTTGACTAAGCGCAGAGATTCTCCCCCGGCATCTCCCTGACGGAAAAGAATTTCCGCTTTCATCAAAAGGATATCAGCATACCGAAATACAGCCAGGTCATTATTTAAGTTAGAGGTAGCTCCCAGTTCAAATTCCCACTTACCAATCCTGGCACCAGCTTGCCGAAACGCCTGAGGACCTAGCTCATTAATTTCTGGTGTAAAGGTCAATGGTGGCCCATCCGGATCTCCAGCCTCAGCGCCTGAATCCGTCAATCGCTCACCGGAAGAACTGAATTGAGGACCTACCAGGAAACTTTGCTTTCTGACATCGGTATCCTCATAAGACTCATAAAACTCCTGCAAGGAGCAGAAACCATTCCAGGGCTGTGCCTGCAGATTATAGGTATTCTGACTGAGATAATGTAACGTCATCATCGGGAGGTTAAAGCCTTGCTGAAAAACCTCGTCGTAAGGAATGGCAAAAATAAACTCCGGAGAAGAAGCATTATCAGCCACAAAGTTATCGAAGTAATCCGGCGCTAAAGAATACTCTTCAGAAAGGATAATAGTATCACAGGCAGCCAAGGCTTTGTCCCACTGCGGTGTACCGGTATACACCCCGGCATTCAGATACAGCTTAGCCAGCACAGCCCAGGCGGTATAATAGTTGACACGCCCGTAAGCGGCTCCGCCTACCTCTTTGGTGAGCAGATCCTTGGTATCCATCAGTTCCTGCTCTATAAAGTTGTAAACTTCCTGCCTTGTGTTGTTAGCAGGGGCAAAGTCGGCCGGCACATCAAACTCTGTGACAAGCGGCACATTGCCATACAGGTCTACCAGCCAATAATAGTACATGGCTCGTAAGGCTCTCAGCTCTGCGATAAACTCTTCTGCTCCTTCTACACCTAACTCGTTAAATTGGAAAATCAGGCGGTTACAGGTACTGATCCCTCCATAGCAGAATGTCCAACCACCATTAATATTAGGATCTTCGTAGGTATAAGTATGCTGATGCAAGCGGCGCCAGTGGCCACCATCATCCCAGTCCTGTCCACGGGTAGGCACCACCATTTCATCTGAAGACACTTCTTGTAAAGGAAATATGTTACCACTACCCCCGTAGCCATTGAGTTGTGTATAGGCATTCCCCAAGGCTGAAATAAATTCCGCTTCCGTCTGAAAGAACTGATCGGGCGTCACTTCACTATAGATCTCTTCGTCCAGGTCAGTACATGCCTGACTGAAGACTACCACCAAGAGACCTGTCAAAAATACTTTTATAATAAGAAATGTTTTTTTCATGATGTATGATTTACGGGTCAACACATTAAAATCCTAAATTGACACCAAAGGTATAGGTACGGGTCAAGAACCAAGTATCTCTTCGGTCGATGCCCGGAGCCAAAGGATCATCATTATTCTCAGAATCGCCTGTACGGACTTCCGGATCTACCCCGGTGTAGTCAGTAATGGTAAACAAGTTCTGAGCAGATAGATAGAACCTCACACGGGAGAGCAGAGTACCGTCAGCAAGCGGCAGATTATATCCCAGCGTCGCGTTATCTAACTTAATATAGTCTGCATCTTCTACGTGGATACTATTGAACAAAGGAGAATCATCCAGGTTTGGATTGAAATATTTAGTATTGACCACATTATAAGAGGTGGCAACACCTTTCGCTTCATAAAAAGCCCGGAAAGTGTTGACCAGGTCATGACCTATCATCCCTCTTATAAAGAAGTTCAAATCCCAGTTACCATAATTAAAGGTGTTAGTCCATCCTATCTGGAAGTCAGGAAGCCCTTGTCCTATGACAGTCTCGTCGGCATCGTCTATTGTTCCATCCCCATTCAGATCTCTAAAGACCCACTTACCATCTTCTGACAATCCATCGTATACTTTCCCCCAGATGCGGCCAATTTCTTCGCCTTCTTTGGCTTCTATCAGCGGCGTATTGTTCTGACCGGGTGAACCCAAGTTAGAAATCAGGCGGCGGCCTCCGAAATCCAACCCTGCTTCCGGATCAGATAAAGACACCAGCTTATTCTCAAGAAAGTAGGTGCCATTCAGACCGGTGGTCCAGGTCAGGTTATCGTTGCTGATGACTGCATAGTTCAAAATGACTTCCAGACCACTACTGTTGAGCTGACCAACATTAAGCTCAGTAGTACCTACCAGGTTGGGTGGTACAGGAACTGTCAGCGGATAAATCAGATCCGTTGTAACCCGACTGTAATAATCTATGGTACCTGTAAAGCGATCACCAAACATAGAAAAGTCAACCCCCACATCGAATTCTGCTTTTTTCTCCCACCTCAGGTTGGGGTTGGCATTACTGGCAGGGCCATAGCTAGGAATATAATTACCATTGTAATAGAAGTTGCCCTGCGGTGCCAATCTTACCAAAGACAGATAAGAAGAGCCGGGCGTATTACCGGTCACCCCATAACTGGCTCGCAGCTTCAGGTTATCAATACTGGCTACATCAAACAAGTTACTCAAGGTGACTCCGGCACTCACGGCGGGGAAGTTACCCCACTGGTTGCCTACCCCAAAACGGGTGGAACCTTCGCGCCGTAAACTGGCTGAAAGAAAATAGGTTCCATCATAATTCAGGTTTATTCTCCCGAATAATCCAATAATTTTATAGGAGGCTTTATAACTGTCGACCCCGCCCAAACCATTGGGAAAATCCAGAGAAGCGCTCAGATTGTTGTAACCAAAAGCATCGGTCAGGAAATTACCTCCCTGGGCAAAAAAACCTTCGTCTATAAACTCCTGATAGGAATATCCTGCCAAACCGGTAAAGGCAAGGTTGCCAAAATCCCGATCGTACGTACCCGTACCCTCAAACAACTGGTTAAATTCTCGTTCTTCCGCTCTGGCTGCCAGACCGTTACGGTTCGCACCTATCCAGTAGCTGAATTTGGAATAGTAAGCACCGCCTGTTTCATTGTCTCGCTGCTGACTATAGCGGGCCAGGAAACGCAACCCATCGAGCGGCTCATATTCACCCTGTACATTAAAGTTAATCAGGTTGACCTGGGATTCCAGTTCGTTCTGCTCAATGATAGCCACAGGATTGAAGTAATCAAACAATAATTGCTGGAAGTACCCACCATAGACATCGAATTCAGGCGCATCAGACCGGATAGGTGCCGTAGGATTAAAAATAGTGGCATACCGGAAGGCATCTTCAAAACCAGCATTATCATCATACAATCCCTGAGCATCTTTTACGGTTCCTGATAAATTCAATGTCAGGCTCAGACGGTCATTCAGTGCTCTTTGGGTTAGGTTTAAGCGGGCATTCAACTGCTCAAAGCCAGTGCCTATAGCCACTCCCTGAATATCCCGGTAGTTTAAGGAAGCCCGGTAGGTAGTCTGCTCAGAGCCACCGGAAAGGGCCACGTTATGTACTTGAGAAACGGCATTCTGCGTGATTTCGTCGAACCAATTGGTACTAGTACCAAGATCAGTCCCAATTCCCAAGGCTTTGAATTCTTCGGCTGTCATCACTTTTGCCACACGGGCCGTATTTTCTGAAGAAACATAGCCATTGTAGTCTACAGTTGCCTGCCCGGCCTTACCGGATTTGGTTGTCACCAGGATGACCCCGCTGGAACCCCTACTGCCATAAATAGCGGCAGCAGAACCATCTTTCAGGATGTCCATAGAGGCAATATCATTAGGGTCTACTGTGTTCAAATCAGCGCCTACCACACCATCAATAATGACTAAAGGCTGGCTGTTGGCTCCTAAGGTAGAAAGCCCGCGTAAACGAACGTTAAAACCCCGGTTGGGGTCGGCACCGGGTTTAGAGACAATCAAGCCTGCTACTTTCCCTTGCAGCAGTTGGTTGGCATCGTTTACGTTACCCTTATTAAATTCTTCTGAACTGATACTGGCTACGGCACTGGTGATTTCTTTTTTCTCCTGCGTACCATATCCTACCACAACAACCTCGCTCAATGACTGTACATCAGTGACTAATTCAACATCAACTGTAGTGCGTCCGTTGATGCTGACTTCCTGGTTGATATATCCGATAGAAGAAAATACCAGAATATCACTCCCTTCGGGTACTGTCAGCCTGTAGTTACCATCCAAATCAGTTACTGTACCGGTGGTGGTTCCCTTTACTAGTACGTTAACGCCAGGGAGAGGACCCTCCTCAGCCGACGTTACGGTTCCGGAAACTGTTCCATCTTGCGCATACAATACTCCGACAAAAAGCACTGCAAACGTTACCGACAGAACATACTTAATCTTTGTAAAAATTCTCATAAGCAGTTAATTAAGTGTTCTAATGCGTGAAATACTTTTTAAACCTGAAAAACTAAAAAGGAATTTTGGAATAAATATAAAATTTTCCTAAAACCGGAGCAAAAATAATTATAAAATATAGAAGAACAACAAAATTTTCAATTCTCATTGTCAATTTCACAAAAAGTTAATTTTTCAAGAAAAGGCATTCTTTATTGCATCCGTTTTATACTTTTTGCAGTTTTATAGTAAATACAACAATTATGTTACTTAAAACTTACACTATTTGTAACTGGAATGCGTCTATTGGCTACCTGCCGTATGCTTTAAATACTTCTCTCAACTACATTTAAGAACAAAAGGGCTAAACATCTGCCTAGCCCTATAAGCATTAAGCATATCTATTGATGCGTGAAGATAAACCCCTTATCTCCGGAACCTCTTGGTAAGAAGCAATGCCCTGATAGCAGAAAATTTAATAGCAGCTTTTATTCTCTGTAAACTTTGCAAACGTAGGCAGAATGCCATATTTTTGCATCCTTAAAATATTAACGGGAAATAAACCTATCATTAATGGCAAATATTGGAAAAGTAGTTCAGGTAATTGGGCCCGTCGTTGATGTAAGCTTTCAGGGTGAAGGCATCAAATTACCTAATATCCTGGACGCCCTTGTCATCAACCGACCCGATGGTTCCAAGCTTGTGCTGGAATGCCAGCAGCATCTGGGAGAAGATCGAGTGCGTACCATCGCAATGGAAGGGACAGAAGGATTAGTCAGAGGTATGGACGTGACCGATACCGGGAAACCTATTAAAATGCCTACCAGCGAAGACATTCGGGGCAGGCTTTTTAATGTAGTAGGCGACGCGATCGACGGGTTGCCACAACCCGCAGAAGGAGCCGGCAGACCGATTCACAACCCACCTCCTAAATTTGAAGAACTTTCTACTTCCGAGGAAGTATTGTTTACCGGAATCAAAGTGATTGACCTCCTCGAGCCTTACTCTAAAGGAGGTAAAGTAGGGTTGTTCGGCGGTGCTGGTGTTGGTAAGACAGTACTCATCCAGGAGCTGATTAACAATATTGCCAAAGCATACTCCGGATTTTCCGTTTTCGCCGGTGTTGGTGAACGAACCCGTGAGGGAAACGACCTGCTTCGGGAATTTATAGAAGCCGATATTATCAAATATGGCCATGATTTCAAGGAATCTATGGAAGCCGGTGGATGGGATCTAAGCAAAGTGGATTTGAATAAACTGAAAGAATCTCAGGCCACCCTGATCTTTGGTCAGATGAACGAGCCTCCCGGTGCCCGTGCCCGTGTAGCACTTTCCGGTCTCACTGTTGCTGAGTATTTCCGTGATGGGGATGGCAAAGGGCAGGGAAGAGATATTCTTTTCTTTATAGATAATATCTTCCGTTTTACCCAGGCAGGTTCTGAAGTATCTGCGCTGTTGGGTCGTATGCCTTCAGCGGTAGGGTACCAGCCTACGCTGGCTACAGAAATGGGAGCCATGCAGGAGCGTATCACCTCTACCAGAAGAGGTTCTATCACTTCTGTACAAGCTGTCTATGTACCGGCCGATGACTTAACAGACCCGGCACCCGCCACTACGTTCGCCCACCTGGATGCGACCACGGTACTTTCCCGTAAGATTTCTGAGTTAGGCATTTATCCCGCGGTAGACCCCTTGGATTCTACCTCCCGAATTCTGACAGCAGAAGTTGTGGGTGAAGAACACTACAGAACTGCACAAAATGTGAAGCAAATCTTGCAGCGCTACCAGGAACTACAGGATATTATTGCCATTCTGGGTATGGATGAACTCTCCGATGAAGATAAGCAAGTAGTGCACCGGGCTCGACGGGTACAACGCTTCTTGTCACAACCTTTCTTCGTGGCCGAGGCGTTTACAGGTCTTCCCGGACAGTTGGTGGACATCAAAGATACAATCAAAGGTTTCAATATGATCATGGACGGGGAATTAGATCACATTCCTGAGCCTGCCTTCAACTTAAAAGGAACCATTGAGCAGGTGATTGAAGCTGGAGAAAAAATGTTGGCCGAATCAAGATAAATGCCGGACACTGGATGCCAGGGGCGCGACCATTAACAAGATCACGCCCTTGGTTTCCAGCATCTACTAAACTTAATAGCATATGCATTTAACCATTATCACACCCGACCGCCAGGTATTTGACGGAGAGGTAGATTCTGCCACCTTTCCAGGTAGTGAAGGATCTTTTCAGGTGCTAAACAATCATGCGCCGCTGGTAAGTTCTTTGGGCAAAGGGAAAATTGAATACCGGGGACCGGGTGGCCACCAAAGCGTAATGGTAGAAGGTGGTGTAGTGGAAGTACTCAAAAATAACATTACAGTACTGGCAGAGAAAATCATTGAATAACATGCTTTTCTATTCAGTTTTTATTGAAGGTAAAGCCCCCTTTCATTTTTTATGCAGCAAAATAAACTTGCTGCTTTTTTTTGTCTTTGTTCTGCTGGTACACCCATCTTTTTACATGCTGAAATACATTATCTTATATTGTCAAAGCCTTACCAGTAAAGCCACCTCTTTCGCAAATCAGCCACTGTTATATGCTCATGGAGTACTATAACAAACATGCTCTTTGTACATTCTTGCTGCCCTCAGTAGTTTATGGCTGCTTCAAAACAGATGAATTAACCGTAGATACGCTCCCAATAGGCTTCTTGCTACACGGCCCTACTATACCGCTTAACTAAAAAAAGGATGTATAATGCGATATACATTCGTTAAAAATTTTGCATAAACTGATAGAAAAGTATCAAAAAATGGCCTACCGTTTTTTCATATTTGTGTAAAGCAACTCTTATTATTAAAGAAGCAAAAGGCTGCTTCTTATAAACGTTACATTCCCGTGATCAATGGTAGCCCATGAGCTGCTAGGTGATATTGTGCAAAAATAGCTTGCCTAACCATGAGCAGGCTGAACGACGTATTTTAGATAATTCCCAAAATAGAAGGCAGACAATCGATAAGATTGATTTTGATACAGGCTGTAGACTGGAAGTTGTTGTGCTGGCATCCTCCGGTGAGCGTAAACAGGTATGGGTCAAACAGGATGTATGGGGCATGGTCAATTTTTGCTGGCAAGCGATCAAGCCTGAAATCAGCGACTTTTATCCATTTTAAACATACACCACATGAACCTAAAACTACGCAAACCTATCAGGTGGCCCTCCTGGCATCCAATGATTGGAGCACTTATTTGTTGTCTGCTTGGTCTATTTTTAAAAGCCGAAGCCAGCGGTTTAATTTACAGCAAAGAGTCCCTGGAAATTGAAATAACAGGCCAGGTCTCTTCTGAAGAAGGCGAAACCTTGCCCGGCGTTAACGTCTTGGTAAAGGGAACTTCTATTGGTACTATCACCGACATAGATGGAAATTATAGAGTTTCTGCGCCGGATAATGCAGAAACATTGGTTTTTTCTTATGTAGGTTACCTCACAAAAGAAATACCTATCAATGGCCAAAATGTCATCAACGTAAGTCTGTCGCCTGATGTAACAGCCCTGGAGGAAGTGGTGGTGGTAGGTTTTGGTACGCAAAAGAAAGCTGATCTTACCGGTGCCGTAGGTTCCATCCCCAGCGAAGAGATTGCAGCCAAACCGATTACCAGCCCGGATCAGATACTGGCCGGCCGCATATCCGGGGTACATATCTCCAACCGAAGTGGTAATCCGGGGGCACCTATCAACGTGAGAATTCGTGGTGTAGGCACCGCTGGAGCCAATCAGCCCTTATGGGTTATAGATGGCGTTCCTATCGTACAGACCAGCAATATCACTGTCAATACGGGTTCCTACACTGAGACCAATCCACTGGCAGGCATCAACCCTAATGATATTGAATCTATCGACGTATTGAAAGATGCCTCTTCGGCAGCAATCTATGGCGCCAGAGCCGCCAATGGCGTTATCATTGTGACTACCAAAAGAGGAAAACAGGGAAGGACCTCCGTGACCTATGATGGATACGTCGGGTTTCAAAACGTAGCTGAAAATAAAAAAATAGATGTGCTGAATGTAGACCAGTTTATTGATCTCCAGGCACAGCTGGGTCGGGATTACAGTCAGTTTCAGGGAGACCCTTTTGTAGACTGGCAGGATGCCGTATTCAGAACCGGTTCTATGCAAAGCCATAACATCACCACCAGCGGTGGCACCGAAAATGTAAATTTTAGTGTTTCAGGCGGTTATCTGAATCAGGAAGGGGTTGAACTGGCACAAGGTTTTGAAAGATATTCATTTAAAGCTAATTCTGATTTTAAAGTAGGCAATCGCCTCAAATTTGGCGAATCCATACTGGTCAGCTACTACGACCGGGAAGTGCAGTCTCAGTCAGGCGCCTTTGGCGCGTTGAACTCTGCCCTGAATGCTCCTTACTTCAAGATATATAACCCTGATGGTCCCTTTGGCTATAACCCTGAAAATCCTACCACCACGGGAGGTGCCAGAGGTGCTAACTATGTCTATCGAAACGATCACAGAGCCAGTGAAACACGTATCAAAAGTTTAAAAATACTGGGCAACCTTTATGGAGAACTGGAACTTTTTAGAGGATTAAAATACAGAATATCAGGTGGTATCGATTATAATGTAGGCGATGCTTTTACCTATGATGGCCCCATTTCTCTCTCAGGCATCGGACTGCCTCAGCTATCACTACTGGTACAATCCCGGCCCATTGAACTCACGACCAACATCAGCAATACGCTTACCTATGCCAATACCTTCGGCAAGCATAGCCTCACCCTTTTGCTGGGACACGAAGAAACCAACTTCCGTTTTGATAAAATCAGGCTGCAAGGCAGAGACTTATTCAGCACTTCTGTCAGGTTCGCCTCTGTCGCCAATACTGTGGCTGCCGGCAATGAAGCGGATCAATGGGCACTTCGCGGATTTCTGGGCAGGGTCAACTATTCTTTTGCAGATAAATACTTACTGACTTTCAACGTCCGCCGGGATGCTACTTCCCGTTTTGCAGAAAATAACCGGTCAGATATATTCCCCTCCCTCTCTGCAGGGTGGAGAATCAGCGAAGAATCCTTCTTCCCGGAGAACAGCTTCGTAGACGATGTCAAAATCAGAGGAGGATGGGGACAATCAGGCAATCAGTTTACCGGTTTGAATTTTGCCTTCATCAGCTCTCTCAATCTCAACCCCTTTTATGTCATTGGCCAGAACCAGCAGATCATACGGGCTCCAGTGCCGACCAACTTTGCCAATGCTGACCTGAAATGGGAAACCAGTACACAAACGGATATCGGATTGGACATGAGCATGCTGGAAGGCCGGATCGACTTAACTTTTGATTATTACCGGAAAATAACCAAAGATATTTTGCTCGGATTCCCTATCCCTGCTGTCTCTGGCTATTTCCTGCCTACCGATGCCAATATTGGCGAAATTCTAAATTCCGGTATAGAACTGGCTATTAACTATAATAATAGTATCGGAGATTTTTCCTATCGGATAGGGGGGAATATCACCACTGTGAAAAATGAAGTAACCTCCCTGGGTTCCATTCCTCAGATTATTACAGGTATTGGAGGCGGACAAACACACAGGACTATCAAGGGAGAGCCGCTGGGTCATTATTATGGTTTCAAAACGGATGGCCTCTTCCAGTCCCAGGAAGAAGTTAATGCGGCTCCGGAAGATGCCCTGTCTGGCGGACGTGAGCCCGGTGATATTCGTTTTGTGGATATCAACAATGACGGAGTAGTTGATAACAATGACCGTACTAAGTTAGGCAGCCCCATTCCTGACTATTATTATGGGATTAACCTCTCCGGTAACTGGAAAGGCCTCGACTTATCAATTTTACTACAGGGAGTAGGAGGGATGCAGGTGTATAATGCCGCCAGAAGAGGACTTGAAAATTTGCAAAACATGAACAATCAGTCAACCCGTGTTTTGGACCGATGGACAGGACCCGGCACCAGCAACACCATTCCCAGGGCTACAGCGGTAGATCCGAATAACAACAACCGGTTTTCCGATCGATGGATAGAGGATGCCGACCATATGAGGATCAGAAATATCCAACTAGGGTATACCGTCCCTTCAACCGTGCTGGAATCAATGACAGACAGCTTTATTACAAACATCAGAGCTTATGTTGGTGTGCAGAACCTGGCTACCTTCACCGATTATTTAGGATATGACCCTGAAGTAACCCGGGGATTCAGCTTCCAGAAAGGTGAATTTCCTTTGGCAACAGGTGAGGATTCAGGGGGTGGCCCTCAACCCCAGATTTTTCAGATAGGTCTTCAGGCAACATTCTAAAAATCCACAAGTCATGAAAAAGCAAGTTTTATTGATATTTCTGTCACTCATCTTGATAGATTCCTGTAATAACCTGGATCTGGAACCGCTGGATCGCGTTACAGAGAACGCCTTTTACAACACCAAAGCAGAATTTGACGGTGCTATCTTTGCTTCTTACTCTTCCATCCAGAAGTTTTGGGGCAACAGTACCGAAACGCTCAATGAGAGAGGAGAATATTGGAAAATGTCGTTAGTGACTTCTGACAACGTAGCGGCAGATGATGTCACCTCCGATCAAATCTCCCGGAACCTCGACAACTTATTGTTTGATGCTTTTGCTGTCCCTTTCCAATCCATCTATTCTATTGTATATGAAGGTATCTTCAGAGCCAATCTAGTTTTGGAGAAACTGGATGGCGACCATGAATTGACTGATGAAGAAATAACCCAACTGGAAGGGGAAGCCAAATTTCTCCGGGCCTGGTTTCATTTTCAGGCCCTGAAAATGTGGGGCACGCCGCCGCTGTCCCTGGAAGTAAACCGGGATCTGAATAACCTGTCACTACCTAATGCCACCCAGGAAGAACTGTATACCCAGATCCTGTCTGATTTTGAAGAAGCGGCCAGCAAACTGCCTGCTTCCTGGGATGTCAGTAATCTGGGGCGCGCTACCGCCTGGTCGGCCAAAGCTTACCTTGGGAAGGTAAATGTGTGGAAAGAAGATTGGACGGCAGCTATCACAGCTTTTGAAGATGTGATTCAGAATGGCCCCTATATACTTTTGCCCAACTATGAAGATGTTTTCGCTTTTGACAATGAAAACAATGCAGAGTCCATTTTTGAGATTCAATTTGGCGGTCCCTTTTCCGATGATAACCTCTGGGTGTTCGATGACATTCACTCCGAAGCTTTTAAAGGAACACAGGGTATTGCCCGAACCGGTTATTTTGATGCAGGTAATGGAGCCCCCGGTGGTAAAAGCGGTTGGTTTGTGCCTACACAAGATTTGTTGAGTGCTTTTGAAGCCGGAGATTTGCGCAGAGAAGTCAGTATCTACGAAGAAGGGGATACCTATTATACGACCGATGGGTTCAGATCTATTCCTTATGATACAGCCTGGTCTTCTACAGATCTTACGATCAAAAAATACCGGGGCGCCAGAAATGTAGTACCGGATAATCATGCCCCGCACTTTCAGGCTGACTTTAACAATGAAAGATGGTTCCGCTTCGCGGAATTAAAACTACTCTATGCCGAAGCCCTGCTGGAAACAGGCAGAGATGCCGAAGCTTTACAGCAGATCAACGATATTCGAAACCGCGCCGGGTTAGCTGATCTGGATGCTCCTGCCAACCTCATGGAAGCCTTAAGGCAAGAAAAAAGAGTAGAATTAGCCTTTGAAGGTCATCGCTGGTTTGATGTTGTTCGTTGGGGCATAGGGGCTGAAGTCTTTGGTGACCAATGGCAGGATCGTTATAGCCTTTTCCCTTTTCCACAATCTGAAATTGATCGTAGTGGTGGAGTGTTAGAACAAAATCCCGGCTATTGATCAGCCATTGAATTGCATCCAGAGAGAAATTCACTTTTTAGAAAAGGTGGGTTTCTCTCTACCATACATTTCCAGTCGTTAAAGAAGCGTGTTTTCTGTCATGAAAGGAGTATTTTATGCATACTTTTTAATCGGATCTACTATAGGATTCCTGTCATGTGACGCGCCTCGTCCCACGGTTTTTGAGCAACTACCACCTTCGCGCACAGGCATACACTTCAACAATCGAATTGAGGAGAGTGAGCAGCATAATGTTTATACGTTCACCAACTTTTATACGGGTGCTGGTGTCGCTGCAGGGGATATCAACAACGACGGACTCACCGATTTGTATTTCAGTGGAAACATGGAATCCGGGCGGCTATATGTCAATAAAGGTAATCTTCGGTTTGAGGACATAACAGAATCGGCAGGATTAATCCATCAAAGATGGGGCACCGGCGTAGCTATGGTAGACATTAACCAGGATGGCTGGATGGATTTCTATGTCTGTGTATCGGGCCACGGTCCGTTAGCCGAGCGGGCCAATTTGTTATATATCAATAACCAGGACAATACTTTTACTGAGAAAGCTGAAGCCTATGGTATTGCCGATACCCGACAGACCATGCATGCCTCCTTTTTTGACTACGACCGGGATGGTGATTTAGACCTGTTTCTTATTATTAACCCTGCTGATTACATATCTGGTGTTAATGATATCCGGGCCAGAAGCTTGCAAGGCGAATCGCCAAGCACAGACGTACTGTACCGCAACAACGGTGACCATACTTTTACCGATGTATCCAAGAGTGCCGGCATTCTGATAGAAGGTTATAGCTTGGGTTTGGCCATTAGCGACATTAACCGCGACGGCTGGCCGGATATTTATATTTCCAATGACTTTATCGGGAATGATGTATTGTATATCAATAATACGGATGGCACTTTTACGGATCAGGCTGCTACTTATCTGAAGCACACCAGCTATGCCAGTATGGGCAACGACATTGCCGACTTCAACAATGATGGCCTGGTAGATATCATCGTACTTGACATGCGTCCTGAAGATAACAAACGGCAAAAAATGATCATGCCCTCTTCCAGTTATGATAAATTCCAGTTGGCTTTAAAAACCGGATTTGCGCCCCAATATAGTCGGAATACCCTGCAACTGAATCTGGGCAGCGGCGTATTTAGTGAGATCGGTTTTCTATCAGGCATCAGCAGCACAGACTGGAGTTGGAGCCCCCTGCTCGCTGATTATGATAACGACGGAGACAAAGACCTCTTTGTGACGAATGGGTTTTTAAGAGATTTGGGAAACCTGGACTACATTCGTTACCAGAATATTTACAATACAGCGATGGGAACCGCTGAAGCTAAAAGAGCGGATAAGCTGCTGGCTATTCAATCGCTGGAAGGGGTAGCCCTTCATGACTATCTATTCGAAAATAATGGCAACCTGACTTTTTCTGACCGGTCTCTGGAGTGGGGCATCACCCAGGCAGGGTATTCTCATGGAGCTGCTTATGCTGATTTGGATAATGATGGTGATTTAGACCTAGTAGTGAACAACATGAACGAAGAAGCGCATGTGTATGAGAATAAAACGAATCAGAGGGCTGACCGGCACTACTTGCGGATAAAGCTGATAGGTATTCCCCCCAACAGGGATGGTATTGGTGCTAAGATCAATCTTAAATACAAAGGGCAGCTGCAATTCTACGAGCATTTTCTCTATCGCGGCTATGAATCGACAGTAGATCCTGTTATCCATTTTGGCCTGGGTACTACAGAAAAGATAGATACGCTGGAAATTATTTGGCCTGATGGCCAATATCAGCTATTAAAAAATATAGCTGCCCATCAACTACTAACGCTCCGTCAGCAGGAGGCCACAGACGCGCTCACAGTACCTGAGAAAGTGGAGGTAACTAATCCTATGTTTCATGAAGTTTCTCATCAATATAAGCTGTCCTATCGTCACCAGGAGGACAATTATGTAGATTTTAAGATACAGCCCTTGCTGCCTCACATGCACTCCCGCGGGGGTCCAGGCATTGCCGTTGGAGATATGAATGGAGACGAACGGGAGGATTTTTACATAGGAGGAGCGGCCGGCTATTCTGGTCAAATCTTTTTACAACAAACAGACGGGCATTTTCAAAGTGCTCTGTTTTCGCAAGACAGTCTTTCAGAAGACATGGGCGTCTTGCTCTTTGATGCAGACAATGACCAGGATCTGGATTTGTATGTAGTCAGTGGCGGCAGTGCTTTCCCCAAAAGATCCCCCTTATACCAGGACAGGCTTTATCTCAATGATGGTTCTGATAAGTTTAGCCGTGCTACAGAAGCCTTACCAGCCATGTTATCCAGTGGCTCCTGTGTGGTAGCGGCAGACTATGACCAGGATGGTGACCTGGATTTGTTTGTGGGTGGCCGTGTAGTGCCGGGAGCCTATCCCTTACCTGCCCGCAGCTATCTGTTGAGAAATGATAGCGGACCCGCCGGATGCCGCTTCACCGATGTGACGCAGACAGTAGCGGCTCCTCTCGCCGAGGCCGGAATGGTCACAGCCGCTCTCTGGACTGACTATGACAATGATGGGTGGACAGATTTATTAGTCACCGGAGAATTCATGTCTATTCATTTTTATCAGAATGTAAAAGGTAATTTGATAGACGAAACAGAAAAGACAAGCTTACAACACACTTCCGGATGGTGGAACAGCCTGGCAGGCGGAGACTTTGATCATGATGGAGACACCGATTATATAGCAGGAAATTTAGGATTAAATACATCCTATAAAGCTTCGCCTGAAGAACCTCTTTGCATCTATGCCAACGATTATGACAAAAATGGAAGTATGGACCCAATCATGTGCTATTATATACAAGGAGAAAATTATATCGCACACTCCCGCGACCTCTTAAACACCCAGATCACTGCCATGCGAGCCAGATTCAAAACGTATACAGCCTATGCAGAGGCTACTTTTGAAAAATCTTTTTTACCACAGGAGTTGTCTGCTGCCTATGTGGTCCGCAGCGAACGTTTTGAAAGCAGCTACCTCGAAAACCTGGGTAATGGAACATTCAGCATAAGTGCCTTACCCCATGAAGCCCAAATGTCACCTGTATATGGCATCATAACGGGCGATTATAATCAGGATGGCAATCTGGATGTACTGCTAACAGGCAATTCTTATGCGACAGAAGTGTCTACCGGACAATATGATGCAGCGGTAGGTTTATATTTGCAGGGAAACGGGCAGGCAGGTTTCCGCTCCATTACGTTGCAGGAAAGTGGTTTTCTGGCCGATAAAGATGCGAAAGGAGTGGCACAACTCACCACAGCCGAAGGAAAAAATCTGGTGCTGGTCGCAAATAATGCAGATACGTTACAGACGTACACCGAAGGGAGTTCTGCAAAGTTTTATAAAGCAACCACAAAAGATGCTTATGCACTGATTACCTTAAAGAACGGGCAGACCTATAAGCATGAATTTTATTATGGTGCTACTTATTTATCTCAATCTTCCAGAACCTTAAGGTATGGGCCAGACACAGAAAAAATAGTCATTGTAGATCATCAAGGAAAAAGCAAAAGTATACCTGTCCCCTTCTAATCTGATTGTATCTTTTTCCGCTTTCTGGAAAACATACGTTCGAACATACGCTTCTCAAAGTTCCAGAAGAAACGAAACTGCCCAAAAATAAATCCATAAAAAAGTAGCACTACCTGATAGATGGGAAGCACAGCTATTAGGTAAAAAGGTATTCTGATCCAGGCGGAGGTCTGTTCATCAATACCCACCAGTTGATACAGGGGTTCTTTCAAAAACATCACAGAGAAACCCGTACAGGTAAATACCAACAGGACTAACACTACCTGAAGGCCACTGTTGAGGTCCCAGCGTGCTTTTAGTTTTTGAATCAGATTAGTATCGGGCATAACAGATATTTCGTAGTTTATGGCTGAAAGTTAGCAAACATCGGCCAGCTTTCATAGGCAGGCAGTGGCGCTACCACCGATATGGGCTCTTTCTTTACCGGATGGATAAAGTGAAGCTTGCGGGCATGCAGACTAATATTTCCATCGGCATTAGGATGCGCAAAGCCGTATTTGATATCTCCCTGAATAGGGCAGCCCATGGTTGCCAGCTGCACCCTGATCTGGTGCGGTCTTCCGGTTAAGGGTGCTACTTCGAGTAAATACAAGTTTTTCTGGCTACCCAGCAGGGTGTATTGTAATTCTGCCCTTTTAGCATGGTCCCTCTCCTGCTCATAAGCTGTCGTTGTATTTTTGGCTGTATCTTTTTTCAGCCAGTGAACCAGCGTAGCCGCTTCTGCCGGTGGTTTGTGCGCCACAACAGCCCAATATATTTTTTGCACCGCCCGGCTGCTGAACAATTTGTTCATCCTGTCCAGTGCTTTAGAGGTACGGGCAAATACCAGCACACCACTCACCGGACGATCCAGCCGATGCACCACCCCTAAAAAAACTGCACCCGGTTTATGATATTTTTCTTTCAGATAATTTTTGAAAGTTTCTACCAGCGGTTCATCACCGGTACGGTCTCCCTGGACCAGCCTTCCGGCAGGTTTATTCACAATTAGCAGATGATTGTCTTCATACAAAACCGCAGGCAGTGATTGAGCATGTTTCATTAAGCATGTAAACACAAACATACCCCTATTAGGTTCGTGATGCCAGGCAAATAGACCAGCATGTGCGGAAAACAGATTTGAGCTTAGGCAAGGGGTTAGAAAGAAAAAATTCAATCAAGATAATTTTCTGTATTGCATGCGCCAGCTTCTCATCCATTGATGTTTCCGTTCATTAAATATTTCCCAGTCCCACAGGATGGACTTTCTGCTGGCATATTTGAAAACCAACCGATGGTCAGAGATATTTCCCTCATGAGAGACGATTTTCGTCGTAAATATGCGGCCCTGCCGATCAAAAGCCCCTACAAAATCATAATATCCTCCCTGGTTATCATGCCATGCCTGATGCCACTGCCTGGTTTGCCCATTATATTTGGAGAAACATACCCCTTTTAAACCTGAGAAAGTACCGGCGTCCAGCGCTTCAAAATGTTCCTGAATGATGCTTCTACTCCCGATCTCGCCTACCCGGTTAATCCCGGAATGCCTTTCGCCTTTGGCACCTTCCCATACTACATCCCATTCCCCCCGCCAGAGATTCAGCAGGGAAGCAGGCAATCCTGATGTGTCTACTACTGCCATTTTTTCACTGGCATAAAAAGGCCCTGATGAGAAAACAAGTGATACTATCAGCATCTTTGTTTTTGCAGATTTTACAGTTTTGAGTAAACCTAATGGGGTTCTGAAAAAATAGTATGATTACTTCTTCCTCTGATAGAATATGCGCCACCGGCGCTGCCATGTTTTTCCTTCATCTTCAGAAGACTCCCAGTCCCAGGTGAAAGCCTCCTCTTCTATATCTTTGAAAATCATACGCAGGTGAACTGTATTTCCGGAAGTGGTTTTTGTCTGAGTCACAAAAATTCTCTTATCCCCCTCTGTTTGACCCGTAAAATCATAGTATCCCCCCTGATTGTCGGCCCAGGCCTGGCGCCAGGTCTTCGTTTGTGGATGATAAACAGATAAACTCATACCCTTCAACGCAGGCTGCCCCTTAGGAGACAATGACTCAAAATTTTCCTGAATCACCTTTCCATCCAGGATCTTTACGATCTGATTCACACCCTTCCCCTGATCCCCTTCGGCAGTCTCCCAGGTGAGATCCCATTCGCCCACCCAAAAGTCAAAGAGATGTTCAGGGTTAAGAGCAGGCTCGGTGTCTGGCGCTGGGTTTGTTGAAGAAACAAAGATGACAGAAAGCAAGGAAATGCAGTGGTATAAGGTTTTCATCACTGGTTGAAAGTTTGGTACAAGCCTAAATGAAGAAAAAAAAATGAGTGAGAGGACCAATCCGATAAGATTTGACCTTTTTGTACAACAATGAAGGCCTCTGGTCTTAAGGATGGTTCTTTATCAGTGTTTATGCTTTCTGTTTCCTACTGGAAAGAGGTGCCGGATTACTCTACATTTTGCTGCATATTTTGATAATGAGTCCGGTAGCGGGCAGGGGAAATACCGGTTTGCTTTTTAAAAGCATTGTAGAAAGAAGCCTTGGTATTAAAACCTGCATCGTAGGCTATGGCCATGATTTTTGAGGCTTGATTGGCAGGATCTTCCAGCAGCCGCTGCGCTTCCCGTATGCGATAGCTATTCATGAAATCTGAAAAGTTAAGATGCAGTTTTTCATTGATCACCTGTGAGAAATGATGTTTGGACATCTGCAAGTCAGCCGCCAGGGTTTCCATCCGGAGTTCGCAATCCAGATAAGGTTTTTCTTCCTCTATGTATTGCAGGATTTGCTGCAAATAGGCTGTTGCCTCTTCCTCCGTCAGGTTCGACCGGGCATATTTCATGGTAGATTCCTGCGCAGGATAACCGGATAAAACTTCCGGGTAACGATAGCCTACATAGCCTACTGCATAAATACCCAATGTCATAGATAGCGATATGGCATAATCATACATGATATTGAAGTCGATCGTATGCACCAGCACATAATAGCTGACCAAACTCATGGTGAATCCTGCGAATCCTATGGCTGATTTCCTGAGCCATTCTATTTTTGGCAGATCGGGCTGATGATCAGCAGAAGACACTCGCCGGGTTTGCCTTCTGAGAAAAACAAACAGGTATATACTGTAAACTGTCACATGCACATTGAATAACACTAAACATATCATCCGAAGGGGGGACGCTGTGAAGAAAGCCAGCGGAGATGTCTGAAACCACGAAGCTTCGTTCCAGGATAAGTACGTTGGCAAATTGACCAGACAAAAAAGTGTAAAGGGTAAAAAGTGCCAGCGGTCCTGCTTCCGGAAAGGTTTCCCCAGGATCTGCCGAAAGTAAAGGAGCAACAAAGGACCAAACAGCAACGGCAGTATGACAATGACAGCGGTAAACCTGGGTAGCAACTGCACATATTGCGTCCAGAAGGCTACATAGTAGCCAAGAGAAATGCCGAACATCAACATGATACCAGCCAGCAAGCGGTTGGCCCTCCGATTCCCTTTCCGATGAAAGAAAAGAACAACGGATAAGAACAGGCCATGCGCAGCGGCCAGCAGAAAAATAATAGTCCAGTGATCTAATGAAGGTTCCATAGCCAGTATCCGGTCTGGTAAGAACCCATAATGTACTCACTTTTTGGCAGGAAGTAAAGCCCTCATGCCCTACTATCACTTAGCCGGAAGTGCTCCTTTAAAGGGCATGCTGCACAGCCATTTTCAATCCGGAATGAGAACAGCAGCCCTAAAATTCCGATGTATAGTGGAACTGTATATCGGGAAAGTTCTCCTGTACCATTTGTAACCAGGCGCGGGATTCTGCCATGAACACATATTTACCATCTTTATCACGGGCGATATGCCTTTCTTTGGAAGCGATAAATGCCTTCAATTTTTTCGGGTCTTCACTGCTGATCCAGCAGGCTTTGTACAGGCTCAAGGGCTGAAATGTGCAACTGGCCCCATATTCATGTTTCAACCGATATTGTATTACCTCAAATTGCAGTACGCCTACGGTGCCCACCACCTTGCGGGAACCTAATTCATAAGTGAACAACTGGGCGACTCCCTCATCCATCAGCTCCCGCAAACCCTTGTCCAGCTGCTTGGTTTTCATGGCATCCTGGTTGACAACTTCCCGAAAGATTTCCGGTGAAAAACTGGGTATTCCTTTGAAAACGCCATTTTCTCCTTCTGTCAGGGTATCTCCGATCTTTAAGTTGCCGGTATCATACAAACCTACAATATCGCCAGGATAGGCCTCTTCTATAATTTCTTTATCCTGTGCCATAAAGGCAGTAGCACTGGAAAACTTAAATTGTTTGTTCAACCGCACATGATAATAGTTTTTATTCCTCTCAAATTTGCCCGAACATACCCTGACAAAAGCAATGCGGTTGCGGTGCCTTGGGTCCATATTGGCATGAATCTTAAAAACAAACCCACTGAAAGCTTCCTCATTCGGTTTCACCACTCTTTCGTCCGTCTCCCGGCTGCGAGGCGTCGGGGCTATTTTGATAAAAGTATCCAGAAGCTCCTTGACACCAAAATTGTTGACAGCACTTCCAAAAAATACGGGAGCTACTTCTCCTCTCAGATAGGCATCAATGTTGAATTCCGGATAAACGCCATTGATAAGTTCTTCATCTTCCCGCAATTGACTGGCAAAACTTTCCCCAACATATTTTTCCAGTTCCGGACTGTTAATATCAGCAATCTGTACGCCTTCATCCTGCAGTTTCTGCCGGCTGGGCTGAAACAGAAATAAGCTTTTACTAAACAAGCTGTAGACACCCTTAAAACTTTTACCCATGCCCACCGGCCAGCTCAAAGGCCTCACTTTGATGTCTAACTTCGCTTCAATTTCATCCAGTAAATCATAAGGATCGCGGCCTTCCCGGTCCAGTTTGTTGATAAAAGCGATCACGGGTGTATTACGCATACGGCACACTTCCATCAGCTTTTCCGTTTGTTGCTCTACTCCCTTCACACAGTCGATCACCATGATGACACTGTCCACGGCGGTCAGCGTACGGTAGGTATCTTCCGCAAAATCCTGGTGGCCCGGTGTATCCAGCAGGTTAATTTTAATCGGATCTCCTCCGTTTTGGTAGTTGAACCCCATCACAGAGGTAGCTACAGAAATACCCCGCTGTTTCTCAATCTCCATGAAGTCGGAGGTAGCATGTTTTTTTATCTTGTTAGACTTCACCGCCCCGGCTGTCTGAATGGCTCCCCCAAACAGCAGCAACTTTTCAGTCAGGGTTGTCTTTCCGGCATCCGGGTGGCTGATAATTCCAAAGGTTCTTCTCTTGGCTATTTCTTCGTTAAGGTTACTCATTTTATTCTATTCCGTACTTTTGTACCTACAACAAATTTTTGAGCCGCAAAATTACGGAATTATTCAGGATTATGGCAGGAATGTTTAAAAATGGAGATAAAAAGCTAAAACTTTACGAGCCTGATGGGCTTTATTTCAATGTTCACCCATACGTTTCCTGTTTTGTAGGGATCCTGACTAAGCCATTGATCCAGTGCTGTACGGGAATCAAAACGCATCAGAAGGGTAGAACCGATCATATTGCCTTGCTCATCCAGTATGGCGCCCCCTTCAATAAGGCGTCCTTGTTCTTTCATGAGCCGGGCATACTGTAAATGCGCCTCTCTTACTTTAAGCCGGCGGCTGGGTGCCTCCATATCTGTTCCATCGTAGGCTACAATTAGAAAATCCATAGCATATTTTGATTTTTTGCACGCAACTTAAACATCTTCCGCTACAGGATATTTCTGCTAAATGAAAGTAGTCAATGGGCCTATATTTATGCTTAGCAGTATTTTCCCTTACCCACCACCTTTGTCAGTTATTAACCAGATTCATATTCTTTTCATCGTAGCGATTACCCACATCCGGATACTGCTCCAACAGTGCTGCAATATGTTGTAGATCTTCTGCGGTTAAGTGTACCGCTACAGCTTTTGCATTTTCTTCCAGGTATTTTCGCTTTTTCGTTCCCGGAATAGGAACAACATGATCTCCCTGGGCTAAAACCCAGGCCAATGCCAGTTGTGAAGAAGTGATATTTTTTTCGTGGGCCATTTCTGTCAGGGCCTTGGCCAGTGCCTGATTATTTTGGAAAGCTTTTTCATCTTTAAAGCGGGGTAAGGTCCTTCTGAAATCACTTTCCCCTATTTCATTCATGTTGATAGAATGCTCAGAAAACAAGCCACGGGATAGCGGAGAAAAGGGAACAAAGGTGATGCCCAGCTCTTTGCAAAGAGGGATGATCGTATTTTCAGGGTCTCTTGTAATGAATGAGTACTCACTTTGCAATGCACTGACAGGATGAACCGCATGTGCTTTTCGGATCGACTCCGGAGAAGCTTCTGAAAGCCCTATATATCTCACTTTTCCTTCTTGCACCAATTCGGCCATGGCGCCTACCGTTTCTTCTATGGGTACCTTCGGATCTACCCTGTGTGTATAATACAGGTCAATGGTATCTATCCCTAATCGCTTCAAACTTCCCTCACAGGCTTGCTTTACATAATCGGGAGAACCATTGAAGACCATATTTTTATGCTGATCTATCTGAAAGCCAAACTTGGTAGCAATAAAAACTTTGTCCCGGTTGGGTACTAACACTTTAGCCAGTAGCTCTTCGTTGGTATGAGGGCCATAGACATCGGCAGTGTCCCAGAAGTTGACACCTAAATCCAGTGCCAGGTTGAGCGTCGCCAGTGACTCTGCATCATCACGCTGACCATAGGCATGGGTCATGCCCATACAACCCAGTCCTATAGCAGAGAGTTTTTCATCTGTATTTCCTAATATTCTGTAATTCATTTTTGTTTATGGTTAGACAGTTGTGGTAGTGCTGCGTTAGAACAATGTGAAGTTAATTAATATGAACTCCTTTCTAGTACAGGGGTTACAGCATAAAGCAAAAAATATGGAATATGTTGCTTGTCATAGACATAAAAAAAGCCCCGCTTTATACAAACGGAGCTTCTCAGATGAGCTGATTTATTCTATCAATTCATCCATCCAAAGCCAATGCCTGCCGATACTGTAGAATATTTTGACCAGGTACCTTCGGCAAATAAGCTCATAATTCCCAGCTTTAAACGAAAGCCGCCTACAACCCCCATCTGGCCAATGGGCATCCGAATATCTATTGGATTTTTTTCTGTAAGGATCAGCGTATAACGGCCATTATTAGGATCGCTCATATCGTTTTCATTCGTAAAAGGCTCCCCCGCGAAACCGTATTGGCCGGTCATCACAATACTGGTTTGTGATCGGGCATACCTTAATCCCCCATAAGCACTAAGAATCGCTATTTTCTTTGACGCCAGTATATTCACATTCCAGGCACTGGTATTAAACTCTACGCCCTGTCCTGTATAATCCGCTTCGGCAACGCCGGGTCCGGTATAAGCAGTTCCTGCAGCACTGGGATCGGCAAATTCACCACCTGCCGGTGCGTCCGGCATCATGGGATCAAAGCCAAGTCTGGACCTGGAAGAAGTATAGCCCACCACCATAGAAAGGCTGAAAGGCAGTTGCTTGATACCTGGAATCCATTGCTTGATACTGTGCTTGAATCCTAACCCCCACAAACCATCAAAAGTGAAAGCATCCTGGCCTGAACCTGTGCTTACTGAAGGAAGGTACCTTAGCATGATTTCCGTTCCCAGCGGTAATCCCACACTTAGCTGAGGCACCACCGGTAAGGGATTCACACCAATACCAAGCCCTGGAGGCAAAGATATTTCTGCTATGGTAGTGGTTTCCTGTTGCTGAGTGGCAGGATTTTGATAAGTAAGCGTTTTCCGGATAGTAGCCGTTTCGTCATTAGCGCCAAAAATAGTAGGAGCTACCGGGTTATTATATTCCCATTGTTCAACAGCTGGCTCGCCATAGACTGTTCTGTTCACCGGATTTCTAAAGCCTAAGGCATCCAGATGATACGTTTTATTGTTAGACGGAACGAAAGCAGCATTGGCAACTATCTTGAGCTCAAACCGTCCGGGTTTCAGCGGAGCCCCGGTATTGACCCAACCAGAATTCAGATTGACTCCAAAAGACTCACCAAATGGCCTGGCATAAGCATGTAAAAGTTTGTTGGCATCGGCCAAGCCACCTTGCATTAAATCGGCTACCTCAGATTGCGCTATCGCCTGATGCATACCTACACCGGTTAAAGGGAAAACGAGTGCTAACAGCCGAGCTTTCCACTGGAATTTTATCATAAGAGCATATATTTTGTTTACAGGCTAAACTTACGCACACTCTTATGAGACTAAAATCCTGTTTTTACTAAGAAATCTCCTAAGTAATCTTTGATAAGAATTTGAAAAACCAATGCACGGAAATCACAACAAGTTCAACCCAATAACAAACTGTAGCATACCCCCAAAACTATGAACTCAAAACGCCTATCGCCTGCTCCAAATCTTCTATCAAGTCTTCAGCATCTTCAATGCCGACACTAAGTCGAATCAAAGAATCACTCAAGCCTGTTTTCATCCGTTCTTCTCTTGGAATACTGGCGTGGGTCATACTGGCCGGATGACCCGCCAAAGATTCAACACCTCCCAGCGATTCTGCCAGTGAAAATACTTTCAGGTGTTCCAATACTTTAAAAGCATCTTCCATACGGTCACCTTTCAGCACAAATGACAGCATACCACCAAAATCCTTCATTTGCTTTTTAGCGATCTCATAACTTTCCGTATTTTCCTGACCGGGCCAGTACACCTTCTTGATTTTGTCATGACTAGCCAGATATTCAGCGATCTTCCGGCCATTTTCACAATGGCGTTGCATCCGGACATGCAGTGTTTTGATACCCCGCAACACCAGAAAACAATCCTGCGGTCCCGGTACTGCCCCACAACTGTTTTGTAGGAAACCCAGCCTAGCATCCAAATCAGCATCTTTGACAATCACAGCGCCCATCACCGTATCCGAATGTCCGCCCAGGTATTTGGTAATAGAATGCAACACCATATCCGCCCCCAAATCTAATGGATTTTGCAGGTAAGGCGTCGCAAAGGTATTGTCTACCACTACCATAGCACCGGCCTCTTTGGCTAACTTTACTACTTCAGCGATATCAATGATGTGCATCATCGGATTGGTAGGCGTCTCAATCCATACCATTTTAGTTTTGGCAGAAATTTTTTCTCTGACCTTATTCAGATCACTCATCGGCACAAAATGCGATTTGATACCAAAATCCTGATATACTTTGGTAAAAATACGATAAGTGCCTCCATATAAGTCATTGGTGCTAACGACTTCATCCCCCGGTTTCAACAGCTTGATGACGGTATCTTCTGCAGCCATGCCGGAAGCAAAGCAACGGGCATGGGTTCCGTTCTCCAGCGCTGCCAGGTTTTTCTCCAGCGCCAACCTCGTAGGATTTTGCGTACGGGCATACTCAAACCCCTTGTGCTTCCCCGGAGAAGATTGCACATAGGTAGAGGTTTGGTAAATAGGCGTCATGATAGCGCCGGTTGCAGGATCCGGTTCAATGCCCGCATGAATTGCTTTTGTGCCAAATTTCATAGGAATCGATTATGGTTTAAACTATTTAAGCATTTCGTTAGTAAATCATGAACAGACTTAAAAGTTTGCTTCTTGAAAGCAATATTACTTAAATATTTTATTGATTCTTAGCATTCAATGTTTATTACACAACTCCTCCGGACCAACCGGAAAACACTTTTTTTATCGCTTTGGATGGCCATCATGCCACTCACCGTAAGTTCTGTTATTTCTTATTACGCCATTACCCACGAAGCATTGATTCGCCAATTTGATATCGCTACCTGGCTGATACTGCTGCTGGCCAGCTGCTTCACCATGGGTTTCGCTTTAACACCCACTACGTTTATAGCTTTATTGAGCGGTTTTTTCCTGGGTATGCAGGCTGCCCCCTTGGTGGTGCTTGCCTACACGGTAGCTTCTGTGATTGGTTTTCAACTGACGCATTTCATTGATAATGGCTTGTTTCTCCACACTATCAAACAGCTACCCGGTAAAAAAGCTGCTCAGCTTGACCGTTTTCTGGAAGGACTGCAAGGCAATCAGTTTGGTATTATTGTGATGGCGCGCATTTCGCCGGTACTACCCTTCGCCATTATGAATGTCATATTACCCATCGCGGGGGTGACCCTAAAAAAATTCATACTGGCTGGTACCTTAGGAATGTTGCCCAGGACCCTGTTTTTTATCTGGATAGGCAGTGAAGCGCAGGAGCTCCAGACACTGATAGAGGAAGGAGAGGGGGATCCAACAGCACAGGTCGTCTTTTTTGTCTTGCTGGCTGTTTCACTGGCCGGGCTTTTTTATTATGGAAGACGGATTCTGAGAAAGTATGTTGAGAAGTAAATTTCACATACGGCTTCTGGCAATATAAAAGCCAAATTAGTTGATAGTGCTTCTTTTGATGAATATATTCGTAATAGTTTAGTTTTCCGATAGTCTAATGGCCATAGTGAGGAAACATATTACCGAGCGTATTACCCAATTGGATGCCAGGCGCGATCATCAGGAAATTATTTTTTTGCTGAACTGCCATGTGTTTCCCTGGGACATAGAGCGAGCTTTGGAGTTTGCCCTGTTTCGCACCTATGCGGTTCCTTCCATTTCAGGAAGGCTAGCACAAACAGGCGAGTTTATCAAACGTACCCGCAAACGTTACGATGATACAGAGCTTATCATGTATACACTAGCGGAATATGGATATGACAGTGAAAAGGGCCGTCGTGCCTTACGGCGGATGAATCAAATGCACGGGCGTTTTCCCATTGCCAATGAAGATTTTCTTTATGTGTTGTCCACCTTCATCTACGAACCGGTTCGCTGGATTGAACGATACGGGTGGCGCCCCATGGCAGAGAATGAAAAACTCGCTGGTTTTTATTTTTATAAGGAAGTTGGGAAACGAATGAACATCAAGGACATTCCCGAGGATTATCATACTTTTGAGCAATTCAATCTCGACTACGAGCGAAAACATTTCCACTATGCTCCCTCAAATCACGAGGTGGGTAAGGCTACCTGTAATTTGTTTCTTGGCTTCTATCTGCCAAAATTGCTTTGGCCACTTGGGCGACCGTTTCTGTATGCGATAATGGACGATGCCCTCTTAACCGCATTTGGTTTTCCTCAACCATCACCCATTACACATAAAATCATGATGAGCCTACTCAAAGGGCGGGCCAGGATCATGCGATGGCTTCCCGAGCGCCGGACCCCTGTATTGGGAACCCAACGGAAACGGCCTACCTATCCGGAAGGGTATGAAATTGAAGAACTGGGTACGTTTAGTCATTAGCTATGGAGCGCAAAAGCATGGCTACTCAAGTTGCATAAAATAAAAATAGCACCGGCTTCATTGAGTTATGATTCCCGGTGCTATTTTCGAAAGCTATCGTGTCAAAAGACTATAAGTGGATCACCTCTTCGTAAGCCGCAGCAGTGGCTTCCATCACTGCTTCCGACATGGTTGGGTGCGGATGCACTGACTTGATGATTTCATGGCCGGTAGTTTCCAGCTTACGCGCCGCCACTACTTCGGCAATCATCTCTGTCACGTTGGCGCCGATCATATGCGCCCCTAACCATTCTCCGTATTTCTTGTCGAAAATTACTTTGACGAAGCCTTCATTGGCACCAGCGGCTGTCGCTTTTCCGGAGGCTGAGAAAGGGAATTTACCTACCCTAACCTCATAGCCAGCTTCCTTGGCTGCTTTTTCTGTATACCCTACAGAAGCTACTTCCGGCCAGCAATAAGTACAACCCGGCAGGTTGGTGTAATCTATAGGCTCAGGTTGTAAGCCAGCAATTTTTTCCACACACACAATCCCTTCGGCAGAAGCTACGTGTGCCAGGGCCGGGCCTTTGACAATATCTCCAATAGCATAGACGCCTTCTACGTTGGTACGATAGTATTCATCAACCTCTACCAGATTCTTGTTCAGTTTAATTTTCATCTCTTCAATGCCCACATTTTCCAGGTTTGTAGCAATGCCTACAGCAGAGAGCACAATATCGCACTCAATGGTAGATTCTTCTCCTTTTTTAGATTTTACCATCACCTTACAGCCCTTCCCTTTGGTATCTACGGAGGTCACTTCTGAATCCGTCATGATCTTGATCCCTTCCTTTTTATAGATTTTCTCCAGCTGTTTGGATACTTCTTCGTCTTCTATGGGAAGAATATTAGGCATATACTCCACGACAGTAACCTCCGTGCCTATGGTTTTGTAGAAGTAGGCAAACTCCACCCCAATAGCTCCGGAGCCAATGACTACCATGGTTTTGGGTTGTTTGTCTAACACCATGGCCTTCCGATAGCCAATGATTTTTTCATTGTCGATCTTGATGTTGGGCAGCTCACGGGAACGGCCACCAGTAGCCAGAATAATATGCTTGGCCTGGTAAGTATTCTTCTTGCCATCTTCACCAGCCACTTCTACCTGACCTTTGGCCACAATCTTGCCATGCCCAACCAGCGTATCAATTTTGTTCTTCTTAAACAGAAACTGGATACCTTTGCTCATCTTTGCCGCTGTATTACGGCTTCTTTTAATCATAGAGGCAAAATCTACCTTCGCATCTTTAACATCAATGCCATAATCTTTGGCATGCTGGATATATTCGAATACCTGGGCACTTTTTAATAATGCTTTGGTCGGGATGCAGCCCCAGTTCAGACAGATGCCGCCCAGTTCGGCCTTTTCAACCACACCCACTTTCATGCCTAGCTGAGAAGCGCGAATAGCTGCTACATAACCGCCTGGACCACTTCCGATCACAATGAGATCATAATTTTTTTCCGCCATATTTGTATTAAGGTTCTTTTAAGTTTTGCACAAAATTAATGGATTTGCTTACATATGAAAATAGAGAAGGAACCTGGATTTGCACAACTACTCTGATTGTACGAATCTGCTCCATTGCGGTTGGGTGTGGACGTTATGAGTTTACATTTTTTCCCAGTCTGCCTGCTGCCCTAGATCACTCACAGTGAACTCTTTTTAAGATTCTATCTGCTATCGAATAATTTCACTAACCTTCAAATCATTATATCCTGTATTTTGTTTATTGTAAAGATGAAAAAGTACAAGCATATTCTTTTCGATCTGGATCATACCCTTTGGGATTTTGAAAAGAACTCACAGGAAACATTGGTAGAATTATACAAAACTTTTAGCCTTGCTCGCTTCAACCGCTTTACCTGCGATCAGTTTTGCTATACCTTTAGAGAAGTAAATCATCACCTCTGGGATCTTTACCACAGGGGCGAATATGATCAGCAAAGACTGCGCAAGGAGCGTTTTATTATTATTTTGGGGCAATTAGGCATTACCGAGGCTTATGTGCCATCAGGGCTGGCAGAGGCCTATCTGCAGTTATGTCCGACCAAGCCTCATATTTTTCCTTATGCTCTTGAAGTATTAAAGTATTTGCAGGATCGTTATAGTCTCCATATCCTTACCAATGGTTTTAATGATGTTCAGGCTATTAAAATGAAAAATGCCGGATTGTCGGACTTTTTTGTGGAAGTGGTGACCTCTGATGCTACAGGGTATAAAAAACCTCATCCGGGTATTTTTGAATTTATGCTTCAAAAGATAGGAGCCCAACCTGAGGATTGTGTAATGATTGGAGACAACCTTGAAGCGGATATGCAGGGAGCAAAAAATGCAAGGATAGATTGTATCTTTTTCAATCCTGTAGGCATAGAACATCAGGTTGAGGTCACCCATGAAATTAACTGTCTGAGTCAACTTCAAGTGCTGCTATAGCACAGCGAGGCTTAACGTTAAAAAGCCAAAAATCTGATAACTATAGGACGATTATTTATTTATTTAGAACTTTTAAAAATTCAGCTCTTCTATTGAAAAAAGGGAATTTTTAAATGGATAATAAGAACTTTCTTTTAAAATTATTTGTGAAAAGCCTATATTGAACGTCTAATTACATTTAAATCTAACCCCACTTCGAATGTATATCAATACACAAGCACAAGAGACTAATACTTATGATGCCATTGTGATTGGCTCGGGTATTAGTGGAGGATGGGCAGCCAAGGAACTCACCGAAAAGGGACTCAAAACCCTTGTGTTGGAAAGAGGTCGTAATGTTGAGCATGTCAAGGATTATACTACTGCTAACTTAGCGCCTTGGGAGCTTCCCTATCGAGACCAGGTTCCCAGAGAAGTAATAGAAGAGCAGTATCCGAAACAAAGCCGCACAGGATATACGATCCGGCAATCTACCAAACATTGGTTTGTCAGAGATGACCTGCATCCGTACAGTGAAGTAAAGCGCTTCGACTGGATGCGGGGTTATCACGTAGGGGGTCGGTCACTCATGTGGGGCAGGCACAGCTATCGTTGGGGCGACCTTGATTTTGAGGCCAACGTGCGGGATGGTATCGCGGTAGACTGGCCTATCCGTTACAAAGACATTGATCCCTGGTACACCTATGTGGAAGGTTTTGCAGGTATTCAGGGGCAGAAGGAAGGTTTGGCTCAGCTTCCCGATGGTAATTTTATGCCTCCTATTGAAATGAACTGCCTGGAAAAACATTTCCGGGAAAAGGTGGCAGAAAAGCTGGACGGCCGGGTAGTGACGATCGGACGCACAGCTAACCTGACAGAAAATCACAACGGGCGTACCCGCTGCCAATACCGTAATCTGTGTATTCGTGGATGTCCTTATGGAGCCTATTTCAGCAGCCAGTCCGCTACTTTGCCTGCTGCTGCAGCAACCGGCAATCTGACGGTTCGTCCTGATTCTATTGTGGCTTCTATTATTTATGATCCGGAAAAGAAAAAAGCAATAGGCGTGCATGTGGTAGATAAGGAAACCAAAGAAGACATGGAATTTTATGCTAAAGTAATTTTCTGCTGTGCTTCTGCAGTAGCTACGACAGCTATTTTGCTTAACTCTACCTCAGACCGGTTTCCAAATGGTTTAGGCAATGATAGCGGCGAGCTAGGACATAACCTGATGGATCATCATTTCAGGGTAGGGGCTTCCGCGGTGTATGATGGTTTTCCTGACCAATACTATTCAGCAGGCCGGAGACCAACCGGTTTTTATATTCCCCGCTTCCGGAATGTAGATAAAAAATCCGAAATGAAGGAGTTTATCAGAGGGTATGGCTACCAAGGCGCCGGCAGCCGGGAAAGCTGGGCTAGTGCTATTTCTGAAATGAGCTTTGGCGCTGAACTCAAAGAAGGGCTGGTCACGCCGGGTCCCTGGACGATAGGGATGACTGCTTTTGGAGAATGCTTACCTTATCATGAAAACCAAATGGTGCTGGATTATGATAACAAAGATGGGTGGGGACAGCCTACTGTGAGATTTGATGCCGAATTCAAAGAAAACGAAAAGGTAATGCGCAAAGATATGGCGGTTGCTGCCGCTGAAATGCTGGAAGCTTCCGGCATGAAAAATATCGAAACGTATGACGCCGGCAGCTGGCCCGGACTGGGTATTCATGAGATGGGTACGGCCCGTATGGGTAAAGACCCTAAAACCTCAGTCTTGAATAAATGGAACCAGGTGCATACTGTCCCTAATGTCTATGTCACTGATGGTGCCTGTATGACTTCCGCCTCTTGTGTGAATCCTTCCCTTACCTATATGGCGCTGACAGCAAGGGCAGTTGACCATGCAGTGAATGAAATGAAAAGGCAAAACCTGTAAATTGATTGACAACAAATAATGCTCATATCATATGATTAATCGCAGAGAAGCTATCAAGAGAGTATCCCTGATCATGGGAGGCGCTTTGTCTTCCTCGGCTATCGCCGGTGTATTGCAAGGATGTTCCGCCAAAAAACAACTAGACTGGAAACCCGAATTCCTTTCTGAAGATCAGGCAGCTATCGTATCAGAGGTAGCGGAGCGTATTCTTCCCAAAACAGATACCCCCGGTGCTAAAGATGCCGGCGTACCGGAGTTTATTGATTTGATGCTCAAGGATATTTATACGGAGGAGGAAAAACAAAACTTTATTGCTGGAATCAATCAGTTAGAGGCGGATAGTGAGTCTCAGTATGGTGATTCTTTCGTGGAACTGGAACCTCAGCAGCAGGACGAATTGCTGAAAAAATATGCAGCACAAATGTCTGAACAATCCAATGGTGAGAAAAAACCATTCTTTGCTGAAATGAAAGAGCTGACGCTGTTAGGGTTTTTTACTTCTGAAGTAGGAGCAACCCAGTTCTTAAATTATGTGGCTGTTCCAGGTAGTTATAACGGGTGTGTACCCCTGCAAGAAATAGGAAAAGCCTGGGCTGTTTAAGCTTCTGGTGTCTCTTACTCAAAAAAAAAGTCAGCGTAAAGGCTGACTTTTTGTTTATACAAACTGCTGCGATAAAAGATAGATATTAGCACTACCCATGAAGGCCGAGGGAGGCCACTTCCTCTTCGCCAACTTCTATGATCGCCCCTAAGCAACCATAAGAAATTTTCTTTCGATCCCAAATTTCCCATAGCCAGTAATAAAGCATTTCGTCAGCATTACCTTCCGGCAAAATGACCAGAATGTTGTAGCTATTGAGTAATACATCCAATGCAAGTGAAAGCTCCCACACAAAACGAGGACTTAACTTTTCAGGGGATGGGAAGATGACTTTCTCCAAACCAAAAATTTCCGCAAAGGTCATGTCTTTGGTTACGAACAAACCAGCAAAATCATGATCCGAAAAATCTTCTTCCAGCGGATAGCTTCCTTTTTTTATAGTTTTTCCAAACAAGTAATCAGGCGGCCCAGCTTGTGCCATACTATTCAAATCTTGTATAACTTGTTCTATATATTGCGCTAGAAGATCTTTCCTTGAATGTTCGCAACAATATTCTTCCAAAGAATATTCGTCACCCAACATGGCCTTTAAATCTTCATAAGTTAGCAGGCTATCTTCTGACAATGAAAATAGGATTTTATCATTCTCTCCCATTTGTATAATATTTTATTAGAATAATACAAATATAAACTGTTTTTCCAAGCATTTTCCTTAGGGTGTAAGATATTCATGAATATAAAATTTACCATCAACAAAACGCTTCGTTTTATTGCGGTTTCTTACACGCTTTCTGACGATAAAATTTTGTCAAAAAACCATACATCAAAGAGAATTTTGCGTCAAAATCTGATATTTGGGGGGATAAAGGCCTTTAAAGCCTGAGAGGGTCAGCATAACTTCACATAACTTCCTAGCCATTTTATCTCTTTTTTATACTTTTCCATAATATCCTGTACATTTCTATCTTCAAAATGCCCTTCAAAATCTATAAAAAACCAGTATTTAAAGCTTTTGCCTTTTTTGGCAGGCCGGCTTTCAATTTTAGTCATATTAATACTGGATCTGTTGAATTCCTGTAGAAAATTGGCAAGGCTACCGGGTTCGTCAGAATGGGCTAATTTCACTAATATAGATGTCTTGTCATTTCCACTTCTCTGGTTGACAAATCGTTTGCTGATGATAAAAAAACGGGTCTGGTTGTCTGAAGAGTCTTCTATATTTTCAAACAGAATAGGCACATGATAATCCTGGGCAGCAATTTTAGAACAGATAGCTGCACTATCAGTCTCTTCTGCCGCCATACGTGCCGCTTTGGAAGTAGACTCTACCGGCACCAATGCTACCGACGGATTATTAACCACTTCGTCAATAAACCTGCGACATTGCCTGAAAGCAATATCTTTGGAGTAAATCTTTTTGATCTGAGACAGTCGATCTACCTTGCTGGCAAAGGTAAAATGAACCGACATAGGAATTTCTGCCACAATATGCAGATCGTATTGTTCCAGACAGTCGGCTGTTTCCGGCACCATACCTTCCTGATTATTTTCTATAGGAACCACACCAAAGCGTGCCATACCGGAATTGACCACTTCAAAAATGGTGCGTATACTACCAATCGCCATGTATTCGCTCATAGCACCAAAACGGCTTTCAGCAGCCTGGTGAGAAAAACTACCGCTAGGCCCCAGGTAAGCGATTCTTTCCGGCAATTCAATATTCCGACTTACGGCGAAAATTTCCAGAAAGATGGCATCGATGGCTGAGCTGTTGAGCGGGCCGTGATTGAGGCTCTTCAGCCTATCGAGAATAGCCTTTTCCCTTTCGGGGCGGTAAATGATAGCATTGGTAGCCCTCTTTAGTTCACCTACTTCTTTGACCAACTGCATCCGCTGATTCAGCAATGCTAGTAGCTGATTATCAATGGCATCTATCTTTTTGCGTATTTCTTTGAGCTGTATCTGTGACATGACAAAAACAATGAGATTGGCAAATTAAAAAAATTACACTAAAACTACTTCTTTCCCAGAGAGAATGATAGAATTAATAAACGTGTGAAAGCATCTGTCGGGCGAGTTATGGACGTTCATTGTGGTATGCCACTCCGCTAACCGTTCAACATGAATTTTGTTGATATCTTCAATTTATTTTGCGGAAAGGGAGGAACGAATCCTGGTTTATATTCATTAACCAATTGTGAATGTCTGCCGCTTACTGTATTTTTGAAACTTAAATGAACATATCTATGCAACGAGACCAGGAAATATTTAATCTTATTCAAAAGGAAAAGGAAAGGCAGGAACGCGGAATTGAACTGATCGCCTCTGAAAATTTTGCCTCTCCACAGGTGATGGAAGCGATGGGAACAGTATTGACCAATAAATATGCAGAAGGCTTACCTGGCAAACGTTACTACGGTGGCTGCGAAGTGGTAGATGAAATAGAACAACTCGCCATCGACAGAGCCAAAGAACTTTTTGGTGCAGTTTGGGCTAATGTGCAACCTCATTCCGGAGCACAAGCCAATGCAGCTGTGATGCTGGCAGTGTTGAATCCTGGAGATAAGATATTAGGTTTTGATCTGTCTCACGGTGGTCACCTGACACATGGCTCTCCGGTAAATTTTTCTGGTAAATTATATCAGCCTTCTTTTTACGGCGTAGAAAAAGAAACAGGCCTAATCAACTGGGATACAGTAGAAAAAACTGCTAAACAGGAAAAACCCAAGTTGATTATCTGTGGAGCTTCTGCCTATAGCCGCGATTGGGATTATGAAAGACTAAGGGCGATTGCCGATGAAATAGGGGCCTTTCTGATGGCCGATATTTCCCATCCTGCAGCGTTGATTGCTAAAGGATTACTCAAAAGCCCCATGCAACATTGCCATTTTGTGACTACTACTACCCATAAAACTTTGCGAGGACCGCGGGGCGGTATGATACTGATGGGCAGTGATTTTGATAATCCTTTTGGTGTAAAAACCCCTAAAGGAGCCATCCGGCCTATGTCCGCTTTGATCGATATGGCTGTCTTTCCCGGTACCCAGGGCGGCCCACTGGAGCATGTTATCGCTGCCAAAGCTGTGGCATTTCATGAAGCATTGTCTGATGAATTTAAAGATTATGCCATCCAGGTAGTAAAGAATGCTCGTATATTAGCCAAAGCCTTCACGGAGAGGGGATACCATGTAGTCTCAGGCGGTACGGATAACCATGAGATGCTGATCGACCTGCGCTCAAAGGATATTACCGGAAAAGTCGCTGAAAATGTATTAGAGCAAGCAGATATTACTGTCAATAAAAATATGGTGCCTTTTGACGATAAGTCACCCTTTGTTACCTCCGGTATCCGTGTAGGGTCCGCCGCCGTGACTACCCGGGGCATGAAAGAACCTGAAATGGAAAAGATTGTAGCACTCATAGATACTGTACTGATGCATCAGGAAGATCAGGCTAAAATTGCCCAGGTAAAAGAGGAGGTCAACCAAATGACGGTACATTTTCCTTTATATAGTTTAGAGAAAGTAAGTGGATAACTCAGAAGAAAGAACCAACGAAAAGCTTGTCAAAAGGCAGAATGGCCTAGAAAAAAGCTCTGAGAGTGACATGCAGCAGTATGCTCCGGCAGAAGATGAGAAGCAGATGTCTTTTCTGGACCATCTGGAAGAACTCCGCTGGCATATCATCCGGGCTATGTTGGCTATTGTTGTTTTTGCCATCGCCGCTTTTTCCATGAAAACGCTGGTATGGCACACTATTATCCTGGCCCCTACACGAGCTGACTTTTGGACTTTCCAGATGTTTTGTAAAATTGGGAGCAGTATAGGCTTTGAGGGTTTTTGTTTTGATACTATACCTTTCATTATCCAAAGCCGTAAGATGACCGGGCAGTTTACAATGCACATCACTTCTTCGGTTGTCGTTGGCCTTATTGCTGCCTTTCCTTATGTATTTTGGGAAATATGGCGGTTTATCAGCCCGGGCCTTTATGAAAACGAACGCCGCTTGAGCCGGGGAGCCGTATTTTTTGTGAGTGTGCTGTTCATGACAGGTGTATTGTTCGGTTACTTTATCGTAACACCTATCTCTGTTAATTTCCTGGGAAACTATCAGGTAGATCCCAGTATTCTGAATGAGTTTGACATCACTTCTTATATATCGATTGTTCTCACATTAGTATTGGGGTGCGGCCTGCTGTTTCAGTTACCTATTGTGGTTTATTTCTTTAGCAAAGCAGGTATCATCACTCCGGCAGCGCTGATCAAATACAGAAGACATGCCATTGTGGTCATTCTGATTATTGCGGCTATCGTGACGCCTCCCGATCCTGTCACTCAACTCCTGGTCACTTTTCCATTGGTGCTGCTCTACCAGTTAAGTATATATATATCCAGGGTAGTGCTCAGGCAGAAATTGGAGCGACAGGCCAGAGAAGAAGCTGAGGGAGCCACAGGATCATAATTGAATAGCTTCAGAGTTATCCTTTTACGCTTATAAAAACAAGCCTATGAACACGACAATCGCAATTGGGGCAGATCATGCCGGATTTCATTATAAAGAAGCGATAAAAAAGTATCTCCAGTCTCAGGGGTATCAGGTACAGGATTTTGGTACACAGAGCGAAGACTCCGTCGATTACCCTGACTTTGCTCATCCACTGGCAGAAGCCATAGAAAAGGGAACTTACGAACGGGGTATTTTAATCTGTGGCACCGGTAATGGTGTGGCGATCACCGCCAACAAACACCCCAGCGTGCGGGCCGGGCTCTGCTGGAACAAAGAAGTAGCGCAACTTATCCGCCAGCATAATGACGCCAATGTACTTTGTATGCCTGCTCGTTTTGTTGCGCAGGAAGAGGCTTATCTGATAGCAGACACTTTTCTGAACACTGATTTTGAAGGAGGCCGGCATGCCCGCAGAGTGAACAAGATGATGTGCTGATATTAAACATCAACTAGGGAGCAGGACTGGGGGCTACTACACCAAAATCTTTCTAATGGGTTGGAAGAATATATAGTCCACTGATCTGCTTGTCAGTGTTATAACTGATCTGAATATTGAATTTTCCTTTCTCAAAAACGGAGATATTATTGACCATCTGATAAACGCCCACCTGTTCTATTTTAACCTCCTCTATTTCCTGGAATTGCCCGGCCTGTTGCTCTACACCATCCCAGACATTGGCTAATTGCTGCTCGCTGATCGCTTGTTTCATTTTATCATCGAACTGTTCATAGATCTTATCAAAATTTCCGTTTTCAAAATGGCCAATAATTTCTTTGGCTAAAACTGCAAATTCATTATCCGCCTGTGTAAAAGCGTTTCCAAATACAACACATAAAAGAATTAAAAGAACCGCTAGCCTTTTCATTTCAGTTGTTTTTAGGATTGGTATAATCCAAATTTAATAAAGAGGCAGCTATGAAAAAAAGATAAGCACAGGATCTGTTTTTGTCACCATTCAGTGCTGCAAAATGAAAGGAAAAGTAGTTCGCCCTTAATCATTTTTGAGGCTATCTACCGGATTTTCCAGTGCTGCCTTCAGCGATTGCCAGGCTACCGACGCAAAAGCAATAGTCAATGCAGTGAGCCCGCCTATCAAAAAGATATTATAGCCCACTTCTACTCTATAAACAAAATTTGCGAGCCAGCTGTCTGCAAAATACCAGGCGAGAGGAACAGCTACCAGGAAAGCCAGCAATACCAGTTGAGAAAATTCTTTGGAAAACAAGAAAACAATATGGCTTACAGAAGCACCTAATACCTTTCTTATGCTCACCTCTTTTCTCTTCTGTTCCACCAGGAAAGAGATTAAGGCAAACAGGCCTAAGCATCCGATAAAGATAGAAGTGGCGGAAAAGATTCTGAAGAGTGTAAAAGTACGCTCATCCTCCTTATACAAACCAGCGAGTTGCGCATCCATAAACTCATAATGAAAAAGGTGATCTGGAAATAGTGCTGTCCAGGCCTGCTGCACCTTTTCGATACCCTGCCTGTAGCTGCCAGGAGATAATTTGATACCGGCATGGTAAAATAACCTTGGGAAAGGGACAAAACAGACCGGCATAATCTCCTGGTGCAGGGAGCTCAGGTGAAAATCGGCTACTACACCAATAACTTCTCCGGACTGGTTACCAAATCCTGTGGTTATATGTTTGCCTACTATTTCTTCCGGGTGCGTATAACCCAGTTTTCTGGCTACCTGCTCATTAACCACAAACCGGCTTTCTTCAGAATGGCTGTTCAGATCGTAATCTTCAAACCACCGCCCGGTTATCAGTGTGAGACCATATACTTCCTGATAGTGATGATCTACCGGTTTAACATTCACTAGGTAGCGCTCCTGCTCCTCACTGTTGGTTTCATAAAAGGGAGTGACTGCATTGGCGTTATCGTTGGGAGCGGCCAAACCAAAGCTGATGCCATTGATGCCGGTTTCATCTTGCAAACTGTTATAGAAGGTAGCCAGCTTTGAAGAGTCTGGTTCAGGAATATCCACATTGATAATGGCTTCTTTATCAAATCCCATAGGTGTATTTCTGATAAAACTCATTTGGCTGGCAATAATTAAAGTAACAATGATCAATACCTGAGCGATCAGAAACTGGAAAACTACCAATCCTCTTCTCAACCAGAGAGAGCTTTTACTGTGTGAGGTAATTTTATTTTTAAGGGCTGTCACCGGTTGAAAACCAGAGATGACAAAAGCAGGATATAAACCACTCAGTAAAGAAACTAATAGGACTACTACCACTGAAAAGAACCAGAAATAACCGTCTTTGAGCAGGTCCAGCACCACGTTTTTTTGCAGATAGCTATTGAGTATGGGAAGAACCTGTAGCAAACAGGCCAACGCAAGAATCCAGGATAAGACGGTAAGGATCAGAGCTTCCCCGGAGAGCTGCCCGATCAGATTGCTTCGCACAGCGCCCAGTACTTTTCTGACGCCAACCTCCTTACTCTTGCGGAAGCCAAGGGCTGTAGACAGATTAACGAAGTTGATGCAGGCTATCAACATAATAAAAACACCCACCAGCGTCATCACCGTGATATATTGCCTTTTGACCGGTGTAGTGGAAAGGCCATTGATATAGGTGTCATCAAAGTGAATATTGTCTAAAGCCTGTAAAGCATACTCCGTATCAGGCCAGGCTGCTTCCTCATAATATTTCCTGACCAAAGCATCCAATCCCTGTTCTAACTGCTGAGGGGCCATGTGATCTGGCAAGAGAATATACGTAAATCCGGAAGAAACAAATCCCCAGCTATCAAGCGGGAAATCAGTATATTCCGGAGTAAGAGAAGCGTAAGAGATAATCATATGGTACCGGAGGTGTGTATTGTCCGGTGCATTCCGGATAACAGCTCCTACTTCCACTTCCAGTTCATTGTTCAGGCGTAAACGTTTTCCCAGAGGATTCTCACCACCGAAGTATTTTTTGGCTATATCTTCCGACAACAAGGCAAAACCCGGTTCCTGCAAACTTCTCTTAGCATTTCCCATCACTTCCAGCTGCGTACCATATCCAAAATCGAAGACATCCAGGAAGTTGCTGTCGGCAAAAATGATGCGTTCTTCCTGAAATTTTTGGTCATCGATGCGTACCAGAGCTTCTTCCTGGTAGTGAATGCCCGTTACTTTTTCCAATTCTGGAAAATCAAGTCGCAGGGCGGATGCTGCCGGATAAGGGGTTTCAGCGTTGTGGTTCCATCCCGAACTATTCTTTCTGGAATTAACCAGGCGATAAATGCGCTCGCCTTGGCTGTGCATCTGTTCAAAGCTTAACTCATAACGGAGCAGCAAAAAGACAACCAGGGTAGTGGCCAATCCAATGGTGAGACCCAGTATATTGATGATAGTGTAAATCTTATTTCGTTTTAAGCTGCGGAAGGCAACCAGTAAATAGTTTTTTAGCATAGGAGATAGTGTTATAGCCCGGAGAGGCATGACAACTAATATACCACAGTCTAACTGACTGATTTTCAGCAAATTTACAGTAGTTGCGAAACAAGTGTCTGTCCGAAATAGGACAAAAATGACCGTTAATGAACGCAGCATCGCAGCATTTTTATACTTACTGTTTTGTATTTTCATCTTCTACGCCCCGTCATGTTGAGTAAGTTGAATTCATACTAAAACTATAAACCCATGAAATTTTTACTAAAAGCGAAGAATAAAGATCCGAACAGGCTCCCAGGCAGCCCTGTCTCTACCAAAAAAATAGCACTCTTTTAGAAAGTGATAACAGAGCCGGCCCATCTGCCAAAAGCCTTTAAAAAATAGTCAGCTGTAGGGTTCTGCTTTTAAGGCACCTTTTTTGTATAAATTATTTAAGAAATAATTATAAACTAAATACGAATACAATGCGATCACTTAAAATAACCTGGCTATGGATATTTACTGCTATCCTTTTATTTAATTGCCAGGGAGAAGAAGGCCTTCCGGGGCCGGCCGGACCTCCTGGTCCTCAGGGACCGCAGGGGCCACAAGGGGCTCCTCTGATAGGATTGACCTATGACGTCATTTTTGACTTGAATAGTGAAAATAACTGGCTAGCCTTTTATAGCTTTCCAGCGGAAGATGAGATTTATCCTACGGATGTAGTGCTGGTATATCTGTATAAGGGAGAAGCCGAAACCGAAGACGGCGGCACCGTAGAGGTATGGCGCCTGATGCCAATCAATTATTTTGATGAGAGAGGGTTACGGCAACTCAACTTTGACTTTTCTGTGGTGGATGTGAGCCTGTTTGTAGAAGCACCCTTTCCCCTGGATGCCGAACGCGATGTATTTGACGAATTTCTGGCAAGAATTGTCGTAGTGCCAGCAGATTATTCACCCAATGCCAGAAAGAGCCAGACCATCGACTATGCAAACTATGAGGAAGTAAAGAAAGCATTTGGTTTACCTGATTTAGTTCGCAAACCAGCCAGACCCTTTGTGGACATCATGAAAGGCAATTAGTGTTAGTCTAAGCCGATATCCAGCCTCTGGTTTGGGTATTGGCTTTCTTTCCTTACTCAGTACCTGCTTCCTGCGCTGCCAGTTCCTGCAACAACCGCTGTAATCTATCCAGTTCTGCGGCAGCTTCATTAAACTGCTTCTGCCCGGTCAGTTCCAGATATCGTTCAAAGGCATCATTGGCTTGTTGCACTAAACTTTGATCTGCTTCTTCAGCAGGAGTGGGCTGCAGCATTTCACCCACTATCGTTTCAGGTCCGACAGTCTCCGCAACGGCTTCTCCAAACAGTCCTTGCAAAGCTTCCTCAAAAGTAGAGGCGTAGCTCAGATTATCATTGTGCATGACCACCACCAAGCGGAGTTCAGGATAGGCAGCTGTTTCTGACTGCAAGTATATAGGCTCAACATAAATGATGGTTTCCTCCACAGGAATAGCCAATACATTCCCACGGATCACGTTAGAACCTCTTTGATCCCAAAGGGTAAGCTGACTGGAAAGAAAACTGTTCTGGTCAATTTTAGTCTCTACCTGCTGAGGGCCTAAGACTCTCTTTTCTTTAGGAAACTGGTAAGCCACAAATTCTCCGTAATTTTCGGGATCGCACATACCTGCAATCCAGCCAATTAATACTTGCCGGTTTTTGGGCGTAAATGGCAAAATCAATACGAACTGTTGCTTTTCGGCGCCGGGTTGTTTCCACATGATATAGTAAGGCTGTACGGGTTGTACCTGATTGTAATACTTCTCCGTAGCCCTTACCCAAAGATCTTCCTGGTTATAGAATACTTCAGGGTCCGTCATGTGGTATTTGGCAAAGACAAGCCCTTGTGTGAGTAACATCTCTTCCGGGTAGCGTACATGTTTTTTCAATTCTTCCGGCATCTCTTCTTTGGGATGAAAGAGTTCCGGAAATATCTGAGCCCACACCTGAATCAGAGGATCGTCCGGATCATAAATATAAAAATCCACATCACCGTTGTAAGCATCTACTACTACCTTTACCGAATTACGAATATAGTTGATTCCTCTCAACTGCTGGCTTAGCTGGGTCACCAATAACCTATCACTGTTGCCTTCCTCATATTCAATGCTTTCCTGTGCCGTAAAAGGCTCGCTGTAAGGATAATGTTTAGAAGTAGTATAGGCATCGACCATCCACTTAAGCTGACCGTTTACTAGCACGATATAAGGATCATTCTCAAATTGCAGAAAAGGAGCCAGGGTTTTAACCCGATCTGAGATTTGCCGATGAAACATGATTCGGCTCTCATCAGTAGGGTAGGACGAAAACAACAGACGAGAACCGTCAAATTTATAGCCATAGATAAACTTGCGCCAAAAATTGCTCAACTGCACACCTCCTGTACCCTGATAATGTACATAGGTATTCTCTTCTCCCTGTGGATAATCGAATTCGCTTTCCGCTGAATTGACAATCACATGTTCGTCCGTCAGCTCTCCATAATAGATTTCTGGTCTTTCCACCTTTAAGCTTTCATAGGTGGAAACCGGAGGGATATTTTTGATAAGCAGGTTGGGCAAACCCTGGCTGGTAAATTCATTGACATTGGTCAGGGTAATGCCATAACCATGGGTATATTTGAATCGCTGATTAATGAAAGTTTGGCTTTGCTGCGGCAGATTACCCGGTTCCATTTCTCGTGCAGAAACCATGACTTCCCGGTATTGGCCATCAATCATATAACGGTCAATATCAACATTATGAAATTCATAATACAGGCGGATCTCCTGAAACTGACGATACACATCGTCTAGCGCTCTCCAATCCCACAGCCGGATATTATCAAATATCTCTGCATTCCTCTCTACCATATCAGGAGTAAAGGTATCAGCAGCAGGAAATTGACGATCTTCTACCTCATGCAACCGAAATCCCTGTCGGGTAAATGCTATGTTATGGGCAATGTAGGGTTTTTCAAATGTAATTTCATTAGGCTCTACCCGCAACCATTGGAAAAGGCGAGGAATAGCCGTCAGTCCTATAAACCAGATGGCAAAAACAAATAACAGCAGAACACCCGGCAAAAAAGGGTAAGCACTGGCAGAAAAGAACTGTTGTCGTACTACCCACTGCAAGAAGCGCCTGCGGGTGTAGGGCACCAAAAAGCTTAATCCCGCCAGAAAAGTAATCACCATGATGATATTGTAAGCGGGCAAACGGATATTAACATCTGTCCAGCCGGGGCCCTGTACCACTCCCCAATGAGAATACATGATCTGAAAGCGATCCAGATATTTTCCTATACCCAGCAGAACCAGAAGGACACCCGCATTCAGAAAAACTCCTTGTATCAGTTTAGGGTCTATTTCTCCGGGATATCGCGGGGCAGCGAACTCAATATTCATTCTCTCCCTCCGATGGACAAAGATGGCTAATAGGGAAATCGCTATTGCAATGATCATCAGAGCTAAAAGTACAGCATACAGGTTGTTGAGAAAAGGAAGGGTAAACAGATAAAAACCTGTATCTTTTTCCAGAATAGGATCTGTGATGGCAGTTTCCACACCATACCAAAACTTAAGAAAAGTTTCCCAGTTGGCATACCCCCAGGTGCCGCTGATAAAAGCGGCCAGCCCCATACCTAACCAACGGAGAAAACGATGATGCCGGGCAACGGGTAGCGTTAGAACAGAAACGATACTGATGCCCAAAACAGTACTCAACAATGTCATAGCTCCTTGAGTGAGTGTAGCCATCCAAAATCGCTGACCATAGCCTACTGCTTGAAACCACAACATCTCACCCCAGAAATTCATAAACCACGACAGTGAAAGCGTAATAGCACCCAACAGTATTCCCAATATCATCTGGCTCTCGTTACTTCTTTTTATTCCCTGGTATACCAAAGTAAAGGTTGAGACACCTAACAATATAAAAATGGCTGTATACATACATAAGGTGTTTAAAACATTAAGTCTATAACAGCGAAAATTGTTGGAGAGCTGTCTTTGAAAGTACACAGTCAGCTACTTCCTGAATTTCAAAAGCCAGTTATAAATTTTAGGATTATGGTAAGTGACAGTCCACGAATCATGAAATAAATCGGGGTAGACGGTTAGTATGACTTTACCACCAGCAGCTTTGACAGCTTCTACCATTTTAAGTGTTTCTTCCAAAGGGACAATATCATCTTTCCCACCGTGAAAAGCCCAGATGGGCATATGGAGCAGCCGATCAGCTCTGGCAGGATCACCTCCGCCACAAATAGGAATGATAGCAGCAAATTTTTCAGGATGCTGTGCTGCCCAGCGCCAGGTACCATACCCTCCCATGCTGATACCGGTTAGATAAACACGTGAGTGATCTGCCTTTACCTGCAATAAGATTTCCTCCAGCCATTCATTTAAAAGAGGAATCTGCCAATAAGTATTTGAGGGACATTGCGGATAGGCTACCACAAAAGGAAACTCCTTATTATCTTGCAGATACTGGGGCAGTCCCTGAGCCTTTACCTTATCTATTTCATGGCCTCGCTCTCCGGCACCATGAAGAAAAATTAGCAAAGGCCACTTTTTCTCCGGCTTCTCTCTGTATTCATTCGGGTAATAAATATGATATGGATAAGAATTCATGAATACACAATATACCTCATTTACGATTGATGAGCCTAAATCATCTTCATTACTCCTCGTACATAACCCACTGATTCAGCCAAACCCGCCAGCGGATCATCTCCATCTTTTTCGTACTCGAAAGCTACATTCCCGCGATAGTTAATCTTTTTCAAGGTAGATAAAAACCCAGGAATATCAATGATACCTCTCCCTACTTCCAATGGCTCTCCTTCAGCTGCAGCCTTGTTTACATCTTTCATATGAACATCGAAAAGGCGGTCTTGAAAACGCTCGGCCATCTTTGCTGGATTTTGCCCTATTCTTTGAGTATGCCCTATATCTATACAAAGTCCTATACGCTTATCCAACTTCTGCACCTTTTCGTATACGGTGGCCGGACTCGCATATAAGTCATCGCCAGGTCCATGATTATGAATCGCTAACTTAATGTCATACTCCTGTACTTTTTTATTAGCCAGATCGAGCAACTCAATATTAGGCACACCGATAATAACTTGTAAACCGGCATGCTTGGCATATTCAAATGCTTGGTTTACTTCTTCCGGTGTTTTCATGTAAATGACGCCAGCACCATACAAACTCAAACCAGCCGCTTTTATTTTGTCAGCAATAGCCTTGATTTCTTTCGGTGAACTCTCTAGCGGCATATGCATGCTTTTAAGTGCTATATTTTTGATGTTCAACCTTTGAGTCATGGCTATCGTATCTTCCAGGCTGTAATTGCGAAATGTATAAGAAGCAATTCCCAGTGTAAGATCACCGACTTTTGTTTTTTTCGGATTAGCCCACGTCTTTGTACCTGTGAGGGTAGTAGCGCCAGCAATACTGATTCCTAGTAGTTTCAAGAATTCTTTTCTGTTGTATTTCATAGTAGTTGTGCTGATAAGTTTTGTATTCTTGAGCCTCTGCAGACCTTATAAGCTAAAGTAAAAAAATTTCACTATTTATCGCACAATATCAAACATACACCCGATTTCCAGGAAATAACTAGCACAGTAGGGCTAGGAGAGCCAGAAATATAGTATAACATAGTAGAATGTCTATACTTCTTTATTTTTCTTAGTGAACATTCTTCAGAGTCAGCATGTTTTACTGGTGCCTCACTAAGTAAATATTCTATGGCAGATGCACATACCAAAGTTGGTGTATTATTAGTCAATTTGGGTACACCTGACAGTCCTTCTACAGCTGATGTAAGAAAATACCTTCGCGAATTTCTGATGGACAAACGTGTCGTGGACTACCCGTTGATCCCTCGCTGGATGCTGGTGAACCTGATCATCGCTCCGTTCCGGGCTCCAAAGTCAGCCAAGGAGTATCAAAAGTTGTGGGAGGAGCGGGGTTCCCCTTTAAAGTTTTATGGAGAGGATGTAAGAGACTTATTGCAGAAAAGCCTGGGCAATCGTTATACGGTTAAGCTGGCCATGCGTTATCAGCAGCCTAGCATTAAAAGTGCTCTGGAAGCTTTGCAAAAGGAATGTGTCAGTCATATTATTTGCATTCCACTCTTCCCTCAATACGCTTCAGCTACCACAGGTTCCGTCATTGATAAGGTAATGGAAATTACCCGACAGTGGCAAGTGATCCCTACTATGAGTTTTGTGAGCAAATTTCCTGATCATCAGTTATTCATTGAAGCGCATGTGGCAAGAGCTAGACGCTATTGGGAACATCAGGAGTATGATCATGTCGTCTTTAGCTACCATGGAGTACCAGTCAGACAGATAGAAAAGGCCTCATTTGATCACTATTGCAAAGTAGGCTCCTGTTGTAATACATATCATAAGAAGAACCAGTACTGCTATCGTGCCCAGTGTTTTCATACGACTAGAACCATTGCTGAGAAGTTAGGAATTCCACAGGAAAAATATACGGTAAGTTTTCAGTCAAGATTGGGACCGGTTCCCTGGATCAGGCCTTATACGGATGAAGTCTTACAAGAATTAGCACAAAAAGGGGTAAAGAGAGTTTTAGTCTTTTCTCCTGCCTTTGTTGCCGATTGCCTGGAGACTACTCTTGAAGTAGGAGAAACTTACAAAGAGCAATTTCAGGAAGCGGGAGGTCAAGTCTGGCAGCTAGTAGAAAGTTTGAATGACCATCCTCTGTGGATTGACTGTTTGAAAGACCTAGTTTTGCAAAATAACGATTTGCAAAAGCATCCGCCAGGAAATTTCCGGACTGAAATAAAAACTACTTAAGTATTAGATAGTTTCCTCTATAAGGATATCTTAAAATTTAACTGTTTGGTTTTGGTTGGTTAAAAGACACGTAGTGTTTCATACTATGTGTCTTTTTTATTTTTTACTTTTATATAACATAAAGATCAAACAGCCATGGTACTATATAACGTCACTGTAAATGTAGAAGAATCCATTGAACAGGAATGGCTGCAATGGATGAGAACAGAGCACATACTGGATGTGCTGAATACCGGTATGTTTAAAGGCGCTAAAATATTTCGGTTGCTGCATGTGGAGCAAAGCGAAGGGACCATTACCTATGCTGTACAATACTACGCCGATTCAATAGAACATTACGAAACCTATCAAAAAAAGTATGCTCCTGCTTTAAAAGCTGAAAGCGAACAAAAATTTGGGGGGCATGCAGTAAGCTTCCGAACACTCATGGAAGAAGTGTAATCTTCATTGATTTGTTTTTTAGCGTATAGCCTTGTAATTCATTTACCCTCTTTAACGTCTCTGCACTTCAAAAAATTACTCTATATCCCGGCTACCGCTAAAAGCTGACTACTCTTTCTACGCTCCGCTCCAATCAATCCAGCTTTTCAATAAAACTTCCAGATTTTTTGTAAGAATCAAACCATGTAATGATTTATAGTATTTTTTCATTAAAAAATATAACTAATTAACTAATTTTTTATACTATAATCACATATGCGAAAGAAGCAAGCAACGAGGTAAAACCACAAAGATACAGATAGTAAACAGCCTGTCTTGAAAAATTTGGATAGGTGGGATAAAAATAGATAAGGATGCAATAATGTAAGTTTTAATCACAACGATCACTTCTCTTATGATTTTCCTAACCCTGTATCTTTATTCAAAGAATTTATGCAAGAACATTATACTAAAAAAATAAGCTATTTGATTCTTTGGTGTTTGCTGATGATCAGCTGTACGAGGGTTATTGGGCAAACAGTGATAGGTATGGGAACAAAAGATCCTAATCCTAATGCAGTCCTTGAATTATTTTCAGAAAATTTTAACCAAGGTTTTCTGGCACCCAGGCTTACAACAGAACAGCGAACAGCAAACAGTTTTACTTCCCAACTTAGTGCTAAAGACAATGGTCTTCTTGTATTTGATACAGACGAGGGAAGTTTTTTTTACTGGTTTGATGGAAAATGGTACCAAGGCTCCAATACAGAGCAAAATCTCTCTTCAGTTTTAACACAGGGGGCTGATGCTACTGGAAGAACCATTAGTAATCTGGGCGCTCCCCTTTCAGCTAATGATGCCGCTACCAAAGCATATGTGGATGCATCCAAAACACTTCCAGAAGGTAACATCCTGATTGGTAATAGTAGTCATGTCGCCCAGCCCTTAAATGCTAAGGCTGCAGGTAGTCTTTTGATTGGTAATGGGCTCACTGTGGCCTCTGTCTCCATCAGTGGAGACTTGGTGCTGCTTCCTGATGGTACCTTCACTATAAAAGATTTAGTTGTTACCTCCACTAAAATTGCAGACGATGCTATCACAAAAGAAAAAATAAATGCAGACGTAGCAGGAAACGGATTGGGCCAAAATACAGATGGAAGCCTGGAAATAAAAGTAGCAGGAGGTGGTTTACAATTGACTTCCGATCAACTGACATTAAACAATCTGGGCAATGGACAGGTGCTTATTGGGAATGGGTCCCAGGTAAACGCCCGAAATATATCAGGTGATGTGAGTTTAGCAAACGATGGCAAGGCAACTACTGAAGGTTTACAAGGCAGAACTGTATCCAATATTGCACCAGCCAATAACCAAGTTCTTGCTTGGAATGGCACCCAATGGCTTCCTCAATCTCTTTCAGCTATCAATGCAGGTGCTAGTTGGCATTCGGGCACACTAGTGCCTAATAGTAGTTATCCTACAGCAGTGAATGGAGATTTTTATTACAAAACAGATACCCAGGTAATATACCGGAAAGAAGGTCTTACATGGGTAACATTAGGCAAACTGGTAAACAGCAATGCCAGCACCCCCACCACTTACACGCCAGGAAATAATCTGGATCCACCGAATAGCTTGGGAAGTGTAGGAGACTTTTATATCAAGCAAAATGGAAATTCCTATATGAAAACAGGAGTTAATAGATGGGAAATAATGGTAAATTTTTAAGTGGAATGTATGAAATCACTCTTTCTGATAATTATTACCCTTTCATTATTTCTTCCTACAATCGCTCAAATATATGTAGATCAGGGAGATGTTTATATTAAAAATAACTCTTTGGTTAGCATTCAGGGTAATATTATTAACAAAGCCAACATTACTAATGAAGGCGAAATTCAGCTTACTGAAGATTGGAACAATCAAGGAAACTACACCCCTTCTACAGGCATTGTTACGCTCAACGGAGGTCAATCTCAAACACTTAGTCACCAAGGGCAGACCATTGCTACACTCAAGATTACTCAAGGAAGTTCTGTTCGTCTTACCAGCAATCTTGCTATAGAAAACACCCTTATTTTGGATAAAGGGATTATCACTCCTGCCCTAAACACCTTACTTGTTTTACTTGAACAAGCGAAGATAACAGGCGGGTCACCAGAAGCTTTTGTGAATGGGGCTATGTATCATACAGGTCTGGGTGAAAAATTCTATCCCATAGGCAAAGAAGGACAATACACTCCCCTAATGCTTGCTCAGATCAAAGGAGAAAATCCAGTGGTAGGCATTGAATTTTTTCCAAGAGCAAATCTGACAAACCGTTCAGAAAATATTGAGTTCTTATCTAATAGTTTTTGGAAGCAAACAGTACTTTCAGGGAAATACAATGGCTCGGTAGTTACATTAAATATTCCAACCCAGAGTATTAATTTTATTGAGGATGAAGAGAGATTAATAATTACGGCAGGTAATGAAAGCAAGGGCACTTTCCATAACTTAGGTAAATCTTCATATCAGAGACATGAAAAGTATGTTTCTATAACGAGTTATTTGGCTTCAAATCATACATACCTCGCGTTAGGTAACTTGTTAATTGATACAAAAAAATTATACATTCCCAATGCTTTTTCTCTACATGCTAGCAATCCGGAAGATGCCGCTATTAAAGTTTATGGAAATGAAGTTGCAGCAGAGGAATTTTACTTCGTCATTCTGGATACATGGGGTAATAAAGTTTTTGAAACAACTTCATTAACATTGGCCTCCACGCAAGGCTGGAATGGACTTAATATTAAAACAGATAATGCAGCACACGCTGCCATTTTCCGGTATTACATCAGTGGTAAATTCTCAGACGGCGAAACCTTTAAAAGGAATGGAACTATTTTACTATATTAATTTCTGAAGGATGTTATCCATACAATGTTCAGCTTTTCATTTTTTATCCGTATGCCTGATCACAGGCTGTTTACTCCTATCAGGTTACTCTAAAACCATAGGTCAGTCTTTAATCTTCTCGCAGTATTATGCCTCACCACTCAATATCAATCCTGCTATGGCTGGAACCTATCGTCATACTCACATGAATGTAAGCTACCGATCACAATGGCGTGACATGAATAATCCTTATCAAGCTCAAATGTTTTCTCTTACACACCCCATCGTACTTCATCAGCCTGTAGAGCAGCACATCGGTAATATTTCATTTTCAGCTTTTTCTGAAAATGCAGGTTTCAATCAGTTATACAAATCCTGGGGAATAAACGTGGGTACTGCTTACAATGTAAGCTTGGATTACCAGCAAAACTATGTACTAATGTTTGGACTTGAAGGAGGAGTTGTGCAAAAATCGATAGATTTAAGTGGTTTACAATGGGGATCACAGTATAACCCGTATATCGGCTACGACTTCAGTATAACATCACCGATAGCAGGAGTAGCAGATCAACGGCGGTTTCCCGTGTTTAATGCAGGTTTTCTTTGGTTCTATAATCCTTCTCGCCAATATTTGCTTAAAAACTACAGTGCCTTCTTCGGCATGTCGGTAGCTAATCTGAACCGGCCTGATATTTCCATATCTTCTGACAAAATCAAATCACCACTAGTGATGAAAATACATGGAGGTTTGGAATATGCGCTGAGCAGTCGTTTAAGAATTTTGCCAAGTACCCTTGCAATTTTTACTAGTCAACAAAAGTATTACCTGAATATTGGTGTCTATTTACACCACAAAGCAAGTGCTTTTGACCTACCCGATAAAATAGATTTAACCTTGCTGGGTGGTGCTTGGTACAGATGGAATGATTCCTTTGTATTCTCTGGAGGGTTTGATGTTGAGCATTTAACTGTTGCAGCAAGTATAGATTTAAATCAAGGCAAAGCTTACATGCCTAGCATGTATGGCGGCGCTTTTGAGGTAACAATAGCTTACAAAATACTAAGAAAATCTAATGGAAGAAGGTTTTATACCCCTATGATTTAAGCAATATGTTAGATATAGAAAAAATATCAAGTAATAAGTTATGGGTAATGTTGTTGTTTATTTCAATAACCATCAGTGCATTTACAACATACAATGATAAAATTTCTGAACTGATCAAGGCAGGCAACAGAATTTTTGCTACTGAAAACTACTATGAGGCATCTCTTTACTATAAAAAAGCATTAGAAATAGATAAGCACCATCCTGAAGCCCATTATCAATTAGCTGAGTGTTATCGAAACCTGTTCGATTACAAAAATGCTATGTATCACTATCAGAAGGTTCAGGATACAAACAAATATCCTTTGGCAACCTATTATCTGGGTCAAATGCAACGTCTGAATGGATTATACAAGGAATCTTCTCAGACATTCCATCAATTTATTCAAGCTGCTGAAGAAATAAATTTCAAAGAAAGCCAACAATACATTGAACTTGCCAGAAATGAACAGGCGGGCAATCAGTTTGTACTGGAAAAAACATTGATCCCCAAGGGAGATTTTCATTTTTACAGATTAAACATGCCTATTAATAGTCCTTCCAATGATTATGGGGCGAGCGTATTTATAAACGATACCTCTATTGTGCTTTCCTCTGCACGTGCTGGAACAAAAGGCAGAGCTTACGACCAAAAATACGGAGAATTCTATAGTGATAACTTTTTCTTTACAAAAGGTGATAGTATTTGGGAAGATAAAACTATACCTTATGGCTTTTATTCTCTGAATACAGCAGCCAATGAAGGGGCAGGTGTATTCAACGCAGAGAAAAATAAATATTACTTCACCATTTGCTATCAGGGGAATCCTTGTTATCTCTATGTATCTGAACTGATAGATGGAAAATGGAGCAAACCAACAATGCTTCCAGAATCTGTAAATAAGCCTGGTTATGACCATAAGCAGCCAGCACTATCTGTTAACGAAGATACCTTGTATTTTTCATCAGATCGCCCGGGGGGGTATGGTCAGCATGATCTCTGGATGAGTATTAAAAATGAACAGGGAGAATGGACAAACCCATTGAACCTGGGCAAGAAAATTAATACAACCCAAAACGAAGTAGCTCCTTTTTTTTATACTGAAGACAAACTTTTATTCTTTTCTTCTAATGGGCATCCTGGATATGGCGGTTTTGACAATTTCTTTGTGTCTAATCTTGATACATCTCAACCTATAAATCTAGGATACTCTTTTAATTCCTCTAAAGATGACCTTTACTTGCACCTAGGAACCCACAAAGGCTATCTTACCTCAAATAGAGATAATCCTGATGGAAATTTCGACGTCTATTCATTCAACCTTCTAACCAGGCAGGCTGTCATCTTCTCATTACAAGACAAAAAACAGCGATCAGAAATGTCTATGTATCTCGACATACTTCGTTTTTTTGGAGAAAAAGATCAGCAATTTTTTGAAGAACTTCCTTTAGAAGATAAACAGAAAGTTCAACTTTATATAGAAAGACAATCTCTGTTAGAAGCCCTTTCAGACAATTCAGCTGTGCCTGAGGATTTATTATTTATGTATGAAGAGCTTTCTACAGAAGAAAAAAGCAGAATAGATAGACTGATTTTAGCGAAGAAAAAGTTTCTTTTAAAAGAAGATGAAGATGTCATTGCTCATGAAGATTACTACTATTACGAAAAATTGCCTTTAGAAAAAAAGGAAAAAATAAGCCAGCTCATTGAAGCTAAAATGTTTCAAAGTATTCTGATCGACCAAAGTCAGGCGGATGAGCAACTGGTTCAGTATTTTGAGGAACTTCCCTTGAAAGAAAAGGAGAGTATTCAAAGAACTATACAAGCCAGAAAAGAATTTCTTGCAAAGAATTTTCAAGACAATGCTGATTTAGAAGACGTATTCTTATATCAGACACTGTCTGCTGAAGAAAAAGACAAGCTTGACCGGAGTAGTACAAATCTGTACCTCTATGAAATGCTACCTGCGGAGGAGAAAAAACACTTGACAAGGACGATGATAGCTCGCCAATTTTTCAATCATGCGCTCAACGATTCAAGTAGTTTTTCGCTCTCCTCTGAGCAAAATTCATTTGATATAGGATCTTTAGCCATAGGTAACCCGCAAAACATAACCATTCAAGGCACCCTAACTAGAAATCAAAAACCGGCAGGTTCAGTAAATGTGATTATGGAGAGTGAGGACAGTAAAAAAGAGGTTGTTACAGATGCAGAAGGGAAATTTGAATTTTCTAATATAGAATACCAAAAGCATCAGAAAATCCTGTTCGACTCCAGAATCTCTAATTTCATTGAGATCGCACAATATACATTAGAAGAACTTACCATTACTGTACTACAAGATACTATTATAGAAGAGACTTTTGACAACATCTATTTTGAAAAAAATAAGCACATCATTCCTGATTCTGCCAAAGCTGTTATGGATAAACTGGCCTCTTTTCATTTCAAGCATCCTGATGTACAAATTACAATTGTAGCTTTTGCTGACAGTACTGGTACCGACATCTACAATATTACGCTGAGTAAAAAAAGAGCTCAGGAAGTAAATGAGTATTTAATCCAAAAAGGAGTCAATCCTGCTAGCATTTTTCAAGAGCCTATGGGTGAAGAAAAACTGGAGGATGAAGATCTGCAATACAGCCGTCGCATTGAGTTTGATATAAAAGGAATCTCAAGTTCTTACAATCCAACAAGGGAAATATATATCATTCAACCAAATCCAAATTTGGAGAAAATATCTCAAAAATATGGAATCCCACTCTCAACCTTGATTGAGTTGAACAGCGAAAAAACAATAGAGCCATTTACTCCTATTAAAATAGTGGAGAGATTAAAAAAATAAGCGATTTTATAGAAATGCTTTTAATATAATAAACTCTCCGGAAATGGTTTTTTAGCTGGTCAGAAATTGCCGATAATAGAGGATATTCAACCGTAGAAATGTTGATAGTTATCTACTGATTAGCGAATTGAAATGTATTGTTTAGCCAATTTTTTTCTGCCCCTCAGCCGACTAATATTCCTGGCTTTTTGCTTGTGCCTATTATCTTTTACCGTCAATGCACAGTCCAAAGTCACCACATTTCAAAGTCTGAAAGAAGAAAACGGGTTATCCAATAATAAAGTATATGATATCTTACATGACAGTCAGGGGTATATCTGGTTTGGAACCAAGGACGGGCTTAATTTATATGATGGGTATAAGTTTACTGTTTTTAAAAATGACCCGGAAGATAGTACCAGTATTTCCAGTAATTATATTCAAACTCTTTTTGAAGATAGTCATGGACAACTGTGGATAGGAACCTATGATGGTGGACTTAATCTTTATGATAGAAATACCCGGACATTTACATCCTTCAAACATACCCCAAATTTACCCCAAAGCATCAGTTCAAATAATGTTTACTCCATTTATGAAGATAAAAGCCAGAACCTATGGATTGGCACCTACGGTGGGGGACTTTGTAAATTTAATCCTGACCAACAAAACTTTACCGTATTCAAACAAAACTGGGATGATAAAAACAGCTTAAGCAGCAATGCAGTATTTGATATACACGAAGACCGGAACGGTCAGTTATGGTTGGCAACCTTTGGTGGAGGATTATGTATTTTTGATCCTGTATATCAAACGTTCAGTGCATACACACATACTGCTACTAACAACTTCACCATCCCTAGCAACGATTTGTTTGCTGTAGCAGAAGATAATAAAGGAAATATATGGGTTGGTACTTATGGAGCGGGGCTTGCTCGTTTTGACCGGAATACCAAAAAATTCGAGTCTTATCAGAAAGATCCATCAGAAGGGTCATCACGTTGTAACTATATATTGGCTATTGAACCTGATGCCATAAACAACCTATGGATTGCAACACGGGATGAAGGCATCTTTTATTTTGATACGAAGAAAGAAACATTTTATCACTTTGATCTTGGGCTTGCCCATGAAAATTTAGTGGCTGTAAATAGCCTGCATATCGACAATTCCGGACTTCTTTGGGTAGCTACAGAGGGAGAGGGTGCTTATAAAACCTACTCCCCCTCTATTGCTTTTGATCACCTCATCAGTGATGGAATGCATATACCCAATTTTTCTGCTAAATCCATTACCAGTATTTATGAAGATCATCAGAAAAACCTATGGATCGGCACTTTTGGAGATGGTGTGTACAGATTTGATTCAAGCTTTCAACGAGTTACTAACTACACAAGAGACTTTTTTGATGAGAATGGAATAGCCGGTAATTTTATCACCTCAATTACTGAAGACACAGAAGGAAATATTTGGATAGGAACTTCAAGCAGTGGTCTTTCCAGATTCAAGCCTGCACTTAACCAATGGCAGACCTTTCAGTATGAGGCAGACAAAAAATACGGTCTGAGTAGTAATGCCATCAACATTCTGTATGTAGATAAAAAAGGTAATCTCTGGGTTGGCACCTACGGAAGCGGTATTTCCAGATATGACAGCAGAGACAGTACCTTTATCAATATTGATAAGAAATTATCTCATTCAGAAAAATCTTTATCAACCAGTACTGTCACTACCATTCTTGAAGATGATCAGTTTTTATGGATCGGCACTAAAGAGTCAGGTTTATATAAAGTGGATATAAAAGCCGGAACATGTATCAATTACACCCATCAGGAAGCTAATGAAAACTCTATTCCCAGTAATGAGATTACCGGAATTGCCAAAGATGCAAATGGGTTTCTCTGGATAGGAACATTTGATAAAGGAATCTGCCGTTTAGATGAAAAAACAGATTCAGTATATGTACTTAGTTACGATGATGGATTAGCCTCAGATAATATATGTGGTATTCTGTCTGGCAATGACAGTACTATCTGGATCAGCACGGTAGAAGGAATCTCAAAACTTGAACCTTCATCCTTACGGTTTAGTAATTTCAACAAAAGCAACAGCTTATTTAGTGAAGAATTTGTTCAGTGGTCTTGTTTTAAAAGCAAAAGTGGGAAGCTGTTTTTTGGAAGTTTGGGCAACTTGGTCAGCTTTTATCCAAGCATGATAAAAGAAGCTGATTATCAGCCTCCCCTTTATACCACTTCATTCTTTCTCTATGATCAGCTTCAAAACTTTGCAAAACCTACTTTTCAGATCAATGAGATAGAGTTGGAGTACGATGATAACTTTTTCGAATTTGAATATGCTCTACTCAGCTATGATAATCCTGAAAAGAATCAGTATGCTTATATGATGGAAGGCTTGGACAAAGATTGGAAATATGTTAATAACCGCCGACTGGCTTCCTATACTAACTTAGATGCAGGTGTTTACCTGTTCAAAGTAAAAGCTTGTGATAGGCGAGGTATCTGGAAGGAAGTAAGTAATCCTATTACCATTGTAATTCATCCTGCCTGGTATCATACCTGGTGGTTCAGGATATTCTCTCTTACACTTGTGATAAGTCTTAGTGCGACCTATTATTTTTACAAGCTCAATGCCGTCAAGAAGCAAAATATTCTTTTGGAGTCCCTTGTAACCCAAAGAACTTCCGAATTGGTACAACGGAATGAAAAGATAAAAGCACAAACTAAGAAAATCGAAGAAAAAAATGCACACTTGCTAGAAGCGCAATCAATCATTGAAGAAAGGAACCGAGAGCTCAAAGTGATTAATGAAGAACTTGAAGAAAGAGTAGAACAGCGTACTAGTGAGCTCAGAAAAGCCAACGATCAACTCATTAAAGCGAATGAAGAACTAGATATGTTTGTTTACAGATCATATCATGATATTATTGGTCCGGTGGCCAGAATTCAAGGGTTATGTAAAGTAGCTGCTTTAGATGTCAAAGATCAGACCGCTTTAAGTTACATTCATATGCTGGATGAGAGTTGTACGAAAGCTAAAGAAACTTTGCACAAAGTCCTTGACATTTATAATATCAAAAACTATGATTTAACTCCCGAACAAGTTGACCTCAAGGACATTGTCATTAAAATTAAAGACGAACTTACTGCCAATCTTTCTGAGCCGTTTTCATTGGTAAAATTTCAATGTTTTGTGAACACTCATACCAAAGCTGAAACCGATGCCTTTCTGTTAGAAAAAATCCTTTTTACTTTAGTAGACAATGCCTACAAATACAGCGAATTTGAAGAAGATTCTTATGTCAGCATTTCCATATCAGAAAAAACCGACGATACACTTGTAATTGCTGTGGAAGACAATGGGATTGGAATCCTACCACAGTTACACTCCAAAGTTTTTACTATGTTTTTTAGGGGCACCACCGATAAAAGTGGTACTGGACTTGGTTTGTATATTGCTAAAGAGGCAGCACAAAAATTAGGAGGTACTATTACCTATAAACAAAAACCTAAGGTTACTTCCTTTGATGTGATTATTCCAAGATATTGGACTTCTTCAAAGTCAAATATTCTTCAGCCTCAAAACAACTCTTTGACTTCAAAGTAATATTGCTATTGATTTAAGCTGTTGCGCACATTTGAGATTCCTTTTTTTGATAGCATCCAAGTTTAGCTCAAAAGTAGGTTTGCCTTCAACAGCGGTAAAGTTAACTGTACTGCCAAACTTCCCTAATCCTTCTTTACAGCTGACAATTAAGGTGGAAGAATGTAGGGTTTCATTCATCACATCACTCAAATGATTGCTAAATTCGTAGGGTAGATATAAAATATGGCAATTCCCATCAATTTCAGCAGGAGAAACAAACTTTTTAATTCTGATATTGCGCCCGTTTACTTTTCGTAACTTAGCCATTTTATTGAACTCCTCTATAATCTTCGTATCACCTAATACTCCTATGACAAAATCTTCAGTATTGTTTTCTGCAGGCCAGATGAAATATTGTGTAAAATTATAAATGTAAATAGCTTGTACTTGCATCTGTGCTTTCTCAAACTCTTCGATACTGGGCGATTGAGCTGTTACAGAGTCAGCCAAAATCAAGAAAACTCCCCAGAAAAACGCTATATTCTTTATCTTTAACCCTTTCATTTTCTGTTCAGTGCTTCTAATCTGGCTTGTATTTGGTTAAACTTTTCTCTGTCATTGAGATTGTAATAAATTCCTTGCATAGCTTTGAGCGTGTTGATATTATCAGGCATGAGTTGATTGGCCTGTTGTATATAAGGAAGTGCTTCCTTGAATAAGGCAGTACATTCTCCCAACAACCGATTAAACTCTATAATATCTACTTCGTACTCATTTGCCTGCTGATTAATCATTTTTACTGCCTGGTTGTATAGGGTAATTCCTAGGTTATAATTACCCATTAAATCATTGGGATCTTTGGCGAGAACTTTTTGATAAATATCTTTTCTTTTTTGAAAGTAAAGGCTTGACCGGGTTGTATCATTTTGAAAAAGTTTATCGTAGACAGTACCAGCCATCAACATCACCTCTATATCATCCGGATAATCCTGTAAATATATTTCTACCTGCTTTTCAGTTTCTTCATAGTTTTGCTGACTCATCAGGAGATTTAACTCTGCTATTTTTAACTCTCTACTATCTGGAAAAAACTTTTTTCCTTCTCGGAGTAAAGCGACCGCTAAATCTAGATTTTGTTTTTCTAGGTAGTAATTAGACAAAGCTTCGTATGCCAATGGGTCCTGGTATCCCGCAGCTAGTGCATTTTCAAAGAATTGTCTGGCTTCTTCCTTTCTCTCAAGCATTAAGGCAGCATAACCACTGTAGTACATCACTTCCGCATAGTAGGCCTGGTCTCTATCCTGTCCTAACTGTTGTAGCGTGGAGAGTGCTTTTTCGAAGTCACCAGCATTCAACGATTGAACGGCTTCGTTCAGATAACTTGTTTGTAAATAGACCGTGATGGCTTCACAATCTTGTGTAAAATTGTGATTAGTGTCCAGCTCGACACATTTTTGTACAGCTTCCAGTGCCTGTTGGCGAAAGTCATAATATACTTCCGGTTGATTTTTATAAAGTTCTTTACAAAGGAAAGCCTTGAGATACCAGGTTTTGGGATCATTGGCTGTATATTCATTTTGAGAAGCCAAATTGATAGCTTCTAACCCTTGTGTTAGTTCTCCGCTCCTCAGGTGTCGATAGGCCTTTTCCACCATCAAAGTCTGTGAAAAGGCCCCATACAAGACAAATAACTGTGTAAACAGTAAAAGTGCTATTCTAGTAAACATCCAGATAAAACCCTTTGTGATTAATGGATAATTTATTTCAATTTAGCCATAATTAAGGGATTTTGACCTTTTGAAGATGCTTCTAAAATCAACAGATATTACCCTAGTAATATCCAGAGGAAAGTAACCAGCAATCTCTCCTGAAAAGAAACTTGGCTACTCTTTTGATCATTTATCAGTTTGTGAACGGAATAAAGCCTATGTAATATTTTCAGACTTTAAAGTTCTTTGGCAATAGGTTTATAGCTTTGTATCTGTTCTTTTATCAGTCGGCAGGTTACCCATTCGGGTAACATTACAGCTCCTAAAGATTTGTAGAATTCGATGGCGGGTTTGTTCCAGTCAAGCACTTGCCATACTACCCGGCGGGCATCTACTTCTTTTGCTTTTTCCATAATTTTATCGAACAATTCCTTCCCTACCCCTTGTCCGCGATACGATTGGGTAACAATTAGATCTTCCAGATACAGGCATTTTCCTTTCCAGGTAGAATAACTGTAGAAATACAGAGCCAGTCCAATAAGATGATGCGTGTTTTGATCCTCTGCCACAAAAAATTCAAAAACCGGTTGTTCCCCAAAACCATCTTCCACCATTTGTGCTATGCTAGTTTCCACCTCGTGAGGTTCTCTTTCAAACGTTGCCAGTTCACGGATCAAATCCATTACTTGTGGCAAATCTTCTTTTTTACCTTCTCTTATAATGATGTTACTCATAGGTTAGCTTTTTGAGATTTATGGCTTTGCCATGAACTAGCTACTGATACTTATCTGGAGTGTTCAGGAATTTCACTCATGTTATAATAAGTAAATGCAAACTTATCTGTCCACTCTTCAATTTGCTTAGAAGTCGGTTTCCCTGCTCCATGTCCTGCCTTGGTTTCAATACGGATCAGTACCGGATTTTCTCCGACATGTTTTTGCTGGAGCGTAGCAGCAAATTTAAAGGAATGTGCCGGAACTACTCTATCGTCGTGATCAGCGGTGGTTACTAGCGTAGCAGGATAAGAAACTTCTTCTTTGATATTATGTAAAGGAGAATACCCATAGAGATACTCAAACATAGCTTTGCTACTATCTGCAACACCATAATCTGTAGCCCAACCAGCGCCAGCCGTAAATTTATGGTATCGCAACATGTCCATAACCCCTACTGCCGGTAAAGCTACCTGACAGAGATCCGGCCGTTGGGTCATGGTAGCACCTACCAACAACCCCCCATTAGATCCTCCTGCAATAGCCAGCTTTTCTTTGGAAGTGTAACCTTCCTGCTGTAGATACTCTCCGGCTGCTATAAAGTCATCAAATACATTTTGCTTGTTCATTTTTGTACCGGCCTCATGCCACTTCTCTCCGTATTCTCCGCCACCTCGTAAGTTAGGCATAGCGAAAACACCTCCATTCTGCACCCAATATAAATAAGGCACTACAAAAGTAGGTGTCAGGCTGATATTAAATCCTCCATAAGCATAGAGGTAGGTGGGGTTGCTGCCATCCAACTTAATCCCTTTGCGATGGACAATAAACATAGGCACATTTGTTCCGTCTTTGCTTTTATAGAATACCTGTTTGGTTTCAAAGTCGTCCGGATTAAAGTTGACCTTAGGCTGGCGAAAAACTCGGGATTCTCCTGTTGCTATGTGATAGCTATAAATAGTAGTAGGGTAGGCAAAGGAGGTAAAAGAATAGAATGTCAGCGCGTCTTCCTTTTTTCCCTGAAAACCACTGGCAGAACCAATAGCTGGCAACGCTATCGCTCTCTCTTCTTCGCCTTGCAAACTATACTGATATACGCGACTAGAAGCATCTTTTAAATAATTTAAAAATAATTTACCCCCCACAAAGGAAACACCTGTCAGCACTTCTTCCTGCTCCTGCACCAAATCTTTCCAGTTTTCGGGCTGAGGACGAGCCGCATCAACAGTGACGATGCGTTGGTTAGGGGCTCCCATGTTTGTAAGGATATACAGCGTTGAGCCTTCATTATGAATGACCTCATGATTATATTCAAAATCTCCTGCAACCTGAGTAATTTCACTATTGGCGCGGGTCAAATCCTTAATATACAGTTCGTTACCGCTTGTGCTCATAGCGGCACTGATTACCAAAAAATGTTCATCTTCCGTCACAAAGGCACTCACATATCTTCGAGGCTGCTTTTCTCCACCAAAAACCAGTTCGTCCTTGCTTTGTGGTGTGCCAAGCGTATGATAGTACAGTTTGTGATTCATGTTAATGCCTGATAGTACACTACCCTCCGTTGGCTTGTCATAGCTGCTATAGAAAAAACCTTGATTACCTTTCCAGGAAAGGCCACTGAATTTTACATCCTGTAAGGTGTCTTCTACGATTTCATGAGAATTGACATTCATCACCAGTACTTTCCGCCAGTCGGAGCCTGACTCGGAGATTTGATAACCCAGCAGAGAACCATCTTCCGTAAAGCTAATATCTACCAGAGCCACAGTACCATCCGATGAAAATTGATTTGGATCCAGAAATACCTCAGGTTTCCCTTCCAGCCCATCTTGCTTATAGAGTACACTTTGATTTTGCAATCCATCATTTTTAAAGAAATAATAATGATCTCCTTCCTGAAAAGGAGTACCATACTTTTCATAATTCCATAGTTGCGTCAGTTCCTTCTTTATATCACCTCGAAAAGGAATATTCTCAAGATAAGAACCTGTAACTTTGTTTTGTGATTCCACCCAGTCTTCCGTTTCGGCAGAACGATCGTCTTCCAGCCAGCGATAAGGGTCGGCCACTTCGGTGCCAAACAAGGTATCTACCTGTGCTACTTGTTTTGTTGGAGGGTATTGAATATTCATAGATTCAGAGGATTCTTCGGATGTGTTACAGGCAGCAATACTTATTGCTACCCATAAAAAAATAATTGATCTCATCATATGAAAGTAGTGCATCATCATTAAACCATCAATATAAAAATAGAAGCTCATTGACGCTTCTAATCATCCATGCCATTCTTAAGAGAACGGCAAAAGAGCTAAAATTTGTGACTAAATTAATCAAATTAGTCATATTCTCAATCGACATATTTTTGTCTTATCGCAACAAACTCAATCAGTAGATCAGCGTTTTCGATTTTTCACTTCTGCTTTATGATATCATACTGAGTTCATTATGTCTGATCTTCTTCTGTGCAGTGAAAATGGATAAGCTGTCTCTTATACTGTAGCATTTCAGCGGCTTAATGGTATCATTGCTTGCTGCTATGAGTTGGATCATGATTGATTTTTTTTACCTTTGACTACAGGTGTATCCATGCTTAGTATGTATGGATAGGCCCGCATCAGGCTTCCTGACTTGCTTATTCAAAAAACAGACAACCCACTTCCATTATTGCAACTACTCATCTAATATGTTGAACCAAAATATTATTGGATGGCTATTGGTAACCGCAGGATTTTCGTTCTATTGGCTGGGGGCCAGTCCTATCCTGCATTCGGATAACAGGAATAATACAAAAGCTCCAGACTGGCAGACAATCACTTCTGTACAGGAAGTATGGCAACATTATCCAGATCGCCTCAGGAAACTATTGCCAGCTTTAGATTTAACGTATCCACCTTTGAAGGCAGTTCAAGCTTTTATTCAGAAAGGTGATACTGTCGCCGCTGCCAAGGCCCTGCTCGATCATTACCAACAAAGTGATGCTGGTGATTGGTTAATTGAAGGGCTCTCTCAAGAAAGTGAAGATACCAACCATACACTAGCTAGACAGCTGTTAAAAGATACTGTTACCCTGAATGGTGTTACGGCTAAAGTTCCCCAGACTGAGCATGGCGGATGGAAATGGGATTACCAAGGCCCCGGAGAGGATGCGGAGTTTGGGTATTCATTGAACGGACATCAGTATATGATGGCTTTGGTAAGAGGATGGCAGGTAACAGAAAATCGAGCTTATGTCGAGATTTTTGATCGCCTGATCCGTGACTGGATCATTCACAACCCCTTACCTCCGGAAGGAGATTCTATATATTTGATCTTTTCTTCAGAAGATTTGGACTGGCGTGATATCGGAGAAGTCATCTGGCGGGATCTGGAAGCAGGTAACAGGTTGGGGGTTACCTGGCCACGGGCTTTCTATAGTTTCCAACACGTTGAGGCTTTTACGCCGGCTGCCCGATTGCTCATGCTTTCCAGTATCCTTGAACAAGCAGCGTATCTTCGGAAATATCATAAAAAAGGGCATAACTGGACCACGATGGAAATGAACGGACTAGCCCTGGTTGGCTTGGCTTTTCCCGAATTTCGACAAGCTGACGATTGGGCTAACTATGCCATGAAGGTGATGGAAGAGGAAATTCTCCGACAGGTATATCCTGATGGTGTGCAAACCGAGCTTTCTACAAAAACCCAATGGGTAGCCCTCCGGCGATTTGAATCAGTAGCTGAAAATTTTCGTAAAGTAAACCGTCCTGTAAAGGATCGTTATATGCATCGTCTTGAAGAAATGTATCATTATCTCGCTTACTCCATGCGGCCCGATGGGCATCAACCACTCAATAATGACTCTGACCGGGAGGACCTTCGCCCCAGAGTGTTGAGAGCTGCCCAAAATTTCCATCGACCAGATTGGGAGTGGATTGCCAGCAACGGAGCCTTAGGAGAGCCTCCGGCAGGTTTACCGTCGGTGGTCTTCCCCTGGGCGGGCCTTCATGTGATGCGAAGCGGATGGGATAAGCAGGCACAATGGGCCTTTTTTGATACCGGTCCGTTCGGCACAGGGCATCAGCACAGCGATATGCTCCATCTTTCCGTGGCTGCTTTTGGAAAAGACCTGCTGGTAGATGGAGGTCGGTACACCCATGAGGATTACTTCAGTTTTGACCCTACTAACTGGAGAGGTTATTTTCGCAGTTCCTTTTCTCATAATGTGATCCTGGTAGATGGAAGAGGGCAAAAAGGAGGCCCCTTAAAGGTGGATACTCCCTTAGAGGAAGGCACTGCTTATAAAAACAGCCCTGTGTTTGATTATGCCCGCGGCACCTTCTCCAGTGGCTACCAGGAGGTTGAAGGGAAAGTGGAGCACACCCGATCAGTCTTGTATGTCAGAGAAAAGTTCTGGGTAGTAGCAGATCATATGGAAACAGACCGCCTTCGGCAACTCGAAGTGCTTTGGCATTATGCTCCTTCTTGTGCTGTATCCATACAAGGAGAATCAGCTATATCGCAAAATACAGATGAAGGTAATTTAGGCATTATTCCCATAGGAAATCGCGACTGGGAAGTCAAGATCATAAAAGGACAGGAATCCCCTTTTATTCAGGGTTGGTATAGTGCAGAATACGGAAAGAAAGTGCCTAGTCCAACCGTAGTCTATACAAAGACCATAGAAAATTCCACCACCTTCGCCTGGATACTGCTGCCTTCTAAAGGCAAGATACCACCCGTGAAGACAGAAATAATTGAACAAAACGAGCAGGGAATCCAAGTCAGGGTGATTGTAGAAAATCAGGAACCAGTGATGGTGAGTATCCCTGTAAAAGGGACAGAAATGCCACAAGTAAAATTTGAATAATTCAAAAGTCTATAAACAATTCTCTGGTAGCTTTTCGGTAACGCTGCATCTATTTTATAAAAAAGCACACACGTTCTTGGCCTACCGTATTCAAAATAACCTACTACAACTATGCAGTTAAAACGCTATGCTGTATGGATGATAGTCATCGTACTCTTGTCTGTTGTATACGAAAATATCCTGATATTTTTTAACAGTAAGCTAAAAGCCTGATGCAGTTTATTTGTTTATATCGTATTAACAATGTATTCTATAAAATACTTACTTCATAGTTTAGTTTTTTTCGGTGTACCATTTTCACTCACGACAGAGCTAATAAAATTTTATATTGTTGTTCACAGTGCAGAAATATTTATTAAATACATAGCCCATTCAAAGATATTGACATGAATTTAAATACAACAGCACAGGCACAAAATACATATGACGCCATCGTCATTGGTTCAGGCATTAGTGGGGGGTGGGCTGCAAAGGAACTTACGGAGAAAGGCCTGAAAACTTTGGTACTGGAACGTGGCCGACAGGTAGAACATATTAAAGATTACCCTACGGCTAACTTGCATCCATGGAATTTTAAGCATCGGGGTGAGCTTTCATCGGAAGTACGCCAAGCAAATCCGGTTGTAAGCCGCTGCTATGCTTTTGACGAAACCACCCAGCATTTCTTTGTGAAAGATGAGGAACATCCCTATACACAGGTGAGGCCTTTCGACTGGATCAGGGGGTATCAGGTAGGTGGCAGGTCATTATTGTGGGCTCGCTGGACACAGCGTTGGAGTGACCTAGATTTTGAGGCTAACATTCGTGAAGGTATTGCGGTTGACTGGCCGATCCGTTACCAGGACATAGCCCCCTGGTATAGTTATGTAGAGAAATTCGCAGGCATTAGTGGCAACCGAGATGGTATTCCTCATTTACCTGATGGAGAATTTCTTCCTCCCTTTGAAATGAACTGTGTGGAAAGACACATGAAAGAGCAAATAGAGAAAAATTTTCCAGACAGACATTTGATTATCAGCCGGACAGCTAATCTAAGTCAGGCGCAAAAGATTCACCAGAGTCAGGGGCGTACTAATTGTCAGGCCAGAAGTTTGTGTAACCGGGGTTGCCCTTATGGTGCCTATTTCAGTAGTAACGCGGCCACCCTTCCTGCAGCCCAGGCTACTGGAAAATTAACCTTAAAGCCGGATTCTGTAGTGCATTCTATCATTTATAATGAGTCGCAAAAACGGGCAACCGGGGTGAGGGTAGTAGATGCTCATACTAAGCAAATGGAGGAATATTACGCCAGCATCATCTTTGTCAATGCTTCTACCCTCAACACTACTTTAATCTTATTGAACTCGACATCCGACCGCTTTCCCAACGGTTTAGGGAATGATAGCGGTGTGCTGGGACATTATCTGATGGATCATAACTATCGGGGAAGGGCAGAAGGCAGATATGACGGATTTCAGGATCAATACTATTATGGCCGAAGACCTACGGGTGTTTATCTGCCCCGCTTCCGGAATGTAGGGAAGGATCAGCAAAAAGATTTCCTACGAGGATATGCTTATGCAGGTTTTGGGACACGCAGCAGTTGGGGACGAGCCTTTGGTAACCCAGGGTTTGGGACATCTTTCAAAGAGGAACTGGCACAACCGGGTGCCTGGTATTTTAGTCTGACCGGTATGGGAGAGATGCTACCTGATGTGAATAACAAAGTGACATTGAACCATGATAAACTTGATACGTGGGGCATTCCCACATTAAAGATTGATTGTGGGTATGGTCCGAACGAAGAAGCCATGACAAAGGATATTTTAAGTGCCGCCGCCGACATGCTGGAGCAGGCAGGCTTGCAGGATATTGAAGTCGTTGATACCCGGCAGGCTCCTGGTTTGGGTATCCACGAGATGGGAACAGCCCGTATGGGAAAAGATCCTAAAACATCTATGCTCAACAGGTGGAACCAGTTGCATGCTGTACCCAACGTATTTGTTACAGATGGAGCCTGCATGACTTCCTCTGCTTGCCAGAATCCTTCGCTTACCTATATGGCGTTAACCGCTCGTGCCTGTAATTATGCTGTACAGGAACTCAAACGAATGAACTTTTAAATAAGGTAGTCAGAGACCGGACATTATGCTTTTTATTTACTGCAATAAGTCGGTTTTTGAAAAATTGGTTATCTTTGCACCATCTTTTAGGTCTCGTAGTAGAATGGATACTACGTGGGTCTCCGGAACCCAAGATCCAGGTTCGATTCCTGGCGAGACCATTTTTTTATTTATTAAGTGATTGAATATCAGCCAGATATTTATCAATTTGTTTTTTTACTGCTGAATTTACTGCCTAATCTTTATTTTTCTTTTAATTTAATAAGACACTCTTTTTGTGGTAAGAGTTTTAAGATTATAATTGAAACAGCGCGTTCTTTTTGCGGGTAATTGTGAACTACCCACGGAGACAAGATTTAGGTTAATAATAACAATAGAGAGTCATTTGTTAATATAGAGAGATGTTTTATACCCGGCCTCTCTGGGTTTAGTCAAGATTCTGTACCAAGGCAAAATACAAGTGGTTAAGGTTTTGAGTATTTAATGATAGTTTCATTTATATTTAATCTTTTCTTTGTTTAATCTATCCTAATCATATCTGCTGTTTTTGCCCCCCCTGCTCCTCCATCATTTATAAAATTTTTATAATATAAAGTCTCTTTTAGCCAAAAATTAAGTGTACTTAAATTTTTTACCTCTTTCAATCTAGTAGTTGGTAGATTTTTGTCCTTTAAAGCTTCACATATTTCTTTATCGTTAAAAAATAACTTAATAGTTTCAATACCAAAATCCTTCTTCGTGGTAATAAAGGTTAACGATAAGGGTTTTCCTACAAACGTAGTCATTAATTCATCAAAAATGTCCAAAAGAATATCATGGCCATTAGGAGATGCGCCAATTAGCAATCTTAAAAAATTGATATGTTTTTCTGGTTCAACTTCTGTAAGATATTTTAATGCATGTTTATAATATGCTTTACTTTTTTTTTCCAAAACCCCCTTATAAAAAGAATCTGTTACTGATGAAGGGCGAGATTTTAAGATATGATGGAATTTAGCCTCATCTAAAGGATTCATCTTAATCTCTCTTTCTAGGAATGTGGCCACCATCTTTTGATCTTCATCATCAAAATCGGAGTAGCGGCTTAATGAAAAAAAGTTTGCTATTGATTCTATATTAGGCATCTCCTCGTCTAATGTCCTTAAAAGCTCTTTTGCTTTTCTTTTCTCAAATCCCTCTAAATATTTACCAAAATCTTGCTCTAATTTATTTGGTATTTCTGTTTCTAACTTTTCTAATTTTTCACGAACATTTTGATTTGGTTTGATTACTAAAAAGTAATTGAAAACCGGAATACCTATAACTATAACTGATACCAAAATTGAGATGACAGAGAAATAAGCTGAAATGCCTCCAAATATGCTATTATTAGAATCTACGGTATTTGTTAAAATCTCATTTTTCGCTCTCAATGTTGAATTTTCGGCTTCAAGACTCCTCAGTAAAGAATCTTGCAAAGAGATTTTGGTTTCATTGGCGAATACTCTTTCTTGAAGATTCTCTATATTTTGTAAAAATGGATTGGGGTCAACTTCTTGAGTTTGACAATGTGCGGTGGCTTTAAATATTAGAAGTACAAATAGGGTAATGTAGATATATTTCATTCCGAAAAATTAAAATGATTCTAAATTTCAAAATATGCAATTAGATTAAGTCATACAATACTTATCAATGATTACCTCATTTACAAAAATGAAAGGTTTTTCAGGAATTAACTTAGCACTTCAATCTGAGTAGTTCATCCCAGAAAATTAGTGTAGCGAGGAGAAAGCATTTGTCTTTGTGTCTGCCATCCTTGCTTTATACCAGTGGCAGCAATTTTAACGGCATCCCTTCCAAGCTTTGAATTAATAGTATCAATTGTTAATATGAGTATTTCCTTTTTATCTCTGTCAGAAGAGCTAAAGATAGAGGGTTGTTTTGTGCTATTGGAGAAATACCAGAGAGAGTAACACCTACTTTCTGATACTCAAATCCCTTCTGGAAGATTTGCTTTAAGCCTATGAAAGCAATTTGATTAATTCAGTAGTATCATCAGTGAGTTCATTTAGTGGAACAGCGATAGACTTGCTATAGCTCTTTTTCCTCTTAAATCTGTTAGTATTGATAAAGACAGTCAGCATACTTGTACAGCTTTGCTGCCTACCTTAAATAAACAAATTAACTCTTAGAATTAAACAGCTTTTACCCCTATTACCACTAAGCATTTTTACACAAATCCCCTTTACATTATATTTTTCCTTGTTTTTTCTATTAAAAGTTATATATTACAAATGATTTAGGCTACCTAACTACTGCCATGCCTCGCCTTGCTGTAATTTTTGACCAAACCAATCGTACCCGTATTCGATATGAAAATAAAAAGGTCTTCCTGGAATTTAAAGTTAAAAGTTGTCTAGGAACTGTCTGGTGGCCAGTAGGAGGTATCCAGTATGGTTCAGTGGGAGAATTTAGGATTGAAGAAGCTAGACCTGTCTTGTGGAAGTTGAGAGAGAATCAGAGGTTGTTGCTACATAAGATAAGGGATGAAAAGAAAAGAAAGCGTTGTAAAAAACTATAATCACCCTTTAGCCTTTGCTATTTCCTTCACATCATCAAAGTGTTCTAGATAAGATTCTGCTGCTCTGTCGCTACGTTGAAAACCCAACCTTCTGGAACCCACCAAAAATATTTTTACTTCTCTGTGCATATGCCATTCGAGTAACTAATGGGAAAATTGTCACTTTATTGGTAGGCAACAACCCCAATGTTATTTCCATAAATATATGATTTCTATTTTTAGTGGAAATCAAACTAAAAAAGCCCTCTTAATAAGCCTTAGACTTAATCTTTCTGAAAAATTAGCCTAAGTCTAATTCTTCAAAAACGTGTTTAGAGGCTTTCTGTGATGGAATTGCAAGCTTTGAAGATTGGGGAAGAAGTAGGCATTCTCTCTTATAATGATACACCGGTTAAAGAAGTATTGCACGATGGCATTACGGTTATCTCTAACAATTTCAAGAGAATGGAGGAGAATGCCACCCGTTTATTACTGGAAAAAAAGTAGAAAAAATCAAAAAACCTTTCTATATTATTGTAAGAAATTCTTTATGAACATCACTTTTTATGAATATATATAGTGATGTTACTCTTTTGCGTGGTAACAGTGATATACTATTGTACAATTTCAAGTAGGGACTTTTCCATCGTGAAATTTGTACGTTGACTGCCTGAGACGTTAGCGACTCAGGGGTCACAATACTTTGATCGACATGATTACGACTACATCACTGACCACTAGACATACAGCATCGGTCGAGGTATAATTGGGTAAAAATGCACTCAAACTTCAATTAACATTTCAAAGTTAAGGGTAGCTAACCTATTGACCATCATTTAGGGAGTACTGGGAGGTCTGTAAGCAATACGCATATTGTGGGTAATCATGTCACCTAACCAATCAAACATATGAAACGTGTTTTAATATTGATTCTGCTTTGCTTTATCCTTACAATAGCTCTGTTAGTAAGGATATGGGGTGTAAACCACGATTTACCCTATATATATCACGGAGATGAGCCCATTTATTTGAAAATCAGCCAAAATATGTTCAAAACAGGAGATTTGAATCCTCATTTTTTCAAATATCCATCCTTGTTCATATATGTTAATTCAGCTGCTTATATTCCTTATTATCTTTTGGGAAAACTTCAAGGTATTTTTGAAACCCGTCAGGATATACTACTGCCCATATCATTAATGACAGGGGTTGCAAAAGCCCCAATGCCAAGCACTGTCTTGCTTGGGCGTATGACCTCAGTCTTGTTTGGTGTTGGAGCGGTATGGATGATTTTTTTCTTAGGTAAACAACTAACCGGTAAAGTACTTGTGGGATTGTTAGCTTCGCTGATGTTAGCTCTTTCAACAACGAATGTCATCGAGAGTCGCACAGTAACCCCTAACATTTATGTAGTCTTTTTTGCAACTGCGGCTCTTCTTGCCATAATCTTAGTATACCAACAAGGTAAAACCTGGCATTATCTTATAGCAGGTGTATGTATTGGTCTTACTGCCTCAAGCAAATACAACGGTGGTTTAATTATACTGCCACTGTTTTTAGCACATTTCTTTCGTCACGGTAAGATAGAACTAAAAGAGCGAAACTTACACCATGCCTTGCTATTAGCCGGATTAGGATTTTTTGCAACCACTCCTTTTGCCATTTTGGACTTTAAACTATTTATAAGAGACTTTGTAGCTGAGGGTAGGCACTACTCAAGAGGTCATGCGGGTATGGAAGGAAATACTTTACAATGGTATCTGGGTTATATGTGGCAAACTGCTGGTATTATTTATATCTTGGCTACACTTGAAGTCTTGAGGGGTTTTTACTCGCGTTCAAAAGAAATAATCATACTGTCTGTTTTTCCGATTATATATTTTTTATTTATCAATTCTTTTGTAGTAAGGAATGACCGTACATTTCTTCCATTGACACCATTTCTGTTTGTGCTGGCTGCTTCATTTATAGCTTATTTACTGTATAGGGCTAAGAATTTAGAATCAACAATACTACGTAAATTATCTGTATTAGCTATTATCTGTCTTGTGGCTGCCGGTATTATTCAGTCTGCATCACAGACAATTTCTGATACCCTCCAATTGACATCAGAAAATAGTCGTAAGATTGCAAGTCTATGGATCTCTAACAATTTGCCATCAGGTAGTCAGATTGGTATTGGGTCATATGCTCCATTTGTGGAACCTACACAATTTTCTGTACAGGCATTTAGAAGGATAATTTCCAATGAGCCAGAGTGGTACATTGAGCATGGTTTTGAATATCTGATTTTCGCTCAACGCCTGTATGGACGTTTCTATCTTGAGCCGGAAAGATATAGCACTGAGGTTTCACAATACGATAACTTTTTTAATCAATTTACCCTAATAAAAAGATTCGATGATGTTAACAACGAAATACGTATCTACAAAGTGGAATAAACTATTCCTCCTCTAACCGATGCAGGTGATTTGTCCTATGGTGTGCCCACCCGATGAACTAGATTTTGTTTTTGAAGTTCTGCGGGTATAGATTCTTTAAGTTTTTATGCTTAATAAACATAATATTTCCATAGCATATTTGGCCACCAATGGTAACGGGGTTTGAGAGGGAAATGGCATAAATAAACCGGGTGTATCCATCCGTGTAGGCTTACTACTAAGAACAAGCCCCCTACTGAAAACAACTGAAATTGATTTTATTCGATGGGGTGGGGTTAAATTTCAGGCACCATACTAATAATAGGTGGGAATTTTGTTTGTCTACAGAATTCAAAGAAAAACCAAAAATAGGCTCAGTAGTAGCCTTGCTTACTTAAAGTTTATGAAGACAAAAAAAGAACTAAGTATTGAAATCGAGCAAAGGGCTAAAATTCTTGCTAAGATTGTCATTTTTTATAGAGATGCCCACTATTTAAATGTTCCACACACCAATAAAGAAAAAGAGGTGGCCAATCAATCTTTCTTTATTCAGGGGGTTAGATATTCTTTTTGGGTTATTACAGTGTTAGAACTGTGTAAACTATATGGCGGGAATAGCGATGATTTCACCTTTATTAAACTCCTCAACAAAATGAGCGCTGATATTAAAAATTCAGATTGGAACTTGCCGAAAAATAGTCAAATGCTTAATGATTTATTTATTGAGCTTGGGGCCGTAGAAATTCAAGCAACTATTAAGAATATACGTGGTCTCAGAAATCAGTATTACGCACATCTTGACAGAAACCCGCAAAAGACTATTAGCGAATTTGCGCCAAACTTTAATGAGGTTGAGAAATTAATAGATTTGGGCAAAAAAATATTGAAAACTATTTCTCAGAATCTAGATATCCCGGAAGTAATTATTGAATATCCAGGAGTAAAAAAAGCTGATAATATTTTAAATGACTTGATTGAGTTAAAAAATTATAGAAATAAAGAGATAAGAGAAAGATTTAATAAAAATTTTAAATAAAGTTGAAGGGGAACTATGATTTCAGCATGCCATTATTATCAACTGTAACCCCCGCAAATACAAAGAAGAAGTTACACATAAGAATATACCCCTTGTTGAAAACAACCGAAACTACTTTTTATAAAGGGGGTGGGCGTATATTTAAGGTACCATCTGGCATTATATACTAATTTGTCTAAAGTGGATTGCTAAGGAAAGTTCAGTCTGGTTAACTTAAGACTCCTATGATTGATCTTTTTTAGAGATACATTTTTCTATAGCATCTTTTAGATTCTTATATGTCCAAGCCCATTTGCCAAAATCTTCGTCTTTAGGAAATGCTGCCCTTGTTGGGTAATGCCTTGCGTTAATAATCTTACTTTTTAGGGTTCTATGCCTAAAAACCTCGTAGGCAATAAAGTGGCCATTGAGTGATTTAGCATAGATGTAGTGGTTATTTCTTTTGCAAATCTGAAGATACCTAAAACCGCAATGGTGAAACTCATTAGCAAGTGCTTGGATTGTGCTTTGTGTTAGTCCTTCGTTCATGGGAATACTTATATGTTTGTTGATGAATTATTATGTTGGAATAGAGAAAGTGTCTCAGATCAAAAAGGGGTACTGGAAAAAACAGTATGTTTCTTTGTTGGGGGCAATTGCGGAAAATGAAACAGGTCGTTGCTCTGAAAAAGACATACCATTCCCACCTTAGATATTTTAACATAATTACACTTTACTCTAAAATGAATTACTACTCTAAAATGAATTACTACTTGAAGTATCAGAATGGGGTAAAACCATGCATGAGAATTGCCGGAATTTAGTTACTAAGTAACTCTAGCCATTTTTGAGAAATAGCTTCCTGTATTTTATCCTGAATGGTTTCACCAAGATGTTTTTTAAGGACATTTTTAAACTGCCTTCTCTTGTATTTGTAGGCGTGGAAATTCTTCTCTTTTAAGTCTATCCAGTAATCGGGATATTTGGCTAAATTCAGAAAGCCCCTTTCTCTATTATTTAAACTACAATCCTCTATTCTATGATCATAGATTAAAATATCCTTATAGGTGGATATTAATTTTTCTCCAACGGCCTCAAGGTTTGGTTTAACTAATAGATCATCTAAGGTATTTATACCAATCTTAGCCGATTTAAAATAGTCTCTTGTTTTGATACTGAGTTCATACCTTAAGATTTCATCTTCTGTATAGTCAGAATATTGCCTCCCTTTGTTGTATAGCTTTATTCTGAACTGATTCAGGGTACAGTCTTTACCCGGCAAACTTTTGTTCTTGCGATTGCGCATTTTTTCAAAACAGTTAGATTTGTACTGGATTACTGACTTAATAAAGGTATCGGGTCTTACGGGTGGGTCACGAAGATTAACTCCAAATTCCACATTTTGCAAGATTGCCCCGTCTAAATCAAAGCCTAACGTTGTGCTTATGTGATTAATCCATTGGCTTAGTTCACTGTAAGTAAAGTCACAATAATTATGGCCACCATGAAAACTTTTGTGTATACTCCCAGTGATATACACATACTTATTATCAATTACTGAAATAGTCATTAACATGTGTTTAGCCTCAAGCTTTATGTCACAGACATTGCCCGTACCATGTGAAAAGGGTGAAAAGAATTCAAGTTTGGGATTAGCGAGAATATTTGGAATTACAGGAGCTTGAAGCAGTAGTTTAACAAAATCTACCACCTATTCTAATTTTCACTTATTCTGAATATATAATGCTCTTTACCGTCATGAGTCCTTAGAAAGGCCGGAAACGAAGTAATAATTTTTCCAGATTTAATGTTAAAGCGCAAAATTGCCATTCCTGCTTTTATTTTCTCGTAGCTCATTTTTTGTTGGGTTTAATTTGTATTTGGATGTTATCAAGTATTGATTGCTTCTTATAACGAATTTGATTTGAAACGCGAAATGCGGGTATCTCTCCGTTTTTTGTGAGCTTGTGTAACGTGGGGAGGCTTACCCCCAAAATCTTGGATGCTTCCTGTCTAGTAATTAACTCCAGGTCTTTTTTTTCAGACTTCAATAAGGAAAGTTTTTCTTCAAGCACCTCTCCTAACAGATCCTTTAAGTCATCAACACTTAGTGCGTAAAGAAGTAAATTGGGTTTACTCATAATGATCAGATTTAAGTTTTAGAATTAGAAATAGCTGTCCTTTGCGATCAAGGTTCATTGATCTGCTTTAAGGATACTTACATAATATTTGAACTGTTAGTGTTTTGTAATTGCTAGTTTAACTACAAGATAATTTCTTTTAATTTACTGGTATAACGATCTTATTACGAAAAATCGTACTAGGTTTTTAGGTGAATTTGGTATAATCAAAAAACCTATTGTTCCCTAAAAATTGCACTTTATATTTTGTGTAGGCTATTTTGTAGGCTTTTTAATAATTAAAAATATAAATAGAGCAAATAAACTGCTTTAGAATATCAGAGGAACATTTTGTCATCAAGATAGAAGGGGAAAGTGTAAAATGAATCAAAAATTACCTATGTAAACAATTTATAAGTTTTTTAACTTTAATAATATTTAAATAGATTTTTCTAAAAATTAAAGCTGATTTATCGGACAAATATTTAATATTTGTTCTATTTAAACAAAAAGATATAATACTATTCTAATAGCATATAAAATATACAAGAGATAATAATAATACAATATTGAGTATAAATACTTATAAATTTGAGTAAAAATTACTACACAAATTAAATAACCTTCATATACGGATTAATGTCGCCCTCCCCCCAAATTCTTTTCATTTCATTACTGACAACTTTATCGGTTAGCTTGATATATTTTTTAAAGGTTTTATAACTTTTATGTCCGGTAATTTCCATGACTATTTCGGGTCTTGCGCCAGCTTCAAGAGAAAGGGTAACAAATGTTCTTCTGCCAGTATGATTAGAAATAAACTCATACTTAGGTTTTTTTATTTCTATTCTTTCAGAACCCCTGTACTGAACAATAGAAATTTTGTCATTTATGCCAGCAACCTTACCTAACTCCTTCAGATACAAATTTGATTTTTGGTTGGTGATAGTAGGCAGGAAGTGGGGGGAACTTATATATAAGTTGATAATTTCCTTCGCTTCTTTTCTTAATGGTACCCGTACGGCATCTTTTGTCTTATAAGTTCTTACAGTGAGATAGTTATCTTTTACATCTTCTTTTTTCAATTGCGCAATATCACTAAACCTTAAGCCGGTAAAACAGCCAATACAGAAAACATCCCTAACTTTAGCTAATCTTTTATTTTTGGAAAGATCAAGATTATAGACCCTCCAAAGTTCTTCATCAGTAAGACAAATAATATCGGTTTCAGCTAATCTAGGTTTCTTAAACTTACGGTAAGCTAGATTTTTATTATAGCTCCTGTCGGTTGCCCAATTCATAAAAGTCTTGAAGGCAGTAAGGTATTTATGCCAGGTGCTGTCTAAAGCTTTTCTTTCAGAATAATAGTAAGTTTCTAATCTATCATAAAACCTTAAATCTATGCTATCAAAAGTAACTTTGAATCTTGTCTTGCTCTGGAAGTCAAGTAAGTGGTTTCTTTGCGTCTTGAATATTTTGATTGTTTGAATATTCTTTTTTCCCTGCTGTAGGAGAATAAACTCTGAATAAATATCAAAGAATTTGTCTTTGTCCAGAAGCTTAATACCCCCACCATTAAGATAGGTGTTTATCTTCTGTTTCAGGTACTCTTTAGTGATTATTGATTGAGTTGATCGTGCCTGTAAAAGAATCTTATTGGCCTCAGCTTCAAGGTCATTGAGAAACTTATTAAGGATTGGGTTATTGGGATAGGCCGTGGTTTTCTTGGCTCTTTGCGTTTCTTTATTCCAATACTTAGTTGGTATCTTCTCCCCGGTTGCAACCAGAAATCTTTTTCCCTTATCTGTAATCCGCAGAAATACCTGTGATTCCTCCTTATTAGGTGTGTCAAGATAGAAACTTACCTTAGCCATAGTATTTATTTTAAGTGTCTAACTAAGATAAGCATTATATTAATTTACTGCCGATTTTACTGCCGATTTTTTTTGCCAAGTATTAATTTCGCTTTCTTAAGATATATTAAAATATTGCTAAAAACCGCTTTTTAAGGCAAATCTAATAAAGATTGATAAAAGTTGATAAAAAAGGTTCAAGTACTGGCGAGACCACTATGCTTGGCTTTAATTTGCTGATTTGCAATGAGTTAGGATTTTTTATTTTTATAGAGTCACGTTAAAGTAATGTATTCTTATTTTTTATAGTATTTTGTCTTCAATAAAAGATCTTATGAATTTACAGGAAGCTTAATTGACTTTGTACTTGCTTATTACTGTTGCTTAGCAAGCTGATGTGCATTATAGGTGACAGCCTTTTTATAGCATGGAAGATGTCTGCTCTAATTATATTACAAGATGACCTTAATAACAAATTTATTACATTTTTTGATTATTTGATTTCTTACAAGGCTGCAATAGGAGCTAAGAATTCTAAATTATACATTACATTCAGTACAATAAAATCAATGCCCCATACATACTCAGCTGATAAAAAAATAAGAAACCTCTGGATTTAGAGGTCTCTCTTTGTGTGCCATTTTCATATAGATTTAAATAACTCACTGTCCACTACTCACTGTCTTATACTGATATTTATAGCGCTGACGTATGTCTTTATGTTGATCTTTTACCAACTTAAGGCGATTAAAATCATCATACCCGTAATGGGTTGTAAGATTATTTTCATCAGTTTGAGAAGTTATGCCAATAAGAGGATCATAAGTAAAGGTAGTCATATGGGCACCTACAGGAATTAACCTAACTTCATCTATAACATTTCCATTGGTATGAATAATTAAATCTGATGATGAAGTAAAGGTCAAGGACCATTCTAAATACTTCCAATCTGTTCCAGCAGTTTTAGTATTACTGCCATTGACAGTAATATTTGTAGAACTGCTACCGGATTTCTGTTTGGCCCACAAGGTAAGTATGTATTGACCTGGGGGTAAATCTTTTCGCTCTATCTCTCCATTGAAAGATTGGTTACCTGTATATCCTTCTGCATGAAACTGATTGTCATCATGCTCCCACTCAAAATTGCCATCTTTATCAGGAGAAATGAAAGGAATACCTTCATCTGGAGCCTCAAAGCTGGTATAGGCAATTTGTGAATGATAAGCATTGATGGCTTGTGCCATAGGCAGACTGTTCTCATAACTATAGAGATAGGAAACTGGAACTTCATCTCCGCCTTTTTGCTGTAGAACATTACTATTCTCGTCATATTTGTCCCAAGTGGTCAAAGGAATGTATCTGTTATCGTAGGTTATCGTATATAAGTCTTCCCCTGTTTTAGTTACTACCAGTGGATTAAAATCTGACAATGGTTGATCTGTTGCCAGTTGTAAACTCTGATAGGGACGTGCACTCAGCGGATCACTGGGTGGCCATTGATACAGCATAAGCTCAGCACTTATTACACTTGATTGGGCGTCTGAAGCACGTTTGCGAGAAACTATTTTCTCTAATACTACGGAATGTTGATGACTTGCCAGCATACCTAATAAAGCTAATGTTTCTTTAGAATTATTAGAATGCCAATAGGCATGATTTCCAGCAGCATTCAAACTTTCACTCAATACATCATAATAATCAGTAATATGGCTAAATTTTGTAGTCCATTCTGTACCTTCGCTATCTGTTTGTTTTACTTGTTTAAGCTGGAGATAATCTGGGTCATACTGATACTCAGTAGTAGTCACTATTTTTTTTGTCTCATCTCCTAGATTATATTGCTCTACAACCTTAGAATCTAGAAAATAAGGTTGAGAAATGACTTGATATTGACCAAAGTTAAAATAATGATTAGGGTACACTTCACTATAATCATCATCGTAATAAAATTCTTCGACAACTAAACCCTTAATAGCCGCTCTGATATTAGTATTAAATTCATATTCAAAAATTTCTCTTTTTAGAACCTTATTATTGCTATTCTTATAAGTAGTTTCTTTTATTTGCCCTCTTTGCCACCCTTTGTAAGTAGATGAAGGAAAGGGGGAATAATTTGGTCCCAAAGCACCACTATTTTGTCTTGGAAAAGGTCCATTACTTGTAGGAAACATTATTTGACTGCTCATATATACAGTAGTTTTTTCATCATTATGATCTGTGTAAGTTCGCAAAATTGTACTGCCATCTGCAAGCTCTTCTTTTACATTGGCATAACCTATATGTGATCCAGCCAAGTCAAACAACTGGTTCATAGACTGAGAAAATCGGGTTAGGATATGTACGGCACATTGTCCTCCATTTTCATTCTTGTAGGATTTAAAACCGTGGATGGGAACCCCAGATTTTGTTTGATTAGATGTGTACTGGTATTTAGTAAATAAGCTAAGAATACCACTAGTCTCGTATTGCTTTATCTCTTTAATGCGTATACCGCCTGCTTTTTTTTCTGCACCTTGTTCATCAAGATAAGTATGAGCTTCATAAGAAAATCGCGTAAAGCCTCCTGTACCGTATGTTATTGTTTCAAGTGTATTGGCCTTTGTTCTCTCTATATGTGGCTCCCTGGATGCACCGTCGTAATAAGTACCATTTTCATTGTCAAACCTGGGGATATGACTGTCGGAATCAGCATTATTATGATAACCCCAATGGTCATAGTCAGGAGAGCTTCTGGAAGGAAGCAGATACGTTATATAGTAACTAAAATTGTATAAGATAGGACCATTAACTGATGTTTTATCTACTATTTTATCTAAACGTAAACGAGATGAACCATCATTTGAAAAATAACTGTATTCTAAACCGGCTTTCTTCACCACATTTCCCAACTGGTTTTCTAATGTAACTTCAGAAAGCGCCAGTCCATTGTTTAAATCAAAACGGTTAACTCCATAGCTAAATGAAACCTTACCATTAGCTGTTATTATCTGTTCTAAATATTTGCTTGCTTTTACAGTAATGTTAGTATTTAAGTCCTTTAACTCAGTGCCCAGTCCGCCATCACAGTCTCCCTCCATACTAAGTTCTTTTATTTCTACCTTTCTGTAATAAGTATAACTTACATCTGCTCCTATTTTATAGCTAAAACTAACAGTTTCTTCATTGTTGGGTGTTTTGATCTTGGAAAGATACCAACTTGATATATGACTTTGAGTTTTCTGACTACCATCTAGTTTTCTTGTGGTATATTCTGTTTCTTCTTTGGAGTTACCATCTAAGCCAAAAAAGAAAGTTGTTCCATCTTCTGTAATAATTTCCCAACTCCCGCCTCCAGCTTGTGGACCAATACCAGGTTTAATTTTAATATCTTGATAAGGGAATAAAATAGGTTCTCCCTCAGCATTCAATACAAAACGACCGGTTTTACCTTGTACATTGAAATAAAAAATATCAGGTTCTCCATCCCAAATATCCGTCCCTACTGCATGTAAATATTGAGGAGTGTAATTTAAAGGGTCTACCTGGTTCAGCTCATTTCCTCTTTGATTAGCACCACAGTAACCTTCGGCAGATTCATCCGGTAGACCTCTTACCGTTCTAGTTATTACACCTCCTGCATTCAGCGTCCATCCTAAACCAACTGAACCGGCTATATCTTGTACTTTGATACCTGAAGCATGATAACTAATGCTTACAGGTACAGTAATTTTCCTTCCTTTTACCTCTACTAAAGGAAGATTGATTTCAGGAGTGCCAGTGTAAAGATTTACTGGCGTGTTAGCATATTTCAAAAGAGAACCTGCTTCTGGGGAAGGCGGTATAATATCCTGTGCCTGTAACGATATAATACAAACGAAGATCAGTAAGAAACTAGAAGTAGCCCTTAATTTAGGTAGTAGTAAATGTATCATGTCTATTTTATTTATAAATGTCTAGTAATGAAAATGCCAATACCGTAGCTGCGTAGCCTGATATTTGTCGCACCGTACTGTATCTGTTGAAATGGCTCCGTGAGCATATAATTTGAAAGTACCTCAATACCTACTGAATGAAAATTGCTGAAATTAAAATGGTAGCCTAAACTTATATCAAAACTTAAGGTTAATAAGTTGGCCTTGGGATTAAAATCAAATTTAAATTCTGATGATTCTTCAGGAGGAAAACTTTCATATTTGCCTCGACCATACATAATAAAATTTAAAGAAGGCCCAACCGAAAAATTAAATCCTTTATAAGTTGCACTCGCATTTAATGGTATTTTTAAAAAATCAAGTTTGCCAAAAGATATAATGCCTACAGATACAAAATCTTTTTGTGGAAAAGCTGGGACATTAACTATAGCTTGTGTTTCCCATCTTCTTCTGGTATAAATCAACCCTGATTCCAGCATAAGATATTTGAACTTTGTTTGTCTACTGGTAGCTATACCTAAACTAAAACCAGTTTGAGACTTATTAGGAAAAGGAATCCAAACTAACCTATCATCAAATTCTCTTGCTTTAAATCGATCTAATGAAATAGTTGGACTGATATACCATTGAGTGGATTGAGCATATATAGGTTTAAGTGGAAAAATTAGAAAGAAAATTAAAAATATTTTCATAAATATTGAAATAACCATTCAAATAAATAAGCCCTCTTTGCTTACTTTAGCATAAAGTTACAAGTAATCCTAAACCTATCTTTTTGTTCAACAAAGCAGGCATAAACCAGACTACTTGAGCAATTGATAATTCTTTAAATTTGCACAATTTAAAAACTAAGAATTTTCTTTTATCTCTTTAATAGTACCTTCTCCGATAGCGTTAGGAAATGTACCAAATAAAAACGTAGCTTTAGGATTTAACTTGTTATTTAGAAATTCTCTCTTAACCAAAGTTATTTTTGCCTCATAAATTTCTCCAATAGAACTTACTGGTTTTTTAAACTCGAATTCAGAAAAAGTTGAAATATCATTTTCTGGTAACCAAAAAGATGTTCTTATTTTACTTATTATAGGAAATTTAAAACTCTTTTCTACGGATGAAAAAAGAATAATATCTGCTATTATTTTGATTTCTTTTACCATTTTCAATATATAAAATACTCTATATTCATTACATTATTAAATCTACTTAAATTTTCTGGCAAAACAGTACCTCCAGGATAACCATCAATCATAGGAATAGTTTCCTGGAAAATATAGTTAGGATTTCCAGGTGTTATGTATGACCTAGGAATTGTTACTTTTGCCGTTATTGGTTTTGACAATGTAGTTTTATTCCAAAAAGTAAGTCCTGACTCTCCAATCCAAAATTGTTTGCCCTGATACTGATTAGGGCTAATTGAGAATTTCCCTCCTAATTCTTTTATGGAGTTGTACTCATTCCACCCAAAGTTCCTATATAGGGTGACTAATTCATCTGGGACATCTGAATTGATATATTTCAGCGAAAATTGTTTAGGTGTTACATTTTGTTTTCCTCCTTGTACTGACCCTGCTCCAAAAACATAAGGCATATATTCACCTGCTCCTAGCCAAAATGCAGAATTAGTGCCCCATTTAGCTGTATATTGGTTATAGAATCCTTCAGAAGTTAAAGGGCCAAATTTCCCTTGTTGTTCAAGCCTCAACATGTAGGCAGTAATTACATTACCAGTACCTAATCTCAACAGATTATTTCGCATCTGCAGATCTTGTCGAGTGTAGAAATAATTGCTTTGATTAATAGCTATATCTATCCATTGTCCTCCTCCAGCATATTGCCAAGTTCCATAGTTATTTTGTACAATAGCGCCAAGACTATAGATATCATCTCCACCAGTACACATTGGACAATCCCCGTTTGGATCGCTATATCGAATTGAATTGTTAAAGTTCGAATTGTAAGGTGACCAACTGTAAAATTTGTCAGCCTCAGGATCTACTTGCCACCATCTTCCTAATGTTGGATCTAACGTTCTATATTTCGCTGTGTAAACTCCTAAACCAATTTCAGTATTTAATTCAATTCCATTATACAAATACTTATTCTCAAAATCTTCTCTAGGTTGCATCGCTAAGCCAAAAGGATAATAATCATCAGCCTGTACTACTTTGCCATGTTGATGTTCTACCAGCCAATCATCAAAATATACAATAGTACTGCTTTCATTCCAGAGATAGATATACACATACCCTGGCTGGTCAACTAAAAGAGTATAACCTAGTGTCTCATGAGGCTGGTTAGGGTTCTCAGGTGTTACTTTGGCAGCCTCTGAAATGGGGCGAACAATGGGATCACCTATCTGGTTATAATCCTGGTCATACACCAGCATTATCAAAGCGGCAGGAGGCACAGTAGAAGAGGTACTGTTCGCCACTGCTCGTATGGCTGATATTTCATGAGAAGACTGTCTGATAGATTGAGTTTCTATACCTACACTGCCCCCCATACTACTGATCACAGCGCCTGCCATATTAGCAATAGCCGCAGGGTTTGAAGTAGAAGGATCCTCAAAATACTTTGCTTTGACTTCCACATACACCTCATCGCCTCGTTGCACCATCAAGCTCTTAGCAGGTACCTGCGTATTATCAGTGGTATTGGCCACTATCACTACCTCATTGGCATTGGTAATTTCCGTACATCCGTTGATCTCAGTAGCATTATAAGCCTGCTGTATACTTCTGTGAGTAGCCAAATTCAAGAAGACAGTATCTTCTTGCATACTCACTTCATTTTCCATGGTAGCTAGATATTTATCTGTAATAATTTCCGAGGAAAGAGTCAGGCGTACATTCCCCAAATGATCTGTCAGATTATATTGATAGATCCAAGGACCCGATTGCATATTGGTAGTAGTGGTAGTAGCACAAGGCTCCACCTGCATAGGAATGTAGGGTAAGACTCTCCCTTCTGTGGTAGCTATGAAATCCAGTAGTATAGGGGCAACACCTTGTTCCATGGTATGGTATTGGATACCACTTAGATAATAAGTAGCCATTGTCTTTCCATTTTCTACTACCTCTTTTTTTAATTTAGCTCCTGTAGCATCATAGATATAACGAATGACATTGCTGTTGTTAAAGGTAATTTCTGTAGGGAGGTTCAAGTGGTTATAAACAATACCTGTGATATTTTTATTGAGATCTTTGTTCAGGTTTCCATTGTCATCATAGACATAGTCGCTCCCATTAGTATTACCATTGTTGAAGCCCATAGCATTCGAAGTATGGTCGGTGACTCCTTGCAACTGATTGCCTACAGAAGATCCATTATTATAGTCATACTGTAAATCATCTATTTTAGAACCCATACTACCATAGCGAGACAAATGCTTAATGTTACCATTAAGGTCGTAGTTAATAAATCCATCATTTTCTCCTGTCACATTGTACCAGCCAAACTCTCCTAAGGCAAGATAAGAAGCTTTACTCAGGCGATTTAACTTGTCATACTGATACATATAAGATTTTTGTCCTGCTTTACCTGTCTGGTTCGTCCATTGGACATAAGAAATATTACCATTATATTGAGGATAAGACTCGTCTTCTGGAGTATCTTGATAATAAAAGCGCATACCGAATAAATCATCGTCATCATCATTTTTATCATTATCGTTACTTAAATCACTGGTATTAATATGGGTCATCCACCCCCGTTCATTATAACGATAGTCTATGCTTTGTAGAAAGTTGCCATCCGATTTCTCATGTAAGTTCTTTTCTACCATTTCACCCAACTCATTGTACTTATAAGAAGCCAGCAGTATAGGTACTTCATTATTGAGTTTGTAATAAACTTTTTCTATTCTTCCTGCATGATCATAATCATTGCGTTTGTGGATAGCTAATGGGGAGTAGGGAGTATAGCCATGATGAACCCTGAGCGTACGGATTGCTCTACCTGCTAAATCATATTCTGTTGTAACAATATCTGATCCTTGCGGATAATTCTCACTTATAGTCTGAATGATCTGATATTGATCATCATAATAGTTTACACTTTTAAGCCAGTCATTAGTATCTAATACTCTCACTAAACTACCTGTGACTTTTCCTTGCACTCTATTGAAATGCGTGGTGGGATATTGAGCTATATTGTCATAGCTGCTTACATCCTGGAAATCAAAGGCACTACCAAATTGTGAGTTTATATCTGTTTTGAAGTTGTAGTTATCATGGTAAGTAACAGTAAGCAACGTGACATTGCTGTTTGAGATTATCTTTGGAAAACCTGTATCACTATAGCCAAAATTATTGGAGGCTCCGGTATACTGTTCTGTAAAGCTTTTAGCATTCATATCATTTTGCATCCCAGAAGGACCATTCTGATAATCTGTGCTGTGGACATAAATTCCAGTCATGATAGGCCTGTTCAACTTATCATATTTGGTGAATGTCCACTGTTTTGCCCCATCCTTCCGCTGTTCTCCATCCTGAGTAAGCACCAGCCGGTCCCTCTGGTCATAGATCATCCAGACAGGTTCTGCTCCCGGTACCTGTTTGCTGACCATACGTTGACGGGCATCATAATCATAGGTAAAGCAGCCTTCTGTAATAAAGACATCTGATAAGTTTTTAGTAACACTACCAGTGATAGGCAAAGTAGCTGCTGCTTTCGGTGGAATGACTACCCTCAGGTTTCCCCAGTCATCATAGATGTAATAGGTCAACAGCGCTTTATCAGTTCCATTTTCATCTACTCCTTCTACCTGTTTTAGCACCACTCTGTCCAGTTTATCTTTATACTCCCAAACATCATGATTATGCTCGTCTTTAGTTTCAGTTACATAAAGTTCGCCTTTATATTTTCCTGGATCTTCAGTATCTTCTTCATAAGCATAAAAGCTTTCACTGGTAATGCTTTGGGATGTATAATCGTAGATCCATTTTCTGACCTCATCTTCCTTATTAGTACGGTAAGTATATTTGATCGTTTTATTAGTAGTATCTCCTGGATTAGTAGGTTGCCAATCAGTACCGGAGGCACCCTGTTCAATGACCCGGTTTAAAGGAGAGTCATCAAAAATAGTTACACTAAAAGGTTTATTAGTATCAGCTATCTTGTCACCGCTTCCCAAGTAAAAAGCAGGCTGCTTAGTGGGAAAATCTGTACGATAATCTCCACTTTGGTCGCTGGTTGCATAAGGTAGATACTTTTTAACTTCTCTGCCCATGGCATCATACTCCACTATTTGCACTACATCATTTCCAACTGGACTAGCACCTTTATCAACTTGCTGCATGGCTCTACCTAATCCATCGATATACTCATATTGGGCGTTGAGTTTATCATTGTTTAAGTATTTCAGTGAACTTTCCGACTTATTACCTTTTGCTATGATCGTCTCACTTTTCACATAGTTATAGTTGTTTTGTTCATTTTCACAAGGAGATATAAGTCGGTTAGTTAAACTTATTGTCCGCGTAGTTAAAGTGAATCCTGGAAACAAAGGGTTGGTAACTTTTGCATAGTAATTACCATAAAGATTATCCTGGATTATATCCTGTATGTCTAATTGAAGAGAGTTGGAATTATTGGTAATTAGTGAATTGTTATTTCTATACCATTCATATTTGTTAGTGCTTACAAATCCATCAAATCCTAAGTTTAGTGGGTAACTTTGACAAGAAATCACATTCAAGTTTTGTGGAACACCCACCTGCTTTTGAGGACTAAAGCTAAATCCTCGGACATTTCTGTTTGGAATCAGATATCCGAAGGTTAATCTGTTATTGGTAACTTCTAATTTATCTAATAAAGATAATCTTGAGAAATCGGGTATACAGGTAATTTCATTTTGATGGATCCGAACTTGTTTAAGTTTACCAAGATAAGTTAAATTATCTGGTAGACTACCACTCAATTGATTGTCGTACAAATGTAAATTTTCTAAATTTTGTAGCTTCCCTATTGAAGCAGGAACATTGCCGCTTAACTGGTTTCTGTACAATTGCAGATCTTTTAAGGAAGTCATTTCTCCGATAGCGGGAGAAATAGGACCACTAAGCTGATTACCCCCTAGACCAAGCAAATAAACTTTTTTTAAATTTCCTAGCCAGCCAGGTATGACCCCACTTAAATTATTATTGCTTACATCAAAGCGCTCTAGTTTTAAAAGATTAGTATACTCTGGAGGTAAATCTCCTTCTAATAAATTTCCTCCCAGAAATAAATGTCCTAGATTTCCTAAATTACCCAACTCACCTGGTAAGCTTCCTCCCAACTGATTAGCTCCTAGATTTAAGACTTGAAGATGCGAAAGATTTCCCAAAGTAGAAGGAATAGATCCTGTCAACTGATTTTCATTTAAATATAGAAAATCCAAATTAGTAAGATTGCCAAGTTGCAGTGGTATCTCCCCCTCCAAATCATTCTTGTCCAGCTTAAGTACTTTAAGATTAGTTAACTTTCCTAAACTAGCTGGTATTGTTCCTGTTAATTGGTTATTTCCCAAATCTAGTTCCTGTAATCCTGTGAGCTTACTAAAGGCCTCAGGTATGCTACCTTGTAAACCTTTGTTATTTAGAGTAATTTTGGTAACACGCCCATTCACAACAGTTACTCCTTCCCACTCACTAATGGGTCTGCTCGGATCCCATGAGGATGGCAAGTTTGATGTATTAGTGATTGTGTTGTAAAAATCAGTCATAGCCTGTTCATCTTGTCCGGCTACATAAGGTTCAACTACCTCAACTGCAAAGATATGAGTGTATAAAGTAAGCTGGGTAGCCCAAGTATTAGTAATAACACACCGGTAGAGGCCTGCATCTCCAGGCTGAGCACTTGAAATATCTAAAGCAGGTTGTGTAGCTCCAGTTATGTCACTCCAGGCACCATTAATTTGTTTTTGCCATTGGTACTGACTATTAGAAGTAGTAGTTTGATGTGATAGTGTAAGAGCACTACCTTGACTAACAAGTACTGAGGAACCCCCTCCTATCTCTTTCTGGGGAGCATATACAAACTCACTTAACGAGTGTTGATCAGGACCAGTCAAAAAAGGCTCTATAGCAGAAAAGGTGTAAAAATTGTTTTGCATAGTGATATTTACATAGTAACTCCCCATGCTTTGTGGAATCGTTCCACTTAGTTGGTTATTGTCTAAATGAAGTTGTACTAAATATTCATTTTGAGCCAAGCCAGCAGGCAACTCTCCAGTGAAGTTATTATTTTCGATATATAGCCCAGTAAGCCCATACATATTTCCCAATTCAGGTGGCAAATTTCCATAAAAATTGTTATTTGCTAAGCCAAGGCCAAAAAGATACAGATTGCCTATGTCACTAGGCAAACTGCCAACTAAATTATTGTTCGATAATTCTAAACCAATTAACTCAGGGAGACTCCATATTTCAGATGGTATAGTACCTGTCAAATTATTATCATGTAGATGAAGAAAATTTAAGTTTGTTAGATTTCTAATCGTACTAGGTATACTTCCACTTAAGTCATTTTCCCATAATTCTAAATCAACTAAGTTTATTAGATTTCCTATGGATTCTGGAATGCTCCCACTAATATTATTACTTTCTAAATTTAGCTCACGTAACTTTAGTAGCGTTCCAATTTCACTTGGTAAAACACCTTGTAAGTTATTATTATGTAAGCTTAGCCAAACAACATCGTTGTTCGAGATTTCTACACCATACCAATTGTCAAAGTCTTGACTAGTTGTACCTTGTAACCAACCGGTATTATTAATCCATCCAGTACCATTCGTATTGTAATATAACGCAACTAAGGCTGCATATTCAATGGCATCTGGCACTTCACCTTCAGATGCTGTACTGGTTAAAGTAGCTTGATTTGAGGACATGCTTGTGCCTCTTACTACTTTATCACTCTGCTTTTCTGTTTTGTAGTCAAAGGGAGGTAAACCCTTCTCCTTAAATTTTATTTTAGCGTATTTAGTAACTTGATTTAAAGGAAGTTCAGGGTCATTTTTCCAAATCTCTCGCAGAATCTCATGTTTTTCTTTAGTTGTAGGATCCTGAGCCCATACTATCTGAGTGACAAAAAGGCAAAGTAATGCCAGGGCTACTAGAAACAAAGTAGTTTTCATAGTTTGGTAGTATTTATCTTAATCAGTTATGGTAGTTTGATGTACTTTATCCTGTTATTTGGTACATCCGAAAAAAGTGATATTTTTTATATTCAACAATTCTTGAAGCGGGAGAAGTATATTTGAGATGTAATAAAGTCCTTCTTTTATTATGAAAAGTTTTTTGAAAGTGAAACAGAACTTCAGTTTTTATTAAGGAGAAATAATTGTGAATTTAATGTTAACTTTGCAGTATTCTAATACCAAAGTCTTTTGCTTTTCTTATAAAGAAAGATATTGAACTATTCAAAGTTCAATAAAAATCTATCAATCTTTTAAATATAATTCTATCAGTATTAATTATGATGTAATGAAAATCATCCAATCAATAAAAACTTTTAAGTAAGGAAAAATAATATTGCAAAAGATTTAGATTGGATAACTTATATCCAAAATGTAAGACAATTAGTAAATCCAATTATTTATTCTTTTACAAAGTCTTTTCAAATAAATACTACCATTTATGAGGTTTTGCTTCCTAATTCTTATACCTTTTTCACTGATTGACTTTACAAAAGCTCAAGGGCAAATCATAGCTCCTTCAGATACCCTAATTACTCGTAGCTTTATATTTGATACTCTAAAAGTCAACGCTGATACTGCATTTACCAAACTTCATCAAGTTGTAGATAGAAAAGACAGTCTGGCGCATAAGATTGAGCAACCTTTAGATAGTATAACGCAACAGTTAGAGCAAAAGAAAGACAGCCTTACTTCTAAGATTAACACTAAAATTGAAAACAGCTACCAATATAGTAACCTAATACCTGATTCTATTAAAGCAATTGAACAAAAGATCCAATCTAAAGTAAAGCCTCTAGACAATATTTCTCCTCCTAGTATTCTTCTAGAGAACTTAAATAATCAACTTGAAGGAATTCCTTCTCTTCAAATCATCTCTGAAAAAACTGGTAAGATCAAAGCATCTGCTAAAAAGTGGGTAGGTCTAGAAAAGATCAAATCCCTTAATCCGACAAATGTTGATCTAAAGCAGTTTGATCAGATTCAAAACAGCATCGCTAATATTCAAAACAAAGTGAAAACTTTACCAAAAGACAAGGTCTCTCAAATCAGCCAATTCACTTCTTCGTTAGAGCAAAAAGCTATAGAAAAAACAGGTCTTAAAGAGTTGCAGCAACTGTCTGGGCAGGTAGACCAATGGAAACAGCAGTCTGTAAAGCATCACGAACAACTTAAACAATACCAGGATCAGAATTTTTTAAGGGAGCAGGCGCAAGCTAAACTTTTAGAAAAAGCCAAGAATCATTTTGCAACACATGGGGATAAGCTTAAAGAAGCCCAGGAAAAATTAGCGAAGTTTAAAAGAAAATATACTGGTGAGCTGACCGAAGAGGGGAAACCTATCAAACAAAGCAGTCTGCAAGGCAAACCCTTGAGCGAAAGAATAGTATATGGAGGACAGTTACAAGTGGTACCTGGTCCTCCTGTTTCTGTGGATCTTTCTCCTATGCTGGGATACCAAATAAGCAAGCATTGGATGGTTGGGGTAGGAGGCACTTACCGAGCAAACTTTCAACCAGAGAAAAAATATATTGTCAGAAGTGGTGAGATCTATGGAGTACGAGCTTTTACAGAACATCAAATCATCAAAGGCTTTTTCATGCATGGAGCCTATGAAATGATGAATACAGAAGTGAATGATAAATTACAGGACAGCTATACCAGAGAATGGGTAGAAGGTGTTTTGGTAGGGGTTGGCAAAAACTATCATATCTCTAGAAAGATCGAAGGCAGAGTAATGATTTTGTATAATCTAATGCATCAAGAAAAAACCCCTTATCCCAGACCCTGGATGATTAGATTTGGCTTTAATGTGACTAAAAATTAGAAACAGTCAAACTTAGCCCTATTTTTTATTTGTTTTGTATCAGTACGCCCCACTATTACCATTATAACTTTTTGATCTTCAACAACTTATATTTTTTATCTATAAAAAGTAACGTGCTTGCTGGCTTCATTTTTAAATGGCCAACTTTCGAGTAAGCTTAGTAGCAACTGTGTTTATGTAAATTTCCGCTTTTACATTACTTTATTGAGTATTTATCCTTGATTGCATGTAATTGTGTCCTCAACTCATTTTCAAGCATTGCATTCCCTACAATGATTGTATATTCTATATAACGAGACAACAGAAGAAGTAATTCTGGATGTAATTTTCCAAATACTTTCTCGGCAGTCGATAAAGCAATTTCGAAGTAATACTTAGCAGTTTGAGTATCATTATTCTTTAAAAGAATTGTTGCTAATGTATTATAACTCCGCCAAGTCTTTTCTGGGTTATTTATTTCTTCCCTTATTGCCAGTCCTTCACGACAGAATTTCTCAGCAAGTGGATAATTGCCAAGACCAAGATACAACTCAGAGATATTGTTAAGTATTATTGCGTAAAAGAAATCTTTATATTCTGGTGAATCAACTATAAGCTGTAAAGCACTTTCCAATAATGGCTTTGCTTTATCAAAGCGCCCCCATTTTACGTACAAAATTCCTAATTGGTTAAAATCAAACGCTAATTTGGGATTATCTTGTCCATAAACCTTTCTTCTAATTTCTAGTGCACGAATCAATAAAGGTTCGGCAGGAGGAAAATTAAGTTGATCAATATATACAATCGCCAAATTATTCACACAAGTTGCCACTTCTAAATCGTCAGTTCCTAAATCTCTTTCTCTCATTGATAAAGATTGCAAGTGTAATCTCTCAGAGTCTTTAAAATCACTACGCATACGCAGGTAGCAAGCTACACCATTAATAAACTCTCCTGAATCACTAAACTGAAAGCTCATTTCTTCCGTCAACCGAGCTGCAAAAATTGCGTGTGGAAGGAGTTTTTCACATAAGAGCCAAGTACTGTAACTTCCAGAAGGAAATACTTTATTTAATGCACGACATACTTTAAGTGCCCATTTTCTTTTTGATTCTTGATCCAAAGTTGATTTGATAACCTCTTGAACTAACCTATGTATGTTATAAGAATTTGAATCTATGTCTTTTCGAATCAATGAGTATTCTGTAAGAGGTGCCAAAAGAGTATTTATGACAACAGGATCATCATTTGCGTCCGTAAGGGCATTTGAAAGATTTTCGCCTAATTCACTAGCCCCTTTTACGAGAAGTTCAATGGGAATATTGTCAGGACTTAAAAAAGAACTAATGTAAAGTAAATCTTCTGCTGGTAAAGATTTTTCTTGTATTTTCTGAAAATTTAAAGCCCAAGTGGTCTTTACAGATTTTGGATATTCTCCAGTAACAGGTGTACTTGACTCCAATAAATGAAGGCTCCTTTTATTAAAACTAATTAAGTAATCAGAAAATTTTATTTGATTTGAATGTATGAACGCTGCTGCTTGTTCCAACGCTAAAGGTAAATAGCCAAGTTTATTAGCAAGCAACTCTGCTGAATAAGTTTCTTCATCACCAATCATTAATCTTCCAGTGCGGAGTTTTAGAAAATCTAAAGCTTCATTAGATGTCATTACATCTAACTGTAGTCTTTTAGAAACTCCGATTATATCAAAAAGTTGTGCTCTAGAAGTTATTAGCGTTTGGCCTTTGGTTGAAATAGGAATATATTTTTTCAATAATGAGGGTTCGTCAGCGTTATCCAATATTAACAGCCATTGATCATTCAATTCAAACCATTGCTTTACTGCTGAAACTATAACATTTTGATCAAATTCAGCTGCTTCTTCAAGTTTAAGCAACTTAGCAATCTCGATATAGGCAGTATTTAGATTTGTCTCCGTATCAGCAACAACCCAAAAAACTACTTTGTAATATTGTCTATATTGATAGGCATATTCTAAAGCAGTTTGTGTTTTTCCTATCCCACCTAGACCACTAATTGGTTGAATTAATGCTGTTGTATTAGAGGCAGCCAATTCTGATTTAATTTTCTCTAAAACCTCATTGCGTCCTGTAAAAAAAGAATTTCTCGGATATGGGACATTCCAGATGTAATTTTTAAAGTCAAGCTTTTCTTTTATATGAGGCAGAGATTTGAGCTTACCTAAAGGAACTTTTAAAACACCCTCTTGATTTGTCAAATACTTATATAAGCTAATATATCCAGTTTCTGTTTCCGCCTTAAAATACGAATAACTTTGAAGTATAAGAGGAATGTTGCTAGGCGTACTTTTGCTTAAAATTATAGGTATAAATTTAGAATTGATTCCCCCGGCATTATATAAGCATTGTCTAATGATTTTGCTTTCCCACGTTGCGCCCAAACCTTCTATTGGATTATCAGTTTCAGCTCTAACTTTATATTTCTCCGTACACACTATCAAAACATAAGCAGCGAGTTCAATCTGCTTTTCCATCCAAAGAGGCCAACCTTGCTTAGGAAAGCTTTCGTATTGGTCAATATGAGAATCTATGCCGTCTTTTCTAAGATTGTTAGAAAGATTTAAAACTTTGTTGTTATGTTCATCATCATCGTGACTGTAACTGATAAAAACTCTAACAGGACTCAAAATTGCAGTCATTTAGTCTAAGATATATTGTGAAGGTTTAAATCATTCTCTATAACGTCTCCGGGATTTTTGAAGGGTTTTGAGGCAATGTTTCATCTATAAGCACAAACTTCCCCCTACCCATAATTTGGAAAATATCATTGAATAATCAAAGAAGTCGGACAGGTGCATCTTATTGAAATTTTAATGATTATTCTCTTCGGGGTCTCTATTGAGCCGCCACTTTGTCTTTCATCATGCACCAAGCTCCAGGATTCTGATCGGGTTGATTCTATCGATCTGTACTCCACTTAAAAAACCGAGCTTTGTTCCGACTTTGTCTCTTTTCGTTATCAGGCTTGGCTATCACAAGTATTTACAATACACTATCACGGTTCAATTGAACTAATCAACTACTGCTGATCTCCAGTATAGATCAATGAGAGACCTTATATCTGTCGTTCTTCGCTTAAATGTAATATTATCAATTTCTGGCTCAGGTAGTGTCTTCCATGGCCATTTAAAAACAATGAAAGCGGGCATATCGATGGGAGCAACATTCGCCAATGCAACGAATTCCACATCAGGCTCTACTTGCCCATTAGTTGTTCGATAGTCTACTACTAATACGTACATATTGCCAGATTCATAAGCGCTCCCCTGATGTGTCGACGAAGTCAGAATTCCTACGGGGATTCTAATCCGCATTTTCTTATTGACTTCACCTACCTTATTACGAATACACCTATCAATTCCCTGTTGAATTTGGTCAAACTTTACCTTAAAATTAGGAAGTGTGAACTCAATACCCTTAATCCCAGAATCAGTTGGGAGTATCATAAAGACATGATTTAGTTTTTTGTCAGTTTCCGTGGTTGATAGGGCAATGGAATTGTCATCAGGGTTATATACTGCGTAAATTGATGCAGCGTGGGTTCGTAAGTCATCCTCTTTTTGTGCATCCAACGCTTCGTCTGCTACGTTGAGTGCAAAAATCGAGATAACTACGCTCACAAGAGCAATTATGCCCGTCGCAATATTTACCCATGTCTCAAGTTTCAACTTCATTTTTGTGTTTAACCATTATTTATCAGACATATAAGTTAATATCACAATATGCCAATTATCCATCCATTGGGATAAATATGCAAGCTCTACAGTACTAACTATACTATAAACATTTAAACTACAAAAATAGGGGAAATAAGAGACCCTAATTACTAATAAATTTAACTTTGGTTCCCTTTTCATGTTCCTCTAAAAGCAAGACTGGTCAAAGTGGCTTTGTCTAACTATTATGTTCCTCTAAAGAGTAAAACACACCTGAAACTAAAATAGACAAATTTATAAATCAAGCACTTACCACTAGTAGCTCCTTCCAATTTGTGGTATAGCTGGGAGATTTATAGGCCTGCTGCATTTTCCATGATTGCTGATAGCCCATAGAAGCAAAGCGAACCATGTTACGACCATACCGCTGGTTTAATTGATCTATAGTAGCCATGAGTGTTTCTGAAGTGATATCTGGCTGGTGAAAAAGTTCTGGTTGTAGTTGGGCTTTGGTACGAAGTTCTGTGAAGATCACTCCGGCTTTCTTGTAGCTATAGCCTGGACGGTATATTTTCTCTAGGGCTTTGATAGCATAGGCGATTAACTCTCCTGTGTTTTGAGAAGGGAAAGGAATACTGATCTGACAGGCATTGCTGTACTGTTTCTCTGATGAAGAAAAGCCATTGGTACGGATGAAGACCTGCATGCGGGCACAGTAAAGCTGCTTTGTTCTCATCTTCTCAGCAGCTCTGGCAGTATAACAACTCACAGCTTCACGTAGCTGGACAAAACTGGTCTGCAAACTATTGAAAGATCGGGTACAGGCAATGGTCTTGTGCTCAGCAGGTACTTCTTCTAAAGGTAAGCAAGACTCCCCTCTCAGCTCTCTGACCATTCGCTCTCCTACGACGGTCATCTTCTGTCTGACAGCTCTGATTTCCATATCCCGCAATTGAAGTGCTGTAGTAATGCCATGCTGCTGGAGCCATCTGGCATATTGTCTTCCTACACCCCAGACTTCTTCTACCGGCATCAAAGCAAGCATCTGCTGTTGCAGCCTCTCTTCACTCATGTCAAAGACACCTCCAAACACTGGATTTTTCTTGGCTACATAATTAGCAGCTTTAGCCAGGGTCTTGGTAGGGGCTATGCCTATGCTTACTGGTATGCCTACACATCGCCTGACAGTTTCTTTCAGCTCTACAGCCCAAGTAGTGAGGTTATGATAGTTCATACCTGCAAGACTTAAGAAAGCCTCATCCACGGAGTAAACCGCTACCTTTGGGGCATACTCTTTCAATATATCCATCACTCTTGAAGACATATCTCCATACAAAGCATAGTTAGAGGAAAACACGGCTACCTGATGGGCTTTTACAAGCTGTTTTACTTTGAAGAAGGGCTCTCCCATTTTGATGCCCAAAGCTTTGGCCTCATTGCTTCTTGCAATGACACAACCATCACAATTGCTCAATACCACCACTGGTTTTCCTTCCAGTTTAGGCTCAAAGACTCTTTGGCAGGAAGCGTAAAAGTTGTTGCAGTCTACCAGGGAGAACATACAGGTTTACAGTAGACTGTGGATGGCATTAGTGACTACTCCCCAGACAGTGAAGTGGTCTGTATCGGTGACTCTAATAGGAGCATAAGCCTCATTCTCTGGGCAGAGGTAGATACCTTCCTTATCATATCTCAGCCGTTTAACGGTGAGCTCTCCATGCAGGCTGGCTACAATGATACTACCTTCTTTGGGAAAGAGTTTACGATCTACTATCAGCAGATCTCCATCCTGGATGCCAGCTTTGACCATACTGTTGCCTTGTGCTCTGACAAAAAAGGTAGAAGAAGGATGCTGGATCAGGTGTTCATTCAAATCCAGTTTTTTCTCCAGATGGTCATCACAGGGAGAAGGAAAGCCTGCTGCTACATAGGAAGCATACAAGGGTAAGGGAAGAGCTGTACGGTCTTCAAAGGCAACGATGGTGTCTAGGGTTATCTGCATGGTCTGGCAGTGTTTTTTAAGTATTTTTCTTTTTGACAAAGAAAATCACTCATCTTACCAGTATCCCCTAACATGCTTTCCTAAATCGGTATAAACCAGCTCAAACTTGTACAAATATGTTCAAATTCGTCAACTTTAGTTCTAATTTTCATACTTCGGAGTAAGTCAGCATCTTTGGGGTGTGCATCAGTTTAATTAAAAATTTCTAGCCACTGGAATTTAATGCTTTTACTTCCAAACTGAATATTTTTTAAAGCAAATTCATTATTCACATAAGGATAGCCAGCACGATATAAGTTTAATTTACATTTTCCATTTTCTTGGAACCCACCACGAACTATGTTAAAACCAATCTTACTGCTAAAAATGATGTTTCCGTTTGATAGATTAGTGGTAGGAGAAATAAGCTCCTTTCTTGCCCCTAATTCATCCATGTATTTGCTGAGCCAGACTTTGTAGGATGGTAATAATTCCGTAGCAAATTGAGTCAATTGACCTTGAAATTCTGGGATAATATATGTTGAACTGTTCCTACAGTCTGTGAGTTTTTGAACAACTTCTGTACAGACCTCATCACTTAGTATTCTTTCACCTATTGAGAAGTACATACAATTAAGAAGCAATACATCCCTAACAGCCCTTTCTTGATCTCTCCAGGGCGTATTAAGAATCAGATATACACTTTTCATCAGTAGCTGCATTTGACTCTCTAATAGCTTCTGATTCAGTAATTCAAAGTCGTAATTCTTACTTCCGGCAGCAGAAAGCAGGAGAAATTTTCCAAGAACATTAATGAGGAAACCTTTTAAAGTTTCCACAGAGTCATCCATTCTACCAACATTGATGTATGCTTCTTCCTTTGTTATAGGATCACCCTGCTCATTTAATTCCTTGATAATAGTTGTAAACTTTTTACCATACTTAAGTTGAATTAGATGCAGAGCTATCAAAATGCTTGATAGAGATCTAATTGTGATAGGTGTTTGAGGAACCTCTGTAAGCGCTTGAGTAGTAAATAATTGAGACAGTCTTGCAGTGTAGATTTCATTGAGCTTCTTGAAATATTTACTCAATGCGGCCTTTTCCTTGCTGCCTTGTGTTCTTTTCCGTGACTTATTCTCAGCTTCTTCACCTTCACCTTTCTGTTCCTCGTCTTCAAAGAGCTTCTGTTCTTCACTCTCATTGAAATCTTCTTCCTTTCCAAATACCCCTAAGGTGTATAGGTGGAGGAACTCTGCAATTTTAACTGTGGAATTAGATAGCTCTCCGCTTTGTTTTAATAGAATTTCCGAACTTACCTTATTAAACTCATCTGCATTGAGCACCTGATACTCCTTTGTTTGGTCTGATTCAGGAGCTTTTCTGACTCCTGAAACACCACTGTTAAATACTTTTTTAGCTGTATACCCCTCATCATCTGCCCAGTTATAGTCAACAAATTGTAGCAAGTCCGTCATGCCTTCCCCATCTGTAAAATCTTGTTCAAGCATGACATCCAGCTTTTCTTCGTTTGGATCTGGATTGCATCTCAACAATGCTTCAAGTCTGTGAATAATAGAGTAGTTACTAACCCGAGCTCCGTTCTCATCTTCAAGCATAAGTTTGAATATGTTCCCAGGTTCAGCTGTTTCTACTATCAGAATATTGCCTGAAATCTCTTTGATACGGCATGAGATTTGCAAACCGTTTCTGTCTTGAATAGAAACAGTGACGTTTCCTCCACAAGTCTTATTCAGATGAATCGTGATCTCATTTGCTCTTAGCTCAGAGTAGAATACTCTGTAACAGTAATTTACCCTTTGAACTGAACTATCTCCGAGTCCAAAAGCAGTAGAATTACTGTTCAGCTCGACTGTGGTTTCAGGAATCTGAACCTTCAATTCTTGTAACCAAGTTTTTTCTGCTCCTGATCTATGAATTAGCATACCTGCTTCTGCGTTAGCAGCAGGAGCTGAGTTAGATCCCATTGCTGCGGTGGTTGCATTTGCACTGCCTAAGAACATGTATTCTTGATTGTCCCGAGTTTTAAAGTGAAAGATCTTGGCATGGAGGCGATTATATTTTTCATCATAATCCTTTTTACAGTCTGACCAGCTATGAAAGCTTATTTGATCCGCTACAGTTTGCTCAAGATCTAATGGCAGCAATCCTGAATTAGGATCAACTAAACACCTCATGAAATCAGGCTTGTAGGTATCCTTCAATAGACTTATCAAGCGGCCGTTTCTGTCGTAGTAGGGAGATATGACAGTTAATTCCTCTACCTCTCGACTTGGAATAGAGGAGACTAATTGTAAGTATAATGAACTTGATCCAGTGTTACTCATAAAACGAACCCTCAGATCCAAACTTACCAGGTTTATCCAATCATCAGCTATTGGTAATTCATTTAACCAGGGTGATTGCTTGCGTATCCAGTCAATCTTCTGTGGAATAAACCCAAGACTCTTATTCAAGAGTGGCTGCAAGTATTTCCAGACAGCACCGAACAATGGTGCATTTTCGTTGCCAATATTGTCTAAATGGAATGCTCCCCAGATCTCATCATTTGTGTTTAATCCAGATGAGGTTATGTTACCTGAACCAATAATTAGCAGACCATGCTTCATACCGGTTAGCAGAAGAATTTTAGGATGGAAAACACCTTGCTCATAAATAGGCTGGAAATTATAGGTAAATGTCTTATTATGTCTAAACTCTTTGCCAATTGTAGCCTCTTGAGCCATTTCCAGGTAATGGCCATCTGCCAGAACATTAACATTCTTAATGTTGGCCAATCGTAGAGTAGGCAGCACCCTTTCTTCAAAGAATGAGAAATCAAGTGAGTAGCATGTTATCACGCATGAGTGATACTTACCCCGGTGTTTACCTATGAGATCCAGTATGTTCCTTCTCTCAATCATTAGTTGGGGTAACTTGAGTTAACACTTGTTCACCGTAGGTGGTGAGTTTATTGTCTGGACTTATTATATTGAGGTCTCTCAGGAATGAGATAAGGCTACCGATCCTTGGACCTGTATATCCAGCCTCAAAATTTCCAAGATATCTGATGTGGTGATCCTCAATAATGAATTTTTGAGTTGAGAGACCTCCTCCACGAATCTTACGGAATGCCACATATTGATGCCTGTAGATGATGTTCTTGAAAATGTATTCCTTCAAGTATTCAATCAATGGCATCTCCTGTTTCAACCTGAACTGTAGTAGAAAATATCCAACGCCTTCACCGTCTTTGGCTAATTGATGGTTCTTACCATATTCCTTTAGAAGGACCAATTCATTAACGTTGTTGAGGTATTGAGAAAACATGAGTAAAAACCCATTCATAGCTTTTTCTACCTCAATGGAGTTTGCCGCTTGATGTAAAAAGTGGTACTCATCATTATTCAGAAATTTCAATAACTCAGTGACTATTGTGTTTCCATCTTCAATCAGCCCCATATTAATCAGTTCAGCAATCACTTGCTCTGAAACATTCTGTACAAATTGTGATAAGGGCATCCAATTAGGTCCTTTAGTGGCTTCTAAGTAAGCTAGAGTGCCATTAAGAATAGATGTATTAGCATAATGCCAGAACTCATTGAACTGGTAATAGTACCAACCAAGCAGGCTGAAATCAAGGTTTCCATCTTTCAACCCTTTACTATCATAGACTGAATAGACAAATTCACGGTCTCCAAATAATCCTGACCCATCTTCAACAAACCTAAGAAGATGGTAAATGGACTGCCTCCTCAATGTTGATGGTTCTTCTTCAATCCTGAGCGGGTAATCCTTCTGGATTAATAATCTTGTTAACAGCTGTTGCTCTTCACTTTCTTCTGATATTTGAGTTAGGTTAAATGCAGGAAGAAGTGACTGCAACTGAGTTTTTGATATTTTCCCATCTGTTAGGCAGGTGAAGAAGAGCGTTTTAAGTTCAGCTGGAATATTTTGATCAAATGCGTTTGCCAACATTTCTCCACTCACAAACTCATCTTTTCTGGAGTTAGTTCTGGCATAAATACCAGCGTTGTTGTCTCTGTCAATGATGATTCCGATATCTCTCAAGGAACCCAAATAATACTGGCCAAATGCTCCCCATTTGAAATTCCAGTAGGTGTTGGCGGTTGATCCATCAGCTTTGGTAATACCTGCATTGAGGTCATGTGCGTTTACACCTTCTTTCTGCACTTCTAGCTTTGCGTAGTTGCTACCAGGAATATTTTCATTATTACCTTCATAATACTGAGAATTAAGAGCTATAAAATACTCTGCCTTTCGGATAAATCTGCGTTGCTCATCAGGATCTGTTCTTCCAACACGTTCACTATACTGGTCCAGCAACCAGCAGTAGAAACTATAATACCTGATACGGCCAGTCACATTGTTTAGGCCAGGAAGAAGTAGAGAGAAGGTAGCCTCGGATGTATTCTGAAGGCCCAGTGGATCCAAGCCTCTTATGAAGCTAAGCCTCTCCCCAAAAAAGGGGGCAATGCTTTGATTGGACTTTATAACTTTTTGGGTTATTGACAAATTTCAATTATTTTTTACAATTGATGCCAAAGGTCTGTACGGGCAGTTGTTCCGCCCTTGTTGGCGTATTTCTTCCAAAAAACAATTTTTTCGTGCTTAGAGAATAAAGTTTCCAGGTATTTTTCAGATAGGGTTGGTTAGCACATCGTGCCGAAATAGTCGTTTTTCATTCGTTAATTTTCTTTTCTTGCTAGTGTTTATTGAATTTTGAATTTCTTCCTTTGCCCTATAGTCTCCTGGTATATAGGGCAAGTAAGTAGTAAATACACCAAATCTTTGATAAGTCTATCCAATACTGGTAGTCGAGGTTTGCAAAGTGGCTAATCTCAGTAAGTCTTTTGTCTGGTTTTTCAGAATTTATCGCCGTCACAAATCCAAATTTTTTTATGTGTTCTTTACTCTTTCAAATTAACTAGATTTTACCAATTTTTTTGAAAATGGCTATGAAACTACATTATTCTGTGTTGCAGTATTTGTTAAAATAGATATATTCGTAATAGGTTAGTTTAAATAATTTTTAAAAAGCAACGAGTGTTGGACTACAAGTTTGCGGCCTAAATATAGTTGTACCGCCTTAAACTAGGAGGTAAAATTGAGCAAGAAACAAGATAATAAGAAACAAATTCTTCAAGCTTTGCAAAATTCTCCGACGCGCTGGCGAACAGCTCAGGGACTCGCAAAAGATACTGGCATTGCAGATACCGAAATAAGCAGGATTCTAGAACAATCCAGAGAGGTTATTCGGGCTAAGAAATCTGGAAGTCACGGTCGTGTACTCTATGCCTTAATTGAAAAGCGCACAATAGTCAATGAGTTAAACGAGTCTGAAGTAGATAATGAGATTTCTACTGATCGTAGTTTGACATATTTAATCTTAGCACCATTCGATCCTTCATCTCAAAGACTGCGCGATACAGTTAAACATTCAGTTCTAGCGGAAGGAGGTAAGCCTGATTTTCTTAATAATTTTGCGGCAGGGGCCTCCTGGGTAGATGAGATCTTACAAAGGATTCGTGCAAGTGATGTTGTAATTGCTGATATCACACTAAAAAATCCTAACGTCATGTTCGAGCTTGGAATTGCACATACTGTGGGTAAGCCTTTAATACTTCTAGTGAATGAGAGAATCGAGTCAGATATTCCCTCAGATCTTCTTGGCTATCAATATTTAACATATGACGCAGACAACCTGTCAATGTTTGTTGAACGTCTCTCAAGAACTGTGCGTCATTTACAAGCGCGAGGAGGGAAAATATAATGGCTAAAAATTTAGTGTGCTTTATTGTAATGCCTTTTCGGCCAGAGCTAAACTTCTTCTTTCTTTACCTCTGTCGTTACCTAGAGGAACGTCATGGGTTGAACGTCCGTCGTGGAGACACTAGTATTCTTACGAAAGCCTTAATGGAAAAGATAGAGGTAGAGATTCAGTCAGCGGATCTCATAATCGGTGACATTACTTATTCAAGTCCAAATGTCTTCTATGAGCTTGGAATCGCAAGAGCAAACGGCAAACCTATAATATTTTTAACACAGGATGATCCTAAAGATGCTCCTGTTGATTTGCGTCAATTTGAGTTTATTCAGTACAATCTAGCTCGGGATCGTGAATTGCTCTCCAAACTTGATAACGCAATTCACAATACGCTTGGAGAAGATTATTCTGATTTATATGAAGATGCTGTGGCATTACTCAATAAGTTCAATGTTGATACTAGTTCATCGTATTCGCCCGCATCGCTTGATGAATTTCAAGCACGTGTTATTAGAGGAGAAAGACTTGAGGGAATTCCAGATCCGTCAGGTGCACCTTTTTCAGAGTTCTTATTGCCAAAGATTATAGCTGAGGCAACAGAAATATCAGTCATTAGAAAGTTGAATATATGGCTTTCTAAAACAGTATGAACAAACAGTTCGGAGTTATAACAACACAATGCAGCCGAATGTGTGCTTGTTGGTTCAGCCTTGCGACGTCTCCGTAAATTTGAGTAAAGACCCTACGGCTAGCGACTAATTGATACTGTTATCTGTGAGGGTACAAAAGAGAAACTACATTATAGCGCGTTTTCAATTCTTAATTTGTCGTAGTTTTCCTTTTGTCAAAGAAAATCGTTCATTCTACCAATTATTTCCAGCCTGCTTTCCTGAATCAGTACAAATCAGCTCGAACTGGTATAAATCTATTCAAATTTGTCAACCTCAGACTTGATTTCATACTTAGAAACTAGTCCATAACTTTGGATTTCGCATCAGCCACAATTGTTATATAACGTTTTTATTTTTTTAATTTTAATACAATTTTAGATATCCATTCTGCAAATCTTGGACATTTTTCTAGAATGCTATTTATATCTATAATATTTAAAATTAGCTCACCGTCGCCAGTTTTGTCATATTTGAAAATTCTCTGCATCCGTTTTGAAGGCGCAGTATCAGGATGATTATTAATATCTTCAGGATTTGGGTATTGCTTAATGATTACATCGATCTGCTCCAATTTGCCATCGTCATCTATTACCAATTCAAAACAAGACCGGCTTGAAAACATCAATGCCTCCAATTCATGACGCTGAATGTATGGAAGAAAGTTAGGATTATTATCAAAATCATCATGAATAGCCTTCTCAATCTGTTCAATTCTGAAAGAATCCAAAGTAAAACCCGGGAAATCTCCAGGTAACCTAAAAAAGTCTATTATCGTAGTAACGATTATATTCCTTGTGCTAATGTCTTTGTAACTTCATTTTTGAACAAACCATAACCTGTTACACCACCCTTTTTATATTGCTTTCGGTTGGTAATAATAGTTTGAGCATGCATTGCATTATGAAAGCCCAAGCCGATCAGGTATGGTACGATCAGTTTTTCGACCAAAATGATCTCTGTATCTCCCTCTACTATAAAAACCAATCGCTTATTCATTAGACACTGTAAGGTTGAGCCCCCAATTTATTTTGTCCCCACAAGTCACCGAGCGTATACTCTTCTAACCAAGCCTTTAAATCTTCACTTTTGAGCCTTTTGAAAACTGATCCATGATCTTCCCTATTGGCTACTATAATATCCTCAGGTTCAAAGTTGTCAATCAGATTGATTGATTGGGTTGAAAGAATAATCTGGGTCTTTTCAGAAGCTTTTCTAACTAATGCCGCAAGTTTATTAATAGCTACAGGGTGCAGACCTAATTCCGGTTCGTCAATGATTATGGTATCGGGTGGATTTGGCTGCATAAGTAAGGTAGCTAGGCAAATAAATCGTAAGGTTCCATCTGATAAATGATACGCATTGAAATAAGTATCAGGAAATCCTTTTTCACGCCACTCCAATTGTATTTTTTGCTCATTCAGCCGGTTGGGCTCTAAAACAAAGTGATCAAAAAAGGAGGCAACTGACTTAATAGTTAGTTCTATACGCCTAAAGTGCTTTGGCTCCTTCTCTTTCAGATAATATAGGAACGCTGCAAGGTTTGCCCCATCTCTTTTCAGTTGGAAATTGTCATGAATATCAGTCATCCCCTTCATGGGTGAGGTATCACTTGTGTCATGGAAGTGGTAGACATCAAATTCTTTTAAACGATCATTTACCCAAAAAGCTTGACCTGACATGATATTTTGGAACTGCGACTCTAATACGTTACTCTCATACTCTTGTTTTCTCCACCCCCCTCCCCATTTGTATCCCGTTTTAGTTGATTTGATAAAGAGATTATCCTGCCCAGCTTCTAACTGAAGAATGAATTTATTTTCATGGCCATTAGAGCTCTTAAAGTAGATAGCCAGTTCAATCATTGAAGTGTGTCGCTTACCAAAATGAAGTAAACTATCCACTCCCCCCTTTTTTTGCACATAGTTTTGGAAGTTTTTTTTGTAAATGTTGCGTATTAAGGAAAAGAGCGAGATAAAATTGCTTTTCCCAACACCATTGCCTCCCAACAATATATTAATAGGTTGAAGATCAAGCTTCAAAGACTTGATGCTTTTATAGCCAGCAATTTCTATTCGTGTAATCATGAATTTAACGTTCTCAGTTTCTCTCTGCTTAGTTAACAAATATCAAAATTTATTACGTCTTGTTAACATAATGCACAACATCAATTTAAACGTCTTTGACAATGGATGTCTATTCACAATATACCTTTTCTTTCTTGCTTAGACAAGATAAAGTATCCAAAGAACTGACTACCTGCTGAATATACTGACGTATCGCTCCATACCTGGTTGAGAGAGGAATAAAAAAATGTGCATCAACTACTTACACAAACTCTCACAAGGCACTCCATCCCTATCTCCATCCAGCCTTGTTAATCCACAATGCTCAAGATAGTATTTAGCTTCCTCACAGCTCTTCATTTCACTGCAATACCGCTTAGATCCACAATCATACCCTTTTGCTGTTGGTGCATCTGTCTTAACAGGCTCAGAAGCTTTCACACCTTGTCTTCTCCATTCCCAAGGAGGAACCTGCTCAGCCTTTGACAAACTCCACAAGCCTCTTTTGGCCTGTCTTGCTTCCTCTTCATACTCATACAGCTTTTGATCTTCAGCATACTGACGATATACCCAAGCAGCACCCGATTTGATCATTTCTACATTCACATCAAGGTTGTCCAGATAAACACGGGCTATTACTCTGCCATAGCGATCTATATCAGTTTGTACTACTCTCACCTGCTTATTAAAAATGAGTTGAGACAATACAGCCTGAGCTTTTTGTCCATAGGGCTGTCCTTTCTCAGGAGTATCAATTTCGGCTAACCTGATTTTTCTCTGTTCTTTGTTAGCCGTTAAGAGTGTAAAAGTGTCTCCATCAGAAATGGCAACGACTCGTCCAGTGATTTCCTGAGCATAAATTTGTTGAAAACTAATATAGAGGGTAAAGGTAAACAGTATGAGTAGCTTGTTTTTCATTTCAAAATTTGTATCCAGAGAAAAAAGTCAAAATTAAAGCTCTAGTTTTATTTTACTGTTATCTCTTCATTCAGTATTATATATAAGAATTTAGGCATACTTGGAATTACATTACCTATAAACTCTCAAGTTTTAAAGCTTTTATATGCTGGCTGTGCATATCTTTGCAAGAAGCAAAAAATCCACCACAGTCATCAATCAGGGCACAGTTGTTACATTCCTCAATATAGATATTTTTCCAATCAGAGATGGATTTTCTAGCATATTGCCAAAGCCCTTTAGGCATTAAACATAATTGTGAATTATAAATGGAAACATTCATGTCTCTACTTGACAGATAGTCAACAGCCTCGGAAAGCTCATCCATATACTCTATGGGATCAATCCAGAGTTTTTGGATATTATAAGGAGTGTATCCTTGGTTTTCCAATCCCATGAACGCTACATGTTCTACAAAAGGAAGATTCTTATAAATGTAGTGGGCAAGTTTTGTTAACCTTGGAATTGATTGTTTATGTAGTACTATTCGTAATTCTATTCGTTGATGGAAAGAAGCCAGATTATACAATCCCAGAATTGTTTGATTAAAGGCATGCTTTGCTTGCACAATATAATCATGAATCGCATAATAATCTGCATATACTGGAATGCCTAAGACTAACCGTTTGAGATCTATTTCTGCAAGTCTTTTTGCTGTATTATACCAGGCAAAGGTTCTTCCATTGGTAAGACAATGAACATCCGTATCAGGAAGTTCAAATTTTATGAGTTCTAGCAGTTCATAAAATAAATTGCCCATCAGAGTAGGTTCTCCTCCTGTAATCCCCAGTTCAAGGCAATCTTTGGGAATGAGTGGAATTAACTGCTTGTAGAGAGCAAATAAATAGGGAATGTCATTTCTGTCTCGTGGAGGCTGGGAACACATAAGGCAATTGCTATTACACCTCTCTGTTACCAGCAGAGAATTATGGTGAGAGTTTACCCGGTATAAAGTATTAACCACTCCATCTGAATTGATAACAACAATGTCTCCTTCATAGAGATGATCTAAAGTATGCACTGAATAAGCTCCAGGCAATTTTACAGCTACATCTTTAAAGTCCTTCTTTGTTAGTAAAGCTAAAAAAGTGCCTGTCATATCATGTAGAGCATCAGACTCTGCTAATAAAATCAGATTGTCTTCTCTGGCATAGATATCTTTTGTTACTTTCCCTACAATGGGAGCATCAACCTGATAGGATTTTCCTCGTGTTTTTAAAAGCATGTTAACTTCTGCCTGTTACCCAGTTTCTGAAAATATTCTCAATTTTTTTATCGCTGTCCATTAGTTCTATCAGATAGCGGATAATCTCCATATTTCTTTGACAAAAGGTGCTTGTGGGCCTGTAGCCAAATATATCACCCTGAGTAGCATAATTCATCACTGGGTCAGCACCACAATATGCCTGAAAAGCACATTCTGAACAACCCGGTAGTGATTCATTTGTCCAAGCCTCAGCTAAGTACTGTGCTTTTTCCCCATAGAATATTTCCTCATAGGTACTATCCTCTAAATGGCCAAGCTGAAAGGTAAAATCATTCATTTCTGCCAGCATCCTGGACTCGTCTGTTGCATATATCTTCCCATCGTAGTTAAAGACAATTACATTGTTGATCATGCCTGCTGGAGATTGTAGATCCACATATCCTACCGGGAAAGGTGTCATCACCTTTTTAAGTATGATACTGGCATAATCCTCTCTGAAGAAATTACCTTTCAGGTTATAATCAATGATTCTTGCTAATGCCTTTTTATAAAATTCTAAAAAGCGGGCAGTATCATACTTGTTTTTCTTTTCATTACGAGTAGCAAAACCATAGGGACTAATAGGTCTTAAGAATATGCTCCTAAAGCCCTGGGTATAGTATTCATCTACAATTTCTTGAGGATAATCTAGTGATAAAACCGAGGTGGTTACCAGAGCAGACACCCTATCTTCACCCAATACTGCTCTACATCTTTGAATACCCTGGATGACTAGTTCATAACTATTCTTCTGTGGTCTGTGCCTATTTTTATTATGAATGAAGGCTGGACCATCCAGAGAAGTAGAAATCAGAATGTCATGCTCTTTACAGTAATTCAACATTTCATCGGTGAGGGGTGCTAAGTTAGTGCATATTACATAGGTAATGTGTTTATTTTTCCTAACCGCTTCTTGCGTGGCTTTCTCTACAGCATAGACAATGTTATCAAAAGCTAGTAAGGCCTCTCCACCTTGAAATTCCATCGTGACATTTGGATTAGGAGATTGCATCATTAGCTCAATGCCTTTATCAATATGATGTCTTTTCATATCAAAGGCATTCTTATCCTCACTTGCTCTGGATACCTGACAATAATGACAGGTATGCTCACACCGCAGACTAATCACAAAAATATGTAGGGAGGTAAAATAATCTAGAAATGATTTCTTGGTCCGGTAGCGAGTGGACAGTACATTGAGCAAAGGAGGGATTTGTTCCTCTGAAATGAAGAAGTTGGCTATCAGATCCCCATAAAGTACTTCATCTGTCGCAGGAGAAATCTTGCGTAGGATCACCCGCTCAGCGGTTCCTGTAGGCACTACAAGAAAATCTCCTACTTCATTGACCAATATCTCCTTTTGTCCATTTAAACGATGAAACCGAAAAGGGAGCAGAAAATAGCCTTCTTTAGGTTGTTGGTAGTAATCAGCTTCCAGGAATTTCCTTGTTTTCCGTTCAGCTTTTTTTGTATCATTCATTATTACATACTGATATCTTTAGGATCAGAGCCCACAGGGTCAGAAACCTCAGAGGTAGGATTATCTTCCAGTCCGTAATAAGCAAAGGCTTTAGCTACCAGCAATTCCCTGATGACCCTGGTTTCCTTTGTGACAATATCACGCAACTTAAAATCTATGAGATCCCGTTTTATTCTGTCACAAATAACCTCTAACTCTTCTGGCAAATTACCTCCTGCTAAAGGCCGTAAACTTACCTTATAAGTATTTTCTGAATCGTGATCTATATCAATACTGTAGGTATTGCCGTACCAGTAAAAACATTTATGTAATACATCCTGGGTATACACAGCAGCATCTACATAAAGCAAGAGTTCATTGTCAGTTGTCTCAAATCTCATGATTATTTGAAGAGTATATCTAAGATAGCCTTTACCGTTTTTTCATCTACCCTTCCATTTGGCTTTAATTCATGTTCTTTTTGAAACTGGATGACAGCTTTCTCTGTCTGATCACCAAAATATCCGGTGGTAGGAATATCATATTTAAGCACAAGCAGCAATTGTTGTAACTCTTCTACATCTTTCCCCTCACAGCCTTTAAATAACACTCTAGGACCAATTTCTGCATAAGTCTGTGGATCAGGCCAGGGATCATACCAAGTAGCGTCCAGAAGGGACTTCCTTTCTCTATTTGGAGAAGAGGACTCCAAAGGTGTAATGTCATTACCACTATTTATAGGTGTAGAAGATGAGGGGTTAGGAGTGGTTATTTTGAGTTTAGGAGCAGTATAAGTTGAGCTAGGGGTAGTGGCCTTCGGTTTTGGAGATGTATAGGTAGAAGCAGGAGACGAAGATTGGTGTGAGCTATGCGATCTATGAGAACTGTGGGATCGATGAGAGCTGTGAGATTTATGAGACACATGCATGCTCACCAAACTGTTTTCCGGTTGATCAATATTGAGTCTCAAAACCAATTTAGGCTGTAGAATGTTCTTTTGAAAGTTTTCATAGCTTATCCTATCGTTGTCAAAATTATGCTCAGGAGCAGATACAGCCGCTTCACTTTGATTGCCTGCTATTGCGCTTAAGGAGGCTGTTAAAGCTGCAATAGACTTTTTAGCTAGGTTAATATATCCTAATTTCTCCTTTTCTTTTCTGGACATAATATTCACTATTGGAAGATAACCTTGAATTTACAATTGCATTAATAACCTATAAAAATGCCAGTAATAAATTCATTTCATTAATTTAATACATTTTATAATAGATTTATTGTCAATCTTATATTTCTTGGATGGCTTTTTTTATTCTATTTCAACTTATTATATTCTACAGTTACTTTTCCAAATTTCTCCTCATTCTTTTTTGCCATGTTACTACCTCGGTTTACTTTTATTTCTATATTTTTCTTGCTTGATAGTTCTCTATTTGGGCTACTATTTTTTTGATATGCACTACTGTTGGACGGGATATTATTTTAAAGTGTAGGAATAGCTATACGTTTTAACAATGTTAAAGTGAAAAATTGGAAGCTTAATATATATATATATCTTATGCCCCGATATAATATGGCCTTCTATAGGTGGTTTTTCTGCACTGTATATCATTCGCTAAAGTTCAAATCATCCTGATCTATGAATCATATTAATTATAAGCGAAGGTTTCTATAAAAGACATATTTTTACCTTATGATTTAAATCCAACCCTTATCTAGAATTAAATGACTTCTTAAGGTAGAGGAATTTTATATTCCGGATAAAATTGAACAAAATAGGATAGGACTAAATACTCAAAACTGTCCTGTAGATAAAGCCATTCTTTAAATGAATTATTAACTTTTAGTTCTTTTATTTTTGGCCTTGAAGTTTCCTACTCTCAACAGTATCTTTTAAAATACCCTTTTGCTGAAGACCGATCTTCTGTTTTTTTTAATCTGCCTTATAAATTTGATTTTACTAGTTGTCAACTCAATATTTCTAGAATTTCAACATAGTTATCCAGGTTTCCAACCTTAATCGTGTCTCCAACAGACTTTCCAATTATTGATCCTGCTAAGGGTGAATTGATATTAATTCTTTGGATACCATCTATATTTTCTAGGCCGTTTGGTTGAGATGACACTAATTGAACTCTCATTTCTTTTCCATTATTAAGGTATTTCACTTTGACCTTGCTATTTCTCCCGACAACTTTTGTAAAAAGAGAAGTTTGAACCCCCTTTTCTTTTTCTAACGTCATAATAGATTCCTGAATATCTTTCAATTTTTCAGTAGTCTGCAGGGTTGTAACAGGTAAAATTGCCTTTATATCATCAGTAAATGCTAACCCTGCTTCATTTCTATGTTCAATGGTTCTTGTAGGTTTTACTTCAATACTCTTGATGAAATCAATCAGCCTTTGAGTTTCTCTTTTTGGATTACGCCACCAATTGGTACTCCAAATTCTATGGAAAACAAAGCCATGATTTTCTAGTATTTTTTGTCTATGATAGTCATACAGGTAGGCTTCTCTATTTGAATGGTGAGTTGCACCGTCACATTCAATAGCAATTCTTGGAAGTCCTTCCTTTTGAGGGTCATATACAATATCAATTCTGAAACCAGCAAATTTTAATTGTGGAATTAAATACTTTTCATCAAAGTGATCTAATAATACTTGATAAACCTCTTCTTCAAATGGTGATTCCAAATCAGCGTTCAAATAGTCAATCGTACTACTTTCATTAGAAAATTCTGAGAGGGAATTAAGGACTGCTTGTCGTAATTCATTGTCATTTTCACTAACTGCTTTTGCATAAGCTAAATAGGCGAAAAACACAGCCCTTCTGTTGTTTGAGCCTTCAACTATTAAGTGATCTCTGTAATTTAGAAATACTTTTTCCGGAATAGAAGAGCATACATATATTTTATACTTGGCCCTGGTAATAATTACATTTAATAGCTTATAACCTTTTTTATGATTAACTGGGCCAAAACGTTGTGCAAATCTTCCATCCTTGCTCATTCCATAAGTAGTCGATAGAATGATTACGTCACGTTCATCTCCCTGTATATTTTCCAGATTTTTGATAAAAAGGCCTACTTCTTCAAGTTCTATAATTTTTTGATTGAATTTGGCAAACTTTTCAAATTTTTGCCTTTCCAATATTTTATCTTTTATTAGGTTTCTTTGAGCTATATTAAAAGTAGCAATACCAACTGTGGGATACTTACCGTTGGGTAGCCTATGAATATTGTTCTCAATTATTGATAAAACAGCTTCGGCCTCCCTTTCATTACTATGATCTGAATAGTTGCCATTTACTTGAATATACTTAATTGGAGTATATTCAAAGCTGTTGGGAAGTGGTTTTAACCTCTTGTTGTAAAAAGCGAAATTTGAGAAATCAATAAGATAAGGGTGTTTTGACCGATAATGAAAATCCAGATATTTTTTTTCAAAATTCAATTCAGAAGCAAATTCTAGAAGTGATTCGCATGATAGAAGGAAATCATCTCGGTGCATCTGATCTTCTTCTTCATCAATATCATCTTCATCATCAATAGTACCTTCAAAGATCTTACTAAAGTAGTTGGAGGGGGGCATTTGGTGTTCATCCCCTGCAATAATTATTTGTTTTCCCTTTAATAATGCTGGTAGATTATCCTCTATTCTTAGTTGGCTTGCTTCGTCAAACAAAACAATGTCAAAGTACTTATTCATTCCTTTGAAAAGGTTGCTACAAACATCGGGAGTGGTTAGAAAAATTGGAAAAAATGTAGTAAACAGATCAGTATCATATTCAACAATCTGACGCAGAGAAAGCCTTTTATACTTATGACTACTACGTTTATTGTAAAGGTTCTCTACTGAAAGATTTGGATTATTCTGGTAAAAATTTCTAGTAGCATCTATTTGACTTGCGTACCAATAATTTCGGATATATTTTATTTGTTCTTTTCCAATGTTACTTAATGATGCCTCTAATTCTTTGTGCTCGTTGTCACCTGTGGGCACCTCAATATTGGCTGATTTTATGAGCAGTGAATTAAGATAATTAATCAAAAATATTTTTCTCCAGTTTTTTCTGGGTTTAAGCTGATCAATCAAGATCCGCTCAGAATTAGCTAGTTTGTTATAGAACTGGTACCATCTAAACTCTATTGGGAATAGATCTTGTTCATCACTGAAATAATCGTTCTTAGTTTTTATAAGAGTCTCAATTTCATTAATAATTTCACTACTATTTTGTCCTTTTATTAATGTTAGGGTCCACCTATCCTCATTTACCTGTTTCTTCAGCTGAAGACAGAACTCATGAAGAGTTTTTTGATCTTTTAATATCTGCCTTTTCTGCTTGGAAAAGAAAGATGATAATTTGTAGGAAAGGCCATTAGTTTTAATGAGGTCAAAAAGATCAGGGTCTCCAAGATGACTCTCTAGAATTATGCGAATGGAAGAATTATCACCATACAGCCTATCACTGTACCATTTAAAATCTTCTTCAAGCTGTTGTTCTATGACAAATGGGTTGTCTCCTGAAAATTTTGAAGTATTAAGAAAGGACTTCTCTTGATGAGGTCTATAATCCTCAAATAGTTTCTGGCCTTTTTGAATAACTTGAAGAAAATTATTAAGTTCTTTAGAGGAAAACTCAAACAGATTTTTATCAATATCAAGCTCAATCTGCTCTTCAACATTTCTAAGTTCGGATAATAATTCACCAACTATATAGGTCCAATTTTTATCTCCTATAAGCTTTTCTCTCAGTTTTAGATGTCTTTTATTAACAGCCTCAATCAACGATTTTAACTCAGCAATCAAATTATCTAAAGGTTCCCTCGTAAAAGTATATCGGTAGTTTCTGTATGATGAATTATCTACCCTTTCACGTACTGAGTCAACAACTGTCTTTCTATCTTTTATAATATCTTTAATGAGCACGCAAAAATTATTCAGCCCTTTCTCTTCGAGGGCCTTATACAATACTTCTAGAGCTGTTCTCTTCTCGCAAACAACAATAGTTTTTTTTTGATTTTCCAGGGCATTAACAAGTATAGCAGTCAATGACTGACTTTTACCTGTTCCGGGAGGACCTTGAATTAAAATATTGCGTTTTGACTCAAGAGAATGCAAAACACTTTGTTGTGAAGGATCTGTTTCTACTGAAGATATTGATTGAAATGAATGATCTTCTAAATCTTCAAGATCTATCGACGTTCCATTAAGTTCAATCAACCCATCATAATCATTGATGACATTTTGTTTCTGAACCTCAAAAATGGAAAACAACCCACCAAAATCTATAAATGAGTTGTTTGAAGCCAGTGGGAGCTTTTCGTAGTGCTTTTTATCGGATATTGCTTTAACCTGATTAAGGTTATTACTAAATATCTCTCGAATGTCTTCAGATATTGAACTATTGATTGATTTAATCAGCCCATAACATATATCAAGTAATTCATCTCTATCAATCAACCCATCTTCCATCATTTCTGATGAAATTTGATTAACCTCCACCCCTGAGTCATTTTGAAGGTGATTTATTAAAACTTCATTAATATATATTGGATCATCTTCTGTTCTATGAACAATCCAGGTATTAAACTCTTTAGTTCTTTTAATCCTTAGAGACCAAATTAATATTGGCGCTACAGTAAGTTTATTATCTGCTTGGTCCCTACGAATAAGAAGAGGATATCCAAAGCCAAATGTATTAATTCCCTTTTCAGATTCTATTGCTTCTGTTTGATTAATCAAGTTTTCAAGGGATTTACTTATTTGGACTAATTGGGCTTGGTCTTCTTCAAAAAGAAGATTTAAATCTGGGACCTTATCTTTCCAGCTTATTTTGAATTTTAAAGGCAATTCTGTAAACAGAGAATTTATAAAATTTGTAGGAAGGTTCTTATCTATAAAAGAAAGTCTACTGAGGTCAAATTTATATCTAGAACGAGCTGGAATAGCGTTTAGATGGACTCCTCTTCGATTGCCTACCTTTAGACGATTTTGTAGTTCTAATAAAAGCCTTTCAGTGAGTTCCATTTTCAATTTAGCGAAAGCCACTATCGATTTTTAAATGCAGAAGCGTTATTTCACACTACCATTTGCTTGTGCATGATTGCAAAACACCTATTAAAACTTGAGGTAATACAGAGTTGATCGGATAGGTCTTAAAAAGGGACCTTGCATTAACCTATTTTGCCTTTCATTACTACTTGCTTTATTTTGCAAAATAAGCTACCAGCCAATATAAAAAACTTTGTTACTTTTTCAAAGTAGTATTTTAAGATTTAATAATACTTTTTTTACTAAACAGTATAAAGGCAGATTACGCCAGAATCTATACAGATTTTCGCCGTGGCTTAATACGCTATAACTTATAGAATATTATAAGGCATCCATTGTATCTTTGGATAGATATCCCTCTCTGAGAATGAGCTAGAATGGTCAACATTACCACAATTTATTGTTTTGAGATTGTGGATACCACCAAATTTCCTCTACATATCAGGGTGTAGGTTATATTATGATATCAATAAAATCTTCAAAATTATCCTGAGTTACACCATAGGTTTTACTTTCTGGATAAGCATTAGTAAATGTTTTGGGAAATTTAGTTTTTGCTTTGGATTTCCACTTGGTGGCAGACCATTTGAACTCATAGGCATATAACTTACCTCCCCGCTCTTCTAAATAGTCAATCTCCTGTTGCTGGGTGGTACGCCAGAAGAAGCGTTTAGCATCTACTTCCTGATAATGTAGCAGTTTCAATCGTTCACTTACCAGAAAATTCTCCCATAAAGCTCCTTTGTCTGTTCTTCCTTCCAGAGGAGTAAATGATCCAATGACAGCATTCCGGATTCCGTTATCATAGAAATAGATCTTTTTCCCTTTTTTGATCTCATTGCGTACATTGCGGCTATAGGCAGGCAGGCGAAATACCACGTAAGCCTTTTCCAATAAATCTATGTACCGCTCTACGGTCTGATTATCAGCTCCTACTAGTTGTCCTAGCTCATAGTAAGATACTTCACTACCTATTTGCAGAGCCAACGCATTGATAATCTTTTCCAACAATGCTGGTTTATTGACCTGTCCTAGTGCCAGCAGATCTTTGTAGAGGTAGCTATCAGCCAATAATTTCAGGAGCTTTTTTTCTTGCCCAGGATTGGTGACTACTTCCGGATAATACCCGTAGATTAGCCGATGTTCCAGCAAACGTCTTTCTTCCAACAGGCCATGATGGCGGACCATTTCAGCAAAAGATAAAGGGAAAAGCATATACTCGAACTTACGCCCCGTTAATGGCTCGTTGATACTGGCTGCCAGTTCCAAAGCAGCAATTACCTGTACCTGTTTAATCTGGTCAGTAAACAGTTTGAGGGTGATGCCGATGTCAGCAATCCGTTGTGCTTCATCAATCACTACAATCTTACTATCGCCAATTAGGGAGCGTAAGCGGGTAGAAGTAGTTTGAGTAAGCAGCTGTCGTATATCTGCCTCGTCACCATTGAAAATGATGTTCTTCTCCTTTCTTCCAGCCAGCAGAGATTCTATCAATGTGGTTTTACCTATCTGTCTTGGCCCCATCAGCAGAATAGCTTTCCCTTTAAATAAAGTTTGTTGTATGTTAGGAATAATAGCTCTTTCTATAATCATTTATCATAATTAAATCTGGAATTGAAGATAAGAATCTGGGATCTAATTCGCAATAAATCATAATTATTTGCGATTCGCCTCTTAAAACATTGTACTTTAATAACTATCTAATTAAGATCCTCCGCATATAGGTGCTTATATTGAGCACCAAATTATTGTACTCAGCAATAACCTGATGCATTGCTAACAATTTCTTTATGAATCTCTTAACATCGAACAAAGGATTCGTAAGAAATATACTTTACCTTGATATTTACAACCAATCCTTATTTAGGAATGAATAATTTTCTAAGATAGGGGTATTTTACCACTCATATCAAATTGAGCAAAATAGCATGGGATTGAATATCCAGAATTTTCTTTCAGACAAATCCATTCTTCAAATAACCTAACTTCTTAGACCGACATTTATCCTCTTTTGCTTCAGCAGTTTATTTTTTTTCTATAAGTATAAGTAGTTCTTTGTATCAATTTATTTCTCTATTTCCCAGATTTTTCTTATCAGTTCATAAATTTAATTTTACTTATTCATGGAGAAGAAATTGCGAGGAGCCTCTGTTGACAAGCATATTTGAAACCACCTTAAATTGATCCACTATTTTCGATTTTGTACGTATTTTTTGAGTATTTTATACCTTAATATATACTCCTGTCGGATGTGCCTTTAAGAGTACTTTTTAGAGAGGTTTAATTTTAGCTTTTTATGATGGATGTAGAGTTCAATTTCTTGTATTCTTTTCCAACTCCCAATCTGTATTTAGAGTAAAAGTCTCCAGATAATTCTTGGACTGACTGTTATACTATAAAGCTTGAATCGAACTCCAGTCCAATAAGGGCCTATTTGCATTAAATAATAAAAGGAAAGAAATATACTGGAAGAAGCTCGGAGTTGATAATTAGATATGCTTTAAAGTTAGGAGGAGCTCATCTAATTTTTTATACTTAGATGTATAGTGAGGTTTAACAACATCCCTTATGTGATAGGTTGTGTAGTTTAACAATGTTAAAACAAAAAATTGGAAGCTTAATATATATCCTCTGCCTGCCTGATTCTCCAGCTTTTCAAATCATGTTCTATTTCATCAATATCACCTCCTCCTAAGGCAACTACTTCTTTAATTACAAAGTAAAGATCATCGAGTAGTTGGTGATAATCGCCAATATCAATTTTTTTTCCCTGATCACTTAGCTGTTTTAAGTAAAGTATTTCTGGCAAGAGCAGGTTATGTATAGAAACATATTTTTCTTGTTCCAAAGAGCTAAGCCATTCATTGAAAAGTTTGCTATTTGTTTTGCACATACTCCGGATTACCTTCTCGTAGTACTCAACACACCTTAGATAAAACTCTGGGTCAAAGAGAGAGGTGGCATCATTTTCAAATTTTATAGTTTTCTTAATTGTTTGGCTCACCCTGTTTTTTAATCTAAGTTCAATCCTAAATGTTCCCTGACACTTCTCATCTTGATAGACCACTACAGCACGATTTGAACTTGAATACATTTTATTACCATTACGATACTGTATACTGTACTGCATTTTAGCAGGCGCTTTAAAAAGTTGCGTATATCTTTCAACTGCATATTCCATAGGCATGTTGGCAGTGATATCCAGTCTACTGAACTTGAATGATGCTACAGGAATATCAATTACATGAGCAATGGTTTCAATAGCATATCTCGTCTCATAGATTCCTGCCAAATAATAATTACCCTCATTAAAGAACTTGGCAGGTTCAAAGGATATAGTAGTCACATTAGGTTTAAACTTAAATCTGATTTTATTGTCTTTACATAGGCGGATGTAAAAGTCTGTGATATAGCCTCCTTCCTTCTTTTTTACCTTATACCTAATTCCTTTTTCAAGTAAACTTGCTCTAATGTGCTGGAACTGATTTTCATGCACCCACAGACGTATTGTATCATATCCAATTTTATCTTTAAATAAAGGAGTAAAATCTTCTGCAAGGTGTATTTTTTGCAATAGCTCTTTTTTGTCAAGAGGCATTCAATACCCCCTTTCCTTCTAACGGTGAGCATAATTGAAACAGCTTCTCTTTTGCCTGCTCAAGGGTTCTGTATGTGTATCCTAAATACCCCCATTTTGAGCTTTGTGGCATGGTTTCATAAGGAGCAATGAATTTTCCCTTGAATTTATAACCACCCCTTACCTGTATTTGAATAACTTCATAGGAGATAGGGTTTATACTATCTGGATAATACTGACCGTAAATAGCATAGGATTGATTACGCATGATTTTTCTATAGACAAAGCCATTCTTTTTGACTATGTCTGATAATTGTTTTATAGTCATGTTTTAAATTAATTTATAGAGTTAAATTGACCTATGGGGTAAATACAAAGGAATTTAGGCTAGGTCAGAGGGTATAAGAAGCTGATGCTAATAAGGATTTTAGTTGATAGAAAAATTTTGCGGAATTATCAGCGTGTGCTCAGCAAACCAGCCTTCGTCCTCCCATTCTTCTGCGACTTTAATTTCACCGTCTCTTAATTCTAGAAAACACTCGCAGATTAAAAAAACTAACACTACAGGCTCGCTTAAACCAGATTCAGCAGCAAGTCTCCTTAAGGTATAAATTTCTTTTGTTTTCATACTTTTTAACTTCAGGGTTAGAAAATAATTATGCACTAAGTCGGGTGTTAGTAAGTAACGCTAAAACATCTTCAATGTAGAAGTAGGGTTTATCCCTGAGGTATACTTTGCGGAGCTTATTTTCTTTCATCAGTGACTCTAGAAAATAGCGGGAACAATCTAGCTCTTTCATGAGCTGTTGCTGAGAGATGATGGGGAGCCGTTGTTCTGAATTTTGCATCATAATTATTTAAAGTTTGATTAGAAATAATTTATGATACAAAGTAAAGCGGTAAGGATATTAATTCTAATTAAAATGATCGGATTGATTAGGTTCTATTTTCAGCAGGTAAAATCTTCGATAAAATCGTTTGTTTTATAATTTTCCCCGTATTAGATCATACAAGCCATTTCTGTAATCGAACTCATTAAATCCATTTTTAGGTGTCTTAAGGGTCCCTATTTTAATACCCTTCCTCATCAATACTTCAGCAACAAGTGCCAAAATATCTCTTTCCTTATCAATGGGGGTGTATTTTTGGATTAGCCTTTTTAACTCATTGCCGTGTGACCTTAAAAGTTCATGATCATTATTCTTTTCTCTTGAGTTAAGAAGAGGGATTAATTCTGCCTCGAAATATAGATTGTAAAGGCCATGAATAATTTTATTAACAAGAATAGGATCTACTGTTTCAAATTTTCCTCTTGAAGGGAAATTTGTGGTTAATTTTATTTTAAAATTGTCTTGAGGGTTATTTTGATTGGTATGTATAATTTTATGCCCTTTTCTTAGGGCGGTAAAAAATTCTTTTGTATAGCCACAGGAGTCAAGAAAGTTAAATAATTTTTTTACTTCTCTGTAATATTTATGTTGTTTTTGCGAATAATCTAGATAAGGTTTAGTTAATGATAAATCGAGGATATAAATACAAAATGCATTAATTACATTGGAAGAAATTCTCTTATCATATTTCTCTATTAAATCACTGATTTCTTGGTAGGTTTTAAGGCAAATTTTGTATTCTGCTACTATTTCTTCTTGCCCCTCTTGACCTGTTTCTAGTAAGCATATTCTTTGAAAACCTAGTTCTGATTTTCCACATTCATTCCATAACAAATATTCAAAATCTGGCTTAAAAAAATGGTCATTAAGTAGGTGTTTGATAAAATCTTGCGGTTTCTTTTTTTTCATTAGAACTGAGCGTTTCATATCTTCAAACATTTTACATACCAAAATATCGCATCATCTTGAATTTGGAAGTATTTGATGTGTAGCATATATTTTATTATGCGGATTTCTACTGTCTATAATATATTTTTGATGCTAGCACAACAGATAGGATGAACCTCATTGTACATTTAAGATTCATCTTGAGTTACAAAATAAGTTGATACATAAATAGATAAGTTGACTTATCAGATGAGGTAAAAACAAAATTTAACAGTCACTATTATGGCTATACATAATATCTTTTCAAAAAGGCAAAAAAGGCTCCGAGGCGAAAAATCAGAAGTTTATATATATGATGAAATACCTCAATCATTACGAGTTCAGATAATCCATATTATTAAAGATGGGATAGGGTTCCCTTGGTATATCAATTACACTAATACCTATAGTCCCTCAATAGGCATTTATAAAAAAATTAGAGATGTTTTACGTAGAGAATATGGAGTACTAACTTTAACAGAAGTTGATTTTGATTCTGAGTATGACCAGGAAATTTTTGATTTCTTCTTTAAGGAAAAAGATATATATAAAATATTAGATGTTGTAGAAATTGCATTTAAAACCATAGATGAAGATATCAGAAATGATCCAGATTATATATCTGATGCAGTGCCAAATCAGAGTCCTGACGAATCAATAAAAGAACTTAATGATCGCTTTAAAGAACATGGAATTGGATTTCAATATGAGTCAGGCGAATTAATAAGAGTAGACTCTTCATTCATTCATTCGGAGGTTGTAAAGCCTACCTTAGAGTTACTTTGTAATAGTAAGTTTAAAGGTGCGAATGAGGAGTACTTAAAAGCTCATGAGCATTATAGGCATGGTCGGAATAAAGAGTGCTTGGCTGAATGTCTAAAAGCATTTGAAAGCACAATGAAAATTATTTGTATAGAAAAGGAATGGACATACAATTCTTATGATACCTCCAAGAAACTAATTCAAATATGCCTTGATAATAATCTTATTCCTAAATATTTACAGAATCAAATTACCTCTTTAAGAAACTTATTAGAAACAGGAGTTCCTACCATTAGGAATAAGTTGGGCGGCCATGGTCAGGGTCAAAATATAACTACAGCAAATAGCGAGATAACCAGGTATGCTTTGAATCTAACTGGAGCAAATATAATTTTTTTAGTTAAAATAAGTGGGATTCAATAATATATAAAAATTATGACCATACTATTTTGGCTTCGTAGTTTTTGTTATTTAAGAGGCGGTATAAAATACGTCCACCATATCTGTATATGAGTGCCTCAAAAAGTATATACCTCCCTTTTAATCCCTCACCATATACCAATGCTTGTGCTACAAAATCAGGAGCATAAACAGCAGAACTCGGAGGCACTTCTGTTGGTGAGGTAAAGTCTCTCCCTTTAGCAGCGAAAAGCTCTGCTACATCTTCTGATATTTCTACAATTTGTTCTTCTCTATTTTGTAAAATTGAAGAAAAATCCGCATCTGTCAATTGTTCAAACTTCTTCATAATAAAGAATAAATTACTGTATTCCTCGTAATAGTACGAATCTTCAGGCTTAAAGACAACAAATATTCTTTTCAGATCACTCCTGAAAAGCTTGCAACTTGGAAAATTCTCACTATTGAAAGCATAATTAGCCAAGATATATTCTGGCAGTTGATCTTATTTTGTTTTAAAGTAAATTCATTTTTAAGCTAAGGACCGAATGCCCTTATCATTTCTGACTTAATAGTATTTTGATCAGTACCGTAGTAGTGCTTTAGAATAACATTGACACTTTTTCCTGTTATTTCCGCTACGGTTTTAGCGGAGATGCCCTTTTGGGAACAATGGGTGATAAAAGTCTTTATGGCATCATGAGAGGAGATGACCTTATGTTTAGGAAAGCGGGAAATTACCTTTTGTCCCTTAACCCTTTTGAAGGTTTCAACTTCAGAGCTAATGCCTACAGCTCTAATGGCCTCCTTTAAATAGAGATTGTATTTACCTTCTGATTTCCGAGGTAACTCATAGTCGTACTTTTCCAGAATGGCTCTTGGTACCGGTGTAAGAGGAACATACATTCTCTTTCCTGTTTTATATGCCTGCATTTGTATGGCCCCATCGATAATATGGTGCTTTTTCAGGCGATTCAGATCACTGACGCGAAGACCAGTGTGGCACTGGAAAACAAATAAATCTCTTGCCCATTCCAGGCTAGGTTTTTTTGAGAAGTCAAATTGAAAGAGGGTTGCTAGCTCATCCTGGGTAAGAAATATCTTAATAGGGTCAGCATCTCTGTAAACTTTGAATTTCTTTACATCATTATGAATTTCCAAGCCTTTGTTGGCACACCAGTTCAGGAAGCTTTTTAGCGTTTTAATTTCCTTACCCACGGATGCATCTTGGAGACCGCATTGGTTGGAGAGGTAGCTTACAAATTTATGGTAGAAGCTGATATCTATTTCTGCCAGTTCAATTCGTTTGATCTTTTTGTCTTCCTGATATCGTTTTAACTTATTCCAGGTTATTTTGATAGCTCTAACAGTAGAATTTGTTTTATGCTGATGGGAGTAAGCAATAAATTTATTAAATAAGGTTAATGCATCTTGAGGCTGATTAATTGATTTATCCTTCTCTTCCTCTTTCTTATATTTGTAAATAGCTTTGACAAGCTTTATGGTTGGTTCCCTACCTTCCTTAATTATATCAGCTACAATATCTTCCAGACTGCTTTTAAAGGCATTGGCTAATTTATTCTTTTTATCTTTTCCAGTTCCCTTGATTGGATACCTTTGGTCTTTCTCCCCATTCCAATCACTATAAGGCACCCGTACACCAGTAGAGAATAAGGAGCTCTTTTCAAGGTGTGTATACTTAAGGTAAACAGTGATAGTACCATCCTCCAGGATAATAGGTTTGCCTTTACTTCTTTTGACTACAAATTTGAAAGTTGCCATAGTTCCACATTACTTTTGATTATAAAAGTCATGTAAAAGTAATGTGTTTTGATGTGATTCTTTGTATTTTGTAAGAAATAATATAAAAAAATCACCTTAAAAAATCATTTAAGAGTATTTAGTATTATTTAGTGGAAAAAGGGTTGAGTCCTGGCGAGACCACTAATCAAGCATTTCTAAGAAAAAGGAGTGGCTTTTTAAATCAATCTAATTCATATCAAGAAGAGATTCGGATACTCACCAGTACTTCTTTTCTGTCGCTTTAGGCTATTCACATGAAAGCTCCATTCAGGTTCGTAGCATCAATACAGATACAAAATAAATGTGGTTCTTAGCGAACTATTAGGGCTGGAGCCATTTCAGAGATTCAGGGTCATAGCGGTCCAGAAGTCTATCCTTACAAGAGAGTTTGTACTGTTATTCAAGGATATAAAAAATTGTCATGGTTCATTGTTAAATCCTTGTATTTCATAACTGGGGATGAAGGCCCTGCGTGGCGCAAAGCCAAACTATTAGCCAACCTCACACCATTATCATGCTGGTCCAGGATCTCACCAATAAACATTACATAATAGTGTAATGTCTATGCGTAGAAAAGAGTAATATATCAAACCCCAGTATCAATAAGGAATGAGATTGATTTTGATCTGCGTATCTTCAATAAAGTCTTCAGCCTCTTCCAACATATCTTCATCAGCATTGGAGTAGTACCAATTGATTTCTACCTCGCCTCCTTGATCTTCATATTGTTTTAAGAACTGCAGCAACTCCAGGATACCCTTAGAAGAACTCGTGTTGAAGTAAGTAAGCTTGAAATCAAAGCTGATAGGCCCTTGACTAGAGGCATAGGCCTGTAACCACTGCATCAGCTGATTGTAAAATTGCCAGGTGTTCTCCAGATAAGACTCCCCTTCCATCAGGCATTTGCCTGTTGTAGCATCAAAGAATACATGAGGAATAAAAAAACTACCTTTTTCTCCTGTTATTTCCAGATTTGCTAACCTTGTTGTTTCCATAAACTCATTTATTAATATTGACTGCTAAGGTATAGAATGAATGTTCACTATCTATTTCGTATACATGGATATCCAGCGGATTGTTAGCCAGTATAGCTACCTGCACCAATCCGAAGCCTGCTCCTTTACTATGCGCTCCCTGTGGCTGTATCCTCTGATGCCGCTTTAGCTTGCGTAACTCTTTTTTGTCGAGTGTATTGATGGTATGACAGCTGTTCTGTAGCACTGCTGTTTCTGTCTTTTTGACTGTGTTACCGCAGGTGAAAATGTAGTAATTGTCCATATCAATAATTTGCAGCATACCCACACTTTCCGTGCGGCCAGCGTATTGTATCTTCTCCACGGAGTAGAAGAGTATGTTTTGTACCAACTCTATAAAGATAGAGAATACTTTACGACTAGCTTTGGGATTGGCTGCCAGTTTATCTTGTATATCCTGGCTTATTTCTGCCATGACCACAGGTGTGATCGGCCCTTTATAGGATATGATCACATTCTTGTCTAATTTATTGACTGTTCTAAATATAGCCATCCTTACATTTATTCAATTTACTTTATCATACTCTTATACCAATCAAAATAATATCGTCTCTCTGCTCTGTATCCTGTTGATGATCTTTTAAGGCCTGTTCAAAAATCAATTTTTGTTCTGCTATCTTGATATGATGTACTTCTTCAATTAAACTCTTAAGTTGCCCTGACCCAAAGCGTTTGCGACTCGGACTAGCCTGATCAATAAAACCATCAGTGGTTAGATAAAAAGAATCACCCTTTTGTAGTATTATTTCATGCTGATTGAACATAAAATTTTCTTTTACACCTCCAATGGATTTTCTATCTCCTTTTATTGTGAGCAGTTCTCCATTTTTTACAACATATAATGTATTTTTAGCTCCGCCATACACAAGTCTTACAGAAGACTGATCCAAAGTCTCGAATACACAAATTCCTAAATCCATACCATCTCTGATGATTCCCTCTTCATGCTTAAGTTTTGCACTAACCCTCTTATCCAGATACTCAAGTATTTTGGCTGGATCCATTAATTGTAGTTCATTAATGGCTTCGTTCAATAAATTGTTGCCTATTAGAGATACAAGTGCACCAGGCACTCCATGTCCTGTACAATCTACTACTGATACTACTAATTTTTCTTTATTTTTAGATACCCAATAAAAATCTCCGGATACTATATCTTTGGGTATGTACAGCACAAAACTTTCTGGAATGATGCTCATCAACTGGGCATCATTGGGTAAAATAGAAAATTGAATCTTTTTGGCATATTGTAAACCTTCCTGTGTTTTCTTATACTCCACTTCTAATACCTGTTTTTGCTTTGACAAAGTCTCTTGGGTATCCTGCAACACTTTCATATTATATCGCAACTCTTTTTCACTCATGAGCAGTTGCATATTCTTTTCCTGTATTAATTTTTGTTGCTTCTGCAGTGCTTCACTACTTTCCTTAGATTCTAATAATAACTTTTCAGCCTTTAATTCAGAACTGAGATTCTGATAAGCCAATACTAAAAAACTTCCTGTACAGCTTAACAGAGCCATAAGACTAACAACTGCACTCAAATAACCCGATTTAATAATCTCTGCATCAAGCTCCACTTCAAACCAAATATTCAAATAATCAGACATCATGAGCATGACAGCCAGGATCAAAAATGATAAAATTAGAAAACTCCTTTCCCTCAGATCAAAAATCAAAAATGGAACCAGGGAGAAACTCAGAGAAAGTAAAGACATACTTACCACTGGCATTTCACCGGCAGTTGAAAGATAAGCATTATATAAAGTGGCGGCTACCACAGGAGCGAAGCTGGCGAGGAAACGCCCTAAATGAACCCAGCCTGCCTTATTGAACAAAATAGATAAGACTCCCAGCAAAACTGATACCGCGGGCACCCACAAAGCAGGCATAAAAAATAGAACAGAAATAATAATAAAAGGAATACCTGCTGCCGATATCAGATAAATTATGACAACATTGGAAATTTTGATTTTTCGCTGTAAATACTCAGGATAACACCTTTTTGCACCGGCATTAGAGACTTTTATATAAAACCTCCACAAATAAATCTTTAATCTGTTCCCATCATTCTTAAGCAACATCCAAATAATTAAGAAACTAAGAAGTCCAAGAAAAACTCGAATACCAATCCCTATTATTCCATCCTCGAAGAGCCCCAGGTTGGGAATCAAGATGAGAAAAAGAATAGTCAACAATATTGAAATTGTACTAACTTTATTCAATGATTTTACATAGCGGTTCATGAAAAACTCACTAATTGTAAATTTCTAAAAAATAAAACATGGTAATATGGGTTCTAAAACAATCAACCGGGTTGACAGACATGCTGTAGCAAATTTTATTGAATGAATGCATATAATGAACCAGGTAAAAATATAGATAAAAGCTCTTAAAGGTTAATATACAATGATTAGGGTGAGAGTTAAGGTTAGCTATTTTACACGGACCATTTTTAATAAGCCCATATTTTTAAACACAAGGCAATACAAAGAAGACAGAAACAACTATCAGGTATAGACCAATGAATGTTGAACCTGAATTTATTATTTTGCCTTGACGTAAAAGTAAATAAGCCTCTGAATAGAGGCCAGTTAAAAGAGGTTCAAATCTTACTTATTCCATTTTCTTCATGAAATTGACGCTATCCGATCTCAAACGATAACGGTGAAGAAATCTCCTAGGACTTTTTCCAACCACCCTAAACCATCAATTATAGTACTCTATACCTCATCGCCATTGCAAAGAGGATATGTTGATAGGTATGATAAAAAACTTTCTGCCATAAGTTTATGGCCAAAATTTTATCGCCTGTTAGATTAAGTGATGTAAAACATCTGCAATGCATCTAGGTGTTGCCATAGAATTTTGATCGAACAGTCAAAGACTGCAATACACATTTTCCGCAATCCGATCACGCTACTGCACTACAATTCCCTGTACTTGTAAGTGAATTGGAATTTTACAAGTGATTTTATAAAAGATATTACTGATATATATATTAAAATAGGGAAACGTTTCAGTTGTAAGTAATCTGACTTTCTTGTGCCCATGCCTGTCATAATGTGTTTGACTTTCAACAATGGAAGTACCTACAGGATATTGTTTGCTATTAACTCAGAGCGTACAGATCGGTAATTTGAGTTATCTGTAACATCTGGTTCTGAATTGTCCAGTTTCCATTTTACCTGATCGATGTCATGATTACATCTAAAATCACCTGATTAAAATCTTGGCAATCATTTCGTCCACACAATACGAGCAACAATAAGTTTTTGGATAGATGGCTCTTATTGACCACTACAATCTTAGTGTTATATCTGAATTGTTTACTATTGTTAGTGTACTTAATCAACAGGTGTTTTTAAAGAGACCATTTTCTTATAGCTGTGTTAAGGAATGATTAAGGATATTGATCACTGACGTTTTCCAATCTAAAAGCATTACTTTTAAAGTAAAATTCTTGAGAAAGGCTTTATTTGCTACAGTAGGATTCACGGCTGATCAGGAAGGAATTTATATTTATACTACCGGTGATAGTAGTGGCTATATCTTGGTATCTGGCCAAGAGGCCAACCAGTTTCATGTGTTCAGCCGAGTTAGTCCTGACAATGATCCTTTTAAACATTCTTTAATATAAACAGTAAAAGTAGCTACCAAGGCCAGTGATGGCTCAGAAACTGCGTGCTTTCCACTCCCATCTCATTTTCCAAAGGGATTGTTTGTAGCTATGTCTGACGATAAAACCTTCCAGTTGTATCGATGGGAGGATATAGCAGGCAGCAGCCTGCATTATTTACCTTTGGCACAAGACGATGCGGTTGATAATTCCGATTACTGAACGATGCTTGACTCTTAAGTAATAAAAAAGCCTCCCGGATGGGAGGCTCAGAATGGAAGGTATGTATATGTAATAGTAGCGAAAACGAACCTCTAAAATATTCACTATAAAATTAAAGCTATTTTTATTTTTTCCAATGTAAATTATTAAATTTTTTCCACTACTACCCTCTATTTTATCTTATCATTTGAAAGATTCGTAAGAGAAAGAGCTACCTTATTAATATATGCTAATATCTTGGTGATATCCGTAATCCTGGCAGAATACTTCAACGGTATATTGTCCTGCTGGCAATTTCTTTAAATTGAGAGCTTTGGCAAAATGCTGGTTGCCAGCTACTTCTTCTTTATGAATGATGCGGCCGTACTTATCGCTCAATTTAACGGACAAAGATATATCAGAAGGATTGGTAAAAAGTACCTGCACCTCGTCTGTGCCTTTCCTCTTGAGAATTATAGGTTTAAAATTTTTGAACGCTCCACTTTTGTCTTCTCTTACAATCCCATTCATTCCTACGATAAATGGTTTGTGAATTTCACCTGTAGCACTCTCTAACACCAAATCATATTTTCCAGCCTCTAACTTAGAAAAATCATACCGCTTCATGTGATTATCTTTTCCTGCTACCGTTTCCCGATAGATAGCATTTCCAAACTTATTGAAAACGGCAATAGTGGCTGGTGCAGTCGTGGAAATGTTCCAGATACGCACTACCACGGTTGTATTGGTCTTACTAGGATCTAAAGAAATGCTGGCGTCTTCGCTGTTGCGATCATTAGTGGCCATTACATTAATACTTACTAATCCTGTTAATAGGATTATCATTAATTGTTTTACAGTATTAAAACTTTTTTTCATGTTTTGTTTCTTTAAATGCACTGCAAATATGCGATATAGCTTACTAAAATAATTTAATTTGAAATTTGAAAAATTACATTATATCAGCTTTTTAGAAATAAACAATGGCTCTTAGCCACTTCAGAAGCCAATGAGCAAAAGATTATTCTGTGAAAAGACCCGAAGAATGTATAAACTCTTTCATTATTCTATTGATAATGAATCAGATAAGCTCAACTTTTTTGTCCATTCTTGTCAAAAGCACACTTATGCGTTGTATCAAAATCTCCTTGAACGTTTCTTTAGAAGAGAAATAGAGGCAGAAAGAATAGAGGAGAGAAAATCTAGCTATAATAAAAATTGTAAATTTATATTTTAAAAAGTATAAATATTACTTTTAGCAGGCGATTTTTAGTAACGGCGACATTTGAAAACCCTAAGTAGCAGCAGATATAATCATTAGAGGCAAAACCTATCAGAAAATATAGAGTACAATGATTGGCATGCTCCGTCGTTACCTCCCCCTGCGAAATGACCTATAGGTGGCAATGAAGGCGATGGCAAGTCATTCTTTAAGACTCATAAAATAAATCATAATGGGTAGGTTGACAATAAGATTGTATATTTCAAACTAGGTATTTGTGCTAATCTACTTTAATGACAGGGCTTGACATGCCAGCTCTTAAAATTTATATGGTTTCTCTAACGATTGATATCGGATTTCTTTTTACCAAAAAATTGCAGTACCACTTTCCGCTGGCGAGGATGGGTATCAAAATCCAGAAAGATAATTTGTTGCCAGGTTCCCAGAATTAACTCTCCCTCCTGAAAAGGCACTGCATACGAGGTGCCAATCAGGGTAGAGCGCAGGTGAGAGGCTCCATTGTTATCGCCCCACGTTTTATTATGCTGGTAGGGCACATTGTAAGGCGCAAGTTTTTCCAGCATCACTTTCATATCTGTCTGCACTAAGCCCGGCTCATATTCAATGGTAGAAATACCGGTGGTTGAGCCAAGCGCAAAAAGCTGTACGAATCCTTCTTCCATACCACAATCATTGAGTGCCTGTTGTACTTGTGGCGTGATGTCAACGATATCGGTATGTCCCTGTGTGGAGAGGTCTATCGAGGTGGTAATGAGTTCCATAGCTATGCCTGAATATAAACATTATATGGTATCAATGTATAGCCGTGCAAAATTATAATAAAATGTGTTTCCTGTTCTTCCAAACGTGGGATGGAAGGTCGCAAAAGCTTTGTGCGTAACTTCCTGCTGATACAGACCATAAAAAGGATAGTTTATTGAGGCAATATCCCGCCGGTTGTGTCAATAATGCTCCAAACAGCTGGCACAAAGTAAAATCAAAGCAGATTATTTCTGAAGGAGAGCAGGCATCACCATGTCTTGAAGGGATGCAATGCCAGGTTGACATTATAATACCGCGCATCATCTGTCACTTCCTCCATGATCCAGTCAGGTTGCTTGAAAATAGCATCCGGGGTATCCAGTTCAAGCTCTGCCATCAGGAGACCTTCATTCTCGCCATGAAACTCATCTACCTCCCAGCATTGATGATCAAAATAAATATAATGTCGGGTTTTGTCTACGGTGTGCTCCGCAAACTGATCTATGAGTTCCCGGGCTTCATCCACAGGTATTTCATACTCGAATTCATGGCGGGTGTAGCCCTGGGTTTTTCCTTTAATGGTCAGGAAGCCCTGGTTTGCACTAATTCTGACCCTTATGGTCTTGTCCCGGTCCGTGAGTAGATATCCCTGACGGATTACTTTGCTTTCAGCAGGTTTCACCTGCTGCCACAGATTTTTGTTAACCAGAAATTTTCTTTCTATTTCAAGGCCCATATCAGTTGTTTTAGCTTCTCAGATAACATAACTACACCACAGCCTGGCTGTTTATAATCAGCCATCAAACTGACAATACAGACGCTACCGACATGAATAGCTGGTTTCAGCAAAGGCACAAAAAAACTGACGGAGTATGCTTCACCCCGTCAGTTGATGGTACTGTAAGACTATGTGAAGATTATTTCTTAACCATCACCAGATATTTAGAAGATTCCCAGAAAGCCTGTGGATCAGAGATCACCAACTGGATGGTGTTGTGCTCCTGATCTTTTTCAAGGGTATAAGCATCCTCAGGATGTGAAGTTACCAGCTCTACCGATTTGGCCTCTACAGGGATTGACAGCTTCTCGCGAATATCTATTTTTGTGAATTTACTAGCGTTGAAATTGTCGCTTAGTTTTTCAGTTTTTCCAATCCCTAGTAAACCACCTTCGCGGTCGATTACCTGCTCTTTTTCTAATTCTTTAGAAGAGCCAATGACATAATAAGCCGTATTGATGGCCAAAGTATGATGATGAATCACAGAGTCCTGTGCCAGACCTACTTTACGCAAGTCGGTCAACGTAGTGTTGAGCTCTTCAATTTCAATCTCCATACCTGCCAGTTGATCTTTCAAAGCGCCAATCTCTGTTTCCCGTATTTCAATCTGCCGTGTTAGATCTTCTTGCATCTGAGCCATAAGTTTTTTCAGCTTAGAATTATCACTTTTAGATACAGCGAGTTTGGCACTCAGTTTTTCCAATTTCTCTCTGTTTTCCTGTAACAAACGGCTGATTACCTGAATATCTTCTTCAATTTTCGTTTTCAAGGTTTCAGAAGAAAGATTGTCTTCCTGGCGAGCCATTTCAATATTCATTTCCCGCTCCCGGATTTCCCGAAGATTTTCTTCAATAGCAGCAAAAGAATTCATAAACGACATAACTTCAGCATCCTTGGATTCTATAGCTTTCAACATTTCTGCTTTTTCGGTTTCCAGTTGAGCTATTTGCTTTTCCAGCTCTTGCTGATTGCAGGACATTAAAATAACACCTGCTACTAATAAAAATGCATAGCTTTTCATATACATAATAGTTTGGTTAAATATGTAAACCATGAAAATAGGGCAGAAAATCCGTGCCAGAAATGATAACAAAAGGGTTTGGCCCCCTTAGAGAAGCCAATTGGCAAAGTAGATTGAAGTTATATTTGCCTCTAACCCTGCCCCTTTCACTTTCAAATATTTTTTCACCTTTGACAAACCTTATATTAATCCTGTGTTTATTTGTACTTTTTTAATATTATGCTAGCTAAACATAGCTTTTAATTGAATTATACTAAGAACAGTCTTTTGCTGCGAATGTAATAAACAGGTTCATTATCTTATCTTTTTCAAGACTACAATGTCTGTAGTCCACTAATAAAGTCTTCCAGAATTTAAGAAAAAGGCAGGCACAATCTATCATTTTTCCGTGATGAGATAATAGAATAAATCCGATGGAAGATGTAAATTTAAGCTGCTCTGTATCACTGTTGCCGGAAACCAACTTCCAAGAGCAAAATCTACTCTCTAAACTTTACCCCATATGAAAAGAAAAAAATTTTTACTCACGATGCTTGCCTCCGTTCCGCTGGGTGCTTTTATGCCGATGATAAAGAAAATAACCAGAACAGATAAGGGCTTTAAAGTGTCGGCTGGCGAAGGTCGCATCCATGGACATATACAGTTGAAAGGAGTCAATGAGAATATTCTGGATGTCAAAGTATCCGGTAAGGACACGGAAGGCGATCTGGCTATCTTTGAACAAACCGGGTTATCACCCAAAAGAGGCACACCACTGCATGTACATCATTTTCAGGATGAAATTTTTTATGTACTGGAGGGTGAATACCACTTTCAGGTAGGCGCAGAAAAACACCAGCTCAAAGCAGGAGACAGTATCTTTTTGCCCAGAAAGGTGCCCCATGCCTGGTCACAAATGAGTGACAGAGGAAAAATGACAGTGATCTTGCAACCTGCCGGAAAGCTGGAAGAATTTTTTGTAGCCATGGCATCTTTGGAAAAAATACCCTCACATGAACTCATCGCTCAAATATTTGCCGATCATGAGATGGAGGTAGTCGGCCCACCCTTACAGGTAGATTAAACCACCGAGTAAAAAAGCAAAACTCAGGACCAGTGCGAAAACTTTTTATGGCTGTAAGCGATAAACCGACCCATAATGGGAAGAAACGACTACCGGCCACCACTGATCCTGGTGCGTTACCTGTACCGGAGGATGAATACTGTCAATCTGCTCTGTCCACTGGCCTGTCTGAGGAAAAGGAAGCCATACCTGCTGATCCTGATCTGAAAAGTTCAGGAAAATAATGAGACTTTCAGCTGGCTCACTGGCTGTGGCAGGCGCTTCGCGACGAAAAACTATTACTTTGTTTTGCAGATGCTCCTGCAAATAATAATAGTAGAAGAAACCACGGCTTCCCAGCGCCCGGTGACTACGGCGAAGATTTCCCAGAATCCGGTGCAGCCGTACCAATGCCTTCCCGGCACTGTCATAAAAATATTCCCAATGAAGAGATCTTTCAAACAAAACACGACCAATGCCTGCCAGCGGAATACCCCAGTTCTCTCCAAACTCCTGTCCATTCCAAAGCATAGGGATACCCTTGCCCGTGTACAGGGCTATGACAAAAGGTTGCATTTTGTAAAACAAACGCCGGTCACCATAAGATTCTCCAATCAGATCTCTCAGATTGATCTGACCAAATTCATTGATAAAGCGGCGATGATCATGCGATTCCAAGTATTGAAAAGGGGCTACCGGAAAGGATTCACCTGTGGCTGTATTGGTAAATGTATTGACATATCCCAGATACTCCGGGTCCAGAAGGTGCGCAAAGTGTTCGTTGACAAAGTGATGCCGGGCCATCTCACGGGCATAGTCCAACAGCCCGTTCTGCCAGCAGCAGTTGGTATAAGTTTGTGAAAGAATCCCTTTTGGGTCAGGAAGATGTTCTGCGCATTGGATCAGTTTGCTACGCCCCTCCGCCGACTGGAAGCGAGGTATTGCTTTAGAATATTGATAGGTCTGAAAGACCAGATTGGCATATCCCTGACCTACAGGCCCATCATACATTCCCGGCACATAGTCGTATCGGAACCCATCGATGTGGTATTCTTCCAGCCAGTATTGGTTCAGCTTTAAAAAATAATCCTGGGTAAAAGGTTTAGCATAATCCGTCCCGGGCCTATCAGGGAAGAACTCTTCGGAAAAAACACCCATCATGGGATTGGGTTCTCCGGAAGTATTGTAGACCAGACTATAGGTAAACTCTGGGTGGGTGTGTGCATAGACCGCATCGACGATCACCGCAATTCCTTTCTGATGACAGGTATTCACCAGTTGTTTCAAATCAGAAGGATTTCCCAGGCGTTCGTCAGGCGTAAAGTAATTAAGTGGCGTGTACCCCCACTCTACATCCTCTTTGACATTCGTCACAGGCATCAGTTCAATAACGTTCACCCCCAATTCCTTCAGGTAATCGAGCTGTTGAATGACACCCTGAAAATCACGGTTGAACTCCCGCACATTCAGCTCATAAACAAACATTTCATCTACCTCCGGTACGGAAAAGCTGGTGTCGGTCCAGGAAAAAGGCGTGGGCGTACTGTCTATCGTGAAAGCAGAAAGTGTGCCCAGGCCCGTATCTTTGCCAAAAGGATCAGTAAACCAGAAAGTCACTTCCTGCTCCCCCCGTAACAACTGGTAGCGATACAGATATTTACCTTCCTGTCCGAAATGACTAGCAGGATCAGCCGTAAGGGGTAGCGTGATTTCCCAGAGGTCAAGAGAGGAACCATTTACCCAATGCATCCAGAAATCTTTGGGTTCAATACCACGGATAAACTGATCCTGCTCGTGGATGACTCGAACTTTTAAGCGATACCCTTTGTGAAAGGTGATGCCTGGCAGATAGATACCAAAATGCACCTGCCAGTTTCCTCCGGCATCCTGCTGGGGAGTGGCGCTGACTTCGCTGAGATTGATCATAGGGTCCGGTTAGAAAAAGTTAGGGAAGAAATTGCTTCTGCTGCTACCAATTTTACAAAAGAAATGAAAAAACGGCTGATATGTAAATACCTAGTTCCTGGTATTTTTGAGAGAACTTTCAGGAATGGGACAGGTTTTTCAATAGAATCCTTTTGGATCAATCAGTGGGTATCCAGCGACTGCTACCTGTTTTCCGTTGAACTGTTGTATCTTGGCGTTTCAACAAATGTTACCGTCCGCACAAAAAAACAGTTGATGGCAGCAGGCAAAACATGTTAATTTCTGCAACTTTTAGCATAATAAATCACTTTTGATCGCCCTTTGATATCTCTAATTTACGTTATGATTTACTAGAAATCGCTGACAATCATTTGTTCCACTAAACCTGAAGACGATCTATGAGCCAGGAATCATCACAACCCAACCCATCTGCATTCAGACCGGAAAGCTCCAAGCTCTACGGAGAATTTGCCTCCTGGTGGCATCTTCTTTCGGCACCGGAAGAATACGAGGAAGAAGCTACATTTTTTCATCAAGTGTTTCTCAAGCATAGTAAGATTCCTCCGCAAACTATTCTTGAACTGGGCAGTGGTGGAGGAAACAACGCCTCATACCTTAAAGCGCATTTTCAACTGACACTGGTAGATTTGTCGGAAGGCATGTTGGCAGCTAGTCGCCTGCTCAATCCGACCTGCGAGCATTTGCAGGGAGATATGCGCACTGTCAGACTCCACCGGCTTTTTGATGCGGTATTTATCCACGATGCCATTATGTACATGACTACCATGGAGGATCTGCAAAGAGCCATGGAAACCGCTTATGTACACTGCCGTGCGGGAGGTATGGTCTTGCTGGTACCCGATTGTGTTCGTGAGAATTTCACATCTACCACCGAACATGGTGGGCATGACGGCACTGACAGGGCACTTCGTTATCTGGAGTGGTCCTACGATCCTGATGAAAACGATACCACCGGCGTGATGGATTTTGTTTATGTGCTACGGGAAGGAAAAGATAAAGTATGGGTGGAGCATGACCGTCATATTTTTGGAATATTCAAACGGGCCGACTGGCTCAGGCTTTTAAAAGAAGTAGGCTTTGAGCCAAAGATTGTGGTTGACTCCTATAATCGGGAGTTGTTTGTAGCCATAAAACCAAAAGATACAACACCCTAAACAGCCCTCAGCATTTATTACTTCATATCTTGGTAGACAGCCTGTAAAAACCAAAAATTGCAGGAGATGGAGTAAATGAGGTGCATTTTCTTGAAAAGTGTCAAAAAAAGCCTTCCATAGTAGCATAAATTCTTTTTAATGAGCAAGAAATTTGTACCAATATCCCTGCTGTCTCATAACAGCATGCGAAAAATTTCACTATGATGATCTACACAGAAAGCCGCCTATAATTCAGTATAGTTATCACTTCAGAATTATTAACTATAAATGAGAATCAATGGAAAGAATAAAACTGATCGAACGTGAAATTGGCGGATTAAGACATGCGCTTACCCATCACAAACTGTATAGCCTGCTTTCAGAAATAGACGATATCAAGTTGTTTATGGAAAAACATGTGTATGCAGTCTGGGATTTTATGTCCTTGCTCAAAGCATTACAACATCATCTCACCTGCACCACACTTCCGTGGAAACCAAGAGCCCATGCAAAAACAGCAAGATTTATCAATGAAATTGTCTTGGGAGAAGAAAGTGACATCAATGAAGCAGGGGTACCCAAAAGCCATTTTGAAATGTATATAGAGGCCATGCATGAAGTGGCAGCCGATACAACAAAAGTTACGGCATTCCTGGAAAGGCTGGACCATATCGATTCGCTAGACACAGCCCTGGAATCTTCTGCGCTGGAAGTGGAAGAAAAAAGCTTTTTGCGATTCACCTTTGACATCATCAAAACGGAGGAGCCTCATAAGATCGCATCGGCTTTCACCTTCGGACGAGAAGATGTAATTCCCGATATGTTTATCGAGATTATCAATCAATCGGAACGAAGTAATTCCAGAAGGTTTCCTAAATTAACTTATTATCTCAAGAGACATATAGAGTTAGATGGCGATGAACACGGTCCGTTATCGCTGGAAATGATCAAAGAGTTGTGTGGTGAAGATGAAAACAAATGGGCAGAAGTATTGGAGGTAGCCAAAGCAGCCCTGCTGGAAAGAATCAATCTGTGGGATGGTATCGCCAGGAATATTGAAGAGAAACAAGCTCTTGTATCCTAAAGGTTAACGCATCTTTGCCGTCGGGATGCCAGCGCCGGTTCAACTCCATTGGTCTGAGCCTTTATGAAAAAAAGTGATGATACATCACCTTTTAAACGGAGAGGCGTTCGCTTCTACATTTTCAGAGGCAACCTTAGCGGGCGAGCTGATCATGGTCAGTGAAGTCTCATGGCCGGTGATTTATCCGAAGACAAGCTGCCGGCCTTCTGGCAAAACCGGACGGCTTACTAACCCTTTGTGCGACAAAGTGATGCACTATCGCTAATTATCAAAAGCGGGAGTGAGCTGATCTTTTTGCCTTTATGTCTTGTTGAAGCGCTGTGACCGGCTGTCTGATCCGATCTCGTCCAAAGGCTTGCGCCGGTCTCCGGTGAGCTTTTTAAACGCTGAAGGAGTCAGCCCCGTCACCTTCTTAAACTGGGCAGAAAGATGCGCCACACTGCTATACCCTACTTTATAGGCAATCTCACTCAGCGTCAGCTCATTGTATACCAGTAACTCTTTCACCCGCTCAATACGCTGAAGGATGATGTATTTTTCAATAGTAATGCCCTCTGTAGAGGAAAACAGGTTACTGAGATAAGGGTAATCCACCCCAAGACGGGTTTGAAAGAGATATGAGTAGTTGACATGAAGGGCTACTTCCTCCTGCTGATGAATGGTCTCAATCACTATATTCTTGATCTTTTCGATGAGTTGAGCCTTCCGGTCATCCAGCAACTCAAATCCGTTATCTTTTAAGGCGGCAGCTATCTCAGTCCGGTTGATAGTCTCTTCCTCTTCATTGAGCACCACTTCTCCCAGCTTTACCTGGCTGACAGAAAGCCCCATCTGCTCGAGTGTTTCTTTCACCACCCGTACACAACGGTCGCACACCATATTTTTTATATGTAAAGTAGTAGATGGCATCGTAATCATATAAATAGTACTCCCTGTAGAACGTTGTAGTAACAGTAAAGAAAGGCAAAAAAATCCCACAAACTACCTTTGTAACCAGTAAGAGATTTATCATGACTGAAGACAGCTCCGGCCACCGCTAAAGAAGTGAATTATTTCAAATGTCTCTGATAGTTCCTTATACGTTGACGGTAAGCCTCCCGCATTTCCTGCCCTGTAACAAAAATCAGCTGAACAGGACCAAAAATACTTTCACGCTCTCATTTCACCATCCTCTCAATCAATCACTCGCTATACTTATCTGTATTCGGCATTGATTTCTTCTAAAACTGCTCTTCCTGGGCATAGTTCCTTCTCTCTCAAAGTGTTCAGCGGTTGCGCTACCGTATCCAGCAATTGATGTAAATCGCCGCTATGAGGATCAATGTACAACAGCCCTGTCAGAATTTCTCCATGAGACTTTGCTTTCTGTAAATGGTTCATCGCAGAATCCCGGTCGGTAGGGTCCCAGTGAGGGCTCAGCTTCTGCAGGTGGATCAGGGAGCCATCATGCAATCTGACACTGGCAGAAGTGCCTTCTTCGTAGGAAACAGTAATTTCTTTCTCCTCTGGCACAAAATCAAGCCTGGAAGTGGCGGCTATATGTTCTCTTACATAATCATAAGATTTGGTAGAGCCTGGGTTATTGTTGAAAGTAACACAGGGAGAAATGATATCCAGAAAGGCAAAACCCGGGTGAGACATGGCGGCTTTGATCAAAGGTACCAACTGCTTTTTATCACCTGAAAAACTGCGAGCTACAAAAGTAGCGCCCAACTCCAACGATAGTCCTACCAGGTCTATGGCCTGGAAAGCATTGTTAGAACCTTCCTTGCTCACAGAGCCCGGGTCTGCAGTGGCTGAATCCTGCCCCTTGGTCAGCCCATAACAACCGTTGTTCATGACAATATAGACCATGTTGAGGTTACGCCGAAGCACATGGCAAAACTGACCCAGCCCGATAGAGGCAGAATCACCGTCGCCGGAAACACCCAGGTAGATAAGATCCCGGTTGGCCAGATTGGCACCCGTAGCGATAGAAGGCATACGACCGTGCACGGAATTAAAGCCATGGGAATTCCCCAGAAAATAGGTCGGCGTTTTGGAAGAACAACCGATCCCCGACAGTTTAGCCAGATGATGCGGTTCAATGGCCATCTCATAACAAGCCTGGATAATGGCACCGCTGATGGAGTCGTGCCCACAACCCGCACAAAGCGTAGAAATAGCACCCTCATAATCTGACTTGGCAAAGCCAATCTTATTTCGTTTAAGGCCGGGATGCCGGAATTTAGGTTTGATATAGGTCATAAGCTTTTTCTTTGATGATTGTTGATGTGGCGGCCGTTATGGGCATACATCAGCAAGTAATCTTTGATCTGATGCACAATTGTATCAGCCGTGATGGGCATGCCATCATAATTCAGAATGGTTAACAGCTTTTTAGGGTACACTTCCAGTTCATTAACCAGCAATGAGCGGAATTGCTTATCTCGATTTTGTTCTATGATAAATACCTGCTCGTGTGCTTCTATAAACTGTTCAACCGTTTTGTCAAAAGGGAAAGCTTTGATCCGCATGGCATCCAGCTCCATCCCCTGTTCCTTTAGCAAAGTTAGCGCCTCGAGAGCGGCATAGGTAGAAGTACCAAAGAAAATAATTCCCTGGGTACTCCGGTTTTCCTTCTGATACAACTCCGGCGCTGGTACATACCGCTTGGCTGTCTCCCATTTTTTTAGCAGCCTGTTTACAATACGTACATACACTTCTCCATCTTCGGTATAGCGGGCATACTCATCACGCGAGGTTCCCCTTGTAAAAAAAGACCCCTTCGTCGGGTGGGTGCCTGGTAGGGTACGATAGCAAATGCCATCGTTGTCTACATCCAGATAACGGCCATACTTTTCCAGCTTTTCCAATTCCTCCGCATTCAATACCTTACCCAAATCATAGCGCCGCTCATCGTCCCAGGTGAGGGGAGGCGACATATGGCTGTTCATACCCAGGTCAAGGTCAGACATGAGGATGATGGGTGTTTGCAGACGGTCTGCCAGATCAAAAGCAGCGGCAGCCATCTCAAAACACTCTGTCGGTGTGCTGGGAAAGAGCAGCACCTGTTTGGTGTCGCCATGGGAGGCATAAGCCGCAGATAAAATATCCGATTGCTGTGTCCGGGTAGGCATCCCGGTAGAAGGGCCACCCCGCTGCACATCCACCAGCACCAGAGGAATCTCTGCAAAATAAGCCAGCCCGATAAACTCACTCATCAGTGAAATGCCCGGACCACTGGTGGCAGTGAAGGCACGGGCACCATTCCAGGTGGCGCCTATCACCATACCTACAGCGGCCAGTTCGTCTTCTGCCTGCACAATCGCGTATTTCTTCTTCCCGGTGGCTTTGTCGATGCGCAAACGTTTGGCATAGGTTTCAAAGGCTTTGACCACAGAAGTGGAAGGGGTGATAGGATACCAGGCCGCTACCGTAACGCCTGCATAGAGGGCTCCCAGGGCGGTAGCCGTATTGCCATCTATCATGATGTGATCGCCTACATTGTCGCGTCTTTCTACCCGGATATCCAACGGACAATCGTAATGCGCTTGCGCATACTCAAACCCGAGCTCCAGTGCTTTAAAGTTGGGCGGAATCAGTTTTTCTTTATGGCTGAACTGCTCCCGGATCATCTGCCGGATCACCTCTATCTCAATATCCAGCAAAGCTGCCAATGCCCCTACATAGACAATATTTTTGAACAGTTGCTGCTGACGCGGATGCTGGAAATTTTCCATACACAGCCGCATCATAGGAATGCCTATATAATGAATGTCTTCCCTGTCGAACTCGTGGTGAAGCTTTTTGGTGCTGTCATACATAAAATATCCTCCCGGCCGCACAGCAGCAATATCCTTGGCATAACTTTGCGGGTTCACCCCCACCAGCAAGTCTACGCCGGCCCGCCGGCCCAGGTAGCCCTTTTCATTGATACGGACCTCATACCAGGTAGGAAGCCCCTGGATATTGGAAGGAAATATATTTTTAGGAGAAACGGGAATGCCCATCCGGAAGATGGCTTTGGAAAACATGTCGTTGGCACTTGCGGAACCTGTACCATTCACATTGGCAAAACGAATGACCATATCGTTTACCACACTGTCGCTACTCATAGAATCTTACTGGCTTTGGTTACGTTGTATAAAAATTTTTGCATATCCCAGGCGGAGGTCGGACAACGTTCTGCACACAAACCACAGTGCAGACAGACATCTTCATCTTTGACCATCACCCGCTTTGTGGGTAAAACTTCTGAAACATATAAGTCTTGTGTTTTATTCTCGGCTGGTGCACTCAGCCGGGTACGCAAATCCTCTTCTTCTCCATTTTCCGTAAAAGTGATACAAGAGGTAGGACATATGTCTACACAAGCATCACATTCAATACAAGTGCTGGCGGTAAAGACCGTCTGTATATCACAATTCAAACAACGCTGCGCTTCTTTAAAGCCTGTGGGCGGATCAAAGCCCAGTTCCACCTCTATCTTGCGGTTGGTCAGGGTAATGCTTTTTACTTCATGCGGTACCTTGTATCGCAGATCATCTACCACAGCGCTGTCATAGCTCCATTCATGAATACCCATCTTCTGATGAATCAGGTTGGTCATCGGCGAAGGCCTGTCCAGGATGTCTTTTCCCTGGCAATACAGGTCTATAGAGATGGCGGCCTGGTGCCCATGGGCCACGGCAGTGATAATATTTTCGGGGCCGAAGGCAGCATCTCCTCCAAAGAAAACCTGAGGAAGGGTAGACTGGAAACTTACCTTATCCAGCACGGGTATATCCCACTTACCGAATTCAATGCCCAGGTCTCTTTCTATCCAGGGAAAAGCATTGTCCTGCCCGATGGCGATAATCACATCGTCGGCTTCAATAAATACATCCGGCTCTCCGGTAGGAACCAATTTTCTCCGGCCGTTTTCGTCATATTCTGCCCTTACCTTTTCAAAAATGACACCTTTCAGTCTGCCATTCTCTACCACAAACTCTTTGGGCGGCATATTATTGAGAATAGGAATATCTTCCGCCCTGGCGTCTTCAATTTCCCAGGGAGAGGCCTTCATCTCTTCAAAAGGACTTCGCACCACGACGGTGACCTCATCGCCACCCAGTCGCCGGGATGTGCGGCAGCAATCCATGGCGGTGTTTCCACCCCCCAGGATGATTACCTTTTTTCCGATCTTGTCTACGTGGCTGAAAGCTACATTGGCCAGAAACTCTATACCGATATGGATATTTTTGGCTCCTTCCTCTCTTCCCGGCAGGATAAGATCACGGCCTTTTGGCGCGCCTGTACCCACAAAGATGGCATCGTAGTCTTTCTCCAGCATTTCTTTCATACTGGAAACATAGTGGTTGAAATGGGTGTGAATACCCATCTCCAGAATGTAATTCACTTCTTCGTCGAGCACCGATTCCGGCAGGCGAAACGCAGGAATCTGCGACCGCATCATGCCGCCCCCTTTGTGCCAGTCATCATACAAATGAATTTCGTACCCCAGTGGGGCCAGGTCACGGGCAACTGTCAGGGAGGCAGGGCCGCCCCCGATCAAGGCTATCTTTTTACCATTTTTCTTTTCAGGAGCCTGCGGCATCCGGCTTTTCACTTCCCCCTTATTGTCGGCAGCGACACGTTTCAGACGGCAGATCGCTACCGGCTCTTCTTCTATGCGGCCACGGCGGCAGGCGGGCTCACACGGGCGATCACAGGTGCGCCCCAGGATGCCGGGGAACACATTGGATTCCCAGTTGACCATGTAAGCTTCTGTGTAGCGCTCTGCAGCAATAAGGCGAATGTATTCTGGTACAGGCGTGTGGGCAGGGCAGGCATACTGACAATCCACTACTTTATGAAAGTATTCCGGGTTGTTGATATTAGTAGGTTTCACAATAGCATCCTCATTTACGAGTTGATATTTAACTGTCTTAAAAACAAGGATTTAAATTACAAAATATTCATAAACATTGCGAATAAATTGTAAAAACATGTAAAGGTGATATAAATTATCGGAATAACCCCTGAGAGAACCCTTATACTACCCCTGGATAGCACACTTTACTAAAACGTCCTGTAAGAAACATGTGTAACAAATAGCCTGACATAGCACCCTTTGTTACACAGCCTATTCAGGGGTTCATCTTATCTTTGTTTGAAGACACCTACTGGCTCACCTCTATGAAAAAGTATATTACGATCGTTTGTCTCTTTTTCTTCCTTTCGGCTTCACACGGCCAAAGCCTTAATAGCCATTGGAAAAGAGATTTAGACCATGAGCTTGCCCAGTTTAAGGGATGCGAAAATAAGGCTGCCGAAGGCATTCACTCGTGCAACAACTTTATTGGTAACATGCTCCCCACCGTTTATCAGATCAATGACTTTTACTCAAAAACCCTGGGCAGGCACATGCGGGTTATTGAAATTTCGGATTATTTGCATAGTAGTAATCAATGGATACTGCTGGGCCGTGGATACGAACAAAAAGCCTTGAATGAAGCCCAACAGTACGCCAATGCAAAAAAAGCAGTGGTGGCCATCTATGTCGACGAAGCAGGGATCGGTAATGTATCTCTCATTTTGCCCGGAACCTTAAGACCTTCTGGTTCCTGGAAACTTCAGGTGCCTAACTCTGCCTCATTCTTCTTAAGTGATCCTGAGAAATCATATATGGATAAGGGCCTGTCTTACTCTTTCGAAAGATTATTAACCAAAGAAGTATTCATTTACGGTAGAAAATACTGACAGCCTGATTGATGAGACACCTGGTCTCTGCGAAAAACCACAGAAAGCCTCTAATTCTACACTCGAAAAAAAATTTGACCCTCAAGGGTTACCTCACGACTGTTTAATTTACTAAGCTGTAATTAGATCCCGGATTCCCGAAAGCTTCCTCCTCATTCCTTAACAGGAAGGTGGGCAGGATGACTTTCCATGATTACCAGTAAAGAGAGCTGATACCTCGTTATGAGCTGTCTATCATTCCTTATTATATCAATAGTGCGTTAATAGCTGATAGCAGACACTTTACTGCTACAGCGCTGTACCGTCAGGTATTTATCACATTATTGTACTGCTTATTCACAAAAATAGTATTATGATTGATAACTTTACTTATTAAGCAAACCCTACCCTCATGAGTACTATCCTGCTTCTTGCCCTGATCGCTGCCAGCCTGCATCTGCCTTCGCTGGCGCAGACTCGTGGTAACCCTCTCTGGTCGGATATCTCGGAGGCGCTCTTTGCCAAAGAGGGAGGTAAAAAAGACTATGTACAACAATACCGCACGTTAGTATTGGATACTACGGCGCTCAGCCAGCTGCTTTCTCAAGCTCAATCAGAAGAGGCTGTATCCTTGCGAGAGGCCACATCGGAGATCAGTTTGCCTCTCCCTGACGGCACTTTTGCCCGGTTTCGGTTTGTGGAGTCTGCCACCATGGCACCCGGCGCTGATCCTGACTCCTTGCCAATCAGCACCTACATGGGCCAGGGAATAGATGACATCTATGCATCCGTGGCATTTGACCTGACTACTGAAGGTTTTCATGCTATGATGACCACCGGCGACGAGGTTGTCTACATTGAGCCCTACCAGCGGGAGGATATGGTTCATTATATCTGTTTTTACAAACGTGATCTGCGGTGGGACCGCACCGGTCCTTTCGAGCAACAAGGTCCTGTCAAGCCAGGTAACTGAATTCATGCAACCTTTAACCCTTAATGTTCAGGAGCAATCCTGGAAAAGAAAACGGTATAGTCAAATAACTACATCCCTTTCCCAGTAAAAGAGCCTTCCGGGATCGTATAGTGCTCTTCTCTCATGTCTTTTGTGGAAGAAAAGGTGAATGCCTTATGCTTCTACTGCGCTGGTTCCTGTTTCATTGTAAAACATTAACGCCTCTATCACCCAGAGAATCCAGGATCTTATGGTTTAGAAAAAAAGTGATTGTCTTTCTCATAAATCCTTCAGCAAGCCTGTGACCAGGTCTGCTGTAAGAGAAAGGATTTAATAGCCAAGCTTTAAATCCAGGTTGAATCTTTCATCTAAAATGATAAAAAACCATGTCAACATTTTCCATACACACTACTCATTGGAAATTAAAGTTTGTATTTCCTATCTTTCTTCTCCTTCTTACCCAGACAACGATACTGGCCCAAAAAAACGGGCTCTGGACCACCCTCTCAGAAACTGCCGCTCAGTCAAAGGGAGACCGGTATATCAAACCACAAAAATATCAGACCCTGGCCCTCAACAGAAAAATACTGGAGAGCGTGTTAGCCAATACTCCTTCAGAGCGTCAGGTCACTTCACGAGAGGCTGGCAACATAATCAGTTTGCCCCTCCCTGACGGCACCTTTGCCCGGTTTCGGTTTGTAGAGTCTGCTACCATGGCCCCTGACTTGGCGGCCCAATATCCCCAGATTAAAACCTATACAGGACAAGGGGTGGATGATCCGAGTTTGTCCGTTAGCTTCGATCTGACGCCCGCCGGTTTTCATGGCATGATTCATTCACCCAAAGAAGGATTGAGTTTCATCGACCCCTACAGCCAGGGTGCCCTCGACCATTATCTGGTGTATGCCAAAAAAGACTATAAAGCCGGTCCGGAAAAAACTTTTGAAGAGACAGAAGTCTTAGGTACTGATTCGGAGATAGCCCAAAAAATTGCGGCCACCGTTGCCAAAAACAGGGCTGTCGCTACCAGTGCCGCTGTAGCCCGTCCTTCCGGCGACGAACTGAGAACCTATCGCCTGGCGGTGGCCGCCACCGCAGAATACACCGCTTTTCATGGCGGCACGGTAGCAGCGGCACTCTCCGCCATCACAACCACCATCAACCGTGTTAACTTCATCTACATCCGTGAAGTGGCGATCCGGATGCAACTGGTAGCCAACAACAATGCCATCATTTATACCAATGCGGCCACTGACCCTTACTCCAACGGGAATGCCGGTGCTATGCTCTCCCAAAATCAAACCAATCTTGATGCCGTGATCGGCAATGCGAACTATGACATCGGGCACGTTTTTGGCACCAACAGCGGTGGGGTGGCGTACCTGGGTGTCGTTTGCCAGACAGGCCTGAAGGCCGGCGGTGTCACAGGTTCGGGGGCTCCCATCGGCGATGCCTTTGATGTGGATTACGTAGCGCATGAAATGGGGCATCAGTTTGGTGCCAACCATACCTTTAACGGGACGAGCGGTGCCTGTGCCGGAGGCAACAGAAATGCCAGTACCGCTTTTGAGCCGGGCAGTGGTTCTACCATTATGGGCTATGCCGGTATATGCGGTGCCCAGGACTTACAACCCAACAGTGATGCCTATTTTCATGTGGCCAGTTACGATGAAATCTTTGCCTATTCCGAAATCGCTCAGGGAAATGATTGTGCTGTCATCACTACGCCCATCAACACAGCACCGGAGCCTACCATCGTTACCCCTTCCGGGCTCACCATTCCCCATTCTACCCCTTTTACAATTACAGGCTCTGCCACTGACTTTCACAACGACCCCATTACTTACAACTGGGAAGAATATGATCTGGGGCCGGCAGGTCATCCGGATGCTCCCGTAGGCAATGCACCGATCTTCCGTTCTTTTACAGCCACGAGCAGCCCGTCTCGTACCTTTCCCAAACTCTCCGATCTGCTCAACAACACCCACACGATCGGTGAGCTTCTACCCAGTTACACCCGTTCTTTGGTCTTTAACCTGACGGTGAGAGATAACTATTCCCAGGGTGGCGGGGTAGACTGGGCCTATCCGCTGGTGATTAATGTGACAGGCGGTGCCGGTCCCTTTTTGGTCACAGCTCCTAACACTTCTTCTGTTAACTGGACAGTAGGTTCTACCCAAACCATCAACTGGGATGTGGCCGGCACCAATGGGGCTCCGGTAAACTGTGCTTCCGTAAAAATTTCCCTTTCTACCAACGGTGGCAACACTTTCCCCATCGTATTAGCGGCCAGCACACCTAATGATGGAGCGCACGCTATTGTGGTGCCCAACAATATTACCAATACAGCCCGGATAAAAATCGAAGCGGTGGGTAATATCTTCTTTGATATTTCTAATGCGAATTTCAAAATTGTGCCCAACCCGGCTCCCGTGGCTGCCTGGAACAAACGCTTTGGCGGAAGTGTAGATGACTTCCTCTATACGATGGTGAAAACCCCCGACGGTGGTTACCTGTTAGGCGGTTACTCTCAGTCCGGCATCAGTGGAGATAAAACACAGAACAGCCGGGGTGGCAAAGATTTCTGGGTAGTGAAGATTAATGCGGCCGGTACCAAGCAGTGGGATAAGCGTTTTGGAGGCGTTGCCGATGATATACTCAATGCTATCGTAACCACTACGGATGGAGGGTATCTGCTGGGTGGCAGCTCTTTTTCCGGTGTAGGAGGCGACAAAACACAAGCCAGTTGGGGCAACGCCGACTACTGGGTAGTCAAAATCAATGGGGGTGGCACCAAACAGTGGGACAGGCGTTTTGGCGGAAATGCTGCGGATAACCTGCTCAGCCTGATACAAATTCCCGATGGCTATCTGTTAGGTGGTTACTCTCAATCCAATATCAGTGGAGACAAGACACAGAACAGCCGGGGTGGTAATGACTACTGGGTGGTAAAAATCTTCACCAATGGTACGAAAGCCTGGGACAGACGTTTTGGAGGCACGCTGGATGATCAGCTGCGGTCTGCGATTCGTAATGCCGATGGCTCCTTCGTGCTGGCAGGTCTTTCCTACTCAGGCATTGGCGGCGACAAAACGCAGAATAGCCGCGGCAACAGTGACTTCTGGATTGTTAAGATTAACAGCGTAGGCACCAAGTTGTGGGATTATCGTTTTGGTGGCACTAACATGGATTTTATAGGCAACATTGTAGCAACGTCTGATGGCGGCTACCTACTGTCCGGAGGTTCTCTTTCCGGCATCGGTGGCGATAAAACACAAGCCAGCCGGGGTGGTGCCGACTACTGGGTAGTCAAGATCAATGGTACGGGTACCAAGCTTTGGGACAGACGTTTTGGGGGAACCGCTCATGACAATGCGTCTTCTATGATCCTTACCTCCGATAACGGATTCCTGCTGGGCGGATGGAGTGCCTCAGGTACAGGTGGCGACAAGATAGAAGCCAGCCAGGGAGGGGATGACTATTGGGTAGTAAAAATCAACAGCGTAGGAACCAAGCTTTGGGATAAACGCTTTGGCAGCACCCTGAGAGAAGAAATGGGTTTTCTCACGCTGTTGCAGAATGCCGATAAGAGTTATGTGATAGGGGGTTCTTCCAACTCCGGCATTGGCGGCGATAAAACGGAGGCCAGCCGGGGCGGCTATGATTTTTGGGTCGTCAGAACGTCTATTCCTGCCTCCAGAGAAGCTGTTATAGCCAAGGCTCATACTGAGGAAAAGACCGCTGCCGAACCCCTGGAAGATCTATCCGGCGCTACGGGCACTTCTCTTCAGATAGAAGTCTTTCCCAATCCTTTCTCAGACCAGTTAACGGTGAGGCTACCTGTAGCAGTACAGAAAATGACCGGAGCCAAACTGCAGCTCTTTACCCTGGAAGGTACGCTGATGTATCAGTACATCACCTCAGCAGCCAGTGGTCTGCAGCAGGTAGACATCAAGGGAAGTCATCTTAAAAACGGTGTGTATATCCTACAGCTTACCACACCCACGGGCGTAGTCCGGCAGAAGGTGATCCATATACAATAGAGATTTTTGTCAGAGAATGCAGTGTTCAAAAAGCACTGACTCCTTGTGAGTGTTGTACAGACTGACGACAAGAAAGTGGTCAGTCTGTCTTCTTTTATACACTACGCTGTGAGTTTCCCATGAGCCAGTATGTAAGTCTATATGCTTTTCATGGGTCATTCTAAGAGAGAAACCCTGAAGCCAGTGTGGCATCATAAAGCTTTTTTGGCTGTCACGCCGATGGTCTGCGACTAGGATGTATCTTTGTCAACCTTACCATAATATGGGTGCCTGAGGAATGATAGTTTGATCGGAGGCAACCTATAGTAATTAGGTAGCTTTTACAGGAAAGTAGTAGCCATCATTACACAGATCATTCTCTCGTTTTACAGTATTCTAAAAGCAAAGATTATAGTGCATCACTCCTTGCTGGTGCGAATATCATCTACAGCATGCTAATTTGCCAAGAGATTTGTGCTCTGCTAAGACTAAGTTTATTGTTTGCTTTTTTGCTTCATTTTAGCATTTTCAGCCTGCTTAATTCCAGGTGGCGATCCGCTAGCCTTTTCATTTTCTTCAGAAGTTGACAGTAATTTATCTAAATAAGCTCTCTCCTCTTCATAAGTCATATCCATAATCTCACCACTCACTTCCTCTCTAATTTCTCTCATCATCTTCACCATATTCTTTGATTTCTTTATTTTATAATTCGTCTCCATAACTCATAATTTCTTTTGGTGTTCTAATTTCAATCATGGGGTAACCCGTCCTTAAATTAATAGAATTATATCCCCTTATCTTTTCAAGGTTTACAATATGTTTGAAGTTCCAACTGATCAACACATCAGCATAATGCAATGTTGCCATAGCAATGTGCTGACAATCCGCTCTGCTTGTCTTTCCAACCACTTTTTCTTCAATATACTTATCAGCTAAGGCAGTGGCCTCTGCATTTAACTTTACTCTTTCAATTTGTTCTACCGGGATTTCAGTTAGTAATAATTTTACGTACTGCGGTGCTCTTAATAATTCAGCTTCTAGTAAATCTGAAACTATGATTTTAAGCTCCCTTTTTTTCACCCTGTCAAAAAAAGGCACCGTATCATCCGAAAATTCCTCATCAAAATATCCACCCATTACTGATGTATCTACATAAACTCGTTTTATCATCCTTAAATGTACAAATTACTTTCAGGATTTCATCACAGCATATATCGGCTTACCACTCTAGTGATTCGGATAGGATATAGGGCAATGCTATCCTTCACAGGACAGAAGGTGATCCATATACAATAGAGATTTTTGTCAGAGAATGCAGTGTTCAAAAAGCACTGACTCCTTGTGAGTGTTGTACAGACTGACGACAAGAAAGTGGTCAGTCTGTCTTCTTTTATACACTACACTTTGATTTTCCTGTGAGCCAGTATGTAAGTCTGTATGCGTATTATTTGTCATTTCTATCACAGGCCCTGAGGTCAAGCGGATTTCAAAGGTTGTACGTTATCTTCCATCGAATCTAACTATCAAAGCCTGATAGGGTTCCAGCACTACCGTAGAATCCTTTTTAAAGGGGGCGATGCTATAATTGTTTATCATAATTTGCTCAACTTCGAATGCTTCGGGTAACTTAGCTTGTGCCTTTTGATCTGAAAAATTCATGAGGATGAGCATTTTATCCTCGTTTAGTGTGCGGGTGTAGGCGTAAATCTGATCATCATCATCCAGGATCATGTCGTAATCACCATAGACAAGCACCAGGTTATTGGTACGTAGCCTGGTCATTTTTCTGAAGTGATTCAGGACGCTATTGGGATCATTTTCCTGATCTGCAACATTAATTTCAGGATAATTTTCATTCACTGGTAGCCAGGGTTTGCCTGTTGTGAACCCGGCATTTTCAGCATTGTCCCACTGCATGGGCGTCCGGCCATTGTCTCTTGAAAGGAAATTCAGACGTTCCATGAAAAGACCCATGTCTTGCCCTTCCGACAGCGCTTTCTGATAGCTATTTTTAGCGGCAATATCATTGTACTCGCTGATATCATCAAGGTCAATATTAGTCATCCCAAGCTCATCGCCATAATAGGTGTAGGGTGTGCCTCGCATACTCAATAAGTGAGTATTAAGAAGCTGAGTGGAGACAGTTCTAAATTCAGGACTGTCATTTCCGAATCTGGAAACCAATCTTGAAACATCGTGGTTGGAAAGGAATATTGAAATCCATCCTTTTTCAGCAAATGCACTGTCCCATTCAGAAAATACCTGTTTGAATTCTGACAATTCATATCCATCTAATGAATTCACCAAATCCACCGTCTTGAAATGATAGGCCATATGCAGTTCATTCCGATCAGCATCCACTAAATCATGGGCATCCTGAAAAGTACTTCCTGCTCCTTCCGACACAGAGAATACCTCATATTTGCTAAAAACCTCCCTGTTCATCTCTTTCAGATAATCATGAATTTGAGGCCCCATGCTATAGTACTTAATAAAATCATCAACCCATCCTTCCGGAAATACCGGATAGGTCGTATCCTTGCTGACAAACTGAAAAGCATCTAATCTAAAGCCATCCACCCCCTTGTCAGCCCAAAATTTCATAATATCATAAACCTCTCTTCTGACTTCAGGATTTTCCCACTTTAAATCAGGTTGTTCTGCTGCAAAATAGTGGAGGTAGTAGGCATCTGTCAGGGAGTCATATTTCCAGGCACTGCCTGTTGGGTCAAATAGGCTGTAACGATAGGGTGGGTCACCTTTTTCTGCAGGCCACCAATGGTAATAGTCACGATAGGGATTGTCCCTGGAACTTCTTGATTTTTTAAACCATTCATGCTGGTTACTGCTGTGGTTTACTACCACATCCAATACGAATTTGATGTTTCTCTCATGGAGCCCTGCGAGTAATTCGTTAAAGTCTTCCATCGTACCGAATTCCGGAAGAATCCCTCTATAATCGCTCACGTCATATCCATTGTCCACCATAGGCGATTGGAAGAATGGATTCATCCACACCATGGTGACCCCCAAGCTTTCAATGTAATCTAACTTTTCAATTACTCCCCGCAAATCACCAACACCATCTCCATTGGTATCTTTAAAGCTGCGAGGGTAGATTTGGTAAACGATCCCTTCCTTCCACCATTTTCTATCAATTTGGGCCGTATCATTTTGTTGCCTGGTATGATCTGAACAACCTAGGGTCAATAAAACCCATGAAAGCAGTAGTATACATTTGTTCATATTGAGATTATTAGGGTAGAAGGTGATGCATAATGATTTTACCAGACAAGGCAGTATTTAACAAGTACTGACTCCTTGTGAGTGTTGTACAGAATGGCGAAAAGAAGGTGGTCATCTGTCTCTTTTTTACGATAAGCTGCGTTATGAATTTCCTATCAACCAGCGCATACGGTAAGCTTTGACTAACGATCTCGGCTAAAAAGCGTTGTCATCCCGCAGGGTGGCTATGAATTTTTAGCCATTGCTGTGCTCAGAATTAATGTTTTAATTTTTGTATCTCTTCTTTAAGCACAGGGATATCCTTAATTAAAATCCTCTATAGTGTGGTTGGGTCTATTGAATCGTAGGCATGAACAATCATATTTCTCAACCCAACAATATGTTTAGCACTTGAAATCTCAACTTTTGGATTAATCTTTAATATCTTACCTACTGCTTCTCCTATTATCATGAGATCTCTTTCAGTGGTTCTCACTGCCATGAAATTCTCACTAAATTGTTTATAATCCCTAGCATGAATTTCGATGAGTTTATCTAATTCGGTAATTACTGATTCAATGTCTAGTAGATATTTTAGAAGTTCATTAGGCTGCATAAAGAGAAATCTTTGTCTTATCTAGCTCGCTTTTAAAAATCGGGTTTTTAATCACCCTGTATGAGATCAAATCAATTTCTCGAGAGAACAAATTTTCCAGATCATCCTTTAAGGCCAAAAAGGCATCTCCATGCTCAAGAGGTGATAAGCTTTCTTTAAATATGACAGCAAAATCAAGATCGCTTTTATCTCCAAAATCACCAGAAGCTGCTGAACCAAATAAATAGAGTTCGGCCACTGAATTCACAGCACAAATCTCTCTTAACTTTCCGATATTTTCTTGAATTACTCGAATCATACTTCAAAAATAAAAAGTTACTTTAATAATTCATTCAATGTTGTTCCTGGATTTTGGAGTTGAGCACAAAGGTTAGTATACAGGGCGTTTTAATGCCTTTTATACATTGTTATGAGCTTTTTTGCCTTTTCAGAATTTTAACAATTCTATTATTTATGATTTCTGACAAGTTCCAATTGTACAGTTTAGGATCAGTTGTACTATAAAACTCAATAACAACAGCATCAAGGTCATTGTGGTATTTTGCAAAACTTTGGTATCCCGGAACCCAACCAGCATGTTCGTATTCATAAATAGAAGCATATATTTCCTGTTCTCCAGGTTCAAACAATGATCCATCGTTCAATGCCCTTAGGAAAGTACCCACGTCTTCAGCAGTGGCATGCATGCCATAATCATTTGTCTTTAAATCATAGGGATATCCTACATGATAGCCACTCATCACATCCTCAATATTCACTTCACTTAGCGAACCGAAGGTATTGTTAAGATTTTGCGGTATCAGAATTTCTTCCTGAATGAATTGAAAATTGCCATAACCTAATACATCATCCATTATCTTATTGATTAAAAGATAATTCGTATTACAATATTCATAGTCTTCACCGGGTTCAAAGTTGGCCGACTTGTCCAGAATCAATGCAAGACTTTCTTCATAGGTCTCTGTTGGAGCCGCCCAAAAATTCGGAGCGTCCGTAAAATTGGGAATGCCACTTCTATGCTGTATCATCAACCTCAAAGTGATTTTCTCAGCGTTTTCGATTCTGCCCACGAGTTCCGGTAAATAATCAGCGATTGTTTTATCTAGAGAAAGCCGTCCATCATTTACCAATTTGGTGACAGCCACAGCATCATATAGTTTGCTAATGCTGGCAATTTTAAAAAGGGCGTGAGGTTTGGCAGGTGTCTTAGATTCTCTATTATGCCAACCGGAAGCAAAATACTGAGGTGGTTGACCAGCTTGGTCTACATAAACAATCATTCCCTCAAATCCATGACCAATGGCCTCATCTAACTGTTCTTGAACCGTATCCGGCAAAGGAAGTATCCATGCTTTTACCAATAGCCATGGAACAAAGAACAAGGAGGATATAGACGCAACTATAAACGCTATCCGCAGAATTCGTTTTGTATTTTTCTTGGTCATAATACTTTAGGTAGGTGAATTTTCTAATTCTGACTAACGTCCAGATATAGCAGGTGCCTATAGACTTTCAAATATCGTTAAAGTTTCTGATTTGCTAATTACTATCAAAATAGCTCGGTAGAGGGATGTGCTATATCATCTGTTAGAGGCTTTTTTGCCAATTATCAAAGGTTGCAATTGTTGCCAGGAATGTTGCGAAGGCTAGTATTGCATGCCACAAATGCAATCAGTAATAAAAATTTATTGACTTTCATACTCAACATCATTACATAATTTTCAAACTTTCTTGAGACTTACTCCTTTTACCAAAAGCCATATTCCAAATATGAATTCGAACAACGCGCCTGGAGCCATCACCATCATTAGAAACTTGGTAGGAAATTCAGGAAATAGTATTTGTAATGAAAAGCCTAAGAATACGGTGATATAGGTAAGTAATCCCCAATAGCCTAACCATTTTGGTATGTAGGCGGCTGAGAGTAATAAAGACATAAATATTAGTGCACCCATACTCATTAAAATTAGGTGGAGATTCGAACCCATACTGTATATGTCAAAAAATACAGACGCTAATGAATGAAGATTGTCATCATTAAAATGATAGTTCTCTGCTTTCTTTAAAATGATTAGAGGGGCTAAATATATTAGTACAATCACAAAACCCATAACAGCCTCTGCTGCTCTAAAAACAAACCCAAGTATAGCTCGATTTCTGTTAATAGATTTTGTGAGTAGATAAAGTGCTACAGCCATCCACATTACGAGGGCATACATTAATACATCTAACATCACGCCTATCCTAAATTGAAATTCATATACCAGCAGTGTTTCAGTATTGTGTAAGCCGGGTTTTACCAAAAAGTTATTTATAAAGCCAATTAAGGTTGTTACCAAATAGGTGAACCCTACAATGCTGGCTTGTTTCTGTATTTTGATTTGCACATTGTTTTCGATCATAATTTTTAGTTTTTGCTTTCCTTATTTTGGGTTGATTCTTTTTTCCTTGTATAATCTATCGCCACACCGATGGCCAATCCAAGGCTTATCCACAATCCAATGTTGTCCTGAGCGATTCCTATTATTACTCCCAAAAGGACACCTAGTATTATTCCGGATATAATGCTAATTCTTTCTTTCATGATTTTTATTATGAACATATTACAATTACAACATTACCTTTCTTATGACCTGCATCAATATATCGATGTGCTTCGGCTACTTTTTCTAAAGGAAACTGTCGGTCAATAACCGTCTTGAGCCGTCCCGCTATGTAGATGTCCAATGCTTCCTTAAGTAAAAACCTGAGTTTTTCTTCCTTATTAGCACCAGTGGCTTCGAACTTGGCTTTCTTTTGACCAAAAAGTGATGTTCGGATCACCTGAAGAAGCAATGGAAATTTCAGAACTGGAGATAAATACAAGCCCTTTTCAGAAAGGATATTCTTACATGCTAGAAAGGATCTTTTTCCGATCGTGTCATATATGTAATCAAATTTTTCTTTTCCCTTTGTGAAATCTTTCTGCTGATAGTCAATCACCTCGTCAGCACCCAATGACCTCACGAATCCTGAGTTTCGGCCACTACAAACAGCGGTGACCTGTGCTCCCATATACTTAGCTATTTGGATGGCGGAAGTCCCCAGTGCACCGGAGGCTCCATTGATCAATACTTTCTGGCCGGGCTTCACTTTAGCGATTTCTTTTAGGAAATTAAAGGACGTCAAATGTCCATCGCAGAAATTGGCAGCTTCGGAAAAACCCAGGTTTTCCGGCATAGGAAGAATGACACCCTTCTCCGATATGGTCAGATATTCTGCATTTGAGCTGAACCCAAAAGCCGTTTCCCCAAATACGCGATCACCGATTTTAAAGTCTGTAACGCCTTTGCCCACTTGCTCCACGATTCCAGCGAAACCGGTTCCCGGAATGGCTTTTTTAGGTTTTGTAAGACCTACAAACAGCCTCGCGATATAGGGTTTGCCTGTACGCATCATGGCATCTGCCGTGGTGGCGGAAGCCGTCATGACCTTCACCAATACTTCATTGGCTTTTGGAACTGGTTTTTTTACTTCTTGCAATCGCAGTACCTCAGGCGATCCGTACCCTGTTGCTACCGTTGCTTTCATTGTCTGTATCATGGCTTAGTTTTTTAATTCATGACAAAAAAAGGGAAAAGTGACAGGGTATTTGTTCGGGATATTAAGAAGAAGTTCGGAATTATAATTCGGAACCAAAAAGCCGGATTACCCCTGACTTTTCTGGAATTCTTTTGGGGTCATGCCCACTTCCTTTTTGAACACGGTATTGAAAACTGTCTTGGAGTTAAAGCCACTTTCGTAAGCAAGTCCGATCAAAGAAATATGTGAATTGTCTGGATCAAGGACGAGTTGTTTGAAGTGCTCAATACGCTCTTTATTGATAAACTCGTTAAAGTTTTTACCAATGGATTCGTTCAGTAACCAGGAAAGCTGATTGGGGTGAATATCAACCTGCTCGGCTAGCGAACGTAGCGTAAGTGAGGGGTTGAGGTACGGTTGATCTGACGCTACATAAGCTTGTATTTTCTCCACCTGTTCTTTTGTTAGTGTTTGATCAGGCTGTCTGGCTTTCTTGACTTTTGGCTTTTGTATGACTTTTGGATAAATTTTATCGTGATAGTGCGCGTATCTGGGGTCTGATTGGATGGACTCAGCCAATGGGTCACTAAATGCAAGAAGCAGGATAGAGGAGGCGCTTTTGAAAAGCTTCTCCAGGACAGAAAATGCTTCGTCGTATCGCCCCAGATTGGCATAGGTAAGGAAAAGGTAGGAATGTGCATGGTGGGCTTCTGGTTCCTGGGCATGCTCCTCCAGCGCCTGTAAATACGTTATGCTTTTGTCATCCATTGCATCGATCAAGGCTAGAAAGCCCAGCCTTTCATCTGGAGCGAAGGCCTGCTCAGGAACGGCATCCATCGCCTGAAGGGCTTCCTTTAGTTGACCTTCTCGGATGAGGATATAAATGCTGACGACAATGGCCGGAAGGTTTTTGTCATTTGCTTCCAGCAATTCGTTTAGGATCTCTTTGGCCTTGACATATTCACCTGCTCGATAGTAATAATTGGCCTCATAGAATTTAGTCTCAGGATTTAGCGGATCTGAAGATTTGGCAAAGTGTATGTGCTCCCGGGCCTTTTTAAAATTACCATGAAGTGTGTGGAGAAATGAAACAAATTGATGTGCTTCCGAGTAATTGGGTTTGGCAGCTAATGACCTCATGCCATATTGCATAGCTGAAGCAAAATCTGCTTCGGTGAAGAATGACTGAAAGCCCAGCATGTAATTGAGTCCGGCATGATTTGAGTCCAGCTTTTTCGCAGATGATATAGCTGCTATGCTTTTTTGCCATGCTTCTTCACGTGGGGCAAAACCTGCCACAGCCAGAAAGCTGTAGCTATCCGCTATCCCGAGATAGCCTTCTATAAGATCGTTATCCAGTGCTACGGCTTTTTCAAAGTGCTCAATGGCCATGTTAGTATCTTCATGATTCCACTTGCAGCAATGAAAGCGTCCTTTTAGGAGATGCTCATATGAAGAAAGGCTCGTTGTAGGGCTCTTCACTAAATGATTAGCGATATTCAAATGACCCTGATGCTCCCGGATTTTGTCAGCAATGAGCAAGCTGATTTCATCCTGAATCTCAAAGAGATTCTCTAGCTTGCGATCCCAGGTCTCAGACCAGAAATGTGTGTCCTCCTTGACATCTATAAGTTCGGCTCGGATCCGAATAGTATCGCCGGCAATCCGTACACTTCCCTCAAGAATAATCGCGACACCCAGTTTATTGGCAATTTCTTCAAGAGAAGCTTTGTAGTTTTTGAAAAAGAAACTGGAAGTGCGGGAGATGACTTTCAACCCATCAATCTGCGCCAGAGCATTAATTATTTCTTCCGTGATTCCATCACAGAAGAATTCATTTTCTCCATCTGCACTTAAGTTTTTGAATGGTAGAACCGCTATTGATTTTTGAGAATTCACTTTCAATTGAACCACTAATATTGCCACTAACTTCTAGAGGATGAATAGTAGTTTTGGTCGAGCTTGGCATTTGCGTGACTATTATTTATCCTCATTGTTATGCACTTATTCTAATTCATTTCTTGTTTTTTCACCTCCTCTATCCACTCCAAAAAAATAGCTTGCCTAACCGGCAATCCGTTTGAGCTATTGCACATGATTACCAGACCACTTTTGGTTGGCAAATGTAGTGTTAATTGAGCAACCCAACCTGCATTGGAACCACCATGCCCTATGATTGGCGGGCCATATTTCATCGTTTTGTAGTAGCCGAGACCACTTTCGCCTTCATCTGAAGATGGTAAAACGGTTTTTTGCATTAAATCGATGGTTTCGGCTTTTAAGACTCCTTTTAAATTCTCTGAATCTTTATTAATAGATAATTCTGCGAATTTTGCCAAATCTTCAATATTGGTTTGCAGCCCAGCAGCAGCTAAAGCAGTAAATCGCCTCTTTCTTAATGGATTTCCATTTTCATCATAAGGCTTTGCTGCTTTTTTGCTTATGTCTTCTGTCCATCGATAATCTGTACTTATCATTCCTAATGGATCAAAAACATTTTTCTTCATATATATTGCAAAATCCATATTGGTTTTCTCTTCTAATAATAACTGCATTATGGTATAACCGCCTCCCGAATATTGCCATTTTGAGCCCGGTTCATGTACAAGTTCAACAGATTCGCTACCATTTGTTTCACCAGACAGTGATTCTTCTAAAGTAGGGAGTTCGTTTTCAAATCCAGGAACACTATGCAGTGAAATTCCGGCAGTATGACTCATTAATCTTCTTGGCGTAACACCTGATTCGTTGAATTTGGATTCAGGTACTTTCCAACGTGTCAGGTGATTGTTTACCGGATCATCCAACCCAATAAGACCTTTTTCTACCATTTGCATAAACCCCCAGGCAGACACCATCTTAGATATTGAGCCAACATTGAAAACCGTTTCTTTGTTAATTGGTCGTTTTGAGTCCAAGTCCGAATACCCTATTGTTTGAATCCAATCTAGCTTTCCATTCCAAATTACAGCTATGGCAATTCCTGGTACATTGTATTTTTTGTTTAACTCTTTACCTAATTGTGCTACTTTGTTATAAAAAGAATCTGATTCTAGACCTTTCTTTTGCTCATATTTCGCTTCGGTTTTATTCAGTGATTTCTGTTTATTTTCTTCAGAAACACATGAAAAAAGAGTTATACATAGGAAAATAAAAAAACTTATTGTTGTATTTTTATTCATTTTTAAAAGGTTACTTTTAATTGTGCATAACGTCTCGGCTATGAGTAGTTGCGTGGGTTAGTACTTAACTTTGCAAGTACACACCAAACTGAAAATCCTCGCGGATTTTCAGTAATAGGCGAGAACAAGCAATTACTTATAGCCATTGTTGTGCTTTCGTTTTTATTATTTATCATATAATTCTAAGTTCTTTAGTCTTGACCCTTTTATTAAAAGCCACAACATAAATGCTAATTCTCCCATTGTAAGAACAAATAAAAATTGAGTGTCTAAATTCGGAAAGAAGAATACACTCAGATTGTCAATTATCCAGCTCAACCCTGCAATTGTTAAAATTATTCCAAGTGCTTTTGGAATGTATGTTGCTTTATAGACCAAATAACCAAGAAGTATAAGATAGATTCCAAAAAATATTAATCCAAAAGAACTTTCAATTCTAAAGGCTTTAAAATACAGGAAAATACTTTCATTTATATGCTCTATTCCTAATTGCTTTATATTATCAAGAGAATTAATTACACTCAAGATGTTTAAAAGATTATATAAAGCAATGAAATACATAGCCGTATAAATTAACCTAAACCAAGCAGTTAACAGGGATAAACTTTTGTTTACTGGTTTCAGTAAAAAGTATAATGCCCAGGATGCTATGACATCAGCAATAAGAGTCAATAGAATCAGAAATATTGCTGTACTAAACAGATACTTATTATTGATAATTTTTTCAGCGGTAATTGTAGGGTTTTCATAATCGATAAGTTTTGAGAATATTGAGAATTCCGCAAATGGTGTAGTCAAAACCATTATAAGCAAACTAATTCCTGCAATTAAGGCTGCATTTGAAAGAGACAACTCCTTTCCATTATGATTAGTCATTGATTCTATAATTTATATCTTTTTCGGTGAGACGATTTTTCATAAAACTTTTTACAAAAGATAAAATTCATTTAGTTTCTAAAATGAAGCACAACATCAGTGTAAACGCCATATGGCATATATATCTTTTATACCTGCCGTGCCAGTCCGCTTTCAAATCAAAATAAGCAGCTGCATTTATGCCTCTGACTGATGGTTTATATAAAAGTAAAATTATCCTATAGGCTTTTTATTTGTCATTTTAAGAAAGAACCCCCTAAAGCTAGGAGTGCGAATTTGGCAGTACAAAGCCTTTCTCACTGTCAGGTCTACGTTCTTAGGCTAATTCAGCTAAAGTGATTGAAGAGATGCCAACATTGCCTAAGCCCATACCCTTAAGCTTTTCAAAAACTTGTAAAGGTTTATTCTTTATCATATAGATACAGATGTTAGTGTGGGACACCCCGTATCAAGAATGAACTTCATTGGTCAAATGATTCTCTGGTCTGATCAGTAGGTTGTTCTCTATCATTCATAAAGTCTTGGCTAAACTCATTGACACTCTCAATTAAATTTTGCCACGGGTCGTGAAATGGGATAATGTATAAAGCATTTCCTACCTTTTTGAGATAAGCCTTAGCATCATTGATCTTGAAGTTTTCAGGAATTTTAATGGATTGGAATCCTGAAATATCCTGTATATCTATTGCCTCGAATGCCATAATACTTCTTTATATGAAATTACGATTTTTTTCTCACAGTTGTTCTTTTTCTAATTCCAACAGCCACCAAAGTCTGTGGATATACTGTAAGCTTTGACCAACGTTTGTATAACAAGCGTTGCCTTCCGATAGGAGGCAATGATTTGTTATACGGTGTTGTAGCCAGTATTCTATTTTTTTACCACCTATTGAATCAATTTTATAATGGTATTAAATATTTATCTGTGATGGTCTCGATTATTCTTCCAAGCAATTGATAGTTTGTATCTGTGTAAAACGCCTTCCCTCTTGCTGGACATGCTATTTATTGTTTTGTACTTATAGTCTGACAAGCCAAGAATTGTAAGTCCTGACTTGTCAGACTTTAGCTTAAAATTTCCAGCCTAAGTATATCTGTGGCTCCAAAAGAAAATAGTTTCTCCATTTATCGTCCAGCTGCTTAAATCCATCAGGAGCATTGTTATCAGACGTCCAGAGCATACAATTAATCTGTGGTTCTATGAAAAAATGTTTTTTCTTACCAAATGCGATATGGTAGCCCAAATGATACGAAGTATAAAGTTTAAAACCACTTTCAATTTTATCACCGTCTAGATCCAAATAGGTTTGAAATTGTGGTAGCACTTCAGCAGTTGCAAATAATCCTTTCCATAGCATACGCTGGTACGTTATGCCTATACCTGCTGTTCGCACATGTCCTGGATAGTATTCACTTTCTGATTCTATCTTATCCAAAAGACCATCCCACCAGGTGATTCCCATTGGTTGGAACAATCGAAAGTGGGCAAACTTCAGTCCAATGATGTTCTTATTATCCAGGTTTCGTTTTACATGAAACTCTATGTGTTGTGTACTAGTGTGATCGTTCCAGGAACTAAAAATAAGTGATTCAGGAACAAAATAAGGCATACTTACCCTCCACTTATGGGCTACTTCAGTTTCTTTACCTTCTGGTGATTTAATTTGAGCAAAAGCACTAAGTGTGCAAAAAAATACAAGAATTGTAAATAGATTTTTCATGATACTAATAATTTTGATACTAATAATTTTTTTTAATTCCGATTGCTACAAAGCACTTCCCATTATCGTTAGTTTATTTAGTAAAGGGGAAAGGAATCATCATCCAATGATTGTTTACTCTGCTTTATCGAATTGATAATGCAAAGATGAAGTGAAAAGGAAGGTGAATCGTCCTGAAATGAAATTGTGGACTTTATAGTGAGATTTGAGACCTATTAAACAGGCTTAAATTTGATTAGACCTCAACCAGGCTTTCGGTGTCATCCCTTCGATTTTTTTAAAGAAGGCATTGAATACCGATTTAGAATTAAAGCCGCTTTCATAAGCTAGCCCTAAAAGGGTAAGGTGGCTATTGGCAGGATTTAGGGCATTCTCTTTGAAGTTCTCCAAACGACAACTATTGATGTATTCATTGAAGTTTTGGCCAATTCGTTCATTCAGCAACCAGGAAAGCTTGTTGCTGCTAATATTCACGTTTTCGGCTAGCTCGCGTAAAGATAAAGATGGGTTTTGAAACCAATTTTCTTCCTGCATTCCTTTTCCAATAGTTTCTAAAACCGTGTCGATTTCAGCAACAGACATTAAAGCTTTAGGAGGGGCAATTCGTATTTGTTTTTCGGGATCAGGTGGTAATAGTTCTTTACAGAAAGTGGCTTGCAGTAAATCCTGGAACCTCTGATAATGGTGTAAAGGTTTAAGCAGCGGAATATTCATAAAGTTTATGATTTGACCGGTACGCATTCTGATGTTTTCTTCCAAAAAGTCCAATGCCATTTCATGTTTGTCCAAATGGACCAACAAAAAAAGTTGCCAGGGAAAAAGCGCTGCCCCAAAATCTTCTTTTATCATTAAGCTAACCCTGCTGATATCAATATCGATCTTATCTTCTGGATTGACCAACTTGTACAATACCCTGCATTCATCTGGTCTCTCGGCCAAAGGGGTTTGACTTAAGTAGTCATTTAGTTTTTCGTAATCTTTCGAAAGAATTAAGCAAAGTTGTTTTAATGCGATGGAATGTGTAAAACCTGGATTGATGCTCAAGGAGGTCTCTATACATTCTAGAGCTTTTGTATAGTCCTCGTTTAAATAATGAATATTTGCTTTGGTAAAATAATGATTCGGAGACAAAGGGTTTGTTTTTAAAATATTATCAGCATGCCAGTGCGCTTTTCCGAAATACCCTACTGCGGTATACAATTCGCATAAACCTTCTTCTGCTTCCGTATAGGATGGATTAAGTTCTATTGCTTTTTGAAAAAATTTATGCCCTTTGATGAAATCCCATTGACCCCAAAAGGACAATGTCGCTTTACTAAAATACCCTATATAGGATTGTTTGTCCAGATTAAAACCTTTGCTGAGATTCTCTTCTGACAACTGTAATAAGCCTTTATTATTTCCCCAGGATCCGTACATGGCATAACTATACGCCAAACCAAAATAAGGCAAAGCAAATGAGGGGTCTATCGTTACACATTGTTCATAGAGTTCTACTGCATTTGCGATTCCTTGTCCATCCCACTTTAAATGCTGATAGCGGCCCTTAAGATAAAGGTTGTAGGCCTCCATATTTTGTGTAGGCTCTTCAATTAAATGTTCCTGAATATAGAGGTGACCAAAATTTTCCCTGATCTGGTCAGCGATGTGTAAACTTATTTCATCTTGTAGTGCAAATATGTCTTCCAAATCCCGATCGAAATTCTTTGACCAGAAGTGAGTGCCGTCATTAGTACTGACTAACTGCACTGTAATGCGCACCCTGTTTTTGGCTTTCCGGATGCTCCCCTCCAAAATAGTACTTACTCCTAACTGACCACCAATGGTTCGCACATCTATATTTTTATTCTTAAATGCAAAAGAGGATGTGCGGGCAATGACTTTCAAGCCCTTCACGGTGGTTAGGGCGTTGATTATTTCTTCAGTAATGCCATCGCTGAAGTATTCGTTCTCAGGGTCGGCACTCATATTAACAAAAGGGAGAACTGCAATGGACTTATTAGATGATGATATGGGTAGATGGTTGCTCATTTTTTACTATACTTTATTAGGGCTTCTACGAACTGACATTGAATTTTCAATGATTTTTCTTTTTATTGGCTACAACATCAGTGTAAAAGCTATATGGCGTATATATCTTTTATACCTGCCGTGCCAGTCCGCTTTCAAATCAAATAAGCAGCTGCGCTTATGCCTCTGACTGATGGTTTATAAAAAAGTAAAATTATCCTATAGACTTTTTATATATAGTGTCACTCTATTTTAACAATGTCATAAGATAGCACAAAATTATCCTTTTATTACTCATCTAGACAGTAAAACTGTAGCGTTTTGAGGCAAATACCAGCATTTTTTGTTCAGACGCTATGTGCGTGAATACTGTCAAACAAACAAGTGCAGCAATGATTTAATGGCGTATGCACAACACAGAAACATTCTATCAGCCATAGATTCGTAAAACGTAGTATGCATCTGTTTCTTTTTTAACATAGCAACCTTCTAGAAGACATCTTGTCAATAATAAGGGGATACATCTCACGATTAGCTTTGGAAGCCTCTGCCAAAGCTGCATGGTAGACCCTGCCGACTATGGATGTACGCTTCATCCGATAGTGTATGGAAGCCTCTTCCCTGTATGCATGGTACGCACTACCGATCAGGCAGTACCAGTATGCCACATCAGAAGCGATGGAAGGAAGACTCCCGGGGCTAGCAGCTCACCCATAAAAAAACCTTTGAACGGCTGCGTCCAAAGGTCTTGCTAATGGAGGGAGTGAGAAAGTCGCTAGGCAACGGTGAGCACCTTCTCATACATACCTATCCGTATGTCTTTGCTGCCCTTCACGGTGGAGCGTATTTCCAGGCGGTACTTTTCTCCGGATTTTAAGCCTTCCGGCACCTCTACCTGTAGCTTTTTGCTGCCATTGTGGTGAATGTAGGCCACTCTTACTTCTTTCTCTTTCTGCGCACTCACCAGAAAGACACCCTGGGCAGGGTCGGTTTCATTCTCAACCTTGAGCAGATTACCTTGTATATCCAGCAGATGACCGGACGTACACTTTTCGCTGGTCCTGGACTTGGTATCAAACACCTGCCTGATGGTAGGCCTGGGCAACACATGGTCTACCTTGGCGATGTCAACGGCGTTTAAGGCCTGTTGAAACACCTGCCCTGTCTTCACAGTGAGGGTGACTTCATGCCGTGTGGGGTCAAAAGCATCGGCTTCGCTGGTAAACACACCACTTACATGTTGGGTGATGGTGATAAACTCTGAGTCAAAACCCACCCCTTGCCGCAGGTTCTCGGCCAGCACCTGAAAGAACTTCTTGATCACAGCCTCACATTCTGTCTCTTTCAGAATGGAGCCGGGCACGGCGATCTGCTTTACTACTTCTTCTACACTTTTTTTGGAATAGTTGACAACCATAGCCCTGAAGTCGGTAGGATCGGGCGTCAGTGCGTTGTCCACTAGTTTGATCTGTAACATTGTTGTTAAAATTTGTAATACAAAATATTTAATAAAAGCAAATAAAACAGACGAGCACCAGCATTGTAAGTAAGCTCCTTCCAAAAAGATACAGTGTAAGAAGAGAGAAAAAAGTCTAGACCCAATAAATTGATGAAGAAGACAATACGTCCGTTTGGGTTTTTACCACTAAACTTTTTTGAAGGTTTACACTTGATTCTCAGGCAAATATGAAATAGGGGAGGGGCCGAAGGATGTAATAGATCGCTTTGAAGGAGCCCCATTTTGAAAGTAGGGTAGGGTTTTCAGCAGAAAGTCTCATGCAATCGTATCAGGCAGGTTGATATCATGATAACCTTGGGAGTTGGAATCAAAAGTGGCCCTATCTTATTATCAACAATCGACACTTCATAACTTTCAGTCACCCTTTAGCACAAATTTAGTGAGGTATGACAAGCCTGATTCATTCCATAGCAGTAGCCTGTTTGGTGGAGCCGGAAAGGGCAATATACTCTTTCCAAATGTGTATTGAGTGTTTCAAAACCGGCAAGCCTGTAAAAACCTCTGACGGTTGAATTTTCCGCCATTATGTATCGCTGTTCATTTCTTATGATAATTTTTCAGAATAGCTTCGGCAGGTACTCCTATTGCCTCATGCAGTTTTTTGGCAAGCTTAAATGTCATATCGGTTTTACGGTTGAGAAACTCAGAAAAACGGGCTGTAGATATCCCTAGCATTTTGGCCAGGTCTTTTTGTTTCAACTCACGATTTTCCATATAAACTTTCACAAATTCAACGGGATCAATATCCTCATCTTTAAATTCGTTTTTCCTTTGCTCATAACACCACACCAAATCAAAAAGTATTTGTGATTCGTTAAAATCAGGATGGTCTTCGGAGACGCCAAAAATAGCATTCAGGCGTGCCAAAGCAGTTTTATAGCTATTCTCATCCGTAATGGGTTTGATCACAGCAAAATGAGGTGATATAGTGACGACATGCATACTTTTATCATTTAAATGTTTGAGGCATCTTTTAATTGGTCATATTCAGCATGGGTACCGATGAAACGTACAAGCATTTGTTCGTACTTAAAATTGATTCTCATGATTAACCGATAATGGTTCCCTTTTATATTAAAGCAGTAACGGTCATTTCCCAGATAATCTACAGCGCCAAAGTCATTATTTATATCATTGAGATCTTTCCAAGAAGCTTCTTTAGCTATTTTGATAAATACCCGAATGGCTTTTTCACTGTCCTTTTAGAATATACAATTCTTACTTTATTACTATTTCTCATATCTATAGCTATCATTTCAACCTCATATTAATTCCTACCTCTACTTTTATTTTTTAGATATTGCATATTTTGAGATTAAGTTTGTATTTTTACAATAATACAAGTAAATATTTAATGGCGAAACGTCTACTTATTCTAATTAACTGTATTACTGCATCCCTTCTCTTTACCAGTCCTTTATATGCACAATATGTTTATCAGTCACAAATGGGAGCTGAAGCTCTGGGTTTGATTGTGTTTGAATCTCCTTCAAGCGTAGTCGTAGATGCAGAGGGTAATATCTATGTAGCTGACAAAATTGATGACAGGATTCAAAAGTTTGATCCTAGTGGCAAGCTTCTTTTGAAGTTTGGCTCACAAGGTACAGCAGATGGTGAGTTTAGATTTCCTACTTCGATAACCTTAGATGCTGCTGGCAATATCTATGTAGCAGATCAAAGCAATCACCGTATCCAAAAGTTTGATGTTAGTGGTAATTTCCTTCTGAAGTTCGGTTCACATGGCATAGCAGATGGGCAGTTAAATTACCCTGCTGAAGTAGCTGTAGATACTGAAGGCAATATCTATGTAGCAGATTATAATAATCATCGCATCCAGAAATTTGCTTCTGATGGTAGCTTCATCTTAAAGTTTGGCTCTCAAGGTTCAGCAGACGGGCAGTTTATTTCTCCTAAAAGAATAACCGTCGATGCATATGGCAATGTTTATGTGGCAGATTCAAATAATGCACGCATCCAGAAATTTACCTCTGATGGTAGCTTTATCTTGAAATTTGGCTCGTATGGTACCGCAGCTGGGCAGTTTAGGTATCCCGCTGGGGTAACCATAGATTCTGCTGGTAATATTTACGTGGCAGATCAATACAATAATCGCATCCAGAAGTTTGATGCTAGTGGCAATTTTCTTTTAATGTTTGGTACTTCTGGTAAAACAGATGGGCAGTTTTGGAACCCTGCCGGAGTAGCCATAGATGATGCTGGCAGTATCTATGTAGCAGATGAAGGTAATCATCGAGTCCAGAAGTTTGATGCTAATAGTAATTTCCTTTTGAAGTTTGGCACTGATGGTTCAGGTGCCGCAGATGGACTGTTTTTTGATCCTTCCGGAGTAGCTGTAGATGCTGAAGGTAATATTTATGTGGCAGACTCAAATAATAGTCGCATTCAGAAATTTACCTCTGATGGTAGCTTTAGCCTGAAGTTTGTTTCACCAGTTATATTTGATGGACTACCTTATTATCCTGCTGGGATAACCTTAGATGCTGCTGGCAATATCTATGTAGCAGATCAAAGCAATGACTTCATCCAAAAGTTTGATGTTAGTGGTAATTTTCTTTTGAAGTTCGGATCTAATGGTAGAGTAGATGGACAGCTTTTTGATCCTTCAGGGGTAGCTGTAGATACTGAAGGCAATATTTATGTAGCAGATAAAGGCAATCATCAAATCCAAAAGTTTGATGCTACTGGAAATCTTCTTTTGAAGTTTGGATCACAAGGTACAGCAGATGGAGAGTTTAGACATCCTACCGGTGTAACCGTAGATGCTGCTGGTAATGTATATGTGGCAGATTCATTCAACAACCGCATTCAAAAATTTACCTCTGATGGTAGCTTTGTCTTGAAGTTTGGCTCTCTTGGTACAACAGATGGAAAGTTAAAATATCCTACTGCGACAACTTTAGATTCAGAGGGTAATATCTTTGTAGCTGACAGAGATAATCACCGCATACAGAAGTTCGATGCTAATGGTAATTTTCTTTTGAGTTTTGGCTCCAGGGGTGTTAACGAAGGAGAATTCATAGTTCCTACCGGAGTAGCCGTAGATACCGATGGTAATGTCTATGTAGCTGATAGAGGTAATCACCGAATCCAGAAATTCAGTCCCTATACAGATGATCTTCATCTGTTTGCAGATTCAGTAGCAGGCTATCCGGAAGAGGAAGTAGAAGTGCAGGTAAAAGCCAATGATTTTGCAGATATCATCTCCGCACAAGCTACACTGGAATGGGATCCACAGGTGGCTGAGCTGCTGACAACAGAAGCTGGTACTCTTGCTCAGGTACAGTTCAATACCCAAACCTCAGATCAAGGCAAAATGACCTTCTCCTGGTATGAGGGTAGTGATGCTGAGGGGCTTAGTCTTTCAGACAGTGCAGTATTGTTTACCTTACGCTTTAAGTTGGTCGGTGAACCCAAAGCACAGACAGTCCTTTCTTTCACCAGTAGCTTAATACCTTTAGAAGTTGCTGATAAAAAAGAAAAAACGGTCAAAGTAACTACACAAGCTGGTAAATTATACATTCTGCCTTTGCAGACCATCAGTGGGCGGATCTTCACAGAAGCCTCTCAAGCAGTCAAAGAGGTAGCGGTAAAGCTTACAGGCTATGCTTCTGATACAGACTCTACTAATGCAGAAGGCAAATACAGCCTTACCGGTGTACATCCTTATCAGTCTTACAAGATAACTGCGTCCAAAGTGTTGGGTACCAGTGTTGCCAATGGCCTGACCAGTCTGGATTTGGCTATCCTGCAGCGCCATATCTTGCAAACAGAGACACTTACTTCTCCTTACAAACTTATCGCAGCCGATGTTAACCTCTCACAGAGCATCACCACAGCAGACATCAGAGATATACAAGATGTGGTGCTAGGTAATACCACACGTCTTGCCAAAGGCAAGCACTGGACCTTCATTCCCAAGCACTTTGTCTTTGATCCTGCTCAGCCTTATGCTTATGATACTGTCCTTGTGCATGAAAAGATGCCGGCTCCCACTGGTCATGACTTTATAGCCATCAAGCTAGGAGATGTCAATGACACCTGGAATCCTGCCAAAGGTAGATTGCAGCAAAAACAGCTTATGTTCTTGGTAGAAGAGCATGAAACTATCAGCCAGAGCACTATCACTATTCCTGTCAGAGTAGAAGATTTTAAGGATGTCTCTAGTTTTCAGCTCACTCTGGAATGGGATGAAAAAGTGTTAGCTTTTGAATCTGCTCAAGGAGGTGCTTTACCTGACATAGTCTTTGGAGAAAAGTATGTGCAAGAAGGTCAGCTCACCGTGCTGTGGTACAATAGGCAAGGCAGCAGCAGTAGCCTCTCTGATGAGCAAGCAGTCTTTACAGTTACTTTTCAAACAATAGGCAAAATAGGAGATCAATCAGTTGTTACCCTTTCTTCTGCCCGTACGCCACTGCTGGCTTATGATGCAACCAATATAGCCATGACCACAGAAGCTATTGCAGGATCTGTAGACATCGTGGAAGTGCTGAGTGCTGAACAAGATCTTAGCAGACCTACTACCTATAAGATTTATCAGAATGAACCTAACCCCTTCTCTGAAGAAGTAAAGTTTCGCTTTGGCCTGCCCCAGCAAAGCAAAGTGAGCCTGAAAGTCATGAATGCTGCTGGTCAAGTTTTCCATCATACAGAAGGTGCTTATGCTCAAGGGACCCATATTATCTCCTGGGATGGAAGAAATGCACAAGGAGTAACTATTCAACCCGGTGTGTACTTTCTACAGCTTACAGCAGGCTCTTTCCATCAGACTATCAAGATTATCAAGAAGTAAAGCAGTCTTTAGTTGAGCTTGAAACAGTAATAGTTTTATATGCTAAACAACTATATCAGAAGTTCGTCATAAAATAAAAACACCTCAACATGGCTTGCTGAGGTGTTTTTAATCTTGCAATTATATACGTTAATATATAATTATTTCAAGTGGAGCCGGAGGGATTCGAACCCTCGTCCAGTCATGGCAACTATCGTGTCTTCTACATGCTTAGCTGTACTTTGGTTTGTCGGGTTGCACAAGGTAGACAGCTCACCTATAGGGCAACCTTATTTGCTGAGAGTGTCACCGGAGCGTCGCAACGCCACTCCAGCTAGTTCTACCTGATCGACACCCTGTGCTCCGGCCGGATAGAACGGCGGCCAGCAGGATGTGGCTCGGGAGCGATGTTGTCGCTCAACCGTTTAAGCCTGTATTTTAGCTATGATGGGCTAAAATTAGGCAGCCATGGCGTAATTAGATTCGCCAGTTATGTGTTAGGACTATTGATCAAGGCTCTCATCCCATGAGCCTGCATGCTTCTACACGTAACCACACATCCTGTCAAATCCGGTCGGCCCCATAAGCCAACATTGCCTTTACGTGCAATATAATTACGTGACAAAGCTACAAAAAGTTCCTGAGATTTTACTACAAATTAACCACCCGCCTGTGGCTGTAAGATCGGCAGACAAGTCGTTTGATAAAGTATAGGCTTTACTAGTAACTTATAATGGTAATCGTTAGTTTTGCTCTGTTTTTTGCCCGACAACCAGTTTTAACAACCCAAAGGGTGATCCGTCATATTACACTACGAAAAACCAATAATTGAGCAAGATGGAACTATTATCAGACAGAATTAAAAAGTTAGAAGAGTCGGCGACCATTGCAATGGCACAAAAAGCCCGGGAGCTGAAATCACAGGGTATAGATGTCATCAGTCTGAGTTTGGGAGAACCGGACTTTAAAACACCAAAACATATTCAGGAGGCAGCCAAACAGGCTATCGATGAAGGAAAATATTTCAGCTATCCGCCCGTACCCGGCTATCCTGAACTCCGGCAGGCTATTGCCGATAAGCTCAAAAGAGACAACAAGCTGAACTATACACCCGAGCAGATTGTCGTTTCTAACGGTGCCAAGCAGTCTATTGCCAATACACTGCTCTGTCTGATCAATCCGGGCGATGAGGTGATCGTGTTTTCCCCTTACTGGGTGAGCTATGTAGAGCTGATCAAGCTGGCGGAAGGCGAACCGGTGATCATCAGCGGCAGCATAGAAAATAACTTCAAAGCTACCGCCGAACAGCTACGGGCAGCCATTACGCCCCGTACCAAAGCGGTGATGTATTCTTCTCCCTGCAACCCCACGGGAGCCGTCTTCAGCCGGGAGGAAATGGAAGCCATCGCCAAGGTATTGTCGGCGCATAAAAACATCATCGTACTGGCCGACGAAATCTATGAATATATCAACTTCAGCGGAGAGCATGTGAGCCTGGCCGCTCTGCCGGGCATGTATGAGCAAACTGTCACCATCAATGGCTTTTCCAAAGGTTTTGCCATGACAGGCTGGCGCCTTGGGTATATTGCCGCCCCCGTCTGGATCGCCAAAGCCTGCAACAAAATGCAGGGTCAGGTCACTTCCGGGGCCAACAGCATTGCCCAGCGGGCAGCGGTAGCCGCCCTCAACGGAGATATGACCGCCACCAAAGATATGGCCAAAGCATACCTGCGCCGGCGTGACCTTGTACTGAAGCTTCTCAACGAGATTCCGGGTATGAAAACCTATGTGCCCAATGGTGCTTTCTACATCTTCCCCGACATCAGCGAGTTTTTCGGTAAGTCAGACGGAGAAACCACGATTAACAATGCCGATGACTTTTGCCTGTATGTGTTGAACAAAGCACACGTTTCGCTGGTCACCGGTGATGCCTTTGGCGCTCCCGAATGCGTACGCCTGTCTTTCGCCGCTTCCGAGGAAGATCTTAAAGAGGCCATACACCGCATCAAAGAAACCTTATCAAAACTGAAATAAACAAAAACGGGTGGCACACAAGTGCCACTTGTCTTTTCTATGCATCCCCAAAATATTGATGATATTTTCCAGGCCTTTCAACAGCTGAAGGTACTGATTGTTGGTGACGTGATGGTAGATGCCTATGTTTGGGGCAAAGTAGAACGCATCTCTCCGGAAGCGCCGGTGCCGGTGGTCAACGTAGCCCGGAAAGAGATGCGGCTGGGCGGTGCGGCCAATGTGGCCCTGAATGTGCAGGCACTGGGTGCTACCCCTTTTCTCTGTGCCGTAGTAGGCAAAGACACCTATGGGCAGCAGTTTCAGCGTTTGTTGCAGCAACAACAGATTTCTTCGGATTTCATCGTAGAAAGTTCTTCCAGGATTACGACTGTGAAAGAACGCATCATGGCCGGGTCGCAACAAATGCTCCGGGTAGACGCAGAAGATGATAGCCCCCTGGATGAAGCCGAACACCAGGCGCTGATGCAACACCTTGAAAAAGCGGCAGCGCAGGCCGATGTCATTATCTTCCAGGATTATGACAAAGGGGTGCTGGACGAAGAGCGGATACAGCAAACGGTGGCCATCGCCCGGAAGCACCGGATCCCTACCGCAGTAGATCCGAAGAAAAGGAATTTTCTGCATTACAAACATACCACACTGTTTAAACCCAACCTGAAAGAACTCAAAGAAGGTCTTAAATCACCACTACCCGCCACAGGCAGGAAAGAAGAGAAAAACTTTCATACCACAGCCGTGTTGGACGAAGCCACCCATCACCTGAAGCAACTGCTGGGTATACAATCGACTCTGGTCACCCTGTCGGAACATGGTATCTACCTCAATGCTCCTGAGAAGACCTGCCTGATTCCGGCCCATGTCAGGCAGATTGCCGATGTTTCCGGTGCCGGCGATACCGTCATCAGTATTGCCGCTTTGTGTCTGGCCTTACAACTGCCGGCTCAGTGGCTGGCCGAACTATCCAACCTGGGCGGCGGTATCGTCTGTGAGTATGCAGGCGTAGTGCCCATCAACAAAATGCGCCTGCTACAGGAAGCCAAAAAGCATCTCCACCTGGCCCGTGTATGAAGTTAAAACGACTGAACAAAGACCTGATCTCCGAACGGCTGAACAAGACCCTGTATGGCAGTCGCACAATCGTGCTGGTCATTACCCGGATTGTGATGACCCTGGCTACCCTTGCAGGGCTTTCGCTGCTGGCCTATGGCTATGGTTTTAACCCTCAGGGAAAGAATCTTCAGCAGCTGCTACAAGGTATTGATACTATTTTTGGCGTCTTTGTGGTTACCTATCTGGTCAGGTGGCTCTATGCTTTCCGCCGCACCAATTTTTTGCGCTCCACCCGCTTTGAAGGTATATTCATGGGGATTATCCTGCTCAATGGCCTGATCAACGCCCTGTTCGACAATTTTTTGATGATGGCGCTCTTCCGTTTGTTTGAGCTGGAGAGCTATGACCAGTTTTATGAGGAGTTTATAGGTATTGCGCTTTTTGTGGTGCTGGCCCTGGAGCTGGGGCGCTTTGGCTCCCAGCTGCGCTTCATTAAAATCAACCCCTCCATCGCCTTTGTCTTAAGTTTTATCCTCATCATTATTATCGGCACCGGGCTGCTCATCTTGCCTGCCATGACTACCGCTCCGGGGGGTATGCCGCTGATTGACGCCCTGTTTACGGCTGTAAGTGCCAGTTGCGTGACCGGCCTGATCGTGGTAGACACAGCCACCTATTTCACCTTCCGGGGGCAGATGGTGATCCTACTGCTCATACAAATCGGTGGGTTGGGCATTGTTACTTTTGCTACCTTCTTTGCCTCCTTCCTCCGGGCAGGTGCCGGCTTCAAGCAGAGAGACTTAATCCCGGATTATCTGGATACGGAGACCATTTCCTCCGCCCGGCGTTTGCTTCGCCAAATCGTTTTCCTGACGTTTGCTATTGAATTTGGTGCGTTTCTGCTGATCTATTTTACCTGGAGCGGGTTTGAGTTTGCCAACATAGGAGAAAAGATGTTTTATTCTGCCTTTCATGCCATATCGGCTTTCTGTAATGCGGGATTCAGCATTTTCACTGCCGGGCTGTATGAACCGGGCATCCGGGAAGCTTATCTGCTCCATGGTGTCATTGCCCTTACGCTCATTGTAGGCTCTTTGGGTTTCTCGCCTGTTCAGGACATATTCTCTCCCAGCCGCCTGAGAGACCGCCTGGCGCATCCCTGGAAAGAATGGAGGCTTAGCACCAAGATATCCGTGAATGTGGCTGCCGTGCTCTTGGTGGTGGGTACCCTGGGCTTTTTTCTTCTGGAAAGGAATAACACCCTTGACTCACTCAACCTCTCAGAGTCCCTGATTACAAGCTTCTTCCAGTCAGCCACTACCCGGACGGCCGGTTTCAACACTGTAGATTTTGCGGCCCTGGCCACGCCCACGCTAATCCTGATCATGACACTCATGTTTATTGGGGGTGCTTCCGGCTCTACGGCAGGAGGGATCAAAACCTCTACCTTTTATGTGATCATTGCTTCGGTGCTGGCCACCAGTCAGCGGAAATCCAAGTTGTTCATAGGCAACCGCTACATTCCCACAGAGGTGATCTATAAGTCATTGTCTATTTTCTTTTATGGCATTGCTATTGTGCTGATCGGACTTTTTTGTTTGTCCATTACAGAACCTGATACCGACATCTTAGACCTGACCTTTGAGCAGGTATCAGCTTTCGGCACGGTCGGCTTGAGTACGGGTATCACGGCAAGTCTCTCTACGGCTGGCAAAGTCATTATTATACTCACCATGTTTCTGGGCAGGGTAGGGACACTTACATTTGCGGTAGCGTTGAGCCGGCGTCAGTCCAAAGAGAATTTCAAGCTCCCCAGCAACAACCTGATGGTAGGCTGATCAACGGTATTTACTCCAAAAGTAAGGGGTAAACAAGAGCAGCACGGTAAACAGCTCCAGTCTGCCCAAAAGCATGAGAAAGGAAAGAATCCATTTGCCTGCTGAAGGTAAATGCGCGAAGTTATCTACCGGTCCTACCGTGCCGATTCCCGGGCCAATGTTGCCCAGGGAGGTAGCCACAGAGCCCATAGCCGTCAGGAAGTCTACCCCACACAAAGCCATAGCCCCTGCCCCAAAGGTGAAGATGTTGATATAGATGATAAAAAAGGCCAGTACGTTGAAAGTGATATCCTGGGTAACCGCTTTGCCATTGTAACGGACCGGGATCACGGCCGCAGGATGTACCTGCCGCTTCATTTCCAGGATGCTGTTTTTCAGCAAAATAGCATGCCGCACCACTTTGACACCGCCAGCGGTAGACCCTGCCGAAGCCCCTGTAAACATCAGCAGGAAGAAGAGCAGCGTCAACAGGGGTGTCCAGGCCGTATAATCCGCAGTAATGAATCCTGTCGTACTCACGATAGAAACCACCTGAAAGATAGCCTGACGAAAAGCCGTTTCCAGGTTGACGCCTCCCACCAGGTACACGCCCACGGTAGTAATGAGGGAAATAATCAGCACAAACGAGAAGTAATAGCGAAATTCTTCATTCTGCCAGGCCTTGACGATTTTACCTTTCAGCATAAAGTAGGTGAGGGTAAAGTTAGTCCCTGCCAAAAACATAAAAACAGTGATCACATACTGCAGATAAGGGGAGTCATAAAAAGCGATACTGGCATTTTTAGGAGAAAAGCCCCCCGTAGCCATGGTGGTGAGACTGTGGTTGATGGCATCATAAAAGTTCATTCCGCCCAGCATCAGCAAACCGGTTTCCGCCAGAGTGAGTCCTATATAAATCATCCACAATCGTTTGGCGGTATCTTTGATGCGGGGCTTCAGCTTATCGGGAGAAATGCCGGGAGCTTCTGACTGGAACAACTGCATACCGCCAATGCCTAAAATGGGTAGAATGGCTACCGCTAATACGATGATCCCCATGCCGCCAATCCATTGGGTGAGGCTCCGCCAGAAAAGGACTCCACGGCTTACACTCTCAATATCGACCAGGATAGTGGCCCCGGTGGTAGTAAAACCGGACATAGACTCAAAAAAAGCGTCAGGATAGGTTGGAATGGCTCCACTGAGCACATAAGGCAGCGACCCAAAAAAAGTGACCAGCAGCCATCCCAAAGTGACGATCAGATAGCCGTCGCGGCTGCGCAGCTCTTTATTCTTCTTCTGCCTGGTGAGTATCCAGATAATGCCTCCTGTCCCTGAAGTGATAGCCCCGGAAAGGAGCAGTGCCTGCCAGTCTTGTTCCTGGTAGTAGAAAGAAAAAGGAAGGCTTAAGAACATGAAGCCACCGCTGAAAAGGAGCAGCGTACTCAGAATGTGAATAAGAAGTTTCCAGTTAAACTTCATTTAAAAAATTTTTCTACATCTGACAAACTCTCCCGTTTGCTGAGGACCACGACCCGGTCATGGGGCTCGAACTGGAAATTACCCAGGGCAATATGTCCTTTACTGTCCCGGACAACACCGCCAATGATCGCGTTTTTGGGAAAGTCGAGATTCCTCATGCGCTTGTTGGCTATTTTACAGTTGTTTTTGATCTCATATTCCAGAATCTCAGCCTCCACGCCGTGGATACCGGTAATTGATACCACTTCTCCCTCTCTGATGTAGCGAAAGATAAAGTTAGCGGCAATCAGCTTTTTGTTGATCATGGTGTCTACCCCCATGTTTTGGCTCAGATGGATATAATCAATATTCTCTACCAAAGCGATGGTCTTCTTCACCCCTTTGTCTTTAGCCACCAAACAACTGATGATATTGGTTTCGGAGTTGCCAGTCAGCGCCACAAAAGCATCCATTTCTGAAAGGCCTTCTTCTTCCAGCACATCCACATCCCTGCCATCTCCATTGATAATCAACGTATTGGGCAACTGATCGGCCAGATCGAAGCACTTTTCTTTATCCTGCTCAATGAGTTTGATTTTATAGGTACTGCTGAGCTTTCGGGCCGTATGATACGCTGCCTTACTCCCTCCCAGGATCATCAGGTTTTTAATGTCAAACTGTTTTTTCCCGGTAAGGTCCAATACCCGGTCTACCCCATTGGGTTGTGTGATAAAATAAACATGGTCATTTACCTCTAAACGTGTATTGCCGTGGGGAATGATGGTTTTGTTATCCCGCAGAATCGCTACGGTAATAAAAGAGTTATCAGGATTCATCCGGGAGGTTTCGGCCAGCGTTTTTCCCACCAGATGACTATGGCGGTCCAGGCTGATGCCAATCATAGAGAGCAGACCCTGATCGAATTCAAAAGTGTCGGTAACTGCCGCAATCCTGAGTAGTCGCTTGATCTCACGGGCTGCCAGCGATTCGGGAGAAATCAGTTCATCAATCCCCACTCTCTTCAGGTCCAGGATATCTTTCCTGAACAAAAATTCTTCGTTGGTGATACGGGCTACCGTTTTTTTCGCACCCAGCTGCTTGGCGATCACAGCCGTAGCCAGGTTCACTTCCTCCGAATCGGTCACTGAGATGAGCAAATCGGCATGCGATACATCCGCATCTTTCAATACCTGGTAAGAGGTAGCATTGCCACGAATAGTGGCCACATCAATCTGGTTACCGATTTGCCGTAACCGCTCCTGATTCAGGTCAATAATAGCTATATCCTGGTTCTCATAAGCAAGCAGCTTAGCCAAGTGCTTACCTACATCTCCTGCGCCTGCAATAACAATCTTCATAACAACTCATGTTGAATCTTGAGGATACAAATATAATATTTAATCCTTCAACCCTCATGGAGAGGCCTGCCAATATTACAAATTTATCCCTGAAACGACCAAACCTTATCCGGGGTAATACAATGATGCAGCCTGACATCCAGAGCTTCGTCGACATCTTCAATGGCCGAAACCGGAGGTTCCAGCGATAAACCGATTTTGAGTGCATCCGGCTGGCATTGTATCAAGAAGCGGTCATAGTATCCCTTCCCATACCCTACACGGTGTCCGTTCTGATCGAAGGCCAGCAGGGGCACCAGCACGGCTTCTATTTGCCCGACAGGAAACTCCTCTTCACCCGCTACCGGCTCCGGAATTCCCCAGCGATTGGGTTGTAAGAGGGTTTCGGAAGATAAGGGATAATGGTATAGCAGGTTGCTTTTCAGGTCGCTCTTAGACACTACCACCGTGATGCCCCGACTTTGCAGACCCTGTATGATCGGCCAGGTATCCGGCTCCTTTTTTTGGGTGATGGGCAGAAAACTGTGAACGACCGAGTATGGATGCTGCGCCAAAAAATCCAGACATCGCTGTGCCAGCTGCTCATTTCTGCGTTGATAATCCTGTGGAGACAAGCTGTTTCTTTTCTCCAGATATACTTTTCTCAGGATTGATTTCTTCAAGCTCACATTGCTTCGTTGATCACGTTTACACGGAAATCGAGAGGGTCGAGATGCGCCAGCAGTTCCTCTATAAAAGCCGAATTGTTGATATAGAAATTGAGGAAGTTATCTTTTCGCTCCTGCCACGATCCTCCCGGAAATAGTTTCTCCTTCAGCGATTCCAACTGCTTGATAGCCGTTTCCTGATTGTGCTCTTCTGCTTTTTTCAGGCGTTTTTCAATATGAACCAGATTTTTTAAGGCCTTGTTGGCCTCTGCGCCAATAAAGCCATCCAGCCCTTTATCCACTGCCAACACTTTCTGACGGACAGCCTCGAATACCTCTTTGAGTGCTTTTTTCTCTTCTACCAGGGTCAGGGTGCTTTCCGCATTGTCTTTCAGGAATTTGTCGGTCAGCGCAGGCGTATCCAGAAATAAATCCTGAAGGGACACCGGCGTTTTCTGAAGTTTTTTGTGGCTGGTCTTGTTAATGATCAGGGCAAAATTACGAGGCATCAGTATGGGAAAGGGCAGCTGATAGTGATCAAAAACGCTTTTCAGCTGCAGCCAATAGGCGATTTCAGAAGGACCACCCACATAGGCTAGGTTGGGAAGCAGCCTCTCCTGGTATAAAGGGCGGAGAATGACGTTGGGGCTGAAATTTTCCGGATGTTTTTCCACTTCTGAAAGCAAGGCTTCCCGGGAAAACTTCAGCTCAGTATCATTCACATAGTACTGATCCTTTTCCTGGATAATGCGTTCCCGCATCTGATCCTGCAAGTAAAAGAAGTTGATCTCCCGGGGATATACCTGTGTTTTGTAACCCATCCCTTCCAGCTTCTCAGAAGTATCCTCTACCAGCTTTTTGGCAGGATGATTGATCAGATCATCTTTGATCACCTCAAGAAATGAAGCTTTCAGGCTGGCATGGTCAGCATCCAGCACCACCAATCCTTCTTTTCCAAAAAGCTCATTGACATAACATCGGGTAGCGTCGGCCAGGGTAGGGTAGGCGCTGTAGGCCTGTTCAAACACAGGCACAGGTTCCGGTAATTCTTTCAGAATATCTTTGATCCCATTGGGGTGAAACCTGCCTACAGCGCCCCGCTGCTCTGTCTGCCACTCATAGGTTTTGCCAAACAGGTTAAAATGATTGATCTCTTCAAAATCATGGTCTTCTGAGGCCATCCAGTACACCGGGACAAACTGATAATCAGGGTACGTTTCTTTCAGCTTTCTACAGAGATTGATGACGGTCACAATCTTGTAAATAAAATAAAGAGGTCCCGTAAAAATATTAAGCTGATGCCCGGTGGTCACCGTATAGGTGTTGGCTTCCCGCAAGCTTTCTATATGGTCCAACACGGCCTGGGAAGGCTTCAGCGACTGATACTGCTGCAACAGGGTATCGGCCAGTAAATTTCTGGTCTGTGGGTCGAGCTGTTTCTCTTTCAGCTGTTCCCGGAAGCTTTCCAGGGTAGGAGGGCGATGGTAATAAGGTTTAAGATCAGGTTTATCCGCTAAGTAGTCTAGAAAAATATTGGAAAAATTTCCGGTATCAGAGAAATCCAGCTTGTCAATTTTCATCGTCAAATCAAAAGTCAAAGGTTATTGTGCTTTTACGGGCAAACCCCACCTGTATGTTACTAATTTTATCAGGCGGGCACACCAAACAGATCAAATTCAGTAGCCTCCGTGATGGTAATGGAGGCAAAGTCGCCGATCCGAAGATAGTTTTCCCGGGCTGAGATCATCACCTCATTATCCACTTCAGGGGAGTCGGCTTCCGTACGCCCCACAAAGTAACCGCCTTCCTTGCGGTCTATGAGCACTTTCAGGGTCTGACCCACCTTCTGCTCATTGATTTCCCAGGAAATACTTTCCTGCAACTTCATAATCTTCTGCGCCCGTTTTTGTTTGATCCGTTCGGGCACATCATCCGGCATGGTATGGGCATGGGTGCCTTCTTCGTGTGAATAGGTAAAAATACCGAGCCTGTCGAATCGCATGTTCTCTACAAACGTTTTCATCTCGGCAAAGTCTTCTTCCGTTTCGCCGGGGTGCCCGGCAATAAGTGTCGTTCTCAGGGTGATACCGGGTATTTTGTCTCTGATCTGGGCAATCAGTTGTTCTGTTTTTTCACGGGTGATACCCCGCCGCATACGTTGTAGCATACGGGTAGAGCCATGTTGCAGGGGCATATCCAGGTAACGGCAGATATTAGGCCGTTCGGCCATCACCTCCAGCACGTCTGTGGGAAAACCCGCCGGAAAAGCATAGTGCAGCCTGATCCATTCAATACCTTCCACATCAGAAAGGTGTTTCAGCAACTCGGCCAGATTTCTCTTTTTATAGAGGTCCAATCCATAATAGGTAGAATCCTGGGCAATCAGCAACAGTTCTTTGGTTCCGTTTTTGGCCAGAGACCTGGCTTCCTGCACCAGTGTTTCAATAGGTTTAGACACATGTTTGCCACGCATCAGCGGAATAGCACAGAAGGAGCAGGGGCGGTCACAACCTTCTGAGATTTTCAGGTAGGCATAATGCCGGGCCGTCGTGGTGATTCTTTCACCCAGCAGCTCATGCTTATAGCTGGCCTTAAACTTTTTTAGCAGGAGTGGCAACTCCATGGTACCAAAGAAGGCATCCACTTCCGGAATCTCTTTTTCCAGATCGTCGCGATAGCGCTGGGAGAGGCAGCCTGTAACATAGAGCTTATCAATCTGCCCATTGGCTTTGGCGTCTGCATAGCGAAGAATGGTATCTATAGACTCCTGTTTGGCATTATCAATAAACCCACAGGTATTGATGATAATAATATTGGCACGATCCTGCATCGCTTCATGGGTCGCCTCTATGCCATTCCCTTTCAGCTGGGTCAGCATGACCTCCGAGTCTACCAGATTTTTGGAGCACCCCAGGGTGATGACATTGACCTTATCCCGTTTTAATCCTTTTGTTTTCAAACCTTTATGAATCTCTTTTTTAAATTGCCCACAAAATTAGCAAATTTGCCCACACTTAATATATGTAAAGCAAGCAACGATAGCGGCTATGGGGTTTGAGCAAATCTTATTTTTTCAGTTTCAGCACATGTTTTCGTCTGCCTGCCCGTTTATCAACTTATGAAGCATAACGCAATTTCTTTCTTAAAAAATCATTTATGGCTCATTTCTGTGCTATTTTTTTTAGGGTTATCGGCCTGTGAGGATGAAGCGAGTTGTGTGAGCAATAACACAAACCTCATAGGTATCACTTTTTATGAAATTGATACGAACAATACGGCCACAGCCCTCCCGGTCCGGATCAACAGTATCAAAACGGATCAAGGTGCTACCGTTTATGCCGATGATCAGGCTATATCCGATGTGGTGCTTCCTTTGAATCCGGGGGCCAATCAGGTTACTTTTCTGTTTGAACAGGATACCGCTACCGATGTGCTTCAGGTATCTTACAATAGAGAACAGTTGCTGATCTCTCCTGAATGTGGGGTAGATCAGCGTTTTTACGGATTGGGTGTGACCCAACAGACGTTTGACTCACTGCGAGTACGCCTCACAGACCTTGAAAAATCACAGGAAAATAATATTGCTATCTATTTGTGCCAGTATGACTTTATAGATACCGTAGCGCTTCGTTTTTATACCATAGAGCCAACCACCCAGCAGGCAAGAGCCGATACCATCTGGTTGAGTTCGGTAGTGGATGACCGGGGCAATATCCTGGCCAGTGAAGACAGCCTCAGTGCTTTGGCTATCCCCTTAGCCCCTGAGGCCCGGCAGACTACCCTGTTGATATCCCGATACCTGACCGATACTACTATACAACAGGACACGTTGGTACTTTTTTACCGAAACAGGGAAATACAAATTGCACAATGCTTTCCTCAACTTTTGTATAAACTCGATTCTGCCCGCTTTACTTTTGACTCTCTTTCCTTTGTTAACAAAACCCTGAGCCGCAATAATGCAGAAAATATCAGAGTATTTTTTTAGTCTCCTCCTTTGCGCTATACTGGGTGTGATACCCGGTTGGGCGCAGCAACCGGACAGTGTCCAGCAGGAAAAGAAGTTTGTCGGAAAAGGATTCACTCCTTCTGCGCTGCGCCTTGGCCTTTCACTCAACAACATAGTAGAAACGGTTTTAGAGGATCAAAGTACTTACTACGGCTTTCAGATAGATGTTCCTGTCCGGCAGTTTATGTTTAGTGTGGATTATGGCCGTATGGATATCAGCCGGAACAACCAACAGACAGAACAACCCAGCCGTAATTTTACGTATAGCAGCCAGGGATCTTTCTTCAGGGCAGGGGTGGATGTCAACTTATTAAAGGATAAAGCGACAGATTCCAATGATGCCTTTGGCGACATTATTTTCTTTGGGCTCAAATACGCAAGGAGTCGTCTGGATGATCAACTCTCTTTCCAGACAGCAGGCGATAGCATTTATGAGGCCACACCTCTTCAGCAAAGCAACGACAAGCTGAGGGCATGGTGGCTGGAAATGAATGCCGGAGTGAAGGTGGAAATTTTTAAAAACATCTTTTTAGGATATACCCTCCGGTATAAGTTCTTCCGTCGCTTCAGCGATAAAACCTCTCTGACACCCTACGAGGTACCAGGATTTGGTAAAGGAGAACAGGAAAACGCCTTTGGTTATGATTATTATATTTTTTACCGGATTCCTTTCAGGAAATAATCAACATAAAAATAGCCTATCCTGCGACAGATAGGCTAGGGAAACGGGCTGTGGATCAGGTGTTACTGCACCAGTAATTTGTCCGAGAAATAACCACTCTTATGAATAATGATGACAGGATACATTCCTTTAGGCAGCGCAGAAAGATTTGAAAAGCTGACCACCGCTTTCCCCCAGATGTCTGCCCTGACTTTGGATGCCTGTAGCTGAAGACCCTGGCCGGAATATAACTGCACTTCTACCCACTCCTCCTGATCCAGCCCCTGTATATGAATTTCTGCTTTCCCATTGGCAGCAGGATTCGGGAAAATGATCCAGCGTAAAGCCAACCCTTGTGAATACTGGATGGCAATCGTTTTGGAATACTCAAATGCACCGTTAAAATCTACCTGTTTGAGGCGGTAGAAATTTTGACCCTGCAAGGGGTAAGTATCCATAAAGGTATAGTTGACAATGTCGACGCTATAACCTGCTCCCTTTATCTGACCAATTTCCTCAAAGATACGACCATCGACCGATCGCTCCAGGATAAAATAGTCGTTGCCTTCTTCCGAACCCGTTTGCCAGAACAGGCTGACACCCTCTCCCTCTACCACCTCAGCACGGAAGGCTAACAACTGAATGGGTAAAGGATTGTTGACAGAAGACGACCCCAACGCAAAATCACTAAAAGCACTGAAAGGAATAGAGGTAATTTGTCCGCTTGTAGCACCGGAGCCTGTGCCACCAATATCCAGCCATTCACCCAAATCATTACTTTTTACGATTCTTAGGTCGGCCGGGGTATCCACCCCGTCATCCGTGTTATACTGAATGGTGACCACCGCATTGGGATTGAAATCCAAACCAGTCGCTTCCTGGTCAATGGTATAGTACCGTATGGAGGAGACATGGTCAATGGAATCGGGTAAGGTCCTGGCAGGAGGGGCTCCCGTCAACAGTTCTCCCCGATAAGTGGCTACACCACCGGCAATAATATCCGAAGGATTCAAATCCAGGGTTACGCCCCGGTAAAGGTTATTGCTGCCTAAAGGGAATACCTTAGTAAGCGCACTACCATCTATGGTTGCCCGATGGGCCATGGGTCCCTGTATGTAACTACTATTGGATCCTCCAACCACGGCGGCATCCACGTCCAGAGTGAGAAAAGCTGTCTCTGATGTATAGAGTATGCCGTTGGTTAACGATAAATTACCGGCCAGCGTAATGCTATCGTTCAGCGTAAGTGAACCTCCGCCCGATTTGGTCAGATGATGAAAATTGGTATTTCCTGTCAGTAGCTGGGCTGTGTTTCTTATAAAATCGACCGTATACGTGGCAGGAGAAAAAGTGCCACTGACCAGTGTAAAGTCCTGTGCAATATTAACATCGCCTGCCAGTGTAAGCCCGGTTCCATTGATGATCAGACTTCCCATTTCTGCATTTCCCTGTATCGTTTGTATCACACTGCCCGTGACCGCCACATCAGCGCGATGATCGCTGAAACTACTGGCCAGGTCAAACACATTCGTATTGATGATATCTCCTTCTATGACTATGCTATGCACAGTACTACCCTCTCCAGAAAGTTGTATGGTTCCGTCGTTGTTGATGTCGCCGCCTATTTCTATCTGTCTGGCAGTGCCTGTTTGAAACTGAAAGGTAGCACCCGTAGAGGAGACATTAAAATCTCCTGCGATAACTACATCTCCGTTAGAAGATGTATTCGCCTGCACAGTCACATTGTCTAACAAAGTCATATTCCCACTGATATTGGTGTTGGATGCCGGCAGGGTTACCGTTCCCGATCCGCTAAAAGTGATATGATGAAAGTAGAGTGGCGTGCTCGTTATCATGGTATACGTGCCTGATCCAGCGTATTCTACGGTCCCGCCTGAAGTCCCCAGAAAACCTGTAAAGGTTCCGTTAGGAAACGCCGTGGCCGTGGCATCATTGGTGATAATCCTTAAAGTACCCTCACCTATTACTGTACCCAGTTGATGGTTTAAGGTGTTGTCTGAGATTTCCAGGGTACCATCCGCTCGGATTTCTACACCGGTGGTTACAATATTATTGGCATCTATTGTAATGGTATTGCCTGCTCCCACCACAATAGAGGTATTACTACCCGGAGGCGTAGAAGCCGGGTCTCCTCCCACGGCTATGGTTGACCATGAGTTTGGATCATTCCAGCTACCACTGGCTGTTCGGCTATAATAGATTATGACTGAACCAAACTCAGAAGATTCTCCGGCAGTGAAGTCACCATCAAGATAACCTACATTGGTAAAAATAATGCTATGGGTACTTTCATCCACCCTGGTAACAGTGTCGATGATATTCCAGCTATCCAAATAGTAACGGGCAGGTATATAGGCCAATTCATTTCCCCGGCCAGACTGGTCCGTAGTATCATAGAAATAGGTATGGGTGGCTTGGATCGCACTAAATCCTGTGGAATTCACATGCCAGTAATAATCCAGGGCTACATCATTCTCATCTAAAGTAGATGGATGTTCCGTATCTACCAGATTCATAGTAATGCTGCCTTCACTCCCTGTACTGATGACATCAATAGTGGCTGGGGTATATTTACCATTGGATCCGACCGGCCAGGTAAAGCTTCCTACTCCGCCAAAGAGTTTTTCCATTCCTGCTGACCCTGTACCTGCCGTCATTTCAATCATTTTAGTGTTATCAGGAGCAGTAACAGTCACCACCGCTGAAGATCCTAAAGAAAGCAGGTAAGTATTGATATCAAATACCCCCGCGGTTAAAGTCAGGGTTCCGTTAATACTTTGTGTGGCAGAAAATCCGGCACCCAAAGCATCATTCAATTCAATATTTTGAAAAACCCCATTGCCATTTCCTCCGATGGTATGAAGGGCTGTTCCACCTGTTAGCAATATTCTTCCGCTACCGGTGTGTGTACTTGCATTGTACAGGTTTCCATTCACTGTCAGGACAAAGCCTCCATCGGCCAGTATGCCAGTGTTGAGATTCAGGTTGCCCCCTATGCTTAAAGCTGCGTGGGCAGTAAGCGTTTCTCCCAGGGTTAAGTTAACGTTACAGGATTTTCTGCCTGCCCCTGACCATTCTCCTGCCTGGGTAGTTTTAGAAACCCCTGTATAATTAATGGTATAGGCATTGCTACCCTGTATGGTACCTGTCATGATTCCTTCCGTATCGCTACCCGTTCTCGAGATAGTAGACCCGCTACCCATAGTCAACCGGGTGCTGGTCACGAAAGTACTACCCGACAGGGTGAGCACGGTTCTGACTGTTTCTGAGGCACTTAATGTTTTGGTACCTGTTCCTGAAATGATAAGGTTTCCAAACTGCCCGCCGGGGCCGGACAAATTCACCTGGGCATTACCGGCTCCATCATACTCGACCGTACTGGTTTGGTGGATAGAATATATCTTGAAAGCCGTACTACTCCCCGGAAAATGGTCCGTATTGTCACTATTCCCAATGAGCAAACGACTCTGGGCACTCAGTGTTAGAAAACTGCTGGGCGCTGAAGATTGTGGATTGACGGTGTTTGTATTGAGATCCAGTGTTCCGGCAGTAACAATCAAAGAGTTAGCGACATAGTTCTGACCGGAATGGGCAAGCACCACGTAACGATTTGTACCGCTGGGATTATTCACCACAAAACCTCCAAAGACAGGTCCATCCTCAACATACACATCATATCCTTCCGTAGAGCCTGCCATGGAAGCCGTTCCGTTACCAAAACGAAAAGATCCTACCATACTGGTGACACTGATTTGATTGCTAAAAGTGCCGGGATCTCCAGGCTCGTTTATTTGCAGAGCATACCCACTTCCGGCATCAGCATGCGGATTAATTAAGGTGATTTGCCCTCCGCTAAAGTTGACAGTCCCCCTTTCCAGACCGATAATGTGCTGCGTCGCTGCCAGATTCTGACTCCCTCGGGGGTTAAGGTTAAGAGCCCCCGTGCTCATGATAAACCTGGCATTGGCATCATTGAGCTGCAATCCTCCATTTAAATTGAAGGTCCCCCCTGTGATTTCCAGACTTTGGTATCCGGCATCGCCAAAAGCAGGCAGGGCATCACCATCTCCCAGTATCAGCAGCCCATTGCCACTACCGATATTGACAATACCGCTACTCAAGACAAAGCGTGTGGCTGCCACAGGATCATCTTCGTATAGAATACCCCGGTTTCCGCTGCCCAAGGCATCTATGGTAAGGGTGCCGCTACTCACTGTAGCGGTGGTGCCAGAACTCAGCGAGAGGGCGGCGGTAATTTCACAAGTGCCGCCATTTAAGGTAAATCGGGCGCCGGAAGCAGAGAGTGCCAGGTTTCCAGTATTTCCACCGCCTATGTTCAGATATCCATCTGATCTGACGGTCAACAGACCGTTGGCGCCACCCACATTGATAACATCACGGGATTGGGCAGGCGCTTGTACCGCCAGATTCGGAGCAACCGATAAAGCAGCTGTGCTACCCATTCCTGAGCCATCTCCTACCATAATAGCGCCATCTCCGGGGGTTGCATCTTCTCCGGCATCATTATTACTGATATATACTATGTTATTATTAGAGATAGAAGATAATCCACTGTTTGCTAATATATTAAATGAACCTGCATTGATATTTAATGAACCTCCATCTCCGATTTCCAGGAGATTGCCAGCAGTGACTGAAGTGACGCCAGCCCCCAGATGAAAGGTACCCCCGTTCATAGTCAGGGCTCCATGGAGAGTCACATGAGTATCAGACACTGTGGTAAGGCTGGGGATGACATGAATGACCGTTCCGGTATTCATCGTCATACTCCCTGTCGCCAGGATATACAAGCTTTCATAAAAGTTACCACTACCACCTGTATTATTATAATTGAAAGTGCCACCGATGCTGGCCTTTCCTACTGATAAGGTAGCTCCATTGGATACTGCCAACACAGCACCACTCTCTATGGATAAGCTATCAGTATAGATTGTGCCCTGGTTAAGAGAGGAAGCACCTCCCTGCACTGTCAGCGTACCTGAGGTGGGCAGCACTGGTCCAACAGGGTTGCCATCTCCAATATTCAGCTGTCCTGAACCTGACACTGTTAAGTTGCCCCCTACAACTATATGCACTGCAACGCCAGAACCTACCCCTCCTGATCCACTGTTAAAAATCCCTCCACTCACGGTTAAGTTGCCATTGGTTAAGATGACTGTCTCTTCTGAGGCAACCGTTTCTGTCATGGTAAAGGTACCGTTCAGTACCTGAAAAGACATATTGGTATAATCCGTTCCTGCATTGGCAACACCCTGGTTAATGTAGGTGCCTGCGTTATCATGCACATAGGTTCCCTGGGTAAAAGTAGAAAGACCAGCTGCTACAGAAGCTGTAAAACCGGCAGACTGGTTGATCATCTGATTATTTGGGGCTGTTCCCGTATTTTGATACGTTACCGCATAGGTATCATAAGTACCTTCGCCAAACACTGTCTGGTTGGCCGATCCGGTAAAGTGAAGGTTGATCATACGGTTCCCTGCAGACCTTTCCAAATCCAATGTTCCTGTATTGGTTACATTGCCCTGAACTATAAGTGAATGGGTTCTATCCTGTGCATTACCGGCCATCATAGGGCTTCCAGCGCCCCCTTCTTCGTGCGTCATTTGTCCGTTACTGTTGATGACCACATCTCCTTCTACCGTCAGAGAGAAATTTGCATTCAGGTCGTTGATTTCCCCAACAGGGTCATGGTCGGAAAAGGGGAAACGCAAAGTGCCGGCACCATCGGAGGTTCCCAGGGTTAAGGAGGCAACACTTATATCGTCTGTCGGATGATTGGCATTGTAATCGATCACATGACCAGCGGCAATGATGACAATATCTGTGGAATTTCCCGGTACTGTAGAAGCTGCTGCCCCTATATGAGACTCTGTAGACCAGGTGTTAGGATCATTCCAATTGCCATTGGCTAAACTATAATAGGTGGTTTGGGCCTTTGCTATGCCTATGCTGATAGACAACAAGAGCACCAGCACCACTTTTTTTTGTACAAATACCATAGTATGCTGTAGAATAAAAATGTTTTCTAACTCGCACAAAACTACAGCAGTGTATAGCTACTTAATCTCCTTATTGGAAGGGTTTCGTTTTCCTGTAAGAAAAAGCAGGCTTTCCGTTTATTTATTTCTTTTCCAAGATCAATACAAGATCAGTATCTCGCGGAGATGAGAATGTTAATATATTATCCTCATTTATGTCAATTTTTTCAGAGAAAAAGTGAAAATCATTTACAGGATCAAACCACCGTTCCTGATAAGATAAATGACGTTTGTTCAGAATTTTTATAGAAGTAAGTTTTGGTACATAGACAAGGATCAGATGGTAGTCATCACTCCTTAAAAGAGACACGAATTGATCATAAAATCGGTCACCGGGCTGCTCCATCAGCAGAGAAGGATCCGGATGCAGCCGCCACCAGGGAAGCTGACGAAAAAAATCTGCCAAAAGCGCTACCTGTTTACTTCCGGGCAGGTCCAGGCTCTCCCGCCAGCTGCTGCTTGGCTGTTTGCCTAAGGCACCATGATTGAATATCTTCTCACCTTTGCGAATCCAGGGCCATATTCCGTTGGCTCCATAGGTGATACCGGCCACAGGTGTGGCAAATACGCTCCAATAGGAGGCGCGGCGCACCTCATCGGCTGTAATTTGCTGATAAATTTCTTCATAACAGGGCTCCATGTTGATGATAGGCCTGGGGAGTATTTTCGACCACTTTCTGGCAGGAGGTCCTTTGGTAATAAACTCAACGGAACCCTGATCCTGCCTATGTCCGGATTGATACCCAATGATATCCAGCCACTTTTCATTTGCGTACGCTTCACCGATCCATGATTTGCCCATAGGATGAAGGGCCACCAGGCCAGGGTGTTCTTCCGTAAAAACTTCCCTTCCTATTCGTTTCCAACGCTTTTCATAAATACTAACAAACAGCCCGTCTCCTCCCAGAATCCAGATCACATGATGCCCGCCATAACGGGCCACCATGTACTTGGCCAGCAGGATGGCATCTTCTGAGGATAACTGATATCCGGGACTTAATCGCTTTCCTTCTCCAATAGGCAAGCTCCATAGCAACACAGGGGCTGCCACCAGTCCATGGGCATTGATCATATCCATTTTCCGATCCAGATGCTGAAAAAAAGCCGGATTGACTGTTATTTTTTTACGCCCCAGGTAAGCTGTCTGGAGTTGGCTATTTGTGGCACATCCCCGCCATTGGGTAGCGACAAATTGAATGACGCTGAAATGATGCTCACTACGATGTTTTAAATAAAAAGCCCACTCCTGGTCTGTCGATTGGAGCGTTCCATTCCAGGCTGTACAGGCCATCCAGAAGAAAGGGGTTCCATCAGCATGCCTCAGGTGATATTCCCCCTCATGGCGTATAACGGGGCCATTTTGATGAATAGCCAGTTCGCTTGGATTTTTCTCACAGTGAAAAGAACCTTCCTGTGCATGCAATCCTCGGTTGGTAGTATCCGAACAAAATGATTTATAATGCCATGAGCCTGTTTCGGAAGGCATCAGCCTCACTCTCCACATGTTTCCTCCATCCCAGAAGCCACTGATATTTTTTACAATTCCGCCGGGACCCGTAAAGGTTACCCTTACTGTTGCCTCATAGAATGGATTTTCGTATTCCGTATCGCTTTGAAAACTAATTTCATACATTTTCCACTGTTGGGCTATATTTGCTATCTGATGTTGAGAAAAGGGGTCGTTATCCATCATCTACAACATTAATAAATCATCAATGAAACCAAGCAAGCATCACGGAGCAGGACTGAAAAAGGGTTCTGCCCGAACCACAGCATCCAAATTAATAGGACCATAGATATGAGGAAAAAGCTCATCAGCCTGTGATGTAAACCCCGGAGGATCATCTCCTGGTTCGTAGCGTATTTCAGCCTTTACCTTAAAAGGATCTATGACCAGCAAGGTCCAGGCCTGATGGGGAGGAAAAACACCGTGCTGTTTCAGGCGGGTCAGTTGATGTTGGCTGGCACCATGAATGAACCCTGCTTTTTGGAGTGAGTCCGTCTGGTAGCGATTCTGCTGCTGCGCCATCTCCCATTCCTCTGTCCGGGCTACATGATAGATCATTTCGTTTCTTTGTTTTTTATATTGATTAACAAAACTAACAAAAGCCCTGAGATTAGCACTGATGTATCGCAAAGGAAAGTCATGCTCTTTTACCTGATCCCTGATGGTCAGCACGGGATGAGGCATCCAGCCCCAGTAAAAGCCCAAAGCTGCCAATACAAACAGTAAAAACAAAGGCCAGGGATTATACAAATTCAGAAAAATAGCCAACAGAGAAAAAGAACCCACAATGCCCCCGGCAATCAGCGGTAACAACCACCGCCTGTTGTTAAATGAAACTCCCTGCAGATGCTCCAGTTCGAAAGGGGTGGTTTTCTTCCGGTAAATAACGACCAGATGCTTTGGCGTTAATAAGCACTTATTTTTTTCATCTTTTACTTGTTGCAAATAACAAAAAGCCAGTATCTCTTCCCTGAGCATGTAGTTTGCCTCTTCTGTTTTTAAACACTAATTTGCCAAAATTAAATGGTAAGCGTATGAAAGATATCAATAAAGATAAAGCAACTTTGTGTGTCCATGCCGGGGCGGAAAGCAAAAACCCTGCGTATGGCGTTAATACACCTGTCTATACTTCTTCTGCTTTTGGCTACCTGGATACGCCGGAAACACCTTATCCCCGGTATTTCAATACACCCAACCAGCAGGTAATTGTCAATAAACTTTGTGCACTGGAAAAGGGAGAAGCCGGCCTGTTGTTTGGCTCTGGCATGGCTGCTATCAGCACTGTAATGCTTTCTTTACTCAAAGCAGGGGATCATGTTGTGCTGCAAAATGACTTGTATGGAGGCACTTACCACTTCATTGAATATGAACTGGAAAAGTTTGGCATTCAGTATACTTTTGTATCCCAGGCAGACACAGCCAATTTTGAGGCCGCTTTGCGCCCGAATACGAAGCTGGTATATATAGAAACGCCTTCTAACCCGCTGTTGAAGGTAACAGACATTAAAGCGGTGGCCCAATGGGCAATTTCTAAAAACATTGTTTCAGTCATAGATAATACCTTTGCTTCTCCTATCAATCAAAACCCTATTTCCCTAGGCATTGATGTGGTGATTCATAGTGGCACCAAGTATCTGGGTGGCCATAGCGACCTTTCTTTTGGAGTGGTGATCACTACGGCTGCCCTTAAAGAAAACATTTACCGCAGTGCTATAAACCTGGGAGGCAATGTCAATGCAGCTACCTGTGGCCTGATTGAGAGAAGCCTGAAAACATTAGCGCTCCGGGTCCAGAAACAAAATGAGAACGCGCAGGCTGTCGCCTCGTTTTTACAGCAACATGCGCAAGTCCGTGCCGTCTATTATCCCGGACTGGAAAGCCATGCAGGACATGCGCTGGCCTCACAGCAAATGTCAGGATTTGGGGGTATGCTTTCTTTTGAACCAATGCTGTCAGGATTAGAAGAAACCGAAGCTTTTATGCGCAAGCTACGATTAATCACACCCGCCGTTAGTCTGGGAGGGGTAGAAACCCTGATCTGTTCGCCTGCTCGTACTTCCCATTCAAAGATGACAGCAGAAGCCAGGAGGACAGCCGGTGTAAAGGATGAACTCCTGCGGGTTTCTATAGGTATTGAAAGTGCCGAAGATTTAATAGAAGATTTAGCACAGGCTTTGGAAAAGATGAAAACGCACAAAGTAATCAGCCAAGCCGCTTTATGAATTCACTTTGGTCTGGCTTTGTTCGTAAATCTTCTGGTACATAGCCTCATACTGAGGCACTATTTCCTTGATGTCAAAGGTTTTAGCCCGCTCCAACGCATTTTTTTTGAAAGTGGCTAACCGATCCGGATGCAGAATGTACAGTGCTTTTTCTGTCATCATTTCAATATCGCCTACCGGACAGACAAACCCCGTCTCTCCATCGATATTCAGTTCAGGTAAGCCTCCGGCATTACTGGAAATGACAGGCACTTCACAGGCCATGGCTTCCAGGGCGGCTAATCCAAAGCTTTCTTTTTCGGAAGGCATCAGAAAAAGATCAGAAACGGAGAGTACTTCCTCTACTGCATCCAGTTTACCTAAGAAGCGGATATCATCGCACCCTCCCAATCGCCGGCAAAGCTTCTCGACATTGTTTCTTTCCGGTCCGTCTCCCACCAGTAACAATTTAGCGGGTATATGTTTTCTAATATTATAAAATACCTTGACGGCATCTTCTACCCGCTTCACTCTCCGGAAGTTGGACGTATGGACAACCAGATACTCATCATTAGGGCAAATTGCTTTTTTGAAATGCTCTTTCTTTTGCCGGTTAAACCGCTCTAGATCTACAAAGTTTGGAATTACCTGTATGTCTTTGTTGATGTTAAAGTAGCGGTAAGTATCTTCTTTCAAATTCTGGGAAACAGCGGTAATGCCGTCAGAAGCATTAATGCTGAAAGTGACCACTGGTGTGAAGGAGGCATCTTTCCCTACCAAGGTAATGTCGGTACCATGCAATGTGGTCACCACGGGAATAAAAATATCTTCTGTCAATAGAATCTGTTTGGCCATATAAGCAGCAGAGGCATGGGGTATGGCATAGTGCACATGCAATAAATCGAGCCGCTCGTACTTGACAACATCTACCAGTTTACTGGCCAGCGCCAACTCATAAGGAGGATACTGAAAAAGAGGATAGGTCATCACATCTACCTGGTGATAAAACAGATTTTCGTTGAAAAAATCCAGCCGTGTAGGTTGTGAGTAAGTGATAAAATGTACTTGGTGGCCTATTTTCGCTAAAGCTTTTCCTAGTTCTGTGGCTACCACACCACTACCTCCAAAGGTAGGGTAACAAACAATGCCTATTTTCATTAAAAAAATAAATTAACGACCGCTATAATCTTCCATCGCCCGATATACTACTGACTGTATCTTTGTACGTACTCCTTCTGTAAGAAGTTTTGTGTTTCTGGCATCAGGATGCACACGGTTAGAAAGAAAAATATAAACCAGTTCGTATTTAGGATCCACCCACACAGAAGTGCCTGTAAAACCCAGGTGGCCATAGGAGTCATAAGAGGCTTCAGGGGCTGTTGGACCGCCATCCCGCAAATACTCCGGTTTATCCCAGCCCAACCCTCGCCGGCTATCATTAAACTGACGAATACTGAATCGACTCACGGTGCCCGGCTGAAGGTATCGGGTTCCTCCGTAGTATCCATCTTGCAGGTTCATCTGCATCAAGACCGCCAGATCATTCGCATTGCTAAATAAGCCAGCGTGTCCTGCCACACCACCACAAAGTGCGGCCCCTTCATCGTGCACAGTTCCTTTCACCAGAGAATTCCTGAAGTTATGATCGTCCTCTGTGGGCGCAATCTGATCAATAGAAAATTTACACAAGGGCAGGTAGGTTAAGTTGGCTAATCCCAGCGGACTATAAAAGTTTTGTTCTAAAAACTCATCCATAGGTTGGACCGTGACTCTTTCTACCAATCTATAAAGCATATAGAAACTAAGGTCACTATAGCGATAATTATATTTTGGTTTCCAGGTGGGGACCTTTTTCCGGGTGGTTCTTAGCTTTGAATGCACTGTCCAGTTCCACAGGGAATCCTTCAGGCTAAGCGTACCATACAAGCCCAGCGCGATCTGGTTGGTAAATTGATTATTGGGATATAAACTATAAATTTCAGGATTAAGTGCATCCCGATTTTTGGTTCTTTGCCAGAATGGAATATAAGACCGCAAACCAGCACGATGTAACAAAACTTCTCTGACAGTGATATCCTTTTTATCCGTATCTTTTAGTTCCGGCAAATAGTCGGACATCTTTGCATCCAGTGCGATAATTCCCCTCTCTTCCAGGAACATGACAGCTTGCAGGGTAGCCGCCACTTTTGTTACCGACGCAATATCATACAAGGTTTCATTGCTGATAGGTTCTAAACTATCGTAAGTCTGATACCCATAAGATTTATGAAAAAACACCTTCCCATGGCGGGCTACCAACACCTGGCACCCTGGTGTAGCCTTTTCTGCGATGGCCCAGTTGGCCAGAGAATCTATCAAGCGCAAGGTATCTGCATTAATGCCTACAGCTTCCGGAAAAGAATAGCTGAGTCGGCCGAGGGCCGGAATGGTTTCGCCTAAGCCTTCCGTTAGTTTGGCTGAAGTATTGACGGGTAATCTACCCCGGCCGGCAATAGCCCCAAAAATTATCTGGGGTACTACTTTTTGCACTAAAGCATCATTCTCATAAGCACAAAGCAAACTGTTGAAATGTTCAAAATCTGATAATCCATAAGGATTGCCAAAGTAAACGATTGTTACGTTCGTTGCCTCTTCCAGGAATTTTAAAAAGGCCAGCGTATTTTTGGGAAGCACCGGTTTTTTACCAGCCGGCGAAGCTTCGTCATGTACGCCCACAATCACATGGCTGTAGCGCTTGAGCCGATTGAAGAGGGCATCGTAGTCATAGCGTTTCTCAGCACCTTCCGGGATGGTGTAATGAGAAAATGGAGCATACAGATTCAGCGTTTGCTGAAAAGGGGTATATGCGCCCTCTGCAAGGGCCGTTCCCAGTGCTAAAGAAGCAAAGGCACCCGTATCTAAAACACTGATAGGTAAGATTTGATGCTCATTGCGTACGATGGTAACAGCCTGTTCATATAGTTGCTGTTTTGTCCACTGGGTACGGCTGCTGTTGAGTTTTTCAGAAAGCCTGTTGGTATCCACCAGCACCCGTGTATCCAGTCCTGCCTGATATTTGGCACGTAGGATTTTTTGTACCCGAAGGTCTATATCTTCTTTAGAGATCACCCCTTCAGCCACTGATTTTTTGAGTCTCTGAATAGCTTCCGGTACATTCTCCGGATACAGCAGCATATCATTTCCAGCTAAGAGGGCAGAGGCTTCCAGCCCTACCGGCTCAAAAGCCTTGTTTTTAAAAGATGTTAAAGGCTCTGAAAAAACCAATCCTTCCAAAGCCAGATACTGTTTGACAAAATCCGTCTTGGTGACAACAGTTCGCATTAAGGTAGAAGCTTCCGGCTGCTGATCAGCATAGAATGGAGTATTGATATGCGCTACCATTGTTCCTGCCAGCCTGTTACCTTTCTGTTCCAATGTATTTTCTCCCTGCAAACTGGCGTACATAGGGGCCGGATAGCGTCTGAAACACGGAAGAATTCCGTAAGCTTCCATGCCCTGCATGAAAGACATTCCTTTCGATAAAGCCACTTTAGCATCGTCACTAAAAATATCTGAAGTAGCGTTTTTATCTTCCTGAAAACCTACCTCTATGACGGGAGAAAAATTGAGATGAATACCAAGCAGCCGACATTGTTTGGCGATTTCGCTTCCCGCCTGAAATAAATACTGATGATTTTGAATAGCCCCTAAGGTTGCCTGGCCGGGAAATAATAAGGCACTATCCAAACTACTCCCCAGACCTTGTCTGGCATCTAACCCAATGAGTAGAGGCACGGCTGCCTGTTGCTGCAACTGATTAACCAGTTTGGCTTGTTGCTGAGGGTAACCTTTATGAAAAATTATGCCGCCTATGTTGTAGTTCCCTACCAGATATTCTATATCTTGCAAATAATCTTGATCAGGGCTGGTATAAACCGGTAGCACCAGCAGCTGGCCTATCTTCTGTTCAAGCGAAAGTGTATCCATGGCCCTGGCGATCCATTGTTCCTGAGATACTCTTTCTACTGTCATAGAACTATCACCAACTGAAACCCAACAAAATGCAATTTGAAATAGAGCTACTTGGAAAAGGAGGAGCATGCAAACTTTTTTCGACATCAGGGCGTTTTTCATTTACAAATACAACAGGATAATAAGTTATTTAGTGCGTCTCAGTAATTATAGAAAATATGAAATTTCCTACGCTTACTCGTCTTCCTCAATATAAAAGATTTAATTTTGAACCTCGCTATTATGATCCTGTCAAAGAAGATATTCAGGAGCGAACATCAAGAATAAAGCAAGAAGTAAGCCAACTTGCAGAAGGTCAACAGCATAATATTTATCACTCGAACATCGCAGGATCGTTCTCTAAAAGATCCAACTATACAAAGAAAACAAGTACTTTGCAACTGGTTATTTTTATCTTTTTGATCTTCCTTTTTGGCGGGTATCTTTGGTACGGCAATTATGTTTTTTTCATTTTTCTACTCATTATTCCGGTCTATTTTTATTTTAGGCTCAAAAGAATTTCGAAACAGAGGTAAAGTTACATGTCAGATATTATAAAGCTTCTTCCGGATGCCATCGCCAATCAGATTGCTGCCGGAGAAGTAGTACAACGACCGGCATCCGTTGTAAAGGAATTATTGGAAAATGCCATTGACGCTGCCAGCACCTATGTTTGTGTTGTAGTAAAGGAGGCAGGGAAAACTTTAGTCCAGGTAACTGATAATGGGATAGGCATGACGCAAAACGATGCACGTATGTGCTTCGAGCGCCACGCCACTTCAAAGATTAATACTGCTGAAGATATTTTCCGGATTAAAACACTGGGTTTCCGGGGCGAAGCCTTAGCTTCTATTGCCGCGGTAGCGCAGGTCACGATGATCACTCGCCGGAAAGAAGATGAATTAGGCACCCAGGTGGTTGTTGAGGCTTCTGCATTCAAAGGTAGCGAACCTGTGGCTGTTGAGCCCGGCACTTCCATCAGCGTAAAGAATTTGTTTTATAATATTCCTGCCAGAAGGAATTTTTTAAAATCAAATTCTGTAGAAATGCATCATATCACTGAGGAGTTTATCCGGGTAGCCCTGGCTTATCCTCATCTTACCTTTGAACTCTACCAACAGGATACGCAAACTTTTCATCTAACGCCCGGTAAGCTGAGTGCAAGAATTGCAGATTTATTCGGCGACAACAGCCAGCAACACCTACTGAGCTGCCAAGAAGAAACGCCTCATGTAAAAATAAAGGGGTATATTGGCAAACCTGAATTTGCCCGACGCACCCGTGGACAACAGTATTTTTTTATCAACCAGCGGTTTATCAAAAGCAATTACCTGAATCATGCTGTCATGAGCGCTTACGAGGCGTTATTGCCAGAAGATTGCTTCCCCTTTTATGTGTTGTTCATTGAGATTGACCCCGCGCACATAGATGTCAACGTACATCCTACCAAAACAGAAATTAAGCTGGAAGACGAACGCACGGTATACGCAATTATCCGGGCCGCTGTCAAAAGATCGCTCGGGACCAATCTGATCACACCTACCACTGATGAGGAAGACAACCCTTTTCCTGCCTTTAACCCGACCAACACAGATCGTACACTTGCAGGCTGGCAACGCAACCCCGGTGATGATGCCACTACTTTTCAAGGCACTTCCGTGCTGAAAAGCAGTAATATGCGAAAATGGAGCAATTCATTTGAGGGCAGCCAGGAGAAATCATATTTTGATTTTAGTGAAGGCGCTACTTCGCCGGAGGCCGAAAAAGAGGTGACTTTTCAGAGTGCTGCTAACCGCATTCCTGCTTCAGGATCTCTATTTCAGGAAAGTCCACATGGTAACAGCGAACCTCCTTTTCAAATTCATAATTCGTATATTGCAACGCAGGTGAAATCCGGTTTGATGATCATTGACCAACAGGCGGCTCATGAGCGCATATTATTCGAGCAGTATTCGCTGGCCTTAGAAAAACGTTCTGCTATTTCACAGCAGTCGCTTTTTCCTCAGTCAATCATGTTAGATCCGGCAGATGTTGCTTTAGTGCAGGAATTGAAAGACGAAATTCAGGCACTTGGCTTCGATTTCACCCTCTTTGGAAAAAATACCGTAGTGATTAATGGGATCCCTGCCGATATCAAAGGCGGGCACGAAACCGAGATCCTGGAAGGTTTGCTGGAGCAGTATAAATACAATCAGTCAAAATTGTCTTTGAGCCGGCGAGACAATGTGGCACGGTCTATTGCCAGACGGATGGCCGTGAGGAGAGGACAGAAATTAGGTGCGGCAGAAATGATAGCTTTGATTGACCGGCTTTTTGCCTGTATTAATTCCAATTATGCGCCGGACGGGAAGAAAACATTTTATATTTTAGAATTAAATACAATAGCAGATTTTTTTAGACAATAAGCATGTTTGGTACGCTAACTCCCACAGTTAAGAATTTAATACTGATCAATGTTATTATTTTCTTATTACAGTATGTGTTGTCTTTTGATTTTGTAGCCATATTCGGTCTCCGGTATCTGCATGCCGAAACCTTTCGCCCTTATCAATTTCTGACCCATATTTTTATCCATGGCGGCTTTCTGCACCTGTTCAGCAATATGTTCGCCCTGTTTATTTTTGGTCCTTTGCTGGAACGTTTCTGGGGTAGCCGTCGATTTCTTTTCTTTTATTTGGTAACCGGACTAGGCGCAGGGGCCTTATACTCCGCCGTCAACTATTATGAAGTCAGTGCTTTGGAAAACCAGGTAGAAAGCTATATAGCAAACCCTACTCCTCAGCAATTTGATACTTTTGTCCTGGAAAATGCAGAATTTGCGTATCAGCGACTTGGTGAATTTATTGACCAGTATTATGAAAACCCGGACGCTCCATCTTACGTGAACGAAAGCAAACAGTATGCAACACAACTGCTGAGGACGAAAGAGAATATTCCTATGGTAGGTGCCTCGGGTGCTGTTTTCGGAATATTAATGGCATTTGGATTACTTTTTCCCAATACTGAATTATTTCTGTTATTTTTTCCGTTTCCTATAAAAGCTAAGTATTTTGTACTCTTTTATGGCTTGTATGAACTGTATGCCGGTTTTGATCGGGTTCCTGGTGACAATGTTGCACACTTCGCGCATTTGGGCGGTATGTTGTTTGCTTACATTCTTATCAAAATTTGGGGCAACAAACGTGATACATTTTACTAGCGAGCGATTATGAATAGCTTCTTTGATAACTTAAAAAATGCTTTCAACAGGCCCAACAACGGCCTGATGAAAATCCTTTTAATTAATATAATCGTTTACCTGGCTTTACTTTTTGCCAACATCATTTTTATTCTGGCCAAGTCGCCTTCTATCTATGAAACGATCGTTGGCCAGCTGATGCTTCCGGCTGCCTTAGATCAGTTCATTTATAAGCCCTGGACCTTATTCACCTACTTTTTTACCCACGAGGATTTTTGGCATATCTTGTTCAATATGCTTTTTCTATACTGGTTTGGGAGTATGATCATGGAATTTTTAGGGAGCGAAAAATTGGTGAATTTATATGTATTAGGAGGCTTGGCAGGAGGGCTGTTTTATATCCTGCTATACAACCTCTTGCCCTACTTTGCCAATCATGTAGAAACTTCCCGTATGCTGGGCGCTTCAGCAGGTGTCTTTGCTGTTGTCGTAGGAGCAGCTACCTTCATGCCGAATTATACGATTGCCCTCATTCTGTTAGGTCCGGTTAGAATCAAATATATTGCATTATTCTATGTGTTGCTTTCCTTTGCCCGGGTTACGGGGAGCAATGCCGGAGGAGAGCTGGCTCACTTGGCCGGTGCAGGTATTGGCTTTTTATATATCAAGCAACTGCAACAGGGGACAGACTTGGGCAGACCTATTACCCGATTTTTTACTTTTGTCAAAAGCCTTTTTGCCAGACAACCCAAAGTTCGGGTTTCTTACAGAAATAGTAAAAATAGCAACGGAAGCCGGCACCATAAATCCAACTTTCAAACGAAGCAGGAAGAAATAGATGCCATTCTGGATAAGATTTCAGAGAGTGGCTACGACAGCCTTACCAAAGAAGAAAAGCAAAAGCTCTTTGATGCTAGTAAAAATTAGGAGGCCATCCACACCCATGCCTCTTTCTCCTCCACAGCATGCTTGTTAAAAAATGTAACCTTGGCAGCCTAGCAACCTTTCTTTCACATTTTTAATGATATTTGAGCAGGTTTAAACGCCATAAGCGGTGAGCATTAGCTTTCTGTTTCCCCCCCGGTTTCTATGTTCACAAAGATAAATACCTTGCCATGTACCCATATTTAACTCTCCATTGGTAATAGGAACGCTCACGCTACTGCCCATCAGCGAGGCTTTGATATGTGCGGGCATATCATCGGCCCCTTCTGTTGTATGTTCATAGTAAGGTGCATTTTCAGGAACCATCTGATTTATATGACTTTCAAAATCAACTCTCACTGTCGGATCGGCATTTTCATTGATAGTGAGGCTTGCCGAAGTATGCTGTATAAAAACATGCAAAATACCTGTTTTGATCTCACTCAACTCTGGAAACTCCCGCTTAATGTGCTGTGTAATCAGATGAAAACCGCGGGGAAACGCGGGCAATCGGACTTCTTTTTGATAAAAATGCATAACTATTTTTTTTTATATTCATAAGACCCAAGATCTGGCAAGGTATCTCTTTCGTTGCCTTCCAAATCTTTTTTTATTACGGTGAGCACTCCCTGATTGATAGCAGGTGAAACAGAATCCAGTTGATAGTTCTGTTGAGGAGGGTTTAAAAACTGAGGATCTTGGTTGAGTATGTTTAGCTCACCATATTCATTTTCCAACGTAGTCCTGATAAGGTTTGTCCTCACTTCTGTTGTGGCCTTGTCTGCTTCCGCCAACAGGTACAACTCATCGGGCCGGCTTCCCCAGATGATATTATTTTGCAAAACCACATGCATACGTTGTGGATTCTTGCTAAGCAATGTATCTGCAAATACAAGTGAGGTCCCTTCTCTTGAGAAAAGCGTAAAATCATTGGCAAAAGTACAGTGGCGATAGCGGTAAAAACCTCCTCCTACATGGGCTGCCAAATGAACTACACAGTTATTTATCAATACATTATAAGCCTCCACATCGGCAGAAACTGCCAGAACACCACTCCCTGACATATTCTCAATGATAGTGTTGGTGAGCGTAAGATCTGGCACCGTATCCGTATCTGCTCCTTCAACAGCGATACCTATTTCAGCATTTTGAATGACAGCAAAATCAATCTGATGGTGTTGGCTAGTGGCATTCAAATAGATTCCCTGCCATTGCCCTAACCCGCGTGCGTATACGCCATCTAACCGATCATTCCTGAATATTACTTGTTTATCCGGCGCTCCGGATACCTGCAGACGGCCCTCTACCACTAATTTACTGTCTGTATTAAAATAAATGCGTGTTCCCTCCTTCACGCGCAAAGTAGCATTCTCTTCCACCCAAAGAGAGTCATACACCACATAAGGGCGTTTGCCTGTAAAAACAGTGTCTTTTTTGATGCTAACCCCTTGCAGAAAGTAGGCGTCCTGTCCCCAGGCCACCAGTTTGAGATCCTGCACATTTTGATTGGCAGTAAATACCAAAGAATCTTTAACCAAAAAAGGAAGGTCCTGGTCTTGAGGGTCAATATTTACTTCAACCAATATGAGCAAACTATCGCCCCCTAAAAGAAGTATATCGGAGAATTGTGTACCTACCTGTCCGTTCAGATAGACCCTATAAGGAGAAGACTGGCCCTTTCCCAGCTCCACGGAAGTTACTTTTACTGCCTTTTCATTGGGGTTGTAGAGCTGAAACCTCTTGGTGATACTACCCACTGTAGAAAATAATGTATCAAACAAAACTGTATCCTGACTAAAGGTGAGTCTGGCATCAGGGTCTGAGGTCACTATTTCTTCTTCCGGAACACAGGCAAAGCCTACCCACCAAAAAACAACAGAACATATAACAACAACACTTTGCTTGTGCAACCCTTTTCTCTCCATCATCAGCATATCAGGCTTTGCCTTCCTGCAGTTTTTCCGTATTTTCGGCAATGCGAAGTTTCTCGATAAGGTCGTCCAGATCGCCATCCATGACAGCCGACAGGTTGTAAATGGAATAGTTAATTCGGTGGTCTGTCACTCGTCCTTGGGGATAATTATAAGTGCGTATTTTATCTGAGCGGTCACCGCTCTTCACCATAGAACGTCGCTGTGCTCCGATTTCTTCGTTTTGCCTTTCTACTTCCATCTCATACAAACGAGAACGTAACACCTGCAATGCTTTTTCAAAGTTTTTGATCTGTGATTTTTGATCCTGGCAAGTAACGACCATCCCTGTAGGAATATGAGTAAGCCTTACTGCTGAGTAGGTAGTATTTACTGACTGACCTCCCGGACCACTGGAACAATAAGTATCTTTTCTAATGTCGTTCATATCAATTTCTACCTCCACCTCTTCCATTTCAGGGAGCACCGCCACGCTGGCTGCAGACGTATGCACACGACCTTGGGTTTCCGTGGCAGGCACCCGCTGTACCCGATGCACCCCCGATTCAAATTTCATACGAGCATATACATCGTTACCGGAAACGGTGCTGATAATTTCTTTGTATCCTCCGGAAGAGCCTTCTGTTAAGTCCAGGATGCTCAGGTTCCAACCTTGTTGTTCAGCATAGCGCTGATACATCCGAAAAAGATCTCCGGCAAAAATGGCTGCTTCATCCCCTCCGGTTCCTGCCCGGATCTCCAATATCACATTTTTACTGTCATTGGGATCCTTGGGAATCAACATCTGTTTGAGTGCTTCTTCCAGTTCTTCCTTCCTTGACTGCTGAATTTCTATCTCCTCTTTAGCCATCTGGCGAAATTCAGGATCTTTTTCAGTTTCCAGAACTTCTTTGGCACTGTTAATGTTGGCCTTTACCTCACGATATTCATTATATTTTTTTACTATTTTTTCCAAATCTTTGTATTCTTTACTCAATTTGGTATAATGCTTCATGTCAGCCATTGCATCTGGCTGCACAATCAGTTGACTTACTTCTTCAAATCTGGCTTTTACTGCTTCCAGTTTATCTATCATACCTTTTAGCTTTTAGACTCAGACAAAGTTAATGAATCGAATCATTATACAATAACGCATTGGCCCTATGGATTTTTATAATATGTCAGGGCAGGTTGGTGTTTCATAGGCTAACTAAACTTTACCCTTTATTAGAGTACTTAAATAGCTTCTTGCTTTCAAAAGCTGGAACAAAATTACTGTGTAACTTTTTAGGCTGAGATCAATTTTAAAATGCAGGATAAACCTAAATATTGCGCTGATAAGCTGTAAGTGATGCTACTTATACTTATTACAAATTTTTCCATGTTAACGTGCTTTTAAAACAAACCAATTTTAAGCTTATCTAAACTTCTTATGAAGAAATCAGCCTTTACCATCGGTCGCAAGATATTTGGTGGATTCATCGCGCTCATTATTATTTTTACATTGAATGCAACGGTTAGCATCTTTACAATAGACAGTAATAATCAAACTATTCGGCAAACAACAGAAATTATTGCTCCTTCTACCAAAGCTATCGATGAATTTCTCCTCTTAGTGACTGAGTCAAAAATGCTGATTACCAACTGGGTTTATTTGCAGAATAACATGGAAGACAAAGAAGCGCTGAAAGAGCTGCAAAATTTCCGGTATCCTGAGCTCAAAGGCAAACTCTCTGATCTGGCCAAAGTGTGGGAAGACTCCACCCAGCGCCAAACCTTAGATTCAATCTTCGAGAACTTCGATGAGCTTATCAGTATCGAAAAAGAAATTATGTCTAGCCTGGTTTCTTTTGAAGATTATGAAGATCCTATGGTAAAACTCCTGGCTGAAGAATCCATTGAAAGCGAAATCCTCCCTCGTACCAACTTACTGAAAGCCCAACTTCATAAAATAAGTACTGTAAAAAGAGAAGAAGCAGATCAGGCGCAAACAAGCCTGGTAGGCTCCTCGGAAAAACTGAAACGCACTACGATTATTTTGGGCATAATCACTATCACGCTCGGATTGATTATAGCTATGTTCTTAACCCGGAATATTACCAGGCCAATCAATTATATCAAAAAGATCATCCTTAAATTATCCAAAGGCGATCTGCCAGAGGAAGACCAGAAGAATAGAAAGTTCAGTAAAGACGAAGTAGGCGAGATGGCACAGGCAGTAGATGGATTGGTGACCGGCTTGAGAGCTACTTCTAACTTCGCCGAAAATATTGGTAAAGGAAATTATCAGGCAGAGTTTAAACCACTCAGTGAAGCAGATGTTTTGGGAAATGCTTTGATCGAAATGAGAAATAACCTGCAAAGAGTAGCAGAGGAGGATCGCCGAAGAAACTGGGCAACAGAAGGAACCGCTAAATTTGGAGAAATTCTACGACAGAATAATCACAATGTCAATGAATTGTCCAATAGTATCCTTTCCCATTTAGTGAAATATATGGGTGCCAACCAGGGGGGGTTATATATTGTCCAGGATGATGCCGTTGCACAAGAACCTTATATGGCATTAGCCGCATGTTATGCCTGGGACAAGAAAAAATATATTGAGCAAAAGATTTACTTAGGTGAAGGCTTGGCCGGACAGGCCTGGCAGGAAAAGGATACTATTTATGTTACGGATGTTCCAGAAGATTATATTACTATTACTTCAGGTCTGGGAGATGCCAATCCGACCAGTATCTTGATTGTACCACTCATTGTAAATGAAGCTGTATATGGAGCAATAGAAATTGCTTCCTTCAATGAATTTGACCCATTTGAAATTGAATTTTTAGAGAAAATAGCAGAGAGCACAGCTTCCTCTATTTCTTCCGCAAAGATCAACAGCAGAACACAAAAATTACTGGAAGAATCCCAGCAGATGACAGAGCAAATGCAATCTCAAGAAGAAGAAATGCGTCAAAATATGGAAGAGCTTCAGGCTACACAGGAAGAAATGAACCGCAAACAACGTGAAATGGAAATTACTTTGCAAGAGGCTAAACAACGTGAAGAGCAATTTCTGGAGTCTGAAGGCAGATTACAAACTATTGTAAACAGTATTCCTAAATTCATTTTCTGGAAAGACAAAGACCTTACTTTTCTGGGCTGTAATAGATTGTTTGCTAATCTGGCAGGCCTATCCTCTCCGGAAGAGGTTGTGGGCAAAACCGACCATGATTTCTGGGCAAATGAAGCGGACTTATATCGTGCAGACGATCTAGAAGTAATAGAAAACAATAAGGCCAAACTGGATTATGAAGAATCTCAAACCAGCAAGAAAGGGGAAGAAACCTGGATGCGTACCAGCAGAGTTCCTTTACTGGATCATAGTGGTGAAGTAGTTGGCGTACTCGGTATTTTTGAAGATATCACCGATCAAAAACAGCAGTTGACAGAACTGGAGCATTCCAAACAAAGACTGCAAGAAACAGAAGAAGAACTGTCACGCATCATGCAGGCACTTCAGAATAAAGGACTTAATATAGAAAATATCATTGGTAAGAAAAGCTAGGTTATTCTGAGCTAACCTAGCTGAATTTTCTTGTCTACTTTAGATATATCCTAAAATATTCAGCATTGTTTCGCTATCCTGCTCTTCTGCAAATAAACTGTATTGAAATTTACCCTGAGTATCCCTGTTTACTACCACATGACGAGGAGCAGGAATCAGACAGTGTTGAATGCCACCGTAGCCTCCAATAGATTCTTGGTAGGCTCCAGTGTTGAAAAAGCCCACGTATAATTTTTCCTGTCCTCTGATCTTCGGCAGAAACACTTCATTTCTGTGTGCTTCCGAGTTATAATAATCCATACTATCACAAGTAAGCCCTCCGAGATTTACCTTTTGATATTCCACATTCCAGTGATTAACAGGTAACATGATGTATTTTTTATTTAGCCCCCAGGTATCGGGTAATTGCGTAATAAAAGAGCCATCAATCATATACCATAACTCTTTGTCATTCTGCAATTTTTGGTCTAACACAGAATAAATGATCGCGCCGCTCTCCCCTACCGTAAAAATACCGAATTCCGTCAGGATATGGGGGGTGGGCACGTTGTTTTCCTGACATATAGATTGTATGGTTTCTATGATTTGCTCAGTCACATATTGATAGTCGTAGGTAAACCACAATGAATTTTTTACCGGAAATCCGCCTCCAATGTCTATGGTATCCAGTTCAGGGCAAATTTTCTTCAGCTCGCAATACATGTAAACAAAGCGGCTCAGTTCACTCCAATAATAAGCAGAATCATCTATCCCCTGGTTAACAAAAACATGTAGCATTTTCAAAGAGATCTTTGGATTGGACTGAATCCGCTCTTTGTAGAAATTGATAATATCGTTGTAGCGTATACCCAGGCGAGAAGTATATAATTCAAAACGTGGCGTTTCATCAGAAGCCACCCGGATACCTACCTGAAACGGTCTTTCTATTTTTTTTTCATAAAACTCTAACTCTCCCAGGTTGTCTAAAACAGGAATACAATTTCGGAAGCCGCTGTTAACCATATCACTTATGTACTGGCGATAGAGCTCCCGCTTGAACCCATTGCAGACAATAAACATGTCTTTACTGATCAGGTTTCGCTCATACAGGCGACGGATAATAGCAATATCAAAACCAGAGGAGGTTTCCAGATGTATTTCGTTCTTTAAGGCTTCTCTGATCACAAATTCAAAGTGGGAAGATTTCGTACAGTAACAGTACTGATAAGAGCCCTGATAATTGTATTTTTTCATCGCATTGTTAAACAAGCGCTTTCCTTTCTGGATGCTATCACTGATTTTAGGCAAATATGTGATTTTGACTGGTGTTCCGAATTGCTCAACTATCTCCATGAGAGGTACTCCATGAAAATTAAGATTGTCATCGGTTACACTAAAGTCTTCGGTAGGAAAGTCAAAAGTCTGGCGAATCAGATCAATATATCTTCTCATTGTAAAAAGTTAGCTAGTGGATCAAATATTAGGCATGCAATATTGATATTATTTTAACATCTTTGCAAAGTTTATACACACCCTTTTGTTTATTGCTTATAACTGAATTTTGTTGAGATGGATATAGAAAAGCGTATAAAATCAAAAATTAATGAGGCTTTTCATACGCTGTATGCACATACTTTTGATGAAAACGACATTAAACTACAGCCAACTCGTAAAGAATTTAAAGGTTCCTATACTTTCGTTACTTTTCCGTATGCCAGTATCACCAGGAAAAATCCTCAGGCTTCGGCAGAAGAAATTGGTAATTATCTTAAAAGTAATAGTAACATCATTCAGGACTTTAATGTTGTCAAAGGCTTTTTAAATTTAGAAATTAATCATACCGCTTGGCTGGAGCTATTCAAGTCCATTATAAATACACCACGGGAGAAACATCTTCCTTATGGCTATCAAACCATGCACGGACAGAAGGTAATGGTAGAATTTTCTTCTCCTAATACCAATAAACCATTGCATCTGGGCCACCTCCGCAATAATTTCTTAGGGTATTCTTTGTCAAGGATACTAAGCGCCTACGGATATACCGTGCGCAAAGTAAACCTGGTGAATGATCGCGGTATTCATATTTGCAAATCTATGCTGGCTTATCAGAAATTCGGGCATGGGGAAACTCCTGCCTCCTCCGGTATCAAAGGGGATCATCTGGTAGGACAATATTATGTACGCTTTGACCAGGAATATAAAAAGCAAGTGCAGACTTTGGTTGAGCAGGGAATGGAGGAAGAAACAGCTAAAAAACAATCGCCACTGATAGAAGAAGCGCAGGAGATGTTACAACGATGGGAGCAGGGCGACTCATCTGTACGCAACCTGTGGAAAACAATGAACCAATGGGTTTATGAAGGATTCAACGAAACTTACCAAAACATAGGGGTAAGCTTTGATAAAATTTACTACGAGTCGGATACCTATCTGCTGGGGAAAGACATTGTAGAGGAAGGCCTAGAAAAAGGGGTGTTCTTCAGAAAAGAGGATGGTTCTGTCTGGGTAGATCTTGCTGATGAAGGACTTGATCAAAAACTATTGCTCAGGGCAGATGGCACCTCTGTTTACATGACACAAGATCTGGGTACCGCCGATCTGCGTTATCAGGATAATCCGTTCGATAAACTGGTCTATGTGGTCGGCAATGAGCAGGATTATCATTTTGAAGTGCTTTTTAAAATATTGGGTAAACTTGAGCGGCCCTATGCACCGGGTTTGTATCACCTTTCTTATGGCATGGTAGATTTACCTTCTGGCAAAATGAAATCCAGGGAAGGAACCGTTGTGGATGCCGACGATCTGGTAAAGGAAATGGTACAAACAGCTCAGGCACAAACGGAAGAACTGGGTAAAATTGAAGGATTCACGGAAGCGCAAGCGCAAGAACTTTACAGGGTATTAGGTATGGGAGCGCTCAAATATTTCCTGTTAAAGGTAGACCCGAAGAAACGGATGCTTTTTAACCCGGTAGAATCTGTGCAATTTCAGGGCAATACGGCTCCTTTCATACAATATACTTATGCACGGATTTCTGCCATTCTGCGTAAAGCCGAGGAAACCGGTTTGGCCCTTACCGATACAAAAGCTTTCGCTCATTTGGAAACTTTACAACCCGCCGAAGCTGAAGTCATACGGCTTATGGTAGATTTTCCTCAAAAACTGGCTATGGCTGCCGATGAGTACAACCCTTCCGTGCTGGCCCAATATGTTTACGAACTTGCTAAAGAATATAATCGTTTCTATACCGAGGTTTCAATTTTTAATGAAAAAGACCCGCAAGCTTTGGCTTTCAGAGTCGTATTTTCAGCCACTACCGCTGAAATCATTAAAAATGCAATGGACCTGTTAGGTATCCAGGTACCTGAAAGAATGTAAATGATGAAACTGTTAGTTGTACTCATGGTTCTGGCCTTCACGCCCTTGGCTCATCGCATGACAGAGAAAAATAATACAGCTTCTTTTTATGATTTTACCCTGAAAAATATAAAGGGTGAAGTCATCCACTTTTCCCAATTTAAAGGGAAAAAGGTACTATTAGTAAATGTAGCTTCTCAGTGTGGGTACACGCCACAGTATGCAGACTTGCAAAAGCTTTACGAAACTCATCAGGAGCGCTTGGTGATTCTGGGCTTTCCGGCTAATAATTTTGGCGGGCAAGAGCCGGGCTCTCATGAAGAAATAGCCAGCTTTTGCGAAACCCAATACGGTATTACCTTTCCTATCTTTGAGAAAATATCTGTCAGAGGCGTTGATAAGCATCCTTTGTATAGATGGCTGAGCGATACTCACCTCAATGGCTGGAATGACCAGGAACCTACTTGGAATTTCTGTAAGTATCTGGTAGACGAAAAAGGGAAATTGGTTCAATTCTTCCCTTCTCAGGTAAGCCCAACTTCTGAAACACTTCTTTCTTATATTCGCTAACCGTATGCGTCAACTGAGCCCTTGGATTCTGGCAGCCCGACCCCGCACCTTGCCGCTGGCACTGGCCAGCATAGGCATGGGAGCCTTTTTGGCTGCCTCAGTTGATGCCTTCCGGATTAATGTTTTTTTGCTTAGTGCCCTTACCACGGTTTTTCTGCAAGTGTTATCCAATCTGGCCAATGACTACGGTGATTCCATTCATGGAGCAGACAGCGCCGAGCGGGAAGGGCCTACCCGAGCTGTGCAAGCAGGATATATCTCCCTGCAAACAATGAAAAAAGCAATTGTTGGATTTGCTTTATTGTCTTTCTTCTGTGGCATTGCTTTGATACTCACTGCCTTAGGCTTACAATTGAAGACTGTTTTGTTTTTCCTTTCTGTGGGTGTGATGGCTATTATCGCTGCCATCACCTATACTTCAGGAAACAAACCCTATGGGTATGCCGGACTGGGCGATGCATCTGTATTAATCTTCTTTGGCTTGGTAGGTGTGCTGGGTTCATTTTATCTGCATACCCATTATCTAGACTGGCCCTATCTGCTTCCGGCATTGAGTTGCGGTCTTTTTTCAACCGCTGTACTCAACCTGAATAATATCCGTGATATTAAAACAGACAGCATCGCCGGAAAAAAATCCATTCCTGTCCGTATCGGACGACAGCGTGCCGTTATCTATCATTGGTCGCTTTTGCTATCTGGTATGGCTGTTTCTGTACTATATGTTTTTCTGAATTTTCGCTCATATACACAATTACTTTTTCTGATCTGCTTACCCCTTTTGATTAAAAACGGATTGGCCGTACAACGCAAGCAGCAAGCCAAAGAATTAGATCCTTACCTGAAACAGATGGCGATTACTACTTTACTCTATGTACTCACTTTTGGCTTGGGGAACTTACTTGAGTTTTAAGCATTTCTATTAGGAATCTTACATTTCTATACCTTAATTACCAAAAAGATAATCAGCTTCCTTTCTCTATCGTATACATGGTAAACATTTATCAGTAAAAACTTATTCCTATGAAAAGTATTCTAGTTCCTACTGATTTTTCTGAACAAGCGGCTTACGCTTTGGATTTGGCCTATGGTATTGCTAGAAAAAGTGGTAGTGCAATCAAACTACTGAATGTAGTAGAAGCACCTCACGGTACCTCCTTCAATGCGATGGGTGAAGTAGTAGCTCCTGACGGAATGGACGCTGTTTTTTTTGTGCAATTGGTAGATAAAATCAAGGAGCGCCTGCAAGCGACAGCCACCAATGCCAAATATCAGGATATCGATATAGCTTCCCATGTAGAAGTGGGAAATCCCTATGAACATATTTCCAGAACCATTGCAGGCCAGGCGGTAGACTTGGTAGTGATGGGAACACAGGGAAGCAGCGGCATGGAAGAAATTCTGGTAGGTTCTAATACTGAAAAAGTGGTTAGGAGAGCCAAATGCCCGGTGCTCACCGTGAAAAGTCCGGTAGAAGCCGACAGTATCAAAAATATCGTATTTGCTACCAATATGAGAGATAACCAGGAGCGGGTGATCAAAGAACTCACCAAACTGCAGCAGTTATTTGATGCGACCATCCATATTGTAAGCATAAATACCCCTGCCAATTTTGAAACTGACCGGTTTTACAAAAAAGAAATGAAGAAATTTGTGGATAAGTATCATTTAGCGCATTATACGCTGAACGTATACAATGATGATGTGGAGGAAGATGGCATTATTTATTTTGCGGAGGATATTGATGCAGATATGATCGCCATAGCCACTCATGGCCGTACGGGGATCAGCCATTTATTGAGTGGTAGCATTGCAGAAGATATCGTCAACCATGCCAAACGTCCGGTTTGGACTTTTAACCTTCATTAAGCTAATTTTGACCCCAAGTCTCTGGAGATTTTCTCCATGCCTGTAAAGAGGTGAGATCAGAAGCAGAAATGAGTTGCTGGTCTATGGCTTCTTTAATCAAGATGTCGTAACTGCATAAGGAAGTAAAAGCTACTTCAGCATTGGCGAAAAGTTGCCTTGCCTGGTCAAATCCATAGGTAAAAACAGCAATCAAGCCTGACACCTCCAGTCCCAGAAGATCTAAAGCTGCCACAGCTTTCAAAGAACTACCGCCCGTTGAAACTAAATCTTCAATCACAATCACCTGCTGTCCGGGAATTACTTCTCCTTCAACCAGATTTTCCATCCCATGTCCTTTTGGATTTGACCTTACATACAGGAAAGGTAAGTCTAACAGGTCGGCTACCAATACCCCCTGAGGTATCCCGGCGGTAGCTACGCCTGCGACGGCTTCTGCCTCAGGAAAACGCTTTTTGACCTTATCTGCCAACGCTTGCTTGACATAACTTCTCACCTGGGGGTAAGAAAGGGTAATACGGCCGTCACAATAAATGGGAGACTTCCAGCCAGAGGCCCAGGTAAAAGGATGGTGCGTGTTTAACTTTACAGCACCGATTTCCAGTAGCATTCTGGCGATATGTTCGGCTACCGAACTATCTTTTCCACTTAATCCATTCATATTACAAAGGTAACATTTCTGTATATTTCCTAAACAAATTGGTGCTTTGTTTCTACAAAACGATTTTGTTAGAAATCATCTTTTAGTTATAGCATCCCATAATTCTTGAAAAATAAAGGAACTCCCTGAAGTCAATCTGCAGTTGGATGCCTCAATTGCCAGTAAATTGAACATTCACCTGTGCGTTTGACTATTGTCAAGTAGAGCGCAGGGCTGGGTTAGACCTGGATACGCTTTTGCTACCCCGAAAAACTTTTTTAAACTACTGTACAAGGTAGCTTTATTTAAAAAATTTAAAAAAATATTTAAAAAGTTATAAAATAATCCCTGACTTGGTTATCTTTGCAAGTACATGCATTTGTATCTGGATGGAGAAAGAAAAACTAGAGGCTATTCTCAATAATGGCTCAAAGGCTATGCTTATTTCAGATAGCCATGGTAACATTATTTTTTTTAACTCTTTAGCTGTCAGGCTACTGCATTATGATTTTTCAGAGATAAAAGACTCCTCTTTATTTTCTCTTCTTCATGAGGATTCGTACCAGAGCATTCGCGCCTTTATAAGCAGTGAAAGCCTAGGCCGTACTACACAAAATGAAAAAGCTGTTTTAGTCAGAAAGGATGGCCGGCCTCTTACGGTTCATCTTCTGATAAACAGGGTTGCCTATGAAGAAAGTAATGTCTTTATTATAACCCTGGAAGAACTCAGAGAAGAGATTGACACGACGCTCATCCATTTTAAACGAACAGCAGAACATGCCAGAGACATCATGGCCGTTTATGATTTTTCTTTCCAGTGTCTCTATATTAACCAGGCCTGTCATCATATTTTAGGTTACTTTCCCGCCGAATATGCAGCTATCGGAAGTTTTGTAAACTTTATTCAGGAAACAGAAAGGAAAAGTATAGAAGCGGCCTTGAGAAGAGATCAGAATAATAAAATTACTGAGTCTACCTATACCTACCACTCAGTACATAAAGACGGCGGATTAATTCTTATCGATAATTTTGTAAGTATCATTTATGACAAAACAGGTCAGGTTCAGTATTTATTATCGTACGAAAAAGCTGCTCACCAACATTATACTTCCTTCCCTGAAGAAGAGCTCCTGCTCTTAGTGGACCAGGAACTGCATATAGACTATGCCAGTCCACATAGTGAACGTATGCTTCATTACTCACCTCAGGAGTTAAAAGGAATGCCCAGCTTACTCAACCTTCTGCATCCTGATGATCAAAAAAAATTTAATAATTCATATCCAGAGATGGATGGGGGTATGGAAAGTACCGCTTTTCAGCTGCCTATAAAACACCAACAAAAAGGTTTTGTGACTATGGAGTTGACATTTAACAGATGCTACGACCAAGGAGGAAATTTTGCCTATGGCATTGCACATTTGCGGCAAGAAAAAAATGGAAACCCTCCGTCATCCTATCCAAAACAGGCTACGGACTGGGTATTCAATCACTTACCGGACGCTATACTGATTTTTGATCTGTCTGGCGGGTATCTCATGGACTGCAACATACAAACCTTAAAATTATTTGAAGTTGAAAACAAAAGTGAGCTGGAGCATGGCTTATCTCCATTCCTTGTAAATCAGGAGAATGCGGACACACAACAATTTCTACAGCAGGAAAGAACAGCACAGCCTGTTATTAGCCACATTCAGTATACTACCAGGAGAGGAAAAGCATTTTGGGGAAAGACCACCGTGGTTGACGTTACCACAGACGGATATTCTTTCCGGATCATACAAGTCAGCGATATTACTGAGCAGAAACTACGGGAAGAGAAACTACAGTCGGAAAAAGAAACTGCTGAACAAAACATGAAATTACGGGAGGAGTTTCTTTCTACCATGAGCCATGAGATCAGAACACCGCTGAATGCTGTGCTAGGCTTAACCCATCTGATGCTGCAAAAGGAGCCGAGAGAAGATCAAACAAAATTGTTACAAACGATACGTTTTGCCGGGGATCATCTAACCGCTCTCATCAATGATACGCTTGATTATTCTAAAATAGAAGCAGGTAAACTGGCATTAAACAAAAGGGATTTTAACTTAAAAGCGTTTCTTCACGGCATTAAATTAACTTATAAAAATCTGGCCAACGAAAAAGGCCTCACCTTCCGCCTTTTGCTGGAAGAAGATATACCCGGATTTGTACACGGAGATGTAAACCGTTTGGGGCAGATCCTTAACAATCTGCTCAACAACGCACTCAAATTTACCAGTGAAGGTCAAATTGTGTTAAGTGTTTGCATGGAAGAGGAGCAGGCAGAGCATTGTATGCTACGATTCGAGGTAGCAGATACGGGTATAGGTATCCCTGTAGATAAACGGGAGATCATCTTTGATCCTTACCAGCAAGCCAGTATCCACACAGCCACACAGTATGGAGGCACCGGTTTAGGCCTTTCTATCGTACACAAACTGGTAAAGCTGCATCATGGAAAATTACTTTTAGAGAGTCAGGAAGGCCAGGGAACTACTTTCAAAGTAAGCTTACCTTTTGGCAAGCCTGAAACACCCGGAAACAGTCATGAAAATGAGCCCTTTGATTTTGCTTTGAAGGATCGTTCGCTGGAAAATTTGAAGGTGCTTTATGTAGAAGATGTGGTAGCCAACCAGCTGCTGATGGAAGGTTTATGTGACCATTGGAAAATAACATTGGAAATAGCCTCCAATGGCTTGGAAGCGCTGGAGAAAGTGAAACATAACCAATATGATCTCATCCTGATGGACATACAGATGCCAGAAAAAAATGGTTATGAAACAGCTGCCGACATCCGGAACCTGAAAGAGCCGTATTTTCAAAACATTCCTATCATTGCCTTAACGGCCTCAGTATCTGAGAAAACGCATAGAGTGATTAAAGAAGCAGGAATGAACGGTTATCTTTCTAAGCCTATCATACCGAAAGACTTGTATAATATGCTATCCCAATATGACCAGTATACTTCCAAGTCTGTTCTCATAGAAGAGAAGAACAGCGCTCAATCCCATCTGCCCAATACTTTGGATTACATCACAGATACCCCGGATTTCTCTCAGCTCCATGCCCTTTACCTTGATGATGATGAAAGCTACTGCCTGATTTTAGAGCAAATCCTCAAACTTACCCGGGAAAGTATTCCCCCTGTTTTAGAGGCTATCAGGGATAATAACGAAAAAGCCTTCCGGTTCGGCTGTCACAAATTGATGTCATACGTGCGGTTGCTCAAATTGCGGAAACTCGATGAACTGATTGAGTTGACCAAAAGTATGCTTGTCAAGCAAATTGAATTGACAGCACGCGAAAATCTGACAACCGAATTCCACTGTCATTTCCAAAACTTTATGAAAGCTACAGAGGAAGAATCGATAAAATATAGCTGACAACCCTGTAATTCTCCATTGGGGCAACAAGATTAAACTCACTTTTCTCTGATAATCATTTGCATTTCATTGAGTTTAAGCAGTGCCTCTACAGGTGAAATCGTATTGATGTCTGTTTTTTCCAGCATCTCCTTCACTTTCAAAAATTTAGGGTCCATTTCAAAAAAGCTCAACTGATAATTTTGCTTAGGTATTTCTTTTAGATGGGAAGCCGTATCACCATTGATTTTTTCTTTTTCCAGATGATGCATGATTTCATTAGCCCGTATCACTACCTGGTTGGGCATTCCTGCCATTTGAGCCACATGAATACCGAAACTATGCTGGCTGCCTCCTTCTTTTAATTTTCGCATAAACAGTATCTTGTTACCAATTTCTTTCACCGCTACGTTAAAGTTTTTAATCCGGTCAAAAGTATCGGCCAGTTGATTTAACTCATGATAATGGGTGGCAAACAGGGTTTTGGCTCTGCAATTGGGATGATTGTGCAGATATTCCACAATAGACCAGGCAATGGAAATACCATCATAAGTGCTTGTGCCACGGCCTATTTCATCCATAAGAATCAGGCTGCGGTTGCTGAGGTTATTGATAATGCTGGCTGTCTCTATCATTTCTACCATAAAAGTAGACTCTCCCCGAGCCAGATTATCCGATGCTCCTACCCGGGTGAACACCTTATCGATGAGCCCAAGCCTAGCAGAAGCGGCCGGGACAAAAGAACCCATCTGTGCCATCAGCACGATCAGGGCCGTCTGCCTTAGCAAAGCCGACTTACCCGCCATATTTGGACCAGTGATAATGAGAATCTGGTTGGATTCGCTGTCCAGTAAGATATCGTTGGGCACATAGGGTTCTCCTGGAGGTAATTGTCGTTCAATGACCGGATGCCGCCCTTCCTTGATATCAATTATGTCGGATTCCAGGATTTCAGGCCTTGTGTATTGATACTGCCGGGCAATATGCGCAAAGGCAGCCAGGCAGTCTACCACCGCCAATACCCGTGCATTTTGCTGAATCTGCCGGGTAAATTCAGCGGTAGCCGCTACCAAATCTTGAAAAAGATTTTGTTCTATCTGAAAAAGCTTGTCTTCTGCCGTTAGAATCTTTTCTTCATAGGCTTTCAGCTCTTCTGTGATATAGCGCTCTGCATTCACCAGGGTCTGTTTACGTATCCAGCTGGCAGGCACTTTATTCTTGTGGGCATTGGAAACTTCCAGATAGTAACCGAAAACTTTATTGAAAGCAATTTTCAATGATTGAATGCCGGTATTTTTCACCTCCCGTTCCCTGATTTGTGCTAGGTAATCTTTGCCAGAATAAGCAATACGACGCAATTCGTCGAGTTCTTCACAAACCCCATCCTGTATCAACCCGCCCTGGTTTATTACGACTGGGGGGTCTTCCTTCAGCTCTTTTTCAATTTTCTCCAGCAAGTAGTCGCAGGTATTCAACTGCCCGGCCAGCTTCTTTAACTGAGGCAACTCTAGTGAAGACAACAGTTGTTTGATGGGTACGGTCAGCTTCAGAGCTTTCTTTAACTGCATCATTTCCCGTGGATTAATCCGACTGGCTGCCACCTTTGAGATCAGCCGTTCTACATCCCCCACAGATTTGAGGTGCTGCACAACCTGTCGGTGCAGTTCATCATGGTCCAGCAAACCCTGTACGGTATGCTGACGTTCTTCTATCGCTGTTTTGGATTTAAGCGGCAGCACCATCCACTTTTTTAGCAAACGGGCCCCCATAGGTGTTGTGGTGCAATCCATTACCTCAATTAAGGAAACACCCCCTTCCTGCTGAGGATGAACAAGTTCCAGGTTGCGGATGGTAAATTTATCCAGCCATACATACCGGTCTTCCTCAATGCGACCTATAGAGGAAATATGCTGGATATGATGGTGTTCTGTTTCCTGCAGATAGTGCATAATGGCACCGGCTGCAATAATTCCTTCCCCTAAATTTTCTACCCCAAACCCTTTTAATGATTGGGTTTTGAAATGTTTGGTGAGTGTTTCATAGGCATAATCATGGGTATACAACCATTCATCCAGTCGGTAGGTATTATACTGATCCTGAAAAAGCGTTTCATACTGCTGCTTGCATTTTTTATTATAGATAATTTCCGAAGGGGCAAAACTTTGGATCAGCTTATCAACATACTCTGTGGAACCACAGGAAGTCAAAAACTCTCCAGTGGAAAGATCCAGCAGCGCAATACCTACTTTATGTTTGTCGAAATGGAGAGAAGCCAGGTAGTTATTTTGTTTTTTGTCCAGCACATGATCATTGTATGACAGGCCAGGAGTCACCAGTTCGGTAACCCCTCTTTTGACAACACCTCGTGCAAACTTAGGATCTTCCAGTTGATCACAGATGGCTACCCGGTGGCCGGCCCGTACCAGTTTGGTCAGGTAATTATCCAGCGCGTGATAAGGAAATCCGGCCAGCTCCACTTCTGACGCTGAACCGTTGGCACGTTTCGTCAGTACAATATCCAGCACCTTGCTGGCCACAATGGCATCTTCTCCAAATGTTTCGTAAAAATCTCCTACCCTGAACAACAACAGAGCCCCCGGGTATTTTGCTTTCACTGCATTGTATTGTCGCATGAGGGGGGTCTCTTTACTGGAAACAAATTTCTTCACTTTGATCGGCGGCATAGTCTGGTTCTTTTCTAGGTAAATGATACAAAAGTAGCAATAACTAAGGCTGAAGGCAAAAGCATGGGTGACTGTTCCCGGTCAGAAAATCTCCTGCATCCAACATAGCTCATTGTTTTCTCTCCAATAGCTAAATTTAGTATTTCTAAACTAATTCTGTTTGCTAAAATGTTCTTTACAAAGGATTTTTGCTGCGCCATGGCAGACAAAGCTTGCCATTTACTTTTCCCGGGCCTTTCCAGGTTTTGTGCGGTTCCGGAAACTTGTTTAACCCATATGGATGATGAAAAAACTTAAAAATGAAGAACTCGGGCGCCTCACGGTGGAGGAATTCAAAGCCAAAAAGAAACAGTCTATTGTGCTGGTTTTAGACAATGTCCGCAGTATGCACAATGTAGGCTCTATCTTCCGCACGGCAGATGCATTTCTGATAGAAAAAATTTACCTGTGTGGCATCACCGCCCAGCCCCCTCACCGCGACATTCATAAAACTGCTTTGGGTGCCACCGAATCGGTAGATTGGGTCTACCGGAAGAAAACGGTGGAACTCATTGAAGAGTTGAAAGAAGAGCATTACAAAATCATCTGTATTGAGCAGGCTGATAAAAGTATTCCTCTGCAGGATTTTATGCCCTACCCGGATAGCAAATATTGCCTGATTTTTGGTAATGAAGTTTTCGGCGTAGACGATGCCATCATGGCCACGGCAGACAGCTGTTTGGAAATTCCTCAGTTTGGTACCAAACATTCTATCAACATTGCCGTAAGTGTTGGCATAGTTCTGTGGGACTTCTTCCAGAAAATGGAAGCCTGATAGTTTACATTTTTCCATGTATGCTTGCGTCTTGGGGAGCCTGGAACTATCAACTTATTAGAAGGCATTATCATAGGCAGCGTCTTTTTCGGCAGCAATAAAGGAGCAGATGCCAGCTGGCGCTGAAAATATTTATACAGATGAATGATACAGAAAATCCCTGGAAACAATTAAGCAGGCGTAGAATATATGAAAACCCCTGGATTGAAGTTTATGAAGACAGGGTGATTAATCCACGTGGGGGAGAGGGTATTTACGGAAAAGTCAGCTTTAAAAATATTGCTATCGGTATTATTCCGGTAGACGAGGATTTTAATACCTGGATTGTAGGCCAGTACCGGTATACCTTGGATGAGTATTCCTGGGAAATCCCGATGGGGGGCGGTCATAAGAAAACAGAAGCTTTGATTTCTGCACAACGGGAGTTGAAAGAAGAAACCGGCCTGATGGCAAAGAAATGGACCAACATCATGCGTATACATACCTCCAATTCCGTAACGGATGAAGAGGGTTTTGTATTTGTAGCCCAGGATCTGACAGAAGGAGAAACAGAATTTGACGAAACAGAGGATCTGATCATTAAAAAAATAAAACTGGCAGAAGCGATCCGGATGGTGATGGAAGGTGAGATTACCGATGCTATCAGTGTAGCAGGCTTGTTAAAAGCCGCCAGAATGTTTAACCTCTGAGCCTTTATAATAAATTTTATCTGTTTAAAAATAAGACCTGAGCTATGTCGCTTCAACCTTTTCGAATCCATTTCCGCCAGACAGCCCTCATTGCCTATCCGGTCATGTTGAGTCAGCTGGGCCATATCCTGGTAGGCGTAGCCGACAGTATTATGGTGGGAAACCTGGGAGCACAACCTCTGGCAGCCGTTTCTTTGGCAAATAGTATTTTTTCACTGGTTTTGACTTTCGGCATTGGGGTTTCTATCGGGATTACCCCGCTGGTAGCCGCTGCCGACGGAGCAGGTGATCAGCAAAAAAGTGGAGAAATCTTCAAACATGGCTTGCTGATCAATATGATCACGGGTGTATTACTCTGTATTTTGGTAATTGCGTCCTCCTTTCTACTTTACTATTTCGACCAACCTTTGGATGTGGTTGATTCAACCATACCTTACCTGTCTATCATTGCCGCTTCTCTCATTCCTTTCATGCTATTTCAATCCTTTAAGCAGTATGCAGAAGGACTATCCTACACACGTGTAGCCATGTATATTACTGTTTCTGCCAATATTCTCAACATAGTGCTTAATTATCTGCTTATTTATGGTAAAGGGGGATTACCCGCTATGGGATTGAACGGTGCTGGCTGGGCCACTCTTATTTCCAGAATTGCCATGGGCATCGCCATGATGCTGTATGTGCTGAAGGCTTCCTGGTATCAGCAAAGGAAAATGCAGGTAAACCATTGGAAAAAACAACTGATCAAACGTATTCTTTCCCTGGGAATTCCTACGGGTATGCAATATATCTTTGAGGTAGGGGCCTTCAGTTTTGCCTCTATCATGATGGGGTGGATTGGTACCAAAGCCCTGGCAGCACACCAGATTGCCATCAATCTGGCGGCCATCAGTTATATGGTCGCTACGGGTTTGGCCGCCGCTGCCACCGTCAGAATCGGCAACCAGCTGGGTATGAAAGACATTCCTAATATGCGAAGAGCCGGTTTTACAGCCATGATCATGGGCTGGCTGTTGATGGGTTTTTCCGCCTTTATTTTTATCGCATTCAATCAGGCACTGCCCGAACTCTACATTAAGGACACAGGCGTTGTTGAACTAGCGGCCTCTTTGCTGATTATCGCTGCTTTCTTCCAGCTTTCTGATGGTACACAAGCGGTTGGACTAGGTCTTTTACGCGGTATGGCTGATGTCAAAATTCCAACAGTCATTACTTTGTTTGCCTATTGGGTAGTAGCTTTGCCATTAGGGTATTGGCTGGCATTTACCCTGGAGTGGGGACCACAGGGGATATGGTTGGGCCTGCTGACCGGCCTTTCAGTAGCCGCCATTCTGCTGCTGCTAAGGTTTCAGCGATTTAGTAAAAAACTGTTACAACACCCCATGACCACGGCCAAAGCCTGATAAAAATCTATTTCTATCATGCACAGAAAGCTATGGCTTTTGTTGTATTTATGTATAGTCACATTCTTTCTCGTCGCTTGTACACAGGACGCAAGAAAGGTAGAGCAGGGCGCTGTGGTCAATGTATATACGGCCTGTTATCAAAAATCTGATGATATTCTCTTTCATAAGTTTGAGGAAACCACCGGTATTAAAGTAAATATTATCTATGAACATGCAGGCAGCCTCATAAACAGATTGAAACAGCAGGAACAGCCGGAGGCAGATCTCCTGATACTCCCGGGTGTTTGCTACCTGCAACAAGCCAAACAGGATAGTTTGATTCAAACCATGCCGCCTGCACTCATCCGATACGAGGCCGCTTTTCAGGATACCCTCACTTACTGGTATCCGCTTACCTACGATCCGTTTGTCATAGCTTATCTTCCAGACAGCGTTCATACGAAGCCGCCCATTTCTTACACAGCCCTGGCACAGGATCTCTGGCAAGGGAAGGTGCTACTATCCGATGACCCAGATTTTTTACATGCCTTCACCACATTGATGCTGGCCGATAAGGGAGAAGAAGCTACACAGGCGTGGCTTTCGCAATACCATAAGAATACCATCCTCCGGAAAGATTCTTTAGCCTTACTGGATCAATTAGCCGCAGACTCCCTACAAGTAACCATGATACAGGTAAGTCAGTATATGGCTTCCTCCAAGCCCAAGCGTATCAGCATCATTTTTCCCCAGCAGGAACAAGGTGTTTATGCCAGTATCACTGGAGTGAGTCTGGTTCAACAAGCTCCGCATCCTACCCATGCCAGGCGTTTGTTATCTTATCTGCTGGATACTGAAACATTGCGTCGTTATGCGCAGGCACATCATCAGTTTCCAGCCTCCACCGACGTGCCTACCGCCCCCTCTTTACAGGAATTGGGAAAATTACAGCTCAACACCATGCCTGCCTCGGCGGTAGGCCAAGCCTGTGATCGTGCCTGGCAGTTGTTACAAGAACTGAATCTATGAGTTATTCTACCCAGGCTACTTTTTCGCTAACAGGCTGGCGTCTGCCCCGGGGCCATTCTTCATTAACAGGAACGCCCAGGTGAAAGAACCCCAGTAGCTTATCATGTTCTCCTAAGTTGAAAAACGGCTTGGCTTCTTTCCGGTAAGTAATGCCACCAGTGCCCCAATAACAGCCAATACCATGAGCCACTGCCGTCAGATACATATTCTGAACGGCGCAGGCCGTTGCAGCAATTTCTTCCATTTCGGGAATTCTTTGCTGAGGATCCCGGTGCATACCAATGGCAATGATATGAGAGCACATCAGGGGTTTTTCTTTTAATTTATGATACTGCTTCTCTTCGTAGGTTCCTTCCTTTAAACTCAATTCTCTGTAAAGCTCCGATTGAAAGTGGGCTAGCTTTTTCAATCCCTCACCGGTGAATACCATAAACCGCCAGGGTTCTGTCATTTTGTGAGTAGGTGCCCAGTTGGCATTTTCCAGTATTTCCTCAATAATTTCCCGCGCTATGGTTTTGTCGCTATACATGGCAGGATACAGAGACCTTCTTCCTCTGATCAATTCGGAGACTTGTCCGGGTGTGATGTTCATTAGTTTATCTTTTTTGTTTTCCACTGCAAGTATAGCAGGTTATCAAAAAAATTGTTATGATTATCCTATGATTATAAATTACATTTTGCAGAAATCTCAGGTAAGCTTGTTTTTTAGGCACTCACTGGCATGCGCATAGATCTGACCAATCAGAAAATCTTGGTAACAGGAGCCAGTCGTGGTATCGGAAGAGCCATCGCTGAGCAATTGGCTGCAGCAGGTGCACAAGTAGGTGTTCATTATTTCAGAAATGCCGACACTGCCCAGCATGTGGCCGAAAATATTCGCAGGGGGGCTATCACTTTTCAGGCTGATCTTTCTAAACCTGTGGAGGTTATTCAGCTTTTTGAGAATGTGGTTGCTAAGTTTGGGCGGTTGGATGGTATTGTGAATAATGCCGGTATTGCGGTTAGCGCAGATGTGGAAGGAGACGATATAGCCTTCACCGATTCCTGGTCTAAAACGATGCTGGTTAATCTGCATGCTACAGGTTTATTGTGTAAGAAAGCCATTACCCATTTTATTGAGCATGGAGGCGGCAGAGTGATTAACATAGCCTCGCGGGCTGCTTTCAGAGGAGATACTGGTGAGTATTTAGCTTATGCGGCTTCCAAAGGGGGCATCGTTGCCTTAACCCGCTCCATTGCCAGGTCATTTGGAAAGCAGGGGGTCAAAGCCTTTACCGTAGCCCCCGGGTTTACCCGTACAGACATGGCCGAAGATTTTATTAAAAAGTATGGAGAAGATTATGTTAAATCTGATATTGCATTAACTTCGCTTACCAAACCAGAAGACATTGCTCCGACCGTGGCATTTCTGGCCAGTGGCTATGCTGATCATGCCACGGGTTCTACGATCAGCATTAATGCCGGTAGTTATATGTACTAAATCTTTAGCAAAATAAGCGACTGGTCTAGTGTTTTACAGGGTAGAATAGGATTCAAGCAGCCATGAATTATGATCAATGCCTAATCATCTGGCACAGCGATATCATTCATGCTGAATACGGAATACAGCATTATGGAAGTACGAGAATCAGTACGCGTAGAACTCTGGATGCAAGGATTCTTGCTATTAGCAGGTGTTTACAACCTGGGCTGGGGATTTTTTATTTATAAATTTCCGGATGCCTTTTATCAGTGGGTTACTTTGGAAGATCATCCTGCGCTGCCTGTGATAGAGTGGCAGGGTTTAGGGGTGATGCTGTTTGGGCTCTTCTATGTGCTTGTTGCTTTTTACCCTACCCGGTTCTGGTATCTTTTAGTCGCTGGCTTATGTTCGAAAATAGTCGGTGCCCTTGGGTTTTATCTGTATGTAATGGAGGGTCATATCAATAAGAAATTTTTATTCCATCTGATCATGAATGATTTGATCTGGATAATTCCTTTTGGCATTATTATAGGAAGAATGGTTACTGTAAGAACCACAAAAAAACAACGTGCTTTATGAAATCGCTTCCCGAGTGGGTTTCTATGTTGCTTAAGCTCGCTGGTATTGCCAATGCCTTCTGGGGTTTGACTTTTACCCTTTTTCCGGAAACACTTTTCCGATGGGCCAACATGCCAGATCCTCAGTATCTTTTCCCATGGAAAATGATCGGCGCGATCACTGTGGTATTGGGTGTATTTTATTTTATAGCCTCTTTCAATCCCGTCCGTCATTTCATGATCATCGGTATGGGATTCCAGATCAAACTGATTGAAGCTATTTTTATCTGGAGCTATTGGGCCCGTGACATACTCCCCCTTAAATTAGCGCTTTTCTTCTCGCTCAAAGACCTTATCTGGCTACTGCCCTTTGCAGTGATCATTTATCTTGTACTCAGAGTGAGTCATACCCTGTTGGAGGAAACACCCCTCTCTTCACCCTCTCTTTCTGCCGTTTTATCCCGTTACCGTACAGCGCAGGGGAGAAATTTGAATGAACTGTCCAAAGAAAAACCTGTTTTGCTGATTTTCTTAAGGCACTTTGAATGCCACTCTACCCATAAAGCCCTGACGGAAATACGGGAGCAGTATGAAACCATTGAGAAAGAGGGCGTTGAGATTATTGTAGTACACATGGCAGCCCCCTCAGCAGCCACTCATGTCTTCCAACGATATCAATTGCTGGGACTTGATCATATCAGCAACCCGGAAGGTTCTTTATACCAGCAGTTCCGTCTGAAGAAGGGGAGTATCCGGCAAGTATTGGATATAAGTTCCTGGAAACAGCATTTTGAGGAAGGCCAGAGTTTAAATAAACTGCTGGGCAGCGCCCTTCAGATGCCAGGAATATTTTTGATTTATCAGGGAGAATTGCTGAAGAGCTACCGGTACGAACATCTCTCTGACCGCCCGGACTATATAGCTTTAGCGACCCAAGAATCTTTTCCCTCTTAAGAAAGGTACACATCCAGCAATCCTTCCGGCAAGCGGGTAAACACGATTTTCTGCTGCTTGTCTACTTTAGGAACTATATCATCAGTCATGGGAATCAAAACCTCCTGGTTTTTATACTGCATGACTATTAAATCCTGGCCGTTGCCTTCGTAGACATTCTCCACAATACCTAAAACTCCTTCCTTCTCATCCTGTACAGCAAATCCAATAATTTCATGGTAATAGAACTGTCCCTCCTCCAAGATAGGCAGGTTTTCTAAAGGAAGATATAGAGGAGCCTTGGCCAGCGGAGCGGCCTGTTCGATGGTATCAATATCCTCCAGCTTACAGATGACCTTATTGTCAGAAATACTAAGATACTCCACAAAAAAAGGAACCAGCGTTCCAGTGTCGGGCAACACTACGAACACTGATTCCAGATGTTGATAATCTTCGGGAAAATCCACGTCGAGAAAGACATTCACTTCACCCTGCAGCCCATGCGGTTTGACGATGTACCCTAGCTGATAACAATCTTCAACGCGCATATAGCCTTACTCTGCTTTCTTCTCTTCTTCTGAGGACGAGCCTTCGTCTTGTTTCTCCTCTTTTTCTTCCTTGGATTCTTCTGCTTTTGCTTTGGGCTGAGTAGGCTCAGCTACAACGCCAGCTTCGGCACTGGTTTCTTCTCCGGCAGCAGCTTGAGAGGCACTATCAGCCGGTGTTTCTGCTTCTGGGGCAGAAGCCTTCTTTTCTTGAGAAGGTTTCGTTTCAGTTGCAGGCGTTTCTTCTACAGCTACTTCGTCTGTTACTTCCTCTTCTGTTTCTTCTTCACCAGCAGCTTCACGGGCAGCTTCCACAGCACTTGCTTCCAGTTCTTTCTGTTTTTCCAGACGTTCCTGCGTACGGGCTTCTTTTATTTTAGCCTCAGCCGCCAGCCTTGCCTTTTTCTCCTCTTCCTGCTTTTTAGTGATAGTATTTACCTTACTGGTAATTTTCTCCTCCTTGTTCTTACTCCACTCTTCAAATTTCTTGTCAGCTTCTTCCTGGGTGATAGCTCCCTTCTGAACGCCAATTTGCAGGTGTTTTTTTAACATAATACCCCTGTAAGAAAGCATGGCTCTTACTGTATCTGTAGGCTTAGCTCCTTTCAAAACCCAATTCAGGGCTTTGTCTTCATTAATTTCAATAGTTGCAGGATTTGTATTGGGGTTATACAATCCTAACTTTTCAATAAAGCGACCATCCCGTGGTGCTCTGGCATCTGCTACGACCACGTCGTAAATTGCCAGTTTTTTGCGTCCTCGACGCGCTAATCTGATTTTTACTGCCATAATAAATTTAAGTTTAACATGTATGGAACGCGTCCATTTGTCGTAAAAGACTGCAAAGATAGTAGATTTTAATTTAAATGTGCCAGTATAAAACTATTTTTCCCGGGTAAGTTCCTGAAACCCATTTATTTTTGAGCATCTTCTCCCTCAACCGTAAGAAATCAGCCTGTGTGCATCTCTGATGTTTATTGGTAATCACTAGCGGAAGTATTTGTACATCGCATTTTCAAGAGGACATCTTCACTGCTTATGTTTTACGATTATAATACAGATATTAGCGAAAGATTACGCCCTTTACCAGACACAACACTTTATTTTCAGCATTTATAGAGATTTTGTTTATGAAAAATATGAAGCGCCGTGAATTCATGACCAAAGGAACAGCCCTGGCGGTGGCTCCTGTCCTTTTGAATAGCGCCTGCTCTTCTCCTTCCCCACAGCAGAAAAGCGATGGGCCTTATGTCAATTTTAATGAGAAATTCCGATGGAAACTGGCCACCACCTGGCCTCCCAACTTTCCTATCATTGGAGAAGGCTGCCATATGTTTGCGCAATGGGTCCATGAAATGTCTGGCGGACGGATGGATATTACTGTTTACGGTGGCGGAGAACTGGTGCCTGCGCTGGAAATCTTTGATGCTGTAAGCAATGGTGCCATCGAGCTGGGACATGGCGCTTCTTATTACTGGGCAGGGAAAATTCCGGTAGCCCAGTTTTTTGCGACAGTCCCCTTTGGGATGAATGCCCAGCAAATGAATGCCTGGCTGCTGGGTGGGGGAGGGCTGCCGTTGTGGCAGCAGACCTATGCAGATTTTAACTTACTCCCCTTCCCCGGAGGAAATACCGGGATGCAGATGGGCGGGTGGTTCAACAAAGAAATCAATACTGTGGCTGATATTCAGGGATTAAAAATGCGTATTCCGGGGATTGGCGGCAAAGTTTTCACCCAGGCAGGGGGTTCCGCAGTACTTTCTGCAGGAGGTGAAATTTATACTAACCTGGAACGGGGTGTCATTGACGCTACGGAATGGATCGGCCCTTACCATGATTACATCATGGGTTTTTATAATGTAGCCCAATATTATTATTATCCGGGTTGGCACGAGCCGGGCACTGCCCTCGAACTGCTGGCGAATAAATCCAAATTTGAAGCGTTACCCACTGATTTACAGGCCATCCTCCGGACAGCCACCGAGCGACTGAATATGTGGACGCTCTCTGAATCAGAAGTCAAGAATAGTTTGTATGCCAAGAAATTAGCAGAGGAAGAACAGGTTCAGTTTAAAAAATTTCCAGACGATGTGTTAGCTACCTTCAGAAAACACACTGATGAAGTACTTTCTGACATTACCCAAGCCAGCGCATGGAACCAGAAAGTCTATGATTCTTATCAGAAATTTCAAAAACAAATGAGTGACTACTCTCCATTTAATGAAAAAATATACCACAGCCATTTTGGTATATACGTCTGAATAAAATCCGGACACCTGAACAGAATCATATAACTCGTCAATTGGCTTTTCAAACCTAAAAGAAAACATAAATACATTACCAATTTTTTATTATCTCTACAGACAAATCCCATTGCTGCCTCTGTATCAGGTTGCAATATAGTACCCCCCTACAGTGACCATACTGGTTGGGCTCTTCTCTCATTTCCTTCCTCATTATGAAAAACTCCTTATCATTTTGATAAGGGATTAATTTGCATTTTTCTAATTCAGCTTAAAACCTGCCAAGTGGCACTGATTTTGCAGTTAAGCCAGCCTTACTCGCTCAAATAAAAAAATAAAGGCTCATGAATTGTATGTACTGTAGTAAGCTTACTTTTAAAAACCCTCATGACAATTGTATCTTTCTGCTAATCACTTTTTTAAAAGCTTTCCATATTTCAAATAATAAGTTTGTTCACCCTAGGCTTTATGCAAGCCCCTGAGGTAACCTGATCACACCCTGGTGCAGGGTGAACAGCCCTTTCTTTTAACAATGTATAAAACCTGGTTAAACCAAATCTCATGAAACATTTTTATTGGTCGTTCCTCTTGATTTCAACTTTTCTATGGCCCGGTATTACCTTTGGGCAGGACTGTAACTGTGATCATGTGATCACACCAAACAATATCTATATCGACGGCAGCAAGATGAATATTAAGCCTGGCGATGTCATCTGTATCAAAGCAGGGCAATATAAGTACCTGAATCTCTTTAACTTTAGTGGTACTGCTGACAAGCCTATTACTTTTATCAATTGCGGAGGGCAGGTGAAGATAGGTGGATATCAACATTACTATGGCTTGCTTCTAAATAATGTTAACTATTTTCGTTTTACAGGTACAGGCACTTCAGGCATCACCTATGGCTTTAAGATCGACGGTGTTAACAGTACAGGAAGCGGTGTGGCAGGTTATGGTACCCATGCAGAAATTGATCACCTGGAGATTTCCCGCACTGGTTTTGCCGGTATTCTCTATAAAAATGACCCTTCCTGTGATCCTTCCTCCTGGCGACAAAACTTTGTGATGCGTCAGGTATCCATTCATGACAATTATGTGCACGATACGCATGGAGAAGGCCTCTACATTGGTTATACGGGAGATACAAGGACACTGAACTGCAATGGTAAGTCGGTGAAAGCAGAACCGCATAATATTGAAGGATTGCGTGTTTTTGACAACCGCATTGAGAACACCGGATGGGATGGCATACAGGTCAGCCGCGCCACAAAAGATTGTGAAATTTTTCGCAACACGGTCAAAAACTTTGGGATGGCCCGCGAGCAGTATCAGGATGAAGGCATCTTGATCGGAGGGGGTACTACTGGTAAGCTCTACAATAATATTATCATCAAAGGAACGGGGGTAGGTATACAGGTTTTCGGATCCGGCGATAACTATGTTTACAATAATGTGATCGTAGATGCAGCGGTAGATGGTATCTTTTGTGATGACAGGGAAACAGTGAAGGGTAGAGGTTTTTATTTTATCAACAATACTATTATCAACCCCGGAGAGGCTGGTATGCGTATGTACAGCAGAGAAAGCAGTGGCAATGTATTTTACAATAATATAGTAGTAGGGGCTGATGAAAATATAATTCTGCTGAATGCTCCGATTGACTGGAAAGCGTCTCATAACGTTTTCCTCAACAGCGTTAGTGAAGCAGGTTTTGTCAACGCAGGCAATCATGACTATCATCTGAAAAGTGGAGCCAAGGCTGTCAATGCTGGCAAAGATGTTTCTTCCTATAAGGTAAAGGCAGATCATGACGATGAACAAAGACCTCAGGGAGGTGGCTACGATGCAGGTGCTTTTGAGTTTACTTCGGGAGAAACAGCCCCTTCTAATGCCAGTCCTTCCGTTGACGCCGGACAATCTGTTACACTTACTTTGCCCAACAATAGTGCTACCCTAACGGCAGAGGCCAAAGACACGGATGGCAAAATTGTACAATATGCCTGGAGTCAGGCCAGTGGCCCTTCTTCAGCCACGCTGAGCGGCCAGAACACCGGAACCCTGAAAATAGGGAAATTGCAGGAAGGTACTTATGTGTTCAATGTGACAGTAACCGATGATGATAAGGCCACTGCTTCAGACAAGGTAGATGTAGTGGTAAAAACCAAATCATCCGGCTCTGCTGCAAACGGATTACAGTATGCCTATTATGAAGGTAACTGGAGTCAGTTGCCGGATTTCAGCCGGCTGAAGGCTAAAAAAACAGGGAATAGCTCTAACTTTTCATTGGATACCCGATTGCGGAATGAATATTACGGGTATGTTTTTACAGGGTCTATTGAGATAAAAGCTGCTGGTCAGTATACTTTCTATACCGCTTCCGACGATGGTAGCGCCCTCTATATTGATGGAAAGAAAGTCGTCAACAACGATGGCTTGCATGCCAGAGAAGAAAAATCCGGAAGTATTAGCTTAAGTCAGGGACGTCATACGATTAAAGTAGTATTTTTTGAAAAGGCGGGCAGCGAAGTGCTGGAAGTCCGTTATAGTGGCCCGGGCTTGGGCAAGCAACTCATTCCAAATGGGGTGCTATATCCTGACAATGAGGGACAGTCACCATCCGATGATGAGGATTCCCAGGAAGAAGACGAGGAGGAAGAAGACGAGGAGGAGGATGACGAAGGTGAAGAGGCTGACGACGAAAGCGATAATAAAATACAGGCACCGGTAGCAGCAGAACACGGATTGCGTTATGCCTACTATGAAGGAAACTGGGATTACCTGCCGAATTTTAGTACCCTCAACGCCAAAAAGGAAGGTACCGTATCTAATTTTACACTGGCACCCCGATCTAAAGACAGCTATTTTGCCTTTACTTTTGAGGGGTACATAGAAATAAAAGCTGCTGGTCAGTATACTTTCTATACCGCTTCCGACGATGGCAGTGCCCTCTTTATTGATGGGAAGAAAGTAGTTGACAATGATGGTTTTCATGCAGAAGAAGAGAAATCAGGTAGTATTAACCTGAGCCAGGGCTTCCATCAGATCAAAGTCACTTTCTTTGAGAAATGGGGAAGTGAAATACTGAAAGTAAGCTATAGTGGCCCTGGCATGAGCAAAAGATCTATTCCTGACCAGGTGTTGTATCAAAACACAGGCGCTGCCCAAGCCAGAATCGCTCAAAACAGTAAAGGGAACCAAGAAATCGAAACAGAATCCTTGTCCGGTATAAACGGGCCTTTCTCTGTATCGGTCTTTCCCAATCCTATTGAAGAAGTCATTCACCTTGCTGTGGAAGGCGTACCTGTCTCACCTCATAGTGTATCAGTCTTGTTATACGATTTAACAGGGCAGGTAAAAGATATCACCCAGCAGTTGCAGTATGAAGGTGCTCATCTCAGGATCCATACAGCGGCTTTATCACTTCCGGCGGGTGTTTATTTTCTGAACCTGACTACCCAGGAAGGGAAGACAGCGAGAATCAAAATCATTAAAAAATAAGAAGATTGCTTCTGAACCTTTCAGTGCCCTTATCCCTCTGCCGGATAGGGGCATTGTTTTTAATACTGTTTTGTTACTTCCCTGCTTTTTCCTCTTCCAGCAAAGCATTGACCCAGGTATCGTATAATTGCTTCAGCCTGGCTAGTTGCGCAGGTTGCGTACGCGCCAAATTGTTTTCCTCTCCTATATCTTGAGACAAATTAACCAGAAACAGACTATCGGCTTCTGTCAGTCGATCCGGTTGCACAGGATCGTTAGGATGGCCAATCAGTTTCCAGTCTCCCACCCGGACAGCCCACTGGCTTTCAGGATCCGTAGCCTCTCCCATTTGCCAGTATATTGCCTCATGGGGGGAAGGCACGTCTTTATCCAGGAGGACGGATTGCAGACTTTTCCCATCCAGTGGAGAAGCCGGAAGGTCTATCTGGCACAATTCGGCAATAGTAGGCATCCAATCCATGCTCACCGCCATCTGGTCTCTGGTTTCTCCCTGTGGAATGTGGCCGGGCCAGCTAATCAGGGCGGGAACCCGGATACCGCCTTCAAACAGGCTAAACTTAGCACCCCGGTAAGGTCCGGCATTTCCACCTCCATAAAAAGCGCGCTCCTCACAAGAATGGCCATGATCCGACTGAAAAATAACTATCGTGTTCTCCCGTAGCCCTAGGCTGTCCAGCTGATGCATGACGGCTCCTATTTTCTCGTCCATCGTAGAGATAAAAGCCGCATATTCTTTCCGGGGCGTTTCCAGCTGCTGATAGTGTGCCAACCACTTCTCATAGCCCTGATAGGGATAATGCGGTACATTGATCGCCCAATAGAGAAAAAAAGGTTGACGCTGATTTTCTTCCAAAAAATGATTCACTTCCTCTACCATCAGATCCGGAAAATATTCTCCCGGACGATAGACTTCCTCCCCGTTACGCCACAAATCATGTTTGTTAGGCCCTGACCAATAGAAGAAGTGGCTGTAGTTATCTATACAACCCACCAAATGGCCAAAGGAGTAATCAAATCCTTGCCCGTTGGGTTGTTTATCGGCATCATGTCCCAGATGCCATTTTCCAATATGTGCTGTGGTATAGCCCGCCGCTTTCATCATTTCGGCCATGGTAACCTGGGATGAAGGCATACCCGCTCCAGGTTGTTTCTCAGGAATAGGCACGTTGCCCGGGAGCCCTGCTCGTAGGGGCGTTTTGCCAGTTAATAAGCCCGCCCGGGAAGGGGAACAAACAGCAGCCGCTGCATAAAATTGGGTAAAGCGAAGCCCAGAGGCAGCCAAGGCATCCATATGGGGTGTATGTAGATCCTGAGAACCGTAACAGTGCATATCCAGTGTCCCCTGGTCGTCGGTAAGAATCAGAATGACATTAGGCTGGGCCTTCAGGGTGTGTAGTGCGCTATAGAATAGGATGAATAATAAAAAATACAATGGTCTCATAAGTGTCGCTAAAATGACGAAAAAGTTTTGCTGCAGTCAGGGTGGTGCCGGTTCATTTCACGGGTTTCCTTCCGGCTGCCTACTATTGATCACCTCGCCCTCCCTGTGAGGCAGCTGCAGGTGCAATAAGGGAAAGGGTTTGCCCAGACTATCCACTGCCGACCGCCCTGCTACTTCAAACCCCATTCGGAGGTAAAAACCTACAGCCTGCTCATTTTGCTCATTAACATCAACAACAGAAGCTCCCAGAACGTGGACGGCATGCAGCAGCAGTTGGCGGCCAACCCCCTTACCACGCCACAATGGGTGAATAAAAAGCATTTCTATTTTTTCCTCTGATACCCCCAGTATGCCTACTATCTTACCCTGATCGTTGCGCATACAGGCCATGGATGCCATATTAGGAAGTTCTTCTAGCACCAAGGGCTTAAAAAACTGTATATCCGCTTCTGTCAGGAAATCGTGTGTGGCACGGACAGAGGCTTCCCATACTTCTACCATTTGCGGAAAGTCTTCTGGATTCACAGGAAGTACACCCTCTTGAAGTGGCATTGTTTTCTGGTAATCTTTACCTGTTTGTCATGATACGCAGGCAAGGCGTTTTGCATAAATTTTCATATAAAACACCTCTTCTACAAGAAAAAACTGTAGTAATTTACAAATCTGCGCTTATTCCTTACTTCAACAATAAGACTGCAAGGTAAACACAACCGCCCCTCTCAGTTTTTCTATACGTTTTTACGGGTATATTCCCTCTTATGAAGATAGAACTCAATGTAGCAGCGCCCGTGTTCAACCTGAAAGATGTATTTGGAAGAACCATTGATCTTCAAAGCTATAAAGGGCGAAAAGTCTTGATAGGTTTTTTCAGACATGCGGGCTGCCCCTTTTGTAATCTCAGGGTCCATGCCCTCACCAAAGTGCATGAGGAATTCAAAGCCAAAGGCCTTGATATGATCTTCTTCTTTGAATCAAAAGAAAAGGTAATCCTCAGAAGTACTTTCCATCAGGGTGTCTCACCCATACCCATTATTTCCGATCCGGAGAAAAGATGGTATGAGGCGTATGGACTGGAAAGTTCCGGTTACCAGTCTGCCGTAAGCCATATTACCTCTTTTGCGCAAACAGCGATCAAAGCTAAATTGAAAGGATTACCCCTGCACCTGATGGCCGATGGTGAATCTATCAGCACCATGCCTGCCGAGTTCTTATTGGATGAAGGGTTAGTGATCAGGAAAATGCATTATTCCCAAAGATTGAACGACCGTATGTTGATTGAGGAGATCAATGCTTTTGCGGAAGTGGGTAAGCATGCAAAGTAAAAAATTTCTTTGGGCAACTCTTCAAAGAATGCTTTCAAGCTTCCAAAAAGGCGATACTCACAACTTTTTATAGAGGTTATTTCCTGACAATATCCTCTTTCATAGAATTGAGAATAGTGATTACTTCATTGATTTCTGCTTCTCCTACTCCATTTTCTTTTAAAGCCTGTAGCGTATCTTGGTTAGCAATTTGAAAATCCGCCTCACTGATGTTCAGACCGGTATGAGCGGTGAGCATATCTCTGCCTGTGTAGTGATGAGGGCCGCCGGTACCCATAGAAAAGAATTCAAAAACTAATTGCTTGAGCCGGTTCATATTAACGTTCTGGAAATGATGCCCGATCAGCGAATTATTGTGATTTTTGTCTAACACATCATTAACAATTTTTCTGATACCCGCTTCTCCTCCTAACCTCTCATAGAGGGTAGCTTTTTGGGTGATTGGTATTGTGGTTTCCATAACGAAAGTGATTTTAGTGAAGAACTTACTAATCTACAATTTGAATGAAGGGCAGAAGAGTGTGCTGTGAAAAGTTATCACAGCCTTTCATGCTATTCTGATTTCTTTGTACCGGCACTCATCGAGCGGCTTTGTATGAGATAAATAAGCCTAACCTTTGAGGAATCCAATTGCTATTACCCTTAGAAACTGATTGTATCAAAACTAGCCAGTGTGCTTTGCCTTATCTACCTCAGATGATCCAAATACTGATGAATTTGTTTCATGGTTTGATCACCTGATAATGCTATACATCTCAGAAGGAGTACATCCAAAGCTTTCATGAAATATTTTGCTGAAATAGGAAGGATTGGAGTATCCTACCTCCAAAGCGATCTCAGAGATATTTCTCTCTTTAGATTTTATAAGGTTCCAGGCTTTCCTCATACGTAATTCTTTGATGAATTCGTTGGGAGATTTACCAGTCAGATTGGTTATTGTGCGGTAAAGTTGTGTCCGGCTTTTCCCCATCTGCAGGCAGAGGTGATTGACATCAAAAGATTCTGTCTGTAAGCTTTTTTCTGTATGTTCAAAAAGTAAATTGATAAAATCCTCCTGTGGTTTCGTCAATATTTTGACTGAAGGCAGGAACGGCAGGGGGGCTGAAGCCTCGGTTTCCATGGCAAATAAATCCTTCAGATGCGCAGAAAGAACGATCTGATTGGACTCGGCAATCAGGCAAAACCTCTTGGCTTTTTTGATGGCTACTTCAAAAAAACCTTCCTCTCTGGTAAGGGGTTGTCCATCATTGAGGGCAAGCCTGAAAACCACATTCCATTCACTGCTTTCATTTTGTGCTTTGGCCAGTCTATCAAGGTGGTCCTGAATACTTCTGGCACATCGGAGGGCATTGATGGGTGAATTAAATACACCCACAAGACAATCGCCTGTAGTATGTTCAATAAATCGCCCGTTGAATCTGGAAATAGCATTCACTACCAGATTTTTGGGCTTGGTCGAGATTAGCATACGTTTGTATTCTTTCCCATCATCAAGGATGGCGATGCCCTGGATGTCACACGCCAGGATCGTACGGTTGGCCGAATCTGCTTGGCCGTCCTGGGTTAGTGTCATATGGTGATTGTCTATGGGCAATCCCTCTCCCATAAACAATTTGAAGAACCCTGGCTCTACTTCCTGAATATTACAAGGGGTGTTACCATGAGAGGTCAGATGACAAGCCACACAGGATTCCGGATTGGGGCCTTCTATCAGACAAAAAACCATGCTGGCTTTTTCATTGACCCAAAATTGAAGGTATTGCACACCATATTTTTCCTGGTTAGCAAGATCTGTCTCGTGAGCTCTCCTCACATCCTCTATTGTAAGCTCACCTTCTAACTGGTGGTAATCTATGTAGAGTGGCATCAGTAGGCGGGGTTGTTCAGTGATTAAATTTAATAAAATAATCTGATAAGTTTGAAGCCGTTTCAGGCTATATATGTTGTTAAACCATGCCTGAGATCATAATGGCACCATGACCTCTACTTAAGTCTTCAATGGGAGAATTAAACCATAGTTATATTATATTTGTAGGCTGCCGTTCGTTTGCACTTTAAATGTTACTACTCATGAGCATATTGAAAATTCTACTGCTCGTTGGTATTATTCTTTATCTGGGTTTGGGGGTCATCGCTTACTTCCTTTCCGATCGCCTGATCTTTTATCCTCCTTCCAGTTCTTATACCGTTGAGCAGCTTCCGGTAACATGGATTCCTACGGAGGATAACACACAAATTGCGGTGCTTTACCTGCCCAATCCCGAGGCCTCCTACACTATTCTTTACAGCCATGGAAATGCGGAGGATCTGGGGTATCTGGCTGGATTACTGGTAAAAATCCGGCAGGTGGGCTATTCCGTGATCGCTTACGATTATCGCGGCTATGGACTGAGCAGTAGGGAAGTACCTGGTGAGCAGGCCGTATACCAGGATGAAGCGGCTGTGTATCGTTATGCTACGCAAACGCTGGGAATCCCGTCCTCCCAGCTTATTTTATTTGGTCGTTCTGTGGGGTCCGGACCTGCCATTCATCTGGCCCAACGGGAAACCGTAGCCGGCCTGATAGTAGAGAGTGGTTTTGTAAGCGCCTTTCGGGTGGCTACCCATGTCACCCTGCTTCCCTTCGATAAATTTCCTAATCTGCGCCATATTCAACAGGTACACTGCCCGGTATTAGTCATTCATGGCACAGAGGATAAGATCATCCCACCCTGGCATGGCCGGAAGCTCTTTGAAGCAGCGCCTGAACCTAAACGCAATTTCTGGGTCAAGGAAGCCGGGCACAATGACATTGCCATGATAGGCGGAGAGCAATACTGGCAGGTGCTCAGAGAATTCCAGAAAATGCTTTAGTATCTCTCTTTTCAATTCGCCCTCCCAGCCGATCAAGCCTTGGTACGGTGAAGCACATGCTTTAAATCTCCTATGCGGTACCAGCGATAGCCATAGGCCTCCAGGGCAATTTTATGTATCCCTTCTTTATCAAAGTCGATGGGTTCATTTTTCAGGAGATTGATCAGTCTTTTGCCATCTTCTTCTTTTAACTTGATGCGCACTTCATGGGGTTTTTCATCAAAGTTATGCAGCACCAGCAGTGAATTGCCACGCCACCTGTAGCACATCCCTAATACATGGGGGGAACCCGTTTTGACAATTTCCCAATCGCCCCATCCTATCTCCGGACACTCTTTCCTCAGCCGGATCATCTGGCTCATCCAGTTGAGCAAAGAGTCCTGATCACGGCGCTGGGTTTCTACATTAATTTGATGAAAGGAATAAGGACCTTCACTGATCGAGGGATGCACCGTTTTTTCAATATCAGAAAATCCTGCCTGAGGGTCGTCAGACCACTGCATGGGTGTGCGAACGGCATCCCGTTCCTGTAGGCTAAGATCGTCTCCCATACCGATTTCATCGCCATAGCGGAGCACTGGTGTGCCTGGCAGCGAAAAGAGCAGACTGTGAGCCAGTTCTGTCTGTGGTCTGTTACCCAACATGGGAGACAAACGCCGGCGAATGCCTCTGTCATACAGTTGCATGTGTTTTTCCGGCCCAAACCGGGCAAAGACCTTTGCCCGCTGTTCATCGGTAAGTCGGCCCAGGTCTAGTTCATCATGGTTTCTCAGGAATTGTGCCCACTGCGCCGAAGGAAATACCTCTTTGGTAGCCTTCAATGCCTTGATGAGAGGTTCTACATTGGCTGAAGCCAGGGCATAAAACAGATGCTGGTTGACAAAAAAGTTAAACATCATATGGATACCTTCACCCTCAGCGCCAAAATATTTTTTATTCTCTTCCGGTAACACATTGGCTTCTCCCAACAAAATGGCATCGCCCCGGCGCCACTGCAGAAACCTTCTCATTTCCGCCAGATAATCAAATTTTAATACAGGCTTTTTCTTCCCAGGGGCAGGTGTTTCTATGATAAAGGGCACAGCATCTACCCGGAATCCAGCCACACCCAGTTCCAGCCAATAGCCCATGATACGGCGAATTTCTGTTCGCACCTCCGGGTTATCCATATTAAGATCGGGCTGAAAGTTGTAAAACCGGTGGAAGTAATACTGCCTGATTTCCTGATCGTAGGTCCAGGTGGCCTTCTGAACGCCAGGAAATACCATTCCTTTGTTCCAGTCGGTAGGTCTTTTTTTAGACCATACATACCAATCGTGATACCTGGAATTTTGGTCTTTACGGGCCGCCTGAAACCAGGGATGTTGATCTGAAGTGTGATTGACTACCAGATCGATGATTACTTTGATACCCCGCTTGTTGGCCTGTTGCATAAACTCTACAAAATCGCCACTGGAGCCATGCCGGGGATCTACCCCATAATAGTCGGAAATATCATAACCGTTGTCCTGGTTTGGAGTGGGCTGAAAGGGAGCTAGCCAGATCGTGTCTATCCCAAGAGAATGCAGATAGTCCAGCCGACGCATCAAACCTTCAAAATCACCAATCCCATCGCCGTTAGCATCCATGAAAGTCTCCAGGTCCAGGCTGTAAATAATAGTATTCTTATACCAGAGGTCTTCAATCATAATAGATACAGGTTTTATCCATAAATATGGGAGGCTTCATCTTTGCAAAGGCTCAGGTATTGTCAATAGAGGAATAACCTCAAAGACTACACAATGTTAGCAATGGATAGCAAGACTTATCATAAGAGGCTTAGGGCTGTTCTTCTTCCACAGTAAAGTGCAGCGTAGCGGACAGTTCATCTTTTCCATTTTCTTTGGCATAAAAAGCTGCATTAATGCCTCCTAAGGGTTTGATGGCAAGGCCAAAAGTTTTTCCTTCCAGCATGCGCTGTAATACATATTTAGAAATTGTCAGATAGGTTTTGCCCCCTTTTTCTTCTGCCACTTCATAGTCTATGATCATCTGTTCATTCAATACCTCTTCCAGAGGTTGCCCCTGGCACAAGTGATCATAGGTCACCGACTGTTGTTCCCAATCTGCATCGCCTCCCAGTATTTCCACCACTCTTATTTTGCCAAATTCATAGACTTCATCCGCTGTGCGCTGTACAGAATGGGTAGTAAGCTCCAGCAAACCATGCCCCGCAATGTGCTGGCCAGCAAACCTGCTGAAGTCCCACCGCAAGATGATGTACTGGGTGCCCCCCACTGTAATGAGGTGTATCTTTTCTCTTTCGTCTGTAGTGTACCATTGATTCAGATTGACTGTAGGATACTGCTCATCTATCATGGCATCGTGCCATACCCGCACATGCTGGGCAAAGGTAGCAGTATCGGGTACGGGCGGATGATAAGGCACAGAAAATCCAAGATCAGTGCCGGCAGTGTCCGCTTTTACTACCTCCACCTTGAAATAGTCAATATCCAGCTGATATTTTCCCAGTCCCCAGTCCATCAAAGCCAGTTGGCCATAGACCGTATCGCCCGGCATCACAACAAAGTCATTGGTTGTAAAGCTGACGGTATACCATGTAGCTGTGTCGGGCAGGTCAAACTCCATCAGATTAGTGTGAAAATCAGTAGTCCGCTGGCTATTCAGCGAAAGATTAATACGGCGGTAGGGGGTGTGTGTCTTGACTTTTGCCTCAACACGCAATTCATACCCCGGTCGCTCTGCCAGCTTCAGGTTCAGGTCTTCTGACACTCTCCGCTTGATCAGTGCCCACCAGATACCCCGTTCATCTTTTGTGGCGTCTATCAGTATGGAAGCGTAACCCTCTCTCAGCAGAAAATCAATGGTGGCTGAGCCATCCCCTGAGAAGTAAGCCCATCCCTGCAAACCTGTAGCATCTTTTGGCAAAGTATCTCCATTAAAATGCTCCATAAACTGGGCAGTAGATTTTTCGCAGAAAAAAGCACAGAAAAACCATAACCATAGCAGTCTTAGGCAGATAAGTTTCATTGTTATAGGATTAATGCGATTAGTATAAAACCCCTTTCCTGGCAGTGCGATGGCAAGCCGCCCATAGATTTTACCGGCAGCTATCATTATTTTCTATCACTATGGCCCAGATCCTTGTCAGGTGCAATACGGTCTCTGATCAATTGTTTCAGCTCCTTGGATTCAGGAAAACGCCCTGCCTCCTTACGGGAAAAAAGCAAAGTACCATTCAGTTTTATGTCAAAGATACCCCCTGTGCTGGGCACCAGTGCCACTTCTCCCAATTCTGTTTCAAAAGTGGTGAGCAGTTCCTGCGCCATCCAGGCAGCCCGGAGTAGCCAGCGGCACTGGGTGCAATATTGTATTTCTATACGCGGTAGCATACCTGTCATGACCTGGTTCTTTACACTGATATTCTCCTTCCGGAGGAACAATCTACATTCTTTTGCTGTTAAAAAAATAATTTTATTAGCTATTTAGAATAATTCTAAACAAATTGCGCCAAAAATAATAAGGCATGTTTTCAAACCATCAATCACATTATCTTAATTGTAGCGAAGAAGATCCAGAATCATTCAAATCCCTTTTTCCCCCTGATGAGTGTGTCTTTAAAAAGTGCTGCAAAAAATATAAAAAACCCGGAAAAAAGCGATGTGGCAAATGCCCCAAACGCTAAAGCTCTTCCAGATACGGCGATAACGCTGTACCAGGGTAAAGGCCATGCGTTTGCTATACCAAAACAGGTGTGCTGATTTTTGATAACAAACACACTTGATGTACAAACCTCAACTTCTCCACCACAGGGGGTGCAATGACAAAAGGATATAAATCCGGCTGTCCCATACTGCGATTGATACTATTCATAGCAAAAGTCAAGGGCAACCACATAGCCATGATGCTGTCAAAATTACGAAGCCTGTAAGGATCTCTGTCCATTTCTGCGATAAGACTCTCATCCTTGGCTATTTCCGGTTCTATACGCATGCCAAAGGCATGGGCTGTTTCCAAGGTATCAATCATATGCAGATAATGGGCCCACGTCTCCGCCCAATCTTCCCAGGAGTGGGCACTGGCATAAGCACTGATATAGTTGCCGGACCAGTCAGAAGGAGGTCCCTGCCGATAATGTCTCTGTAAAGCCTCTCCATAATCCTCACGCTCATCGCCAAACAATTGCCGGTACATGAGCAGATGAGAAGACCCCGCTACCAGTTGGTCCCAATAGTAATGCCCTACTTCATGCCGGAAATGGCCTAACAAAGTACGGTAAGGTTCTTTCATGGCCAGCCTCCTTTTGGCGCGCTCCGCATCGTCAGCTTCCGCAATGTTGAGGGTAATTAATCCTTGTGCGTGTCCTGTAAGCACGCTCACCACTTTTCCTGAAGGAAGCTTTTGGTCAGCCAGAAAGTCAAAAGCCAGACCGGTTTCAGGCTCCTTCGTTTTGCTGAGGAGTGGCAGATGGAACCGCAACAGGGCATATACCAACCGATGCTTGGCCAGCTCTAGTTTACGCCAGTGCAGTATATTTACTTCTTCCTGTAGGTTAGGAATGGTACGATTCAGGTCACAGGCAAGACAAAAAGGATTTTTTTGCTGATCAGAGACAAGCCAGTTACAAGCCTGATAGTTTGCATTTTCACAATATCGATAGCGTTTTGTCTCATCGTGGAATAAACTAAATAAACCTTCCTCTTGAGTCCTCAGCGTATGAAGGTGCCTATCATGCGCCAGAAAGCCTAATGAACTTCCGCAACTTTCGCAATGGGTATTCTCAAAATACAATAGCTGCCCACATTGCTGACAGGTAAATAGTTTCATAAAATAAAAAAATACTTTTGGTGATGCGTCAAAATCATAAGCTAAAAGCAAGATGAGGTTCATTTGTTTGGTTTGAATGCATAAATTTTTTTATGCCTTGTTTCCGGCAAGAACAATTCCTGATCAGGACCCTTTGTGTGAAGGATTGTGGTTATCTACTCCTTATCTGCCAGACCTAAAAAACAGGAAGGTTAAGAGGAGGGATAAGCTAACGGCGGCAGCCCCTAAAACCAGTAGGGAAGTATCGGAAGGCCCCGGAGGGGGTGCTATATGCGCCCGTTCTTCCGGCGTGGCAGCATGCCGTCGGGCCAGTTCCAGTTTCAGACTCTTCTCACCGCTGGCCATGGCCCAACGATGATTTGCCGAAAAAACAGGTTTCAACAAAAAGGAAAGCCTTCGCAGTAAGGGTTTGTTAGTCTGTATCTTCCAGTCATACGTAATGTCTACCCACTGACCATCTTCCTGAAAAGTCCAGATACCAACGCCATTAAAGTCACCGGTGGCCCTGAGTGTCATCTTTTTGTAAGGTACTTTCTCTACCGTTTGAAATTGCCAGCGTAAGGTATAGGGGAGCCATCCTTTGGTATAAAGATGATACACTGATGGCTGATCGGCCTCCTCCGGTTTTGTTTCCTGCACATCCAGATATACAGAAGGCCACCAGCGTGGCAGGTCCGCCGCATTTTCCAGAATGCGGTAAACTTCTTCAGGGGCAGCCTGCACCCGCCAGTGAGTTGTAAAGTGATAATGAGACGAATCCTTCATAGTAAGCGGAGAAGTTGCCCAAGACTATCACCATTTGCGCAGTTCAGGAAACACTTTGGACACTTTGTCCAGAATGTAATCACCATAAGTACCTTCGAACGTATGGACACTGGCCTTATCCCAACGTTCATCCTTATCATCAGACATGGCTGCACCGCTCAGATCAATAGGTTCAATCCTTGCCTTAAAATTTGGATCAAAGAAAAAGGGAAATGACAGTCTGCCCCTTGTCGTCACGTTGCGCACTCTATGCGGCGTAGAGCGATAGAGCCCCCGGGTTAGGCGATCCAGCATATCGCCGATATTGCATATGAATGAACCGGGTACAGGAGGCGCATCCAGCCATTGTGACTTCGACTTGATCTGTAACCCACCGGTATCATCCTGTTTGAGAATCGTCAATACGCCATAATCAGTATGTTCACCCACGCCCCATAGCGGCTCTTCCTCAGACGTGACAGTAGCGGGAGGATAATGAAAAATGCGAAACAGGACGAGGGGGTCGGTAGTGTACCGGTCAGCAAAATAATGACTGTCTAAACCCAGGCTAAGGGCTATGCCACGCATCAGAACGTGCCCAACCTGGGTCAGTGCGGCCATATAGTCCAGTACGGTTTCCCGAAAGGAGGGTAGGTTATCCGGAAACAGGTTGGGGCCATGCAATGGGATTTCGGCACGCACCCGCGGATCGTCAGGGCTCAACTCAGCACCAAAATAAAGCCCTTCCTTGAGGTCAGGCTTTCCTGAAGTAAGTTCTTCGCCGACCGGGAAAAAACCTCGCCAGGCCTTACCGGCCAGGGCCATCCGAATGCGGAGTTTGGTTTCCAGGTCCTGAGCAAAGAACTGGCGGCTCAGTACCTCCAGCCGGCGCTGTAATGATTCATCTACACCATGGCCGACGATATAGAAGAAGCCGTAGGTTCTGCAAGCCTGTCCTATCTGCGAGGCCACCGCCTGTTGAGCGCCATGCTCTGCTACCAGAGGGCTGATATCGATGATGGGCACTGAGGGAGTGCCGCTTCGGGTTGTCAGCTGAGATGTGATCATGATGAAGTGTAAGATATAATGTCAAAGGTTATAACCAGCCCGAGCGTCTGAAAAGCAAATACAGCGATATCGCCGATCCAATGATCAACAGCAGCACAGCGATAAATCCATAGCGCCAATCTAAACCGGGCATAAAGGTAAAATTCATTCCATAAAATCCCGCAATCATAGTGGGCACGGCAATAATGGCTGCCCATCCGGCAAACTTTTTCGACACATCACTTTGCGATTGAGAGATCAAAGAGAAATTGGCTTCCAGCACCGTATTCAGTAGCTCCCGCTCGTTGTCTACCATATCATTTATTCGAATGGCATGGTCATAAATATCACGAAAATAAGGCTGAATACTCTCAGGAATCAGTTCCGGATTGAGTCGCATCAGCCTGTTACAAATATCAATCAGTGGAGAAACAGCACGCTTGACTCTCAACAGCTCTCGCTTAAGATGGTAAATCTGTGCGGTGGTTTCTTTACCGGATTCTTCACCAAAAATCTCTTCCTCCAGCACTTCCAGTTCATCTTCCAGTGCATCAATGATAGGGAAGTACTGATCTACGATTGAGTCCATCACAGCATAAAGGGCAAATCCGGGACCTTTGTTCAACAGGTGCGGGGTACTTTCACAGCGGGCTCTTACTTCCGTATATGACAGAGAAGAACCATGACGTACGGAAATGAAAAAATTGTTGCCGAGGAAAAAGTGAGTCTCTCCAAAATCAATACACCGCTGCTCATGGTTCATTTGTGCGGTACGCAGGACGATGAAGAGCGAGTCACCGTAGGTCTCCAGCTTAGGCCGCTGATGCGCACGGTGCGCATCTTCAATGGCCAGGTCATGCAGACCAAACTCACGCTGCACCTGTTGCAACATGGCTTCACTGGGCTCCTGTAGGCCTATCCAGACAAACTTGTCCGGCTGCTTAAGAACCTGACTGATATCGTCTATTTCTACATTTGCAACACGGCGGCCGCCTGAATAGGCCGCACAATTAATGACCGTATTCATCTATTATGCTTTACATTTTCCAGGGACAACCATTACTGCTGCTATACCCATAAAAGCTTGCCTTTAAGGGTTAAACTACGATATATCCGACAGTAAATCAAGCTTCTTCACCGCTGAAATAAGGCTTAGCCTGCCTCTAAACCAGCATCGCTTTCCGGAGATGGATCTACTCTTCCAGCAAAACAGTCACTATCTCCGGAAAGATAATCACCAGAATGAGGAAAGTAAGTTGAATAATAATGAAAGGCACAATTCCTCTGTAGAGATGCCCTGTCGTGATTTCCGGCGGTGCTACGCCCTTCAGATAGAACAGGGAGAAACCGAAAGGGGGTGATAGAAAGGAGGTTTGCAGGTTCAGCGCCAGCAAGATTCCAATCCAGATCAGATCGATATCCATCCGTATGAAGATAGGAGCTACTACAGGCACAATAATGAAAATGATCTCAATAAAGTCAATGAAAAAACCGGCGATAAACACAGCGATCATGACGATGGCCAGAAAACCCATAGGCGATAAATCGGCATTTTCTATCAGTCTTACCAGGTAACGATCTCCTTCCATACCACGGAATACCAGGGAAAAAGCCGTAGCACCTGCCAGTATGATGAATACCATACAGGTAAGGTGGGTCGTTTCCCGCATGACTTCTTTCAGCACTTTCAGGTTGAATTTACCTTGCAATAAGGTGAGCAGGGTTGCCCCCAAGGCTCCTACCGCGGCAGCTTCTGTTGGCGAGGCAATACCGGCAAAGATAGAGCCTAACACCGCCAAGATGAGTAAAAAGGGTAGTAAAAAAGCATTCAACACCTTCATCCACATTCCCTCTTTTCGAAAAGCAGCGATCTCTTCTTCGGGCATGGGTGGTGCCAGCCTGGGTTTGAAAATAGCTACGCCTACCACATACAACAGGTAACAAACAACCAGACCAATTCCAGGCAATATGGCTGCTGTAAACAGATTCCCTACCGATACATTCAATACGCTGCCCAACAATACCAATACTACAGAGGGAGGAATAATCTGTCCTAGGGTACCGGCAGAAGCAATGGTGCCTGTCGCTAATTCGGGACTGTATCCGCGCTTGAGCATGGTAGGCAAACTGATTAATCCCATGGTGATGACAGTAGCCCCTACAATACCCGTAGAAGCTGCCAGCATGGCTCCTACTGTGACCACAGCAATGGCCAGTCCTCCTTTAAAGCGTCCAAAGAGCAGAGCCATCGTTTCCAGCAGGCTTTCTGCCAGTCCTGATTTTTCCAGCATAATACCCATATAAATAAACAAGGGAACCGCAATCAGCACATAATTGTCCATAGTGCCATAAATACGCAGGGCTAGCAGGTAAAAGAAATCAGGGCCGAAGGCCACTAATCCGAACAAGACAGAAATCCCTCCCAGGGTAAAAGCGACGGGAAAGCCCAGCAGAATTAGAATAAAAATAGAAATAAACAGGATAATGGGTAGTATCTCAGGCATGATCGGCAGGGTCAGTCAGCGTCAGGATAGATTTAAAAGTAAGGGAGAGTGCTTGCAGCAGCAGCAATGAAAAACCCACTGGAATGGCTGCTTTCACAATATAGCGGGCTGGTAACCCTCCCGGGTCCGGAGAACCTTCCTGTATGCGAAAGGCATTCATGGTAAACTTCCAGGAGGCATCGATGGTGACCAGGCAAAAGGGAATCAGAAACAGCAAACAACCCATCAGATTAATCCATGCTTTTTTCTTTTCCGAAAAGTTCTGATAAAATACGTCTACCCGCACGTGGCGATCATGGCGCAGGGCGTAGGCAGCGCCTAACAGGAAAATAAAAGAGAACAGATGCCACTCCAGTTCTACCATACCGGCAGAAGTAGTGTTGAACAGATAACGGGCCGCTACATCATAACAAATTAACAGTACCAGCGCGGTGGTGAGCCAGGCAATACCACGCCCTATGCTCTCATTGAGCTGGTCAATGGCATTACTTATCTTTGATAAAACTTTTTTCAAGGTTCGAGTTGTTGTTAGGTTGGTATGAGCAAAACGAAACGGCTATTCTTTTAGCACCCACATGGGTTCATAAAGGTGGGAAATTAGGAAAATCGGGTGAATTCAGGAAATCATCCTTTATCTTTGTATTAATCTTATGGAAGCAGTAAAAACGCGGGTAAAACAGGACATCCGGAAAATAAAACCAGAGCAGCTTAACACATTTCTTGCAGAAGCAGGGGAAAAGCCTTTTCGTGCCAGGCAGATACAAGAGTGGCTGTGGAAAAAATCAGCAGGTAGCTTTGACGAGATGTCTAACCTTTCTCTGAAAACCCGTGACTGGCTGAAAGAAAACTTTGTCATAAACGCCGTACAGGTAGCGCAGCAGCAACGCAGCAGCGACCAGACTATCAAATCTATGTTTCGACTGCACGACGGGCATTTTGTGGAAGGCGTATTGATCCCCACAGAAACCCGCATGACAGCCTGTGTGTCTTCCCAGGTAGGCTGCTCTCTTACCTGTAAATTCTGCGCTACAGGCTATATGGAGCGCAAGCGCAACCTGGAGGCCGCTGAGATCTATGATCAGGTAGTGTTGATCAGCCAACAGGCAGAAGAAAATTATGGCATACCTTTGAGCAATATAGTATATATGGGGATGGGTGAGCCGCTGCTCAACTATGCCAATGTACTGCAGTCTGTAGACCATATCACCTCTTCTGAGGGGCTGGGCATGTCGCCTAAGCGTATTACGGTTTCTACAGCAGGCATTGCCAAGATGATTAAAAAACTAGGGGATGATGACGTAAAATTTAACCTGGCCCTGTCGCTGCATGCCGCTAATGATACAAAGCGGAACCAGATCATGCCTATCAATGAAACCAATACGCTAAAAGCCTTACAGGAAGCTTTATTGTATTTCTATGATAAAACAAAGAACCGCCTGACCTTTGAGTATATTGTCTTTTATAATTTTAACGATACGCTGGAAGATGCCCGTGAATTGTGGGAGTTTACCAAACGGATACCCAGCAAGGTTAATATCATAGAATATAACCCGATCAGCGAAGCCACTTTTAAAAATACGGAAACGGACCGGCTGGAACAGTTTGCTGCTTTCCTGGAAGACAAGGGTGTCACGGTAAATATACGCCGGAGTAGGGGTAAGGATATCGACGCCGCTTGCGGACAATTAGCCATCAAGCAGAAGTAACTTTCTACAAATCTATTCTTATCAGCTTTCTCAGCGGCACCTCCGGTGGGTCGGTTGCTTCCAGATACGCTTGACCGATAGCTTCCCCATGGCAATAGAAACACTCCTGCACAAACAGATAATATTCTTCTGATATGCAGGCGGCATGGGAGGCTAAACCTTGTTGATATCGCTTTTCTGCTTCCGGGGTGCCAATATATACCCAGACATTACCCGGCACCTGGCAATCAATTTGATGGGTTACCGCTACCCGGCGGTAATTGCGTTCCCGCTGGTCGATCCATGACAGTTCCTCCGCGTTTACTTCAAACAAGGCTCCGGTAAGTGTGGATTTTCGGGCTGGGCGGATATTCAGAAAGGTGACGAATACTTCCGGGCGCTCACCCGTTGCTGCATCCAGATAGTATTTGTAAGAGGAGAGGTCTACCCGGTTATCCATGGCTATATTCCAGCAACGCCGATACCCTTTCAACTGGCACAGGGTGATTGCATGGGGGCTGCATTCTCTACCCAAATAGTGGTATAGCGCTTCCTGATTGACTAGTGAACCATAACCAAAAATATAGTGCCTCATAGGAAAAAAAGAAGCCGGAGTATCTTCCGGCTTAAGGTCGTTTACTCTTCTCTTCCGTGTACCTGAGATGGTGGGGAAGTTGCCTCTATAGCGGTAAACGTTTCTAATATCTTATAAGTGTGTTTGGCGTTTTTAGGAACCAGATAAGCATCTCCCGCTTTTAATGTCACTACCTGCCCTTCGGAGTGCAACTCTGCTTTTCCTTTCAGCACATAGCCTACTGTTTCATAAGGACGGCTTACTTCCGGTTTATTCTTTGTAGGCGGTTCGTTTTCCCACATCCGCATAGAAACATGCGTACCGGAAACTAAAAATTTCTCGCTCCCCTCTTTAGGCGAATGTGCCGTATCCAGCTTTTTAATCGTGGTATCTCCCATAATTTATTTGTTTTAAGTTCAAAAAAACAGTACTTCTCACTTAAGCAAAACCCAAAAAAACCAGATATGTTGTAAAACTCAGGGCGTTACAGTAACAGGCTCTGTCGTAATGCTATAGAACTCATTATTGGTGAGGCGATAATGCACTGTGAATTGATATTGCTCTGCCGAAACAGGAGGTACCACCAACCGCAATACCATCCCCAGATCAGAAGCCTGTAACCCTTCGTCGATCAGGAAATCCGGCAACCCTACAATACGGCCACTATAGTAGTCATAAACGTTAAACAGACTGTTTAAAGTATCTCCGGCAACGATCACCTTGCTGCTTCCAGCCTGCCGGTAGTCGTTATTGCTGAATATGGCAATATCAGCGATCTCTTCTGACGGCTGTGGCGGTGGTGGGCTACAGGCATAAGCTGCCGGGAACAAGGAGAAAAATACCAGATTACGATTGATAGTGTGGCTATAATATTCTACTACCGGATTCACTGCGATGCCATACTGTCCGTAAGCTATTTCCGCGTTAGCTTCCAGCGGTGTGGTTGCCGTATAATTATCACTTTCATAGCGGATACTATATCCTTCCATATCCGTAATGTTAGTGTTTTGGCGCTCGAAACCACCACAGTCATTTTCTGTACAGCCAAGGGCTACCAGTAAAAAACAAAGTAATCCTACTTTGATAATGGATTGCATATTGTTGGTTTTACTCCTTAAAATGGCAAAAAATGTACCCGCCTATCAGACAGGTAATATTTCATTTAAGGTTGAAGTACTACCTTCACGCAATCTTCTTCTTTTTCGTTAAAGATTTTATAGCCATGTACAGCTTCTTGTAAGGGTAACCTATGGGAAATAATGTCGTTCAGCGTTACCTTCCCTTCCTGCACCAGTGCCATCAAATGGTCAATATAAACCTGAACCGGGGCTTGCCCTGCTTTCAGAGTGATGGTTTTATCAAATATTTTTCCGAAGGGGAACTGGTTATAATTAGAAGCATATACTCCTACTACTGTGACCGTACCGCCTCTTCTTACTGTATCAAAGGCGTTTTCTAACACTTTGGCTGTGCCGGCCTGAACCCCTACCGTAGCCAGGGCTTTATCAAGGAGAGTACGATCTGCCTCCATACCCACGGCATCCACACATACATCGGCACCACGACCTTCTGTCATACTACGCACTACCTCGGCTACCTTTTCTTCCTTCGCATTGATGACCTCTACGCCGGCCGTTTGCCGGGCCTTCTCCAGCCGGTAAGGTTGAATATCTACTCCGATAACGCGCCCTGCTCCCTTCAACCATGCAGATTTCTGAGCCATAATACCCACTGGGCCACAACCAAAAACGACAACGGTTTCCCCTCCTTTCAGGTCTGCCCAGTCGATAGCGGTGTAACCGGTAGGAAAGATGTCTGTCAGGAATAGAACCTGTTCATCCTGCAGCCCGTCCGGTACTTTGCGAGGCCCGAAATCAGCATAAGGTACCCGTACATATTCTGCCTGACCACCATTGTATCCGCCATAGAGGCTGGTGTAACCAAACAAAGCACCCCCTTTGCCCTTGGTGATGTCTCCTTCCGGGCCATAAAATTCAGGATTTGAATTTTCACACTGCGTAGGCAGATGCGCATGCTGACAAAAATAGCAATGGCCACAGGCAATTGGAAAAGGCACTACTACCCGATCTCCGATTTGCAAATTTTTTACCTCTGTACCTACTTCTTCCACAATACCCATAAATTCATGCCCTACGACAAAACTTTTTGTATCGGGGATGAGTCCGTTATAAATGTGCAAATCCGATCCGCATATGGCTGTGGCAGTCACACGGATAATAGCATCCCTTGGATCTTCTATGATAGGGTCAGGGACATTGTCTACACTAACGTGTTTAGGTTTATGATATACAAGTGCTTTCATAGGTGAAAAAAATTATAGCGGTTAAAAAATAGTTTGTCACCATGTAACAACCCCTTCAACACTTTGTTAGGGGCTGTCTGATGAAAGCGACAGTAAATGAGCAGTTTATAACGGGAGGTTAAGTAATTCTGACTAACGTTCTGCTAACTTTCCCTCCAGCAGATGGGCCATGATGAGATTATGAACTTCCGTGGGTTCTATAGCTGAATTTTCCAGCAAGTGCTGCTGCCGGCTGATGAGCAAAGGTCTGTCTTCCGTATTTTCTTCTATACGGCCATGAGAACCCTTCACCAGAGAAGCATCCAGGGGAATAATATCCATGAGATAGCGGAAGCCTAACTTTTTCTTCAACAACTTCAACCCTACTTTGGCTTTTAGAAATTTAATGTCCGGGTTGGCAAACATTTCTACCGGGTCATAGCCAGGCTTACGGTGTATATCCACCGTGCGGGCATAATCAGGCGCTTTGGCATCATCCAGCCAGTAATAATAAGTAAACCATGAATTTTGATCGGCTAGGGCCACCAGATCCCCGGCACGCTCATGATGAAGATGATATTGTTTTTTGCCCTTTTCATCAAGCACCCGCTCTATACCGGGAATATTTTGCAGCAACTTTTTTACCTGCGGTATATCTTCAGGATTGTTCACATATATATGCGCGACCTGATGATCTGCTACCGCAAAAGCCCTGCTGGTGCCTGCGTCCAGCGTTTCCAGCCCCAACTCATCCTTCACAGTGATGAAGCCCTGCTCCCGCAATATACGATTGATATGGATGGGCTGGTTCACATTGGTAATACCATATTCTGAAAGTAGTATGACTTCAGCCCCCTTTTTTTCATAGTATGTGATAAGATCTTTTAAAACCTCATCTATTTCGTGCAAATCCTGGGCAATCTTAGAAAAGTCAATCCCACAGCGCTGCAGATTATAATCCAGATGGGGCAGATAAATCAGCGTGAGTGTAGGATCATGCCATTGATCTACCAGCATGGAAGCGTCTGCAATCCAACGGGTGGAAGTAATATTCGCATTGGGTCCCCAGAAAGAGAAAAGGGGAAATTGCCCCAGTTCTTTTTGTAACCGGTCACGCAACGGCATAGGCTGGCTATGCACATCCGGCAGTTTACGTCCATCAGAAGGGTAGAGGGGGCGTGGCGTGACGGCGTAATCCACTGTGGAATACATATTATACCACCAGAACATATTGGCGCAAGTAAAACTGGGGTCATGTCTACGGGCAGTTTCCCACACTTTAGAAGCCTGCACCAGCTTGTTGGATTGCCGCCAGAATTTTATTTCACATTCATCCCGAAAATACCATCCATTGCCGACAATGCCATGCTCCTCAGGCCATTGTCCGGTAAGATAGGTCGCCTGTGCAGAGCAAGTGACGGCTGGCAATACCGGATTAATAGAAACCTGTTTCCCTTTGGCTGCCCAATCTGCCAGAAAAGGCGTATGCTGCCCAATGAGCCGGGGCGATAAAGCCACCACATCGATCACCACAGTTTTTTTCATGATGCTAAAAATTAGTTTTTACCCACTGCAGTTCCCTGGTAATAGAATCCGCCAAATCTAATTGAATATCGTGTGGCAGCACTTCCCAGGTATAGGTTTCCACTTCCAGGTGGTTGGTCACTTTTTCTTTTTTTAAGTAATCCAGTACCTGTATAATATCTTCCTGGGTAGACTGCAGTTGACCGTAGCTGTCTAAAAAAACAGGCACATGAAAGTGTATACGCCATTCCCGTGCTCTTGGCTTCCTTACCTGTTCCAGCGCAGCAGGCAGATCAGGATAATGGATGAATTGACCGTCAGCCTCTCGCTCTACCACCTGATGCAGATAAGTAGATTCAACAAAGGGCTTCAGGGCTTTTACAACCGGCACTCGTTCGCTCAAATCCTCTGACAAGGCTGATTTCAAAGCAGCACTGATCTGTATCTTTCCTATTTTAATGCCTGCGTCTCTTAACCGGGTAAATACCGCTGCCGGCTTCTCGTAAACAATCGCAAAGTGGCATACATCATAACAAAGCTGTATGTGGTCTTTTAGAATTGTTTCTGCCTGTTCTGCCGGAACGCCAAGCTGCTGTTGAAGATACTGACTACCCTGTGGGATCAGCCATTGCTGATAATAATCGATAACTTCCTGCGTATTCTCCAGCAGTCCGTCAGGTTCAGGTTCTATATCCAGATGTAAAAACTTACCCGTCTGTTGCTGAATTTTATACAAATGAACAGCGATCTCAGCCAGATGCTGTGTAGCTTTTGCTTTTACCTGATTGATTGCCTGTGGGTCTGCATGCCAGAATTTATAAGAAAGGGGAGAGGTAGAAATACCGCCATCCATACCGGCTGGCAGCAATTCCTCCAGAATATTGAATAACCTGAGGGTATACTCCAGTCGCTGCCGGGTAGTCCAGTCGGGCTGGTGTACTTCGTCTTTCACCACCTGCCGGTGAAAGCCTCCATAAGGGAACCCATTGAAAGTGAAAGTATAGCAGTCGTTTTCCGTCAGCCACGCTTTGAAATCGGCAAGGCTATGATTTTTCAGAAGCTCTTCGCTGGCTTGGTGAGAAAGTCTTAACCCGATGCCCATAGCATGGCCGGGAGCAACAGCTTTTTTGATAGAAGGGATAAAGTTCCTGAGGTTATGCGCTACCGCTTCCCAGCTTTCTCCAGGGTGGATATTGGTACAATAGGTTAAGTGAAAGTTGTTGTTTATTTTCATCTAACTGTGTGTTCAGAAGATTCGGATTAGTATAGGCTTATAGACACATGATGTCGGCTTCAAAGCATTCTCTCAACTGTTCATGCTTTCATCATTCAAACTTTTAAGTCGGCTTCCTGGAATTTTTTGAGTTTGCTGATAGCCTCCTGTAGCAGATGTTTATCCATTTCGTGCACTTCTACGCCCTGGCCAATGGCATTGAGCAGCATAATAGTCAGTTCTCCACCCAGATGTTCGCGAAACTCATCCAATCCGTTCAGCACTTCCTGATTTGATAATTCGGGCACATACAAGTCAAACCCTAATGTTTTCATCAGCTGTACGATGCGGTGGAGTTCTTCAGCAGAAAGCATATTTTTTAAGTATGAATAGGTAGCATCCAGCGCCATGCCGATGGTCACGGCTTCCCCATGCCTGATCTGGTATGCCGTGAGTTGTTCCAGTTTGTGAGCAGCCCAATGGCCAAAATCCAGCGGACGGGAGGACCCCATTTCGAAAGGATCACCACTGGCGATATGTTCTAAATGCATTTCGGCACAACGATAAATCAGGGTCTCCATGGGCTCCATTTGTCGTGATGCCAATGATGAGGCTTGCTTTTCTATCCACTGAAAGAAAGAAGCATCTTTGATCAGCGCTACTTTGATAGCTTCTGAAATTCCTGCACGCCAGTCGCGGTCGTCCAGGGTAGTGAGGAATGCTACATCGTTGATAACCGCAAATGGAGGCGCAAAGGTGCCAAGGAAGTTCTTCTTTCCAAATGAGTTAATACCATTTTTCACTCCTACTCCTGAGTCGTTTTGCGAAAGTACTGTGGTAGGAATACGAATATGACGGATGCCCCGGTGCGCAACCGCACTGGCAAAACCAGCCATATCCAGCACTGCACCACCTCCTAGGGCAACCACATAAGAATGTCGGTCGATGCCAAAAGTATGGGTAGCCTCTAAAATTTGCTGGAAGTAACGGTTGGTATTTTTTGACTGTTCACCTCCCGGCACAATGAGCGAGCGGCCACACAGCTGAAAAATATGCTTGTAGGCTTCAGCATAGGCTTCTATCTGATTGATCAGGTTAGGATGGGCCTCTGCTACCCCCTGGTCTATGATAAAAAATACCTTAGGAACGAGGTCACTTTTTACTGTATGGGCAAACAGAGGATTGTTTTTATCAAAAATAGCTCTGGTAAAATGGACCTGATATTGAAAGGGTACTGAAAAGTGCTGCTGAATCGGTTTTTTCATTATATGTTTTAAGCGTTCAAAAATTCTCCTGAAAATACAGACAATTGGACAAAATTAATAAAAATCTATACTGGCTCTTCACATTTATCAACTATTAATTTGCTTTAAAAGTGCCTGTATTCAGGTAACAGCAAAGCGGCGGGCCAGCCAAATTGAAAATGGCAGTAGCATTAAAACCAGTATCCCATATGCCCAGTTAGCAAAGGTCGTGGCCAGCGAGGCATTGAGTACAATTAAAGAAAGTACGCCTGCTTTTACGGCTTTGCCTATCAGATGAGGTTTTTGCTGTCGAAGGGCTTGTACCAGTGGAGGAAAATTAAAATATGCCAATAGCACTATGAAAGGGATCACTTCCCACCAGGCTTCCCGCACGGCCAAGGCAAGCGCAAAAATACTCAAGATGATAAAAGCATACATATACAGCCCTCCCTGCAAGGCCTTCCGGTTACCCCCATGCACTTCCCCACGGCTGATCATGGTAATCGCAGCAATATAAATGATAGGAATGAGTGCTATATACCAGACATCGATAATTCTGGAGGGTATTGCACTAACGCCCAACAGCAGATTACCGCCACGGCATAAGCCCATATTGACAGGTCCGAAAACAAGCTGATGCTTGCCCCAGGCATCATACAGTACAGCCAGCCCCGCTATTGCCAAAGCAATCAGGGCACTGGTGAATGACACTTGCCAGGCAGCGACGACTCCTAATAGCAGCAGCAAAACGGCCAAGGTGCCTGCACTGGATACGGTAGCCAACCCACGGGGAATAGGTCTTTCGGGTCTTTCTACCTTGTCCAATTTGGCATCGAATACATCATTGAATACGACTCCACCTCCATACAGGCCTACCGTTGATAAGCACAGCCATAGGAGGGGGACTATGTGGGGTGTAAGCCAGTGACCGTCGTGCCATTGGAACACCCGGATAAGAGCTCCTGAAGCGGCAAACCCCGCCATGATATCTGCTACAGCCGTCACAATATTAGCCGGACGCATCAGGCGTATGTGTGCAATAATTTTGTTCATCCTGTTCCTATTCTTTGTCTTTCAGGATGAAATTAATTTTTAATGATATTGGAAGAACCGCTTCCTACTTTCGGTGTTTGCCCTCCCCGTAGCACAGAATTGCCAGAAAACAGCTGCCGCTGATCCACAGGCGTTGCCTGAAGCCAGTCGCTTTCTTTTATCTGCCCGCTCTGGCCATAAGCTGTCAGCGCATTCTGATAGCAAACCATCTGTACATGGGTTTCGGGTATGCCTCTTTCCAGCATCAAAGCAGCAGTTTTAGGCACAGCCAACGGATCACTGATGCCCCAGTCTGCCGCACTGTTTACGATGATTCTTTCCGGTCCATACTGGCGCACTATTTCTACCATACGCTCATTACCCATTTTAGTATTGGGATAAATGGAAAAAGCTGCCCAGTAGCCACGATCCAATACTTCTTTGACTGTTTCTTCATTGTTATGATCGACGACCACCATGCCAGGATCAAGCCCCTGCTCTTCGCAGACATCCATGCTACGGGTAGTACCCCGCTTCTTATCCCGGTGGGGGGTATGTATCATGACTGGTAGATTAACTTCTTTGGCCAGATCCAACTGTTGCCGGAAGTACCTGTCTTCTGCCTCCGTCTGGTCATCATAGCCAATTTCCCCTACGGCTACCACTCCTTCTTTTCCAATATACAGGGGTAGCAGTTCCATCACCTGTTCAGCCAGGGCTTCATTGTTGGCTTCTTTAGAGTTAAGTCCGATCGTACAATAATGCCTGATACCAAACTGGCTGGCCCGGAATCTTTCCCAGCCTATCAGGCTGCTGAAATAATCCTGGAAACTGCCTACTTTTGTCCTAGGCTGCCCCAGCCAGAAAGCAGGCTCTATGATAGCCACAATGCCTGCCTGTTGCATCGCTTCGTAATCGTCGGTGGTACGGGAAGTAACATGAATATGAGGATCTATATACATCATGTGCGTTTTGTTTTGAGTGTTTTACGTTTATTAATCACTAGCCATTTATGAAATATTAGTAGCCTGTCTTTCACCTATATTCTGCCAGTTCAGCCTTCCGGCTTCTATGTTTCTTTTAACGGCCGGATGCTTCTCCAACAGTTCGGCCGCTCCCGAATGAGCACTTTGCGCACAAGCAAGTAGCGCAGCTTCCACCTCCAAAGGTTCTCCTTTTTCTACTACTTTTTCTATATCGGGCAGGTATTCATCATGCAGAAAAGGGCCTACAAATCGCCAAAGTTCGGGCGTTACCTTGCGATGCGCTGCCCAACGTTCGTGAGCAAAATCTATCAACATATGCGCCAGGGTGACATTGGCACGGGTATCCGCTCTGTAAATTTTGTATAGAGGACGCTGCATAAAAACAGCTTTGAGCAGCATCTGATTCCATGCATTTTCATTCAGATAATCCGCCGGATAGGGATTATGCAGGGCAATGGCATCAAAGACGGTAGTCATATTTGTGCGCAGCCCCTCCGTAGTGCGGTGTACCAGTTGTTCCGGGTAAGGCAATACAGGAAGTGCCGCATATAAGTCTCGCTGCTCTTCCATATCAGCGGTTTCGAAAAGCTTGTTCAGGCTATCCAGATAACGCTCTTGTTCTTGATAGGGCAGCATTAGCAGTAAATAGATACGAGCCGCTTGTAAGACATTCCACGAACCCGGCTGAAAACCTTTTCTGAGTTGGTCGGCTTCCGCTTGGTCCTGTGAAGAAAGCTGGCATGCTTCTTTGGTGAAGAAACGGGAAGCTGTGCTGAAGGCTAAGAAGATGTGGCGGTTCAGGGCATCTTTCTCTAACTTTTCTATCTGCTGATTTAGCCAGGAAACAGCCTTTTCGTCAGCCTGCTGAACAATACAACGGTACAAAAAGTCTTTTACGTGGGATATGTCTGCCTGGTATTCCATAGAGAAAATTTAGGCATCTAAGGTAAAATATATTCATGAAGAATGCATCTTTAAGGGTAATAAATGCCCACTATTACAGGCAAAAAAAATGCGCTCATTTTCATGAACGCATCTTCCTATGACTTGTATTGGTGATTACTGCGCTTCCATCTTGGCTGACATACGCTTACGTTCGTTTTCATCCAGATAAATCTTACGCATCCGGATAGACTTGGGCGTCACTTCCACATATTCGTCTTTCTGAATATACTCCAGCGCTTCTTCTAAAGAAAACTCTATTTTAGGAGCAATTTTGGCATTATCATCGGATCCTGCAGCCCGCATATTCGTCAGTTTTTTGCCCTTCAGAATATTGACCACCAAATCCATGCCCCGGGTATGCTCTCCAATAACCTGACCCCCATATACTTCTTCCCCCGGATCTACAAAAAAGACACCCCGATCTTGGAGCTTATCGATCGCATAGGGGGTACCCACACCCGTTTCCATAGAGATCAGGGAACCATTCGTACGCCCTGGTACCGGACCTTTGTAGGGCTGATAATTCTTAAAACGGTGCGTCATCACCGCTTCACCAGCTGTGGCTGTAAGCATGTTGTTACGCAAACCGATCAATCCACGGGCAGGAATATCAAACTCCAGGTGCTGCATATCTCCTTTGGGTTCCATTACCAGTAGCTCGCCTTTGCGTTGCGTAGCCAGTTCAATCACTTTCCCGGAAGATTCAGCGGGTACATCCACGACCATCGTTTCAATAGGTTCGCACCGCACACCGTCAATTTCCTTAAAAATCACCTGAGGCTGCCCTACCTGGAATTCATATCCTTCCCGGCGCATGGTTTCTATCAGCACAGACAAGTGCAAAATTCCTCTTCCATAAACCAGAAATTTATCTTCCTTGTCTGTCTCTTCTACCCGTAAGGCCAGGTTTTTCTCAATTTCCTTAAATAGTCGGTCGCGCAAATGCCGTGAGGTGACAAACTTACCTTCCTTACCAAAAAACGGAGAATTGTTAATGGTAAAGAGCATGTTCATGGTTGGTTCATCAATGGCAATTCGTGGTAGCGGTTGAGGGTTCTCATAGTTGGTGAGGGTATCTCCGATCTCAAAATCCTCTAGCCCAACAATGGCACAGATATCCCCACACTGCACCTCTGAAACTCTCGTTCTACCCAAGCCCTCAAAAGTATACAGTTCTTTCACCTTCACACGTTTGACGCTGCCATTTCTTTTACAAAGGCCCATATTTTCTCCTTCCTTCAAAGCCCCCTGATAGACACGGCCAATGGCAATACGGCCTACAAAAGAAGAGAAATCCAGAGAGGTAATCTGCATTTGTGGAATTCCTTCACGAACAGGTGCTTCGGGAATATGGGTGACAATGGCGTCGAGCAGGGAAAAAATACTGTCGGTAGGTTGTTTCCAGTCGTGCGACATCCACCCTTGCTTAGAAGAACCATAGAGCGTGACAAAATCCAGCTGCTCTTCGGTTGCATCCAGGTTAAACATGAGGTCAAATACCTGCTCATGCACTTCATCCGGACGACAGTTTTCTTTATCTACTTTATTGATGACAACAATAGGCTTCAATCCGAGAGAAAGTGCTTTGCTCAGCACGAAGCGGGTTTGTGGCATAGGCCCTTCGAAGGCATCAACCAGCAACAAAACACCGTCGGCCATTTTCAGTACACGTTCTACTTCACCCCCAAAGTCGGCGTGGCCGGGGGTATCTATGATATTGATTTTGACGTCTTTGTAACGCACCGATACGTTTTTGGAAACGATAGTAATTCCCCGTTCCCTTTCCAAATCATTGTTGTCCAGGATCAGCTCTCCGGCTTCCTGATTTTCACGAAAAATTTTAGAGGCGTAAATAATTTTATCTACCAGCGTCGTTTTGCCATGGTCTACGTGGGCAATGATCGCTACATTTCTAATGCTTTGCATACATTCTGTTTTGAAATAAAGCGCAAAACTAGACAAATAGGTTCGTTTATAATAGAGAATGTTGCGAATAGATATTACAATACCTCAAAACAATGTAAAGAAGCAAGCGCATACGGACTATAAATCCTTGAAAAAAATATAAATACAGCAGCACAAACAGTGATCCGGCAGCTTCAGGAAAAAAAAGGCACCTTTAAACCGTCAATGCTTTGGCTGTTTTTCTCCCGCTGGTATTGTTTTAATCCCTCTACGCCTTTTTTCTCTTCCCACACTTCCAATACTTCCCTTTCGCCTTCGTACTGAAAATAAGGAACCTGAAAGCCACAGGAAGAAGAGATTCGGTTGATGGATAGCCGAATGAAGGCTCTGATTCCTATGCGGTGAGAAAATAAGTGCTGATAGGTTGCAAACCTGCTATCTTCTCTGGCAATTATTTCTCCTTGTCCATGGAGTCTCACGATACGGGGTGGCCCCTCAAAGGCACAAAACATTACACACATACGCTGGTTTTCCAGTACATGCGCAGCTGTTTCTATGCCACTTCCCGTATAATCCGCATAGATAAATTCTGTGCTGGAGAGCAGGTTGAAGCAATCTCCGCCTTTAGGTGAACAATTGATATGCCCATCAGGTGACAAAGGAGCGGTAGCTACAAAGAAAATTTTTTGCGCATTTACCCATGCCCTGTCCTTTTCTGTTAATACTTCTATCACTTTACCCATGAAAATCAATGGTTTGATACTGTGGAAAGATACCGCTTATGAAAGAGACTTACTACTTTCGGCCGAGGAGGGAATATTTTTGTTATTTGACTGGCTGGTTACTATTTCTGCGACTACCTTCAAAAGTTGAAATTCCAGATCCTTTTCTTTTTCTATGTCAGGATTTTGAAGCGTAAAGCGAAACTGTAGTGAAATTCTATCCATAAATATGTGTAATACCCTTAGCTCATAGCTATTCTTTTTTACCGGAGCCTTGTAGGAATTCAGCGTCTCGATGAGTTGGTGCTCCAAAACTGTCAAATCATGCACCGACTCAGGCTTAATATCAAAATTCACTTCAACACACCGGAAAGGATTCCGGGAATAGTTTACCACATTGGAAGCAAATACTGTGTTGTTAGGAATCATGACCATATGTTCGGCATCGTCTAATAAATGTACACTACTTAGAGTTATATCTACCACCTTGCCTGTATGGTTACCAACTTTAATATAATCATTGAGTGAAATATGGTCAGATACCATGATGATAATTCCATTGACCGTATTGGAAATATAATCTTTTGTGAGTATTACGGTAGCCACGGCTACTAAGCTGAAAGAAGTAAAAAAGGTTTCCCAGTTAAGCTCCAATAATAAGAACGCAGCCGCAATCAGTACCGCCACATTCAAGAGTGTAGCGATGCGGTTGATCGCCAAAACCACATTGTTTGGCTTATCTCCCAATTGTTTCTGACGCATCAAAAGATACACCAGCACTATTCTTACCAATGAAATAAGAAGATTGGCCGTCAGATAAAACAATAGACCTTTGATAATATTAGACAGGATCTCCTGTTCATCTACCCATTCCTTGTAATAAAAGTTAACATACATTAACCCGATCAAGAGCAGGAACTTGAAAATAAATACAGCCCGCTTTCTGTTTTCCTGCCTTACAATGATTGTTCTGATTTTCTCTTCTGCCATTGTTGATTTAAGATCATAAAACACAAAAATAAAGTTATACGTCCTGGTTTTATAAAGCAAAAAAAGCTGTTTCTATATCCTTCTGCATGGTTCAGGGGAATAGCTTCCTGTGGTATCCAAATTATTCCGGCCTTCTTTTTGTTTATAAAGTTTAGATGAATCATTTTTTTTCTTACATAGTGAGATAAGATATATATATGATTAAGCCGTAAACAGGGGCTTCTCTATATTCACACATTTATTAAACTAAGATATTATGAAGAAATTACTGATCATACTAGGCAGTATTTTCGGACTATTGCTTTTGGCAGCTATTATTCTACCTATAATTTTTAAAGACGATATTCGTGCTGCTGTAGACCAAGCCATAGCCGAGAATGTAAATGCTAATGTATATTACGATGCCGATGAATTTGACCTTTCTTTGATCCGGCATTTTCCTAATGCCAGCGTAAGCCTGGAGAATTTTGGTATTGTCAATAAAGCTCCCTTTGAAGGAGATACACTGCTTTCCGTTGAATCTTTTGAGGTGGTTGTTAGTCTGACAAGTCTTTTGTTTGATGATCAGCCTCGTATCAGCAGTATTGAACTGGATCAGCCTAACGTATTTGTGCAAGTACTGGAAGACGGTACGGCCAACTATGATGTGGCTGTAGCAAGTGAAGATACTGTCACGGCAGCAGATACCACCAGTTCCGACTTATCCATCCGGATAGACCACTGGGAAATTAATGAAGGTAATATTGTATACCAGGATTTGTCTTTGCCTATGTTGATGGTGGCTCAGCAAGTAAACCACAGCGGCAGCGGAGACTTCACACTGGACGTATTTGATATGACCACCGAAACCAAGATTGATCAACTTACTGTCAACTACGATGGTGTAGAATACATGACCAACAAAAAAGTGACAGCCGACCTGATTTTGAACATGGATCTGGAGAATTTCAAATTTACCTTCAAGGAAAATACGGTCAAAGTGAATGACTTCAGCTTTGGATTCGATGGTTTCTTTGCCATGCCGGAAGAAGATATGGACATGGATATCACTTTTGCAGCCAAAGACAATAGCTTCAAAAGTTTGTTATCATTGGTTCCAGGTGCTTATCTGGAAGGTTTTGAAGAGGTAAAAACAGAAGGCAACGTTGATTTCAACGGCTTTGTAAAAGGTACTTATAACGAAAAAACCATGCCTGCTTTTCAGATTAATCTTATTGCAGAAAACGGCATGTTTCAGTATCCTGATCTGCCTACCCCGGTTACCAATATCAACATGGACATGCTGGTTGATAATAAGGATGGCAACATTGATAACACCATGGTGAATATCAAATCTTTCCATGCGGACCTGGGCAGTAATCCTTTGGATGCCCGCCTGTTACTGGAAGGTTTAGCTCCTTATAAGATAGATACAGAGGTTAAAGCCCAGTTGAATCTGGCAGAATTAACACAGATGTTTCCTATGGATAGCTTGGACCTGAAAGGTAATTATAATTTGAATCTGGTCGCAAACGGCGTCTATGACAGTGCCAGCAATCAGTTTCCCAAGGTAAATATGGAAATGGCTTTGCAAAATGGTTATGTAAAATCCGGCGACTATCCTCCTTTGGAAAATATCAGCTTTACTTCCTCTGTGAAGAATGAGAGCGGTAACATGGCGCAAACGGCCGTACAGGTCAATAACTTTGATATGACCCTGGCAGGAGAGCAATTCAATGCAGACCTCTCACTTACTAACCTGGAAGATTATACCTGGGACTTAAAAGCCAATGGCACCCTTGATCTGGAAAAACTAACACGGATTTATCCTTTGGAAGATATGCAATTGGCAGGTGTCATCCGTACCAATATTCAGTCTAAAGGTAAAATGTCGGATGTGGAAGCAGAACGCTACGGGCAACTGGCTACCAGCGGTACTATGAGTATCCAGGATTTCAAATATACCAGCCCGGACCTTCCTCAGGGTTTCACCATTGCCAATGCCAGTAGCGAATTCAATCCGGAACGCATTACCCTGAAAAATTTTGAGGGTGCGGCCGGTAAAAGCGATATGCGTATGACAGGCTATGTGGCTAACTACCTGGGATATGCCTTAGCCGATAATGAAACCCTGCGTGGCCAGTTAGATTTCAAATCGGGTAAGTTTGACCTCAATGAATGGATGACAGAGGACACTACCGCTGTGGCTGAAGATACAACAGAAGCAGCCCTGGAAGTAGTAGAAATTCCTAAAAATGTTGATTTTGTATTACAATCCAGTATTGCTGAGGTGTTATATGATGACATGACGCTTAGTAACGTCAATGGCAGCATTATTGTCCGTGATGGTGTTGTGAGGATGGAGAACCTGAAGTTTGGTTCACTAGGCGGTCAGTTTGCCATGAATGGCACTTACGATACCCGGGATATGCAAAAACCGTCTTTTGATTTTGACCTGGATATCAGTAATCTGGAAATCCCCAAAGCTTACGCTACTTTCAACACAGTACAGGCGTTGGCACCTATTGCGGAGAAAATGGATGGTACTTTCTCCACTGATTTTAAAATCGCTGGACTACTTTTACCTGACATGTCCCCTGATATGAATACGCTGGATGGCAAGGGAATTATCACTGTGAATGATGCTTCCGTTCAGGACTCTAAACTGGTGGGGGCGATCACCCAGGTGACAAAGCTCAAAAACTCCAATGATATTCAACTCAATGACGTTAAAATTAATGCGGAGATTAAAAACGGTCGTGTGTTTGTTGAGCCCTTTGATGTGAATATAGGAAATTTCAAGACGGTAGTAGCCGGAAGCAATGGCATTGATGGCAGCCTGGATTATTTAATGAAAATGGATGTCCCAGCGGGTGCAGTGGGCACTGCTGTCAATAGTGCTATTGCTAAACTCACCGGTAATACAGAAAATATTTCTTCCAATATTAAGTTGAACTTCAATGTTACCGGTACTTACGAAGACCCTAAAGTAGGCTTGGCAGGGGCAGAAGCAGGAGAAAGCCCTTCTCAAAGTGCAAAAGCAGCCGCAGAAGCGAAAGCCAGAGAAGAAGCCCAAAAGATGAAAGCCGAACTGGAAAAACAAAAACAGGCAGCAGAAGCAGAAGCCCGTCAAAAAGCGGAAGATGCTAAACGCCAGGCAGAGCAGCAAGCCAAAGAAAAAACAGAAGAGGTGAAACAGGAGGTTAAAGAAGAGGTACAGGAAACCAAAGAGGAAATCAAGCAGGAGACGAAGAAAAAGCTAAAGAAGATTTTAAAACCCAATTAATAAAATCTAAATCAGGTAGAAAGGACGCAGAAGCTCATCACTTCTGCGTTTTTTTTTATTTTCCGAATTTTTTCAACCTGTAAAACTTAAATTGACTTTAATTTTTATTGTGATAGCTGAAATTGCTGAATATGAAACGATATTTTTTGTTAATGCTTACCCTGTGGGTGAGCCTCATAGCTTTTGCCCAAACGGGTCATAAACCTGCCATTGCGATTCACGGAGGAGCCGGCACTATCCTGAAAGAAAATATGTCTGCTACCATGGAAGCTGAATACCGGGCTAAGTTAGAAGAAGCCCTTACAGCAGGATATGAGATCCTGGAAACAGGAGGCAACAGTCTGGATGCTGTGGTAGCAGCTATTCAGGTGATGGAAGAATCCCCCTTGTTCAATGCTGGTAAAGGAGCGGTGTTTACCAACAATGAAAAAAATGAACTGGATGCCGCCATTATGGATGGCAAAACCCGCCTAGCCGGAACAGTAGCAGGTATTACTACCGTAAAAAGCCCGGTAGCTGCCGCACGGGCTGTCATGGAAAAATCTCCGCATGTGATGATGATTGGCCAGGGGGCCGAACAGTTTGCCAAGGAACAAGGGTTGGAGATCGTGGATCCTTCTTATTTTTATACCAAAAAACGCTATGACCAACTTCAAAAAATCAAGGAAACAGAAAAGCAACAACTGGATCATTCCAACGAACAGGGCTCTCTTTTGCCTCAGTTTCCTGATCAGAAGTTTGGTACGGTAGGAGCGGTAGCAGTAGACCAAGAGGGAAATCTGGCAGCGGCTACTTCCACGGGGGGCATGACAAACAAACGGTATGGCAGAGTAGGGGATGTGCCTATCATAGGGGCTGGCACCTATGCGGATAATAATACCTGCGCAGTGTCGGCAACAGGCCATGGAGAATATTTTATCCGTTCGGTGGTGGCATACGATATTTCCGCTTTGATGAAGTATAAAAACATGAACCTGAAGGAGGCTGCTGAAGAAGTTGTCCTTAAAAAACTGGTAGACTTTGGTGGCGATGGCGGAGTCATTTCCATAGACCGAGCCGGAAATATTGCCATGCCTTTTAACACTTCGGGTATGTACCGTGGCTCCATTGATACACAGGGTAAGCTGTACATAGGCATTTACAAAGAGGAATAAGTGGCTAGCGGAGCTTTTTATTTTCCCGATGCCGCTGGCTGTCCCTTTGGGTTTTCTTTTCCATATTTTTCTGAAAGGCTTCCGTTAAATTGACGCCTGTCTGGTTAGCCAGACAAATCAACACCCATAGCACATCGGCCATTTCATCGGCCAGCTCTTTGTCCTGGTCAGAGGTTTTAAACGATTGCTCCCCATAGCGGCGGGCCATGATGCGGGCAACTTCTCCTACTTCTTCTGTGAGAATGGCCATATTCGTTAGTTCGCTAAAGTAGCGTACGCCCGTGGTGGTAATCCAACGGTCTACCATTTGCTGGGCTTCTTCCAGAGTGATGCTTTTCATTTCTTTTCTTTGGTATCTATGATGATGGTAACAGGTCCGTCATTGATCAGACTCACTTTCATATCTGCGCCGAAGGCCCCGGTTTTTACTTTTTTCCCTAACTGCTGCTCACAGGATGTAATAAATTTTTCGTACAGTGGAATGGCTATTGCAGGCTTTGCCGCTTTGATATAGGACGGACGGTTCCCTTTTCTGGTACTGGCATGTAGTGTAAACTGACTGATAATAAGTAGATCTCCTTGCACCTCTTGTACACTGAGGTTCATCATGCCCTGAGCATCATTAAAAACTCTTAAATTGACAATTTTTTTACTTAGCCACATAATATCTTCTTCCTCATCAGCCTCTTCTATGCCTAGCAGTATTAATAACCCTGTATTAATTTCTCCCTTTTTGTTTGCTTCAACAGCAACGGATGCTTGTGATACTCTTTGAATAACGGCAATCATGCACAATTTTTTTGCTTTAATATGTGGCTTTGATTTGTTTTGACCAAATGTAACTGCCACTTTATGCTTTCCAATAGATTTCTTGCCATTGGGATATTGCTATTGCTACATGTTCTTTTATTTACCGGCTATTTTTATTTACAACCGGTGATAGATTATGCGGCTCTTCCACAATTTGATGGACATCAGTATCTCAGGTTATATCAAAATTTATTACAGGAAGGCACCCCCTATGAGGTATCATCTCCTTTTCACCGGCGGGTATTCATACCCTGGCTGGCAACCTTACTCCCTGTTCAGGACCCTATCTTAAGCTTTCAAATTCTAAATCTCATCTTTGGTTTACTGACCATCATCACCCTGTATTTCCTGTGGCAACATTTAGAAGTTCCTTTTTTCTGGATGTTAGCAGGCTTTGCCTGGCTTTGGTTCCATTGGCTGGGTCCAATCCGACAGAGCCAACTCGACCCGGTCACGCTGGATGTGGCTACTTATTTTTTTCAAGCCTTGCTGCTCCTTATCCTCGTGAAAAAAAGATATGGATACCTTTTACTGGTCACACCAGTAGCTGTGCTGGCTAAAGAATCTTTTTTAGCACTACTGATCGCAAGTCTTTTTTTTGTGGTGTATTGTCGGTTAAAAATGGCTGACGAGCATAGCTCACTATTTTTTTCGCTTTCGGTTGCTGTCATCATGGGTATAATCACCCAAATAATCGCCAACCAGTTATTTCCCCCTATCGAACCCGGCCCCGGAAATTTAATAGTGTTAGCGTTCTATCTGAAAGAATCCATACTACATCCATTACGGATAGTAAGGTGGCTCACAGGTATTTTTGTAGCTTTTGGACCACCTTTTATTTTAGGGCTACTTAAATTTCACCATTTGCCTAATTCATATTTTCACCGTTTACTGATCGTCTTGGCTATCGTTTCTTGTTTGCTGGGGTTATTGGGAGGTGAAGATTTATCCCGGCTTGTATATTTAGGTTTTCCTTTTGTCATGACCAGTCTGCTATTAATACTCAAAGAGATAAAAGAGATCAGAATAGCCTGGCTCGCTTTGCTCATGGCTCTTCCTGTTTTGCGCTTGTTCAGCGCTATTCCCCTGCCCCAGGAAGATTGGCAGGCCTATGCCAGTTGGCTCCCTCGTTTTAGTACTTTTCCTACCCTTCTCACCTGGTTAGGATATGCCTTCCTCTGCGCTGTCCTCCTTTATGTGGCCGATCGTTATATACTAAGGAGTCACCGCTAATATTTTGATCTTATCAGACTCAAAAATGTATGGGCCGCTTAAATCTTTTTTTGCTATTTTCCGCATAGCATCAGCTACTGTTTTACTCTGAATAGGGCGATATTTTCTGAACTTTCCTGCCATGAAAGGAGAAATACCTCGCATAATAATTTTCCCTATGCGTTCTCCTACCCGTGTTTCTTCTCTTGGCCCAAGCAGCAACGATGGGCGAAAGATATGAAGTGTTTTAAATCCTACAGCAGCAATAGCCTCTTCTACTTCTCCTTTTACCTGGTTATAGAAAAACCTAGATTTTTTATCAGCGCCTAACGCAGAAACCAACAAAAATTGATGAGCCCCCTTCTGCTGGGTAAGTTGAGCGATTTTCAGCGGGTAGTGATAGTCTACTTTTCGAAAAGCATTTTTAGAGCCTGCTTTTTTCATCGTAGTGCCCAAACAGCAATACACATCATCTACCTCGGGAATCGCGCGCTCATCAAAATTATCAAAATCTACTACTAATTCTTTTATCCTTTCGGATGCTTTGGAGACAGGACGCCTGGTAAGCAGATAAACAGTTTGATAATAATCTTCTTCCACCAACCCATTGAAAAGATCGTTTCCTATCAGACCAGTGGCACCAGCGATGAGAGCAGATTTTTTTTCCATATGAAAAACTATTTACCTTGTGTTCTTTGAATCAGTCGCCGGATATCCTCAAACTCCGGTTGCCTTTCCGGTTCCTTACTGACAATATGAGTTTTGCCCAGATTATCATATATATAAAACGAAAAAATATAATCTCCGGAAAGGTCAAACCACCCGGTCAGCAGCCCGAAGCGAAGATCATTCAATATAACACCTTTTTCTGCTTCTTCCATAGTATAGTACCCTTCTGAAAACTGAATTAAATCTTCCAGGATAGTCACGGCTTCTGTCTTCAGATAAGGTCCTAACAATCCGGCATGTTGAGGAATATACTTTAATGATATAGTTGGATTATCGTCGGTGAGCGCATAATAACCTACCTGATAGCCGTCTTCCTCTTTCACAACCACAGACCACAGCAGGGTATTGAAAAAAGCAGGGGTAGTCATAAATTTCTTGGCAGGCGGGAGCTGCCCTTTTATCTGATCGTCAACATAAACCTTTATCATACAGGTGATCGCCAGATAGCCCGTACTTATACCCAGGGCCAGTGTTGCTAATTTTTTACGATTTCGTGTATTCTTTGTAAAAAAAAGTAAACCGGTAGCCACCAGCAGTGGCAAGGTATACAGCGGATCGATGATAAAGATAGTACGCCAGGAAACTCTGTAATCGCTAAAAGGAAAGAACAGCATGGTACCATAATTGGTAAAAGCGTCGAGCAACGGATGGGTGAGCAGTGACCAAAAGAACAAGCGATTCCAGTCTCTCCAGCTTATATCTGTCCGCCGCCTGTAAATTTGGTGAACCGCCAACCCCAACAAGGGAGTGACCAGTGCCAGGACGAAGAGAGAATGAGAAAATGTACGATGCCAGAGCGTGCTTCGCACATCGTCCATCAAAAAGTTGAGTAAAACATCTAAATCCGGGATAGTGCCTCCAATAGCTCCCCAAAGGAGCGCTTTATTTCCTGCTTTCTTGCCAAGCGCTGCTTCTCCTACGCATGCTCCTAAAACAGCTTGTGTGACTGAGTCCAAAAAAGATTAAGGTTTTACCCGATGTTCTTTAAACAATAAATTTTGAAGACAAACCTGCTTTAACGAAGTTGAATCATTTGATAGATTTAGCATACGTACTTTCCCACTCCTCAAACTCTTCTATATCTCCTTTCACAGCACTAAAAACCCAAAGTAAGATGGTGATATCATCCAGAAATCCGGCAAACGGAATAAAATCAGGAATCAAGTCAATAGGACTTACGAAATAAACAATGCCGCTGGTAATGAGCAATAAGCTTTTCCAGGGTATTCTTTTGTACTCTCCACTGATATAAGCTCTTATCATTCGGTTGAGTGTTGTTACCCGATTTTTTAAATCCTTCATGCTTTCCTGATCACTCTGTAATCGTCTTATCTTTTCAACAGAGGAAGCCAAAAGTCTCCTGAGCCTCTCCGGATCCTGCAATATGCTTGCGGCTCTTTGTCTGGTTCTATTTGAGAATGCCATCACAATGAAATTTATATTAACAAAAAATAGTGTGGTAATTTGTCTGTTACTTACCTATAACTCGGAATTGCAAAAATCGTTTTGAGAGGCTGGCTAAACTAGAAATTTAGTCTGACTTCCTGTTTCAGCACAGTAAGTGCATGGTTGACCGGATCATTATCTTTCTCCATTTGTATCTCAAAAATTTTTCGGGCCAGGTCTGTACTTTTGGCTTCTTTAGGCATGCCATCAGCTGCCCGGTTGATTGTCATGATGACATCTTCTTTCGCATTTCTGATCAGGTTCCAGGCATTATCGCTAATATAAACCTGCTGTGAGAGATTGTGATTGAATTCTTCTCTGACACCTGTCACTAACACTTGTTGAAATTCTTTATAAGAATAGGCATTGTCATTGAGGCGTAATACCAGATTGTTGGGCATAATTCGCTCCAGGAAAAGACACAGCCTTTCGTAAGCCTGAAGCCGTATAGGGGTGATAACAGATTGATTTTGTGTCTTTATGTTTGCCATCTTTTCACCCATTTCCTTATCCAGAAAAGACTTTACAGTAAGGTACATTGCGTATAAAACAGCAGCAGCTGGTAAAATAAGTTTGGCAAACTCAATAACTATGTCCATGTTTTGTGATAGGTTTCTTTTTAAGAATTATTCTTTGGAAAGCAATGTTTCAAATTTAAATAATTTAGGATGACTACAAATGATCCTTTTAGTAAGTCCGATAATTATCTTACATCTTTCAATCTGTTATTAATTTTGTCTGGTCTATGATACCCGTAACGTTTAGCAAAGAGGCTTTGCAGGAAATTAAGGCAACTATTGCTGCTAAAAATATCCCTTCCGACTATGGCGTAAGAGTAGGCGTGAAGGGAGGGGGGTGTGCAGGTGTCTCCTATATTTTAGGTTTTGATAAAAAAAATGAAAATGATTTAACTTTTGAAGTACAGGGCATTCGGGTGTATGTAGAGAAGAAAGATGTGATGCATTTAATTGGTATGGAAGTTGACTTTTATGAAGGTAACAACGCTCGTGGTTTTACTTTCGTCAACGCTCATGAAAAACAATAGTCTTACGAATCGCATATATTATAGTTTATTTCCTCTCTTAACCACTTTTGTTTTTTATCTGATTATTATGCTGTTCATGTTCTCTTGCGAGAAAGAGTCCGCAGCTTGGGGAAAAAGACCACAAAATCAGCAAGAAAGCCCCAATATCGTTCAGTTGGAAAAAAGTGTCTCAAGCCATTGAAGTAGATTTTTTGACACTTATTTTATCTGATTAGCATTCTTACCAAACAAAGTCATTTCACTAAAAACATAGCTATAGGCTTACGGTTATTGTTGTGGTAATCATATACAATCAGCTATCGTTATGGGTTATCCTCAAAATATAAAGGTCACAGTTGATGCTGTCGTTTTCAGTTTTCAACACGACAGCTGGCAGGTACTTCTTATTCAACGGAAGAATGAACCCTTCAAAGATCAATGGGCAATTCCCGGAGGTTTTGTAGAGGATGATGAATCATTAGACCAAGCTGCCGGCAGGGAACTGGAAGAGGAAACAGGTGTGAATATCAAAGGTGTATATCAGTTTTTCACTTTTGGCCAACCCCAGCGTGATCCACGGGCGAGAACAATTTCAGTTGCCTATCTAGCCTTAATAGATAATCAGTCGTTTGCCATTCACGCCAATACGGATGCTAAAGCGGTGCAATGGTTTCCCATAGAATATTTGCCTTCCTTGGCTTTTGATCATGATATTATCATAAAAAAGGCCTTGACAGAAATCCAATGGATTCTTGCCAAGGCACCAAACCAAACCCAAAACACTAAATTACTTAATAAATCTGCTTTCGAGGCTGCTCAAAACTACCTCTCACATTATATTACAACTCCTGCATAAAAAGTTCGCTCACTTCTGTGTCTGTCAGAGGGCGATTAAAGATTTTGACATCGTCCAGGTATCCATCAAAAAAGCGGGGAGTGCTTTCATAATTCCAGTTACCAAACAGCAAGTTATCTACTTCAACTACATCGGTAGGAGCCCAACTTGCCATTTTTATATGTCCGTTTAAATATATTTTTATTTGCGATTCCTGCTTATCATAGACTGCTGTGATAAAAAACCAGTCATTGGTGTTCAATTCACTAAAAGGAATGCTGACACTATTGCTTTTCTCAGAACCCATGGCAAAAAACTGCAGTTTATCAAGGTGCAGTAGAATTTCCATCCCTTGCCTCTGTGATGATTTTGAGATCATTTCCATACTGGGCATTCCTTCCTTCAATTCTTTGAATTTGACCCAGAAAGCAATCGTCTGCATGTCTGTAGTCTTGAAAGTGTTTCCAACCTTAATGTAATCGTCACTTCCATCAAAATAAATAGCGCCATGGCTATTTCCTTTTCTATCGTAAGCAGGTGTAGTACCTTCTATGACACCATTTATTCTGTTAGGACCTTGGTCGCTGGCATTATTATCTAAAGGATAATAGGAAACTAATCCATTATTTAACGTCTTGAGTCCAATAGAAGGCTCGTCCTCTTTTGAACAAGCACATAGTGTAGTAACCAGAGCTAGTAACAAAAACCTTTTCATATGTAAATATTTGTATGTAATGAAATGAATAACTTAGATTATTTTTATATATCAGATTAATAATTGCATTATATAGTTATAATATTTCAATTATTTATTTGTAAAGTTACATATCATCATTTTCATATACAAACAATTGTATTATTTTTTTTTTATTTATGATGATTCTTACATTACGCCTATAAAATGGCAAGGGTGGATTGCTTGACGCATAAAAGGAGCTTAAAAACCGCCTGACAAGTATACAGAGGTTTTTTAGGGTGAGAAGCCACTCAAATAGAATATTATGAAAGCTTTATTGACAGGTTCTGCAGGTAATCTTTCTTTTATATTAAACAGCAAGGGTGTAAGTGTTGAGAAATAAAGTAGGCTATGGTAGCATCTTTGGGCTTCTACCATCCGTGTTGCGATAAAGTTTCCGTGAGCATTATCAGATTCGCCCCTATCATATCAAGCATATTTTGATAACTGTCTAATTTCTTATCCATCGTAATTGGTAAAGGGGCCATATAGCTCAGTACACTTTCAGGCAATTTATCTAAAGCATCTAATCTAACCCTTGCCTTGCTACCAGGCTTGTATCTATTAGTGGGTACAAATGGTATCTGTGTTGTTTGGCAATGAAGCAGCGGCCGATAATTTATTTGATAGTTATCTTGGAGTTTGGCATCGCTTTCTAAATGAGAATCCTCTATGGGTTCAGCGAGTATTCGTCCAGTATCATCTGATTATCTGCTTCAAACATTTCCACTCCTATTACAAGGTTAGAGTTCTGCTCATATACACTTTTCATAATTTGAAGCTCTAACTAATGTGTAATTGCATTATTATGGATCTCTCCAAACAAGGTGATATCTATGGTATCCAAAGCCTGAGCCATAGAGGTATAGTCTATTTTTTGACCTGAGCTATCAAACAAAACGTAAGCAGGTTTATCTGAGGCTGGTTTAAATACCAAAAAATAGCCAGTAAACCTGTTAAAAGGGGTAGATTCATTGGGTTCTCACTTTCCTAAGCTTTACGTAGGCCCGTTTACAAATTCCACCAATAGGAGGGTTGAACTTTGATACTGTAATCTCAATTTGATTGACCTGAGGATAAGTTAAAAATATCTGGTCTACAATTCTTTGAGCAATATGTTCTAGCAAACTCGAAGACTCTTGCATTTCTTTTCGAACCACCTCATACAATCTGGTGTAATCAATGGTTTCAACGAGTTGATCATGCAATGCAGCCTCTTCAAGATCAGCGTCCACCACGATATCAACACCATAGCGATTGCCAATTTTCTTTTCTTCTTTTTGATAGCCATGGAATGCAAAAAATTCCAGCCCTTCTAAAGCTATTTTTCCCATATAAGTAATGGAGACAGGAGGATGATGCAAAAAGGTTTATTAATTGATATCGTCAAAAAACGATCTGCGTTTGTTAGGTTTTTGATCCTCTGGTTTAGGGCTTTCCATTATTTCATGTTCCATTTCGTTTTCCTTCCCTTGATTTTGTTCTACTTCCTCCGATGCACTTTCCTCTTCTTTTGCAACAGGCTCCTGAGATGAAATATCGGATTTGCGGTATTCTTCTAAAACCTGCTCTGCCTCATCTGTTTTTTTGTCAATATCATACTGCTGTCTTTCCTCCATTCTTTCCACTTTTTTCAAAATATCATTAGCCAGGCTTTTTAACTTGAACACAAGACTCTCATAATCACTCTCTGTGTCTTTGTAGTTTTGTCTGAGGCTTTTGAACCGTAAGTGCATTTCTTCTACAATCTGCTGGGCTTTATTTTCCGCTTTTTCAACAATTGCTTTACCCCGCAAGCGTGCTTCTGAAAGAATCTCTTCAGCTTTTATATTTGATTCCCTGATTCTCAATTCTGCTGTTTTGTTAGCCTGATCTATCATGCTAGCTCCTGTATCTTCTGCTGTCTTTAAGGTTTTGAATAGGGAGCTTTCCACCTCTCTTAATTTTTCAACTTCCCGCTGAGTTGATTCCAGTTTAAAGCGCATGTCGCGGTTTTCTTCTAAAATGCGCTCCCATTCCTGCGACAAAGTCTGCAAAAATGCATTCACTTCATCTTTATCGTATCCTCTGAAATTCTTTTCAAACTCTTTCTGACGTATTTCTAATGGTGTGATTTTCATAGCTGTTTTTTAAAAAAATTTAATGTTCATTAAATGAAATGTCCCATACCGAAATAGTACGGTCATCACTGGCCGAAACCAAAGGATAAGCAATTTCCTGATCTCTGTATTTCATCCATAAAAGTTTGTTTACGGAGGTGCCATGCCCGGCGTATCTTGCTTTATCTATAACTTTTAAAAGCTTTAATCGTTGCAAATCCCAAACTTTGATGGATTTATCCATGCTACAAGTTACAAAATATTTAGCATCATCACGGAAATCAACATGATTAATGGCATACATGTGCGCTACAATAGATTCTTTAAGCGAGTATTCTTGATTGACATCCCATATTTTCAGGTGAGCATCGCGGCTGCCGGAAAACAGAAATCTGTAATCCGGACTATATCTCACTGTGAAAACTGAATTATTATGAGCCTCAATGGTTCTTTTAATATGATATGTCTTTAAATCAAATATCCTGATTGTGTTATCACTATAACCAACAGCAAACTCCCCAGCTTCAGGATTGAGACTAATACTTCTGGCTCTTTCTTGTGTAGCCCTTATTTGCTTAATAATGTTTAGATTCTGATAATTTAATATGGTTATTTTACCTTCACTACTTGCCACTAATATTTTGTCTCTATAAGTTTTAATATCAAATATGGCTGCATTTGTTATTTTGACTGATCCTAAGTCTTTTTTTGCTTGTATATCAATGACATGAATTCCTTCGTAATTTTGGCCTACTATCAAATGATGTCTGTCACGATCAACATGTAGAGCATATATAGAAGAGGGTACTTTTGCAACAAGCGTACCGCTTTCCAAATTCTGAAAATCCCAACGAACTACCATTCCGTCACCTCCGGCTGAGAAGAATACGGAATCTTCCTCAGATTTTTCCAGGGTATAAACACAGTCTTTATGTCCTTGCAGGGTTTGTAATTTTTTTACATTGATTTGCTTACTGGAAATCATATACAAATATGGTAGTAATATCTTATCTTTCTGTCCTATGGCACTAGCAAAGTTAGCAAAGATTAATGAGAACTCTTTTTGGGCTATTTGGGAAATCAAAGAGTCTCTTTCTCAGCTACTTGATTTATTATATTTATCTCCTTCCGAGCTGCATGAGTTGGTATACACGGTCCATCATCCCAAAAAGAAATTGGAATGGGCTGCCGGACGTTTGGCTTTGCAAACCATTTTAGATAAGTTTCAAGTTGCCCAATGGGAAATTACAAAAGACAGTCATGGGAAACCGTATTTGTTGAATCATGAGATTCAAATATCACTAGCAAATTCATTTCCTTTTGCTACAGCTATTGCCCATCATACTCTCCCTGTAGGAATAGATCTCGAATACCCTTCAGAAAAACTATTACGTGTTTGCCATAAATTTCTTTCTCAGGAAGAATCAATTATGGCATCTGATGATCTTGATTTACTCTGTATTTTTTGGTGTGCCAAAGAGTGTGTCTATAAAATTCATGGTAGAAAGATGCTTAGTTTTAAGGATCACATTTTTATTAAAAAGGTAGATATTTCTTCAAAGAGGCTGCTTGTCCAGGTTTCCACTCCCAGTTACCAAGCTTTTCATGAACTTTCCATAGATCAAATCAGAAATTTCCATATTGTTTATGGTTGTTAAATTTCTTCCATCCAAAATTGCACTATTCTTTTAATTTACATGTTTTATGTAAAACTTACTCAGATATTACTTCCAAGTAAATTGAGTAGATATATTTATTATATTGGATATAAACAAAGGCAATCTGCCATACATTATATGCTGAATTTCATTGTTTTGATCTGTTCCTTTATATATGGTTTCGGCCAGGAATATAATGATGAACCCGTAAAGATTTCTGATTTTACGCTTCCAAACGTTGTCAGTGGAAATAGTTTTTCTCTTTCTGAGTTTAGTGAGGCCAAAGCAGTGGTAGTTGTTTTTACCAGTCACTATTGTCCTTATGCTAAACTTTATGAAGATCGTATTTTTAAGTTGATTGAGAAATATCAAGGACAGGAGGTACGATTTCTTTTAATTAACTCTAATAACCCCCAAAAGAGCGCACCCGATTCAAGAGAAAACATGATTAAAATGGCTAATCTACAAAAAATTAAAGTGCCTTATCTGAGTGATAGCCAGCAAGAAGTAGCAAATATGTTTGGTGCCAGTAAAACCCCAGAAGTCTTTTTACTTAAAAAAGCCAAAGGTTCTTTTGAAATCCTTTATCAAGGCGCTATTGATGACAATCCTCAGGTTGCTTCCGATGTCAGTCATTTCTTTTTGAATGATGCTATTGAAGCAGTTTTAAAGGGAAGACGCCCAACTCAAGTTGCTCAAAGGCCTACAGGCTGTATGATCAAAAGATAAAAATCAATCAAGTATCTCTATGTTGGGCTATTTTGTCTTTTAAATAGGAAAGGAAGGGCTCTGCAAATTCTTTTCTCTTGAGAGCAAAGTCAACAGTAGTTTTCAAATAATCAAGTTTGTTGCCGATATCATATCTTTTACCCTCAATGGTATGTGCAATAATCATTTCTCTCCGCATCAACAGCTGTAAGGCATCTGTTAATTGTATTTCGTTGTTTTTACCTTTAGAAGTTTTCTCTATTGCTTTGAATATTTCTGGCGTCAGAATATATCTGCCGGCAATCGCCAGATTAGATGGCGCCTCCTCCAACTTTGGTTTCTCTACGAGCTGGTTTATCTCCATAATTTTGTCGCTCATCTTTTTACCCCCTGCAATCCCATAACGTGAAACCTTATCCTTAGGAATTTCTTCTACCGCAATGACTGTACATTGATATTGCTCATAGGTATCAATCAGCTGCTGCGTTACTGGTATTACTGAATCTATAATTGTATCTCCTAAAAGCACCACGAAGGGTTCATTGCCAACGTGCTGTCGTGCATAATAAACTGCATCCCCCAAGCCGTTTGTTTCTTTCTGCCTGATGAAATGTATATTAGCCATATCTGCGATACGGCGTATTTCGTTATAAAATATTTCATCATTTTTTTCTTCGAGCTTGGATTCCAGTTCAGGATTTCTATCAAAATGATCCTCTATTGCTCTTTTCCCCTTTCCTGAGATAATCAATATGTCATCTATTCCCGAGTCAACGGCTTCCTGCACTACATATTGAATAGTTGGTTTATCAATAATAGGCAGCATTTCTTTAGGTTGTGCTTTCGTAGCAGGTAGGAACCTTGTTCCTAGTCCTGCAGCTGGAATAACTGCTTTTTTTACCATAATTAAAAAATATAAGGTTTAATGACTCTGGCATTTATCTTTTTAAGCTCGACTACCAATTTACTCAGCACTTCATCATTTTCATAGGTGCCAATAATAGACCCTCCTGAACCAGTAAACTTAGCCGACACGCCACAATTTCTGGCCGTATTGACAAGTTCTTTATTACTATCACTAATCTTCATTATTTTGCATCTAAGATCAAAGTTTTGATTGATCAGTTGGTCAAGTCTTTTGCTATTTTTTTCTTTGATTGCTACTATACCTTCCTCTGCCAATGCTGCAATACTTTGTAAAGTTTGAATCACGTCTGCATCTCCTTTGTCATACTTAGATCGGATATCATTCAAGACGGTTCCGGAAACTTTCCCTAAATCTGTTTTGTATGCTAAATACAAATTAGGTAACAGGGATGGATCCAGTCTGATATAGTCTCCATGCCCTTTTTCTTCTATAATCTTTTTATCAAAATTCATATATACACACCCTTCATAAACCTGAGCAACCCTATCTTGTAAACCTGCATTAATCCCCAGTTCATCCATTTCTGCCGATAAAATGACGTTAGGTAGTTTCTCAATAGGGATTTCAACTTCGTAATAACGCATCAAAGCACGCATAGTTGCTGTTACAATAGCGCTAGAACCTGCCAATCCTACTTGCCGAGGAATAGAAGAATAGTAGCGAATAGTAAAGTTTTTATTAGCAAGTTTGATATGATGATTATCACAATATTCACAAAACTTTTTGATAGTGGCTTTGATTAGTCTTGACCCACCATAATAACCAACTAAACTTATAGCGTCTACGAGGTGATAAACACTTTTGAAAATATTGATATCTTGCTCCTGAGGCTCTATCTGTAATTCAGGAGAGGGATAGAGTAAAACCCTTGCACCGAAATTCCTTACGATAATTGAAATAGTTTTACCATAATAACCATCTGTTGGATTTCCCAAAAGTCCTGCTCTGGCATATGCACTTGTTTCTACAATAGCGTTATTCATTCATTGCTGTTAATTGATGCAAACAAACTGTAATTTTTTTCCCAAGAAAAATTATCAACGGTGATAATATCCAATAAGAATTTTGAGTTAATGTTACGACAATCTCATATTGTTTGCAAACCTGATAATGAAGCAGGTTCATTAATAATTATAAATTACACTTTTTTAGGTAAATGATGAGTAATGAGCCTTATCTAGCAAGTATGAAGTATAAATCTTACAACTGGTTTTAGAATACTTGAAAATTGATCTTCTAAGTTAGGAATAAAATTTACCTCAAAAGGGGAGGGAAGATAGCAGAGTGAAGGCAGAGATGAGGAAAT
>JAJNNC010000080.1 GCA_021730635.1 Catalimonadaceae bacterium JC749
CCATGGCCTGCTCATCTTTGACGCTGAGGAAGGAAAGTTCTACTACTGGTTTGAAGCAGGCTGGCAGGCTGGCAGTCCCACCTCTCTGCCCACCGGCACCACCTGGTATGCAGGCACGGCTTTACCAGACCCCAGCCAGGGAGAGGAAGGAGACTTTTACCTGCAGCAGGGCAGTGGGGCTTTGTATCGCAAGCAGGCAGAGGAATATGTGCTGATGGGTCATCTCCCAGGGCAGCCTTATCAGGCAGGGGCAGGCATTGCTATCACCGA
>JAJNNC010000081.1 GCA_021730635.1 Catalimonadaceae bacterium JC749
ACCATCGGCTATCAGGTCCATGCCCAGGCCCAGCAGGTCAGCCTGCTGATCACCAACCTGCAAGGCGTGGAAGTCCAGCGTTTTGACCACCTCTCTGTAGGACAGGGACAGGTAGAAATTGCCGCTGGCAGCATTCCCAAAGGCACCTATGTCTATACCCTGGTGGTAGATGGCAAAGCAGTGGCTTCTGACAAAATGATTCTCAACCGTTAAAGCCCTTCCTGACAAGAAGATGCCGACTCCCTGGTGTCTTCTTGTC
>JAJNNC010000082.1 GCA_021730635.1 Catalimonadaceae bacterium JC749
TAAGGAGTTAAGTCTACAGCAGTAGCATCTCCTGTTAATGAGAGATTGTTACCAGACAAGCTCAAATCTTGGTTATCGGTATTATCCTTGAAAGAGGACAGATCTACCGTATTGCCTCCCGCAATAGACAACTCATTGTCACTCAGTGTCAGATTCTGATTGTCTGTATTGTCCAAGTAAACAGATAGGTCAATGTTGGAAGCTGAAGGATTGTTAGTAATCTTCAAACTATTACCTGTCAAA
>JAJNNC010000083.1 GCA_021730635.1 Catalimonadaceae bacterium JC749
GGAGAGAATATTGCTACTCAATGTCAAGTTTTGATTATCGGTATTATCCAGGTAGGAGGATAAGTCTACAGTGGTAGCATCTCCAGTGAGTGATAATGTGTTACCAGACAGACTTAAATCCTGATTGTCTGTATTATCTAAGTAAGAAGCTAAGTTAACAGTATTACCATTGACAATAGAGAGATCATTGCCGCTCAAGGTCAAAGTTTGTGAATCGGTATTGATGCTACTGATATTGAT
>JAJNNC010000084.1 GCA_021730635.1 Catalimonadaceae bacterium JC749
CTCAAGTCCTGCAACTCATTGCTGGCATCCTGGTCAGCATCTGCAGCAGAGAGCCCATCTACATAGGCTTTGGTAGCCGCATCCTGCGCTAGGACAGGATCAGCCAGGTTCTCAATGCTTTGCCCTTCAGCATCTTTGCCTTGCTGCAGCACTGCAGAGAGAGACTGCAACTCATTGCTGGCATCATTGTCATTGTCAGCCACTGAAAAGCTAGCCGCACTGCCTGC
>JAJNNC010000085.1 GCA_021730635.1 Catalimonadaceae bacterium JC749
GTGTAGTTGTCTGCTGGCTGCACGACCAGACTAAAGTCAGCAGGATAGCTGTTGTCCACATCAGTGACAGACAAGGCAGTCAGGGGCAGGGTCAAAGTGGTTTCTTCCTCTGTAGTAAGGGCTGTGGCCTGAGCGGTGATGAGAGGGGCATCATTGACAGCCGAGATGGAGATAGAAACGGTAGCCTGGTTAGAAGTGGCTTCTCCATCTG
>JAJNNC010000086.1 GCA_021730635.1 Catalimonadaceae bacterium JC749
CAGGCGATGAGGTAGGACTGCTGCTGTACCGCAGCAACCTGTTGGGGGCTGATCTGAGGATCACCAACTTCGGAGGAGGCAACACCAGCTGCAAGACCCGAGAGCAGCATCCCCTGTCAGGAGAAGCCGTGGAGGTGATGTGGATCAAAGGCTCGGGTGGAGACATCGGCTCCCTGACCCGAAAGGGACTGGCAGGCCTGTATGTAGACAG
>JAJNNC010000009.1 GCA_021730635.1 Catalimonadaceae bacterium JC749
CCAGCTTGCCTGCCTGACCCTCCTCCCATAAATAATCTACATGTCGGAAATTTTCAGTTGATAATGTCATAGGTTAATCACTTTTCAAATGATAAAGAAACTTTATCTGAAATGTACTCAATAGAAAGAGAAAAGGTGTTCTGTACTATACTAGTGTTTTAATTGATAAAATGAAGGAATGATTGAGCGAGAGCAGGGTGATGGGGCTTGGGTCAAAGGGATTCGCGCCAGATCAACATAAAGGGATTTTCTACTTCCTCCACCTTTCCTTTTAACACCATCTGTGCTGCTGTTTCTCCCATTTTCTGAAAGTCAGTGGACATGACTGTGATACCCCCGGCAATAAATTCTTTTAAAGGATTTTCATTGTAGGAAATCACACCAATATCCTTTCCCAGGGTTAGCTTATACGCTTTAGCCGTTTTCAACAGAGCCACCAGATCAGCATCTTCCAGCACAATATAAGCTTCTTTGGAGGAAGTCTCCTGGTATTGAAAAGCAGGCAACACCTGGTAGGGTATACCGGTTTCCTCACAGAAATTGACAAATCCCAGCCTGATGTCGTCAGGATGATAACTGGAAGCCGGAAAAACCATGTTGAGCCGGTCATAGTCTTTTAGCCGGGGGAGTGCTTCTTTCAGGGCCCTGAAAATATCTTCTGTAAAATTCTGGTACACCGCCGGATATTGCTCCTGTAGCCCTTTCACTTTTCTGTCTAAAATGACCAATTTTTCTTTCTGGATTTGCTCCAGAACCTCACTCACCGGACGATTCACGCCATAAAAATGAGAGATGATGATGTAATGGGTATATTGCCCAAGGTTGGATTCTATCTGGTTTTTAAAAGTCATGAAATCATTGTGGTACACGTAAAGATCTACTTTGGCCTCTTTCCCTAGGGTTTGTACAATGGCTTCATAGATCGTTTTCTTATGGGCGCTCAGTTTGTTGAAAAGTAAAAAGACATTGTATTCTTTTTCTACTTCCGTGGAAATCACATAAAAACCCTTTCCATGTTTGGAAGCAATCACCCCTCTTTCTCTTAGTTCATTATAAGCTTTGACCACCGTATCACGGGAAAGCAAAAATTCTTCACTGATCGCATTGATGGAAGGAATGGGCTGACCGACTTCTACAATCCCTCTTTTGATGGCATTGATGAGGCAGCGAACGATCTGCCTGTATTTAGGGGTACGCAAATGATCCTCCACCTGAATCAATTGTAAAACCTGGTGCTGATCCAATGTCATTTTTATCAAATTTGCTGTTTCCTTGGGATCATTAAAGATAAATGTTAAAATAGATTCCCAAAACGGGTAGCCGAGGAAAAATCTGAGGCTGTCGCAGAAATCTTCTGGGCAGGGGCCAGTTTTTGCACCTGATCTTTCAAACGCTGTAACAGATCGTCGAGGTTGAGCAGCTGTTCCCGGATGAAAGCCACATCTACAGGAGCGACGGGTGGCCCACTTTCCTGGAAATCCATCCACTTTTTGCGGGTTTGCGACCAGGCTTCTGTTTCCTTACGCTCTGCGCCTTCTGCCGGCAAATGAGCCCCTTGCCGGTGATACAGCTCATCTGACAGCGTTTCTAAATGATCATTGATCTCAAAAAACTTTTCCTTCAAGACAGACAAGTCGCGCAGGAGCGAAGGATGCCGACGGATGTACACGCCCAGCGTGGAAATGATAGACAGTATGGTATAATTCATCAGTAAGATATTGCCATACTCCTCTGACATTCTTTTTTTCTTCTTCGGCTCAGTATTGTATCGCTGGTAAGAGGATACCAGGTTCGCCATGGTTACATAAGCCTGCTTTCGGGCCAGGCGATATTCGGTAAGTTGCAGATCTTGCTGGTAAACCTGCTTCATGATCCTGAAAAAAAGTGCCCGGTTGGCTTCCAGCGACTGGCGTAAATAATAGGGAAAACTTCTGTGTTCCCAGGAAGGCCAGAGGTAATGAATGGCCAGAAAACATAAGGTAGCTCCCAAAGCCGTATCCGTCACCCGGTAGATCACCATCACCGGAATTTCCCTATGTAAAAAGCTGTAAAGGAAGACAACGTAAATGGTAAAAAAGGTGGTCGCCACCGCATAGATCACGGGCAGAAAAGAAAAGGCAAAGAACAGGGCTATTGCAAAAATGAGCAACGACAGGTTGTGCGAAGGTTCTAGCAGGTAGAGGCCATAGGCAATAGTAGCCCCTACAATTGTGCCTACCACCCGATGGATGAACCGTTGCCGGGTCACTGCATAGCCCGGCTTCATGACAACCAATACGGTTAATAAGATCCAGTCAGCGTTTTCTAATCCCAAAGACTTCCCCAGCGTATAGCCCAGAATGGCAGTGACAGCCGTACGCAAGGCATACCGGAAAAAGCTGGATTGAAAGGTCAGGTTACTCCGGATACTGTTTCGGGTGATCTGCCGGGCATTGGCGAACCGATGGTACGCATTTTTATCCAGCGCCACTTCTGCTTCATCAGTTTCTCCCTGCAATATGCTAGCGATAGACTGGAGTTTTCTGAACTGTAATTCCTGGTATAGCTGTACCCTTTTTGCATGATAGTACATTTGTTCGTGATCAGCTTCTGCAGTAGCAGAGGGTGCATAGCTTTCCAGCAAGGATTTTAATGAGTCTAAAGCATCCCGGATGGGCTTCTGATAATGGTTCGTGCCTTTCAGACCTGTCAAAGTACCGGCAAGATACTCCAATTCCTTGACCAGCAACTGGCTGATCCGGGGAATAATGGCAAAATCAGGATGCTGCCGCAACCAGACATGCCATTTCTGATAGTCTAAGGGGGTGGCCAGCGCTGCTTCCAGCATTTCTACCAGTTCGGCAAACACCAGGAACATTCTACGCTGATGAGACCCGGACACATTGAGTTGAGCCGTTTCCTTCAGGAGAAACTCCCGGAGCTGATTATGCGTGAGGATCAGTTCAGACTGCAGATGGGTAAGCGCTAACATGCCATCATGAAGAGGGATATCCGGTGAGAAAAGACTTACTCTTTTGTCCAGGTAAGCAGCCGTCTGTTTCATACACTTGACCACTTGCTGCACCAGTTGCTGTTTGGCAGTCAGCCAAAAGATGGTCAAGGTATAGACCAGATACCAGGCACTACCCGCCATTAAACGGCCGGAATGTCTGAAGATAGCCGGAATGTCCTCATACAGTTTGTAGGTACTCAGTGCAATGATGATGGCCAGAAAACCCGCAAAGGCGATTCCATTGTATCTTTCTTCAAAAGGCGCGACAAAGGCCAGTACAAAGATGGAAACAAACAGCACCGGCAGTAACACCCAATATTGCTGCGCTACCAGACAAACCACCAGCGTAAAGAAACCGGATAATATGGCAGCACTGACAATAGATTTGAGTTTTTCTCTGAAAGATTCGGGAAGGTCTGCTCCGGAAACCAGGATGGTGCCCAGCATCAACTCCAGCCCCAGGGCTTCATACCCTAATTCTTTGAGGACCAGCAGAGGAATGACCGCCCCCACCGTCTTCCGCAGTGCCGTTCGGAGGTTATCCCCTGTTATGAATTCAGAAACAGAACGTAATATGTTTGAAAACATGGAGCAGTTTCGGAAAAGAGACCTACATAGCTTTTGACGCTGAACAGCTAGTCCATGTTAACTTTAACCGTTCTTTTGCATTCGGGTTACAGCATTCCTTAGAGCATGGTAGAAATATCCAGGCCAGTACAAGCTCCTAGCAAAAAGAAAACCCTGTTGACCTGGCGGAGGGGCAGCCTGATGAGGCTTTTTTTTCCAACACTATGTTTGCCCTTACTGATTGGCAGGCGGATTGATCATGATGTGGGCACGGTGCGTTCCCGGGTCCATGATCCAGGGCATCCCTGGCGCTTCCGGACTGAGGGGCAAGCCCGTACTTTCAGCAGTAGCATACGGAATGTAGACGACATACCGGAAGTTACCGGCTTTTACCTCTCCGGTTTTCGCATTGAAATTTTCCTGTGAGGCCGAATAGACAAAAAGCGTAGAAGGATCTTCAGGCATTTTCAATTTTCCTGCTTTTACCTCCCCCTCTCGCATATCAAAAATCTCCTGGGAGGATTTCCCCATTTTTTTCAGGGCCCGTCCCCTGGCCATAAAAGGTTCCAGCTCCCGGTGATAGCAGGAGGCACTGAACCCATCCTGCTGCGGATCATCGGCCAGACAGATCATTTCGTTGGTGCCTTTTCGCAACTCAACAAATTCACCTTTTTCATTATAACCGTAAACAGTAGCCTGTTCTCTCATCTCGGCAGGAGCCGCCAGGACTGCGGATTTGATCTGCACTTCAGCCGTAGGAATATTAGCAGGCGATTGGGCCTGTGCCGTAAAAAAAACAGCCAGGAAAATGATCAAAAAAAATAAACGTCTCATACGATGTTGTTTAAGAAGTTAGCACCATTATTTCACGGTTTCAAGCCAGGCATGCGCCATCAGCTGACTACCCGCTATGGAGGGATGCACACCATCATAGGCCCAGTATGCCCCCGGAGCCGACTTTTGTGCCTTTTCAAAGATAGACTGATACGGAATGAATACAGCATCAAATTGATCAGCAATGTCGCGGGCAGCCTGCCGGTATTCATCAAAGGCAGGAAACCAGGAATCATCTACCGCCTTGATACCGGTGAGCGCAAAGGGTTCTCCAATGATCAGTGATAGCTCCGGCAATTGTTTTTTGGTATTCTCCAACAGCTTGATGAAGTCGTTGCGATAAATTTCAATGGTACCTTTGTAATTGTTGGTTAGCGTATGCCAGTAATCATTCACCCCAATGAGAATACTCAACACAGTGGGTTTCAGCGACAGGGCATCGGCCTCCCACCGCTCAGCCAGTTGGTGCACCTTGTTTCCGCTGATCCCTTTGTTAAAGATTTTCAGGTTTTTACCCGGATGCTGGTACAGGAGTTGAGAGCCAGCCATATAGGCATAGCCTGATCCCAGCGCTTGCGTATTATTAGGTTCTGACAACTCCTTATTTCTTCCGGCATCGGTAATGGAGTCGCCCTGGAATAGAATCACATCATTTTCTTTGAGTGCTATCTTACTGGTTTTTTCCTGTCTGAATACAGCAGCTATTGTCTCAGGAATACTCATCGCCATAGCACCTCCCAGAGAGGTTTTTTTAATAAAATCACGTCGTTTCAGGTGAGATTGATCAGTCATCATTGGTTTTGTGTAAGTAAGTAGTTTAGCCTCTGAATTTATTAAAATAATTCAGAACAGACTTCAACTTGGTGATCTAATTTGAAAATAAAAGAAAATAAAGAAAAACTCCTTATCTTCAAGGCAAATCCAGACAGGAGGATTAACAGCACAAATACTTCTTTGCGTGATTATCCTGATTGTGTACTGATTGAAAAACCCTTTGTATGCCCAATCTCCTTTTTACTCTACCCTGGCTTTTTTCATGCTTAACTTCACTATGGACCATGGACGCCGCTGACAATAAAAAATTATCGATCCTGCCCACAGAAGATTTTGAGCTTGACGGCTCAGGAAGTGCTTCCCAGTGGGAAAAAACTTCCTGGGTAACGCTTCCTTTCCGGCATGGCCCGGCTTCCTCCTACTCTACCCGGGCGAAAGTGCTGTATTCTACCACGGGCATTTATTTTTTATTTGAGTGTGAAGACCAGACTTTGTCAGCCAGTCTGACAGAAGATTTTGCCAATTTATATGAGGAAGACGTAGTTGAAGTTTTTCTCTGGACCGACGAGCAGTATCCCATTTATTTTGAGTATGAGCTCTCTCCGCTCAACTACGAACTGCCCATTATTATTCCCAACTTTGGGGGTGAATTTTTCGGGTGGCGCCCCTGGCATTATGAAGGAGAAAAGAAAACGCGCCATGCCACCAGTGTGGTGGGAGGAAAAAAAGAATCGGGTGCCAGCATCCGTCAGTGGATCGCCGAATTTTTTATTCCTTTTGCCCTACTCAAGCCCTTACAAAATGTTCCTCCTCAGAAAGGCACCACCTGGCGTGCCAATATGTACCGCATCGATTATGACGGTGATGCCTTTAAAAGCTGGCAGTGGCAACCTACCAGTGGCAGCTTCCATGAGTATCAGAAATTCGGCACCTTTGAATTTCAGTAATGATCTCTTTTCTGGCTTAGAAAAAGGAGGGTATCCTTCCATAGGGAGTTCCAGAAAGAATTAACGCCAGGATAAAGTCTTGGTCTGTTGATGGTGTTGGGTATTCCCACCAAAAGCTTGTAAGGTCAGCGCGGCCCCTTCAGCGGTAAACCTGGCTTGCAGCCATCCTACCGGCTGGTCATCTGAAAAATTATACCCTACGGCCGGTTGATTCACCAAATGGATGCCTTCAAGGGTGTCATACTGATAGGTATGGGAGTGTCCATAAAAAATGGCTTTCACCTGCGGAAAAGGTTTCACAATGGCAAACATTCTCTCTACGTCCAGCAAATCCGTATCTCCATCGCCCAACGTATGGTGTACAAACAAAAGCGTGGGCCTACGATCCGATTGTTTAAGATACGCTGCCAGCCATGTTCTCTGCGCTTTACCCAGTAACCCAGGCGTTTTGTCAACATACATCAGAGAATCCAGCAGGATCAGCCGCACCGGATCAGCTTCTATCACTAATATATGCTTATCCTCTACTCCTTTTTGGGCTTCTTTGGGTGGGCTGAATACTGCATAGAAATGGGTGCGGTCATCATGGTTACCCATGGTCATATACACCGGCGCCTGCCGCGCTAAAGGATTCAGCAGGGCTTTTACGTTCTGATAGTCACCCAACTCCCCCGTCAGACGGGCTACATCTCCATTGATCAGAACCCCCTGAGGTTGAGATTTCATTACCTGAGGCACCACCGTGGTCAGATTCTGATAAGGCTGAAAATTACGGTAAGCATCCAGTTTGTTTTCAGGAATATGGGTATCGGATAACAAAGCCCAATGTACCTCTTTTTGGGGAGAACGCCCTATACTTGGGTAAGGGACAGTCAGCAGGGCAGCCATGCCGCCCAGTTGTTTCAGGAATTGCTTACGGGTAACAGGCTGGTAGAAAATGCCGGGCATGTGATTTACTTTTTACCAAAACTGGCAGAACCACCTTTGAAAACCAAACTTTTTCTGTTAAATCAACCTCATGTTTTCTCCCTTAGGTAACCTCAGCAGGAACCAATTGCCCGTAACAGTCTGATGGATATGCCAGCATTTATCCTTGCTCTGCTGAATCTTCTATCACCGGTATCTCTCCTTTGAAAGTTCTCAACAGGTAATACAGGGCCGGCAAAATGAGCAGCGAACCAATGAGCAGGGCTAGCCCCAATTGTAGTAATGTTGCTTCGGGAGCCGCACTTTCCACAAGCCCCAGATACGAACCATCGGCATACCGGAGAAGGACAGGGTATTGTTCCCAAAACCAGGCACCTAAGATCAACAGTGTTTGAAAACCTGCCAGCAACCGGGGCAGTATCACCTGTTTTTTCAACAGACTCCACCACAGTACAGGCAGCGATAGCGTCGCCAGCGCAATAGCGATCAGTGCTCCCGGAGATTGCCAGAACATCTGAACCAAGGGCAACCCACTCGTCTCCGCCGTTAGAAAGACCAGACTCCCCACCACCACCGTCGCAATGTTGGCATTTCTGGCTATCTTCAGAAAAAGGGCCTGCATGTCGGGGGTCTCTGCTTCTCCTATCAGGTAAACAGCCGCTAAAAAAGTAAAAAGACAGCAGGTAAATACCCCTAAGACTAAACAGAACAGGTTAAACCAGGGAGCTACATAGGCTTCATAGAAAGTTACCGCTTGCGGGTCAATGCGCCCCAGGATCAACGCCCCGGTAAGGATACCCAGAAAAAGCGGAGCCAACAGGCTGGATAGTTTGAAGATAAATGAGTAATACTGTTGGGTATCATCATGAATGGCATCGTAATGCCTAAAAGTAAAGGCTGTACCTCTCAGCACAATACCAATCAGCAGAACGACCAGCGGAATATGCAGATAAAGCGACATTTGGGCATAAATAGGTGGAAAACCCATAAACAGTATGACTACCACCAGGATCAGCCAGATATGATTGGCCTCCCACACGGGAGCGATGGCGTGGGTAATGGTTTTCCGGGTATCACGACTAAAAGTCTCGATGATACCAGCCCCAAAGTCGGCTCCACCAAAGAGTACATAGGCCAATAGGGAGAGCGCCAGAAAGAGAATAACAACCAGTAGCATATCAGTGTACGGTTAGGGGTTCCTGAAGCTTCACGGAACGATATTTCGCGGGCAACATTTTGATTTGCCGCCACATGAGCCACACCAGGATAAAAGACAACAACAGATAGATGCCTGTAAAGAGATAAAAGGATACTGTCAGACCCGGCATGGCTGTCACAGCTTCTTCTGTACGCATGATGCCATAGATGATCCAGGGCTGGCGCCCTACTTCGGTGACTGTCCAACCAGCCTCTACAGCGATAAAGCCCAGCGGCATAGCCAGGACCATCAGCCATAAAAACCAGTTTTTATACAGCAAATGCTTCCAGCGCCAGCTAAACAAAAAAAACATAACGCCGACCAGCGCCATCAACATGCCGCACATCACCATAATCTGAAAGGCAATATGGGTAATGAGCACCGGCGGATGCTCATCGGGCGGAAAGGCATCCAACCCGGTCACCTCAGCCTCAAAGTCGCCATGGGCCAGGAAACTGAGCATTCCGGGAAGATGAATCGCATAGTTTACCTCTTTCTTTTCTTCATCAGGGATACCGCCAATCACCAGATCGGCAGGTTTTGAAGTTTCAAACAGGGCTTCCATAGCAGCCAGCTTGATGGGTTGCCGTTTGGCTATATCTTTGGCCGATATATCTCCACTCAGAGGCTGTAACAGGGCGGCAATGCCTCCGACGGTCATAGCAATTTTCAGAGCTTTTCTGTGAAACAGATTCCCCGGGTTCTTCAGCAGCAACAGGGCATGCAAGCCTGCCACGGCAAAACCTGTGGCGACAAAAGCGGCGATGGTCATATGCAATGCCTGAGAAAACCAGGCATCGTTAAACATCGCAGCCACCGGATCAATATTTTCTGCCTGTCCATTCACCCAGTCAAACCCAGCGGGAGCATTCATCCACCCATTGGCAGCTACCACAAAAATACCGGAGGCTACGCCTGATAAGCCTACCACCACGCCGGAACTCCAATGTACCCAGGGATGTAACCTGTCCCAGCCATACAAGAACAATCCCAGCGCAATGGCTTCTATGAAAAAGGCTGTCCCTTCCCAGCTAAATGGCATACCAAAGATGGGGCCGGCGTGGTGCATAAAAGTAGGCCAGAGCAGCCCCAACTCAAAAGAAAGCACTGTGCCGGAAACAGCCCCTACCGCAAAAAAAATAGCGACACCCACAGACCAGGCTTTAGTCAGTTCTTTGTATACCAGCTTTCCGCTACGCAGGTATTGGAAACCAGAAATGGCCATCAGAAAAGGCATGGCCATGCCAATACAGGAAAAGATGATGTGAAAGCCCAGGGAGACTGCCATTTGCATGCGGGCTGCTAATAAATTTTCCATGAACACCAGGTATCAGTTGTAATATCATTCACTTCCTGAAAAAGGACGTGTACTTGAGCCTGTAAGTTACACTCCAGGGCACAGAGAAACCATAAAGAATTTGTGTTTTTAAGAAAGAGGCCAGCCAGCCCCGGGTATGCTTCAAAGAAGCGCTATGATTGGCAGATCACCGGCAGTACAGAATGACCCATGATGCCATATTCGTTTTCTATCCTATTGTTTCTCTTAAACAATCGCTATACATCAGCGGTGGGATGGCGAGAAAGTAAAGAACAGATTCGAGTCTTAATGAGCATGCGGTAGATTTTTTTGGACTACAGGCTTTCGCAGCATTTTATGAAAGTACCTGCTGTGTGGTATGCTTTCTATACCCAAACAATTACCACTTAGGTTCCCTGAAATAAGGCAGGCCTCTCTGGTATAAAGACGTACCCTGCCTTTGAAGACGTAGCTACTTGCTAAAAATCTACATTGCGGGTTTCTATGCTGTCGAGCATCTCGGATAATTCTTCAATTCTTTCTTTCAGTTTTTCCGCTGAATCAATGGTCAGGTTGCCTTCCTGGTTGATCATGGCTGAAACTTCTGCAATCAGGTCATGGGCGATGGTCTGGGCAGAGATAATTTTCTCATGTTGGTCTTTTTTCATAGCGGATTATAGGTTTAGGTTAAAAAATTAAGGACTGATCAAAAAATCAACCAGCGGTTTGATAAATTGTTCATAGGCTTCAATATGCGGTAAATGACCTATCCCTTCCAGGGCTACCAACTGCGCATCAGGAATCTTTTCAGCGGTTGTTTTGCCCAACGCAGGATAGTTGCCCAGCGTTTTTCTCACCTCTTCACTGACAAAATTTTTGCCCAGGGCTGTCCGATCCAGTTGCCCTATGATCAGCAAGGTAGGCGCCTGTATGTTTTCAAACTCATAGACCACTGGCTGGGTGAAAATCATATCATAGGTAAGAGCCGAATTCCAGGCGATCCGTGGATATTCCGGACTCAGTAACCACCCTGCCTGAAGATTGACCCAGCGTTGATACTCCGGTTTCCATTCGCCATGATAATAGCTTTCGGTCTGGTATTTTCTGATTTTCTCATAGGTCTGGCTCAGCTCATTCTGGTACCAGAAATCCACCGTTTTATAAGGCACCTTCACTTTCCAGTCTTCCAGTCCGATGGGGTTGACCAAAATTAATTTTTCTGCCGTTTCCGGATACATCAGCACGAAACGGGTGGCCAGCATCCCTCCCATCGAGTGGCCCAGTACGGAAGTTTTTTCAACACCCAGCGAATCCAACAAGGCCTTGGTATTTTGCGCCAGCAACTGAAAAGTATACTGTAAATTTACCGGTTTGGAAGATTTGCCAAAACCAATCTGATCAGGAATAATGACGCGAAACCCATTGTCGCGTAAATCCTCGGCCGTTGTTTCCCAGTAGGCTCCACTGAAGTTCTTCCCATGCAGCAGCATCACAGTACTGCCGTTGGGCTGTTCGGGCTGCACATCCATATAAGCCATTTTCAGTTTTTCACCCTGAAGATCCAGCGAGATATACTGGACAGGAAAAGGATATTCAAAATTTTCCAGGGCTATCCCCAGGGGTTTCACTTCCTGAGCAGTGGAATAGGTGGTGATCAGAAGAAGTGCCCCTAGCACCAGCATCTTTTCTTTCATAAGCATAAGGGTAAACGGAAGTTTGAATTGTTTGATTTCATGTACCTTGACAACGCCTTGCTGCAGAAAGAGTTTTTATTGTCTCTCCTGTCTACCGTCAGATACTGCAGGTAAACCTGAAGGATACTATTAAAACTGTAATGGAGTACCGAAGGCACTTATCCTTTTATATATCATGGTTTTGTGTTATATTATTGGAAATAGAAATAACCGGAACCAGGGAGTTAAAAACAATAAGGATTGGTCAGAGTCTGTAAACCATTGATAGAAGATGCTGTACAAAAAAACAGTATTTTGGTTAAGCGTTTACTTTTTATTCACTTGTAAAGCCTATTCACAGGAAATATTTCCTGCATGGGATTCTCTGCCCCTCAGTAAGCCCAAAATACTGAAACAGACTTATCAATTCAACCATCCCGCACTTCAGGAGATATCTCTGGTCTATGGTCCACCCAGGGCTACCACCAGGCTTCCCAAAAAAGTGGTGAGTAATGTATCAGAAGGTATCCTCACCCTGTTCACAGGAATTATCACAACCTCCACAGAAGAGTCTGTATGGGTAACTGAAAACGAATTAAAAGCCAACGATGGAGCTTATACCTGGAGGGTCCCTGTTTTCTTTCCGGGTACCTTTCTGAAAACAAGAGAGCGTCTCAAGCAAGCCGATGGCAGCTCTACCCTTGTCACAGAGGAAGGTCTTTATCCGGATTGGCATAAGGGAGCTTACGGTCTGATCCTGGAGAAGAGTGATACGGTGGGCGACTTTACTTTACACACCGACCTGAGCGCAGACTCCATAGGGTTGCAATGGATTTCCAGAATTGAGACTGAAAGTCAATGGGTAGGTACTATACTAAAAAAATATGAGCCCAACCGGATGAACTATGACCTGATTATTACAGGCTATTTACGGGGACAGCGTTTTTCCATTATCAGCAGTGGCAATTATTTCAGATCACTTGTATTCATAGACGATGAGCCGGAAGCCATTTTTCAAAGTGACCCAAACTTTGTCATACTCCGCAAGAAAGATCGAATCCCCCCCTATCTGTTGTTAAATCCATCGCTGGATGAAGCCCGTAGTATAGACTTTTTCCAATTGGCCATGTTACACAATCTGCTGGCAGGTGCGGTTCGTACCGACTTCTATTAGGCTGTGTCTGATAAATGCTTTTGAGCTTGAATAGCGAAGATTTTGTTTCTGGGCGAGTGTGCTTTTTGACGGCATAGCCTAAGCTATGGCGGAAAAAGGCACGAAAACCAGGGACGAAAGGGCGCTTTCTCGAGCCAAAGGGTATTTGCCAGACACAGCCTAGTAATACACTCCCTACAAGCTGCCACCTGTTTCTCCACAGGAGCGACCTGAAAAAAACCGAAGCAGCCACCCCAGTATCTTCTCCGCAGCATATTGAAAAGATTTGTCAGAGATACATTATATTTGGTTGTCAGCCATTACAAAGGAACTATAGCATGTTAATCTCCAAAAAAGTCAGCTTAAGCAGAATCATCACAGGAACCTGGAAGTATTTCATTTTCGATCTCTTTACCTGCATCCTGGCCTATTATGTGAATGAATATTTCATTAAACATTTCTTTACCTTTCCTGCCCTTATCCCCACTATTCTGGGTACGGCACTGGCTTTTTTCATTGGTTTTAATAACAACCAGGCCTATGACCGGTGGTGGGAGGCCAGGAAAATCTGGGGAGCGCTGGTCAATGATTCCAGAACCTGGGCCAGGCAAATGATGTATTTTACCAGTGGCACTCCCTCCTTTGATGATCTTGACCTGATCAACAGTAGACAACAAATGATCCATCGGCATATTGCTTTCCTTTATGCCCTCAAGGAAAATCTCAGAGGAATTCATGGTAAAGCATTCAGAAAATACCTCACCCAAAAGGAGTCAGAGGCCGTGGAAAGTGAAACGAATGTTCCCAATGCTATCCTGTCGTACCAGGCAAAAGACCTGGAATATTTATACAAGGAGCAAGTGATTGACGGCTTCCGGTTTATGGAGCTCAACAAAATGATTATCAATTTTTGTGATGGCATGGGTAAATCCGAGCGAATCAAGAATACGGTTTTCCCCACGACCTATAATTATTACACCAGGGCTTTTATCTGGATATTTATTGTCTGCATTACCTTTGTGACAGCCAATATGGTAGGGTACTGGTCTATTTTTTTTGGAACACTGGTGGGATATGTCTTCCTGACGATCCATGCCATCGGACAAGCGCTCCTGAATCCTTTTGAGTCTATTCCCACGGGGATTCCGCTGGATCAGATCACCAGAACGATTGAAATCAATTTACTGGAAACATTAGGGGCTCCAGAAATTCCTGAGCCTGTCAAAAGTGTGAACAATGAATACATCCTGTAGCCCATAGGCTCATAATCCCTTAAACCATTGTAGGTATTCTTCTTAAAATCAATTGCCATGGAGCTTATCCCGATCAAAGAAACGCTGGAAGAGAACAAGGTTTTCACAGCCATTCCGGATTGCCAGGATAGTATTTATATGACGATAGCGTTTTATGAGAAAGTGGGTTTCCAGCCTCCCTGGATTGCCTACTATTTCAGGAAAGACCACCAGCTGGTGGGCTCAGGCGCTTTCAAAGGAGCTCCTGCAAACGGCAGGGTAGAGATTGCTTATGGGACTTTTGAAAATTTCAGGCATCAAGGCATAGGGGCCGGCATTTGCAGGAAGCTGGTGGAACTGGCACAACAAACGGACCCTTCTGTAGAGATTACAGCCAGAACCTTGCCTGAGAAAAACTATTCTACCAGAATCCTGGAGAAGAATGGCTTTGCCTGGGCCGGTATGGTGAATGACCCGGAGGATGGCGAGGTGTGGGAATGGCTATACAGACCGGAACGTGCCACCTGAGAGGACTTCACCAACCTGCCTACACCGAAAACGGACCCATAACTTTACCCCACCATGCAAACAGCCCCGGTGCTTTACTTATCGACCAGAGAGGAATGGCGACAATGGCTGGAAGAAAACTTTCAGAAAGAACAGGAAGCCTGGCTGGTTTACCCGAAAAAGTCTTCCGGAAAATCTCGCATTCTATACAATGATGCCGTGGAAGAAGCTCTCTGCTTCGGTTGGATTGATAGTATTGTCAAAACGCTCGACAAGGATCATCTGAAGCAAAAATTCACACCCCGTCATCCTAAAAGTACCTTTTCCCAACCCAACAGGGAAAGACTACGGTGGCTCATTACAGCGAATAAAATTCATCCTTCCGTTCGGAATAACGCAGAGGCCATTATCAGTGAGGTATTTCATTTTCCCGACGATATTCTGGAGGCTATCCGGACAGACAGCAATGCCTGGGAGCATTATCAAAAGTTTACTGAAGCGTACCAGAGAATTCGTATTGCTTATATTGACAGCGCCCGCCATAGACCTGAGGAATTCACAAAAAGGCTTTCACACTTTATTGAGAAAACCCGGAACAACAAACTGATCAAAGGTTTCGGTGGAATAGAAAAATATTATTAAACTCATACCTATCTTATTGTGAAGGTGAGAAATTGGAAAAAACCTTCATTCCCGCTAAATTTTACCTTTTGTCATGTTTAACTAATGTATTTTTTCAATGCCTGAGCCTTCTTCTAACCCTACCCTTACAGACAGACTCCGTCATCTCCTCTCCTCCTTTTTACCCGGCATTTTCTTATTAGGATATTGTATTGGTACTGGCAGTGTCACGGCTATGGCCAAAGCTGGTGCCGATTATGGCATGGCGCTTCTCTGGACAGTACTTCTTTCCTGTTACTTCACCTATTTTCTTATTGATCTGTATGGAAAATTTACCATTGTGACAGGCCTCACCGCACTGGAAGCCTTCAAAAAATACATTCATCCGGCAGTGAGCATCTTTTTTATTGTAGCCCTCACCATGAATGTTAGCGGAAGTGTGGTAGGAGTCATGGGTATTGTTTCTGACGTTTGCTATGAGTGGTCTAAGACCCTAGTGAAAGGAGGTATTCCTCCCCTTTATTTCGCGCTTTTTTTTGTCAGCCTGGTGTTTCTTTTATTCCTGGATGGACGGATTCATTTTTTTCAGCAAGTTCTGACCTGGTTGGTGGCCCTCATGTCGCTCTGCTTTTTGGTCAACTTTTTTCTGCTGACCCCGCCCCTGACAGAAATCATGAAGGGTTTTATTCCTCAGATACCTGCCACAGGTTCCGGAGAAACCGCTTTTCTGGTCATCGCTTCCATGGTGGGTACTACAGTTTTCTCCGGTTTGTTTATCATGCGCGCTACGCTGGTAAAAGAAGCCGGCTGGACACTGCAGGATCTGAAAACACAACGGAGAGATGCTATATTTTCTGCTTTGATGATGTTTGTCATCAGCGCATCCATTATGGCATCAGCCGCGGGTGCTTTGTATACCCGGAAGATCACCCTGGACCATGTGTCAGAAATGATTACGTTGTTAGAGCCGCTGTCCGGCTCGATGGGAGTTACCATTTTCACCATCGGGCTGATAGCTGCCGGCGTTTCTTCACAATTTCCTAATGTAATGCTTTTGCCCTGGTTACTCAACGACTATCATCAGCGGGAACACCATATGAGACGTAACGCTTATCGTATCATGGTATTTTTTATCTCATTGTTAGGTTTGATCGTACCTATTTTTCATGCCAGACCCATTGCCGTTATGGTAGCCTCTCAGGCTTTCGGTGCGCTGATCCTCCCGGCCACCGTAGGATGCATTTTTTACCTGGGCAATCAGCGATCCCTGATGGGAACACATGTTTTTTCATTCCTGACAAATGCTGTGCTGCTAGGCATACTTATCTTCTCGCTAGTCATGAGCTATATGGGTATCACAGGATTGGTTAATACCTGGCTGATAGCTTAGTGGTTTTGATCACAGAAATCCCGGCTATGACAAGGGATGGTTTTCGCCACCAGAAGGGAATCAACAAATCATTGATTCTCAATTTTTAATTCCATAATTTGTTTACGGGACTACACTACCCTTTCACTTCAAATATTCCTTTGTTATGAAATCTATTTCCCCAAGAAGAGACTTCTTCAAAAAATTAGCGATCCTCCCTTTTATGACACAGGGTATCGATAAGACACTCCTCTCCCCCCGGACGCAAAATACCGATAGCCACCGATTAAAAATAAGCCTCAATGCCTTTTCCTTTAACGATCCCCTGCTGAACGGAAGCATGGACCTGGATGTACTGCTGGATTTTTGTGGTGCCTTGGGTTTCGATGCGGTAGATATCACTGCCTATTATTTTCCAGGCTATCCGGAGGTGCCAGCAGATGAGTACTTGTATCATATCAAAAGGAAAGCTTTCAGCCTGGGCATGGAAATCAGCGGCACAGGCGTCAGAAATGATTTTACAGAGCCTGATGAGGGGAAAAGGAAAGAAAGTGTTGCCCTGGTCAAACGCTGGATTGAGGCAGCAGAAAAAATAGGCGCTCCGGTGATCCGGATTTTTGCCGGTAACCAAAATCCGGAGGGCTATAGCCGGGATCAAATACTGCAATGGATGATACAGGATATACGGGCTTGTGTTGATTATGGAAAAAACCATGGCGTGGTGGTGGCTATCCAAAACCACAATGATTTTATACTGACTGCCGACCATGCCCTGGAGATCATCCAAAAGATTGATTCAGAATGGTTTGGTCTTATGCTGGATATCGGCAGCTATCGTAAGGGTGATCCTTATGAAGAGATTGCCAGAACGGCCAATCATGCCGTAAACTGGCAGATCAAAGAAAAGGTATTTCTGAAGGGGGCAGAAGTTCCCACAGACCTGGACAAACTCATTGCTATCATCAAAGCCTCCGACTACAAGGGATATTTACCCATTGAAACGCTGGGAGCCGGAGATCCTAAAGAAAAAGTAACAGCCTTGTATCATAAACTTGTGAAGGCCTTAGGATAATGTTTCTATCATGCAGCAAAGCGAACCCTGCGTTACAGTAAAAAAAGACTCAATACCCAAACGCCGAAGGCAGAGGTGATGCCTAAAATGAGGGTACCAGTAGTGTGCAATCGGTATCCTGTATTGACTTTCATGCCAGTCATCTGGGTAAAGACCCAGAAGAAACTGTCGTTGGCATGCGACACCACCAGCGAGCCAGCGCCAATGACCAGTACCACCAGGGCTTTCGCCAGATCAGCTTCAAAGCCTAAAGTGGGCATCAGGGGAGCCACAATAGAAGCGGTGGTGATGAGGGCTACGGTAGAAGATCCCTGTGCCGATTTAATACCTGCTGCCAGTATGAAAGGGAGCCATATACCCAGGTTAGCACTGCCCAGGGTTTCTCCGATCAGGGTGGCCATGTCTGAGTTTTGCAACACCTTTCCAAAAGCACCTCCCGCTCCTGTGATCATGACGATAATAGCTGCATCGAGTAACCCTTGCCCTACCCAGCCACCGGTGCCCAGCATGTTTTTGTTTAATTGTTTGGGTAAGAGCCAGGCAATCAGCACGCCTATCAACAGCGCCATGACCGGATCTCCCACGAAGGCAATGGTGCTGGCCAGCGTGCCCTCCCCGAGTGGATGAGAAGGTAAGGCCGCAATAGATCGTAGAATAATCAGCAACAAAGGTAAGAGGATGGGCAACAGGCTTTTGGTAGCGGAAGGGGCTTCCCGCTGCCGAACATTCAGTTCTTCTTCTGTCAATTCGGGATTAGGATCCATGTAAATTTTCGCGGCTACTTTGGTAGCCCATAGCCAACCGAAGATCAGGGCAAAGAGGCTGACGGGAATGGCTAATCCAATAACCATTCCCAGGTCTGCTCCCAGGATACCGGCGGCAGCTATGGGTCCGGGTGTAGGTGGTACCAGCGCATGGGCTACCGACAATCCTAATCCTAATGCCACGGCTGTACCCGCCAGCGAAAGTCCTGCTTTTTTCGTCAGAGCCCGGTTCAGAGGCATCAGGATAACAAAACCGGAATCAGAAAAAACCGGGATGGCCACCACCCAGCCGATCAGTGCCATAGCGGTCGATACATTTTTGTGGCCGATGGCTTTCAGTATCTTTTCTGCCAGGGCAAAGGCTCCCCCTGATCTTTCCAGAAACACACCGATGATGGTGCCGGCAATAATCAGGATACCGATATTCCCCAAGGTACTGCCAAAACCTTCGCGTATAGAATCCACCACCAATTCCAGTGGCATTCCTGAAAAAAGACCGAAAAAGATGGCGGCAAAGAGTAGAGCCAGAAAAGGATGAAGATTGAGACGGGTAGTAGAAAGAACTATAAAGGCGACAGCCAGTAATAACAGAAGAATAATCACGAGTAGTAGTTTTGGTAAATCAGGTTGTGTCTGATAAATGCTTTTTTGGCGGGGCCGCCTAGTTCAAAGGGTATTTGTCAAACATAGCCTGGTTTAGTGTTGTCAATAAAAGGAGGCAGGATGCCAGCAGGGCAGCAAAGGAAAGTTCGCCTACCCCACTCTCATCCTGTCCATTATAAGATCAATGAGAATCTCTGGGCACTTCGCAACCGGAACAACCTTGCAGAAAGTCAAAGTCTGCTCCCAGATGGGCCTGCTGCACATGGTTAATATACAGGGAAGCATATCCTCTGAAATAGCCCAGATCCGTACCTTTCCAGGCTTTTTTTCTCTTTTCCAGTTCTTCTTCCGATACATCCAGATGGATGCGCCGGTTTTCTACGTCCAGCTCAATGTAATCACCATTCTGCACAAAGGCCAGGGTGCCTCCAATGGCTGATTCCGGTGAGACATGCAGTACAACCGTGCCAAAAGCGGTACCACTCATTCTTCCATCGGAGATTCTGACCATATCCGTGATGCCCTGTGCCAACAGTTTTTTAGGCAAACCCATATTCCCTACTTCGGGCATACCCGGATAGCCTTTAGGGCCTACATCCTTTAACACCAGCACTGAATTTTTATCTACTTCCAGCTCGGGATCATCAATGCGGGCATGATAGTCTTCTATATTCTCAAACACTACCGCTTTCCCCCTGTGTTTCATCAAGAGAGGATCGGCGGCAGAAGGTTTGATCACGGCGCCATCTTTTGCCAGGTTACCTCTGAGAACGGCTATGCCCGACCTGGCTTTAAAAGGTCTTTCTATACTGGCAATCACATCCCGGTCATAACAGGGTGCGTCCTGGTTATTATCGCCAATGGTTTTTCCGTTAACGGTAAGGGCCTCCAGATGAATATGTTCTTTCAGTTCGCGGATAACAGCAGGCAGCCCCCCCGCATAATAAAAGTCTTCCATCAGAAATTTACCGGAAGGCATCAGGTTGACCAGCAATGGAATATGGCTCCCCACCCTATCAAAATCATCCAACGTCAGATCAACTCCTAAACGGCCGGCAATAGCCAGCAGGTGAATAATGGCGTTGGTAGACCCTCCGATAGCCCCATTGACCATGATGGCATTTTCAAAAGCCTGCTTGGTCAGAATTTTAGAAATCTTCAGGTCTTCATGCACCATTTCTACTATTCTTCTACCGGCCATATGGGCCAGGGCTCTGCGACGGGCATCTACAGCGGGAATGGCAGCATTCCCCGGCATACCCATTCCTAATGCTTCCACCATACAGGCCATGGTAGAAGCTGTGCCCATGGTCATACAATGTCCCCGACTGCGCGACATACAACCTTCTGCATAGTAATAATCTTCCTGGGTGATTCTTCCGGCACGCACATCATCGGTAAAACGCCAGACATCGGTGCCTGATCCTATGTCTCTGCCCTTGTATTTTCCGTTCAGCATGGGGCCACCGGAGACCACAATGGAGGGCAGGTCTACGCTGGCAGCTCCCATCAGAATAGAAGGCGTTGTTTTGTCACAACCTGCCAGGAGGATCACTCCATCCATTGGATTGCCACGGATAGATTCTTCCGCATCCATACTCGCCAGGTTTCTAAAAAGCATGGCTGTCGGTTTGAGCAAGGTTTCTCCCAACGACATCACCGGAAACTCAAAAGGAAACCCTCCGGCTTCATAGACACCTCGCTTCACATATTCGGCAATTTCACGGAAATGGGCATTACAAGGGGTAAATTCTGACCAGGTGTTGCATATGCCAATGATAGGACGTCCATCAAAGACATGGTCGGGTAAACCCTGGTTGCGCATCCAGCTCCGGTAGATGAACCCCATTTTGTCGGTTTTCCCAAACCATTCCTGGCTCCTTAATTTTCTTTTTTCTTTTTCTTGAGACATAGTATTAGGTTTCAACGAGTAATAGAATGTGATCAGGCTATGAACACCCTGCCTCCGGCCCTCAACACAAGCACGCGTTCATTCGTTACAATATGATAGTTATCAGTACAATTTGCAACGAAGAACCTGGGTTTTTAGCAAATTATCCTCCTGCCGGCCACGGAAAGTGTCTCTACCCGGTTATTTTGGCAGTTTTCTACCAGCCCGGTGTCATTTTAAGATCAAATTCCTTACATTTAATGAGGTGGAAAACTTTTTAACTGGAACATCATGAAGGCATTTATTTTTAGTTTTTTATTCATTTGCGGGGTACAGGTTGCCTGGTGTAACAAGATTTTCATTCCCATGGATCACAACCAAGCCAACCACTTGAAGGCTTACGGGATTACCTATTGGATATTGCAACAACAGCAAACGGTAGACTGGCTCCTCAATTACCGGGGCGGCAGTTTTATGTGTGATTATCAGCAGAAAATCGAGAATGAAATGGTGGTCAGAGGGGTCACCTTCGAAGTGATTTCCGATGCACAGGCCGATCAGATTGTCAGTGTGATTGCCAGTCCTTCTTCCAACCAGGACCTGATGAAGCTGGAGCAATATCCAAAGATCGCCGTCTATTCTCCCAAAACAGCGCAGCCCTGGGATGATGCTGTTACCCTGGCGCTGAACTATGCGGAAATTCCTTATGATGTTGTTTTTGATGATGAAGTGCTGGAAGGTGTACTCCCCAAGTATGACTGGCTGCACCTGCACCATGAAGACTTCACCGGGCAGTATGGAAAATTCTATGTGGCTTTCCACTTATATCCCTGGTATCAGGAACGACAGCAGGAATACCAGGCTACCGCCGAACGGCATGGTTTCAGCAAAGTATCAGAAATGCGCAAAAAAGTAGCCCGGAATATTAAGGAATTTGTGGCCGGTGGCGGCTTTATGTTTGCCATGTGCTCGGCAACCGACACCTATGATATTTCTTTGGCAGCCGAGAATGTGGATATCGTCGGTGAAATTTATGATGGCGATGCGCCTGACCCTAACGCTCAGGAGAAACTGGATTATAGCAAGACTTTTGCCTTTACCGACTTTGTATTGGAGATGAATCCCTATGAAATTGAGTTTTCCAGCATCGACATTGACCTGAACACCAGAAATATCGCTCAGGAAAATGACTTTTTCACCCTCTTTGAGTTTTCCGCCAAATGGGACCCTATCCCCACCATGCTCACGCAAAATCACGAGCCTATTGTCAAAGGTTTTTTGGGAGCCACTACCGCTTTTCGCAAAAGTTATCTACGACCGGAAGTGGTGATATTGGGGGAAAATCGTGATGCCAACGAAGCCAGGTATGTTCATGGCATCTTTGGTAAAGGCTTCTGGACTTTTTATGGCGGCCATGATCCGGAAGACTATCAACATAATATCGGAGAACAGGCCACCGACTTAAGTCTGTATCCCAATTCGCCCGGTTACCGACTCATCCTGAACAATGTTTTGTTTCCAGCAGCCAAAAAGAAAAAACAGAAAACCTGATTTGCCGTTCGGTTAATAAAGCGTATGCTTCTCTGTGCTGTTTTACCTTATTTATGAATCATTACATTACTGATGGCCAATTCCATTTATGTCGCCACTTCCGAGGCTCACTGCGGAAAATCGCTGGTATGCCTGGGCATCATTGAAACGATCCTGCGAAAAACCCAAAGAGTCGGTGTATTCCGCCCCATTATCAATGCCAAAGGCAATGAAAAAGACAAGAACCTCGAGCTGCTGCTGACCCATTTTAATCTTGCCCTGGACTATGAAGAAACCTACGGCTTTAAGAAAAGAGAAGCCAGAGAACTGATCGCTGCAGGACAGTACAGTAAGTTTATGGACCGGATTATCCGCCAGTACAAAGCTCTGGAAAAAAAATGTGATTTTGTCTTGTGTGAAGGCACTGATTATACGGATGAAGGTTCTTCCTTTGACTTCAACATCAACGTTGACATTGCCAAAAATCTGGGTTGCCCGGTACTGATCCTGGGCAGAGGGGATCAGCACAGAGAGATTGAAGAAATCATCGCTCCCATTTTGCTTTCCTATGAATCTTTTCAGGAAAAGGAATGCCAGATTCTGGGGCTGATCGTAAATCGGACTCAACCTTCCCTGGCCCATGAATTGTTGCTGGAACTCAGAAACAGAATTCAGGATAAGCAGATTTTGATTTCCATCATTCCTGAGAATGTAGTTTTACAAAGTCCTACGCTCAAAGAACTGGTCAGCCACCTGAAGGCAAAGGTTTTATACGGTCACGACCAGTTGGAAAGACAGGCCTATCGTTATTCGGTGGCAGCTATGCAACTGCAAAACTACCTGCCCTATCTAACAGAAAATTGTCTGGTGGTGACTCCTGGTGATCGTGGGGACATTATCCTCAGTGTCTTGCAGGCACACCAGTCACAAAACTATCCGGCCATTGCCGGTATTATCCTTACCACTGAGTTTCAACCACCCGAAGCCATCAAAAAATTGCTGGATGGTTTGCCCAGCATTGTCCCTATTCTTTCTGTCAAAGAAAACACCTATGAAACCGTCTCCAGGCTGGGCATGGTCAATTCTTATGTGACAGCCGATAATCTCACAAAAATTAATATCAGCAAAAAGCTATTTGAAAAATATGTGGATACTTCCACCCTGACCGAACAAATCAGCAGTGTAAAAACCCGTGGGATGACACCCAGGATGTTTCAGTTCAACCTGCTCCAAAAAGCCAAAGAGCGTAAAAAGCATATTGTTTTGCCGGAAGGTACGGATGAACGTATCCTCAAAGCCGCAGAAATACTGATAGAGCAGGATGCCGTGGACCTTACGCTTTTGGGACAGGAGGAAGAAATTAAATCCTTGATCACCAAACTGGGCCTTCAACTGGATTCCCGCAAAATCACCATCATTGATCCGGTAAATTCCGATCATTTCAGCCGGTTTGTAGAAAGATACGTAGAGATCCGAAAAGACAAAGGAGCCACCAAAGACAATGCCCGTGATGCCATCGCTGATGTATCTTATTTTGGTACCATGATGGTGCTGGAGGGCATAGCCGATGGGATGGTGTCGGGGGCAGCCCACACAACCCAGCATACCATCCGGCCGGCCTTGCAGCTCATCAAAACAAAACCCGGTTTTTCCCTGGTGTCCTCCGTCTTCTTTATGTGTCTGGAAGACAGGGTATTGGTGTACGGGGATTGTGCCATTAATCCCAATCCTAACGCCGAAGAACTGGCTGAAATCGCTATCGCTTCTGCTGAAACTGCCAAAGCTTTCGACATAGAGCCCAAAGTGGCCATGCTTTCCTATTCTTCCGGAGAGTCCGGTAAAGGAGAAGATGTGGAAAGAGTGAGAAAAGCGACACAGATGGTGAGAGAAAAAGAGCCCAAATTGAAAATCGAAGGCCCTATTCAATATGATGCAGCGGTAGATAAAGAAGTAGGCATCAAGAAAATTCCGGGATCGGAAGTAGCAGGGTATGCATCCGTGTTGATTTTTCCAGACCTGAATACAGGGAACAACACCTATAAAGCCGTACAGCGGGAAACAGGAGCCATCGCCATTGGTCCTATTTTGCAAGGATTAAAAAAACCGGTGAATGATTTGAGCCGGGGCTGTACGGTAGCCGATGTGGTCAATACCGTAGTGATTACGGCCATACAGGCAGAAGGGAACAAAAGCAAATAGAAAGGGTGAGACCGGCGTTACCAATTAATGGCAGATGCTTATAAAAACAAAAACACCCCAGATTGCTCCGGGATGTTTTCTGTTAGTGCAAAACTACAAAGAATGTGTTATTACATTTCCTGAGATGCCCATACTTCACCTTCTTCACTGATGTAGAGTACAGCAGATTTGTCATCTTCGGTACTTACTCTGATCTGGTATAATTTAGAAGGTTGCTCAGCACCGGCGGCACTAGACTGATTCTGCTCAATGGCGTTGGTTAGTGCTTCACCTGTCAATTCGTGTGCTTGCTCAATAGTGGCACCTTGAAATTCGCTGTTTTCAATTCCATCTTTAACTCCTTGTGGAATTTCAGCTTCGCTTACTTCTTTCATCCCACCTTGATCCTGCATAGTAGCATTTGGATCGGCGGCGTTAGGATCTACAGATTCCTCAGCAGGCTGTTCCTGAGCTGGCTCTTCTTGAAGAGGAGCTTGTTCTTCAGCTTGCTCTTGCTCCAATGGAGTTGTTTGCTCTTGAGGACGGGTTTGTTCCTGAGGTAATGTTTGTTGTTCAGGAATAGTTTCCTCTTGAGGTTCAGCCTGATCTTCAGGGAACTGAGTTTCATCCTGAGGCTCTACCTGCTGATCCTCTGGTAAAGTCTGCTCCTGAGGAAATTGTTGGCTTTCCTCTGGTGTGGTAGGTACTTCCTGTGCTTGGGCTGCCAAGATGGTAGCTGCTGCAAATCCGAGTGATATTATGATCTTTTTCATGATTAGGTTATTTTTAATTTCTAACATTCGTTTTATGTTATCCCTTATTGGAAAAAATGTGCCACAATCAGCATATTTATATAAATAACTGATTTACAATGTGTTATAATAATTATCCAATAATTTTTCTTTTAACAAATTGTGTACAATCTGCAACGGTCTGTAGAATTTTTGGACAATCCCATGGCTGATAATGGCTAAATACTCTGTGATAAATTTTGGAAGATGGAATAGCTCCACGAGAATTTTTTCTTCTACTGCCTTTCTCAGACAGCCAGGATTAAGAAAATCCTAAGAATTATACTGATTCAGATTTCTGATTTATCACCTGTGCCATAGGTTAAAATCATTCTGACTAGGCTGTGTGTGATAAATATTTTTTAAAGTAATACCGGATGAAAGCCAGCTTGACCATAGAGAGAAAACTCATGGCTAATTTTTCATAACGGGTAGCAATTCTGCGACACTCTTTAATCCAGCCTATAAATTGTTCTACACTAGCTCGTTTGCGATAAGTCTCTTTATCAAAACGATAGTGCGCCACCCCGGCCGGGGATCTTTTTACGTTTTTTAGTTCCTGGCCTAAGTTTCTTCTCCGGGATCATCGCTTTGATGCCTCTTTTGTGTAACATCTTTATTATCTGTAGAGCATCATAGCCATTCCATGATGGCCTCTATCTGCTATTATTTCCTTGGCTCTTGTTCTAGGTCTGCCTCTTTCAGTGAGAAAGCTGACTTGTTGCAAAACAGCTTCAAAATGCTTTGAATCATGGGCTGCCCCTGGGCTAAGACTAGCTGCAAAAGGCAAACCCTTACTATCGCTAAGCCAATGAATCTTAGTACCGCATGGCGTCCACCAAAACTACCTCTAGAGCGTCTGCGTCGCGGCCAACTAGAGCATGGTCTATAGGTTCTCCTTCAACAGGTTGTACCCCCTTTTTCACTCGCTCCTGCTGCTGACTTATGGGCTCTCACTGTGGTTGAATCTATTTCCCACAGACTATAATCTATCAGTCCATCTTCATTAAGATGCAGTTGAATACGAGACAGTCTTTTGTCAAACATACTTTCTATTCGATAAGGCCTAAATTGATCATATACACTCTTCCACTTACCTTAACGTTCTGGCAAATCTTGTCCCGGCGGAGAACCGCATGGGGCTCCAATACATAAAATCGCGCCACGAGGGCCCACAACATTCCATGCACCCTCTTACGATGATTTTTTCCTGCGAGGACCACCATGGAGCACCTCGCTCACCTTCATGATTTAGAAATAAATCTGCTATTCTATCCCTATGCTCATCGCTTAACTCATATCTTCTCTTACTTGACTAAAAGACTTAAACCCCTCCCATTTAATTTATCAAACACAGCCTAATAAAAAGTACACGGAAGAAGTGAAGGCTGGCATAAAAAAAAGAAGCCTTGCTATACAAGATAACAAGGCCTCATCTCATTCCTGATGGAATGATTTAAAATAACCGAATCTTACTCCTCTATTTTTTCAGAAGCGTATACTTCACCTTCTTCTGTGATGTATACAATCGCAGTCTTATCTTCTTCGGTCGTTACTCTAAGTTGGTAAAGCTTTTCAGGACTCTGGTCGCCAGCATAAATCTCTAAAGACTCATTACCTAGCGCTTGTTCTAGTGCGGCGCCTTCCATCACATAAGCTTCAACAACAGTGGCTCCTGAAAAATCACTCTCTGCCAAGGCATCGGTTACTTCTGTAGGAAGTTCAGCATCACTTACTTGTTGAATGCCTTCTCCCTCGATAGCCTGGTCTGATTCGCTAGCAGGATCTTCTTCTACTGCAGGAGTTTCCTGTGCAGGAAGTTCTTCTTCCATTTCAGGACTCTCTTCTACAGGTGTTTCCTGAGAAGGAAGTTGCTCATCTTCTATCACTCCCTGATCTTCCTGGATATCAGTGCCTTCTTCCAAGGCAGGCTCTTCTTCAGGAGCAGGTGCTACTTCAATTTCTTCCTGAGGTTCGGTTTGGTCTTCTGGTAACTGCTCAGGAGAAGTCTCGTCCTGAGGATATTGCTCAGGTTGTGTTTCATCCTGAGGCTCTACCTGCTGATCCTCTGGTAAAGTCTGCTCCTGAGGAAATTGTTGGCTTTCCTCTGGTGTGGTAGGTACTTCCTGTGCTTGGGCTGCCAAGATGGTAGCTGCTGCAAATCCGAGTGATATTATGATCTTTTTCATGATTAGGTTATTTTTAATTTCTAACATTCGTTTTATGTTATCCCTTATTGGAAAAAATGTGCCAGAAAGGGATTTTTTCCTTAATTACCTGTCATTCAGCAAGTTAAAAATATACAATAGGATAAAAAAAGTTCTACCTAATGGGTAATAAAGGAAACATAATGTAGAAAAGTGTAGAATTGAGATACATAAAAAAAGCCCCACTCTTAAAAAAGAATGGGGCTGAGGATGACAGTGCTCCTTCTATTATTTTTCTATTTTTTCTTCAGAAAAAACTTCTCCATCTTCAGTAATATACATTATGGCTGAAGCATTGTCTTCTGTCGTTAACTGGATCTGATACATTTTATCATAATCGTTACCAAACGTACTATTGGGTGTTACCTCAGACAGTGCTCTATCCAAGGCTGCTCCGGTAAGCAGATAAGCATTCGCAACGGTTGCATTAGCATAATCACTATTGCTCATAGCATCTTTTACTTCCTGAGGAAAATCCGCTTCCGTAATTTTTTGGATACCTTCCCCTTCTATGGTTTCACCTGAAGCACCAGCTTCTGATTCCGTGTTATCGGCAGCATTTTCCATTTCCTGTCCGGCTTCTTCCACACCTTCTTCCATTTCTTGACCAGCTTCTTCAGCTTCCTGTTCCATTTCATCACCGGCTTGTTCCATATCTTGCTCTACCTCCTGGGTTTCCTCTTGTACTTCCTGTCCGGCATCTTCTACACCCTCTTCGATCTCATCACCAGTTTCTTCTAATTCTTGTCCGGCATCTTGTGTCTCTTCCTGTATCTCTTGTCCGGCATCCTCAGCACCTTCCTCCAACTCTTCTCCGGTTTGTTCTACCCCTTCCTCAATATCTTGTCCGGCTTCTTCCAGACCCTGTTCAGCATCTTGCGTTTCTTCCTGAACTTCCTGGCTGGCATCTTCTACACCCTCTTCAATTTCCTGACCGGTCTCCTGGGTTTCCTCTTGTACTTCCTGGCTAGCATCTTCTACTCCTTGTTCTATCTCCTGGCCTGTTTCTTGGGTTTCTTCCTGAACTTCCTGGCTGGCATCTTCAACGCCTTGCTCTATTTCATCTCCGGTTTGTTCCAGTTCCTCACCGGCTTCTTGTGTCTCTTCCTTAATTTCAGTTTGGGTTTGGGAAGGTTGCTCCTGTGCTTGAGCAGCAAAAATTGTCACTGCAGCGAATCCTAAGGATACTAAAATTTTTTTCATAGCAAAATTAATTTAAAAAATTTGACATCTAGAAATGTTAAAAAAGTGGAAAGTTTTTTTCCATTTAGTAGTAAAATCATAACATATTGATATATAGATTGTTTTGAAAATTTTGTTTTTTTCCTAATTTAATGGTTCATCGTTTTGCTTCTATAGAAGGATTCGTAAATAATAAAGGCTTCTTTATTATTATTTTTTTAACTTTTACCTCCGGTTTTTACGCTGTCCCCAACTTTCTTTTATGAAAATATTAGTTATTAATACAGGTAGTTCTTCCATTAAATTCAAACTATTTGAGCTTCCCCAGGAACAAGAACTGCTGGGTGGTACCGTAGAAAAAATTGGAGAGAAAAAAGGTAGTATGCGCTATATGCTTACTACTCCCACAGGAGAAAAAATAGAAGAGCAAATGGAGGAAGCCTTTACAGACTATCGTTCCGGATTGCATAAAATTGCGGAAGTTTTATTCAAACGGGAATATGGACTGTTAAACAATCCCGAAGATATTCAGGTGGTAGGCCATCGGGTGGTTCATGGGGGCGAAAGGTTCAGTCAGCCGGTACGCATCAACGACCAGGTGCTGCAGCAGATAGAAGCGTTGGTGCCATTGGCTCCCCTGCACAATCCGCCTAACCTGGAAGGTATCAAGGTATCCTATGAAATTTTTCCTGCAGCCCAACAGATGGCGGTGTTTGATACGGCTTTTCACCAGACTTTACCCTCCTTCGCCTACCGCTATGCCATTCCTCATCACTTTTATGAAAAACACCAGGTGAGAGTATATGGAATGCATGGTACTTCTCATCAGTATGTGGCACAGCAAGCGGCTCACTACCTGGAAAGACCCTTGCAAAACCTGCATCTGATTACTGTGCATCTGGGCAACGGATGCAGTATGACGGCCATCAAAGAAGGAAAAAGCTTTGATACCAGTATGGGGTTCAGTCCGCTGGCAGGCTTGGTGATGGGAACCCGTAGCGGTGACATTGATCCAGCGGTTATTTTTTATATGGGAAGAAGGCTACAGATGTCTATGGATGAGATTGACCAGACACTCAACAAGCAAAGCGGGCTAAAAGGCCTGGCCCATTCGAATGATTTGCGGGATATTATTCAACGGGAAGCCGAAGGCGAACAGGAGGCAAAACAAGCCCTGGAGCTCTACACCTACCGGATAAAAAAATACTTGGGCGCTTACTATGCAGCGCTGGGAAAAGTTGATGCCATTATTTTTACGGCTGGTGTCGGAGAAAACAGTCCGCTCATCCGTGCCAGAAGCTGTGCGGGTCTGGAGCGGCTGGGCATTCTGATAGACCCTGCAAAGAATGCTGCCAAAACCACAACCATCCGGGAGATTCAGCAGCCCAACAGTGCAGTTAAAATCCTGGTAATACCCACCAATGAAGAGTTGGCCATCGCCCGGGAAGCTTATGAACTCGTTCAGACAAAGCAGTCAGACTAATTCTCTCTGCTGCTCGCTCTGTTCCGAGGGATGCTTCTTTTAATTTTTTCCCTCTGCAATTCGTTTTAATGTATCTTCCAACCCAGGCACGACCGGTAGGGTGATCCTGAAAACATCTTCCAGAACTGATTGTAGTGCGGAAGCGGTAGTGAGGGTTTGCCGCTCCGTGCTTCCACCAACCCTATGTATAGCCAGTTCCCGGTTGCGCAACGCAAACCGCTCGCCCGGGTCAGTGCGGGCAGCTATCAAGCCGGTGACAAAATGGGAGTTAGGGTGATTTGACAAATACCAGTTAGTCACTTCATAATCCGGCAAAAACTGTTCTTGCATGTCGAAGCGATACAGGGCTTTCCAATCGTCTTTCACCCTGGCCTGCAACACAAAACCTTCTCCCCCTTTGAGCAGGCGGAAAAGTTCATGGGGTGTTTCCTGTTCCCTGTCAGGCACCAGCAGTAAAGGTGCTGTGAGTGTCAGCCCTCCGAAACCTACATCGGCAAGGTAGTTTTGACCTTCGACCTCCACCAGCAACAGCATATGCCCACGGGCAGTGAGCACGCCTTCCGGCACATTCCACACTACCCGGGCTGCCAGCCCTTTTACCTTAAATCCTATCGCTTCCAAGACGTGTCGGAACAGCAGATTGTGTTCAAAGCAATAGCCTCCCCGTCCCTGCTGAATCAGCTTGCGCTGGATATCATGGCTATTCAGAGAAACCGGCAAGCGAAGCAGGGGGTTGAGGTTCTCAAAGGGAATGGACTGCGGATGCAGGCGATGGATAGCTTTGAGAGTGTCCAGATCAGGAGAAGGTGATCCCTCATAGTGAATTCTGCGGAAGTAAGATGAGAGATTTACCTGAGCCGTCTCACTGGCCTGTTTCTCCACTGCCTGGCTGATGGCTGGCATCTTTACTTTTTGGGTTCTTTCCATGGTCAAAATACTTTGATGGTCTTGCTAACAGTATTCGCATTCGGTGACCAAAAGTTCTTTTTCCAATTTTTTTATCATCGCCACCAATTCCTCATGAAGTTCCTGATTTTTGAGATGTATGCCCTCCTCCTTTACCATGACATTGTCGTAATACCTGGCCATAGAAAACTGCCCTACAATTTTTCCGGCTAGAATAGTCAAAACGGAAGCAGCATGAGATAAAGCATTTCGCCCACCCCCGGGACTGGGGGAAGTACTCAGGAGTAACACAGGTTTGTTCTCCAGAAAACGGTAATCTTTCCCTGCTCTGGAAACCCAGTCTAAAACGTTTTTTAGAAAGGCCGTCATGGAACTGTTATGCTCTGCCACTGCTATGATATAGGCATCGTGTGCCTCAAACAAGGCTCTTAGTTTCCCTGCCTCTTCAGGAATCCCTTCTCGCTGTTCGATCTCCATTCCAAATATAGGTAAGACATAATTTCTGAGGTCTATCAAAGTACCTTCATGATCTTCCAGCAACCCGGCTGCATACGCTACCAGCTGACGGTTGATAGAGTGAGGACTGTTGCTTCCAGTCAATAACAATATCTTTTTCATGTGTATCAAATTTTAATTTGTTAAGACAAAGCAACGGGATGGCGTGGCGAAAAAAAATAAAGTAGTTTAAGGATTTAGCTTTTGGCCATTTTTCTTTTGATCATACTGAGAAATTCAGGAGTAATGCCGAGGTATGCGGCTACTTGTTTTTGCGAGATGCGGAGTTCCAGACGGGGATATTTTTCTTTGAATTGCCGATAGCGATCTTCGGCGGTGTCCGAAATGTTTTGCATGAGTCGTTGTTGCTGGGCAATGAATGCATTTTGATGCATAATTCTGAAAAACCGCTCAAATTTGGGTATTATTATATATAACTTTTCCATGTTAGCCTTACTCATTTGAAACACTTCTGTATCTTCCAGCGCATCTATATACAGCGTAGCAGGCGTCTGGGTCAAGAAGCTATGCAAATCTGAGATCCACCAATCTTCAATGGCGAAGAGCGAAATATGAACAAATCCTCTGTCATCGATGGTATAATTTCTTAGACAACCTTTGTGAACATAGTTGGTAAAGTGACAAACTTCTCCGGCTTGTAGAAGAAATTTCTTTCTTTTGACCACTTTAGGTTCGAGTAAGGAAATAAAATAGTCAGTTTCACCCGCATCCAGACTGATGTGCTTTTCTACATTTTGCAAGATCTGGTCATAGTTCATGATCAATCCATATACGATTTGCTTGTACGGTAGACTAGGGTAACTTCCTACATTGTTGTTTCACTGACGGGTAGTGGCTTTACCGGTTGGCTCTGTCACCTGGTAAAAGCCATTCCACAGACCGTCAAAAAAATGACGGGCATTCACACCCAGCACCCTGTTCTGATAGCCCCCTTCCTGAACGATGACTGTGGGGAGGCACAACGCTGCTATCATTTTCCCGTTTTCTGCAAAATCAGCGGCTGACAGAAGCCAGGTTCCTGTTGGATCTCCCTTGGCCGTATCCAGCCCTAAGGCAATGACTAAAAAGGTAGGATTAAATTTTTTTATTGCTTCTAATGCGCGGGCAAGGGCCTTACGGTACATTTTACCGTCTATACCACGCTTTAAGGGAATATTGAGGTTGAAGCCAACCCCTTCCTCTTCCCCGTATTCATCTTCGAACCCTGTAAAGTTCGGATAGGCAAACTCCGGATTACCATGAATGGAGACAGTGAAAACATCCTGACGATGATAGAAGATATTTTGCTGTCCGTTGCCATGATGATAATCTATATCCAGAATGGCTACCGTACCTTGTTTGCTGAGATAGTGAGCGGCTATGGCGTTGGCATTCAGATAACAAAAGCCGCCAAAATATTTTCGTTCGGCATGATGCCCGGGAGGTCTGACCAGGGCATAGGACAGTTGCCGGCCATTCAATACAGCTTCCGCGGCCGTCAGCGCACAATTGACAGCACCCCGTGCAGCGATATAAGCATTGGCGTTCAAAGGGGTAAACGTATCGATACAATAGTAACCGATTTGCAGATCTAGTTCCTGGGGAAGCCGGGTGGCATTGCGCACTGGAAAAATGTCGGGATATCGTGTATGGGTGTTGCCAATGGCAGCACAAATCTTTTTGAGAAACTTAAGATATTGGGGGTCATGTACTTGCTCTATCAAAGTATCCGGAAAATTTTTAGCGGAAACTGTTTCAAAAACATCCATTTTGCCCAGTTCTTTCAACAAAGATTTTACCCGCACCGGAGATTCCACGTAACCCCTTTCTTTAATATGGTGGATGAGGTGTCCTTCGTTGACCACCAGGGTAATTTTTTTGTCGGCCGGAATAGACCGGTCTACTGTCTTATGATCTTCTTTGGTAGCGTACCGGGAAGGGCGTAAGGTCACATGAGAACCTTTGACAGAACTGACCACCTGCTGTATATATTCCGGGGAGCATTTTTTGGCGTGCTTATTTTCCAGAATAGCCCTTATCACTTTCCTTGCCTCCGTACTTTTTAGCTGTTGGGTGACTCCCAAACCATCGTACACCAGATAAAAGACCGAATAGTCGGTGCGGCGCAGGGCGTACTCGGTACCGGCAAGGGGTCTGGCACCATACCGTTCGTAAAAGCGAAGACGGGCAATATTTTGTTTGCCTTCTTCTTCATTAAGAAATAAGTCAGGGTCATCGGGCAGACATTCAAAAAAGATACCCAGGGAGCCCGTGCTAGCCGCTTCTTCCCGCAACCGCTCATACAAGGCCCCTCCTACGCCGCCACTGATTTTGTGTTGTTGTGTAGCGATATAGTCCAGGAAATAAAATTTTTCTTTTGGAAAATAGGAGGCAATCGCCAAACCGAGCACATTTTTTCTTCGTCCTTCCGCCACCAGTAACAGGTATCGGTAATGCATAGCCAAAGGGTTCTGAGCAGAGAGAAGTAGTTCGTCGGCTTCCGCAGCATTCATATAAGGAAACTGAGCCAGCAAAATTTCTTTGCACTGCTCCAGGGCCGCCAGGTTGACCGGGTTGTTGTAATTATAAATTTGTCTGATGGTGTGTAATCCCATAAATAATAGGCGCTAAGAGATCGTGTAGCCACAATATGTGGAAAGCGAAGATAAGGAGGTCTGCTGTTATGAGCAATAAAAGAATGCTGGATTGGGAGAATGTGTACATATTCCATGGATTACCGTAAGTTTATGGAATAGGCTGAGCTATCAGGCAAAACGCAGAAGCTGGTGTTAATTCCCTGTAGAGGGTGTCGAGAATGCTAAAACCATATTGTCTGCATTGTTCACTGGCCTGCCTAGCAAGCTGTCTAGTTATTTCGTGGGGCGGTTGATGAAACAGATAGAGTTTTCCTTCCGGTTTCAACAAAGAGTGGATCACCGGTAGATTTTGGGAGGGATTTTTCCAGAGCACACTCACATTGAACGCCCATATTTTGTCAAAGGAATGCTGGGGAAGTGGTGGGTTTGCCATGTCACTGATCAGGCAGTGCATCTTCCCTGACTGCAGGAATCCCTCGTTTCTTTTGGATGCCGTTCTGATCATGGTCTCAGATTTATCCAGCAAGGTTATCTTACCCGAGGTGAGCTTTTGCGCTACCTGTTCTGCCAGAATCCCTGTTCCACCACCGATATCAAGCACTTCATCGTCCGCTTGCACCCCGAGCACTGCTAAAGCCCAGATAAATCGTTCCTGTAATTTCATTTTATAAAAAAATTTGGCTTCAACATGCATAGCCCAGCGTTGAATTTGATCCAATCCATTAGCAAATGATTTGTAAAATTTGGAGATTAGTTCTATGAAATTCAAGACAGAGTTTCGAAATAAAATGCAAAAAGTAATGGTTATTGCTTTATGCTGGACGCTGTTTGTGTCCATTACCTTTATCAATGAATATTTCTTTATAGCCGACCTGATTAAATTACAAAAGTTAAGGGGTTCTTACGCATTCTGGCCCGATTTTACCGGCCAGATGTTTATGGGAGCTTTTGGCGGTTTGGTGGGCGGGTATATCTTAGTTTTTAGAATGGACAAAGCCTATAAACAAAAGTCCTTTGCTTTCGGCATCATCAACGCAGGTATGCTTTTTCTACTGTATTACCTGACCTTTTTCACCTTGGGTCTATTTTTTTTAGCCTTTATCTATTTTACTTTTCAGATGAATGTACTAACAGCTGCTATCCAGGCCTGGGATAATCTGCTTATCAACCTGAACTCGCCCTCTTTTTTGCTCTCTATTGGCATTACAGGATTTTTAGTGTCCGGTACCCAGTTCATGCTCCAGGTGAATGACAAGTTCGGTCAGGGAGTGCTTTGGAAATTCATGACGGGCAAGTACTACCATCCCCGTGAAGAGGAACGGATCTTTATGTTTCTGGACCTCAAAGCTTCCACTACGATCGCAGAAAAAATAGGAAGTAAGCATTTTTTTGAGTTGCTCAGAGAAGTGTACAGAGATATCACTGAACCGGTTATTTATCATAAAGGTGAGATTTATCAGTATGTGGGCGACGAGGTAGTCATTACCTGGCCTGTACAGAAGGGGTTAAAGGAAAACAACTGCCTGACCTGTTTCTTTGACATAGAAAAGGTAATTGAAGAGAAGAAGAACTATTATCTGGAAAAATACGGTCATATCCCTACTTTTAAAGCCGGGTTGCATCTGGGCGAAGCTACGGTAGGTGAGATAGGTGTGATCAAAAAAGATATTGTTTTCTCCGGGGATGTGCTGAATACTACTTCCCGAATCCAGGGAGAATGCAACCATCATGCTGTCAATGTCCTGCTATCGACGAAATTGCTACAACGCTTGCCCTTGAAGGAGGCGTATCACCCTATCCCGATAGGAGAAATACATTTACGGGGAAAGACGGAGAAAGTATCTTTGAACACCGTTAAACTCATTCAAAGCTGAGATGGAACAGTCACCACCTTTATCCTGGACGATTTCAGTTAGCTACTTTGGCTTTTCTTAATCATCCCTTATACATTGGCTAGGATTCACCCGAGCGGCTTTGACAGTTTGCAAGCCCACAGTGAACCAGGCAATCAGCAAAGCAGTGAGCCCTGCTCCGACAAAATACCACCAGGCCAGATCAATGCGATAGGCAAATCCTTGCAGCCATTGCTTAGACAAAATAAAGCTGACCGGCAGGGCGATCAGAATGGCGATTCCTACCATCCTAGTAAAGTCAAGGGACAACAGATAGACGATACCCAGGTTGCTGGAACCTAATATCTTTCGAATCCCTATTTCCTTCAGCCTTCTTTCGGCTGTAAAGGTTGCTAAGCCAAACAACCCCAGGCAGGAGATCACGATGGCAAGGCCAGCGAAGTAGCGGGATAAAATATTCACTCTTTTTTCTGATGCATAAAGCACCTGATAATCCTCATCCAAAAATTTATAATCGAATGGAAGTCCCTGATTATATTCCTGATAAAATTGCTCAAGCCGGGCGATAGTTTCTGCTTCGGTGCCCTCCTGGATCCTAACCATCGTCTTGTTAGAGACCGGATATAATTGAAGAAAGCAAGGCTTTATCGCTTCATAAAGAGACTCAAAATGAAAGTTTTTGACCACACCAATAATTTGTTTTTCTTCCCCCCAAAGTTTGATGGTTTTACCCACCGGATCTTCAAGGCCCATGGCTATAATCGCTGCCTCATTAAAAATAATCTTTGACTTTTCCGAACTGAATTCCCTTGAGAAAGTTCGTCCTACCGCCATTTCAATATCGAGCAACTCAATCAGGTCGTAACCAACTTCCAGGTTCCCAAAATCGATGGCTTCCTCCGGACTTTTTCCTTTCCATTCAAGACCAGAAGTACCACCATGACTTCCGGTGAGATTATTAGCAAAGCAAGCTGCATTGACCACTCCAGGTATACGTTTCACCTCAGACAGAAAAGTCTCAAAACTTTCCAGCACCTCCCCTTCATTGGCAAAATAGAGGATATTGTCTCTGTCATATCCCAGGTTTTTGTTTTGTATGAATGCCAGTTGTTTGGAAACTACTAACACTGAAGCAATGAAGATCACCGATATGATGAATTGAAAGATCACCAGTCCTTTTCGCATCCACAACGCTCCGGTAGCAGAATGCAATTTTCCTTTCAGGATCATGGCCGGTCTGAAACCGGAAATGTAGAATGCCGGATAGCTCCCTGCCATCAGTCCGGCAAAAATTGTAATGCCAAGAACAGATATAACAAGGGTTAAATCAAAATTCAGGGTAAGCTGCTTTCCTGTAATTTGGTTGAATTGAGGAAGAAAAAGCATAACCAGCATAAGAGACAGAAGCAGAGATACAAAAGCCATCATCATGGACTCTGAGAGAAATTGAAAAACAAGTGTTTTTCTGTCTGCTCCTATGGCTTTTTTTACGCCAACTTCTTTTAATCTTCTCGTTGCTTTAGCCGTGGATAGATTCATGAAATTGATGCAGGCAATGACCAGTATGAAAATGGTGACGATAGAAAACAAACGGACATATTCTATTCTACCACCGGCTTGTACTCCATTTTCATAGTTGCCATATAGGTACTTATCTGAGTATCGTCTGAGAAATAAAGTGCTGTTTGATTCCGGTAATTTTGATGTAATGAAACCAGCAATTTTTTCATTGAATTGATCTATGTCCGCACCTTCTTTTAAGATGACATAGGTAGCAGGATTACTATTCCCCCAATGCAAAAAACCAGGACGTTTTTCCAGAAACAATTCATAATTGAATAAAATATCAAATTGAGTCGAACTGTTGGAAGGGGGACTTTCAAAGATACCAGAAACACTGTAAATTCCGCTGAAATCATCATGATCCCATTCCAAGGTATTGCCAATGATATTTTCAGTAGTGTTAAATAATTTCATAGCCAGTTCATCAGACAAAACAACTGCATATATCTCTGACAGCACCTGGTCTTTATCTCCCTGAATAAGATGATAGGAGAAAACATTGAAAAAATCCTTATCCACATATTGCTCACTGGCTTTGATATGCTTGGCGCCCACAGAAAGGATACCTTTATGATTGAAACCGGGTCTGACGGCCACTGCATTTTCAACTTCAGGCATTTCTTCAGCTAATGAACGAGCCAGAAGGCCAGGGGTACCTTCAAAGGTCTGGATGCTATTAGAAGTTTGTATGTTTTGCATCACCTGAAAAAGTTGACTGTCTTTTTCATGAAACCTATCTATACTTAACTCATCGTTCACCCATAGATAAATGAGTAATGCACAGGCAAGACCAATAGACAAACCGATCAGATTAATGAAAAACGAAGTTTTATAACGATTGAAGTTTCTGAGGGAGATCATTAAATTATGTCGAAACATGATCGTAGGGTTTGAGTAGGTTCACCATATGTTGCTGATTGCAAAAGCCGGCAGGTAATGCTCCAGTATCAGCATTATCTTTTCTTCATAGGCATCGTTTCAGTGAAATACTTTGAAATGGGAGGAAGGTTACACTCTTGGTCTAAAAAAAGGTTCCCATCATTCATCTCTCAAACAGTCCAACGGATTCACCCGGGCAGCTTTCACCGTTTGCATCCCTACAGTGAACCAAGCAATCAGTAAGGCCACCAACCCTGCTCCTATAAAGTACCACCATTCCAGATCAATGCGAAAAGCAAAACTTTCCAGCCATCTTTGGGCAATGAAATAGCTGACCGGCAGGGCGATCAGAATAGCGATAAAGACCATCTTGGTGAAATCACTGGATAAAAGATAAACAATCCTCAGGTTGCTGGAGCCTAATATCTTTCGAATCCCTATTTCTTTGAGTCTTCTTTCAGCCGTGAAGGCTGCCAGACCAAACAAACCTAAACAGGAGATCAGAATGGCCAATGCGGCAAAGTATTGGGATAAGGTTGCCACCCGCTGCTCTGCCGCGTAGAGAGCCTGATAATCCTCATCCAAAAAATGATAATCCAGTGGATACTCCGGATTATAGACGCTGTAGAAAGCTTGGAGCCGGTCGAGTGTTTCCTTTTCCCTTCCTGCTTCCACTTTAGCCATAATCTTATCAGTTTTCTCAGGAGCTAGATGGAATAATAATGGCTTTACATTTTCGTGGAGCGACTCAAAATGAAAGTTTTTTGTGACCCCTATGATCTGCATATCCTTGCCCCATAGATGAACTACTTTACCGATGGGTTCTGAGAGACCCATCACATCAATAGCTGCTTGGTTGAAAATGATTTTTGTAGTATCTGAACCATAGTCCCTGGAAAAAGTACGCCCTTCTACCATTTCAATACCAAGCGTTTCAATCATATCATAGTTCACATTGATAAATTCAATAGGAATATTATGATCCTGACTTTTTCCTTCCCAGCGAACGCCACCTGTCGTGTTGCCTCCCTCGACCATACTGTGCGCAATACTGGAGGCATTGATAATTCCCGGCATCTTTTTTAATTCAGAAAGAAAAGTTTCTGAGTTTTCTTTTACTCTTCCTTCCATGGTGAAATTAAGGATATTGTCTTTGTGATAGCCCAGATTTTTTGTTTGTACGTATTCTATTTGCTGGTACACTACCAGTACAGAGACCATGAGGATTACCGAAATCATAAATTGAAATACCACCAATCCTTTCCGGGTCCATACTTCCCTGGTTGAAGTGCTGAATCTACCTTTCAATATACTGATGGGACCAAAAGCGGAAAGGTAGAAGGCAGGATAACTCCCGGCTATCAATCCGGTCAACAGCGTGATACATAGCACTGATAAAAACAGATTGGGATCTAAACCAAGCAGGAGTTGCTTGCCTGTCACTTCATTGAACCTGGGAAGAAAAAGCAAGACCAATAGCACAGCCAAAGCCATGGATGAAAATGCTATCAGCATGGATTCTCCCAAATATTGAAAAATCAGCGTTTGGCGACCAACCCCTATGGATTTTTTGACACCCACTTCTTTCAGCCTTCTGGAAGCTCTGGCTGTTGACAAGTTCACAAAATTGATACAGGCAATGAGCAGGATAAAAACAGCTAAGGCAGCAAACAATCTGACATAGGTTATCCTTCCTCCAGATAACTCCCCATTTTCATATTGGCCATACAGGTAGTTTTCTGAAAAGGGCTTTAGAAATAAGGTAATGTTTAATCCTGCCTCTCTTTTCTTGACAAGGTCTGCTATTTTATTATTGAATTCATTTCTTTGACTGTCCTGATATAAAACCAGATAGGTACGAGTAACATTATTGCCCCATTCCAATACCCAGGGGTTTTCTGTTTTATAGACTTCAAAAGATAATATAAAATCAAATTGCTCAGAGGAATTGGCGGGAATGTCTTCAAAAACGCCGGAAACTTGATACTGTTTTTGATCCTGAAAAACCACAGTTTCACCCATGATGTTTTCAGTGGTTTGAAACAGGGTCATGGCCAATTTTTCTGATAATACAATTGAATTTTTATCAGTCAGTACCTGGTTTTTGTCACCCTGTACAAGGGGAAAGGAAAAAGTATGGAAATAATCCTGACTGGCATGTATCCCAACAGCCTTGATGTAAGTCTCTTTTAAAGAAAGATAATAGGTTTCTCTTGGGGATACTACCGTTGCATACTGTACTTCCGGTATTTGTTCAGAAAGGGTTTCTGCCAAAAGTCCAGGTGTATTCACGGATGTCACAATGCCATCTGAGAAATGTTGGTGTCCCATCACCTGAAAAAGCTGACTGTCATTTTCGTGAAATTTGTCTATGCTCAATTCATCACTGACCCAGAGATAGATCAACAAGGCACAGGCCAGCCCTGAGGATAGCCCCATCAGGTTAATTAAAAAGGTGCTTTTATAGCGTTTGAAATGCCGGAAGGAAATGATAAAGTTATGTCGGAACATAAGGGTAGGATTTGAGTAGGTTGATTTGAAATTTCTGATGGCAAATGGCCTAAGGTAATGGAATACCTGATACCAATAATTGAGCTTAGCCTGAAAGGGAGAATTATTTTCTAGCGCGGCCTCATATTGTTCTTCCAGATCACCTAGTACTTCTTCGGCCAGTTCATCTTTGATAAACCAGCGCAGGAAGCGTTGAGCCAGTGGGGGCGGTATGGGTCTGTCAGGTTTCAAGTTTTGATAATTGCATTTACTTATTCATCTTTTAAGCATTGGCTAGGGTTGACCCTGGCAGCTTTGATCGTCTGCAACCCAACAGTGAACCAGGCAATCAGCAGGGCAGCCAGTCCGGCTCCCGCAAAATACCACCAGGCCAGATCAATGCGATAGGCAAATCCTTGCAGCCAATGCTTAGACAACACATAGCTGACGGGCAAGGCGATCAGAATGGCTATCCCTACCATCCTAGTAAAGTCACGCGACAACAGATAGACAATACCCAGGTTGCTGGAACCTAGGATTTTTCTGATACCAATTTCTTTGAGTCTTCTTTCAGCCGTGAAGGCTGCCAGTCCAAACAAACCTAAACAGGAGATCAGGATAGCCAATACGGCAAAGTATTGGGATAAGGTAGCCACCCGCTGTTCAGCGATATACAGTGCCTGATACTTTTCATCTAAAAACTGGTAATCAAATGGAAATCCGGGGTAATATTCCTGATGAAGCTGCTGTAGCTGATCAAGGGTTTCCCTTTCCCTTCCTGCTTCAATTCTGGCCATGACATTCCATGTGTTTTCTGGGGCTAATAGGATAAACGTGGGTACTACATTTTCATGGAGTGAGGTAAAATGAAAATTTTTCACTACCCCTATAATTTGTCTGTCTTCATCCCAGAGTTTTACCACTTTACCGACAGGATCTTTGAGGCCCATCACTTCCACAGCAGCTTCATTGAATAGAATGGCGGTACTATCCGAACGGAAATTATCAGAAAATGCCCTGCCCTCTTTCATTTCTATATCAAGCATTTCAAGCATCCCATGGTTAACCGGTACAATTTCAAACGAAACATTATCATCAGGACTTTTTCCTTCCCATTGAAGGCTACCAGTACTGCTATAGTAGCCTAACATGCTATGCCCAATACTGGAAGCTTTGACAATCCCAGGCAGGGTATTGACCTCCGCCAGAAAAGATTCGAGATTTTTGCCTACCCTTGGAAAAAAAACAACATTGTCTTTGTCGTAACCCAGGTTTGTGGATTGCACATATTTTATCTGTTTATAGATCACCAGCACAGAGACAATCAATATCACGGAAATGGCAAACTGCAACACCACCAACCCTTTACGTGTCCATACCTCTCCTACAGAAGTGCTGATTTTTCCTTTTAATATACTGATGGGACCAAAGCCCGAAAGATATAAGGCAGGATAGCTACCCGCCAACAATCCCGTCAACAGGGTGACACCCAGCACAGAGTACATAAGTGTCAGGCTGAAATGAAGAGAAAGTTGCTTACCTGTTATTTCATTGAACTGAGGAAGAAAAAGCACTATCATCAGGAGTGCCATTGTCAGCGATAGAAAAGCTACTAGCAGGGATTCACCCAAATATTGAGAAACAAGCGCACTTCGTCCGGCTCCTATGGCTTTTTTGAGGCCTACTTCTTTCAGCCTTCGAGAGGCTCTAGCCGTTGACAAGTTCATGAAATTGATACAGGCAATGAGCAGGATAAATAGGGCAATGATAGAAAACAATCGAACATATTCAATTCTCCCGCCTGAAGGTTCCCCATTTTCATATTTACCATACAGATACTTATCTGAATAGGGTCTTACAAATAAAGCTATGTTAGGATCTCCACTTTTCTTTTTTAAATAGTCCCCGATTTTAAGATTGAATTGTTCGATGTTCGTTCCTGCTCTAATCGTCGCATATGTTCTTGGTCCATGAGCTCCCCAGTCTGTAGCCCACTGATTCTTTTCCTTGAACACTTCAAAAGGTAATAGAAAATCAAATTGCTCAGAGGAATTGACAGGGGTACCTTCAAATACACCAGAAATTTGGTACTGTTTTTCGTGTTCAACCTCTACAATTTTTCCAATAATATTTTCAGTGGAATTAAATAGCTTTAATGCCAATCCTTCAGAAATCACGATAGCACTTTTATCGGTCAGCACCTGATTTGCATCACCCTGCACCAGATCATAGGAGAAGATATGAAAGAAATTTTTTCCTACATACTGTCCGGCTGCCCTGACATTTTTTTCCTCCACCGAAAGAGTCAGCTGTTCTGTCCAAGAAGCCGTCACGCTAGAGGTTATTTCAGGCATTTCATCTGCCAGTCCTTCGGCCAAAGGACCCGGGGTATTATCTATAACCGCAATGCCATCCGAACGATGATTTCGTACCATCACCTGAAAAAGCTGACTGTCATTTTTATGAAATTTGTCAATGCTTAATTCATCGCTGACCCAGAGATAGATCAACAAGGCACAGGCCAGCCCTGAGGATAGCCCCATCAGGTTAATCAAAAAGGTACTTTTATAGCGTTTGAAATGCCGGAAGGAAATGATAAAGTTATGACGGAACATGAGGGTAGGATTTGAGTAGGTTGATTTGAAATTTCTGATGGCAAATGGCCTAAGGTAATGGAATACCTGATACCAATAATTGAGCTTAGCCTGAAAGGAAGAACGGCTCTCTAGCACAGCATCATATTGTTCTTCCAGATCACCTAGTACTTCTTCGGCCAGTTCATCTTTGATAAACCAGCGCAGGAAGCGTTGAGCCAGTGGGGACGGTATAGGTCTGTCAGGTTTCACGTTTTTGTTTTGTATTTAATCAGAGGCTTATTATTCCGACCGCAGACTTTCCACTGGATTCCTCAAAGCTGCTTTCGTAGTCTGATAACTCACCGTCAATAAGGTAATGAGCAAGGCTGATAACCCGGCAACCGCGAATACCCACCAGGCAATGTCTGTGCGGTAACTGTATTGCTGCAGCCACTGGTGTAAACCATAATAGGCAACAGGAACGGCGATCAGGCAAGAGACCATAACCAATACCACAAAATCTGTCGATAACATTTGCCATAAATGAACTACCGAAGCACCTAATATTTTGCGGATACCAATTTCCTTGGTACGTTGTTCGGCCACAAACGAGGCCATCCCAAACAAGCCCAGGCTAGAAATGAAAATAGCCAGCACGGCAAAAAAGCCTGCCAACTTTCCGATACGTGCCTCATAGGCAAATTTTTGGGCGAACTCTTCGTCAGCAAAATTGTACTCAAAAGGAGTGGCAGGATTGTGTTTTTTGAAAATCGGTTCAATTTCAGCCAGGGCAATGCTGGCACTCACCTGTGGACTAATCTTCAGGTTGATAATGCCTACCCTGTGGTAGGTATCAATGTAAAATATGGTTTGTTTTACAGGTTGATACAGTGATTGCGTCACCATATCCTTTACCACCCCAATGACGGTATACACTCGTCCGAACGCCCTGACCGTCTGGCCAATAGGATTGTCAAAACCCATGTATTTTACAGCTGTTTCATTCAGGATAAACCCTGAGGAGTCGGTGGAAAAATCAAGTGAAAAATCACGACCTTCTATCACTTCCCAGCCCACCACTTTACCAAAATCGTGGGTAATCCCGACTGTTACAATTTCGTCCTGCATGTTTGGGTCTTTCCCTTTCCATTCAAACCCACTATTGGTGACCCAGGTATTGGTAATAGGGCTTTCAGACAAGGCAACGGCCGAAACAACGCCTGTAGCAAGCAAATCATTTCGGAGTACTTCGAAATGATCGAAAACCTCATCGGTTTTCATGGGTATGGTAATCAAACCATTCCGTTCATATCCTACCGGACGGTTTTTAGCAAATTGGATCTGCTGATACACGATGATGGTGCCAATGATGAGTATCACAGAAACGGTAAACTGCACAATAACCAGTATTTTACGAGGCAGGGAATGAAACCGGCCCAGCCAAAATGAAGTTTTTCTTAAAGTTTCAAACCCGTTACTCCCTTTCAATACTTTAATCGGACTGAAAGAGGAAAGAAAAAAGGCGGGATAACTCCCTGCCATCAATCCGGTAAGAAAAACAAAAACCAGACTGAATAACCAAAACAAAGGATTAGCCCACAAGATAGCGATTTGCTTATCGGCTACTTCATTGAACCAGGGTAGCATCAGTTGAACCAGTAATAAGGAAAAAACAAAAGCCAAAACCACCACCAGCAATGATTCGCTGAAGAATTGACTGATGAGTTGGCTACGCTTAGAGCCTACCACCTTACGCACACCCACTTCTTTCGCACGTTTTTCAGCACGGGCTGTACTTAAATTGACAAAATTGATGCAGGCCAACAACAACACGATACCGCCAATAATGCCCACCAGCCTGACCATCTGAATACGTCCACCCACGCTGACCCCATTTTCAAAGGTTGAATATAAATGCCATTGGGGCATCGGATGCAGGAACAGTTCAGGCTTAAATTTTGCTTCTTCTTCAGAGAGGTTATCCAATTTTACGTTTTTAATGGCTGCGGAAGCTCTTCCCATTTCCACATGTTCAGCCACCTGCACCAATACCTGGAACCAGTTGTTGCCCCATCCCACCCTTTCTTCCAAATTCTGACTTTTTACCATTAAGTCCCAGGGGGCTATAAAGGAAAGGTCACTAAAAGAAGAATTAAAGGGTAAATCCTCATATACCCCTGTTACGGACACTTCCAGTTTGTTATCAATTTTCAACACCTTGCCCATAGGATCTTCTTCACCAAAAAAGGCCTTCGCCACTGATTCGGAAAGCAGTATGGAATGAAGATCATTCAAACCAGAACGGCTACCTTCCAGCATGTGTAAGGTGAGCAATTCGGGAGCATGAGGTTCCATAAAATTGCCGGTTTTCGTTAGCACCTTTTCCTCATAGGCCAAAATGTGGCCTCCTGTGAAAGAAGATAATACTATGTGCTGGAAGTTACTACCATAACTCGTACGAATCGCTGGCCCCAGTTGCATCGCCTGACTATTCCATGTCTCGATTTTCCCGTTTATCAACTGATTTTGCATTACACGGGCAATACGATAGTAGTTGTCATGGTAGCTGTTAAAAGACAACTCATCATATAACCACAAACCGATCAGCATAGCTACGGCCATGCCTACTGCCAATCCTCCCGTGTTAATAACAGAGTGCGCTTTGTATTTAAGGAGGTTTCTCCAACCCATTTTGAAATAGCTTCGATACATAGCGTAAGGTTTTAAGTATATGACATTTAATTTTCTGATAGCAAAAGGACGTAGGTAGTGAAAGACCTGATACCAGTAATTGAGCTTGGCCTGAAAGGAAGAACGGCTCTCCAGCACAGCATCATATTGTTCTTCCAGATCACCAAATACTTCCTCGGCCAGTTCATCTTTGATAAACCAGCGCAGGAAGCGTTGTGCCAGTGGGGGCGGTATGGGTCTATCAGTTTTCAATGGCTTATCGTTTACTTACTCCGACTTTAATTCCTCCACCGGATTCCCGAGAGCAGCCCGAAGGGATTGGTAGCTGATAGTGAGGAGCGCAATTACCAACGCGATCAGACCTGACAGCAAGAACACATCCCAGCGGATTTGTATCCGGTACGCATAACCTTCCAACCACTGCTGCATCAGGTACCAGGCAATAGGGATGGCTAAGATCAATGCGGTGAGCACCAGCATCAGGAAGTTTTGGGTGAGCAAGCGGAAGATGCTGTTCAGAGGTGCACCCAATATCAGGCGAATACTGATCTCCTTGCTTCTTTGCTCTACCATGAAGGACGAGAGAGCAAACAGCCCCAGGCTGGCAATGATGATCGCCAGCATTGCAAAACTAGTGAAGATATGTCCCATCCGTTGCACATTGGCATACATCCTGGCAAAGCTTTCATCCAGAAAAGTATATCGAAAAGCTTCCTTAGGAGAAAACCGATCCCATACGGAAGTGACTGCTGCAATTACTTCCGACATGTTACCCGTATTGACTTTGGCCGAGACTACGGTCGGACTGTTGCCGATGACTAGGCAAAGAGGGGCTATATTTTCTGTTAATGACTCAAAATGAAAATCTTCCACTACACCAATGACCTGCCACGCTTGCCAACCATAGATTTCCTGACCTATGGGATTGTCCAGGCCTAACACTTTGGCCATGGTTCGGTTGATAATCACTGCCTGAGAATCACCGGCTATTTCCATGTTGAAATCCCTGCCTTCTATGATCTCCATGCCCATTGTTTTGATATAGTCGTGGTCTACAAACCATATTTGTCCATCAACCGGACTATCTATTTCTTTTCTTCCATTTTTCCAGAGGCTGTGACCGTTCCTTTTGGCACCTGCTATTGGCAGATAGTCACTTACCGATACATTTTCTACCTCTGTCAACTTGAGGAGTTCTTGCTTAAAGGCAGGAAGCTGTTCGCCCATCGTATTGGTCCCCTGTATCATTAAAACCTGTTCTTTATCAAAGCCCACCTCTTTGCTAAGTATAAAGTCTAGTTGCTGGTATATGATAAAGGTGCCAATGATCAGTATGGTGGACGTGGTAAATTGAAATATAACCAGCATACTACGGAGTCTGGAGCTTTTACTTCCTCGACTGAGCTCGCCTTTAAGCACCTGTATAGGTTGAAAGCGAGAAAGATAAAAGGAAGGATAGAGTCCCGCCACAAAACCTACCATGAGCGCGACAGCAACCATAAGAGGAAGGAACCACCATTCCTTCCAGGGAAAGATCAGGCTTTTTACCGATAGTTCGTTAAAATAAGGCAAGCATAACCAGGCTAGTAAAAGGGCCAGGATGAAGGAAAGGAAGCTGAACAATACAGATTCGGTGAGAAACTGCTTGATCAGATCACCACGAAACGAGCCTACTACTTTTCGTATTCCTACTTCTTTGGCCCGGTTGGCTGATTTGGCTGTAGAAAGGTTGATAAAGTTGATACAGGCAATGATCAGTATAAAGCCAGCAATGGCACCGAATAACCAGACAAAACGAATGTCACCGTGGTTTAGTCCGTCATAAATCCCCTCCGACCGGAGATGAATATCATGAATAGGCTGTAATGCAAGAGAAACGCCTTTGGCAAGTGTTTCCGCCTCTGCGATGCCGATTTCCCTCCAACTTGACAACATATAAGTTTTGACGATCTCCTCTGTCAGTTTTGAGGCTAACAGTGTAGCATCAGTGCCAGGTTGTACCTTGATGTATGTATGGAATATATTTCTCCTCCAGGTGGTATGATCTCCGGTGAAGGACTCTGTTCCGGTGAGGGTCAGCAGGAAATCGTACTGAAAATGGGAGGTAGCAGGAAAATCTTCAAAGACGCCCCGAATGATGTAAGGTTGCATTTCATCATCATTCAGGATCAGGGTTTTACCCAATGGATCTTCATTAGGAAAATATTTATCCGCTTTGCTTTTTGATATCGCCAGGCTGTTTGGTTCATTGAGGACCTGGGAGGGATCTCCCTTCACGAAGTGGGGCTGTAATATATCCAATAATCCCTGGTCTGTGTAGACAAAGCCTTCCTCATAAATGTTCTCCGCTTTGTCTGCCCGTCTTACCACCTGCTTTTCTCTGCCAAGAAATTCGTTACCGATAAAATGGCCAGCGTCTTCTACTTCCGGAAAATCGCTTTTCAATATACTAGCCATCACCGCTGGAAAATAAGTATTTTTTGAAATTTCTCCCTTTATGTTGTATGCGCCAATGATCCTGTAGATACGATCGGCATCCGGATAATGCTGATCATAACTGAGCTCATGCTTGATGAACAGCGCCATTAACAAACAGGCAGCAATGCCTAGTGATAATCCGCCGATTTTGATGGCAGAATACATCTTTTGCTTTGAGAGAGTTCTCCAACCTATTTTCCAATAACTTCCAAACATAGCATTATAATTTGTGTAGCCTGACTTTGATTTTCTGATAGCAAAAGGCCTCAGGTAATGGCATACCTGATACCAGTAGTTGAGCTTGGCCTGAAAGGCAGAATAGTTTTCCAGGGTTGCATAATACTTTTCTTCCAGATCCCCCTGTACTTCCTCAGCCAGGTCTTCCCGTAAAAACCAGCGCAGGAAGCGTTGAGCCAGTGGGGGTGGTATGGGTCTGTCAGGTTTCACGTTTTGATGATTGCATTTTCTTATTCATCTTTTAAGCATTGGCTAGGATTCACCCGGGAAGCTTTGACGGTCTGCAAGCCCACAGTGAACCAGGCAATCAACAGGGCGGCCAGTCCGGCTCCCGCAAAATACCACCAGGCCAGATCAATGCGATAGGCAAATCCTTGCAGCCAATGCCTTGACAAAACATAACTGACCGGCAGGGCGATCAGGATGGCGATGCCCACCATTTTGGTAAAGTCGCTGGTAAGTAAATAGACAATTCCAGCTTCCGTAGAACCCAAAATTTTGCGGATGCCAATTTCTTTCAATCGGCGTTGGGCGGTGAAGGCCGCTAATCCGAATAGCCCCAGACAGGAAATAAGAATGGTAATACCTGCAAAATAGCGTGATAGGGAAGAAACCCGTTGTTCTGCCGCATATAACGCCTGGTATTCATCATCCAAAAACTGGTAATCAAAAGTATAACCCGGGTTAAAAGTTGCATAAAAATCCTGTAGTTTTTCAATGGTTTCCCTTTCCCTACCTGGTACGATTTTTACAAGAACTTTTTCCGCATCTTTAGGCAGTAATCTGAAAAAGAAAGGCTTTACATTTTCGTGCAACGATTCAAAGTTGAAGTTTTTGGTGACCCCAATGATTTCCATATTATTGCCCCAAAGATTGAAGGTTTTACCGACAGGATCTTTTAGGCCCATTGCCTCAATGGCGGCTTCGTTGAGGATAATTTTTGCAGTATCTCCCCCATATTCTCGGGAGAAATATCGCCCTTCTTCCATTTCTATGCCTAACAATTGAAGCATTTCATAATTCACTCCCAGATGAAAAAACTGATAAATGGCATCCGGATCTTTGCCTTCCCAATCAAAATAGCCGAAAGTAGCTCCGAAATCTCCAAGCATACTGCCCCTCATACTAGAAGCATTTGCCACTCCCGGAATCTTCTTGATTGCCGATAGAAAAGTTTCCGGGTCTTCAGATACTTTACCATCAATACTGAAATAAATGATATTTTCACGGTTATAACCCAGATTTTTGGTTTGTATCAGTTTTATTTGCTCATACACTACCATCACGGAAACAATCAGGACGATTGATAGGGTAAACTGAAAAATGACCAATCCTTTTCTAACCAGAAGCGCACTGAAAGAACTATTCAATTTTCCTTTCAAGACAGTCACCGGGTTAAATCGGGAAAGGTAGAATGCCGGGTAACTGCCCGCGAGGAGTCCGGCAAACAGGGCAATCCCCAGGAATGGAAACACAAAATTTGTATTCATTTGCAGTGAAAGTTGTTTTCCGGTAATGGTATTAAATTGGGGGAGGAAAAGTGCCACCAGCAATATGGCTATTCCTAATGCTAAAAAAGCCATCACCACAGACTCTTCCATAAACTGGAAGATCAGCGAACCTCTTCGGGCACCTATAGCTTTTTTCACCCCTACTTCCTTCATCCTACAAGTGGCTTTTGCGGTAGACAGGTTCATAAAATTGATACAGGCAATGATCAGTATAAAGATGGCGATTACGGAGAACAGTCTTACATACTCGACGCGACCTCCCGACTGCATTCCATTTTCAAAGTGATTATACAGGTACCTGTCTGAATATTTTTGCAGAAAAATGGGAGCGTCTGAATCTGCCCGTTTTGTGGTGATAAAATGCTCAATCTTTTCATTAAACTGTTGCAGATCGGTCCCTTCCTGCAGCACCAGATAGGTAATAGCATTAAAATTACCCCAATGTGTGCCATCGCCGAGTATATCTTTATACGTCTCATAGGAAAGGACAAAATCAAATTTTTGAGAAGCGTTGGCTGGCAAATCTTGATAAACACCTGAAACAGTAGCTTGTTTTTTAATAGTATACACCTGCCATTCTACTGTTTTTCCTACCGCGTTTTCAGGAGTTTGGAAAAGCTTTTTCGCCATATTTTCTGATATTACCATCGAACTCTTATCAGCTATTACCTGATGTGGATCACCTTGAAGCAAGTGATAAGAAAAGACCTTGAAAAAGTTTATATCGGCAAACCAGGCAGAAGACTTAAAATGATTGTCACCAAAGGAAATGGTAAAATTATCCATCAGGTTGGAAGTACTTGTTGCCAACTCCACTTCAGGCATTTCCGCTGATAAGGCTTCGCCCAGGAAAACCGGAGTAGTAGGCCAGGTATCTATACCCTCCTCCGTTTTTTGATTCGATAATACCTGATACAGATTAGCCTCTTTTTCATGAAAATTATCTACATGCAATTCATCGTTTACCCAAAGGAAGATGAGTAAAGCACAAGCCAGCGCAGTGGATAAACCAATCAGATTGATGAAAAAAGAACTTGTATTGCGTTTGAAGTTCCTGAAGGAGATGATAAAGTTATGTCGGAACATAATGGTAGGGTTTGTGTAAGTCGATTTGAAATTTCTGATGGCAAAAGGCCTCAGGTAATGGAATACCTGATACCAGTAGTTGAGCTTGGCTCTAAAGGGAGAGCTACTTTCCAGCATGACATCAAATTGTTCTTCCAGATCGCCCTGCACTTCCTCAGCCAGGTCTTCCCGCAAGAACCAGCGCAGAAAACGTTGAGCCAGTGGGGGCGGTATGGGAGGGTCCTTCTTCAACGTCAATTGTCAGATTTGTCCGCCAAAGTTGAGCTTATCGGTCGCAAAAGCGGGATATTGTTGCCAGAGTGATAGTTTGAAATCTCTGGAGGCCACCAAAGCTCTCTGTCCATAGGCAGTGATGGTATAAATCCGTTTTCTCCTGCCTCCTCGCTCGGCTGTCGCTTTGCCCATAGCCGATTTTAAAAAACCTTTGTCTTCTAACCGGCTCAGGGTTGAATGCACTGCCCCAATGGATATAGACCTACCGGTCTGTGATTCAAACTCCTCCGCAAGTTTGAAGGCATACGCTTCCTCTCCCAGGATACCCACCAACAACAAAATTACCTCTTCAAAATCGCCTAAACGTGTTTCTTTCATATGTTACTAAATTGTAGAGGTAATATACTTATTTCTTTTAATTTGTTCTACAATTTAGTAAGAAATATTTTATGAGATTGACTGCTTTACGCTTCTGACATGGTAGAAAAGCTTTACCTCACTCCTCTTTCAGGCATGCTACCGGATTCACCCTGGCGGCTTTGATCGTCTGCAAGCCCACGGTGAACCAGGCAATCAACAGGGCTACCAGCCCGGCTCCCGCGAAATACCACCACTTTATATCAATGCGGAAAGCAAAACTTTCTAACCATTGCGCCGTGAGCAGGTAGCTCAGCGGTAATGCAATCAGAATGGCTATCATCACCATTCTGGTAAAATCACCGGATAATAAATAGACAATACCCCATTCACTGGCGCCCAGTACTTTCCGTATGCCTATCTCTTTTAATCTTCTCTCCGCCGTGAAAGTAGCCAAGCCAAACAAACCCAGGCAACAGATCAGGACCGCTAACCCGGCAAAGTATCTCGATAGGACAGAAACTCGTTGTTCGGCCACATAAAGCGCCTGGTAATCCTCATCCAGAAAACGGTAGTCCAAAGAAAAGCCTGGATTGAATATCCGGTATTGCTGCTGCAGTTGTGCCAGTACCTCCTGCTCTCTCCCCGCTTCTATTTTGACCATGATGTTCCATGTGTTCTGCGGGGCTAAATAAAAGAACAGCGGTTTGACCACCTCATGAAAAGATTCGAAATGAAAGTCCCGGGTTACTCCCACAATTTCCATATCCCTTCCCCAAAGTTTGACTGTTTTCCCAACGGGGTCGGTGAACCCCATAAATTCAATGGCTGCTTCATTGAAAATGATCTTGGCTGTATCTGTTACAAAATCTCTGGAAAAAGATCTGCCTTCTTTCATGGAGATTCCTAACATCTCAATGACACCATAGTTGACCGCTACCCGCTCAAACTCGGTTCTGTCATCCGGGTTTTTCCCGGTCCATTCGATGCCGTAAGTACCCCCGTTATGGCCTGTCATATCATGCTCCGTACTGGAAGCTTCCAGGATGCCGGGCAGCTGCCTGATTTCAAAAAGAAAGGATTCCAGCTTATCATTTTCACTGAGCTGCCCTTCTCTACCAAACAGGACAATGTTATCTTTATCATATCCCAGGTTCTTCGTCTGCACGTATTTGATCTGCTGGTAGACTACCCAGACTGACACAATGAGGATCACCGACAGGGTAAACTGAAAAACGACCAACCCTTTCCGGGCCCAGAGTTCACCAATTGCACTGTTCAGTTTGCCCTTCAGTACGATGGCCGGATTGAAATTGGAAAGGTACAAGGCAGGGTAACTACCCGCTATCAGGCCGGTGAGTAAGAGGATAAGCAGCAGCGGTACCATAAAGCTTGTATTGACATGCAAGTCGAGCTGTTTTTCCGTAATCTCATTGAACTGAGGCAGAAACAGGGCTACCAGCAACAGGGCTACCATGAGCGAAAAAAGGGTCATCAAGACAGCTTCTCCCAGATATTGAACAACGAGGGATTTTCGTTGGGCTCCCAATGCTTTTTTGATCCCTACTTCTTTCATCCTGCGGGAGGCCCGGGCAGTCGATAAGTTCATAAAATTGATACAGGCAATAAAAAGAATGAAAAGGGCAATAATAGAAAACAGTTTCACATATTCTATGCGTCCACCAGACTGTACCCCATTCTCATATTGGCTGTAGAGATAGGACTGAGAAAATGAGGTAGCAAAGGGGGTGCGATGGTTGGCGGCTCCCTCGGTTTTTTCCCGGACTAGATCCTCAATTTTACGATTAAACTGTTCAATGTCCGTTCCTTCCCGAAGCAGCAAAAACGTTTGAGGCATGGTATTAAACCAGTTGGTTACCCATTCGTTTTCATCCCAGAATGCCTTAAATGGCAAAACAAAATCAAACCGTACCGAGGATCGAGAGGGCACATTACTGAAAACACCGGAAACCTGGTAAGATTTCTCCTGTTGCCATTCTACCACTTTTCCAATCACGTCATCGGTCGTGCCAAATAAGCGGATGGCCAGTTCTTCCGAAATAACTATGGCGTTTTTATCAGCCAATACCTGCTGCTTATCTCCCTGAAGCAGGTCGTAGGAGAATAACTGAAAGAAATCGGCACTCACATGCATCCCCTCTGCCTTGATGTCCTTCTCTCCTACCGACAGCGTATGGCTACCGACATAGGTAGTAGTCACAGCAAATTCCACTTCAGGCATTTCCTGGGCCAGTGCCTCCGCTGTAGGTCCTGAGGTAGATTTTCTTGTGATGACACTTCCTGCCTGGTCTACATGTTCCATGACCTGATAAAGCTGGCTGTCTTTTTCATGAAATTTATCTATTGCCAATTCATCACTGACCCACAGATATATCAAAAGCATACAGGCTAAGCCTGTAGACAAACCAATCAAATTAATGAAAAACGAGGTTTTGTAACGTAATAAGGTACGATAGGTGAGCAGGAAGTCATGTCGAAACATAGGGGTAGCGTTAAAGTGAATAAGTGTCTGGCTTTCCTTTCATTAAGGCTGCCAACTGTGAAAAACGGTAGTAGTGATCCATGAATCTTTATTATCCCGGGCACTAAAAATGCTTGAAATTCGGGTTACTCTGATAATGGAAGAAGGTTACACCCAGCATGAGATAAAAGTTTTCTCATTCATCCCGCAAACATTCCGAAGGGTTTACCCTGGCAGCTTTGACGGTCTGCAAACCCACAGTAAACCAGGCAATCAACAAGGCGGCCAGTCCGGCTCCCGCAAAATACCACCAGGCCAGTTCAATTCGAAAAGCAAAGCCTTCCAACCACTGGGCTGTGAGCAGGTAACTTAGTGGTAAAGCAATCAGAATGGCTATCCCTACCATCCGGGTAAAGTCAACGGACAACAGATAGACAATACCCAGGTCGCTGGAACCTAATATCTTTCGAATCCCTATTTCTTTGAGTCTTCTTTCAGCCGTGAAGGCTGCCAGTCCAAATAAGCCTAAACAGGAGATCAGAATGGCTAGTCCGGCAAAATATTGTGACAAGCTAGCCACCCGCTGTTCGGCAACATAGAGTGCCTGAAATTCCTGATCCATAAACCGGTAATCCAGGACAAAATCAGGATTATAGGCTTTGTATAATTTCTCCAACTGGCCAATGGTCTGCCGTTCGGTACCAGGTGCTATCTTGGCCACAATGCTCAGGGTTTGGGTCGGGTCTAACCGGAAAAAGAGAGGGCGTACCGCCTCGTGCAGCGATTCGAAATGGAAATCTTTCACTACTCCGATAATGGTTTTATCCTCTCCCCACAGCCGCACCGTTTTGCCGATCGGGTCTTGCAGGCCCATGGCAGCAATAGCGGCTTCATTGAAAATAATGGTAGCGGTATCGGCACTGAAATCTTTGGAAAAAGACCGTCCGGAGGCCATCTCCATACCTAAGGTTTCTAAGAGGCCATAGTTAGCCGTAATGACTTCAAAATTAATATCCTGCCGGTCGTTCCCTTCCCATTGCAGTCCGCCGGTAGAGTTTTTAGCCCCTACCATGTTGTTCGACATGCTGGAGGCTGTCAGCACCGTATGAATTTGCCTGAGTGCTGTCAGGAAGGTTTCCGGGTTATCAGCCACCTTGCCTTCAATGGGAAAGGTAACCATGTTGTCTTTGTCGTAGCCCAAATTTTTGGTCTGTATATAATCGATCTGTTGGTAAATCACTATCACCGAAACCATGAATATGACCGATAGGGTAAACTGCAGTACCACCAGCCCTTTCCGTGCCCAGAGTTCACCAGTGTTCTGTCCGAAACTGCCCGACGAGCCTTTCAGCACCCGCATTGGGTTAAACCCCGACAGGTACAAAGCCGGATAACTACCCGAAACAAAGCCTGTAAACAAGGCAACACTTACGAATGAAAGGATGAGGCGTAAATCGGGCTTCAGAGCCAGGGATTTTCCGGTAATTTGATTGAATTCCGGAAGCAGGAGTTGTACGATGATGGTTGCCAGCATCAGCGACAAGAAGGCCAGAACCGTAGACTCTCCCATGTACTGCACAATCAGGTTCAAGCGCGAAGCGCCAATGGCTTTCTTCACACCTACCTCCTTGATCCGGCGCGATGCTTTGGCCGTAGATAGGTTCATAAAATTAATGCAAGCTATCACCAGAATGAAAATAGCGATGATGGAAAACAGCTTCACATAGGCGATCCGGCCACCGGCCTGTACGCCGTTTTCAAAATTGCCATGCAAATACATGTCGGCATACGGTTGCAGAAAAAGGGTACGACCATCAAACCCCCTGTTAGCCAGCAAACCGGAAATTTTCTGCTCGAATGCATTGGCATCGGCACCTTCGCGCAAGGTTACATAAGCATAGGTGCCGTTATTGGCCCAGTCTAATACCGATGGCGAAATTTCTTTGAATGCTTCAAAGGACAGCACAAAATCGAACTGATCGGAGGAGTTGGCGGGAACATTTTCTAAAATTCCCGTAATGAGCACAGGTACTTTAATGTTCAACAACTGCCAGTCGATGGTTTTGCCCACCACCTGCTCGGTAGTGCCAAACAGGTTCATGGCTGTTGCTTCAGAAATGACAATGGAGTTTTGATCGGCCAGTACCTCATTTTTATCTCCCTGCGTCAGGCGATAGGAAAAAAGGTTGAAGAAGTCTTTGCCCACAAATTGTCCGGTGGCTTTGATGCCTTCGTCTTTGTTAAGCAGCGAAAATTTCCCGAACCAGAAAGAAGGCATCACAGGAGCGGCATATTCTACCTCCGGCATATCCTCGGCCAGGGTTTCGGCTAGCATACCGGCTGTGGAGCGGGAAGTAGCCATACCATCGGCACGCTGGTGGTTTTCAAATACCTGGAAGAGGCGGCTATTCTTTTCATGAAACTGATCCACACTTAATTCATCCTGCACCCACAGGTAGATGAATAAAGCACAAGCCAGACCGGTAGACAAGCCAATCAGGTTGATCAGAAAGGTACTTTTGAATCGTTGGAAATTTCTGTAAATGAGGAGAAGTGAGTGACGAATCATGCGGATGTTTATTGAGGGTTAAGAATCTGGATAAAGGGCTTGCTACAGGCCATGCTCAATACCGGTTGATTCCTCCCGAACCACTTATTTTCACATTACTGACGGTGGCATCTCCCTTATAACGCACATTGGATGATCCTGAAAGGTTTCCTTGTATGGTTTGACTCACAGAAAGCTCGGCATTTCCCGAACCGCTCATAGAGACGGCACATTGCTCACTATTGACACCGGTAGCCTGTATATTGCCTGAACCCGATTTGTGAATGGTCAATTGGGTTGCATACCCTTTGTCAGCCTCAAAGTTACCAGATCCGGACATGGACAGATCAAAATCCTCCGTTTCTATGGTAGCTAATGTCACGTTGCCACTACCACTCATATCTAAAGACAATTGTTCGGCCTTGATACCGGCCTCGCATTCCAGATTGCCTGAACCACTATTGCTCACATCGAAAGTAGAGGCCGCGAGAGGAGATTTGCAGATCAGATTTCCAGAACCCGAACCGCTGATAGCGTCCAGATTTTCATAGGTAATGTAAACGGTGGCGCGCATGTTCTTGTAATCCCCTTTTTCCTGGTATACTCTTAAAACATCTCCCCTTACCTCTGTCTTAATTTTTGCAGGATCTATATTTCTGGCCTCTATTCTAATGACGTTTTCCTCACCCTGTTCAATAATGACGTCGAAGCTACCCCCTGCTTCCAGTTCATGGAAGGAGTCAACCCTGCGGGTTTCTGTTTCCTGAGCGTACACTGCTTGTACCAAGAGAGGCAAGCCAATAAGTAATAGGTATTTCTTCATAGGTTTCAAAAGATTTAGGATGGCAGGTGTGTCAAATTGTTTAAGCATCAAAGGCAACATATACAAAATCATATAATAGAAAATATGAGATGTCCAATACTTATGCCATGCTGTAAAACGCCATTTCTCTTTTCTGATGGCCCGTATTCATTTTGAAAGTGTTCACGAACGACCACTTGTGTGCGTATACGGTCAGTCCTGACAAAGCCCATGTTCTTTAATGCAACCTTCTTTTTTTCCGTAAAAGACACACTTCTCATCCAATGATGACCCACACCATACCATGAAGATGTAACGGGCTGCCTACCTATTGTACACCTGCCCGGAAGAGGCTGTATACCATTTGTTGACCTGCTATATTTTCTATCCCACCTGCCACTTTTTACCTTTGTACTACAGGAGAAGGCGGATAGTTGAAAGAATATCGTTGCTTGATAAAATGCGTTCGTGATCAGGTTACTATTTTCCCCTTCCCGCTTACAAACCCCCAGATCGACATCTATGTTGAATCTATCCAAAATACCTAACAGATGAAGAATACTTTCAGATCATTACTATACGCTATTAAAGCTTCCGTTTCTCGAAGTTTGACAGACCCGGCTCAAAAGAATACAGGCGCTGCCCTGCTTTCAAAACTTCCTGATCTTACTGAAACGTCATTGGCAGATCGAACACAGGCTGCACTTCCTATACCAGATTCACTGCGGGTAACACAGAAAAACGGCATACTGACGCTGACGCTGAACCGCCCGGCTGTCTTGAATGCCATTGATGTAGCAATGGCAGAAGCCTTGTACCAACAATTAAAGAAAGCTGCTGAGGAAGAGACGATCCGAACAGTTGTCATCACCGGAAACGGCCGGGCTTTTTGTGCGGGAGGCGATCTAAAATTTGCCTTTGAAGCCAACCCTGAACAACCTGGCCATTCTTTCCTGGCCTTAACCACTGTGCTACATACCTGTATTGAACTGATCCGAACCATGCCCAAACCAGTGGTGGCCGCCATTAACGGACCTGCCGCCGGAGCCGGTCTCTTTCTGGCGTTAGCCTGTGATATACGGCTGATGGCCGCTTCCGCCTATCTCAAGCAATCCAATACATCCTATGGCTTATCGCTGCCAGCCGGCGGCACCTTTTTGCTACCCCGCCTGATCGGCATGGGTCGTGCCCTGCAGATGGTGATGCTGGATGCGCCAGTTACCGCCACGGAAGCCCTGTCAATGGGTATGGTCACCCGGGTGGTTCCGGAAGAAGCCTTATCCGTAGAAGCAGAAGCGCTTGCCACTCAGTTGGTACAAAGACCGACCCATACCCTGGGACAAGTCAAAAAACTACTGAATGAGTCCTTTGACCGCAACTTGGCGGAACAACTGGCGGCAGAACAACAGGCTATTGTGGAGAGTGCCAACCATGCTGAAGGCCGGGAAGGACTATCTGCTTTTGTGCAGAAACGCATACCGGTGTTTACTTCAATCAGCGAGATATTTTCCTAAGGCTTGTCAGGCCAAGGAAAATTTATTGATTTAACAAGGCCTGAAATTTCGCGATATGTTCTCCTACATGGTAGCCATCCATCAAAGCATGATGTACATGGATGGAGACCGGCATGACCTTCCTGCCGTCCTTGTCTGTCAGTTGGCCGAACGATATTTTGGGAATACTGTCCTTGTGCTTAAAACTTCTGGCATGCGACAAGGCCGTAAAATGCATCCAGGGTAAGGAGGAGTAATGGACGACATTCTCGGAAGACGAAGCAGGTTCTAAGCCTACCGTATTTCTCACCCTTTCTATCTCTGCCCTGGCATTCCGCTCGAACTCCTTGAAATCTGCTGCATAGGGAATATAACTAAACCCAAAAGTATTATTTTCCCGGTTGATGGTGGCCGATGCATCTATGCTGTCATGGATAATTACCTCGTCGTTGACGATACGGTATCTGAACGGTTCTATCTGATTAGCAGCAGTGATAGAGGCATGCAGGTAATACAGGAAGAAGGAGCTGTCGAGAGCTTTTGCCTTTTGGTAAGCCCTGGTGCAATCTACTTCCACGCATACACCAAAAAAGGGCTCTTCAAATTGCCGGAAAAAGTGGAAGTGGTCTTTCCGGTCCCAGGTCTCAATAGTAAGTTTACGGGTCATGGCAGGAGATATTGCAAGGCTTCTTTGATATGCGTCAGTTGCCTGAAATGAGGATGCTCTATGGTATGCTCTATTTTTTCGTAGGCCCAGGTGGTATGAAAAGGCACATGAAACGCATGCCCTCCTACGTTTAGCACAGGTAGAATATCTGATTTCAAGGAGTTGCCTATCATCAGAAACTGATGGGCTGGTATATCCAAATGCTTGATCAGTTTGGTATATTCCGCTTCTTTCTTTTCCGACACAATCTCTGTATGGTGAAAGTATTTGGCCAGCCCCGATTTGACCAGCTTTTTTTCCTGATCCAGCAAATCCCCTTTGGTAGCCATCACCAGGCGGTATTTTCCATGCAGTGCTTTCAACACATCTTCTACCCCTTCCAGCAGCTCAATAGGCTTATCCAGCATCTCTTTACCGATGTTGATGATCTTTTCAATGGCATCCACGCCTATGGTCTTATCCGATATCCTGATAGCCGTCTCAATCATCGATAAGATCATACTTTTGATGCCGTAGCCATACAGTGCCAGATTCTGTATCTCTATTTCTAACAATTCTCTGGAGATGGTATGATGCGGCAGATAATCTTCCAACATGTCACAAAACTTCTTCTCCGTTTCCTGAAAAAATGGTTCGTTGCTCCACAAGGTATCATCCGCATCAAAGGCTATCACTTGTATTTCTTTCATAGTTATTCTGGTTTTCTGTAGGCTTGCCAGTATCGGCCCTCAAAAGTAGCAGCTTTGCCTGGGTTGGACAAGCTTTATTGTACGATTCCTTCGAGCGAATATCAGCGTCAGCTGTTGGCGATCCTGGCAAACGCCCGTACAGGAAAGGTGCCCATCCCCTTGATTTTTGGGGGAATAGCAGAGAAAAACAGTCCTTTGGAAGGTAACTGATCCAGATGCGTTAAATGCTCTACAATCAGAATATCTTTTTTCAAAAGTATAGTATGCACGGGCCTTCGGTTGGTCCTGGTGTCGTCAATATTATGGCCGTCTATCCCGACCAGTTTCACAGACTGGGAAACCAGATATTCCGCGGCTTCTTCCGTGAGAAAGGGGTGATTTTCAAAATAGGCCTCTGTCTTCCACTTCTGGTCCCAGTTGGTATTGACCAGCACCGCTTTATGTTTTAATTCTGTTTCCAGAAATGCACGCAGCGTGACAGCCAACCCTTCTTTTTCATAGTCGTGCCGGATCACAACGGCTTCCAGGTCGGTAAACTGTTCCAGTTGAATCTGACTGAGGTCTTTACCGTCTGCATACCGGTGAAACGGACAGTCCAGATAGGTTCCCGTATTGGCCACCATGTCGATTTTGCCTATCTGAAACTCCGTCCCTTCTTCATAAAAACGCCTGGATTTTTCCCTGGACAAATAATCACAGATGACAGGGGCGGGCAACCCTTTATACGTAATCAACCCGTCCTCTATGGTATGACTGAGATCTATCAGCTCCATTCTTTTAGGTTTTGCATTGACAACTATTCAGTAAATATACCAGGATAACCGCCGATTGTTTGCTGACAAGATACTACTTGCCTGATTCATGGTGAAGATCATCGTATGTCAGGCCGACCATACTCATTTATTTGTAGTATACGCTTTCACAAAATCTACCAAGTCGTTCAGATCTTTTCCTGTCCCATCCGGAACAGCATCAAGTTTGTCCAGGGGTGCATTTAATCTATTCACCCAATACGTTGGATAGCCAAACCATTTGGCTCCTGCCATATCCCATCCTGCAAAGGCAGCAAACAAAATTTCTTCTTTTTTGAGTTGTAAAATATCTATCCCCATTTGATAAGCCGCTGTACTTGGCTTGAAGGTATGCTTTTGGTCTGTGCTGATGACAAAATCAAAATAGTCTTCAATCCCTGCATGCTGAATTCCTTGTTTCAACATAGCGGGTGTCATATTGGAAAGAAAACTTAGTGTCAGGTTTTCCCTTTTGAGCGATTCAAGGGCAGGAACCACGTCTGGCCATATATTCAACGTTTCGTATTGGCTCATGAGAAGCTGCTTCTCCTTATCACTAGGGTATAGTCCACATTGAAGAAGGGCAAAATCTAAAGCATCTTTTGTGACTTCCCAAAAGTCTTTGTACTGATGAGCAGCTACTCTCAACCATTGATAACTGAACTGTTTAGCTTGCCACACTTCTATCAGGTGTTTTCCTTTTTCCGGAAACATCTCATTGACTGTTTTAAAAATGGGCCTTGGGTCAAAGATGGGAAAGCCATCAAAAGCAATAGCCTTTATGGTAGGTGCTTCGGGACGCCAGGCAAAGGCCATGGGTGACAGTAACACACCTGCCGCCATTACACCTGTTTTTTGAATAAATTGTTTTCTACTAATGGTCTGTGTCATATGGGTCTGTTTTTTTCTTCCTCGTAGTTTGATGCTTTCTCCTAAATGAAAATATGGCTTGATAGCACATTCACTGATGAAATGTTATCACCATCAGTCAATGAAAATGGAGGGTGCTTTCCAAAGAGAAAGCAAGCACTGCTCTCCAGTTGATTTCAATGAAACAGCGACTGCACATTCACCTTGACAGATCAGCATCAACTCCTTGACGGATACACAAATCAACGTAGGAAAAAAAGCAAAAGGGATGATGAAGGGGTATACATTAGGTGTACAAAAGTCTAAATCACAACTTTTATGATCTGGTTTTGTCAATAAATTCCTTACAAAGGTATGCTCAAAAAGCCTTGCCTTGTTGTGTAGCATATTACCCATGAAATCTTTGCCGTAAGAGGATGTCTGTGGAAAAACCATCACACGCCCCCTTCCCTATCATTCCATCTTTTTGACAGGATTCACAATGAATTTTTCTCTATTCTTTGTAAACTTTCCGGGAGCCAGCCCTACATATTTTTTGAACTCCCGAATGAAATGAGACTGATCCGTAAAGTGAAGGTCGTGGGATAGCTGTGTCAGGTTGTGACTATTGGTACGCATATAATTCTGAATAGCATTCATCCGGGCCAGGCGCATATAATCTACCACCGTGATCCCATATTGATTTTTAAATTCCCGTTGCAGCTGACGATCGCTAATGGGTACCTGAGCTGTCAGGGTCTGATAATCTGTAATTCCTGATACCTTCCTGATCAGCTTCATGGCCACATGGGTATAATCATAGGATTGATGATGCAACGTCAGTTGCCGGCTCAGGTATTGATTGGTGCAATGGAGCTGTGCTTCCGTACTTTCCAGTGCACGAATCCTGGCGCAGAAGTCTTGCAGATGCTGACCTAACACGTCAACACCATTCTCATAAGTAGCTAAAAATTCAGCAGGGGGAACCCCAAAAAGATGGCGAATGCCATCGGGATGAAAACTGATGCCGAAGACGGTGACATGGTTGGCAAACTGAACCTGATAAGACTGGGTATATAATCCCAGCAGCGTAAAAGGCGGGGATTTACACCACCGCTCATCGCCTTTGATCAATGAACAATGCGCCTCAGATAAATGAATGATGAGTTCAATACATCCATTGGGTACCACCGATTGATAAATATGAGGCGCCCGTTTCCTGTTAAAACTTCCTGACCAGTAGGTCCGGACAAAAGGCTGCAAGGTGGGCGAGGGCCGATGTTCTGTAATCACTACATGCATCCGGTCGGTTATTTTATGAAGCACTACTATAAAATTAATAAAAACCGGAAGGCATTGCAATCCTTCCGGCCATTCTCTACATCAGTTCAGTTGTGAGGTGTCCACCACATTTGAATGTATGGGCAGCCATTCTTTCTCAAAAGTGGCCACAATGTTATTGGCACCTCCGAAAACGCCTATGACTCTGGCAGTGGTGGTCCCCGTATTTTTCATATCATGAGGCACCATTTTAGGGACCAGCGCGATATGGCCCTGGGTTACCCTCGCGCTTTCCTCTCCTACAGTAGCGGTAAGCTCCCCTTCCAGGACAATCAAAAGTTCTTCTGCCGAGTCGGTATGCCTACCCAGACGATCACCGGGTTCAATCTCAAAATACACACTGGCCAGATCCTGAGAGCCATGCACTCCCAACAAGGGGAAAGTGGCTCTGCTGTGTTGCTTTTCGTCTCCTTTTGCGACGAACTCTGTTAATTCAAGGGTTTTTAAATTGACTGTGATCATGGTTTCTTAATTTTGATATCCTTTAATTTTAACCTCACCTGTTTGAAAATTGACAGTTCCCACACCCCACACATGCTTGTGGTTGATCCATTGGTATCGCCTGTCGTTGGTATGGAAATCCATGCTGAGCCGCAGGGCTCCTTTGTCATTGATGCCGGTTTCACTCACATAGATGGTGGCTCCGTCATGGGTCGTGATGGCCGCATGAAGGTTCAGAAACAGTCGTCCGTCGGAGCGTACTGTCAGGTAATCTACTCCTTTGATAACGCCGTTCACCGAATCCCCGGTCACTTCCCCTTCAAAGTGGATGTCAAACTTAATCCCTTCGGCCGGGATAGGTGTTTTGTTTTCTGCAAACTGCTGCCAGGAGAATCCATACTCCTTGACGTCCGTCAGACGCACATCCTCCTCAAAAAGCAGGGTGTCTTCAGCGATAAATTCAGTTCTCATTTTTCAATTGTTTAAGTGAATAATAAGACAAATTTACCCAGACACCTGCCCTTAAAATTGTATTAGAACGACATTGTGCTGTAATGCTCGTAAGCCTGCATCATCTCCTGCTGCACCAGCTCCACATCCTTCTCTGTCGTTCTCCAGTTGACCAAGGCTGCCCGTATCCCTTTTCTCTGGTTAAAAACGGTGGGTGTCATAAACACCTTACCTCTTTCATTGAGGATATCCAGAAAGGCCTGTATTTTTTGCGGATCGGTTTCTTGTTTGAGCGTAAAGCAAACGGTATTCAGTCGGACCGGAGCCAGCAGCTCAAACAGATCAGACGATTGGATGAAAGCCCCCAACTGCCGGGCCAGCCGGATGTTTCTTTCTATAATTTCCCGGTAACCTTCTTTGCCATAGGCATTGAGGGTAAACCAGGCCGGTAAGGCTTTGAATCTACGGGAGTTTTCCGGTAGAAAATTCAGGTAGTTAAAATTCTCCAGCGGATCGCCCAGATAAGGCGCATTTGAATTCTGAAAAGTTTCTACCTGAAGCAGTTTATGTTTTTCTTTCACAAAAAAGAAAGCGCTTTCGTAGGGCACGTTAAGCCACTTATGGCCATCGATGGTGATACTATCGGCTTCTTCCCAGCCTGCTAACAGAGGCGCATAGTCGGGAGAGAGCGTAGCAAAACCGCCGAAAGCCGCATCGATATGCCACCAGAAATGATATCTTTTCTTTAAGCGGGCGATGGCTTTCAGATCGTCAAAATCCACCGTATTGACGGTGCCTCCGCTGGTGAGTACAATAAAGGGCTGTCCGTTGAGCGCCTGTATGGCTTCTTCTAAGGCCACCACATCGACAGCTTCCCGGTCAGGCGCTAAGGTTTTGATCCGCTGAAGCTGCCTGCTGCCCAACCCCAGCATGGAGAGGGCTTTGATAGAGGAAGAATGAGGGGTGGCCGCCAGCACATGGAAAGTAGTGGGCACTCCCTCTTTGGCGATGTCATAGCCCAGTTGCTTACCTACCCACTGCCGGGCCACGCCCAGACAGGTAAAATTCGACATCGTAGCACCGGTGACAAACCCACCCAGGAAATCCTGTGGAAGGTGGAAAAAGTCCAGGAGCATTTGTATGGTTTCAAACTCTACCAGGGCTGAAATATCTCCATGTCCTTTGTTGGTTTGTGTGTTCTGGTCAAAGCAGGAGGCCAGCATATCGCCCATCAGGGCTGCCGGGGTCGTTCCTCCGGTGACAAAGCCCCAGTAGCGTGGTCCGGCAGAAGCGACCATCAGGGCTTTATACCGGTCAATAAATTCTTTCAAGGCAAGAAGCCCTCCTTGTCCCTGGAGTACTTCTTTTTTCATGACAGCCTGCGCCGGCTTCACCGAGGTAGGTATGTCCTCCAGCTGATTTAAATAAGAAAGCCCTTCCTGCAGGGCTGCCTGTAACAAATTTCCGAAAGTGTCTAAATCATTTTTTAATATTTCATTCATGATAAGGTAATAATAGTAATTAAGCGTCTAACAATCGCTGCTGGTTTTTCCAGCAGAGGTATCTTTTTCCGGATAGGGAATCACCACCCATCCTATTGGTTCAATAAAATAAGCAAGGTTTTTCCTTTCAGGCTTTCAGAAGCCTTTTAGGGGTGTACGTGTGTGTCTGAGAAAGTTTAAATGACCTGTAAGCAAATTTCTCTGATTAATATACAGGTTCCCATCATGAGCACAAACCATCCAAAGGATTTTTGTAAGGCCTGGGTAGGTATGCTTTTCGCCGTGCGGCTACCGACCAGTATCCCTATGATGGCCATGGTGGTAATGGTTAAGAGAAATTGCCAGTTTACCGTGTAATTCATGATATCGCCCAGAAATCCTATATAGGAATTGATGGTGATGATGAGCAAGGTGGTACCTACGGCAGTTTTAAACGGCAGGTTGGTAAGATAAACCAAAGCCGGAATGATGAGAAACCCACCGCCCGCTCCGACCAGACCGGTTAAAAAACCTGTGAGGATACCCCAAAGCATCAGCAAGGTATAATTGATCTGGTGGCTGCTTCTTTCTGCGGGTTCCTTTTTGTGAATCATTGCCAGGGCGGCCAGTACCATGAGCAAGGCAAAGACACCAAGAATAAGCACCCGTTTGGTAAACTGAAAAGTACTGGTTTGCCATAGGATATCGGGCACGGAAGGGATAAACCATTTCCGGGTAGAAAAGATAGCCAGAATGGAAGGTAACCCAAAGAGTAAGCCCGTTTTCAGATTAACCATTTGCGTATGGCATTTCAGCAAGGTTCCAACCAGGCTGGTGGTGCCCACTATGAATAGGGAATAGGCAGAAGCCATCACAGCATCTATGGAAAACAGGTAGACCAGAATGGGTACGGATAAGATGGAACCACCGCCCCCCAAGGTGCCTAATGCTAACCCTACAAAAAACAACGATATGTAACCCAGAATCTCCATTTATTGTTGGGTAGCCTTGATAGGATCAAAGGGGCCAAATTTATGTTGCTCCTCTGAAAAGTGATCAGCATAAGGACCGAAAGGATGATCAAACGGTTTTTTAGAAATGTCAGGCCAATCCATAGAAAGATCTTTCGCTGGCCTTGCCATCGCATTCACAAAAGCCGCCACATCCCAGGCTTCTTCATCCGTTAAGACGGGATTTTCATAGGTAGTCCCGTAAGGCATATTGGCCTTCACAAAGCCGGCAAAACGGGAAAGACGGTACAAACCCGCTCCGATATTGTAACTGTTGGGGCCGTAGAGCGGAGGGTAGGTCCACTCCAGCCCATTTTCCGCCATGATGCCTTCTCCCTTGCTGCCATGACACAGGGTACAATGCTTGTCGTACACCAGCTTCCCTTTGACAGGGTCTGCGGCCCGGTCGAGCGGCTTCAGGTCTAACAGCCCGAATCCTTCCGGGGTGCTTCCTTTCACCACATCTTTCCCGACCCATTGCATATAGGCGACCATGGCTTTCATTTCCCTACTCTCTACCTCAAGGGCTTGTCCGTTTAAGCTGCGCTCAAGACAGTCATTGATCCGCTTTTCAAACCCTTCCAGGGTTCCGGAACGATGTCGGAACTTAGGATAAGTGGTGGCCACCGCCCCATAATTATTCCCAAAGGGTACCGTACCGGCCTGCAGGTGGCAGTTCTGACAGTTCATGCCATTACTGATCTGTTGTACTGTTCCTTTCGGACCTAAATAAACAGCGGTATGCGCGATCAGCTCACGGCCATACCGGATCAAAGCACCTTCCGGGGTAACTGGAATGGAAGAGGTATCGGGAGCGTGCCATACTTCTTTTGCCGGAGGGGAAGCAGCAGGCTTTACCTTGCTAGAAGGCTGTTGGGCCATGACCTCCTGTTCATGCTCAAACAGTCCGTAAGACTGCCCCATCAGGAAAACCGAGGAAGCCACCAGATAGAAAACAAGCACCCCTAATAACTGCACCAGTTGTTGAATCGCCTTTAACAGGTATTTATCTTCAGGCATTGATTTTTCTTTTGCTGTAATTGACCAATCAGTTTTGTGTTTCTTTGATATAACCCCATCCCTCTCCCTGTTTTGTCACAATTTCCAGAATGCCATCCGGCACTGTACTCACACCAGGCAATAACAGAGACCGATCTACCTGATGTCTTTTCATGGTGCCTTCACAAACTTTTATCGACACCTGCTGGCTGTTTTCAAACTGCTGAATGTCAGCGGCCACGGTAGAAGAATCTTTGAGTACCATATCCAGGGCCCCTCCATAAATGACTACTTCAAATTCTGAGTCCGGATACGCCTCTGCCATCATCTTTACATGTCGCATGGTAGATTGGTGCGCTGCTTCGGCACCACTGGTAATATCAAAAACAATTTTAACGGGGTTCGTTTGCGCATGCCCGTACAGGCATAACAGCAGTATGAGCCCTGTTGACAGTAATGTTTTCATCGTAAAAAGGTTAGGTCTGATTCATAAAAGTGATTTCTCACAAACTCAATAAGAAAAAAACTTTCCAGGCCTGAACCTGGAAAGTTCTTTGGATCATCCTCCGGCGTAGCAATAGGCACAACCATGCTCCTGCGCACGGCCTACCGCCCAGACACCTGAAGGTACTATCTGGACACCCGGCATGATACCGCTGACCCAGTCTTTCTTTACTTCCACCGGGTCGAGTCCCATGCTCTGGGCAGTCATGCTGCTGTATACAGTCAAAGCCATATCACACACGCAGAACATAGCACCTCTGTCTTGGAGTGCTTTGATTCCATCAATACCAGGCACAGGGTAGTCCCCATCTTTAGGAATGTAATAGACATTCCTGGTGGCCGGTGCTTTCGTCGTATTATCCGTTACATTGAATGTTTTACCAAAGTTATACTTCTCCCAAAGCTCGTCCTTCATGGCAAAGGGGATGGCATTGTGTCTCATCACCACCACGGCGGTCATATCATTGTCTGTCGTTCCTGTCTGGTTGTTGGTCTGATAAAACACCCAGGTCCAGATGAAAGGAAATCCATCATGAGGTTCTGAGGCATCATAGATAATACGGTGCTTTCCTTTTACATTTTTAAACCAGGCATCGGCTTCTCCTATGGCTTTTGTCTCAATCTTCTGACCAGCAGGGACATGTGCCAATAAGGGGCTGGCCATCCCGGTAAAAGCGGCAGTAGCTGCTAACTTTCCAATAAATTGTCTCCGAGAATTTTCATTCCGAGAATTGTCATTCCGAGAATTGTCATTCTTTGAATTCACATCATTAAAATTCATAAGTATTACGGTTTTAGTGTAAAATGTATATAGGTTATAAAATATGCGTTACTGGTTGGCTACTGATGTTTGCCTTTGCATAGGGTTAGTAAATCCTGAGGATCTATTTGTAACCACAATAGCCAATTTTTTTTAGATGGACTCTGAAACACAGATGAACTATAATCTCTCGACCTGCGCATGATTCAGCCTTGATCCTGTCACAAAGTACGGGGGCAGCCCAAAGAAAATGAATTTTTTTAGGTATACATCAGGTACACATGTCTCTTTGCATGAGTAGACAATAGGTATACAAACGGCAAAAAACAGGCATTCTGATCAGTTTTTTCTGGTCTAGCCTACATTTTTGGGAAAGCCTCCTGTAGGAAGGTGATCCTCATTTATCTGTTTTTTTTCCCTAAGATCATCCTCTAAAGATGATCTCTCTTAACAGGTTTCCTGATCAATTGAAAGGTAGCAATCAGGGTTTCCTCACTGGTCTGGTTGTTATCCAACACCCCCGCAAAGTTTAAATTTTTGCTGGCCGCCTGCAGGTTGATTGCTCTCACATGTTCATCAGAAACATTGACATGGATAGACTGATCTCTGGTTTTCACCCTTCTCAGACATTCTTCCAGCTCGGTTTTTACCTGGATCAGCACAACCCTGTAATCGCCCTGTAAGCGCAACAGCATCTGATCAAAAGCATCCGTAAGCCCGGTGGATTCGAAAATTACTTCCTCTACTGTCTTCAGTTTCTCTCTGACCGCCTGTTCAATACTTTGAAATACCTCCTGAATATAATCTACATCATGGTATTGCCTTTCTTTTTTCACTTGTAAGGCAATATCCTCTACCCTTAGAAAAGGAATTTGTAAACGGCGATCCACTAGCGTACCAATAAAAGTTTTGCCGCTCCCTTTGGGGCCAATGAGTATGTAAATGCTTTTTTCCATAGTAAATTAAACGACTGTACAATAATAACATTGGTTGCCAATCCATAGGAAGGCTCCTTCCTGGTTTGTCAAAGGCAACAGCAAACGTCAGCCCTTTCCCCTGTTGGCTATTCCTTTTTGTTTTTCTAAATGAAATACTTTATGGGCAGGATCACCACAGTACTACAGCTATCAGTAAAATTAACACAGTCCCTCAGGTTTTTCTAGCACTAACTATTCATAAACTAAAAAAATTGATTCACTGTAAAATGAGCTGTAGATAACCTTTTTGCCTCCATCATGAAGCCACATAGCAACCGGAATGCAACATGGCTGACACAGTAAACTGCTGTGTCCATCCTATTATTGGCACAGGCAAGATAATTGATTCTCAGTCAAATACCATCATAAAAAGGTGTACAATAAGTGTACGGGCTACGCTATTCTGTTTACAAAAAAGCTGACAGAAAAAATCAATAACAATACATAAAGGTTGGTAAAGGAACATTCATGTTTACTTTTTGTCAACTTCAAAAATGAATGCTGTATACCTCTTGTGTACCTGAAAATTGATCCATCCTCTACCCTGTCAGCGTACAGAATACTAATCACGATGCCTCCTACTGGCATCAATTATCTCATACATTATCGTTTGTTAGCCATGTTTTATTACAAGAAAATTGTGCTTTTACTTTCTTTCCTGTGTTTGCTCTCCGTGCAGGCTAATGGCTCACGGGCGCATGTCACGGTACTACAGAAAGGAAGATTTCAACCCATTGTGGAGGCAGCCCGGTTTTTAGCACAACATTTTGCCCTCCCATCAGAGGTTTATATCATTATTACTATCCATGACAAGGTGCCGCCCCGGGTCGATGGATTTACTTTGTATGAAGACCTGACTGATTATGAACATAAAAAGCAAGTATTGATTACCATCAGCAGTAAAATACCCCTGAGAAATCAGCTGGCCGTATTAGCCCATGAGATGGTGCATGTAAAGCAATTTGTCCGTGGCGAGCTGGTCGAGCTGCAGGATCATTGTTATCAGTGGAAAGGAATGCCCGGGCAGAACATACATTCTCTGGATTATCTGGACCGACCCTGGGAAAAGGAAGCCTTGAAGATGCAGCACAAACTGGTCAATCTTTACAAAAGAGCAAAGCATCTTCCTAAGGAGGAAACTATCCCGGAGGAGGCACAACCGGTTGCTTATGAGGCGGTACCCTGACTTCCATTCCCCAGGCCTGTGCAGTCCAACGAACTAAATGAATGTATTATTCTTTCATTGCCTCTCTGGGGCGTAAGTAATGGGTGTAAATATGTTGGGCCACTTTTCTGCCCTGCACTTTCCCTTCCTCTGTAGCAAACCGGAAATGATAACCGTTCATAATCCTTGAGTTGGCACAGTCGTTGGCCACTGAATCCAGATGATGATAGGTTCTTGTTTTTGCTTCCGGCAAGGCTGTGACCGACTCCATTGTAAAAGAAACCTCCGGACTGCCATAGACATGGCTCAGTATTTCCGCTCCGCCCGCTGCTACCGCGGCATGGGCCGACGGATATTCCGGCCAGGGGGGTGTTTGCATTTCAGGTTGCCAGTCGGGATCAGGTTCTGTCTCAGGATTGTGATCGGTATCTCCCTGATGAATGGCGGTCACAGGCCTCCAGGTGTCATAATGGTATTTACTGTCGAAGGATACCAGATACATATCATACAGATTCATGTTGATCAGGGCAAACATACGGGCGGTTTCCAATAAGGAAAGATTCCTTTCTTTCGCGGTGATTCTGCCTATTCTGTTCCATCCATGTTCGGCAAACTCAGCCCACCAATGGGCATAGTGCGTCTGATCCTGTGACCTTACCTGGCTCTCTTTGCATCCGTATTCCTTCACTTCCCTGTAATCTTTGGCATAGGTTTCACTGCTCAAAGAGGGAGGCAGTGGGGATCTGAATTGCGCCAACGAATCCAAGGTAAAAGGCCGGGCATACGAAAAGTCAGGTTTCCATACCCAATCGAAGCCGGGGGTATACTGATAGTCTCCGGGTTTGGTCATAGGTGTATAGTCTCCATTCTTTTCATGCCCATCCCCTTCTCTTAGGGCAATCATTTTCTCGGCTGATAATTGTCCAAGCTGTATCCCTTGCGCTTTGGCTACTCCCTCCTCTACCGAGGCAAGCCATCGGTTACAAACGGCTTGAATGGTATCTTTTCTACCGGCATACGCTTTTTCCAAAACCACACGGGCAGCCTGCGCAGCTGCGGCTAAGGGATCTGCTTTCTCAAATTCTCCTGAGAATGCATAGGGTTCGTACTGGGGCTCAATGGCATTGAACGCATCATGAATGGCTAAATGCGACATTGCCAAGGCCCTCACCCCAATGAAAGACAGAAACTGATCATGTTCATTGGCGATGGTATAAGCCAGCTTGTTTAAGTCAAGGATGATGTCATTGCCAAGCTGCTCCAAAACGCTTCGCTCTTTTTCTTCGGCTGTCATGGCATCCTGCCGGCAGGCTAACAGTAGTAGAGAGGCGGAAAGTATCATCACTGTAAAACCTACGCTAAGGATGCCTGAACTTTTTTTAATTTTTTCTTTCGCGGTCATGATACATTGGATTTATTTGAAACACTGCGCTTCAAATGTAATGACCCTTACAAAAACAGGATTTGCTTATCAAGTCAAAAAATGTGTCAGGAAGCTCATGCTAAAGATTCGCTTCCTGTTCTTGCCCTAGCCTTTTAAAATGCAGGGGAGGCTGTTTGAAGATTTCCTTGAAAGCTTTGATAAAATGGGAGGTGTTCTCAAAACCACTTTCCAGCGTGATTTCATTGATATTCATATCGGTTGTCTCTAATAGGAATTTTCCATATTCCAGCCTACGCGCTTTCAGCCATCTGCCAGGGGTGGTATCATAAATTTCTGTAAAATCTCTTTTGAAAGCAGCCAGGCTCCTGCCGCATAAGGCCGCATATTCCGCTAATTTCAGATGAGAGGCAAAGTTGGCTTCCATCACGGCTTTGATGGACCGTTTTTTGTCGCAGCACAATTCTTTGAAATAGTGGATCAATAAGGCATTATGCCTGCTGGTCATGATGTTGACAATCAGTTCTTCGAATTTAATTTTGAGCAGGCTTTTGGAGGGTGGTGTGGGCTGGGAGAAGTAGCTCAGCACAGAAACAAAATAGGTATAGAGCATTTCATCCAATTCCAAAGGGATGATGGAATCAGTAGAGAGGTTATCCTGCTCCTTTTGCAATTCAGGAATGCGATTTTTTATTACTGTTTTGATAAACTCATCCGGGACAAAAATGAGTAGGGCACAGTAGTCGCCATCCAGCACTTTATAGGTTCGATGGGTGCCTTTTTTTACAAATACACTATCCCCCTTTCCAATGAGATACTCGTGGTCCGGCGTCTTCCATCTGATGCTGCCCCTGATGGTATATACAAAATAGTTTTTTTGCGTCCAATAGTCGAGTCTTTCTACTTCAATCGGACAGTCGTAGGCAGTAAACAGCAGTTCATCTACATTAAATTGCCTGAAGATTGGATTTCCCTCTACAAACTCGAGAAAATTAAACATATCACTTTCAGTTTTCCAGCTGTGAACCTTGTTACAGTCGACCGTTTGAGCAACCTTGTATGAGAAGGACTATCCCCATCCAAAGTATAATACATAAATGATCAAGAGAAAAGCGATTTTACTGTTAGCCAGTGACCTCTCCTTTTGAATTGTCCGATTATCAGATTTTCCAATGATCAATCAGCTTTGCTTTCATCTGCCCATGTACCTGTTCACAGTTTTCAATAAGTTCGGACTTTTTTCGAGGTAAATCAACGATTTGCAGGGCTTTTATGATTTCCTCAGTAGGCACTGTGTTTCTCCCTTTTTTTATCGTGCTTTTTACCAGGCAGGAAGCGATTTCTTTTTCCTGACGCATAATCTTCTGCTCTGTATAAATCCATTTATCATCCACAAAGGAAAGTCTGGTATAGAGCGTCGCTTTCTGAAATACTTTCAGAGGTCGGTAAAACTGGGCAGAGATCGCCTGGCTGGGAAAATACCATTTGTTTTTCATGGCCAATCGTAGAAAACCTGTCCTGACCATAAAATCAGTACGTCCTGTTTCCATCACTGTCAGTATGGCCGCATGGTTCATCACAGAAACATCAATGTCTGTGATCCAGACCCGAAAAGTCAGTGATGCGGTGTCTGTGGCCAGGATTTTACTTTTTAGCTTCGCCTGTAAGAGCGCAATAATCAGTCTGAGCCATCTCATGTTATGGGGTCATCAAATACCATATTTTACGATTTACACATCCAAAAGGCACCCCTTGAACCCTCTGAAAACAACGCTAGACCTACACTGTCGAATAGGGAAGCATTTCACTTCCACTCATTTGCGTACCCCTGCGTCGTTTTTCAGGCTGCTATCCGTTCAATGGCTTTGGATACAAACCTCAATATAGCGGCGATGGCCTGTAAATTCAACAAAATGAAAGCCTAAAGCGCTGAAAATTTCAGTGTAGCAAACGCAAAGGAAAAGGTAGCAGAGGCTATGTATCTTGTGCTACAGAGGTAAAGGTTCCTGTTTTCTCTTCGGTTACATAAAGATATTGCAACGAAGCACTGAGTTGATGATAGGACTCCGCCTTGGTTTGCCGGAAATCATCATAGGTTTGTTTATCCACCCAGGTATCTATCAGCAGATAGGTGTTTTCTTCTTCCTCACTTTTATATAAGAAAGAACCCTTGTAGTGGCTCGATTGGCTAAAGAACACAGACCAGGTTCCGGCGGATCCGTATTCATCTTCAAATTTTTCTCTATTGGCCGGTTTTATTTTGTATTTCCAAATAATTAGGTACATATCCTTTTTGGGCTTTGGTCTCATGGGATAACCCTTGGGATTCTATATCAGAAAATGGTTTCCGGAGCCAGTTTCTCACTGGAAAGATCCAGCTTATTTTCTTCAACACTAAATACCATAATATCCTCTACTTTACCGCGTAAAGGTATTTTACCGATGGGCCTGACGATAAAGTCCTGACTAAAATGTAACATGTTCGCCAGTCCTTCGGAAATTAACAATTTTTTGTCCATTTCCCTACACAGGTGCTGTATCCGGGATGCCGTATTCAAGGTGTCTCCATGAAAAGCAATCTCCCTTTTGATTTCCCCCACTTCGGCCACGGTTACTTTGCCTACATTCAGGCCCGCCTTAAATGCCGGCTCTGTTCCGTATTCCGTCTGGTAGTAGGTCCCTTTGGAGGCCAGCCCTTTGGTAAAATTGAAATAGGCTTTGATGCAGTTATTGTCTTTAAGGCCTTTGGCGATTGGCCAGGAAAGGACCACCTCATCCCCGACATATTGATAGACCTCGGCATCATTTTGCGCAACCACATAGAGCTCGCTAAAGCAATCCTGGAGCAATCGGCTATATCTGACATGGCCCAGCTTCTCAGCGATGGAAGTAGAGGATTTAAGATCCAGAAACATGAAGATTCTATTTTCTTCTTTGGGTCGGTAAAAGGTTCCTGTCAGCATCTTCCACAGATTACCGGGTCCGAATTTGAGGCTTACCTGACGGATAAAGTTGATCAGGAAGGTCACCACTGACATATACACCACCGGGACCATCAGTCTGGAGGAGAAAATTTTCTCAGACCATACTTTAAAATCAAAAGTCCCGAGGGTGATGATAAAGTTCAGGATGGTGATGGCGGCAAAGGAGAGTATGAAAATGAAAACATAAAAAATGCTTTTCAACAGAATCAGTTTCCCGTAACTCATCCGGCGAAACCTATGATTTTCAAAGCCCGCTTCTAACAACCCATGCAACAGACCGATAAACAGTCCTCCCAGGGTAGCCAGCTTGAAAAACATGGTATAATTTAGAACCGCTGATTGATCAAAAGGATTGTTGAGCGGACTTACATGGCCTATGTATCGAACAACGATATACAAGTTGGCGGCAAACACCCAAAACAGGATAAGCTTTGCCGTCAATTTGAATTGCTTTTGATACAGTACTTTCATGGTAGATCAGATCATTCTTCCGGCAGTTGGGAATCCTTTTAGGGCATACCCCTTACCGTCTATAAATATAGTGAATGCTTCTGATCCATGCAGCCCCTTTCTCAAATGAGATATGGCAGGTTATTCCATTACCGGGGCATTGAATGCGTTATCTTCTTTTCATGAACTAAAGTCCATGCTTCTGCCGGATTATCGTCGTTTTCGCCAATAGGTTCTGCGACGCTTTTGCTGGCTAGTGCTAACATTACCATCACGCTGGCTTCCCTGCTGGGCTTGCTTTGGCTTTTGCAGGGTCACTGGCATCGTTTCGAGGACCTCTTCCGGGTTGTCCTCAAGAAAAGGGTGTGCTGTCACTACCGGGATTTTCTGGTTGATCATTTGCTGGATGTCACGCAGGTAGGTCTTTTCCTCTGTATCACAGAATGAAAGCGCAATGCCACTGGCTCCAGCCCTACCTGTACGGCCAATGCGGTGAACGTAAGTCTCAGGAATGTTGGGCAGGTCGTAGTTGATCACATGCGAGAGTTCCTCCACATCGATCCCACGGGCGGCGATGTCGGTGGCTACCAGCACATTAGTATGGCCACTTTTAAACTTACCCAACGCCTGTTGGCGTGCACTTTGAGATTTGTTTCCATGAATGGCATTGGCATTAATGCCTGCCTTTTCCAGTAACCTGACGATCTTATTGGCACCATGTTTTGTCCGGGAAAATACCAGTGCCGAATCGTAAGGCTCTGTTTGCAGCAAATGAACCAGTAATTTGGATTTGCTTTTCTTACTCACAAAATATACGGATTGATCTACCTTCTCCGCTGTGGTCTGTTCCGGCTTCACGATTACTTTTTCCGGATTTCCCAGAATCTTGCGTGACAGGTCTACTATGTCTGGTGGCATGGTAGCGGAAAAAAACAGAGACTGTCTTTTCACAGGTAATTGGGCGATGATCTTACGAATATCGTGAATAAAGCCCATGTCGAGCATACGGTCTGCTTCATCCAACACGAAGTAACGGAGGTCTTTTAAGGTAACCAGCCCCTGCCCCATCAAATCCAGCAGCCGCCCTGGTGTTGCAATCAGAATGTCTACTCCCTCGCGAAGCGACTGAACTTGAACACCCTGTTTTACCCCACCAAAAATAACAGTGTTTTTAAGGCCAGTAAATTTTCCATAAGCTGTAAAGCTATCTGCTATCTGTATTGCCAGTTCCCGTGTAGGGGTTATCACCAGTGCCCTGGTCTTGCGAGGGCCTTTGTAGGTATCCCTCTCATGATAGAGATGTTGCAAGATGGGAATAGCGAAAGCAGCTGTCTTACCCGTACCGGTTTGGGCACAGGCGAGTAAATCTTTTTTGCGCAGCAAAATTGGGATAGCTTGTTTCTGGATCGGGGTGGGTTGGGAATAGCCTTCGGCCCTGAGGGCTCTCAGGATAGGCTCTATTATTTCTAAATCTTTAAAAGTCATGTTCATCTATTAATATCATATAAGCGACAAAGGTAGGTGAATAGTTCAGATATGTAGCCAGAAGGTGGAAATAGTTAGTTTTTACAACAAAGGAAAAATAGCCAGGCATCCCATGCCTTATCGACCTGGGAACAATGCCTGGTATTTATTTTAGGCTTTGTCAGACAAATACCCTTAGGCCCAGCCCTGCCTGAAAAGCATTTTTTCGTCCCTGCACTTCAGTTCTTTGATCCACCATAGCTCCGGCTATACTAAATAAACGTGCCTTCGTTTAACAACAAAATCTGCTGGCCAGCATCCTGGTTTAAAGATTGAGGGCACCCTGTCCTGATGCCATCAGATACGCTTCTTTCAAGGCTTCGGCATAGGTAGGATGGGCATAAGAGATCCGGAACATATCCTCATCGGTTACCTCGTAGGTCATCCCTACCACTGCCTGGGCGATCAGGTCGGCGGCACGAGGACCGATGATATGCACACCTAATATTTCTCCGTATTTCGGATCAGCCAGCACCTTGACAAATCCCTCGGTGTCCATGGAAGCCCTGGCCCTGCCTAAGGCAGAGAAAGGAAACTTGCCTGTTCGGTAAGGTGTTCCCTTTTCTTTCAGATATTCCTCCGTATAGCCTACCGAAGCCACTTCCGGCCAGGTATACACCACTCCGGGAATGAGATGGTACTGAATGGGATGCTGTTTTCCGGCAATAGCCTCTACGGCAAAGATACCCTCTTCTTCTGCCTTGTGTGCCAGCATCGCACCTCCAATGACATCACCGATGGCGTAGATATGAGGCAATGTGGTTTGCAAAAGATGGTTTACTTTGATAAATCCTTTGCTGTCTTTCTCAATGCCAAGCGTGTCAAGTCCTACATTTTCCGTATAGGGTTTTCGCCCCACTGCCACCAGACAGTAATCTGCTGACAAGGACTGTTCTTCATGGTCTGCATGTATGAAGCTGACTGTCACCTTTTCTCTGCGCTGCACCGCTGACTGCACTTTGGCCTTCAGGATGATATTGATGTGGAGCTTTGCCAAAATCTTTTTTAAAGCCTGCCCCAACTCATGATCCATGGTAGGGATCAGTCGATCCATATATTCTATGATGGTTACCTTGACCCCAATACGGGCAAAGATAGACGCCATTTCTACCCCTATGATTCCCCCTCCGATGATCACCATCGTGTCGGGTTTTTCTTTTAAGTTCAGGGCTTCCGTAGAAGAAATGATCCGTTGCTTGTTAATTTCCACCCCAGGGATAGAAGCCGGTTTGGAACCGGTGGCTATGATAAAATATTGGCTGGAAAGCAGCCTGTCTGGCACCCCTTCTCTTTTGACCAACAACTGATGCTGGTCTTTGAAAATGCCCCACCCCTGCACGACTTCAATCTTATTTTTCTTCATCAGAAACTGCAGTCCTGCGGTATTCTGCCCTACTACCTTGTTTTTTCTTTGTATCAGTTGGGCAAAGTTGAGGGCTACGGGGCTGGTTTCTATACCATGCTCCCTGAATTTTTCCTGTGCGGTATGAAAATGCTCCGTGCTATCCAGCAGTGCCTTGGAAGGAATACAGCCCACATTGGTACAGGTGCCTCCCAGGGTATCATATTTTTCTACCAGGGCTACCCGGTATCCGAGTTGTGCTGCCCGTATGGCAGCCACATAACCTCCAGGGCCGGAACCTATGATGGTAATGTCAAATGAGTCGTTCATGTATGTGTGTGTTATGAAAGGTGAATGATGATATTAAGTTTGTATTATACCGATTGGTATATTTTTGAATAAAAAATTTTAGTCTTTGATTTCAGTCAATATTTTTTCAACCTGGTCGAGAGCTCTGTTAAGATAGCGGCTCTGCCCTGTACTTTTGGTAAGCAGGATACCCCCTTCAATCAGGCTGATCATAAGGCTGGCAATGGTCGAAGGATTTGTCGTATCTTTGATTTCCCCCTTCTTTATACCTTTTTTCACCAGCGATTGGATCCCTTTGTCGAAGCGGGCGATAGCCTTATTCACTTTCTGATGGAGCCCCTGATGGGTGTCATCTGCTTCCGGGGCTGTATTGACAATAGGGCAGCCAATGGACAGAAACTTTTCTTTGAAAGCGGTGCGGTAAAAGCGGGGAAATACCATCAGCTTTTCCCAGGTACTACTGGTGGTAGACATCCGCTGTTCGATAGCTGCTGTAATCTGGTGCATGTTGTAGTCGAACACCGCCAGCGCCACGTCATCCTTGTTCTCAAAGTTACCATAGATGGCTCCTTTGGTGAGCCCTGTCACTTCAGTGATATCCGACATGGAGGTACCGGCATATCCTTTTTTGTTAAAAACAGGAGCGGTTTGCTCAATAATATATTGCCGGGTAAGGGCTGCCTTGCTCATACAAATTATACCATTTGGTATATTTAACGAGAAATATACCGATTGGTTTATTAATTTAATGTTAAATGATCAGGAGATTCCCATTTCAAAAACGAGCGGAAATTAAGAAGGACCAAAAGCATCAGCACCATGTTGTTCTCATCATGTCATTGACAAGAAACACAATTCGAACCAAGGCATACATTTTTGCTATGATGTCATCACCCCACTACTTTGAGCGCTGGGTTGCCAGTGTTCTGATAGCCTTATCAAGGAGGCTATTGAATGTTTCAGAATCTTCCATCATCAAAAAGTGACCCACTCCAGACATTAATTCTACCTCGATGTTGTGTCGTTGTGCTGCTTCCATATCTGTGCGCTGAAAATCAGCATTGATCACCTTAATGGGTTGCGCGATCTTAGCAAGCGCCTCTCTTGCGTTCCACAGAAAAAGATTTCTTCCAGAGGCTATGGCAACTTCAGGCGAAGCCGCACTCATGTCTGACGCAATCTGTGCTATCAGCGAGGAATCAGAATTGGCAGTAAACATAGAAGTTTTGACAAACGCCTGTGTTGTTGATATAAAGTCATTTACAAAGGGTTGTAAGAAGTTATCAGCCTCTTCAGGAGAGCTTGTGTGATGAAGGTTCTTGAAGGTCTCGACACCTACCAATCCGATGATGCGATCCGGAATAAGTTGTGCTGTCTCCACCATGACAGGACCTCCCATAGAATGTCCTATCAGGATCACCTGTTCCAAATCAAGCTTATCGACCACGGCTGCCACATCCTCACCAAAGGCAGTCACCGTCCAGTCTTGGCGATCTTGTCCTGATTTGCCATGTCCGGCAAGATCAAGGGTGACTACCTTATGGCGCTGAGAGAAGTAAGGAATCTGTGCCTGCCAATAAGACTGGTCACAGGACCATCCATGGACAAAGACCAATGCAGGAGAGCCGCTTCCAAATTCCTGATAATGGATCTTAACACCATCCGTTGACTCAACAGATGAAGCAGGAGTTGGTGTCTGTGATTGGCTCACTGTCAATGAACCAAGCATAAATAGCAAGATACACCCGTATATACAAGATTTCATATTGTAAAGGGTTGTTGTCTGTTCGCTAATAAAGCCCCATAAATAGTAAATCTATACAAAAGTGGCTTCATTAAATAGCTAATTTCTTTCTGAGAGATTCTTTCCGATTCACCTCTTGCGCATCATTTCCAAAATCTCTATTTTTGTCATTCAATGTAAAGTTACCCACATGAAAATGATCGTTTCTTTCCCCGGTTTATTCCTCTCTCCCATTGCGCAATCTTTTACCGAAAGAAACGATGACATTCATAGCACAAAATATCAACTTTACCCTACCGACCGGTCAGGTACTCCTGCGGGAGATCAACCTGTCACTCCATAAGGGAGACAAAGCTGCCCTGGTGGGCGATAATGGTACCGGAAAGTCTACTTTGCTGAAAATTTTAGCAGGAGAAATACTACCCAAGGCAGGTATCATCACCCATGACAGGCTCCCCTATTATATTCCTCAACACTTTGGTCAGTATAATGCGTTATCTGTAGCACAGGTTCTGGCGATAGACAAGAAGCTCCAGGCCCTACATGCTATCATTCAGGGCAGTACCGATCCTACCTTATTTGAAATACTGGCCGATGATTGGGACATAGAAGCCCGTTGCCAGCAGGCTTTAGACCGATGGGATTTGCACAATGTGCAACTCACTGACTCCTTTGCTCCCTATAGCGGCGGAGAGAAAACAAAAATACTATTGGCGGGCATTGACATCCACCAGCCTGATATCGTGATGCTCGATGAGCCTACCAATCACCTGGACCTGACAGGACGGAAACAACTCTACGACTGGGTAGAAACCACCCCTCAGGGTTTGCTGATCGTGAGCCATGATCGCCAATTGTTGCAATTGTGTAATCCTATTTTAGAACTATACGGAGGCGGTATCAATCTCTATGGGGGTAATTATGACTTTTATGAAGCCAAAAAAGCTGAAGAGACAGAGGCCCTTCGCCAACAGATAGAGCATACGGAAAAAACGCTGAAATCGGCTAGGAAGAAACAGCAGGATACCCTGGAGCGCAAACAAAAGGAAAGTGCGAGGGGTGCCAGACAGAAAAAAAAATCCGGTGTACCCAAAATCATGATGAAGGGGTACAAAAACGCAGGAGAACAAACACTGGCCCGATTAAAGGACACCCACACGAAAAAGATAACCTCCTTGCGGACTGACCTGCAAACCTTAAAATCTCAGGAACAAATCAGCCGCGTCATCCGGACAAACTTTGAGGATGCCTCCCTGCACCAGGGAAAGACATTGGTCAGGGCAGAAAAAGTCAACTTTGTTTTTCCTTCCGGACAAGCTGTCTTTACCCATGACCAGACCTATACCCTGTATAGTGGCGACAGGCTTTCCATTGCGGGCCCGAATGGTAGTGGTAAATCTACCCTGATCCAACTCATGATGGGTACCATCCCTCCTACTTCCGGCCAGCTTTTCCTGGCGGAGGCAGATACGGTCTTACTGGATCAGGAATATTCTATTATCCAGCGGGATAAAACCGTGCTGCAACAGGTGGAAGCATTCAATGAAAACAAACTGCCTGAACACGAACTGAAGATCCGCTTAAACCGCTTCTTATTTGACAGGGACAATTGGGATAAACCCTGTAGTGCCCTGAGTGGCGGAGAGATGATGCGGTTGGCACTGTGCAGCATCATGGTCAAAAACCAGGCACCGGATATCATCGTGCTGGATGAACCTACCAATAATCTTGATTTGAAAAACATCAAGATTCTGACCCATACGATCGCGCACTATCAGGGAACCCTGGTGGTTGTATCCCATGATCTTCGTTTTTTAGAAGAAGTAGGGATACAAAGAGAAATCAGGCTGAATTAAGGAGAAAGCACCATTGATATCAGAATATTAACTAATGGACCAAAGGCTCAGGATATTGCTGGGGCTTTCTCCTTAGCTTCCCAGGCTCTCAGATGAGACGGTATCTTTTCTTTGAATGCCTGTAAACCCGGACCCTCTCTATGGATAGAAACCTGATGCTTTTCATAGCCGAAAATGGGGTAAGATCCCAGTTCCTGAGATGATCGCTCTCCTTTGATAAACAGTGCTATATTTTTCTGTTTTCCAAACTGAAAAGCTTTCTCAAATTCTGTAATGGACCCTTCGGGATCGCCGCTTACATTACAACTGGTGCAAAGCGGGGCCGCGTAATTTTGGTAATCCCAAATTTTGTCGGGCGGATAAGATTCAAAAGAACGCTCAACCGCTTTGAACAATTCGGCATAAACCCCTGCGAGCAACAGTCCCTGATGCGTTCCATGGTACATTGTAGGAGATTGAAAACTTCCAGCTCTGCATTGAAGCCTGATGAACGTACCCGTCATTGTAAGAAAATCTTCTGGAGTTTTGAATGCATCTGGCAGAGATTCTGGTCGTGCCTGTTTAAGAAATTTCTCTATGGAGCCGATGGCTGTGCCGTAATTTTTGCCTGGCAACCTTTTTTTTACCTCGTTGAGTTGTGCAGCCCCCCGGGTGGTAGGTGCGGCCAGCAGGACAAATACGGTGGGCAGCTGTACGATAATGGGCTGCCGGTGAATGGCTTCAATCGCTATATCAAAAGTTTCCGGATGATGAATATCAATAATTTTCATGGATAAGAGATTTCTGGTAAATACTGGCAGGACGCAACAGTGAGCCTGCGTTTGTTATATTAGGTGTGATACCCAGGGTGGTGAGTACCGCATGAGCACTGGCCGTAGCTGCACTGATGACAGGCAACCCTAACCTTTGCTCCGCCTCTTCAATGACTGGCAGCGAGGGCATTTGTACACAGGCTGAAATGATAAGCGCCTCTGAAGTAGAAAGATCCAGCTGTGAGGCGATAGACAACAGGTTGCGGCTGTCTAAGCGGCCCACTTTTACATTGTCAGTTACCTCCAAAGAATAGGTTTGTACTACATGAATACCCTCTTCTTCTATGGTAGAAGCCACTACACCTGTCAGTGCTTGGGTATAGGGCGTGATCATAGAAACACGGGTTGCCTGTAGTATTTTCAGTGCCTTGATGAGGGCCCCGGCACTGGTCACGATGCCAGGCTTTTTGTTTTCCCGTTGAGCACGTGCTGTCAGCCTGCCCTGCATGTCATGCACACAGGCTTTTCCCCCACACATCACGGCTACCAGGCAGGCATACATAATAGCATCTACTTCCGCATCACAAAGCTGATCAACCGCATGCTCTGCTTCCTCATTCATTCGCTGCAAGGCTTCCCGGGTCACCTGTTTTAAACGGATGCGGGAAGCATGAAAGGAAAAACGTTCCCCCTGGCTGATATGCTGGGATTGCAACAGGGCAGGAATTTCGGTTTCCATGGTGGTATTAGAACTCGGCACAATCATGCCGATTCTATAGGCATTGTTTTTATCTAAAGTTTGCATTTAAATAGACTTCGTTTTTTGGTGATTAATATTGTTTTTCTCAAAAGATACTCTTAGTGTGTGAGGCTTTCTTTTTTGTAACCGGAAGAGCAAATTTTTTTTGAAGGAGCCAGTTTATCGTCAGGTTAGAAAACCAAAGGAGACTAAGGCATATTACATTAGAGAAAACTATAATGCAGCCTATCCTGGATTATCCAAGAGAAACGAACTCATCCGACGAAGGGGATACCATCGCAGTCGCTTTTATAGGACGGTAGTCTCAATACAAGGGGTCATAAGTAGGCTCCCTTACGCTGGTAGTTATTGGAAAAGAAGGGATCAATGACTGGTAAACTGGTAAACAGTCATCTGCCTCCGCTACTGTTGAAGAATAGGGTGAAAAAAGAAAGGCAAGAAAGCCTCCTGTTGTATTTGATGTTCTCTTTGCTAAGCTTTTGCTAATTGGCCGGTAATAGGATTTCGCATTTCTGTGGCAGTATCCTCCAGCTGCGCCACACTGTTCAAAAAGGAAAGGGTAAGCTTGTCCTGGTCAAAAGCAAAAATGAACTGATCGCCATGGCATAGCTCCAGGTATTGCAGCGTGATGATAAGGGTTTGATCATCCTGCCAGCCCGCACTGGCAGCGACCAGAGAAGGAGAATCTGTTCTGATAGGAATAGGAAACAAAGCACTTCCTCTTTCCTTCTGATTCCCCTCTTTAATCCACTGATTATAGCCGCAGGTCAGGATCACCGGGCCGTCGGGTTCTTCTATCTTTAACACACAGTGCTGGTCGGTAAAATCAAGTTGTACGGACCGGGTACCATAGTCATTCGAATCCAGCGTAAACTTTTTCCCATTCAGGCCTGCCGATAAGGGAGAACGCTCCTGATAGACAGGAGGTGACAGGGAAAGCTGCTGCAAGGTGTTTTTCAGACTCGCCTGGGCTGCCTTATTTTCTTCGATCGGACTATCCTGCATGACGGGCAGGAGATATTCCCATACCAGCTTCATAGAGGCCTGCATATCCATGCTCTGGCTGGTAATAGCCACCACCGTATTTTTTTCGGGCGATACCAGGCTGAACTGTCCGAAAGCGCCGTCGGCCCGATAGCCCCCCACCGTATTTCTCCAGAACTGATAGCCATATCCCTGGTCCCAGTCGGTATCACCTGGTCCATCCGGATCGGAACCTGTCGATTGGATTTGCTTGGAAGTGGCGGCTTCCACCCATTCCGGCGACAAAATCTGCTTGTCATTCCACACACCCTTTTGCAGATACAACAAACCCAGCTTGGCTATATCTTCCGTCTTAATGCGGAAACCATATCCCCCTACATTTACACCCTGGGGATTTTCAGCCCAATCTGAATCTCTGATCGCCAGCGGGTCCAGTAATCTGGGTTTCAGGTAGTCTATTAATTTTTCTCCGCTTAACTTTTGTACAATGGCTGACAGCATAAAAGTGGCCGCTGTATTGTATAAAAAGCGGCTGCCAGGCTCATAGTCTACCGGCCAGTGCAGAAAGGTCTTGACCCAACTTTCTTCCGTATTCTCCCTCATGGCGCGCAAGGGTTCCTGTGCCTGTCCTACCGACATGGTCAGCAGGTGTTTTACTTTCATGGCTGCCAGGTTCGGGCTTACCTCCGGGGGTGTTTCTTCCGGAAAAAAAGAGAGTACCGGATCTTCTACTGTCAGCAATCCTTCGGCAACAGCGAACCCTACGGCTGTGGAAGTGAAGCTTTTGCTCAACGAATACAACTGATGAATATAGGAAGGCTCATAGGGTGCCCACCATCCTTCAGTCACGACAAAACCGTTCCGTACTATCATGATGCTATGAAACTGCAGCTTGCTTTCCCTGATCTTATCCAGAAAGGTCTGGAGCGCTGATGGGTCTATGCCCTGAAGTTCAGGGGCACTTCTTGGCAAAGCAAAAGGAGTCGTAGCCGGCTCTTTACCGGTCTTTGGACTGCAGTTAGGTAAGAGGCTTACCACTGAGTAGCCCATCGCTCCGGCACCTATTTGTTTGATGAAGGTTCTTCGGTTTGTCATAGTACTTTTGGAGGAATAAGCAGCAAAGCAGGGGAATTACTTTTTTGCTGTCAATATCAAAAAAATCAATTTAACTTACCCTATACAGATCATTATTTTAACCTTACTCCCTCAAAAAAATGAAAAAACTGACTATGCTTCTCCTGCTTTTTCCTGTCATCACTTTATGGGCCCAAAGTAGAACACAAGGTCCCTGGTGGCCTCATCCTTTATGGGGCGCTGAAGATCAGGCAGGCGCTTCCAACTGGATTACCCCCGAGAAAATAGTGCAGGCCAGCCGATGGGTGCAGGCCGGTAAAGTGTACGAACTGGGTCATGTCTATGAAAGAGAAATGTTTGTGCCTGACAATCGTACTTTCCAGTTATTTATTCCCTCCTTTCCTACCTATGGACCGCAGGGTGAAAACAAGATTGTATTCAATGACGAGTTGCTGGTAGCACAGATCGGACAGGTGGGTACACAGTTCGACGGACTTGGACATCCCGGTCAGCAAATGGAGATGGAAGATGGTACCACTACCGAAGTGTTTTATAACGGTTATACCACAGCGGAAATGAAAAATCCATTTGGCTTGCAAAAACTGGGCATAGAGCATGTAAAACCCCTGATCACGACGGGCATACTGATTGACCTGGCCGCCTCTCTGGGGAAAGACCCGCTGGAAGAGGGGTATGAAGTCAGTCTTCGTGACGTCAAAGAAGCCCTGGCCAAACAGGGTATAGAGGAAACAGAGATCAGACCGGGGGATGCGATCCTTTTTAATTTTGGCTGGTGGAGAAACTGGTACAAAGACTTTGTCATGGATGGCACCCGCCACCCCAGCATCAGTTTGGAGGTGGTGCAATGGCTCCTTGAAAAGCAACCCAGCATGGTCGGGTCAGATGCCATTCTGGATGGTAAAGTCTTTCATGTACATGTAGAACTGACCATGAAAAACGGCATTTTCAACCTGGAGTGGATGAACTTTGAATCGCTGACAGCCGATAAGGTGTACCAGTTCATGTTCATTTTTACACCCCTGCGCATCAAAGGAGCCACAGGATCACCGGGCAGACCGTTGGCCATCCGATAATTTCAAAAAGGATCAGCGCTGAAAGGCTGCTTCAATCAGGTGATGATTGATAAAGGCACCTGCGGAGTTACCAGTAGCCACCGCCACTGCCAGGGCACGCCGGCTGGCATTATCGCCACAGGCATAGACCCCTTCGACCGTCGTCTGTTGAAAAGTATCCACCTGGAGGAGACCCTGTGCTGTGAATTCGCATCCCAGTTGTTCCGGTATGCTACAATGTTGAATGTATTCAGGCCGGGCATACAGGGCATCAATAGGAATGCCGGATCCATCTTTGAAAACGATGTGTTGAATTTTTCCCTGATGGTGTTCAATCCTGTCAATTTCTGTTTCAATAATTTCAATGTTGTGATTTACAATTTTGGCGGTTTCCTCTTCCGTCAGCGTTGATTTTCCATTGGTCAACAGGGTAAGCGACCGGGTCCAGTGCGAGATTAATTGCACATAGTGGAAGGTACCCTCTCCATTCAACAAAATACCGGTTTTCTTATTTTTCACCTCATAGCCATGGCAGTAAGGACAATGCAAAATGGAGATACCCCAGCAGGCTGCAAAACCCTGGATGTCTGGCATGATGTCTTTCAATCCTGTGGCAAATAACACTTTTTTCCCTGTGAATACTTCTCCAGCCTGGGTTTCAATGTCAAAACCTGTCGGAGTTTTCCTTCCCACCGTCGCCAATCCCTGGTGAAAGGTAATGGTCGGATATTGCAAGACCTGTTCTTTTGCCAGATGCGCTATCTCCCTCGGTTCTTTCCCATCCTGAGTGAGAAAATTATGGGAATGCGGTGTTTGCTGGTTGCAAGGTTGTCCACTGTCCAGAATGAGTACCTTTCTCAAAGACCGACCCAGAGCCAGGGCAGCGGAAAGCCCTGCATAGCTACCCCCTACGATGATGACTTCAAAGTGACTGTTGTCTTCCATACTAATTGAATGTTGATTTGTGCTCAGTTTTCTTGGCAAAGATAAATAGTTTCATTATTATTGCAACAAAGTCGCATTAATAAATATGAAAAGAAGAAACACGCAACCCAAAAAGGAGATCTTATCGGCACTGAAATCAGCCCATTCCGCATTAAGTCATGAAATGATTCAGTCAGAAATGAAAGATCAGATGGACAGGGCGACCATTTACCGGGTACTCAACCGCTTTTGTGAGGATGGCCTGGTCCACAGGATTGTGGGTGACGATGGGAAACAATATTTTGCCCTTTGCCTGCAGTGTGAAGAGAAAAAGCATCACCACAATCATTTTCATTTTCGCTGTCTGGATTGTGGGACGGTGGAATGTCTGGATAAGGAAATACAGATTTCTCTGCCGGCTGGCTATGTGCCTGAACATTTCAATGGCTTGATTACCGGCCATTGCCGCAGGTGTTCTTAGATCCCTGGCCCTGTGCAAACCATTACCAGAAAGTGGTGCCTTCTCCTTTGGTGACCTGGACTGACAAAACTCTTTATTTGATACGTTGACAAAGAAATGACAGGAAGCTCGGAGGTACCGCTGCGCCGGTATCCACGCACTGTCCTTTTACAACAGACACTTCTCAGGTCAATGGGAGGAGACAAAGGCTTTTCTGTGTTTTGTCGCCAATTGTTCTAATGCCGCAATAGCCACATCCTTCTCCGCTTCCAGGCAGATTTCTTTCTGCAGACGAAGGGCATTCTGCTTAAAACTTTGATCTTTCAGCATCCTGGCGATAGCCTGGCGAATAGATGGTACGCTTGCTTTCTGACTCAGGTTGATACCACAGCCCTGATAGGCCACTTTGGCAGCATTATCATTTTGATCCCGACCCATGGGTAAACACAGTAAGGGTAATCCGTGGGACAAAGCCCGCATCACGGTGCCATGACCGGCATGGGTGATGACCAGCGTTGCTGTTGGAAAAATCTTGGAATGTGGTGCCGATCTGACCACCAGCACATGGTCAGGGGCCTCCAATGTTTCATGGTCCAGGGCCAATCCCAGGGTCACCAGTGCCCTGACCTGGAAGTCTCTTAGGGCATCGATGCATCGTTGGATGACAGCCCTTTGATTTTGAAAGGTAGAAGAAAGGCTCACTACCACCAGGGGGCGTGTATCATCCGCCGGCCAGGGACTTTCCCAGGATGCTGTCCAGTCCGGATCATCCAGGACGGGCCCCGTATATCTCACATTGGAGGGGCTTGGTTCGATGGGAAAGTCAAAACTTCTTAGCGTTTGAATGAGACGCAGGTCTGCCTGATCGAGCAGATCAGTGACTCGATGCAGTTTGTTGAGACCATGCGTTTTTCTGACCTCATTGAGCAGGGGTAAATACTTATTCAGCAAGCGAGAAAACAAATGACCTAACAAACGATCACGCAGCCGGCCAAGCCGACCCTTTCCCGGTAACAGGCCCATCATACCAGGGGGACGGTTGGGTCCGGGCATATATTCAGGCATGTGAAAAACCACTACACGGGGTATTAGCAAAGATTCGGCAGCAATCAGGGCAGGTGTCAGCAAACAATCCACGACTAATACATCTGCGGAAACCTCCTGCAAAGCCCTCAAAGTTTCTGCTACTGTCGTATCCGCAGGCCCAAAGATCACCCTATCCATCGTAGGATTTGAAAAAGGGGAAGCTTTCCAGTCCTGGAAGAAATCTACTTTTCTGTCGGTTCGGGTAAAGTATTGTGTAAACGGAAGGAACTGCAGGCCATAAGTGCTGACAGTTTGTTGCAGGCAAGGTTCTGTCAACACCCATACCTTGTGTCCACGTGCCGACAAGCGCCTGGCCAGGCCAAGCATGGGAGGAATATTCCCGCCCCCTTCGATAGTGACAAACAGAAAGCTTTGGAGCTGTTTCATCATAGTATGGTTAGGTTTGAAATTTCAGGATAAGCCCTTCCAACAGCGTCTTAAAAACCTGGAAGGTTTCTTCAAAACTCTTGTGAAGATCACGCCTGAGAAGTTTCCAGAGGTACAACTCTGTGGCTGTGATGAATGCCAGGAGCCTTTCCTCATATTCCGGAGAAGAAGCATCGGGCAGGTAAGGACCAAACACCCGGGCACACCAGTTGCGATGATACAAACGGGCTGCATCCAGCAGTTTTCTGGCAACAGGAAGTTCATTCTCCACATTCAGGGTACGGATGGACGCATCGCCAAGAGACTCATAATCGGTGAGCAGGATATATAGGCTCGCTTCTATATCCCCTACGGGGGCGTGGCTTCTTTTCATTCGGGTATGGGCAGCATCGTTTTCGAGGCAAGCCTCGAATAAGTTTTCCTTGGAACCATATTTTCTCAGCAGGGTACGCACCGTGACGCCGGATCGCTCCGCTATCTTTTCCAGGGTGATATCCAGGATAGAAAATTCTTTCCAGAGGGAAACCGCTGCCTCCAAAATCTTCTGCTCATTTTGAGCAACACGATCGGCCCGCAGAGACATATTATAGGTGCGCTTTCCCTTTTTTGTTTTCATGTCACTAATATAGACATGAAATAATTTAATGTCAATATCAATGACATCAATTATTTTTAACTTTCAATGTTTGCCATTCAGATTAGAGATGACAGTCAGTCAGGTTCTTTGTGGTTTTTAAGAAATTAGGCAGAAAATCCTCTGTTACCAATGATGCAACACGGTTGTTGACGCTTTCCGCTGCCGCGCCCCTACAATCCACTAACGTTTGTTCTGTCTATTACCCGAGAATATGGTTTGCAATGCCCTGGATGATTTTATCCCAGTCGTCTTCATGCAACTCATGGCCGGTACCTTCCAGCACCATAAGTTTAGCGTTTCTTATTTTTTCCAGCATGACGTGGGTGTGCCTGAAATGCCAAATGAGGTCGTCTGTTCCGTGAATCAGCAAGGTAGGTTGATTGATTTCATCCAGGCGATTATAAAAGGATTCTCCACCCTGTAAGGCTGCGTGATTAAACATACTAAGGTAGTGGTGGGCTCGCTGAAATTCACGCCTGATGAGTTTCTCTCCCCTTTGTGTATTATAGGGTTTCTTACCGCTCATCAACACAGCCCCTTCCAGCATATATTCAACCACACTATCCTCTTTGGACCAATCCACAGAGGAGGATTTAGCATGAAAATCCAGAATACGGGTATCCATGTCAGGAATGTTCGGATCAGAATCTCCCCAGGGTCCTGTTGACATCAGCGTCAGGGTGGCCACCCGGTCAGGATACTTCAAGGCCGCTATTTGGGCAATGAGTCCGCCCAGCGACATGCCCACCCAATGGGCTTTTTGGATCTGATAATCCTCTACAATGGCAACAGCATCATCCACAAGGTCAACAATATCATAAGGTGTTGAACCGGGTGCATAATGGGTAGATTGCCCTACGTCCCTGTTGTCGTATCGGATGACCAGAAACCCTTGGGCAGCCAATTGCCGGCAGAAGGCTTCATCCCAGAAAAGCATGGAAACCGTGGCTCCTGCCAGCAACAAGATGGCAGGGTTCTCCTGATTACCAAAACTTTCTGTGAAAAGTGTGATGTCGTTGTATCTAACCAGTTTTTCACTCCTATCTGTTTTCATAAGGCCTACTGTTCATTTTGTTAGAGTCACTACAATTGCATGAATTAAAGTCTTAGCAATGCGTTGCAAAGAAGGAATATTTTACCATTAAACTTTCTTGGCTTTTGTTATAGCGTTTACAAAAAAGTAGGTCAGCCTTTTTACTATTTGCTCAAGGGGTAGTCCATTTGCAAAATTTTTTCTGCAATACCTCCTTCAATTATGGTTTTCTTCAAACCATTTGACGATAGCGGGCATATTTCTTTCAAATCCTCCAGGAATAAAAAAATTCAATACGCCTGTCTGTTGATCGGTTCTATTGGCAAAATCGTGCATCGTCTTAGCTGGTATTCTCAAAAAAGTGCCTTTGTCTGCCTCAATCCACTGATCGCCCACCAAGAATGAAGTAGTCCCTTCCAGCACATAAAACACTTCGTCATTTTCTTCGTGTTGGTGTGCACCGGGTCCCTCTGAATGTGGCGCAAGCCACCATTCTGAAACGCTGTATTTTTCGGCTGTCTCGTTTTCATCCGCTTTAAAAATTGCCGTCATTGTACCACAGTGGTAGGTACGCCCTTGCCCTGGTGTTAGGATTAATGCATCATGCTGACTGTGTTTGTGTTTCATGGTCATGTGTCTTTTTACGATGAACACCATTGTAGATATATCTTTCCATAAAGTCCAGACAACGTAGCATTTTGTTCACTAGATTGATTTCAAAAAGTGATGTTCTTGACAAAGTAAACGTCATTGGCATGGAGCATTTGACCATGTTCATTAGGGTTACACAGAAGAATAGGGTAGAACAGCATACAGCCATTCACAATAGGTCTTACAACGTAATTGATATGATTTTTCGCTGATTGTTAATGGGTAGTTTGTGCCTCAGCGCTGAACGTTTTAACCATATGGATTTTTTCCCCACCATTGTTAGGAAAAATATCAAAACTTACTCTTACTCCCTGAATAAACAGCGGTTTATTAGATTTCAAAAGCTGTCCTGTATATACGTCGGCTGCTTTGTTTTCCCTGATCAGGGATTCCTGTTCTGTAGCGACTAGTTCTTGTTGCAGGTTTTTTACTTCTGCTATCGCTAATACGGCAGGATTGAATAAATATGCTACTGAACTTATGTCCAGTCTATATTCGTAGGGATGAATGTCATCAGAAAGCTCAGTGGCCAGATAAACAGGTTTCTGGTTTAAGTAAAAAACACCTAACGCCTTGGTGTAAAAGGGAACCTTCCCCTGTATATCAGAAAGATCCGTGCCACTGATATAATGCTGATCATTCAACAATGCAACGCCGCCGGAATGGGGATGAAAATCTATCTTGGTATTCCATTTCACCTGAATGGAGGTTGGTTGGTACATCATACCATCCAATACTTTCTCATAAGCCTGTAGGTTCATGATCTCATACAGATCTATAATATCAGAACCTGACAGGGTATTAGCAATCCGGTTTGCATCAGAAACCCCGTAAAGTGTGTAGGAAGCATCCGCCGAAATAGCCTGATCCCAAGATTGATCCATACCGTAGATTCTTAGCTTGGCATTCAGTTCATCCAAGGGAGTCCCGTTTACCATGAGCGTATGTGCCTTCTTCATAGAAAAATCAGAACCCACTTGTAAAGCTGCACTTCGATGGTAAATGTCTTTATCAAATGCTATCTCATACTCAACGGCATACCAGGTTGCATCCGCTAAGGGCTGAGGATCATAGCTGTGTGAAAAAGTTCTGTTGTGGCTGACATCGATAATCTGTTGACTTGTAAAATTCAGTAAGGGGGTTTCAGTGGTGGTATACACATAGTGTTGCAACATAGTAAAATCCTGAACCTGTTGGGTACCGGACTCTATATAAAAGTAATATCTGAAAACACCCCGGTAAATGTTATACAAACTAAAGGTTAAAACCCCTTCCCGATACCTGGGTGAGAAAGAATTCAAATACAACACCCATCCGTCCGATTTTTTAACATCATATCGGATATCTTCGCTAAAGTGCCTGTTGGCCTGATCACTCCAGGGCATAGGAACAGGAGGGTGATCTGATGGCAGCGGCAAATACTCGAGATTTTCCCAATCGAACGGTTCCTGCCATTCATCAAAATCATGGGGATAGACCATTTCCGTGATGTTATCGATAAGGGTGGGCTGCTGGTTTGGTAAGGTTTCCGAAATCACATTGAGTTGAGGTTCGGGACTTTCTCTTTCCTCTGTTGTGCAACTTGCCATGAAAAAAAAAAAGAAGGCTAAGCACAGCCATTGATGAAGTTTTGCTGTTGCGTTCACTTTTAGCAGTGGTTCTTAGTGATACTAAAAATAGATTATTTTTTCCAGCTTTTTTTTAATTATGGCAAGATTAATTTTGAAATACAGATTAAGATAACGATCATCAAACTGTTGCCACCTTTAGTAGCTTTTTGTGAAACTGCTGATGCTCATGGGCCCAATAGACAATGGCAATTGCAGACAACTGAAAACTTTACATTCTCAAATCCATGCCGCCATGAAAAAAACCTGCATCCCTATTTACCTCCTGATCATGGTTTCTATTCTATTGCATTGTACTCCACGGCAAGTCCATGATCGGGAAGAGCAAACACAGAGATCGTCAGATAGCCTAGCACTCAACAATCAGTTAAATGAAATAGAGTTGCTCTGTGAAAATCTGGTATTAGATCATTACCTGGCTTATTTTTATGAAGACGCCATGCTACTTCCTCCTGGTCAGGCACCCATCAAAGGGATAGAGGCTATCAGAGAATATTTAAGTGGATTTTACGATTTTTTTATTCCATCATTTGAATGTCAGTATTCTGAAAGGAAAATTGAAGTAGAAGACTCTCTGGCTGTACGTCAATATAAAAGTTTTGGGAGGATATTATACCTGAACGCAAAGGACACGCTTATCTCCGACAACAAATATATGGAATTGGTGAAGAAACAATCAGATGGTTCGTGGAAGATTGTCTGGCAAATGTGGAATGCCAATAAGCCAATTCAATAACACCCGCAATGATTGTCAACTCCAATGGAGCACAAGCCTGCAAATCGCAGTGCCGTGGATAGATAGAATCATAAGGTTTCTATTACCCCAATTTCTTTCAATATTGGTCAAATAGCTGAATGGTGTAATCCAGCAGGGCTTTATCGCCCACCTCGCCATGCCCAGGGATAACCGTTTTCACCGCAGGATACTTATTTTTCACCTTCTCTACGGTTTCAGACCATTCTTTTACATTGGCGTCTTCCAGATTTCCTTCACTGGCCTGCAGGGCTTTGATCAAGCAACCGCCAAACATGATCTGATCACCGGGAAAATAGCCGATGATATTATCTTTGGTATGGCCTTCGCCCAAAAACATGGCATATACCCTTTGGTCTCCAAGGGTCAAGGTCAGAGAATCTTTAAATCCATGGGTGGGTACGTTAAATTTCCGTTTTTTCGCCAAGGTAATTGTTTTTTGATTGGCATAGGAAGGAATTTGATGCTTTTCGAATTCTTTGAGGCCTCCCACACAGTCTTCGTGAAAATGAGTGGGTATCACGGCCTTGATGTTGGCCTGTAAGTTTTGGCTGATCCATTGGATGAGTTCGGCAGAACTGCTATCATCTGTGGGTGTATCAAAAATAATGGCCTCGTTTTGGTGGGCCACCACCATGCCGTTACAAGGGACTCTCCCAAAGGTTTCCGAATCAAAAAAGGTGGTATGCACATACACGTGCTCCGTTAACTGAGTAATCACCAGTTCATCTGATTGATACACCGTTTTGGTCGTATCCGCCTCTATGGTGCGGGAGTGCCCCATCCATGGCATAAAAACGATGGTCGAGAATACCACTAAAAGGAATGATTTCATTTGTTTTGTTTTAGCGTTTTGGTTAGTCACTGTGGTCATATTATCTTCATTATACTTTCCTTTGCTCTTTTATGTTTCCTGAAATCGATCGGACTGTACCCACTCTACCTTTTGAACTGTCTGCTTAGATGACTTCCGTCTGTGAAATCGAATTTGTCTACGATCTGACTTATGGAGAGGTCGCTGAAAATCAAGTGCTGCTCTATTATTTTCATTTTTTACAGGGTGATATATTGTTGCAGGCTTTCTCCTGTTATTTTTTTGAAATATTCCTTTACATAAGTTTTCCGAGCAATAGAAGGTGAAAGCCTGCCTTACCTGTCCGCACGGTCTTAAAACATCTGTTTAGAAAAAGGCGGGTCAGGGAAATGGCTGAACGTAATGCGATAGATCTCAGCAGCCAGATTGTAACCTTATCGGCTCAGCAATGCGCAAGCTGTTTCAAAGAGATGTTGCATACGGTTCCTGAAGCCTTTCATCCTAAGCGGTAGTTGGCTATTCAGACAACAGTACTCTTCTGAAAAGAAGGGTGTTGTATTCTGAAATAGTCCACACATTGACAAAAGATGAATTTTTAGCCCTAAAGTTCATGGAAAAAAAGGCTGATGATCAGGGTGTTGCCTTGTGGCTGTTAAGCGCTGTATTTTGTCAACATCATATTAGCGTATCGCCTATTTTATCTTATTTCTGCTTTTTTGACCGCCCTGATACACATAAAAACAGGAAATTCATTGAGTTCTTTGTAATGCTTTGGATCAGACTGCTTAAACTCTTCTGTTGGTAAGGGTTCAACTAATTTATCAATATAAAAACCATGATTGGTTAAGGGTAGTAAGCAATCGCTTAAAGGCCGTCTGTAACTGTGTACTTCAATAGGATTTCCAAATCCTTTCCAAATGCCTTTGACAGGTTCTATCTCAAAATACTTGCGTGAATGAAAGTAGGTATATTCAAAAAAGGGATGTTCTATGGATATAACAAGGATTCCTTGGGGTTTTAAGACCCTGGAAAATTCTTCGATAGTGACTGTCCAGTCCTGCACATAATGAAGGGCCAAAGCACACAGGATTACATCAAAGGACTCTTTTTTAAACATTTCAAAAGGCACAGATAAATCATGAACGAAAAAGGTTCCCTGCCCTTTGTTTCTGTTTTTGGCTAACGCTATCATTTTGGGGCTTATATCAAAACCTGTCACCCTGCCTCCCCGGGATAATAATATCTCAGCATATTTTCCCGGCCCACAAGCGGCATCAAGAACCGATTTCCCCTGCACATCTGGCATCAAGGCCAGGGTATTGGGTCTATCATAATAGGCATTGTGCGGCTTATGCTCAATTAATTTGTTATAGGCTTCAGCCATTTCTTCGTAAGCCGCAATTATTTTTTCCTTACTCATGGTTGATGATAGTTACCTTACATTCATTTTTTCTGGATAAGCGTCAACTCCTTGTTGTCGGTGCTACGCCATACGCTTTTTTATAGGCATAAGAAAAATGGGACAAGACTTCAAAACCCAAGTCTAAGTAAATGTTGGAGGCTGTCTTTCCTTTTTTTGTTATCAGGTAATGGGCCTCTTGTAAGCGTTTTTGTTGAAGCCAACGTCCTGGAAAACTGCCAAATACTTTTACGAAATCTCTTATAAAAGTTGCCAGGCTTCTAGCTGTCAGATCAGTAAAGCATTCCAGCGCCAGTTCAAGTGCTGATAACGGTCTCGTCTATGACTTATCAGGTTCTCTTAGCCCTTTGCTGTCCGATTACCCGTAAGTTAAATATTGTTTTTACTTCCTGTTAGTCCGCTTTACCAATTGTTCATGGGGTGCGTTCGTACCTTGTTGTTCTGTCAATTTTTTATGCATTCCCCCCCACTTTTCAAGTTCCCTTATAATTGAATGAAGTTGATAACCTATGGGTGTTAGTTCGTATTCAACACGGGGTGGTACTTCTGCAAAAACAGTACGTGTTACAAGCCGGTTTTCTTCTAATTTTCGCAACTGCAAAGTCAGCATTCGGTCTGTAATGTTCGGCAAACACCTTTTTAATTCTCCAAATCTTAATTTTCCATTGATCAGGTAACAACATATTGCCAATGTCCACTGCCCTCCGATGATGCCGGAGGCATATACTTCTAAACATTCTTCTGTCAATATCTTTTTGTTTTCAAAATTTGTTGAGGACTCTTTAATTTTTGTCATTACTTACATTTTTAATAGTACCCTACAAATGGTGGCTAATATACAAAATGAAAGTATGGTGTGTTATTATTGTCCGTGTTAAACACGCTGAAAACATGGAAACATTAGTCATTGTCATTCATCCGAAAATTGAAGAATCCATTATCAATAAAAGATGGATTGAGGAGTTGAAAAAACTTCCTGATGTCTACTTTATTCATTCATTGTACGATGCTTATCCTGATGGGAAGATTGATATTGAAAAAGAACAACAGTTGATAGAATCTTTTGATAAGATTTTATTCCAATTTCCTTTTTACTGGTTTAACTGCCCTCCATTGTTCAAAAAATGGTTGGATGAAGTTTTGACCTATGGCTGGGCTTATGGCAGTAAAAGTGGCTATAAGGTTTCCGGTAAAAAAATAGCGTTGGCCATTTCAGTGGGCATCGACGAAGAAGAATATAGCGCTGCCGGTAAGTACAAATATACGCTGAAGGAACTCACAGCTCCTTTCGAACTAACCTTTGAGTATATCAAAGCAGATTATCAGCCCTTCTTTGCCTATTACGGGCTAGAGCTGAATGCTTCGAGAGAGTGGGTTGAAAAAAGCGTTCCTAAGTATATCGACTTTCTAAAGTCATTTTAAAAGAAAGCTTTTGTTATGCATTTTTGTAGGCTTAGCCGGTAGGCCCTACCAAGTGCCACAAACCGGGTGTTGGGCAGGTAAAGGTAAAAACACCAGCATAGTTTTTTTCTAGAAATCCATCACACTATCCAGTCCACGTCTGAGCCCTTTAAAAGTACCTACTTTTTCAATAGCCAGAAGTCCTCCTTTCACATAGGGTTCTGCACTTGCCCCGGAATCATGTCGGATACTTAATTTTTCATCTTTCAATCCGAAAATAGACTCTATGGAAATGACGTGTCCCGGGAGTCTTACCGAATGCACCTGCACACCCTCCAGTCTTGCCCCACGACTTTCTTTTATTCCTATCAATGCATCCCCGGAAACAAACTGGTTAGAGGGCTGAACTATCGATAAACGATGGGCTAACTCCCTGGCCGTCCCGCTGGGCGCATCCATTTTATCTTCGTGCGCATAGTCAATGATTTCATAGTTGGGAATATACTTAGCCGCCATTTCTGAAAATTTTTGAAGCAGCACTACTGTGATGGCAAAATTTCCTACGGCTAACACCGAAGCTTGATGGTCAAGTGCTACCTGCTCAATGTCTGCATAATCCTCTGCTGTCAGTCCTGAAGTCCCTATCACTACGTTTTTGCTTTTTTTTAAGGCTGCCATGATATTTTGCCTGGCAACATGAGGTTGGGTGTATTCTACCAATACATCAAAATCGGTTTCCACTAAAGCACTTTCAATATCCTCATAGATAGGTATAGTTGCTCCAGCCAATCCCAATACCTCTGCTAAATTTTTACCCTGATGCGTCCTGGATAATGCTCCCACCAGTTCCATTTCTTTGTGATGAAAAACGCCTTTACTCAAGGCTGAACCTGCCCATCCGGTGCCTCCTGCTATGAATACTTTTAACATTGTTTTATTTTTTTATTTCTATACATAACACCCGGCACCGCACTTGGTTAGAGTGCGTTATGACTTGTGACAGCTAATGTTTGAAATTTACTGTTCCTCACTGTCTGTGCAACACTCAGACCCTGAGCGAGGCACGGAACCCCCTGGCCCCATAATAGGATTCTGCCCCGTTATGATACAGGAAGACATGGCCGTAGCGGAAATCACAAAAGAGGGCGCCTCCAAGTTTTCTGACCTCAGAGGGTGTTTGCACCCAGCTCGATGTTTTCGCATCAAAATTTCCAAGTTCCTGCAGCTCCCGGTACTGTTCTTCCGTTAATAGCGCAACGCCCATAGCAGCGGCCATATCCATAGCGGTATCTTTCGGTTTGTTTGCCTTCCTTGACTCCAGCGCTTCACGGTCGTAACAGACACTTCTGCGGCCTTGAGGGCTTTCCGCCGAACAATCATAAAAAAGGTATTCACCTGTGTTTTCATCATGACCCACCACATCCGGTTCACCGCCCGTTCTTTCCATTTCATGGAGTGTCCATAATTTGCCACTATCAGCTTCCAGCTTTGCCTGTATGTTGGCCCATGCAAGACCTGCATGGCGGTTCATGTTTTTTTCAAAACGGACTTTCAGTAAGTTAAGTAGCGCTTCACTTTGCTCTGGCGTCATCACCTTTTTATTGTTTTTCATGTAGATTATACTTTTCGTTTATTTGGTTTACTGAAATGATTTTTCTGTCCGCCGGTCTGAAATACCAGGAAACTACCGTCAGAACCAGCAGGAGCATAGGGCCAAAGATCTCGTTCAGAGAATGACCCGAGGCGATATGCGAAGCTACCGCTCCTGACATCACAAAGAAAAAGCCGGCGTAGGCCCATTCTTTTAGCAAAGGAAATTTAGGAATAAGCACGGTGACAACCCCTAAAATTTTCCAAAGACCTATGATAGTGAGCAGATAGACAGGATAGCCCAATTGTGTCATTACATCAATTTCCTCCTGCATTTTTACTAACTGTACTATTCCGGTGGATAGCATGCCCAGGGCAAGCCAGCTGGTAGCAATCCAATAGATGATTTTATTTCTCTTTGTCATGGGTTATTATTTTAATTTGCTCACCATCTCGCGGTTAACTATGTCCTGCAAGCGGTTATGCGCCATATTGATGCCTTGGGCAAAGGGTAGCTGCAGCATCTGGTCTCTATGCGTCACGGATCTGTAGATGATATGCATACTGAGTTTGCTGGTGTCGTCCGTGAGTTTTTCAAATTCCAGGAACTCAAGCTGGACAGGAAAAGGTGTTTGCTCCATTTCAAAGGTCCGTATGATTGTCTGATTCGGCACAAACTCATGAATGACCCCATTAAACCTGTGTTTATTTCCCTGAGGATCGGTTGTTTCAAATTGCCAGCCGCCATGCTTTTTATTTTCAAGTTTCAGCACTTTCGTTCCCATCCATTGCTCCAAGAGATCAGGTTCTACATAGGCTTTAAATAGTAATGCCAATGGCAAATCAAACTCCCTGGTGATCACTATTTCTTGTTTGCCCTCCTCTGCATTTACTTTTGTTTTTTGTTTCATATCCTGCTATTGATTTGATTTATGCTTTTTCATGATGCTCTCCAATTGATTAAACCTTTCATCCCACATGTTGCGGAATGGTTCTACAAAGTCTGCTATCTCTTTTAGCTTTTGGGGGTTTAAGTGATAATAAATTTCCCTTCCCTGTTGCTCCTGACTTAACAATTCACACGCTGTGAGGATTTGTATGTGCTTAGAGATGGTTTGTCTGGAGGAGTCGAAATTTTCCGCTATGGCAGTGGGGGTCATGGCCTGTAGCGCCACCAAGGCGATAATGGCCCTGCGGGTGGGGTCGGCTATGGCCTGAAAGACATCTCTTCTTAATTCCATATATGCAGCTATTTGACTGCAAATATATATGCAGCCATCTGACTGCGCAAATATTTCTGCAGTTTTTTCCCAAATAAGATTGTCACAGGAAAAGTGGTAGCGAACCATGGGCTGCTGACATCAGGTTATGCAGGAGTGAATGATGAGTCATAAGGGTTACATACAAAGTCTGGTATTTCGCCCTTTGCGAAATTACGAACTCTTCTTATTGGTTACCAATAATAGGATGCCAAGGATTACTCTGAACGCAATGCTCGGTATGGAGGCAAAGTTTACTACCTCAGTTAAATAACCATAGAAGTCAATGGCCGAACTAAGAAACATATATAGCGCAAGGCCGAGAACAATATACCAGCGCAAATTCGTTTCACTAGTCTGTCTTGTGATGGCAAAGAGTGGTGGAGTAAAAGAAAGAAGGGCGGCCGCTATGGTTTTTACCAGAAAATTATTTTCCGTCGTACCTTGAATTCCTACGACACTCAACATTTGTTCAGGGGCAAAAAGGTAGCCTATAGCGGAAACGGTAAGCAGGAGCATAATAAAAATTACGGTCCACTTGTTGATTAAATGCTTGCGCTCATTCATAGGGACTTAGTACAGTTCAATAACCAGCCATATCATTGACTGAATTTAGTAAAAGTCTTCCTCTAATATTGAAGGAAATGGCCATTTGGGGCAAGAAAATGTTCTAAACAATCAGTAAGTGTATTGAAGTTCTGGCACTGTCGGTTACATTGACCACAAAGAGATTTAGCTATGGATAGTAGTGTTTTCCGAAAATGACTGAATAAGTGCAAAGGAACTGACACCATACAAAGTGAGCCATGCTTTGAAGAAGAAAAACATTGGGACTTTAGCAGAGGTGGCAAGGCACCTGTTGCACACCATTCATTTTTCTTGTATATAAGTAAATCACCCATCTTAATAAAATCAGGAATGCTAACTTATCTATTGGCACTGAGGGCTTGGTTAAGTTTCTCCAAAATTTCTCTCAGACTTTCGTAATCCTTTTTTCCTATTTTTTTTATCCACTGCTGCTCAAACTCGTAATTGATTGATCTGCCGATCTTCCTTAATGTCATGCCCTTATCTGTTAACTTGAATAAAATGGCACGCCTGTCATCTAAGTCTGGTTGTCTTTCCAGGTATCCTTTTTTCTCAAGTTCGTAGACGAGATAACTCATGGATTGTTTAGTCATTTTAGCTTTTCTGGCAAGTTCTGTCACTCGTGACCCCTCATCCTTAATGTATTGAAATACCCAGCCATGAGAGGGGGTAATTTCTCCATACCCCAATGCATCCAATTTATCATGTAAATTCTCTACAATAGCCTGAAAGGCTTCTCTTAACAAGACACCCATGTTTTCTTTTTCCTCCATATTAAAAATATTTTTTCTAAATTCTTTGCAAAGTTAGTCAGAATTTCTGATTATTATAGTCAGATTATATGACTAATTTATTGATCTTATGAAACTAAAAGCATTACAAGCCCAACCTAGTCCTGAAAACACCAGGGCGGTTCCGGGAGCCATCTTTAACTTCCTGTTGACCGGTGAACAAACGGGAGGAGAGTTTTCTTTAATGGAGATAAACGTATTGCAAGGTGGGGAGCCCCCAGCCCATACCCATCAGAATGAAAGCGAGACCTATTATGTCCTCGATGGAATGGTTGAATATGAAGTGGATGGTATAAAATTTAAGGCTGGAAAAGGGGATACTATGTTTTTGCCCCTGATGCTTAGGCATTCGTTTAAAATCCTTTCCGAGCAAGCACATTTGCTCATGATTCTCTCTCCTGCAGGTCTGGAAAAGTGGTTTTGGGAGAATAGTCAGCCGCACCAGGGAAATCGAATCCCGCCTATTCCTTTTGGACCTCCGCCAGAGGAGGTTTTAACCCATTTCGTGAAGTCTTTGGAGGAATATGGAGTAAACATGTAGCAATCTATTCACTTCCCCTGCAGGCTCAGACACCCCTTGGGTAGGGTGTAGAGCAGGTTTTCTGATTCGCTATAGCGTGGTCGGGATTTCGGAGCTGTTTTGCAACTTTAGACAGAAACCTCACCCTACCCATCATTTTCAAATACTATGGAAGAATGAAAGAAGAAGGTTTCTGTTGCGCTGCCACACAGGTCTATTTTCTGTCAGATGAGCCGCAGGCTGAGCTCTCTGAAACGCATTACTTTGCCCCAAGGTCTTTTCTCTAAGGGATATTGATGCCCCTACTCTATTGTTGTTCAGGAGTGCTTTAATTTACCAATCAGAAAATGAAGAATCAGGGTGAGGATTGTCCAGTAAAATGTAAACCCGACAAGAAAAAATGGAGGCGGTGTATCCGGGTCTTTATGCAGAAATTCGATAAATGGCAACAGAGGGCCTATTAAAATGACTTTGACAGGAGATAGTATGGTGGATACGACAGATTTCCAGGCTGCTCGTGATTCTGATCCCAGGAAAGATTCAGGAAACTGATCCAATAGCAGGGTGGTGCCAAAAAGAAAGGCAAAAGTACCCAGGAGAAAGAGGAAAACAAATTATTGAAAAAATTAAAGTACTTTGTAATTCAACTTTGAGTTACAAATGCCAGAAAAGCTATTTTTTTTTGGTTATTTTTTTCGTGCGGAAAGGCAGGTGGGGCTTGTGGCAACGCTAATCTATGTAAATACTGACTGTTACCATGGAAAGGGCGTACCACTTGTCGTTGGAAGCACCTATTTTTCATCCTTTGCTAACATCCATTTCATGTATTCAGATTTTATGTTGATCAATTCATCTGGCAACGCAAGGTCAGGATTCTCATCTTTTATTTTTTTTAACTCCTCCCTCCCCTTGGTGTCTTCTCCAAGCAGTATGAATGACATTGCCCGATTAAATCTGACACGAGCAATTTCATCGCTGTTCTCAGGATCTGATATGATATCGTCGTATAGTTCAATACTTTTTTGATAATATTGGAATGCAGTTACTGAATCTCCCAGCCACTCATGTAACATGCCAGAAAAAGCCCATTCTTCAGCTAAATCAGGCTTTTTCTTTATCACCATCTCACTTTCCTGTAAAGCCTTTTCATACTCCCCAAGACTCACGTAAATTGAACGCTTACCCAGATGGGGATTATAATATCTTTCGTCCAGCTCAATGGCTTTGTCATAAAGCATCAATGCGCTTTCATACCTTTGATACTGTGCATTAATACGCGCTCTATTGTTAAATTCAATGGCCTGTAGCTTATATTCTTCTTCCTGATAGTCTTCCTGAGATAAATTGACAGGTGTACACGAAAGGGATAAAAGCAGGCAGAGCGCTGTGTTTATTGATTTGAACATAATAGCAGTGTATAGATAAGATAACTCAAATACCCTCCAACGGTTTCCTATAGACACTGTAATAGTTTTACCCACTGCGTTTTAGTTTATCAGTGGCTACGATATTCGTTCTTGCACTGCTGCCGCTATTGTGTTTTTACATGCTTGTCGCCAGTATTTTATTTGAATAAATATTGAAGACTACAAATGCTTTACAATTACGGCTTCACCTCTTCCACTTCCCGCCACACAAAGTTTGATTTGCGGTGTTTGATGAGCCACTGATTGTCTTCCCTTACAAATTGATCATTGTAAATGGTGTACAATGTGGTTTTCGTTGGTTTGCCCTCTTGCTCACCCACCAAAATGACCCGACAATACGAGGTGGCTTCTGCTTTGTCACCTTGTAAATCAATGGTCTGCTGTCCGTTTTGGTGATATACCGTATGGAAGTTAGCCAGGAAGCCTGAGAAAGCCTGTTTCAGTTGCTCTCGTCCTTGCAGTGAAGAAGAACGCTGACCGTTTGCGTAGGATTCCACTACCCCGTCTTTGGTGAATAGCATTACCTGCTCTTCAATTTCTTTGGTATCGGCCAAATTAGAGAATTCATCCACCACCTGCTTGATGGCCATTTTGTCCTCCATCACCGACAGGCGTTGTTGCAAATCTGCCTGATTGTTGTTTTGTCCAAAGCTCATAATTGTCATGGTTAGTAGTAAAACTGTAATGATTATTCGTTGCGTGGTTTTCATAATTCCTTAGAAGTTTTATTCGTTGTCTTTAATCCAGTCTATAATGATATCAGCTACCTGCTGATTATTTTTATCCTGCATCAACATATGGCTATTGCCATGAATGCCTAGGTTGGGCAGGTAAATCAATGTGGCTTTTCCACCGGCAGCATTCAGGCGCTGTACAAAATCTCCCCAGCCGTCGTGGTAGTTTTTCCAGGAATGACCCGGAATACCCGTTTCATTTTCTAAATAGTCGCCAAACACCACCAGTAAGGGAATGGTCGCCAAGGCACTAAGCTGTTCATCAGTAAAGTCGGCTCCAGTACCGCCTGGCTCCAGCATCACCATTGCTTTGATCCCTTTCGGATTCAGTAGCGCTGACTCAATGGGAAACCGCCCCGATTGTGAATGACTGACCAATACCGTATGTTTTAGCTCAGCAGCAAGGGCAGAAAGATACAAATAATTGGGATTTGGGTCTGCCAGCCCAAACAAGGCAAAAGGAATACTCTGCTTCGAGAATTCACCTACAGCACCAATGGGGTATTTCGCTTCTTTGACTGGCTGCTGATTTTTCAAGCCAAAGCGAAAATTGATCCACGTATTCTCATCAGAAATTCGTTGAAAAGTTTCCTGATTTTTTGCAGCAAGCTGTTCTTCTCTCACCAGATTATAGTATTTCTGGTTAAAACCGGAGCGTCCTGCCCCCACCTGATCAACCATATACACCGGGTATCCTTTTCTCACAAAATATTCATTCCAACCCATCCTTCCATCCGGTGTGGTTTCCCAGGTTTTGCCACTCAAATTCATGCCGTGAATAAAGACAAAAGACATACTATCTGTGCGATGTTGGGGCACCATATAATTTACATACATTTGGTTGACAGTTACATGTCCTTCCGAGCTAAAACCGCCTAACTCCGTTTGGTTTTGAAACTGCTTATCGCCTCCCAGATAAAAACTTCCCAGCGATTGTAACACCAAAGGCTCGCTTTCAGACTGTATGGCAGCCAGTGGCTGTGCCATGGAAATATGGGCCAGACAAAGGAAAATAGCATGAAGAATACTTTTCGTCATTTGATTTGTATTGCTATTTATAAATCTTGAAATACTGATTCCGGCTTCCTGAATCCTACCGTTGGCACTTTCTCAATCGCAGTGCGGATTTCTGCCAGTTCGGCTGCCTTGAATTCAATTTTCATTGCACCTATGTTTTCCATGAGATGATCAGGGTTGGTTGTACCTGGGATGGGTACGATAAATGGCTTTTGTGCCAGCAACCAAGCCAGGGCAATCTGTGCCGGGGTAGCGTTTTTCTTGTCTGCCCAAACCTTTAGCAGATCTACCATTTTCAGATTGGCTTTCAATGCTTCCGGTGTAAAATAAGGCACACCTGCCCGGCGGTAGTCGGGTTCCGGCACGTAGTTTTCGTCAAAACGTCCCGTGAGCATCCCTCTACACAATGGCCCCCAAGGGACAAATGCAATGCCCAATTCTTCACAAAGGGGAATGATATCGTGTTCCATGACGCGCTCTATCATAGAGTATTCCGACTGCAAGGCCGCGACGGGTTGCACAGCGTGGGCTCTGCGAATGGTTTCGGGAGATACTTCCGACAAACCAGAGTTGCGTACCTTTCCTTCCTGAATGAGGTCTTTCACTGTACCGGCAATTTCCTCAATGGGGGTGTTGGGGTCCATGCGGTGCAGGTAGCATAAATCCAGCGTATCAATTTTGAGGCGTTTCAGCATCCCTTCCACCGCACTACGAATGTGTTGCGGGCTGCTGTCTTTTCCTGTGACTTGATCGCCGTTAAAGCTAAAGCCAAATTTGGAGGCAATGTTCACTTCCTTTCTGAACGGAGCCAGTGCTTCTGCAACAATTTCTTCACTGTAAAAGGGGCCATACACTTCGGCTGTATCAAAGAACGTGACGCCATTTTCTACGGCTTTGCGAATGACTTTCACCATTGCATCCTTAGGTTGGGGAGCATTATATACACCAGCCATATTCATACAGCCAAGCCCAAGGGCAGAGACTTCCAGATTGCCGATTTTGCGTTTTTTATTGTTCGCGGGTAAAGCTCCTTTATAAGAACCGGAAGCGAAAGCACTTCCGAAACTCAGCCCTGCCGTAAGGAGGGCGCTGCTTTGTAAAAATCTTCTGCGATTGATATTATTTTTCATGGTATCAGTTGTTTGGTAATGGGGTTTTTCCTTGGGTTCCTTTGGAAGTAGTCCCTAAACTCGTTCCAATATCGTGTGATTCTTTCAGTCGCTCCGGGGCTCTGTCACCGAACACTCCAATGTCGGCAAAGCCGTTTTCCAGTTCTTTGATGTCTTCAGCCGATAGTTTCACCTTTACGGCTCCCATATTTTCCTGCATATGATTGATCAATCGTGTGCCCGGAATCGGAACAATGAAGGGTTTTTTAGCCAGCAGCCAGGCCAAGGCTACCTGTCCGGGAGTCGCTTCATGGCGGGCACCTACATTTTGCAATAAGGTTACCAGCGGGCGGTTTTTCTCCAGAGCTTCGGCTGTAAAGCGTGGGAAGTTTAAAGTTTTACGGATATCACTGTCAGCAAAGGGATAGTCCGGTGTTACTTTTCCTGTCAGGTATCCCATACCGAGTGGGCTCCACGGCACAAAACCAATGCCCAAATCCTCACAAACGGGAATTACTTCGGCTTCGGGATCGCGTGTCCAGAAAGAGTATTCATTCTGGATGGCTGTTACCGGATGTTCAGCATGAGCTCTGCGAATGGTAGCGGCCCCCGCTTCTGACAAACCGTAATGAAGCACTTTGCCTTGCTGAATTAATTCGGCCATGGTACCGGCCACGTCTTCAATCGGCACATTGGGGTCTACTCTGTGCTGGTACAACAGATCAATTCTGTCTGTCTGTAAGCGTTGCAACATATGGTCCACAGCTTCTTTAATGTGAGCCGGATTACTGTTCAGTCCCCCTTTCATTTGTGCGGTTTTAAAGTCAATATCGAAGCCAAATTTGCTGGCAATGACCACCTCATTGCGGAAGGGTTTCAAGGCTTCGCCAACCATTTCTTCGCTTTTGTGCGGACCGTAAATTTCAGCCGTATCAAAAAAGCGGGCACCTTGCTCGTAGGCACTGCGAATCAGTTGGATCGCGTCTTCTTTCTTTGGCGGATTACCATAAGCCCAGGCAATGTTCATACACCCAAAGCCTAATTCACTTACTTCCAGTGAACCCAGCCGGCGCTTGCCCAGAGAAGAACTGATAGAATTTTTTGATGCTGGATGGGCGCCAGTGCTACCGGAACCGGCAGCATGGTTCATGTTCGTCTGAAAGGCATTGAGAATGCCCGAAGCACTAAAAGTAAAGCCAAAACCAGCTAAGGTAGATTGGGTGAGAAAATCTCTGCGGTTAAGGCTCTTATTGTGTGGTTTCATATCAATGAGATTTATTGGTTATTGACTGATACCACAAAGATAAGGGGTGAACTTAGAAAATATCTGACATATTTTACGGTAATACTTTCACATATTTCCTTTTTTATCTGATTTTTACTAGAAAATGAAGTCAATAATAATATATTGCAAATATATTTATGATACAAAACACCTATTTAGTAAATATAAATTGTTCAATACAGAAGTAGTATGGTCAATCGTTCAGTACAGCAATCGCCCGATGTCATTGTATTAGATCGCTTTGACACGGAACAAATTCCAAAGGATTATTTAGAACGGTATTTCACGCATATACTTTGTCATGCAGGTTCAGGACAATTTCAAATGGCAGATCAAACTTACCAGATTTCAGAAAATGATATTGTGATTTGGTTGCCTTCGGTGAATATTACCCACGTGCTGTTTTCCCCTGATTTTAAGGCGTCGTTTTTGTTCCTTTCATTCGAGGTGTTGAGTAAAAATAATCCTGATATCAGTTGGGGCATCAAGGGGTTTTTATTTTCTCAGGAAAATCCGGTGGTATCCCTTTCTGAAAAAGAAAAAGGTATTTGCCAAACCAATTTTCGATTGCTACAGGAGAAATATGATGACACTGAGCACAGATTCAGACAGGAAGTGCTCGACTGCCAGATACAGATGTTTGTCATGGATATGTGGAATATTTTTGCCCGCGAAATCGAAAGGCGACTCCACACCAACGAACGCGGTTCTTTGTTTGAGCGATTTTTACAACTGGTGCAGGTGCATTGTATGGAACACCGTGAGGTGGAATTCTACAGCGAAAAGCTGTTTATCACATCAAAATACCTGACCGAGATTTGCAAAAAAAACAGTGGAAAAACAGCGATGGAATGGATACAGAATTACACCACACAACGCATCATCAATCTGCTGAAAAACAAAAACCTCACACTCACAGAAATCGCTTATACACTCCATTTTTCCAGTGCATCCTTTTTCAGCCGCTATGTGAGAAAAGTGCTGGGTATGTCGCCTTCGGAGTACCGACAGCGGTTGGAATGATAATCAAACTGGCTACTCTCGTACGGAACGATGCTTTGGACAGTCTTTAAGATCTTGATAATTTTTCTTTCGCTTCTTCCAATGATCCGACAAAATTTATTCTGCCAGTCTGGTTGCTTTCGTAAATGAAGTCTCTTAAACTTTTGCTTGAAATATGCTCGAAATCACCAATTATCGCTAATCTGCTATTGTAAGTGGAGAATTTCTGTAAGATGTCTCCGGCCATTTTTGTTTTAAGATCAAAAAAATCGGGCAATACATTTTTCTCATGAATGATCATGCCTTCAGCTCCTTGATAGTAACCATTCATCATCAGATCCAATGCATCCTGGGTGGTTCTAATTTCTACTTGATCCGATTGCAGGTAAGCTAATTTGACTTTGTTTACTTCAATGATCTCGATATTCATGCTTACTGTATTTTCGTTTATTGGGCTGAACGTGACAAAATGTTAGAGCTGCCAATAATGGAGCTCATTTTTCTGTACGTTTGTAGCTAAAGCTTGTTAGGCTTTGTTTTCATGATTTCCCCATTATATTTTATCCTGTATTGGGTTGTTACCGTATCACGATTCCAGGTTTTATAATCACCAAAATCCTTGTTTCCAGTATATGTTGTTACGGTGAAAGTCGTATCATTATTGAAAACTGTCCGGATCTTTTTATAAGCGTGTTCCCATAAAGTTTCTTCTGCTACCATTTGGCTTGAAATCAATTTGCAATCCTTTATTATGACCAGGTGTGCTGATGCATACTCTCCTTCATCAATGATATAGCTAAATATGTTCAAATCAGGATTCTTGTGAATTGAGTAATAGCTGTAACTTGGATATGGAAAATTATCTTCTGGTGGAGAAACCTTTAAAATTTTAGCAATAGCAGGGTCCATAGTGACTATATGTTGCTTTTCCTTATTCAAAGTGATAGTATCCTCATTAACAAGCAGAAATTTATTTTCAGCGAGCAAAGAGTCTACACCACAGGTTAATTTGTTAATTCTCTCTAACCCAAAATCAATAGTATGAACTTGTATAAATGAATAAAATAGTATTGAAAGTATAGTCAAACAGGTATAGCGTTTTTTCACGTTCATTTTTTAATAAAATGCATCAATGTTTAGAGTAACCAAAACTTGTAGCCTTTGACTCCTATCCGCTCGTAGCAAGTGAGCCCCGCAGATGAAGCCCTGCGAAATCACTGTATGCTCCCTGTTTGCTTTCTGCTGTAGCAGTACGTTTATCTTTTTTCTCCTGTTAATTTCCTTACCACTTCCCTCGTCGCTTACTCTCTTCTATCAAGGCTGTCAGGTCAGCGGCCGGACGGATTTCCCAACTACAGCCACCCCGTCCCAGACGAAGAGAGGGGTGCTTTGACAACAAGCGGATAGCATGGTTAAGATCTGTAGCTTCCAGTATCATGATACCTCCTATTTGCTCTTTGGTTTCAGCAAAGGGGCCGTCGGTCACGGAGACATTGCCACTGCGCCACCGCAAGGTGGTAGCATTCTGAACACCTTGTAGCGCCTCACCCCCTGCTAAGTGACCATTCTTCCGAAGTTCATCATCGTACATAAAACACTCGTCCGTAAAAGTGTTCCGTTCGCTTTCTGGTATGGTTTCCCAAACTTCTTCATGCATATAGCCAAGGCAAATGTATTTCATAATTATCCTTTTATGTTTATTGAATAAATTGAATTTTTGCTTGATCGGCCCCTTCTGCAGGTAACCTAATCTGGTTGTAGCCATTAATAGGCTGATTTCTCAGACATACCTTAGGGTGTCTCCCCTTTTACAATTTGTTTACGTTGGAGGATTATATGCGTCGCCTTCTCCGACGCCTCGAAGCGGACACATTCGTAACCAGCGCTCCGTAAGTCAACTCTCTCAAAAAGCCGCTCTCCCCCACCGAGTATAGTCGGGGTGATAGCAATATGCAGCTCATCGACGAGTCCTTCACGAAGATACTGTTGTATCGTGTTTGCCCCACCTCCAATTCGAATATCCTTCCCATTGGCTGCCTCTCGTGCCCTGGCAAGCGCATCCTGAATGCCTCCGGTAACAAAGTAAAAGGTTGTTCCACCCTCCATCTCCAAGGGAGGTCTTTCATGGTGGGTCAGCACGTAAACCGGAACGTGATAAGGAGGATTGGCCCCCCACCAGCCCTTCCAGTTCATGTCCGGCCAGGGGCCTCGGATCGGCCCGAACATGTTCCTGCCGATGATCCATGCGCCGATGTTCTCGAACCCTCGCCGCGCTAAGTCGTCGTCGAGCCCGGTCGTACCATCCTCTTGTCTATGCTTGGCGCGAGGATCGAAGGTGCTATGCATCGCTCGGAACGTCTGCGTCGGTAGGAACCAGTTGTGTAGCTCCTCCCCGCCGACGCCGAGGGGATTGTCCACACTTTGATCAGGCCCCGCCCCGTACCCGTCAAGGGAGATGGAAAAGCTCTCTACCCGGACCAGCGTTTTTTTTACGTCCTCTTTTTCTTTCCCGATGTTCTTTTTGTTTTCAGTCATGTGCTCTTAAAGTTTATTTGACGATTATTTTTGTTGTGTTCACCAGGTAGTCGAATGGCAGACCAGGAAATCGACAAACAACTTTACATTTTTTTCATTTTTTTATCCCGTTCCCAGTTCTCTAAGTTTTCGTTCAATAAATCGCCGTTCCGGATCTTGTTGTGCAAGGGCCAGGGCTCGTTCCCAGGAAGCCCTTGCTTCGTTGGTCCGGCCTATTTTCCGGCATAGCTCCGCCCGTGCCGAGTGGGCCAGCTGATAGTCGTTTAACTCCCCTCGCTCCAGAATCGCATCGATCTGCTGCAATCCTGCTTCAGGGCCTTTGTACATGGCGATGGCGACCGCACGGTTTAATTCAATAACAGGAGAAGGGTTTAGGCGCAGCAACAGGCCATACAGTCCGGCAATCTGTGCCCAGTCCGTAGCCTCAGGACTCTTTGCTTCGGCATGTAAGGCCGCAATGCCTGCCTGCAGGGTATATGGGCCTGCCCGTTTGGATGAAAAGGCCTGGTCTACCAGCGACAATCCCTCCTCAATCATCTCTCGATCCCAGAGCGAACGGTCCTGGTCTTCCAGAAGAATAAGATCTCCTGCCTGTGTGGTACGGGCCTGCTGTCGGGATTCGTGCAGCAGCATGAGGCCAAGCAATCCTGTCACTTCGGGATCAGGCAGCAAATCGTGCAGAAGGCGTCCGAGTCGAATTGCTTCGCTGGAGAGGTCAATGCGGGTGACCGATTCCCCGGATGAAGCGTAATAGCCTTCGTTGAATACCAGGTAAATCACCTGGAGGACGGCCCCGAGCCGGTCTGGCAATTCATGTTCCGGAGGGACTTCAAACGGTATTTTTGCCTCACGAATTTTGGCCTTGGCACGGACAATCCGCTGGGCCAGCGTAGAGGGCGTAACCAGAAACGCGCTGGCGATCTCTTCGGTCGTCAGATCACAAACCTCACGCAGGGTCATGGCCGTGCGTGCTTCGAGCGACAGCGCGGGGTGACAGCAGGTGAAGATCAGCCGGAGCACATCGTCTTCAATCTCTTTGTCAACCTGCCTGGAAGGATCGGCAGTATCAGCTTCCAGTTGCCGGACATGCTGTACCTGCAAGGGGTCAAATTTTGATTGACGCCGGACACGATCGATGGCTTTAAACCGCCCGGTGGACACCAGCCATGCCCGTGGATTTGAAGGAATACCTTTTTCACGCCATTGTTCAAGCGCTGCCTTGAAGGCATCCTGCATGGCGTCTTCGGCAAGGTCAAAGTCTCCAAGCAGGCGAATCAGTGTGGCAAAAACAAGGCGCGACTCTTTACGATAAATCTCGCCGAGGTGTTGATGAATATGTTCCGCAGAATTTTGCATGCTTGTCTGTTCAATGTGCATCATCCTGGGTTCAGGCTCGGAAAATTCTGTAGCAGGCATGCCTGTTGCGAATAGCATGAAAGCAGCAACACAGCACCACACCTGCCCTCGATACCAACGAAGCACTGCGTTTCACAAGTCCAACACCAGAACCACGACCTTTCCAAATTGGGAAGGTGCACTAAGCTGTTAAAAATAGGTCTTGAAATGGACATTTTTACTATGTCAATCTGCATTTCGTATGGGATACTTTTGGTCGTTGGGTTATTCAAGGATGAATCTCTTTTTATCCCTTATCAACGCATTGAGCTGATTCATAAATTTGAAGAATTTTTCATCTGGCTGTGATGATAGTAAATAATTGTTTCATGCATTATAGTGAACAACAGAGGCTTTTACATGGAGAGGATCAAATTCTCTGCCTTCAAATTTTGTCGTTTGCCCATAAACACCTGGCCGTGAGCATAGGCCCATCAAAAAAGTAAGAAGTAGTTCTTCCATCTTCTTGCATTCAAAAGACAATAAGATATTTTTGGTCCTGTTGCGGCCTATTGCCTGAGGAAAGGAAGCATACTGGCCCATACAGCCGCAAAGTTTTCCATGAAAACAACATGACCAGTGTTTGGAATAATGCTCAACTGGCTTTTGGGTATCATGTTGTATGCGTTGATCACGGTAGGTAAAGGTGCGTTACGGTCAAGTTCGCCTGCCATGACGAGCACCGGACATTTGATGGTGGCAAACAATGCTTTACTGGCAGTCATGGTATTGTAAAAGTCAGCCATGTTCATCCAGAATTCTTCCAGTCTTTCAGGTTCAGGCATCAGGGCCAGTTTCTCTTTCCAGAATTCACTATCCAAATCTACTGTCTCCCTGGTGAGTGGCATTACTTTACGCAATCCAGGAATTTGCTCACCGGCCCCAATGGCTATCAGTTTTTTAACCCGTTCAGGATACATACTGGCCACCTTATAACCCGTATAGGCACCATCACTGAAACCTAGAATAATCACACTATCCTTGGTTACCGAACGAATGACCGCCATGATATCGTTGGCTTTTTTTTCATAAGTAATCGCACCGGTGCCTATTTCGGATTTGCCATGTCCACGGGTAGAAATTGCAATCACCTGATAATCAGTTTTCAAGCTGTCAATAAAATTTGCCATTTCTATCGTTGAACCAAACAAGCCACCATGTAAAATTACTACGGGTTGCCCGTTGCCATACATTTCATAGTAAATCCTGGCATCGTCTGTATTGGCATAACGGCCAGCCTTCGGATTGTTACCATACGGAATAGTTTGCGTTGATGATGGGGGTTTTGATGCTGTCTGGCTATAACCGTTTGCAGCGATCAGTACTAAAAATAATATCAGGACCTTTTTCATTTGACGTTACTTTGATGAATTGAATAAGTTTGGTGCAAGCCATTGGCAATTTCAGCCAGTTCATGAGCCTTTTGCTTTATTGTACATATAGCGTGCGATTTTCCATTCACCCTCTACCCTCTCGAGAACAAACAACTCCCGGTTTTCATCAGGTACTGTTTCTCCGCTTGCTTTGATCACCACAGAACCTTTGGAGGTTGAGCGTGCAAAGGCATAATCACCCCTGACCACAATTTCATCCAGCGTAAATGCCAGGTTAAAGTTAAAATTGTCGAACACATACTGATAGGTAGCAAGCACCTGTACAGTTCCTACCGCTGTGGGTGCAGTATTGGGCAATAAAACCCCATTTTCGGTGTACAGGGAAACCACGCTATTTGCCTCTGAGGCATTCAAGGCATCCCGGTAAGAAAAGATAAGATTTTCTATTTCCTTTCTATCGTTTGCTTGAGCTTTCACTTCCTTACCCATCCAGAATACAGCAAACATCGTTACCAATACTATTACTTTTTTCATTTGTCTATCGTTTTAGTTAATTTTTATAGAATTGCCTTCGTTTTACCTGAAATTTTCTCCTTTGCCTCAGAAAGTGTAACGGTTTTGCCTAGGGCTCCAAACTCATGCAGGTCGCCAAATACTTCGATACGGATGGATTGGTTAAGTGCTCCGACACGGACAGGGTCAAAACCAGTGTCTTTGATCAGCTGTTCAACACTTTGATTAATGTTGTTGTCATCTGTGGCATAAAACAGAACTTCTTTTGTTGGTTTCTGAAAGGCTGCTCCTGTAAGCGAAGCGGCACCTAAGGTACCCAATGCTTTTGCCAATCTGGCGTCTTTGGGAAGGGAAGCGGCATTCAATTCACCGGCAGATTCTTTTTCTCCTATCACCTTCCTGAAGCCCCCGTTTTCATCCGGTGCGATGGGGTTGGATGGGTCAATCATTATTTTGCCCTGCAGCGCTTCCGCGTACTTTTTTATAAAGCCGGCAATAGCGCCAAAAGGAATGGACAATACCACGATGTTTGCCTTTTTTACTGCCGAAGGTATGTCGCTAGCTTGTGCAGGGGTACCCCATCGGGCAGCAAGTTGTTTTGCCTTCTCTACATTTCTATCGGCCGCAATAAATGGACGGTCAGATTGAGAAAGATTGTAAGCTACTGCCTGTCCGATGTTTCCTAAGCCAATAATGGCCACTGTTGATGTGTTTGCCATCTCTGTTTCCTTTGTGTTTTTATGAATAATGTGATAACACAAAAGTACAGGGGAAAGAAGGCGGCCACCAATGAACTACATCAAGAAATAGTATTGATCCAGATCAAGTCTTGGTGTTTGCCTGTTTGTTTCGTAAACGGCTCAAAAATTCAGGGGTGATGCCTAAAAATGCGGCTATTTGAGTTTGCGGCAGGCGATTCGCAAGGTGTGGGTAGGTTTCCATAAAAGCCAGGTACCTGTCTTCGGCAGTAGAGCTAATGTTTTGCAGCAATCTTTTTTGAAGGGATACAAAGCTATTCTCTATCAGTACCCTAAATATTCGATCGAATTTAGGACTTTGTGTATATAAGGCAATCAGGTTGTCATAACTGATCTGCAATACCATGGTATCTTCCAATGCGTCAATATTAAGGGCTGATGGTTGTCTGCTATGAAAACTCCCAAGGTCTATCATCCACCAGTTTTCGGTGGCAAACTGAATAATATGAATACTACCTTTTTCATCTACCTTATACATCCGTAAGCAACCTCGGACGATAAAATTAAATTGATGACAGACATCACCCTCTTGCAGGACATACTGTCGTTTTCTGTACAGCCGTGGTTTGAATAAGTCGGCAACCCACTGTTTCTCCGCTTTGTCTAATGGAATCATTTTTTGAAAATAGTCGAGAAGAGGTGCTGCCTGTGCCTGTAACAATTTCTCTTTGTCCATATTCCTCAAATTTGCATGCTGTCATTGAAGGTAGTTAATTTGCATAGCCTACAACGTAAGATACAAAGAATGCTCCGGTCAAGTTTGCACTTTATTTACCGTTGATCCAAGATGTTCATTAGAGCAACTTGTTTTCTGATATCGTTCAAACAGGGGTATTTTTTGCATGGTTTTATGGGCAGCTTTATTCAAATCGTACGATGTCTTTTATAATTCTCATAAGGTTCCTTACAATAGTTAATGAGTGTGTTGGAAAGTCGTTATTGTATTCTTTATTCTCTGATACATTCGGTAAATAACGATTCGAAAATTTAGTTTTGTAAGGATCATGTAGCCATTTATTACTATCAATATCTTTTGGCTTTTATACAAGACAAAAGTGATTAATACTTTAGGCGTTGAAAACCGATAAATCCACAAATGCGCTCCAGATAATGGTAAGAAAGGGCAACTTCTTAAGCTCTCCTTTAGAGGTGGCTAAGACGCCCTACTTTGGTATCTCGTAGATTGTTGTGTCATTGCATTCCTCACAAATGAGCCTATCATTATAGTAAACGCTAGCTACCAGGGCTTTTGCACAGCCCTGCGCATCATATACCTCTTGCTCCCTAGCGGTCACTATCATCGTATCAATTTCTGATGTGCCTATTCTAACATATACCTGCTGAGTCCTTCCTGGATTTACCGGTATAAAGGATTTAAACACTTCCTGCTGGGTATCTTCTAAACTGTACGGATACTGGGAACTCAATGCGTGCAAGGGTAAGTAAAATAGGGTATCAGCAGGATCAGAAGAAACCGATTCTTGAATGGTATAGAGCACAAGATCGCTCTTAGATAACGTATCACTCAAAAATAAATCATTTCCACTCTCACTATCAATCATAGAAAAACGAAAGTCACCTCCCGACATTCCACAATATGGAGCGAAATCTTTCTCTTGACAACCCATGATTGCCAGAAGAGAAATTATACTGATAAATAGCCTATTACTTACAAACATATATTTCACTATTTTGGTAAGACTAAACGCGCCATCTTTCCGCTGAAAAATGAAAAAAAGACTTCTATTCCGATAAAATGTCCTAATGTTAACGTATAAATTCATCAATTAGTCTAGTGGAGAACAATTTAACTAGTAAAGCATCAGGAAGGTAATTTGATATAGAGTATGTATCAATAAGAAGAGCCAGTCCTTTAATACAGGACAGAAGTAGAGAGTAGTCCCTTTGGGGAAGCTTACATTAATTGTAGAACGATAAATAATTTGGAAATTTGCATTTTACTTACCCACTTAAAATTCATTTTTTATGCCGCATAACGGTTTGGCTATGTGGAGTGCGGGACTTTGAAACACTTCACTGTCAGGCTGGAACTGAGCCAATTCGTCTTTGACGATTTGGCGTTGTTGCTACGAAGAACTGCGGTTGAATTACCCGCTGTACCTCGCATTACCTATAGCTTTTGTTACCTGCTGGTTTTATTTTTTTTGTATTAATTCAATTGCTTTTTCCAAGAGTTCATCTCGTCCTTCCCGAATCCCGTCAATGGTAGGTTTTACTTCAATATCCGGAACTATGCCAATACGCTGAGTTCCTCTTCCATCTGGATAATAAACACCAAGACCTGAAATCCCGGTTTTTATTCCGCCCGGTAGCGGAATTAATGATACATTTCCGTCAGCTCCTTGCGTTTGGCTACCAATTATAACAGTATTATCTCCAGCCCTAAATGCCATGGCGGTATATTCGGCTTGACTTATGGTTGCTTCATTCACAATGACGACTAATTTTCCTTGAAAATAATTCTCTGGTTTATGTGTTTCAAAATCACTTGAGCTATCACGGTTTTCTGCCTTATCATTTAAAAGCGGCACACTAAAACTAAATTTAAATTCTCCCGAATCAGTTGAATTTCCTGATTTAGGTTTTCCAGAATCATTTAATCTGCTACTGTTTTCTGCATAATAATTTAAATACGTCATATTACTTCTAAAATTAAATTCTCCCGGATTATTTAAATTTACTGTCGTAAATTTGGCAAAAGGCTTTCTTTTAGAAGTAAAAAATTCACCCAACGAAAAAGGCACAAGAGCAGAAGGATAATTCCGAATATCAATGATGATTCCTTTCGCATTCTTAAAAGACTTTTTAATATGGGATATTTCTGTGTCTTTGATGGTTGCAAGTGTAATATAACCGATAAACTCAGAATCTTTACCAATCATTATACTGTCATAAGACAGTCTACTATTTGGTTCGTCCATATTCAAATCAGACCTCTCATACATTGTTAACTCTTTTTGCTTTATATTGCCGGAAGAATGATAGACGATATGCATTGAATTGTTATTCGAACGTAGCAAATCAGGGGCCATGTAATACATTCTTGCTGCTTCGTTTGATGCCGGGTAATATGATTTAATGCTGTCAATGATATATCCTATCTTTTTACCGTTTATATGGGTTATAAAATCGCCAATTTCCAGACCTGCAGTTTCTTTCATTTTCGGCTTGAAATATTCAGTAACTGTTAACTTGTTTTCAATAAACCGAACTTGAAAAGGCGCATACCTTTTCCCTCTCAATGAGTCTATTTCCTTTGTCCGAAGAGGTGCATACCTTGTTCCTCTCAAGAAGCCTGTTTCATTTGCTCCCATCAGAAGTCTTGCGTGCGTATCATTGGTTTCGGCTGCAAGTTGAAGTACAGCCAATTGATATGCCAATGCTGTTTCTGCGTTAATAAATATAGGGATGTATTTTCTCAATACTTCATCCCAGTCTTTGTCTGTTAGATACTTATATGGGAAAAAATATTGGATAATATTCCAGTACCGGTACAAGGCCAATAAACGTAGATTTTTGTCTGGAAAAGAAGCTGAATAAGGTTGTTCGTTTAAAAACTCAGGATTACCATCATCGTACACCTTTTTAATATAATGATGAGTTCCCTGGTGCCTGTTTTCATAGATTTCTTTTAACTTTTCTTTTAAGGCAGCTCTCATGTTTCCGTTCTCAACCCATGAGAGATCAGGTTTTTGATAGGCATCGGCAGCTGTTTCCTTGCAGGTTGTACATTCAGGCAATTCACCATATTTTTCTATCCATCGAAGTAGTGATTCGTCCCGTTGCCTGTTGCTGTTTACATCCATGTATTCTGGCAAAAACTCAAACAGTTCATCATCCCAATCATATTTACCTTTTCCCACTTCGGGGTGATGATACTTTAAAAAACCCCAAATCTTGCCCAATAAAGCTAGATTGTCAATTGAATCATCTTTTGATTCCAGCATTTCAATATTTGCCCCTGAATCCAACTCTTTGTCAAAGTCAGCTTTGTAAGTCTTGTTTTTAGGTTGACAGCTTACTATAAAAGATATCAAAATTATGATTGGAATTACTCTCATGGCGTTTCGGTTCTCTTTAAACTTGCAGGTAACTTCCGTATAATGACTATCATAGCATGTATACAACCAATATACAGAGGATAAGGGCTATCCTGCAAACCTGTGTCACTGTTTACACCTGATGGCATTAACGATGCCCACTGCTTGGTAGTGTAGGGCTTTCTATCCGCCAATTATTTTGTCTTCAGTCTCCTAAGAATGCCTAGCCCAACATTGGCAAGGTAAATGAACTGTGCGAATACCAATATTAAAGTCAGCGCCTGCATTGCATTACCAATAATCTCATATCTGTCATTTGAAATTGAGGATGGAGTGATGCCTATATACAGCACTGTAACGATTGATAAGTTTGTGATGACTGTGGTGAGAACGTGTATCCAAGTAACGGTGACAGAGTAAAGGTATTTCTTCGTTATCAGGTACACCAACCAAAAACATATTAGGTAAAGGGGAATGGTCCATACCATGTTGCCCAAAGGAATAGTAAACATTACCTTGTCCTGGAATTCCACATGGGCAACAGGGCTAAGCGCAAATGCAAAAAGCAGGAGGATCGTTGTAAACAACAGAAGAACGAACGGGTCTTTTTTTACATTCAATGAGGTTTGCATATGATTTAAAGTTGGTCAGTCCTACGCTGATAGCTTTCCGTTGTCACCCAGTTAAACAATCCCTGTCACAAGTCAGGTCGTTTTTCAAATAGTGTCTGTTCCAATTTTTTATCCAGGGACCAATAAGTTGTCACCTGGCTTCGTTCGCTTGTTTTTTTCCGTATTACTGTCCGCATCAAAACTGCTGGGTTTTGCCGAAGGAGGGGATTTTCAGCACTCTTTTTCTATAACATTACGTTGCAATCCCTTGTTTGCGGGTCCTTGTTTTCTGCTGCTTTACGCAATGCCTCCAAAAGCCCCTGACATAGAAGCGATGTAATAGTTTGACGCATAAACACCCAGTAAAACCAATAAAATGTCCTGCGGTTTTTTGTCGTAGGAGATGTCGTAATTATAGTTAAACTTTTTCCAATTAAATTTTGGGTCAAATTGAAGTAGCTTTTCTTCTTCTTTATTTTCAATAATGTATTTGTTATGAAACGCACCTTTTGCCTTTAATACAAATGCTTGTCCGTCCTGAAAAGTAAATACAATGTGGCCACGCCAGTTCATTGTTAAGTTCGCAATTTCTGCCCCGTTATTTGTCACGGAAAGGCTTGTTCCAAAAAAGCCAACCGGTTTAACTTCATAGAGTTCCCCATTTGTCAGCTTGATTTCAGCTTTAAGCATAAACAAATTTTCGTAAATCAGTTCGCCTACCTGTTGTCCGTTATCCGTGAGCTGAAAGGTCTTTTGATCTGTCGATTTTGCTTCCATCTTATTTTGTTTTGCAGGGCTTACTTTTCAATTTGCCTGGGTTGTTACAAGCCTTAACGGATAAGAGCGCGCACTCGGCCGTCCGGTTTGTATTTTTCTTTCGTTGATCAATATCGCTGTCTGGCACAACAAACCTGCCTGCTCATGGTGGCCAGGCTCACCTAGGCATTTTGTCGACTGCCTTAGCTTTACATAGGTGGTGGGGCATCTTTGAATTTGTTAAACTTCCCTATGATCCTCCCTACCAACAGGACTATAGGAAATACTACCTTTTGAACAAATTGCGGAATCTCCAGTATACCGTATTCAGATTTGTATCGATCAAGTAAAAACGCTGCATCAAAGATACCAGGCCGGCCACCATTTTCATTAGAGGACTTAAAGAGTTGGGTAAGAAAATAAACGGCGTTGCCCGCAGGACTAATATATCCCGTGCAATGCAATAGGTCACTGCCAGCGTTCCAAAATTTGTGTGGCACACCTGCCTTGAATAATACTGTTTCGCCAGGACCTGCATATTTTTTTTCTTCCCCCCAGAATTGATAACATAGTTTTCCTGAAATGACTGTAAAGGATTCATCCTGCTTGTGGTGCACATGCATCGGAGGACCCGCGTTAGGCTTGACTTTATTTTCTCCTTCCAGATATTCAGTTCCCTCTTTGACTTCAATTCTCAAAAAAGTGAGTTTTTCTCCTGTTGTATTTTCAATCGTGTGCGGTAAAAGGATTTTCATATAGTATCATTTAGCGATAAAGGTATGACAATGGCAGTCAAGGGACCGAGTATGGGCAATGGGTGAAAATTATGGTACCGAAGCCGTTCAGTCCGCCTATTGCCAATACAATCATATGCATTCGTAGTTTATAATTTGGCTTTAATGTCTGTCAAGTATTTTCTTATGTGGTTTTCTAATTCAATCGGGTAGTTGTATCGTAATCTTTCTGCCAACTCAATTCCCAGGTCGTGTCCTAAATCAGCAAATCCAAACAATGCCTGCCAATTTTCTTCAATCTTGCTTCCCGAGAATGTTGCTTCTATTTTCATCCACAGCTCTGGTGAAAGGTACTTCTTAAAAAGACGTCCGTGTTTGTTTGTTGTTATATTCCAATGATGCTGACTTCCGATATACCACTCAATGATAGGAACAAGATAATCTGTCCGCATCATATTTTCTGTCATAAACTTTGCATAAAAAATTTCATCCCGGACAAGGCATTTAGCCACGTAAGTCATATCCCACCAGAAATCATTAAAGACTTGGTTGAATTTCTGTTCTGTTGGCTTTTTAATGATTATCGACTGGTAGGTAGGTGGTTTCAGATTTTGTGTTAATTCGTCTTTGTCTACCAGGACTTTATACCCTACATCCCAGTCCTCTTGCAAGGTTTGGCTGTTTATTTCATTTAAAAATTCCTTTTTGCTGTATAGTTTAAAATCTACTTTTACATAATCATCATACAGAACCATCCTCATTGCGTGCTTTCCATCAAAAACTTCCTCGTTTTCCGCCACTATAGATAATATCTTCCCAAAACGGGAGATCCATTTATCATCACTCAGATAGGTTGTCAATTCATCAAACACAAATTCTATATCGAGATCACTGAAGTCATCCACTGGTGCCAACGGATTGACCAATGAACTGGTCAGCATCATTACTCTTACGTCTTCATTTTCTGTCGCCCAAACGATGATCTGTTCAAGTTTTTTAGCTCTAAGATTCATTACACGATTTCATTTTTTGCTATGACGCTCAACTTCCGGTAAATAATAACATTTATTCAACCAATATACGGAGGTAAATAGCTATCCTACAAATGCTTGTTAATATTTACCCCTGAGGGAATTGTTTGGCTTATTGTGTCAGAGGAAGAGTGCTTTCTCCCTGCTGGGCGATAGTATGGTGAGGTTCGTAGATTGGGGGTAGCCTGTGATGGCTTTGACATAAATCAACACAAGGCATAACAATCGTTGAAAACCGTTTTTTATTAGCCTCATCGTAGGATGAGGTTTCCCCTCAAATGGAAAGATTCTTCGCCAACTTGCGTCCCCTGTCAAGATGAGTACTGTTGGTGACTTCTATCGCTTTTTGCTAATAGCTTCCAACTCTTTCCACCATTGTTCATTTTGGAAAGTATCGCCATAGAGGATGGTTTGGCCAATCTTTGGCGTGACTAATGAGACATTTTCTTTTTGAGAATATGCTACCGCGAGATTGATGGGTTCATACCAATCATGGTTGGATAAATTGAAAGTTCCCCAATGGATGGGGAAAAGCAAGCGGGCACCTATGTCTTTGGCTGCCTGAACGGATTTTTCAGTGTGCATATGAATATCTCTCCAGCCCAAATCCAGGCCATAATCACCAATTTTAATAAAGCCCACATCAATAGGTCCAAATTGGGCACCGATTTCTTTAAAATGTGATGCATACCCTGAATCACCACTATGAAATATGGTATGATTCGGGCTTTCGATCAACCATGAGCTCCAAAGTGTCGAATTGTTCATGCCCGTACGTCCTGAGTAATGTCTGGCGGGTGTACAATGAATAATGAAATCATCGAACTTCACACTCTCCCACCAATCCATTTCGCTGATTTGTTTTTCGGCAATACCCCATTTTACCAGATGTGCCTTGATACCAATTCCTACGAAGAAATGAGCTCCTTTTTCCCCTAGAAGCTGAACTGACCGCATATCCAGATGATCAAAGTGATCATGAGAGATTGTCACCATATCGATAGCTGGCAGCTCCTCCGCCTGAAGGGGTGTTGGATTGAAACGTTCAGGTGCCACTATCTTTATGGGGAAGGCATATTGAGAAAGCATGGGATCTGTCATGATTCTTTTACCGTCCATTTCGATATAGACAGTCGCATGACCAAACCATGTGGCACGGATGCCTGTCACGACTGAGTCTGATATTTCAGGGGTGTCTATAGGAAACGGCCCCGGGGGAACCCTTTGCTGGTTTCCTCTCATGTCCCTGAGGTTTACCATCCAGTCATAGTCAACGACCGCTGGCGTGTTTTGAAAATGATGGTCTGCATATTGAGGGGAGACATTGGCTTTATGTTGACTCAATTCATCCATCTTTCCTCCAAACTCATCTCCTGCCAGAATGATTCTGGCGGTTACGTAAAGCACTACTCCGAGTACAAGGATGACAAGCAGCGATATTTTCAATACTCTTTTCATAAAACTTTTACTTCCTGTAAGAGATCTTCGTAGCCTGAAAGTTACGTTTGGATTTTTTATTGGAGAAAAATGTTTGCCAGTCCGCTTTGGGTATTTCACATGGCACTGCATACGGCCACAGCTGTGTAGGGCATCTGTCATGGTGGCCAGGTGCTATACATCATGGGGTTGTCGGTATTTTTTGATTATTTCACCCATATAATTCATCGCCTGGTCATAGGTTTCTATTCCATGCCCTACATTTTCAAATACTTTTACCTCTTTCAATCCTTTTATATGCTTTTGGGCATTTTCAATAGATTTTTTATAGGGGAACAAGAGGTCCTGATCCCCTTCAAGCAGATAGGTATCAACTGTAACCGCTGCTAACTGCTTGTCCATATAATAGGGTTTTTGCGTTCTATCTTTATAACGGCTAATCGCAAAGACTTCATAATCTAATATTAGCTGCTCATACTGCTGGGATAATTGGTGGTTAGGCTTTGAAAAAACAGCTTTTTCCAAAAAGGCAAGCACATTCTTTTGGGTAGGGTATAGTATCGGAAGGAGGTTATAATACAGGTTATGCCATTTCATTGAAAAAGGCTGTAAGCATCCTGGGTTTAGTATAAAGGCTGATATTATCTTCTCGGGATGGGTTATGCCTAATTTCATACAGATTAAACCTCCGAAAGACGCCCCAGCTACAAAGGTCTTTTTAACCTTTAACTTCTCTAAAACGTCATTTGCCCAATAGCCATAATCTAAAGTTTTAATGTCAGGTGTATTTCCATCGCTGAAGTTGGGTAGTCCATTTGTTTCAACCAAAAATATGGTAAGCTTTTGGTTAAGCTTGTCAAGCCCTTTGTCAAAATCCCAAAAAAGTGAGGTAGTTCTGGCCCCAGGGAATATAACCAATGTGTCTAAATTTTCTTCAGTATTTATTCCCCAGACGTGTGTTTTTCCTAATATGGTTTCAATCACAATCCTTTCGTACCTTCTTCCATTCAATTGCTCCAGTTGTGTCACCCAGTTTTCCAAAAAGTGGAAGTCATTCTTCTCATCTTTAAAATATGATTTTCTTTTTATGTTCATATCGGTTGTGATGAGTTTCCGCCAACGGTATCGGCTAAAAGTAGGCGGGATTTAATACCTCGTCACTGGCTACCGAAACCTCAGTTCATTACTTGTAATTATTTTCTTTTTATCACTGACTGCCCGCTTGCTTTTAGCCAATGTTAGTGTGTCGTTTTTTATTTTTTTTTAGTCGACAGTAGCTTGGCTACAAAGTCAAGATTTGTTATCAATAGATATCCAATGATCAAATTCAATCCGCTAACTACCCAATTAAATGCATCTTTTGTTTCATACCTCATTCCGATAACATCTCCCTTAAATGCAAAAAGTGTATGACTTAAAAATGCAGGGACATTGTTAAGGTTCCAATTTTTACAATTTCAATAGAGCTCAGATTTCCAAACGCTATGCTGTCATCCTCGAATCCTTTATCCAGTCGCAACAGATCCACCACTTTGTCAGATTTGAAAATGAGTAAAATAAACAAACCAACCACTACAATTGCTGTCAAACCAATCCAAATCAATGAAAAAGCATCAATGTCCATCAATGCAAATGAAAAATGACTTGGTAAGGAAGTAAAAAGCGAAGTCACTACTGAAAACAGTCCGAATAACTTAATAATCAATATGAAGAAATCTCTTTTTGTCATGTAAATCATTATGCACGCCAACCACCGTATCATGGCTGTCCTAGCATGTATACAACCAATATACGGAGGTAAATGGCTGTCCTGCAAACCTTTGCGACTATTTACACCTGATGGAACTCTCTTTTCCATCTTAGTATAGAAATAAGATGCTCTACCTGCTGGGTGCCAGTTCGGTGAGCTTCGTAGATTGGAGGGAGCCTGAGTTGGCTTTGTCAGGAATCAGCACCAGGGGTATGACCTGGTGGTGAACAGTCAGATATAAGGGTAGTGAGGGAGTAGAAGCCCTTCACTTTATGTCTGCCGGTATGTTTGTTATTATCTAAGCTGTTTGGATTTAGCACTTTCGCACGCATTACGCTTATACAGCATTGTAGCCAGTTTTTTACATTCCTTTTCCGATTAAATTATGACAAATATCTATCCACCATTGCCAATGGCCCATCGGACCAATGGCTAGCGTATAAAACGACACACCTATGAAAGTAAAAAGGTAAGCATTGTATACTTTTTTTTCCTTTTGATAATCCAAATACATTAAATAAACCAGCGGGAGAAAAGTGGTTACAAACCAGCATACATGTACCACTTGAAGATAAGTCATAGGTGGATTGCCCTCGTAGGCGTTCAGCATTGGAAAATAAACCAATCTTGCCGTAGCTGGCAATAATATCCAAAAGACAGTTGAAATCAACCATCTGGCATGAACATTCATGTTTTTGGCATGCAAGACACCAAAAATGACACATATACTAAAACCTGTGAGCGCACATAAATCAGCAAAGGAAAAACCATATTTCAGAACATCGGGGAGGAACTCATTGACAACCTGGAAAGGCATGACCTGAAAGGCAGAAAAAACGACAGCGCCTGCTAGGAACACACCAATAATTCCCAATTTTTTATGGTATTTCGCAAATTTATTGTGAATCAACCAGGGTTGTAAAATCACCAATATATACCAGGCAGTGGCTGATAGCCCATGTACATGCTGACGCCATGGAGCCTCACTAAATCTACTCCAATAGGAGAGATAAAACCCAGCAACAGTTAGAACAAATGGAATTAATAACCATAAGTGGGCATTTGGGAATAAACTGATCTTTGGCTGCTTATCCACAATGCTATGATTCTAAAGTAGCACCAACTACGGCATATATGCTATTATAGCATAAATCCTGTAAAAAAACCAGGGATATCTTCTGTCATACCAAGGTTGATAAACATTTACACATGTTTTCATGCGCTATGCCCGCTCTTGATGGCGGTACAATGCCCTGTCTACCGCAGCGTCAAAGCCGGTACCTCTGACACATGATTGTAATCTATCGCTGCTTTGCCAGGAATCAGCACAGTATGACCTTGTGGGAAAAGGCATGCTATTCAACTGAGCAAGGCTCTAGCCTGTACAATCTTAGATGCTGCTTTCTTCTTTTCTTTTGATTTCCAGGATTTGTTTTCTGAATTCCGGAACGAGTTTGTTAACAACACCCCACGCCGCCCTGTGGGTTACCCCCATGTAGTCATGCCTCCGTGTATCTCTCAGGCCTGCATTCTTCTTCCATACAATCTGAGGGGATTTTACTCTGCCTGCTGCATCGAGCTGCCTGGTCGCCCCCCCGGTAATTTACAGATTTTGGATCACCGAAGTGAGTCATCCTGATTCATACCCTCAGTATATAGCTGATTCTTACGGATACAATCCAGCAAGTGATTTAGATAGATGAGCGGATTTTTTTCATGGCACTAACGGGGTCAAATCTTTCGCTACATATTCTTTTAGTTATGGATGTAATGACCGAAGTGTAATCAGGTCTACCTATCTCCAATGATTGCAGTGGGATGGCCTGGGCCAGGCCTTCTATCCAGGTGATTTGCCAGAGACCAGTATCGGAACACCTGAACGACGGTTCCCGGTAGCAAATTCCCCCGGATGCTTCATTTTGTGGTACCAATTTACGACTTGCCTGCAAGACTTATTCAGTAGCCACACAGGGTTACATTTTTTGTATTTTAAAGGTCTTCACCGGAAATCCTTCTGTTGTTGTGATCACCAGCACGTATATGCCTGGCACCAAACCAACCAAGTCAATCTGATGCTGCGTATTACCGGGAATGCCTGTAAAATTTGTTGGTTGACACAGTTGCTGTCCGGATAGGTCGTAAACCTCCACTGAGAATTCAAAAAGCTGGGAGGTATTTACATCCACATACAAGGTAGCACCCACCGGGTTGGGATAAGCGATGAGATCATGGATGTAATCGGGCCATTCAATACCCGTAGGCACTTCCTCCACATTGATTTGCTGAAAACCCTGTTTGAGTTGTATCTCTTCCGACTGAAAGCTGCTGACCACAGCTTCGCCCACGGTAAAAGAAAGTTGGATATCCTCCTGCTGACCGGAGAAACCGGCACTGCCTATCACAAAACGCTCCAGGCTTTGGGCGGAAAGATTGAGGACGGCTAAGGTTAAGCTCAGCATTAAGATAAGATAGTTCATCCTTCTAGCATTTGGGTTCTACTATTATTCAACTAAACTGCCCGCACAAATTTGCAGGAAGGCAAGAGAGGGCACAGGATTGTTTATGGTGGGGGGAAGCCCTGGATTTTGCTTACTGATAAATTGGGCTTCTACATAATAGGCGTAGCGGGTGAAATCAATTACCTCGCTATCACTGGTACTGTTCTCCTGAAAATTATTGCCTACCCTAAATTCGTCAGAATCCAATACTGTTAATACCTCTACTCTTTCATTTGGGGATGTGCCATCGAGGCTATATCGCTTAAGGGCAATCCTGATCCGGTATTTTTCCGTATCGGGAATTTTCCATCGAGTAGTAAGCACAAAATCATATTTCCGGTTGGGTTTTTTCAGAAAAAAAAACTGCTGACGGATGGGATACCTCACCTGATAGGTGCCTTTAGGAGTATTGTCTCTCAGGCTGATGAGGCCGTCAAAGTTCAGCAATTCTTCTCCCGCTGGTCCTTCCACATCATCCGGCAACTGGGGTGGCATCCCTTGCACCAGGTGGGCTACGGCGTTTTCATCCGCATGACCCACCGCCCCTGCGGTGGACCAACATTCCTGAAGTTCTACCACCTCATCCAACACAAAGGGTGGATTTCCAATGATTCCACAACTGCTATTCAGCAAAAGCAGAAGAAATCCATATAGTGGTAATTTCGATGGATTCAAATACTTTTTCATTTTTCTAAAGTTAATTGTTGTTCCAAAGCTTCTATTCTTTGCAGTAACTGCTCAAGGAGGGCTTGCTGCTCCTGAATGGCTTTGATGGCCAATACCCCAAAACCATCATAGTTGAGTGTCATGATATCTTGCTCCTCTCCGGCATAACCAACCAGCTCCGGGAAGAGGGCCTGCACTTCCTGGGCAATGAATCCCAGGGAAGGATGGGCAGGATTCTTATCATCTTTGAAATAGTAAGTGCTGGGTTGAAGCCGCAATACCTTCTCCAAAGCAGGTGACAAAGGAGTGATGAAACGCTTGAGCCGACCATCCGATCTTTTTTTGTATTCTCCGTCATCCGGATCAAATTCACCACGGAGACTTCCTTTATAGTAAAGTTCGAGGTCTCCTGAGCTGTTGGTGGTGTATAATGCCCACCAGTTGTCACTAATTCCCACATTTTCAATTTTTAATCCGGCAGTAGCCCCTCCTCCTCCCGTACTCGCATGAACCAATCGAAGTTCGTGGGAATTACTGGAACTTTCCTTCAGTTTCCCCGCCGTAATATTACCATCAACATGCAGTTTGGTATCAGGTTTTCGCCTACCAATTCCTACGTTACCTTCCGCATCAATAGTGACCCGGGGCCATTTTCCTCCCGAGCCAAACATTAAGTCTCCTACCCCGGAAAATCCTGTAGAAATTACAAAATTCCACGCTTCTCTGTTTTCGATCATGGCTAAGCTATTGATCGTTCCTACCAAAAGCCCATCATTATCCCTGTCTATCCCAGTCAATCCATTGGTATAGAGGGTAAAGCTTTCAAAATTATGATTTGAATTTGTTTTCTGATCGTGAACATGGTGAAGGTGGTTCGGAGTTTGAATACCGATACCTACATTGCCCTCGGCATCTATGCTGAGCCGTGTTTCTCCTGCGGTAATTAAAGCCAAACTGCTTTGCTCTTTCGCCACAGAGCCAATGCGGAAAGTACCCCTTTGGTTGCTATTGATAAATGACTGATTGCCAGATAGTCCCAAACTTAGTCCTGTGGAGGCAGGTCCCCCCATACCTGTGATTGTGGTATCTGTGGTAGTGAGTTTGAGCAGCGGTTGAATGAAGGTATCATCCCGTGCTACCAGCCTGTCAATATGTAACTGCGCCTCAGGTTCGGCTGTCCCTATGCCTACCCTGCCTTTTTGATAAGAAATCAGACTATCCCTGTTATTCCACACGGTACTATCCGCTCCCGGTTTCCACCGCATTCCATCCCACTTCAATACCGATCCAGTATCAATGGAGGAAGGAATTTCCAGTGTTGCACCTTGCAGCTGTTCAATTTTCAGCGCAGAAAAATTCCCGCTCACATCACCTTTGGCTTCAGTAGTAACCGTCAGATCATCCGAAGCATCAGTATCCCCGGTGTTGGTGAGCGAATCGTTGGAGATGGCAATACCTTTGCCCGGATGAAACGTGAAGGGAGCCGGAGTACCTCCACTTTTGGCTGCATACAGGGCATAAGGTACAGCGAGTAATTGGGTCGTTCCCATGTCAATAAAATTATTCCCTCCTTCCGGGTCAATGGCTACTTGCAGGAACTTGGCCCCACTGCCCCAATTGATGGCATCGAAGGAGCCTGTTAGCGGGTTTCCCTGCCCGATGACCAGGGTGAATAAGCCGAAGGCATCGGTGGTACGTTCGTGTGTCTCTTCATAGAGGGAAGTTCCACCGACGGCACTATCCAGCATGGCAATTTTTATGTGGATAGATTGGTGATCCAGTGCTTGCCCGGAGGCATCCCTGGCGATTGCCTGGTAGTTAATGCCCAGGGGTACCTGTGCCCAGACTGGCACCAGGATAGATACATATGCCACGGCGAGCACAGCTATTTTTGTTATCCAATTTTTCATGATGATCTTATTGCGTTTTCAAATCAAATTCATAATCTCCGACGGTCCCTTGAAACCTCCCGGCGCTCAATCTGGCATTGAAAATTAATTGATGTCGCCACGCCAGTTGCTTCTCTTACCACACCATCATCTCTCACCAGCGTGATCAACTACTTCTGGAGGTAACAGACATGGCATGTCATCCATCCTCAGTGATCTCTGTTTGAACCCTTTCCTATTCATGCAAAGGTTTCAGAAAATTTTGGCTGGCGTAATTTCCAATTTGGGTCCCCAGGGTGTGTCCTTCTACCGAATCGTAACGGAAGTGTATTCCCAAATATACCCTTGACAGGGAGGCTTCTAAACTTGCTTCAGAGAAACTGTCAAAAGAGCGCACAGGTGGATCCATCTCAACTTTTCCACTAAACGGTCCTGCTTTATCCACCTCTTTGGTCGTCATTGTAAATTCATATTCATCACCAAAGCCAAGCGTGTTTGCCAGCACGGTCATGGCTGCCGCACTCGCCGTACCATGGGCGGAAGGGTAAGATGGAAAAGCATACGTATGCTTGTGAAGATTATCCCAGTCGGCTTCTGGTTCAGTGTTTGGATTGCCATCATTGGCCGCCCACCGGATCGCTGTGTAGGGTCTCCAGTGGTTGTAAAAAAATTTATTGTCAAAAACATTGACATACGCATCATAAATTGTCATGTTCATCAAAGCAAAAGTTCTGGCAGCATCCCACAGGTTCAAACCTTCCGATATGACCAGCTCCCGGGCCAGCCGGTTGTGAGAGTTTTCAACAAAATCTTTCCACCACATGGCCAGGTGTGTTTGATCAGAGGTTCTGACATTGCTTTGAAATCTCCCAAATTCTTTTACTTCGTTGAAGGCCTCTGTGTATTGGTTACTGTTGATTTCGGGAGGGGGAGGTGATCTGAATTGCGAAGGTTCGGTGAGCATAAATGGCTCAGCTGCCGCCCATCCGGCACCAAAAATAAAACCGTCAGGAGTACCACTGTGTTCGTTGAACTCAGCATAGACTCCCGGACTCATGGGATGCCAGGTATAATCCGCTTCACCATTCCAACGATCATTAGAACGGGCACGCAGGATTTCCAATGCGGATGCTTTACCCAGTGATATCCCTTCTTCTTTACTTTCTTCATTTTCTATTTGCCTTAACCATTTGTGCAGTTCTTCCTCAAAATCATTTTGTTTGTCAGGATATTGATCAACTGCTACTTCGTAGGCAGCTTGTGCAGCACTCGCAATAGGATTGGCATTGGGTACCAACTCATCATAGGCAAAAAGGGAATATTTGGGCTGAATAGCGTTGAGTGCATCATGCATGGCAACATGCATCATTGAGGCTGTCCGTACTCCTTTAAGTGTAAGGAGCCCATCTTCAGCCACAGCAATTTCCATTACTTTTTGATTCCAGGATGCCACTATTGCAGCGTCATAATCCTCTATGGCTACATCCTTATCATCCGGCTCTAATGATTTCGATGTGCAGCTTTGAAAAATGAGGCAACTGAATACAATAGCCAGCAATGAAACTTTTGAGATATACTTTTCCATGATATTGTTTTTTTGGTTCATTGTTTACCTAGGTCAAGGTAAGGTAGGAATGTGCCTGGAGGCTAACAGCAGGGTTCCAGATCATGACACTCTGGTTCCATCCGCAGTTTTACTTCCAAAAAAGCTTCATTTTTGGAAAGCGGTATCCTTGCAATTGCTGAATGGCGCAATGAATCCAGCTGGCTTCTCTGGATAAAAGAAATGACCACATTTTTTAAGCATGAACAATTTAGCAACCCTAAATTTTGCGTTCAGGAGATCAATGAGATTTTTGTTAAAACAAGGTCTGAGGAATTGATTACATTATTCTTCCCACACCGCTATATTTTAACTTTTACAATCATCATTTAAGAAAAAGGTTGCCCGGTGTAGGCTGAAGGAGCCACACCATACAACTCCTTAAAGCACTTGGCAAAATAAGATAAGTTGTTGAAGCCCACCGCATACGCTACCTGCGTGACATTTTCACCTTGCCGGGCCAGAATTTGTGCTGCCCGCTTGAGGCGGCAATGCCTGATGAACTCCCCTGGAGACTCATCCGTGAGGGCCTTCATTTTACGATAAAGCTGGGTCTTGCTCATGGCCAGCAGGTCTTGCAGTTGCGGTACGCCAAAAGCTGGATCGGAAAGATGCTTCTCCATATGATCCATTACTTTCTGTAAAAACTGCTCATCCAAGGAGGTAATGGCCACCTGCTTCGGTTCCAACAGTACCTCTCGGCTGAATCTTTTCCGCAATGCCTGTCGTTGGGTTATCAGGTTTTTTATCCTCACCTGCAACTCCTGCCTGTCAAAGGGCTTGGTCAGGTAATCGTCAGCTCCTGTCTCCAGCCCCTCAATTTTATGGGCCTGCCCGGCTTTGGCTGTAAGCATGACTACCGGGATGTGGCTGGTACGCTCATCGGTTTTCAGTAGCTGGCACAGTTCCTTCCCATCCATCTGAGGCATCATCAGGTCGGTGATAATGAGGTCGGGCACCTCCTGCCGGGCGATTTCCAACCCTGACTTGCCATTGGTCGCTTCCAATATGTTGAAATCTTCATGCAACAGCCCTTTGATAAAGGTGCGCATATCCGCATTATCTTCAACAACCAGTACCATGGCCAACTCCTCCTGCTTGCCATTCATCATAGGTTCTTCTTCTTCGGCAAGGATAGGGCTACGATAAGGTGCTGATTTGGATATTTCTTCTTTAGAAAGCTCCTTTTCGTCGCTCTCAGCCAAAGACAAGGGCAGGGTTACAGTGAATGTTGTTCCTTTCCCTGGCTCACTTTGTACGTCGATTTCTCCATTCATCAAAGCCACCAGCTCTTGGGTGAGTGCCAGTCCAATGCCAGTCCCTTCCTGCTCCCGTGTGGTAGAGCTGTCTGTCTGGTAAAAACGGTCAAAAATATGGGGCAGTTGTTCAGGAGCGATCCCCCAGCCACTATCCTTTATTTTCAACGCTAGCTGTGCATGCCGTTCACTGGCAATGACAATAACTTCACCTTCATCAGGAGTAAACTTAAAAGCATTGGATAAAAGGTTGTATACAATCTTTTCCACTTTGTCAGGGTCAAAAGAGGCGTTCAGGGGGTCCTGGGGTATTTCAATCCGGTACCGCATTCCCCGTTGTTCGGCATGCGAACTGAAGGCAGCTGCCATGGCACGCAGGAATTGAAATATATCACCTGTTTCCGGCTCCAGTTCTAAGTTACCGGCATCTAATCTGGACAAGTCGAGCAACTGATTCACCAGGCGGAGGAGGCGGTCGGCATTGCGGTCGATCATCCGGGCATCTGACAAACGGATCTTTTCTTCTCTTTTTTTCACCAGTTCATCTACAGGCCCTTTGATGAGGGAAAGTGGGGTACGGAATTCATGAGAGATATTGGCAAACAAACGGGATTTCATCTGGTCCATTTCCTTCAATTGCTCAGCTTGTTCTTCCAGTTGTTGGGTACGTTCTCTTACAATATTTTCCAGGGCTTCCTTTTCACGCCTCAAGCGGGCCGACCGCCATTGGACTACCCAACCCACAAAACAAGCCAAAGCCAAAGCATAGCCCACATACGCCCACCAGGTACGGTACCAGGGAGGCAGGATGGTAAATGCATACACCGCTTCTTCACTGATTTGACCGTACACATTTTGCCCTCTTACTCGAAAGTAGTAATCTCCTTCCGGCAGGTTGGTGAAATCCCTTTGGGTTTCGGCACTCCATGAAGACCAATCTTCATCAAAGCCTTCCAAAAAATATTGGTATCGATTGGCTTCAGGCTTGTCATAACTGGGTAGGGCAAAGATGAACCTTATAGCATTTCTCCGAAAAGGTAATCGTACCTTATCATTGAACAGTTGCTTTGAAAAGTGACCGGCAAACAGCAAGGAATCATTGTTGGTCGTAATGCTCCTGAGGTTCACTGGAAAAGAAATATTGTTATTTTTGTCCAGTTGTTGATGATACACTACACTCCCCTTGTTACCCGAAAAAAATACAATGTTATTGCGCTCATAAATATCATAGATACTAAAGTCGGAAAACCTTTTTGATACATCAACTTCATGTAAAAGACCTGCTTCATACCTGTAAATATTACTCATCGCATTGGCGCCTGTCGTAATCCACATACCTCCCCCGGCAGTTTCCTGGATGATATTATCAAAACCCATTGAAGTACCCATTTGATTCATCAGCGCGGTGTCTGGTTCGAATTTTTGGTCTGCACTGTTGAACCGATAGATGCCCGCCTGGGTTGAGAAATAGGCCTCACTTTTTACCTGAAAAACAACATTATAACTTATTTCGGGCAATCCATGCAAGGTATCATAATAGGTCAGGGTGTAGTCTTTATCGAATGTTCTGCTTGTATTAGAGGGTGCCCAGTCTATTCTATAGACTCCATTATAGCGGGTACTGATCCATAAGGATCCGTTGGGATTCTCCACTATTTTCATGATTCGCCCTTCCAAGGTTACGCTTGATTTTTCTGCTTTCCATTGAGTATTCACAAATTGCAAAGCATAGAGGTTACCAAATGTGGAACCAACATATACCCGGTTGGTATCAAGCTGGGAAGGGCACAAGTCAGCAGTATTTTCCGGAATTAATGCTTGTACCCGATGATTTGGATCAATCTGATATGTACCGTTAAAATTACCCGCCAAAAGGAATTTGCCTTTGGCAATAATGTCCCGGGTTTGATGGTTGATCTCCTCAATTTTTTGAAAATAGTAATCTTTTTTTTCCGGTTCTGAGGAAATTTCCTGCAAATAAAATACCCCATTATTGGCAGCCACATAGAGTTGCCCATGATGATAAACAACTCTGTCGATGCTCTCAGATATACCACTTTGTTGATTGAAAACTCTCAAAGGAGAAGATATTTCTAAACGGCTAATACCATTTTCGGAGGCCATCCACAGGCTACCTTCTCTATCAACATAGCACCCAAGGATCACATCACTGGAAAGTCCTCTTTTCTTACTGAGCCATTGCCGGACATTCCCCAGCTTATCAACAATAAAACACCCATGCCCCGCAGTCGGAAACGCATAACTTCCATTGGGTAGCGCTACTCCGGTATATACATATTTTTTGTGCAACACATTTTTCTCTCCTTTTTTCAAAGGAACAAATTGATGATGATCATAGAGAATCAATCCTTCCAGGAAATGGGCAGCCAATATTTGTCCATTCTCATAAGGTAACAGGGTTGTGATACCTCCTTTTGCAAATCTTTCCCCATCCGGAATCAGGAGGAGAGAGTCTTGTCGCAATTGCATGATACCTATTCCACTCGATTGAATATAAATCTGGTCATTTACCTTGGATGCAAAGCCAAAACTTTCCTGTGCTTTCCACACTTTAAAATCATGATTATACCATCTGAAAATATAATGATCCGAGATAAAATAGATGGTATCGGCAACCGCGTAGGTAAACCAGATATCGGCAAAATCTTGGTAGGCAGTATCTAATTGAGGCAAAAGAGATTGAAACTGCAATTGACCCAGAGTGTCGGGCTGGAGAAAGCCCAAATCTCTGACAGCCCCTACATAAATGGTACTGTCCGTAGATTGTGCCAAAGATTTGGCCGGACTTCCGTTCGGCAGTTGAATCAGATGCCAGGAAACCCCATCAAACTCTAAAATTCCTGAAGTGTTGCCTGCATACATAATACCGTTCTCATCCTGAAGGAAGCACCAGTTTTGGGCATGTGCTTTATAATCTTCCGGCATATACTGCGTAATATAGGGCAAGCCTGCCTCCCAGATGCTTAGCATCGCAGAATCCTGCCGTGTTTCCTGTGCACAAACAACAACAGATATGAATGCAAACAATATGATTACAATAAGACTTTTTCGCATAGGCTAATATGAGATATCTTCTACAGAGTAGTCTATCTTGTGATCCTTGTAACCTCCTGGCGTTATCTAAATTTAAGAAATTGCGGGGAATAATGCATTGATCAGTTTCCATCAGACAGAGGACGGTTTTAAAAAAGGTTGAACCATTGGGTACCTGAAATGATATCGCCATTGGGTTACTCATTATCATGCCACAAACACTGATTATTGATGATTGGAGGCTCCCGATGCAGGAACTTCTGTAGCACTGCCCATGATGCGGTATATCACGCATAGACGGAGGTAAATGGCTGTCCTGCAAACCTTTGCGACTTTTTACCCCTGATGGAACTCTATTTTTCATCTTGTTAAAGAAATAGGATTTTCTACCTGCTGTACAACAGTACGGTGAGCTTCGCAGATTGATGGGAGCCTGCGTTGGTTTTGCCAGGAATCAGCACTAGGCGTATGACCTTGGAGTGAAACGGTAAAGTATGGGCGTAGTGCGGGTTTGAGAACGATTCACTCTCAGCGCATGGTAAATTTGTTAAGCACCAAAAAGCTCAATAAAAGGTTAAGAATGGTCCTGTCATTTAATTCGTCAAACAAAGGCAAACCTTTTACCACCACAACAGGATGAACACAAAGCTGGTATTCATCAATTAAATTAAGATTTGACAGAGTAATCATTAAACTTTGACTTCCCACTAAAATGTCACTGCCTGATTGTTGCCTAAGTTCTACTACCATTTCTTCAAGTGCTTGATTTGACAATCTGACACTGTCCCATTCTACATTTTTCAGCGTATGTGAAAAGACAATTTTTGGAATTTTGTCTATAACCATCGCAAAGTCGTCCATTGATTTTTCTTCTAAAGGATTTTCTAACAGTGTTGGCCAAGATTGCATAAGTTTATACGTTGTTCTGCCATATAGAATCGCGTCTGCCTGACCTAATAGTGCTGTATAGTGCTGATGTATTTCCTCATCTAGTAGTAAAACAGTATGATCGCAAAATCCGTCAAGTGTCAGATTGATTGCCGCAATTATCTTTCTCATGCCTCATATTTAATTGTCATATATTTTGGGGTACGTGCAAACATTTTGCAATGACCGCTATCCGTGCTAGATTAAACGGCAAAAAGACGATTCAATACATTTCCGAGCGCTTGATTATACAACAGATAACCACCACTATCACCATTGGTCAACATTACAAATCCAGATTTCCTTTTTATGTCGACCATGACAAGCGATCGAAATCCGGATTGCCCTCCGGAATGCAAGATGATGTTTCCAGTTTCTCTCTCCTGAACAGCCCAACCCAGTGCCCAGGAACTGGCTCCATCTATTTTTTGATCTTCACGCAACTTTACCTGCAGGCGAAACATTTCTTCAAGGCTTTTTTTGTTAAGCCTATACGGATCATTTTCCTTTGGAGTAAAGAGCCCAATGATAAATTTTGAGAAATCTCTTGCCGTTGTAGTTAATCCACCAGCAGAAGCATAGCGAGCCATGTCGATTGCGGTAAATCGACTTTTCTGTTGTGGTTCGCCATTTGAGTTGTGCGGCATAGCTTCGTTCTTGCCAAGCAAATCATTCCAAACATATCCGCTGGAGGTCATTTGATGAGGAATGAGTACATTTTTGATCATAAACTCCCCTATGTCGGTAGCACAAACTTTCAGGCCGGCTTCATACGAACCACACTCATTTGGATTGACTTTTCCGGTGAGCTGAGTTACCGCCGACTGCAAGTAATGGTAACCCTCGCCTGAGTAGAGGAAATCTGTACCTGGCGTAAAATTAATTTTCAGAGGCTCTTCCGGCGTACGCCAGTTTTGAAACCCGCTTTGGTGCGACAGCACAAGACGCGGGGTGATCAAGTTGAGCCGTGGATCACCTTCCAGAAAAGGCGTTGGCAAATATTGGGTGAGTGGTTCGTCAAGCGCCAATGTCCCTTTTTCGCAGAGTTTCATGACAGCGTAAGCAAAAACGGTCTTGCTTACTGACGCAGCCTCGAAAACTGTTTCTGTGTCCACGGATTCTTTGGACACATTATTCTTTACACCAAAAGCCTTACTCCATAGTAATTGCCCCTCTCTGATGATAGCAGCTGATAATCCGGGAATCTTGAATTCCGTCATGAGTTGGGGGATCAGTTTCTCCACGTCGGCCAGCAGCGAGTCACTCACGGTTTGTTTGCCCATCACCAAACCGGATTTCAGCCCCAGGGAAGTGATGAGTCCAGCTTGTCCGGCATGCAATAGAAAATGCCTTCTATTCATATATATTTTTTTAGTAATCAATGCCAAACACCCGAGATTTGTCCAGTTGCCGGTCTTTAACCTATTCTTCCCGGCTTACCTTTATCAAAAAATGCATTACGGTTAGGTATTCACGGCGTGTCCAGCTTTTGCTGGGCATGAACGATGCATACCATGTTGTCCGTTCGTATTCTCCTATGCTTCACTTTCCTTGAGAAACGAAATGATACTCAAGTTATACGCTTTAAAATTATCTTCGTGCATAAGATGTGAAGCATTTGAAATTCTTACTCTTTTCACGCTGAAGAAAAGCTCCTCTAATCTATCTGCTAAATTGCTAAAAACCTTTGGACTTAATTTTCCTGTGACCAGTAGCACCGGAATTTTTATTCTTTTTAATGCTTCTGTATTGATTGGCAAAAATCCTGAGCCAGTTAATTCAGCGGCCATCAAGTTGATAAGGGCCTGTTCTTTTCTGTTTTCAGATAGATTATTAAAGAATTTTTTTCCCAATATAGCTTTCCCTGACAATCGCAGGGCTGCCTTCATGTCGTTCTTTTGAGCTGCTTTTGTGGCAGGACCTAAACCTGTTGCGCCAAGTTTAATGATGGACATAGCAGTTTTAGGCCTTTTGAACATAAGGGTTAGTAATTCTCCTGGTGTTGGAATATTGCTTACAAACAGTCGGATGGCAGGAGGCTCCGCCAATACCATTCTTTTTATTAATTCAGGATTGTTACAGGCCAGTTCTATCCCCATTAATGCTCCATAGGAGTGTCCAATTAAGTTTAATGGAGTGTTCCCAAAATACTTTATTATCTCTTTCAAGTCTTCCACATGTTCTTTCATCGAATAATCACTCCCTTCTTCTATCGCCTTGTTGGGGAAATGATATCTTCGACTATAAGCGATCACATGATAATTTTTTGATAAGCCATCTATTTGTTTTTCCCAAGTCCGATAATCACTTGAGGAGCCATGTATCAGAATGATCTTTTCACCAGAACCCTTTTCTTCAAAGTTGAATTCATAATTATTGGCAGATAGGGTATTTCTCATAGTCAGATGGTTTTAGTAAATGATGACGACCAACTACGGGATATACCCTATAATAGCATTTATCCCACTGAAATGCCAGGGATCGCTGCGATCATACCATTGTTAATAAACATTTATACTTGTTTTCATGCGCTATTCCCGCCCCAGATGGCTATACAATGCCCTGTCTACTGGTGTGCTAAAACCGGTACCTCTGACGCATGATTGTAATCTATAGCTGCTTTGTCAGGAATCTGCAAAAGGCGTACGACCTTGGGGTGAAAGGTTTAGGCAGGCATGATCCTCAACTGAGCTAGGCTCTGGCCTGTACAATCTTATATGCCGATTTTTTCCTTTTTTATGATTTCCTGTATTTGTTCATCAAAATCTGGAATGATCTTCTCAACAACACCCCAAACCGCCCAGAGGTCAACCCCAATGTAATCATGAATCAGTTTATCTCTCATACCTGCGATCTTCTTCCATTCAGTCTGTGGATATTTTACCCTAAAGTCTTCGTTGAGCTGCTTGGTCGCCTCTCCGATAATTTCCAGATTTCGGATCACACCATCTTGTATGAGAGAATGGTTCAGGAATTCTTCTTGATTCAAACCTCAGTATAAAGCTGAATCTTATGGATACAATCCAGCATGTGATTTAGGTAGATGAGCGGATTTTTTTCATGGCACTAACGGGATCAAATCTTTTTCCACATATTCTTTTAGTTGTGGATTTAATGACCGAAGTGTAATCAAGTCTACCTTGATGCCAAGCTTTTCAGTTAATTCTTGTTCCAAACCGATTATTTCCAAAAGATCTAGCGGCTGCTCAAAATCAATGAGAATATCCAGGTCACTATTTTGCTCATTTTCCCCACGGGCATAAGAGCCAAATATTCCTATCATTTTAGGTTGGTACTTTGATACAATGTCAATGATCAGGTTTTGCTGTTTTGAGGAAATCATGTCCTAAATTAAGCATTTCTTTTTTATTTCTGGTAGCATATAACTTCCATATCATGGCTGTCATAGGAAAAGGACTTCTACCTACTAGACATCAGAACTCAGCTTCGCAGATTGGTGGGAGCCTGAGTTGGCTTTGTCCGGAATCATTACAAAGAGTACGATCTTGTAGGGAACGGTTTGACTGGCGCTGCTGCTGCTTCGAGACATTTTCTTTCCGAGCTTAACATTTCAGCTACTTGTTTGCTTTGAGACTTCTGTTTGCGAGTCAAACAGCCATACCGTCTGAATCGTGTGGTGCCCAATAGCCTTTACGTAAAAAGTAACAAGACATAGAATAAGCACAATAAACCAAACCAATTACTGATAAGTATGTCAAAATGTTCGCTGGCATACCAAAGTAATTCTAGTAATGTCTTAAAACAAAAAACAAGGAAAATGTTGTCAATGCTGCACCGAAACCGTAAAGTAGAAAAAGTGTCCTTGGGTTTCTTGATAAATAATCTATTCTGCTCTTTATATTAATTTTCATTTAGTTTTCTCTGTAAAAGATGATGTCAGTCAAATTCAAACACCATCCCTGTCAGAATATCTTCTATCTTACTCGGCATGTATGAGGCGAAATAATCAACATAGATATAGAGAAACATAAAACTCGCCCACAGCGTAGCAAGCTTCAATTCCAAATTGACTTTGATGTCTTTCAGAGCATTTTGTGGGGGACAAGAACACCAGCCACTGTACAACGAATCATTGTAATGTTAAAAACTATACCCAAAATGAAGTCCTGGTTCATAACCAAAGTATTTGGGCCATTTACTTTCCTTTAACTGAAAGGATTCTGGTGTATTAGTCTTGATAGGCCAATGCGTTAATCCAATAGATGGTTCAAAAAAGAAACGGTTTTTAAAAAATTTCAACTGGTAACCCAAACGGTATGTCATGAATAATGTGTATCCATGTGCAATCGTTTTATTATCCTCATCTATATATTTTTGAAAAGCATTCATTGCATGAACACCTGTATATAATCCTTTCCACCAAAATCGATTGTATGCTAATCCGACTACATTTTGGCGTACATATCCGGGATAGTTTTCTCCCGGTGCATCAAATGATTTTCCCCAAGGGATACCTAATGGCCAAGCAAACCTGGATCTTTTTAATTCTAAGAAGACAACATTTTTAAGTGTTATCCTATATCCAACATTTAATTGTATAAACTCAGGTGGATTTGGGTCATTAGGAACAAAATTTCCTAACATCAAAAATGTACTCCCAACAAAATACTTTTTGTAAGTAGGGTCTTGTTTGTCGTATTGTGCATTCACCTGTAAATTGCCTGCCAACACTAAGGCAAGTCCAATCCATAAAATTTTCTTTTGCATTCTTTACTTTTTAAGTGAAACGATACTGCAAAAGTAGATTGGCGAGATGCCATAACTCGTTCACTTAAGTTAAGAAATACGTTTTAGCCCTTTTTTTCAAGAATTCTTGCTCTGAGTCTGCTTAATGATTGCGGTTTGATGCCTAAATAGCTCGCTAATTGGTGTTGTGGAACACGTTGAATAAGGCCCGGTCTTTTTTGTAGTAAGTTCAGGTATCGTTGTTCAGGGGAAGAAGTCTTAAACTCGTCAAAGTCTATTTGTTGTTTGACTAACAATTCTTCCGACAATTTTCTGCACATCGTTTCAAACTTTGGAAAGTTACTGTTTATTTCTATTTCCATATCAGAATTTGAAACTGTAAGAATAGTGTCTTCAACACAACTAATGAAATATTCAGAAGGAGCTTTATTTATCACACAATGAGGTGTTAAAGCGTCCATTTCTGTGTAGAAAGCTGTTGTTTTTTCTTCTCCGTCTATGATGTAATAAACCCGAATACAGCCTTTTAAAACAAAATAACTATCTTGTGATTTCTGTCCTTCTTTGAGTAAAGTCGTCCCTTTCTTTACCGAGCGAAACAGGTCTAACGAAAGTATTGCGTTCTTCTCATCATCTGTCAGGGAGACGTATTTTGATATAAATTCAAAGAGTGTGTTTTGCATTGTTTTGTCGTTGTTACTGTCGCCTGTTACGCTTGCTACTAACTAGTCTTTTCATAAAAATATTACGCACAACGCCTAGGCTAGCCAGCAGACCGGGCCTTGTTAGCGCTTTTCTTTCAGGTTAGAATTTTTTGCCGTTGGAGCAAAGAGCTTCCGAGTCCATTTCAAACAGGTCTAGCTACTTCACTTTGTTGGCGGTAGTTATTTTCTTATTATTTCCTCAATAATTTCGAATATTACTTCGAATGACTTAAAATCGTCTTTCGTCCCATTTTCACAAACCCATTTACAAAAGTTTTTCTTTTCATCCTTGTTAATCTCACAGTATTCCTCGTAATACTCTTTTCCTCTTTTTATCCCGGTAACTTTTTTTGTATCAACAAAAGCTCTTTTGTATTTAATAGCTTCATTAATCAGTTGGTTAGGAAATAAATTTTCTATCCCTTTTTTTACTATTGAGTTTGTGTTCGTTGGTATAATTCTTTTATGATGACTCCCAAAATCTTCCTTTTCCTTTTCTGTGTCACAGTCGTAAAGAAAAATTTTAATTTGTGGCACCGTTTCCCAACTTTCTTCATTCAAAACATTCCATAGTTTGTCTAAATTTCTAAATCCACCTCTTTGTCTTAATTCAATAGTTGATATTAATTCAATCTTATTGAGGTATTCTGCTGCCTTTTGAATTAGCGTTATATCATGATCACCTTCTACAAAGACAATGGGCTTCGGGATAAATTGCTCTTCAACTTTAGATTTAATATTTCCATTTTGCCAAGGTTCCCCATATTTGCGAGCAACCTCAAATAAATCATGGCATAGAGAGTTAATTAATTCTAAATAGTCATCTATAATCGCCTCTTCAATAAGGTCTGGTGTTTTTTCTATACAATAAAAATTATAGTTTATCCTTTTGACTTTCTTGGACTTTGAATTACCCATCCCAAGAAGTAACCCACTGAAATCCCAATCTTCGTATTCCTCAAGATGCTTTCTTTTTCTGTTTTCATGTTTGGCATATTCTTCTTCTTCCCTTTCAACTGTCTCAGTGTATTTCTTTAAAATTTCTTCGTTCCATTCAGAAATATTTGCGAAAAAAAAGTCTGTGGATAAGCATTCTTTAAAGCTTTTTAATTGTTCTACAAGACCGATGAAATATTTATCAATAGTTTGCTGGTCTGTGGTATTTATTATTTGTAATATCTCATTTTCAAAGTTTGGTAAGTACTCGCGCCAATTCTCTACTTCTTCGTAAAAGAAGTCTTCACCCCATTTTTCTTTTCCAGTTTTAAAATCACTGAATTCTTTAACTTTTCCTTTTTCAAAGAAGCCCCATAGAGTGTTTATTACAACATTTCTAAAAGGAAATACAAGTTCCATAAATTATTATTCTAAATTACCGCCAACGGTTTGCGGCTTTGCGTTGTGGGGGATTTTTAACACTACTGTTCATACGAAGCACAAATGTTGAGCCTTCCACAAATGTTTCTTCGAAGCATGTCAGCCCCCATAACGCAAAACCGCTGTTAGCCACAGTATTTTTCCCTATTCTGTTCCTTCGAATAAAATTTCTTGTAAATCATTCAATGGTGTCCAAATTCCTGAATTAACTTTTAAATAAGTTTTGCATAAAGAAACAATTTTGCTTGAACTTCCAAACTTTATCTTTTTTCTTTCAAGTTCACTTATTCCTTCGAAAGCATTTTCTGTAAATCCGTACGTTGACAGAAAAATTCCAGCTTCCCTCTTTTCCTTACAAACAACTTTAAGAAAGTCTTTTACTGAATCTTGCCCAACTCTTTGAAGAGAACGCCAGTGTTTAATTTCGACTATATAAGATACTTGTGCGCCATTCTTACCACATTCCAATATCACATCTTTTCCACCGTCTTTACTGGGAGGGGTCAATTTAACTTTAAAAGCAAGTCCTTCAAAAATTTCTGAAATAGTTTTTTCTAACTCCCTCCATTCTATTTTCATCAAGAAGTCCGGATCCTTAGCTATCCTTTCAATAAATACCTTGCTTACAATTTTGATAATATTTTCATAGTCTGATTTTGTTAAATCGGTATCAACCTCAACTTTGGAAACCCAATTTTTTATTCCGTCTAAATTTAAAAGTTCAAGTTTGACAGGCTCTACCCTATCTAATGTACTATAGCAGTCTCTCGTGAATTTTGAATTGGTAATTAAAATCATTCTGTCAAATGAGTTCAGAATAGCTGCTCCAATTAGTTCTCGAATTGCTGAAACTCCTATTGGTGTTCTTCGATGCTTATATTCAATTCCAATTCTTTCTTCTGAATCGGTCTTAAATGCCAAAAAATCTATGCCTCCATCACCAACACCATGCTTAAATGTCAATTGATATCCGTCATTGTTAAATAAAGGTGTGATTATCTCATAAATATTATTTTCAAACTGGTGTCTCAGGGGATTCTCAGAGGCTGATAAATCCTCGAATTCTTTTATTCTACGAATTAGCTCGTCTTTCTCCTGTGGCGTCATAATATTGTGGCTAACTTCCGTATGATGAATATCATAGTATTTATACAACCAATATACGGAGACAAATGGCTATCCTACAAACGTTTTCATGATTCACACCTGATGGAATCTTTCTTTCTTATTTTCCCATAGGAATAGAACTTTCTACCTCCTGGGAAACAGCACAGTAAGCTTCGCAGATTGGTGGGAGCCTGAGTTGGCTTTGTCAGGAATCAGAAAAAGGCGTATGAACTTAGAGTGAACGGTTTGGGCTAGAAGCTATGGCAGTTAAGGGACACATCACTATGAGGCATTGTGATGACTCGTGTTTCATTTATTCCAATTAGTAAGTTCCAATCCTTCAATAGGTCGGTAATGTTTCAGATTGTTGGTTACTAAGGTTAAATCATTATCAATGGCTATCCCTGCTATCAATAAATCTGGTGTACCTATTTCTATTCCCTTTCTTCTTAATTTCCCATACCTGTTGGCTGATATATCCAGTGATCTTTTCGTTAATTTTACAATCTTGCAGTTTAGCGTAAATTCTTCAAAAAGCCGTATCTGTTTTTTGGCTTGTTTGTATTCTCATCCTGCATTCATCTCATAATAGGTAATTTCTCATAGGGTTAACTGATCAAAACCTCCGGCAAATAAATATTCTTCAACTTTTGATTTTACGGATGCATCACCTTACAAATAAAATGAAAGAATGTCGGTATCTAAGAGGCATTCATGCATACAATTCTTTCGTTTCCTCTCTTCCTCTTAGTATGTAGATGTTCCGTTAAATCTTGAAAAGTCTCATCATCTAGATCCTTCCACATACCTGCAAAAGATAAGACTTTTTGTTTTGAATGATGTTCAATCTCAAGTTTATCAATGAATTCATCGATGTTTTTGAGTTTATCCCGGCTCAAAGAATTGATCCTGTTAATTATTTTATCTTTCAGTTTATCTTTAGTGACTTTCATGCTTTTCACTTTTTTTAATATTACACAATGAAGCAGCATCCTGTTTTTTATGCCATGAGACAACGGTCAGGCTAAAAAGCGATTTAATGCTTTTTAGGTATTGTTTTCAGATTTCATTTATCAATTATTTCAATTTTATTAATAAAGGAATCTATCATTTTATTTAATCCCATTTTTAGCCGGTCATAATTTATTGGTAATGGAGGAATACTTACTGCCGGTACCTCTTCTCCACTACCAAATTCCTTCCAGAATATTTCATCATACCCGAATTCCCATAATTCCCTTACTTCTTTTTTTCTTGAAAGTCTATAAAGCGCCTTATCATTCAATTGCAGAGCCAAATCACGAAAAAGGTTGATGAAGTTTATAGATTCATTAATTGAAATCTTATTAAAACCAACTCCACTCAAAGAGTTTTCGATGAGGTTTATATTAAACTCAGTTACTGAAATGGAGTCTAAATTACTAACTTCATCCATCCAAGTTAATGTATTCACCGGATCAGGTAACACAGATTTGTTTTCATACAGGTAATCAAATAATTTGGTATGATGAATGGCTCCAGCAATCTTATTTGATTTAGTTAAAACCATTTTATCTATTTCGTTATCACTAAGGTCTGTCAACCATACAAACAGAACTGGTTCAGTTAGTTGTTGAGAAATGATTCGGATCAACCACTTTTGATAAATTTGGCTTTTATCATAAAATATTTGTTCCGATGGATTAATTGTCATTTGTTTTGATTTCTGATAACGGTTCTCGTATTGGCGATGGTGGGGATTTTTAGCACAAAAGTTCAATTGAAAAACGACTGTTGAACCTTGCACAAATGCCCAAAAGTAGCTGTTCAGCCCCGCTTTTGGCAATACCTTGTTAGCGGTTCGTTGTTCTTGATTTCAATTTTGCGTGGCTGTTGTTGTACGATTTTCCTTTTTTGGGATGTGTAAATTTTAACGCAGACCATACTTCATTCACGCTCAAACAGGTACTTTCTACTAAACCAAATTCGTAACCTATTTTAATAACTTTCGGCAAAGTGAGGTCGGTGTCCAACTGTCCGCCTTTTGGCCACGATACCCATAGCATTCCGTCTAATTTCAGATGAGCTTTCAGTTTTGGAAACAGTTCTGTTTGTTCGTCTTGCGTTTTCGCAAACAGATGAATATAGTCAAATTCGCCTTTTAAGGTTTTTGATATTTCTATTTCCGGAAAGTGGATGGCTTCCAAAGCTTCATCAGGTGCGTTTACAAAATATGCTGATGCGTTTTCCTTGATGCCCATTTTTTGGGCTACGGTTTTCATTGGTTCATCGATTTTAAAATCTCCAAATAATGCGGGTTGTGCATTATGCCCAAAATGTTGCCAAACGGGTCTACAACCGAAGCGGTAACAAATCCGTCTTCTCTTTCGGTTATTTTTTCGTATTCCGTAGCACCCATTTCAATCAATTTTTCAAATGTTTTATTGATGTCGTCCACGTGCCAAAAGGCAACGGTGCCACCTGTTTTGCCCGAAGCGGGTTTAGGCTGGTGTTTCTTGTCAATGATGCCCAACTCGTGTTCAAAATCCCCGATACGATATTCGATATAAGCAGGGTTTTGTTTGTCGGGAAAAATGTAATAAGGCTCGATGCCTAAAAATTCGGAGTACCATTTTTTCGCTTCCTGCAAATTGTCGGCAAAAAAGCTGATGGTTGCCAAACCTCTCAGTGTTGTTTTTTTCGTGTCCATAGTCTGATGTTAAGTAGTGTTGGTTACAATGACCGCTAACTACTATATATAAGCTATAATAGCATCCATACAACTAATATACGGAGGTCAAGTCCTATCACACAAATGCTTGTCACTATTTACACCTGATTTTATACTTTATTTACTTTTCTTATGGCAGTACGGCTTCCAATATGTTGGGACATAATTGCCGTAGACTTAAGATAATAATTTTAGTTTACAACTGCTTTGTCAGTAATCAGGAAAAGGCGTATGACCTGTTGGTGAACGGGATTTGAACAAAAACCGTCGGTATGAGGTCTTGGAAAGTCTGCCGGAAGCCAGAACATTTGGTTTTGGCAGATATTCAGCTCACCGCAAGCCAAAACCGTCCGTTTTCGCGTCCGGAGAGTTCATTATGGGCTAAAACCGTCGGTTTTGGGGTGTAGAGAACCTGATTTCTCACAGAACCGACCGTCCTGTGCCGCATTTCATGATTTCTTACATGCTTCTCTACATTCTGTGGTTCAACACAAGCATAAGCATACCCGTTTTAAGCCGAAGATGGCAAAATGTCAACCGCTGCGTCCTTCATAGAGCCTGTCATTTATCCTCATTTTCGCCCATGTGAGCGTTTGCCTGTTTTTACCTGGAAGTGTTCTAAAAAATTGTTTTATTCTGACCAGGAAGTGCAGAAAACCCAAAAGCATTGTATCACGCAGTGGCAAGGGCCACCAAATATCCATAACTCACCACTGCAGCCCTATCCTCTATTGACATCCAATCCACTGACTCACATCCCTCAGGAAAAACAGTAATACATCCATAAACCCTCTTCACAAAATCCATCCAACCCTTCATACCTTCAGTCCTTCTCACCTTCAACCCTTCACCCCTTCAATCCTTCTCCCCTAATATCCTGCTGCCCTGTCATCTCCCCTGGGATCCGCTCCTCCTTCCAGTCTTCCGTCAGGCAACACCAGAATAGCGTCTACCCTGCCAATTTCATCCCGGTTAACAATCGTATGTCCCATTTTTTCCAGCACCCGGGTCGTTTCCTCATCAAAAGCATGGGGTTCGGCAAAGATGGAATCCGGTTTCCACTGATGGTGAAACCGACCGGCATTCACGGCTGCCTGCATGCCCATCTCATGCACGATAACATTCAAAATGGTCTGAAAAACAGAAGTGATGATGGTGGAGCCGCCCGGTGTCCCTACGACCATAAACAGCTTGTCGTCTTTTTCTATAATGGTAGGTGTCATGGAGCTTAACATCCGCTTCTCGGGAACAATGGCATTGGCTTCGCCTCCTACCAGACCAAACATATTGGGAAAACCGGGTTTGATGCTGAAGTCGTCCATCTCATTGTTGAGCAAAAAGCCGGAACCAGCCACCACTACTTTAGACCCATAGCCGCCGTTCAGGGTGGTCGTCACCGCAACGGCATTGCCCCGGGCATCTACCACCGAAAAGTGGGTGGTTTCCATAGTTTCTACCGGTGCGGGATCTCCCGCCGAGACCTGATCCGAAGGCGTAGCGTTTTCTGCCGTGAAGCTTTCCATCCTGCTTTCGTTATATGCATCATTGATGAGTTCATGCAGGGGTACCGCATAAAAATCAGGATCACCCAGGTGGGTAGCCCGGTCGGCATACACACGGCGCTCGGCTTCTACCATCACATGGGCGGTAGCCGCCGTATTATGTCCCATCGTATCGATGGAGAAATCTTCAATACTCTGTAGCAACTGCACCAGGGCCACGCCGCCACTGGAAGGGGGTGGCATGGAAATAATTTTGTAATCCTCATAACTGGCTACGATCGGTTCCCGGAAGACCGCCTCGTAACGGTCCAGGTCTTCCTGGGCGATAATCCCGCCCCCTCTTTCCATTTCAGCGAGCAGATTGGCAGCCGTTTCTCCTCCATAAAAGCCATCCCTTCCCTGCTCGCGAATCAGGGTAAGCGTTTTGGCTAAATCTTCCATATAGATGGTATCCCCCGCTTTCCATCCCTCTTCTTTCAGTAGGAACGCAGGCTTTTCCGTATTGTGCTCCATAAATTCTTCCTGATTTTCATTCAGCCCTTCCGCCTCTTTCTCTGTCAGCACAAAACCCTTGGCTGCCAAATCAATGGCCGGTTGAATCAGCTGGCTGAAAGGGAGAGAACCGTATTTTTCATACGCCCTGAACATACCATCCACCGTACCAGGAACCCCCGCCGCCAAATGTCCACGGGTACTCAGATCGTCTACCACGTCTTTGTTTTCATCCAGAAACATATCCCGTCCACCTGCCAGGGGCGCTTTCTCTCTGAAATCCAGACAGTCGGTGAACCCGTCATTCTCCCGGATCACCATGAATCCCCCCCCACCGATATTACCGGCTCCCGGATACACCACCGCCAGCGCGAACTGTACGGCAATGGCCGCATCCACCGCATTGCCTCCCTGTTGAAGAATATCCACCCCTACCTGAGAAGCCAGTGGATGGGCACTCACCACCATGGCACTATCTGCGATCAGTCCTACCGCAGGAGGTTCCACAGCCTGCTCGGCGATTTTTTCTGTACAGCTGAAGAACAGGAATAAAAAAAATAGAAGAAGGCTCGTTTTCATGCAAAAATTCTTAAGGGATAGTACATCTGACAAGCCTCAAAGATGGAAGATAATTTTTTATTTTTCAAATGATGAGCATACGCCACTCTTTTCATTTATTCTGACAAAATCATTACTAACAGAATATATTATTGATTTATAAGGCAAGTGTAAAATCAATCTCCTGTACCTCTTCAGAATTTCCGCCTACAAACACTTTGAACTGTCCGGCTTCCGGCTTGAAGGAGAGGTCGCTGTGGTAGAAAGCCAGATCCTCAGGTTTGATCGTAAAGGTGACAGTCTGCGACGCTCCCGGATTCAACCCTATTTTCTGAAAACCTTTCAGTTCTTTCACCGGACGGGTGATACTGCCGACCAGATCACGGACATAGAGCTGTACTACTTCATGGCCGGCCACTTCACCGGTATTACGCACCGTCACACTCACCTGCAAAGAATCGTTGGCCTGTAGGGTCTGACTGCTCAGGGTGAGATCCGAATAGGCAAAGGTAGTATAGCTCAACCCGTAGCCGAAGGGATACAACGGCTCGTTGGCCACATCCAGGTATTTGGTGGTGTACTTATTTTCCTGGTCGAAAGGTCTGCCCGTATTTTTATGGTTGTAATAGATAGGCACCTGCCCTACATTCCGGGGAAAAGTCACCGGCAGCTTGCCGGAAGGATTGTAATCCCCGAAAAGCACGTCGGCAATGGCATGGCCTGCCTGCTGTCCTAAAAACCAGGTTTCCAGAATAGCCGGTACGTTGTCATCCAGCCAGTTGATGGTTAACGGACGGCCATTCATCAGCACGACCACCATGGGTTTACCGGTCTTTTGCAGTTCCTGCGCCAGGGCGAGCTGTACGCCCGGCAGGTTGATGTCCGAACGGCTGGCGGCTTCTCCACTCATCAGGGCTTCTTCGCCCAGCGCCAGTACGATTACATCTGCTGAATTGGCTACCTCCACAGCTTCCTGGAAGAGCTGGGTGGAATCGTCGTTGATGTTGGCCCCTTTGGCATAGACCACTTTGGCCTGCTGCCCTACCTGCTGGCGTATGCCTTCCAGCAGCGAAGTGCTGGTTTTCCAGTCGCCTGCCGCTGACCAGGAGCCTATGAGTTCTTTCTGATTATCGGCAAGGGGACCAATGACAGCCACCGTTCCGGATTTTTCCAGCGGTAAGACATTGTTGTCGTTTTTCAACAGGACGATCGACTTGCGGGCTACATCCCGGGCGACAGCCCAATGCGCTTCGGTCATCACGCTGTCCTGTTCCCGCTGCTCATTGCTGTACCGATAAGGATCTTCAAACAGGCCTAAGCGGTATTTGGCTTCCAGTACTCTCCTGACTGCCTCATCCACCGTTGCTTCCGACACCTTCCCTTCTTTGACTAAGGCCGGAAGATGGTTGTAAAATACGGCTCCCTGCATATCCATATCCACCCCGGCGTTGATCGCCAGGGCGCCCGCCTCCTTTTCATCAGCGGCCACGCCATGAGGAATCATTTCATTGATAGAGGTATAATCCGTGACGACAAACCCCTGGAAATTCCATTCCTCTTTGAGAATATCGGTCAGCAGAAATTCGCTGCCCGTGGCGGGTACGCCAAACAGTTCGTTAAAAGATGTCATGAAGGTGGCCACCCCTGCCTCTACGGTGGCTTCAAAGGGGGGCAGATAGGTTTCCCGCAAGACCATCTCCGAGATGTCCACGGTATTATAATCCCTTCCGGCCTGTGCGGCACCATAGGCGGCAAAATGTTTGGTGCAGGCCAGCACAGTATTTTCGGCACGCAGGTCGTTGCCCTGGAAACCCTTTACCCGTGCCACCGCCACTTTTGTACCCAGATAGGTATCCTCCCCGGCTCCTTCTGCGATCCTTCCCCAGCGGGGGTCACGGGCCACATCGACCATAGGGGCGAAGGTCCAGTGTAGACCTTCCGAGGAAGCTTCTACCGCAGCGATACGGGCTGCTTTTTCGATGGCTTCCAGATCCCAGCTGGCGGTTTCTCCCAGTGGAATGGGAAAGATGGTGCGGTGTCCGTGGATGACATCGTAGCCAAAAAGAAGGGGAATACCCAGACGGGTCTCTTCCACCGCCATGCGTTGCAGGTCTCTGGTATAGGCAGCGCCATAGGCGTTAAAGATAGCACCTACCTTGCCTGACAGAATATCTTCCTTATAATTCTCCCGCATGGTAGGCCCGGTCACGTCGATGTCACTGGTAAACAAGGTGAGCTGGCCGGTTTTCTCCTCTATAGTCATCGCCTGGATCAGCGAATCGATGAACTGAGTAGCAGCTTCCGGTAAGGCTGGCAAGGGCTGACCGACCGCCATGCCTGTGCTAAGAGACAATAAGATGCTGCAGGTAAGGGCTTGATAATATTTCATGAGGTAACGTTTTATGAGTCGTCGGGATGTACTCTAAAGTTTGAGCTTGCTTAAAAATTGTAATACCAAATAAGTTAAACAGTAATGCATAACTTATTTTTTTACTAAGGTAATTTAAAGCCAACTCAAAAGTTAAATGAGTCTGACTTCTGACGGCTTTGATACTGGGCGGCATACCGCTTTTCCACGGGGTCGCCCAGACGGGGTCGCCCAGACGGGGTCGCCCAGACGGGGTCGCCCAGACCGGGTCGCCCGGCGATCGATGAAAAGTATCGCAGTGGCGGGGCCACCCTGGCGCACCACCCAAAACTCTTGAAGCTGCACGGCTGCGGGAGTCGCCACTCCGGCCGCCGCTCCGCGACAAAATATCATTCCACCCATATAGCCATCACACCCTCAACTCCGTTGCGGCAATTCCATTGGGGCCACGATTTTGCCCCACCCTACGCTCCTTTATTTATGCACTTCATTTAAACCTAAATGTTATTACTTGAAGTTTAATTGACTACGAGGAGATGTATACTAAAATATACAAGCTTTATTACGCAATCAACGTCAACTTGGGAGCAGTGAAAACTCTTTTATTCACAGTGGATGACCTCCGTTCTTGCTGAAATGCCATTTTCGTTGAAAGCTTCCACCGCGAAATAATAGCCCTGATCTACTGTCAGGCTTTTCAGTTCCAGAGAATCTTTGCCATACACCAGCCAGGAACTGTAGAGCTTGTCGGGAGCGATGCCCCATAGCACGTTATAGCCCTGGCAATTTTCCTGTGCCTCCCAGGTGATCAGGGCATCCCGTCGGTCTTCATAGCGTTCTGCCTTTACGTTTTTTACTTTTTTAGGGGCTTTTCCCTGTCCCAGGCCAAATACCCTTACATCCGATATGGAAAGGTTTGGGGTAGGCACATGGATGTTTTCGTAGCGGATATATCTTACCCGCTGAGGCGTCCCCAGTTCCACATAATCATTGGGTGTATCTTTATAGCTGTTCTTTTTATCGATCAGGGTGATCCATTGCTGTCCGTCCAATGATCCTTCCACCACATACCGGTGATGAAGATCAGGGTATCGGCCATACATATTAGATTCATGATCGTGGTAATTGATCTGAATGGCGTAGACATCGGCCGGGTTTTGCAGGTCAATCTCCAGCCATTGCTGCTCATTATTTTCTTCGGCCACCCAGAAGGTTTTGATGTTTTCATCTACGATATGGTCAGCACCGTATTCTTCCAGAGCAGAGGAAGCCTTTACCGGTTTGTTGTAGGAGAGCAACATCCAGCCGGCAAACTCCCCTTTCTTTCCTGGAATATCGGGTGCGTAATGCGGATAATCGCCAAAATAAGTAATGGTATACATCAACCCTTCTTCATCAAAATAGGTGGGATACATGACGATACGCCGCTCCCAGCCAATATTGACAGCCAAGGCTGCCGTACTGAAATGCCAGTACTGATCCTGGGGGCCTAACACAGTACTGCCGTGCCCGGCGGCATTGGCAAAGCCTCCCGGTTTGTAGGAAATAGGGTTATTCGGTGCGTATTCGTAGGGTCCCAGCGGCTTGTCGCTGATGTAGACGCCATCGCCATACACATTCCATTCAGTGCCCGGGGCGGCGTATTGAAGATAGTATTTATCGTTGTGCTTGGTCATCCAGGGCCCTTCAATGTAGCCGCCCAGTACCGTATCAGCATGATTTTCCCCGAAACGCTCCCATCCATGTTTCTCTGCGTCTAGGTTAAACAACTCTACCGTTTCTTCCGACGGACGGAAGCGGCGTGCTTTATCCAGGGTCTTGGCACGGATAGGAAACTTATTGGACGATCCCCAAAAAATATAAGCCTGACCGTCATCATCAATGAAAAAGGCAGGGTCCTGGAGATCGTTTAAGATGGCGGGTACTGCTTTCCAGTCTCCTTTTTTGGGATTGTCGGTATACAGAATACTCATAGAACCCGACGGGTTGCCGGTCATATACAGTAAAGAATCCTTATAATTAAAAGCAGCCGGTGCATTAGAACCTTCAAAGTACCACTTCTCAGGGGTGATAAATGTCCACTCATGCAAATCTGTAGAATGCCAGTACCCCAGGCTGCGGGTCACAAACATATAATATTCATTTCTGAATCTGACCACGGCAGGATCAGCGCCCGAACGATACGAAAGATCATTGTGGGCATTGTAGATCATGTAGGTATAATCCAGGTTGATAGGATTACAGTACGTGTTCCTTTGGGTAGTTTGCGCCTGTGTAGTGTTGGTAACACAAAGACAGAGGGCATACAAGGCCATACAAACCGTATGAACATTGTTGCTTTTCCATAGAAAGAATGATAGCTCTCGTTTATCCATTTTATTGATGGTAATCTTAAAAAATGTCTGGCATTAAAAGTTTTGATAATAACGACTCTCCCCTTTGTGCTCTTTTCTCTCTGAAATTTAACATTAATGTATAGATTACTGGGTTTTGTTAAAGGAGGTAAACCCAAGTTTCTCCAAACCCTGCCATACTTCCGGTACGGACATGAATAAATCCCAGAGGAGCGCCGTCCTATGGTTTTCAATCATAATAATGATAGGCCCCTGATCAATGGCCAGGTAAGAATCGGCATACCAGTTTTCTGTCACGTTAAAAGCATCGTAAAAACCATACTCGCCCCAAAGCCTGTCGCCCAGCGTATAATAAAAAAAGTGCAAGGCAGACTGGGAGGCTTCTGGTGTATAAGGAAAAGAAGACAAAGCCGCTGTGGGTGTAATCACTCCCAGATCCTGGGTAGGGGAATGGGCCGAATATCCCATATGATTATCACTGGCAGTAAGCCCCCAGTTATTTTCCGAATAGCCCGCGTATTGCTGTGGATTGTTGATACAATACGCCTGGTTGATGCGTGTATGGTGTTCATTTTGCTGCCAGTAGTCGGCATAAGCATCCTGAAGATTTCGTGGATCCAAACCCAGAAAAGAATAATGAGCAAAGAACAGCGGCCCACCATAATCATAGCCCAGCGGCAGCTGATAACCGTAAAAGGTTTTGCCATTGATGATCTGCCCGTTTTTCGCCCACCCTTCCGTATATACGGCTTTGTCGATAGGATAAGTGGGCGAGGAAGCAGCCAGAACATAGACGATCAGCCCTTCGTTGTATCCCTGCACCGGCAGGTTCATTTCCCATCCATAATCGGGCGACCAATGCCAGTACAGTACATTTTCTCCACCCCTGGTATACCAGCTCCACTCTACAGCTTCCCACAGTTGGGTAATACTTTCAGCCAGCGACAGCTCCTCTGGTATAGTTGGGTTGAGATAGGCTCTCACTGTCAGCAACCCCTGTACCAGCAAGGCTGTTTCTACCAGATCGCCTCCATTGTCTTTAGGACTAAAGGGAATTACTTTTCCTGTGTTGCCATCCATCCAGTGCGGCCACACGCCATGAAACCGATCTGCTGCTGCCAGAAAATTTACTATTTTGGATAGACGTTCTATGCCTTCCTGCCGGGCAATAAATCCTCTCTCGATCCCAATAAGGATAGCCATGATACCAAATCCGGAGCCCCCGATGGTGACCAGGTCACCGGAAGTATTTCTTTCCCGGGCCAAGCCACTGTGAGGGTGTGCAAAATCCCAGAAATATTTGAAGGTTTGCTGCTGCACTTTGGTAAGCAGTGCTTCATCATCAATGACCGGAAATTTAGGGATACTATCGGCAGCGGTATAAAAAGAAGTCGTGAAGCCCTCAAAGGGTTCTCCCTGCCTACCCTGAATGGCATCGGTAAGTTCGAGTGTGTACTGGCTGAGTTGTGTCAACGCTGAGGAAGCAACCAATAGGACTGTTTTATCTTCGTTCGAAAAATCGACCGCCACTTCCGCTTGATCAGGCCCCGACAATATGACATTGTTTTGAAAAGAGGTCTTATCCAAAGGGGAGGAAAAAGTAATTTCTATACTCGGAAGTAGGGGAACATCAATCATCCTTCCGGGGCTGTCCACCTCTTTTCCAGCTATTTGCACAGAGACCATTTCCAGTGTGCCTTGTTGGGTTTTGAATGGGATTTCCCTCCCCATAAAAGTTTCTCCGCTGGCCCCTTTCAACTGGCTTGTCATAGCAAGCGTATACACTGTATTATGTTGTAATGGACCGACCGGAAATAAGATGACTGTCTTATCTTCTGAAGAAAAGCTGATATTCGTATTCACAAGCTGCTGATCATCCCGGAGCAGGATCGCTCCCTCTGCTGAAGCCTTGTCCAGGGCCGCTGAAAAATTAAGTGTGATACTTCTGTCTACCGGCAAACCTTCTATCACGCCACCGGCCAGATTGAGCTGAGTATCTCCTACAAAAGCCTCCATGAGTTGAAGGCTACCCGTTTCCGGTTCATTCTTCTCACAGGCGAAAAATGTGAAAACTGAGAGGATAAAAACAAAGGTATTCTGCAGGTTGATCATACCCTTCCCATACTTCAGAAGCTGATCATAGAGGCCAGATAGGAAAAGCCCTTGGAAAGCCTTCCCTATCTGACATCCATCACTAACAAAGCATCTATTTAGCTTCAGCATCCAATTTTATCAACCCTGTTCAGCTGCCATGAGGGCTTGAATTTCTGCCTGTGTTAGGGCTTTGTTAAAAAGCCTAAGTTCATCAATCAGACTCTGGTCAGATAAGTGACCCCATTCGGTAAATCTGGGTACGCCGGAGGCAATGGTAAGAATATCAGTGTCCGCCCAGCTTACACCGTTGAACGCCCCCTGACTGACCACTTGTCCGTTGATGTAGACCACTACTTCGGTGCTTGATATGGTGAAAGCCATATGCACCCAACCTGCGGTGGCAGGATCCAGGGTAGCGGCGGCTCCTCCATCAAACCAGCTATCCGCTGTACCATCGCCCACATTCAGTTTGAATGTTTGCGCGGTGGGACTCCCTTCACGGAAAAAGCGGAAACCACTCGTTCTGTTGTTCATCGCATTGGGATTGTTAGGGTCAGGAGGACCAATGACCAATATACCGGCACGGTCGGGTGCTGCATTTACATTATACCAGAAGGCAGCACTGAATTCCTGCTGAAGCAATCCTGCTGTGGGGAAAGTGAGGTAGGCATCTGCCGCACCCAGGTAGGCACTTTGGTCCTGGCCGGTTGCAAAACCGGGCGTTCCTGTCACGGTTGGCGAAGTAGCACTCACCAGTTCCATATAATCGTCATTGAACGGCATGTAGAAGATTTCCCCTTCATACATGGGTTGGTAAGGCTCTACTTTTTCAAAGTTTACAGACTGGGAAGTGGCTTTGTCTGTAAGATCAGTAGCTGTAACGGTGAGCGTGTGCGTCCCATTGCCTAACTGGTCATATTGATACTCCTGCAAAGCACGACGATAGTCTTTAAATTCGTTGAAAGAGGCAATTTCTGCTCCATCCAGTTGTACTGAAATATTTTTTATTTCAATATCATCGGTCACCTCGAATTTCATGTTCAGCGATGTAACGTCTTCCTTTACCCGGATCAGCGTGCCTTCCGTGGGGTAAGTAATATTGACCGCAGGTGCCGTTTCATCCGGTCCGGGATCTACGTAAGAAATGGGGTCTATGCCTTCTTCACAACCTATCATCAGAAAAGCCATCAGTGGAATGATCAGAATATATTTTAATACTTTCATGTTTATCACTTTTAAAACACCATTCATTATTGTACTACACTCCTAAGCGCAGGAAGTTGGTCCACCTGATTCTGAGGATAGGGCAGGAAGATTTTTTCCTGGGTAAAAGTTCTGCCATCGTAGCTCAGTTCATCATATTGCTCGAGCCTGACCATATCATAGTAGCGGACACCCCATTCCATGGCTAATTCTGCAAACTTTTCATCCATTACCTGCGCTAGGGTTACCCCCGACAAAGGAGCCAAACCTGCCCGGGCACGTACCAGATTTACCGCCTCATCGGCTGTCATTGCCGTACTGGTAGCACCCTGTGTCAGCGCTTCTGCATGCATCAGCAGAATCTCGGCATAGCGTATAATGGTAAAGTTTTTATTCGTGCCATATTCGGTGCGGCCAGGAGTCAACAACTCAGAGGGCAGATAATGCTTACCGCTGGCAAACAAAGCCCGTGGATAATCAGTGATGACGTCGCCTGAGGGTGTAGTATTGTTGACCCAATCGGGTAAAGTAGCATATTGGGGATCACTTCTAAGTTCAGCGATGCCACGGTCAGTGAACAGAACGCTTGTCTGGAGTCTTACCATCTCTCCGCGGTCAAGCATGAACTTGATGTATTTGAGGCTGGGTTCATAAAACCCCCATCCCCCACTAGCGCCCGTTACTTTGGGAGTCCAGTTTTGGGGGCCAAAGAATGCAAACAGATAACCTTCCACATCACCAGCGCCCTGCCCGAAGTCAGAATATTGTAATTCAAAGACATTCTCCACATTCAGTTTGCCCTCCAATTTAAACAGATTATAAAAATCAGGTTCAAGGCTAAAGGTGTTTGAACTGATGATCTGGGAAGTAGCGTCTGCCACTGCCTGATAGTTTTTCAGTTCGAGGTTCGCCAGTGCCTTAATAGCCAGCGCCGTATAGCGGGTAACGCCTCCGGGAACGTCGGTACGTTCATTCGGATGCGAATCGGGCAGCAAAGGAATCGCCTCATCCATCTGATTGGATATATGTTGCATCACCTCAGCTTTTGGGATGACATTTGACAGCAGCAAGACAGAAGGATCAGAAGTTTCCGGGATGAAAATATCACTCCAGACCCGGGAAAGCTGGAAAAGCAACCATCCACGCATCGTTTTTATTTCCGCAATGTACTGATCGGCTAATGCCGGGTTAGGCGCAAATTCCTTGTACAATGTTATTTGCTCCATAGCCGAATGGGCTGTAAAAATATCCGCATACAGATTTTGCCAGACTGAATTGTACATCCAGTAATCTTTATTGTAATTGTAAAGATCTGTTTCAGCAAAATCCTGCTGATCGCCCAGACCTCCGGCATTTACATCGTCGCCCCTTACGGAGATCAGTGGAAACTCCTCCCACCCTCTATCCTGAAATTCTTCATAAGCACCAATCAGGGGCAAAATCATATTTTGCGTATTGGTATAATCGGTTTCTTCTGTAAAAGCGCGGTTTTCAGCAGGTTCATCCAACGCATCATGGCAAGATGAGAAGCCCAACAGAAGAAAAGCAAGAAAACTCATCTTTGATATCTTATTCGTCATTTTCATAGCAGTTGCATGTTAAAAATTAATATTGAGGCCCACAGTATACACAGCAGGAATAGGATACGTCTGGGTATCAATACCGTTGGACACCTCCGGGTTAAATCCGTTGTAATCGAACACCGTCAGGGGACGTTCAGCCGTCAATGATATTCTCGTGACAGGCATGGGCGCATCTCCCACCTTGAGTTGATCTATGGTATAAGACAGTTGCACATTCTGTATTCTGAAAAAATCACCATCTTCCACAAAATAATCGCTCATCTTCTGGTTCCAGCCTCTTCGCAGTCCTGCCGATGAGGGGTATTTGTTAGAAGTGCCTTCTCCATGCCACCGGTTGATAGCCAGGTCAGCATCCAGGTTACCGTCAGCAGTCCAGATCAGTTCTCCCCGTTTCCTGTTCAGGATTTTGTTACCTGCCTGTCCCATGAAGTTTGCGGTGAGTTGCAATTTCCTGTAGTTCACGCCAAAGTTAAAACCCCACATAATGGAGGGCAGATAAGAACCCAAAACGACCCGGTCATCATCATTCAGCAAGCCATCACCGTTTTGATCTTTGTAGATAAAATCACCGGGGACCAGTCCGTTTTCTATGGCGATAGGATCAGCCTGTATCTGGGCCTCATTCTGGTAGACTCCTACGACCTCTTGTCCGTAAAAGGCAAGCACGGGCTCTCCCACAATAGAGCGCTGACGAAATTCCGCCGAACCCCCATCGATATAGGGCTGTCCATAGAGGTCTCTTACTTCATTTTGCAACGTCGCAATATTGCCTCCGAAATTATAACTTAGGTTATCAGAGATCACATCGTTCCAGTTGAGAGACATTTCAAAGCCGGAGTTTCTGATGATCCCCACATTTCTCAGCACCGTACCTCCGATGAAGGGGATGTTTACATTAATGGCAGCATTTTTTGTATCCCGGATGTAGTAATCAGCATCCAGTGATAATTTGTTGTTCAACAATCTTGAGGTGAGTCCTACGTTCCACTCTTCTGTCACTTCCCACGCCAGGGAGGAAAAAGTGTTGGAGGTAGACGTACCAGAAACAAGCACACCATTGAGAGCCGTGGTAACTACTGTTGTAGTGATCGCCCCATCACTGGCAGGGATCTTATCATTGCCGAGTTCACCCCAGCTGGCGCGCAGCTTCAGGAAATCTATCCCGCCAATACCACTGAAGAACTCTTCTTCAGAAAGCACCCAACCGATACCTACCGTAGGAAAGTAACCCCATTTTTCCTGGTATTTAGAGCTACCATCTGCCCGCATCGTACCATAGATAAGATATCTGTCTTTGAAGTTATAGGATACCCTTCCAAAATAGGAAAGTCCGTATTCTCTACGCCCATTATCTCTCACATCATCGATAGGAATAGTTTCTGCCTGATCAATATACCAGGCTTCTTCCTGATCTACAGGAAAATTCAATCCTCTTGCCTCCAGCATTTCCCAGGACTCATCTCTGAAGGAAGTTCCCAACATGACAGTCAGAAAATGTTCTCCAAAATTGTCGTTATACGTCAGCACATTATCCCAGATACGATTCACATATTCTTCCGTTTTTTTGACGATGGAGGCATTAGGGCTCTGAAATCCATCACTGATAAAATAGGGTAGATCAACGTTCCGCTCGTTGAGGAAGGTGAAACTATTGTTGTAAGTAGATTGGAACGAAAGTTTATTAGGAATAAAATCCACCTTTGCATAGAAGTTAGAAAGTACTTTTCTGATTTTCTGCCGGTTGTCATTGAATTCCAGGGCAGGAAATGGATTTTGTCCTCCCCGGTATCCAATATTCTGGGCACTGGCAAAATTAATAGGCCAGGCATTCGTATTAAGCTCATCATAGATAGGCAGGATCGGTACGGCAAAATAGGCCTGGTTCCAGGCGGCATCTTCATCGTTGTATTTCAAAGCATTGCTGAGAATGGCGTTACCTCCCACTGTAAGCCAGTCAGTGGCTTGATAATCAATGTTGGCCCGCAGATTGAAACGCTCATACTCATTTCTCATCTCCAGTATCCCTTCCTGCGCGAAGTAACTTCCCCCGATAGAATAGGCAGCATTTTCACCTCCCCCACTGACGTTTAAACTGTGGTTCTGTATGGGTGCCGGGCTGAGGATTTCTTTATACCAATCGGTGTTGACAGCCGGTACATTAGGATTGATCCGGCTTCTGCCATACCGTTGCATGGCATTCAAAATGAAAGTTGCATCAGCCGCTGAGCCGGATTCCAGTGCCATATTTGTAAATTGCTCTGCGTTGGCCATTTTCAATACGTTCTGGGCAACCTGCATCCCATAATAACCTTCATAACTTATCTGAGCTTTTTGGTTGTAGCCGCCCGATTTTGTCTCGATCAACACCACCCCGTTGGCAGCTCTTACGCCATAAATAGCAGCAGCAGAAGCATCTTTCAATACAGTCACCGACTCAATATCCGCAGTATTCAAAAAGTCGATGTTGTCGAAAAACATGCCGTCTACGACGAAAAGAGGTGCTTCCGCATTGGCATTATCCGGGTTTGGATAAGAACCAATACCACGAACGCGGACAGAAGGGGCATCTCCCGGAGCCCCGCTGCTCACTATCTGTAATCCCGCTACTTTTCCCTGTAGTGCCTGCATGGCCTGACCTGTCGGGGTCTTTACGATTTCTTCTGATTTGACTGTAGTAATAGATGAGGTAAGATCTTTCTCTTGTTGCGTTCCGTAGCCTACGACCACAATCTCTTCCAGTTGTTCTACATCTTCCGATAAGGTCACATTCAGGGTAGATTGTCCATTAACCGGAACTTCCTGGCTGGCATACCCTACATAGGTGTAAACCAGGGTGTCATTTTCGTTGGGTACGGAAATACGATAATTTCCATCAATGTCGGTAACGGTACCTTGCGTAGTACCCTTCACCAATACGTTAACGCCTGGTACCGGCTCCTGGTCTGGTTCTACTGTAACCGTGCCTGTAACCGTCAATGCCTGGCTGAATCCTGTCAAGGGTAAGCTATAAACAGCGACCATCGTTAGGAATAACCAAAAGGTTTTTGGAGTAAAAATTTTACGATTCATAGAAATTAAATTTTCACAAAAAAATGAATAACATTGGTAATTGATATGGTTAAAAACAGTGAAATTGAGATTCTTTCCTGGTTAAAAGATTGCGAATTTGATAACATTTTTTTATTGCGTTTTTAGCATTTTTTCATTATGCAGAACAAAATCCGGTTATTATTAGAAATAAGATTGAACAAGGGTTTGTTTTAATATTTTTGGATTTTTGCGCATGTTTTATACAAAAAGGCAGCAAAAAATAAATCTATCAGCAGGATATGGTCACATGGTATGAAAATATACAGGAAAACACCCTTCAGTAAGGCATTGTATTTTGGATAAAGCCGTGTATGACCGTCAAAGGGGAAAAGACAATTTTTCAATATTAACCCTGAAGGGTCTGACAGAAACACCCTGAAAGGTATTCATAGCCTGAGGAAGGTTACCAAACGATGACGCACACAACTAGCGTATGGATTTTAAAAACATCATTTTATACGGACCACCGGGGACCGGAAAAACTTATCTGTCTTCCGATCTGGCGGTGGCCATCATTGAAAAGGGAAAGGCGGCCTCTTACCAGCCTCAGGATCGCCCCCAACGAAAGGAACTGTTCCGGCAATATCAGCAGGAAGGGCGCATTGCCTTCGTCACTTTCCATCAGTCATTCAGCTATGAAGATTTTGTAGAAGGTATCAAACCGTTTAAAAACGAAAAAAACGAGCTCTACTACGATGTAGAAGACGGTGTCTTTAAACAGATTTGTTATAATGCCACTTATGCCTTATGGCTCACGCAGCAAAGAAGATGGATGGCCAAGGTGGCCCATCCGGGCAGAAAGAATTTTGATATACTCTATTTTGAATTTCTGGATTATCTGAAACGCATGATGAAAGAAGGGTCTAAAGAGGTCGTTTTTGAGACCCTCACACAGAAAACAGTGTATCTGGAAAATATCAATAAAAACGATACCCTTTCTTTTCGATACGACCAAGGGAGGCGTACGTATGGCATCACAAAAAATAAACTGGCCAGAGCCTACCGCCATTTCCAGCAGTCCCCCGCCACTCCGCAGCTTTCCGACGAGTTCCGGAAGGACGCCGGAAACGCCAATACCAGCTTATACTGGGCTGTATGCAGCCGTCTGCAAGAATTTGAAAGAGCCCGGAATACTACCTACAATTATATCATCAACCAACGACAGTTCCAGGGACAACCGGTATCGGAAGAACAGTACCAGCAGATGAAAAGGGATTTGCGCCATTTTGATTTTAGCCAGTTGAGTGAGGAAGACTACCAGCAGGCCGGCAATTATGTACTCATCATCGATGAAATTAACCGGGGCAATATCGCGGGTATTTTTGGTGAGCTCATTACCCTGCTGGAAGACGATAAGCGGGCTGGCCGTCCGGAAGCCTTACAAACCATTCTGCCTTACTCCAGGGAGCGGTTTTCTATTCCACCCAACTTGTATATCATTGGCACCATGAACACCGCCGACCGAAGTATTGAGGCTCTGGATACGGCGCTCCGTCGCAGGTTTTCTTTCCGGGAATTACGCCCAGCCCCTGACCTCCTACAGAAACCCTCCCCCCACCTGGCTATGGCGGCAGAAGGGGGTGCCACCTACAAAGGCCGCTCCAAAAACAGACCCTCTCCCGGGATAGCCCTGGATGCTTTATTGGAGGTGATGAACCAAAGGCTAGAAAAACTGATTGACCGGGATCATACCCTGGGACATGGTTATTTTATGCCGGTGGGGCAGGCTTCCGACCCATTAGCTGCCTTAAAAGAAATTTTCTATCAGCAGATCATCCCCCTTCTGCAGGAGTATTTTTTTTCGGATTTTGTTAAAATGGAAATGGTGATCGGACAGGCTTTTTTTAAAAAGGAAGAAACCGATCCTGCCACAACTGCTTCTTCATTTTTTGCCGAGTCCGGTATGGATACTGCCCTTCAGGAGGAATATTTTATGAAGCCAGTGAGAAAAATAATGTATCTTGACGACGAGGCATTCAAAGAGGCCATACTCCGGATTTATGAACGGCATATCCCATAAAAAAACCATACAGGTGTTTGAGCATCAACAGCTCAGGATTAACGACACTGTGCAGGGTGTATGTTTTGAAAAACAACACTGGGAAGCCTTGTTGCGGCTGCAGGAGAAGCAATATCAACCTTTTTACAAAATTGTGCATCAGGGCGTTCAGTTTACCAGTTATGTAGGCCTGCTGGTACTTCCTTCGCTCGTCATAGAAATCCTTCCCAAAACCGACGAATACGTGGATACGCCAGGTATCTGGAGAAACTGGTTGCTGGAAATGCTGCTTGCCTGCGAAAAGATTCCTCCCTGTGCGGCTCCCGCTAATCCACTGCAGACGCATGCTTATTCTTTACATGACTTCTGGCTCCATCAGTTTCTGGCTGAAGTGGAAACGCTGTTGCAAATGGGGCTGATGAAAAAATATCAGGTCACGGAAGGCCCGCTGCCATCCTTACGAGGGACCTTACTGTTCTCAAAAAATATCAGGCAGCGTCTGGTGCATCAGGAAAAGTTTTATACCCGCCATATGACTTACGATGCGCTGCATTATTTTCACCGGATCATTGGCAAGGCACTGGATCAGGTAGCCCGGGAAGCCAGCCGTGCTGCCCTGCGGGAAAAAGCTCGAAGCTTGCAGACCTATTTCCCACACGCTGCTGAGTACGAAGCCGTACAGACTGTGAGAAAAAAAATCCGGTATGACCGGCAGAGCAGGCGGTACCAACCCGCCATGGAATTGGCTCACCTGATTCTGTCTTACCTTTCTCCCCTACTCAAAACAGGTGAACACACCGGACGTGCTTTATTATTTGATATGAATCAACTCTATGAAGTCTTTGTCTACAAACAACTTCATAAAGCGGCACTAAAGAAAAACCTGCCTTTGCACAAGCAGGTCTCTACACCTTTTTGGGCACGCAGCTCTTTACGTCCGGATATGGTCTTGTACACTGCAGGGGGAGAAAAAATTATACTGGATACAAAATGGAAACTGCTTTTTTCAAACCAACCGGCTGATGAAGACCTGAAGCAAATCTATATATATAATCATTACTTTCAGGCCAAAAGAGGCATCCTGCTTTATCCCAAGGTTACCTCACAGGTTTCTTTTCGGAAAGCTTTCCTACAGCCGACTGACCAGACTCTCTACTGTGAGGTCCTGTTTGTGGAAGTGCTGAATAAGCAGCAAAGGCTGAATACCGCTTTAGGAGATCAGCTTCTCGAGCAGGTGGCCGGTCTGTGACCTTAGTTTTATTGACATTGCCCTGGATAAAAATGATGATACCTTAAAATAATCGGGGTAGGTGTACGTCCCTATATTTATGAGCGTCCTCTGACTGCTCAGTGTAACTTTTTCAACAACTTGATTGTCTAACCAACATAATAAAGCATCATTCTTTATAACCCTTTTTGATTATGCATTGGTATCTAACCAAAATTGTATTCAGAATTGTATGTGGGGATGGTCATCATCAGGCCCAGTTTGACGAACAGTTTCGTCTGATTGCTGCCCACCATGATCAGGAAGCTTTTGCCAAAGCCCAACAGTTGGGCAGGGCCTGCCAGGAACGTTTTTTAAACCATCAGCAACAGTGGGTAGAGTGGCAGTTTATCAATGTGTCAGAATTGATACAGCTCGAGAAACTGGAGGACGCCATGGAACTCTACTACCAGATCACCGAGCCTGAAAGTGCTGACCATTACATCCGGAAGGTTCACCTTAAAGCTCAAGATATCATCAGTCAGCTTTCCGAACCTGTTTAGAACACAGCGTTTACAAACAAAAAAACGCAGGATCTCTTAAGAAACCCTGCGTTTGGCAAATATCTGTTGATAAGATTTTAGTCTTTGTGCTTTATCTGGTATGATTCTGCCAGCTTCACAGCTTCCAGGGCATTGACAATAGCACCGGTAGTAGACAGGTTGTTAAAGCTCACCAGTTTACCTTTTTTGCCGGGGCAGTTTACCTTGATGTCGTCGTGTTTGACGGCAGACTCCAGGATAATGTCTTTCACTTGCTTCGCCGTTAAATCCGGATAGTAGGCCATCAGCAGTGCAGCGATCCCGGTTGTTACCGGAGCAGCCATACTGGTACCACTCAAACTTTCATAAGTAGAGTTTGGGGTAGTAGAATAAAGGTCTACGCCAGGGGCAAATACATCTACTGATTTCTTGCCATAATTCGAGAATTCAGCCACAATTTCTTCGTTATTCTTCCAGGAAGTAGCCCCTACTTCAATCCAGTTGGAAGCATGTTTTCTGGAATCCAGGAAATCACGGGTAGGAAAGTTGTCTTCTTCATCTATATCTTCGCTGCTGTTTCCGGCGGCATGCACCAGAAGAACGCCTTTTTCTTCCGCATAGCGAACGGCTTTATCCACTGCTTCTTTCTGGGGAGAGTAGGACTTTCCAAAGCTCATGTTGATAATCTTAGCGCCATTGTCTACCGCATAGTAGATCGCATTGGCCACGTCTTTATCTCTCTCATCGCCATCGGGTACAGCCCGCAACACCATGATTTCCACATTGTCAGCAATACCTTTGACACCCAGGTTATTCTCCCGGTTGGCAGCGATGATCCCTGCCACATGGGTTCCATGACGAGGATCCGGCCCTTTCACATCATTATTTCCATAAAAACGTTCGTTGGTATCCTCATAATTGTCGCCTACAATGGTACGGGGATCAAATTCGGTATTATAGCCATACTCCATACCGTTTTCAAAATATTCCAGACCTTCCTGGAAAGTTTCCGCCGTATAATTATTTTGCTGGGCAAATTCCATCAGGGCTTTTGCCGTCATCACTACCTCATCCTGGGAATCTATGGTTTCCAAATCCCCTGCAGTGACCTCTTCAACATCCAAATAGGCTTCTAACAGCTTGGAAGAGCGCTGGTATCCTTTGAAGAAATACATGAAGCCCGCATGCTGCTGTTCAAAATCATCCCTCTGCTTTTCAAATTTTGCCTTGATCTCTTCAAAATAAGTACGTTCTTTTTTGGGCAACTTCTCTAAATCCTGTCCTTCGTACTTGTTAGTAAGCCTTACATATTCACGGGTAAGCTCATAAGTGTCGTGGTCTACATGGGTTCCATCTTTGCCACCAATAAAATTCCAGCCATGCACATCATCCACATAACCGTTATTATCATCATCTTTGCCGTTACCAGGAATTTCATCCTCATTATTCCAGATTTTCCCTTCCAAATCCTCATGATCCGTATCAATGCCGGAGTCAATGACCGCTACCAAAACTTTTTGAGATTTTTTTCCTTTCAGTAGATGATAGGTTTTTTCTGTACTAATGCCCTGTACTGCATTGGAAGCAGGGTCTAAATTAAACCAGTTATCTGGGGCCTGCTGGGTACTGTCGGCATAAGAGTTTAACGATTGGGCCGAAACAGATACATTGAAAAGAAGGGCAGACGCAGCAACAATTAATGTCTTATTCCTCATAAAATATAATTAAATAATAAAAGCTTCTAATTTAAGCAATTTTAGTCCATCATTTATTAAAATCTTTAAATTTTTTCCATTCTTCTACGTTGAAGAAGAAGTTTCAAAAAGGTATTGTATTTTAGCAAACAAAAAAATACATGTATAGATTTATTAACGTTCAACAAAATACATTTTTTCTTACAATTATTTTCATTACGGCTTCTCTGGCCTGTTTTTCACAGCAAAAAAAATATGAAAATATCAGAGAGGCGCTCTTTGCTTCCCAACAACTCACCGGTGAAACCGGGCCGGAAAGTGTGAACTGGATAGAAGAAGGGCAGCAATTTTCTTTTATAGAAACCCAGGAAAACGGTCAACAGCTTATCAAATCTTACAACCCCGCCAACCAAAAGGAAGCCGTGATCTTTACGGCCGAAAATGTGCAGTTCCCCGATTCGGGAGAACCCTTCAGTTACCGTTCTTTTCAATGGTCTCAGGATTCCAAATACCTGCTGTTTCAGACCCGTTTCCGTCCTGTCTGGCGGCATTCCGGAATCTCCGACTATTATTATTACTCCCTGGCCGAAAAGTCTATGAAACTGGTCGCCAAAGATGCCTATACGGCAGAGGTTTCGCCGGATGGCAAAAAGGTAGCGTATGAAAGAGGCGGCAACCTTTTTACTTTTGATTTTGAAACGGAGCAGGAAACACAGCTTACCCACGATGCCCAAGAAAAGGTGTACAACGGGCGATTCGGTTGGGTGTATGAAGAGGAATTCGGATTGGCACAAGCCTGGGTCTGGTCTCCTGACAGCCGCTATATTGCCTTTTGGCAAACCGATGAAAGGGAGGTGCCCCTCTTTCAGATGACAGACTATGCAGGACAGCACCCCGCTTATACACAGATTCCTTACCCCAAGGTGGGAGACCCTAACCCTGAGGTACGCATAGGCATTGTGGATTTACAGGAAAATAGAGAGCAATGGATGGAAGTCACTACAGAAGGTGGTTATATTCCCCGGCTCTACTGGACGGCAGTCCCCGGACAGCTGGCGGCCGTACATCTTAACCGGCCTCAGAATCATCTGAAACTTTTCTTTTGTGAGGCAGCTTCCGGAAAAGCCCGACTGGTGATGGAAGAAAAATCACAGGCATGGATCGATATTTTTGATTTTTTTGCCGGGATCAACCATTTGTTCTTTTTTCCCAACGACCGGCAGGAATTTTTCTGGATTTCTGACCAGGATGGCTGGAGTCACCTGTATCGCTATGACTACCAGGGAAAGCTCCTTAACCAGGTAACCAAGGGTGAGTGGGAGGTCGTTATTGTCAACCAGGTGGATAGCAAAAACAATAAGATATACTATACCTCTACGGAAGTGTCACCCCTGGAAAGACATCTGTATACGATTAGCTTTGAAGGTACGAAGAAAGAAAAATTAACCCAGGCCCCCGGCCGCCACTTCATTAACCTGTCTCCCAATACCCGCTACTACCTCGATACCTATTCAAATGTAGAAACCCCTACGCAGGTAGAATTATGGAATTCTCGCGGTAAAATGCTTGAGAAATTAGTGTCCAACGAGGCTGTCACTAGTTTTACGAACACACAGCAATATGCTGGACGGGAATTGTTTTCCTTTACCACTACCGATGGACAACCCTTAGATGGCTACCTCATCAAACCTTTTAACTTTGACGAAAGCAAAAGCTATCCGCTTATCCTGAATATTTATGGCGGCCCCGGTGCGCAAAGTGTGTACAATGAGTTTGCGACCAACGGCTGGGAACAGTACCTGGCCCAACAAGGCTATGTGGTAGCCAGTGTCAACAACCGGGGCAGCGGTGGGTACGGCAGCCGGTTTGAAAAAATCGTTTACCAAAAGCTGGGAGAATGGGAAAGCAAAGATTTTGTGGAAACAGCGCAATTTCTGGGTGAAAAACCCTGGGTGGATGAAAACAACATGGCGATCCGGGGTCACAGTTACGGTGGCTATATGGCCAGCTTTACCGTGCTTTTCCGCCCCGGCGTGTTCAAGGTATCGCTCGTAGGGGCTCCCGTAACCGACTGGCGGTTGTATGATAGCATCTATACGGAACGTTATATGGGACTGCTTGCTGAGAATGAGAATGGGTACATACAGAGTTCGGTCAATACCCACGCCGCCAACCTGGAAGCAGAAATGTTTATTGCCCACTCCACCATGGACGAAAATGTGCATGTTCAGAATACTTTTCAGCTGGTCACCGCCCTGATAGATCATGGCAAAGAACATGACTTACGTATTTTTCCGCCAGGTGCCCATGGAGTGTCTTATAATGGTCAGAGTTATGTGTTGCTCTACTCAGAGTATACCGATTACTTAAACCAGCATCTGAAGAATGGGCAGCATCCGTGAAACATTCTCTTTCATGACGAGGGTCTCCTGAGGTGGCACCAGGTATCTCCCAGGAGTAAGCCCGCTATACTGGCCAGTAACCCTGGTATTAATGAAGGGATGTCAAAAGCTGACATTTCAAAGTAAAGCCAGGTTACCATTCCCAGGATAATAGAGAAAAGCGCTCCCCATTCGGTGGCCTTCTTCCAGTATAATCCCGCTATCAAAGGGACAAACAAGGATACCAGACTCAGGGCTGAAGATTGCGCGACCAGATCATAAATATTAGACTGTAAACTGGCCATGATGGTGGCAGCGATGGTAATGCCAACGACGGATAACCTCATGATTTTTAATAAGTTCTGGTCGCTTTGGTCTTTTACATACGGTTTCACCAGATTTTCTGCCAGGATGGAAGCGGGTGCCAGGATCGCTCCGCTGGTGGTACTCAGGATAGCAGACAGCAGCGCGCCAAAAAAAAGCACCTGTACCGGCAATCCGGTATGGGCCAGCACGACAGTGGGAATCACCAGCTGGGTGTCGTTCACAGTAGCCACCATATCGGGATAAACATGCATGGCTGCCAGACCGATCATTAATGGGACAAATCCAATGGTGAGATACAAAAACGCTCCCAGATAAGAGGCTTTCACAGCTACCCTGGCACTTTTTGAGGCCATCACCCGCTGAAAAACATCCTGCTGAGGAATTGAGCCCAGCCCTATGGTGATCCAGGCAGCAATATAATGAACTACCTGCATGGGCTGAGGATCGGGCAGGAACCGAAAAAAACCATCGGGGGTGCTGTTGATGACCGGGTCAATGCCGCCCGCTGTTTGAAAAAGATCAAAGGCCAGGTAAGCCAGCCCAACGATGATAATCACTGATTGCATAAAATCTGTCACTGAAATAGCCCACATACCGCCGAGGTAAGTATAAATGAGTACCACACCTGCCCCTATACAAATGCCCAACGTGATATCGATACCGGCAATAACATTAAACAATAAGCCCAGCGCAACGAGTTGAGCGGCAATCCAACCAAAATAAGAGGGAACCATGCAGAGGCTGGTGAGTAGTTCTACCCGTTTGCCGAAGCGGTTTCTATAAAAGTCACAAAATGTCAGGATTTTCATCCGGTACAGAGGTCGGGCAATAAAAGCGCCTACCAGCACCAGACACAAGGCCGCGCCAAAGGGGTCTTCAATTACGCCCAGCAGCCCATGCTCCACAAACTCCGAAGAGGCCCCCAGCACTGTTTCTGAACCAAACCAAGTGGCAAATAAAGCGGAAGAAGCCAATACCAGCGGTAGTTTTCTGCCAGCCAACACAAAATCATCCGTATTCTTCACAAAGCGGGCGGTCAGGGCACCGATGGCCAGCGTGAGCATTATATAAATGATGATAGAAAATAAAACCAATCTCCTGCAAATTTAGATAGAACGCGGAAAGACATACAGGGTGCAAATATAGAGAAGCTTTTGATCTCATGATAGCCTGAAGATTGTACACCAATGCACAGAAAATGTACGAAAACGAACAGATATTTCAGGTCATCAAAAGGTTAAACTGCTTATTATAAGTCACTTATGTTTCTGGTATGAGAATTGGCATTCTATCATCAAAACAACATTAACTCAAAAACTTTATAGCCATGAAAACTTTCGCCATAAAAAATATAGAACATTTGCTGGTAGATGCTCCTCATGTATCCATTCCTCTTTCGCAGGCAGCATGGGCCCCGGAACCGGCTCCGGTTCTGGTACGTCAACTGACGACCCCTATCTCTGCCCTGAAAATTGGAAAGTTCAGAAGAATTTTCAACCGGCATACGATCGCATTACGATGAATACCTGAATCCCTTATATCCTATACTTGTAAAAGCTGCCTTCATCGGGCAGCTTTTTTTATTATCTTTGAAATTGACTGTCGAATAAATCATTTTGCCTTTAGTATACATAATTAATATATTTTTATAACTTCAAGGGTTATAATGACACTTATTGTTCAGCAACGTTATTATAGATTCTCCTTTACTACATGAAACCAGCATCTGACCCGGAAGAAACCTGGGAAAAAATGTACACCTTGTATGGACCTGTGTTGTATAATTATGGGAGCAAACTCACCACGCAACTCGATTGGGTAGAAGATTGTATACAGGATTTGTTTACAGAGCTTTGGGAAAAGAAAGATAGGCTGGAAGACATTCGTTATGGTAAAGCCTATCTGATCAAAAGTTTCCGGAGAAAACTGGTACACAAAATTCAAACGGATCAGCAGCAAAAGGCCCATTATCATTCCTCCGAGTTGCAGTTCCATATTACTTTTTCCTTCGAATCCAGCTGGATTGAACGCGAAAAGCAGAAAGAACAGGAAAGTCAGCTACAAAAGGCTCTTTCCCTGCTCTCACACCGCCAAAGAGAAGCCATTTTTTTAAAATTTTATGAAAATCATAGTTATGATGAAGTGGCGGATATCATGAAAATTGAAAAATCGGCTGTTTATACCCTTATTTATAAGGCCATGACCCAACTCAGAGAGGTGGTGAAAAAAACGCTGATTCCTTCCCAGATTGTCCTTACCATTTTCATGATGTTTTCTGCTATACCCTTCAGTGGCTAGCAGGAGGTGTGAATGGCAGTCTGTTCTTCCTGGCTTTTAAAGGCAAGTACTCCTTTCTGCGCCAATAGAAAAATGGCAAAGAAAGCCTTTGCTGCTATCCTGTCTGAAAAAACTTAAAAAATAATTCATTTTTTTTGGTCAAAATTTTTCTAAATTTCTCTCATACTAATACAACAATACAACAACCTAAAATATGCCATACACTGACTATTCAGTAATGGATTTTGTCATGGATGAACGCTTCCAGCGATGGGTTCTCCATCCTGAGCCAAGCGATCATTCTTTCTGGAATCAATGGCTGTCGCAACATCCGGAGAAGAAAGCTGCCATAGAAGAAGCTGCCCGTTTGTTGCTGCTTCAACAGTACCCTATAGCACCCTGGCCTGCTCACCGGATGCAGAAGGTAAAAGAGAACATTCAACAGTCTCCACCGGATGCTGTTCCTTCCGCTTCTCAAAAATTTTCGATCAAACATAGCTATCGGGTAGCTGCCGCCGTACTGATCCTCGCCGCCGCCGTCATGGTCTTTCGGTATAAATCAATACAAACCACCACCTACCAAACCGCCTACGGACAAACCAAGGCTTTCTCTTTACCTGATAGCTCCTCTGTGCTCCTGAATGCGAATTCTTCCCTCAGGTATAGCAGACACTGGAATACTGATAAGCCCCGGGAAGTCTGGCTGGAAGGCGAAGCTTTTTTCAAAGTAAGAAAATGGCATACCCCTGCCCAGCAAACCGATGCCTCAGCTCCGGTCAAATTTATTGTGCACGTAGAAGGTCTGGATGTAGAGGTGATGGGTACGGAATTTAATGTTCAGTACCGCCACAGTACCGTTCAGGTCGTACTCAATGAAGGTAAAATTGATGTAAAAGTGGAAGATGGGGAAAGAGTCGTTATGCGGCCGGGCGATATGCTGCAATACTCCCTGGAAACCAATCAACTGGTGCATCAACAGGTAGATACTGACAAACAAACTTCCTGGAGAAATCATCTTTTGGTTTTTGATAATCAGACCCTGGCAGAAGTGGGCCGGGTCATAGAGGATTATTATGGCGTGCAGGTCGTCTTTAGCCATGCGGCCTTGGCGCAGGAAAAAATTACGGGTACCTTACCATCTGACAACCTGGAAGTGATTTTACAATCTCTGGAGACTATTTATCAAATTCGCATCGATCAACAGAAGGAAAAAATCATCATGGATAAATAAGCACTGCACACAGTGCTTATGTAAAAATTTTTTGCAACCTAAAATGTAACCTTATGAGAAACAAATTACGCTTAATTAACCGAATGCTGGCACTTCTGGTAGTGCTTAGTAGTGGGTATGGGGCAGCTTTTTCTCAGGAGATGGTTTCCCTCTGGGAGCCACCCGGAAAAACACTGACGGAGGATCCGCACCAAACCTTTCAGGCAAATCAGAGTAAATCTCTGGAGAGTGTGCTGAAAGACCTTCAGGCACAGCATCAGGTGTTCTTTACTTACGATACCGACATGGTGAAAGACAAGTTGGTGAACACTTTTGATGAGAAAACGGCTGATCATGCCAACCTGGAAAAGGCACTCACGACTTATCTGAAGCCGCTGCAATTATCTTTTAAGAAAATTAAAGAAAACTACTATGTCATTTATGTAGAACCGGCAGAAGAAGGGCTCAGAAAAATAGAAAGTAATGTTCCTTTTCAACCCAGTATCCCCGTAGATTTTACCGCTTCCATCAAACCTATGCTGTATGAGCAGGCCATGGAAAAGGATATTTCAGGTAGAGTCACGGATCTGGCTGACGGTATTGGCCTGCCGGGCGTCAACGTTTTGGTCAAAGGAACGACCATTGGTACAGTGACCGATGTGGAAGGTAACTACAGACTGAGTGTTCCCGACGATGCCCAAACGCTGGTGTTTTCTTCTGTAGGGTATGAAACCATGGAAATCCAGATTGGCGACCAGACCACTATCAACGCTGTATTGTCTCCGGATATCCAGTCGTTGCAGGAAGTGGTCGTTGTAGGATATGGTGAGCAAAAGAAAGTAACCGTCACCGGATCGGTAGCCGCCGTGAAGGGAGAAGAGCTGACCAAGTCGCCTACGGTAAACCTTTCTAACTCCCTGGCGGGTCGAGTACCTGGTCTGTTTGCGGTCAACCGAAGTGGTGAACCCGGTTACGATGGCTCATCCATCCGTATCAGAGGCACTAATACTTTAGGAAATAACGACGCCCTGGTGGTGATCGACGGTATCCCAGCCAGAGCAGGTGGATTGGAACGTATCAATCCGGCCGATATCGAAAGTGTTTCCGTTTTGAAAGATGCGTCGGCAGCCATCTATGGAGCTCGGGCTGCCAACGGTGTGATCCTGATTACGACCAAACGTGGTAAATCCGGGAAGCCACAGCTTTCTTATTCTTTTAATCAAGGGTTTGCACAGCCCACCGTACTCCCGGAAATGGCCAATGCCGTACAGTTTGCAGAAATGAGAAACGAGCTGGAAATCTGGAATTTACCGGTAGAAGAATGGGCGGCCGCCCAAGCTGCCTTTGACGAAACGGGAACCTACAACCGCCCCAATGGCGCAATCTTGGAAGCACCCTACGGTCCGGAAGATTTTCAGCTTTTCAGAGATGGTACCGACCCCTGGGGACACCCCAATACGAATTGGTATGAGGCTACCCTGAAAAACTGGTCTCCTCAGTCTCAGCATAACATACAACTCTCCGGTGGTACGGATGATCTGAGATATCTGGCTTCTTTGGGGTATCAAAACCAGGATGCTTTTTATAAGGATGCCGCTACCGGCTACAAACAGTATGATTTTCGTATCAACCTGGACGGAAATATCAATGAATACATCAAGGTAGGACTGGGGGTATTGGGTCGTCAGGAAAGACGTTTCTTCCCTACCCAAAGTGCAGGCGCTATTTTCCGGATGCAGATGCGCGGTATTCCTACCTCCCCGGCTTACTGGCCGAATGGATTGCCCGGCCCAGATATTGAAAATGGCCAACAGCCGGTGGTGATTACCACCAACCAGACTGGGTATGACAGAGATGACAGGAACTATGTGCAAACCAATGGTTCTCTGGAAATATCCATTCCAGGCGTGGAAGGACTGAAATTTACCGGAACGGCTTCGGTGGATAAATTAATCAGGCAAACCAAAAGATGGGAAATACCCTGGTTTATCTATAGCTGGGATGGTACCTCTTACGGAGACGACGGATTGCCTGCACTGGATAAAGTAGCCCGTGGACCTGCCGCTGCAGATCCCAGACTCAACCAGGGGAATGAAGATCAGTTGAATATTTTGCTGGGAGGTGTACTTACCTATGAAAGAGCATTTGGAGATCATAATTTAAACTTCCTGGCCGGAACCAACCGGGAAACCATAGAATGGAGTGGCTTCAATGCTTTCCGCAGATATTATATCTCACCCGCCATTGATCAACTGTTTGCAGGGGGTGATGCGGAAAAGAACAATGGTGGCAGTGCCTGGGAACGTGCCCGTCTCAATTACTTCGGTCGGGTGGCTTATAATTTTCAGGAAAAATACCTGCTGGAATTCTTATGGCGTTATGATGGCTCCTACATGTTCCCGGAAGATACCCGCTATGGATTCTTCCCCGGCGTACTGGCAGGATGGGTTATCTCCGAAGAAAACTTCTGGAAAGACAACGTAAATTTCATGGACTACCTGAAGTTAAGGGGATCCTGGGGACAAATGGGTAATGATAACATTACACTGGGACCTGATGGCCCTCTGTTAGAGTATCAATTCCTCTCCACCTATGGCTTCAACAGTTATATTATTGGGGATCAGGTGGTCAAAACCCTGTTTGAGACCAGGGTACCTAACAATAGTATTACCTGGGAGGTAGCCAACAACGCGAATATAGGTCTGGAAGGTCAGCTGCTGGAAGGCAAGATCTTCTTTGAATTTGATTATTTTATCAACAAAAGAACCAATATTCTGTGGCCTAAATTCGGATCAGTACCTCAAACGACCGGGATGACCTTACCGCCAGAAAATATCGGAGAAGTGAGAAACCGGGGCTATGATTTCAATGTAGGCTACAACGGTCAAGCCGGAGAGGTAAGTTTTAGTGCTAGTGTCAACGGTGGCTATGCACAGAATAAAATTCTCTTCTGGGATGAAGCACCCGGTGCACCGGCATGGCAAAGAACCACAGGCAGACCCATGTACACCAACTTGCTGTATGTCTTCGATGGTGTATTTGCCTCACAGGAAGAGATTGATGCCAATACCATTGATTACAGCGCTCTGACCAATAACCTGCGTCCGGGTGATATGAAATACAAAGATTTATATGGCCCTGATGGTGTACCCGATGGTAAAATCACAGCTGATGACCGGATCAGAACCGATAAAACTGTGATCCCGCTTTTCCAGGGGGGTATCAATTTAGGCGCCCAATATAAAGGTTTTGATCTGACTGTCCTGTTCCAGGGATCGCTCGGTGGTGAAATTATGATTGGAACAGAGTCCGGTAGTATTGGTAATTACCTGCTCTATGATTACGAGCGTCGCTGGCAGGTTGATAACCCCAGCAGTGAATACCCAAGGATTGCTGACAGAGGCAACCAGTGGTATTCAGGAGGAAACACCTACTGGCTGAGAAGTACGGACTATATTCGCTTGAAGAACTTTGAAGTAGGCTATACCCTTCCACTGGATATCACGGAAAGAGTAGGCATCAATAATCTGAGAATATATACCAATGGCCTTAACCTGTTTACCATTGATAAGTTCGATATTTTCGATCCGGAGTCACTCAGTGGTAGCGGTCAGTACTATCCGCAGTCTAAAATTATCAATGTGGGAGCAACGATAACGTTTTAAGCATCAGTTAACATAAGCATATGAATAAATTACAATATATATCCTTGATCTTCATTGTAGTCTTAGGCGCTGCCACAGGCTGTAATGATGATTTTGTGAACACCAAGCCCCTGGATCAGGTATCGGAAGCTGACGTTTGGCTAGATGCAGGGCTTTCGGAAGCCTTCGTTACTGAAATTTACAATGGATTACACAACGGAGGTTTTAATGAAGAAATGTTTGCATCCACCACGGATGAAAGTGTGTTTACCCACCCGGGGCGGGGCGTTACGACAGTCACTGAATCTCGTACCAGCCCGGAAAATGTGATCAACTGGGGAGACAACCGACTTCGGTGGAATGCTTTGTATGCCAGAATCCGATCGGCCAACCTGGCCCTGGAAAATCTGGCGGAACCGCAATTTGACAATCCTGAGCTGGCAGAAAGATTGAATGGGGAGGCCCATTTTATGCGTGCTTTCTTTTATCACCAACTGCTACGCCTTTGGGGAGCCATTCCGCTAATCGATAGAGTTTATGAATTGGGCGAGCCGGATTTTTCAGCACCCAGAAATACTTTCGAGGAGTGCGTCAACTTTATTGTGGCAGATTGCGATGCCGCAGCACAAATGCTGGAAGGTAAAACCTTGGCAGCAGGCCGTGCCAATCAGGCCGCAGCCCTGGCTTTGAAAGCCCGCGTATTGACATACGCTGCCAGCGATCTGCATGATATTCCTACTGCTTCAGCGAATTCATCGGTGATCGCCGGTTTTACCAATCCGGAGTTGTTAGGCTATACCAGTGGTGACCGTACAGCCCGCTGGCAGGCTGCTCAGGCTGCCGCTAAAGCGGTGTTGGACATACCAGGCTATGGCTATATGACTGATCTGACAGCTCCTGTTACGCCTGAAGAAGGGGAAATGAACTATGAGAACATGTCATTGTCTAAAAATGGCGGAGAAAGTGAACTGCTGTTTGCCCGTTACTTCATCAATGAAAAGATAGAAGATGGAAGCCGGGTCGGTTTGGATAACGGACCGAACGGGTATCATAACTGGGCCGGTAATACGCCAACCCAGAACCTGGTAGACGATTATGAAATGATGGATGGCACCCCCTTTGACTGGAACAATCCGGCCCATGCGGCGAGCCCTTATGAAAACAGGGATCCTCGTTTCTATGCTACCATCCTCTATGACGGTGCCGACTGGAAGCCTCGTACAGCTGATGTGGCTGCCAAGGATCCGGCCAACCAAATTCAGACCGGTACCTATGAGATTGTGCAAAATGGTGAGGTTGTTAACTACTTTGGTCTGGATACCCGCCAGAGTTCTGTAGAAGACTGGAACGGAACGCGTACGGGCTACTACATGCATAAGTTCATCAACAAAGATCCTGCTATTGTAGATCAGAGCACCCGTCAGGAAATTCCCTGGCCGGAGTTACGCTATACGGAAGCGATGCTCAACTATGCGGAAGCCAGTATAGCATTGGGGCAGGATGAAGAAGCCCGCACCTGGTTAAACAAAATCCGTTACCGTGCCGGGATGCCTGCCCTCACTGAATCCGGTGTTGCCTTAAGGGACCGGTATCGAAATGAGCGCAGGATAGAGCTGGTCTATGAGGAACATCGCTATCATGATGCCCGCCGTTGGATGATCGCTGAAGAAACGTTGGGGCAAAAAGCCAGAATCATATTGATAGAAGGGTCGCTCAAGCCTGGTGCCAGCGTATCCTTGTACAAGTATGACCCCAATAATTACGATTATTCCTATACTGTGACAGATTTGGATCCGGGCTTTGAGAACCGTCAGTGGCTGGATAAAATGTATTTCCTACCCATCGAACGGGAAGAAATGAACCGGAATGAACAACTGATACAGAACCCTGGCTATTAAACATAGGGGCGACTGAACTATTTTAAAATCTATGCTGGTTATTACTAATGCCAGCATAGATTTTTCTATTTTAAAGAACAGGGTGGTCTGAGCATGCCTAGCGATCAGCCCCCTTCAATTACTTAACGTTTTATGACATTGGCGTGGTCGAAAAAGCATCTGAAGTATGGTGTGTGTATGGCAGTAGTCGCACTCATGGCAAGTTGTCAGAACCAACCGAAAAATGAAAAAGAAGAGGAGCTTTCTGCTATAAACGAAAAAGAATCTCTGTCTTCCCCTCCCCTGTTTACCTTGTTATCAGCCGGTAAAACCCGGGTGGATTTTAACAATGCGCTTACCGAAGGGCTGAATACCAATGTGATGGCCTACGAATATTTTTACAATGGCGGCGGCGTGGCCGTTGGCGATGTCAATGGTGACGGATGGGATGACCTCTATTTTACCGGAAACATGACCCCCAATAAATTATACCTGAACAAAGGCCAGGAAACGCCCATGCTATTTCAGGATATTACCCAACAGGCGGGTGTCGCCGGCCGGGAGGGTCCCTGGACCACAGGGGTGACCATGGCTGATGTGAACGGCGATGGCTGGCTGGATATCTACGTGTGCTACTCAGGCAATATGCGCCCGGAAAAAAGAGCGAATCAACTGTTTATCAACCAGGGTGTGGATTCCCTGGGTATGCCTCACTTTCAGGAAAAAGCACAGGAATATGGTCTGGCCAGTATGGCTACCAGCACCCAGGCTGTTTTTTTTGATTATGACCGGGACCAGGACCTGGATATGTTTTTGCTCAACCACAGTCCTTTTCCCTTACCCGTCCTGGATGAAGTCACCACGGCTGAAATACTAAAAAAAGAAGATCCTAACAATGGGGTCAGACTCTTTAATAATGATCAGGGAAAGTTTAAAGATGTGACGCGAAAAGCAGGCATTAGTTCCTCTTCCCTCTCTTATGGACTAGGAGCCGGTATTGCTGATCTCAACGGTGACCTGTGGCCTGATATTTACATTTCTAATGATTATGCCGTACCCGATTTTCTCTACATCAACAATAGGAACGGAACCTTCACCGATGAGATAAAAGATCAGATGGGACATACTTCCCATTTTTCTATGGGCAACGACATTGCCGATATCAACAATGACGGCTTGCCGGATATCTATACCCTGGATATGCTGCCCGAAGACAACCGCCGCCAGAAGTTGCTGTTTGCGCCTGACAACTATGAGTTATTCAATTTAAACCTGCGGGTAGGCTTCCACTACCAATACATGCGCAACATGCTGCATACCAACAACGGCAATGGAAATTTCAGCGAAATCGGGCAGCTGGCAGGCATTTCCAATACGGATTGGAGCTGGGCTTCCCTGTTGGCCGATTATGATAATGACGGATGGAAAGATCTTTTTGTCACCAACGGCTATGTGCGGGATTATACCAACATGGACTTTATCAAATATATGGGCGATTTCACACAGGGTAAAGAAGGAAAGCTGAAGCGGGAAGATGTGTTGAAGTTAGTATATCAGATGCCCTCCTCTAATGTAGCTAATTATATTTACAAAAATAAGGGGGGCATCACGTTCTCCAACATGAAAAACCAATGGGGTATGACCCTTCCTTCTAATAGCAATGGGGCAGCCTATTCTGATCTGGATCATGACGGAGACCTTGATCTGGTCGTCAGCAATATTAACAAACCCGCCTTTATCTTTCAGAATGAATCGGACAACCAGCTCAACCATCACTATCTTCAGCTTGCCCTGCGAGGAGCAGGTCATAATACCCAGGGCATAGGCGCTAAAGTGACGATCTACCATCAAGGAAAAAAACAATACCTGGAACAAATGCCTACCCGTGGCTACCAGTCCAGTGTGTCGCCGGTATTACATTTCGGATTAGGCGAAATAGCCACCATTGACTCATTGCACATCGTATGGCCCAGCGGTAAACAGCAATGGCTGACGGCTTTACCAGCTGACCAGACCCTGACGCTTTCCGAAGAAGAGGCGAAGAAGCCCCTTGATACTAATGGCAAAACAGAAACCATCTACCGTGAAGTAGCCTCTCCCCTGCCTTTTGAACACCAGAAAAATGCAATTAATGATTTCAAACGGCAGCCCCTGATGGTAAATCCCCTATCTTTTTCCGGCCCTTGTATGGCAAAGGGAGATGTCAATGGGGATGGACTGGAAGATGTCTATGTGGGCGGTGCCAGCGGTCAGTCCGGGCAGTTATACTTACAAAGAAACCGTTCAACCTTTATACATCACCCTACGAAGGCATTTGAAGAAGATCAAATCAGTGAAGATACAGATGCCATTTTCTTCGATGCCAACGGCGACGGCTCTCTGGATTTGTATGTCAGCAGTGGAGGATATGGTAATTTTATGCCAGAGGACCCGGCTCTGCAAGACAGACTGTATCTTAACGATGGACAGGGAAATTTCACCAAAAATTTGCAGGCGCTCCCTTCCATGCTTACCAGTACCAGTTGTGCCAGCGTCTCAGACATCAATCAAGATGGCTACCCTGACCTGTTTATAGGAGGAAGGGTGGTACCGGGCCGGTATCCGGAATCGCCCCGAAGTTACCTGCTACTCAACGATGGCAAAGGCAACTTTCAGGATAAAACCCAGCAGCTATCTCCTGCTCTACAACAGCTGGGGATGGTTACAGATGCCTCCTGGGTGGATGTGAACGGGGATCAGCAGGAAGATTTGATTGTTGTAGGGGAATGGATGCCAGTGATGGTATGGATCAATGCCAAAGGACAGTTGACCGATCGGACTTCCGACTATTTTGACAAAAAATACAGTGGCTGGTGGAATACCCTGCTGGTAGAAGATTTGAACAAAGATGGGCATCCCGACCTGGTGGTGGGCAATATGGGTTTGAATACGCAGTGTAAGGCCAGCGACCAGGAGCCCGCAGAGCTTTTTTATAAGGATTTTGATGACAATGGTTCTGTAGATCCTATCTTTTGTTTTTATATTCAGGGGAAAAGCTATCCTTCCGTGACCCGGGATGAACTGCTGGATCAGATGAGCATGATGCGTACCCGGTTCCCCTCTTATAAAAGTTATGCCGATGCACAAATGAAAGACATTTTTACTGAGGAGGAATTACAGGATGTCCAACAATTACAGGCCAATCATCTGAAAACCATTTACTTTGAGAGTAATGGAGAGGGCACCTGGAAAGAAAAACCACTTCCCCTGGAAGTGCAGTCTTCACCGGTGTTTACCATTACCCCGCTGGATTATAACCAGGATGGCGCTTCCGATCTGTTGCTTTGTGGCAATATCAATGAGGCTCGCCTTCGGTTTGGGAATTGTGATGCCAACTATGGCATTCTCTTGCAGGGCGACAAGCAGGGGGATTTTACCTATGTCCCCCAACATCAGTCAGGGCTGGAAGTGCAGGGCGACGTAAGAAGTGTCATAGAAGTCAATAACACCCTGCTGTTTGGCATTAACCAGGCGAGTGTGAAAGCTTATAAAATTCAATAGCCATGCGGTTGAAACGATACATTGTTATTATGCTGATATTAGTCTGGGGCACGGCCTGCCAGAAGCAACAGGAAGCCTCTCCCCACTTCAGCAACGAAGACATTAATGAACTGATCACTAAAGTTACGGAGGTGATGGTTCATGACGTAACCAATCCGCCGCTGGCTGCCCGCTTCTTTGCCTATATCTGTCTGGCGGGTTATGAAGTGGTGGCACAAAATGACAGCACCTATCCCCCGATGACCGGCCTGCTGCATGGGTATCCAGCCTTATCAAAACCTCCCATTCAGGAATATTCCGTTTCCTTGAGTGCCATGCTGGCTATGATGGAAACGGCCCGTAAGATGCAGCCTTCCGGCCAAATGATGGCTGCTTACGAAGAAAACTTCCTGGATTCCTGCAAGCAGCTGGGTTTTTCCGAGGCCATCATTCAAAACTCAAAAGCTTACGCCGAAGCCATCAGCACCCAAATACTGGCTTACGCCAAGACGGATGGGTATCATAAGACCAGTAATTTCCCAAAATACACCCCAAAGGAAGGAGAAGGCTATTGGTATCCTACCCCTCCGGCTTATTTTGCCGCCGTAGAACCTCATTTTAATACGGTACGTCCGCTCACCATGGATTCGGCCAGTCAGTTTAAACCCCAACCGCCGGTTCCCTTCAGTGAAGACAAAGATTCTCCGTTTTTCACCATGCTCAAAGAAGTGTATGAAGAGGGTCTTACCCTACCCCAGGAGCACAGGGCGATTGCCTCCTTCTGGGATTGTAACCCCTTTGCTATGAAGAACACCGGCCACCTCATGGTAGCCCTTAAAAAAATATCTCCCGGCGCACACTGGATGGGGATTACCGGCATTGCTTGCCGGAAAGCGCAAAAAGATTTTTCCGCTTCTATGAAAATCCATGCGGTGGTCGCCGTTGGACTGATGGATGCTTTTATTTCCTGCTGGGATGAAAAATACCGCAGCAATCGCATCAGGCCGGAGACAGCCATCCGGAAATATATCGACCCAAACTGGCAGCCATTATTGCAAACGCCTCCTTTTCCGGAATATACCAGTGGACATTCTACGGTCTCAGGCGCTTCCGCCTATATCTTAACCCACTATTTGGGTCCCGATTTTCAGTTTACGGATGATGTAGAAGTCAGCTACGGCATCCCGGCACGGAGTTTTTCCTCTTTCATGGAAGCTGCCCGGGAAGCCGCTATCTCCCGCCTGTATGGCGGTATCCACTACCGGGATGCCAATGAAAATGGCTCCGCCCAGGGTTTAAAGATAGGGGAATGGGTGATCCAAACGGTAGAACCTAAAGAACCAAAGAATCTGGCGAAGGTGGAATAATGTCCGTCAACATCATTTATTCGCTTTGAATTCGCCAGGTGCCCTGCACCGTTCCTACCGTGTCGATCCAACCTTCGGTCAGATCAAAGGGCGCACAGTTCCACTGGCCTGAACCCAAACTGTTTTCACTGCTTGTCCCTTTAAATTGGGCTGTCTCCCGGTAAAATGAGCTTTCAGATCCTAGATTGATCGGGATGGTAAGGGAGATACTATCGGCCTCATACACCCGAATGATGATCTCACCATGCACATCAGGCGACAGAGAAATACCATCGCCCTGAGAATCCAGCACCGTTCTGCGAAAATGGCCGCCATGCACGCCGCGGTACTCCACCACCCCTTCCGATTGGGTAGGTTCTCCCTCCAGTTCAATTTGTAGATCACAGATACAGTCTATGGAAAGGGCACCATCGGTGCCAACAGCCTCACCCACTACTTTGAAATGGTTAGGAAGTGTGGAACGCATCGCTGCGGGTGCTTTTTCATCCTCAGAGCAGCTTGCCAGCCCAAGGCCTAGGGCCAACCAGCAGTATTGGTATAGGTTTTTCATACTGGTGTGGGATTAGGGATGGCTAATGGACACCGAAATGGTGCAAAAAGTTGGAAGAATGGAAGTTACTGTTGTGACAATTCGCTGCAAAACTGAAGCAGTCTTTTCAGGTCTTCCTCCTGATTGAAATTGACAGTGTTTTCTTTGAGGTAAGCAATAATGGCTCTTCTTTGCCTTGGGAATATACTGAGCAGACCGGATCTGTTCGCCCGGTGTCCCCGGTGGTTCTGATCTATCAAATAATAGGAAATATACCTGGATAGTATCAGATCACCTTTAGCCTCCAGCTTATACAAGCGGCCATTGTCAGAATAGGTATTAAAACTTTCAATGGAAGAAACCCCGGAGGATTGTCCGTAAGCTCCCATTTTTTCCTGACTCACATTTCTGTAGACTTCTTTCACCGCCAACGTTACCCGTGGGTAGTCTGCCATGGCTTCTAAAAACCCGAATTGCGTGTCATAATAAAAGAAGTGTTCCCCAATCTGTATCTGCTTCACCGTTTCTTCCTGGTCAAGGGAAAGCGTATCGCCTGCAGGGCTGATGAACTGTATTTCTCCCAGCAACAGATTGTAATTAAGATGGGCTACGGAGGAACTACCATTGTAGAAGGTGACACGCCCTTTTGTGAAATGACCAAAGCGATATCTCTGCTCTACAGGAATCGCTGTCATGACATCCTCCCCTGATTTGACCCGGATAACAGGCGTATCTTGCCCTCTACTCTGACAGTAAAAGCACAGAAAAACACTGACCATAAGCAATATAACCTTCATGACCTCACCACTTTTGTGATACCTTGTGAAGTTTCATGAATTTAGCCAATATTTTTCTACGCCCAAACCTCAGCGAATAGCCAGTGAAATTTATTCAGCTGCTATGCTTACCTTTTCGTTTCTTCATGCGCATGTTCCATCTCTTTCAAACGAAATTCAGGAGTACGCTGTGCATGGCTGGACGGTTCAATCCTGTGTCCTTTACTTCTGGCGTATACCTGTGTAAATTCTGCGCCGAAAAGTAGGATCAGAGCCGAATAGTTGACCCAGAGCATCATTAGAATAACTGAACCCGCCACCCCATAGGTAGAAGCTGGTTCTGCTTTCCCAAAATAAATACCCAGCGCAAATTTACCAATGGTAAAGAGAATGGCTGTGACAAAAGCACCGACCCACACTGACCGCCAACTTACTTTAGCATCCGGTAATACTTTGAAAATAAGCGCAAACAACACAGTAATGACACCCAACGGAATCAAGATATTCACCGCATAGAAAACGTACATCAATACATCAGGAACATACTGTTTGATCCATTCGCTGAAATAATTCAGAGAGGTTGTGACAACCATAAAGATTAAGAGCAGAAACCCAATAGCCAGTATAATACCCAGTGAGGTAGCCCGGTCAATGGCTAATTTAGAAATACCAGCATTGGGTTTGGGTTGTACTTCCCATACTTTGTTGAGCGATTGCTGTAACTGATAGAATACCCCGGTTGCCCCGAATAGCAAGGTAGCTACCCCGATAATGATGGCGATGATGGAATTGCCCATCTGGCTGGAATTTGCAATCATGGTTTGTACCTGTTCGGCTGCCTGATGGCCAATAATGCCACTAATTTGTGCTTCTATCTGCCCTTGAACAGCTTCTTTACCCAATACCAATCCGGCCACCTTGACTACAATAATTAAAAGTGCTGGTAAAGAAAATATGGCATAATAGGCAATCACAGCACTATGCCGGAAAGGGTCATCCTCGTTCCACTCCTTGTAAGTTTCTTTGAGCAGGGAAAAAAATCTAAGTTTATTTTTTAACTTCGTCTTCATAGTCAAAAAAATTAATTTGAAAACCAATAGGTATACCACCTATCCCCCGTATAAACCATTTGGAGAACGGAAAGTTATAAGCTGATTATTGATTTAATATTATTCTCTTAACTTTGTTTTGGTTACCATAATTCAGGAAGGAGCCATTCGGAACAACTATGACCATACTGATCCATGATATTTCACTTCACAAAGTCATAAAAACAATTGGCGAACAGTTGGGAAGCGATTCTCCTACTTTCATCTGCGATGAAACCACTATTAACATACCTGAAAAATGGGGACAGGGATATATCAAAGGAATCAATTTTAAAGGGGGGATGGGCTTGCTTCAGTTAAACATGCACTTGTCGCACCCCATCACTTTTCATTATCAACTGGAACGCTCTCATCCTCTGCGGCTTATATTTTGCCAAAAAGGTTATTTTAGTTATGCCTTTGAGCCAGAAAACAAGCATTTCACGATAGAACCCTTGTTTGCCTCTTTCTCCACCAGTACAGGTGAATATGATCAGAAATTTACCTTTCCGGCACATGCACCTATAAAAATTACGATACTGGAAATTGATCGAATGGCTTTCCTTTCTAAAATAGAGTGTGATCTGTATACAATTCCTCAAGGGCTGGCCAATGTGTTCCGTGATGTAAATGCCGCAGATCCCTTCGAATACCATACCCCCTATAGCCTGCTGCTGGCCAATTGTGTCTACCAGATTCATGGCAACACCTTATCAGGGCTTAGTCGTAAGACCTACTTGGAAGCCAAAGCACTGGAAATGTTCGGCCTGATCATAGATCTTTATGTTGACGATCACCTGCCTGATAAAAAAAGCATACTGCTCAGGAAAACGGATGTCAGACTGATTCAGGAAGCAGAAAAAATATTAAGTGCTAATCTGGATAAAACGATTACCATTCCCGTGCTGGCCAAAAAAATTGGCATTAATACGACCAAACTCAAGCAGGGATTTAAATCTGTGTTTGGTATGACCATCAACAAATTCCTTCGTGAAAAAAGATTAACACAAGCAGCTGCCTTACTCATGAATGATTCGCTGAGTATCCGACAAATCTCCAGTATGGTTGGATATGCCAACCCGGCGCATTTTTCTCAGCTTTTCAAAGAAAGATTTGGAGCCTTGCCTTCTGAATATACCAAAAATATAAAGCAAAGTATCATTGTTACCAGCAGGGAAGACTGAATGCCTCCTTCCTGGTGTCAGGTTGTGGTAAAATGACAAGTTTTGGAACTTTAGCAATCATAACATTGGTTAAAACACAGCTGGAAGCATGGCAAACTGTATCTAACTTAGATGAGTCTACTAAAAATTGGGGATTATAATACCCTGACCATTACCCGTCAATCTCCTCATGGAATCTATCTTGATTCTTCAGCGGGAGAAATTCTTTTACCCAATAAGTATGTGCAACCTGAATTTGCTATCGGCTCCCCCCTCCAGGTATTCGTTTACACCGACTCGGAAGATCGTCTGGTAGCTACCACCCTGCATCCCAAGGTGGTGGTCGATCATTTCGCTTCACTCTTGGTAAAACAAATAACCCGTTATGGTGCCTTCCTGGATTGGGGATTGGAGAAGGACCTGCTGCTTCCCTTTAAAGAACAGCCTTTTCCGGTCAAAGAAGGTCACCATGTGGTGATCAGGGCCTGTCTCGATCACCGGACCCAAAGGGTGATTGCTGTTGCCAAAATTGAAAGCTTTTTATCATCAGACATCTCCGCTCTTACCCCAGGACAGGCCGTTCACTTGCTCCTCTATGATCGTACCCCTTTAGGTTTCAAAGCGGTGGTCAATGAAACATTTGGGGGTATGCTTTATCATAATGAAATTTTCAAACCCGTGGAAGTAGGCATGGCCCTGGAGGGTTTTATCAAAAAGATTCGTAGCGACGGTAAGTTGGATATTTCCTTACAGCCTCAGGGATTTTCACAGGTAAAAGATGCTAAACACCGGATTTTATCCGAACTACAGCAAGCCGGGGGCTTTTTGCCCTTGCATGATAACAGCACACCAGAAGCCATTCAGCAAGCATTTCACATGAGCAAAAAAACATTTAAAAAGGCAATCGGAAATTTATTTAAAGAAGGTAAAATTAAATTACTTCCTGAGGGAATAAGCCTATCCTAAACTAGTACGAAATTTGATATCTCAAAGTACTGTTCCTTCTGTACATGCTTCAAGCTAGAACAGGCATTATTTGTAATGAATTAATTATCTTTATTAATCTTTATAAAAAATCAGCATACCATTATTACAATGGGAAACGCGATATACTATGATATTTCAGCACAAATCTGGCATTAACCCTGCGAAGCCTTTTAAAAATGCTTTTTTTGTGCTGGATCAACAGGAGAACATCGTGTTTATCAGCCATCAGTTCATTCATCTACCGACAGCGTATTCATGCATTGGAAAAAAAATATGGAGCGAGTTTCCGACGCTCAGAAAAACCCAAATGTATGAGAAATTCAGAGAGTCTATTCAATTCCATCAGAAAAAAACCTTTGAATGTTTCGACAATAAGCAGCAACTTTGGTACAACTTTCATATGGTACCTACCGATACAGGATCTGAAATTTTTATCACTGACATCACTGCACTCAAAGCGGAAGCAAGTTTGAGGAAGCTTCAAAAAAGTGAAGCCAGGTTTCATCAAATGGTGATGGAAACGCCCGCCCTCATATGTCTTTTGAAAGGGGCAGATCATACTCTCGAACTGATTAATCCCTATGGCCTACAGTATTTCGGACTCCAGGATTACACAGGACTTTCTGTAAAAAAAGCGGCAAAGAGCACTCAGAGTCAGGCGTTTGTCCAGCTGTTGGATCAGGTTTACCAGAAAGAACAGCCCCTACAGGTAGAAGAATTCCAGGCTACGTTTGACTTTGTGAACCCTGAATTAAAAGAATACCCATATTTTAATTTTGCATTACAGCCTATGCGTGACGAACAGGGCCGGGTTGAGGGCATCCTTTTGTTTGGCTATGAGGTGACGGATCAGGTACTGGCAAAGAAATTACTAAATGACGGATCGGATCGGTTTCGTATTTTGCTGGAGGCCTATCCTCAAATCGCCTGGACAGCCCAACCCGATGGGCAGCTTGACTATTTTAACCAACGCTGGTATGATTATACGGGTTTGACTTATGATGAGACAAGAGGAGAAGGCTGGTTACAAATGATACATCCCAATGATTTGAAGAAAATGGTGGAGCAATGGCATCATTCGCTGGCTACAGGAAATCGGTTTGAAACAGAAAGTCGTTTCAGAAAAGCCAGCGACGGTCAATACCATTGGCACCTTTGTCAGGCAATACCCGTTTCAGACAAAGCAGGAAAAATTAACTTATGGGTTGGGTCCTGTACGGATATCAATGAGCAAAAGAAAGCCATTGTGCACCTTCATTATACGCAGCAACAGCTGCACAGGATCAATGCGGAGTTGCACGAAAAAAATCTGGAATTAGAAAAAACAAACAGGGATCTGGATAATTTTGTTTACACCGCGTCCCACGATCTGAAAGCGCCGGTTTCCAATATTGAAGGGCTTTCCAATCTGTTGCTGGATTATGTGCAGGATGAAAAGATCAGAAACAGAAAAATTTTCACGGCCTTGAGCATGATAGATTTCTCCATCCAACGATTTAAAACCACCATTCAAGACCTGACAGATATTGCCAAGCTCAACAAGAATTTCTCGGACGACGTAGCACTCACCAATATCAATGAGATCATTGAGGAAGTCACCATCATGATGCGGGAGATGATCCACAAATCAGGAGCAAAGATCATGGTCCGTACAGATGCCTGCCATATCATCTCATTTTCCTATTCCAATTTTAAGAGCCTTATTTACAATTTGCTCAGTAATGCTGTGAAATACAGACATCCTGAACGTGAACCGGAAATTATTATTGAAACTTCTTATAACCAAAGTACCTTTCTGTTATGTGTGAAAGATAATGGGATAGGGGTAGCTCCACAGCATCATGATAAAATTTTTACGATGTTTAAAAGATTGCACAACCATATTGAGGGAAACGGTGTTGGACTATTTTTAGTAAAACGTATTGTTGAAAATGCAGGAGGTAAAGTAGCGCTGGAAAGTCAGTTGGGAAAAGGCGCTATCTTTAAAGTTTACCTCCCAAATATTATGATATAAAACCAAATAAAAACTATATTTCAATATTCAACAATAACAGCGTCTATGAGTCAACTAAATTGCATTCTTCTAATAGATGATGATGAGATAACTAATTTTATCAATGTCAATCTGCTTCAGGACTTGCAAATAGCCCGTCAGGTAGAAGTAGCTACCAATGGGAAAGAAGCCATTTCTATCCTGGAAGAACGATGCCAGAATGCACAATGTCCGGAATTGATTTTACTGGATATCAACATGCCTGTTTTAGATGGCTTTGAGTTTTTAGAACAATTAGATCATATGGGGATCAAAAAAAACAACGCTATCAAAATTGTGGCGTTAACCACTTCAAACAACCCTAAGGATTTAAAAAAGCTACAGGAACTAGGCGTAGAGACCCTGGTGAACAAACCCTTAACCAAAGAAAAAGTGGAGCAGCTCATTGCCTAGACGATACCGCCAGCAAAATGAAAAAAAATCTTTTCAGTGCGGCCAGTGTGCCCTTTTCTCTACGTGGGCAGACTTTATGGCTATTGCCGCAAAAGGCCATTTTTTGGGAAGAACAGGAAATTCTGATCCTGGCCGACTTGCACCTGGGAAAAGCCGCACACTTCAGAAAAGCAGGCATCCCCATCCCCTCAGCCATTCATCACCACGATCTCAATACCTTGCGCCAACTTATCTCGCATTTCCATCCTGCGCAAATACTGATTCTGGGAGACTTATTTCATAGTGTATATAATAAGGAGTGGCTGGATTTTGAAAATTTTCTCCTTGACCTGTCCGCTTACTCCTTTTCTTTGGTAAAAGGCAACCATGATATATTGCCTGATGCTGCCTACCAAATCAGTAATTTAACAGTCTTTGAAGATACTCATCTTATTCCTCCTTTTTTTTTTCGCATCACCCAACCTTTGCGCTAACGAAAGAACAGAGCCATCATACAAACCAACCTCAGGCGGAGCACTACCATCTCTCCGGACATCTGCATCCTGGTATACGTCTTCAGGGAAAAACCGGAGAAAGTTTCAGAATGCCCTGTTTCTACTTCACCCAAAAAGGAGGTGTGCTGCCTGCTTTTGGCCATTTTACAGGTTTTACCAACATAAAAAAGGGGCCGCATGATATAGTTTTCGGAATTGTACCCACTCAACATAGCGAGCATAAAGTCATTCCTATAAAATAAGTTGAGCAAAACGTTTTAAAAAGACTCATCATTTTTGATAAAAAATTACTTTAAATGGCGGATATTCAGAAAATTTACCATTAAATTTGAATATTTTACTAAATCCATATAATTTGCTTTGTAATATTTTCAGCTCTAGCATCGGGCCTTTCGAACTCTTTAACCTGTCTGAAGCAGTATGAATAATCCTTACAAAATTATTTTTATTGATGATGATGATGTAACCAATTTTCTGACACGCGAAGCTTTAAAGCGTAAGGGCTTTCAGGGAGAAACAGTTTTTTTTGAATCGGCCACTAAAGCACTGGAATACCTGGAAAATTTAGATTTGTCACATCATCCTGATGTAATTTTTCTAGATATCAAAATGCCTGAAATGGATGGATTTGATTTTCTGGATGAGTACATCAAAAATGGGCTGGATAAAAAAATCAATGCAAAAATTTTTATGCTCACTTCTTCCGTTAGTTCTGCCGATATAGAGAAAAGCAATACTTATGATGTGGTGAGTGGTTTTTTGAATAAACCTTTCAGCTACGATCTATTGAAAAATATAGAAGTATAACGAAAAATCAGAGACCAGTCCTCAACACTTATTTCCTTTTATTTTTTTTGAATCGGCTGATCGCCTCCCAGGATTGCGTGTTCAGAATATCTTCTGGACGACACCAGGCCCTTCTGGCCACAGCGATACCCAGTGCCAAATATTGATAATTTTCAAAGGTATGACTGTCCGTACTGATCACCAGTGGCACACCCTGCTCTCTGGCCATACGGGCCGCTTCATCATTCAGATCCATCCGGGCAGGTTGTGCATTGATTTCTAAGGCTGTGCCTGTAGCAGCGGCAGCTTTTACCACCTCTTCCAGTTGCAGAGGGTATCCTTCCCGCATACCGATGAGACGGCCTGTTGGATGCCCAATGACATGAACATAGGGGTTTTCACAAGCCCTGAGTATTCTTTCTGTGTTATCTTTTTTAAATTGTGCATGAATGGACCCAACCACCCAATCCAGGCGGCCCAATAATTCATCCGACAGGTCCATGCGGCCATTGGGCAGAATATCCACTTCTGCTCCCGCTTTTACAAAGTTTTCTCCTAACTGCTCATTCACTTGCTGGATGGCCTTTATCTGTTTGGCAAAACCATCTTCGTCCATTCCTCCGGCGATCCGAGTAGATTTGGAATGATCTGTAATAACGATATACTCATAATGGTAATGCTGTTTGACATATTGGACAATTTCTTCCAGGGAATGTTTACCATCTGAATAATGAGAGTGCATATGCATGTCTCCTTTGATGTCTTCCCAGCGCACCAGGGTTGGAATTTTTCCTTCGACCGCCAAGGCTATCTCACCCAGATCCTCTCTCATCTCAGGAGGCATCCACTGCAAACCCAGGGCCTGATACACTTCTTCCTCTGTTTTGCCGCCTACAGATTTTTCTGACTGAGGTGGATAAACACCGTATTCATTCAGTTTCAATGATTTTTGCTGGGCAATTTGCCTTAAATGCACATTGTGCGCTTTAGAGCCTGTAAAATATACCAGAGCTGCGCCCCATGAATTTTCCTCTACCAACCTCAAATCAACCTGCCGGTGAAAATTTTCTATTTCTACACTGGCTTTTGTTTCTCCCTTGGCCAAAACATTGGTGACAACCTCCAGGGAGGTGAAATAGTCAATGATACTTTCCCAATCTGTCTTTTTAGCCGTTACCAGCAGGTCAATATCACCTGCCGTTTCCTTTCTGCGTCGTACGCTTCCTGCTAAAGCCACCTTTCCTACCTGAGGCAACTTTTTCAGTTCTTCCAACAGAACTTCTCCTAATACCAGGGCATCCCAAAGTCGGATTCTCTTCTCAGATGCCTCTTTTAGTTGTAATCCTGCCCTGATATTTTCAATTTTTTTTGCCCCGAAACCTTCTAAACTGGCAATACGACCATCCTGTAAAGCCTCCACCAAATCCTTTTTGCTGGTAATGCCTAACTCCTCATGAAATTTTTTGAGTGTTTCCGGCCCTAATCCTTTCACATTGACCAGATCGATGAAGTCAGCCGGTACTTCCTTTTTGAGCGTTTCATATTGACGAATGGTGCCCGTCTGAAAATACTCTTCTATCTTTTGAGCAATACCTTTACCAATCCCTTCTATCTCAAGAAGGCGGTCTTCTGCTACATACTGACGGATGTCTTCCGGTAAATTTTTTAAAAGTAGGGCTGCATTCTGGTAGGCTCTCGCTCGAAACTGATGCTGTTTGCCTAAAATCTCATACAATATGGCCATGTCCTCAAAAATCCTGACTAATTTTTTATGCTGTTCCATAATAGCACTCCCTTTGTATCCTATTCAAAAATTGTGTTCACCAATAAATCCCGGTCTGTGTAGGCCCCAGCAGGAAAAAATTGGAAATAGTACGCTCGAAATTACTAGAAAAGGAGGTAACAAGGAATAATCTCAGAGACATTTCAACTGTGCGAAGAAAAGTTTATTTTCAATAGATGAAAGCCATGATTTTGAATAAAATCTGTGATCTGACAACCAACCGACAGCCTTTGACATTGGCAGAACTTCCTGTGCCTTCTCCTTCCCCCAATGAAATACTGATTAAAATAAGGGTCTGTGGCGTTTGTCATACAGAACTGGATGAAATTGAAGGCAGAACTCCTCCCCCCCATCTGCCCGTAGTTTTAGGACATCAGGTGATTGGAGTCATAGCGGATATCGGTGCACAAGTTACCCGTTTAAACATTGGCGACCGTGTAGGCGTGGCCTGGATTTTTTCAGCCTGTGGTCAGTGTGACTATTGCCTGACCCACCGAGAAAACCTCTGCCCGGATTTCAAGGCTACCGGACGTGATGTCCATGGAGGATATGCAGAATATATGACGGTACCAGAGCCCTATGCTTATCCGATTCCTTCCACATTTTCTGACGAAGAAGCAGCTCCATTGCTATGTGCAGGTGCTATAGGCTACCGCTCTTTACAACTTTCACTGCTGCAAAACGGCCAAACACTGGGGCTGACAGGTTTTGGTGCTTCTGCCCATTTGGTACTTCAAATGGCAAGGTACCAATTTCCTCAGTCTAAAATTTTTGTATTTGCCCGAAGTAAACAGGAACAGGATTTTGCCCTGCAACTAGGGGCCTCTTGGGCAGGAGATACAGATGAAGATCCACCCGAAGGGCTGGATTGCATTATTGATACCACACCCGTTTGGAAACCAGTCCTAAAAGCGCTGAAAAATTTAAAACCCGGAGGCCGACTAGTGATCAATGCGATCCGAAAGGAGGAAACAGATCAATCTTACCTGACAAATCTTCAATATCCGGAACATTTATGGTTGGAAAAAGAAGTGAAAAGTGTTGCAAACATCACCCGCCGTGATGTAAAGGAATTTTTGCTGTTAGCTGCTCAGATACCTTTAAAACCAGAAGTACAAACCTACCCTTTGCCCCACGCCAACCAAGCCTTGATGGAAATGAAAGAAAGGAAAATCCGGGGTGCTAAGGTGTTAGTAATGTGAGTAAATGTATTCCTGGTTTTTCGCGTCTCCTGTTTTGACATCATTGATGGCTGCTAGCTGGAATGATCCTTTGTAATGACCCACTTTCCGTTGATTCTCCGGAAAAGCAAAGTAAAATGACCGCCGATATCTTCTATTTCCCGGTCTAAAGCCCACTTTCCTACCATGTAATAGGCATCCCCGGCCAGCCTCTCCAGCGTGATAATATCAAAAGCCAGCTTTCCCATGGCCTCCCGATCTGGGTAGGTTTTCTGATACCTTGCTAACGTTTGATCATAACCATAAGTAATACCATTTTTTCCGATAAACATCAAAGAATCGGAAGACCAATAGCCTGCCATAAAACAGGATAAGTCTCCCTGATTCCAACAGCGCACCTGTTGATCCATAATTTCTTGGATAGCAGCCCTGTCATTATCGGGAATTTCTACTGAAGGTGAACAGGCAAAAAAACCTAATAGCCATGGGAGAAGATAGAGGGTTTTGAGCATGCGTATAAAATCAGATTAGGTATGCAATGGTTACAAGGTTGTATATCAATCATAAAAAAGAGCTTCATACTGAAGCTCCTGTCTATGTTACTGAGTATTAGCACTCATAATAATCTTCATCGATGCCTGCCCGATTACGAGAATGTAACTCTACCGGAAATTCCCACAAAAAACGCACATGTTGCAGAGTTTCTTCCGCTTCATCTTCGTCCAGTAATTTCTCATTCTGAATTTTATGGATCAATGTCAGTTTGCTGGTTTTATGCAGATCCACACTTTCTACCTGAATATCCGGAACTCTGTGAGAACGATCATACTGATTACTCAGATATTCTCTTATTTTCCGATATCCTCTTTCATTATGGATAGCAGAAATTTCGTAGTAGTCATTTTCCTCATCATCGAATATCGCAAACAGCTTCATATCCCTGATCACCTTTGGAGACAGGTATTGCGCGATAAAACTATCGTCCCTGAAATTTTCCATGGCATAATGCACCTGCTCCAGCCAGTTTTGCCCTATCAGGTTAGGAAACCAGATTCTATCTTCCTGGGTAGGATTTTCACAGATTCTCTTTATATCCATAAAAATATTAAACCCCAAAGTGTAAGGGTTCAGACCGGAAAAGTAAGGGCTATTGTATAAAGGCTGATAAATGACAGCGCTATGGCTTTTGATAAATTCCAGCATAAACCCATCATCCAGGTACCCTTCTTCAAACATTTTGTTGATGATGTGATAATGCATAAAAGTAGCAAATCCTTCGTTCATGACTTTTGTCATGGTTTGCGGATAGTAATACTGTGACACCTTCCTGACGATACGCACCAGTTCTCTTTTCCAGTTGGGCAAGGTAGGCGCATTCTTTTCAATAAAATAGAGCAGGTTTTCCTCTGGCTCCAAGGGAAACTTTTTGTTTTTCTCAAACTTCTTTTTGTTAATCCTGGCGTTGGGAGGAAGAGTTTTAAGCAATTCATTATAGTTTTCAACCTTGGCTGTCGCCAACCTTTTCAATCGCTCATTTTCTTTTTTTGAAGAAATTTTGGGTGGTTTTCTATACTTATCCACACCATGATCCATCAAAGCATGACAGGCATCTAACACCCGTTCAACCTCCTCTGCACCAAATTCGTCTTCGCATTTCATCACAAAATCCCGGGCGAAAACCATGTAGTCTATGATAGAATCGGCCGAAGTCCAGTCCTTGAACATGTAATTGTTCTTAAAAAATGCGTTATGTCCCTGGCAGGCATGAGCAATCACCAACACCATCATACAAGTGGAGTTGTTCTCCATATTGTAGCTGATGCAGGGATTTGAGTTTATCACCATCTCATAGGATAAACCCATCTGTCCTTTTCTATAACTATTCTGATTAATGATAAAATCCTTCCCGAATTTCCAATGAGGATAAGAAGTGGGCAGACCAATGAGCGCATAGGCATCCAGCATCTGCTCAGAAGTAACAATTTCTATTTGGTTAGGATAAATATCTAGTTTGAAAAACTCTTTCCCAATCCAGGAAGTCAACTGATCCGCCGCTTTTAATGTCTCGAAATCCCAACTGGGATTACTGAACATAGCGTTGAGTTTTTCTTTGTCAAATTGAGCACTCATAATGTTATTCAAAACAATCAGGATTCCACTAAATTTTTCTTTTTGAATAAAGCTTTAAAAACCGGCCAGATTTGGGTCACATCATTAATATTTCTCATGGAGAAATTATCGGATGCTCTCAATTTTTTATAAGCATGCCACAAATACCCCTCCAGGCCACGGTTTTTAATTTCTATGTAGGCCATATACTGTACGATGGGCAACACTTCATTTTTCAGGATTTGACCACAATCAATGGCATCACCATTAGACCATACGTCACCATCAGAAGCCTGGCAAGCATAAATATTCCAATGAGAAGCATCATACCGTTCATCAATAATTTTTTTCATCAGTTTCAGAGAAGGTGCTACAACGGTTCCTCCACTTTCGCGTGAATTAAAAAATTCTTCTTCGCCAACTTCTTTGGCTTCAGTATGATGGCGAATAAAAACTATTTCTACGTTTTGATACTGTTTCGTCAGAAACAGATACAACAAAGTGAAGAAACGCTTGGCGATATCTTTTTCATGGTAACCCATGGAAGCTGATACGTCCATGATGCAAAACATAACGGCTGAGGTCACAGGTTTAGGAACCCGCTCAAAGTGATTATAGCGCAGATCAACATCCTCAAAAAAGGGCACCGTAATTTTTAATTTCTCAAGCCGGGCTATTTCTCTCTCTATCACTTCTCTCGCCTCAGTATCCTTTTCTGCTTCCAGCGAGCGCTTCATGTTCTTTATTTTGTCTTCATAAGCCCCGCGGATCGAGATCTGTCGTGCCAGGGAATGTTGGTAACTAGCCACTACATTCAGGCGGGAAGGAATACTATTTTTGGTATAACCTGCCCGCTGATTCTTAAAGTCAACCGTGCTTTCCATGTATTTCTTGACCATATTGGGCAATTCCAGGTCTTCAAAGAAATACTTGAGGAATTCATCTCTAGAAAGTATGACGACAAAATCATCTTGGGTTATCTCAGGACTATTAGACCCCTTACCCTGTCCGGCACCGCCTCCCCCCTCTCCTTCCGGTTTAGGAATTTGATCTCCTTCATTGAATTTATCATTACCAGGGCGGACTATCTGCTTTCTTCCCGAACGGGGGTCATGTCTGAAAACAGGTTCTTTAATACCCTGTATGGGGACTTTTACTTTACCTTTACCGGTACTGTCTTTGATACTTTCCTGACTGATAATATCAGGGATAGCCCTTTTGATCTGGTCTTCAACCCTTTTTAAAAACTTTTGGCGATTATTAATGGACTTTCCTTTCGCATTTTTACGCCGGTCAATAATATTACTCATACTCAGTCATTTATAATCAAACCTGGCCACCCAATGGTATCAGTGATCAGGCCATTGTTTTTCTTACTCTCATAAACCAATCTACCAAAATCCGGATTTGCTTGTAGGTATAGCCTCTCTCCATCATACGCTTCGTAAAATCTCTGTGTTTCTTCTCATCTTCCTCACTGGTTTTGGCATTAAAGGAGATGACAGGCAGCAGATCCTCCGTGTTGGTGAAAATTTTCTTTTCAATCACATTTTTTATTTTTTCATAGGCATCCCATCTGGGATTTTTACCTCCGTGATTAGCCTTATAGCGTAAGGTAAAATTTGTCACCTCAGAGCGGAAATCTTTTGGATTAGCAATGCCGGCAGGTTTTTCTATTTTCTCCAGTTCGTCATTCAGAATACTTCTATCCAGTATTTCTCCAGAATCCGGATCCCGGTAGTCATTGTTCTGTATCCAGTAATCTGCATAGATGACATACTTTTCAAAAATGTTCTGTCCGTAAGTACTATAAGAATCTATATAGGCTTTCTGTATTTCATCCGCTATGAATTCTGCATACCGGCTGGCCAGCATAGATTTAATAATATTCAGATAACGCTCTTCCGTTTCAGCATCCAACTGGAGTTTGACCACCTCCTGCTCTAAAACATATAATAGGTGTACCGGATTAGCGGCCAATTCTTCATTGTCAAAGTTGAATACTTTAGATAGTATCTTAAAGGCGAAACGCGTAGAGATGCCCTGCATACCCTCATTGATACCAGCCTCATCTCTGTATTCCTGAATGGATTTTGCATTCGGATCCGTTTCTTTCAGAGTTTCCCCATTGTATACCCTCATTTTAGAGTATAGACTTGAGTTTTCAGGTACTTTCAGACGGGTCATCACAGAAAACTGAGACAGCAGATCCAAGGTCATCGGAGCACAAGGAGCCTTATCCAGCGAACTCTCCCGGATCAGTTTCTTATAAATCAATATTTCTTCGTCTACCCGAAGGCAGTAAGGAACCTGTACCTTGTAAATTCGGTCTAGAAAAGCCTCATTTTTTTTGTCGTTGGCGAATTTAGACCATTCAGACTCGTTGGAGTGCGCCAACACAATACCGTCAAAAGGGATGGCTCCAATAGGCTCAGTACCTTTATAATTGTTTTCCTGGGTAGCCGTCAGTAAGGGGTTCAACACTTTGATAGGTGCTTTGAACATCTCCACAAACTCCATAACGCCCTGGTTTGCCAAACAAAGTCCTCCGGTGTAAGAATACGCATCGGGATCACTTTGTTGAAACTCGGCCAGTTTGCGGATATCCACTTTGCCTACCAGGGTAGAAATATCCTGGTTATTTTCATCACCAGGCTCTGTCTTAGCTACAGAAATCTGATTCTGAACTGAAGGATAGAGCATCACTACTTTGAATTTGTTCACATCCCCATCAAATTCCTTCAACCGTTTGGAGGCCCAAGGGCTCATGCAAGCAGGAAGATAGCGGGGCGGAATGTTATATTCCTCTTCCAATTCCTGTCTGTAATCGGAAAATAAACCCAACGGACTTTCATACACCGGACTGATTTGGTCTCCGGCTTTCAGGACATAGATAGGATTTTTCTGGATGAGTTGCTTGATCTTTTCTGCCAACGAACTCTTGCCTCCTCCCACAGGTCCCATCAAATATAAAATTTGCTTTTTCTCTTCTAGTCCCTGCGCAGAATAGCGGAAAAAAGAAACTATTTGTTCAATAGTATCTTCCATACCATAAAACTCTCTAAAGGCCGGATATACTTTGATAACCTTGTTAGAAAATATGCGGCTGAGTTTAGGATCAGTCTTGGTATCGATAAACTCTGGTTCGCCAATAGCATCCAAAATCCTTTCCGAAGGCTTGGCATACATTGTTGGCTCTTTCTTACACGCTCTCAGATACTCTGAAACGGTCATTTCACTGAAAGATGCACTATAATTCGTCTTTATTTTGTCTAAAACACTCATAACGAAATCTTTATTTCTGATAAAAGGAAAAGAACGTCTTGTACGCAAATACTTGTGCGGGTTTCAACAGATAGACTGTCTGAATCGTCGGTCTGGTTTGTGCAACAGTAAAACTGATTGTCTCAAACTTTACTGGTATAACGATTATCGTCTATTTTATCGTACAGAAATATAGCGAATAGAATTCAAAAATATACGGATAACCGTTAATTATTTTAAAATATTCTTTTTATAATGATAACAAATTTTCATTTAAAACAGGTTCAATTAAGTGTTTTTCTTAATAAGAATCTGTAACAGTTTATCCAAATACTACCTACATAAGTTTTTCATGAATTTCAAATTATTTTAGACAAACTTCTTGTCTTCTGCTCCTTTGCGATGAACTGTTTCAGCCCCTCGATAACAAGATTTAGTAGATAACGGTAATCCTGTAGTTGCAGTCGCTGAACCCTTGATCTACCATCTTGATAGGTGAATCACCTTGCAATTCAAATAGTTAATATCAGATGTTTCATTGAAAAATATAACTTAGTATTTGTCCCATGAGTCTGTTTGTTTTCATACAATAGTTTCCTTAATTCTTTACCTGCTAAAATCATGCAATTCTGTATACAGGTTATAAACTATTAAAATCTGATTATACAGGGTTTCTTTTGAAATGAATAAGAAATGTTTCATGCAAGCCAGAAAAAGAGAAGGATGTATGAGTCAAGCTTATCACCAAACCTATCTTTCTTTGTGGATAGCGATCGGGATTCATCAAACATTGCCCTACCAGACTTCTTACTCTAACACTAGCATCCATTAATCTATTTTTACTCCAAGGCAAACAACAAATTTTCCATTAACAGTAGGGAAGCGCTTTCAAGTTAAACAATGGAAAACTTGTCTTGTCAGAGCCAATAAGAGTTATTATTGGTAGAATTGATGGGAGAAAACATTTTACAATAAAAAACTAAAACATACGAAATGAGTATATTCTTTTTATAATTTCATTATGAGAAATGACCTAAGTCATCTGTACTACTCAGCTTTTGTGACAACACAATTCATTTTATTGAAATATCATGAGCAAAACTATCATAGTAACCGGGGCGGCAGGTACCCTGGGAAGCGCTGTCGTACAACATTTGTTAAACCAGGGACATACTGTTATCGGCACTGTCTCACCTGGCAAAAATAACGCAACACTCTCTGCAAAAAAAGGCTACGAACAATATGAGCTGGATGTTTCTGTGCCCTCTGCTGTCCAAGGGTTTATACAACACATTGCAAGAAAATACGAAGTGATCGATGCGGCTGCTCTATTAGTAGGTGGTTTTGCCATGGGAAACATCAGGAATTCAAGCCTGGAAGATGTGCAGAAAATGCTGAAACTTAATTTTGAAACCACTTATATTACAGCTCAGGCTATCTTTCTGCAAATGGAACAACAACCTTCCGGTGGTCATATTATGATGGTAGGAGCCAAGCCTGCCTTAGAAACTGCCGCAGGCCTTGAATCAATCGGCTATACTTTTTCTAAAAGTCTGGTTTTTACATTGGCTGACATTATCAATAAAAGTGGCAAAAAGCAACAGGTGAAAGCCACCGTGATCGTGCCCAGCATTTTGGATACGCCTTCAAACCGCCAATCCATGCCTCAAGCTAATTTTGACAATTGGGTAAAACCGGAAGCGGCTGCTGAGATCATTGGGTTTTTAGTAGCTGATCAAAGCGCGCCCTTAAGAGATTCTGTCATTAAAATCTATGGGAACGCTTAATCAAACTCAATCACGGAACTTACGTCGTAGGGGTCAAGCTTTTCCCGTCCTTTTAAAAATTTTAATTCTACTAAAAAAGAAACGTGCACTACTCTACCCTTCAATTGCTCAATCAGCTCAATAGCTGCCTTGGCTGTACCCCCTGTGGCTAGGAGATCATCATGTAATAATACCAGTTCCCCTTCCTGAATGGCATCCTCGTGAATTTCCAGTGTATCGCTCCCGTATTCCAGGGCATATACTGCCTTTATTGTTTTGGCTGGTAACTTTCCTGGCTTTCTGATAGGCACAAACCCGGCAGAAAGCTTATCGGCTAATAAAGCACCAAAGAAAAAACCTCTGGATTCAATGCCAACCACCTTATCAATTTTTTTTCCTTTTACTGTACGATATAAGGCTTCGGTGGCGGCTTTAAAAGCGGTTGGATCTTTTAACAAAGTCGTAAGATCTTTAAAATCAATGCCAGCTTTAGGAAAATCCGGTATGTTACGTATATAGGAAGCTAAATTTTTACTCATAATGATTGACTAGTGACTTTAGATGAAGACCTGGCATCGTTCTCCAGCAAAATGTCGTTCTCTGTAAAGTTATGCCACAGAAGTAATATATTGCTCATTTATTATCATTTTTCTACTTTGTGGCTGGGTAACTTTGCTTAAAGTCATTTAAAAACGTATGAAAGAAACAAAATCCCCACAGGAGAAAAGCATTTACGATAATGCAAAAAATCATTTTTTAGGGAGATTTCCTAAAACACTGCCTATAGAACAAGCTTATGTACATATTGGCATCTATCTAGGATGGATTATTGATAACAACTTATACTCTGAATATTTTGAAGAGGAAGCTGACATCCAGATTTACAGATTTAAGAAAAGAGAAATTAGCTGTACTATTCTGAGTGAGATTTGGGACGGCTATCTGGGTTATGAATTATTTAGTGAAGAAGGCAACCTCTTTACCTATTATTATTATGGGGGCGGATTATACCACAAAGATTATCAAACCTTACTGGCTCCAGATTTACCCTCTATTTATCATGTCAAAGATGATTGGGATACCTATGAAAAAATGGGATGGAAAATCAGTGGCAGGTACGAGGAATGGAAAGCCATATTGCGTTAAGAAGGGATACTTTTTTTATATGGCCTGTATTTTTTAATTTCAACCGAAAATTAATGAACTCATAAATTTCTTTTTCATTTGGAATCTCTTGAATCTGTCTTGGCCAAATTTAGTGAATATGCTTGGGGGGCACCCTTACTAATCCTCTTGTTAGGAGGAGGCCTCTTTTTTATGATCTACAGCAGATTCTTGCCCTTCCGATATTTTAGACATTCCTTAAACGTATTGAGAGGTAAATACGACGATCCCAATGATCCAGGTGATATCAGCCATTTTGAAGCATTATCCAGTGCCTTGGCCGCTACTGTGGGCATGGGTAATATCGGAGGTGTGGCGGTAGCGATCACTATGGGTGGACCTGGTGCTCTGTTTTGGATGTGGGTCAGTGCTTTTGTGGGTATGGCTACAAAGTTTTTTACCTGTACCCTGGCCATCATGTATCGCGGGAAAGACAGTGCAGGCCACGTTCAGGGAGGTCCTATGTATGTTATTGAAGAAGGATTGGGAAAAAAATGGAAACCTATGGCTGTCATTTTCTCTCTTGCAGGTCTTTTTGGTCCCCTTCCCGTTTTTCAGGCTAACCAACTGACTCAAATTTTCAGAGATGTCGTATTGATTCCCAATGGTATTATTGAAGAAGAAACTTTTTTAGTCAACCTGGTCAGTGGATTGGTTATTACTGCCATTGTCTCAGTAGTCATTTTTGGGGGTATCAAACGAATTGCCAAAGTGGCCAGTAAAATGGTTCCTTCCATGGTCCTGGTCTATGTAATATCGGTGGTATATATTGTTTTGGTAGATTATAAAAATATTCCTGAATGCTTTTACCTTATTTTTCATGATGCATTTACCGGTGAGGCAGTATTAGGGGGGGCAGTAGGAAGTGTTATTGTGATTGGTGCCCGTAGGGCTGCTTTTTCGAACGAAGCGGGTATTGGTACGGCTCCTATGGCACATGGGGCTGCTAAAACAAAAGAACCTATCCGGGAAGGATTAGTCGCTATGTTGGGTCCTGCTATTGACACCCTGGTGGTTTGTACGATGACAGCTCTCGCCATTTTAATCACCAATGTCTGGAGAACTACTGATGCTGACGGGGTTACCCTTACGGTAAGAGCCTTCAATTCAGCTATTCCTTACAATCTTGGAGGATATCTCCTTGTTATCAGTGTGTTAACCTTTTCATTTTCTTCCCTTTTCACCCTTTCTTATTACGGCACCAAATGCTTCTCTTACTTAGTGGGTGCTCAAAAATCTCATTATTTCAATTACTTTTATGTCTTTTCCATTATCCTGGGTTCTGTGGCTTCAATTTCTGCCGTCATCAATTTAGTAGATGGTATGTATGCCATGATGGCATTCCCCAACATGATTGCAGCCCTGTTGCTGGCACCCAAAGTAAAAGCGGCTGCCAAAGATTATTTCTCTAGAATGGAAGCAAGACAGGAAAAGAAAGTCACAAACTAAAGGTTTTCGTTTATGATGTCTTATACAAACACAACTTCTCGAAGACGGCAATTTGTTTAATTTTTATCAGGTATTATCCTTGTACTATTCAGTCTGAAATCTATCCCTTCCCTGCTATAATATTGTCTAATTTTGATCCTGTAGCCCGATTAATATATTTTCTATGATCAAACTCTACCCTTTGCTGCCCTGGATGCTTAGCTGCCTCTCTTTATACGGTTTTGCTCAGGTAGAAACTAAGCTTTACGATGTTGAACACTATACCTTTCACATAGAGATCAGCGACCGTACAGACAAAATAAACGGACTTGCAGAAATCTTTGTAAAGATTAATGATCCAAAAACACAAACCCTTACCCTTGATTTGGTAGACATCGCCTCTGGTTTGGATGGTAAGGGAATGCATGTCAAGAGTGTTAAAAAAAAGGGAAGATCTCTGTCCTATAATCATAAAGATAATAAACTATCTATAGCTCTGAATGAAACCCTAGAGCCTGGACAAATGATTAGTTTGTCTGTCGCCTATGCAGGCATTCCTGCCGATGGGTTGATTATTGACGAAAACAAATATGGAGATCGTACATTCTTTGGCGACAATTGGCCTGACCGTGCCCGGCATTGGCTTCCTACGGTAGACCACCCTGCTGATAAGGCTACCTGTGAGTTTATTGTAACGGCTCCTGCACACTATCAGGTGATCGCCAATGGGATGCTTCGTGAAGAAAGCAATCTTCTGGATTTTAAGAACAGAGAAGAACTTAAGGTAACGCATTGGGTCAACCGCATCCCTATTCCTACCAAAGTCATGGTCATGGGCGTAGCACGCTTTGCCGTATTACATGCCGAACAGCATCATCATATACCTATTCAGTATTGGGTGTATCCGGAAGACAGAGAAGCAGGTTTTTCTGCTTTCGAGCCTTCAGCCAATATCCTGCAGTTTTTTTCTACCAAATTAGGACCTTATCCTTATGATAAGCTGGCACAAGTAGAGTCAAAAACGAATTATGGTGGAATGGAAAACGCCAGTAATATATTCTATAGCGAGGAAGCCATTCATACCAGAAATAAACTTGAAGCCTTGATTGCTCATGAAATAGCTCATCAATGGTTTGGAAACTCTCTCACAGAATCCGATTGGTCTCATGTGTGGCTTAGCGAAGGGTTTGCCACCTACCTGTCGCATCTCTATTTTGAACACACTTACGGACGGGACAGTCTGGCAGCGCTGCTCAAGGAAGATAAAGAACGCATCTTTGCTTTTCATCTGAAATCTCCAGAAACCACTGTGGTAGATACAGCTACCCATAATCTCTTTAAACTGCTCAATGCTAACTCCTATCAAAAAGGATCTTGGTTCTTGCATATGCTTCGCAGTAAAACAGGTGACGATTTATTTTGGAAAGGTCTTCGTCTATATTACCAGAGATATAAAGAGAGCAACGCCAATACCGAGGATTTCCGTAAGATAATGGAGGAAGTCAGCGGACAAAATCTTGCTGCATTTTTTAATCAATGGTTGAATAAGCCAGGCCATCCGTATATCACCGGATCTTGGAAATATAATGGATTTGGTAAAAAATTAACCATTTCGTTAGACCAATCTCAGCAAACTAACCAGCTGTATGATTTGGAAATTCAAGTAGGCATTTATTACAAAAATGTTTCTCAACCTGAAATTCGAACGATTCATCTGGATGGAAAGCATAAAACCTATGAATTTAAACTAAAAAAATCTCCCCAGCATATCGTACTGGATCCTAATACCTGGGTCCTGATGGATTTCGTATTTGTAGAAACCTAAACAAGTAACTTCTGTAATACAAAAGCTACCACAGAGGCAATCAGCGTATTGGCTACATTGACTGTGTGATTGTTAAGTATCGCTTTTTGTTGTAAGGTGGCTCCCAAAATCGAGTCAGCCAAATTTCCAATCAACCCTGCTACTACAATAATGATGAATTGTTCATTAAACTTACGATTCATCACATAGAGGAGGGCAATGAACAAACTGCCCAATACACCAAAGAGAATACCCTCCCAACTAATAATACCGTCTTTGCCCTTTTGATCCGTTTTCAGGGTAACAATATTGACATATCTGGTTCCATATACATTACCTAATTCAGAAGAAAGGGTATCACTTGTAGCTGAGGCAAAGCAGGCTGCAATCAGCACTTCCAGATGAGAATGATAGTCAGAAAAAAACAAAGAAAATAACCCTATTAGCGTGGCAAGTCCTGCGTTTGCCAAGACGTTGTTCATTCCTCTTTTGGCTCTGTTTTTTTCTGCTATGCCGTACTGCTGCTTTTCTTTAAATTTCCAGACGGACGCTAAAGTTCCACTTATGTAAAAGCCACCAATAAGCCATAACCCTAACCACCCAATTGCAATCAGTAAAATAAGAGTAATAGCACCTCCAATGAAAGCACCAGGCAAGTCAATCTTTTGGGTTAACCAGGCAGCCAACACCAAGAGCATGACCACTATGAGATAAATAGTCATCATTAAATCGGCGTAAAGAGTTATGATATATTATATACAAAAATCTTACATCATCCTTCCCCCATACCTTTTTACTGTAAATAGTATAATTTTTATTAGTTTTTTTGATAAAAAATTAATTATGAACAGATTTTACAAGATTTCTGTTATAGCGCCCTCACTGCTGCTTGTGGTAATGGGCTGTGAAGAAGTAAATCATCAAATCAAGCCTTCCATTGTTTCATTTGAAACCACCCGAGGTGTGAGCCGCGAAGGGAGTGGTATTCAAGAGATACAGGTTATCTTGGACCATCCTCAGGAAAGTGAAACAGTCATCAGTTTTACACTGGAAGGCTCCGCTACAGAAGAAAGTCATACTCGATACGGTTTTTCCGATTACGAACTGCTGACTCCCTCTCCACTCGTCATGAAAAAAGGCCAAACTACGGGTATTATACGGTTTCAAGTGCAGGAAGATGATATTTTTGAGACGGATGAGGAGTACTTTCAAATTAAATTAAGCAACCTGCTGGATGGCAACATTCAGTTAGATGAAAATACGGACTATCTGGTCTATACCCATATCATTGAAGAAAATGATTTCCGGCTGGATTTATTGTGGAATGAGGAAAATGAAGAGGCATTTCCGGAAATAGATTTTTATCTGGAAGGATATGATAATACCCTATTGTTCAGTGAAAATCATGAGCTTGGCAAAACGATCAATGTAACCAATGCTGATGCCAACAGCAGTTATTTTTTAGAAATAGGATATATTCCTCAGCAGGAGGAAAAAGCTTATAGCCTCATGATCTACAGAAACGCCCTTCCTACATTGACCTTGTTTTCCGGTTTTTTAGTAGCGGAGCAACCCACGAATGCCCATTATAATGGCGAGAACTACAGATTACAGAATTTTCGCCTCATTAAAAATGGTAATGACTTTGTATTGTTTAAGTAAAAAAGGCTGCCATTGAGCAGCCTCTACTTTTGCTTATACATTGAAGTTATCCACTTGCTTATAGGCCTCAATCAGCTTTTGTTCTCCCTCTTTACCTTCATGGAAGTTGCCGTGTTCCATACCCAGGACCCCCTCGTATCCTTTTTTGTAGATGTATTCAAAGACATTTTTATAGTTGATCTCACCGGTAGTAGGTTCTTTTCGGCCAGGGTTATCTCCTATCTGAATGTAGGCTATCTCATCCCAGGTCTTTTCCATATTAGGAATAAGGTTTCCTTCATTGCGTTGCATATGATAAATATCAAAAAGAATTTTACAGGAAGGACTGTTGACCCCCTTACAAATCATATGAGTCTGATCAGAATACCGTAGGAAAAGATCAGGCGTATCACTCAAAGGCTCCAATACCATGATCAGCCCGTGAGGTTCAAAAATTTCGGCTCCCCTTCGCAATGCTTCTATTACATTTGATGTCTGAATCCCTAAAGGAATATTCCTTTCATAGTTTCCGGGTACTACCGTCATCCATTTTGCATTAACCCGCTTGGCAACTTCTACTGCCCTTTTACAGCCATCCAGAAATATATCAATATATTCTGGTTTACCAGCTGCCAGTGTATTTTGGGAATTCCCCCCTTTGTCCACAACAAACACACCCATTTGCATTCCTAACTTAGCCATCTGGCTGCCTATTTTTTCCTGCAAACTCACCTCCCTTCCCATCATTCCATTATCTTCCATCGCCGTAAATCCTTGCTCGGCCATAAAGTTGAGCTGATCAATAGGATCTTTACCAGCGGAATGCTCAAACATTCCGAAATGAGGTGCATATTTTAGTTTAAAAGTATTTTTAGCTTTTCCTTTTGCCGACTGACTTGAAAGGTTTGTCAGTGGTACAGTTGCTGTCAGGGCAGTGAGGGATAGACCAGATTTAACAAAATCTCTTCTTTTCATAAAAATGTTAGTGTTAGGTGTTCGTTAGTATCAGATTTTAAATATAAATCATTTTTCCTAGCCAACATAAGAATGATTTCTTTAAGAACTTCCCTCCTCTCCTGCACAGCAAAATCGAATTAAAAATGAAGGCATTTTGTGAACATTTTATGCGCAAGGAGGTAGTGCTACTATGTGAATGAATTTGTCATTTTTTAAACATTGATTCTGATGAGAAGACTAGAAGGAAAAGTAGCAATCATTACGGGTGGTGGTACCGGTATTGGTGAGGCTGTCGCAAAAAAATTTGCCAAAGAGGGTGCCAAAATAATGGTAGCAGGTTTTGAACAAGATCCTGTGAAAGCGGTGTGCGAAGAAATTAAAAAGGAGGGTGGCACTGCTATTTTTTATGAAGGAGATATCGCACAGACACAACAGGCTAAAGCCTGTGTACAAAAAACGGTGGAAGCCTTTGGTCAGTTGGACGTGCTAGTCAATAATGCAGGCATCTTTCCTATTACGGCGGAATTACAGGAGTACCCGGAGGAGGTTTTTGATAATTTGCTAAAAAATAATCTGAAAACTGCTTTCTCTATGACTAAATATGCCTTACCCGAACTGCAAAAAACCAAAGGCAACGTTATTTCAGCAGGTTCGGAGGCCGGACATCTGGGGTTAGCACAAAATACGCCTTACGGAGGGACTAAAGGATTCATCCATGCCTTCATGAAAGGTCTTGCGGTTGAGCAGGCTTCTCATGGGGTAAGGGCCAATTGTGTTTGTCCGGGCCCTATAGACACTGCCTGGACCCACAAAGAAACTGGCCCTATGACCGCCGATATGGAGAAGAATCTGATTGCGGCCACTCCGATGGGACGCCGGGGAACTCCCGAAGAAATTGCTAATGTATATCTTTTTTTAGCCTCTGATGAAGCTTCTTACGTCACAGGGGCCCTGTATTTCGTAGATGGTGGCACCACGGTAGCGAAAGGTGCTGTAGGAGAAAAAGCAGATGCTTCTCTGAAAAATGAACCTCAGGGCCAGTTAAACCTGCCACACCAAAAAGAAGGGGCTACCGAACCGAGATAATACATTTCCCCTATATTTCAATGGAAAAGCCTGGTATCCCAATGATCAGGCTTTTTTTTTGAATCATAGATTCCCTACTGCCTTTCTATGATCCAAGAGGATTGGCATGGAAGCCAACTATGGAAGGGATCTGTGCAATATTATATTTAGTAATACCTCTACAATTATTCTTTAAACCTGAGGGTTTTAAAACCGAATAATTAATGTTTTCTTTAGACCCTAAAAAAGACTTCAACTTTCAAGAATAATAAAAAAGGGATATTACTTTCGCACTAAATCTGCCACTAAACAAGCTTTCCTTCTATGTTACGCATACAATTTAAAAGCCAGGTTCTACCCCATCTCATTGCCATTGCCGTATTTCTGGTCATTACTTTGGTTTTCTTTCATCCCATTTTTTTTGGAAACAAAGCCATACAGCAGTCTGATGTATTACAAGGAATTGGCGCTGGTCAGGAGATTAAGGAGTATCGTGAGGCCACTGGTGAAGAACCGCTCTGGACAAATTCCATGTTTGGCGGAATGCCTGCTTATCTGATCAGTGTTGTTTATCCCGGTGAGGGCATTGTCAATACCCTGCAGACTATATATTCCTTGTGGCTTCCCCGTACCCCTGGTATCATTTTTAAAGCCATGCTCAGTTTTTATATTTTGTTGCTGGTATTTGGTATTCGCCCTTATGTGGCTATTGCTGGGGCTATTGCCTTTGGTTTAGGCACCTTTAATATGATCAGTCTGGAGGCAGGGCACGTCTGGAAGGTAGATGCTATCGCCTATATGCCTTTGGTGCTGGCAGGTATCCATGTGGCCCTGAAAGGTAACCGGATGTGGGGATTTACACTGACAGCTTTAGCCCTTGCCTTTGAAATAGATAGCAATCACCTGCAGGTAACCTATTATCTCCTGCTCATTGTGATCCTGTACGGTGTTGCCTCCTTGGTTCATGCCATCCGCGTGAAGCAATTACAACCATTGATGCTCAACGTGGGCATACTGGTATTGGCTGCCCTACTAGCCATTGGCACCACCGCCGGCAGGCTCTGGAATACCTTTCAGTATAGCCAGTATTCTATCCGTGGGGCTTCCGAACTGAGCACAGACCAGCCCAGCGACAACGAAGGCGGGCTCAATCGTGACTATGCCTTTGCCTGGAGTATCGGTACCTGGGAAGCTTTTACCCTGCTGGTCCCGGATTTCGCAGGAGGTGCTTCAAACAGGGGGCTAAGCCCAGATTCTGAAACAGCCGATTTTTTAAGGTCACAAAATATTAACCGGCAGCAAATACAACAGTTTATTGACAACGCGCCCACTTATTGGGGCAAAAAACCTTTTACCGGTGGCCCTACCTATGCCGGGGCTATCGTTTGCTTCCTTTTTGTAATAGGCTGTTTTTTCGCTCCCAGAGGGCATCGTGCCTGGCTCATTGCTGCCACACTCCTGTCTATCCTGCTGGCCTGGGGGAAAAATTTCCCTGTTTTCAATAACCTGATGTTCGACTTTTTTCCGGGGTACAATAAATTCAGAGTGGTGGAAATGGCTATGATTATCGCTTTGATGTGTATGCCGCTCTTAGGCTTTATCGGCCTGGAAAAATTACTACAAAAAGGCTTTGATCCAGTAACACAAAAAAGATTCTGGCTGGCGTCAGGGATTACCCTGGGTCTTCTGTTGACCTTGATCGTATTTGCCGGTGCAGGAAAATATGAAAGTGCAGTGGATCAGCAATATATTTCCCAAGGCATGACTGCCCTGGTCGACACCTTGCGGGAAGACCGGGAAGCTATGTTACGGAGCGATGCCTTCCGATCTTTTCTTTTTATTGCAGCAGTCATTGCTCTGCTGTATTTCTACCTCAAAAGAAACCTTTCTTTTCCAATCCTGGCCGCCGGATTTGGCATTCTCATGTTGATTGACTTTTGGAGCATCGACAGAAGGTATCTCAACGACGAAGATTATGTGCGTGAGTCTAACCGACTGGGTTTTTTCAATGCGACAGAGGCTGATCAGTATATTTTGCAGGATACTACCCAATACCGGGTGCTCAACTTACAAAACACCTTCAACGACGGACGCACTTCATATTTCCATGCTTCTATCGGAGGGTATCATGGTGCTAAAATGCGACGGTATCAGGATTTGATAGATCGATATCTTTCGGAGGAAATCAATCGCATTATTCAGCAAATTCAGCAAGGCAGCAGAAATTTCAGTAATATTCCTGTGCTGAATATGCTCAATACCAAGTATATCATGGCCGGAAGTAACCAGAATGCCGTACTCACCAATCCGGGGGCCTTTGGCAATGCCTGGTTTGTTTCTCAGGTCAACGAAGTGAACAGTCCGGATGAGGAAATAGAGGCTTTAGCCAACACGAATCTACAGGAAGCTGCCATCGTAGATGTTTCCCGGTTTCCTTTGACCCAGACAAGTTACAATTCAGGAGGAAGCATCCGTTTAACAGACTATCAGCCCAATCACCTGACTTATGAAGTGGAGGCAGCAGGAGAAAGTTTTGCGGTGTTTTCAGAAATATATTATGCTGATGGATGGAAAGCATTGATCGATGGGCAGGATGCCGATTATGTTCGTGCGAATTATATTCTTCGGGCCTTGCCCATACCCGCCGGCACGCATACCGTTGAATTTGTATTTGACCCTACTTCCTACCGGGTGGGCAGCACTTCCACGGTTATATTTTCTATTTTACTGTTGATAGCTTTGCTGGGAAGTATGGTTTATACCGGGAAAGACTTATCCCGAAAAGAAGCAGTGTAAAACATGGATAAGAGAAGTCAGCCGAAGTTATCTATCGTAGTTTGTACTTTCAACCGGGAAAATTACATTGAGACTACCCTGCAACATTTGATACAACAGAACATTGACAAGCAGCTCGTTGAAATTGTCATAGTTAATAACAACAGCACGGATCATACGGAGGAAATCTGCAAACAATTGATAGACCAACATCCGGCAGAGCCTATCCGTTATTTTCTAGAAAAAAATCAGGGACATTCCTATTCCAGAAACAGAGGCATACAGGAATCTAAGGGAGAGCTCATCGCTTTCATTGACGATGATGCTTTTGTACAACCCGATTTCAGCGAGCAAATCCTGCGTTTTTTTGAAAATAATCATGCGGCCATGGTCATTGGCGGCAAAATTATTCCCGTGTATGAAACCGGGGAACCACCCTGGATGTCGCGATTTTTGCTTCCCCTGGTTTCCGCCCTCGATATGGGCGATCATGTAAAACCTTTTAAGGGACGGAAATTTCCTATCGGAGCCAACGTCATTTTTCGTAGAAGTGTGTTTGACCGGTATGGTCTTTTCAATGTTGCCTTAGGCAGAATAGGAAGCGGACTTGCGGGAGGCGATGAAAAAGAGTTGATACTCCGCCTCAAAGCCGACCAAACCCCTATTTATTATGTGCCTTCGGTAGTGGTGCGACACATCATTCCTGAAAAAAGGCTTTCCCTTGCCTATATCAAAGGGTTGGCTAGGGGCGTAGGACACAGCGAAAAGGAAAGGTTAAAAAACAAACCTCTCACTCAAAAAATGTCCCGCATCATGGAAGAATTTGTGAAGATAGGAGCCACTATGCTTCTATTCCTCCTTTATACGTTGAAAGGTACCCTGCCGAAAGCGCTTATGCTTGTCAAATTCCGTTTTTGGGTAATACAAGGTTTTTTAGGGAAAGCCAGTCCTGCTTCTTAAACCGCTAAGCCTCCAGATGAAATGATACTTTCCCTACTGCTAGAGCTATTTTCTAAAATTCACTAAGTATCAGGCAGTTAGCGCGTTGCCAGCACTTCATATACAGACGTCCAACGAATATCCGGATAGCGCTCATTGTCAAGTGGCTTTAATTTTGGACGCCCGCTGAACATGTCGCGCAGGTACTGCATCCCCTGCCAGGGTGGAAAGACCGCTTCACTCTTTGGAGAAAGCGTACGCGTCATCTTAATTAGGGTATCAAATCCTTTCAACCCCCCGGCACGGAAGAGACTGAATTCTTTTCCTGTGACCTTACTGGCCACTACTTTTAATCCGCGAGCACTCACCACATCACCAGCGATGCGGAGGTCTCGTGGAGTAGAAGGGTCCAGGGCCGCTGCCGCCGTGAAAGCAGCCGTATCATCTATTGTGGTAAAGTCCAATGGTTGGTCAGCGTCACCCCAGTAGACTACCTTTTTGAGCCAGAAAAGTATGACCGGAGCCTGGCCGTTTAGCAGCTCCGTGAACATGCCATTGAGGATAGAGGTGGCTGAGATTGGTGCCTCCTCAAGATGTTCGCGGAACTCCCGGCGAAGGTCAAGATTTCGGTTGGTGCCACCAGGGAGCTTTGTAAAATCGATAGCATAGTCGGAAGGAATAAAGCGAGGTACACCCGCTTCAACGGCAGCATTCAGCAGTGAAGTCTGCACTTTGACGATCACTTCGTAGAGTCCTGATAAGGCGGAGACCACGCAGGCGCCACCTTTGCATGCTTGGGTAAGTGCTGAGGGGTCATTGTAATCAACTTCAACGATAGAAGCGCCCTGCTTCCGTAATGCTGAGACTTCACCATTACCGCTTCCAGGACGAATAACAGCCCTCACATGGGCTCCTCGGTTAAGTAGTGACTGGGCGATACGCCCTCCCAGGTCCCCGGTGGCTCCCGCCAGAATAATTGTCATCTCACCCGGGTTATTGCTTTTATTCACTGTCATTGTTATTACTCCTCAAAATATTGAACAATAACTACCGGCTCGATGGCAATGTTTAGAACATGTATCAAAGTAAATTCCTGATGCTGTCAAGTCCTACTCTTACTTCATTTATCGCGGGGCCTTGGTTGCAGTATACTCAAATACTGAATCCAGGGTCCGACGGCTTCTTTATACTGTTTGGCCATGACCCGTGAAATCTGTGCCATATGATTAAGATCGTGAACGACCCAGGTGGCCAGAAGCTGGGATAAGGTTACTTCTCCGAAAACAGGGTGCATGCCTGTTTCTTGCAGATGATCGTCGGTCAGTTTTTTGGAGGACAGCAGCCCAAGATTCTTTTTACGCAGCTTTCTGAATTCATCCAATAACTGCGTCAAAGTTTTGCCTCTACTTTCTTCAAACTGGGCAAACCGATCAAAGGGTGCAAAAGTTTTGTCCGTACCCTCCGAAAGAATACGCTCTGCTCTTGGCATCCAGTCTGTTCTTTCGCCATGAATAAGATGCCCTACAATATCATAGGCACTCCAGCTGTCGCCCCCTTCATTGGGGGAAGTCCATGCTGTAGAAATGCCCTGGAGCATGGCTTCAAGTACGTCGGGGGTTCGTTCAAGAATTTCAATGGATTTTTCTAAAGTAAAATGCATAGCTCGCTCTGTTGACATGATTTGATCTGTAAAAATATAAAAATGCCAATCATCTGGTCAAGTCAACTCGTATAGCAGTGATCAAAAGCTAGTTTAGTTCAATATCCATTGTGAGACACCGGCATGAACCATTTTCCAAAAGATAAAATGCTTATCTGACTGGACAACCAAACTGCTGTTGCCTTGCCGTTTCTTCCAGAGAAATTAGGCCAGGGTGTACAATTTTATATTTTTCTTTTTTCCTCTTAATTCATTTTCTCCTAATGATCTGATTTGATAATTACCATTTACGGCTAAGCTTTTCATTAAATCATCAGAAACCAGAAGATCTACTTCATAGCGATTACAAAGTCCTTGTATACGAGCGGTTGCATTGAGTACGTCGCCTGTGAAGATAATTTCTTTCTTGAGTGCCCCAATTTCTCCGGTCGTTACCTTTCCAAAATGAAAACCCGCTTTAAAAGTCGGTAAGACACCGAATCTTTTTTGATACCAGGCTGATCGTTTCCGGAGATCTTCTTTCATGGCAAAAAAGCATTTGATACAATTATTATTTTCTATGCCCTCCTTATACTTCCATGATACAATGATCTCATCACCTACATATTGATAGATTTCCCCTGAATATTGAACAATAGCATCCGACAGATCGGCGTAATAGGCTCTGAGCAGTTCAAAATATTGGATATGACCTAATTTTTCCGCTATGGTAGTGGAAGATTTCATGTCCGTAAACATAAAGATTCTTTTTTCCTCCGTAGGTCGGTGATATTTACCCGTAAAAAAATTAATCAGAATACCATGCCCGATATTTTCACTGATCTCAGCATAAAAAAGGGAGGCACCCAAAGCCACGGCCAGCTGCAACTGGGTACTCAGGTTCGTCAGAGAGAGGAGGTACGCCCATAATTTATGCCCTACCTGCTTATCGAAAATACCAGTATTGAGTTCTATACTGGCAGCAATGGAGTAGGTAATCACCGTGATGAGGAGCAGTAACAGGATGTATAAAGCTAATTTATACAGTATCTTCCTGGTAAAGCTTTTTTGGGCAAACACCTGGTTAAGATACACCAGCTCGATGGTACCGATGAGCAGCCCCACACCCGTAATGGCCAGGCTGGAAAAAACAAAAATCGTAAAATTCATCTGGATGGCTGTTGACGGCACATGTTCCCCACCGCTGAGAGCGGCCTATTCAACCAATAGGAAGACTAAACCTGACGTCAACCAGATAACTCCAAATGGAAAGATTCTGGCAATATTTCTTTTTGTTTTGAAAGATAACATGATCAATCGCTACAAGATTGGACTTTGATATTGTCGGATCGGGACTGATTTCTGACAATACCTGCCACAGACAGAAGGAGCAATGGCTTCCAGCATGTATCATTTTTTTCTAAAATAGCGTTTTTACACCTTACTTTCAAAGTAATGCATCGTCTGATAACCTTTTTCCAATGGCTACTGACTGCCGATTACTTTGAAGACGCCCTAACAATTTTACATTTCTTTCCTATGGGGAATTAAAAAAATATGCCGAACATTGAAAACAATACCATGATACAACAGGCTTTTAACATGGTGTATTTTAAATAAGCAAAGCTTCACCACATGAACCAGCAACTCAGAAAACATATTAAAATGACGCTTGGCAGCAGGTGGCGAATCTGGAAACACAGGCAAAGACTAGGTCATTGTGGTGCTGCTGTATATTTTGAGAAAAATGTTGAGTTTTTAAGATACCCCCACAATATATCGGTGGGAGATTATGTCATTGTTAAAGAAGGCGCCAAAATATGTTCCTGTAATGCCCAGGCAACCATCAGCATTGGCCATAATACCACGATTGGTTACTATACTTTTATCTTTGCTTCCGAACACATTAGCATTGGACAAGACTGTATGATCGCCCCTTTTGTGTACCTGGTAGACAGCGACCACGATATTGCCAAGGCAAAACCGATGAATCAGCAGGAAAACATCACGGCCCCGATCCGGATCGGCAATGATGTATGGATCGCTACCGGTGCTAAAATTCTAAAGGGTGTTACCATTCACGATGGGGCCATCATAGCGGCCGGGGCTGTTGTGAATCAGGATGTGCAACCTTATGAAATTGTGGGAGGCGTTCCGGCGAAGCATCTGGGAAACAGAAAGTAAACAACATGAGCATTGGTTTTATTATTCTAGCACGTTTTAATTCGAGGCGCTTACCCGGTAAAGCATTACTTCCTATTGAGGAAGTTCCTCTGCTACTCCATATTTACAAAGCTTTAAGACAAGTGGCCTCTCCTGAATGTATTGTTGTCGCTACCTCTGACCAACCTACGGATGACCCTATTGTGCACTTTTGCCGGCAACACAAGATACTGTGTTTTCGCGGAAGCTTAGATCATGTAGCGCAGCGTTTCTATCAGTGTGCAGCAGCCCATCACTTTGATTATGCCACCCGCATCAACGGGGATAACCTGTTTGTGGCCATGGAAACCCTTCGGGAAATGTTGTCATTCATACAGACGACGCCTGTCAAACCAGATTTCCTTACGAATGTCAAAGACCGGACTTTTCCTTACGGCATGAGTGTAGAAATGGTAAAAACCAGCTTTTACCGCGAAGTGCTGACGCTCATACAGCTGAACCCACGCTACCAGGAACATGTGACGCTTTATTTGTATGAACACGAAGAGACTGGCACAAGAACATATTTTTACAATCGACAATGCCCTGAAGCGAAAGGAATTAACCTGGCTATTGATACAGAGGAGGATCTGATTTTTGCCAGAAGGATGATACAAAAGATGGATCGTCCGGTTTATTCTTATAACTTGCCGGAATTATATCATATTTACTTAACAGTAAAAAAGGAGCATGAATAACACTTGGAGAGGTAAACATGGCCCGCTGCTCATCGCCGAAATTGGAGGAAACCATGAGGGAGATTTTGCCTATGCTCAGAAACTGACAGAACTGGCCATCAGGGCCGATGTGGATTTTATTAAATTTCAGCTCTACACAGGCGACACCCTGGTGAGTCGTTTGGAAGGGCCTGACAGAAACAAGCACTTTAAGAAATTTGAGCTCTCACCGGAACAATATATTTCTTTGGCCCGGCAATGTGAGCAACATGGGGTGGGTTTTATGGCTTCTGTCTGGGATGCTGCTTTTATTGACTGGATTGATCCTTTTCTGCCCATCTATAAGATCGGATCTGGTGATATGACCGCCTATCCTTTGCTGCGAAAAATTGCTTCCCTGGGCAAACCTATCATCCTTTCCACCGGATTGGCTACCTTGGAAGAAGTGTTACAGTCGGTGGCCTGTATTCAATCGGTGAATGAACAATACACTTCCCCCTCCTTTTTGGCTTTGCTGCAATGTACTTCTATGTACCCAATTGATTTCCACGACGCTCATCTGAAAGTGATGGAACTGTACCGGCAAGCGACAGGACTTACCGTGGGGTATTCCGATCATACCCGAGGGGCGATGGCCCTGGAAGTGGCAGTAGCGATGGGCGCACAGATTCTGGAATTTCATTTTACAGACCAGAGAGAAGGAAAAACCTTTCGCGACCATCAGGTGTCTCTGACCAAAGACGAAGTCTTACAACTGATCGAAAAAATCAAAGACATACGAGCCTTGCAGGGAAAGGTGCTGAAAGAACCTTTGACAGTGGAACATGAGCATAGAATCTCATTCAGAAGAGCAGTCTATCCCGCTTCCAACGTACCGGCAGGCACGCAGCTTACCGAACAGCATTTGATATGTTTGCGCCCCAATCATGGCATCGATGCCAGAGATTTTGACAAAGTATTGGGGAAAACCACCAACATTGATCTTAAAGCACACCAAAAACTTAGTTGGGATTATCTCTCATAATGGAAAGTCAACACAAACAACCCCATCAAACCTTTCACTGTTATGTATGTGGAAGTACAAAGTATAGCCTTATCAGCTCGCTGACACACAAACCAGCCGGTGAAACTGATTATGGTGTGCCTCCCGATCAATATTACCGGGACATATGCCAATGCCAGGTATGCCATGTTTTCTTTAATAAACATCAGCTGATACCGGAAGATTTTTATCAGGGGCAATACAATGCCTCTATTACCTTGGGAAATCTTCAGGAACGTTACCTTAAAATCATGTCGTTGCCCATAGAAAAATCCGATAACAAGCAGAGAGTCAGCCGGATTGTTACATTTCTGAGTGAGAAAAGAAAAAAAGATATCAAGCAGATCAGGGCATTGGATGTAGGAAGCGGCACTTGTGTTTTTCTGGGAGAATTGAAAAAGCATGGTGTGTATACCGCCTGTGTAGACCCAGATCCTCAGGCAGCCCGGCATGCTCTTGATACGGTAAAGGTAGAGGAAGCCTATACTGGTTCCCTGGAGGATGTACCCACCGGAAACAACTATGACCTGATCACCTACAACAAAGTGCTGGAACATGTCAAAGAACCGGTGGCACTACTGCAGCAAGCGAAGCAATACTTATCCACGGATGGCATTGTTTACGTAGAACTTCCTCATGGTACGCCTGGGGTAAAGGCAGGGATAGAACAAGAAAGACAGGAATTTTTTATGGAGCATTACACTATCTTTAATGAGCCTTCTTTCCAATACCTGGTAAGCCAGGCAGGTTTTCAAAGCCTGGCCATAGAGACCATAGAGGAACCCAGCGGGAAATTTACCATTTATGGTTTTATGAATTAAGATTGAGAATGACATGCATCATGAAGTATTAATCACGGTTTACATCACCAATTATAATTATGGCCGGTATATCCGGGCTGCTATTGAGAGTGTATTACATCAAACCTTGCAGGATTTTGAAATTATCATTATTGACGATGGATCTACAGATGACTCCAGGGAGATTATTGAGGAATTTAATGGCCATCCTCAGATCAAAGTGATCTTTCAGCAAAACAAAGGGCTGAATGTGACCAATAACATTGCGTTGCGTGTGGCCAGGGGGAAATATATTATGCGACTGGATGCCGACGATTATCTGGATCAGAATGCCCTGCTGGTGATGTCTAATTTACTGGAACAGGATGAAGCCCTGGGGCTTGTCTTCCCGGATTATTACCTGGTCGATGCGGAAGGCAACATAGATTCCATTCATCGCCGACATGATTTTGACAAAGACGTTTCTTTGCTCGATCAGGCGGCTCATGGAGCCTGTACGATGATCCGCGTCGATTTTTTAAAAGAACTGGGAGGCTATAATGAAGACTATAGCTGCCAGGATGGCTATGAATTGTGGGTGAAGTTTTCAGCCAAACACAGGGTGAAGAATGTCAATACCCCCTTGTTTTATTATCGCCAACATGGTAACAACCTGACCAAAAACGAAAACAGAATCCTTAGCACCAGGGCTAATATCAACAAAGATTATATCAGGAAATCGGGCGAAAGATACAATACCCTGGCCATCATTCCGATCCGGGATGCCAACGCAGCCAACAACCAACTGGCACTGACCCGTATCGGCACACAAACTGCCCTGGAAATGAAAATTGAGGCAGCCCTTCAGGCGGAGAACATTGCCCAGGTAGTGGTCACCTCTCCTGACCCTAACATCAACCGCTGGATTCAGGAGAAGTATCCGAACCAGGTGCTTTTTATAGATCGGCCTAAAGAACAGGCCCGCCTGAATGTGGGGTTGGTAGGTACTGTCAACCATATTCTGGACAACCCGAAAGTGAAATCCATTGATCCGGCTGCTATCGTCATTCTGTCTATAGAATTCCCTTTTATCAGAGCGGAAACACTTGACGATGGTATCAATACCATGTTTCTTTTTAACTCAGATTCCCTGATTAGTGTAAGGCCGGATACCAGCCTGTTTTACCAGCATCATGGCCATGGCATGAAACCAATTCTCAACCTGGACAAATTCACCAAACTGGAAAGGGAAGCACTTTATAAGTATACTGGTGGGGTGTCGGTGACCCGGAAAGAAGCATTTGTACGCAACCAACAGTTTATTACGGGCAAGGTGGGGCATATTATCATTGACCAGCATGCGGCTCATGGTATTTTCAGTGAATATGACCTGGAAGTGGCCAGGCTTTTGGCACAACTTCCTACGGCTCAGGTAGCAAAAACCAAATCCAGCAATCAATAAAGAATGTTTGATTTACACAACAAATCGTTTCTCATTACAGGGGGTACAGGAACACTCGGTGAAGCACTTGTTAAGTATATGCTCCAACAAAATCTTCCTGTCAAGCAGATTGTCATTTTTTCAAGAGACGAATACAAGCAGTATGAAATGAGGCGAAGATTTCCTCAATCCCATTATCCCCAACTGCAATTCGTCATTGGGGATATCTGCAACCCAAGGCATGTCGACAAAATTTGTAAAGGCATTGATGTCATTATCCACGCGGCTGCGCTGAAACAGTTACTGGCAGGAGAAGACAATCCGACAGCCTTTGTCCATACGAATATTTTGGGGACTGAAAATTTGATGTCTGCAGCTCTGCTTAGTGCCGTTCCTTATTTTATTGGGTTATCTACTGACAAAGCAGTGAAACCTACCAGCCTGTATGGTGCCACCAAGCTGTGTGCAGAAAAAATTATTGTTGCCTCCAATAGAACGACAGAAACAACCAGATGCTACGTCGTTCGCTTGGGTAATCTGTTAGGGTCCAGAGGATCCGTTATTCCTCTTTTTCTGGAAAAAAAGGGAAGTGGAAGTTTTCCTATTACGCATGAAGAGATGACACGCTTTAGTATTACCCCGGAGGCATCTGTTTCTTTTGTTTTAGACAGCCTACAGTGGGCTAGTGGCACTGAAATTTTTGTTCCTAAAATGAGTTCCTACCATGTCAAGGATCTGGCAAAAGCCATCGACCCAACCGCCCAGTGGCAAACGACCGGACTCCGAACAGGAGAAAAAATCCATGAAACATTAATATCTCATGAAGAATCGATTCGAACCATCGATATGGGTCACTATTATGCTGTTCTTCCTTCTGACGCATTGAAAAAAAACTACACCGCTTTGGGAGGAAAGCCGGTTCCCGGTCATTTTTCTTATACTTCCAGTAATAACGAAAGCTTTCTGAGTCAGGAAGATTTAAAACATCTCATAAAAGATAGTTTGTAGTTCTCTTAATCTTTTGCTGCGTGGGTATCATTAAAAGACAAACCATTAAATCTACCGTCTATATTTATGCAGGGGCGGTATTAGGGTTTATCACTACCTCACTGCTTTTTCCTAAATATCTGTCGCCTGAGCAAATTGGTGTGCTGGGTTTATTGGTTTCTTATGCCATGCTGTTCGGACAATTTGCAACATTGGGATTCAATGGGGCTACCATCCGGTTTTTTCCCTATTTCCGAAATCCGGAACGCAAGCATCATGGTTTTCTTTTACTTTTATTGTTGGTAACTGCTTTTGGCTTCCTCCTTTTTCTGGGAATATTCCTGCTTATTCGCCCACTTTTACTGGACAATAACCTGGAAAAATCCCCACTATTTGCGGAATATCTGGATTACATCATCCCCCTTACTTTTTTTCAACTCGTTTTTCTGGCCCTGGACAGCTACAACCGGGTACTATACAATGCCACCACCGGCATGTTATTGAAAGAATTCGTACAGCGTCTGCTCATTTTGTTTTCCTTCTTACTGCTTTTTCTCAGTTGGGTCGCCTTTGGTGGTTTTGTATTACTGTATATCCTTTCATTTGGGTCGGTAGCACTTATGTTGACTGTGTTTCTCTTCTGGAAAGGTGAGTTTCACTTGCGGCCAGACTTTTCTTTTATAACGCCTGACCTGAGGAAAGGCTTACTCAGCCTGAGTGTTTTCAGCTTTCTGACGGGTTTTAGCAGTTTTGCTGTGGTAGGCATCGATAGAATCATGCTCAATGAATTTTACAGTACCTATGAAACCGGTATTTACCTGACCGCCGTCAATTTTGGTACGCTGATCATGATGCCTTCCCGTGCTTTGCGGGGCATTGCCCCTACCCTGATTGCTGACGCATTTAAAAAGAATGATCTACAACAGGTAGGTAGTGTTTATCAGAAAAGCACGATCACACAACTTATCGTTGGATTGTATCTTTTTCTGGGGCTATGGTGCAACATCGACAATGTGTTTCAAATCCTTCCGCCAGAATATGCGGCTGGCCGGTATGTGATTCTGATGATAGGGCTGATGAATGTGGTTAAAATGTTCGGCGGCGTGAACGATGTAGTGATCGGATTTTCCAAATATTATAAGTATAATGCCTTGTATATGCTGGAATGGCTCGTGCTGTTGGTAGTGACTAACCTTATTCTTATCCCTCCTTTTGCTCTGAATGGTGCTGCGTTTGCTTCCCTGATTTCTATGGTGATGGTGACGGGTATACGATTTTGGTTTTTATACAGAAAATTTCATTTCCAACCCTATGGCCGGCCCCACTTACGCTGTATTGGTATTGCGGTTCTAGCTTACAGTACTGTTTTGATATTACCCGGTGCTTCACATTATCTGATAGACATTGTGGTGAAAGGAATACTGGTCACTGTCTTCTTTTTACTACCTGTCTATTATTTGAAACTTTCTCCCGACTTTAATCTTACTCTTCAACAACTGCTTTCTAAGGTAGGCATCCGTTTGCCCTGAACAAATACTGAAGGATAGGCACTTTGTATTACGAACAAAACAGGTTGACAGACTTAATTTTGATTATGAACGGGAGAGCCCGAAAAGAAAGTCAGTTTCAGGATAATCATAAAAAAAGAAAGCCAGCGAATACCAGCTTTCTTTACTACCATATAAACTACTACCTAAATTTAAATATGAAACGGATAAATTGACAGAATCGTTTATTTATATTTAAAAACAGGTATATGTAACTAATAATTTGAGTATTTATCACAAGATTTAAGCCCTTAATACTCCTCTTTTGAATCCCACAGCCTAAATTCTTAAGCTTTTTCTCCTTTATTCCTACCCTGGAAAGCCTGGGCCAAACTCTGCTTATTTTAGTTTGAGTGAAAAGAAGGACTACCGATGACATCAGCCATCAGATATTTTACCAGACTTTCTACTTTTATCTTTGCTTCCGAAAATTTACTCATCAGTTCAAAATATTCCCGATCTAATAAAAGCTTTTCAGTCACATTCAGATAATCCCGGATAAAAATAGCAAACAGAATAAGTCGACGGGGATGTGCTTCGTTTTCCTGGAAGAAATTCCTGATATGCTTATTAGCTCTGTATAAGGTAATTTCTTCTTCAGCCAACAGATAATTATTGAATGCCCAATGAAAGTTGTCACAGCTCAGGGCAAAATTAAAACCCGCCATCAGGCTATCCTGAGGCAATATATCTTTAAACTCGTTAAAAAACTGTTCTGCACATTCCGGGTTCCTGATCAGTTCTGGATACTTCTCCATATATAAAAATTTAATATTCTATTTAAACCTTACTCCTGTACAAATTTGCATCAAAAATTTAAAAATGTCAATATAAAATATAAAAAAATTAATATTATTCTGTTTTTTCATGCTTCCCTGCCTCCATATCCCATAATTTAATCATTTATTTTGATGTGATGTCTTTAAATCTTTAAACTTTTTAGGCTCGAAAGTACTTTCAGCTGTTTGAGTCCTTGACGCTCATCATTGTATTTTCCGGAACCGTTCCATTACCTTTTTCAAATTGCCAATTGTCATGTTGGTATGCAGCGGACTGGCCTGTAGCCTTTTTTTCCTGATAGCATTCACAAATGGGATGTCCTCATCTTTAAGAGCTAGCTCTCGAGGGAGTTTTTTCATTTCATACAACACCCATACAGCGGATTGAAGCGTCAGGGATTTTACTCTGAAGCTCAGGGGTGAATACCTGGACGGATGAATGTGGATATATTTCTCAGAATGTCCTTCCAACAAAGTCCATTGTGACTGGTCGGATAAAGTGATAGTCCGGTAATGGGTCTGCTCCTGCCTCAACCAGTCCTGATAATTTCTTTCATGATCCAATCCCTGTTTTTTCAAAGTAGAATAGATATGGGAGGCAATGGCTTGGGGAGTTAAATTCCCTTCATAAACGTCCGTAACACTATGTCCCATTTGTACCATATTGTTTGTTAACAATTCTTCTCCCCGTTCAAGCGCCAGTAAAACCATGGCGTAAAGAAATGGTAAGTGGTGCTTCCAGGGGTTGAAAAGTACCGGAAGGGGCGTCACTGCTAACCACCCACTAAGTGGTTCCGAAGAGAATGTCTGATGGACCTTTTCTTTCATCTTTCTGCTATGTTTCTTTGATTTTCATCCCCCCTTTCAAACTAAACTATTCTTCCTTATTGTTGTCATGATAACGCATGATCTATACCGGAATGTTGAAAATTATTGCTCATGGCTTAGGATTGATTTCTGTTATTTTCACAGTTGGGTATGCACAGGATAAAGGTTTTGTGCAGAACAGCAGTGAAAAAATTTCCAGAAACAAAGCGCAATCCCTCTTTGAAACGGCCCAGACATTTTTTTATGAGCAGCAATACCGGGCAACGGTTGATCTGACCCAACAAATAACAGTTCAGCATCCCGGTTTTGCTGAAGCTTATTTGCTACAAGGTATGGCCAAAGAAAAACTGAATGATTTCTCAGGAGCGCTGGTAGCGTATGATGTTACCGTACACATGCAACCCCAGTGGGCAGAGGCGAGATTTAAAAGAGCCCTGCTGCTTTTCAATGCTGAGAAATTTGACCGGGCTATGGAAGACTTTCAGGATTTATTGCAAAGGAAAGACACAGAAACCCAAGCTGTTTTTTTTAAGGGGCAACAGATCAATGGTCGTTTTCATACAGATGCCATCACTACCATGCAGTCCGATATACAATCCGAATTGTACAACTATTTGGGACTTTCGGCCATGCACCTGAACCAGCTTTCCAAAGCACGCGCTTACTTTGATTCGGCTATCTTTGTAAATCCTCAATATCCTGATGCGTTTAACAACCGCGGAATACTCAGAGAAAAACTTTCCGATACTACCGGAGCGCTGCAAGACTACCAAGAAGCACTTCAGTTACAGCCCAGCCATGAAAATGCCTTGCATAATCTAACGTACCTGGCCAGGAAATCCAGTCGGCAGGAGATAGTACAAAAGGTGGTTGACCAGACAGTTGAATCGGAGGCTTCCGCAGCTTCTTATTTTCAGCGTGGATTGGTATGGCAGGAACAGGGGCAGTATCAGGAAGCCCTCAATGACCTCAATCAGGCTTTGTCCCTGGAGGCCAGCGTTCCGGAATATTATCTGCAAAGAGGGTTCGTGAAAGAAAAGCTTACTGATACGCTGGGGGCTCTGCAGGACTATACCGCTGCCCTGCGGTTGGACCCGCTGCTGGAAAAAGCGTACTCCAACCGGGGAAATGTCTATTTCAAAATAGAGGACATGGAAAAAGCAGTGGAAGATTACAACAATGCCTTACAATTGAATCCTACCAATGAAAAGGTTTATTTCAACAGAGGACTGGCACAACACAAGCTTCAGCAGCAGGCTGCCTCCTGCCAGGACTTACAAAAGGCATTGGAATTAGGTTACCAGCCTGCACAGAAAGCCCTGGAGGTTTACTGTAAGACAGAGCCCTAAGAGGAGACGCCCTCCATTGAATACCAGACACTACCATAAAAAAAGCGGCCAGTAGCCGCTTAACTTTTGAGTTCGATCAATGAAAAGCTTTCTTGTGTGCCTCTGCGGTTTAGCATTCACGTTCATCGCTCCCGTTTCTTTTTCCAGGAAAACTGATCACTTATGGAAACATGATGTGAAGGAGGCAAAAGTCAGCTTGTTAACTTTACCTTGCCAAACAATTCGTCTTCCAGTTTCTTCAGATAATTTTTGGCATTTTTCAATGCTTTTTTATCCTGTTTCTGGATGCCCTTGTTGATGGCAGAAATGATATTTCCTTTAATTCGCTGAATTCTATCTTCTTTGGTAGTAAAGATAGGTTCTTTCAGTTTGAGTTCGTCGGTAGCCTGCTGGATTCTCTCTTCTTCATACAGGCTACTCTGCGTCCGCTTATCCGTTTCTTTGCTCTTCCGTATGGCTTGCGCCTTGTTATACAGATCAGCTTCATTTTTTATCTTACCAATCTGCCGTGTATTTTTAACCTGAGCCAGCAGCTGCACATCACTTTTCTTCACCTTGACACGTCCAAGCAAGATATCATTTTTCAGCTGGGGGTTGGATTTGGCAATGATCTCAATGCCTTTGGCAAACTCGGCATCTCTCAGGATAGTCCGGTCGCTGACATTGAACTCACGGGCTAAAATTTCGGAGGTCTTATCGCCACTTTGGCCACTAGAGAGCACTTTATCATAGCCTCCCCTCTTCTTTTTCATCCGCTCATATTTCAATCCTCTGAAGTAACTCAATTGATCGGGGTTCAGGTTTCTTCTGCCCAACTGATGGTTAATCATCCAGTCTTTTGCCTCATCTACATTATTAAACTGGAGTATTCTGACTTTGAAAGGAATATCATTTCTCTGACAAATATCATAACGATTATGACCATCAATCAGCACCAAATCCCCGTTTTCTTGCTCCCAAAGCGTAAGTGGATCCAAACAGCCATTCAACTTGATATTTTCCTCAAGCTGCTCTTTTGAATCTTCTGACAAGGGCGTAATGAAATTTTGTAAATCACTTTTTACTACAATGTCGTCAAAATGAATACTTTCCCGCCCATTGCTACTGGTAACAACAGGTATTTCCATAATCACACTATTTTCCATAAGAATATTAATAATAATTAAATTTGTTAAAAAGATAAGGTCATCTCCAAAACCATAACCTTTTGTAAGTGTTTAAAAAATCCAAATAAATTGATGTTGTATGGTAGCGTCTATCTGCCATTTTTGCGACCAAAAATAGCAAATCAATAGAATAACGAAAAGAAGTGGTACAAATTTTAAGTAAATTCAACTTCTTTTTCAGGAATTCGCCAAATTAAGCTTGCCTTTTACCACAGAAATCAATATTTCCAATTCTTCTAACACTTCGTCGTCACTCGTCCCGAAACTTTTGTTCTCCATTAATCCTAAAATACTATGGAGAAAATGAAGCGTGAAAGAGCCGTCGCCATGCAGTTCCATGCGGAAATTAACAAAACGGTTTTCTTCCGGGTACTCTCTAAATAATTTCCTGCCGTACAGGTTTTTACCTAACTCCTGTAAACCACGGTCAAGTTCAAACAGTTTTTTGTCTAAAGGGAAAGGAATTAAAATCATCAGTCAAATACATTTAAATCTATCACCTGTTTTCATTCTTCGCTGAACAAACAACAGAACGTATTATTTGTCAGAAAGTTCAACTTAAAAAGCATTAAAATCTTTCTAAAAATCTACTTTTTATTACATATGTAGCTTAACTTAAGGAGTAGCAGTGTAATTATGATAATTTGGTTTTCAACAACTCCAGGGTCATGGCCACTACCAAAAGAGTTTTTCTAGGAATTCCCCTGTTGCCCAGCCAGCAGCAGGCTTTGTATGAAGCATTAGCACCCACCCGGCAACAATGCCCGGACATTCGCTGGATTCCTTCTGAAAATTACCATATCACTTTGCATTTTTTTGGCGATACCGCTGAAGATCAGATTAATACGATCCGTACACAACTGACTTCCCTGGCCGCTTTGCACCCGAAGTTTACCTTGCCTCTTCAACATCTCATATTATTTCCCCCCAGAAAACCGCGCATGGTGTGGGCAACGGCCGATCAGCAAGCTTCTTTTACACAACTGACGCTACGGATACAATCCTTGTTTGCCTCACCCACTGAACGGCATGCCTCTGTCATTCCCCATGTAACCTTAGCTCGATGGAAACATTTTAAGCATATGAAAGCCATACCTTTACCACATCTTCACAAAACAATAACTTTAGCTGCCGATACCATGGTGTTGTGGGAATCTTTTCTGTCTCGCTCAGGCGCTAGTTACCAACGGCTGGCAACGCTCCCCTTCACTGGTATTGCCTGATGTAACCTAGGATAAAAGATCATCCAGATCAACAGAATCCGTAAATTTTTCCAGCAAGTCAGTATTCTTATAACTCACCATACTGTCGACAATGCCCATGTGAAGATTGTACCAGATTTCTACAAAAAAATCGTTGATTTGCAGCAAGCTGATTTTATGATTGAGCGTCTCTTTGGAGAAGAGTACACGTCCGTGTTGTTGCATATAGGTCAAACGACCGGAATGACTTAACTGATTGAATGCTAATTGGGTGAGCATAATAGGAATTAAAAATAGAGAACAAAGTCTGACTCAATGATCCAGATTGATATCATGCTTATAAAGCCAATCCTCCCAACTTGGGATTTTTCTGGCCAACGGATGCAGTGACGGATCATACAGAACTTCTTTGTATTCTTCATACGATCTCCTTAATAACTTTTTGAAACCTTCTGGTAATTCCGACCAGCTTAGAATCTTTTTTTCTTTTTTCAAAACCTCCATGTCAAGATTGAATAAAGCAACCAGTAATAAAAATACTATTTAGATCTAATTTTGTTTATAATATTACGTCAATGATTAAATAGTGTTTATTATCCTGCTTCTATTAGCTGGTCTTTGTCAGCCTTAAGACCACAATAAGTACTATACACTGATTACTTCCTGATCTTGTAAAACCTTCCTGGCTTTCTGCTGAATTACCTCCTGAACCGAGCACTTCTCTATCTTACTTTCCAGCCAGGATATGATATCAAAGTAAATAAAAGCCCTCTTTTCATATGGACGATCAATCAGAGTAAGAAGTTGTGTTCTCAGCTCCTGAAAACACCTGAGCAGTTCCCGGTCGGTGGTTTCAATCGACAGGTTTTTTAAAAACTGAAGAATATATTTCTGATAATCTCCCAAGTCATCCCGCTGTAATAAAAAGCGGTAAGTAGATTTAATATAATAATCAATAATATCAGTATTACCCAGCTCATAATGGCTGATCAGGTTCAGGATCCGGGCAAAACAGTGAATGTCTTCCCGTAAATCCACATGTTGTTCGTTGATAATTTTCTGCAGCCAGTAAACAGCCATCCGGTGGTTACTGTCACCAAAATACATGCAAGCTATTTTGTAATAGAATATGATGGTGGAGTGTTTTCCTAATTTATCCACAAATTGATCCAGGTCATCCTCAATCTTACTGACCAAAGTTACCCCCTCAGAAAAACTACCCGTCAGAAAATACTTATTCATCTCATGAATGGTGATATACTTAAAGAGCATAGCCTGCAGGTTCCTGTTTAACTCCACTTTGGGTATCTGATCAATGGCCTTCAATTTGGATAAAGTCCTTACAAGTTCCTTGTATTTGACCAGTTTGTTCTGACAAACCATCAGGTTATTCAGCCCCCGGATATACATGATGGTCTTTTCCGGAACCTGCTCAGGATGGCGATCAAACAAAGCCACCCATTTTCTGGCGAAATGATAAGCATTCTCAAAATCCTGGATAAATAAAAAGTACACCACATGGACGTTATACAGATTCAGCTTTTCATTAAAGGAAAGGTAAGCCTCATCAAATTCGGGCATGCTTTCCTGAATATAACTTTTAATCTCCGCCAGGTACTCTTCCTTCCTGACGAAGCCTGTTTTCACATACCAGTTATTGAGCCTCACCAGGATGTTGGACAAGGTGTTTATATTATTGATACGTACATTCACCTCCTTTACTTCCCTGATAATGCTGTTGACCTTTTCAGGATTTTCATTTCCGATACCCCTGGCCACCACATTCTTCTCAAGCTTTAAAATCTCAAGCCTCAATTCCAGATTGTCGCTCTTTAAGGCCAGCTTTTTGGCTTTTTTAAGAGCCTTCAGACACAACTGGTAGAGCCCCCGGTCAAATAAAATCTGACTATGATCCAGGTATTCACGTATCTGAATGTCTTTGTTTTTTTTCATATGATACGACCGCATACAGTGCATGATCTTGTCATACAAGTATGCTTTCAGATTGGATAGCTGCTGAGGCTTTATTGTAGGGTTTTGCTGTAGTATTTCCTTTTCATCATATTGGTCGGTTGCCTCTACCGCATCGAACAACAACAGGATTTTTTGATTTTCCCCGAACTGGGTCATATAAAGCTTGCAATACCTTTTTTCGCTTTTTGTCAATGATTTGATCAGTTGAAACAAGGCTTCAGATTTTTGCTTAGGCATCGTAAATATTATTAATACTAAACCGCCAATAACAACAATTAATAGATTTCGTTATAAATATATGAGAATTAGAAACCGTAAAATAAATTTATTTTTATTTTTTTTACCCAAAGCAATATTCTAATTTTCAAGCTGTGTTGATATGTTAATAAAACATAAAAAATTTATGGCAGAACGTGTTTATATATTTGATACAACGCTCAGGGATGGAGAACAGGTACCTGGATGTCAATTGAATACAGATGAAAAAGTGATCATTGCCAAAGCCTTGGAAACTCTTGGCGTTGACGTCATTGAAGCAGGCTTTCCTATTTCTAGCCCTGGTGATTTTAAATCTGTTGTTGAAATTTCCAAGGCAGTCAGCAATCCTGTCATCACTGCCTTATCCAGAGCGGTAGAAAAAGATATTGACCGTGCCGCAGAAGCCTTACAATATGCCAAAAGAGGACGCATTCATACAGGTATCGGTACCTCCGATCAACACATTTTTACAAAATTACGATCAGACAGGGACAAGGTATTGGAAAGAGCCGTAGCCGCCGTCAAATATGCCAAGAAATATGTAGAAGATGTGGAGTTTTATGCAGAAGACGCCGGAAGGACAGACAATGAGTATCTGGCCAGAGTGCTGGAAGCGGTTGTCAAAGCCGGTGCTACTGTCCTTAACATTCCGGATACTACAGGCTTTTGTCTGCCAGAAGAATACGGAAGAAAAATCAAATATCTGAAAGATAACGTAAAGGACATTGACAAAGCGATCATCTCTACCCATTGCCACAACGATCTGGGTCTTGCCGTAGCGAATTCTATAGCTGCTGTGCAAAATGGAGCCCGACAGATAGAATGTACTATCAATGGAATCGGAGAGCGGGCAGGCAATACTTCTTTGGAAGAAGTGGTGATGATCATGGTCAAGCACCCCTCTATCGGTGTGGAAACGAAGATCAATACACGACAGCTTTACCCTACCAGCCAGTTGGTTTCTAAAATGATGAACATGCCTATTCAACCCAATAAGGCTGTGGTTGGTAAAAATGCTTTTGCGCATTCCTCTGGTATTCATCAGGATGGTGTGATCAAAAATCGCGAAAACTATGAAATTATTGATCCCCATGAAGTTGGCGTAGATAAGTCATCTATCATCCTCACGGCCAGAAGCGGAAGAGCTGCGCTGCATTATAACCTGAAAAATTTGGGGGTTGACCTCAATAAAGAAGAACTGGATGAAGCTTACGAACGTTTTCTGGAGATGGCCGATGACATCAAGGTGATCCGGGATGAAGATCTGAAAAGATTGGTGGATCAACTACCCTTCAAATCTGCCTGATACTATTTTATAATCTATTAACACTACTGACAGGATCCTTGTAAATTATGCCAGGTAAAACATTGTTTGACAAAATCTGGGAGAATCATATAGTCACCAGTATAGAAAACGGGCCGGATGTTTTGTACATCGACCGGCATTTTATTCATGAAGTAACAAGCCCACAGGCTTTCGCTGGTTTGGAGCAAAGAGGCATCTCTGTTTTTCGTCCTGCACAAACCATTGCCACAGCCGACCATAATGTACCTACCAAAGACCAGCATCTGCCCATCCGGGAAGCCCTATCACGCTTTCAGGTGGAGAAGCTCACTGAGAACTGCGCCAATTATGGTATCAACCTGTATGGTCTGGGGCATCCGTTTCAGGGCATCGTCCATGTGATCGGTCCCGAATTAGGGATTACCCAACCCGGCATGACTATCGTATGCGGCGATAGCCATACTTCCACCCATGGTGCCTTTGGGTCTATTGCGTTCGGCATTGGTACCAGTGAAGTGGAACAGGTGCTGGCCACCCAATGCTTGTTGCAGAACAAGCCCAAGAAAATGAAAATAGAGATCAACGGACCTCTGCAGAAAGGCGTCGTTGCCAAAGATATTATCTTGTATATTATCTCCAAGATTTCAGCCAGTGGAGGAACCGGTTACTTTGTAGAATACGCCGGCTCTACCATCCGCAGCCTGTCGATGGAAGCCCGCATGACCATTTGCAATATGAGTATTGAAATGGGCGCACGGGGTGGTATGATCGCACCTGATGAAACTACCTTCCAGTACATCAAAGGAAGAAAGTTTGCCCCTCAGGGTAAAGATTTTGAGCAGGCAGTAGCCTATTGGAAAACCTTACCCAGTGATCCGGATGCTGAATATGATGAAGCTCTGTATTTTGATGCTTCTGACATCGAACCCATGATCACCTATGGTACCAATCCGGGCATGGGTATTAAAATTACCGGCACCGTGCCTGAAGTCAGTGCCATTGAACAGGAAGAAAGAAGCTCCTTCCAGAAATCACTGGAATATATGGCTATAGAACCGGGTGCCAGGCTTTTAGGAAAAAGTGTCAACTATGTATTTATTGGCAGTTGCACCAATGCCCGTATTGAAGATTTGAGAATGGTCGCCCAGTTGGTCAAGGGAAAAAAGAAAGCAGCGCATGTGAATGCTTTGATTATTCCCGGTTCCAAACAGGTAGAAAAGCAAGCCAAAGAAGAAGGTATCGATCAGATCCTGGCCGCCGCAGGTTTCGAATTACGGGGTCCGGGATGTTCTGCCTGCCTGGGGATGAATGAAGATAAGGTTCCCAAAGGTGAATACTGTGTCTCCACTTCTAACAGAAACTTTGAAGGAAGACAGGGTCCTGGCGCCAGAACATTTCTGGTAAGCCCACTCACTGCGGCAGCCACCGCTATCAACGGCTATATCAGCGATGTACGTGAAATGTTGGAAGAAACAGTCTTAGTATAATATGGAAAAGTTTACCACCCTTACCTCCACCATAGTTCCCATTCCCACCCGTAACATAGATACGGATCAGATCATTCCTGCCCGTTTTCTGAAAGCAACCACCCGGAAAGGTTTTGGGGATAACCTGTTCCGTGACTGGCGTTATGATGAAAATAATATACCCAAACCTGATTTTATCCTGAACAGACCTGAAATACAGGGTGAAATACTGGTAGCTGGCAAAAATTTTGGTTGTGGTTCCAGCCGGGAGCATGCAGCCTGGGCCATTCATGATTATGGTTTCCGGGTAGTAGTTTCCAGCTTTTTTGCCGACATTTTTAAAAACAATGCCCTGAACAATGGTCTTTTGCCTGTGCAGGTGACGGATGCATTTTTGCAGAAAATATTTGAAACCCATGAGAAAACACCCTCCATGGAATTGCTTGTAGACCTGCCCAATCAACTGATTGGTATACAAGGAACTTCTATGCAGGAAAAATTTGACATTAACGCTTATAAAAAACATTGTCTGATCAACGGCTTCGATGATATTGACTTTCTGCTCAGTCAGCAGGATAAGATTGAAGCCTATGAAAAAAACTATATTAATAACTAACTAACATTCTGTGATGCGAAAAAAAATATCTGTTTTAGCTGGTGATGGTATAGGTCCTGAAGTGACCAAGCAAGCGCTGAAGGTGCTAAGAGCAGTAGAACGAGCCTATGGGCACGAATTTGAATTCCAGGAAGGCCTGGTAGGTGCCGCGGCTATAGACGAAACGGGAGACCCTTTTCCCCGTGAGACAGAAGAATTGTGCTTAAAGGCGGATGCTATCCTGTTTGGAGCGATAGGGCATCCTAAATATGATAATGATCCTAATGCTAAAGTGAGACCGGAACAGGGTCTGTTGGCCATGCGAAAAAAACTGGGCCTCTTTTCTAATGTCCGCCCGGTGAAGAGTTATCGTGCCATCAGTCATATTTCTCCCCTGAAACCAGAGATCGTGGAAAATGCGGACTTTGTGGTTTTCAGAGAACTCACCGGTGGTATCTATTTTGGAGAACCCCGTGGTCGGAGTGAAAATGGAAAAACCGCGTATGACACCTGCATCTATACCAAAGATGAAATACTGCGGATCACCAAACTGGCCTTTGAGGCAGCGGCTAAAAGAAGAAAATGTGTAACCCTGGTCGACAAAGCCAATGTACTGGCTACCTCCCGTTTATGGCGTGAGACTGTGCAGGAATATGGACGACAGTTTCCGGATATCAAACTGGATTATATGTACATCGACAGTGCAGCCATGAAGCTGATACAGAATCCGGGCTATTTCGATGTGGTTCTGACAGAAAATATGTTCGGAGATATTCTGACAGATGCTGCCTCAGTCATTACCGGCTCGCTGGGAATGCTGCCTTCTGCTTCTATGGGTGAAAAAGTAGCCCTTTTTGAACCCATCCATGGCTCCTACCCTGAAGTAGCCGGAAAGCTGAGAGCTAATCCGATTGGTGCTATCCTTTCTGCCGCCATGATGCTGAATTATGCATTTAATATGGTGACAGAAAGCAATGCAATCAAAGCTGCCGTAGACAAGTCTCTCCAGGAAGGATTTGTGACAGAGGATATCAATTATGATGATCCTAAATCTACTGAAGAGGTAGGTGATAGGATTGCTACGCTGGTGTGGAGAGGTAAGAAAGAACCTGCTGCGAGGTAACCTCTAATTTTCGGTAAAAAAACTATTTAGATTTGCAACAAAAAGTAACTTTCATTAAATTTGTGCCAATAAAGTATTTTCTATATGAGTTTACTGGTTTCTATACTTTCTATCGTGGTGGTCCTTATCGTGGTTCCCACACCGGCATACGGGTGAGTATAGAAGCCTATTGAATATATTGAAAGCTCTTCTCACCCCGAGAAGGGCTTTTTTTATGCTATATAACCTAAATCTGATATGGAATGTCAAAAAAATTAAACAAATACAGCGCTACCATCACACAAGATGAGTCCTTGCCCGCAGCCCAGGCTATGCTTTATGGCGTCGGACTCAAAGATGAGGATTTTTCCAAACCACAAGTAGGCATTGTCAGCACAGGCTATGAGGGCAATACCTGCAACATGCATCTCAACGGATTTGCCAAAGAGGTTAAAGCTTCTGTGCAGGCACAGGATATTATTGGGCTCATTTTCAATACTATAGGGGTCAGTGACGGTATGTCTATGGGCACGGCCGGCATGGCTTATTCTTTACCTTCCCGTGATATTATCGCCGATTCTATAGAGACAGTGGTCCGGGCTCAATGGTATGATGCTGTGATAGCCATCGCCGGTTGTGATAAAAATATGCCGGGAGCCATGATGGCTATCGGCCGGCTGAATCGACCTGCTATTCTTGTCTATGGCGGCACTATCAGCCCAGGACATTATAAGGGCGAAGACCTGAATATCATTTCTGCTTTTGAAGCCTACGGCAAAAAGATCACGGAAAAAATTACCCCGGAAGACTTCAAAGCCGTGATTAAGAATGCTTGTCCCAGTGCCGGAGCCTGTGGCGGTATGTATACTGCCAACACCATCGCCTCTGCCATTGAAGCCATGGGTATGAGCCTGCCCTATAGCTCTTCAAACCCTGCTACCAGCAGTGCCAAAAAAGAAGAGCTGGCACAAGTAGGCCCTGCCATTCTCCAATTGCTGGAACGCGACCTGAAACCTCAGGATATTATGACATTTGAGGCTTTTGAGAATGCCATCACCCTGGTCATGGCTCTGGGAGGATCTACCAATGCAGTGATGCATTTGATCGCTATGGCAAAGGCAATAGGTGTTAAACTGTCCTTGGAAGATTTTCAACGCATCAGTGATAAAACTCCTTATATTGCCGATCTGAAGCCCAGCGGTAAGTACCTGATGGAAGACCTTCACCGGATCGGCGGCATCCCTGCTGTGATGAAACTATTGCTCGAAGCGGGTTATCTACATGGTGATTGTTTAACAGTGACCGGCAAGACCATACGGGAAAACCTGGCCAATGTCACACCTCTGCAGGAAGATCAACGGATTATTTATCCCCTCTCCTCTCCTATCAAACCCAGTGGCCATTTACAGATTTTGCATGGTAATCTGGCTCCTCAAGGTTCTGTGGCCAAAATCACTGGTAAGGAAGGAGAAATATTTGAAGGCACTGCCAAAGTATTTGATAGCGAAGATGCTGCCAACCAGGCCATTTCCAATAATCATATACAGGCGGGCGATGTGGTCGTCATTCGCTATGAAGGGCCGAAAGGCGGTCCTGGGATGCGGGAAATGCTGAAGCCTACGTCTGCCATCATGGGTGCAGGCTTGGGAGACAAAGTGGCGTTGATCACCGATGGCCGGTTTTCAGGAGGAACTCATGGCTTTGTGGTGGGCCACATCACTCCGGAGGCTTTTGAAGGCGGTCCACTGGCTTTATTGCAAAACGGAGACAAAATAATGATTGATGTGACCCATAACAGCATCAATGTTGAACTAAGTGAAGAGGAATTGCATTCAAGAAAAAAGCAATGGACGCAACCAGCGCCTAAAGTGAAACAAGGAATTTTATATAAATATATGAAAACTGTATCCTCCGCCTCTGAAGGCTGTGTTACAGATGAACTTTAAACAAATATAAATTAGCATAGTCATGGCATTAATAACCGATCAAAAGAAACCCAAACTTAGTCAGCCGGTTTCCAAAAAGGCACCTCAACATAGCAATGAAACTCGTACTGAAAGAGTGGTCAATGGTTCTGAAGCAGTGATCCTTTCCCTGTTGGAAGAAGGTGTGGATACGATCTTCGGATACCCAGGAGGTGCTATCATGCCCATTTATGACGCTCTGTATGATTACCGCGACCAATTGCATCATATACTGGTGCGTCATGAACAGGGTGCAACCCATGCTGCGGAAGGATATGCACAAATGGCTAAAAAACCAGGCGTATGTTTTGCCACTTCCGGTCCTGGTGCCACAAACCTTGTGACGGGTATTGCCGATGCTATGCTAGACTCTGTGCCCATAGTTTGCATTACCGGTCAGGTTCATGAAAAGCTGCTGGGTACCGATGCTTTTCAGGAAACGGATGTAATGAGTCTGGCTATGCCTATCACCAAATGGTGTTACCAGGTAGCGGATCAGGATGAAATTCCTTTGATCATCGCCAAAGCTTTTTATATCGCCCGTTCGGGACGCCCGGGTCCGGTTTTAGTTGATATTACCAAATGTGCCCAGCAATCCATGATGTCTGAACCTTTTCGCTATCAGAAAAGGGAACAGATCAAAGGCTATAAACCAGCTTGTAAGCCACGGGAAAAAGACATTATCAAAGCAGCTTCCCTGATCAATCAGGCCAAAAAACCCTTTTTGTTTGTAGGTCATGGCGTTTTGCTTTCCAATGCGCAACAGGAGCTGCTGGAGTTTGTAGAAAAAACAGGGATTCCCGTCGCCAGTACGCTTTTGGGTTTGTCCGCTTTCCCCACCGATCATCCGCTTTATGTTGGTATGCTGGGTATGCATGGCAACTATGCACCCAATATCAAGACCAATGAAGCCGACGTGATCATTGCCATCGGTATGCGTTTTGACGACCGGGTCACCGGTAATCTGGATCGCTATGCCAAACAGGCCCGCATTGTTCATGTGGATGTTGACCACGCTGAAATTGGAAAGAATGTTCATCCGGAAGTTGGTATCATCGCCGATGCCAGGGAGGCCTTGCTGGCTTTAATCCCTCAGGTTCTTCAAAAGACCCATGACGACTGGAAAAAAGAGTTTGATCTGCTGTATGATCAGGAGTATGAAAAAGTCATACAGAAAGATTTCACTTCTATCGGTGAACAGATTAAAATGGGTACTGTCATCAAGATGCTCTCAGATAAAACAGATGGAAAAGCAGTCATTGTAGCCGATGTAGGACAGCATCAAATGTCGGCTGCCCGTTATACCCGCTTTCAGGAAACGGATAGCTGGTTAACTTCCGGCGGTCTTGGCACCATGGGATACGCCTTGCCTGCTGCCCTGGGTGCCAAAGTAGGAGCTCCAAACCGCAATGTAGTAGCGGTTATTGGAGATGGCTGTTTCCAGATGACTATCCAGGAGTTAGGCACAATTGCTCAGACAGGTTTGCCAGTCAAAATTATTGTACTCAACAATAACTTTTTGGGGATGGTCAGGCAGTGGCAACAGTTGTTCCATGAGAAAAGATATTCTTTTGTCGCCCTGGAAAATCCTGATTTTATTACCATCGCCAAAGGATTCGGCATCAAAGGCCATACCTGCGATACTTTTGAAACCTTGAGCGAATCGCTGGATACTTTACTCAATGCGGAAGAGTCTTACCTGCTGGAAGTCAAAGTTGAGAAAGAAGCGAATGTTTTCCCTATGGTTCCCTCAGGGATGGGCGTTGACCAGATCAGATTAGAGTAAATTTTTCAGAAAATCAGCAAGCCGGTTCTGCCGGTTCCATTTAACTTTATATTTTAACTGGTAACCTTTACCAGCGCAAACATAAGCATAGCAAAAGATCATGAAAAGGCGCTATACCATCATTGTTTTCACCGAGAATAACTTTGGCTTGCTCAACCGCATCACCATTGTTTTCTCCCGTAGGCGTATCAATATTGAAAGCCTGACAGTTTCTGAAACAGAAAGAAAAGGCATTTCCCGTTTCACTATTGTGATCGAGTACGATGAATTGAAGATCAAAAAACTGATTCAGCAGATTCGCAAGATCATCGGCGTATTAATAGTTTTTCATAACGAAGATGATCAGGTGTTTTTTGGTCAGATTGCCTATTACAAGGTAGAGATCAAAAGCCTGGAGGAACGGGAAAAAGTGATGGAAATCGCTTACCGGCATCAGGCCAAGGTAGCCTACTCCGGCGATGATTACATTGTGATAGAAAAGACAGGGAAAGAAGATGAGATCTATACCACCCTGCATCTGCTGGAAACCCATAATGTACTGGAATTTGTTAAATCAGGCCGTATCGCCATAGTGCGAGATCAGGCCCGGTTTAGCAAATACGCTAAGAATATGGAACCCGAAGGATGGTATTCTGATGATGAATTCCATGAACTTCGCTTACATCAAGCTACTACAAATGGTAGAATATAACTGAGTAAAACCTAACAAACCAAAACAAAAAAGAGAAAATGGCTAAAATCAATTTCGGTGGCGTAGAAGAAGATGTTGTCACCAGAGAAGAGTTTCCTTTGGCAAAAGCAAGAGAAGTACTCAAAGATGAAACCATCGCCATCCTGGGGTATGGTGTACAGGGACCTGGACAGGCTCTCAATCTGAGAGACAACGGTTTCCGCGTCATTGTGGGACAAAGAAAAAATTCCAAAACCTGGGAAAAAGCTGTCGCTGATGGTTGGGTACCTGGTGAAACGCTTTTCGAGTTAGAGGAAGCATGCCAGAAAGGAACCATTCTGCAATATCTGTTATCGGATGCCGGTCAGATTGCCTTCTGGCCCACGGTAAAAAAACATCTTACCAAAGGGAAAGCCCTGTATTTTTCTCACGGCTTCGGCGTCACCTATAAGGACCAAACCGGTATTGTGCCTCCTGCCGATGTGGATGTGATCCTGGTAGCCCCTAAAGGTTCTGGTACCAGTCTCAGAAGACTGTTTCTGGAAGGAAAAGGGCTAAATTCCAGTTATGCTATCTTCCAAAATGCTACCGGTAAGGCTGAAGAAAGAGTGATTGCGCTGGGCATTGGAGTAGGTTCCGGCTATCTGTTCAAAACTGACTTCAAAAAAGAAGTATTCAGTGACCTGACAGGGGAAAGAGGTATCCTGATGGGCGCTTTGGCTGGGGTGATGGAAGCACAATACAACCTGCTACGCAGCAAAGGGCACTCTCCCAGTGAAGCCTTCAACGAAACGGTAGAAGAATTGACAGAAAGTCTGATCAAGCTGGTGGGAGAAAACGGGATGGACTGGATGTATGCCAACTGTTCTACCACGGCACAAAGAGGGGCCCTTGACTGGAAAAATCGATTCAGAGATGCGGTCAAACCTGTGTTTGATCAGCTCTACGAAAGTGTAAGCTCCGGCAATGAAGCACGGATTACCATAGAGGCCAACAGCAAGGCGGATTACCGGGAAAAACTACAGAAAGAGTTGGATGAGCTCAAGAACTCTGAAATGTGGAAAACCGGAACCAAGGTCCGCGAACTAAGACCCTGACATTCTTTCTATGAGGCCCACTACCACCTGGAATCCTGCATTTTATAATCAGAAACATGCTTTCATCTATCAGTATGGTGAAAGTCTGGTAGATATCCTTTCTCCACAACCAGGAGAAAGGATATTGGATGTAGGATGTGGTACGGGTCAGCTTACGAATCTCATCAGCCAAAAAGGAGCCTTGGTGGTTGGTATTGATAGCTCTCAGGAGATGATAGCGCAAGCACAGGCTTCTTATCCTGGTATTGAATTCCAGGTAATGGATGCCCTGAAGCTACCATTCAAGGAAAATTTTGATGCTATTTTTTCCAATGCCGTCCTTCACTGGATACAACCACCCAAAAAGGTTGCGCAGAAGCTGTTTCAATCTTTAAAACCCGGTGGCCGGATGGTGGTGGAATTGGGAGGAAAAGGAAATATCCAGCGTATTATGCAGGCGCTGAAAACCCAGTTTTTGCTCAGAGCCTACGAATTAAATGCCAGCATCAATATTTGGTATTTTCCTTCTCTGGGCGAGTATACTACTTTGCTGGAAAAAGTGGGTTTCGTGGTGCAATGGGCCCACTATTTTGACAGAGATACCGAACTTGATGACGCAGCCAATGGCATTCAGGATTGGATTAAAATGTTTGGAGGTGCTTTTTTTACTGGTATTCCTGCCAATGAACAAGAAGACATCATACAAGCAGCACAGGAAACATTAAGAGAAACCAATTATCACCATGATAAATGGTTCGCTGACTATAAAAGGCTCCGTATTGTAGCCACCAAAATTTCATCTTAAATCAGAATTAATGCATGGATGCTTCAACTTCCCTAACTAAAAAGTTGATACCTGTTGGCAATATCATCAATGCCGCGCAGCGGTTGAAAGGGGTGGCCTACCATACTCCTTATATGCATAATATTAATCTGTCAGATCATTATCAGGCCAATGTCTATCTCAAAAGGGAAGACTTGCAGGTGGTACGTTCTTACAAGATCCGGGGGGCTTTCAACAAAATAAGCAGTTTGAAACCTAAACAACTTACCAATGGGGTGGTATGTGCCAGTGCTGGCAACCATGCCCAGGGAGTTGCCTACGCCTGCCATAAATTGGGCATCAAAGGGTCTATCTTTATGCCAAACCCCACCCCTAAACAGAAAGTCAGGCAGGTACAGATGTTTGGGAAAGATTATGTAAAAATAGAATTGATAGGCGACACGTTTGATGATGCCTATGAGGAAGCCATGAAGTTTTGCCAACAACGTCAAAGCCAGTTCATCCCTCCCTTTGACGATGAAAAAGTAATGGAAGGCCAGGGTACGGTCGGTTATGAAATCTTACTGGACGCCGTAGAAAAAATTGACTACCTTTTCCTGCCTATTGGTGGAGGGGGTTTAGCTGCAGGAGTAGGGAGCTACTTCAAACAAATCAGCCCGGAAACAAAGATTATAGGCCTGGAGCCCGCCGGAGCTCCCGCCATGAAAATCTCTTTGGGAAAAGGAGAAAACACGACCCTGGAAAAAATTGATAAGTTTGTAGATGGCGCCGCTGTGAAACGGGTCGGCGATCTGACCTTCTCCATTTGCCAGCAGGTGCTGGATGATATCATCACCATTCCGGAAGGTAAAGTATGTGATACCATTTTGAAACTCTACAATGAAGAAGCCATTGTGGTAGAACCTGCCGGTGCTATGGCTATTTCAGCCCTGGATTTTTATAAGGACGTTATCAAAGGCAAGAATGTCGCCTGTATTGTCAGCGGAGGGAACAATGATATCACCCGCATGGAGGAAATCAAAGAAAGAGCGCTGCTATACAGCGGTTTAAAGCATTACTTCATTATCCGTTTCCCACAACGGGCAGGCGCTTTGAAAGAATTTGTGGCAGAGGTGCTGGGCCCCAACGATGACATTACACTTTTCGAGTACACCAAGAAAAACAACCGGGAGAAAGGGCCTGCCATGGTAGGCATTGAGCTGCAATCCAGCGACGATTATGAACCGCTCATTCAGCGGATGAAAGACAGGAAGATCGCTTTTGAGTTGCTCAACGAACGATTCGATTTTTTCAATTTCCTGATCTGAAGACCATAAAAAAAAGGACTCTCATGAGTCCTTTCCTAATACTTGTAGCTGAGTAGTATTGATGATTAGTTGCCACTGGAAGCACTGGCAACTTCTTTGGCTGCCTGAATTTCCTGTACAATGGCACTATAACGTTGCTTCACTGCACTGTCTTTCAGGGCAGTCTGCACCTTTTTGTAGGTTTCCGCTCCCAATACACGCTTGATCATCGTTTTATAAGCTTCAGTGAATTCACCAGTTCTCTCGTTCTTCATGCTGTTAACCTGGTCAATGAATGACTTTTCAGCATCGTTAGCAGGTGTTTCTCCACCCGCTAGAGCATTGTAACGGTTTTTAATGGCCGGATCCTGCTGCTCTACATATTGTGTAATCTGAGTAGAAAGCTCACTTTGAAACAAATCCTTTGTTTCCATCACGATGGCATATTTATATAATTCATCGTTTGATACTTCCTCCTGAGCAAAGGCGCCAGTTATTGATAAAAACCCTACAACTAAAGCAGCAAAAAATGTGTTCTTCATAATTTTATTACATTTTTGATTTTGAATATAATTATTTTACTTATAAATATAAATAAATAAATGCAAATAGGAAATAAACCTCAAAGAATAAAATCTAAGCTGGTCAAGGCAGCGTCTTATATGGGATACTTCTTTAAAAGGAAACGCTATTATCTAAAAAATTTAACAAAAATACTAAAGCGTTGTGATATTTATTAAAATACAACGCAAAAAGAGATAAATCTTATGTAAGTACTCTTTATTAATAATTGTTTTTTTATCGTTTTGTTTGCAACCCTCCTGACGGAAACTAAAAGGCCTGCCATTTTGTCATTTTTACAAGGAATATTTTGTAAATTTGCGGCTTCATAGAAATCACATTGACGGATAATCAGTAATGATGGAGAAAAATTTAATTACAGAACTTACTATACTGCCTCCCAAGGAGGAAAACAGACCTTGTGAGTTGGTCAAAACCACCTTAGAAAATCATCAGCAACATCAGAAAAAACTGTATATAGAGAGTTATGGCTGTCAAATGAATTTCTCTGATAGTGAGATTGTCACCGCAATCATGGAAAAAGAAAACTTTGGCACCACCGCTGACTTCTCACAGGCCGATGTCATTTTTCTGAATACTTGTTCTATCCGGGAGAAAGCCGAGCAGACTGTCAGAAAAAGATTATCTCAGTTCAATGCACTGAAGCAGCAAAAGCCTGACCTGACCATTGGCATCTTAGGGTGTATGGCTGAACGATTGAAAAGCCAGCTTTTGGAAGAAGAAAAAATTGTGGATCTGGTTGCCGGTCCGGACGCCTACCGTGATCTGCCCAATCTGATCAGGCAGGTTGAGGATGGACAGCGATCGGTAAACACCTTTCTCTCCAGGGAAGAGACCTATGCGGATATCAGTCCGGTGCGTTTGAACTCCAATGGAATTACCGCTTTTATCTCTATCATGCGTGGCTGCGACAATATGTGCTCCTTCTGTGTGGTACCTTTTACCAGGGGCAGGGAGCGCAGCCGGGATCCTTATTCTATCGTGCAGGAAGCCCGCGACTTATTCCAGCGGGGTTTCCGTGAAGTGACCCTATTGGGGCAGAATGTGGACTCTTACAAATGGAGCCCTGATGCTACGCTGAAGGGCAAAGCCCAGATTGAAAGAGCAGCCACTTCTCACATTATAAATTTTGCACAGTTACTGGAAATGGTAGCCCAGGTGCATCCTGACCTGAGGGTTCGTTTTTCTACCTCCCACCCGAAGGATATTACGGATGAGGTGTTGTATACCATGAAGAAGTACGAAAATATTTGCAAATATATTCACTTGCCCGTACAGAGTGGCAACACCCGGATTCTGGCCCTGATGAACCGTACCTACACCCGGGAGTGGTATCTGGAAAGGATACAGGCTATCCGACGAATTTTAGGTGACGAATGTGGCATTTCTTCAGACATGATCGCCGGCTTTTGCAGTGAAACAGAGGAAGAACATCAGGATACCCTATCCCTGATGGAGGCCGTGCAGTTTGATTTTTCTTATATGTTTTACTATTCGGAAAGACCCGGCACACTTGCCGCCAAAAAACTGAAAGATGATGTTTCGCTGGCGGTAAAGAAAAGACGACTCAACGAAATTATTGAAAAGCAGCAACAACATTCGCTGTTACGCAATCAACAGGATATAGGTAAAGTTTTTAATGTGCTGGTAGAAGGTTACTCTAAAAGATCGGATGAGCAGTTGCAAGGTAGAAACAGTGCCAACAAGGTTGTGGTATTTCCCAAGGAGGATTTTCAAAAAGGGCAATACGTAGCAGTACGGATCAAAGATTGTACGGCAGCGACCCTGCTGGGAGAAGCCCTTACCACAGCATAATTTTTTTGGATTTATGGTCATAGAACAAGCTGAATTATTAGGTATAAAACAACGATTTGGTATTATTGGAAATTCTTCCCGGCTGAATTACGCCCTAACGGTAGCCGCACAGGTAGCCCCTACCGATATGACCGTGTTAATTACCGGTGAAAGTGGTAGCGGGAAAGAATCTTTTTCCAAGATAATCCATCATTTAAGTCCCAGAAAACATGGGCAGTTTATTGCCATCAACTGCGGAGCCATTCCGGAAGGGACTATCGATTCTGAGTTGTTTGGTCATGAAAAAGGGGCGTTTACCGGTGCTCAGGAAGCCCGAAAAGGTTATTTTGAGGTAACCAACGGCGGCACCATCTTTCTGGATGAAGTAGGAGAAATGCCCTTTGGTACGCAAGCCAGACTGCTGAGAGTGCTGGAATATGGAGAATTTATCAAAGTAGGTTCCTCCAAAGTGCAGAAGACAGACGTAAGAGTGGTGGCAGCCACCAATGTGAACCTGCTGGACGCTGTTAATAATGGAAAGTTCAGGGAAGATCTTTATTACCGCTTGAGTCAGGTGCCCATTACAGTGCCTCCCCTGCGTGAACGAGGCAACGACATTGAACTGCTTTTCAGAAAATTTGCTATAGATTTTTCAGAGCGTTATCACCGAAAGCCCATCCAGTTAACCCCTGAAGCCAAAGAGATTTTGTTAAAATACCGGTTTCCGGGAAATATCAGAGAGCTGAAAAATTTAGTAGACCGCATGTCTGTGATGCTGAACGACCGGCAGATAGATGGTGAGACGCTCTTAGAATTTCTGCCCCAGGAGAGACCATCTCTGCCAACCCTGTATAACCGGTTAGGCGATCAGAATAATTTTTCAGAAAGAGATCTGCTCTATAAAGTGCTCTTCGAGATGCGCCACGACCTGAATGAATTAAAAAAACTAGTCCACCAGGTTTTACAGAATGAAAACTATGGGAACCACATCATAGAACAGCATCAAGATTTGTTCAATAATTTAAAAGACGATATTTCCAAACAAGAAGAGTCTTTGGAAAGTCGTTATGATAGTGGTCCCTACTTTCTAAACACTAAATCGAAAGTGGGTGATATCTCCAAAGAATCAGACAATACCTATGATTTAGAAAACATTGAAGATATCACACTGGAAGCTGAAACCAGTGATGATCTGTCACTGGAAAAGAAAGAAAAAGAGCTCATAGTGAAAGCGTTGAAAAAGAATGGCAATAAAAGAAAATATGCGGCACGCGATTTAGGAATTTCCGAGCGAACGCTTTATCGCAAAATAAAACAATATGAGATTGATTAAAACCTGTAAAATAATGGCCAGTTTGTTGGCTATTATTTTATCTACCACACAATGTAATATTTATTCCTTTACCGGTGCGGCCCTGTCTCCGGATGTGAAAACCATTTCTATCTCGAATTTTTTTGATGACGCCGGCGGTGGTCCCCCTAACCTAAGCCAGCTGCTGACAGAAAAACTTAAAGATTACTTTCAGCAAAACACAAGTTTATCATTGGTGAATGAAAATGGAGATTTGCAGTTAGAAGGCAACATTGCCCGCTATGATTTCACACCGGTGGCTCCGCAGGCTACGGGCAACGACCAGGTGGCGGATGTGGCAGGCTTGATGCGTCTGACAATAACTGTGAATGCATCTTACGTCAATACAAATAATGATGAATTTGATTTTAATAACCGAAGTTTTTCTTTTTATTCGGATTTTAGTGCAGAAAGAGATCCAAGTTCCGTTGAAAATGACCTGATTGACGAGATTTTGGATCAAATCGTCTTCGACATATTTACAGCAACTGTTGCCAATTGGTGATATATTTATATTTTAAAGAGAATTGAAAAAAAATTAAACATGGGCTTTAACCAGCAAAAACTACTACAGTATATGTCTTCCCATTCTATTCTGACCGAGAAGGAAGTTGAAGAATTACAATCTGCTGTTGCCAAGTATCCCTACTTTCAATTGGGGTATTCATTTATTGCAAAGGGCAAACACGATCTGCAGGCCCCGGATGCTGACACAACCTTACATCATGCTGCCATTTATGCACCCAGTCGCCGCCAGTTGAGGAAGCTTTTTTATGAAAATTTGCAATCAAACAATTCTTCTGAAAATTCCGAACTTGCTACACCACTGCCCCAGGAGACTGGTACAGTTTCACAAACCACAGCAACGGAGGCTGTCGCTGAAGAAAACAATACCCAGGCTGACATTGATACAACTATCAGCCAGGCAAAGGCAGAAGAGGTAAAGGAAGAGGCTTCAGTGCCTTTGCAAACACCTTCTGAGGTAGAACCGGCTTCCCGGGATTCAATCTATAAGGAACTGGAAGAAAATCTAAAGAAGCTGAGAAACAACCGGCAGCAAAACCTGGAAGAACAGACCGAAGAAAACAAAAAAAAAATAACGGATAAAGCATCGTCTCTGTCAGACTTTTCTCCCAGTGCGCCCGTTACACCCTCCTCAGATAACCCAGAGACACCCACACCCCAAAATCCGCCCTATTTCATAGATTATCTCAAGGATATTGAGCCTATTGAATCTGAAAGGCTGGGAATTAACCAGCAACGTCAGCGGGAACTAATCGATAAATTTATGAATTCAGAAAGAGATGTAAAGCTCCGCTGGCGATATCAGGAGCTGGAACCTCAGGATTTATCTGAAAAGGGATCGGTTTTTTCTGATAACTTAGCGACAGAGAATTTAGCAGATATTTACATCAAACAAGGCAAAAAAGACAAAGCCATTGATATCCTTGAAAGATTACAGTTGAAATATCCTCAGAAAAAAACGTACTTTGCAGAAAAGATTGAAAGCTTAAAAGAGAAGTAGATGTATACACTCATTATCACTTTAACTATTGTTGTTGCAGTATTGCTCATTCTGGTAGTGTTAGCACAAAACTCAAAAGGAGGGCTTTCCAGCCAGTTTGGTGGCTCAGGGTCTTCCAGCCAGATGATAGGTGTAAAAAGAACCACCGATTTGTTGGAAAAGATTACCTGGGGGCTAGCCATCGTTTTATTAACGCTCAGCCTTACTTCCAATTTGATCCTTACCCCGGGCGCAGAAAATACCGGACCAGCCAGTCCAAATATTGACCGGGCTCAGGAAAGAAATATTTTGCCTAATGTTGCGCCGGGCCAGCCGGCTGACAGTGCGACGGATGGGGGACTGGAAGATCTGATGCAGGAGGATGCCGACACATCAAACAATCAATAAACTTTAATCATAAAGTAAAAAAGCCGGAGTTTCCGGCTTTTTTTTTAGGCTGCTTTTTCTAAATGTTGTACCAATAACCTTTTGGTAATGGGCAACAAGGTTTCCTTTAGTGGATAGACCAGCTTTGAATAAGCCAGAAAAGTGGCCGGATTGGGCAGTGCCTTGTACCGGGTTATCAGCTGCTTTTTGATGTTTTCATAAGTATTGACCAGACTTTTTTCCGCTAATTCCAGATACTCCGTACTGATGGCCCGGTAACTTTCCTCCGCCCGGTTAAAAACAGTCACTTTATAACGGTAAATGTGAATTTCCTTACAATGGAAGGCACAGAGAAAAAGATACCCCTCATTCGTAAAAAGCGGAGAAATGCCTACAGGCTCAATGACAATCTGATGGGCAATGTTCTCATAAATTTCAGAACCCTCATCCAACCCGTTTTTAAAATGTGGCAACGAAAAATTGATGATGTCTTCAATCACCTGCATCATCTGATCATCTCCTATAATCTTTTTATAGCTTATCTCTAATTTTTCAAAATCGGCCCGGGTAATTTCCTTCGGAAAGTTCTGGTAAATCAGTTTTTTATTTTCCTTCAGCGTTTTGAGATTCTTATAATGAAACACAAGGTCTGATAAAAAGGGAAATAAACGTTTTTCCTCAAAATTTGTCTTTACATTTTGCATGTAGGCAAGCAAAATGTACTTTTTATATTCTAGGTCCATTAGGCCCTGTGTCAGCCAGTTTTCGTTTAATTCAGTCATAATAGCAATAACTTTATACTAAACTGAAATATATTGATAAGCTGAAATTTTGTCAAGGGTGAAAAAATGTCAGTGACAACTTTTATCACATTTGTAGTTCTTTGGATTAAACTGTAATTTTGGCCGGAATTTTTCACAAACAGGTCTCCTTTGTGCCATTGGCACATTAAGTGCGGAATGCCTGAGTGAATTTAACACTGAGTTTCATTAAAATTAATTCAAACTAGAAGAAACAATGTCGAATTTAAACATCAAACCGCTGGCAGACAGAGTGATCGTAGAACCTGCTGCTGCTGAAGAAAAAACTGCATCCGGAATCATTATTCCTGACACAGCCAAAGAAAAACCACAAAAAGGTTCAGTAGTAGCTGTCGGTACGGGTAAAAAAGATGAGCCCCTCACCGTAAAGGTTGGCGACCATGTACTCTATGGCAAATATGCTGGCACAGAGATCACTGTTGATGGCAAAGAATATCTCATCATGAGAGAATCTGACATTTTTGCTATCGTCTAACTATCTATTTTTTTCACACAAAACCAAAATCTAAAGCATTATGGCTAAAGAAATTTTATTTGAATCAAGCGCTAGAGAACGCATAAAAAGAGGCGTAGACAAATTAGCTAATGCCGTTAAAGTTACCTTAGGGCCTAAAGGAAGAAACGTTGTAATAGACAAAAAATTCGGCGCTCCTACTGTTACTAAAGATGGTGTTACCGTTGCCAAAGACATTGAATTGAAGGATGGCGTAGAAAATATGGGTGCACAACTGGTAAAAGAGGTAGCTTCTAAAACTGCTGACAGTGCCGGTGATGGTACCACTACTGCCACTGTATTGGCCCAGTCTATTTTTAGCTATGGTATTAAAAACGTTGCTGCCGGTGCCAATCCGATGGACCTGAAAAGAGGTATTGATAAAGCAGTAGAAGCAGTGGTTGAAGATTTGAAAAGACAATCCAAAACTATTGAAAGCTCAAACGAAATTTCCCAGGTAGCTGCCATCTCCGCAAACAACGACGACGAAATCGGTAAAATGATTGCCGATGCGATGGAAAAAGTCGGAAAAGATGGAGTCATCACGGTGGAAGAAGCGAAAGGTACTGAAACCGAAGTAAAACTGGTAGAAGGTATGCAATTTGACCGCGGTTACCTGTCACCTTACTTCGTCACTGATACAGAAAGAATGGTAGCTGATCTTGAAAACCCATTCGTTCTGATCTACGACAAGAAGATCTCTGCCATGAAAGAATTGCTGCCTATCCTGGAAGCAGTTGCACAAACTGGCAAACCTTTGTTAATTATCTCTGAAGATGTAGAAGGCGAAGCCTTGGCGACCCTGGTCGTGAACAAAATCAGAGGCTCTTTGAGAATCGCTGCGGTAAAAGCACCTGGCTTTGGCGACAGAAGAAAAGCTATGTTAGAAGATATTGCTGTACTGACAGGCGGTACCGTAATTGCTGAAGACAGAGGTTACAAACTGGAAAATGCTACCCTGGATTATCTGGGCACAGCAGAAAAAATAAGCATCGATAAAGACAATACCACTATTGTGAATGGTGCTGGAGAGAAATCTGAAATCCAGGCGCGTGTCAATCAGATCAAAGCTCAGATTGAAACGACTACTTCAGATTACGATAAAGAAAAATTACAGGAAAGACTGGCTAAGCTTTCTGGTGGTGTAGCGATCCTTTACATTGGCGCTGCTACGGAAGTAGAAATGAAAGAAAAGAAAGACCGTGTAGACGATGCATTGCATGCTACCCGTGCTGCTGTTCAGGAAGGTGTTGTTGCTGGTGGTGGAGTGGCCCTGGTTCGGGCTATCGCAGCGCTGGAAAACGTTAACACAGTGAATGAAGACCAGGCTACCGGTGTTAACATCGTTAAATCAGCTTTGGAAGCTCCTCTGAGAGTGATCGTAGAAAATGCTGGTCAGGAAGGTTCTGTTGTTGTTCAGAAGATCAAGGATGCCAAAGATGACTATGGTTATAATGCCAGAACTGACCAATATGAAAATCTGTTCAAATCTGGAGTCATTGACCCAACCAAGGTTACCAGATTAGCCCTGGAAAATGCAGCTTCTATCGCTTCACTGCTACTCACTACTGAGTGTGTGATTGCAGATGAACCTGAAGAAGAAAAAGGTGGTGCACCTGCTGGCATGCCTCCGGGAGGTATGGGCGGCATGATGTAATACATCCTCCTCAAACTAAATATAAAAAGGGCAGCTACTAAGGCTGCTCTTTTTTTGTCGATGGCATTTGGTCAGAAATCCATACTTTTTCCAATGTCTAACAGTATCAATTCTTTGCCAGCGTCCGCAAATTTTTTCTGTGCCGCCTCATGATCAATTCTGATGTAGCCGAAAGTATCATAATGGACACCCATCACCTTATTGCATTGGATAAAATCGGCGGCTACCAATGCATCGTCTACTCCCATGGTGAAATTGTCTCCAATGGGTAAAATCGCCAGATCCAGTTTGGCAAACTTCGGGATCAGTTGCAGGTCCAACGTCAGGGCTGTGTCCCCGGCGAAGTAAAAATTTTTTCCTCCTCCCATGATGATGAATCCACCTGGATTACCGGCATAGCTGCCATCCGGAAAAGAACTGCTGTGTACGGCATTGACATACTTCACTTTACCGAAATCAAAATCAAAGGCTCCGCCGTGATTCATAGGGTGCCCTCCTTCAATGCCCTGGGAAGCCAGCCACTCGATGATCTCAAAGTTAGAAATCACTTTTGCTCGGGTGTGTTTAGCAAGTTCCACGGCATCGGCAATATGATCCTGATGACCATGGGTGATTAAAATATAGTCTGCTTCTATATCCTCCAGCTTTATATTTTCCGCCAGTTCATTAGGCGTGATAAAAGGATCGAAAACCAGCTTTTTGCCCTTGACCTCCACTGCAAAACAGGAGTGTCCGTAATAGGTTAATTTCATAGGTAAAAAATTTAACAGTGATCAATAATAGCATCCCACCTTTCCAGGCCAATTCTTTTTGCCTGTCAGGAGAAATGCATTGGTAAAAAATTAACTTCCTGCAGTATGAATGGTTTAGCACTCTGGCAGGCTCACTGGAATATTAGTGGCTAACCCGCCTTCAGACGTTTCCTTATACTTTGTATTCATATCCTGCGCTGTTTCCCACATCACCTGAATCACTTTGTCCAGGGATACTTTGGCTTCCTGCGGATTACTTTCCAGGGCAAGCTGACTGGCCGTGACCGCTTTGATAGCCCCCATGGAATTTCTTTCTATACAGGGTATCTGTACCAATCCACCTACCGGATCGCAGGTCATACCCAGATGATGTTCCATGGCAATTTCAGCAGCCATCAACGCTTGCGCCACACTTCCTCCCAGGTTTTCGGTCAAGGCGGCGGCTGCCATAGAAGAGGAAACCCCAATTTCTGCCTGACATCCTCCCATGGCCGCCGAAATAGTAGCCCCTTTCTTATAATAAGAGCCTATCTCGCCACAGACCAGTAAAAAACGGATGATTCTTTCTTCATCGACTTCCTTCTGACAAAAGCATAAATCATACAATAACACGGCCGGTATGACGCCGGCTGCCCCGTTGGTCGGAGCTGTGACCACCCGGCCAAAGGCAGCATTTTCTTCGTTCACAGCCAGGGCGAAACAGCTAATCCATTTCAGGGTCTCCTGAAAATTATAGGTAGCCTGCCGGATAGAATGAATCCACTCGTTGGCATTCTGGTAGTGCTTATCCCTGATCAGTTTTTCATGCATGTGAGGTGCTCTACGCACGGTTTGTAATCCACCGGGCAAAGTTCCTTTGGTATGACACCCTCTGTATACGCAATCTTTCATCACCTCCCAGATTTCCAGCAGATTTTTCCGGATTGCGTCTGGCTTCCGCCAAACGGTTTCATTTTCCCATACCAGCTGGGCAATGGAGTGCCCGGTAGCCATACAATGACTCAGAAGATCCTGAGGCTGGTGACAGGGAAAGGGCAAGGAAGCAGACTGGATAGCTGTCGTTTCTTCCCCCTCTTTGACAACAAATCCACCCCCAACAGAATAATAGGTTCGCTCCCATTCTTGACGATGGCTAAGATGGGCTATGACCTTCATACCATTCGGATGATAAGGCAATACTTCCTGGGGGTGAAACACTACGTCTACTGCAGGGTCAAAAGGAATAGGATGTTTACTTAATAAAGAAATTTTCTTTTGGATTTTAATCTGATCTATCTTAGAAGCAATGGTCTGCGTTTCTATCGTTTCAGGTTCTTCCCCTATCAGGCTTAGCAAAATGGCTTTGTCTGTACCATGCCCTTTACCTGTCTTAGCCAAGGAACCATACAGATGCACCTGCAGTGCAACTATTTCTCCTAAAGAATGATGCTCCTGTAGCTCTCTCAAAAACCGTTGGATAGCCCGCCAGGGCCCCATCGTATGCGAACTGGAGGGGCCTATGCCAATTTTCAAGATATCAAAGACGCTGATCTGTTCTGCAGATGCCATAACAGTTGTATTGTATGGTTATTGTCTAACCCTTCAACCCACTCTTTTTAATCATAACATCAGAAGTGCTGAAAATATTCTTAAGTATCCTCTTCCCCATCGAAAGCCTGCTTGATGGTGTCTTCTGTAGTCCTGAGCTTGGTTTTACAAAAATTGATCAGCTCCAGCGCTGTTTTTACTTTTTCAGACAATTCATCTACATCCAAAGGCTCATTTTCTATGGCATGTACGATTGACTCCAGTTCTGTTAAGGCTTCTTTATAGGTTAGTTTTTCTTTTTTAGGCATTGTCTTTGGGTTCACTGCTTTCTAATATACTCTTCAGTACCTGCTGTTGGCTAATCGTTGTGAGTTGATCTCCCTTTTGAAGCATTTGCCCATGGGTTAACAAACGTCCATTGACATAAGTCAGAGTGAAACCCCTTTTGAGAACATTCTCAGGACTGAGTAAATGTAAATAACGCTGATAGGTATCCAATTGATTTTGGGCAAGGGTGACTTGTTCGGCTGATTCTTTTTTCAGTGATTTGTGTAGTAGCGCCAGTTGATCTTTCTGATGATCCAGTTTGAGTTCTACGCTATGACGCAACTTTTCTTTCAACTGTACAAGCCGGTTTTTATCCTGCGATACATGGGTAGCCACAGCATATTTCAGATTGTATTGCAGACTTTCCAGCTGGTATCTTTTTTCACTGATGACATGTTCTGTAAAATAAGTAATCCGCTGAGCATATTCATTAACCTGTTCTTCAAAAATCTGCATCCCATTGATCAGGAATTCAGCCACCGCCGTGGGAGTTTTCATCTTGGTATGAGCCACTAAATCTGTCACAGTTTCATCACGCTCATGCCCGATACCTGTAATCACGGGTAGGGGAAACTGGGCTACATGCGCTGCCAATCCATAAGCATCAAAGCAATCCAGATCCACCTGAGCTCCTCCTCCCCTAATGATCACCAACAGGTCAAAAGATACATCACCCAGATCCATGTGGTAAAAAATATCGTGCATGGCCGCAATGATACTATCCTCTGCTTCTTTTCCCTGCATCACCGCTCTGAAGAGCTGCACCTGAAAGGCATATCCGTACCGGTTATTTTTCAGCTGATCCATAAAGTCGCCATAGCCTGCAGCGGTGGGCGAGCTGATCACAGCAATACGTTGCGGAACCAAAGGCAGTGGCAAGCTCTTGTTCATCTCCATAACCCCCTCTTCGGTAAGTTGCGCAATCACTTCTTGCCGGTGGCGGGCTCTTTCGCCCAGGGTAAAGTTGGCATCAATATCTTTGATATTCAGACTGAGGCCATACAGCTCGTGAAACTTTACTTCCACCTGACTCAGAATTTTCATACCAGCCCTCAATTCTTCACCGGTGAGGGTTGCAAACCAGCCATTGAGTTTCCGGAAAGTATAACACCAGATGGTAGCCCTGATTTTAGCTGAGATATGGTTCCCTTCTTTTTCTACCAACTCCAGATAACAGTGCCCACTACTGTTTTGCCGCATTTCACCTATTTCAGCTACCACCCAGTAGGAAGGTTCCATCTGGATATCCAGGGCTTCTTTGATCAAGGTATTCAGTTCAGAAAGGTTTAAATGCGAGACCATAGGTAATGGGAATTTTTCAATAGCTGCAACGAAGGTACAACATCACTAATTTTCTTTCCTGCCTTTCCAGAAAATTTCCTGAACCTTCAGTTCCTGGGCTACTTTTCTGGCCAGTACGAAAAGATAATCAGAAAGGCGGTTGAGGTAAATAATGACGACTGGTTCTATTCTTTCTTTATCGTGCAGGCGAACCACCGACCGCTCAGCCCGACGACAGACACAACGGGCCAGGTGACAATAGGAAACAGAAGGATGGCCACCCGGCAAGATGAAGTGGTGCATAGGAGGTAATTCAGCTTCCATTTGATCGATGGCTTTTTCCAGGGCTTCTACCTGCTCTTCTTTCAGGGTAGGTATTTTTCCTTTTCTGTGGCCGGGATCGGTAGCCAGCATAGCGCCTATGACAAACAGTTCGTTCTGGATGTGGTAGAGAATTTCTTTCCGCTGGCTGTTTACTTCTAAATCTCTGATCAATCCCAGATAGGCGTTGAGTTCATCGACCGTGCCATAGGCTTCTACTCTTTCATGAGATTTGGAAACTCTGGCTCCTCCAATCAACGCAGTAGTGCCTTCGTCACCGGTTTTGGTGTATATTTTCATGCATACAAATTTCTCTAAAAATAAGAGGTGCTTCAGACTTAATCAAATGATGCAGGCTCATTCAAAAGGCAGGACGATTTTCTTCCAGCAGGGCTTGGTACGTTTTTACAAATTGCTGGTATTCCGAAGCGGGAATCAGTGTCTTTAATTCCTGCAAAGTCTCTTCTGCATAACTTTCCAGACCAGCCAAAATACTTTGCCGTATATAGGCTTTTAAAAGGGTAGGCGCCCCCGGATTGGTTTGTATGGCATCGAGTAATAATTGATAGGCAAGTATATTATTTTCTTCAGGATACAGATAAGCCAGGGCCGCCAAAAACCCTTCTTCATAAAAGGGATTGTTGATCAGGTACGCATAGGCGTTTCGGGCGGTAGCCGTATCTTTGGCTACCTCAGCTCTTTTTGCCTGGTATAATTGCTTTTTATGACGATGCCAGAGCGAAATTTCCGGCAGCTGTTCTACAGAGTGCGCTATCTCAGCAAACCCTTCTGTTTTCTCCGTATGAAGTACTTCTAACCAGGAAAGATAATCTTTACCCAATGGAGCCAGCGCATCACGATCCGATTTCAGGAGAATAATCTGTTCATTCCACCAGGGCCAAGTTTCAGTAGCACGCTGCCGTAACAGGTCATGCAAGGCCAGCACCTTGTAATTAGGGTCTTTAAATGCCTCTAACACATTACTGATTGAGGACTCCTCCAGCTCCCCACCCCGGTACCGGAGGAAAAGATAACGAAAGGCATCATCTTCCTGTGTGATGTATTGAGACAGTGCCTGTTGATCTAACACTTTTAGCATATCCTGAGCAACCAGCTTCACCCCTTCCGACGTTTCAACCGAATCGCTTAATAAATGCTGCCAAACAGTTCTTACACTACTCCAATCGGGAGCAACTCCAGTGGCTGTAGCTTCTGTCAGGCTGATAGCCTCCCTGAATGCCGCATCCTCAAAAGAGGATTGGGCCGCTTTCTTAAAATACCGCATAGCCACGGCAGGAGCTTGCTGTTGTAAAGCCCACAATCCTAAGACATTGTTGTAATAGCCTGTTTTGAAAGGATTCAGGGACTGTAGGCGGTCTAAAATTTTGAAAGCATCCACAACACGGTTGCGGGCATAATTGGCCAATCCCAGCCCATAGGAAAGCGGTTCGTTGAACCTCCCGTTTTCAGCTTTGTCTGCTAACAGTGCCACCTGCCGGAGCAGGGTAGTATCTGCTTCCGACCGTTGATGAAACAGATAATTGTAGGTATAGGCAAAGCTGAAACTACCCAACAGGGAATCTTCCGGCATTTGCCAGGTAAACGCCTGGGATGCGGAAGATGCTTCCGGACGCTGGTTGTATAACAGTAAAGTGTTGATCTGATTTTGAATATAATTTGGGTCGGTCACCGTTTCCTCCACCAACGAATCAACCGAGAAGGAAATCGAACCGGCCGACCTGGCAAGGATGGACAGGGTATTGGCCTCAGCCGCCTTTCGGGTGTCCGCATGTTCCATCGCTTCCTGCAGGTAGAGTAAGGCTGAGTCCGTAACGGAAGTTCTTCCATAAATCAAAGCCAGATTGTTCTGCAGATAAGCGTTATCGGGAAATTGTTGTAGACCTTGCCTGACATTGAACATTGCATCAAAAAACTGATTATTTTCAATCAGCGCATTACTATAATTGACCAATGCATAAGGTGTAGGATTTTTATTCAGGGCTTCTTTAAAATAATAAGGAGCCAGCATCTGATCTTGATGTGCCCTGGCTAACGTTCCCAGCGAGTAATTAGACCGGTGATTATTATATCCATACTGATCTCCCAGTTTGTAATACTGCTCTGCCACAAAGGTATCGCTACTGGATAGGTTCAAATCCCCAATGCCATTGTAATATCCGGCCACTGCCTGGTAAAAGGGAAACATACTAGCCCGGAGAAAAAAGGCTACCACTGCTATGGTGCCAACGATCTGGGCTGTGCCATAGGGAAAGGTGGTGGGCTTATACATCACCCGGTACACCTGTTTATTTTCCATCAACGGCCCCACAAAATTGGCTATGATATATAAAAAGAAAAGCAATCCATACCCCAACTGACTAAAGACAATACTGTCTTCCAGGGTTTCTACCATGGGATCGTTGGCCGTTGCAAAAAAATAACTACAGGTAGCCAGCGTAATGATGGCCAGGGTAAGGTAGACAAACGCTCCCACCGGGTTAAAAGGAAATATAAACTGATACTGTATTTCTCGCCACGAAAACTCCCAAATACCAATCACAATCAATACAGCCAGCAGGAAAAAAGCATTCAGGTATAATATCTCCCACTGGATGTTGCCAGCATTCTTTAGGTACAACAAGAACACATTGGCCAGGTATACGACAGAAAGAACAGAAAAATGAACGATACTATTTTTACTGTGCGCTGTGTTGCTACGGGTCACCAGCATTAAAAAGAAACTGATGGCTACATGTCCCAGCAAAAAGATAAAAATGATACTCAGCACCACCGGTACGATGATACCATAGCTCACCAGCATCAGCACGGGATGAGCTGCTTCTGAAAAAACCGCGATGAACAATGCAAAAATCAGGGTAATCACCGTAAAGACAAGCATCCTGGGCCCTAAACCCACTTCCGGCCGGATACTTCGGAAATAATACGTAGCAGGAAGGTACAAGGACAAGGCGACTATCAGTCCCAGCTTATCAGTTTCGCCAAACAGAAGCAATTGCTCCAGCTTGAAACTGATCAAAATACCAATCAGGAGCAATACACCGAAATAGTACCAAAACTGCCGGAGGGTGCTGATGACAACCGATAAAACGATTAAACTAAGCCCCAGTATCAGTAGAAAAGCATACGCAGCCTGTTCATTCACTTGTATAGAGCTCCCCCGGTATGTTTCACTGACCACATAATTATCGGCCGTAAAAGAAAAATCGAACAACCCTACCTTGAACTGATCCACTGCAACGGGCACTTCATCAATTTCAGAAAGCAGCTCCCAGCGAATGACAGGGGCAGGGCTACGCCCATAACTGACTCCAAACCAAACCAGAACGGAGGCCAGCACAAGGAGTAAAAAATAGAAAAAAAAGCGGCTGTGGGGATGCCAGGAATTCCAAAAGCTAAGTTGATTCATGCTTGTACCTTATCTATCCGCGAAATAGTGAAAATTTCGGAAAACTAGGTTTAGCATGTAACGAATTTGTTATTTTTATATGATATTAATCCAGCACTTTTGGTACCCGAAAATAATGCTGGTCTTTCTTGGGGGCATTGAGCAGGCCACTCTGATGCGACAGGTGTTCTCCAATGTGATCTTCTCTGAATTTATTAACCTCCAGCGACATATTGGTTAAAGGCTGTATGTCGGTGGTATCCACCTCATTCAGTTGTTCCACCCAATCCAATATTTCCGTCATGCTATCCTTAATTTGATCTTCAGCCTGTTCATCAAATTCTAAACGAGCCAGATGGGCTATCTTACGGACGGTTTCTCTATCGATTTTCATAAGTTTCCGGCGTTTGGCTTTGAATATGAGGAAAATATTTGGAAAGTTCTGTATGAATAATCCAGAAAGTTTGTTGTTTAAGCTTTTCAATGTCTTTTTCTCCCATCCCTTTGGTCTCTATAGGTTCATGAAAAATAACTTTGGGCCTTCGGGGACGCATCAACAGTTTACCATCATCGGGCAAAATCATTCCATTGTAGGGCATCGTCACGGGCACAATGGGTATTTGTTTTTCAATGGCTACCCGGAAAGGGCCGTTTTTGAAAGGGGCTAAGTGCATCGCATCTACTGATTTGATACCTCCTTCCGGAAACATCACTACACTTTTCCCCTCGTCTACTGCGCTGCAACTGGCGAGCAATGCCAGATAACGGCTACGTACACTTTCCCGATCCACTGTGATGTGTAACTTTTTGAACATGAAACCAAACAAAGGAATTTTGGTCAGAGAAATTTTCCCCACAAATACAAACGGTTTGGGAACATACCCCATCACGGCTATGTCCAAGAGAGAAAAGTGATTGGGTGCAAAAACGTATGCTTGATTTTTCTTTAATCTGGCTCTCCACTCCGTTCTGACAGGAACAAAAGAAAGCGTAAAAAAAGCCCTACCCCAAAACTGGTTGAGCAACAGGGCAGACTTATGCCACCTCCTTTTGAGTGACAACACCAGAAAAGCGGGCAGTAACGCTAAGAAGACAGACGAAAAGATAAAAAGCCCGTACGTAGCATACAGTCTGATAAGCACTTTCATGCTAACTCCTGTTCAAATTTTCTCCTATGATAAAACTAAAAAAACGAATATAGCCGAAAATTCATAAACTGAATTTACCTGTTTTTCCACAGGCCTGCTGCCTGTGATCTGAGTAACGCCCGGATCTCCTGTAAACCTATCCCTGACACCTTCCGGGCTATGGGTTCCAGTTGTTCCGGAGAACCCTGAAAATGAAATGTACGGTGAATATGCGTCATGGTTTCCTGCGGTTTCAGTGCGGCAGCAGGAGAAGAACTTTCCAGTTCGTAGAAAGGTCCCATTTGCCCACCTTCTTCCAAAGGTCCATCATTGTAAGCATTTACCGCATCGCCCTGAAAAGGTTCCTCCTGCATTTCCCCCATAGCGTTTTGGCAGGTGACCATGAGCATCCCCAGCAATTTCCAACTATATTTCATCAGCTATCCTGCATATTTCTGGGCAATACGCCAGGCCTGCTGGCCATAGCCTCCCCCAAATAAATAATAGTGGTTTAAGTAATGGTAAAGCATGTATAATTCTCTTCTTTCTTTCCATTCCGAAGGCAGCGGAAAGGTTTCCTGATAGGCATCCCAAACGCGGTCGGCATACCCGCCAAACATGGCCATCATCGCCAGATCAAATTCCCGGTCGGCATAGTAACTGGCAGGGTCTATCAGGGCGGGTCCTTCCTGCGTATACATATAATTACCCGACCATAAATCCCCATGATTCAGGGAGGCTTTGGGTTGATGGCCGATCCAATCGGGCAGTCTTTCCACAAGACGATCGTATGTATTTTTCTCTGCGCTGGACAAGACTCGCTTCTGTTCTATCAGCCGGATCAGATGTGCTATCCGCTGTTTTCCAAAAAAAGAAACCCAGTCTTCATTCCAGGTGTTGTTTTGCGGTGTTGATCCACAATAGTTATTATGAGAAAACCCAAAAGCTTGTTGCTGATTCTGATGGAGTTCGGCAATACCTCTGCCCAGTATCTCATCTTGTTGAGCTGTCTGGGTTGAAGGAGGTTTTAGAAAATTTGTCACTAATATAGCGGGTAGTTCATGTTCAGGCTGCGTTTTCACCACCACCCGGGGAATTACCAATGAAGTCTGCGCTTTACCCAATGCTTCCAGACACTCTGCTTCTCGCAGGAACATGTCCGCCGGCCCCTGATCGTTCCATTTACAAAAAAATGCCCCCCGGTTTGTAATCAACTGCGAAGCGTGGTTGATACAACCTCCTCCCATGGCCTGCTGGGCCTGTATAAAGACGGATTCCCCTAAAGCATCTGTCAATAATTTTTCCAGTGCCTGTTTGAGTACTTCCTTCATAGCATCCTTTGATCAACCATTCGTAAAAGGGCATTAACCGATGGGTTAAGCATTCCTGTCCTTACTTCTTTTTTCATTATACACCTTAATGACGGTATAGTAAATGCCAGCCGTAATCAGGATTAGCAGTATGAGTCCGGGATAGCTTCCTGCTGGCGGCTCCTCAAAAATCCGCCATTGGTCTACATTACTGACCACAATGCCTATTGCGATCAGAATACCCATCAGGGCCTCACCGGTAATGAGTCCGGAAGCCAGTAGCAATCCAGCCTTATCTGCCTGTTCTCTGGCCTGTTTTTCCCGGGAAGTATGTTTCTTATAGTATCGGGAAGTAAGCCAGGCCAGTATGCCTCCGAGAAAAATAGAGGTATCCAACTCGAGAGGAAGATACAATCCAACGGCCACGGCCAACACGGGCATTTTAAAATCTGACTTGATCTTGTGAAGATACACATCGATGGCAATGATCACCCCGGCAATAAAAGCACCTATGATGACCATGTTCCAGGGCAATCCTCCACCAAAGATTCCGGAAGCCACACTTTGCATCAGCGTAGCTTGTGGGGCTGCCAGCGCATTAGGATGCTCCGGTGTGGGAGCGCCCATGCCGTAGCCTATCAGCAGATAGTTTAGTACGGGGGCAATTGCGATAGCGCCAGCGATCACTCCTACGCCCTGCATGATTTGCTGCTTGTAGGGCGTAGCCCCCAACACATATCCGGCTTTCAGATCCTGCATATTATCTCCTGCGATGGCAGCAGCACAGCATACTACCGCGCCTACTAAGATAGCGGCGGCGGCCCCTCTTCCCGGATCACCGGTTCCCATCAAGGCAGCCAACAGCAAAGCAGTGGCCAGGATCGTTGCAATGGTTACTCCGGAGATAGGATTGTTGGAACTACCCACCAGTCCGGCCATATAACCAGCTACTGCTGAGAACAGGAAGCCGGCAATAACCATGATGATGGCCATCACACCGGTGATACTTACCTGTCGGATTTCGCCCAGATAGATGATAAAGATAGGCACTACCATCACGCCAATGCCTATCAGTACCCAGGACATAGGTGTGTCCAGATCTGTGCGTATTTTATTTTTTAAATGACTGCTTCCCGCTTTGAAGGCCTGCACCCCAGAGATAAAAGCACCCTGCAGAGAGGACCTTAAACTGATTAAAGCCCAGAGGCCACCTACCACCATAGCCCCTACTCCCAAATACCGGATTTGACTTCCCCAAAGGGTAATACCTATTTGAGCTGGGTCCGTTAGTCCCTCCGGAGGTCCATACAGACCAATATAAATAGGAATGGCCAGATACCAACTGATAGCACCTCCCAGAAAAACCAGGAAAGAAATGTTGAGTCCTACAATGTAACCCACCGCTACCAGGGCAGGCGAAAGGTTTAACCCAAAGTAAAAATATACCTTCTGGTTCCAGAGCGCTGCTTTCTCAAACAAATTTTGCCAAAGGTTGAGGGCCGCGTCACTTAGTTTAAATAAACCTCCTATCAACCCACCCCATATCAGATATTGCACAGATTTACCTCCGGTCTCACCGGATTTTAACACTTCAGCGGTAGCCACCCCTTCAGGAAAAGTGAGCTTTTCTTTGATTATTAGGGCGTTCCGTAAAGGGATAGTAAATAGGATACCCAACAATCCTCCGGTCATGGAAATCAAGGTAGTTTCCCAGTAATTAAATTCCTGCCAGTAGCCCATGATGACCAGGGCAGGAATGGTAAAAATGACCCCTGCTGCCAGAGATTCACCAGCCGATGCTGCCGTTTGTACCAGGTTATTTTCCAGCACATTGGAATGCTTAAAAGCTTTTAAGACAGCCATGGAAATTACAGCCGCCGGTATGGAGGCAGATACCGTGAGTCCGGCAAAAAGGCCAAAATAAGCATTGGCAGCCGATAAGACGACGGAAAGAATAGCGCCAAGAATGATGGCTTTGAGTGTCAGTTCGGGCAGCCTGGTTTCAGGACTGATATAGGGTTTTTCCTTTTCGGAGGTTTCTTCAGCCAGGGGTTTTTCTTCTATCATGCATTTGAGATCATTCTCAACAAACATAACAAGTGTTTAGAAAAAACCCATAGCGCTATACCGTTTCTTTCTTCGCTTTTTCCTTCTTTCTATACTTTCTTTTTCTGATAAACTCACTGATCCTGGATCTTTCATTTTCAAGTGTATCTTCATCAGGAGGGTTTCCTAACAGAAAACCATAAGGTTGTAGCGGTACTACAGCGTCACAAATGACTTTGACGATGGCTAGCACGGGGATGGACAAGATCATCCCGATAGGTCCCCAGATCATGCCGCCGATAAACAAGGCTATAATAGCAGCAAAGGGGTTGATACTCACCCTGCCTCCTACCACATTGGGTGTGATGAAATTACCTTCCAGAAACTGAACGAACCAGAAAACCAAGGCTACCCCCGCCGGATACCACAATGAATCTTTGGTCACCAATGCAAAAATAATCGGCAGGAGTGATCCGATAAAAATACCGATATAGGGAATAATGGTAAGCACAGCGGCCAGGCAACCGAAGAAGATAGCATGTTGAATGCCTAGCAACATCAAGCCTACTGTATTCAACACCGCCACAATGATAATCACCGTGAACAGCCCCAAAATGTAACTTCTAACAACTTTTTCAATCTTAACAATGGTATCTTCTACCGTATCATGATTTTCATGATGAAAAAGGCGGTATAGAAAAGACACAAAGAATCGCCGGTAATAGAGAAAGAAAAATAAGGCAATCAGAAACAGAAAAAAGGCAGTAAAAAAGCCAGCCGTAGCTGTTACTGTGTTGGTAAAAAAAGAGGTACTGTTTCTTAAAAAGGTATTCAGTGAATTCTTTAAATATTGAGTTTGCTCCTGCTGCTCAATGCCAAATTGGCTCTCCATCCAATTGTGACCGCGATCTATGATTTCATTAAACCTACCTCCCAGGGTATCCAGGTCCCTGGTAATATTGCCAACCTGGGAGGAGAAGAAATAGGAAAGTCCGAACAGCACGACAAAAACCAGGATGATGGAAAGCACGGAACTAAACCCTCTGGGCACATTCACTTTTTCCAGTTTTGTACTCATAGGACGCAATAGCAGGGCTAAAATGAAAGCCGTCAGAATCGGGCTTAGGATAGATTTCCCTAAAATCATGATATAGCAAGTCAGTATGATACTTGCCAGTATCGCAAAATATTTGAAGTAACCGGGAATTCGATTCATGCTAAGTTAAAAAGTTAAATAGAGTACTGATATCTTTATAATAACCTTGAAAAGCTTTTTTAGTTGCTCCATCCAAAAACATATTTGTTACTTGCGCTTCCTATTTATACTTATAAACTTTCTTTAGGGGAGTATCGGGTCTGGTTTGTTTAGGCGGGTGTCCTAAGAGATAACCAAAAGGTTTCAACGACTCAATATCATCAAATATTACTTTGGTAATTGCTACGATGGGGATCGCCAGAATCATCCCGATAGGTCCCCACATCAAACCACCGGCAAACAATGCCAGCAACACAACAAACGGATTCAGGCTCACCTTGCTGCCTACAATATTAGGGGTAATAAAGTTGCCTTCCATAAACTGTATAAACCAAAACATCACCATAATGGCCATTGGATACCATAAGGCATCTTTGGTGAGAAACGCATAACCGATTGGTAAAATAGAGCCGATGAAAACACCTAAATAGGGAATAATGGTGAGTATGGCAGCCAGAAGCCCAAAAAACAGGGCATACTCTATCCCAATAAAATAAAGCCCCAGTGTATTCAGTATCGCCAGGATTAAAATCACAGTGGCAATACCTAATATATAACTTTTCACCACTTCTTCAATTCGATACAAAATGTTCCGAAGGTGCGCGTTGTTATTATTTTCTGTCACCTTATAAAGAAATTCTACAAAAAACTGTCGGTAGTACAGCAGAAAAAACATGGAAAAAAATATTAAAATCGAGGCGGTGATGATATCGGCTGTCATTCCTACTGTGGCGCCCAGTAGACTGGAACTCCCCCTAAGCATATTATTCAAAGTGGTTTTAACATACCTTGATTGATCCTGTTGACCTATACCCCACTTCTGTTCTAACCAGTAGGCCACCTTATCTACGGCAAAATCAACCCGGGTTCCTACTTCAGGCATTTTATCGGCGATACCGGTAACCTGATACGAAAAAAAAGAAAATACGATCATAATCACTGTAAATACGGAAAGTATGGATAACAAGGCGCTCAGGACCGGAGGCACTTTCAACAGCTCCAGTTTTTTGCAAAAAGGATGCAGCAAAAGTGAAAGAATGACGGCTAATATCAGCGGTGAAAAAATAGGACGCCCTACAATCAGCACGAAAACAATCATAATCGTGCTAAACAAGACAATTGAAAACCTTACAAAGGCGGGTAAATTTTTCATGGCTCAGTTAAAAAAATGGGTCGTTTTATTCTATTAGTAAAATCTAACAAATTTTTAAAAATTTATCTTCATAGCAAACCGTAAATTCAGAAAAAAATCCATTTCAGAGGTAGATACATCCATAAAGATCAATTAGCAATTTTATCCGTGCCTCTCCGAAAAGAAAATAATAAAATTGAATTAACTTTATACTAAGGTGGTTTTCTAGATGGTTTATTATGTTGACACACTCCTGTTAATTCAAAATATTATTTCATGAAATATATACATCACTGTTTTATTCTTCTTCTAACCCTTGCCCTATGGGCTTGCGAAAAAGAAGATATTGTGCAGGATCCTCCCGTATCTCAGGAAGATTTAAAAGCTAAAGTGCATGAAATTATGCAGGAGTGGTATCTGTGGAATAATGAACTCCCTACTGTTGATGTAGCCACCTACGAAACCGCTGACGATCTGCTGTATGCCCTTCGGAAAAATCCTCTGGACAAATGGTCTTATATTGAGAAAGAGGAAGATTATGACAATTATTTTAATAATGGGGAATATGAAGGTTATGGTTTCAGGATGGAATTTGACCAGAATGATAAGCTCAGAATCGCTTTTATATATCAACAATCTCCATTCAATGAGGCGGGTGTAGGTCGTTCCTGGATCATCGATAAGATCAATGGTAAAATAGTGGAAAGGGGTGATGATGAATTACCAAATGCATTGAATAATGCAACCAATACTTTTGAGTTTATTGATACGGCGGGGGTCAGATTGACGAAAAGTATTACCAAAACAACCATTGAAATTAATTCTGTCTTATACAAAAATGTGTATGAAATTGATGGCCTTAAAATAGGGTATCTGGTGTTCAATAACTTTTTACAGACTTCTTTACCCGAACTACAGGAAACCTTCAGCGATTTCAAGCAAGCGGGTATTCAGGAACTCATTCTGGATTTACGCTACAATGGCGGAGGCCGAGTGAATATGGCATCCTATATCGCTTCCAATATTCTGGGGGCAAGGGGCCAAGGGCATGATTTTGTAAAGTTCGTCTTTAACCAGGATAAAACGGAAGAGAATGAAGCGACCCCCTTTGAAGAAGCCGAATACCCTCTTGATCTGAATCGACTGCTGGTGATTGCTTCTGAGAATACAGCTTCTGCTAGCGAACTGGTCATCAATGGGTTGAAACCTTTTATGGAAGTGGTGTTGATTGGTGAGGATACCTATGGAAAACCTGTAGGCAGTTTTCCCTTTAAATATGAAGGCTATGCTATCAACCCCATCAGTTTTAAGACAGCCAATGAAAATGGTGAAGGAGAGTATTTTGAGGGTATCACAGCAAATGCATACGTACAGGATGACTTAACCCACGATTTCGGAGATGTAAAAGAATCCAGATTGAAAGAAGCACTATATTATGCGGTTCACAATAGTTTTTCTGGTGAGATCGCCCGTACACGTCCTTTTATGAAAGGCCATTCAATTCCCTGGCAGGGTTTCCGACAGGAAATCGGAGCCTATTAAAAATAAATTACAGCACCGGGCTTCGCCGGTGCTTTATTTTTGTATCATGAAATATACAGGTTGTATGAAGTTTTTGACACTTTTGTTTTTGGCTCCCTTCATTTTTTTATGCATTTCTTGTTATGAGCAGGATGAGGTTGTCGACCAACAGCCACCAGCAACAGACACATTACACCAGTATTTGAATGATTCTGAACTATTAGCCTCTTTCACAACCGATCAGGTGAAGCTATTGGCTGAATTGTCTGGCTATGGAAGTTATAATCATCTGGTAGAACATGGGGTTGATATCTACAGACTCACTTATCAAACCACCTATCAGGATCATCCTATCACTGCTTCAGGATTGGTTTGCGTTCCCCAAAATATGCAGGAAAAAGCGCCCTTACTGGCAGGACTACACGGCACCATCAGCAATCACAGACAAGCGCCATCCAATTTTGAAGATCCAGACAGTAAAACCGGACTCGAAATTTTCAGTACGCTGGGTTTTATCACCGTGATTCCCGATTACATAGGTTTTGGTGCTTCTCAGGAATTGTTACATCCCTATTATGACTATTTGCATTCGGGCAAAACCGTCGTTGATATGTTGTGGGCGACCCAGGAATTTCTGGAGGAAAAAGAGGTTGCATTCAGCAATGATTTATTTATCGCCGGTTATTCTGAAGGTGGCTATATGGCTTTGGCCACTTTGAAATATATAGAAGAGAATCAGCTTAACTTTGTGGTACAAGCCACAGCTTCAGGAGCAGGCGGCTATGATATTGTAAAATTGATGCGATTCATTATTGAACAAAATCAGTACACTAGTCCGGCATATTTGGCTTATTTAATCTACGCTTATCAGAAAACCCTTCAGTGGAACCGTCCCTTGACAGCATTCTTCCTGGAGCCTTTTGCTGGTTCCATCCCATCCTATTTTGATGGTAGTATGCGTATTTCTCAAATAAACCAGCAATTACCGCAAGCTCTTAATGACCTGTTTAATGCTTCCTTCTTAAATGGGATCGCAAAGGGCACTGACACCTCGTTTCTGGAAGCTATTTCACAAAACAGTCTTCATGATTGGGCACCTACTTCATTAGTCAGGTTATATCATGGGCCTCAGGATGAAATTGTACCCATCACTAATACTGAAGAAACTTATAGGGTGATGAAAGAAAAAGGGGCTGAGCATGTGGATATGGTTACTCTTTCAGAAGCCAATTCCCACGGAGAGGGTGCTAGAGAGATGTTTACCTATGTGGTACCCTGGTTTCTCTCTTTAAAGGATCAATAACGTATCCTAAGCCTTATCATCTCAGCGAATTATCCATCATTCCCCTGGTAATAAACAAGGACTGAGTGTAATCAACTGAAACTATTCACGTGGGTAAAATCTGTACTAAGTGATCGCCGCTTAACCGATAAAATTGCCAATACATCCGCGTTTTATAGTCGAAAACCTCTGATTAAACGGTATAACTTCAACCCTTGCCTGTTGTGTGATTAAATTTTATTGTAAGATCAAACTAGATGAAAGGCTTGTGCATATTGTGTGAGTTCATAAAAATTGTTTGTCTTCAAAAAGCTCTTTGCACTTAATCCTTTAGTTTTGATGTAATTCTATTTGTCACTCATGCCTGCAATTCCACAAACAGTTGGTTCATATAACCTGACCTTGACCATTTGTGGATGCAGGCATTCAGCCTCTAGACCTAAATAAACAATATTATTTTTTCTCTACTGCTTCATAAGCACATGAAAGTTGTTTTAAAAGAATCACTGCTCGCTACTACTGATTTGAGATTTGTAAAACCATAGGTTTTATTTTGCACCAGCCATAGATTCAATGAGTTCAAGCTTATAATTATCCAGTGTCTGAAGATATCCTACCCTTTCTTTGATCTGAGCACCGTATTTACGCTTTTCCTGAGCAGAGGTAAGCCCCAGGTAAATACGTTTTTTGTTAAGTGCGCGGGCCCGCATAATTCCTTCAAACAGAATTTGTTTGTAAACTTTGTATTCTTTTGAATAATTGTAATCCATCCCTAAGATGACTCCACAATAACTTTCCTTGGTTTTATAATTGAAAGATACACCAATCATACTATTGTCTCCGTCCTTCAAATATTTACTTTTTAGATGAAATGTAATGAATTCCCAATTAGGATCTTCATTCATCTCTGAAAATAGAGTAAATGGAAATTCAATATTATTAAATGCGTAGTTGCTATTACTCACATTTTTGTAAAGCTCATAGGCACGTTTTAATTCGTTTTTATCAAGATGCGTCTTGGTTACAATCTCGTAATAAGATTGGTATTTGAGCACATCTTTACGAACATGGCTACGAGACTTAGGCGATAAAAGCTGTAAGTAATTTTCTGTACTGGTCCATGCTAATGGTTCTATCACTGTACCCTCCGGTAAGTTGATTTTTAGGTAACCTTGAGTGTGGAAGATGCTATTCAGATCCTGATCATTGGCATCAACATCCCGGATGATAACCATGCTGCATTGATATTTTTCTTTCAAAGATTCTACTTCTACACTTAATAATTTCAACGCTTCATGATAGTACGGATGTTTTTTATCCAGATAAAGATGCTCACCGTCTGTGATAAGTGCACCCATACTGAGTACCCGTGAGGTCAGATAGTCAGGGTTACTCTTACGAGCTGTTTCAATCTTTTCGGATACAGAAGCCGGCGCTAATACATCGTCTTTCCACCAGGCCACTGTAAAAAATGTTGCTAATACAATCTTTTGCTGACGGTCACGGATGATTAGATAAATCATTTTCCAGTTATGGTGAGGGTTCTCATGACCTGAAAACACTTTCTCATAAAAAGCCAGGGCATTCCAATTAAAAGCTCCTCTTTCTCCTAATATAGCATTCCATTCCGATGGGTTTACATCCTGGATCGAGGTTTCCAGTTGTACACGAAGGAAGTCTTCTGATGACTTGGCTAATGTAATTTTTTCATTAATTAGCGGTAGTTTAAAAGCAGAACGTACCTGATTCATGGAATACCCTTCTTCCTCGAGTGCTTTAGGGTAATGGTATTTCATGCTCTCCACCAGTTTTTTTATCTCTTCTTTCTGATTGTGACGTGAAATTGTAAATCTAATACCTGTATTTTTGACAGGGACTACCGGAAAAGTAGCCACATTCATATAAAAACCATCATTCATCAGTCTGCGCGCAAAGTTATAAGCAACGGCCGGCAGTGCAGTACCAATAAAATGTACTGGGCAAACATTTTCCTGAATCAACGGCAGTTGTGACTCTCTGATGAGCTGATTACAATAATTAATTTTTTCTGCCAGATCACGTTGTAAATCATAAATTTCTTCTGATAAATGTATTTTGGCCGATGCCAGGGCTGCTGCCACACTTGAAGGTTCTAACTGAGCAGAAAAAGTCTGTGGCCCTCCAAAGATACGGTAGGATTCATACAATTGGTCGTCACCAAATGCTACTACCCCCCCACTGGCTCCGAATGACTTACTTAAAGTCCCGATCAAAACTATTCGCTCCCGCAGTTCTCCTAACTGGCTCATCACGTAGCCAGCACCGTGTTTTCCAGCCCAACTCATGCCATGCACATCATCAATATAAAGATGCAACTGATGATATTTCTCCATGAGCGGGAGTAATTCTTTCAGTGGAACCACATCGCCATACATTGAATACACTCCATCAGCGGCATACCAGATTTTTTGATGTTTGCTCCGCAGTTGCTGAATCGTATCTTCCAGCATCCCTATATCATTGTGTTTGATGATCTGAACAGGAATCCCTCGGGGTTTCAACAATTGACTTGCATTTTGCACACTGGCATGTACTTGATGATCAAGAATCAACACGTCTTCGTCCCGCACAACAGTCGGGATCACTCCAATATGAGCTAGTGTGCTATTTTTCGTAATGACAATGGGTCGGCGATAAATCCGTTGGACACTTTCTTCCAATTCTCCATACATGACAAAAGAAATGTAGGTTTTGGAAAGAGGAAATTGCGTACCGTATCGTTGTATAGCATCAATGGCAGCATCTTTTAATCGCTGATCCTGCTCTAAACCTAAATAACCAGTTGTTCCGAAATGATATAGCTTTTTCCCTTTAATCTGAATATATCTCCCGTCAAAAAAGTCTCCTTCAGTATATAGATGGACAAGCTGTTCTTTCTTTGCATTAAGAATAAAGTCGCCAATTGTATCTAACAAATGGTTATGTTTTGATTTAGCCATAAATTGCACTTTTATAGTATAGAACAATTTTAAGCAATACTATACATTTATATATTAATATTTATGGCTTTTTCAAGGAAAAATATGAAAAGTAGGATATATAAATAAAAGTCAATTTTATATTATAATAATTTAATAATATTGAGGTGTTAATAACTAAACGTCATGATTAAAACAATTCTTGAAAACGATCTAGTCAGTTTTGAGCTTAAAGATGGAATCCTATATGGTAAATATAAAGTAGCAGAGATAGATATAGAAACCGCAAAAATTGCTACTGTTTTCCGACGACAAATTACTGGTGATATGGCCATCCCCTCTATTGCTGACATATCCCTGGTAAAAACAGTCTCAAAAGAAGCAAGAGAGTTTATCTCTTCGCCCCAGGCGGGAGAGGATTTGTCTGCGCTGGCTGTAATAATGAATAATCCCGTTGCCCGTACTATGGGTAACTTCTTTCTCAAGTTTCATCAACCGAAATATCCATTTCGTTTTTTTACGGATATCGATGAAGCTACAACATGGATTAAACAATATGTATAAATAATGGCTAGTATGTATTTAGAGACAAAACACTTTGTTTCAGAATTAAGAGAGAATATCATTCTCGTACAGTTTAAGCCTAATTTGCACCTTACTTACGAAGATGCTGAGCAGATAGTGAACGAACGTCTCTTATATTACCAGAATTTAGAAGTGCCTGTATTGATAAAAAATGCAAAAATAAAAGGCATTGATAAGGCGGCACGTGAGTACTTATTTGATAAAGAGAAGGGCTTGAAAAATATAAAGGCTGTTGCTCTTGTACATGCCAATGCTATCAATAAAATGTTAGCCACCTTTATCTTTCATCATCATACTCCTTCTGTCCCCCATCGGATGTTTACAGATGAGCAAAAAGCATTCTTGTGGCTTAAACAATATGTATAATATTTATGCATAATAATCATTCAAATGCAGAGTTTGACTTCCGAGTTACCGATCCATTCCCATCGTTAGATACCCGACAGCAGCGGATTGAGCTGATAAGCCAGGTACTTATGGAAATTGCGGGAGGTAATTTTGAGCAAATTGCCCCAATTTCTGATCATTTCGACGAAATTGACGCCATTGCTTCAGGTGTCAATATGCTGAGTGAAGAATTAAGGGAAACGGTTATTTCCAGAAATTACCTGGATAGTGTGTTGAGAAGCATAGTTGATATGCTTTTTATATTTGATGAGCAATTTGTAATCCAACAAGTCACTCCAAAAGTTTGTGAATTATTAAAAACCAATGAAAATAACTTAGTTGAATACCCTATAAATGTTTTGTTTGATGGCCGAAAAAAGAGATTTCTTCAACGTATAAAAGCTTCATTGCGAGAAAAAGAAATCCTCTATAATATAACTACCTCCTTCAAGATGGCCAACAAAGAAAAACTTCCGGTCACGATTTCTTTCTTTACATTGAAAAATAACCAAAACAAAACCACTGGATATTTAATGATTGCCGATGATGTAAAAGAAAAAATCCTTATGTCTAATGCGCTAAAGCAAAGAAACGAGGAGTTGAAAACCCTGATTTATAAAACCTCCCATGATTTGAAAGGTCCGTTGGCCAGTATGTTAGGCCTTTTCAATTTATTAGAAACTGAAAAACAGGATATACTAACTCTTCAATGTTATCTATCTCATCTAAAAAATAGTGCACTTAAACTTAACAATACCATTAAAGGGCTTCTTGAGGTTGGCATGGTTGATCAGGGAGAACTTACTGAGCAAGCCTTTAGTATGTATCATACCATTCAAAGTGTGGTTAGTAGTTTGGATAATTTTCCTGGGAGAGAAGAGGTTGACATAAAAATTCAGGTTGATAAAAAATTAGAAATCACTTCACAAGAAAATTTTATCCGTTCCATTTTGCAGAATTTAATTGAAAACAGTATCAAATACCGTCAACTCAATCGTAAAGGGCCCGCAATTGTCAGTATCATTGTCCGTTCTCAAAAAGACAGGATATTATTAACAGTAAAAGATAATGGGCAGGGAATGGATAAAAATGTCATGAAAAAAGCTTTCGATATGTTTTATAGAGGAAATGAAAGCTCCAAAGGAAGTGGGTTGGGGTTATTTATTGTCAAATCCAATGTCGAAAAACTAGGAGGGCAAATCAAAATCAGAAGTAAATCCAATGAAGGCACAGAAATAAAGATTTATCTTCCGATAGAAAGATAATATGCCCGCATTTTGCTTTTGAAATTTGATTTTCAAGTAACAAATTTATGTGAATGCTTACAGCTCATCCATTCTATTTTGATATCTCAAACAGATAGGTACCCGAACCAGCTTTTATCTGCACATACCCTTCTGTAACCCCTATTACTTGTAGATCTTTTACTGAATTCAGTGCTTTCCCCCCTTCAGATACGGCTTCTGCACTATTGCCCGGAAGGTAAATATCTGCGGTTGTATTCACAGGAATATTGATCTCATAGAGCCACCTGTTTTCTTCCTTCTTCCAAGAAGATCGCACAGTGCCATAATAAGTCAGCAGTGTTCCTCCTCCGTCTGTCAGTCCTTCTCCAGGTATGGGTTGGATTCTGATATTTTTGTATCCTGGGCCTTCTTCCGTCGTGTTAATCCCGGCAATATTACGATACATCCAGTCGCCTATCGCTCCATAAGCATAATGGTTGTAAGAGTTCATAGAAGGGGTTTGGAAAGTACTGTCGGGTTTGATCCCATCCCAACGCTCCCAAATCGTGGTAGCACCCATGGTAACCGGATACAGCCAGGAGGGATACGTTTTCTGCATAAGCAGTTGATAAGCTACATCCGCATGCCCGAAACGGGTAAGAACATGGCACAGGTAAGGTGTGCCCAAGAAGCCTGTTGTCAGGTGAAAGTCATAATTCCTGATATTTTGCACCAGCCTTTCTGCCGCTTGTTCCCGCATCTCTTCCGGCAACATATCAAAATGTAGAGCCAACACATAGGCCGTTTGTGTGCTGGAAACCAGTCTTCCCGTAGGTGTCACATATTCATTTCGATAAGCTTCCTTGATATTCTTGAGCAGATCAGTATACTTTTCCACCGCTTCTGTTTTGCCCAGCACCTGCGCAGCATTGATTATCAGTTGGGTAGAGTAAGCAAAGAAACACTGGGCAATCAGATATTTATCTGTGATAGCAGCCTTGCCATCGGGGTCGTCACTGGGGCTATAAAAGAGCCAATCGCCAAAATGAAAGCCCTTGTTCCATAAATAGTCCTGGCTCTGATCCTGTATATATTGCACCCAGGCTTCCATGCTTTCATACTGTTCTTCTAGTATTCTCTCATCGCCATATAGCAGATACATTTCCCAGGGAATAATGGTCGCCACATCGGCCCATCCGGCGCTTCCTGCTGCTGATTTCCCCAGTACATTGGGCACTACAAAAGTAACTGCCCCATTAGGCAGCTGGTCAGCGGCAATGTCTTTAACCCATTTGGTAAAGAAACTATGAACATTCATATTATAGGCTGCTGTCCGAAAAAATACCTGTGCATCGCCTGTCCACCCCAGACGTTCGTCACGTTGCGGACAATCTGTGGGTACATCCAGGAAGTTGCCTTTTTGCCCCCATTGTATATTTTTTTGTAGTTGGTTTAACAGAGAATCAGAAGTGGTAAAAGAACCTGTAGGCGGCATATCAGAGTAAAGTGCTATCGCAGTCAGGTTCGCCGGCTTAAGCTCACCGGGAAACCCTTCTATCCTCACATATCGAAATCCCTGAAAGGTGAAATGGGGCTCAAAAGTTTCGGGTTCACCTCCTTTAAGAATGTATGTGTTTTTCTGTTTTGCCGACCTCAGATTTTCTGTATAAAAATTTCCTTCTTTATCCAACACCTCAGCATGATACAGAGTAATAGAATCCCCTGCCTTGCCCTGTACGTTGACCTGCACCCAACCAACCAGATTCTGACCAAAATCAGCCACCAATTCTCCAGTGGGTGTAGTGAATATTTCAACAGGTTGAAAAGTCTCGTGCTTACGAATAGGTTCATTGTAGGTAGCGATCAATACCTCTTTGGAGAAATTTCCCACTTGCACATTACTCCATTGACTATCGTCATAAGTTGTCTCAGACCATCCCGGCATTTCCTTCCGGGCATCATAACGCTCTCCATCATAGATTTCTGAACTCCGAATAGGACCTTCCGAGGATTTCCAGGAACCATCGGAGAGAATAGATTCTGAGGTACCATCGGCATATTGGATGTCCAGCTGAAAAAGCAGAGCTATATCGTCTCCATAGTAATTCTTCTGACCTGCAAACCCAATATACCCACGATACCAGCCACTACCAAGCACCACACCCACTGCATTGTCACCTGTTTGTAATAGAGCAGTCACATCATACACCTGATATTGTAGTCTTTTGTGGTAACTAGTCCAGCCCGGCGTCAGATAAGCGTCCCCTACCCTTTCGCCATTAAGCCAGGCTTCATATACGCCATGGGCCGTGATGTAAACGGTAGCCGATTGAATCTTCTTGTCAGGCTGAGCAGCAAATTCTTTCCTGAAGTATGGACTGGGGCGTTGTACGGTATCTTCAGCAAAACCTGGCTGAATCCAGTTGGCTTTGAAAGCTGTGGCAGGCTCAAAGAAAGCTGTTTGCCAGAATGCTACATCACTCCATTTTGAAGTTTTCCCATTACTGTCTTTCACCCTGACCTGCCAGTAATACTTTTTCCCCGGCTGCAAGCTTTCTCCTTGGTAAGGAACATGCAACGATTGATCCGAATCAACCATGCCTGAATGCCAGATAAGGCTATTCCCTTTCTTCACATTTGATTCCTGAAGTCCTACCCGGATCTCATAAGCCGTTTGTTTGATGTTTCGCCCATCGGAGGAAAGTTGCCAGGAGAATCTGGGTTGCGATACATCTAAACCGATAGGGTTTTCCCGGTTCTCTACAAAAATTTTATCTATGGCAACCTGGCCATTAGCATAAGACATTAGCATAAGGGTTAAGCAGGCTGTAAAAAAAATTGGTTTCATTCTAGGTTGTTTAGTCAGTAGTAGTTAGCAGTCCTTACTGATGACCACTTAGAGAATGATCAACATATGCTTTGAGATCTGTGGGTTTTCTATATAATAAAGGCTGCATGCCTTCACCTGTGTAATCCAGTGCCCCCTTGGAAAAGGTAATGCCAACGCCTGCTTGCAAGGTTATGACCTCCTGTGGTAAGCCCGCTTGCCTCATTCGTTCTTTAAAGGATTCAACAGACAGATCATGATAGGATATCTTTTTCCCGGAAACAGCACTGACCTTGTCAGCAATTTCCTGTAAGGTATAAGCCTGTGTAGAAGCAAACTCATATGTTTTATTTTGGTGTTGCTCAGGCTGAGCCAAGGCATTAGCAGCGGCTTCTGCCATTTCTGCTCTCAGGGCCAAATTGACTTTTGCTCCTTGGCTTGGAAAATACCAGTGGCCACTTTCCATTGCATTTCCCAAGAACCAAGGCAGGTACTCTGCATAAAAAGTGTTTCTGAAAATAGTATACGGAATACCCGAACCTGTTAATAGCTTTTCTGTGCCTGCATGGTCTTCAGCGATAGGGCTTAACAATTTGCTAGCTTGCAACATACTGGTATAAAAAATTTGTTGAACGCCCGCTTCTTTAGCTGCTTGCATGACGTTGGCATGTTGTCCGACCCTGTCTGGAAAGGTACTGGAAGAAATGAGCATGACCCTCTTCACTCCTTTCATGGCGGCTTGTAAGGAGCCATAGTCTGAATAGTCTCCTACTCGAAGACCGACTCCTTTATGTTGCCATGCCTTGCCTTTCTCACTATTTCTGACTAACCCAGCAATGTCAGTCTTGTTATGTTTAGATAATAGGAAATCAATGATTGCACTTCCCAAGTGTCCGTTTGCACCCGTAATCAGTAGCATGGTTAATTTTTTTATCTTGAAACGTTTTGCTTTTCATTATTCACCCCCCCAGGGAATTACCAGACCTAGCTTTTGAATTTAGTAATTTTCATATTTTTGTGTTATGGTATCCAAAGATTATATCGAAAAACTTTTATCGCAAAGACGTTTTTTCCCGGTCATTAAACTGCCTTCTGAAAAAAAAATCATCTGGCTCGACCTGACAGCCAATAATAAACAACTGGTGGCAGAACTACTCGCCGATACCCCCTTATTTTCCAAACTGGTTTTTGAAGATTTGCTGCAGGGAAACATAGGTGTAGGGGGCTATGGGGAGAACCGTATCATCTATTTGAGAAGTAATCACTATCAGGGAGAAGAACCACGCTCCGTTCATCTTGGCATGGATATATGGATGGCTGAAAATACGCCCATCTATGCTCCTTTTGAGGCTACTATCCATAGCTTCCAGGATAATCAGGGATTTGGCAATTATGGGCCTACCCTGATTTTGGAACATCGGATTGAAGGCATTACTTTTTACACCCTGTATGGCCATCTTAGCCGGAAAAGTATGTTGCACTGGCGGAAAGGGAATCCCATTCAGGCGGGTGAAGAAATTGGTAGCATTGGCGCTTATCCTGAAAATGGAGACTGGCCTCCCCACCTTCATTTTCAGGTCATGACCTCTTTAGAAGGCAATACAGGGGATTTTCCCGGCGTTGCTTCACCCAGTCAGGCTTCCTATTATCTGGAAATCTGCCCCGACCCTAACCTCATTTTACAACTTCCAGTCTGATAAAGAGTAATAAGTATTAGATTATCTTTTTTGTTGTGGGCCAATACTTCAAGATACTAGGATTACCCGAGAATGCCAGTAAAGCGCAGATTAAACGAGCCTATCGCAAGTTAGCACTGCAATACCATCCTGACAGAAATTCTTCTCCAGAAGCACACGAACGTTTCTTACAAATCACCGAAGCGTATGAGATGCTGACCGGAGCCGGCCAAAGCAACATCCCTTTTGTCAGATACTACAGAAAAACCTATCAGGATGAAAATTTCAGAAGACAAACGGCGAGGGAAAGAGCCCAGCGTCAAGCCAGAATGCAGTATGAGGAGTTCTGTAAAAACAATGAAGTTTTCCGAAAAGCCTGGTACTACCGGCCTACCCTTTGGCTGGTCTATGTCATTTACTGGCTGAGTTGGTCTTTTGGCATTTTCCTGATCCTTTCTCCCGCTACAGTCAGTATCTACATCCACGTGAAAGGGGGATACTGGTGGCAGGGACTCTTCTGTATACCGCTCATCCTGGCGGGTCTGTTGGTCATTCACCAGAGCATTCGCCTCAAAAAAGAAGCTTCTCCCTATTTTCAGCAGCATTCATTGTAAAAAGACCGAATGGTTGCAACCTTTTTACGCAATTGATGTATATACAAATATAGTATATACAATTGATTTGAAGCTATGAAAACTATCATGCATAAATCCCACACCCGAGGGCATGTTAACTATGGCTGGCTGGATTCTCACCATTCCTTTAGTTTTGGGAGATACTATGATCCAGACCGGGAGCAATTTGGCAAATTGCGTGTCCTCAACGACGACATTGTTGTGGGCGGTGCCGGTTTTGGCACTCACCCTCACAACAACATGGAAATTGTTTCTATTCCTTTACAAGGGGCTATTGAGCATCAGGACAGCATGGGTACCCGGGGGGTCATTCAAACGGGGGATGTACAGATTATGTCGGCCGGAAGTGGCATTACCCATTCTGAATACAACCAATCTGCTACTGAAGCTGTAAACTTTCTTCAAATTTGGGTATTGCCCCGGCAGAAAAACATCAAACCCCGATATGCACAAAAATCCTATGACCTGGGTCAATCCCTGAACCAATGGAACACCGTGGTAGCCCCTGATCATCCGGATGCGCTCCGGATTAATCAGGATGCCTACTTTCAGTTAGCCACTCTGGAAAAAGGGAAAACTTTATCATATGAGTTAAAGAATTTCCAGCATGGGGTGTATCTCTTTGTCATTGAAGGGCGAATCAAAGTGGGAGACATCACTTTAGACAAACGTGATGGTGCAGGTTTTTACGATTTACAACACCTGACGGTGGAATCCGAAGAAAAGACCTATCTGTTGTTGATAGAAGTCCCTATGGCGTAAGCATACCCTCAAACAGGTTTTTTATAGGCGTAGGATGAAAGCATTCGCAGAAAATCAGGAAAAAATAAATTTATGAGAAAAACATCCTTTTCAACCTGTTAGTTATTTTTCTTTCGCCTTACCATAAAACAGTAATGTATATCGCAGTCTCAGGAAATATAGGAGCAGGGAAAACCACACTGGTAGAAAAACTAGCCAATCAACTTGGATGGATAGCAGAATATGAGGCAGTAGACCAGAATCCTTATCTGATAGATTTCTATCAGGATATGCGACGATGGGCGTTTCCCCTGCAAATTTGTTTCCTGAGCCATAGGTTTAGGCAAGGGCTCTCCCTAACCTCTTCTGCACAGAAAATGGTCATGGATAGAACTATTTATGAAGATGCAGAGATTTTTGCCAGAAATCTTTTCCAATCTGGCTACCTGGAGGAACGGGATTATCAGAATTATTTGTTTTTGTATAGTACCATGGTTGAGTTGGTGGCAAAACCTGTATTGCTCATTTATCTGAAAGGAAACACCAGCACCTTGATGCAACGAGTACAACAGCGGAATTTTAAGAAAAAAATAAAAAAAAAAAATAATGAAGAGTTAATTCCATTTGACTATCTTAATAATTTGAATATACTATACGATGAATGGATAAGAAATTTTAAGCTGTGCCCGGTTATTACGGTAGACATTGTTCGCACAGATTTAAAAGATGAAGAAAATTTTTATGAGCTTGTTGAACAAATCAATTTATTGATAAACTGATTACTTTCCATGGAAGATTTTTATGTTAAAAATACGAATGAAAAAATTAAGGTTTATCTGAAACTGAAACCTATACTTTTTCCGGATAATGAATTTACATTTGAAGGCACTGAAATTGTAGCAGAGGAGGGTAAATGGGGGACTGAAACTTATCCACTCACCTATCAGGATTTGTTAAAAATGTATGAAGCAGGTTTTCATACTATTGAGAAAGATGAATTTGATAGAGTAGAAGCTATGATGAAGCTGAGCTCAGATGGAGAATTAGAGACGTAGTCTCTTTTTTTATTTACTGCAAATACTCACTACAGATCCTTTTTTTATTACCAATTTTAAATAATTTTCCTTCGGGCAGCTATGCCCTTGCCTGTGTCTATTATACAGGATTAACCTATTATTTCCTGATTTCTCAACGATTGTCCTCGCCAAATCCCAAATTTTTTTAAAGATTTTCTTTCCTTCAACAGTTTGAATGGACTGTTTCCTTTTTATTTTTGCTCCCTGCATTCACATCAAAAAAGGTCAAAATGAAATTTGAGGAAATCATTGCCGGGGAACTCAATATTAAGGTGCAGCAAGTCATCGCTACCCTCACTCTTCTGGAGGAAGGTGGGACCATACCATTCATTGCACGTTACCGGAAAGAAATGACGGGAAGTTTGGACGAGGTACAGATTGGCACCATCCGCGACCGCCATCATCAGTTGGAAGAGTTAGAAAAAAGAAAGGAGTCTGTTCTGAAATCTATAGAAGAACAGGGAAAACTGACGGATACGCTGGCTCAGCAAATCAGAGAAGCAGAGACGATGGCTAAGGTAGAGGATTTATACTTACCTTATAAACCCAAAAGACGTACCCGGGCTACTGTCGCAAAAGAGAAAGGTTTGGAACCCCTGGCTCAACTGCTGATGGAACAAAGTCCACAGACCAACCCGGAAGCGGAAGCTGAAAAATATATAGATCCTGAAAAAAGTGTGGAAAATGGGGAAGATGCTTTACAAGGTGCCCGAGATATTGTGGCGGAGTGGATCAATGAAAATCAGGAAATCAGAGCCACCCTCAGAAACTTATTCTTTGAGAAAGGTACTATTCAATCTAAAGTCGTTAAGGGTAAAGAAGAGGAAGGGGTTAAATATAAAGATTATTTTGACTGGGAAGAATCTATTAAAGGAGTCCCTTCTCACCGGCTACTGGCTATGCGCCGAGGAGAGAAAGAAATGGTGCTCCTCTTAAACTTCTTACCTCCAGAAGATGAAACTATTTATCGGATTGAAAAAAATATCCTGAAAAATCAGAGCAGGGCAGCCGAACAGGTGAAGTTAGCGATCAAAGACGCTTTTAAGCGCTTATTGAAACCCTCTCTGGAAACAGATATTCGGTTAGCCACCAAAAACAAAGCCGATGCTGAGGCCATTAAAGTATTTGCCGAAAATGTCCGGCAGCTGCTGCTGGCTTCTCCGCTGGGAGAAAAGAATATTTTAGCGCTGGATCCGGGTTTCAGAACTGGTTGTAAATTGGTTTGTCTGGATAAGCAGGGAAAATTGTTGTATAACACCACTGTTTTTCCCCATGAACCTCAGAAAAAAACAGAGGAAGCGACCAATATTATCCTGGCCCTGTGCCAACGCTTTGAGATTGAAGCCATAGCTATAGGAAACGGTACAGCCAGCCGGGAAACCGAAACTTTTGTAAAGAAGATTGAACATCTCCCCAAAAGTATTGCCGTAGTGATGGTGAACGAAAGTGGTGCCTCTGTCTATTCCGCTTCCGCCGTAGCCCGGGAAGAGTTTCCGGATCAGGATGTGACAGTTCGGGGAGCGGTTTCTATCGGACGCCGCCTGATGGACCCGCTGGCAGAATTGGTAAAAATTGACCCTAAATCGATAGGTGTAGGACAGTATCAACATGATGTGGATCAGAATGCTTTGAAACAAAGTCTGGACGATACGGTCATCAGTTGTGTAAACCATGTGGGCGTTGAGTTGAATACGGCCAGCAAGGAACTGCTGACCTATGTTTCCGGATTAGGGCCCGCTCTGGCTCAGAATATCATCAACTACCGAAACGAACACGGGGCTTTTAAAAGCAGGGAAGAACTCAAAAAAGTACCTCGTTTGGGTGGGAAAGCTTTCGAACAGTCAGCCGGATTTTTGAGAATAAGAGATGCAGCCAACCTTTTAGACCGCAGCGGCGTGCATCCTGAAAGATATACTTTGGTATACCAGATGGCAAAAGATCTGGATTGTACCCTTGAGGAACTGATCCAGAAGGATGCTATGAGAAAACAAATCAGGCTTAATAAATATGTGACCAGTGATGTTGGGCTTCCAACGCTTCAGGATATCATGTCCGAATTAGAGAAACCCGGGCGCGATCCTCGTGCTACTTTTGAATCCTTTTCCTTTACCGAAGGCATTCATGAAATAGAGGACCTCAAAGTCGGGATGAAGTTGCAGGGCATAGTGACGAACATCACCAAATTTGGTGTTTTTGTCGATGTGGGTGTGCATCAGGATGGGCTGGTTCATGTGAGTCAGTTAGCCGATAAATACGTGTCTGACCCCAACGAAGTGGTCAAAGTGCAGCAAAAAGTAGAGGTGACAGTGATGGAAGTGGATGTTGCCAGAAAAAGGATTTCACTATCCATGAAAAAGGACCCTATGGACAGGTCACCCAAGAAGAAAACAAAAAAAGAAGATCCTGCGGAAGACTTACAGGCAAAACTGAATTTACTACGCAACAAATTCAGATCCTGAGGAAATTATACCCTCTCGTGCTGACCCTGTTTTGTAGGGTATGATAGGGGATGTTGGTTTGGAGTATGAGGTGTTCAACATCCAACATCTCATATCTAACATCTATGGAACATAGTGCGCAGGAAGGGATATTGAAGGGGGTTATATCCTGTAAAAATCAGATTTGCTCTGAGGTTCTTTATCCTGGGTCTCCTGAGGTCTAGCACCATTCTGGCAGATAAGTTCAGCCACCAGGCCTGTCCATCCGGTTTGGTGTGATGCGCCCAAGCCTTTGCCGTTGTCTCCATTGAAATACTCATAATAAAGCAGGTGATCTCTGAAATTGGGGTCTGACAGGCGCTTATGATAATCGCCCGTATACACCCGGGAACCATCTTTCTGCAATGTAAAAATACTGATCAGCCTTTGTGTGATATGATGAGAAATCTGACGCAAGGTTTGAAAATGACCTGACCCGGTAGGAAATTCCACTTTTAAACTTTCCCCATAGTATTCATAAAACTTGTGTAAAGACTCTATGATCATAAAATTGATTGGAAACCATACAGGACCGCGCCAGTTGGAGTTCCCTCCAAACATAGAAGAGTCTGACTCTCCCGGCAGGTATTTGACCGAATAGGTTTCCCCATTGGCATTATAATAATAGGGATTCTTATCGTGGAATTTGGACAAAGCCCGGATGCCATAGTCAGAGAGAAATTCATCTTGGCTAAACATCCGCCTTAAGATGCCTTTCAAACGGTGAATACGGACAAGGGATAACATTCTGGTTTCCCCTTTTCCATGCTCATACCACCGGGAAACCAAAGAACTCAGATCCGGACGGTTTCTTAAAACCCATTGCAGTCTTCTGGTAAAATCCGGTAATTTCTGTAACAGTTCGGGCTGCAGCACTTCCACGGCAAACAAAGGGATAATTCCTACAATAGACCGCACTTTCAGTAAATGGCTGGGTTTCCCGTAGGGATGAACCACATCATAATAAAACTCATCCGTTTCATCCCAGAGATCTACATTTTCCTTTCCAATGTTAAACATCGCTCTGGCGATGGCCAGAAAGTGTTCAAAAAATTTGGAAGCCATTTCCTGATAATAGGGCCGTTCCTGTGAAATTTCCAGGGCAATTCTGAGCATATTGAGACAATACATGGCCATCCAGGCTGTACTGTCTGCCTGCTCCAGATACCCTCCGGTGGGAAGGGCATGGCTACGGTCAAATACACCAATATTATCCAGTCCCAAAAAACCACCCTCAAACAAGTTACTTCCTGTAGAATCCTTCCGGTTGACCCACCAGGTAAAGTTCATCAGCAGTTTATGAAAAATTTTTTCCAAAAACTCCAGATCCGCTTTACCATTCATTTCCTTGTCGATGCTGTATACCTTCCAGGCTCCCCAGGCATGTACCGGCGGATTCACATCGCTGAAGTTCCACTCATAAGCCGGAATTTGCCCGTTAGGATGCATATAATATTCCCGAAGCATTAGGAGCAATTGCCGTTTGGCAAAATAAGGGTCTAATCGGGCTAAAGGAATACAGTGGAAAGCAAGATCCCAGGCAGCATACCAAGGATATTCCCATTTATCGGGCATGGAAATGACATTGTTGTTCACCAGGTGTCTCCATTGGCTATTTCTTCCATTTTTTCTTCTTTCAGCAACACCATCCAAAGAAGAATCTGTTTCTAACCAATCATTGACACTGTAGTGATAGAATTGCTTGGACCAAAGCATACCGGCGAACGCCTGCCTTTGTATGTTCTTCAAATCAGGGTCGACCACCTCTTTTTGCAATTCTTCATAAAAGATATCAGCCTCCTCTTTCCGTTTGGCAAAAATCTCTTCAAAATCATTAAACACCTCTTTTTTCTTTTTTGTAAAGCGAAACCGAAGAACAGCGGATTGGTTGCCCGGAATATCTAGCTGGTAATAGAGGGAGGCTTTGGTGCCTTTCAGTTTGGGATTTACGGCCTCCTTATTCCCATTCACCACATAATTATTGATCCCGTCTTTGAAATAGCTACCCGATGATTTATCCTTACCAGGATGCCTGGTATCATTATCACAAAATAACATTTTCGGAAAACCCTCATAATGAATATTGTAGTCGGGAAAATCTCTAAACCGGGTTTGGATACATTTTTCCTGAGGCATGCCCCGCATGGTAGGCTTATAGGGATCTATTCCCCACGACCAGGTATTGCGGAACCAGGCAGTGGGCAACAGGTGCAACGTGGCGGCTTGATGATAACGATTAAATACACTTATTCTGACCAGAATATCATCCTGATCTTCTTTGGCATACTCAACAAACACATCAAAATACTGATGCTGATCAAAAATACCTGTATCCAGTAATTCAAATTCGGGGGTATGACGGCTGCGACTTACATTTTCGCTGACTAACTGCTTATACGGAAACTCCTTCTGAGGGTATTTATAAAGCATTTTCATGTAAGAATGGGTGGGAGTAGAATCGAGATAATAATACAACTCCTTCACATCTTCTCCATGGTTACCTTCCGGGTTGCTCAAACCGAACAGTCTTTCTTTTAGAATGGGGTCTTTTCCATTCCACAGTGCCACTGCAAAGCAGAAATTCTGTTTATGATCAGCCAAACCGGCAATACCATCCTCTCCCCAACGATAGGCAGTATAACGGGCTTTTTCATGTGTCATGTAGCCCCAGGCATCTCCAAACTCGCTATAGTCTTCTCTCACAGTTCCCCATTGTCTTTCAGATAAATAGGGCCCAAATCTTTTCCATCCTTTGTTATCTGGAGAAATTTTTACACGTGAAAGCTCTGGATTAGAATCTTGCATATCAGTCCAAATGTAATACGATTTGGACTAATTCTGAAGACACGAAATTAAATATTTTGAAAAGCAGCAAATAAAGTATAAGAGATTAACCACATAACAAATGGGATTTAATCAGTAAAAAATCCCATTTGTTGACATGATCATTTCAGGAAATATCGATCGTTCTGGAGCTTTGCTTTCTGGCGTCTTCTCTTTTAGGAATACTAATTTTAAGAATCCCATCCTGGTAATTGGCTTTAATCTGATCCGCATTGGCCATTTCCGGTAAAGTAAAGGAGCGGCTAAATGACTGGTAACTGAATTCATGACGGGTGTAGCTGCCACGCTCGTCTTTATCTTCACTGGCATACTCTTTTTCCGAAGATATGGTTAGCACATTGTTATCCAAATGAAGTTTAAAATCTTCCTTTTTCAAGCCTGGAGCCGCCACATCAATGAGAAATTCATTTTCCTTTTCTTGGATGTTTACAGCAGGCATATTGCCTTTTCTTTGAAAAAAGTCGTCAAATTCTGACATCCCTCTGCTAAAAAAATTTTCCAGCATACTTGGAAAATTTGGGAAATTGGATCTTCTAAGATTTGCCATAACAGTGAAATTTAGAAGTTAAAAAATCAATTTATCGCAGTATTATACGATATTTCAACAAAAAAGGGTTTAACGCTAACACCAGCACATAATTCGATTTCTTTCAATAAATACTTGAACAATAAGTTATTATACTTGCAAGACATCATCCATTTTTATAATGCATATTAAACACATTGTATGGGGACTTAGTGGATTACTACTCATATATAGTTGTGATACAAAAAACAAGCAGGAAAATCCATCAGCGAATCCTACTGCGAACCCGGTTGCTACTCAAAAAAGCTATCAGGCTATATCTTTACTGGGAGATACACTTTATTCTCAACATCAATCGGGAGCACCATACCCCCTGGATTCGGCTTTGTCCGATGCTGAAAAAAATTACCGGAAAAACCCTCATGCGTTGAAACATGTCATTGAATATGGCAGAAGGTTAGCCGATCAGTATCATTTTCAGGAAGCCATACAGGTATATTCAGAAGGAATACGAAAATTTCCGGATTCTCCTGAGTTATTCCGGCACCGAGGGCAGAGCTACATCGCTATACGGGCTTTTGACCAAGCCATCCGTGATCTTGAGAAAAGTGTACAGCTTGTCCAGAACATGCCCATTACCCTGGAAGCCGACGGCCTGCAGGTTTCTTCCCGCGAAGCCTCTTCCTTACAATTCTATATATGGTATCATCTCGGTTTGGGATATTATCTGTCAGGACAGTATGGTAAAGCAGCTCAAAGCTATGAAAAATGCCTTACTTATTGTGTGCATGATCATGAATTAGCTGCCACCTCGGATTGGCTCTACATGACCTACCGAAGATTAGGAGAAGATGAAGTAGCAGAAAAAACCTTGGATTTCATCCGGGAAGACATGACCATCCCCCAGGAAGAGGGTTATTTCGAGAGATTATTGATGTACAAAGGTCTTCTCGAACCAGATACTTTACTACAAATGAGCGCCAAAGCTTCCCTGGATAAGCATCATGTAGTGGCCCATGTAAGGAAATATGGTGTAGGTAATTATTATCTATCCGAAGGAGATACCTCACGGGGTCGCCAAATATTAAAAGACATGGTAGACGGAAGATACTGGGCTGCCTACGAATATATTGCCGCCGAAGCGGATCTGGCAAGAATGAATCAGGAATAAGATAGCATAGGAATACAATCAGCGTTCAAATTCATCGATAAACGGCCACACCTTACACTCAGCAGAATCTTCTTGACATAAGAAGGCTTTTCATACTGACTTTTTCTTCCTTGCTTAAAAAAGCTTTGAGAAAGAACTTTTGTTTGTTAGCATGCTGCTTTACTTTGCTGAGTAGTGTCTGCTTTGCTCAAAATTATAGGAAGGGTGCGAAAAGCTCATTCAGTTCTTCCCAATGGTATTTCGGTTTGCAACTAGGAACCAATTACTCGCAAGCGCTTCCCATCACTTCATTTTCAGAGTTTTCCTATCACCCTGCCACTGTAGCAGATACTGAAAAGAAATATCTCAAACGTTTTGACAACGCAGAAAAGCACATAGGATTGACCACTACCTTCTCTCCTTTTCGTCAGATTAATCTGAGTTTGTCAGGTGTGTATTACAATTATAGCTATGGATACGACACAGACTTTAGTTGGCAAGATGAAGAAACACCAACCCATAATTTAGATCTCACTTTTCAGCATACACATCGTCTTACCTACCTTGAATTTCCTTTAATGGTTCAATATAATTTCTTTCCCGACAGGAGAATCAAGCCTCATGTGCAGCTGGGATTTTTCTATGGCATTTTACTGGAGGGGAGTAAGAGCGTTTCAGAATCCGGAATTGATTATGCATCCGGGGGTACTGTTACCTTTCAGGAACCTGCCTTTTCTACTTTTATTACGCCATTATACAGAAAGTATCATATGGGTTATCTCTATGGCGGAGGGCTAACCTACCGGGCAGGCACCTTGACCATGCGTCTGGATATTAACCATAAGACTGGGCTCAGCAATATTACAAACGATGAAACCCGTTTCTCAGGCACACGCCATATTTTGGGATTTGGCAACGTTCAGGATGATTTAAAAATCAAAAACCTTGAAATTTCCCTCAGCCTGCTTTTCCCCTTAAAGTTCTTAAGTAAAGATTTCAAACCGGTTGTTCTATAAATGGTGATGAAAAAATATATCCTTAGTTTGTTACTGTTGATCAGCCTAGTGGCTTGTGAGAAAAAGGATGAAACATTGAATCCAGGTACAAGCTTTACCAAAATATTTGACAACCCTGCATTTTCAGGCGATATTCATCCGCTCTCTGTCGTAGAAATTCCGGATAGCGGATATCTCATATTGGCAGCTAAAGATACCTGGAACGTTTATCTGCTTAGAACCCAAGAAAACGGAGATTTTACCTGGGAATTATCGCTGGGCGAGCCCTATGTCAATCCCCTGTCGGGTATTATAGAAAAGGAGGGTCAATGGTATATCGCTTGCATGGATGAGGTCACACTGGGAACTTACCTGTTGCAGATTGATCTTAAAGGAGGCACACCAGCCATTGCTGCTTACTACCCTGAAATCACCTATCCTTTAAGTATTTCAAATACACCGGATCGGGGCCTCCTCCTGCAAGGTTATGACCGTACCTCCCGAAGCACCACCCTCACCAAAATCAACAAAGATTTCACCATGGGATGGCAACACAACTATGATATTCTGGAGGATAAAGAAGAACAGTTGATCAATCATTTGACCCGTACCGGACCGTACTTTCCTTTCTTCAACGGTTTTACCGGCACAAACGGAAATACAGGTTATTATTTCTTCAACGGTTACTTCAATTTTACATTATCACTGGTTTTTGTTGATGCCTCAACCAGGGAGATGTTAGGAAACATCAATGGATTCAGAGAGGAAGGATACATCAATGCCTTACACCCTATGCAGGATGACTTTTTCGCCCTGTCAAGAATCAGTTTTGATGACAATTACCTTCTACCCAAAAAAGAGGTGAACGTTCGGGAAATAAGCTTCAGTGGAGATTTTGTATCCAACCGATTTCCGGAAATATCGGCCCATGCCAAAGTAGTCATCAAAGAAAAAGAGCTGATTTCGTCTTCGGTTGTTGTCTATGGTACTCATTCCAAGAACAATCAGTTGTTGTTATATGCCTACGATAAAGAGGAGGCCACTCTGCTGGGAATGGAGCATATCGGCCAGACGAATCCTTATCAGATGGGGGATTTTATCTTCACCGCAGATGGGGGGCTCCTGGTTTTGAGTAAAACTTATCTGGCCAAACGGTTTCCCAGATTGGCCCTTTTCAAATTAACGGAAGAAGAAGTATTGGAAATGGTTCGCTGATCAATCATTGAAGCACTTTTGCTGCCTTTCTTTACCCAAACAGTATATTCACCAAAATCTTTGTTGAGACGATAATTATTTCTGATAAAATCATCCAGCAAGGTTATGCCACTACTCTTTCCACTTTTATTCACTGTTTCTACCCGTGTCTCTTCTTTGAGCACAATCACCTTCACACCGGATGAAGCAATGTCATGGACAATTTGTTGCTGTACTTCCCGAGTGGTGGCTACTCCGGGATGCAGTTCATAATATTTGGTAGGACTCTCCCGGTTGGAGAGAAAATAAAATAATACATCATTGGTAAAGATACGATCGTGTCGTGTATTTCCCACAAAGATCTTTTCATGTTCCGGCACCAGTGAATGGACATACCGTATCACTTCTTTGTATTCGGCCCCTCTTTCATCCCATTGTATATGTTCCGCCCTCGGTATGTTTAAGGTTTCTTTTTGACCAAATCCACTTTCTTTCATATTGACCGATTCGCTCCAGAAAGGACGAATCAGTGTGGGAATCGCCAACAGATACAAAAAAAGGCAGGCCATCCGGTTGATGGTGCTATTGGATATAGCTTTGTATACATTGGTTAACACTACGAAAAAGACAATAATGGCCACCACATAGGTGGGCATCAAATGAAGATATAAGGATCTGACGGCTACTTTCGTAAAAAAAAGTGATCCAAGAACCAGTAAACCAAAATTCCCCCAGAACATTTTGCTTTGCCTATAACCAGAATGGTTCAGGCTTCGGATAATTAATTGTAATAAAAGAGCAGCATACACGATCAGGGGGAAATAAAGGTAAATCCTGTTTAGATTTTCCTTCAGATAACCATCGATGGTAGCGTTTTCGGCTATTTGCTGAAAATGCGCATAGGTGATAAAGGGCGGTGGGAAAGGTATTTCTCTATAATCAGCGTATATATAGAGTGGAAAAATTATCAAATCCCTGATGAGTACCTCCAGGGGCACGTGGATCATGAAATATATAGCCACGGGCATGAAAACCGCGGCTGTTCCCACAGTCAGTCTGAGAAAATTTTTAATAGCGATGCGGAGATTCTCATTCTCAGTAGGATGGCCGTAAAATATTTTAGAAAAGACTATAATGACTGTTTCAGACAAAAATACATAAAAGCCAAAATCGTGGCGGAACAAAGCAGTCATACCGACCATTGCTCCGGCCCAGTAAAGCAGCTTTTTATCTTTATGTAAAAGATAGCGCAGGAAGAAATTAAAACTAGCCAGACTACACAACAAAGTGGGATAGATAACATAGCCAAAAAAATCGAAGGAGGAAAGCCAGACCGCAGCAAAGAAAAAAGCCAGTAAAGCATACATTTTAGGTAATAGCTTTCTGGCAATCAGAAAAGAAAAGATAGCAATACCTATCATTAACAGGATAGACGTTACTCTTTCTACCAATAAGGAAGGACTAAAAATTTTAAAGACAAAGGCATACAGGTAATAATTGCCCGGCATATACACCGTCCAGAAATCCCGGTAAGGCAAGGCTCCTTCCAACACCAGGGAAGCCCCATAGACGGTAACCCCTTCATCATACACTTTGAGCCCCTCAAAAGCATCAGCTGAAATAAAAAATAGAGAAAAAAGAAGGATTAAGATGAACCACAGAACTTCCTGCTTCTTAACAATAGCCAACTCCATCTATCAGTAAAAAAATTAGACTTTAAATGATTGAAAAAATTGCCTGACAGGCACAATTATTTTATTCTACAACAGCAAATATATAGGACTCCTCATATTTTCACGAATTTTTTTCTTTCTTTAAACCTGCCAGCACTGATACTGTATATGTAAACGCCGGGTTTCCAGGAAGATAGGTCGAGGTGAAAATAATGTTCACCTGCCTGCTTCTGCTCATTGAGTACCCGTTTCATCAGAGGGCCTGATACATCATAAATGGAAAATTCCACCCAGACTGTTGCATTAATTTTAAAACCAAATTGCACCAAACTTTTGACAGGATTAGGGGTACAATCTTTCAATCCATATCTCTCCGTTAAAAATTCCTCCCGGTCTCCCATGATAATATCACGGATCACTGGAATTTTATTTTCTCCCTGCACATAATCGTAAAAGCGGGTTTGCTGTAAAACCTGGTCCTCTCCTTTCATCCAATCCTGCATGATAGCCCCGTATACCTGACGGTAATCATGTTGCATGCGAAGATTATTCCTCTCCAGATTGCTTAAATCCGGACTGACACCTATGATGCCAGGGTTTACATGTTTTCCTATGACAAACAGGGGCGCTGATGTGCCATGGTCTGTACCCCAGCTACCATTAGAAGCCGCCCGCCGGCCAAACTCGGACATAGTGACAGTGAGTACCCGATCTTCCAGTCCCAAAGCTTTCAAATCTTCCTGAAATGCTCTGAGCGACTCCGACAGATGATACAGCAGGGCTGCATGGGTTCCCATACTGGCATCATAACTCTCTACCTGTGAGGCATGGGTATCAAAACCACCAATTCTGGCCAGATATATTTTTGTCTTCGCCCCTCCGCTGATCAGCCGGGCAATCATCTTAAGCTGTGTCCCTATCCCATTTCTCAGCGAAGAGGCAGGCGCATTATAGGGGTAGAGCTCCGGATACGTTACCTTCTGACTATTACTCCCTTTTTCATAGATCTCTTTCAGACGACCTGCATATTGATTTGATTTTTTTTCTATATCCATGATCCATTGCAGCTCATGACCATAATAGGTATTCGCCACGGAGGCAGGGGGCTCCCCTCCTACACTGTTGATGAGATCATAAAATTGCTGTGGATTATCAATGGATACTGCTGTAGGGATACCATTCGCCCGGTGAAATGCCAAAGAAACAGCACTGCCGATCTCCAACCCAAGGGGATCGGGCATGTCTGAAGTAGGATAATCCTGAGGATACCCCGGATACAAATAGTCTAAATATCTTCCCATCCAGCCTGAACCTATGTATTCGTCATAGTCTCCACCCATAAACCAGATATCACGACTTCGGAAATGGGACTGGTTGAGATTTTCATAAGCCACTCCCTGAATGATAGATACTTTTCCCTGATCATATAAATCCTTGATGCCGGTCATATCCGGGTGTAGGCCAGCCTGTTTTTGAGTGGATAATGTCGTATCCAACGTGATATATTTTCTCTTTCCATGATCGGGAAGAGCAATATTGGGCCTTAGATGATAATACTGGGCATATTGCTCTATAGGAATCACTGTATTTAACCCATCGTTGCCCCCATGCAACTGAATGATGACCAACACCCTGTCGTTGTCTGAAGTAGCCGCTATTCTTTGCAACTCCCCTTGTTTTCCCAAAGTTGTTAAGGGAATACCATTGATGAGGACCGGCATGCTGGCCATCCATGGCAATTTTTTTAAAAACGCTCTTCTTTTCATGCTTGTCTCATTTTTCAGGATAATTGATATTCAGGCGATTGCATAATGGTATTTACCAGATTCTCAAGCTGTATTCGTACCGCACTGTCATCGCCGGTGGCCTGGAACCTTTGCCACTCTTTTTTCCAATTGATTTCTGATAAATCGTCCAGTAAGATGACTTTCAAAAAATAATCGAACCGCTCTGTTGTGATAATTTCCGGTAACAGATAACCTAGCAGTTCTTCCACCAACAGTCTTGCATTTTCAGGGTCCGTGATGTTGTTGGGTTGCTTCACATACTCCACTATGTCCAATCGAAAAAGCATCTCATCATTTTCATTCCTGATTCCCTGTATGATATGTTTTGAATACTCATACCGCCGGGCTAGATAATTGGCACTGATCCAGTTACGGTGAAATGCAGGACTTTGGTGGTAGGCCGGATATCCAGCTACTTCGAAGGGCTCATAAAAATCCAGGCCCTGCCAGCGCAATGGTTTTAAAATACCCGACTCATAGGCCTGGTAATATTGTTCTATAGGGTCACTTGCCTGTGGAAGATTTACCTGGAAGAATCTCAGTGAGCCTACAACCAGTTCCAGAGGAGATTTGATCATCGCACCCACCACATTATCTTCTGGCAGATGATTATCCGCATCGTAAAAGTGCTGACTTGTGAATAATGCCTGTAAGACCGGTTCTATGGCGTAATTATTTTCTAACAGGATCTCCGCCATAGGTGCTATCACCTTCGCTTCTGTTTCTTCTGAAATTTGATAGTATACAAAAAACCGGTATAATTTTCTGGAGAAATGCCTGGCTGTTTCTGGTTTGGCAAAAACCATGTCTACCAACTGATTAATTTCATCCTCAGCCGCTTCTTCGGTGGCTAGCCCATTCGCAGTTTGGGAAGGTGCAATGGTTTGATGCTCAAAAGCATGGCTGAATGTTTTTACACTAGCATCATGGCGACTCGCCAAACCGTTACCGTCTGTTTTTAACAAAGCTTGAGATAAGCCAGTCTCAGGGTCTGTATGCGTAAAATTTTTATCCTCCTGATACCCGGAAAATATTTTGGCAGCTTCGATAATATCATCCTCCGTATAATGAGTATAATCGCTGGGCCCTATCTGGGGACCTTTTCCGATGGTATACAACTCTAAAAATTCTCTGGCGAAGTTTTCATTAGGTCGGCCAGCTTCATTGAGATCTCCATCCAGAAAGCGCAACATGGCATTATCCAGACAAATCTTTTTGCTCAACACTTTCAGGTTACCTAAAGCAAAATGCCTGAAAAGCCTGATCTGATAATAAATGGATTGGCTGTAGCTTATCCTGGATTCTATGGTAGTAAAATGAGTGTGCAGGAAATAGGACAATTTGGGAATAACAGAAAGAGGTGAGTGTACCATTTCATCAATCCACCATGCTTTCAGGTGTTGTTTTAGAGCGTCATGGTCCACTTTTTCCCCTTCCAAGGAACGGTTAATCCAGGTTTGCCCAGTGTCGGGATCAATGGGATCAGGTAAAGGAGGTAGCGCTTTGAGCAAATCGGCAAGTGCCTCTTCCGGAGTTTTCTCAGCAAAAGTATCAATTTCCCTTTTGGTAGGGCCGAAGGTGATTCTTCTCAGCAGATGAGCGGCATATTTCTTTCCTAATTTGCCCTGAAAAGCAGTAAGTGAAGCCATAGGAAACCCAGTTGGTTTCGAGCATGCCTCCAAAAATAATACTGTACTATATAGAAATAGTTAATATTTTTATAAAAATAGCACAAACTTTCTTAATGCAAGTGAATGATAATTCGAATTTGCTTCATGGCTAAGATAAGCTTTATCCTCAGCGTTTTGATGATAGGTAAAGCCACCGCTAACCGATTTTACCTCACGGTTGCTGCAAAAACGAGAAAAATATTACCACTGCTTGTGGATGTTTGCTCTTAAATACTGATCATAGATGTGCTGTACTTCCTGTAGTTCCTCAGCATTTAGCGCGGGTATCTCGCTTGCCTTCACATTCTCTGTAACCTGCTCAGGGCTGGAAGCTCCGGCAATGACTGTACTCACTTCCGGAAACATGAGCACCCAGCGCAAAGCCATGAGGGCCAGGGAATCCTTTCTTGTCTTGAAAACCTCTTTCAGGGCATCTACGGCTTTCAATCCCTGATGGAAGTCTACTCCAGAAAATGTTTCCCCTTTATCAAAAGCTTCTCCCTGCCTGTTGAAATGGCGATGATCATCTTTCCCAAAAGTGGTTTTTTCAGACATTTTTCCTGAAAGCAGTCCACTCGCCAGGGGTACTCTGGCAATAATGCCAATATCATTTTCAGCAGCAAGTGAAAAAAATGCTTCGGCGGGCTTCAGGCGAAACATATTAAAGATAATCTGCACAGATACTACATTAGGGTAACTGATGGCTTTCCTGGCTTCTTCTACTTTCTCTACGCTAACCCCCAAATGCTTAATTTTTCCATCCTGTTTCAGTTGATCGAAAATTTCAAAATATTCAGGACGATCGTAGATTTCGGTCGGTGGACAATGCAGTTGAATTAAATCAATAGTATCCACCTTCATGTTCCTAAGGCTGTCTTCTACCATCCGTACCAGTTTCTCAGGAGAAAACTGTGAAGGTATATGTGGCTGAATTCTTCTCCCACATTTGGTAGCCAGATACACCTCCTCTCTTCTTTCTTTCACAACTTTTGCCACTGTGGCTTCACTTAAACCCTCTGAATATACATCGGCTGTATCAATAAAATTAACTCCAGCATCAATAGCCTCATGTATTATTTTTTCAGCGTTTTTTTGGTCAAATGGCTCCCCCCACTTCCCGCCAACCTGCCAGGTACCTAAGGATATTTCTGATATGGATAATCCGGATTTTCCTAATTTTCTGTAATTCATGACTAGGGGTTTTCTTAAAAAATTATCATTTAGCGAACTAATACATTTATTTTTTCCTATAAAAGTATATTAATTGCGTATTGAATTTGATTAACTCACTAAAGGATATTCTGTTTTGATTAGCCGTAAAGTTATTGTTTTCTTAACACTATGCATGACCGTTATTTTTTCTGCCTGCCAGAAAAACAGAGTGGAGCGAGCTCCGGTCATTGTTGAGGACACCACCACGCAAGACTCTACTACCGTTGTCACATTAGATCCAGCGCAGCAAGAACTGTTTGAGCAAAAAGCCGCTCGAATTGACTCCTTCTTTTCTCATTATTACAAGCATGGTATGTTCAATGGCACCGTGTTATTTGCAGAAAATGGTAATGTAATTTACGAAAATGCCTTTGGCTATGCTGATTTTCGTGCCAAGGATACCCTCACCATTCATACCCCCTTTCAGTTGGCCTCCGTTTCCAAACCACTGACAGCATTGGCCATCTTGTTGCTGAAAGAAAAAAAATACCTTTCACTGGAGGACAGTGTGCAAAAGTTTTTTCCCAATTTTCCGTACCCTGGCATCACGGTACGCATGCTGCTCACCCACCGTTCTGGCTTGCCTAATTATATGTATTTTGCCGATGAGCTCTGGCATGACCGTAAACAGCCCATCTCCAACCAGGATGTCCTCTGCCTGATGGAAACCTATCATCCTGATATCTATTACCGGCCTAATTATCATTACAACTACTGCAACACCAATTATACTATTCTGGCATCCATCATTGAAAAAGCATCCAGAATGCCCTATGACCGGTTTATGAAAAATTACATTTTCAATGCCCTTGGCATGACTCATACTACTGTCTACAGTTCCTTTAATGGCCGGGAATTAGACAGTGTTGCTGTTGGCTATACCCGCACCAACCGGAAAGCAGAAGATACTTATCTGAATGGCGTCATGGGAGACAAAGGTATTTATTCTACGGTAGATGATCTTTTCAAGCTGGATCAGGCCCTTTATGATGGAACTTTAATTAGTAAAAGTACATTGGAAGAAGCTTTTACTCCTTACCATCCTGAATTGTATGACCATGACAATTACGGTTTAGGTTGGCGGATTAACACCAGGCCGGACTGCAGTCAGATTGTCTTTCACAGTGGGTGGTGGAAAGGTTTCAGAACCCATTTCATTCGTATCCTGGATAAGAAGCAGACCATTATTGTCTTGGCCAACACAGACGGTAGCAAATATGTGAGCACCAGAAACTTACTTGACTTAATGCAAGAAGAGTCCATATAAAAATCCAATTTGCATGAAAAGAATACCTCCTATCATCATTGGCAGCCGTGATAAAATTGATATTCCTGAATTTGCTCTTTTTGATCTACCCTGTAAAATTGATACAGGTGCCGCTACCTCAGCCATTCACTGCCATCATGTAAAACTCCTGCAAGTAAATGGGGTAGAAACTATATCATTTCGCTTACTGGACCCATCCCACGATGCCTATAACCATAAAGAATTCAGAACCTCAAAATTTATTGAGAAAAAGATAAAAAGTTCTTTTGGAGACATAGAGTACCGTTATACTATCAATTGTCAGGTTACCTTATTCGGCCGTACCTTCAATGCCGATTTTACGCTGGCTGACCGTGAAAACATGCGGTATCCGGTGTTATTAGGAAGAAGACTGCTGCGTAAGCGATTTGTCGTAGATGTGTCAAAATCCAATTTATCTTATAAGCAAAAAATTAAAAGCGATCATCAGTAACCATACTTTTCATGCCATATGGATTTTAATCGCTTTCTGATCTCAGCTTCTCTCGGATTTTCCCCTGGATCATACAATTTGGTAGCCGCGATGGATTCAGGCAAATACTCCTGTTCAACGAAATTTCCAGGATAATCATGGGCATACAAATAACCCGATCCATACCCCATCTCTTTCATCAGGCGTGTTGGCGCATTCCTCAGGTGTAATGGTATAGGCAGGTCACCAGTGTTGGATACTACCTGTTTGGCTTCCTGAATGGCTCTATAGCTGGCATTGCTTTTGGAGGAAGACGCTAAATAAGTAGTACACTGTGATAAGATAATTTCTGCTTCAGGATACCCTACAAAACTGACGGCCTGGAAAGTAGTCGTAGCCATTACCAATGCGGTTGGATTGGCATTTCCTATATCTTCGGAAGCTAAAATAACCAGACGGCGGGCAATAAATTTAGGATCTTCTCCTCCGGCGATCATTCTGGCCAGATAATAGACAGCCGCATTAGGATCACTCCCTCGGATAGACTTAATAAAGGCAGAAATGATATCATAATGTTGTTCACCCTGTTTATCATACATGGCTGTCCGGCTTTGGGCAGCTGCCATTACTTTTTCATTGTTGATCCTAACAACAGTCTCTTCTTCACTCATTACTGTAATTTCTAATAAGTTTAGAAGCTTACGGGCATCACCCCCTGAAAGTCTGAGTAAGGCTTCACTCTCCTCTACATGAATTTCTTTTTGGCGTAGTTTTTCATCGGCTGATATGGCATGGTCAACCAGTGATAACAAATCTTCTTGTGCCAACTCATGCAAACGGTACACCTGACAGCGGGAGAGTAAGGCAGCATTCACTTCAAAGGAAGGATTTTCTGTGGTGGCTCCGATCAAAGTCAGAATGCCTTTTTCCACAGCACCTAACAGGGCATCTTGCTGTGATTTGTTAAAACGATGAATTTCATCGATGAATAGAATAGATTTTGTATAACTCCGGGCTTTTTGAATGACATCCCGGATCTCTTTAACGCCAGCGCTGATCGCACTCAGAAACGATATATTGGCTTTTATCTGGTTAGCCAAAACAATGGCTAAAGTAGTTTTTCCAACGCCTGGAGGTCCCCAGAAAATCATGGAGGGTAAAAATCCGGTCTTTAACAAACCTCTTAATACACCTTGTGATCCTACCAGATGAGGTTGCCCGATAATCTCATCAAGGCTTTGAGGGCGTAGTCTTTCCGCTAATGGTTGATTGACATTAAACAAGGTTCTGACACTTAAAAAATTATTTTCAAACTTTTGTTAATATAATTATTTTAATATATTTTTGAACTAAAATGTTACTTATGTTATATTTTTTAAAAAAATGAATAAAATAATTAAATACTGCAAAGAGTTAGTACAGACCAATGCCTCTCCTGCCTCCATCGCATTGGGATTTGCTATGGGCACTTTTATAGCCATATTGCCTACACCAGGATTTGGTATTTTTATCGGTTTATTTTTAGCCATTATTTTCAAAAGAATCAATAAAATAGGATTAATTGCTGCTTTCTCCATTTGGAATCCTCTACTCTTATTACCCACCTACTGGGTATGTTATCTTCTCGGTGATTTAATTTTTCAACCCGATCCAATGTTAAAATTTGATATCGAGATTGTCAATCAAATATATCACTATTCAGGAAAGTTTTTAATAGGGAATTTCTTTATAGCCCTCACTGTGGCTGCTCTCAGTTATTATTTAGTTTTTTATATAGTTTCCTTACACAGAGAAAGGAAAAGCTGGAAAGGGATTTTTAACTTTTTCTGGATTAATCAATTTAATAAAGCGAAATAATAAAGAAATATTCGCTTAAAATTGTTAAATAGTGTAATTTGCCATTTACAGAATATTATAAATATTCAATATGCTATTCAAGGAAAAAGAGCTATCAGGTTGGGGAAATTACCCTAAGGTGAAGACTAAATTGTTGAAACCCCGGTATGTAGAGGAAGTAAGACAAATTTTAAAGTATAAAAATAATGTTGCCAGAGGATTAGGCCGTAGCTATGGTGATCAGTCTGTCAACGAGGATCACTTCACCACAGACCTTTCTGCGCTCAATCACTTTATTTCCTTCGATGCTGAAAAGGGTATTCTGGAATGCGAAGCAGGTGTATGTTTGGCGGATATTATCAGCACTTTTGCACCCAAAGGATGGTTTCCTCTCATTACACCAGGGACTAAGTTTGTAACGATTGGTGGTGCTATCGCAAATGATATTCATGGCAAAGCCCATCATGTGGATGGTTCTTTTTCCAGTTGTGTCCTGGAATTCAAAATTCTGCTGGCAGACGGTAGCCTGCTGACTGCCAGCAGAAAGGAAAATCCGGACCTGTTTTGGGCAAATTTTGGAGGATTGGGTTTATTGGGTTTTATCATTTCCGCCAAAATAAAGCTCAGAAAGATTGAGACCACTTACTTCATTACAAAATCAATCAAGATCAGTAATATAGAGGAGATGCTGGATGCCTTTGATCAGTATGACCAGCAGTACCAGTATTCAGTGGCCTGGATTGATCCTTTGGCCAAAGGAAAGTCGCTTGGAAAAGGTGTCCTTTCTTTAGGCAATCATGCAACTGTTGCCCAGTTGTCTCCAGCCAAACAAAAAAGCCCATTGAAAATATCGTCTCCAGCCAAACTTACATTACCGTTTTTCTTGCCTGATTTTTCTCTCAACAAGTATACAGTCTCTGTTTTGAACAAGGCTATAGAGATTGTGCAGAGCCAGAATGGCTCGATTACACATTATGAATCTTTTTTCTACCCACTGGATGCGATACACTATTGGAATCGTGGTTACGGGAAACGCGGTTTTATCCAGTATCAATTTGTAATACCTCCTGTCAATGGCAGCTACAATATTACCCGGATTCTTACCAAAATTGCCAGTAGCGGCTGCGTTCCTTTTTTAAATGTGTTGAAGAAGCTGGGGAAAGCGCAAACAGAAATGCTTTCTTTTCCAATGGAAGGCTATACTTTTGCCATCGATTTTCCTGTCACGAAAAATTTACCATCGCTCATACGGGATCTGGATGAAATGGTCTTGCATATGCAAGGGCGTATTTATCTTGGAAAAGATGCCATGCTGGATGAAAAAACATTTCGGGCAATGTATCCCAATTTTGAAAAGTGGCTGGCCGTCAAACAAAAATATGATCCTACCAATTTCTTTTCTTCCAATATTGCCCGCAGATTAGGATTAAAAGCAAAAAAGGATGAAAACAAACTGGTTATTCACTAACCTCCTCTGCTTCACTGTCGACTTCCCACGTATGATCTGCCAGTAAGGTCACCTGAGCTATGTATTTTCTATAGGGAAAACTTCTCCCCCATTCTTTGGGGGAAATCATGGATAGCACGTCCTGGCCATCCTTTTTTTCATATAAAAAATAGGTATGGGAAATGATAGGTTCGAAGTTCATTTGTGCGGAATAGATTCTTTCCGATACTTCAACTCTGCGTTTGATTTCGTTTGCCTGTTTGATCAGTGTTTGCACCTGATGATAAATCTGCGACATCTGACGGTCAGTCTGTTGTCTCATGGCCATCACCGCACGCCCTTTCAGCTTACCTTTATCTTCAGGTTTAATAAGAGCACTCCCCACATGATGAGGAAAAGCAATCAAGCCCGGATGATCCGTTATTTTTTCCCTCTCTTTTTCCAGATCAATTTTATCAATATCAATTCTTTGACTTTTATCGGCCATAGTTTATTTATTTGAAGGAGAGATTCTTTCTTTTAAATTTGGTTTAGAACCCGGAAACGTAGTTTTGCTGGCAATATCAATCCCTAAATAAAGCATGATTATCAGAAAAATGATTGCCAGGATCATAAAGATTTTTTTGGAACGTGGCATTTTACTTTCCAGTTTTACCTGAAAAACGCTAATGAATAAAATTAGTTCAGGTACTTTCTAAGACAAAAACACTATTCGCTATATTTCCCTTACGTAAAATAATACACATAGATATGGATGCGTTTTATGCATCTGTGGAACAGAGAGACTTTCCGGCTTTTCGTAATAAACCGCTATGTGTAGGAGGAAGCAGGGAAAGAGGGGTTGTAGCTGCAGCCAGTTACGAAGCACGGCAATACGGAATTAAATCGGCGATGCCCTCTGCCCACGCTTTCCGGCTATGCCCACAGGTAATCTTCGTAGCACCTCGTTTTGAGGTTTATAAAAAAGTTTCTGAACAAATTCGTCAAATCTTCTTTCAGTATACTGATCTGGTAGAACCGCTCTCCCTGGATGAGGCCTATCTGGATGTGACTGAAGACAAACAGCAGATCAAATCAGCGACCATCATCGCCCAAAAAATCAAGGCGCATATTAAACAAACCACAGGACTTACAGCCTCAGCCGGTGTTTCCTATAACAAATTCCTGGCTAAGATCGCTTCCGCCTATGAAAAACCTGATGGACTAAAAGTGATTCTTCCGGAAGAGGCTGCCCATTTTTTAGAACAATTGCCCATAGAAGATTTCTATGGCATTGGTAAAGTGACAGCCCACAAAATGCATCTGATGGACATACGGCTGGGAAAAGACTTAAAACAGCAATCCTTGTCTTTTCTACAAAAGCATTTTGGCAAGGCAGGCCTTTTTTTCTATGAAATGGTTCGTGGTTCAGACAATCGCGCCGTCACTCCCAACCGGATCAGAAAATCCATAGGCACTGAAAAGACTTTTTCTTCAGATTTACAGGATTTGAAAACCATTCATGAAAAACTAAACGAGTTATCCGTTGAGCTGACAGAAAGAATTAGTCATCTTCAGGATTCGGGTACTACCCTTACCCTAAAGATTAAGTTTGAGAATTTTACGCAAGTGACCAGAAGCACTACCGCTTCCCTACCTTTTCTACAAACGCCCGTGATTTATCAGACTGCTCAATATTTATTGCAATCAGTAGTGATTGAAGACAGACGGATCAGGTTACTGGGGCTAACCATTAGCAACCTGATGCCTAAAAAAGTGCAAACAACAGGATCTCAATTAACCATAGATTTTGATTAAGCCCAACCTCAACTTCAATTTTTCTCATCTTTTTTCATAGGAATATTACCCAAATAGTCCAATTTTATTCTAGCACTACAACCTATTTATATTCCTATATTGGGAAAAGACGTTCCAACTATCATATAACAAGCTGTTATTCAGTTATTTGCATACAAATGTAAATTATAGCCTCATTATACTTTTCTTACAATCCACTTCATTAATTTAATTTTAATAGGATTAATTTTTGCATAATAATGATAAAAAATAGGCCATAACTCCTAATAAACAGCCTTTTTTAAGAACTTTTTAAGATATGATTTCTTTGAAAAGTATATTTTTAACCACAACGGCTTTCTTTTGGACCAGAAAAGTAAAGGTGCCATTGGCTCTTTTATTTTTATGTCTCTGCTTCACACTACAGGGGTATGCACAATGTGCGCTTTATAGTAATCCGGGTAACAATGTGATCAGCGAGCCAAGGACTTGTGCCCCTAATCTTTTTCAGTGGGAAATTACTTATTCGGTACGGACAGGAAGAGCAGTACAGTTTCTGATAGACTGGGGTAATGGTACTGATACGATTTCAGCACCTACCAACGTGGGTACGGCTGGTATGTTTACTGTTTATGTAGACACTGTAGAATATGTTTATCCAAAAGGAGGAGATGACTGTAACTACCTGCCTACTGCATATGTCATTATTGATGGCGTTCAATGCTTAAATTCAGACCAGAGCCAAAGTATAACCGTATGGGATCTGGATGATGAGAATGGAGGACAGCCCAGAATTGATCCTCCCCTGTATCGGGTTTGTCTGGGAGAAAGTGCTACCATCAGTTTTAGAGATAATAGCATTTGGAACTGTGTTCCCAACTCAGGAGAAAACGATCGCATCAATGATCTGGGAAGATGGGTGCAATGGATTTACGGAACTGGCCCGGCAGGAAACAGGATTCCCAACGTAGAAGTCAATGGAGCACCACGAACCTATAGCTTTGATGGCCCGGTAGAATACCTTCCAGGCCCCATCACAGCACCTAACTCTCAGAGTTATGATATCTTCGTACCGGCCACTTTTAACCCCGCAGATATCGGTAAAGAATTTGAGGTTCAACTTAGGAACTGGAATATCTGCAACCCTTATGACGCCAATTTAGGAGATGGCAATCCCTTAAATCCTGTGGACCCCAATGGAGACAGTGCCTATATTGAAACGGAAGCCAGGATTGTGATCGTCAAAAAATCTGAACCTGATTTTCGCACACGCTTAAATAACAGTGCAGGAGCAGTAAAAACAGAGTTTTGCCTGGGAGAAACTATTTTCTTTCAGGATCAGACACCTTCTATCCCGGATGCAAATTTTAAGTATGAATGGAAAATATATGACGATGCTGCAGGCACCACCCTATTAAGAACGCAACCTGGTAAAAACATCGCCTTTTCTTCCTTTCCTACTAAAGGAACAAAAATGATTAGTCTCACTGTCAGAGATGAGAACTCCGTCGGACAATGTGGTGGCACCATTACAAAATTCATTGACATTCTCTCAGTAGCAGATGCTCAAATTACCGTTACCGATGAACTGGACCAACCACTCAATTCATTATGCTACGATCCGGCCAACCCAACAGCATTTAAGGTTAAGTTTACAGATAATTCTACAGATTTTGATCCGGCCACCTCTCAGTGGCAATGGAATTTTTATCACCATAATGGTGCTACTTACCAGAACGATAGTACCAAAAACGGAGCAGGTATACAGGAAAGTTATATCGCGACCTACACCCAACCTGGTTCCTATATGGCTGTGCTGACCAATACAGCAAGTAATGTTGACTGTACAACCCAAGACACTGTTTTCGTTCATATTTATCACAAACCGGCAGCCGATTTTGATGCTTTACCGGTATGTCTGTCAGATAGTACGGAATTTATCAGTACGGCTACTATCCCGACCCTTGTGAACAATGACGACATCGCCCAATATGGCTGGGACTTTGATTATGACGGGATTACTTTTACCCCTGATACCACCACCACTGAGGCTACCCCATTCAAGCATAAGTATGACCTGCCAGGCACCTATCAGGTTGCGCATCAGGTAATCACGACGAAAGGAAACTGCTCTGACATGGTGGTAAAGGATGTAGAGGTTAAGCCCATTCCTATCGTTACATTCCAGGCTGATCAGATCATTGGTTGTTCTCCCTTAAAAGTCAATTTTACCATAGACACACCCCTGTCCAGTCAACCCGTTTCGATAAACGCTTACATCTGGCATGTTCTGAATCTTAAAACCGGTACAGAGAACACTTTCAATGTAGCGCCCACGGCCGGTACGTTCAATGCTCCCGATTTTGTCAACAATCAAATTACGGCTATTGATCATCTGTATGAAGTATGGCTGGAAGCTGTTCCTGGGAATGGTTGCCCTGCTATCAGCGAAAGAATAATCATCACTGTTTTTCCCGGACCAACTTCTGAATTTAATATTACTAATTTGTTGGGCACGGAGAACAACTGTTCGCCAAGAAACTACCAATTTCAGGTAACTGCTGCTACCCAGGCCCTAATTCCGGATGCCTATCACTGGACCATATTGGATGAATCTAACCAAAGCGTGGTGGTAGATCAAACCATATCCGGTATGGAGCCCAACTTCAGTTATACACTTCTCAACGAGGGCGCTAATACAAAAAAATATAGGGTTAGACTGATTGCAGAAAGGTTAGGCATGTGCTTCAGTGCCACCGAAAAGATCATTTTTGTCAACCCTGTTCCAAGCTCTGCTTTTTCAACCACACTGATTGAGTCAGACTGTCAATTAATGACTTTTCATGTAGAGGCACAACAGAAAGGGCTCAATTATGATTGGACCATCAGCCCTCAACCTATCAACTCACCAGACCTGAGCCAAAGCCAATTTGAGCTGGTATATGATAAAAAATTAGGGGCTTCCTATGAGGTGGACATTTCGCTGAAAACAACCAACATGGTGGACTGTGAAAGTACGGAAACGGTTGATCAAATGACGATTCACCCACGTGAGTTGTTAGATGCTTCCTTTTTTGTGAATCCTTCTATTCTGGAAATTCCCAGTAAAACCGTTAGCATCAACAATAATACTATCAACAGCAGTTGGACTTATCAGTGGGATTTCGGTGATGGCACCACTTCCACGGAAGAGATTCCCGGTTTCCATGAGTATGAAACCTATGGAGAATACTGGATTAAACTCACCATACATGGACAGTATTGTTCGGTGCGGGATTCTGCCAAAGTGATCATTAAGCAAACACTACCACAAACTGACTTCGAATTTGTACAGTTGGAAGATTGTCAGCCCTTGGCAGTAACGTTTACTAACCTGTCGCAATATGCAGAGGAGGACACCTATCTTTGGGATTTCGGCGATGGTGCTACTTCCACTGAGATTAATCCCAGCCATACCTATGCTTCACCAGGCGTTTACAGAATTTCGTTGAAAGCCAGCAACAGTTTAGGCATCATAGTAGAAAAGCAAAAAGATTTTATCGTTGATTTTTCTCAACTTCCCAAGGCTGCATTCAGTACCTATGGATTAGGTCCGTTCTATCCCAAACAAAATGTCAATTTTCGGAACCAAAGCCAGAATGCCAGTAGCTATTTCTGGGATTTCGGTGACGGAGAAACCAGCGAGGAAATAGAACCGGTGCATCAATTTGAAGAACCTGGCACTTACGATATCACCCTGATCATTCAGAATGAAATAGGGTGTATCGATACCTTGAAACAACCTTTCACGATTGATCCTTTGATACCAATCGTTGATTTTACCTATGAACCACCCCAGGGTTGCCGTCCACTGACTGTACAATTCAGGAACATGAGCCGCTATACAGATCCAAAATCCTACTACTGGAGTTTTGGAGAAGGGGAAGGTTTCTCCACAGAAGAGAATCCTACCTACACCTATTATGAAGCTGGTATTTATACGGTTACCTTGGAAGCCAAAAACAGTGCTGGGGTAAAAGTTACTGAAATGAAAGAGTTTAGTGTAGAGGTATTTGATAACCCTATCGCCGGTTTTAAGCTCAGACCTGAAAAAACTTTCCTGGGCGAAAACATATATTTTGCAAACCTGAGTATAGGGGCTAAATATTACTTCTGGGATTTTGGTGACGGCAATACCTCTTCTGAATTTGAACCTGTTTACCAGTATAACCGCCCAGGCGCCTATGATATCACCCTCATTGTAGAAAATGAGAAAGGGTGTGTGGATACTTTGAAAAAGGAAAACGCAATTGTGGTAGAGGAAGGAGGAAAAATCATGGTTCCAAATGCCTTCACACCCTCAACCGATGGACCAGGGAGTGTAGATCCATCCGGAGACAGTAAAAACGACGTTTTCTTACCCATTATTGAAGGGATTACCTCCTATCATCTGCTGATATTTAATCGTTGGGGAGAATTGATGTTTGAAACCTATGAAAAGACTTACGGCTGGGATGGTTACTACAAAGGCAGGCTCTGTCCGAAGGATGTGTATGTGTATAAATTAGAAATCAAATTCAGCGACGGCAGATCAGAAACCCTGGTCGGAGATGTTACCTTAATCCGGTAAAAATTAATGATCACATGGCTTTGAATGATATAATCTATGGGTAGGCATTTACTTTTTATCTTAACTTTCATATTTACGTTTCTCAAGAGTTTTGGGCAAGATCCCAGCTTTACACAATATTATGCGGCTCCTCTTCATTTGAATCCTGCCTTTACAGGAACAACTAACCAACATAGGGTTGCGGTGAATTACAGGAATCATTGGGCAAGCCTGCCGAAAGCTTTTGTTACTTATGCTTTTTCCTATGATTATAATATAAAAGGTTCTAACAGTAATGTAGGCTTCCTGGCTAAGACCGACCGGGCAGGCACCGCTAGTTTACAATCTACTACTGTGGCAGGTATTTACAGCTATTCCATTCCCCTTACCGATGGGGTTAGAGTGATGCCGGCTATACAAATAGGCTATACTACTCAAAACCTGGATTTCTCAAAAATTATTTTGGGGGATCAGCTAGACTTCGGAAACAGCAATGCCCCTAGCTCCGATCCTTCCCTGCGTGATTTAAGTAACGTCAATCATTTTGATTTCAGCAGTGGTGTCATTCTTTTTGACAAGAGACTGTGGGCTGGACTTGCCTTTCACCATCTGAACCGCCCCAATCAATCCATATTGGATGAAGAAAGTATTTTACCTATGCGGATTTCACTTCATGCGGGTTATAAAATTCCTATCTTATTGGGACCGATGAAAAGCGGGATTTCTTCCAGCCTGAATCCTTCTTTCAACTATTACCAGCAGGGGAAGTTTAACCAGTTAGATATAGGGTTCAATTACTATTACCGTATGCTCATGCTGGGAGCCTGGTACAAAGGGCTTCCCCTGCAACAGGATATGCCTCAGACATTAAACCATGATGCTCTGGCCGTTTCTTTCGGATTATCGGTCAACAGTCTCAATTTTGGTTATAGTTACGATATGACGGTCTCCAAATTAGGACCGGCTTCCTCAGGAGGTTCTCATGAAATTTCGCTCATTTTACAGATAGCCGCTAACAAACGTCCCGGTAAAGTTAGCAGGAAAGATAAGTATAACCCCTGCCCAGCCTTTATGCCTAATTATTTATGGAAACCTTAAGCGGCTTTCAACCATAGCACTGCTTAGAAGACCAACCCAAAGCTGAAAGCATTCAGTTGTGGACCTCGATTCTCTACAAACAGGTCATTCAAGTCATAATTAACGAAGAGGTCAATACCACCGATGCCTATTTGTGTGCGCAAGCCATATCGCCAGTTGTTGATATAAAAGTTAGATTTATCCTTTTCTCTCTCCCGGTCTCCTTCCTCTTTATACACATATTTGGTTTTACCGCCCAGGCGATACCCGGCATAAACGCCAACTCCTATTCTGACTCCCCTATCGGTATCATAGTCGTGCCAGTTATTTCCCTTTCTGTTGCCAAAATGGAAGACAGGCACAAAGGTAACGTTGAGATAAGGGACAGCCAATTTGCTCTTGATCGGATCACTGACCAGGGTATCTTCTAAAAAGACCAGAGCACCATTCTCTTTTTTAACCCTGGTCCGGGAATTTTCAAATTTAAAATTGTACCAGCTTACATTGGCCCCCCAATCTAAAAAGAGGGGTCCGCCCACATGTGTTTTACTAACGCCACCAAGGGCAATGTACCAGGAATAAAAGGGATTTACGGCATAAAGCGCATCACTTTCATCCGGAAATTTTCCATCCGTCAGGTAATTGTTAAATCCCAGGTCGAAAGACACGGTTCGTTTGGTGCCATAATGCCTACGTCTATTGAAATGCACCGCTTGCTCCTCCGAACTGCTTTCTCCACTCAATGTTTTGTCCAGAGAATCGCCCAGGGCTTCCATTCTTCTGGACAATCGATCCAATTTTTCTTCAAGGGTTAAACTGTCGCTGTGCACCCCTTCTTTTTTCAAAATGTATTTTTCACCTGTACTATCTTCAATTTGAATGGTGATATCTTCCTGATTGGTTTCTACTTGTATTTTAATGTCCTGGATAATGGCATTCAAATCAAACTCACTGAGCCTTTCTAACTCATTGGGATTATTAGAAACAATCTTAATGACTTCATCTTTTCCAATTCGGATAATCACAGTATCTGGTTCTGTCAACTCGGGAATTGCCATCAGGAGTTGGGGAAAAAATAGCAATGCAAACAAAAAGGTTTTCATTTTTTTATTGACTTAAACATTATTTCATAAATCTATTCTGATACACAAAAAGCGCTCCTGATTAACGGGTTGCACTTTTTTCTTTAGAAGAAAAAGCTTTGGTGATGAAGGCATCTTTAGCCTGTCTTAATTCTGCCAGACTCAGTGATGCCGATTTTATCTGATCTAAAAAAGCGAATGTTTTCTCGGCAGATTCATTTTTTTCAGTTATCCCGGAAGCTCTGTAAGTAATAGTAACGGCCTCTGAAGAAGCATCTTTCGCCACATGCGTTATTCGAAGATCCGAAAGGGCAGCTTGCTGCTCCGTAACAGAGAGTAATTGAATAGCACGGGGTTCTACTTTCCGAACCTCTTTTTGGAAGTCCTCAGTGGGTGATGCCGAAGAAACCAAAGGCTCTTGCTGAAAATCTCTCCCTTTCAGGGCATCCTTCTTAGCGTTGGAAGTCCCCCCATGAAGATGACTGGTTTCAACCCTCTCAACAGGTTCCGGAATACGTGTCTGCTCAGGATCATTTCTGATAGGTTCACGGTCAGCTTTTTGAGCTATTTCAGGTGTTTTTTCTTGCTCTGAAATGTTTGCAGTAGGCTTTGTTACCTTATCAGTATGGTGATACAACAGTACAGCTCCCAGCACAGAAATAAACAGTAAAACCGAAGCAGCTATCTTCCAATACAAGGAAAATAACGGACGCCCCTGAAGTTTTTGCTCGAGCTGATTCCAGGCACGGGTGGGGGGAACCACCTGATGGTTTTTCAACTTCTCCTCAAATAATTTTTCAATATCTTTCATCTTTAACCAATTTGACCTTTAAATGAATTTTCCTGCTTCTCAATCATGTTTCGAAGCATGGCTTTGGCTCGGCTGAGCTGACTTTTCGAAGTGCCTTCGCTGATACCAAGCATGTCAGAAATCTCAGCATGAGAATACCCTTCTATCGCATATAAGTTGAAAACGGTACGGTATCCTGCCGGTAATTCCTGTACTAATCCTAACAAATCTTCTGCTTCCAGATGGTCTGCGCGTACCTCACTTACCGCTTGGGCTGATTCAACATCTACCGCCAGGTGTAGCACTTTGTTTTGCCTCAGATACATGAGAGATTCATTCACTACGATCCTTCTGATCCAACCCTCCAGACTGCCTTCTCCCCTAAACTTTTTGATATTATCAAAAACCTTCATAAAGGATTTTAACAGGATATCTTCGGCCTCTGCCATTTCTTTGACATACCGCAGGCATACAGCAAACATGGTAGGCGCATAAAAATCATACAGGTTTTTCTGTGCCCGGTAATCTTGCTTTTTACAACCTTCTATTAATTCCTCCAAGGTTTTGCTTCTATGAATTTTTAAATTCATGTATTATTGCTGTATACACTGGAAAGATGCAAATCTGACTAGGGGGGTTGCATGACCTTTTATTTTTTTCAAATACCATCACGGGGGTTACCCCACACTGAAGCATTGTTCAATTTATGAAAAATATTGATTTAAGGAGCGATACCGTTACAAAACCCACACCGGGTATGTTAGAAGCCATGATGCAGGCCGAGGTAGGCGATGATGTGTTTGCCGAAGATCCTACTGTGAGAAGACTGGAAGAAAAAACAGCAGCGATCTTTGGCATGGAAGCGGGGTTGTATTGCCCATCAGGAACCATGACCAACCAAATTGCCATTCGCATTCAGACGCAGCCTCAACAGGAAGTGATCTGTGACAAACGATCCCATATTTACAATTATGAAGGAGGGGGCATTGCTTATAATTCACTTTGTTCTGTCAGGCTCCTGGATGGAAACCGAGGCGTTCTGTCTGCGGAATCCATTGAAGAAAACATTAATCCTAACAATATTCATCATCCGGAAACAGCCTTGGTTGCCCTGGAAAATACCGTTAATAAAGGGGGAGGTTCTTATTATACATTAGAGCAGATCGCTAGCATCAGTGAAGTATGTAAAAAACATCAGTTGCCGCTGCATTTGGACGGTGCCCGTGTCTTCAATGCTCTTGCTGTGACCCAAGAACCACCGCAGGCTTATGGAAAATACTTTCATACCATTTCCGTATGCCTTTCCAAAGGACTGGGTGCTCCGGTCGGTTCCGTTTTAGTGGGTAGCCAATCCCTGATAGAAAAGGCCCGGAGGGTTCGTAAAGTGTTAGGAGGTGGTATGCGTCAGGCCGGTTACCTGGCAGCCGCCGGTCTATATGCTTTGGAGCATCATATTCCCTTATTAAACGAAGATCACCGGAGGGCTAAAGTCATCGCCAAACAGTTAAAAAACTTAACTTTTGTAGACCAGGTCTTACCCACAGAAACCAACATCATCATTTTCTCTCTGAAGGGCCTCACACCCGCTGATTTTCTGCAAAAATTACGCGCTTACCATATACAGGCGATCCCTTTTGGTAAAAATGAGATCCGGATGGTGACGCACCTGGATTTTGATGACGCCATGCTGGAAGAGGTATTGGCAGCGCTGAAAGAGATAGACCGGCTATGGATCAAAGACTGACCCATGGCCGGCTCCCTACATCCTCCAATAAAAGTGTATGTCTTTCCTAGAGATGCCGATTTGCCTAAAAAGGTTGGAAGCGTGAAGAAAAATTAATAGACATCCCAGTTGCCTTTCAGGTAATACTGATACAATACAGGATGTTGAATGGTGTTGAGTTCAATGCTATCTTCTGCATTGAGAAAAAAATCTTTCCCAAAGGAAGTCATCAGGTTCATTGCTTCCTGGTTGAGCCACTGTGTATCGACCTGCTTAAAATCCAGGCTTTGTAATTTTGTTTTCAAAGGCACTTCCTGATCATTTTTCATACCTAGAATCCATCCCCACTCCCCCATCGTGACGATCTGGTTATGCATAGGCACTACCTGAAAGCCTGAAGCTTTTACTGTCTTCTCTATACAATGAAAGGCACTGGCGGCATAATAAGGACTCCCGGCCTGGGTCACCATGACGCCCAAAGGTCTGAGCTGACGATGACACAAATGGTAAAATTCCAAAGAATAGAGTCTCCCTAATTCTACTGTCTTGGGATCCGGCAAATCCACAATGATCACGTCAAAATACTGTTGGGTATCTTCCAGGTAACGAAACGCATCCTGATTGATAATATGTACTCTTTTGTCATGCAAGGCTCCCTGATTCAGCCGGGTCAGCACCGGATGCTGTTTTCCTAGTTGTGTCATGGCCGGATCAATATCCACTAATGTGACCTGTTTGACAGTAGGATATTTCAGAATTTCCCGGACCGCACAACCATCCCCTCCTCCCAATACCAGCACCTCTACTGGCCTACCGGCCAACTGCATGGCCGGATGCACCAGCGGCTCATGATACATGACTTCATCGAGCGTACTTAACTGTTGGTTTCCATTGATAAACAGCCAGTAATCATTTTTCCATTGGGTAATCACAATTTTCTGGTAGCGAGTCTGCTGCTCAAAAACAATTTTGTCCTGGTATCTCTTTTGTTCTCCATATAGAATGATAGGTTTGGCCAGTAACACCCCTGCCAGCAAAAAAATACCCACAGCCCACGCTGAAAGAAATAAAATTCTTCGGGTTTGTGCTTTTAACGCATTGCCTACAAAAAATAACAGGACAACCGCTACCAGGAAATTAATAGTGCCTAAAATAAACGGAGTATAGGTCAGCCCCAGATAGGGAAGCCCAACAAAGGCGAAAAATAAACCTCCCATCAGACTGCCATAATAATCTTTTTCCATCACCGAAGACACATTGATCTTCAGGTTCTGAAATGCATCGTTGACCCGGATTACCAAAGGGATTTCTAACCCAATGAGTATTCCGATGATAATACTAAGGGTGTAGACAATCAGGCCTGTATATATTGTCTGTGCAGCGGCGGTGTAGACGAACAGTGCTGAAAAAGCGGAAAATACAGATAAGGTAAATTCGATGGCAATGAACTTCTGCAACAGATGATCTTCCAGGTATTTGCTTAAGCGGCTCCCCAAACCCATGGAAAACAGCATGACTGAAACAATCATAGTCCACTGAAAGATAGAGTCGCCTAAAAAGTAAGTAGCCAGGGTAGAAAGCACATACTCAGCCACAATACCCGCCAAACCGGTGGCAAACAGGGAAACTTTCAGAATATTGGACTGAAGTCCATGCGAAATACCGGAGATTTTTCGATACCCAATCAAAGACATAAAGTGATAAGTACAGAGCCCCCAATGTAGGCAAATGCTTCTATCAATCCGGCCCCCACATTAGGTTTTTGTTGATTGATTAGCTCGTCTGTGAGATTTCTACCCGGCAACAGGATTTTATCTGTCAGATATCGGGCTACAGGCAATAGAATCAAGCCAATGATGACATCGATACCCACATTATAGAGCGATTCTTCCCAGCTGAAAAAATCAGTCATCAGGCCAAACCGGATGAGATTGGCGATGGCTACCAGTGCGCCTGCAAACCCTAACCCCACCGCTACATTATCCTTTTCAATATGGGCATGCACATCGAAAGGAGTGATCCATGTATAAAAATAGGCTGTCAGAATCAATAAAAACTGTCCGATAATCCAAAAGACAAGGGCGGTGAGCACGGATCCTCCTTCTCCCGAAACAGCCCCCAGAATAATAAGCCCGGTCCCAATTGCGTTGGCTCCTTCAATAACGCCTGTTCCTACATTCTGGTCTTCTACTATTTCCTTGTACACACTAAATTTCCGAAGGACCACTTTCTCGTTAATGAAAATAGAAAAGTTCAACAATACTATCGCCAAAAGGCCATAGATGCCTATGTTCATTAAATCTGTCCAAAGCCCCTGTGAAGGACCGATAATGGCAGCCGTGATGGACAATATCAGACCAATATAATAGCCGACATGGGCCATGGCAAAAGCCAGATTATCCTTTTCGGTGAGTTCGTTTTTTACATTGATCCTTCTTTGAAAAAGTTTATAGGCCAGCTTGCCTAAGGCAAATAGTACGAAACAAGCGAGCAAATAAATGAGCGCAGTTAGGGCTGTATCAAGTGTTACCATAGACTAGGTACTTTGGGGTGGATGTAACTTAATGTTTATTTCCCGAAACCTCCTCCTCTGGAACGCATACTACCTCCACTGCCATACCTTGAACCTGATCGGGAAGTACGTTGGTTAGCGTCTCTGAACTGCCGGCTGGATGTGGATTGTCGCCAAACGGTATTAGGTTTTGAGGCAGAGGTGTAAGCGCTGCCGGTACCATAGGCCCGGCTACCGCCGGATGTGACTGGTCCGTAGTAAGGCCTTCCGGAACGGCGGTAATCAGTAAAATCATCGTAATAAGACCTGCGTACCGGAAATGCGGCAAGATTTAACAGGCTGCTTAAAAATGCATACTGCCCATAGAATGCCCAGAAACTACTACCCCCAGGCCCCTGCTGCCAGGAACCATACTGCGGATTCCCTACATAGTTATTATACCCTGGCGGGCTGACGGTTTTAGTAACCTCTCCTTCCTGATTTTTGGCAGCAATCTCCATTCCCATATCATTGATGTGCTGATTGAAAAATGACTCGCTGACCGAAATCCAATCGGTAATTTCCTCTTCTGGCTCGGCTCCTTTCGTATTTTCTTTCAGTATCCTATACTGATGCTGGTATTCTTTAAAAAAAGTGCCTTCTGCGTTCATATCATACAGAATAATGGAATATACCGGCACTTCGGTCATATCGCGCATCAGGACATCCACCGGATTTTTTTGAAATTCATCCGTAGTACAACTGCTTACCATAAAAATACACAGCGACAAGATGATGATCTTTTTCATAATCTTCATGCTTAGATATATTTTGATTTCTTCGATGAACGTGGCCCTTCGCTGAAGTTATAGCAATACGGCATACCGATCTATAACAAAATCGCACGGTATTGTCCCGTGCGATTGTACATTTATGTCAGCATGTGAACTCAATGAGCCACTAATTCACGATTTCCATTATGTTCAATCTTACGGATAGCTGCCTTGGCCCGCCTGTCCGCAATGTTTTGTTTCATTTTAAACCACTTATCGCCCAAACCCTTTCTCATGAGATAATCAATACCCTGACGTACTGAAAGGTTCATCAATCCTTTGATCCGTTTGCTGATATGCGGATTCAGGGAGCGCATGCTCATACCGAATCCTCCTTCTGTATATTCTATATAATGCCAGTATTCACCTGGCATAAATAAGGTATCTCCATGTCTGATCTCACACTCAAATCCTTTCACATACTGTAAGCCCGGGAATCTCTGATAATCCGGTTTCACAACATTCACGCCGGTATGCACATTGAAAGGATATCGGTAGAGCAGATCGGAATAATCGGGGCTAAACAATACGACCCTTCTTTTGCCCTGAAACTGTGTCAGGAAAACATTGGACATATCAATATCCTGATGCATACGGGCAATGGATCCGGTTCCTCCGAAAAACATAAAGGGGTATTCTTTTAAGAATTTCGTCTTGATCTCAGGATATTCAAAATCATGCATCAAGGCCGGACAATCTTTAAAAATATTCCACAGATTGATCCGCAAATCAGTGGGAGTGCTAGCAATCAGATCCAGGTATTCGGAGAATTTCATTCTACGATGGGGCACTTTCAGTGTTTTATCCAGATCTGACTCCCTGTTTTCATAGACTCCTATGATCTTGTCGCCTGCAACATTTTTAAAATAGTTGAAATCCCATTCTTCATAAGCCTTGGTGCCCTTGAGCAGGCCCCTGAGAATCACTGGTTTTTGAGGTTTCAGATATTCTTCTTCAAACTTTCTTAAATCAATATTCTCTAAAATGTCAATGGGATGATTGAAGTCAATAGCCATATCGGAAATTCTTGAGTTTGGTGAATGATACAAATTTATGATTTATCAACAATTCTTACGAGTTTTTTTCATTTTTGGCTAAGAAAATTTACACCTATTGGAATTCATTACCCAATAAAACCTGATTGCGTGTAAAACCCTTGGCATTCACAGCATAAGGCAGGATTCATTACATGAGAGCCAGTGTAGATAGAATGTTAAAAAATATTATTTTACTTTTGTATAAACAGTATAATAATTTTACCGGTTTTTACCGTTTGTTTCCAAAACGTATTATCTAGCATCGTTGAAACTGAGTCCTTCTACCATCTTATTGTTAGCGTGTATTGGCTGTAGTGGCTTACTGTTGGAAGCCAACTTAGTGAAGGGCCAGGCTGTACCATTCGATTCAGTGGCAACCTCCCCAGATCAATGGCTTACCATTGACAAAATTTTTGTGATTGGTAACAAACGAACCAAAGAAAAAATCATTCTTCGCGAGCTGGATCTTACTGAAGGCCAGACGATTAGCCAGGAAGCCTTGGAAGAGATTCTCATTGTGGACCGACGGAAACTCTTCAACACCCAGTTGTTTCTGGATGTCAATATCAGTCAGGTCAGGCTGGATGATCACTTTGTGGACATTATTATTCGGGTAGCGGAACGTTGGTATACCATACCTTCTCCGTTTTTCCGTCTGGCAGACCGGAATTTCAACGTTTGGTTTTCTACAGAAAACCGGGACTGGCGCCGGGTGGAATATGGTCTGAAATTCTTTCAGTACAATTTTCGCGGATTAAATGAGCGCTTATACTTTTATACACAATTGGGATTTACCCGGCAATTTGCCCTGCGGTATGTGATCCCTTACATTGATAAAGCGCAGAAGAACGGGATTGAAGTAGCCTTTAGTTACTCAGAGAAAAAGAATATCAATTATATCACCCGTGACCATCAGTTTATCTTTACCGATAGCTTAGATGAAGGTATTCGAAATTACAGAGGGACCATTGGCTGGCGGTTTCGGCCTTCCTTTTACAACAATCACTATGTGGACCTGCGATACAACGATGTCTGGGTTTCCGATACCATCACAGCGTTGAATCCTAACTATTTTCTGCATGACGGCAATCGCCAGCAATATTTTTCATTAGCCTATTCCTTCATCAGCGATCACCGGGATTATATAGGCTATCCGCTGAAAGGTTATCGCTGGGAGGTAGGCATGGAAAAGTTAGGACTGGGTCTGTTCAGCGACATCAATCTGATTCGTATCGATGGCAGCTACCGGAAATATACCGAACTGGGCAAAGGCTTTTATCTGGCCAATTCCATTCAGGGTTATGGCAGTGCTCCCAGACGTCAGCCCTATGCCAATTTCATAGGAATAGGATATAACCGGGTCTGGCTGAGAGGTCATGAACTGGATGTAATAGAAGGACAGGCCTTTGTGATTCAGCAGAACACGCTCAGTAAGAGAATTTTCTCCCGGGAAATTGATCTGAGAAAGATTTTCTCTATCGAACAATTCAATACCATTCCTATCAGCTTTTACCTCAAAGGGTATGTAGATCATGGGTATGTGCACAATTCCTTGCCCTACCCGCAAAATTCCCGTTTAGCCAACCGCTACCTGATGGGGTATGGCGTCGGATTGGATTTTGTCTCTTTTTATGATTTTGTCCTGCGTATCGAACGTTCCTGGAGATTTCATGGGGAGCCCGGTTTCTATTTCCATCTGAATACCGCTTTTTAAAATTAGGGGTGGTTCAAAGCAAAAACCTGTGTCAGACCTGTACAAAAGGTATGCTGACTTTCCTTTTCTTGCAGGATAGTGCAGGGCATCTCCGTACGCGGTGTGTTGGGAGCAACCCAAACAACCCTTTTTTGCGCGCTCAACAACAAGCCGATAAAAACACAATGAAACAGCTGCTCCCTTGATATTTTTCCTGAAGAATCATCCTATTTCTCACCTGCTCTTAAAAAACTTTATAAATTTGCCCTAGCTATAAACAGGAAATTATGTCAGATAAGAATCCAAAAAGATATACCGTTACTGCTGCCTTGCCTTATGCCAATGGCCCTCTTCATATTGGCCATATTGCAGGTGCCTACCTGCCTGCTGATATTTATGTGCGTTACCTCCGGCTTACCCATCAGGATGTTGTTTTCATCGGCGGAAGCGACGAACATGGAGTTGCCATTATGCTACGTGCCAAGCTGGAAGGCATTTCTCCCCAAGAAATTATTGATAAGTACCATGAACTCAATAAAGACACTTTCGAGCGCTTTGGGATATCCTTTGATATGTACCACCGTACCTCAGAGCCTATCCATCATGAAACTTCTCAGGAATTTTTCCTCAAACTTCACGAGCAGGGAGAGTTTATAGAACAGGAATCAGAACAGTATTATGATGAAGAGTTCAACCAGTTTTTAGCGGATCGGTATATTGTGGGCACCTGTCCGGTATGTGGGTATGAGAATGCATACGGAGATCAGTGTGAAAACTGTGGTTCTTCTCTGAATCCGACAGATCTTATTAACCCAAAATCTATTCTGAGTGGCAAAAAACCTATACTGAAGACGACTAAGCACTGGTATTTGCCACTTGATAAGTACCAGCCCTGGCTGGAGCAGTGGTTACTGGAAGGAAAAAAAGGAAAGTGGAAACCCAATGTATACGGGCAGTGCAGTGCCTGGCTGAAAGCAGGTTTACAACCCAGGGCTATGACACGTGATCTGGACTGGGGTGTGGATGTGCCGCTCCCACATACAGAAGGAAAAAAGCTGTATGTCTGGCTGGATGCGCCTATCGGTTATATATCTTCCACCAAACAATGGGCCCTGGATCATGGGAAAGACTGGGAGCCTTATTGGAAAACACAGCCCAATGAAGAGGACAACACCCGCCTTGTTCATTTTATTGGAAAAGACAATATCGTATTTCATTGCATCATCTTTCCTTCTATTCTGCATGCCCACGGTGAATATGTGCTGCCAGAACATGTCCCTGCCAACGAATTTTTGAACCTCGAAGGCAAAAAACTCTCTACCAGCCGCAACTGGGCAGTTTGGCTGCACGAGTATCTGGATGAATTCAAAGGCAAAGAAGATGCGCTGCGATACACGTTATGCACCATTCTTCCGGAAACCAAAGACAGTGAATTTACCTGGAAAGATTATCAGGCCCGTAATAACAATGAACTGGTGGCCATTCTGGGTAATTTTATCAACCGAACTTTGGTGCTGACCCACAAATACTTTGACGGGAAAGTGCCAGCAAAAGGAACACTGGAAACAATAGATGAACAGGTTCTGTCAAAAATTCAGTCATGGCCCGATGAAATAGCCAATGCTATTGAGAACTTCCGTTTCAGGGAGGCGGTCAGCTTCCTGATGGATTATGCCCGGATGGGCAATAAATACCTGGCCGACACTGAACCCTGGAAGCTGATCAAAACTGATGTGAACCGGGTTCAAACGATTCTCAATCTTTGCTTACAATTAACGGCCAACCTCTCTGTGTTGATGGAGCCCTTTCTGCCTTTTTCAGCCAAAACCTTGAAGGATATGATCAACCTGAGCGACCCCCGAAGTTGGGAGGAAGCGAAGGACACAGACATTTTAAAGCCTGGCCATTTACTCAATCCGCCCGTACTGTTGTTTGAAAAAGTTGAAGACAATATTGTGGAAGAGCAGATACAGAAACTGCATCAGGTCATACCAGCTGCTACGGAAGCACAGGAGGAAACACCGGCCAAACCCGATATTGTCTATGAAGATTTTAGCAAAATGGATTTGCGCATCGCCACGATTCTGGAAGCCGAGAAGATGGAAAAGTCCAACAAACTGCTGAAGTTGAAGGTAGACATCGGCCTAGACCAGCGAACAGTGCTCAGTGGCATCGCCCAATATTTTAAGCCGGAAGAACTGATCGGAAAACAGGTTTGTATGGTCGTTAATCTGGCACCCCGTAAGATGATGGGGATTGAATCTCAGGGCATGATCCTGATGGCAGAAGACAAAGATGGGTCCCTGGTATTTGTAAAACCAGAAAAAGGGGTCAGCGATGGGAGTATCATCAGTTGAAAATTCCGGCAGTATACTGCCTACTGCCGGTGATTCTCAAGAATACTTAATCATTGTACTGGCTCATGGTCTGGTTGATCCCAAGGGTGGCAAAGGAAAGAATCATCTCCCCCGCCCTGTCCATCACTTCCGTTAACTGATCCAACTGTTCCTGCGGGAAACGGCTCAATACGTAATCAACCTGCCTTCCTTTTGGAAAATCGTTGCCTACGCCACATCTCAAACGGGGATATTGCTGGTTGCCTAAAGTATCTTCTATATTTTGGAGTCCGTTATGGCCGGCACTGGAACCCTTCGCCCGCATCCTTAACTTGCCGAAGGGTAAGGCGATATCGTCTGTCACGATCAGGGTCTGCTCCGGAGTCACTTTCAGTTCCTGCATCCAATAATTGACTGCTTTTCCACTCAGGTTCATATAAGTGGTAGGCTTGATAAGATAAAGGGTACGGCCTTTATGCTTGAATTGGGTCACATCCGCCAGTCGATCATTCTGAAACGTAGCGCCTTTGAGATCCGCCAGGCGGTCTAAGGTCAGAAAGCCGATATTGTGCCGGGTCAGTTCATATTGTACGCCCGGATTACCCAAACCCACAATGAGATACTTCATACTGATTAAATAAAAAATCCTGCCCTTGAAGAACAGGATTCAATTCACAATGATATTCAATTTATGCTTCTGCCTCCTCTGTTTCCTCCTGATCAGCTGATCTTCCTCTCAAGGCTCTTGGGATTTCAATAACTGCAATGGAGTTTGAAGGATTATCCAGAATAGTAAAGTTATCTTCCTTAATGTCGGCCACTTTGATGGCACGTCCGAAATCCAGTGAGGATACATCCACATCAAGATGCTCAGGCATATCTTTAGGAAGTGCTTTTATCAGCACAGATCTTCTTTTGAACATTAAAGTTCCCCCTTTGGTCACACCCGGTGCTGAACCTATCAGTTTGAGAGGGATATTCATTTTCACTGGTTTGTTTTCGCTCAACTCGAGAAAATCTGCATGCAGAATGACCTCATTGACGGGATGGAACTGTATATCCTGCAAGATTGCATCGTGTTCGTCCCCTTCAATGTTCAGATGTACCTTGTAAGCTTCCGGTGTATACACCAGGTTTCGGAACAGGATCATGGGTGCATGAAAATGCACCTGCTCTTTTCCACCATACAAAACACATGGTACACTGCCTTCAGTTCTCAACTGCTTGGCTTCTTTTTTTCCGAGATTTGCTCTTTTATACCCTATAATCTCTAAAGTTTTCATACTATTATGGTTAAAATTTATTTGATTAAAATCTGGATTTGGAAATAAACAACGGGCTGATGGATTCGTGATTGTGTATTTTCTGAATAGCGCCCGCAAACAATTCAGCCACCGATAATACTTTTATTTTATCACATTCTCTACGAAGCGGAATCGTATCGGTAACAATGAGTTCTTCCAGTTCGGAACCTTCAATATTTTCATAAGCTTTTCCGGAAAGCACGGCGTGCGTACTAATGGCACGAACAGATTGAGCTCCATTGTCTTTGAGTACCTTGGCCGCTTTGCATAAAGTGCCGGCGGTATCTACCAGGTCATCCACAATCACCACATCTTTTCCTTCCACTTCTCCTATCACCTGCATACCTTCTACCTCGTTGGCCCGTTTACGCTGCTTGTCGCATACCACCATATCTGTTTGAAAATACTGGGCAAAGTTACGAGTTCTCTTCACACCCCCCACATCGGGAGAGGCAAACACCAGATTGTCCTTCGGAATTTTTTTCAGATAAGGCACAAAGATGATACTGCCGCTGAAGTGATCTACAGGAAAGTCAAAAAATCCCTGTATCTGCCCGGCGTGCAGATCGCAGGTCATCAAGCGGTCGGCACCTGCTGCTGAAAACAGATTGGCGATCAGTTTAGCGCCTATGGCTACCCTGGGCTTATCTTTCCGATCCTGACGGGCATAGCCAAAGTAGGGCACCACTGCAATTACATTATTGGCACTGGCTCTTTTGGCGGCGTCAATCAGGAGCAACAATTCCATGAGATTGTCGGAAGGTGAAAAAGTGGACTGGATCAGATAAACATCGCATCCCCGTACCGACTCCATGAAATAAGTAGAAATTTCGCCATCGCTGAATTTTTCTGTAACCACTTCTCCTAAGGGTTGTCCATGAATTTGGGCAATCTTTTCAGCAAGATACAAAGTGGAAGAACCTGAGAAAAGCTTAACAGGAATCATAGAGAAACTTCATTTTCTATAAAAAAACCAATCCCGACACCTACATAGGAGAGCCGGGATTTGTTCTGTTGTCCGGCAAGGATTCGAACCCTGACTAAGAGAACCAAAATCTCCTGTGCTACCTTTACACAACCGGACAGCGAAATTGAGGTACAAAAATAGAGGCTTTGATTTAAATAGCAAAATAAAAAAATTATTATTTTGAAAATCGCATGCCTCCATAATTTGGGAGGAATCGTTATTTTTTCAGGCTTTTCTGTTCTTTACCTGCCTGTTAACCCTTTTCAATAATCTGATTGGCCACCTGCGCCGGTCAATCCATTTTTTTTCGGAAGAAGATTGTGAAGTGGTTTTTATCAACGTCTGAAACACGTTATGTAGCCCCTCTGCCTTTGAGTGGTTCAAAACATGATTCACCACTTTTATGATTATGATACTTTTCGAGCCCAAGAGTATTCCAAAAAAATTCATTATTATAACAAAACTTACATTAAATATAATTATTTTAATATTTAATAGTTTTTTGCTATATTTGTATAAATAAATTTCAAAATTGACATGGAAAAGTTTAAGATTAATTTTCTTCCTGTTCTGTTGTTCGCCTTGTTTCTGGGCGCTTGCCAGGATGATGGTTTTTTCCATCCTGACCCGGATCAGCAGCATTGGGTAGCAAATTACAGTCAGCAGGATTTAAATACCAGGGTACGCATTCCCGCCTATGAAGAAATGCTTTCTTTTTACGATGTACCTACCTCCGTTCAACAGGGTCGGATCGCAAAAATGGCAGAAAGCCATAGCGTGAATTATGTACTGGTGCTAAGAGCGGAAGTAGCTCCCCCTGCTTTCCAACAACAAATTCTGAGAGCTACGCATGTAGAAATCGAGGGGGATCGTGCTTTTGTGGCTTATAATACTGAAGGAGAAAAATATCTGGGTGGTATTGAAATTTTCGATATCAGTGACATCAAACATCCGGTGCTGATCTCACAGGTTATTATTGATGATGCAGATTTCAGCGCAGTAACTGTCCATAACAATAAAATCTACCTGGCTGGCGCTAAACACACTTTGGAAAATAATGAGGAATTGCAATCGCCTGCATTGGTAGAAATCATCACACTGGAAAACGATCAGGTAGAGGGAGAACCTACTATCCTGGATATTACTGGATTTGTAGCAACGGATGTAAAAGTTCACAACGATAAACTGTATGTGGTTTCCGGCACCAATGGAGGCTTAAGCATTTATGACCTGGAAACCCTGAGGCTACTGGAGACTAAAATGATGGATGATGCCCGTTCTATCGCATTCAGTCAGGATCACTTTGTGGTAATGCAGGGAACGCCTGCCCGCATTACTTCTTTTCTGGTTTCTGATGGCACCATACAAAAACAGTTTACAGTAGGGGGAGCCGATGTACCTGAATCAAAATCTATTGTTGATGTACAAGATAATTTTATCCTGGTTCCTGCCGGCGCTGAAGGGTTAAAGGTGATAGATGCCCAGACAGGAGCCTATAAGGCCATCATCCCTCTCCCTCATCTGGAAGATGTAAAACCTGAATTCTTAGTGACCAATAGTGTGTCTGTCAATGAAGAAAAAATATTTATCGCAAATGGGGCAGCGGGTTTGTATGTAGCGGAAAAGGAAGCTGACAACGTTCACATCCTGGGAAGTGTCTATTTCCAAGCCTCCACTAACTATATTAAAAGCAAGGAAAATATCATCTTCGTAGCCACTGGCACAGGCGGATTGAAAATTCTGGAAATTGTAGAATACAATCCGGGCAATGGCGGTTATATACCAATTGGAGACTGGGACGATGATGGCGTACCTTCTTATCTCTGCGAGAGAGCTACGGCCATTGATCAGCAACTGACCCAAAAGATCTTTGGTGAATTTATCTCCATGGATGACATCACCCTGCGGCACCCCGAATGGTTTGCTACCGATGTGCTGACCGATTTACCGCTGATAGAGGATACTGACCTGTCCATTACCTTTGTACACGAAGGAGCTGGCTGGCAGAATACCCTAGGATATTATACCTACGATCCGAATCAACCGCCTCAGCAGGCTGAAGGCTTGCAGAACTTTACCGTACTGTTTCCCAATACTTCCTACCAATCCAGTGGTGGCGGACTGTTAAGGGGTGATAAGATTTGTCTGGAAAATCTGAAAGCAGGTACCAACCTAGGCTTTTTCCTGGTCACTGGTGGATGGAAAGATGCTGCATTGACAAAAGGCGTGTATACACATCATACCACACCTGCTTTCAACAAGACCCATCCTCAGGGGTTGAAACAAAACAGCTTGTTACTGTATGATGAAACCAGTGGTCACCTGATTCTAACCTTCGAGGACATACGCAGACCAGGAGGCGATAAGGATTTTGATGACGCTTTGTTCCTGATCAAGCTAAGTAATCCGGAAGCGATAGACCTCTCCCGGTTCTCCAGAATAAATTAATCCTAGCCGCCTTCGGGCGGCTTTTTCATTTCCCGTTTTTCTTACCTTTGTAATATCCCTTTACAGGGTTTTCATCAGTCACATTTTTGAAGAATAAACCTATTATTTACTTTTCAAAGAACCATGGCACTTATCATTCCGATACAAGATCAATATCCTTCCATTGGCCAAGACTGTTTTCTGGCAGAAAATGCTACTATCGTCGGACAAGTAACCCTGGGAGACCAGTGTAGTGTCTGGTTCCAGGCAGTGGTCAGAGGCGATGTCAATACCATTACCATTGGGCATCATACCAACATTCAGGATGGTGCTATCATTCATGGTACCTATCAAAAAGCAGCAACTCATATTGGCAATTATGTATCCATAGGGCACCGGGCGATCGTACACGGATGTACGCTGGAAGATAGGGTACTGATTGGTATGGGGGCTATTGTGATGGATCATGCCGTTGTGCAAACCGGGTCGCTGATCGCAGCAGGCGCGGTGGTGTTAGAAAATACGGTAGTAGAACCCTACTCGGTGTATGCAGGTATACCTGCCAAAAAGGTAAAAGAGATAGGTGAAGAGAATGCTGCCATGATAGAACGTATCGCCAACAATTACATCAAGTATTCCGGCTGGTATCCCAGATAAGGCAAATCACATACTATCATTTTGATATTTTGTAATTATACATAATTTAATTTTATATTATGCCGGTTTTACCAGCATTGAATACCATAAACACTACCTAACCATGCGAATTCTTTTGCCTTTGCTTTTCTATTTTTCACTCCTTTTCGCCCTGGCTGCTTGTCATACAGAAAGGCAAAAAAATGATTCTTCGGTGGAAGCCCATGCCAAAGCACTGGCTCAGCAATTCATCATCACAGACGGCCACATCGATTTGCCTTATCGGATGAACATGGCTAGTAAACGTTCTTCCAGGGAAGTTGTCCAGCTCATTTCAGACACAAAGGGCGATTTTGATTATGAAAGAGCCAAGGAAGGTGGACTGGATGCCCCCTTTATGTCCATATACATACCAGCTTCCTATCAGGAAAGCGGTGGGGCCAAAGCACTCGCCGATTCTCTCATCAATAGCGTGATAAACATTACGGAACAATATCCTGACCAATTTGCCCTGGCCAATACACCCCGGCAAGTAGAGGAAAATATTTCAAAAGGGCTGATCTCGCTGCCTATGGGGATGGAAAATGGCGCTCCAATCGGTGACTCTTTGGAAAATGTACAGTATTTCTTCGACCGGGGCATCCGGTATATTACGCTGACACATGGCAAAGCCAACCAGATTTGTGATTCTTCCTACGATTCTACCCGTGTGTGGAACGGATTAAGTCCTTTTGGAGAACAGGTGGTGACAGCCATGAATCAGGTTGGCATCATGGTAGATGTTTCTCATATCTCTGACAGTGCCTTTTATGATGTGATGAAAATTACGAAAGCCCCTGTGATTGCCTCTCACTCTTCCTGCCGGCATTTTGTACCCGGATTTGAAAGAAACATGAGTGATGAGATGATCAAAACACTGGCAGAAAACGGGGGCGTCATACAGATTAATTTCGGCTCCGGATTTATTGACGCCACTTCCAAAAAAAAATCGGATCAGGCCTATAGCCATCTGGAACATTGGTTACAGGAAAATAATCTGACGGAAGAGGATTCAGCGGCTCAGGCTTATATGGATGCCTATCTAGCTAAAAATCCGGTCTATTCCACGGTAGAAAAAGTGGCCGACCATATCGACCATGTCGTGCAATTGGTAGGCATAGACCATGTGTGTTTCGGCTCCGACTTTGATGGCGTAGGCGACACTTTACCTGAAGGATTAAAAGATGTGTCAGATTATCCCAACCTCATTGCAGAACTCCTCAGAAGGAACTACTCTGAAGAAGACATAGAGAAAATTTGCTATAAAAATGTTTTCCGGGTATGGAATGAGGTACTGGAAATTGCGACTCAAGAAAGTGGATCATCAATCAATTGAATGAAAACCACTGCCTAAGCTGATACAGCCCGGTATCTATCATACGATCCAGGAGGAGGTTCTGCATTGTTTTTAGGTCATATTGATAACCGCAAACATTCTCCTAGGTTAGCATCGGAAGCAACAAGGTGGCAAAGCTCAGCACCAGAAAAAAGCCCAGCATATCTGTAATCGTTGTCAGGATAGGACTGGAAGCCAGAGCTGGGTCCATTCCAATTCTTTTCAAGATGAGTGGAATAGAGCCTCCTAACCCTACCGCTACCAGGGTATTGATCGCCAGGGCACCACCCGCTACCAATCCCAGATAGGGATTGCCCTTCCAGAGCCAGGCACCTACCCCAATGAGGATTCCCAGCACTACCCCATTGATGATCCCTACTGATAATTCCTGCCACAACACTCTGAACAATTCAGTAGGTTTGATAATATTCAGAGACAGCTCTCTCATACTGACCGCTACAGCCTGGTTACCGGAACAACCACTCATATCAGAAATAATCGGTAGAAATACCGCTAACGCAATGACTGTGCTCAAGGTATCCTGATACAAGGCAATCACACTGGCAGAAATAACATTTAATACAATATTAAGACTGAGCCAGGAAAGCCTTCTTCGGGAGCGTAAGGACAGGGGCATGGTACGCAGTTCCTCCCCTCCTACAATACCCTGCAGACGCATAAACTCCGCATCCGAACGGTCTCCCTCCGCTTCCAGCACATCTTTGCGTAATACCACACCCACCAGTTTGTATTTTTCATTGACGACCGGCACACCCAGAAAATCATGATCATCGAAAAAAGCCAACAATCCGTCCAGGGTTTCGCTGGTATTCACGGATAATATATCGCGGATCATGATGTTGGTGAGTAGGGTACTGGGTTTGGTCAATAGCAAATCCCGCAAACGCAAAACCCCTACCAGTTTACCCTGAGGAGAGATGACATACACATACTGCAAATGGTAATCAGAATATTCTTCGGCGTGCTGGTTCATATCATAGATTACCTGTCCGACGGTAGCCGTTTCCGGAAATGCCAGATACTCTGTAATCATGATACCCCCTGCCGTATCCTCCTTATAGCTAATGAGTTTACGAACTTCGGCTGCCTCTTCCGGATTCATACTGGCCAGAATTGCTTCTGCGCTTTTCTCCTCCAGACTTCCAATCAGGTCTGCCTGATCGTCGCTCCACATCTCATTAATAATGGAGGCCGCTTTATCAGCCGAAAGTTCTTCAATCAGTTCGGTAGCCTTCGCATCAGGTATTTCTTCAATCAGATAAGCAGAATAATCGGGAGAAAGCAGGTTCAGAAGCTGAATCTGATCATCCTTGCTCAAATGAAAGATTGCTCTGACCAGCTCACCAGCATTCATCGTCTCGATATATGCTTCCAGTTGTGAACGGTCTTTTTGCTTCAGCAGATTCTCTAGTTCTTCCCAGGATTGGAGTCCAGACGTCGTTTCCATCAAGTAAAACTTGGCTTATTATTTAGAACTGTAAATATACCAAGCTCTCTTAAAAATCAATGAAGGATTTAAGAATTAGCCTGGGATGGCAGAAAGCAGGATAGACTTGAATTAAAAGATCTTATTTCAGCAATGGATTGGAGGAAAGTAGCACCAGAAAGGATGGCATTAAAGCAGAAGGACTAATAACGCTCCAAATGCTTGACCATAAACTCTACAGGCATAAGCCCATAGATTTTTCCGATCATGAGGAATAGAGCCATCCCCAGACAGTTGCGGGCAAATTCAAAATTAAAACTCACAAAGGTGTAGCCAAAATACCACTTTAAAATGCTGAAAATCAGGCTAAATCCGATAGTACCCACCAGGGCCGCACCAATATAATAGCTCAAAGGATGGCGTGGATTCCATTTAGACCCAAACTTGATAAACAGAAACACCACCAGATATTGTAAAAACAATACAATAATAGCTGCGATGAAAAAGTCTAAGGATACCACAACAAAGAAAATTTATAAAATATAATGAGAAAAACGATGAAAGAGGGAGAACCCTACAAAATATTCTAACACAATAATGATGCACAAAATTCCGTATCTAGAAAATCAGGCAAGAATTAAAAATAATTTTAACAAGATAAAAAAAGAACATTTCTAACTTTGCCTTCCTCATTGACAGGTGTATATGTTTTTGACGATTGTGCTGATTCTTTTTCTGACTGCCTTGGGTTATCAATTAGGGTTGTATCTGTATCTGGGGTTGAAATTAATCGCTTATCAAGAGCCTAGTGAGAATTTATACATTCCCAAAAACCAGGTCATGCCTCCCCCGGTGTCTGTCATCATTTGTGCTCATAATGAAAAAGAAAACCTGCAGGCTTTGTTACCGATGCTATATAGCCAGTTGTATAAGAATTTTCAGATTGTCATCGTAGATGACGCCTCCAGCGATGGTACCATAGACTTTCTCCGAGAAGAAGAAAAAAATCACCCTAATCTGAAAGTTGTATGGATCAAGTATCGTCCGAAGCATGTACAGAGCAAAAAATTTGCGCTGACCATGGGCATCAAAGCCGCTCAACACGAAAAACTGGTGCTAACCGATGCCGACTGTCGCCCCGACAGTGATTACTGGCTCACGGGCATGGCCTCCAAGCTTGAAAATGAGGTGGAATTTGTCTTAGGATATTCTCCCTACCAAATGGACAAAGGGTTACTTAATCACTTCATTCGCTTTGAAACGCTGCATACAGGTTTTTTATATATCAGTGCTGCCCTTGCTGGACATCCGTATATGGGTGTAGGTCGAAATTTAGCTTATCGTAAATCCTATTTTCTCAAAAAAAAGGGGTTTTACCGTATCCATCATCTGGTAGGAGGAGATGATGATTTGTTTGTCAATCGGCATGCCTGTGGCAGCAACACCAAAGTATCTATTCATAAAAATACGTTGATGCACTCCATCCCCAAGAAAAATTGGCAGGCATTTTACCGACAAAAAGTCAGACATCTGGGTATTGGAAAATATTATAAAAGAAAAGACAAAATCTGGATAGGACTGCTTTCAATATCCTCTGTGCTCCTTTGGATATGTTTTCCTGTATTATTGTTTCACGAAAATGAACGTTACTATGCTATCATAGGTTTTTTATTACGGTGGGGCCTGCTTTTTGCGGTATTTATTTCCGCAGGTAAAAAGCTAAATGACCCTATCAACTGGGTACTTTTACCAATATTTGACGTTTTATACGTTATTTACTATATGATAATAGGCACCAAGGCTCTCTCTACAAAGAATACCCGATGGATATAAAAAAACAATTTTCCAGAAAAGCTTTAGAAGACTTTAAGTTAATAGATGAGGCTACCCAGAATAATGACGAGCAAGCATATGCAGAACTCATGCGCCGTTATAAGAAACCTGTGTATCATATGATACTGAAAATGGTTCGGAACGTAGATGATGCAGAGGATCTTACCATTGAAGCCTTTGCGAAAGCCTTCAAAAGTCTGCACCGCTTCAAAAAAGACTATACCTTCAGCACCTGGCTTTTCAGGATTGCTACCAATAATTCTATTGATTTTATCCGGAAAAAAAAGCTGGAAACCCTGAGTCTGAACACTTCCTTCAAAGACGACAACGGTGATGCTGTCAATATTGATGTAGAGGATAATAAATTAAATCCGCAGGAGGAAGCCATTAACAGTCAGAAAAAAGAGTTGATCAGGGCTTTTGTTACCAAATTACCTCCCAAATATCAACGCCTGGTCCGTTTGCGTTATTTTGACGAATATTCCTATGAAGAAATAGCCAAAGAACTTGACGCACCCCTGGGAACTGTCAAAGCCCAGCTTCACCGGGCTCGTGAACTGATGTACGATCTGGTAAAAAATAAAAAAGAACACATCTGATTTCGCAGGATAGCAGATGTGGCTGATGGTATGAGACTTTATCTTTGTGAATAACATTAGTAATCATTGATGGTTTGTTCGTCATCCTCCTAATCAAAACAGTGCTTCATGAGGAAATGGCTTATAGGTATTGGTAGTGTTTTTTTTATACTGATCCTTATCGCTGTTACCTGGATTTATTTTAATAGACAGGATCAACATCCGGGTTATCAACTACAGCTTGATATTCAACCTACTTCCCATCCTTCTAGCTTAAAAATCGGTTTTTCAGCGCTACCGATCACCCCTGAACTGTCAGACACCTGGCAGGATGCCAATGCTGATGCGGTATACGACCCTGAAGATGGAGATACTTTCCAGGATCAAAACAACAATGGAAAGTTTGATGCTGTATGGCTAGCCGGATTTCATACGGGCCGTCCGGCACAGGGCATACACGATCATTTGTGGGCACGTAGCATGGTGATAGACGATGGGCATGTGGTTTTGTCAATCACAGTATTGGATGCTATCGGATTTGGCCACGATGATGTACTGGAGGTAAGGCAATACATTGGCCGCGAAACAGCCATTGACTATGCCATGATCAATAGTACACACGTGCATGAGGCTCCGGACCTGCAGGGGTTATGGGGGCCTGCTCCCTTGAGAAGCGGTGTTGATCCGGCATATCTCAAATTTGTAAAAAAAAAGGCGGCGCGCTCGGTCATAAACGCCAAGGAACACCTTCGTCCGGCTTATCTGATACTGGGACAGGATCTGGAAAAGGCAGCCTCCCTGGTGGGTGATACCCGCCCTCCTCAAATCCTGGACAACGGTATCAGAATCCTCCAAGCCTTGGATCAGGATACCCACCAAACGCTGGGAACCCTGATCACCTGGGGGAATCATCCGGAAACGTTGTGGAGCAAAAATTTAATGATCACATCTGATTTTCCTCATTTCTTACGGGAAGGGGTAGAAAATGGCGTTTACCACCAGGATTCTCTTTACATGCCTGGGTTGGGTGGAACAACCCTTTTCATTAATGGAGCCATTGGAGGATTGATGACTACCCATCCTGAGCATGCTGTCAAACATCCATTTGCTGATACAGCCTATCAGGTTCCATCCTTTGACAAGGCAAAAGCCCAGGGAGATCAATTAGCCCTGTGGGTACTGCAAACTCTGACCGATAGCACTAAAACCACGAAAGTAGATTCCGCTCAGATTCGCCTCTTGGCCCGTTCTTTCGATCTCCCTTTGCACAATAACTGGTTTCGGATCCTCTCTATGCTGGGTACGGTGCGGCGTAGCCATACCGGATGGATGAGCATTCGTTCTGAAGTAGCCGCCTGGCAATTGGGCCCTGCCAGTTTTATCTGTGTGCCAGGAGAGATTTATCCGGAAATTGTGAACGGAGGGGTAGAAGCACCGGCCGGCCAAGACTTTTCTATCTCACCTGTGGAAACGCCACCGCTTCGCGACCTGATGCCTGGCACTGTTAAATTTGTCTTCGGACTTTCTAATGACCAGATAGGATACATCATCCCTAAAAGCCAGTGGGATGAAAAAGAACCTTATACATACCAAGGGGAAGATAATCCCTATGGAGAAATCAACTCCCTAGGACCGGAAACGGCTCCCATCATTTACAGAAATTTGAAACAAATCCTTGAAGAATTATAATGCATTTACCAACTCCTGCCCAGACACAACTCGACCGTATCATCCATTATTTTCCTGACCTGACAGCCTATCAGCGGGAGCAGTTGTCTCGATTGCATTCACTCTATGTGGAATGGAATGCTAAAATTAACGTGATTTCCCGAAAAGATATTGACAATCTGTATCTTCACCATGTACTACACTCTCTCAGTATTGCCAAAATTGTTTCCTGGAAGGCCGGAACTTCCATTATGGATATAGGCACAGGAGGAGGGTTTCCAGGCATACCTTTGGCGATTCTCTTTCCTGACGTTCATTTTCAATTGGTTGATTCTATAGGAAAAAAGATAAAAGTAGTGCAGGCCGTGGCTGATGCCCTACAACTTCATCAGGTAAGTGCCCGGCAAATCAGGGCAGAGCAGGTGAAAGGACAGTTTGATTTTATCATTACCAGGGCGGTAGCCCGCCTTCCCCAGTTGTATCAATGGGTACATAAAAAAATCAAAGGGCAGTCAAGCCATGAGTTGTATAACGGGTTGCTCTGTCTGAAAGGGGGAAACCTGCAGGAAGAACTAAAGGAAATACAACACAATTATGCCTTGTATTCCCTTTCAGATTACTTTGAAGAAGATTTCTTTATCAATAAGCACATTGTTTATCTCCCTTTCTGAGTGCCAACGACAACTATCCGCTAAAGACTGATACTGAAGCGTGTATGTATCAGGTTTTCTGTTTTTTCTTTTTGGCCGCCGGGAAAAGTATATTATTGAGTATCAGTCGGTAACCAGGTGAATTAGGGTACAAATTCAGGTCTGTTGGCTCCTCTCCTACTCTATGCTGGTAATCTTCCGGATCATGGCCTCCGTAGAAGGTCCAGAAGCCTTTTCCAAAAACACCATGCAAATATTTGGTCTCTCCGGCTGCTTTATTTTCTCCTAACACCACTGCATCTGGTCGGATCAATTCTTTCCTAAAAGCTGTGGTCTGTCCCATAAACCCTTTGACAATACGCTCATGGTTTTGGGTGAGCATGGTAGGAATGGGATCCCACTTGGCAGAAAACTCAAACAGGTTAAAATAATCGTTTTCCTGGCTCAGTCCTCTTTCTGCCGGGTTTACATCTATATTTGAAAACTCATACTCATAAGGATTTCTGACCAGCTCGAAATTTTGGAAAGCAAAGGTATTGTCATAGCGCAACTTCTCCTGGGCATTGGGGTCAGCCCTGTCTCCGTCAAACATGGCTTCACAGATATCCACACCATCTGCTGACAGGGCTATGTCATAAGTATCGGTAGCAGAACACATGGCGAACATGAACCCACCTCCCGAAACAAAATCACGTATTTTTTTCACCACAGCCAATTTCATTTCAGAAACTTTACTAAACCCATGTTTGCGGGCCGTTTCTTCATATTCCTGCTGCTTTTCAATATACCAGGGAGTGTTTCGGTAAATTCTGTAAAACTTACCATATTGCCCTGTAAAGTCTTCATGGTGCAGGTGCAACCAGTCATATCTGGGAAGCTTGCCATACAACACCTCATCATCGAATACCACATCATAGGGTATCTCAGCATAGGTTAAGGCTAAAGTCACCGCATCGTCCCAGGGTTGTGCTGTTTTGGGAGAATATACAGCAATTTTAGGTTCTTTTTCCAATTTCATCAGATCCTGGTTGGAAGAAGGGCTGGCAATGACACTGATAACCTGATTGGCTTGCGCATCAGAGATCACCTCATAACTTACACCCCGGATGATACATTCATTCTCCAGCACCTGTGAATACTCACACATAAAACTGCCTCCGCGATAATTTAACAACCAATCTACGGTGCTTCCATTTTGTAAGATCCAGTAAGCAATGCCATATGCTTTCAAATGATTGGTTTGAGATTTATCCATAGGGATGAGAATAGAATTGGCCCAAACCGGACAAATGATCATCACAACCATAAAAAGCGTCAATACAAACCGCTGCATAACCAAATTCATTTTTATTTACAATGTTCTTTTCAACAATTTATTGTTCAAACTACACTTTATCAAAAACTGTAATGAAGCTAACGAAAATTTTTGTATGTTTTAAACTATTAAATTGGCTCTTCCGTAATTTGTTCTACGCATGTACTAAAATTCATGAATCTGTTCAATAATATAGAAGAAAGCCTCAAGGCGATTCAGGAAAACAAATTACGAACCATTCTGACCGCCCTCATTATTGCCATTGGTATTACGGCACTGGTAGGCATTCTTACCGCCATAGACGGCATACAGGCTTCTGTAGATGATAGTTTTGCGAGTCTGGGCGTTAACTCTTTTACGATTCGGGAAAAGAGAATACAGGGTAATAGCAACCAGCAGGGTAGAGATGAAAAAATCTATCCTCCCATCTCCTATACGAATGTCAGGGAATTTCAAAAACGATTTGACTATCCCTCTCAAATTTCGGTAACGACCATGGTCACCGGCAATGCGGAGGTAAAACACAGATCCCAAAAGACGAATCCGAACATACAAGTCTATGGGGTAGACGATAACTACATCATCACCGAAGGTTATGCACTGGCCAGCGGACGCAATTTCACTCCTTTTGACCTGGAAAACGGGACTCATGTAGCCGTTGTTGGCCATGAAACAGTTAGTGCCCTGTTTGAAGACAACGCAAATCCTTTAGATAAAGAAATCAGCTTATTTGGTAACAGTTTTAAAATCATTGGTGTGATGGAAGAGATGGGCGCCGTAGGCGGAGGTGGCAATGCCGACAGAAAAATACTGGTACCAGTTGAAAAAGCCCGACAATTGGCGACCGGAAGCGCTCTGAACTTTACCATGGACGTCCTGATCAGTGATGTGGGCAATCTGGAAGCCGCTATAGGAGAAGCAACCTCTCTGATGCGGGCGATCCGGCAAGACCCCATAGGCAGCGAGCTTTCTTTTGAAATCAATGAGAAAAAATCATTGAGTGAACAATTGGGAGAAATTACCGGCTACCTGCGTGTCGGAGGATTCGCTATTGGGCTTATCACGTTGTTAGGAGCCTCTGTAGCCCTCATGAATATCATGATGGTATCTGTTACGGAAAGAACCCGGGAGATAGGAGTACGCAAAGCTTTAGGAGCCACTCCCCTGCGGATCCGCCAGCAGTTTTTGATTGAGGCCATTGTGATTTGCCAGTTAGGAGGCATAGCCGGTGTATTGTTGGGTATGGGTATTGGGAATATCGTAGCCCGTTTTATGGAAGTAGAACGCTTCCTGATCCCTTGGGTTTGGATCTTTTCAGCATTGCTGATCTGTGTAGGTGTAGGCATTTTCTCAGGATATTACCCTGCCTATAAGGCTTCCAAGCTTGATCCTATCGAATCCTTACGATTTGAGTAGGCCTTACTGGGATTTGGGTAAATGCACGTACACCTGGTTTTTATAAATTTGCCGGGAGTAATGCACCAGGTAGTAATAGACACCACTGGGCACACCAGCGGCGTACCAGCGAAATTCTAATTCATCTGAACTGAATACCAGATTTCCCCAACGACTGTAAATTTCTATTTTTTCAAACCGGTTTCCACAATTGCCAGCGGGTAAAGTAGGCAAGAAGAAAAAATCACCAAAACCATCTCCATTAGGAGTGAAAGCATTGTCAGGCTCATAGTCGCTTAAGTTCAGCGGGGCATCAAAGACCTGAATCACCAATTTTACTGTATCGCTCAACGCATTGAAACACTTATTATCTTCTGCCACAAAAGAAACCTCAAAATAAGCACTTGTAAAATCAGGGCCTAGGGCCTCGCAGTGTGGAACCCAGGAAAAGTAGGAGGAAACATTTCCGTAAGCACGCACTTCTGCAAAGTTGAAACCAAATCTTCCTCGGTCCACCTCTACACCATCTTTTCTTACTTCAGCCAATCGTAAGGTGACAAGATCCACTTCATCATCTTGCCCGACTACCTCAAAAAAGACGTTCGAACCTACGATGGTTTGTATAGTGTCGGCAGCCACGTTCCGGATAGAAACAGCAGGAGGTTCATTCACCGGTGGTAAAACATGGATCGTAACCTGCACGGTATCTGCCTGATCTTCGCCGCATCGATTTTGGTCTTTTGCAATAAAAAACAGACGAAATTCACTTCTTTCGCCCAAATCAATATTATTGCAGGAGAGCCGCCAGCTAAAGGGGGTACTTATGTGCTGGATACCCGTGTTGCTGGGGAAGTTCATATTATAATCAATCAGCTCGAACCCGTCTCCTTCTGCAAACAAAGTGAGCACATTGGCCTCCTGATCTGTTGCGATCACTGTGAAGTTGATGGTTTCATCTATCCGGACGGTAAGTTCCTGACTTTCCAGGTTTTCAAAAGATATTTCCGGCTTATTGTTGGCAGGTACCCTGACTTTCAAATGCAGGGTCAGCCTATCAGGTTCTCCATAAGAACATTCGCTTTCATCACTTAGCGTTACTACAACTGTAAATTCATCCTGCTCGCTGAAATCGTAGAGGGCACAGTCTGCATTCCAGCGAAAAGTTTTTTTCACCTCCCCGGGTACCAGTAACTCCTCTACCATCGACATCCCATAGTCGTCCAGATCAAATCCCTCACCTTGAGCTTCCATTTTGAGCAGGTCGCCATCTTGATCCAGCCCGCGGAGGGGCAGCTCATATACCTCACCTGCTTCAATCTCGGCATGCACAACTTGTGGATTGTTTTCAATATAAGGATCCTCATTGTGAGGTCCCTCATAGAATACTGTAAACCGCAGTGTATCGGATAATGACTGGCTACAGGCATCATCAAAGGCAATGATATCAAAGAGCATAGGCCCCTGTGTATATGGGCATTCCGGCAAACAGATATCAAATTGCACCGTATCCAGCGCATTGTTGAGCAGGTGCAAAGAATCAAGAATCAGGTGCTGTATATCTTCCTCAAAGTTTACCCCTTCTGCTTTAAGTGTAATTTGTTCGTTGGGATCCTTGTCTGTCACAAATAGGGTCAGGCATCTGGCTTCTCCCGGTGCAAATCTTACTGTATCCCCTTCAGTATAGAAAAACGGTCTACCCTTTATTTTGCCCCTGACCTCCGGTGGGTTCCCGGGATTACAATCCACCACCAGCATCTGGAAATCACGCCGGATTTCTCCAATCTTTTTACCCTCCCGGAACTCTTCTACTCTTACGCCAAAGACAAATACGCCTAACTGGTCAGGTTTCACTGTCAGTTCGCCTCTGGCATTGATACTTAGGGGGGGAACACCGGGCACCATATTATCTACACCGATGCCTGCCACAAAATCCACCTCTCGATCAGGGGCTCCCCGCGGCGTAGGCAATGGATTTAAGGAAGTAGAACTGTTGAAGGGAGCAACCATAGCGTAAACCAGAGAATCCCCGTCCGGATCGACACTGCTAAAATCATAATGAAACAACTGGTTAATACAGGCATAATCGCTCACCGGTGGGGAAAGTATGGGAGAACTATTGATAAAAGCTTCCTCATGTTGTACAACAGCAGGAAACTCCATGTAAAACGCCTCTCCCGTTTGATCCGGATTGATCAAATTCTCAATGATATTATTTCGGCAACACCGCTCGTATACCATAAAATACCCTTCCTCCTCATGAAATTCCGAAGGCAACAACTGAACATTGGCACTGTATAATATTCTGCGTGTCACCAGAAATTCTTCCGCACAGGCAGGATTGGTGTACTCAACAAACCTAGAATTAATTCTCTGCAAGGTAACTGTCTTAATCAGTTGCTCGTCACGCTTACTGAACAAATAGACAACCGCAAAATCATCCTCCGCTTCCGGGCTGCCATTGACCTCATCGAAATATTGTATAAGATTGATTTTATATTCAAAGCCTTCTACATGCACCAGTTCAAATTCGCCACCCACAATATGTGTTGCTTGAGCAGGAAAGGCAAGGAAACAAATCAGGCCAAACAGAACGATGTGTAGTCTTCTCATTCTTATAAAAATAAGAATAATACTTCTATTCTTCATCAAAAAAATTAAATATTATACCTTTGCGTGCCATGGGAAAAAGAAGGAAAAACAGCTTTATAGAAAAAGTACAGATTGAGAAAATGGCTGCTGAAGGCAAGTGTGTAGCACGCCATGAGGGTCAGGTTATTTTCGTGAGCCAGGTGGCTCCGGGTGACATCGTGGATCTTAGGATTGTGAAGCACAAAAAGAAACATCTGGAAGCCATACCTGTGCATTTTCATCAATGGTCTGATCAACGGACAACCCCTTTTTGTGAACATTTCGGAACCTGTGGAGGGTGTAAATGGCAACATATACCCTATGCCTTGCAACTTCAATATAAACAGCAACAGGTAGTAGATAATTTTCAACGTATTGGTAAGTTATCCTTACCGGAAATAAGTCCTATTCTGCCCTCGGACGAGACACAGTATTACCGGAATAAACTGGAGTTTGCTTTTAGCTCTCATCGGTGGTTGACCCGGGAAGAAATCGATACCGGACAGGTGCTTGACCGGAATGCGCTGGGTTTCCATATGCCGCAGAGCTTTGATAAGGTACTACAGTTAAACCACTGCTATCTACAGCCCGAACCTTCCAATGCAATAAGATCAGCCATTGATGCTTTTGCCAGAGGTCAGGGTTATTCTTACTACGATGCGGTAACACACCAGGGGCTGTTAAGAACGCTCATGATCCGTACCTCCAGCAAAGGGGAAACCATGGTAGTAGTGCAATTTGGTGGTGAAGGTTTGCGGAACGAAGCCCAACCTCTTATTGTCAAGCTGCTGGATTACATTAAAAGCACTTTTCCTGAGGTCACCTCCCTGCAATATGTCATCAACCCCAAAAAGAATGATACATTTCATGATCTGGAAGTTCAGCACTACGATGGGCAGCCTTATATCACCGAGGTTATGAATGGACTTCAATTCAGGATCAGCGCCAAATCATTTTATCAGACCAATGCCGGACAAGCTTATAAATTATACAGAACCACCCGCGAGTTTGCGGACTTTCATGGCCACGAACTCGTGTATGACTTATATACAGGTACAGGCACCATCGCAAATTTTGTAGCCGCGCAAGTTAAAAAAGTGGTCGGACTGGAGTATGTGGAGGAAGCTGTGGAAGATGCCAAAATCAATGCCCGCATCAACCACATTGACAACGCCCATTTTTTTGCAGGAGATATTAAAGAACTTTTACAAAATACCTTCATCCAAGAACATGGCAAGCCGGAAGTGATTATTACCGATCCTCCCCGCACAGGCATGCATCCAGATGTAGTTAGTAGTATACTAGCGATAGAAGCGCCCCGTATTGTTTATGTGAGTTGTAGCCCGGCCACTCAAGCCAGAGACATTGCGCTGTTGGATAGCAAATATATGATTAAAAAGATACAACCGGTCGACATGTTTCCCCATACGCACCATGTAGAAAATGTAGCGCTGCTGGAAATCAAATAAATCTTATTTTGGTAAAGGTTAAAAAACTGTATTTTTTTAAAATACTTACATCAGATCAAAAGTATTTTGTATGCTGTAAATGAACTGTATCCGGTAGGCACCTTCCTATTTCATTTCTCAGCTACAGCATTTATAATATAAACATTCCTGTTTTTGATATTTCTTTTGTGCAAATTTTCTTTAGAGACATGCTAACTATAGCTAGAAAATAATAAAAAAAGTAATAATATTTATATAAATAATTATATTAAAAAGCTATTTCTAAAGAAAATGTATCTGAATAATTCATTTTTAGAGGCTCATAGGGGGTCTTCACAGATTAGGCCCGCTCCAAACATCGTGCAAAACATCAAGAATGTCTTTGATTATTTTAAATAATGAACGCAGTTTACAGACATTAATACTGCATTATTCACCTAATTGTTACTTCCAATTGATTGAGTCTCAAACCCCGTTTGTAATGAAACAATAATATTTTTTTTAATTTCATCTCTCTTTGTTTCTGCTTTTTAGAATCCAAATTAGCAATTAGGTAGTTTTAATTTTTCTTTAAAATAGTGAGTAAGGATTATTATAATCATTCTGAGGGCAAAACAGACACTCTTCTCGCCATGGAAAAAGAGATCATTACCCAGGTAGCTGAGAAAAAGCTGACGATTAGACAGACGCCTGCCTGGTATATTTCTGATTCCCAACAGCGATTTTGTGTTGAGGTTTACATCATACAGGAAGATATTATTTATTTAAGAGAAACGGGTATTGTTAATTCAAAAGACTGGAAAAAAATACAAACTACCCTCCAAAACATTCTCTCTTCCCAAAAAAGCCCTTCTCTGATACTGGAAATCAACTTGTTGAAGCAAGAAATTAACAAATATCAAAAGAGGTTAATTCAACTTGAAAAACACCTAAGCCCCTATTGCCAACACCTGTATCTGCTATTTTCAAAACCTATTTTAGCGATTGATCCTACTTTGCTGCCCTCTAACAATAATTTTACCCTTGTATCCTCATTGCCTGAAGCCCTTGCTCAGTGTATCAAGCAAGAGATTCTGTTGCCAGAAAATAAAGCTCAAAAATCTGTTGAAATACAAAAACTAGAGAATGCTTCCCGGGAAGACCTCTTAGGGATGATCAAAAATTTACAGGAGGAGAATCAACAACTCAAGGAAGTGTATGAACTTCGTATGGCTGAATTGATTGCTACACTGGAAAATCTCACTATTGAGAAAGAATCAGCAAACCAATCTTTGCTAAACACAGACAAGCATAGCAGCACAAACGATATCGTTCACGCAACCAATCCGCATGTATTCAACAATTTTACCGATGAACAGCTAAATAACACCTTATTTGTTTCCATAGAAACACTGCACCAGCTGAAGGAAAGCGAACAGCATTTTCGGTTACTATCTGAAAATGCTCAGGATCTCACATTTATGCTCCAGCCGGATGGTAAGATTACTTACATCTCCCCATCCGTAAATCAGCATTTAGGGTATCAGATAGATGAAATTATCAATACTTCTTACTTTACACTCGTTCACCCTGACGATATAACGCAGTGCTCAACCGCCTTTGACCTTACGCAAAAGCAGCAATGGGAATTCAGGGTCAGGAAGAAAGACGGACAGTTTATCTGGATGGAAGTCAACAGCAAGACCATCATAAACTCTGCCGGGCAGCAGCAGGTCTTTATTTCCTCCCGGAACATCACACAGGTAAAAGAGATCATTGAAAGATTAACGGAGAGTCAGGAACAGCTTAGGTCCACTTTTTCTTCTATTGACGATGATGTCTATGTGTTCGACAAAAAAGATTGCCTGATTGCCAGTAACGTAAAGCCCAATAAAATCAGTTTTATCAATGTCTGCTCTGAGCCCTGCTATGGCAGATCTTTTAAAGATATTTTTTCAGAAACACTGTCTGACCAGCTAAAAGCAGCCCTGTTGAATGTGGCAGAAACCCTGGAAGTGCAACAATTTGAATATTGCCTGTATGATCAACTGGTAACCCTTTATTTTAAAGTTAGTGTGAGTTACCGTAAAGATAGCTTAGGCAAATATGCTGGCTTTACCATGATCGCCAGAGACATTACAGAGGAAAAAATTGCCGACAGGAAAATTATTGAAAGTGAAAAGAGGTATCGTTCTGTCGTGGAAAACGTAAGAGAGGTTATTTTCCAGACAGATGGGCAAGGTCACTGGTCGTTTCTGAATCCTGCCTGGAAAGAAATCAGTGGTTATGATTTGTTTGACAGCCTGGATCGCCCGCTGATAGATTTCGTTCACCCAGATGACCAAGACAAGGTGCATCAGATGTTCCAAAAGGTGATCCAAGGCAAAAAAGATATAGCCCAGGGTGAAGTTCGCTTCATCAACAGGCATCATGACATCTTCTGGGCCGATATGTTTATCAAAGCCTACTTGGATGAATCCGGAAAGTTGAAAGGCACCTCCGGCACCCTGGATGACATCACGAAAAGAAAGCAGGCAGAGGTAACTTTACGGCAAAGTAACCTGTTGCTGGCCTCTATCAATAAGAATATTAAGGAAGCACTGATCCGGGTCAACTACCAGGACGGATTGGTGTATTTCAACCAGGCCTTTAACGATATGTTTGGTTATCATAGCAGTGAGGAAATACAAAAATTACCCTTGGATGCTTTGTTCGCCCAACAGAATGATTTAAAATTCTATACTAAGATTCTGAGAAACCAGAAAGCCTTTACCAACAAAACGATATTATTTAGAAGAAAGAACGGTACTACCTTCTGGGGACTAAGCAGCTTTATCCTGATCAAAGACGAAGCGGGTCAGGAATTCTATGATGGAGCCATTCGGGATATTACCGACAGAAAAGAGGCTGAGAAAAAATTAAAAGAAAAAAACCAGGAGCTGATCAAAACCAACGAAGAGCTGGATCGCTTTGTCTACAGTGCCTCACATGACCTGAGAGCCCCGCTGGCCTCAACCCTGGGTTTGATCAATATTTCCAGGATCTCACCGGAAGAAAAAGACAGAGCTCACTATTTGGACCTGATGGAGCAGAGTCTGAACCGAATGGATAAAATTATTCAAGACCTTACAGACTACGCCCGCAATGCCAGATTAGAGATTGAAACAGAAGTGATAGACTTCGAGAGTTTGCTAAAAGATATCTTGCAGCGCCTGAAATACCTGAAAAAAATTGATGAGGTAACCATAAAGACAAATATCAAACGAACAGATATTTTTTATACAGATAAAATCAGGCTCTATATTATCCTGATCAACCTGATTTCCAATGCAATCAAATACCAGAAATACGACCAAACTCATCCCTCCATCCATATTAACATTACAATTGATACCAAGAAAGCTGTCATTGAGGTAACAGACAATGGCATAGGGATTGATAAAAGTCACACTGATAAGATATTTACAATGTTCTTCCAGGTATCGAGGGATTCTATAGGCTCCGGATTAGGTTTGTATATAGCCAAAGAAACCGTCAACAAACTGACGGGAAGCATCACCGTGAACTCTGTAGTTTCCAAGGGCTCTACCTTTACGGTAGTGTTACCCAATGCCAAGAACTACCAGTATGATAAGGCTTAAGAGCTGAAATTTATTGATCCACTGAATGAAGAAAAAGTTTTATGAAAAAAATTAAAAAGGTATTAGTCATTGATGATGATCAGATCAATAACATAATTTTTGAGAAACTAGCCAGCATCAGTGATTTTGCTGAGGAAGTGGTGACATGTTTGAGTGCGGTAGACGGATTAGACTATCTCCAAAAAATTCAGAAGGATCAGGAAGAGCCCCCAAACCTTATCTTTTTAGACATTAGAATGCCCATTGTGAATGGGTGGGAATTTCTGGAAAGATTCAAAAAGCTTGATACCGTTTATTTTAAAGACGTGCTCGTATATATGCTAACTTCTTCGTCTGATCAATCTGATGTGAACAAAGCGAAAAACTTCAGCATTGTCACGGACTATATCGTAAAACCCCTTGCTGTAGAAACGCTAAACGAAATTAAAGAAAAATACCAGACTGAGCAGGTAAGCCAATAAAATAAGCTGTAGCACCTTTCAAAAAAATCCTGCTACTACGCGGAAGAAAGTTAAATAGCTGATCAAATATTCAAAGCCATTTGCTGGGTAGTATCCGTTGTCATATGAGATGGGATGGTAACCACAAAACTGGAACCCTGTCCTAATTCGGAAACGACGTGTATGTTTCCTTCCATCTTATCGATGGTCTCTTTCACAATATAGAGGCCTAGCCCTGTTCCTCCCTCTCCTTCAGACGCTCTGAAAAACATGTTAAATATTTTATCAATGTGTTCTGAAGGAATCCCCTGCCCATTGTCCTGCACCTGTATGGTAGCCTGCTTACTGTCTGAATGAACAGAGACATTGATGAAACAATCTCTACGATGGGTGCTGCTATATTTATAAGCATTGCTGATAAGGTTGTTCAAAACTACCTTTAAGCGATGTTTGTCAGAAAAAAAAGCAGCTTTCTGATCCACTTTCACCACTTTCTTAATTTTGGGAGCATTATCCATATACTCCATACTTTCAAACACCTCATCTACCAAAGCTTTGAAATCTATATTTTCTATTTTGAGCTCCTGGTTAGAATTTCTCGAGTAATCCACGATCTCTTTGATAAACTCATTGAGCCGGTAGATACTTTTGTCCATCAGTTCCAGGTACAAGGCTTTTTGTACAACATCTTTTTCCTGACGAAGAATAGCGATTAAACCGGAAAGAGAAGCCAATGGTGCTTTCAAATCATGGGTAGCCCCATATACAAAGTGATCCAGTTGTTTGTTAGTGTTTTTTAGTTCTTCAATCTTCGTTAAAAGCTTCTTTTCCAGCTTCTTCAATGGTTCAATGTTTACCACCGAAATATCGTAATGCAATTCGCCTTCCAGAATAATAGGTTTAGCACTCATCAATACCCAAACGTGTGTATCATCCGGACGAACCAGGAGCAGTTCCATATTCTCAAAGGTAGGTTTATCGTTGAGCAACTGGATCAGGGAGAGTTCCCGATGAATATTACCACTGAATACCATCACCTGGTTGCTTAGTCGCTTATGACCCTGCGGTAAAAAAAGCAAGGTACGAGCCACATTATTGACAAAAGAAATATCACCCTCACGGTTGCATCGTACCAGCGCAACACCGGCATTTTCTGCGATAGATTTTTCTCCTTTGACAGGTTGCGGCGCGGGCACATCAGACATGCCGGCCAATTCCAGTACCGTTATCAATTTGAGTTGACCGGCTGAGGGGTTATTTACCGTTTCAGTGGCTAAATAAACGGTAGCCGAGGATCCGTCCTTACGACGAATCTGCTTGACACCCTTCGTTTCATAACCTTTGATATAATCCTGATAGAACAAATAGGCACGTTCTCTATAGTCTGCCGGAGAGATGATACTCAGGGGTTGCCCCACAAGCTCCTCCCTTGTGTAGGCATAAATACGGCAAAATGCTTCATTGACTTCAATAAACTTATTCTGGTGATCCAATAAACCTACTCCTGTTAGAGATGATTGTACGAATGCACTAGTTAAGGTTTCTGAAGTAGTCATTTAATTTAGGTTAATAAGCAGATTATAAAATAGACTGTTCGCCGCCTTCACTTCCTGAAAAAGTGTTTGAATATAGTGAAGTCATTTTGATAATATAAGAACTCGCAGGATAAAAATTTGCCTTTTTTGCCAACGGATTGGCCTATTCGAGCATCAAAAGAAAGGAAATCAGGCAGTTAAAGTCGTCTGTTTTAAGAACTAATTTAAATGACTTGTCATCAATGAATACTATGAAGTCTGGCAAGGTAGTCGATTTTGTTTTTCAGGCATGAAAATAAATCCATGACTCTGAATTGCTTCCATTCTCAAAGGAACATTATGGCCTGGTTCTCTTGTACAGAGGCACTGTACTACAAGGTTCACCATACATGATGCTGGAAGCATAGGGTTTCAAAAGGCGTGTTATTTCCGTATAAGCGAACACCGGTACGGGCAAATGGCCACATCCTTTGATAACTACTTTGGCATCTTTGAAAGCGGTAACATCTACCTTAGAAAGGGCTTCTTTAAACAGGACAGCTTCCAGGGTGTCAAGGCTACCGAAAATTACCATCCTGGCATAAGGTTCCAGTTGGGTAACCAGCAACATATAAGCCCAGGTTGGAACGATGGCATCTGCTGAACAGGTAATGGCTACGTACTGATCCTGGTATTGTGTCCAATCATGTTCTTTTACAAAATCCCTGAAATCTTTTTCCCTAAGGATCATTTCCTGAAAGAGATTTTGTTTAAGATCATAGACTACCCGTTCTCCTTGAGGATAATAATCTTCCAGATTAAAAGTAATGATGGAGCTTTTCGCCACACGATTGATAATTTCTTCACTTTGTATAGCCATAATACTTTTTTTGCTTTCAGTTAAAAAACGTTAGGAATTCTTTTTAGGTTTGGTTGTTCTGAACTCTTTCAGGTAATCGGGCACAAAATAGGCCACATCCTCGAAGGCTTTTTGCTCAAACCTAGCAAGTGCCAATGCGCCTACTCCCCTTGCCGAAGGCTGGATACCCGGAATAAATTTTTTAAATGCTGTCTCTCCAATCACGGTCCTGCATTTTTCAGCCCCATTCCCAAAAAACCAAATTTCTTCCTCCGAATATTCTTGAAAAGAATTCTCGTCCACCACCACAGCAGTAGTTGGCATCACCTCTGTATCTGACCCTTTTTGGATCAGACAATATACTTCCATACGACGGGCGTCGATCATGGGACACAACAGGGCCTGATGCTGATTGAATTGATCCACCTGCCAGGCCATGGCCTGCAGTGTATTAACACCAATTAAAGGAATATCCAAGGCAAAACACAGCCCTTTCGCCACCGAAACACCAATTCTTAATCCGGTATAAGATCCTGGTCCCTTGGAAACTGCAATAGCACTCAATGACTGCTTTTTCACTTCACAATAGGCCAGAATATCCCGGATCATAATATTAAGCAATGCCGAATGAGACTTTTCCAGATGAACTTCCTGCAATGCCAGGAGGCTGGCATCTTGGTGCAAAGCGACCGAACAGGTTTTTGTAGATGTTTCCAGACTAAGTATTAATGCCATGAATTCGTAATTTGCCAACAAATTTATAAAATTGCCAAATAACGAACGTGAAAACTGACAAACCCCATATGAGTATTGAAAACCTGTATCAAAAATACCTGTCCTGTGGCCGGGTTTCTACCGATACCAGAAAAATTGAAGCTGGCAGTCTATTCTTCGCTTTAAAAGGTGCGAATTTCAACGCCAATAAGTTTGCTGAAGAGGCGCTCAGTAAAGGCGCTCAGTATGCTGTGATTGACGAGAAGGAATATGCAAAAGATGAGCGGTTCATCCTGGTAGAGGATGTGTTATCGGCACTACAACAACTTGCCCTTCATCATCGTCGTCAGCTTAATATTCCTGTACTGGGCATCAATGGAACCAATGGCAAAACCACTACCAAAGAGTTGATTTATGCGGTTCTCAGCACAAAATACAAAACGCTGGCCACCAGAGGCAATCTTAATAATTATATAGGTGTCCCGCTCACGCTGCTGGAACTGGATGAAAGCCATGAAATAGCCGTGATCGAGTTGGGTGCCAACAAAATCGGAGAAATAGCTGAACTTTGTCATATTGCCGAACCTACCCATGGTCTTACTACAAATATCGGAAAAGCCCATATGGAAGGATTCGGTGGACTTGAGGGTGCCATTCGGGGAGAAAGTGAACAATATCATTACCTGTTGCAAAAGGGTGGGGAAGTGTTTATTAATTCTCAAAATCCCATCCTGGGTAATATGGCAAAACGATTTAAGCACCCCTTCTTCTATCCAGCCCCCGGTGATTACTTTTCCTGTGAATTCCTCAGCGCTGATCCATTCATTGTATACCGCCATGAAAATGGTGAAGAAGTACAATCTCAACTCATTGGTGCCTATAATTTTGAGAATATTGCGGCGGCTTTGTGCATTGCTAAATTCTTCAATGTACCTGCCGAGGCTGCCAACCGGGCAGTAAGCCAATATAAACCGGAAAATAAGCGGTCTCAAATCATTCAAAAAAATAGCAATACCATCATTCTGGATGCCTACAATGCGAATCCGGATTCTATGCAGGCAGCTCTCCGCAGTCTGGAAAATATGAAAGCAGCTCATAAAGTCGCGATTCTGGGCGATATGTTTGAGTTAGGAAAAGATAGTCTTCAGGAACATCATGCCATTGGCGTTTTACTGGCACAATGCCATTTTCAACACATTTTTTTATGTGGGGAGATGATGGAAGAAGCTGCCAAAGCTTGTCCTGAGGCTCATTATTTCCTGCATAAAAACGCGCTGGAAAATCAGTTGAAAACCATGACATTCAACCAGGCAACTATCTTACTGAAAGCCTCCCGAGGCATTGCCCTGGAAACGCTGTTAGAAGTTCTTTAACAGGATGGTGAGCCTTTGTTCATCTTGAATGCTCACTATCAAACGCCTTAACTCAATACTTCATGAATATCGCACTGATACTGGATTTCCTGAAGGAACTCCAGCAAAACAATGAGAAAGCCTGGATGGATAACCACCGGAAATTTTACGAATCGGCCAAAGCTGAATTCAAGACAGTGGTTGCTTTTCTGCTGGAAGAAATGGCTACTGCGGATGAAACCCTGCTGGGTCTGCAACCAAAAGATTGTATTTTTAGGCTTAACCGGGATATCCGCTTTTCTAACGATAAATCACCTTATAAGAATAATTTTGGAGCTTATTTTTCAGAAGGAGGTAAAAAAGGTGAACAGGCTGGCTACTATCTGCATTTGCAACCCTTTGGAGAATCATTTTTAGGAGGGGGTATGTATATGCCCTCACCAGAATCTTTGTATAAAGTCAGACAGGAAATTGATTACAATGCTTCCGAACTGAAGAAGATCGTAGATTTGCCTGACTTTCGTAAATACTTCGGAGAGATACAAGGTGATAAATTAAAAAGACCGCCAAAAGGATATGCCACAGACCATCCCAATATTGAGCTTCTTAAATTGAAAGATTTCCTGGTGATTCATCGGTTGACCGACGCCGAAGTAACTTCCCAGGATTTTCCACAGCAGGCCATCAAAATGTTCAAGACCATGATGCCGTTTAACTATTTCCTGAATGTGGCTATCAGTTAAATCAATTACTATATATTCTGATCATCTGATCGAGCTGATGTGAATATACCCGGTAGAATGGTTTTGTGATATTCATGTTGTATTCGCGTTTTAAGCAAGTAACATTTTATACCTGTGAATAAAATTTCACTTGGGCGTCTCTTCTTACAGTAGTAAGTAAGTGTTCAATTTCTTACTAGATTATTGAATTTTTTTTATATAATATTTAACAAATAGGGTTACATCTCAGAAATTAAGTGGAATTTGAGACATTCTCTTGAAGTTACGCATGTAATAAGAGTCAGAAAATACTAAATTCAAGCATATTACTTTTGTTCAATGATCTTTAAAATCACTTCATTTTGCATGAAGTATCCAATAACCTTCATTAAATATTAGATCAAAGAATTCTTACCTGACAGGTCGTATGGTTACCCTAAAACAAGATCCACAAACTGAAAAACATCTGTTGAAAGATGATGGCATATTTCCGAATAATCCAAAGCTTCCTCTGATCATTTACAGAGCCGTCCTGCATTTGCCAGAAACCCATGCTCCTGCTATGATAGAACAGCTTTTCCAGGAGAACGGGTGGAGAAATTCCTGGCGCAACGGCATTTACCCCTATCACCATTATCACAGTATAACCCATGAGGTACTGGGAATTTATCGTGGAGAAGCAGAAGTGCAGTTAGGAGGCCCTCATGGCATTATCACACAGGTAAAGCAAGGCGATGTTATTCTTATTCCTGCAGGTGTGGCCCATAAAAATATAAAGTCTGATGAAAGTTTCGCCTGTGTAGGTGCTTATCCGAAAGGAAAGAATTTTGATATGAATTACGGCAAAAAAGAAGAGCGCCCTCAGGCAGACCGGAATATAGAGCAGGTACCCCTGCCTGACACAGATCCTGTTTTTGGCAAAGAAGGAGTGTTGTTACAACTTTGGAGGGAATAAGCTGATACTGATAAATATTAATGAAAACTCCCCCACAACGTGTTATCGATACAAATCAACAACCGAATGCTGTGAACCCATTGAAAGACAGATTGCTATTCTAGCCATCTCCTTGCTCATATAAGATAACTGCTCTAATCTTTAAAGGATTCGCTGCCCAAATGATAATAAAGCGACAAGTCTCTGGGCTGGTACATTGAAGGCTCACACAAAAATATATAAAACAGGTTCTATCAAAGCAGGCAAATTTATTTTGAACGAAAAACGATTGAATGAGGAAAAATCCTTAATTTTTGTAAGTATATTTTCATAATTGCACCCAAATTCGCAGTTATCTCACACAATCGGAAGCTTTTAACATTGTGTTCATGAAATATCATCTTTATCTGATTGTCTTTCTTTTCCTTGCATTGATTGGCTGCCGGAAAAGCCAGCATAGTCAAAATACAATGTCTGCTATTCTCAGTCCGGACAGTTTACATTATATCAATGAATTTATAGGTGAAAAACCAATGGCCGTAGATTTGTGGAACACAGAGCCCTTACAATCAGAACTAAAAAAAATACTAGGCAACCAATTTGATTCATTTCTGCAGGATGTTGCCTCGGCTCAGGAATTAAAAAGAGACCAGGTAATTTATACTATCGCTGCCTTATCCGATTCACTGACCGAAATTAAAGGTTATACTGTGGCACTCTTTGACACAGCCATCAACAAGGTAGAAGTTTTCTTTTTAAAAAATAAGGAAGCCCGGAATTTCCAATCTGAAGGCGAAGGCCTCTATATACCCGATGAAGTCAGAAATTTGATGTACCAATATCTTAATTGGAATGTTTATGAGGGTATTTTGCCTTGTGCAGACTGTGAGGGTATTAAAACTGAACTCGCCTTAGAGCCCATACAAAACCAGACGGATGGCAGGTATTTTCTCCAGCAAACCTATTTATATACGGACAATGCAGTAAAAACTTTTCAATGGGAAGGAGTTTATTCTATACAACATGAATCCGCTCAGATTTCCAGTGACACTGTTTACCAAATTAAAAGGAATCAACCTGTGGACATGCTTTATTTTTCAAAAATGGCAGAAAGCAATCTGGAATTTTTAGATAACAACCCTCGTGGGAAAAAATCAGATGGTCCTTTAATCTTAGAAAAGAAAAAGCTCCCTCCATCTCCTCCTCAAGAAAGAAATAGTGGCAGCCTTTTTTATTGAGGCCTCGAGTAAGTTTTTCCTTCTCTACGATCAGCGGCAGAAAACGTATAGAGAAGCATTGATTATTGGCTGAAAAAATAAAAAAAATTCCGGCCCCTCTATTTGATAAAGAGACCGGAAATCAACAACTCAACAACTACTTCAGCTGACGACTACTGTTTAAGGATACGTCGTGTCTGCTTATTGCCTTCTGCATCTATGGTTTGTAGCAAATAGAGCCCTGGTTCTAAGACAGATAAATCCACACTAATTGGTTTGTCAGTCTTTACCTGAGTAGCTTCATAAACTATACTACCATTCATATCCAATACAACCATGCTGGCCATCTGATCGGTAGCGCTATGAATTTCTACCTGCATGACTGAAGCAATAGGATTGGGATATACATTGATCTGGCTCTCTGATACTGCTGCCTGATCTGCCTGCTTTTCTTCCTCCGACTTTCTAGCGTTGTGATCTGATGTCATGCCT